>NZ_AP028934.1 GCF_036323475.1 Solobacterium moorei
ATTATTATGTTGTGGATAAAAAAATTATCAACATTTTAACTATAGATTTATCCTTAATAGAGTCATAAAATAGTAATGCGTATTAATAAAGGGGATTTTTATGGAGCAAAGGAATGAACAATATTTGAAGGAAGTATGGGACAATCTCCTTCAATATTTGAATGATAACCAACTTGTTGATGGAGTTATAATTGAGAATTTTTTTAGACCATGTTTTTTATATGCAATCACAGATGAAAAAGTAATTATTGTGGCACCATCTGTTATTCATAAACAAATTATACAAAGTCAGAATAAAGAAATTGAAGCTTCTTTTATCGATATTTTAAATGTAGATCACAATTTCATCGTAGAAGTACATTTGAAAGATGAATTATCAATTCATAAAGTAGTGACAGCACCAATATCTAAGATTGATACAAGTGATTTCGTTTCGCTACCTATTCAAAAAGATCGTAATTTTGATAATTTTGTTGTTGGTGACTGTAATCGAGAGAGTCACGCTGCCGCATTAGCTTGTGCAATGAGCCCTGGTAAGTTCTTTAACCCTTTATTTATCTATGGTAATTCAGGTTTAGGAAAAACACATTTGTTAATGTCCATTGCTAATTATGTATTAAAAGAAAATCCTACAAAGAAGGTTTATTATACGGAATCTCTAAAGTTTGTTGAAACAGTTGTAAATGCAATTCGTAATAATAAAATTGATGAATTTAAGCAATATATGTACTCTGTTGATTTATTACTTGTGGATGATATTCAATTCTTAGCTGGTAAAGAAAAATCACATGAGGTATTCTTCACAATTTATAACGAATTAGTGAATAATCGTAAGCAAATTTGTATTGCTTCTGATCGTTTGCCAAAGGAAATTAAAGGTCTTGAAGATCGCTTGATTAGTCGTTTCTCCAGCGGTTTATCTGTTGGTATTGATTCTCCTGAATCTGAAACATCTCTAGCAATTCTTCAAATGAAGATTAAAACTAGTAGTTATTCCATTGAAGATGTTGATCAAGATGGATTAAATTATATTGCGTCTAACTTCTCAGGAAATGTTAGAGATCTAGAAGGTGCTTGGAATCGTGTATTATTCTATGCAATTCAATTCCAACCAGATGGAGGATGTATTCGTTTTGATACGATTATGAATGCATTAAAGAATCAGTCAGTTGTATCTGATAAAACTGGCTTATCCCCAAAGAAGATTATTAAAGTTGTTGCAGATTATTATGGCTTAACAAGACAACAAGTTACTTCAAAAACACGTACAAAGAATATTGCGAATGCCCGACATATTTCTATCTATTTATGTCGTAAATTACTTGATATTTCTTATATTAAGATTGGCGAAGAGTTTGGTGGTAGAGATCACTCTACAATCATTAGTGCATGTACTAAAGTTGAATCACAAATTTCCAAAGATAAAGCAATGTCCGCAGCAGTAAAAGAAATTGAAGATTACTTGAAAGCTTAAGTTATTCACAATTTTATCCACTGTAAAATAACAGGCTACAATGATAGAATAGTATAGTAAATAAAGGCTTTCTAAGAGTTTTCCACATTATCCACATACTTAATAAGAATAAATACTTAAAATACTTTAAATACACGGGAGAAAAAAATATGAATTTAACAATTTCTAAAACAGAGTTTTATAACACATTACAGTTAGTATCTAGAGCTATCTCACCAAATTCTCCACAGACATCTTTAAGAGGATTAAAGATTGATGTTAAAGATAACTCTATGGTCGTGACTGGTAGTGATGCGGATATTTCTATTCAGCACACTATCACAGCAGACGATAAGAATAAATTAAATATCTTAGAAGAAGGATATATCTTAATTGAATCTAAATACTTACTAGAAATCGTACGCAAGATTGATAGCGAAGAAATTCATGTTGAGATTATTGATGGATCACTTACAAAGTTCTCAGGTAATTCAGCTGTATTTAAAATCAATGGTATGAATCCACATGATTATCCAACAATTGATTTTTCTAAACCTGCAAACTCTGTTGTAATTTCTTCTAGTGTTATGTCAGATATTATTGAACAAACAACATTTGCGACTTCCATCAAAGAAACAAAACCTGTATTAACAGGTGTTAACTTCCATCTTTCTGATAATACTTTATGCTGTACAGCCACTGACTCTTATCGTCTAGCGAAGAAGACAATTCCATTTACAAGTTCTGATAACTTTAATGTAACAATTCCTTCTAAGTCTTTAAATGAAGTAAAGTCTACAATGATTGGTGATGATTCTGGAGAAATTCAAATCTACTTGAATGATAAGAAAGCACAATTTGTAAATGAAGATATGATTTTACAAACAAGATTATTAGATGGTGGATATCCAGAAACAGATCGCTTAATTCCAAAAGAATTCAAATATACATTAGAAATTAATCGTAGTGATTTAATTCACGCAATTGACCGTACAACATTTATTAAGACAGATAATATGACGATTAACCGTCTACAATGTTCTACTGATGAGATTGTATTAACAAATAAGAGCCAGGAAATTGGTGAATCCCATGAAACATTAGTTGGTACATTCACTGGTGAACCTTTAGATATCAGTTTCTCAGGTAATTATGTCATGGAAGCTGCTAGATCAATTAGAGGAGATAAATTAAAGATTGAATTTGTAGGAGAAATGAGACCATTTATTCTCAGTAGTGAAGAAGATCCTACTATCTTACAACTTGTTCTTCCAGTTAGAACTTATAACTAATTAAATATAGTATTTTAAACCAAGAGAAATCATTTCAATCATGATATTCTCTTGGGATTTTTATAATTTAATTTAAAATAAAATCTAACAGTAAACAAAAATGGCCTATGGAAATGCGATGAAATCAAGTATTTCTCTTATATGTTCCGTTGAATAATATCAAATGTCGTAAAATTCTATCCATCTTTGGCCACAGTTCTACTGCACCTTTTACTCTAAACAGATATACAAACCAATTTAAATAGGATTGTAGATTAGTCATTCTCATCCCAATGAAGCGATAGATATACCTTTTTAACCACGAGCACATATTGTTTATCAATGCCATGTTCTCTAGATATTCTTTGTCGTGTGTATTGGCTTTATAGAATTCTTCTTTCAAATCTAATTCTTTTATCAGCTTGTCATGTGCTCTTTCGCCATCATGTACTAGTGTTGATCCGGAAGCGATATGATTCTTTAGTGCTTCAAAGATACGTGAAGCAGATGGCTTTCCATGACCACAAATAGCAGCGTATGTATTTTTGTGACAATCGATTGCCACAACGATACAGAGTTGGCTCTTAGATAATCCTCTCTTCTTGTCTAGGCCATTTTTGTTTACTGTTAGAAAATAAAATATAAAGAAGTATTGGCATTTAGATTGAGTAAAATAATTCAGAGGCTTTGTATAAATCTATAGCGAAAAAGTTGTATAGATTTCATAGTTTTTTTATCAAAAAATGTAATAATTTTAGGATTAATTTTTTGATATAAATAATGTTCATAAATGCCTTTGTATAAAGGATTTTTTGTGTTTTTTATGATATAATTATTTTGGTTTTTTTTAAGGTTTTTATGAAGGAGTTTACGATGGAAAAAATCACAACAGAATACATTACTTTACAGCAATTTATGAAACTCTCTGGCATCGTCTCCACTGGTGGTGAAGCAAAGCTAAGAATTAAGGAAATGGATATTGTTGTGAATGGTGAAAAAGAGAATCGTAGAGGTAGAAAACTCTATCCAGGCGACAAAGTAAAAATTGAAGGAAAGACTTATGTGGTTTTCTAATGTATATCAAAAATATTCAATTAAGAAATTTTAGAAACTATGAGAGTGCATATATAGAGTTTAATCCAAGTATCAATCTAATTACAGGCGCAAATGCCCAAGGGAAGACAAATCTATTAGAGAGTTTAGTTTATCTTTCACTAACTCGATCACATCGTATCGTTGATGATAAGAAATTGATTCGCAATGATGAGATGTTTGCTGGAATTGATTGTAAATTTGTGGATACAGATG
The DNA here is from genome assembly GCF_036323475.1 of Solobacterium moorei. Taxonomy (GTDB): domain Bacteria; phylum Bacillota_I; class Bacilli_A; order Erysipelotrichales; family Erysipelotrichaceae; genus Bulleidia; species Bulleidia moorei. The sequence goes on from NZ_AP028934.1 coordinate 4,033, forward strand.
AAAAAGATATTGAAGTTATTATTCATCCAAATGGAAAAACTCTGATGATTCATAAAAGACCACTTAAAAAAAGTAGTGAATTCATCGGTTTATTGAATGTTGTCTTATTTTCTCCGGATGATCTTAGAATTTTCAGTGATCAACCAAAAGAGAGAAGACGCGTCATGAATCAGGAAATTACAAAAGTTTCTACGAAATATTTATTATCGTTAAATCAATTTCAAATGTATTTAAAAGATAGAAATGCTTTGTTAAAGAGTGACAAAATTGATTTCAATTATCTAGATATTCTAGATGAACAAATGTCTAAGGTGGAAGCACATATTATCCGTGAAAGAAGAAAGTTTATAGAAGTAATTCAATCTGTAATTTCTAAGATTTATCAGGAATTATCTGGTAGTCAAATCAAGCTTGAAATTGCGTATAAAACTTTTGTTGAGGATACAGAAGAACTAGAAGAAAAGATTTTAGAAATTCATAGAGAATCACGTCAGAAGGATATGGAATATCATATTACAAAAGTTGGTATTCATTTAGATGACTTGATATTTAAGATGGATGATCAAAATCTGATTTACTTTGCAAGTCAAGGTCAAAAGAGAATGGTTATGTTGTCATTTAAATTAGCTTTACTAAATTACATTAAGTTAATGACGAAGAAACAACCAATTTTACTTTTGGATGATGTATTAAGTGAATTAGATTATAGTCGCCAAAAGAAATTATTACAGATGGTACAGCGTGATTTTCAATGCATTATCACGACGACGGAAATTCCTGATTTTTTGAAACATGCAGATATGACGGAATTTCGTATAGAAGGTGGAAAGATTTTTCCACTTACAGGAGGTAAGTAATGAGCGATAAATTAGAGCAGGTAACTGAAGTATCTGAAAATAGTGAACTTGTATTAGGACAAGAGATGGATATGAAAGTTACCCACACTTATAACGACTCTGATATTCAGGTCTTAGATGGCCTAGAAGCTGTACGTAAAAGACCAGGTATGTATATCGCTTCAACTTCTTCAAAGGGTTTACATCACCTTGTTTGGGAAATAGTTGATAATGGTATTGATGAAGCTATGGCTGGATATGCATCAACGGTTACTGTAACTGTTGATAAAGACAACATTATTACAGTTGAAGATGATGGTCGTGGTATGCCTACGGGTATTCATGAAAAAACAGGTAAATCTACAATTGAAACCATTTTTACTGTCTTACACGCTGGTGGTAAATTCGGTGGAGGAGCTTATAAAGTGTCCGGTGGTTTACATGGTGTAGGTGCATCTGTTGTAAATGCGTTAAGTAGTTGGTTAGAAGTAACTGTTTTCCATGATGGAAAAGAATACTATATTCGTTTTGAAAATGGTGGGCATCCAGTAGGAACTCTTGTAGAAAAGGGAACATGTCCTGCAGATAAACATGGTTCGACAGTTCGCTTTAAAGCTGATCCAACAATCTTTACGGAGACAGTTGCATATGAACATGATATTTTACGTGACCGTTTACGTCAGCTAGCTTTCTTAAATAAGAGTATTTGTTTAAAGTTTAATGACTTACGCGAAGAAGATGAAGCCAAGCGTCATTATGTATTTAAGTTTGATGGTGGTTTGAAACAATATACTGAATTCTTAAATCGTAATCGTGATGTTGTAAATCATGAAATTATTTACAGTGAAGGTTATGAAAGTAATATTCAGGTAGAAGTAGCTTGTCAGTATAATGATGGTTATAATCCTAATATTTATACTTTTTGTAACAATATCAATACAGCTGAAGGTGGAACACATGAAGAAGGATTTCGTCTTGCGTTAAATCGTGTCATTAATAAGTATGCACGTGATACAGGTTTCTTAAAGGAGAAGGATGATAATCTAACAACGGATGACTGTCGTGAAGGTTTAACAGCTGTTATCAGCGTTAAACATCCAGATCCTCAATATGAAGGACAGACAAAGACAAAATTAGGTAACTCTGAAGTACGTAAGATTGTTTCAGATATCTTTGGTACACAATTAGAGCGTTATCTGATGGAAAATCCAGATGAGGCAAAGGTTATCTTAGAAAAGGTTGCTTTAGCTTCACAAGCACGTATGGCAGCTAAGAAGGCACGTGAATTAACAAGAAGAAAGAGTGCTTTAGAAGTAAGTCCACTTCCTGGTAAGCTAGCAGATTGCTCATCTAAGGATGCGTCTATCTGTGAAATTTATATCGTCGAGGGACAGTCAGCCGGCGGTTCCGCAAAACAAGGAAGAGATTCACACTTTCAGGCAATTCTACCGTTAAGAGGTAAGATTCTAAATGTAGAAAAGGCTAGACAGTCTCGTATTTATGAAAATGCGGAAATTCGTTCAATGATTACTGCCTTTGGTTGTGGTGTTAGTGATGAAATTGATCTTGAAAAATTACGTTATCACAAGATTGTTATTATGACCGATGCCGATGTCGATGGTGCACATATTCGTACATTGCTATTAACATTCTTCTATCGTTATTTACGGCCATTATTGGAACAGGGTTATATCTATATTGCACAACCACCACTCTATAAGGTTCAAAAGGGTCAGACAGTGCGTTATGCATATACAGATAATCAGTTAGAAGAAGTAAAACGTGAACTAGGCGATCGTCTCAGTATTCAACGTTATAAGGGATTAGGTGAAATGAATCCTGAACAGTTGTGGGAAACAACAATGGATCCTAAGAATCGTACATTGATTCGAGTTGCAGTAGGTGATGCGGAAGCAGCAGACTATAACTTTACAATGTTGATGGGTGAAGAGGTTGAACCACGTAAGAACTTTATTGTTGAAAACGCGCACTTTGCGGAAAACTTGGATTTCTAAGAAAGGAGATAAATTACAATGGCTTTAGATGATTTTATGGAATTTGACGAAAGTAATTTTGATCCTGGACACATTACAGAAACAGAATTAACAAAAGAAATTCGTCGTGACTTCTTGGAGTATTCGATGTCAGTTATTGTATCACGTGCATTACCAGATGTGCGTGATGGCTTAAAGCCTGTACAGAGAAGAATTCTTTACTCCATGCATGAGATGAACATCGGACCTGACAAGGCATATCGTAAGAGTGCACGTATTGTCGGTGATACGATGGGTAAATATCACCCACACGGTGACTCTTCTATCTATGGTGCGTTAGTTTATTTAGCACAACCATGGAATATGAGAACTGTATTAGTTGATGGACATGGTAATTTTGGTTCGATGGATGGTGATGATCCAGCTGCGATGCGTTATACCGAAGCACGTATGTCTAAGATTGCGGTAGAAATGTTACGTGATCTTGAAAAAGATACAGTAGATATGATTGATAATTATGATGGTCAAGAAAAAGAACCTACAGTTTTACCATCACGTTATCCAAACTTAATCGTAAACGGTTCTTCTGGTATTGCGGTTGGTATGGCAACCAATGTTGCCCCTCATAACTTAGGAGAAACAATCGATGGAATTTTTGCGGTCATGGATAACCCAGAAATTACAGCGACTGAACTAATGAATTACATGAAGGGACCTGACTTCCCTACTGGTGCATATATCTTAGGTAGATCGGGAATCCGTCAAGCGTTTGAAACTGGTCGTGGATCGGTTATTATGCGTGCAAAAACAAAGATTGAAGAAATGCCAAATGGCAAATCTCGTATCGTAGTATATGAACTACCTTATATGGTAAATAAAGCTAGTTTAGTAGAGAGAATCGCTACTCTAGTTAGAGATAAGGTTATTGAAGGTATTACTGACTTACGTGATGAATCCAATATGGATGGTATTCGTGTTGTGATTGAACTACGTAAGGACATCCAACCAGATGTTATGTTAAATCAGCTATATCGCTCTACACCTCTTCAATCAAACTTTGGTGTAAACAATGTTGTATTATTCAATGGTGTTCCTCGCCAAGCTAGTATGATTGACCTTCTAAAGGGATATATCGCATTCCAGGATGAAGTTATTGTACGTCGTACGCAGTTTGATTTAAAGAAAGCACAAGATCGTGCACATATCTTAGAAGGTTTACGTATTGCGGTTGATAATCTTGATGCGATTATTCATACAATTCGTGATTCTCGTGATCCTAATGAAGCGATGCCACGTTTGATGGAAGGCTTTGGATTAGATGAAATTCAAGCAAAGGCAATCTTAGATATGCAGTTTAGAAGACTAACTGGTCTTGAACGTGAAAAGATTGAAAATGAATACCAAGATCTATTGATTAAGATTGCGGATTTCCAAGATATTCTTTCTAACCATGCAAGAGTATTACAGATTATTCGTGATGAATTAAGTGAAGTGAAGGCGAAGTTCAATGATCCACGTCGTAGTGAGATTATTGATGCAATCGCTGATGTAGAAGATGAAGACTTGATCCCTGTTGAAAACATTATTATTACGTTATCTTCAAATGGATATATTAAGCGTTTAACAACAGATACATATCATGTACAAAACCGTGGTGGTAAGGGCATCAAGGGTATGGAACTCCATAAGGATGATATTATTGATCAGTTTATCAGTATGTCTACACATGACCACTTATTAGTATTTACAGATAAAGGTAAGGTATATCGTATCAAAGGATATAACGTTCCTGAATTCAGCAGAACAAGTAAGGGTATTCCTGCAATCAACCTAATCAGTATGGAGAAGACAGAGAATATTCGTGCTCTTGTACCATATAGTCAAGACCATGATTCAAAGTTCTTATTCTTTGTTACAAAGCAAGGTATTATCAAACGTACTACTTTTGATGAATATGAAAACATTAATAAGAACGGTAAAATTGCGATTAAGTTAAACGAAGATGATGAACTTGCATTTGTAAGAAGTACAGATGGTAATGCGGAAATTATCATTGCAGGTTCAAATGGTAAGGCCGTTCGTTTCCTTGAAAACACAGTTCGTCCACTTGGACGTACAGCACGTGGTGTGAAGGGCTTTAACGTTGATGGTGGATACGTTATCGGTCTAGCAACAAATCTTGAAGGTGAATATATCTTAACAATTACAGAAAATGGATTTGGTAAGAAGTCATCTTTAGCTGATTATCGTATGACACGCCGTGGTGCACGTGGCGTCAAGACGGTTAATGTTACACAGAAGTCAGGTAAGCTTGTATGTATGCGCGCTGTAAGAGGCGATGAAGACTGCATGATTATGACGGCTGGTGGTATTGTAATCCGCATTTCTCTAAAACAGGTATCTGTATATAGCCGCTCTGCGCAAGGTGTGAAGGTTATTAATGTGAAGGATGATATTGTGTCATCTGTAGCAATCCTTGAACCAGAGGAAGATTCTGAAGTTGTAGATATCTCTCATAATGAAGTATTAGATGAAGGTGTATTTGAAGAAACACCGGATGGTGAAGAAGATAGCATTGATAACAATGAGGAAGATGGAACAGATTCTGATTCAGAAGAATAAAAATAGGACAGGGTGAATAAATCACTCTGCCTTTTTTAGTTTGAACAAATAAAAAACTTCCGTAGCGAAATGCAGAAGTTTTAATTTAAGATTACTTTTTCTTTGTAGTCTTCTTTGCTGGTTTAGCAGCTTTCTTTGTTACTGTTGCCTTTTTTGGTGCTTTCTTTGTAGCTACTGGTTTTGTGACTGTCTTCTTAGTAACTTTCTTTGCAGCAGGCTTAGTAACTGTCTTTTTAGCTACTGGTTTTGCGACTTTCTTAGCCGGAGTAGTTTTTTTGGCAGATTTCTTTTCAGTCTTTACTGTTGCCTTCTTAGTTGTTTTCTTTGAGGCAGTCTTTTTTGCATTCTTTTCCATATCTGCAATAATTAGATCACATAAGTAACCCTTTACAGATTCTTTAGCTTCAAGCCAAGCGATAACTGTTTTCTCAACTTTATTATTAAAGCGGACTGAGAATGAGCGGTAGTTGTTTCTGTTGTAGTTGTTGTTATACTCTAACTTTTGTTTGTACTGCGACTTTTTTGCCATACCTATTCTCCTTATTATTAAAACAACTGAGTTATTCAATCATCATAAATATATCACTGTTTTGCTACATTGACAAATTTATGTCAAAATGATTAAATTATTTTATCTAACAGTAAACAAAAATGGCCTAGACAAGAAGAGAGGATTATCTAAGAGCCAACTCTGTATCGTTGTGGCAATCGATTGTCACAAAAATACATACGCTGCTATTTGTGGTCATGGAAAGCCATCTGCTTCACGTATCTTTGAAGCACTAAAGAATCATATCGCTTCCGGATCAACACTAGTACATGATGGCGAAAGAGCACATGACAAGCTGATAAAAGAATTAGATTTGAAAGAAGAATTCTATAAAGCCAATACACACGACAAAGAATATCTAGAGAACATGGCATTGATAAACAATATGTGCTCGTGGTTAAAAAGGTATATCTATCGCTTCATTGGGATGAGAATGACTAATCTACAATCCTATTTAAATTGGTTTGTATATCTGTTTAGAGTAAAAGGTGCAGTAGAACTGTGGCCAAAGATGGATAGAATTTTACGACATTTGATATTATTCAACGGAACATATAAGAGAAATACTTGATTTCATCGCATTTCCATAGGCCATTTTTGTTTACTGTTAGATTATTTTATAAATACGTTGATAGAGAATAGTAGTACAAAAGCATTTTCAGAAAGGTAACGGGTGATGTGAGTTGCCATTGTGATGTATGAATCCACTCTTGAGTGAAACTAATACTTTCCGGTTGTCCCGTTATCGCTAATGAAGTGGTTAAATTGTTTCACGTGAAACAATTTAACAAAAAGGGTGGCACCGCGTTGACATCGTCCCTTTGATGGATGATGCTTTTTTATTTTTAGAGAAGAGGTAAATTATGATAGACATTAATCTAATTAGAGAGAATCCAGAACTTGTAAAAGAAAATATCAAGAAGAAGTTTCAAGATGAAAAGTTGGGACTCGTTGATGAAGTACAAAGCATGGATACAGAGTATCGTGCAGCGAAAACACGTGGAGATAATCTTCGTGGAGAAAGAAATAAGATTTCCAAGCAAATTGGTCTCTATATGAGAGATAAGAATATCGAAGCTGCAGAACAAGCAAAACAATCTGTAAAGGATATGGATGCGGAGTTGGAAAGTTTAGAGGTTAAAGAAGCTAAGCTTGCGGAAGAAATTAAAAATAGAATGATGGTGATTCCAAATATCATCGATTCTTCCGTTCCTATTGGAAAAGATGATTCTGAAAATGTAGAAATTCAAAAATACGGAGAACCATTCGTTCCTTCATTTGAAATTCCATATCACACAGATATTTTAGAAAAGCTTGCAGGTATTGATATTGATAGTGCAGGTAGAACATCAGGCAATGGTTTCTATTACTTACAAGGTGATATTGCTCGATTACATTCATCTATCTTATCTTACGCTAGAGACTTTATGATCAATCGAGGATTTACATATTTCATTCCTCCATTCATGATTCATAGTAGTGTTGTAACAGGTGTTATGAGCTTTGCGGAAATGCAAAATATGATGTATAAAATTGAGGGTGAAGATCTATATCTCATTGGTACATCAGAACACTCTATGATTGGGCGTTTTATGGGACAGATCTTAAAAGAAGAAGATTTACCATATGCTTTAACTTCATATAGCCCATGTTTCCGTAAGGAAGTTGGTGCACATGGAATTGAAGAAAGAGGTCTCTATCGTGTACACCAATTTGAAAAACAAGAAATGGTTGTAGTATGTAAACCGGAAGAATCAAAGGATTGGTATGATAAGTTATGGCAGAATAGTGTAGATTTCTTCCGCTCCTTAGATATTCCTGTAAGAACATTGGAATGCTGCTCTGGTGACTTAGCGGATCTTAAGGTAAAGAGTTGTGATGTTGAAGCTTGGTCTCCGCGTCAGAAGAAATATTTTGAAGTTGGAAGCTGCTCTAACTTAGGTGATGCACAGGCTAGAAGACTTGGAATTCGCATCAAGGGTGAAAAAGGCAATTATTTTGCACATACACTAAATAACACAGTAGTAGCTCCACCTCGTATGTTAATCGCATTTGTTGAAAATAACTTAAATGAAGATGGATCACTCAACATTCCAGAACCACTCAGACCATATATGGGTGGACAGGAAAAGATTGTTCCTCCAACAAAGAAGAAGAGTTTCTAAAACACGAAGGATTGTTTCACGTGAAACAATTCTTTTAAAATACACTCTTGGACAAGTACGATAAATTTGCTATAATCATACATGGCGCAGCATATATACATTGAACCTGGTCAGGGCCGGAAGGCAGCAGCCATAGATGTCCCTGTATCGCGTGTGCCACTTTTATTTTATGAAAACACACGAAGAATATATGGAACTAGCTCTAGAAGAAGCTAGAAAAGCAGAAGAAATCGATGAAGTGCCTGTTGGATGTGTCATAGTATGCGATGGAGAAGTTATTTCACGTGGACATAATCTCAAAGAACAACTAAATCAAGCATATGCACATGCAGAAATGATGGCAATCCAGAAAGCAGCAGAAGTAAAAGGAAACTGGTGTCTAAATGATTGCGACTTATATGTAACGCTAGAACCATGTATGATGTGTACAGGAATTATCAACCTTTCTCGTATCAGAACAGTATATTATGGTACTCAAGACCCAAAAGGTGGTTGCTTAGAGACAGTAATTGACTTAAAGAAGATAAATCGACTCAATCATTATCCAAATATAGTCGGAAATATCCTACAAAAAGAGTGTAGTGAAATACTTACAAATTACTTCCGTAAAAAACGAGAAATCATAAAAGAGAAAAAACAGAAAAATAAAGCCAATATACAGTGAATTCCTACATGTGAATGTAGGAATTTTGTTATAATGAATATACTGGGAGAAAAGTAATGTCAAAGCAAGCGTTATATCAAAAATATCGTTCTGCAAACTTCGAAGAAGTAGTAGGACAAGAGTATATAGTTCAATCAATTAAGAATGCAGTGCGTGAACATAAAGTAGGCCACGCATACCTTTTTTGTGGTCCAAGAGGTACAGGGAAAACCACAATGGCAAGACTTCTTGCAAAAGCAGTAAACTGCGAACATCCAGAGAAGGCTCCATGTGAAGAATGCGATAATTGTATAGCCGCAAATAATGGGACACATCCAGATATAATTGAGATTAACGCCGCGAACGAAACTCACGTGGAAGATATCCGTGATTTAATTGATCGCAGTAAGCTTGCACCTATGCAAGGACATCACAAAGTTTATATTGTTGACGAGGTTCATCAGTTATCTAGTGCTGCATCCAGTGCATTACTGAAGACATTAGAAGAGCCACCAGAAAATGTTATCTTTGTACTAGCCACAACAGACCCACAAAAGTTACTCCCAACCATCATTTCAAGATGCCAGCGCTTTGATTTTACAAAATTACGTAAAGATCAAATCAAGGATCATCTATTAGATATCGCTAAGAAAGAGAATATCTACTTAGATGAAGAAGCGGCAGAGAATATTGCAGTGTTATGTGATGGTGGTATGCGTGATGCGCTAAGTATTATGGACCAATGTGCATCCTATACAAGCGATCACATTACAGCAGAAGAAGTAGATCATATCTATGGACTAGCATCTGTTGAAGAAAAGATAAACTTAATTCATTCAATTCATGCAGGTAACTTAGAAGATATCTTAACAAGAATTAAGAAATATGAACACCAAGGTATCGACTTCCAAAAGTTTACGGATGGAATGATTGATATTTTAAAGGATGTAGTAATTTATCATTCTACGAAGAAAGATAAATTATTAAAACTAATATCAAAAGAACAGGCTGAAAAACTATCAGGAACCTTATCACAGCAAACATGCATGCATATAATTGAAAAGCTGTTTGATTCTAAAGATAAGTTTAGAATTGCGACCTCTTCCGCAAGCTGTTTTGAAGTAATTTGTTTGGGTCTAATAATACAACCGATTGCAGAAACACTAGTAGTTGAAAAGCGCGTTGAAGTTGCTGCTCAACAAAAAGAAGGTGGATATGTTGTTCCTACAGTAGAGCTTAAAGAACCAGAAAAGCCAGTAGAACAACCACAGGTAATTAAGGAAGAACAAAAACTATCAAAACCAGTAAAGACAATAGTTTCTACAAGCTCAAATGAATTATCGATTGATGAGATCTTAACGCTTCTTGTGCAATGCCAAAAAGCAATTAAATACAAAGATGATGAGAAGTTCAACAAGATTCATAGCTTATTTGATATGGAAAGCAAGAAGTATACAGCACTACTAGAAGAGACAAGGATTGTTGCGAGTGGGCCAGATTGTGTTGTATTAGTTACAGATTCTAAAGTACTCGCAAATCGAATGAATGAACCGAAGATGAACCAAGAGTTATATCAATTTGTAAGAGAAACTTTAGGTATTGATAAGATGTTGTATATCGCTACAAATGACACAATGAAAGATGCAACTCTTAAATTTATCGAATTGAAAAAATTAGGTAATTTGCCACAGCCAAAATCAATTGTTCGATACACAATTGAAAAGCCACAAGAAGTATCAGCAGAAGATAAAGTAAAAGCAATGTTTAACCCTGAAATATTAGAAATAGAGGAATAGAAAATGGATATTCAGAAATTAATGGAACAAGCTCGCCAGATGCAAGATAATCTCGGCAAAATCGAAGAAGAACTAAACGCCACCGAATATGAAGGTAAAGCTGGTGGAAATGGCGTAAAGGTAGTTGTAAACGGAAGAAATGAAGTACAGTCTGTGGAAATCGCAGATGATCTCATGTCAGTAGACAATAAAGAAATGTTGCAAGACTTAATTTTAATTGCTGTAAATGAAGCAGTAGAGAAGGCGTTCCAAGATAGAGAAAGCAAGCTTGGCTCAGCCACAAGTGGATTAAATCTTCCGGGGATGTAAAGAATGTACCCAAAAAGTTTAACCGAACTGATTGAACGTTTGAAATTCTTGCCAGGAGTAGGTGAAAAGACAGCGGAAAGATACGCGTTTTCTATCATGGAAATGAACCTTCAAGAAGCCAAAGAATTCGCTCAGGCAATTAATGACGTTCATGAAAAGATAACCCATTGTAGGATATGTGGAAATCTTTCGGAGAAAGAGGAGTGCGAAATCTGTCGTGATGACAGTCGTAATCAAAAACAAATCTTCGTCGTACAGTCTCCTAAAGATGTTATCGCAATGGAAAAGACAGCAGAATATCGTGGTACATACCACGTATTGAATGGTTTGATTTCCTCGAGTAAAGGAATTATGCCAAATGACTTGAACATTGAGTCATTACTTGCAAGACTACCTGAGGCAGAAGAAGTGATTTTAGGCACAAACATCACGATTGATGGTGAAACAACAGCGATGTATTTAGATAAACTCATTACATCACGTTACCCACATGTGTTAGTAACTCGAATTGCACACGGTCTTCCATCAGGAGGAATGTTAGATTATGCAGATGAAATGACACTTGCACACGCATTAGCGGATCGTCGCAGGATGAAATAGAAAAGAGGTGTTTCTATGAACATAGATTTAAAGATTGCACAAGCAGCTATCCTAGAGCCAATTGATAAAATTGCGCACAAAGCAGGAATTCCAGAAGAGTACTTGGAAATGTATGGCAAAGAAAAAGCTAAAGTAAACATCAAACTCATGGAAACACTAGCAGATAAACCAGATGGGAAACTGGTATTAGTAACTGCAATCAACCCAACAAAAGCAGGTGAAGGAAAGTCCACAACGACGATTGGATTAGCAGATGGATTATCCAAAGTTGGCAAGAATGTGATGGCGTGTTTACGTGAACCATCATTAGGACCGGTATTTGGTTTAAAGGGTGGTGCAACAGGTGGAGGATATGCACAGGTAGTTCCAATGGAATCTATCAATCTACACTTCACAGGTGATATGCATGCAATCACAACAGCCAATAACTTAATAGCAGCACTCTTAGACAATTCAATCTTCCAAGGCAATCCACTCAATATCAATCCGGCAAGAGTTACTTGGAAGCGTTGCTTAGATATGAATGATCGTACATTACGTGACATTACGATTGCACAGAAGAAGAAATCAAATGGAGTTGAAAGAGAAGATCACTTTGTCATTACAGTAGCCTCTGAAGTGATGGCTATCTTATGTCTTTCAAAAGACCTACAAGATTTTGAAAAGAGAATTGGCAGAGCGGTAGTTGCGTATACATATGATGATCAACCAGTAACTGTAGATGATATTCAAGCTGCTGGTGCTGCCACGGTTGTTATGAAGGAGGCTATCAATCCAAACTTAGTACAAACTTTGGAACATACTCCAACATTCATACATGGTGGACCGTTCGCAAATATTGCGCATGGATGCAACTCGGTTATCGCTACTAAGATGGCACTTAAGTTAGCCGATTACGTTGTGACTGAAGCGGGCTTCGGTGCAGATTTAGGTGCTGAAAAATTCTTAGATATTAAGTGCCGCTTAGCAGAACTAGAACCTTCTGCAGTTGTAGTAGTCGCAACGATTCGTGCCCTCAAGATGCATGGTGGTATTGAACAAGAAAGTCTTGATCAACCAAATATTGAGGCTATGCTTGCAGGTGCGAAGAACTTACAAAAACATATTGAAACAGTGCAAAGCTTCAAGCTTCCATTTATTGTTGCCATCAATAAATTCGCAAAAGATAGTAAAGAAGAAGTGGATGCACTACTTGCATGGTGTCAAAGAAATAACTATCCAGTTGCGGAAGCTGATGGGTGGGCAAAAGGTAGCGATGGTATGTTAGATCTAGCAGATAAAGTTGTAGAGATTACAGACCATGCATGCAAGTATCAACCAATCTATGATGTGGAAGCCTCCATTGAAACAAAGATTACAAAGATTTGTGAAACAGTTTATGGTTCACCTCATGTAGAATTTAGTGAACTTACAAAGACAAAGATTCAGGACTTTATTAAACATGGATGGGACAAGTTACCAGTATGTATGGCGAAGACACCATTATCGCTGAGTGATGATCCTACCCTGAAAGGAAGACCAGAAAAATTTGTGACACATATTACAGACATCTCAGTATCTGCTGGTGCAGGATTCGTAGTTGTTTATACAGGCAATGTACTCACAATGCCAGGACTTCCAAAGGTACCTGCAGCAGTAAATATGGGTATTGATGAAAATGGAGAGATCTACGGATTGTTCTAAGTGAGATAGAAAGGAGGAATCATAATGGGATCTATTGCATATGTAACAGATGAAAAGATGCTTGCATATCATCGCTTATGCCGAAATCAATCGATACTATTTTGGCGATTATCCAATAAGAAGTTTACAGATTTCCACAAAGGAGATTTACTATTCTTCTTCGCAAGACCAAATCATGGACGTAAGAAAGCTTTGATTGGCTATGCACATTATGATTCTGAAATAAATCTTTCACTTAAGCAGATGTGGAATCGTTATGGTGATTCCACTGGATATGACACACAAGATGGACTCTACGCAGCGATAGAAAAAGCATCTCGTGGAAATATACCACCGCAGATGAACTGTTTATATCTGACAAATGTTGTGTTCTTCTTGTCACCTATTTATCCAGAAGATGTAGGTATTTCTATACAAAACAATCTTGAAAGTTATTGCTATCTAGATAAAGATAGTCCAAAGATAACTGCCAAGATTTTACAACAAGCACAAAAACATGGCATCGACCTCTGGAGCGCAAATCCAAATATCACCCCAGAAGAAATCTTTAAAGAAGATGCCACAAAGCACTATCTAGCGGTCATCTCTCAAGAGATTGGGCAAGATCGTGGAAATGAAAGACAACAACGTACACTTGAACGATACGCAAAACAAAAAGTGAAAGAATCTGGCTGGGAGTTAATTCGTGGCAGTAATACAGAGTGCATATATATGAATGGAAATGAGATACAAATTGCGATTCCATTCGTATCACAAGTTAAGGAACAACCTCAAAAGATTCGCGAATATATAGGACGGCTAACGATGTATCGTTTGTTGGCCAAGCATCAGGGTTTGGAAGGCAAAATCAGATTTGAAATACTTTCCCCAAATATACCTGACGAATTAAAGGAAATGGTGGAAGAAATAAACAATGAGTGATTTTGATATTATCGTCATCGGTGGTGGCCATGCGGGTATTGAAGCTGCACTGGCTGCTGCACGATTAAAAAAGAATACATGTCTTCTCACATTGAAGATAGAAAATATTGGTAAGATGCCATGTAATCCATCGGTAGGTGGACCAGCAAAAGGAATTGTAGTACGAGAAATTGACGCTTTAGGTGGCCAAATGGCGATTACTGCAGATAAGACAGCACTTCAATTCAAAATGTTAAATGGGGCAAAGGGCCCGGGTGTACGTGCACTTCGTGTACAGTCGGATAAGCTTGCATATAAAAAAATGATGCAAGATGTCTGTTTGAAACAAGAAAACCTCACTGTCATTGAAGGAATGGCAAGTAAGCTAAACGTAACCAACAACAAAGTCACAGGTGTTACATTAAAAGATGGAACAGTCCTAAATGCCAAAATTGTGATTGTAACAACAGGCACATACATGGCAGGTGTAAATATGATTTCATCCGAAGTTACACCGGGTGGTCCAGATCTTGAGCCTACGACAGGAGACTTATCAGAGTTTTTACGAGAGTTGGGTTTAAGAACCTTCCGATTAAAGACAGGAACACCACCAAGAATTCTACGTTCTTCAATTGATTTTAGTAAAACAAAACTAGAACCAGGCACAGAAGGTTTTTTACATTTCTCAGAATTAACCACAAGAGAAGATGTATTACCATATGACAAGCAAGTATCTTGTCATATGACATATACAACCCCAGAAACACATGAATATATTTTGGAAAACCTCAATAAATCCAGTATGTACTCTGGTGTTGTAAAGGGAGTAGGACCTCGTTATTGTCCATCCATTGAAGATAAGCTAGTACGTTTCCAAGATAAACCAAGACATCTATTATTCTTAGAACCAGAATCATTAGAGTTAGATACAATCTACCTACAGGGATTCTCCACATCTCTTCCAAGAGATATACAGGAGAAGATGGTACATTCGCTTCCTGGCTTTGAAAACGCAATTATCAAGAAATATGCATACGCAATTGAATACGATGCAATCGATCCAATTCAAATGAAGCCAAGCCTTGAATCCAAGATTATCGAAAATCTATTTACGGCAGGTCAAGTAAACGGAACATCTGGTTATGAGGAAGCTGCTGGACAGGGTTTACTTGCAGGTATTAACGCATGTATGAAGCTGGATGGGAAAGAACCACTCATTCTAGCAAGGAACGAAGCGTATATCGGTGTATTAGTTGATGATTTAACAACCAAAGGCACATTAGAGCCATATCGTTTATTAACATCTCGTGCAGAGTTTAGATTGTTGTTAAGACATGATAACGCTGATCAAAGATTGATTGAATATGGACGTCAGGTTGGGCTTGTCAGTCAAGAAAGATATGATGCGTATCTAGCAAAGATGGAAAACATCAAAAAGTTAGAACAACATCTATCGGAAACAACATTTGTACAAGATGAAGAAAAAGTACATGCATACCTAACATCACTTGGATATGAAAGTGATGCACATATTGGTATTAATGGTATTGACTTAGTAAGACGTCCAAACGTTACAACAAAGGAGCTTCTTGCTACGATTGGTGAAGAAGCTGATGAAGAAATCGCAAACCAATGCGATATCGAACTAAAATATGCAGGCTATATCGAAAAGGCAAAACGAGAGGCCAATAAGCTAAAGGAGATGGACAGTATCAAGCTTGGAGTCAATTTTAATTATGATGAAGTTGATAATCTATCGATTGAAGGTAGACAAAAGCTAATGAAGTATAAACCAGCTACGATGGGACAAGCATCCAGAATTTCAGGTGTGAACCCAGCCGATATCGCAGTACTTGCGATAGCTATCAAACAAGGAAAGGGAAGATAAGAAATGAAATACACAGACGTAGTATCAAATGTAAATGTCTATGGAATGGAATCTGCGGTCATGGGTTCAAAATATCCAATGGCTGTTGATTTAAAAAAAGTAGACGGAACAATTGTTCCACGAACACACGCACTTGCGAATGCTAAGCCGGGCAGTGGACATGATAACTTCTTAAATGGAATTATCGTGCAGTTCGACCTCACATTTACAAACAAGGCATGGGTGGAAGCGGAACGATATCACTTCCTAGACTTTATCAGTTCACAATCCACAATGCACCGTATCACTAAGTTTAACCTAGATGAGGTGTATATCTCCTATACAGACCCACGTATTATCGAAATCATGAAAGAAAAAGTTAATTCCTATAACGAATTAACACAAGAGATTTCCGATAAGAAATCAGCTGGAGAAGATGTGACAGAGTTAAATGAAGAAGCTAAGATGAAGTATCTTGAGATTCTGTATTCCAATCCAGCAGGTTTTAGAATTACAGCACGTATGACAACAAACTACCGTCAGCTAAAGACAATTTACGCACAGCGCAAGACACACCGTTTACCAGAATGGCGTGCATTCTGCGACTGGATAGAGACATTACCTAACGCATCATTCATTGTAAATAGCGACTTAAAATAAAGCTTATTTACAATTTGTGGAAAACTATTTTATCCACAAATAAGATAAAGAGACCACAGATTGTGCAAATAAAAATTCTCCACAATTGTGGATAAAAAAGTTATCAACATATTTTCATCTTTCACAGGGGACGTGATGGTGATAGAATAGGTCACACAGAGATTATGACAATACAAGAACTCATAGAAAAAACAGCAGAGCTACAAATTTCATTGTCAGAAACACAAGTAAAACAACTTGAACAATACGCCCAGCTTTTGGTTGAGTGGAACGAGAAAATGAATCTCACAGCCATCACAGAACATGGTGAAATATTAGAGAAACATTTCTACGATTCCATCTTGCCATTAGGGAAAGGCAAGATCTTTGGAAAAATAGCAGATGTTGGAACTGGAGCGGGGTTTCCAGGACTGGTTTGGAAAATTGTCAAACCAGAATTAGATGTGTCACTCATTGAACCAACAGGAAAACGGTGCACATTCTTACAAGAAGTAATGAATCGGCTGCATTTAGAAAACATCCATGTTTATAATACGCGTGCAGAAGAACAGGTCAAAACAGACCGTGAACAGTACGATGTGGTTACTGCTAGAGCAGTCGCAAACTTACGTGTCTTATCCGAATTATGCATTCCACTCGTTAAAGTGAATGGATTATTCCTAGCGATGAAAGGTATGCAAGGCAATGTGGAAGCGAAAGAAGCAGCACATGCGACCAAGATGCTTGGCGTAGAGCTAGAAGAAACACAGGATATATCTTTATATACAGGAGATATGCGAGTGAACTTATATTACCGAAAAGTAAGTCATACGCCGCAACAATATCCACGCAATTACGGGCAAATAAAAAAGAAGCCTTTATAAGGGAGGGTTATATGCCAAGTATTTTAAGTATATTTGATCGAAAAGATACCAATCGCATCGTAGATATCCCAATGGAGAAAATTGTACCATCAAGATATCAACCAAGATTGGTGTTTGATGAAGAAGCTTTACGTGAATTAGCACTATCAATAAAGGAGAACGGCTTGATTCAACCAATTACAGTTCGAAAGATTGATGATATATACGAAATTATCACAGGAGAAAGAAGATTCCGTGCATGTAAGATGATTGGTTTTAAAGAAGTGCCATGTTATATCATGTCTCCAAATGAAAACCAAGCAGCACAGATGGCACTGGTGGAAAATATCCAACGTGAAAACTTAACTGCAATTGAAGAAGCGAAGAGCTACTTACAAATCATGCGACAATCGGGCTTAACCCAAGAACAGGTTGCCCAAAAGGTAGGTAAGTCACAATCCGCAGTAGCCAATAAGATTCGCTTATTAAATTTACCAATTGAGATTCAGGGTGCGGTTATGGAAACAAAAATTACAGAACGTCACGCACGTGCATTATTAACTGTACCTAGTGATAAACAGAAAGAAGTATTCCATCATATCGTCGCAGCTGAATTTAATGTAAGACAAACAGAAGACTATATCGCAAGTCTAGATGATATTCCTAAGAAGAAACATAAACATCAAAAGACAAAGGGTTTCTCTAGAAGTACACAGATTGCGGTAAATACAATTAATCAGAGTATTAAATTGATTAATAAAATGGGTATCCAAGCAAAAGTAGAAACGGAAGACAGACCGCAAGAAGTATGCATGATCATCCGTTTCCCGAAGAATTCATAAGGGAGAAGTATTATGGGAAAGATCATCGCAATCGCAAACCAAAAGGGTGGTGTGGGGAAAACAACAACATCCATGAATCTAGCATCAGGATTATCATATATCGGTAAAAGAGTACTCTTAGTAGACTTTGATCCACAGGGGAATGCGACCCATGGTATCGGTGCACATAAAGTAGGCTTTGATAAGACGGTATATGATATCCTAATGAGAGATGAAAATGTGGATGATGTAAAGGTTACGCTACAGATGCCACCACTAGATGTACTACCATCAACCATTGACTTATCTGGTGCAGATGTCGACATGGCACAATATGAAACAGGTCGTGAACAACTATTAAAGAGAAAACTAGAAGCGGTTAGAAATCAATATGATTACATCATTATTGATTGTCCACCTGCATTAGGTTTATTGAATACAAACGCATTAACAGCAGCAGATTCTGTAATGATTCCAGTACAGTGTGAGTACTTTGCGCTAGAAGGATTAACACAGTTATTAAGTACAATTCGCTTAGTTCAGAAATTATGGAATCCACGATTGTCTATTGAAGGTGTACTTCTAACAATGTTCGATGTACGTACAAAATTATCTGTAGAAGTACAACAGGAAGTACGTAAATACTTTAAGGAAAAAGTTTATCACTGTTTTATCCCACGAAATGTGCGTTTATCAGAAGCTCCATCTCGTGAACAATCAATTTTTGAGTATGATACCCGTTCGGAAGGTGCGCGTGCTTACGCACAACTTGTAAAAGAAGTAGTTACACAAAACGAAAGGATCAAACGATAGAAAATGGCAGAGAAAAAACAAAAAGGCTTAGGACGCGGTTTAGATTCTATCTTCGGTTCGAATGTTGAGCAGTTTCTTGACGATATTCAAAGTAGCGCTAAGGAAGTGCCTGGCAGAAGAGAGGTAGAAATCGCAATTGAAGAAATTAGACCAAATCCTTATCAGCCAAGAAAAGAATTTGATCAAACTGCGTTAAATGAATTAGCGGATTCCATTCGAACACACGGAATCTTTACACCATTACTTGTACGCAAGAGCGTCAGTGGTTATGATCTAATCACTGGTGAAAGACGTTTGCGTGCAGCGAAGATTGCTGGATTAAAGGTTGTACCTGCAATTTCTGTGGAATTTACAGAAGAACAGATGATGGAAATTGCTATCTTAGAAAACGTACAGCGTGAAGACTTAAACGCAATTGAAGAAGCTGCAGCCTATGACTCACTTGTAAAGAAATTAGGCTATACACAAGAAAAACTGGCAGAAAGAGTTGGTAAATCTCGCGAATATTGTGCAAATATCATGAGACTCTTAAAACTTCCTTCTGAGGTCCAAAAATTAGTCATAGATAAGAAACTAGCAATGGGACACGTTCGTCCACTACTCGGCTTAAAGGATGAGATAGAAATGCTTGATGCGGCTGAGAAGATCATGAAGGAAAAGATGTCGGTTCGTGAAGTAGAAGCCTACGTTAGAGATATTAATTCAGAAGAAGTAAAACCAAACAAAACAAAACCAGAAAAGAAACGTGATCCAATCATCCACGATCTAGAACA
Source organism: Solobacterium moorei (assembly GCF_036323475.1). Taxonomy (GTDB): domain Bacteria; phylum Bacillota_I; class Bacilli_A; order Erysipelotrichales; family Erysipelotrichaceae; genus Bulleidia; species Bulleidia moorei. Next base: position 23,907 of record NZ_AP028934.1, read on the forward strand.
CCAGATCTCAGTGAAACTTGGCACGAAGGTAACAATTCAGAACAAGAAACTCACAATTCGATACACAGATACAGAGGATTTAAACCGTATCTTAGAGATATTGAATTGCCTAGATGAAGGATAATATGTGTGAAAAATGACTTTTTCACACATACTTAAAAAGGAATATAATGCAAGTAGTTGGAAGTAACAAATGACAGATTATACTTGGAAAATATACTATGCATTCGTTCTGATTAGTTTTGTTTTCTTGCCGTTCCACTGGCAATGGACGACAGGTTGGTTGTTGGGATCATTCGCTGCATTTATTATCTATAGAAGAACAGAGAATTTCGCAAGACAAGCATTAAGTATGCAGTCCACATCTGGAACATACTTAAACTTCGCTATCAATTATGCTTTGATGGCTACAGTGTTAGTCATCAGTGCAATCTTTCCGCAATATCTCAATGTTCTAACATGCGCAATTGGTCTTTCAACAATTAAATTAGCAATTATATTTCATGTGGCAGTCATAGAGAGAGGACGGTGAAGACATGACAATACAATCGGACGTATATGTAATCATCCTGATTACAATCGTCCTAGCAATCGCTATGATATTATTGTCAAAGAAAATTAATAAGGTAGATCCATTAGAAAAACCAAAAGGTATCGTCGTACCAATTGTACTCGCAACGGAAGCGGTATATAAAACAGTACGTACAAATGTAGGTAAGAAAGTAGCGGATAAATTAACGCCATATATCTTAGCATTATGGTTCTACATCTTTGTTAGTAATACAATTTCGCTATTTGGATTAAGTTCACCGACGGCTAACTTCAGTGTAACTATTACATTATCATTCCTAACCTGGTTGATGATTCAGGCTGCGGAATTAAAATACGGTGGCTTTAAGGCCTACATGCATGCATTCTTAGAACCGATAGCACCGATGTTGCCGATGAATATCATCGGTAAGTTTTCAACAATGTTATCTATGGCATTACGTCTATTCGGTAATATTACTTGTGGTTCTATTATGATGTCCCTTGTATATATGGGGACAGCAAATCTATCAAATGCTTTAGCTGGACTTGTTGGTATCCAAGGAACAGTATTTAATTTCATGGCACCAATAATTGCACCAGCACTACACATGTATTTCGATTTATTTGCGGGTTTTATTCAAACATTGGTATTTGTCACTTTGACAATCGTACTTTTAGGAAACGATATTCCTGAAGAAGAAAAAAATTAAAAGGAGAAAAATTATGGAAAAGGGTTTAATCGCAATTGGTGCAGGTATCGCAGTATTTACAGGTTTCTTAACAGGTTTAGGTGAAGGTACAGTAGCTGCTCACGCATGTGACGCTATCGGTAAGAATCCAGAAGCAGAATCAAAGATTCGTTCCACAATGATTTTGGGTATCGCTTTATCTGAAACTTGTGCTATTTACGGTTTGTTAGTTTCTATTCTTCTTATTTTCGTATACTAATTGAGGCTTTCAGGTAACTATGGAAGTCAATATTGTAGAACAGTTATTTCCAAATGGTTTGACAGTGCTGACTCAACTTTGTAGTACACTCGTTTTATTTCTGGTTGCAAAACATTTTTTATGGGCATCTGTAAAGAAATTTCTAGATGCTAGAGCAGATAAGATGCAGGAAGAGCTTGCATTGAGTCAAAAAGCAAAAGAAGAAGCCTTTGCAGATCGCAAGGCTGCATTAGAGCAGTTGAATACTGCATCTACAAAATCGGAAGAAATCGTAAGTGCTGCAATTCAGCAGGCAAAGCAAGAAAAGAAACATATCCTTGCACAGGCTGATAAAGAAGCTACCGCTGTAAAACAGCGAGCACAAGAACAGATCGAAGCAGAACGCAGAGAGATGTACGCATCCATGAAGAAAGAAATGGTTGATGTCGCATTCAGTGCTGCCGGTAAGTTAATTGGCGAACACGAAGGCGAAAAAGTCGACCGTCAGGCAATTGATGCGTTCGTAAAGGAAGCGGTTGGCGATGGTGAATGAGATAGCTGAACGCTATGGACAAGGACTGTTCGAGCTAGCAACTGAAAATAACACAATACGCGAAAAGAAAGAACAATGCGAATCATTGTTAAAAATCTTAAGAGAAAACAATGAAGTTGAACTGTTTTTGCGTGCAGTAAAAATAACAAAAGAAGAAAAGAAGAACTTTATAACAAATGTATTTGGTAAAGTTGTTGATCGAGATATTTTAAATCTACTGAAATTACTTGTTGATCGTGGAAGAGTCACATATATCAATGAAATTCTACGCAAGTTTGAAACACTCGCAAATGAGGAACTAGGTATCGTCAAAGCAGTCGTTCATTCAGCGCGTAAATTAAGTCAAGAAGACTTAAATAGAATTCAAGAAGCACTCATTCAAAAGACAAAGAAGACAGTTACAATTGAAAACTATATCGATCCACAAATTATCGCAGGTATCAAAGTAACCGTCGGCAACAACGTTACAGATATCACAACAAAAACAAAAATTGAACGCATGAAGAATGCGATATTGAAAGGAGGACAGGCATGAGTCAAATCAGACCAGAGGAAATTAGTTCTTTGATCAAAGATCAAATTAAAAACTATGAACAAAAGATTCAGTCCGATGATGTCGGCTACGTTATTAGCGTCGGCGATGGAATTGCCATGGTCCAGGGCATCGATAAAGCAATGTCCTCAGAACTTTTAGAATTCCCTCATGGTGTTATGGGAATGGTATTGAACTTAGAAGAAGACCATATCGGTGCCGTATTACTAGGTCATGATACTTTGATTCGCGAAGGCGATGAAGTAAAACGTACAGGTAGAATCGTTGAAGTACCAGTAGGTGACGCATTACTTGGAAGAGTTGTAAATGCGCTTGGTGAAGCAGTCGATGGTGGTGAACTTATCGTTAGTGTAAAGTCACGTCCAATCGAAAGAGTAGCGCCAGGTGTTATGACTAGAAAATCTGTATATCAGCCATTAATGACTGGTTTAAAGGTAATCGACTCAATGATTCCAATTGGTAAGGGTCAGCGTGAATTAATTATCGGTGATCGTGAAACAGGTAAGACTGCAATCGCAATCGACGCAATCATCAACCAAAAAGGAAAGAATGTAAACTGTATTTATGTCGCTATCGGGCAAAAGGAAAGTACAGTTGCACGTTTGGTACAGAAGTTACGTGAAAGTGATGCGATGGCATACACAACAATCGTTAATGCAGGTGCTTCCGCAAGTGCTCCATTACAATACATTGCGCCATATGCAGGCTGTGCAATTGGTGAAGAATGGATGGAACAAGGTAAAGATGTATTAATTGTGTACGATGACTTGTCAAAACACGCAGTTGCGTATCGTACAATGTCCCTATTATTAAGAAGACCACCAGGACGTGAAGCGTATCCAGGTGATGTATTCTACTTACATAGTAGGTTACTTGAAAGAGCTGCGAAATTATCTGACACCTTAGGTGGGGGATCTTTGACGGCACTTCCAATTATCGAAACACAGGCTGGAGATATCTCAGCATATATCCCAACAAATGTTATTTCGATTACAGATGGACAGATTTTCTTGCAGACCGACCTATTCGCAGCGGGTGTAAGACCAGCCGTAGACTCCGGTCTATCGGTATCCCGTGTAGGTTCTAACGCCCAGACGAAGGCAATGAAGAGCGTATCTTCAACACTGAAATTAGACTTAGCACAATACCATGAAATGTTGTCATTTTCACAATTTGGTTCCGATCTTGATCCAGTCACAAAGAAGATTTTGAGCCATGGTGCCAAATTAACAGAGCTTCTCAAGCAAGGACAATACCAACCATTATCCATGACAGAACAAGTATTATCCTTGTTCGCTGCGAAGAATGGTTATTTAGACCGTGTTGAAATCGAAGATATCGCAAGCTTTGAAAAGAGTATCCATAGATACTTCAAAGAAAATGCAAAAGACGTATGCGATCGAATCGAAACAGAAGCAGTCATCAATGATGAATTACGTTCTAAGATTACGGAAGTGATGGATAAAGTAATCGAACAATACGTACTTGTTAAAGGGGTAAACTAAGATGGCACAATCCAGACAGGCTTTGCGTAGCAGAATTAAGTCTGTCAACTCCACCAAAAAGATCACAAAAGCGATGGAGATGATTGCCAACGCAAAGCTTCTAAAACAAAGAAAAAAGATGGAAGCTAACCGTGAGTATGCACAACGTTTACAAGATACAGTCAATGATATTGTCGCAAACAATCAAGACGTTGAAAGCAAGTATCTTGTGCATAATCGGAACCCACATACAATGACGATTATCTTCTGTTCTGATTTAGGCTTGTGTGGTGGATACAACCAGAATATCTTCAAGCTAGCAAGAGAAGCATTAGATCCTGCTGACCCAATATTTTTAATTGGAACTGCAATCCATCATCAGCTCAAAGAAGCAGGATTTAATATCATCAATGAGGAACAAATCTCTTCAGATAAAATCTCATTTGCGGATTTAAAGAAATGTATTGAAGGTGCTGTAGAACGTTATCGGGCAGGTGAAGTTGGTAAAGTACAACTCTTATACACAAGATTTGTAAATACGATGACATTTACGCCTGAGTTTGATGTGTTACTACCGTGTATGATTCCATCCGTCGAAAAGAAAGAAAAAGTTGGAGAACATCAAGAAACACTATTCGAACCAGATCCAGCGTCCATTTTGGATAGCTTGATTCCGATGATGATTACCGACGTAACTTATTCTGATTGGATGGAATCTACAACCGCAGAACAAGGAAGCCGTCGTGTAGCAATGAAGGCAGCTTCAGATAACGCAGATGAGTTAAGCACAACGTTGAAACTCGAATATAATAAGGCAAGACAGGCCGCAATTACCCAGGAAATAACGGAAATTGTTGGTGGCTCAAGTGCCGTATAGAAAGAAGGTAAAACAATGAGTGTTACAGGAAAAATTGTACAGGTCATTGGACCGGTCATTGATATTCGCTTTGACCCGGAACACTTACCTTCCATCAATAACGCAATTAAAGTAAAAATTGACGATCAGACATCAATGACCGCAGAAGTAGCACAACACATCGGAGACGATGTTGTTCGCTGCATTGCGATGTCATCTACAGATGGACTTGTTCGTGGCATGGAATGTACAGATACAGGGGCACCAATCGAAGTACCAGTTGGTGATGAAGTATTAGGACGTATGTTTAATGTACTTGGTGAGCCAATTGATGGATTAGGTGAGGTAAGCGCAAAACACAAATTACCAATTCATAGAGACGCTCCAACATTTGCACAACAACAGACAACCAGTGAAATTCTAGAAACAGGTATCAAGGTTATTGACTTACTCTGTCCTTATTCCAAGGGTGGTAAGATTGGTCTGTTCGGTGGTGCCGGTGTAGGTAAGACAGTCTTGATGCAGGAATTAATCCACAATATCGCAATCGAACATGGTGGACGTTCCGTTGTTGCGGGTGTCGGTGAACGTACGCGTGAAGGTAACGACATGTACCATGAAATGGAAGAATCTGGTGTATTAAAGAACACAGTTCTTACATATGGACAGATGAATGAATCACCAGGTGCGAGAATGCGTGTAGCACTATCCGCCCTAACAATGGCTGAATACTTCCGTGATGAAGAACATCAAGACGTATTGTTATTTATCGATAACATCTTCCGTTTCACCCAGGCGGGTTCTGAAGTATCCGCACTACTTGGCCGTATGCCATCTGCAGTAGGATACCAGCCAACCCTTGCAACAGAAATGGGTAGATTACAAGAGAGAATCACATCAACAGATAAGGGTTCTATTACATCCGTACAGGCAATTTACGTGCCTGCCGATGACTTAACAGACCCAGCTCCAGCGACAACATTCTCACACTTGGATGCACGTCTCGTATTAGACCGTTCCATCGCTGCGTTAGGTATCTATCCAGCGGTTGACCCATTGGGATCCTCTTCACGTATGTTAGATCCACTAGTCATTGGTGATGAACATTACGAGGTGGCTCGTCAAGTACAGCAGATCCTACAAAGATATCGTGAACTTCAAGATATTATCGCAATCTTGGGTATGGAAGAATTAGGCGAAGAAGACAAGAAGATTGTCGCAAGAGCACGTCGTGTTCGCAACTTCCTATCACAACCATTCTCCGTTGCGGAACAGTTCTCAGGAATTCCAGGTATTTATGTGCCGGTCGCTGATACAGTCAGAAGCTTCAAAGAAATTCTTGAAGGAAAATACGATGATTTACCGGAAGCTGCATTCCTAAGCGTTGGAACAATCGAAGATGTTGTTAAGAAGGCAGAGTCACTGAAATGAGTATGATTCATTGTCGCATCGTAACACCGCACGGTGTATATAAAGAGTTAGATACATCCATCCTCAACATTGAAACACAGGATGGACAAAGAGGTATCTTACCTGAACATATGCCAATTGTGACGATGTTGCGAATTGGTAAGATGACAACAGTTGAATCCGGTAAACGAATGGAATATGCGGTGACTGGGGGATTATTCTACTTTAGAGATAACAGCGCAGAAATCATGGTCGATGCAATCGAAAATAAAGATGAAATCGATGTCGAACGTGCAATCGCTGCGAAGATCCGTGCAGAACAACGTCTACAGTCAAATGATAAGAACGTCGATCAAGTTCGTGCAGAAATCGCATTAAAGAAAGCACTGAACAGATTAAATGTCAAAGGATAAAAGAAACAGATAGTGAAGACATTCTTCATTATCTTTTTTTTAGATATGGTATGATAAGTCCGTTGAGGTAACAGTATGATAAAAAAATACTATCAGTCACTAAATAGTTTATTGTATGGTCCGTTCATGACCCCACTTGTATTCCTAGTATTCGCACTAGCGTTTTTTTACGAAAAGAAGGGAATTCAAGAGTTACGTTATGCGATGATGGTAGGCACAGCTATCTTGGGTGTTATCCTTGTGATGTACTATACAAAGAAATTTAAAATATCACGTGCACTAAAATCAATTCACAATATCGAAGAATACGAAAAAGGCGGTGTGATTGACCGTAGTTGGATTTTAAACGATCGTATGATCGCATGTATAGGATTAGACATGCATGAAGAATCCACAATGGACATTCAAGTGATGAAGGTCGAAGAAGGAAAACATGGAAAGTTAACCATCTATCTTACAAATAAAGAAAAAACCTTCTCACTTAGCTGCAGAGACAAAGGTGAAGCGAGAAGATTTGCAGGATACTTACAAAAGAGAAATCCACATATCAAACTAGAAAATATTCAGCCAGAAGGCGATGGCACCTTGCAAGATTTAGGTGCATTATAGAAAAACTGTGATGCATACAGTTTATATTTGTTAAAAAGAGCGAAAATGATGAAAAACAATATCATTCATAAATTAAGGAAAGATACATGGAAAGGAACACTGCTACCAGTTGAATACACATCGAAAGAATACTACGATGTGAATATGCAAAGGATAGATGATGGTTTTCAGATTTCAATTCAAAAGAAAAAATTTATGAAACCCTTTATGCACAGTTTAGAGGACTGCGAATATCCTGATAAGCTTTACGAAGACTGGTGGGAAGATGCGGAAGCCTTTGGTATTACAGAAGATAACAAATTACTTGCAGCAATTGAAATTTGTCCGGAGAGTTGGACAAATCGGTTGATTATTACAGAACTATTTGTTGATGAGAAGTTGAGAGGGCAAGGGTATGGTAAGAAGTTGTTAGACATTGCCAAAAAGATTACAGTAGAAAAAAACTATCGTACATTGATTTTAGAGACACAATCATCAAATATAAATGCAGTTGACTTCTACCTGCATGCAGGTTTTACCTTAATCGGTTTTGACAGTTGTTGTTATACGAACACTGATTTAGAGCGAAAGGAAATTCGTCTTAATATGGGATGGTTTCCTATAAAGACAAAGTAATGTAACTTAAATGTGAACCTTCTAAGTTATTATAAAAAACTTAGGGGGTTCACTTTATAATTGCATGATTATTTTTGTGGTAAATCAATTTGTGTAAATGGAACATTACTAACAAATTTGAATACCAAAGAAATTAGATTTCCATTTACTTCTACAGGAACAGATATAGTATCATGATTGATACTCATAAAATACCTCTTATCCTGTGTTTGGATATAGTAAGTGTCTGTGTATTGTGTCTGTTCGTGTTCTAAAGTACCTTCTACGTAAACCTTATCTAGGAAAATCTTCACAGAATGATCCTCATAGATTTCCATGTTGTAAGCACCATTTGTATTCGAATTCATCGCAAGATAATGCCCTTTTCCTATAGAAATTGTTGCGTTTAACTTCATGAAGAGATAAATACTGAGACAAATAGACGCAAATAAGATGAGTAAAAAACCTGAGATTAAAACCTTTGTGCTAGTCTTATGCATGCTTTCACCTCACAATTTTATAAAATAATGATAAATAGTAGATGTATTAGTATCTTTAGTATATCGCTTTCATAAAAGAAGTGAATATTTGAAGCAAACTTCAAATATATTAAAAAATCTATAAAATTTGAAGTGTACTTCAAATTTACTGATTCAATAATTCGACTTTTCTAGGCTTTCCTTTGACTGTAAAATCTTCGAAACGAGATAAAATATCATCCTCTTTTGAAAGGATTGTGACTGTCGAGAAGCGATCTTGAATTTCAAGCGTACCAATTTCATCAAATGGGAATATGGTACAAAGTGCACCGATAATATCTTTTGGCCGTATCTTATCATTTCTTCCAGCACGGATGAGGATGTGTGTTACCTGTGTGGAAGGTGTAGCTTTCTTTTGATATGGAACCGATAAATCGACAGTGTGTGTATCTTGTGGTGTATATGCTTGACTATGCATGCGAATATACATACCAACTTCTGACTTCATTTCTTCCGATGTAAGAAGTGAAATAGAGATACCTTCATCACCTTGATGTGCAGTACGACCAGAACGGTGAATAAATGTTTCGGTATCAATTGGAATATCATAATGAATCACATGAGATAGTTCATGGATATCTAGTCCCCTAGCAGCTGCGTCTGTCGCAACCAATACACGAATATCACCTTTACGGAAATCACTCATGATTGCGATACGCTTCCTCTCATCAAAATAACCAGAAAAAGCAGAACTGAGAATATGATTCCGCAATAACAAATCTGAAAGTTCAATTGCGGTACTGCGATGGTTTACAAATACAATCGCTGATGTGATAGGAAGGGATTTTAGAAGGGATAGTAATGATGTCTTCTTATCTTCTGTTTCAAGATAGTAAGAACGAATCTTTTCATTAACTGCTACACTTCCTTGTAGTACTTTTTCAAATGGAGTATCAAAGTAAGTTTGAATCGTATCGTTTTTTGTGGCAGATAAACAAATTGTTTGAACACCATGAATTTCTTTTCGTAATTGCTTTACCTCTTCCGATTGACCAGTCGAATAAACCTGATCAACTTCATCGATTACGAACAGTGATAGCTTTGAAAGATCAAAGGCACCCTGTGTATATAAATCTAATAATCTACCAGGAGTTCCAATAATAATGTGAGGACGATGACGTAGTGCGTTAAGCTGTCTATCTGAATCTATACCACCAATCAGCGTTACGATATGCACCTTAGTATAGGAAGCTAGTAGCTTTGCCTCTAATGAGATTTGAATTACGAGTTCTCTTGTTGGAGCAATAATTAAAACAGAAGTAAAATCGTCGGTCTCTTGGACTTGCTCGATAGCAGGGATTAAATAGGATGCAGTTTTCCCGCTACCTGTTTTGGCTAGCACAAATAAGCTTTTTCCATCTTGAATCATTGGAATAACTTTTTCCTGAATTGGTAATAAGGAATGATAGCCCATTTCATTGAGGGCATTTTGTATAGAATTTGATAGTTCCATGGCTTAATCTTAGCACATAATAAAAAAACTGCTGAGTTAACATGCAAGGAGTTGATAAAACTAGTACAATAATAATGGGAAACTGGAGGGACAGCATGTTTCAGGATACTATAGCCGCAATTGCCACTGCTGATGCGATGGGAGCCATCTCCGTCATTCGTATCTCTGGTAGTGACGCAATTCAAATCGTTACCGACTTAACAGGCAAAGATCTTAGCGATGCCAAGGGATATACAATCCATTACGCAACCATCAAAGAAGGAAATGAATCTGTTGACGAAGTACTCGTCAGCCTTTTCCGTGCGCCAAAATCATATACTGGTGAAGATGTTGTAGAAATCTCTTGTCATGGTGGCGTCTATATCACAAGAAAAGTATTGTCCCTGATTCTTGGTGCAGGTGCACGTATGGCACGACGTGGAGAATTTACGGAACGTGCATTTCTTAGTGGAAAGATGGACTTGTCTCAAGCAGAAGGTATTAATGACTTAATTTGGGCAAAGGATGAAATTAACGCAAAGAGCGCAATTCATTCACTAAAAGGATCTGTCGCAAAATTAATGCGACCATTGGAAGAGGATTTAACACAAATCATTTCTAACATTGAAGTAAATATTGATTACCCTGAATATGATGATGTACATCAGTTAACCGAGGAAGAAATTCTACCAAAAACTGAGAAGTGGATTAATGATATTCATCAGATTATCGTAACCGCCCAACAATCCGCAGTGATTAAAGAAGGTATTAATACCGTTATCTTAGGTCGACCAAATGTTGGTAAGTCATCCTTGTTGAATGCGTTATTGGAAGAAGATAAGGCAATCGTTACAGATGTGGCTGGAACGACAAGAGACCTTGTGGAAGGAACTGTAAGACTAAGTGGAATCACATTAAACCTAATCGACACTGCAGGTATTCGTAAGAGTGATGATGCAATTGAGCAGATTGGGATTACCAAATCCTTACAAGCATTAGAAAAAGCACAGCTTGTCATTGTTGTACTAGATGGTTCAGAAGAATTAACCGAAGAAGATCAAGAACTATTAGAAAAGACAAAGAATTACAATCGTATCGTTGTATACAATAAGAAAGATAAGGATAGTGTGCATGCAGGTATTTCTATCAGTGCTATCCAAAAGGATATTACAGAACTCACAAATGCGATTGTAGAGAAATATCAAAGTGAGTATATCGCAGCCAATAGCGATACACTAAATAATGAAAGACAGATAGGTTATGCTTTGCAGGCAGAACAAGCAATGCGTGAAGCAGTAAATGCATTACATGCAGGTATGGAGCTTGACTTAGTAACAATCGATTTAGAAAAAGCGTGGACTGCATTACGACAGATTACTGGAAAGGCAGGCAAAGAAGATCTCTTAGATGAAATCTTCTCACGCTTCTGTTTAGGGAAATAAGATGAGTGAATTACATTATGTAGATACCCATTGTCATTTGATGGGAGAAGAGTTTCAAGAAGATTTAGAAGAAGTTATCGCACGCTGTAAAGAAAAACACGTGGATAAATTAATGATTATTACACTATCACTAGAAGAAACAAAACGAGCAATTGCATTTGCAAAGCGTGACCCAAAAAACTATAAAGTTGCGGCTGGTATCTTTCCAGAAGATACGACAAAGGTAGACGAGAAATATTGGAATGAATTTTGTGAGTTAGCGAAAGACCCAATGGTAACTGCAATTGGTGAGATTGGACTAGAGTACCACTGGGTAACAGATGAAGCTGACCGCGCTGTACAGCGTGCGTACTTTGCAAAGTTAATTGAACTTGCACGAGAAGTTAACAAACCTATCTTAGTACATTCTAGAGATGCTATGCAGGATACCTTCGACATCATGAAGAAACATCATTGGAAGGGATTATTACATTGTTTCCCTGGTTCAAAAGAGATGGCAAAAGAATTCGTGAAGCTAGGCTATTACATTGCACTCGGTGGTGCATTAACATTCAAAAACGCAAGACATTCAGTAGATGTAGTAGAGACAATCGATTTAAACTACTTACTCAGTGAAACGGATGCACCATATATGGCACCAGTTCCAGTACGTGGTTCGCGTAATGAACCATCTAATATTCCATACATCGTTGCGAAGATGGCAGAAATCCGAAATATTTCTACTGAGGAGATGGCTGCACAAATCGATGCGAACTGGACAAGATTTCTGGAGGAAGCTGATGGATCGCATTTATGAGATAATTGTTGTGGAAGGAAGACATGATACACAACAATTAAAGAAATATTTTGATTGTGAAACAATAGAAACTGGTGGTAGTAGTATTGATGATAAAGTCATTGAACAGATACGTTATGCCGCAAGTACACGAGGTGTGATTGTTTTTACTGATCCAGATACACCTGGCAATCAAATTCGGCATATCATTAATCAACATGTTCCTAACTGTAAGAATGCATTTGTGGAGAAACGCAATGCACGTACAGAGAAGAAGGTTGGTATTGAACATGCGGATAAAGATACTTTATGGAATGCATTACAGAATCTCGTAACCATCACCAATGAACCAAAGGGTAGTTTAACGATGAGTGATCTATTTGAACTTGGTTTAAGTGGAAAATCTGATAGTGCAGAAATTCGACGTAAAGTTGGAGAATATTACCACGTTGGTGATGGTAATGCGAAGACCATGCTTTCAAGGTTAAACTGTATTGCGATTACCAAAGAAGAATTACGAGAGGCTATAGATAAATGAAAAAATTGATTTCAACACCGTCTCGCACAAAAGAGATATTAGATCAATTTGGATTACGAGCGAAGAAGGGATTTGGGCAAAACTTCTTAGTTGATCCAATTATCGTAGAACGCTGCGCTGAAATGTCACATTGCGAAGGTGCAGTAATTGAAATTGGTCCAGGCATTGGAAGTCTAACCGAGCAACTCGCCATGCATGCACAACATGTACTCGCATTTGAGATAGATGAAGGTTTAATTCCAGTACTACAACATACCTTAGAGGACTATTCCAATGTAGAGATTATCCTACAGGATTTCTTAATGTGTGATTTAGATGAAGTTGTACATGCATTAAAAGAAAAGTATGGAACCGTATCTGTATGTGCAAATCTTCCATACTACATTACAACACCAGTACTATTTAAGATATTTGAAAATCCAGATATCTCTTATATCACGGTTATGGTACAAAAGGAAGTTGGTGACCGCTTTGTTGCAAAACCAAAAGATCCTGAATACAATGCATTATCAGTAGAAGGACAATATCTATTCGATATTAAGCGTTTATTTACAGTACCAAGGAGGTCCTTTAATCCTTCTCCTGCTGTTGATAGTGTTATCATCCAATTTGCTAGGAAGGATAACGATGCGAGTAATGAAGAGATTCGAGATTTCTTTGAATTAGTACGTGCATGTTTCAAACAACGTCGCAAAACCATTTACAACAATCTCAAAGAATATGTAGATGATGGTGTTAAGGCAACAGAGATTCTTGAGAAGGCAAACATTCCTGTAAATAAACGTGCACAAGAATTAACTATCGATGAATTAAAACAAATTCATGAGGTCATGAAATGAAAGAGCGAGCATACGCAAAGATAAATCTGTGTTTAGATGTTGTAGGAAAACGAGAAGATGGCTACCATGATCTAAAAATGATTATGATTCCAATTAATTTCTATGATGTTTTAGAAATGGAATTTGCGGAAGAAACGACACTGGAGTTGAATCGTGATTACTTACCAATCAATGATAAGAATACGATTATAAAGGCAATTCATATCATGCAGGAAAGGTATAATATTGAAGAAGAATTCCGTTGTCGTTTAGAGAAGCACATTCCTACAAGAGCCGGTCTTGCGGGTGGTAGTGCAGATGCGGCTGCCGCAATACGTATGATTAATCGCATGTGTAATCTACATCTAACAAAAGATGAGATGATTGCAGCTGGCAAAGAAGTTGGCGCAGATGTACCATTCTGTATCCTCAATAGACCTGCATTTGTGGAAGGGATTGGGGAGAAGATTACAACCTTCTCATGTAATCCAGATTTCTACTTACTATTAATTAAACCACGCAAGGGTGTATCGACTGCAGAAGCCTTCCATATAGTGGATGAACAAGAAGGTATTCATCCAGATTGTAAGGCAATGCAAAAAGCACTTGAATACAATGATTATGAAGGCATTATCGTCAGTTTAGGTAATTCAATGGAAAATGCCGCAATGACACTGGTACCGGAAATCCGAAAGGCAAAACAAGACCTATTGGAATTGGGCTTTGATGGAGTACTGATGTCAGGTAGTGGCTCAACCGTCTTTGGTATCACAAGAGACGTAGAGTTATTAGACAGCTCCATTGATGTATTAAAAAAGAAGAGATACTTTGTTAGGAAGACGACCGTACATACACGATGAATCATGCTTGCATGAAATATGGGAGAAAAGAAAATGAAGAACGCAATTATTATGGCAGGTGGTAAAGGAACCCGCATGCACTCAGAATTACCAAAGGTTTTACATAAGATTTTAGAAGTGCCAATGTTAGGCATGGTCATCAATAGTTTAAAGAAATCCGGTACAGAAAGAATTGTATGTGTTGTTGGCTATAAACACGAAGAAGTTGAAACAGAGATGGCTGGTAAATGTGAGTTTGCCGTACAAGAACCACAGTTAGGTACAGGCCATGCGGTTATGCAGGCACAACAACTCGCAAATGAAGAAGGTATCACGCTAGTCGCAAGTGGAGATACACCATGTGTAAAACCAGAAACATATCAAAAGCTATATGATTTGATTGGTGATGCGGACATGGCAGTGTTAACCGCAATCCCAGAAGACAATGGTGCATATGGCAGAGTCATTCGTAACGCAGATGGAACAGTTGAAAAGATTGTAGAGTTCAAAGACGCAAGCGATGCAGAAAAGGCAGTGCGTGAAATCAATACTGGTACCTATGCCTTTAATAACCAATCACTATTTGAAGGACTTAAGCATTTAAACAATAACAATGCTCAACATGAATACTATTTGACAGACCTTGTTGATATTTTAAAGAAGCTCGGTAAAAAGGTTGTTGCGATTCCATGTGATGATTGGCAAGAAGTACAAGGTATCAACGGAAATGTAGAATTAGCACATGCCGCAAAATACATGCAAGAGAGAATCAACACAGAGTGGATGAAGAAGGGTGTTACGATCTATGACCCTAATACAACATACATTGGACCAAATGTAACATTTGGAACCGATGTAATTATTCACCCAAATACATATCTCTATGGAGATACAGTTGTAGAAGATTACGCGGAAATTCTACCGAGCACATGGTTAGAAGACACAAATGTTTCAAAAGCTGAAACAGTCGGACCATTTATCCGCCGTAAGGGTTGACGAATAGTTATAAAACATCTTTAATTAATAAGGATATACAACATTAATATGGGAGAAGAGGAAAATCATGGTTAAGGAAACTGTCGTATTCGCTCTAACATCAAGCACCGATCTAGCAGCGTCTATTTGTAAGCATTTGGGATTACCTTTAGGTAAGATCAAGGTTGAACATTTCGCAGATGGTGAGATTTTAGTCGAACCACAAGAATCTGTCAGAGGTCGTTCTGTTTTCATTATTCAGTCAACATGCAGCCCAGTATCGGAACGTTTGATGGAAGTTCTCATCTGCATCGATGCATGTAAACGTGCAAGTGCTGGAGAGATTAACGTTATTATGCCTTATTACGGTTATGCTCGTCAGGATCGTAAAGCAAAACCACGTCAGCCAATTACATCAAAGCTAGTCGCTAATCTATTACAGGTTGCAGGAGCTAACCGTGTTGTAACATTTGACTTACATGCTGCACAGATTCAGGGCTATTTCGATATTCCAATCGATGATATTACAGCAGTACCAATGCTAGCAAGTTATTTCAAGGGTCTAGAGATTCCAAAGGAAGAATTGGTGGTTGTTTCACCAGATCATGGTGGAGTTACACGTGCTAGAAGAGTCGCTGATCTATTAGATGCACCTATCGCGATTATCGACAAGCGTCGTCCAAAACCAAACATGGTAGAAGCGCAAAACATCATTGGTGATGTTAAGGATAAGACATGTATCGTCATTGATGATATTTGTGATACAGCAGGATCACTTGTAGCAGGATGCGAGATTTTGAAGCGTCATGGTGCTAAGGATATCTACACTGGAATTACACATGGAGTATTCTCGCGTGATGCAATTGCGAAGATTGAAAACTCACCAATCACAAAGATGGTAATTACAGATACAATTCCGCTTCGTGAAGATCAAAAGGCAAACACAACAAAGATTCAAGTATTATCAATCGCTGAAATGCTTGCGAATACAATTGAATCGATCGAAAATCATACACCTGTATCTAAGGTATATGAAGAATACTCATTCGACAGTTTTAAATAAGAGATGCAAAAAAGATGGTAATATGCCATCTTTTCTTGTGCTTATCAACAAAAAAAGAACGGATAAACCGTTCTTTTGTTCGTACAATGTTCTTAATTAGAGCTTTGTTACGTTGGAAGCCTGTGGTCCACGATTAGACTCTGTGATGTCGAAGCTTACTGCAGCGCCTTCATCAAGTGTCTTGAATCCTTCACTCTGAATTGCTGAGTAATGAACGAAAACGTCCTTACCTTCATCAGTTGTGATGAATCCGTAGCCCTTTTCAGCATTAAACCATTTTACCTTGCCTGTTGCCATTGTGCCTTTGAATCTCCTATTCTATGATACGGAAGTAAATCCTGTATTCCCTATTATGATATACTGGCAATGTTAAAAACACAAGATTTATTTATGTGGAGCGCATGAATAAAGGGGGATAGGTAGGGTTTTAAACAACACAAAGATACATTCTGTGTATTTGCAAAAACACACTTTCAACGTATAATAATACCGATAACAGCAATGAAAAGAAGAGTACATTTTCTTAGAAGCGTAGAGAGTATGTGGTAGGTGAAAACATGCATGAAGGGAAAATGGAACATGGTCTTGGAGCTGGTCATGCGAAGAGTATGACCCGGAGACGTCCGTTACAACGAAGAGAGGCAGATGATTGAATCATCCGCAAGACAAAGGTGGTAACGCGTGCAAGACGTCCTTTCATTTGGGATGTCTTTTATTTTGAGGAGGTACGCAAAAATGGAAAACAAAAAACCGTATTACATTACAACCGCAATCGCATATACATCAGGAAAACCACATATCGGAAATGTTTATGAGATTGTACTAGCAGATGCAATCGCTAGATTTAAACGTGCGGAAGGCTATGATGTACGTTTCCAAACAGGAACAGACGAGCATGGTCAAAAGGTAGAAGAGAAGGCAAAGGCTGCAGGTAAGACACCAAAACAATTCGTAGATGATGTCGCAGCAGTCATCAAACAACAGTTTGATGTTATGAATACTTCTTATGACTACTTCATTCGTACAACAGATGAAGCACACGAAAGACAAGTACAGAAGATCTTCAAAAAATTCTATGACCAAGGTGATATCTATAAGGGATATTATGAAGGCTTATATTGCCAAGAGGATGAAGCCTTCTATACAAAGAGCCAGTTAACAGAAGATGGCAAGTGTCCTGTTTGCGGTGGTGAAGTTGTACCAATGAAGGAAGAAGCTTACTTCTTTAAGATGAGTAAGTACGCTGACCAATTGATGAAGTATATTGATGAGCATCCACATTTCATTCAACCAGAAAGCCGTAAGAATGAAATGGTAAACAACTTTCTAAAACCAGGATTACAAGATCTTTGCGTATCACGTACATCCTTTAAGTGGGGAATCCCAGTAGAGTTTGATCCAAAGCATGTTGTATATGTTTGGATTGATGCATTATCTAACTATATTACAGGTCTTGGATATGATGCGGATGGAAATCATGGTCCACTATATAAGAAATACTGGCCAGCAGATCTTCATTTGATTGGTAAGGATATTATTCGTTTCCATACAATTTATTGGCCAATCATGTTAATGGCATTGAAAGAACCACTACCAAAGCAGGTATTTGGTCACCCATGGTTATTGATTGGTGATTCTAAGATGTCTAAGTCACATGGCAACGTTATTTACGCAGATGACTTAGTGAAATTATTCGGTGTAGATGCTGTTCGTTTCATCATGTTACATGAAATGCCATTTGCACAAGATGGACATGTTACATATGACCTGATGATGGAACGCATCAACAGTGACCTTGCGAATAACTTAGGTAACCTAGTTAACCGTACAATCTCCATGCAGAATAAATACTTTGGTGGAGTTGTTGCGAATCCAAATGTTAGTGAACCAATCGATGATGAACTGAAGGCATTCGCTACAGGCACCGTGAAGAGGGTCGTTGAGAATATGGATGAACTCAGGGTAGCTGATGCAATCCAAAATATTCTTGATTTATTCTCCAGATGTAATAAGTACATTGATGAGACAACACCTTGGGCACTTGCGAAGGACTCTGAAAAGATTGAACGACTTGCGACGGTTCTCTATAACTTATTAGAATCAGTACGCATCGCCGCTGTATTAATGGAGCCATTCTTCCCAGAGACATCTAAGAAGATCTTAGATGACCTAAATACACAACAAAGAGGCTTCGAAACAATTTCTGAATTTGGTAAGCTTGAAACTGGCATCCATGTTGCAGAGAAGCCAGAAATCTTATTTGCACGTATTGACGAAAAGGCAATTCAATCTAAGATTGATATGATTAATGAAATCAATGCGAAGGCACGTAAGAAGGAAATTGAGAAGAAGCCAACTGTTACAGTAGAAGACTTCCAGAAGATTGACTTGCGTGTTGGTAAGGTTCTCTCTTGTGAAAGACATCCCGATGCGGATAAGCTCTTCGTTCTAAAAGTGGATTTAGGCGATGGCGAAGTACGCCAGATTGTTTCTGGCTTAGCACAAAGCTATACGCCAGGACAAGTCATTGGCAAGAGTATTGTAATGATTGCTAACCTACAACCAACCGTCATCCGTGGTGTTGAATCACAGGGTATGTTACTAGCTGGTAAGGAAGAAAAGACAATCGGACTTGTTGAAGTCAATGGCTTAACTCCAGGCACAAAAGTTCAATAAGCACTAAACCTGTATCGGGAATCTCTTGATGCGGGTTTCTTTTGTTTCGGAATATGAAAATCAAACATATAATAGATATGGATTAAGAAAAGGAGAAATCTTCCATGGTCGCTATCCACGAAGCAAAACAATCAGATATAAAAAGACTATTAGAATTATCTTTAATGTGGGAAAAAGAAGGTAGTTGTTATGGGTATCGAGCCAATACAGAAGATGACTTTCAAGATTGTTATATCCTAGCAGCGTATGATGATGAACTGATAGCTTATGTTTTTGGCAAAGAGGAAATTCAAGATAAGCAAACAAGTATTATAGATAAAAACATGCATTACTTTGAGGTACAAGAAATCTATGTACATCCTCTTTATCGTTTGCGTGGGATAGGAAAGCAGCTCATAGAACGACTGGAAGAAGAATTACGCGAAAAAGGGATAGAGATGATGCTACTTAGTACGGCCACAAAAAACTGGAGAGCAATCCTGCACTTTTATATTGATGAAGTAGGAATGAATTTCTGGAGTGCAATATTATATAAACGCCTATAATCCACTTGAATTAAAGCAATGTGATGTATAATACAAACAAGGAAGTAATTTATGGAGAAATTTGCAATCATAACAAGATTTGATGACCAATCAAAACAGATTGGTGACAAAATCAAACAAGTATTACTAAGTCATCAATATGAATATAACCAAGAGAATCCAGATACAGTATTTGTGGTTGGCGGAGATGGAACTTATATCAAAGCGATTCATGATTACATGGAACTGATACCAGATGTGAAGTTCTTAGGTCTACACACTGGAACGCTAGGTTTTTTTACGGATTATCATGATAATGAAGTTGATGAATTACTAAAGATGTACTTATCTGAAAAATATGAAATTAGCGAGTATCCACTACTTGTGACAGAAGTAAATGGGAATATTTACCATGCGGTAAATGAAATTCGTGTTGAGAATATTGCACGTACACAAATCTTAGATGTTCATCTAAGCGATGAATATTTAGAGACATTCCGTGGAACAGGCATGTGTGTATGTACGCAGCTTGGCTCTACTGCATATAACCGCTCTCTAGGTGGAGCTGTGATTCAAGATGGGTTAGATTTAATTGAGCTTTCTGAGATTGCAGGCATTCATCATAGTAAATCTCGTTCACTTTATGCGCCAATCGTATTAAGTAAAGATACAACGGTGAAGTTAAGCTCTGAAAGCTTTGAAAAAGCAATTCTTGGGGTAGACTCTGATGTTTATCCAATTGACGATATTAAAGAATTTGAGATTCGAGTTTGTGATCAAAAGCGTGTACGCATGATCAAAGGAAAGAAGATTTCTTACTTCAAAAAATTAAATTCACTATTTTAACAGGAGGCTAGTATGCAATACATGCATTCATATTTTCAGATTTTGAAATTTCCACTCATTGTAATTGCATTTGCATGCTTTCTATGTGGTGTATCAAATTTGATTCTTCATCCTACATATGGATTAGTCACCATCATCGCAAATGATGGTGTCTTCTTGGTAGGAGAATTATTAGGAATTATCGCGCGCACAATCTTAATGTATGCACCATTATTAATTTTATTAAGACTATTAACACAGAAGAAAAATAGTTCTGTAACGGTAGGTGCAGGTCTAGTTGGGTATTTTGCATTCCATGTCGCTACAATGTTTGTGCCAGCACCAGTTTTACCATCATATGCATATAATGCGATATTCAATATTGGTACTGCATCTCCATCGGTTAGTTACTTATCAGGTTCTGCACATTATCCGATATTAACTGGCATGATTGGAACGATTATCGTAACGATGGTAACGTATATCGCATGTAGAACGAATAATCATCATGGGATTGGGCAATCATCCCCAGTCAAACAGACAGATGCGTTATTCAAAACAGTTGTGTATTGTTTGTTGGCTGGCGCAGTATTTGGTGTGATTTGGCCATACTGTATCCTATTTATTGTACGGTTGGTAAACTATATCTCTTCTGATTTAGGTAGCCCATTTAATATGATTCTTTATGGTATCACGGATCGTTTCTTACAACTATTTCACTTGAATGCACTCATTCGACAACCATTATGGTATTCGGCATCTGGTGGGTTATGGACAAATATTGCAGGTACTACGGTTTTGGGTGATGCAAACGTGTGGACAGCCCAGTTAGGTGCAGGAACTCTTACATCTGGTGCAGGAAGATTGTTTGCACCATATTATGTCATGAATATCTTTGCACTTCC
Organism: Solobacterium moorei; assembly: GCF_036323475.1. Taxonomy (GTDB): domain Bacteria; phylum Bacillota_I; class Bacilli_A; order Erysipelotrichales; family Erysipelotrichaceae; genus Bulleidia; species Bulleidia moorei. The sequence continues at coordinate 45,188 of NZ_AP028934.1, forward strand.
TGCAATGATCTGGGGGATGTACAGTATCGGTACTTCAAAGATACAACGCACAAAAGTCAAGCTACTCTGTATTGTAGGTACACTGATTTCTTTAATATCTGGTACGACTATCCCACTACAAATTATGGTGTTTATGGTAAGTCCGTTATTATTCTTCTTTCATCTTGGGTATAATGGGTTCTTATATGGGTTATTTTCAACGCTGCATGTCAATCTTGGTTATGTCACAAGTGATACAAATGCAGTAACTGCAACGGTAGGAACACTACCAGAATTATTAAGCTATTTAAAATATACAAGTTTATATCGTAACGTAATCATCATCGTGATTGTTGGTGTGATTTCCGCAATTGTATACTTTTTAGCCACAAGACTATACTTCCGTCATCTTTCTACAGGGTTAATTATCCGTGATGAAGGTGAAAAGATGGTAAAGCAAATCATCAAACAGATTGGTGGGCAAGAGAATATTAAACATGTAGAAGCTGATGCAACGTCACTTGTGATTACGGTATACGATAAAGAAATCGTGCATGAAAAAGAGTTAATGGATCTTGGCTCAATTAGCATCACACACAATGAAAATGCATATACATTATTCTATGGTGCAAAGTCTTATTTCTTGTATAAAGGAATTATCAATTCATTGCGAACAGTAATGTAGAAAATTGGCGATAGTAAAAAACACTTCGATATTGAAGTGTTTTTTTAGACGAATACTTTATTCTTTGTCTAACAGCCAGTGGATGATATTTTTATGGATATATCCCTCTTGGCTAAAATCAATGGTATCCATAGATAAGACATACTTTGGATGGTTGTCGGAAATCTCGTGATAGACTTTAAACTCTCTTTTACGTGTTTCGGCTGTTGCCAACAAATAACAAACTTGGAAATAGAGACGTTTACCATCCTTTTCTGTGATGAAGTCGATTTCTTTATCCTTCACTTTGCCAATATAAACGGTATATCCACGCTGTAATAATTCTGTATAAACAATATTTTCTAATACACGTTCAATGTCTTTGGTATTGGAGAAACCTTTTGCCTGTCTAAAGCCGTGATCAGTTAGGAAATATTTTTCTTCAACTTTTAAAATATTTTTGCCAATCGTATCGTAGCGAGGTACCTTCTTTAAAATAAAGGCATTGATACAAAAATTCAAATAATTTAAAACGGTATCTACTGAGACATTACGACCTTCGCTCTTTAGAAAATTTCGAATATTTAATGCTGAGAAAGTATGACTAATATTTTCTGCGGCGTATAACAGTATACGATTGAAAATATCTATATCGCGAATCTGATTATATTCCAAAACATCCTTCACCAAGACGGTATTATAGATATCTGAAAGATATTTATAGCTTGGATTTGGATCGAGTTGAAAGTGCTTCACAGCAGGAAGACCACCAATTTCAATAAACTTAGTGAAGTATTCTTCTTGTGATAATTGCAAATCTTTATAACAATCAATAAATTCCTTGAATGTAAATGGATAGATTTCAAATTGAACATATCTTCCCGCAAGTACAGTGGCTAGGTCACTTGACAACATTGTGGAATTAGAGCCTGTAATATAAATATCACAATCATAATCTGCTTGTAGACCATTGATAACTTCTTCCCAGTGATGAACTACTTGGATTTCATCAAAGAAGAAATATTTTTTGTCATTATTTTGTTTGAGGAATGTTTGTATATGCTTGGTAAAAGTTTCTGCATTTCGAATATTAAGTAATTCCAAGCTTTCAAAATTCATAAAGATTTTGTTTTCACTTGGGATATCCTTTAAAAGGACTTCAGAAATCATTTTCAATATTGTAGATTTACCAACACGGCGCATACCAATCAATATTTTAGTGACAGGCTTATTAATAAATTTTTGAATTTCATTTAGATAACTTTGTCGTAAAATATACTCCATGTAGCACCTCCTGTTTATATTTCGATTATAATCGAAATATAAACAATTTTCAATATTAATTTCGATTATAGTCGAAATCATAAGAAACAATTAATATTATTTCGATTATGGTCGAAACAGTAAATATATTACATATCTTGATGCATACCCATCGGTCTTAGACCGCAAGGAATGTATATAACTATGCTATAATACATATGTTTTGAGAGGCGAATATGGCAGAAAATTATACACCAATGATGCAGCAGTATCTTGCAGTTAAAAAAGAATATGAAGACGCAATCTTGTTCTATCGCATAGGTGATTTCTATGAGATGTTCTTTGATGATGCGAAGATTGCATCGAAAGAATTAGATCTTGTACTTACAGGAAAGAATGCGGGTGTTGAGGAACGTGTGCCGATGTGTGGAATTCCACATCATGCGGCTGCTGCGTATATCCCAAGACTTGTATCTCGTGGTTTTAAGGTTGCGATTTGTGAACAGACACAAGATCCAAAAGAAGCGGTTGGTTTAGTTACACGTGATGTGATCCGTGTCATTACACCAGGTACTGTCATGCAAGAAATCTCTGATGAAAAAGCCTCTGTATATTTAGCTGCGATTACCGATTATGGATATGGGTATTCTCTAGCAATTGTAGAAATGAGTACTGGTGAAAACTATGTACAGAATATCGAACATAAAGATGTGTTATTACTACAGACTTTATTACGTTCGAATGTACGTGAAGTTGTAGTACCTAGTGATTTTAAAGAAAAGACACTCAAGAGTTTTAGAGAACTGCAGATTGTCATTTCATATTGTGATGAAACACGTATTAAAGAGGAGTATCTACCACTAACCGAAGGTATTCTGAAAGATTACGATATGCATGCATATGGTCGAATGTTAAACTATCTGGAAAATACCCAGAAACACATGCTGGGTCACTTACAGGTGACACGCATTGAGCGTGAAGATGAAGTATTATACATGGATTTTGCGACACGTCAGAATCTAGAGCTCGTACAATCCTTGCATGAAAATGGTAAGGCAATTACACTATGGTCATTTTTAGATGTGTGCAAGTCTGCGATGGGTTCAAGACAGCTACGTAAATGGATTGAAAAGCCACTTGTTTCAAGAGAGAAGATTGAAGCACGCTTTAATAAGACAGAATGGTTAATTCAAAACTTTATGCAAAGACAACAGTTGCGTGATAGTTTTAGTAATATCTATGACTTACAAAGACTCATTGCTAGATGTGCAATGAATACAGCGAATGCGGTAGATTGCCAACGTTTGACAAAGACATTAGCAGAAGTGCCTACAATTATGCATGCATTAGATGAGACTGTATTTGATGAGAAGCGTAAAGTTGATCCTCTACAGGAACTCTACCAGAAGCTGAAAGATGCGTTTGTGGATAATCCACCAGTACAGATTAGTGATGGTGGAATGTTTAGAGATGGCTATAACGCCGAACTCGATGAGGCACGCAAGATTCAACATAGTGGTAGAACTTTCATTGCGGAATTAGAAGCTAAGGAAAGAGAAAGAACCGGTATCAAGACTCTCAAAATCGGCTATAACAAAGTCTTTGGCTATTACATTGAAATCTCCAAAGCAGCTGCACAAGCTGTACAGGATGATTGGGGATATATCCGTCGTCAAACATTAACGAATAATGAGCGTTTTATCTCTCCAGAATTAAAAGAGAAAGAAGACGCAATCTTACATGCGGAAGAAAATGCGATTCGCATTGAGAAACAATTATTCCAAATGATATTAGATGAAATCCGTGCATACTTACCACGACTGCAAAAACTAAGTAAGTTTTTAGCAGAGGTAGATGCACAGGTTGCCATGGCAGAAGTATCCGCCAAGTATGGTTATGTCCGTCCGCAATTTGATGAAGACCGTCTTTTCATTGAAAATGGTAAGCACCCAATCTTGGATGATATGATGAAGAACCCAAAGTATGTCGCAAACTCTACGGATATGCATAAAGATCAGGATATCTTACTCATTACTGGTCCAAACATGGGTGGTAAATCTACCTATATGCGTCAGACTGCACTAATCGTTATCATGGCACAGATGGGATGTTTTGTTCCGGCGAAGAGCTGTATCATGCCTATTTTCGATAAGATCTTTACACGTATTGGTGCTTCAGATGATATCCTCAGTGGACAATCCACATTCATGGTAGAAATGTCAGAAGCGAACCTTGCCTTGCAGGAGGCAACTTCCTCATCCTTAATCTTATTTGATGAGATTGGTAGAGGTACATCTACCTATGATGGTATGGCATTAGCACAGGCAATGATTGAATATATCGCAACCTGTATACATGCTAAGACGATGTTTAGTACACACTATCATGAACTAACTGTGATTTCTGATAATCTTCCAAACGTGAAAAATATGCATGTTGTAGTAAAAGAAAATAATGATGAAGTCACATTCTTATATAAGATGGCAGACGGCCCGGCTGGTCATTCTTATGGTATTAATGTCGCAAGACTTGCGGGTTTACCAGACGCAGTATTAAATCGGGCAAAAGACTTACAGAAGGAATTAGAATCAACCAAGAGAGTCGTTCAGCAAAACTACCAGTTGGTAGAAATGCATAAGGAAGATCCACGTACAGAAGCTTTGATGGAGAAATTAAAACAAGTTGACCCAGATAATCTTTCTCCACGTGAAGCGTGGGTGATGTTAAGTGACCTTTGTGAGGAGGTAAAGAAGTAATGGAATTAGATAAGATTACAATACGAGGTGCCAAGGAGAATAACCTAAAGAATATTTCCTTGGAAATACCTCGCAATAAAATGGTAGTAATGACAGGTCTTTCAGGAAGTGGAAAGACCTCACTTGCCTTTGATACGATTTACGCCGAAGGACAAAGACGCTACGTGGAATCCCTTTCCGCATACGCAAGACAGTTCTTAGGTGGAGTTGAAAAACCAAATGTTGAGTTAATTGAAGGATTATCTCCAGCAATTTCCATCGACCAGAAGACAACATCTAACAATCCACGATCTACGGTTGGAACTGTGACAGAAATCTATGACTACCTGCGTCTTTTATACGCAAGAACAGGTGTACCATACTGTCCTAATCACAATATTCCAATCACAGGGCAGACCATTACAGAAATGGTCAATCAAGTGATGGACTTACCAGATCGTAGTAAGCTAACCATACTTGCGCCTACGGTTAGAAATAAAAAAGGAAGCTTCAAAGATGTATTTGCGAAGCTATTGAAGGATGGCTATATCCGGGTACGCATCAATGGTGAAGTAGTGATGTTAGAGGATGAACCAGAATTAGAAAAAAACAAACGTCATGATATTGATGTGGTGATTGACCGCATTGTAAAGACTGATGAGTCTAGATCACGTGTATATGATTCCATAGAAACAGCACTGAATCTGGCAGATGGACATGCCATTGTACTCAATGGGGAAGAAGAATTGGATTTCTCCACACACTTCTCTTGTCATATCTGTGGCTTTACAGTGCCAAAGCTAGAGCCACGTTTATTCTCATTTAATGCGCCAATTGGTGCCTGTGATAACTGTCATGGTTTGGGTATTACAGAAGAAGTTGATGTGGATAATTTAATTCCAGATCGTTCCAAGTCTATCCGTCAAGGTGGTATTCGATACTATAAGAATATTATCGGTACAGATAACATTGAATGGCAGACATTCTCGGTCTTACTTAAACACTATAAGATTGATTTAGATACACCAATCAAAGATCTTACCAAGAAACAACTAGAAGTAATCCTCTATGGTAGTGATGCGCCAATTCGTTATACCATCACATCCTCTGGTGGCAATAGTTATAACCGTAATGACTTCATCGAAGGAATTAAGAATATGATTGAACGTCGTTACGTAGAAACAACCAGTTCTATGAGTAAAGAGTGGTATCACTCCTTTATGGTAGAGTCAGTATGTCCAAAGTGTCATGGACGTAGATTAAATCCAGAGGCACTCAGTGTACGTGTTGGAGATAAGAATATCAACGAATTTACGCAACTATCCGTAGGCAAAGCATTGGATTGGATTAACAATTTAAAGCTTGATGTTGAAAAGACAAAGATTGCCGAGTTAGTACTCAAAGAAATTCGTAACCGCTTATCCTTCTTGAAGGATGTAGGTCTAGAATATCTATCTCTTGATCGTTTAGCAGGAACACTCTCTGGTGGTGAAGCACAACGTATTCGTCTAGCAACTCAAATTGGTTCAAGACTATCAGGTGTTTTATATGTATTGGATGAGCCATCCATCGGTTTACATCAACGTGACAATAGTAAGTTGATCAAGACTCTACAAAATATGAGAGACCTTGGTAACTCATTAATTATCGTAGAACACGATGAAGATACGATGTTACATTCAGATTGGATTGTGGATATTGGACCTGGTGCAGGTATCCATGGTGGTGAAGTCATCGCAAATGGCACACCAGAAGAAATCAAGAATTCTCCAAACTCCATTACAGGACAATACTTATCTGGTAGAAAAGTTATTTCAATGCCAGAAACACGTCGTAAGGGTAGTGGTAAGGTTGTAGAACTGAAGGGTGTATCCGAACATAACCTCAAAAATATCAATGTAAAATTTCCACTAGGGAAGATGGTACTTGTGACAGGCGTATCTGGTTCTGGTAAGAGTACATTAGTCAATGATGTATTCATGAAAGCAGTCCAACAAAACCTTGGAAAACAAAAAGCGAACCCAGGTAAGTATAAGTCTATCAAGGGACTTGAGAATATCGATAAGTTAGTACAAATCGACCAAGATCCAATTGGACGTACACCACGTTCTAACCCAGCTACATATACCGGAGTATTTGATGATATCCGTGATATCTTCGCCAAGACACCAGAAGCGAGATTGCGTGGTTATGAAAAGGGAAGATTCTCCTTTAATGTAAAAGGTGGACGTTGTGAAGCTTGCCAAGGTGATGGTGTAAAGGTTATCTCTATGAACTTTTTACCAGATGTTTATGTACCATGTGAAGTGTGTCACGGCAAGAGATATAACGAAGAAACATTACAGTGTACCTATAAAGGTAAGAATATCTACGATGTATTAGAGATGACAGTTGAAGATTCACTCGATTTCTTTGCGAATCATCCAAAGATTAAGAATAAGTTACAGACACTCTCTGATGTAGGTTTAAATTACATCAAACTGGGACAGTCCTCTACAACACTCTCTGGTGGTGAAGCACAACGTGTCAAGCTCGCCAGTGAATTACAGAAACGTCCAACGGGTAAGACTATCTATATCTTAGATGAACCTACAACAGGGCTACATACAGATGACGTCAATCGCTTAATCGCTGTACTAGAAAGAATTGTGGACAACGGGGATACAGTTATCATCATTGAACATAATCTAGATGTGATTAAGTGTGCTGACTGGATTATTGACTTAGGCCCTGAAGGTGGCGATGGTGGTGGAACAATCGTTGCGCAAGGAACGCCCGAAGATATTATCAAAGTGAAAGAAAGCTGGACAGGTCAGTATTTAAAGAAAACAATTGAATGGACAAAAGAACATCAAAAGTAAATGGATGCTGAGGCATCCATTTCATGTACAATTAGAACTCTGCGTATATCATCGCAACGATATCATATCCAGGACCATAGGCACTAAATATGAGAGTTGTGAAGATACAGGTATAGATGATAGACCAACGTATCCATGTTGGTTTTTGCTCGATTGCATTACGGATCGAACCGTGGAATTCCTTATAGATATCCACAAGGAATATGGTTAGGGCTCCAACAATCACAATGATCCAATCAATCATGTCCAAACGTAAGAATGGTAATGTGCCATTAAATGTGGATAGATTGAAGTTTGTAAAGATACTGCTAAACATCGTCCACCCAACTGCTAAAGTCTGGGCTCTGAAGAATAGCTCGCCAATGATAACAATGATAAATAACTTTATAAATCTAAAGAGGCGTAAGCCAATATGATTATCATCTATCTGATATTTCTTTAAGAAAGTATCGATGGGTTTTTTCAATATAATTTCTAGAACCATGAAACAGAAGTAATAAAGACCATAGAAGATATAAGACCAATAAGGACCGTGCCATAAACCATTTAAGAACCATACTGCAAATAGCGCAATGAATGGTCCGATGAACTTACCTGCTGCCTTGCTAAAATGTTTTGTAAAGAACTTTGATAGACGGCGAATTGGTTTGGCAAGTGAAATCGGATAGAAGACATAGTCACGTAGGAAAGTACCCAGTGTGATATGCCAACGACGCCAGAAGTCAGAAGCGTTCTCAGCGAAGAATGGTTGTCTAAAGTTTTCTGGTAATTTAATTCCAAAGATTTCTGCACTACCTAAGCAGATATCTACGATACCTGAGAAATCCATATACAACTGGATTGTACATAGTACAGCACCGATAAGACTAAACAATCCATCTTGTGTGTAGGATGTAAAGATTTTACTGACTGCAGGATCTAGTCTATCTGCGATAATCATCTTCTTCATCAAACCGAATAGAATTCGTTGACTACCAAACTTCAGATTTTGATATGTAATTGGATTACCTGCATGAATACTATCTTTGATTTCATTGAAACGTGTAATTGGGCCTTGAATCAAGGTAGGGAAGAAATTTGCGTATACTGCAAAATCCACAATACTATGATCAGAGTGAATCTTTCCACTTGATGTATCTATCAAATAGGAAATCATTTGTAAGGTATAATAGCTAATTCCAATTGGGGCGATTAAGCGTACAGGTGTAAATGGTTGATGGAAGATAGCGAAGATATTTTCGCCAAAGAAATTTGTATACTTTAATACAACCAATACACCAAGGTTAATTACTATCGCTATGAAAAGAGATATCTTTTTGGTTTTCTTATTTGCTGTATGATCAATGACTTTCGCAGATACATACGTTATTAACATGGTAATCACTTGATATACAAGGAAGAACTTTGACCATATAAAGAAGAAAGCATAGTTTGCGAGTAATAGTACAAACTTTCTGAACTTCTGTGGACAAAGCTGATATAACATAATTATCATCGGTAAGAAGGCTACGAAATAGAGTGGAGCGGAGTACATCAGTTTATTCATTTTGTACCTCCGAAGAGAGCTTGATAGTCTGCTTCCCATTGGGAATACGCAGAATCATTACGGTGGTCTGTTAATTCGTAATTTTCCTGTAAATATTTACCCAAGGCATTCATGAACTTAACAGAGCCACTATAATTAAGATGATCTCCACCATCACGAGAATCAGTTAACCAGTTGATATTTAATTCTTCCGGCCTCAAATTGTAGTCAACATAGGTTACGTTGTTCTGATCACACCATGCCTGCAAAGCATTATGTTTGCTTGTTGTCCAGTTGAGGGGATTTGGTGCACTTACCATCAATAACTGTGTGCCATGTTGATCTAATATTTCTTTGATTTGACGCATGTATTCCAAGGTCCATGAATCAACAGGGTAGGATGTACTATCCGCAGTCATATAATCCAATGTACCTGTATAAGGCATAGCTTGATTGGTAGCACTAAAGCCTTTCCATTTATCAGCAGACTCCGGATATAATAGATACTCCTTATAGAGTTCATGATAATTAAAGATAGGTAGATACTTCGCTAGAAGAATACGTTTTTTTCTAAGTGCAGTTAGAAAAAAATTCGTTTCCATGACAACTAGTTTTGGTGATTGATATTGATACATTTTCTTTATAAGTGCTAGTGTATCAACAGACCATTGATAGTTTGTACACAGATTAAAGGAACTAACACCTTGATTGTGAAAAAGTGTTACTGGATCAAAAGCAGCCTTTCCTTCACTGTCGCCTAAAAACATGACATCGATGGAATTATCTTTCTCCATGGATAGATATTTTAACTTTGCCATGACGTATTTATATTGGTATCCATATTCCCGACCCTTATAAAAAGGAATCTGAATGAGCATAAATAAAATGGATAGTACGAGTGTAAAAAGTACAAAATGTTTGAAATGTTGATGGACGCGACGCATTGAATCATTCACCTCTTCTAAAAAATAACCCATTATTAATTGTATGTTGTATTTTCCTTTTTTTCGAGTACTTTTATCAAATTTAATAGGGGTTCTTCATATAGTAGCCTCTAAAAGCCATTGTTTTATGGTAATTTAGTGCAAACTTTAATAGAATCTCAACCTTCTCTAGCTTGTTATGTGGTGGATTCATCATAAAAGAGAAGAGATTCAGATATCCTTGTAATTCTTCTCTGTTGAATCCTAGATGGACATTTAGAAACTTCTTTCATAAATCACAATAGTGATTGAGCTTATTTAAGGGATTTGGCTAGTCATGGCTGTATATTTTGTATAAAACTAACATATCTACATGATTAATAAGTCATGTTATAATAAACGGTATTGATGGAGGACGATATGTCGGAAAAAACTTATGAGAAAAAAGTAGGAATTCGTGATATTGTATCTTTCTTCCAGTTAGAACAACTAACAGGAGATGATTCTTCTTTAGATAGATGGACAGTTATTCAGGACTTAAATCGTCCTGGTTTTGAACTTGCCGGTGTGTTTAAGGGTACGGAACCTCGTCGTATTGTTATCATCGGTAATAAAGAATCAGAGTTTATTCATACGATGAGTGAGGATGACCAAAGAGCTAGATTCCAGTTCTTAATGGATGGTCTTACCCCATGTATTATTATTACGAGTGGAAATGAGATTCCAAATATACTTAGGGAAGTCGCAATATATAACAACTTCCCTGTGTTGCGCACATATCTAGAGACTTACCGTTTAACTGCGGATTTAATCACATTCTTAGATGAAAAGTTAGCACCTATCGATACAATGTCTGGTGTTTTGATGTCTGTATATGGTCTGGGTGTCATGATTCTTGGTGAGAGTGGTATGGGTAAATCTGAGACTGCTTTAGATCTCATTCGTGATGGTCAGGTGCTTATCTCAGATGACCGTGTGGATGTACAGCATATCCAAAATAGTATTTATGGACACGCACCAGCAATCACAAAGGGTTTACTAGAAATCCGCGGTATTGGTGTCATCAACGTTGAAAAGATGTTTGGTGCTTCTGCAGTCGCTGATCGTGCTGAAGTAAAACTTGTTATTCGCATGGTACCATTTGAAAGAGATGCGGAATATAACCGCATCGGTGATGAAACAAAACGCTATACAAAGATTCTAGGTGTCCCTGTACCAACAATTGTTATTCCAGTTAGTGCAGGTCGTAATACCTTTGTCTTGGTTGAATCAGCAGTTAGAAACTTTAGATTGCAAGAGGCAGGTTATAGTGGAGCTGCCGAAATCAACGAACGATTTTCTCGTTTTGTAGGAAAGGATGAATAAAATGACATTTTTCCCCGATGATAGAACTTTACTGATGATAGGGAATTTCCGCATTCCAACATATCTCGTAGCAGCGATATTCGCTGTAATCGTAGTATTTATATTTTTATTAAAAGAAAACAAGAAACATGGTTATAAACGCATTGTAGCAGTTGAATTATTCTTATTCTGTGCTGCAGGTGGATTTATCTTTAGCCGTTTATTCTGGGTATTGGGTAATCTATCTGAATACATGAAATATACACCATACATCTTCTTGATTACTGATGGTGGATATGATGCGACTGGTGGTTTGATTGGTGTAGCCCTAGGTACATGGGTATATACACATGAACACTATATGAGTTGGCGTCGTGCACTAGATATGACTGCACCACTTGCGATGTTAATGATTACGATTACTAGAATTGGTCGAGCAATGGCTACTCGTACATTATTGTTTGTAATTGCACTAGACTTTATTGGTTTCTTAATCATCTGGTTTGAAATCCACCGCTACCGTGAGGGCAGAAGACGTGGTGAAACAGCAGCCACAACATTTATGTGGTTTGGATTAATCTCATTTTTAGCTACTGTATTCAAGTGGGATGTACGTGGTACACATGATGTCATCATGGCAGGTCTTAGTGTAGTCGTTGCCTTACTTGGTTACATTTATCTCCATACACATCCATTAGATAAGCCAGTTATCTTATTTGACTTAGATGGAACATTGATGGATAGCCGTCGTATGGTATTGTTGTGCTTTGGATATTTTTTCAAGAAGTATAGTAATATCAAGAACTTTACAATTGATAAACAAAGAAAGGTATTCATTCAGCCTCTTCGTACTTCCTTCAAGGAATTCTTCCCTGAGCAGGATGATGCCAAGTTGGCAGAAGAATATCGTACATACCAAGGATCATTCTCATGGTCCAATGACGTAACACTATTTCCACATACAGAAGAAGTTTTACATGACTTATGGGAAGACGGGTATAAGTTAGGTATTGTGTCTTCACGTTTAACAGAATCTTGTGATTCATGGTTAAGACAGTTCAAGTTATCTTATTTTGATGTAGTAGTTGGTCGTGACCAATATGATAAGGCAAAACCATCTCCAGCAGGTATCTTATATGCATGCAAGAGATTAAAAGAAGGTCATGACAACTGTATCTATATCGGTGATAGTAAGTCAGATATCTTGGCAGCGAAGGCAGCTGGATGTTATGCGATTGGTTTTTATCCAAAGCGTAACGATCCAACAGCAGATGAACGTGACAAGTTAAAGCTTGGAGAATTAGAATCTGCAAAACCAAACGCAATCATCGGAGATTTATCTGAACTAAAAGACATCTTAAAAGAGACACACGGTTGGACATACGAAAAGTTATAAAAATATGCCAAGCTGGATGGATATTCTGGCTTGGTTTTCTTTTTGGAATATCAAAATATAATCTATAATAAGGGTTAGGTTAATCGTTGTTGGAGGAACTATGAGCGAACTTGAGAAATATAGAATATTAAGTGCAGGGAAAGCATTTGGTGACCGTGCGAAAATTGCGTTGGCACTACTTGATAGCCAAACAGCCTATGAAGAATTAAAAGAAGAAGCAGCGCAAAATATGGTTGCTGGAAGCTATAGCTGTGCTGGTGGTGATCCAAGTGTGATACTTGAAAAAATCACAATCGAAATGATATGCCGCGATACTCGTAATACCTGGTATTTACCTGATGTTGTTAAGTTCTGGGATAGACGTTTTGGTAGCCTACTAGAAGCGAAGTTTTTCTGTTATGACGATGATGAAGAAACTTGGAGTAAAATCCTATACAAATTCTTCATTAAATTACAATGGATGCCAAAAAGAGAAGACTATAGTTCCACAAGAAGTTATAACAATGTTTGGGGATTCTTTGCGGAAATTTTAGCAGTAGTAAAACAGAACAATCATCCAGAATTTGATAAGTATTATGAAATTGCAGTTCAAAATGGAATGGATTCGAGTGTATTAGAGAAAAAATTAAAAGAACTAACTGAAGTAAAACAGTCTTTCATTGAGATTGAAATGAATTGAGTTACATGCAGAAAACTGAATAGGAGAATGAGCGATATATCGCATTGCATAGAAAGGAAGCGATGGAAATGTTTCAGTACAAAAAATATTTTGATGAATATTGTGAAGAAAACAAACTTTCACTATCACTATCTTATACAATGCCATGTGGATATGAAACGGCATTTGGTACATTTGATTTGAACTTGCAAACTATCTTTATAAATAAGAATCTATTAAAAGATAAAGAGGAGTTCGAACAAGCATTCTATCTATTTCATGAACTACGACATGCAGTACAGTATATCAATCCCCAAACATTTAACGATATTATTAATGAAAGCTTATCTTATATCATTATGTACGATGGTACATGCTATAAACAGGTTGGAGATAAATACTATAAATATAAAATCGATGGCGATGAGGAATTTCTAAAGAATTTATATTTAAGCCAACCATATGAGATGGATGCGAATGAATATGCATATAAGAAAGTAAGCGAAGTGATGGGATTTTCAAAAGAATTAGAACAGCTTTATCATAACTGGATGCCAAAAGATATAATCCCGTATGAAAATTTTAGGTTAATATATAAGGAAATGATTTGAATAGAAAAAACCAAGCCAGAACATTAAGATCTACCTTGGTTTTTCAATATAAAACTTACAATTAACGTTAGAGGAAAAAAGGAGATACTATCCAGAGTTTGTTTTCTTATAGTAAGAAGTTCAAAGTTAAACTACTCACATAGTTTATATCGAATACACTATTTTTTGACTGATATAAAGTAGAGTTCATATGAGTGACACCTATGACATGCTAGCATATATTTGATTTTTGGTTTCTATTGGAAGAATTTTGAATAATAGATTGTATTATTTAGTGTAGGGGAAGCATTGTAATGAAAGCCAATATTATACAACTGAATATATAACTTAATATACAGAAAACTGAAACAGTATGTTAATTGAAGAGTTTATTTTATTTATGTCAATTTCTGACGGATATTTTCGTAGATTGTTTCTTCTGTGGATTGAAGTAACTTTTGTGTAGAGGGTTCAATACCCGCAAAGCGAATAGAATCGAAATCTTGTGTAAGTTGATTGAGTTGTTTTGTGATAGACTTTGCTTTTTGGGTCAGAGAGTAGTATGTTTCAAAATCACTAGATTTGACTCTTGTAACATATTCATTAAACACGAGTTTCTCTAATAATGGTACCAATAAGAATTGATTGATATCTGTAAATAGGGACATATCTTTTGTGACATTTGAATTTGGGAAACAAGATAGATAATGAATGACAATGAGTTCGTTTGAACTTAATCCTGTCTCTGTTGAGATACGTTGTAATAAACGTTCTAAAAGTTTTGTGGTGTAGTAGTTATGTAGTATCGCATCTTGTTTATGATCATTCAGTTTTGCGACTGGGATGATTTCTTCTCCAAGTTTCTTTGTAGAGAAGGAGATGGCAGAATCATCTGTCGCAAAGCCAACTAAGAAACTCAGAATTTCTGGGCGTTTGCGAGCATATTCTTTCTCATCGTAGATAGATTTATAGAAGTTATCATAGTATTTGATGACAGATAGCTTCATGTCTACGATGTTACGAATATCGAAGCGACTTTGTGACACAAGAGAACCTTCTGTTTTTACATAATAATAAATTGGTAACTGTAATGGAGCGACATGTTTTACGTGGAGTAGATATTCTAGGTTAAAGATAAAATCTTCAGACCAGGAAAGACTAGCATCCATCTTGAGATGATAGGTATCAATGATGGATTTTTTGTATAGTTTATTCCAAAGAACACCATAGTAGTAATCTGCTGGATTTTGAATCATGTAGTCCGCAAATTCATCTCTTGTAAGAACTTTGTCAGAGTCAATTCTTCCTTTGTGGGATGTGTTTTCCCCTACGACACGATAGAAGTCTGCGATGACTAAATCTGCCTTTGATTCTTCCATTGTACGTACAAGTGATTTTGTGGCATCGGTTGTAATCCAATCATCCGCATCGAGGAATTGAATATACTTTCCACGTGCATTTTGTATTGCGAGATTACGGGTGTTTGATACGCCTGAGTTTTCTTTATGGATGACATTGATACGTTCATCTTTTGCGGCGTATTCATCGAGAATCTTTCCGGATTCGTCCTTACTTCCATCATCCACTACGATTAGTTCATAGTCACGGTATTCTTGATTCAAAATACTATCGATACAGCGATGTAATACTGTTTTATTTTCGCCGAGTGGTTTTGCGGCATTATATACAGGGACAATAATACTAACAATTGGTGTGTTCATACAAGCTCAATTTTCAACGAAAGTTCCTTTTCAACGAAAGTTCCCCATTTTTAGGGCTAAAGAGAAGAAACATTTTACTGTAATAGTGTACTTATAAGATATTTTGTGATATTGAATATGTATAGACAGGCGATTTGGGCATACGAAAGCTCGGCTTTCAATGATGGTTTAAATTTTTTCTCATCGAAAGTTCCTTTTTGTAGGTTAGGGATATGTGCCAAATCGGCTAGTGGATGATAGGTGTAAGCTTAACTTGTTTGATGTTGAGGTGAGTCAACTTGTTAAGACTTAACACCTTTTTGTTTAGTGATAGAGCGGCGATATCGATAGGTGAATTGTAGTTTAAGGATCTACGAGGATAATTGTTTACCATGTCAGACACATAGTTGATGTCCTTCTGGGTCAATGCATTCATACTCTTTCCCTTTGGAACACATTCTCTAAAGTGTTCATGGTTCTTCTCACATTTACCTTTCTGATCACTTCTTCCGGCCTTGCAGTAGTAGATGGATATTAGTTTTTCTCCTGTATATGCATCGGTCTCTAGACTTAGAGGATCGTGGAACTCAGAGCCATTGTCAGTAAGAATGATTGGAAAGGTCATAGAAAATAGTTCAGGTCCCAGTACATCCTTGATGATTTCGAATGCACGCTGGACAGCCAACATGCTTTTTTCCTTTAACAGAAAATATAACTGTAGATTCGATCTTGTATGCAGGAGTGAAAGGACACATTTCTCTTCATCGCCTTGCTTGCCGAGTATTGTATCCATTTGCCATATATTGATGGAAACATCTTCATTCTCGATACGTTCGAGATAGTCTTCATATCTTCTGCCTTCAAGCCAATCATAGTTGATTGGTATCACGACATGTTTGCTGGAAGAGCGTGTTTTATATTTGACCTGACGCTTGAGGTCTACATTGATGATGGCGCCCATATGACGAAAATGAATATAACGATATGCGGTAGATACTGATATGTCCAACTGATTGTTGTGTATGATGATGTCTGGTGAAAGGTTCTGTTTGACGCCTTTCTCAAAGGCATCGACAATCATCTTCATTTGTGCTTCTGATTTCTTTGGTCCTTCCTTCCAACTACTGACATTGTCATCCCTCTGTTTTTGGGCAACATCGGCCATATAGAATACCTTTGGCAACTTGCAGGTTTTGGCATCTGGGCAATTGTTGCAGACATAGGGGAAACGAGATGTATGTTTGCATATTGGTGAAGAGATGAAATCGGAACATAGATCATTGCAGTTATCATGTTTACAGAACTTACAACGACCTTGTAGACAGTGAGTACATAACCTTGTGCGATTACATTGATTTTGTCTACCACACTTATTATGAGTATTGGCACGGACGACAATTCTAAGATGGTGTGTTATCTCATAGCGAATGGCCTTGGGACTCCTGTTAAGAGTAAGGGCAATCATCTTGAGCGTGATGTTAGGATCAGACAACAGATTTTGAATAATGAGTCGTTCGTCAAAAGAAAGCTGTTTGTATGTGCTAGTCATAAAATATTCCTCCTTTTCTCCACTTTCCTGGCACATATCCCTTGTGCCATTATCATAAAAGGGAACTTTCACTAAGAAAATAGTGCAAAGAGGAACTTTTAAAAATAATTGAGGGTGTTCATACAACTCTCCTATTAACGTTACTATTATAGATAGTATAATAAGAATGGTATAAAATGAGAAGAACAGTGATGGCCTTCACAAAATTGTGATGGTGAAACTCGGATGATAAAATAGAAACGAGGTAATTGGATATGGAAGTTAGTAAGAGAATCATACTTGTAAGTGGAATGAGTGGTGCTGGTAAGAGTACAGCGACACGCATTTTAGAGGATATGGGCTATCACATTATCGATAACTATCCAGTTGTGCTCGTGGATCAGTTCGTGGATATGATAGAGGCTTCAACCGACCCAAGATATAGCTATATTGCGCTAAGTACATCGGCAGAAGACTTCCCAATTTTCTCTCGTAAGTTAAATGGAATTAATGCGTCAGTCAGAGTACTCTTTATTGATGCCAGTGATAGCGTGCTATTAAATCGGTACAAGAGTACAAGACGTATTCACCCATTATTATTGAGCAATACTGCAAATACCCTTGAAGAAGCGATTGCGGAAGAAAGACAGAGATTTAAGCAGAATCTCGATAATAACGTAATTATAATCGATACATCCTTCTCTTCTGAAAAGGAGTTTAAGAAGAAGTTGGAATCTTATTTTGCGAAGAAGCAGATACCATCATTCTCCATTTCATTTATTTCCTTTGGCTATAAGTATGGCGTACCACTCGATGCGGATTTGATGATCGATGTACGTTTCTTGCCAAACCCATTTTGGGATGAAAATCTTCGTTATTTCTCAGGAAATGATAAAGCAGTATATGACTATGTTATGGATAAACCTGAGACACAGGAATTTATTCAACGTTTACTAGCATTTACAGATTATGCATTTGAACAGTATACAAAGGAAGGTAAGAATCATTTTACTGTTGCGATTGGATGTACAGGTGGACAACACCGTTCTGTTACCATCGCAAACTACTTATATGATGTATATAAGGGAAGATATAACTGTTATTTAGATCACCGTGATCAGAAGGAATGGCTAACGCATGAAGAAGCATAAAGTCGTCATCATTGGTGGTGGACACGGACAGTCGCTAATCTGTCGCGGTGTTAAAACAATTCAAAATATTGATTTAAACGCAATCGTTACGGTCGCTGATGATGGTGGAAGTACGGGACGATTACGTAAGAACTTTCATATTCCTGCGATGGGTGATATTCGAAATGTCATGATTAGTATGGCGGAAAGTGAAAATATGTTGAGTTCTCTGATGGATTATCGCTTTGATGACCCTGATGGAAAAGAAGATGATATTCTTGGACACAATCTAGGAAATCTTATCTTAACAGCACTAACCCAACAGACCGGTTCGTTTATGACAGCTATTCAGGAAGTCAGTCACATCTTAAATGTGAAGGGTAATATTATTCCTGCAAGTACAGATGTAATTACTTTATATGCACGCATGGAGGATGGTGTAATTGTGCGTGGGGAAGCAAATATTCCAAACCATAATCACCATATTACACGTGTATTCTATCAAGATGAAGTGCATGCATGTAAGGAAGCAGTCGAAGCGATACAGAATGCGGATCTTGTAATCTATGGAATTGGTTCTGTCTATACAAGTATTTTACCGAATGTTATTATTCCAGAGATTCAAGAAGCGTTATGTAGTACAAAAGCGGAGCTAGTTTATTTCTGTAATGCGATGACACAACCTGGTGAAACAGATGGATATACAGTAGAAGATCACGTCGACGCATTGTTATATCACCATGCGCCAGTCGATAAAGTCATTGTGGCATGTGATGAGATACCTGAGAAGATATTAGAACGTTACTCCTTAAATGGAAGTATAAAGGTCAATCTTGTAAAGCAAAACCATCCATATCAGGTAGTAACAAAAGAACTACTAAGTTTCCGCAATGAATTTATTCACCATGATCCAGAGAAGATCAAGGCAGTGATTCAAGAATTGCTGGAGGTGAAGTAATGTCATTTGCGGCAGAGGTTAAACAAGAAGTTGCCCAGAAGATTATGGAGGGCAATGATATACGTGCAGAGCTTTCAGCACTGATTCAAATGACGTCATCACTTTCCTTATCTAACCGTGGTATGACTTTGTTAGTTAGCTTAGAAAATGCGGCTGTTTCACGTACGATCTATCGTTTGGTAAAAGAAAGATATGGCGTAGAAATTAGCTTGTTTGTAAAAAGAAAGATGAATCTTCGTAAGAATCGTATTTATGGTATGCGTATTATGAGTGCTGCCCCAAAGATTCTGGAAGATTTAGGTATTTATAGTACACGTGGTTTATTAGATAAGCCACTTGCAAAAATCGTACAGACCAACAATAATGCACGTGCATATTTAGCAGGAGCATTTATGGCGGGTGGCTCTATCAACTCACCAGAGAAGTCATCCTATCATTTGGAAATAACGGCGACCAGTGAAGAACATGCATTATTTATGGTATCCTTGTTGGAAAGATTTAGCATTCATGCAAAGATTACAACACGTCGAAAGAAAGTAATCTTGTATGTGAAGTCGGCTGAAAAGATTGCGGATTTCTTACGTTTGATTGAAGCTGACCAGGCGGTCTTGAAGTTTGAAAATATTCGTATTTCGAGAGACTTTAGTAATTCTCTTCAACGTATGAATAACATGGATTTAGCCAATGAAGTAAAGGCAGTTGCGGCTGCGAATGGACAGCTTGATGATATTCGTATCTTAGAAGAAAATCAGAAGATTAAAACGTTGGATCGAAAGTTACAGGATATTATCGCACTTCGTAAGGCAAACCCAGAGGCTTCCTTAATGGAGCTGTGTGGTATCTATGAACGTCAGACAGGAGGAATTGTTTCTAAGTCAGGTATGAAACATCGCTTTGTGAAAATTCATGAACTAGCGATGAGAGAGGTAAAACAAGATGAATAGAACACAACTACAGACGGCGGTATCCACAATTGTATTGTTGGTTATCGTGATGTTGATATTCCGCTACCTATGGTGGCTCATCCTATTATTACTATTACCAATTGTGGGATTTGTGATTTATGGGCTGATACAAACCAAGAAATTTAATAAGCAGATGGAAAATGCTACTGTAGAAGAATTGGATATTGATCGTACTTTCTATCAGTCATATTCATCTCCTAAGAAAAATCAAAGTGATATCATTGATGTCGAATATGAGGAACATACAGACGGAGAATAAGACTATGGAAAACGTAACCACTGAAATATTAGAAAATGATTTTACAACTTTACAAGTGATGGATTGGCCTATGGTTCAAGGATATTTACAGCGTTGTAAATATGAAGAATCAAATCACAATATTATTAATATGATTATGTGGTTACAGACATATCCGCTGTTCTACTATAAAAGAGAAGAGTATTTATTATTGTTAGGTATTCATGAGGGATGTTTCTTCATGTATATGCCACTATGTGAAAAACAGTATATCGCCGAAGCAATTACCAAGGGTAAGGAAATATTTGACCATTATGGGCATGACTTTACACTCAGTTGTTTTACAAAAGAGATGGTGGATGAAGTCATTAAGCTTTATCCAGAATATACAGCTATCCATGAAAGCTGGGCAGATGATTATGTCTATAATGGGGAGCGTTTACGTACCTATGCTGGTAAGAAAATGCAAAAAAAGCGCAATCATTTGAATGCGTTCTATAAAGACTATGAAGGTAGATGGTCATACGAAACTCTTGATGAAACCAATATTGATGAATGTATTGGATATTTGAAGGATTGGAAGTCAGAAGATCCAGATGATTTCTTACAGAGCGAAAGAATTGGTACATTCCGTATCTTAGACTTGTATGATGAACTACCTTGCAAGGGTGGTTTGATTCGAATCGATGGAAAGGTACATGCCTTTGCGATTGGATCAATGTTATCAGACCGTATGTGTCAAGAGAATATCGAGAAGGCAGATGGAGATGTAAGAGGTCTTTATCAGTGCATCATGAAAGAGATGTTAAGTCATGAATTCCCTAGCATCGAACTTGTCAATCGTGAAGATGATACAGGTCGTGAGAATCTAAGAGCCGCTAAACTGTCCTATCACCCAGTCAATATTATTGAGAAGTATCGTATTAAGAAAGGTGTTGAATCATGATTACAAAAGCAACGAAAGAACAAGCTACCGAAGTAAAGAATCTTTGGAAAGTATGTTTTCCACAAGAGGATGAAGGCTATATCGATTACTATTTTAAGAATCTATTTGTGCCAGAGAATTGCTTTGTATACGTAGAAGAGGGACATGTGGTCTCTGCAATCATTCGAGCTCCACATGCGATGATGTTTAATGACAAAGTTCTACGTACCAGCATGATTCTAGGTGTAGGTACATTACCTGCATATCGCAAACGAGGATATATGAAGCGCTTGATGGAAATTGTATTAGATGCATGCGAACATACGGAACTCATTACTCTAATCCAGGCATATGACCAGAAGCTATATGAACCATATGGCTTCCGTAATATCTACAATCGTTCTACTTATCGTCTAACACGTGATGATGTAAAGCGTAGCACAAACTTTGGCTGTTCATATGAACCAACAGCGATTGATTTACTAAAGGTATACTCTGCATTTATTCGTCGATTTAACGGTTACTATGCAAGAGACCTAGAATACTTTGTAAAGTATAAGAAAGAGATCAACGCACAGGGTGGAAAGATCGTAGCCTACTATAATGGCAAAGATCAAATCAGGGGATATGCGACGATGTTACCAAAGGGAGATGTTCTAGAAATTGAAGAGCTCATCTACCTTGATTCTACTGCACTCTTGAAACTATGTAATGCAGCACTATTTGAAAAGGATGTTGTGGAATTACATGTATCAGAAGCAGAAGACTTAACGCTCGTGTTCCCAGAGACGAAGGTTGAGACATATGGTTCTACAATGGCAAGACTCAATGATGCAAAGCTATTCTCAAAACTAGTGGGAAGAGATATCGCCACTGTTGAACAAGCATTTGCGACAAGTATTAAACCACTTAATCTCAATGAATTTGCATAAGAAGGGTGTATATCCGAGACTGCTGAAAAAGTCCTTCAATGAAAACCTCACAAAAAACAGTGAGGTTTTCATTTAAATACTTCAAACTAGCGGCTAGTTATGCTATAATATAGCTGTGAGGTAAGGACTATGAGATCTAAAAATGACAAAGCCAAATATGATATGGATTACCAGAAAAGCAAGATGACAAGAGTAACTGTATGGTTTAATCTTGATAAGGATAAAGATATTGTTTCATGGCTGGACAAATCCAAAACATCTAAATCTGAGATCATAAAAAAAGCACTGAGAAATGAAATGAATCGCAGCGAGAATAACTTATGATCAAGCAGGAAGGTATGATTCTCAGTCCCTATATCGATCTTTACGGCATGATCATTCCAAAAGATCACGAGCTCCGGCAGCTGAATGAGCTCGTGGATTTCAGCTTTGTAGACGATCTTCTGAAACACACATATACTTCCAGCAACGGCAGACCAGGCTACAGGCCACAGGTCATGTTCAAATATCTTATGCTTAAGCGAATGTATGAGCTTTCTGACAGAGATGTTGTAGAAAGAGCCCGTACAGACATGGCATTCAAATATTTTCTTGGTCTTGCACCCGAAGAAGATGTAATTGAATTTTCAAGTCTTACCAAGTTCAGAAAACTGCGCCTGAAAGATGAATCCGTCATAGATGCCCTGATTTCAAAGAGCGTACAGATAGCGATGGAGAACGGAATCAAACTGTCTAAAACAATTATTGTTGATTCCACGCATACAGAAGCCAGATATGGAACAAAAAGTGCACGAGAATACCTTCTTGAAGTTTGTAAAAATCTCAGAAAGAAAGTATACAGCGTAAATGAAGAATATGTGAAACAGATGCCTAAGAAACCGGACAACAACAGAATCGGGCTGTATGAAGAAGTAGTTGATTACTGCGAAAAAGTATATAAGTTGGTTGATGGTGATAACAGTTTAAAGGCATATAAGTACATACAGGAAAATATGAATCTTCTCCGTGAAACGCTGGATGATGTAAATGAAGAGCTGACCTACTCTAAGGACAGTGATGCCAAGACGGGGCACAAAACTGCAGACACAGAATTCTTTGGGTATAAGACACATATCGCAATGACTCCAGAAAGAATTATTACAGCTGCTGCTGTCACTTCTGGAGAGAAGCACGATGGAAAGGAACTTGCATCTTTAGTAGACAAGACGGAAGCTAACGGAATAGATGTTGACAATATTGTCGGAGATGGAGCATATTCTGAAAAGGAAAATATAGAGTATGCAAATGAAAATGAAATCAACCTTGTATCGAAGCTAAGCAAAACAGTATCATCCGGGAACAGAAAAAACGCCCTTGACGGAGAATTCAGCTACAATAAAGACGCAAAAATGTATGTATGCCCAGCAGGACATATGGCAATTCATAAATCTAAAACTGGTGTGAAAGATCCAAATAAGCCACAGCGTGAATCCTACTTTTTCGATGTAAAAAAATGTATTCAATGCCCGCTGAGAGAGAAATGTGGATATAAAGAAAATCAGAAAAGCAAAACATATAACATCACAGTAAAGATGAGTAAAATTCATCAGGACCATCAGGATAAGCAACAGACAGAATATTATCAGGAACTGGCTGGTGAACGTTACAAAATAGAAGCTAAAAATGCTGAGCTGAAAAAAGAACATGGATATGCACATACTATATATGCAGGAATGAACGGGATGATGCTTCAGGCAGGTGTCACCATTTTTGTGGTGAATTTAAAAAGAATATTGAAGCTGAAAAAAGATAGATAAGCAAAAATATATTGATAAAAACCAAACAAAAACAGGTATATACCTCAATTTTTTTCTGAAATTTGTGAATATACCTGTTTTCATTCTGATTTGTAAACAATTTGATTAAATCTCGTTTATGACTGATACTTTTTCAACAGTCTCGTATATCCTTCTTTTTTCGTGCTATATAATAGCTAAAAGCACGAATGAAATGGATATCATTGAGGTGATTGTTATGGAAAAATATCATTACAACTTTCTTCGCCTTGCAATCTATATCGTAGTCATCATACTTGCCATACGTATCATTCCATATCTTCTGCCAAGGATTCTAGGTCGACCAGAATTCTTTAATGAAAGAAACATCAATTCTATCAATCAGGATGAAATCAAAGAACTAAAGGAAGAGACGTCAAACGAATATCATTTGCGATTTGATTATGATGATGTATTAGGTTGTAAAACTGGTGAACCACCATGGGATTGTGGTATAGAGAACCTACAAATTACAAACATCTATGTTCAAAGAAATTATTTTGCACATAAGCAGTATATTGGGAAATGTTTTGAATATATTGTAAATTCATATCGAAATAAGAAGGGATATACCTTTCGATTGTATGTCACGAAGGAAAATCTGCCGCATCAATTTACAAATTTACATCCTGTCGATTCGGAAAGAGAAGAGTACACCATAGGGGGGGAGAATCGTAACGGTACAGAAGTTATCTGACGAGGGAGATAAAGCACTGAATTTTTATCTGACTAGTGACGATTGGTATGGCTATAAACTTATGGGACTTATCG
Organism: Solobacterium moorei; assembly: GCF_036323475.1. Classification (GTDB taxonomy): domain Bacteria; phylum Bacillota_I; class Bacilli_A; order Erysipelotrichales; family Erysipelotrichaceae; genus Bulleidia; species Bulleidia moorei. The sequence goes on from NZ_AP028934.1 coordinate 70,087, forward strand.
TTTATGAAAACCAAGAAACAATTGCGGATAGTACATCGGAAATTCAAGAGATTCTTGAAAAGTTATTAAAGGACCATTAAAAAATTAGTATAAAAAGTCATTAAATTCACATGATGCGCATTTATACAAAAAGTTAGAAGAATTTTTAGTGAAAATCATAGCAATAGCGCTTACATTTAAATGCTCTTAATTGACCGAAAACATATAAAAACATATAATATAAGTGCAACAAAAGGAGGTCTTTGAAAGACAATATGACAGATGTAAGAGTTGCTATTAACGGTTTTGGCCGTATTGGCCGTCTAGCTTTTAGACAAATGTTTGTAGCTGAAGGTTATGAAGTTGTTGCAATCAACGACTTAACAACACCTCACATGCTAGCTTACTTGTTAAAGCATGATACAACACACGGTAAGTGGGATCATGAAATCTCTGCAGATGATGAAAAGGGAACAATCACTGTAGACGGTAAGGAAATTACAATTTATAAGGAAGCTGATGCTAGCAACCTACCTTGGGGTCAATTAGACATCGATGTAGTTCTAGAATGCACAGGCTTCTACACAAGCAAAGCTAAGTCTGAAGCACACATCAAAGCTGGTGCTAAGAAGGTTGTTATCTCTGCTCCTGCAGGAAGTGACTTACCAACAGTAGTTTACGGTGTAAACGAACATGTTCTAACAGCTGAAGACAAGATTATTTCTGCTGCTTCATGTACAACAAACTGCTTAGCTCCAATGGCTAAAGCATTAAATGATTTATATCCAATCCAATCTGGTATCATGACAACAGTTCATGCTTACACAGGTGATCAGATGATTTTGGATGGACCACAGCGTAAGGGTAACTTACGTCGTTCCCGTGCTGGTGCTTGCAATATCGTTCCTAACTCAACAGGTGCTGCTAAGGCTATCGGTCTTGTAATTCCTGAGTTAAACGGTAAGTTAATCGGTGCTGCTCAGCGTGTTCCTGTTCCTACAGGTTCAACAACACTCTTAATCTCTGTAGTTAAGGGTAAGGATGTAACTGTTGATTCTATCAACGCTGCAATGAAGGCTGCTGCTTCTGAAAGCTTCGGCTACAATGAAGAAGAAATCGTTTCTTCTGACATCGTTGATGAAACACATGGTTCTATCTTCGACGCTACACAGACAATGGTAGCTAAGATTGATGACGACACATACCAGGTACAGACAGTTTCTTGGTATGATAATGAGAACTCATATACTTCTCAGATGGTTCGTACAATCAAGTACTTCGCTAACGTTAAGTAATTAACTTAAGCAATCTAAAAATCACACTTCTTATGAGGTGTGATTTTTTGATGTTACAAGCATGGTGCGCACCTAACTGGTAGAATGCGGTTTTTCTTATATAAAAAATTAGAAAGAAAGAGTTTCAAAATATTAATCTGAGATATTAATCTGAGAAAGTGGAGATTATATAAAATATGCTGGTTATAAGAATGGATATTTAACTTGATTGAATACTAAAATATGAGAATATTGACATAATGTGAATCAGATTTGATTTACTAAAATTATGGAGGAACAGTAAATGAAAAAACGTATTGCACTATTAGTATATCCTGATTTTAGTTTACAAGAAGTAACAAACTTGATGTATTTCTTTCGATGGGCTTTTGATACTTTTACTGATGTTATATATACAGACCTGTGTCCTGTTAGGAGTGAAGAAGGAATTATAGTGCAGCCTGTAAAAGTGTGTTCTGAATTTTGTAAAGAGAATTATGATTGTTTAATTCTTCCTGGATGCAGTAATTTAACGCAGCCTATACGAAATAAAAAAATCAAGGAGTTTTTAGAATTATTCGTAAATGATAATACTTTTATTATTGGTGCAATTTGTGCTGGTCCAGTATTCTTAGCGCAAGCAGGTTTATTGAAAAATAAAAAATATACCGCTTCGTTATATGCTGAAATGATGGAATTGTTTAATTTCGTTGAAGAAGAGAATTTTTTGCCGCAATCAGCAGTTGAAGATGACAATATCATCACAGCTGTAGGCGGTGCGTTTAATGAGTTCGCAGTACATGTTGCTAGAAAGCTTGGTTATGATTGTCCGGATAAAATACTAAGTGGTTATATGGATTCGGACGACGTTAATGATTATATTCATCATCTTACGGAAGAAGATTTACTAGAATTTAAAAAGGCATTTAAAGAATTCATTGCTTAAGAGTATTATTAATTTCAGATTGATCATTTCTATTTGTCATAGTAAAGCAGTTAAATCACACTTCTTATGAGCTGTGATTTTTTACTTCTTCTTTTTAGATATTGAATATGTGTAGCTTACATCACAAAATACGCATCTTAGCGAAAACGGCGAGACAGTATGAAATACTTGCGGTAATATCACAGTAGAAAAGATACCGAAAGGAGAATCAAAGATGAAAGTGAATGTAGAACTATCAAAAGAGTTCTCTCCTCCACATGTAACGATTTATGCGGATGTGCTTACGGATGAGGTACAAAGAGTTATTGATTTACTCGACTCTAACGATATACCACTGATAGTGCAGCGCGAAAATCAGATGATAGTTTTGAAAGCGGAAGAGATATATATGATACGTGTGGAGGGTGGAGATACTGTTATCTATACAGAAAACGAGAGGTATTATTACCGAAGACGTTTGTATGAGATTCTGAACCAGATCGGGACTGGCTTCATGCAAATCTCTAAACAGACGGTTATTAATCTTTCTTGTATAAAAAGTATAGAAACAGGCTTTAGTGGGACATTATTACTAAAGTTAAAGAATGGCTCTTCTGATTATGTATCACGAAAGTATTTACCTGATTTAAAAAGATATCTAGGAATCTAAGGAGGTTACACATGAAAACAAAGAAACACACACTACTATTTAACATATTCGTATCAATGGGTATTGCTGCTATGATGTTTATTCTGACTGGAGTTATTATTGATAGTATCTTCCATGGAAATATTCAAATGACAAATTATGCATTTTCTAAGATGGCTATCGCAACCGTGGTAATTGGATTTGGCTTTGGGGCACCTGCAGTAGTTTATAATAATGAGAGGTTATCTCTTTTTACACAGACAATCATCCATATGGGTATTGGTTGCATTGTTATGACAGTTACTGCTTATCTCGTAGGTTGGATTCCTATGCATCGTGGACCACTACTGATCATTGCGAGTATCTTAGGAGAGCTTGCCTTCGCATTTGGAATTTGGTTTCTATTCTATCTACAACAAAAGAAGCTTGTTAAACAGATGAATCAACGCATCTCAAAAATTAATAATCATGCATAACATAATGGTCTACTTGAGGTAGGCCATTAATCTTTTTTGATTAGGGTGATAAATTATCAATTACATATTATGATGGTAAGGTACTTTAAAGGAGATTTTTATGAAGTGGTATGAGAATGCGGTGTTTTATCATATTTATCCATTAGGATTAACAGATGCACCGAAAAATAATGATTATCAAATTACAGAACATCGTTTGAATCAATTAGGCCCTTGGATCAAACATATCAAAGAAATTGGCTGTAATGCGCTATATATTGGACCGTTATTTGAATCGGTTGGACATGGATATGAAACAACGGATTACTATAAGTTAGATTCTAGACTTGGTGATAATGAGGATTTAAAGAAGTTTATACAAGATTGTCATTATCATGGTATCCATGTGATTTTTGACGGTGTATTTAATCATACGGGAAGAGATTTCTTTGCGTTTAAGGATATTCAACAGAATCGTGAAGGCTCTCAGTATAGAGATTGGTATTGTAATGTAAATTTCCAGGGGAATAATGAATACAATGATGGCTTCTCCTATGATAACTGGGGTGGATATAACTTACTAGTAAAACTTAACCAGCATAACCCTGCAGTGAGACAATACCTGTTGGATGTGGTGAAGTATTGGGTAAGTGAGTTTGACGTGGATGGTATTCGACTAGACGCGGCGGACGTATTAGACTTTGGTTTTATGCATGAGCTACGTATGCTGGCGAATGAAATCAAGCCTGACTTCTGGTTAATGGGGGAAGTGATTCATGGCGACTATAGTCGCTGGGTAAATGATGATATGTTGCATTCTGTTACAAACTATCAACTATATAAGGCACTGTATTCTGGGCACAATGAACATAACTACTTTGAGATTGCACACACAGTGCGTCATCTATTAGATAAGGGGAATCTACCCCATCATCTTTATAACTTTGCGGATAATCACGATGTAGAAAGAATTTATACAAGACTCCATAACAAACAAGAGTTTGTGCCATTACATATTTTGATGTATACACTACCGGGTATTCCTTCTATTTATTATGGAAGTGAGTTTGGCATTGAAGGAAGAAAAGAGAAACATTCTGATGCAGTTTTACGCCCTGCTATTCATTTAGAAGACTATAAAAATGCGGTCAATGAGAATGGCTGTACCAATATCATCGCAAGACTTGGTGAAATTCGACAGAAGAATCCTGTATTCGCAGATGGTATTTATCAAGAACTACGACTGACAAATCGCCAGTATGCTTTCTTACGTACAAATGAAATAACACAAGCTATCGTTGTAGTGAATAATGATGAAGCGGATTCATCACTAGAGATTCCAGCGAATGGAACTTATACAGAAGTGCTGAGTGGAGAAGTTCAGAATGTGAATGGAAATCTAAATGTTTATCTGCGTGCATGTTCAGGGCAAATCTGGATTCGAAACTATGATGAAACAGTTGCTAAGAAAAAGGAAGTTAAGATTTTGGAAACCAAACAAGCTGAAGTAAAAGAGGAAATAATCAAGCAGGTAACCGTTAATCATAGTAAATCCTATGAAGAGATGAGTATTGAAGAACTACAAGCATGTGTATTAGAGAAGCTTGCGAAGAATGGCCCAGTGACAGAACAAATGAAACGGGATGTCGCAAATAACGTTTATTATGATTCGTTGGTCAACTGGGTAAAGAGCTTTAGAAATTAAAATAGCCGCAGCATAAGCTGCGGTTGTTTGTATATTTAGGCTTTACGTTCATGCATTAGAATGAGCGGAATCAATAGGATTGCACAAGAAATCCAAATGGTTGGATAACCCAACTGTTTGGATATCACACCACCAAGGCCTGCGCCAATTGCGAAGATTACAATAATACCAAAGTAATGCATGGATTGGTGAAGGTATGTTTTATTCTTTGTTCGAAAGAAAGCGGAAAGTCTTGCGGTAGCGCTCTTAATATTACCGATACACATGGTACTAGCGTATGTGTTTCCATTTACCTTGCGGAAGGATTGTACTTGTAAGGCACAGGAGAATGATACAAGCATATTTGCGATGTTGTTGAGACTACCCGGAATAAAACCAACAAGTAATAATGTGATAATCTCGATAAGTACGATAAATTGTCTCCAGTGAAGGGATTTCTTTTCTTTCAGGCGACCTTGCAGTTGTTCAGCAATAAATACACCAACGATAAAAGCGAAGATAGGTAATAGATAGTTTAGGCTATGTGCTACATTTCCTTCCATCAAGTTCTGTGTCATTAAGACTAGATTACCGGTTTGTGCGTTTGCGAATACATGGTTTCTGGTATTAAAAGTATAGGCATCTTGTAATCCTCCGCTAAAAGCAAGAAAGGCAGAAGTAATGAATGCATCTGACATTTGTTGTTCTTTCATAGTTATAATCCTCGATAGTATTCTTTAGCAGTCTCAATATATTTTTGGACTGCTGATGATGGATGTTTACGATAAATAATACCGTAAATGCGTATCCAATCTGTATTTAGTTGAATTACTTTGAGATTTGGTACTCGATCGATAAATGGGTTCGCTGTTAATAATAATTGACTTGTATTACTAATTTGATACGCTATATGAATTTGATTATCCACATCGCTACGTTTTAATAGGTTTTCTGGATGTTGAATAAAAGTATCCTTTAACTTTTGGATGTAGTCAGCGGGTACCATCTGATGAAAGTAATAGAGCTGATATTCACATAAGTCTGATAAATTGATTGTATCCTTGTTTGATAAAGGATGATTGAAAGACATCGCAACTTTAAAAGGAGTACGGAATAATTCATCAAAGCAATATAATGCATTCTGTTGGTCGAAGGAGAAGAATGATTCTCCAACATCAATGATACCACTACTTACACGATATTCACCGGAATGATTTGGATGAACAACCTTTTGGAGTTTGATTTCGGGATAACGTTTTGTAAATAAATCGTTTACTGGATCAAGAACTACTTGGTGTTCAACGGAACCAATACGAATACATTCACTATGGGTAAGTTTGTTACAGGCTTCAAGAATTTTATCTTGCTCATTCAACAAGTGTTTTGCGCCCTCATAAAATATCTTTCCAGCGTCTGTTAGTTTTACGCCAGTTACGGTGCGTTGAAGTAATTTGAAACCAACTTCATTTTCTAAACTATTGATATGTTTCATCATAGCCTGTTTAGACATGTAATATGTATGTTCTGCCTTTGAGAAACTGCCGTTATCCGCAACGGTTATTAAGATTTTTAACCGTTCGTCATTCATAGTAGCCTCCGGTAACCTTTCGTTACCAATACGGTAATATTAAGATAATTCCCTCTCAAAAACAAGTGACTTAAAATCAAAGTGTATTTAAAAATGTGAGGGAAAATATGAAAAAACAAGTAGCAGTTCTTTTGGCAGTCAGCTGTTTGATTGGATGTAATGCAAATACAGCAAAGCAACAATCCACATCTGCCACAGAAACAACATATGAAACAACAGCAGATGTAATCATTGTTGGCGCTGGTGCAGCAGGTATGACTGCTGCGATTACTGCAGCTGAAAATGGCACAAAGGTTATTCTTTTAGAGAAGAGTAATAAAGTTGGTGGTAATACATTCTGTGCTGTAAATGGCATTAATGCAGCTGATGCAAAAGCTCAATTAGAAAACGCAGAATATCAAGCAAATGGCACCAAACAAGGATTAAAAGAGTTACAGATGAACAATGTGGATGCCAAAGAGGAACTGGTTGATGCGTTTGTAAATCATAGTGGAGAAGTAATTGATTGGATTTCTGGTTTAGGTGTTCAATTTGAAGTGGACATCCAACATGATCAACGTAATCAAACAGCAAACTACTATATGTTGAAGGCGGCAGGTGATGAACCAACCTCTATTACAATGTTATCTACCTTAAGCAAGCAATTAGAAAAGACAGACAATCTTACACTTTATAAGAATATGGATGTATATGACATTCTTACAAAAGATGGAAAAGTAGACGGCGTAGTCGCTAAAGATAAAGATGGAAAAGAAGTTGAATACCATGCAAGCAAGGTTGTTCTAGCAACTGGAGGTTTTGGGCAAAATCGCGAACTAGTTGGAAAAGTAAATCATAGACTTGCGAATGCAATTACAGATGAGATTGCACCTACAACAGGTGAAGGTCTACTAATGGCACAAAAACTAGGTGCCGCAACAGTAAATCTCGACGCTATTCAAACATTCCTACATGTTATTGCAGGCTATGGTCTTGTTACACCGATGAATCTACCTGGTGGATTTGTGCCAGATGCAATCTATGTAAATTCTTCCGCAAAGCGTTTTACAGCCGAAAGATTTGAAGCAGTTGATGATGTTCTTGCACAAAAGGATGGTGTCGTATACTGCATCTTCACTGAGAAGAATCTTAACGATACTTTACGTTCAATCGTACAAGCAGGATTCATCAAAGAGGGTGATACGGTTGAGGAACTTGCAGAAAATCTTGGCCTTGATAAAGATGCTCTAAAAGAAACAGTGAATGCATTTAATCAAGATATCGCAGATGGTAAGGATGATGAATTTGGTAGGGATAAGAATTTAAATCCTATTGAAGGCAAATTATATGGATATCAATTCGGTGTAGGTGCACATTACTTCATGGGTGGTATCTTAATTAACGCAAATACAGAAGTATTGAAAGAAGATGGAACAGTTATCAGCGGATTATACGCGGCTGGTGAAGTGACCGGTGGATTCCATGGAACATTCCGTGTTGATGGATCTGGTTTAGGAGATTCCTTTACATTCGGAAGAATTGCTGGAACAGAAGTATCTAAATAATCTAAAAATTACTAAACATAGAAGATATAGCTTAGTAGTTTTTTTACGTAAATGATTCAAAATTATAACATTGGTTTAGCATTCACTAACCCTTTGGTCAGAGTATATTGAAAACTATACTTGTAACCATTAAAATAGAAAGGCAGGAGGTCAATACGAATGCTAAATAAATTTCCAGAAAAATTAACACTTCTTCGAAAGCATTACGGTCTTTCACAGGGTGATGTCGCAACAAAAATCAATGTGAAATTTACCGATTATATGAACTGGGAAAATGGCAACAGTATCCCATCAATATCAAATATTCGTAAGTTATCAGTATTGTTTGGTGTTCCGGTTGAATCATTTATTGATAATCGAAAGGTAATTGAATTACCTGAGGTAAAGGTAGTGCCACAAGTACAGCCACAGCCTCAACAACCAACAACAGAACAAAAGCCAGATGAAACTGTTAAGGCTGATACAGTCCATACGCAGAGAGTGAATTCTGTTAAGAACGACTTGGGTAGTACACGTGCAATGGATGCAGGTAAAATTAAGACAGCCGCAAAGGTTGCAGAACCAAAGGAACCTAAGAAAGAGGTCAGCCAAAAGAAGCGCAAGAAGATTTCTTATGCGATTATGGCAGGATGCTTAGTTGCGGTAGTGGTAGTTATTGCAATTATTCTTCGTTTTACAACAGGTGGTAAGTCAGGCTTTACGGTAGAAACTTCTGAATTAAACCGCATTGCGGAAGGTGATACATATACATTATTTATCAACAAGAATAACTCTTTAGAAGTCTATGGTGATTTCCAATATAAGAATGAATTTCAGGATGTTGTACAGGTAAGTGCTTATGGAAGTCATGCGGTTGGCCTCAAGAAGGATGGTACAGTCGTAACAACTGATAAGAATGAGGAAGTTGCGAAGTGGAAGAATATTAAGGCTATCGCTGCTGGTAAAGACCACACTGTTGGTTTAACAAATGATGGTAAGGTTGTTTGTGCAGGTAGCGAGCTTGCATGTCAGGTAAGTGATTGGTCAGATGTAGATAGTATTTACGCTGGTGATGATGCCACATTTGCGATTATAAATGGACAGGTGAAAGTATCTGGTAACTCTGCAAACTTCAGTTCGATTAGCGATGCGAAGAAGTTAGCTGTTGGAGAATCACAAGTACTTGTATTAAAGAAAGATGGCAGTGTATCTGCTGTATCCCTAAAGGGGAGCAGTACAAGTGATGTGTCTAGCTGGACTAAGATTTCATCAATCGCAGTTGGTAAAAACTATGTGGTTGGTGTGCATGAAGATGGCACAGTTAGTGTTGTTTCGGATGATAAAGATTTAAAGGAAGCTGTTGGAGCTTGGACAGATGTGAAATACATCGCAGCGTATGATGATACACTCGTTGCCTTCAACCGTTCTGGTAAGATGTATGGTTATGGTGATAACTCCAGTAGCCAATATGAAAATTCATTCAAGACAGACGCAAAGCAACTATCACAAGTGAAGAATATTACATTTACAGTCACAACAGCGAATGTAAATATCGCTTGGGATCCGGTTGAAAATGCGGATTACTATGAATTAACAGTTAATACGAATCCAATTACAGAACATAAGAATATTATTTCCAATAGTGATAGTATCGCATCCTCATCCTTAAAGGATGGAGAGACATATGTTGTAACAATCACAGCACATTCTAAGAAGGAAGATAAATATAAGACAAGTGAGAAGACTTCTATTAACTTTGCCTACAATGCAAAGACAGTACAGCTCAACTCACCAACAGATATTACTGCGACCGGCTTGCAGAATGCATGGCACTTTGCATGGTCACCAGTAGAGAATGCGGATAAGTATAACATCTCAATCGATGGAACAGTTGCGGCATCAAATGTAGAAGGAACATCTATTACAATTGATGGTATCTCATTTGCGGAAGGTTCCGAACATGAGATTAGTATTACAGCTCTATCATCTAATCCTGCATACACAGAAAGTGTACCAACGAAGGCAAAGATGAAGTATACTATCAGCAAAGGTAAAATCAAGATCAATTTTGAAAAACCGGATGGTAGTAGTGCTGGTTCTAAGACATATGAATTAAATGTTGGTTCATACTATGCTCAAAACATCATCAAACCTAGTGATATTCCAGGTGGATTCAAACTAGCAGATGAGCAGACTACAGCAGAAGTTATGAATGGTCAGACAACAGAAGTAACGGTCAGATTACAGGCAAATTAAGGCAAGGAGAAATACATGGACAGACTTTGGTATTACACAAAACGAGGTAGCACAGAAAAATTTGGCCCATTTACAGATGCTGAATTAGTGCAGTTCATCAAACAAGAAATTCTTTGCAAGGATGACTATATCTGGATGCCTGATTTGAAGAATTGGTTGGAAATATCAAATTCAATCTATGCAATCTATTTACCAGCTTCAGATACAACAGTAGAAATATAAAGAAAAGAATGTATTTGTAGGGAAGCCTATAAATACATTCTTTTATACATGCATTATTTTCTGCGAATGTTATGAAGTGTAGTTGTTCCGATGATTGTACCAAGACTAAGTGCCACAAGAGATAACCCACAATCAAATGCCTGTATTTCTGCTAGTCTGATATTACCTGTTACGATAGATGCAACCATGTAGTGGAACATGTCTCCAGGAATAAGTGGAATAATGGATGGATAGATAAAGTAAGCAGAAGGAACTTGAAGCTTACGTGACATAAATTCTCCATAGAGTGAAGCCGCAAGCGCAGAAATCAAAGTAATCACAAAATGATTCTGCACAAAACTGGAGAGTGTAACATTTACAAGACGTACCAAGAATCCACCAAGACCTGCATACAATAACTTGTCTTTTCCGTGAATACCGAACGTTACGCTGAAGCCTAATGAAGCAGTAAAGGATAATAGTAAAACTAAAATAGTATTTACCATGCGCCTGCACCTCCCATTAGGATAACGGCGAAGTACATACCAGCTGCTAGAGATGCACTCTCTAAGAATACATTTAATAGTTGTAAAATACCGTTAAACTCATGTCCACAAATTAAGTTGCGGAATGCATTGACGAGAGGGATACCTGGGATCATGAGTAAACTGATAGAAATCAAAGTCCACTGTGTATCTGCAATCAATCCTACTTTAACTAACAAGAAGGATAGAACCGTACCCAAGAACATACTAACGATATTGTTGATAATCTTATCTGTACGTAGTCTTGAAAGAGCACGATTGATCCAGAATAAGCAGAATGATACAAGTGCAGTCGCAATCATATCACTAGGCTTACCACCGAGAATAAAGCATACGCTGGTAATCGCTAATACCTGACATAACACAGTTGTTATGAGCTTATACTTCTTTGTGTTTTCAACTTGGTCTAGTATATTCTGTAACTGTTCAGTAGGAATTGGGTGGTTGGCTACCTGATGCATAATGTTATTTAAAACACGTAAGTTTTCTAGATTGATTGATATTCCAGAAATATCTAATTGTTTTGTGTATGTATTTCCATCCGTACCGCGGAAACATATACTAACGTATTGATGCGTCATAACGGTACTGAGTTCAGTTAACTGATACGCTTCAGCATTCTTTTCAATGGCATATTCTACATGTTCAAGGGTTGAACCATTGGCAAGTAATGCTTGGGCTAGTTTTGCCAGGTAATTTAATACCTGTTCCATTTCTAAATGTGAGTTCATCATTTTCTCCCTGTTTGGATACTAGTATATATTTATATTTTGATCGATGACAAGTGAAAGCTTAGAGATAGTAATTTCATGTTTATCGGTAGAACAATGCTATAGTAAAACAGGGTGATGAAATGAAAGAAAAAGTAGGTTTAGTTTACTCGATAGCACAGGATAACCCATGGGTAACAAGCTGACAAATGACGATGAGAAAATAGTTAATGTCGGTGGAGCAATCATTGTGAAAACCAATATTCCAGTAGGAATCAAAACAGATCAAGGAACTATTTATACGGAAATCATGATAGGAGAAAATAGTATGATGAATAACGCAATAAAACCAGGTGAAGTATTTGGATTAAAGGATTTAGTACCATACCAAGATGGTAAGATTGTAAACATGGATGTTGCACACAACGAAAAGATGAAGTTTGTTGTGATGGCATTCGATGCAGGAACAGGCTTATCTGAACACGCAGCTCCAGGAGAAGCGTTAGTATTTGCCTTAGATGGTAGTGCTACAATTATTTATGAAGGTGTAGCACATGAAATTCATGCAGGTGAACAGTTCTGTTTTGCAAAGGGTGGATTACACGCAGTAACTGCAACAGAAAAGTTCAAGATGGCTTTACTATTAACTTTATAAGAAAGATAAAATGTCTCACTGTGAAGTGAACCCCAAAAGTTGGACAACAACTTAGGAGGTTCATTTTTATTATGAAATTTACATTTGAAGACAAGGTACAAATCTACAAGGAACGAAAACTTGGAACCACATTTTCTAAGCTCCAGTTAAAATGGAAAATGCAAAAATCTAAAATTGAATATATTGTTAGGCTAGTTGATAAACATGGATTGGATATTCTACGTCATATTCATCATGATTATTCTATCCAATTTAAAGAAGCAGCCATCTATAGAGTATTGACTCTTCATAAGTCAATAATGAGCGTATCAATAGACTTAGGGTTGTCTACCGATAGTCTTCTCTTTCGATGGATTAAAGAATATAAAGAAAATGGATATAATGTCGTTGTAAGGAAGCGAGGACGACATGCCAAAGAAGAAAACAATCGAGGAGCTGGAGAAAGAAAACAAGCTCCTACGCGAGCAGAACTTGAGGCTATTAATAGAGAACGAATTCATAAAAAAATTAGATGCCTTAGTTACGGAAAGAGAAAAGAGAGAAAAGAAGAAATAGTTAGGGCGATATCGGAACTAAGGCAAGAACTACATGTACCTGTTGGATATATCATCCAAACGATAAATACCAGTACACAATTGTCTTATCATATCAGCCGTTCTGACTACTATTATTGGAAAGACAAACAAGACAGTGATTTCAAATATGATGATGTAATGAATGACATCATCAATGTTTTCTATACCCATAAGAGAAGATACGGATATCGACGTATTTATCTGGAAATCAGAAAGCTGTATCCAACGATCAATCGTAAGACGATACAAAGGCTTATGCATAAGATGAGTCTATTTGGAAATACACCTAAAGCTAAATACAAATCATACAAAGGCAATATGAATGGTACAGTAGAGAATCACTTACTAGAAAAGGTAGTTGATGAAGAGAATCACATTACCTATTACAAGCGCAACTTCTTACAAGCGCAACTTCTCTACAAGTACAGTTAACGAGAAATGGACAACAGATGTATCAGAGTTCCACATCACTGCAGGCAAGCTGTATCTATCACCTATTCTCGACATGCATAATAGAGAAATTATATCTTGGAATATATCTAATAATCCAAACTATGAGCAGATTGCCAATATGCTTGATATCGCGGGAGTTTTACAGTTGTAATTTAACAAGATAATGAATAAACCCTTTATTGATGGTGGATATCCATCTTTTTTTGTTGTCAAAATTTATGTATTTTTATGTAGTGTGGTGGTGTGCTTTGTGTTATAATATTGATAGAGGTGATCTTGTATGTTTCTACATATACTGAAAGACAGACAATACGAAAGACTCTACATCCGCCATTCCGTTCGTAAAGGGAATGGTGTCCGTTCCGAGAACGTCAAAAGCCTTGGACGCATAGACTCGCTCATGAAGGAAATGAATCTTTCTAGGAAACAGGTATTGGAGTGGGCACAAAAGCAGGTAGACCAAATGAACGACTCTCCTTCTGCTCCTCCTGTACTATTATCATTGTTTCCTGACAAGAAGATAGTTATGGATGAACAGCGTTCCTTCCATGCAGGATATCTATTCTTACAGTCCATCTATTACGGTCTAAAGATGAAGAACGTGTTCCGTACCATATCATCACATGGCAGATTTGATTTCGACATTGATGCGATATGTTCAGACCTTGTCTATGCACGCATACTGGATCCCGGAAGCAAACTTTCCTCATATAAGACGGCATCTTCCTTTCTAGAGCAGCCAAAGTATGAATTGCATGATGTGTATCGTGCACTAGGAACGCTATCTAAGGAGATGGACCATATATTGGCAGAAGTATACAAGAACAGCAATCATATCCTAAAGAGAAATAACAGTGTCCTATATTATGACTGTACGAACTACTACTTCGAGATCGAAGAAGAGGATGGCTTCAGACAATATGGCAAAAGTAAGGAGCACCGTCCTAGCCCTATCGTACAGATGGGACTGTTCATGGATGGCGATGGCATTCCTCTGACGTTCGACCTCTTTGAAGGTGCAAGCAACGAACAACCATCCATGAGACCTCTAGAGCAAAAGATCATACGGGATTTTGGTTTCCAGAGATTCGTTATATGTACAGATGGAGGTCTAGGATCAGAAAACAACCGACTGTTCAACGACATCGAAGGACGTGCATTCATTTGTACGCAATCGCTCAAGAAGCTAAACCGCAAGAAACGCGAGGAAGCGATGTCGAACCAAAGATGGAAACGTCTGAAGGATGGAGCGACAGTTGATATCGAAGAGATACAGAGAGAACCATACAAGCATATCGATGACATCTATTACAAAGAAGAGCCATATGGCACCAAGAAGGTAGCTGGTCAATTGATGATCGTCACCTATTCACCAAGATATGCGACATATCAAAAAGAGATACGGGATTCACAGATTGCACGTGCAGAGTCCATGGTAGACAAAGGCTCTATCCAAAAGCAAAGAAGAAACCCAAACGATCCTGCAAGATTCGTAAGGGTCACAGCTACCACATCAGATGGAGAAATCGCATCCGAGGAGCACTATGCGATAGACCAGGACAAGATCGATAGTGAAGCGATGTATGATGGCTTCTATGCCATCTGTACCGACCTGGTAAATGACAAGATAGAAGACATCCTAAAGGTCAGCGAAGGAAGATGGCAAATAGAGGAAGCATTCCGCATCATGAAGACAGACTTTGAAGCAAGACCTGTATATGTCAGAAAGAAGGACAGCATCCGTGCACACTTCCTGATATGTTATCTGGCCCTACTGATCTTCCGCATCCTAGAAAAGAAGTTAGGTCCAAGCTATACATCATCAGAACTGATTACTACATTGAGAGAATACAAGCTATTGAAGGTAAACGGACAAGGATACATACCGGAATATAAGCGAACAAAGATAACGGATCATCTACATAAAGAATTTGGATTCTGTACGGATACAGAGATCGTTCCAACAGGAACCATGAGAAAGATCATATCTGAAACGAAAAAATAGAATCCCACACTACACAGATCAACAAAACGAAAATGCCAGAAACCCTTTCTACATCGTGGTTTATGGCATTTTTTACATTTATAACTGTCAAAGATGGGAATATATCTAATAATCCAAACTATGAGCAGATTGCCAATATGCTTGATATCGCATTTCATAGATATCCAAATATAGAAGGACTGATATTCCATTCTGATCAAGGATGGCAATATCAAATGAATCAATACCATAAGGCTCTACATGAACACGGGGTCATCCAATCGATGTCTCGCAAAGGAAATTGCCTAGATAATTGTGTAATGGAGAACTTCTTTGGAAAGATGAAGAATGAGATGTTCTACGGACATGAATATGAGTTCCATACATTGGAAGAATTGAAATGTGCCATGGAAGAATACATACACTATTACAACGAAGAAAGAATACAGACAAAATTAAAAGGCCTAACCCCTTGTCAGGCAAGGAATCAAGCCTTATCATGTCGGTAAATTAACGTGTCCAAGAAATTGGGTTCACTTCATGATGAGGCATTTTTATTTAGGTAAAAAGAAAACTGTACTTTCTATTATAGAAAAACAGAAAGTGCAGTGAGAAAGAAACCTACAAATATAAACCAACCTAATATATATCCTTTTAAATAATGCTTACATAACGCAATATATTCACGAATCATTGCGCTTGGCCAGAAGTAGAATGCGATAGGAGCACCGATACCGATTGCTGGAATATCTAATGAGCGACAAAGCAGAAGTGCACGATAGACATGGAAGTTGGAAGTAACTACTGCAATACGCATTCGACCGCCTCTACGCTTGATGATTTCATACGAATTACGCATATTTTGGAATGTATTAACACTCTTATCTTCCATAATAATTTGATGATTTTTAATCCCTTTATCGATTAGATATGTACGCATGGCTTCGGCTTCAGATACTTTTTCATCAGAGCCTTGGCCACCAGAAACAACGATATAACAGGATGATACGGATTTATTAAATACGCGAATCGCTTTATCGAGACGATTGGCAAGAAGCTTCGTTGGTCTTAATCCATCGATTAAGCCAGCACCTAGGACAACAACGTAGTCAAAATCAACATGTCGAGGAAGTAGCTGGATAAACATGGAATAGAACATGAATGCTACAAATACAAGTGAGATATATAAGACACTGAATCCAAACCCCATTTTAAGCATAGTAGAGAAATCTTGTATTAAATGAGTCGAGTGATCCATAAGATTGTTTGTGGCAGTAATCAAAGATGTAAATAAATAAAATTCACCAGCAAGAATAAAGATGCCAAACGCTATGGATAGAAAACTTGTAATATGGAATCCTTCCTTTAGAAGCATCTGTACACTGTTCACCATCAATAAGAATGGAATGATGAATATCAAGAACATAAATGTAGTAATAAATATAATTGAGTATATTGTTGCAATTTTAAAGACAGCTGAATATTTTACCGACCAGACAAAGAGTGCCATCAATAATATTAATAGGAACACGGCATTTCGAAAGCGTCTAGAATCCTTGAAGAAGGAGTATAAGAATATCGCAAGTGTGACGATCACCATAAATTCTGATGAAAGGATATAATGCATGAGTTTAAACATGGGAAAATAATATCATAAAATGTTCATTATGAGGAAATTGTCAGGAATAAATATAAGTATTTATGAAACAATATTTCGAAGACTACAAGAAAAATAAATAGGATTTAATTAGATATGCCAGTATTGTACTTTTAAGGTTTCTAGAAGTACGCTATAATCAAATAAACCGTTGATCGGAAATAGTACTACAATATACCGGCATAAGAGAGAAGCGTATTTGGTGAGAGTGCTTTGGCAAATGGTGTTGATGGGAATGCGCCCGAGAGGGTCTTCTTGATATGTAGAGAAGAACGTTGCACTAATGTTATCAGTGAAATTCTAAAGAGTGGATACGCATAGCGTCTTTTTAAGAAAGACGCTTTTTTAACAGGAGGAAGAATATGATCAGACTGTATAATACAAAGACTTTACAAATCGAAGAGTTCAAACCAATTCATGAGGGACATGTAGACATGTATGTATGTGGACCAACTGTGTATAACTATGCACATATTGGTAATGCACGTCCAATGATTGTGTTTGATGTGTTGAAGCGTTTATTTGAAGCAGAAGGATATAGCGTTACGTATGTATCTAACTTCACAGATGTAGATGACAAGATTATTAAGAAAGCTGCTGAAGAAAATACAACCGAAGCTGTAATCGCACAGCGTTATATTGATGCTTATCAGGAGGTGCGTACTTTGCTCAATACAGAGCTTCCAGATATTACACCACGTGTTACAGAAACAATGGATAAGATTATTGATTTCATTGACCAACTTGTAAAGACAGGTCATGCCTATGAAGCAAATGGTGATGTATACTTCTCTGTTGAATCTGTACCTACCTATGGTGAGATATCTCATCAGCACATGGATCAACTAGAGGCTGGTGCACGTATCGAAACAAATGACCAAAAGAAAAATCCATATGACTTTGCGCTATGGAAGAAGACAGATATGGGTATCAAGTGGAATTCTCCATGGGGAGAAGGTCGCCCAGGTTGGCATACGGAATGTGTTGTAATGATCAACGATAATATTGGTGATTGCATTGACATTCACGGTGGTGGTATGGATTTGAAGTTCCCTCACCATGAAAATGAAGCTGCTCAACAGGAAGCTATGCATGGCAATACACTCGCAAATTATTGGGTACATAATGCCATGGTCAATATCGATGGGCAAAAGATGTCTAAGTCATTAGGTAATACGATGTGGGCAAAGGATGTTGTTTTATCTTTAGGTACAAACTTAACAAGATGGTTAGTATCCTCAGTACATTATCGTAAGGAATTAAACTTCTCTGATGAGACAATTGAAACTGCTCGTAAAGAATTAGATAAGGTGTTAACACCACTCAAGCAAGCGTATATCAAGGCTGCACTTGCGGATAATGCCATGGGTGATGACTATGATAAGGATTCTTATCGTGCATTCTTGGATTGCTTAGATGATGATATGAATACTCCAAATGCATACGCAGTGATCTTTGAGACAGTGAAAAAATTAAATCAGACACTACGTCAAAGAGAAATTGACTTTGCACAGGTAGCTCTTTACAGCAACGCTGTGGAAAAGATGTTGAATGTATTGGGGGTTGTTGTGGATAAACCAGTGATTGGTGAAGCAGAGAAAGAAGTATTTGCGAAGTGGAATCAAGCTAAGGCAGATAAAGACTTCGATACTGCAGATAAATATCGTAATGAATTAGCAGAAAAGGGCTTGTTGTGATGAATCCATTAGAATGTAATGGTAGAACACTAGCGTTTCTTGGGGATGCGGTTTGGTCTCTTGCAGTACGTGATTTCTTGGTTCAAGAGGGACAAGGAAAAGGAAAGATGTTACAAAAGCTCAGTATTTCCTATGTCTCTGCGAAATCACAGGCAAGATTTTATTCGTTTCTTCATGAAGAAAATTTCTTTACTGAAGAGGAGGAAGCGACGTATCGTCGTGGACGCAACGGTAATACAGGTAGTGTTCCAAACAATACAGATGTTGTGACATATCGTATGTCAACAGGATTCGAAGCGATCTTAGGTGCTTTATATCTTGAAAACAATCAAGAAAGAATAAGACAGATTTGGGACAAAGTACGGACACTTTAGGGAGGACTTCTATGGCACAATTTGTGTACGGGAAAAATGTTGTAAAACAGATGTTGATGGATAACTCCAAAGTCAAACAGATCTATATATCAGTAGACGATAGAGATGTAGAACAGTTGGCTCGCAAACAACGAGTACAACTGAAGAGGGTTGATAAGAAGACATTAACACAGATGACCAAGACAGACCGTCATCAAGGTGTTGTGGCTGAAGTCGATCCATATCGTCTATATAGTGTAGATGAAATCTTACAGGGTGTTTCTGAGAATGGAAAGGGTCTTATCATCATGCTTGATGAATTAGAAGATCCACATAACTTGGGAGCGATATTACGTACAGCTGATGCAATCGGTGCTACAGGTGTCATCTTTAAGAAGACCAACGCGGTTGGTTTAACAGCTACCGTTGCGAAGGTTAGTGCTGGCGCAATTGATACGGTGAAATGTGCTTCTGTTACCAATCTTTCCAGAACACTAGAAGACCTTCAGAAAAAAGGTTGGTGGGCTGTGGGAACAGATATGGATGGACAGGACTATCGTTCTGTAAAGTATGATTTCAATACAGTATTGATTATTGGAAATGAAGGTAAGGGTATCTCTAGACTGCTACGTGAGAAGTGTGACTTTGTGGTATCACTACCGATGAGAGGAAAGATTGAATCGTTGAATGCGGCGGTATCTGCTGGTATTCTAATGTATTCCATTTACAACATGCGTTTCCCACTATAGGGGGAGTGTTATATGGAGAAGGACAATCCGAGTGAACTATTATATATGTGTAGAATGGGTGATGTGCACGCACAATATCGCTTATTTGCCCAGTATGAAGGTTTACTCACATCGCTGGTAAATCAAACAATACAAGTATATCCACCAGTGAAGAACTATAAAGATGATTTATTACAGGAAGCACGTCTTGGTTTACTTGTTGCGATACATTGTTATCGAGAAGATAATCAAGCCAGCTTTAAAACCTTCTTGTGTATCATCGCAAAGAGAAGAGTTTGGAATGTTCTGCGACAACTTTCAACGATTGGACGAAATGAAGGTGCTGATGTACTGGCGTTAGATGCGATGATGAATGAGGATGAAACATTCTACGATATTGTGGAACAACCAAATAAGATGTTTAATCCAGAATATTACTATCAGTACGTCGATGCATTTAAACAAATGACACAAGGCATCATGTCATTATCACAGCGAGAGATAGATGTCATGCAATCTTGGTATAACGGGGATTGCTATGAAGAGGCAGCCCGCAATCAGAACTGTACTGTAAAGGCCTATGATGGAAGATTACAACGAGTTCGAGCCAAGATTAAAGATTATATCTATCATAATCAATAAGAAAACTTGACAGATAGTGTATGATAATAGAGGAAACTGAAACAGATATATTAAATGCATGTCAGCGATGAATGTCGATGGCATGCATTTTGCCATTTTATGGAAGATTTGAATATTCGCTCAAATGTGCGGCTATTGAATAATGTTTCAGCGTCATTAGACGAAGGAGGAAAAGTATGAAATTTAAAAAGTTAATGACATTTGCACTTGCGGCATTCATGCTTGCAGGTTGCGCTCCAAAACAACAGCAGAACACTACAAAGTTGAAAATCGTAGCTACAACATTCCCACAGTATGATTGGATTCGTGAGGTTATCGGGAAAGATAATAAAAATGTGGACTTACAATTATTGATGAAGAATGGTGGAGACTTGCATAGTTATCAACCGACGGCAGGTGATATCGCAAATATCTCTGATGCAAATCTATTCGTATACGTTGGTGGTGAGTCTGATGAATGGGTGGATGATGCATTAAAAGAAAAGACCAACAAAGATATGAAGGTTGTTAACATGATGCAGACACTAGGTGATGACATCGATGAAGAAGAGGAAGGCTTAGAAAAAGAAAGTGAAGACCATGATCACAATCATGATGATAAAGATCATGACCATGAAGAAATTGAATATGATGAACATGTTTGGTTATCACTCAAACGTGCACAGAAAATCGTAAAAGCAATTGCAGATGAATTGGTAGAACTAGATCCAACAAATGCCAAGAAGTACCAGGCAAATGCGGAAGCATATATCGCTAAGTTAGCTGCTTTAGATAAGTCTTATCAATCAACAGTTGGTACAGTCGAAAATAGGACATGGATCTTTGCGGATCGTATGCCATTCCACTATTTAGCAAAGGATTATGGTATTACGACATATGCGGCATTTAATGGTTGTTCAACAGAGACAAATGCTAGTTTTGCGACTATCGTCAGTCTAGCAAAATACGCAGATGAATTAGGCATCAAACATATTATGACAATTGAAGGCTCTGATAAGAAACTTGCAAAAGCAGTCATTGAAAACACAACAACTAAGAATCAAGATATACTAACATTGAATTCGCTACAGTCCGTTAGTCAATCAGATATTGACAAAGGCTTAACATACTATGGCGCAATGGAAGAGAATTTAAAGGTACTAGCACAAAGCTTTAACACGGAGGTTAAATAAGATGACGCATTTGATTACATGTAAAAATCTATCCGTTGGACATGAACGCAATAAAGTTGCGGGACCTTTTAGCTTGGAAATCAACAGTGGGGATTATTTATGTGTAATCGGCGAGAATGGATCTGGTAAATCCACATTCATGAAAACCATCTTAGGCTTAATCACTCCCATTGAAGGAAGCATTGAACATGATGATTCCTTCAACGCAAAAGAAATTGGTTATCTTGCGCAACAGACCCAAGTCCAAAAAGATTTCCCGTCTTCAGTTGAAGAAGTTGTTTTATCCGGTTTTGTTGGTCATCTAGGTCATCGCTGGTTCTATAACAAGAAAGAAAAAGAACTTGCAAAGGAGTACATGGCAAAGACGGGTGTCGATAAACTTGCGAAACATTGTTATCGTGATTTATCCGGCGGGCAACAACAGCGTACATTACTCGCAAGAGCACTCTGCGCTGCAGATAAGATGATTCTATTAGATGAACCTGCGGCAGGACTTGATCCAGAAGCGATGCAGTATATGTATGATTTAATTTCTAAACTAAACAAAGAAGGCATGACAATCGTGATGATTACACATGATGTGCCTGCAGTTGTGCAATATGCAAATCGCATCGTTCGCTTTGTGGATGGAACAGTGAAAGAAGTCTCCACAGATGAATATCGAAAGGCGGTGGAGAAATGCTAACTGAATTATTACGCTATCTAGAATATCCCTTCGTAAGATATGCCATCGTTGCGGCGATGTTAATATCCTTATGTTCTGCACTTGTGGGTGTTATCCTTGTATTAAAGAGATATTCCTATATCGGTGATGGATTGTCCCACGTTGCCTTTGGCGCAATGTCAATCGCACTCGTACTTGGGATGATTCAACAGAAGATGTATCTTGTCTTTCCGATTACAACAGTAGCTGCTATCCTAATTCTAAAATCGGGGCAAAATAAAAGAGTCCAAGGAGATGCGATCGTTGGTATGGTTTCTACCGGTGCACTCGCACTTGGGTATCTGGCAATGAATCTATTTCCACCAACCGCCAATATCAGTGGTGATGTATGTAGTACGCTCTTTGGTTCTACATCAATCCTTACACTCTCTAAAGCGGAGGTTTGGTTATGTGTTATCGCATCTATCACCGTTCTAATTATATTTGTGATGTTGTATCCAAAGATCTTCGCAGTAACGTTTGATGAAAACTTCTCCAAGGCAACTGGCCTAAAGGCTGATCAAATTAATTTAATCTTGGCAGTTATCATTGCGGTTATCGTTGTTCTGGCGATGAATCTTGTAGGCTCCTTATTGATTTCTGCACTAGTAATCTTTCCGGCACTATCGGTAATGCAGCTGTTTAAGAGCTTTAAAGCTGTATTGATTGGTGCGGCGATTCTATCAGAAATCTGTACGGTTACAGGTATGCTTGTGGCAATTCTTTGCAGTACACCTGTAGGTGCTACGATTGTTACAGTGGATATTATTGCGTTTATTATCTGTTGGTTGATTCGTGCAATGAAAGCGTAAGTAATTATGAAACATATCAAGAAGTTTATTCTAATCTTTCTAAGTGTGGGGATCATTACATTAGCTTTTCTATATACACATCAACCAAATGCAGTAAAACCAGAACAGAGTAAAGAAACCGAAGTGGATTACGACTTATCCGTGCTAAGTGGAAATGT
The DNA here is from genome assembly GCF_036323475.1 of Solobacterium moorei. Classification (GTDB taxonomy): domain Bacteria; phylum Bacillota_I; class Bacilli_A; order Erysipelotrichales; family Erysipelotrichaceae; genus Bulleidia; species Bulleidia moorei. Next base: position 93,465 of record NZ_AP028934.1, read on the forward strand.
TGTGTATTCGCAAGTATATGCGATGATGACAAATCCAGAAGAATATGTGGATAAAACATTTAAAATCTCAGGAGTCTTTGCGTTAGGCAAAGATAAGGATGGTAATACGATGTATGGTTGTATTATCAAAGATGCGTTGGGCTGTTGCCAACAGGGTATTCAATTCCAATGGGAAGGAAATCATAAATATCCAGATGATTATCCAGATTTAGGAACGACAATCACAGTCGTAGGAACCTTTAGTTATCAAAAGGATGGGAATATTGTTTCCTTATTATTAAAGAACGCAGAAATGAAGGTGGATTAAAAACCCACCTTTTAAAATACAAATGTTATTTTGTTTTATCTACCATTTGCTGGTAAATGTTATACAGTTTCTCTTTTTGATTTTCGGATAGTTGGTCATCTTTGTGAATATCATAATCATCCACTAAAGATACGTGGTAGGCTACCATTTTTCCATTCTTTACTGCAATTACATCTGGGACGAACATTCCTTTTTTACCATTGTCGTCTTCTTGGAAACTATCAGAAATATATTTTGAAAGATTCTTATAGCTTTCTTCTCTTTCTCTCTTTGTTTCTCCCATACCTTTGTTTGCATCAATATAATAAATTGAAATGTTATTATCTTTTGCGACGTCATTCAAAATAGGTACGGCTCGTTCACACCATGGGCAACCAACTTTACCATAGTATAGAATCCCTGAATATCCCTCTGTAAAAAACTTGATTGAGCTTTCAAATGTGATTTCCTTAAATGCAGGATTATCATCGATCAATAGTGAATACTCTTTTAAATCAGAATCTTTTTGATCAACATACTCTAAGTTTAATATCTCTGTAGTATTAGAATTTTGACTTTTTGGTGTGGGTTTGCAGCTAAATAAAAGTGCTGATGATATTAGAAGATAAACTAGCTTTCTGAAGTTATGCATAATACCTCCATGACTTAATTATTAATAAGTAACCTAAACATTAATGTAATTTGATATTAAATGTTTTGAATATGATATATCCAATCATGATTCCAATTGTATTGATCAAAATATCCACAACATCAAAGATTCATTGGGACTATGAAATGGATACAATTACACGATAGGAAGAAAAATGCACCCACCTTTAAGGTAATAAAAAAGAGACTTGACTTGTACCGACCCCCAAAAGTTAGGCCAAGAATCTAACGAATGGAGGTCGGTATTTTTATGACAAAACACAGTTTTGAATTCAAGAAAAAAATAGTTTTAGAATATTTGAATGGTAAAGGAGGAATTCTATATCTTTCTAAAAAATATGGATTAGGCTCTAAATCCCAGCTACACAAATGGGTGAAAAACTATAAAGCATTTGGAAATGATGGTTTATTGCGCTCACGAGAAAATGAAGTTTATTCTTTCGAAATGAAACTTTCTATTGTAGAGTTGTATTTAACAAGTGAAATCACATATCAAGAGTTAGCTATACAGAATGGCATTAAGAACCCAGCTACGATTGGCAACTGGGTTAATCGCTTTCGTATAGCAGGTCCTGATGCGTTAAAATCACGCCGAAAGGGTCGAAGGAAAGCTATGGATAAGACAGATAGAAAGACTCAAAACAAACTCATGGAAGAAGCTTCTGTTAATACAAGTGTAGAACATATAAAGAAATTAGAAGATGAACTTCTTCGGTTAAGAATAGAGAATGCATTTTTAAAAGAACTGAGGAGGCTGCGTTTAGAGGACGAGGAAAAAATGAGAGAATGGCACTCGTCATCAACAGTCTCCGACAAAAGTTCAAACTAAAAGACCTTCTCTCTTATACCGGAATGCCAAAAGCGACATATATGTATTGGCAAAAGAGATTTGATAGAGAAAATCCTGATAAAAAGCTTGAAGAAAACATACAAGAAATTCGTATAAATAATAAGGATTATGGCTACCGTAGAATCGTTGGAGAACTTCGCAACAATGGATATACCATTAATAAAAAGAAAGTACAGAGAATCATACAAAAGCTTCACTTACAGGTAACGTCTTATACTCGCAAAAGCAGAAAATACAGTTCTTATAGAGGAACAGTTGGAAGAGTTGCGCCTAATAGAATTCACAGACGCTTCAAGACACATATACCGCATCAGAAAATAACAACTGATACAACTGAATTCAAGTATTATGAAGTCGATAAAAAGGGTCATATGACAATACATAAGCTTTATCTAGATCCATTTATGGATATGTGTAGTGGTGAGATACTTAGTTACGAAATTGGTAAGAGACCTTCTGCAGAAAACGTGATGAATGCCTTGGAGAAAGCTATTACAATCACTACAGACTGCCCATATAGAAGAACATTTCATTCTGATCAAGGATGGGCATATCAGATGAACGCTTATACACGTAGATTAAAAGAAGAAAGAATCTTCCAGAGTATGTCTCGAAAAGGAAACTGCCTTGATAACTCAGTTATGGAAAATTTCTTTGGACTGATTAAACAAGAAATATACTATGGAGTCATGTACTATAGTTTCGATGAACTGAAGTTAAAAATAGAAAGATTTATAAATTATTACAATGAGCAGCGAATAAAAGAAAAGTTAGGATGGATGAGTCCTGTTCAATACAGACAACATCTTCTAGCTTCATAAAAAAGAGATGACCAAAGTCATCTCGTAAAAAGTCTAACTTTAGGGGGTCACCTCAACTAAAGTCTCTTAAAATATTTATTAATTATTAAGAGAGTATGATAAAAAGTCTGTAAATAAGTATTAATAAAAACCACTAGTTGAACTAGTGGTTTTTATTGGCACTTTAAAATCTCATGGGGTTGGGGATAGGCTATAAACTTTTGTGGGCGCGAAAAATCATCGTGCTCATTTTTTGTGGGGAGACCAAAATATAATAAAACCTCCATGCTATTATCTTCTTGTCTGGAGAATCAAATAGAAATGGAGGTAGCCCTATATGGCTATTCATGATTTTATCACGTCAACCTTAAATCTAACATCAGATTCAATTCAAGAAATCGATGCGATACGTAAGGAAGACCGTCTTTTTGTATATATCACACTGGTAAACCAACACCCAACCTGTCCTTACAGTGGTGGCCCTACAGTCTCTAAGGGTTATATTCATAGAACTTATAATCACCTTCCTTTAGGTGATACACCTTCTTCTATTCATTGGAAGCGTAGACGTTATACTTGTAAGGATTGTTTTAAAACATTTTGTGAAGAAAATCCTTTTGGGCCTGAATATTTCCATCAAACCTATGCTGTACTGTATAAGATTGCTGCTGACTTTCAAAATCTACATCTATCCTATAAAGATATTGCCGAAAGGTATAATACCTCGGTTACTACTGTCCAACTATATGCCGACAGTTTCATTCAAGTCCCAAGGTTAACTCTACCGATCAATCTAGGAATTGATGAGCTTCATTCTAATATGGCCAAATATGGTGGTTCATATCTATGTTCTTTTGTAGATAATGATGCTCGCGTTCTTAATGAATTATTACCCGATCGTTCAAAACGAACATTATCAGCACATCTCGAGAAGATACCTCTAGAAGAAAGAAAACGTGTCTTATATGTAACCATAGATATGTGGGAACCTTATAAACAAGTCTCTCTCAAATACTTTCCAAACTGTAAGATATCCGTCGATCCTTTCCATGTAGTCAAACATCTTTCTGATGGTTTTACTACATTACGTGTATCTTTAATGAACCAGGTTCCTAAAGAAAGTCCTGCTTACTATCTGCTCAAGCACTTTCACCACCTCTTGGAAACAGATTGCTTTCTGGATAACGAACCTAAATATAATCATTTCTTTCGTCAGAAGATGAACTATCGAGATCTATATGACGCACTTCTCAATCTCAACCCGATACTCAAAAAGGCCTATGGGTTAAAGGAAGATTATAGATATTTTAATAGAAATTCTACTTATCCAGAATGTATTGAAGAACTCACAGATTTAATTAGGTATTTTAAAGAATCTAGACTAGTATGTTATAGCGAGTTCATTAATCTATTGGAAAATTGGTTTGAAGAAATATGCAATTCATTTCAAAGACCAACAGAAGATAGAAAACAGTCTAATGCACTCGCTGAGAGCCTTAATCAAAAGATGCGAGAATTTATTATGATATCAAATGGTCTCAGTAATTTCGAAAGATTCAGAGCACGTGTAATTTATGCACTAAACTACAGGATTGGCTTCTCATTGACATCAAACATTCAAGCATACAATCGTAAACAGAAAAAATAATAAATATATTGTTACCCTCCAGACAAAAAGACAATCCCGTAGAGAATCACTCTTTGGAATTGTCTTTTATAAAATCTATCCCCATGGGATTTTATTGCGTGTTTTTTGAAAACCCCACGCTATTTTAAATTACCTTTTTATTTTACATATAGTCGCCCCTCAGATTGTCCCCTAATTAATTTTGGATAATTTTAGGTCAGCCCCTCATTGTTGTTGGGAAAACCCTCAAAAATTTTGGATGCCCCGTAAAAAGTCCTCCGACAACAATAATAAAATCTATATTTATTGTGTGTTTTATTTAATTTTAAAGTATGTTTATTTAATAGTTATTATCATTTCTTCTGCTACTTTATATATTTTTTGCGTATATATCCAATAAGTAACAGCAAAGAACCTGATATTAACACAAGCCACCCATATAAAGATAAATTCATTCCATCTCCTGTTTTTGGTAATTCTTTATTTGGTTTTTCAGGCGGTACATTTGGTGTTCTAACATTAGTTACTACATAACCGTCTTGAGCTGTTCCTGTAACAACACTTGTATAACCATTTCCTACAGCTTCTTCCTTGACTGTGTATTCAATCTTTTTGCCTGCCTTGTATTCATCAAGGTCTGTGAAAGTTCCTGTCCAGTTGTTTGCCTTTGTTAAAGTTAATATCTTTCCACTTACTTCTTTTCCATCGGCTAGTAACTTGATTTTTACACTGTTTGGTCTTTTTCCGTCTTGGTTATTTCCATCTTCCCAAGCCTTTGTTACCTGTATACTTGTCTTTTCGGGTGTGTAAGAGTTCTTTACATCATATCCGTTGATTTCAGTTGAGTATCCTTCTACTGCTTCTTCTGAAATGGTATAGGTTATTTCTTGTCCGTTTTCGTACTTATCAAGTCCTTCAAACTTCCATTTCCAATCATCTGACTTCTTAACAACCTTTGAATCTATCTTTGTTCCGTTCTTTAACAGATTGATTGTGATTTCTTCAGGTCTCTTTCCGTCTTGATTGTTTTTATCATTCCAAGTCTTTTTACCTTCTACTTTTATCTTTTCAGGTTCTCTTGTATTTGTTACCTTATAGCCTTCTTTCATACTTCCTGTAACAACACTTACATAACCTTTTCCGACAGAGTCTTCTTTGATTGTATACTCAATCTTTTTTCCGTCCTTATACTCATCAAGGTCTGTAAACGATCCTGTCCAGTTATTTTCCTTTGTTAAAGTTAATATCTTTCCGCTTACTTCTTTTCCATCGGCTAGTAACTTGATTTTTACACTGTTTGGTCTTTTTCTGTCTTGGTTATTTCCATCTTTCCAAGCCTTTGTTATCTGTATACTTGTCTTTTCGGGTGTGTAAGAGTTCTTTACATCATATCCGTTGATTTCAGTTGAGTATCCTTCTACTGCTTCTTCTGAAATGGTATAGGTTATTTCTTGTCCGTTTTCGTACTTATCAAGTCCTTCAAACTTCCATTTCCAATCATCTGACTTCTTAACAACCTTTGAATCTATCTTTGTTCCGTTCTTTAACAGATTGATTGTGATTTCTTCAGGTCTCTTTCCGTCTTGATTGTTTTTATCATTCCAAGTCTTTTTACCTTCTACTTTTATCTTTTCAGGTTCTCTTGTATTTGTTACCTTATAGCCTTCTTTCATACTTCCGGTAATTACACTTACATAACCTTTTCCGACAGAGTCTTCTTTGATTGTATACTCAATCTTTTTTCCGTCCTTATACTCATCAAGGTCTGTAAACGATCCTGTCCAGTTGTTTGCCTTTGTTAAAGTTAATGTCTTTCCACTTACTTCTTTTCCATCGGCTAGTAACTTGATTTTTACACTGTTTGGTCTTTTCCCGTCTTGGTTATTTCCATCTTTCCAAGCCTTTGTTACCTGTATACTTGTCTTTTCGGGTATTCTAGTGTTAGTAACTATAAATCCATCTTTAGCTGTTCCTGTGATTTTCCCAGTATACCCATCTACTTTAACTTCCTTTATAGAGTAAGTTATATCTTTTTCACCCGCTTTAGTAGGTAAATCAGTAAAAGTTGTTTTCCAATTGTTTTCTTCACTTAATTGTCTATTCTCGATTTCATATTCTTTATTTTCGATATTGGCAATTAATTTAACCGTAACTGATTCCGGGTGCTTTTGATTAACGTTATTATCATCTATCCATTTCTTTTCTACCGACACACTTGTCGTTCCTTCTGTACCTATAGTAACAGTACCATTGCTACCAATACCTCCACCTCGGGTATTTGATTTGTTGCCACTAATTAATACTTTTTCGAGATTTGAAGTTAATTCATTACCTTTTTCATCTGTGTGTAAAGCTATATATTCATTATTCTTACTTAGAATACCTTTATGCTTACTTTCAGCTAAAGGAGAATTGTCCTTATTTTTCCAATTGTATGCTACTCCTCCTAACATCCTTTTGGAAATATCATATTCTGGATCACCCCCATGAAGCCCTAGATACTTATTACATAAAATATAAATTTCATTAACATTTGATTCAGTCTTATTTCCATATATAGCAGCACCATTTGTCACATAAATTTTAGTTTTTGATATTGGACAAGAAGCATATCCCGCTCCCTCATATTTGGATTCATTGTCAGTAATTACTACATTAGTTAAATAAAGCTCACCGTTAGCGCCTTGAACATTATAATTATTATTCGCACCATTTACATAAATTCCACCACCGCCGAACATTTTTTCGGTAACTCCACTGGCATCCATTTGGTTATTGGTAATTCTTCCTCCAGCAATATAAGCCTTGGAAGCACCCCCACTATAATACTTTGCTTGAACAAAAATTCCACCACCGGCTGAACCTGCTGTATTACCATCAATTGTTCCACCACTCATTTTTAAAATATTAGAAGCACCCCACTGATTAGAGCCGAGGCTTATTCCACCACCAATTTCGCCAGCATAATTATTTAATACCTTTGCGTCAGCGGACATATTTATAGTAGATCCCTCATTTGCGAGTATTCCACCACCAGCTGAATACTTTTGTTTACCATAATCGTAATCTATAACCAAATTCGATTTATTATTTTGAACAGTTCCACCGGAAAAATTCATTGTGGACCTATATAAATAAATTCCTCCACCATATGTTGCTTGATTGTTTTCAACGCTTCCACCAGTCATATTTATGGTTGCACTTGAAGCATTAACCGCGCCACCTCGTGTTGCAGTGTTCTGAATGTCCTTTATTTTGTTATTTCTTAATATAGCATTGTTACCAATATTCAGCTCTGATTTATCCTCAAGGCTTACAAGGGAATTTTCAATACCAATATTTTCGTCAGAATTTCCATCAATTGTTATATCAGTTAAGGTTGCATTTTTACCAGCTCCCACCTTAAACAAATATTTGTTGAAGTCTTTTCCTCTTAGTATTTTTGCATTTGTTCCAGCTAGAGATATATCCCCCGCAATAGGTGTTGTTCCAACTACGATAATTCTCTTTATTTTCTGATTGTTAGTAGCTATTTCCTTTGCCCGAGCAAAAGATTTGACAGCTCTGCCCAATTTCCCGTCTAAGCTATCATCGCCTGAAACACCATCTAAATATACATTGTTCCTTTCAGGATCAGCTTCGCCAATTTTAATTTCTTTTACAGTAATCAATTTTGCATCTTCGATTGAACCTGTATATGTTGCCTTTGGTGCAAGTCTTGGAATTTTCAGAATCATTTTTCCATCGGCTTTTTTAAGATATAAATCATAATGAAGTAGATATGGCTCCACCGGATTTCCGTCATCTTTATTATAATATTCTACTTCTACCTTGTTGTATGGAATCTTTATATCTTCAAAGGATATATTTCCATCCCAGTTGTAGCTCTCTGCCGTATATGTCATATTTTTTACAACTGTATTTGCTTCTCCCTCTATATGAAGCTCATGCTCAACAAGAAAATCTTTTAATGCCCATTCATCTCGGTCAAAAACCTTTTGTTCAGGGTCATTCATCCAATAATTTGTGTATGTTGCAAATATGCTATCAAAATCGGAAAAATCAGGACGAAACAATCTGAGATTAAGACTGTATTCATTATCCTCAGAATTGTTTTCACCTTGATCATCTGCAAATGCTGTATATCCTGAAAGCAGCTGCCCTAAAAATAGCAGTGACACCAACATGATAGGTAAAAGTAATTTAATTTTTCTCTTTCTTTTAACCATAATTGCCTCTTTTCCATTACATATCAACTCATTTAATGCAACTATACGAATATATTATATGAAAAACCTTATTTTGCAGAAGTGTGCTAATCCGCATATAATCTATATGTTATCTTTAGATAACATATGAATGATTACTTAAGCGGGTAACAGTGTCATCTAGTTTGGCGACTTCTGCACTGTTATCCACTTAAGTAACAGAGGTCGCCAAATGAAAAATAATAAATATCATTCTCATTCTAGGAGAAAAACACCTTGGGATGAGGAAGAAGAAGTTAGTGATGTAGCTTCTTTTGTTCGTGATGAATATAGAAGTCATTATTTCTATCATCACCGTCCTTTAAGTGAAACAGGAGATAGTAAACTGCTAAACAAGTTCATTCCTCAATCGTGCCCGTATTGCCATGGTAAGAAGTATAAGAGAAATGGTCATACCACATATGGTCTACAGAAATATAAATGCATTGACTGCAAGAGAAATTTTACGATTACAACAGGCACTATATTTCAAGACCATAAGCTTTCAATATCCGAATGGATTGAATACTTATTAAACCTATTTGGATATAGTTCGATCAATCTGAATTCCAGGATAAATAAGAACTCAGAAACCACTTCTAAATATTGGCTTGCAAAAATCTTCATGTTATTGAGTGATTATCAAAAGGATATCATTTTAAGTGACTGTGTCATGATAGATGAAACATATTATAGTGTCATCAAGAGTGATATCATCACAAAAGATAAGAAGAAACTAAGAGGTCTTTCAAAAAATAAATATTGTATTGGGATTGGGTGTGATGACCAATGTCTGTATTGCAAATTAGAAGGAAAGGCCAAGACATCGGATACCAAAACGGTACAGGCATTTAAGGAACATATCAGACCATATTCACATTTGATTCATGACGATGAAAAATCACATCATGTCCTTGTGCAGGCATTACATCTTAAAAGTGAATCATATAAATCGACATATCTATCTGAACTTAACGATAAAGATAATCCCTTAGATAAGATCAATCATTATTGTGATTTATTAAAGAAGTTTCTAAATGCCCATTCAGGATTCAACAGAGAAGAATTACAGGGATATCTGAATCTCTTCTCCTTTATGATGAATCCACCACATAACAAGCTAGAGAAGGTTGAGATTCTATTAAAGTTTGCGCTAAATTACCGCAAAACAATGACTTTTAGAGGCTACTATATGAAGAATCCCTATTAAAATGGGGATTTGGTAGCACACTTCTGCAAAATAAGGTTTATATGAAATAAATCGGGAGTTTTACAGTTGTAATTTAACAAGATAATGAATAAACCCTTTATTGATGGTGGATATCCATCTTTTCTATTATGAAATCAGGAATAATCTAGTCCTGATTTCAGAGAAAAAACTTCAGAAGAAGAATATGATATAGAGGTCAGGGACACTAGAATGTTTCTGGCCTTTCTCGTACAGGCATGTATGGGAATTGGTCTGGGTAAAGTGAGAACGTACCTTCTTTTAGACCAGTGATATCATTGAGTCCGTAATAAAAAGCGTTCTGCTTCCCTCCTATATTCTTAGGCTGCTTTATCAAGATGACAATCCAGGAAACAGTTAGATATGTCGTATATAAGCCAGAAAAATAGTCGGATGTGGGGATGGGGAAGTTTACCAAGACATTATGCATATCAGAAAGAAAGGAGTATTCCATCATGGAAGGACCAATCATTACAGTGGATGTATCAAAGGGTTCCTGTCACTACCAGCCCTTCATAGAGAATGGACATCCAATGCGAAAACCAAAGCAGCTTTCAGCTACGATCGATGGTTTCCAGAAATTAGGGCAAACTATCAAAGACCTTGAAGCTAAGACAGAACGAGAAGATATACCAGTTATCTTTGAGGCTACAGGTGTCTATCATCGACCACTACAAAAATATCTTGAAGACCACAAGATAAGGTACTACATCATTTCTCCATTATTATCTGCGACCTATCGCAAGACCTCCCTACATAGTAATAAGACAGACGCATTAGACTGTGCACATATCGCAAAAGCGTACTATTGTGAGAAGGAACTAAGACAATATCAAGCACAACCACAAGAGTACAAAAGACTCTATCAATTGAGCCGTATATATGAAAGTGAGTTGGTTCATCTTCGGAAACGCAAAGTGAGTTTGAGATCCATGCTGGATATCATATATCCAAGGATTGATAAGACCTTTAAAGGGAATCAAAATCTGTATGATCCACTCCCAATGGAGATATTAAAAAGATATCCTCATCCATCCTTACTATTGGGCCATAGAGAGGATACCATCGTTAAGACCGTTGGGCATCGTACAGGTCATTTAAAAGGATATACAGAAAGAATCGTACATAAGATCTACGAGAAGGCAAAGGAGTGCTATTCAGGATGTGATATCGATGATATAGAAGTAGTCAAGTTGCCAAGCTTGATAGAGAACGTGCAGGAACAGAAGAAAAAATGCGATTCACTATTGAAGGAAATGATAGAGATAGCACGAACATGTCCTTATTTTGCATCTGTTGTTAGTATTGTTGGAATCGGAGAGAATCTGGCAGCCCGTATCATAGCAGAGCTTGGAGATGTAAGCCGATTTGATAACAGAGCGGCTATCGTGGCATATGCAGGCTTGAATCCAAAGATACAACAATCCGGAGATATTGATGGACTGCATTTCAAGATATCAAAGAAAGGCAATAAGCATTTGCGATGCCTTTTATACCTTGGTGCACAATGTAATTATCGATTGCGCAAAGAAGATCCACTATATGAATTCACCAAAAAGAAAAGACAGCAGACCCAATGCCCATTGTCGTCTAAAGCTGCCTATACTGCTAGTGCTCATAAATTACTGGTCATAATCTATAGCCTATGTAAGAATGGTACTCTATATCATTCTTAGCAACAGTATAAACCTAATCTAGCAAAATGGGAGATATAATTTCTCTTGTTTTAATAATGCACAAAACGAAAAAGAAGAAATCACTAAAGATTAGAAATTTCTTCTTGACTTAAGTTATCAAGTTTTTTTGTTGTCAAAATTTATGTATTTTTATGTAGTGTGGTGGTGTGCTTTGTGTTATAATATTGATAGAGGTGATCTTGTATGTTTCTACATATACTGAAAGACAGACAATACGAAAGACTCTACATCCGCCATTCCGTTCGTAAAGGGAATGGTGTCCGTTCCGAGAACGTCAAAAGCCTTGGACGCATAGACTCGCTCATGAAGGAAATGAATCTTTCTAGGAAACAGGTATTGGAGTGGGCACAAAAGCAGGTAGACCAAATGAACGACTCTCCTTCTGCTCCTCCTGTACTATTATCATTGTTTCCTGACAAGAAGATAGTTATGGATGAACAGCGTTCCTTCCATGCAGGATATCTATTCTTACAGTCCATCTATTACGGTCTAAAGATGAAGAACGTGTTCCGTACCATATCATCACATGGCAGATTTGATTTCGACATTGATGCGATATGTTCAGACCTTGTCTATGCACGCATACTGGATCCCGGAAGCAAACTTTCCTCATATAAGACGGCATCTTCCTTTCTAGAGCAGCCAAAGTATGAATTGCATGATGTGTATCGTGCACTAGGAACGCTATCTAAGGAGATGGACCATATATTGGCAGAAGTATACAAGAACAGCAATCATATCCTAAAGAGAAATAACAGTGTCCTATATTATGACTGTACGAACTACTACTTCGAGATCGAAGAAGAGGATGGCTTCAGACAATATGGCAAAAGTAAGGAGCACCGTCCTAGCCCTATCGTACAGATGGGACTGTTCATGGATGGCGATGGCATTCCTCTGACGTTCGACCTCTTTGAAGGTGCAAGCAACGAACAACCATCCATGAGACCTCTAGAGCAAAAGATCATACGGGATTTTGGTTTCCAGAGATTCGTTATATGTACAGATGGAGGTCTAGGATCAGAAAACAACCGACTGTTCAACGACATCGAAGGACGTGCATTCATTTGTACGCAATCGCTCAAGAAGCTAAACCGCAAGAAACGCGAGGAAGCGATGTCGAACCAAAGATGGAAACGTCTGAAGGATGGAGCGACAGTTGATATCGAAGAGATACAGAGAGAACCATACAAGCATATCGATGACATCTATTACAAAGAAGAGCCATATGGCACCAAGAAGGTAGCTGGTCAATTGATGATCGTCACCTATTCACCAAGATATGCGACATATCAAAAAGAGATACGGGATTCACAGATTGCACGTGCAGAGTCCATGGTAGACAAAGGCTCTATCCAAAAGCAAAGAAGAAACCCAAACGATCCTGCAAGATTCGTAAGGGTCACAGCTACCACATCAGATGGAGAAATCGCATCCGAGGAGCACTATGCGATAGACCAGGACAAGATCGATAGTGAAGCGATGTATGATGGCTTCTATGCCATCTGTACCGACCTGGTAAATGACAAGATAGAAGACATCCTAAAGGTCAGCGAAGGAAGATGGCAAATAGAGGAAGCATTCCGCATCATGAAGACAGACTTTGAAGCAAGACCTGTATATGTCAGAAAGAAGGACAGCATCCGTGCACACTTCCTGATATGTTATCTGGCCCTACTGATCTTCCGCATCCTAGAAAAGAAGTTAGGTCCAAGCTATACATCATCAGAACTGATTACTACATTGAGAGAATACAAGCTATTGAAGGTAAACGGACAAGGATACATACCGGAATATAAGCGAACAAAGATAACGGATCATCTACATAAAGAATTTGGATTCTGTACGGATACAGAGATCGTTCCAACAGGAACCATGAGAAAGATCATATCTGAAACGAAAAAATAGAATCCCACACTACACAGATCAACAAAACGAAAATGCCAGAAACCCTTTCTACATCGTGGTTTATGGCATTTTTTACATTTATAACTGTCAAAGATGGGAATATATTATATGAAATAAATCACTTTATTACAAGCCCCATATGTCATTAATACAATACCCTCAAGTGAAAAGTTAAATTCCACTTCTAAGGTATGAAAGTTGAATTTAGTTATTCACCAAGCTCTAGTTGAATTTACTCTTACACTTCTAGTTCAATATAAGTGCCGATTCTTCGTGTTTTAGGAGGAAAACATTATGTTAACGAAGAATTCACACATGTCTTATTCAGATAGACAGATCATTGAAACTGGTATCGAAAATGGTTCTACCAAACAAGCTATCGCTACTACCCTTGGTAAAGACAAATCAACCATAGGAAAAGAAATCAAATTCCATCGTGTCCTTGCATACAAATGTAATCTGCCTCTAGAGTGTGCTAACTACAAACGCTGTAAACATGAACGCCATTGTACTCTGGATTGTATCGATTATGTCCCTTTCAAATGTACTCGCAGGGACAAGTCACCAGGAGCTTGTAATGGATGTGGAAACTATCGCTCTTGTCGCTATGAAAAATATCGATACTCTGCCCTCGATGCACAGCACGACTACCAGATGACACTTACATCTTCACGACAAGGTGTCAATGCGACAGTAAATGATATCAAGCAGCTCGGTGAACTCTTATTACCATTGATTAAGAAAGGTCAGTCCATCTACTCTATTCTTCAAAGCCACAAAGAGATCAAGCTATCCGAAAAGACGATATACAACTATATCGAAAATGGTGTCTTCCAAGATGTGGGTGTATCGATCGGTGCCATCGACCCGAAACGTGTCGTAAGACGAAAGATGTCCAAACAAAAGCGCAATACATACAAGCCACGTAAAGACAATCGATACCTGACAGGAAGAAAGTACTCCGACTTCTTGATATACATGGAAAAGAATCCAAATGCCAAGGTCGTAGAGATGGATACGGTATACAACGACGTGTCCAACGGGCCTTTCCTACAGACCTTCAAATTCAGAGAGTATGACCTGTTGATATGTATCTATCAAACCGTAAAGGACTCCTTACATATGTTGGATGGGATCCTATTATTGGAAAAGATATTAGGAAAAGAAATGTTCGAAAAAGAAGCCGAGGTCATATTAACAGACAGAGGAAGTGAATTCGTCCTAGCTGAAGAAGCGGAGATACGTGAAGATGGAACTCGCAGGACACGTATGTTCTACTGTGATTCGATGGCCTCTTGGCAGAAAGGTAGTCTAGAGAACCTACACCTATTGGTAAGAGAGATATGCCCAAAGGGATGTGATCTCCATGCATTGGGACTTACATCACAAGAAAAGGCAAATCTCATCAGTATCCATATCAATTCATATCCAAAAGAAAAGCTGCACGGAAGATCATCCATACAGCTGCTCCATTTCTACAACGAAGAAATGGCCAAGAAACTCTATGATTTTGGAATTACCGAAATCCCACCAGACGAAGTAATTCTAAAACCATATCTTCTAAAGTAAGAAGATAACCAAGAAGTTTCAAAATCAATTACACACGAAGGATCGGCATATAACTTTCACCAAACAACGAAGTAGAATCAACTCTTACAAATTTTTTGAACAGTAGATTCTGCCTACCTTTCATGCGCTCATTTTTCTGTTACTTCACCTTCATTCTAACTAAAATAAAATCATTTTCAACTTAAAAATAGTACCATCTTGGATTATCAATCCTTGCCAGTACTATTTCTGAATGACTTACTTCCACTTTATTGTTTATTCTTTAGAAGTGGAATTTAACTTTTCACTTGAGCATTAATACAATACATATTTAAAAAACAATAGTAATAATACATAGTCCTTATATCTTGATGGTTCAACACCACCTCTTAATTTATTTGCCGCTTCCCATAATATGGAATATAATTCTGATTTTTTCACTGCCATATCCTCTTAATTCTCCCTTACTAAAACTCTGTGATATCAATGCCTGCTTGAATTAATCTGTCATACCTATCTTTAGACATTATTACTGCCTGCGGCTTACCATTTTTCAAAACGAATGCAGCTTCATCCTGTTCAGAAATTCTAGTAATTATTTTAGATGATTGACCTCTTAGAAAGTCAGACATATTATAAAAATCCATTTGTGTTTTAACTTCTTTATTGTCCACTTTATCCATAAAATACTCCTTTCAAGCCATTATGATTATAGCACAAAAGAAGTGTGTTTATCAACTTCAATAGTAATTACTTTTACAGTTACTTATGTTTATAAATATATTAAGTTTATATAAAATGGAGTGAACTATCTATAACTACATGTAATTTACTCTTCTGCTATGATTCTATTGTAATTAGAAGTTTATCTTTATGACAATCAACATAATACCTCTGCCCAATTCTAAATCCAAATTTCTCTAACCATTTGCCTTTCATCATGATAGTAGGTGTATCATGATATCTATTATTATTGCTTGTACCATATACTTTCAATGTTCGATTATTCTTCCTCATAGTCAACTCATTTTCTAAAATGATATCGTTAAATTATGCACCCTATTACATTATAAGATACATCGTGGTTATAATTTAACCCTTTGATTTTGTTAAAAGATATTAATTCTAAAATAAAATAGACCGAAATCCCTACTATTTAAGCTACTTTAACCTTATTCAAATCGTTAGATTGTTCCAAACATGTGGTTGGTACGTTCCATGATGAATAAGAAGTTGTAATATTTCAATAGAAGTTATTAGTAACAAGGATATAAGTAGTGCTGAACTAATTTTAAATCAGTTAAGCCAATATCCAATAGGTATGAATAAAATCAAATTTAAAGTAACTTGAGATAGATTTGTTGTTTCAAAGTTAAAGGGTTTGAGAAGATTTAATTTGATGTTGTTATCCTGATAGACTCTGAAAAACAGCAATAAAAACATTACTAAAAAATAAATAATCCAAAGCAGCCGCAATACAAATGCTGGAATACGATGGGATGGATCTAATAGTAAATAACTACCTCCATAAAAAATGAGAGTTTGACCAATGAAAGTTAAAAGAAATATAGGAGTCATCACTGCATAGACACCTTGGAAGTGTATCGCTAGAAACTTGCTTGTGACGTAATAAAACAGAAAATAACTTAGCATAGAAATTACGATAATGTGTAGTATGCGAAGTGTTTTTTCATATAAATAGCCTCTTTGCTTGATGTGTTCATTATAACAAGTATCCTTACATTGCTAGATTTTATTTTCGGTCGATGAGATATATAATAAAACCAGATAAGAGATGCAAAAGGAGGATGTGTCTTATGAATGATAATGGTACATATCATAGTTGTGTCGCTAGGTATAAAACAGGAGTTTATTGATTGTTTTTTAAAATGTCATGAGTGTTTCTACGTTTGCAATGGAGCAGTGTAAGATTAAGTGTTAGTTTTGATAATTAAAATATATTGAATGATGCTAGTACTCATACCTAGATAATGAAGGGAAGGTAATATGGGCTTATTTGGAAAAAGAGAAAAGAAGCTTTGTCCGATTTGTGGAAAAGAATTGAAATTATTTGATGGACTTTCGGTAAGCGATGGTGAGATTTGCGGTGATTGTGAAAACATGATTCGTGGAAAATTTAGTATTGTGGAGTATTGGAAAAAGAGATGGGGAGCAAGTGGAGAGGAACAACAGGATTACATTCTGCAGGCAAGCGATCCTTTAGAGAAAATGACAGTAGAAGAGATAAAGGATATGATTCATTCTATGAAGCAGGTACAAACATCCATTCTTGAAGATGTTGGCTCAAAATACAGTAATATTGCGAAAGTTGATAATTGTTTTATGATTGCCCCAAGTGTATTAGAGGTTGGAATATTTCGAGCAAAAGAGTATAAGAATAAACTTGTTGCGACATCTGAGGTTATCAGTGGTGAGTTTGCGAAAGGTGATGCAGTCACTGTTACCACAGATGGAAATGATGTGGCGACAAAGATTATTGACGTCTTTTTGTGTAGTAACAGCAGTACTTTTCAAACGGAATTGGCTGCAAATATGGGTAAACATAAAGTCTCTGTCGGTACCAGCGCTTGGATCATATTGGATATGGCGGAAGGTCTGGCAGAAGGAAGTCTGATTCAAAAATAGTAGCTATCGAAAGAAAAACAGGGAAACAGTAGCTGTTGCTATGTTTCCTTTTTTGTAATCTAAGAAGTGAATGATATGGCAAAGCTGTGATCTGTCCCCGCGGGAATTAAGATTTGAAGAAGTGTGATTGTTTAAATGATGGGGAAGATAAATTTTATGATTTTCATATGAAACAGGCGGTTGGTTCGTTGCGAGTTTGCAAATTATGTGCTATTGTAATCAAGACTTTGAAGGAGTTTTTCGTAATGGCAAAAGAGGCAAGAAAAATTATTCTTGCGTGTGAAGAATGTCTTGCACGCAACTATACAACAAACGGTTCGAAAAACAGCACAAAGAGATTGGAGCTCAAGAAGTTCTGCCCTAAATGTGGTAAGATGACGCTCCATAAAGAAACAAAATAGAAAGTAGGCAAGGCGATGTCTGAAGAGATGAAGGATAAAAAGGTTGCGAAGTCTGAAAAGCAACAGGCTAAAGAAGCTAAGAAGTTAGCCAAGAAGAATAAACCAGCAAAAGACCATTGGTTTACCATCAGCGGTATTACAAAAGAAGCAAAGCGTGTTCGTTGGCCACATTGGACTAACCAAGGCAGCGAAGAAGGAACATTACAAAATACTGGTGAAGTATTGGTATTCACAATATTCTTTGCATTATTCTTTGTGTTGTGTGATTTAGGTGTTGCATATCTAATGAAAGTTTTCGGGATTGGAGCGTAACAATATATGACAACAAACGAAAAAGCAGTAATTTCTGCAATTGATGATGAGCATGAAACTAGGTGGTATGTTGTAAATACATACGCTGGTCACGAAAATAGGGTTAAGGAAAATCTTGAGAAGCGCGTTGAAACAATGGGCATTCAGGATTCCTTATTCCGTATTGTAGTAGCAGAAGAAACAGAGACGGTTATTGGTAAAGATGGAAAACCAAAGGATGTTAAGACAAATGTATTCCCAGGTTATCTCTTCGTTGAAATGAAGATGACAGATGAAGCTTGGTATGTTGTACGTAATACTCCAGGTGTTACAGGATTTATCGGTTCCTCTGGTGGTGGTGCGAAGCCATTCCCGGTTGCACCAGATGAAATGGAAGCTATCTTACGCCGTATTGGTCAAAGTGATAAGAAGATTTCAATTGATTTCGAGATTGGTGATACAGTGAAGATTCTTGCTGGTCCATTCAGTGGAATGGAAGGAAGAGTTGCGTCATTGAATGATCAAACCCAGACAGCTAACGTATTGATTATGTTGTTCGGTCGTGAGACGCCAACAGATATCAACTATGGTGATTTAGAAAAAGTAGAATTGTTCTAGGAGGTTCAGATGACAGTAGAATTGACAAAAATCCTAACAAATTATGCAATTTTTGCGGTAATTTGGTATGTCCTACAGACCTTCGGATATTTAAAAGTCTTACGTAAGACGTCTGTGAATAAGATGCTTGCATTTATTCCTGTACTACGTGAACTTGTGATGTTCAAATTAGTTTGGAAATCTAAGTTTGCTGGAATCATCTGGTTTGTATGTGTAATCGGTGGTCTAGCATTATTCTTGGTTGCTGCAAACACAGGATTACAGATTATTGGATGGCTCGGTCTTGTGATGATGATTGCGTCCATCGTAATTCATATCAAGAGATCGGGTAAGCAATCAAAGGCATTCAACTTAAGTGGTGGCATTACGACATTGTTGATTTTCGCTAACCCAATCGGAAATATTGTAATCGGTATGGGACAAGCTGAATATAAAGGTGCGAAATAGGAGTGTAGGAAACTACACTTTTTCCTTTTTGGGGATATGTAATGAAGAAACAGAAGATCAGTTTAAAGTTTTTAAAGAAATATCAAAAAGAAAGTATCCTTGCACCTTTATTTAAATTATTAGAGGCGCTGATGGATTTGACAGTACCATTAGTCGTTGCTCAAATCATTAGAAATGGAATTGGGCAAAATGATATGAGTTATGTCTTAAAGATGTTTGGGCTTTTATTATTGCTCGCAGTGTTGGGAATGGCGTTTTCCTTCACAGCGCAATGGTATGCGGCCAAAGCAAGTACTGGTTATGCGACAGACTTAAGACAAGAATTATTCGATAACATTCAGGATTTAACATATGCAGAGTTAGATCAACTTGGAACAGATACTTTAATCACTCGTATGACAAGTGATGTATTGCAGGTACAGACAGGCTTGAATCTAGCTTTACGTCTATTACTAAGAAGCCCGTTTATTGTCTTTGGGGCGATGATTGTCGCATTTACAGTTGATGTAAAATCTGCACTTATCTTTGTGGTAACGATACCAGTTCTTGCGGTCGTTGTGTTCACGATTATGTGGATCAGTATTCCACTGTATAAAAAAGTACAGAGTGCATTGGATAAATTACTAGGAACATTGCGTGAAAACTTATTGGGCGTTAGAGTCATTCGTGCATTCCGCAAGGAAGATGCTGAGGTTCAACAGTTTAATCAAGAGAATGATACTTTAACACAATATAACGAACATGTAGGTCGCTTATCAGCGTTAATGAATCCATTAACGTATAGTTTAGTTAATGTAGCAATCATCACATTAATTTATGTAGGTGCGATACGTGTTGATGGTGGAAACATTGCACAGGCGGATATTGTTGCATTATACAACTTGATGGCACTGATTATTGTAGAGCTAATTAAACTATCATCTCTCATTATCACAATCAATAAATCACTTGCGTGTCTAGAACGTATTGAAGCAGTTCTTATGGTAAAGCGTCAGATGGTCTACCAGCTGGAACCTGTAAAAGAAGATGAAAGTGCTCCGGCAGTTGTCTTTGACCAAGTTTCCTTCGCCTATCCACAAGCTGGTGCAGATGCGATATCTAACATTAGCTTTGTGGCAAATCGTGAAGAGACAATTGGTATTATTGGTGGGACAGGTTGTGGTAAATCAACCATTGCGCAACTAATACCTCGTTACTATGATGTACAAAGTGGAAAAATATGCGTGAATGGTGTAGATGTAAAAGACTATCTACAAGGAGAACTTGTATCGAAAGTGGGGATGATTCCTCAGAAGGCAGTTCTATTTGAAGGGACAATTCGAGAGAATATGCAGTGGGGTAAAGAGGATGCGACAGATGAAGAAATCTGGCATGCATTAGAAATTGCGCAGGCTGCAGATGTAGTAAGAAGTAAGAATGGATTAGATGCGATGATTGAACAGAATGGTCGTAATTTATCTGGTGGTCAGAAACAACGTCTTACAATTGCTCGCGCATTATTAAAGAATCCTGAAATATTAATCATGGATGATTCCGCTAGCGCATTGGACTTTGCGACAGATTTAAAGTTGCGCCGTGCGATTCATAATTTAGGAAATCAAATGACAGTCTTTATCGTTTCACAGCGTGCATCTACGGTGCGTGCTGCTAATCAGATATTAGTATTAGATGATGGTAGCCTAGTTGGAAAAGGAACGCATGATGAACTGATGGAGAATTGTAAGGTATATCAGGAAATCTATTACTCTCAATTTCCAGAAGAAAAACCAAAGGAGGTTATGGCATGAAAAAGAACACATCATTCCAAACCTTAGGGAAAGTCTTAAAGTTTATTGGAAAGTATAAAGTATTGCTTGTATTTAGTGTTACGTTATCTATTGTTGCGGCGATATTACAGTTGTATGTACCTATCTTGTTTGGCGATGCGATCGATACAGTCATCAAACAAGGAGAGATACATTATTCACAGCTTATTTCAACGTTAATCAATATTGGAATCTGTATTACGATTGCATCAATTAGTCTTTGGGTGATGAATCTAATTAACAATCGTCTAACATATCATACTGTTAAAGAGATTCGTGCAAAAGCGATGCGACATATTCCTCTATCTTATTTAGATTTACATAGTACAGGAGATATCGTTCAGAGTGTCATTGCGGATGTTGATCAGTTATCTGATGGTTTGTTGTTGGGGTTTACGCAGCTATTTACAGGTATAATAACAATTATTGCGACGTTAGTATTTATGCTTTCGAAGAATGTGCTAATTACCTGTTGTGTGATTGTGTTAACACCGGTTAGTTTCCTTGTGGCAAGATTTATCTCAACACGTTCGTATCGTTTGTTTCAAAAGCAGACAAGTACACGTGGAAAACAGACCGCATTGATTAATGAGATGATTGGTAGTGAAAAGATTGTAAAGGCGTTTGGGTATGAGAAACGCGCATCTAAGCGATTTAAAAAGATGAATAAGGAACTACAAGAATATACGCAAAGCGCATTGTTTATTAGTTCCCTAACAAATCCATCTACACGTGCAGTAAACAATGTGATTTATGCGATTGTGGCGGTGCTTGGCTCTTACAGTATTATGAAGGGCAACTTAACAGTTGGTGGATTGACGGTATTACTATCTTATGCCAACCAATATATGAAGCCGTTCAATGATATTAGTTCTGTGGTGACTGAATTACAGAATGCGATGGCGTGTGCTGATCGTGTCTTTACATTGATAGAGGCTCCAGCTGAAAGTGAAAATCCAAAACTAGACTTGGTTGAAAAGGCTGGTGCAATTGATATTCAAAATATCTTCTTCTCATATCTACCAGACCAAAAGCTGATTGAGAATTTTAACTTTAGCGCAAAAGCTGGTACGACTACGGCTATTGTCGGACCAACGGGTTGTGGCAAGACAACATTTATCAACTTGCTAATGCGATTCTATGATGCAAATCAAGGCACAATTATGATTGATGGACAGAATATCTATGATGTAAGTCGTAAATCAATTCGCAAGAACTTTGGTATGGTTTTACAGGATACATGGTTAAAGAATGCAAGTATTCGTGATAATATCGCCTTTGGTGTGAAGACTGCTAGCGATGAAGAGATCATCGAAGCCGCAAAGGAAGCACATAGTTGGGAGTTTATCCGTCGTATGCCGGAAGGATTAGATACGGTTGTAACAGATGATAGCTCAAGCCAAGGTCAAAAGCAGTTACTCTGTATCACCAGAGTATTATTGAGTAAGCCAAATATGTTAATTCTCGATGAAGCAACCTCCTCTATCGACACACGCACAGAACTTGAAATTCAAGCAGCTTTCAACAATCTTATGAAGGGACGTACCAGTTTTGTGGTTGCGCATCGTCTGTCAACGATTCGTAATGCGGATCAAATCATTGTCATGAATGCAGGACGGATTATTGAGCAAGGTAATCATGAAACACTCATGGCTCAAAATGGTTTCTATTGTCAGCTATATAACTCACAATTTGCAACAACACAAGGGTAATGATAGGTTTGTATTTTGGTATATAAAGTTAAATTCCACTTCAAAAGGATAAAAAGCAAAGTGGAAATAAGTCATTTAGAAATAGTGTCATCAAGAAGGAAACTTCAAGCTTGGCACTATTTTTAAGTCATATGGCATAAAAGGCATAAAAGTTTGTTATTTTAAGATTATGTAGTATAATTTGTTATACAAATCATACAAAATATACTCAGGAGGAGAACAGCATGGCGAAAACACCAAAAGGGAAATATGCTTGGACAGCTACAGTTGGGGAAAAAGGTCAGATAGTAATACCAAAACAGGCACGAGAAGTATTTCATATCAAACCGGGCGATACAATTCTGCTTCTTGGCGATGAAAAAAGAGGTATTGCTATACCACCAAAGGGGGCATTCGCGCATTTGATGGAAGTAGCTTTTGAAGCGAAGGAGGATGAATGATATGGGATATGTTCTAGAAGTAAATGGTCTCACAAAAATTTATCCGTCTTTTGAACTAAAACCTGTTAACTTTCATGTTGAAGCGGGTGAAGTTATGGGATTTATAGGTAGAAACGGTGCAGGTAAAACTACAACACTTAAAGCTATTTTAAATCTTGTCCATCCTCATGCTGGTAGTGTTCGTATTCTTGGAATGGACTATATGGATAATGAAGATAAAATAAAACAGCAGATCGGTTATGCTGTAGGTGGAATCAATTATTATAAAAGGGCGAAGTTAAAGGATATTGTAGCCATTACTCGTATTTTTTATGAAAATTGGGATAATGAGGCGTATCGTCATTACCTTACCTCATTTAAACTTGACGAAAATAAGAAGATTATGGAACTTTCTGAGGGCATGAAGGTAAAGTTCTACCTCACCTTGGCACTTTCTCATCATGCAAAGCTTTTAATCTTGGATGAGCCGACGAGTGGACTTGACCCAGTATCTAGAGATGAGATGAATGAGATTTTCCGAAAACTTGCTAAAAAAGATGTAGCAATTCTATTTTCTACCCATATCACCAGTGACTTGGAAAAATGTGCGGATACTATTAGTTATATCAAGAATGGAGAATTACTGTTATCTACAAAGAAAGAAGCTTTTATCCGTCATTACACCAAAGAAATGGGTGGTACACCGACACTTGAAGATATTATGGTGCATATCGAAAGAGAAGAGGTAAATCTGTGATGAAAAAACTTTTTTATAAGGAAATGAAGCTGTCAGCGAATCCTTTGACTTATTGGTTTATTGCTTTTTCGGCTATGACGATGATTCCACGTTACCCTATTCTTGTGGGTTCCTTTTTTATCTGTCTTGGCATTTTTCATACCTACCAGCAGATTCGGGAATATGATGATGTTACGTACACGGTTATGTTGCCGGTTAAGAAACGGGACATAGTTACAACGAAATATTTATTTGTTTTGTTTATTGAACTTACGGCTTTTATCTTATGTACATTATTAACCATTATCAGAATGAAAATTTTAGGGACTGCCGTTCCTTATGCTACAAATCAATTGATGAACGCAAATATGGCGTATCTTGGATATACAATGATTGTATTTGCAGTATTTAACAGCATTTTTCTTGCAGGTTTTTTTAAAACAACTTATAAGATTGGGAAACCTTTTTTCATATTCTGTGTAGTCAGTTTTATTATAATAATCATAGGAGAGATACTACATCATATTCCTGATTTAGAAAGTTTGAACAATCCTTCGAATTTAAGCATGCCGCAGGTTGTTATATTTGCAATCGGTGTCGTTGTGTTTATGCTATGTACATGGTTATCATATCAAAAAGCTGTAAAAGATTTTGAAGGTATTGATTTGTGAAGTAGAGTACATTAGTGAATTGTTTTAGTGATAAATTAGAAGTTGATGGAGAACAATCAAGATGAATGAATTTAATGAATATGTTCGCGCTAGTTTTTCTGAATCCGATGATATTGTCATAAAATCTATGATGGGCGGATACCTTGTGTATTTTAATGGTAAGCTGATAGGTGACATTTGCAATAATGAACTGTTTTTAAAGAGAACGCCGACATCGGACAGATTGCTTGCAGATTCCGAACTGCGCTATCCGTATGAAGGTTCCAAGACCCTGATGCATGTGTTTGATAATTTTGATGATAAGACTCTAATTATGAATCTTCTGGATGGTATGTATGCTGAACTTCCGGAAAAGCAACCTAGGAAAGCCAGATGAGAAAGACAAATACCCGTTTGAAGATATGCAAGTATATATAAATCTAAATTTGCAGAGGTGCTAAGATGGGAAATTGTGTTTATATTATTTCCGGACCACCGGGTGTTGGGAAAAGTAGTGTTAGTGAAGAGCTGGCTTATTCTTTTGATAAAAGTGCTGTTATAGAAGGAGACAGCATTTATTTAATGATTAAAAGTGGATTGGTAGCACCATGGGAAGATGATGGCTACTATATGGATTTATTTTGGGATAATGTTATTAGTATTACCAATAATTTACTTGCTAGAGATATGACAGTAATAATAAACTATGTACTGTTTGAAGAACAAATTAGAAAAATGAAAGAGTTCCTAAAAACGAAACAAGTAAACCTAAAATACTGCGTTTTGCTAGCAGAGGAACAAACGCTTAAAGAACGAGATTTGTCTAGAAAAGAAATAGAAAGAACTGGTGAGTTATCAATTACATCAAGAAATGAGTTTCTATCTAGAAATATGAACAAAAATCATTTACTTTATACGGATCATCTAGGGATTAAAGAAACTGCAAATATAATCAAATCGTCAGAGACCTTCTTCGTTTAAAAAGTATACTATAGATTTTAAAAGGAATAACGTTAAAGGGTGATTATGGGTCAGATGAATTTACTACTCTTTAGCATTTTTAATAATCCATTCACAACAGAGTATACAAAAAGACGTGTATCTTTTTAAAGAAAAATCGAAAGCCTATACAAAGCTCAATTTTCAGTGAAAGCTCCCTTTAATTGGGGTGCTTTTCCATTTACAGGTTTTGAATTTATATATTTTAAGCTATAATCTAAATAGATATTGGGCATTTTGACCGCACGAAAAGTATACTTTCAAATGAAATTTTTTTGAATTTCTCTTGAAAGCTCCCTTTGAATATAAAGAGATGGTGCTGTTAGGGTCTGATGCTAATGGAGGATAGGTGTTAGATCAACTGCCTTGGGTGAAATGGGATGAAGGCGGTTTAGTTCTAACACCTTTTCGTTTAGTACTAGTTTGGCAATGCTGTAGGGTGATTGGTAATTTAACTTCCTGCGTACATAATTATTTACCTGATTTGATACGAAATTGATGTCGTATTTTGTAAGGCTGTTCATACTGCATCCTTTTGGAATCTTCTCTCTGAAGTGCTCGTGGTTCTTTTCACATTTGCCTTTGTCATCAGAACGTCTAGGCCTTGCGAAATAGATACTGATGAGTTTTTCTCCCGTTTCAGGGTCTGTCTCAAGCGATAGTGGATCATGGAACTCAGTGCCATTATCGGTGAGTATGATAGTGAACGTATCTTTGAATAAGTCGATGCCTAAGAAACTTTTGATAGTATCAAATAGATACGTTACCTCAAACATATTCTTGTGTCGTAAGAGAAAATATAATTGAAGATTGGAACGTCTGTGTAACAGGCTCAGTACACACTTCTCATCGCTCCCTTTCTTCCCGATGATCGTATCCATTTCCCATACGTTTACATCCGGTCCTGCTGTTTCTAGGGCTGCTAGGAAGTTCTCGTATTTGCGTCCTTCGAGGAAATCGTAGTCAATCGATATAGGATGATGCCTTGAAGAACTGCGTTGCGTGTAGCGTACCTGACGTTTTAGGTCGATGTTTGAAATCCCGGGAATCTGGTGCTCACGAATGTATCTATATGCAGTAGAGGCGGATATATTCAGGTCGTTAGTATGGATAATCGTATCGATGGATTGCTTTTTAGGAATATTATTTTGAAATGCCTCCACGATAGATTTCATTTCTGCTTCGCTCTTGCGAGGTCCGGACCTCCATTCTAATTTGTCTTGCGTATATTTATCCTGTGCTATTCGTGCGATGTAGAAGTACTTGGGAAGATGACATTTATGTATGTCAGGACAACCTGAACAGACATAAGGGAATCGCTCTATTCTCTCGCAAACGGGATATGAGACGAAGTCATCACATAGCTCGTTGCAGTCCTTATGCTTACAAGACTTACAATCACCGCTTATGCAATATGTGCATAAGCGATGTTTCTTACAAGAATCTTGCCGTCCACATTTGTTCGTCTTATTCGAGTGGACACGTACGACCCTGTGTGCTCTGATTTCTTCACGTACGCATTTCTGTGAATGATTGATAGAGAGTGCTATCTGTTTGAGTTTGATGTCGGAATGATTCAATAGAACTTCTATAGATTTACGTTCTTCTAAAGATAGATGTTTATAACCGCTGGCAACCATATGATTGCCTCCTTTCTTGAACTGCCAGCACCATCTCTAAAGACATCATATTAAAAAAGGGAACCTTCACCAATAATAAAATCAAAAGAGGAACTTTCAAAAATAATTGAGGAAGCCTATACAAAACACCATCTAAGCTCTTAGATGTTGAAGGAACTTGACGGATTTGGGCGAGTGTCCTATTATATAAAAGCACTTTTAGTGCGCTCATGCGTGGGAGGATAGCAATATCCGCTGACCACTGCATGTGGATTCTAATATAAGGAGGAAAACCACATGGCAAAGAAAATTGCAAAAGTAGCTAAGCTACAATTCCCTGCTGGTGGAGCTAAACCAGGACCAGCTCTAGCATCTGCAGGTATCAACATGCCTAAATTCTGTACAGAATTTAACGACAAGACTAAGGACCGTCACGGTGACATCGTTCCTGTAATTATTACAGCTTACGAAGATAAGTCATTTGACTTCGTCATCAAGACAACTCCAGCTGCTATCTTATTAAAGAAGGCTGCTGGTATTAACAAGGCTTCTGGAACACCAAAGACAGTTAAAGCCGGTAAGATTACAATGGCTCAGTTAAGAGAAATTGCTGAGTACAAGATGCCTGACCTCAACGCAAATGACGTTGAAGCAGCAATGAACATCATTGCTGGTACAGCACGTAACATGGGTATCGTAGTAGAAGGCGAGGCTAAGTAACAATGGCAGGAAAGAAGTACAGAGCAGCGTTAGAACAAGTAGACAGCGCTAAAGTTTATGATTACAAGGAAGCGATTGCTTTAGCTAAGAAGATCAGCACAACTAAGTTTGATTCTTCATTAGAAGCTAGCTTCGTATTAAACGTTGATCCACGTCAGGCTGAACAAAACATTCGTGGCGCAATGGTATTACCACATGGTACAGGTAAGACACAGCGTGTATTAGTAATTACACAGGGTGCTAAGGAAGAAGAAGCTAAGGCAGCAGGTGCTGACTTCGTTGGTGGCGTTGATATGATTCAACAGATCCAAGGTGGCTGGTTCGACTTTGACATCATCGTAGCTACTCCTGACATGATGGGTCAGTTAGGTAAGTTAGGTAAGCTCTTAGGTCCTAAGGGATTAATGCCAAACCCTAAGACAGGTACAGTAACAATGGATGTTGCTAAGGCAATTGATGAAATCAAGAAGGGTAAGGTTGAATACCGCGTAGACAAGGATGGAAACATCAACGTATTATTCGGTAAGGTATCTTTCTCTGAAGAAGCTCTTGTTGAAAACTTCAAGGCTTTATATGACCGTATCTTAAAGGCTAGACCTGTAACAGTTAAGGGTACATACCTCAAGGGTGTAACAGTATCCACAACTATGGGTCCTGGTATCAAAGTTACAGTTGAATAAGTAATTTAAAAACTCACAGCGATGTGAGTTTTTTTGTATGTCATGGTTTTAATTAAAATCCTTGCTTAAAGAATTTACGGAATGTGGATACTTCTTCGGTAGATTGTGTTACAGATACACAGTACTTTGCGCGCTCACCAATTCCTGGTTCATAAGTAATTGGTTCAAGTTGGAAGGATGCCGCAGGACTTTCCGCAATACAGTATCCCATAGATGTACGTATTGATGAGCCATTTTCTTTATTAAAGAATACAGGCTGCTCGTATGTGGAAAGAGATGGATCAACATAAATAACAACCACTTCCCCTGTCTTATATCCCACGATAAAGTTGTAATGATGAGTGACCGACGTAATAATGGCGTTGTGATAATTTTCGGAATGACAATAGATCAGTTGATAATCATCACCATTTGGAACAGCTGCGTTAAAGATTTCACGCATGCGAGCCTTATTTTTGATATTATCCTCGTCAGATGCACCAGTTAGTGCTTTTTTGAAAAAACCAAGAACGTTCATGTAGATCTCCTTTACTACTAGTTATAGAAAAATTATACGGTTAATTTCAACACTCTTCAACAGCAGAACGACAAATTTGGATATCAAGAAAACGTGATAAAATAGAGATAAGTTAGAGGTGATGCTATGTTAGATAAAAGAAGACTAAGTCGTGTCATTGAGAAGATGACAACAGATTGTTTATTGATTACAGATCCAATTTCGATTGCATATCTTTGTGGGAAGAAAATAGAACCAGGAGAAAGATTTCTTGGCTTATTGATTGGAAAGAAAATAGAACCAGTTTTGATTTTGAATCAGCTATTCCGTTTCTCTGATGAGCTTGGAATAAAAATAGAATATTATAAAGATATAGATAGAATTACAAATATCATTTCACGGTTTATCGATAAAAAGAGCAGTTTAGGTGTAGATAAAATCATGCCAGCAAGATTTCTAATACCTATGATGGAAGAGAAGATTGCATCAGAATTTAAACTTGGCTCTTATGCGGTTGATCATACACGTGCTGTTAAAGATGCTTGTGAACAAGAACTCATGCGTGCAGCCTCCCATATCAATGATCTTGCGATGGCGGAGTTTAAGAAACTTATACATGAAGGTGTAACGGAAGTGGAGGTTGCTTCACAGATGTTGGGTATCTATCAAAGACTTGGTGCAAGTGGATATTCTTTTGAACCTATCGTAGCCTTTGGCAAGAATGCGGCTGATCCACACCACATGCCAGATGATACGGTATTACAGGAAGGCGATACAGTACTCTTCGACGTTGGTTGTGTGGTAAATGGTTATTGTTCAGATATGACAAGAACCTTCTTCTATAAGAAATATCCAACACCAGAACAAGTAGAAATTTATAATCTTGTTTGTCAGGCAAATGAAAATGCTGAACACTACTGCAAACCAGGGGTAAGACTTTGCGATATCGATGCGGTAGCCCGCAACATCATCACGGAAGGTGGTTATGGCGAAGACTTTACACATAGACTTGGACACTTCATCGGTACTGAAACACATGAATATGGTGATGTATCACAAATGTTTACAGATTTAATAGTAGAAGGAAATACTTTCTCGATTGAACCAGGAATCTATCATCCAAGCATCTTAGGCTGTCGAATTGAAGACTTGGTTTTGATTACAAAGGATGGATGTGAAGTATTAAATCATTATCCACACGAGATAGAAGTTATTAAATAAAACTATAAAGAGAAATATCTATTGATTAAGAACACGAAAAAGAGCAAAATCAGCATTCTACTAGTAATCGGAGTAATCATTATTTCCCTGGGAATATTAACTTGGAACAATCTGAGTAAGAAGTCGGGGGAAATAAATCACTACTCTTTGAATCTTCATCAGGATATTCAATATTCTCTATAAGAAATGGTTTATTTGATACTAAAGTTTATACTGTAAACTGCACACTCAATGGGATTAATGGCAGAATTGAAGTGATTAACATTGATGATGGATTAACAGGTGAAATACGTGATACTATCCAATACACAAATCCAAATCAGAAAGTAACTACATCACCAGTGATTCATTCAGCGATTTACCGTGTAGCTGAAATTGGTACAAAACTCTACTTTATTGGATATGACATGGTTCAAGATCAATATGGGCTATTTTATCTAGATGAAGAGATAAATGAGGTCGAATATGTAGACAACTGGCGTTATACTTCAGTTGAATTTGAAGAACTCTTATATGTAAATGGCAAAATTATCATGGTTGAAAATCCATATCATAGTCGTTTTATGGATGGTAAAGATTTACCGGAGACAGCTAGTTTAACAAGTATGGACCCAGAAACATTAGAATCAATGAATGTTTCTCTAGAAACCAAGAAAATTATTACTGCATATACGTATGATAATCATATCCGCGTAGTGACAGAAGATAATCATCTATTGGAATATACAACCGATTTAGAACTAGTAACGGATCAGGATTTATCTGGAACCGATTTTGCGAAACTATTTGCGAATACAGAATATAAGCTACATGGTATTCGTTATTTAGAAGATAAAGCAGCAGCGATTGTAACACCGAACTCAGAAACAACAGAATTAGGAAAAATCTTAGAATTTGATGCGGATACATTAACTCTACAGAAGAGTATTACAATTCCTCTATCAGAAAATACAGGCTGGGAAACGGATTTCACAGATTTACTGATTATTGAAAAATAGTGAATTAAGTGACTGTAGATAACTGATGGAGAAATTGCATGGTTTTTACACATGGGGAGGGGAATACTTATGAAGAAAATGTGTAGAATCTTAGCGTGTGTAGGTATACTTTTACTTACGGCATGCACAGCATCAACTAACAGTAGTACACAAACAACATCTACATCCGTCACGGAACAAAAGAAAGAAACTCCTGAACCAAAGGAAACCGTTTCTCCAGAGGTGATGGAAATACTCCGTGCATACAATAAACTGTTAGATAACATTGATGCATATGATTTTGGCATGGGTGATACAGTCTCAGATTATGTAATGTATGGCATTGTGTATCTGAATCATGACATCCCACAATTGATTGTGGAAAAGTTCTATAATGCTCAATTTATCGCAGTGGCCAAGATTTTTGGATATGATCCAGAAACCCAAACATGCATTGCTTCCGATGCCGTTTTTCAGATAGATAGTCCATCTCAAATGAGATTGAGTCCATCTGAAACATATGGATGGTTTACGCTATTACAGGATCACAAAGGGTTGGTCTATACTGAAAATAATCGTAGTACACATGAAATTCTAAGGTGCGAGTTGTTGACATGGGAAGATAATCAGTTAATCGTAAAGGAAATTACAAAAATGGAGCTCAATAGTCTTCCTAAGGAACCTAAGTTGATTATGCTTGGAATCAATGATCGTAGATTACTAGAATAGATATTTGAAAAAGTGTATCCTGCGTTAATGGGATACACTTTCAGTTTGTTTTAACCACGATTGTAGTAATTGGATGTATTGCGTAGTAGCCTCTGCGAAGACCATGTGGCGACAGTTTGGAAATAGGTACCATGTAGCATGTTTGATATTATCGTACATTGTCTTAGCAACAAGAGGAGTGCATAAGTCATTTGTTCCAGATATAATAAGAGTAGGAATATTGATATTCTTTAATTCATTCGTTACTTCAAAACCTGCAAGACTTCCGGTTGGTGTATATTCATTTGGTCCCCAACCATAGAGGTACGATTCTTTTCCCGTCCTCTTTGGGCGTGTTAGGCAATCAGGTGCTTTACCAATCTCATATACACCTGCACAATGTGCATGCATGAAGTGAGTGTTGGCAATAATGTACTCTTCACTTTCATAATTACCTGTTTCTTCCGCAATCTCTATTGCGTGTTGGTTGGCTTCAGACATGAAACAAATCATACGATGTTGTTCGCTTGCCCATAGGGAAGCGGAGGATAATGTGCTAGATAGTATTAGCGATTCAACACCAACAGGGTTGTAATGTAATACATAGTCTAGCGCAAGCATACCACCCCATGATTGACCTAATAAATGCACCTTTGTTAAGTTGAGATGCTCGCGTAATGCAATCAGCTCATTGACCCAAGTTTCAGGTTTCCATAGTTCAGGACGACCTTCAACGTAGGAATTTCCACAGCCTAGCTGGTCATACATGACAACACAATAATCATCGCAAGCAAGTGAATCAAGAAGCTCGAAGTAGTTATGCGTAGAACCAGGACCACCATGTAATAGAATTAAAGCAGGTTTGGTAATATCACCGACAATACGATAGTAGGTTTGATAGTTTAAATATGGCATGTAGCCTTCTGTAATTTTCATGTGTTTAGTATATCATGCAAGAGATAATGAATTTCACCTTTTTGCGGGAAACATATTGTCTGAAGGTTTTTTGGACAATATGTATAATTAGAGTAGAGGGTTTATAGCATGGATAGACAGGATAGACTACTTTTCTTATTAGTGAAGGAGAATGATCGCAGAAAATCAATTCGAGAAATTGCGAATCTTTTTGGTGTGACTGCTCGTACAATTCGTAATGATATAGAAGTGCTTAATGATGTGCTTGTATGTAATGGGGCAAGTATCAAGACGGAACGTAAGGGTGTTTCAATTTCGATTCAAGATAAAGAAAAGCTAGAGGATTACTTGCAGTCTATCGAAAGTAATCGTGAAAGAGTTCTAACAGCCCAAGATCGTGTTCGCCAGATTATAGAAACCTTACTCACTTCTGATGAAAGTGTGCGCATGGATGATCTTGCGGATGCGATGTTTATCAGTCGTGCAACTCTAAAAAATGATATGAAGATTGTCCGCAATATTCTTGCGGATTTTGGCATTGAAATAGACTATCGTGCATATCAAGGTATGCGTGCAATCGGTAGTGAGCAACAGTATCGTCTTTGCCTAACAAGAATCCAAATGGAAGAACCATTCTATACACAACAACTACCAGAAAATAATCAATTAGATGTCATTCATAAAATCATTGCAGATAAAATTATGAAATACAATTTCGCGATATCGGATTTATCACTGAATAATCTAACCTTTCATATTTATATTGCAATACAACGTATCCTGGATGGTAAAGTGATTCGTCTTGGTAAAGAAACAGAACAGCAGATGGAAAATGATAGTGATCTTGTGATGACCAAGGCTATTATTCAAGATATTGAAAAGGAATTTGATGTGAAGTTTCCGGATAGTGAAGTGTATTACGTGCTAATGCATTTGAGTAGTAAGAAGATTATCCGTCTTAGTAATGGACAGCAGAGTAGTTCGGTCGTGGATGAAGATACCTTTGAGATTGTTTTAGCGATGTTAGAAGCAGTCAATGAAACCTTCCGCATTGATTTGCGTTATGACTTTGAACTTGCGACATTATTATCTTTGCATGTCATACCGTTTAAAGTTAGATTACAGAATCATATTGCAAGCTATAATCCACTAGCAAATCAAATCCGTGAGCATTTTGTGCTTGCGTACTCAATGGCTACTGTTGCCTGTGGTGTATTAAAGAAAATGTACAACAGATGTATCTGTAAAGATGAGATTGCGTACATTGCATTACACTTTAATGTTGCACTAGAAAAGAAACGCGAAAAGCAGACAAAAGAAAAAGTGCTAATTGTCTGTGGAAGTGGACGGGCAAGTTCGGAACTACTGCGCTATCAGATTGAGGAAAAGTTTGGTAAGAATCTAGAGGTGGTTGGTACAGCTAGCTTAAATACATTGCATAGTCAGAATCTTGAAGGAATTGATTATATTCTGACAACTGTGCCAATTGAAGAAAAATTGAATATACCAGTCATTGAAGTCAATGCTTTCTTAGGAAAGAGTGCAATTGAAAATGTTCATGCAATGATTCAGAAGACACGCGATTTACAAATCTTCAACTACTTTCGTGAGGATATGTTCTTTGGTAATTTACCATATAACGATAAAGAAGAAGTTATTCATTTCTTGTGCATGCAAGCACAGAAGAAAGTAGATATCTCAAATGACTTTGAGAAGGCTGTGCTTGAAAGAGAGAGTGTTGGTGCAACTGCATTTGGAAATATGGTTGCGATACCGCACCCAATCCACCCGATGGGTAAAGAGAGTTTTGTTGAGATTGGCATCTTACAAAAAGCAATTCAATGGGATAAGGATACGGTACAGATCATCTTCCTTTTATCTATGAAGGAGAAGGGTGATGATACCATGCCTGCATTCTACAAAGTACTCAGTCAGATTGTAAGTTCTGATGAATATACAAAGGAACTGATCCGCACCCAAACCTTTGATAAGTTACATGAGATTATTCTGAAGATTGAAGAAGAATCCGTATAATGAATTTCCATTTTGAAATTGAAAAAAGTGAACTGTTCTCGATTGTTGAATGGATGAACAATATAGATACAGGCGAAAGGAGACAAAAATGTTTGCAAAAGAATTAACGATTTTCACGGACAAAGTTTATTGTGACAAGTATGAGGTAATTGAAGACATTGCACATTTGCCAAATGAATTTGTAAATAATAGCGATGAGTATGCTAAGGCTGTTATTGCCCGTGAAAATGTAATCGCAACCTATATCGGTTATGGTATTGCAATTCCACATGCGATTTCCGCTGCAGTCAATCAAGCATTTGTCATCTATGTAAAATTCTTGAATGGATGTCCATGGGCAAATGAAGATGGTGAAGACAGGGTTGATCACATGATGATGATTGGTGTGCCGGCTGATAAAGGATCTACGCAACATTTGAAGATTCTAGCAGAACTCAGCAAGAATTTAATGCACGAAGATTTCCGTGAGAAATTCTTAAATACAAAGAGTCCTGAAGAGTCTTACGAACTTTTGAAATCAATTGAAAAGGAGATGGAAGTATGAAACTAGTAGCAGTAAGTGCATGTACAGCAGGTATTGCACATACGTACATGACACAAGAAGCAATCGAGCAGGAATGCAAGAAGAGAGGCATTGACTGCAAGGTTGAAACACAAGGTGGTATGGGTATCAATAATGAGTTGGAACAAGATGAAATTGATGCAGCTGATGTCGTTATCCTAGCTATCGCAATTGGTATTGAAGGTGATGAACGCTTTGATGAAAAACGTGATGCAGGTAAAGTCATCGAAGTTGATCCAACACAAGCAATCAAAGACATCAAGAAATTAATTGATAGAGCGGAGGCTTTGGCAAATGAGTGAGATGAATCATAAGTTGAAAGAAACTGGACGTAGTATATTTAAAGCATTTAATACAGGTATCTCATACTTCTTACCGGTTATTATCGCTGGTGGTATGTTATTCTCATTTACTTTATTTACAGGTCATATTGAGAATGGTGCAATTATTCCAAGCAATCAGTTCTGGCAGAATGTGTATAGCTTAGGTATGGCAGGTTTCTCCATGATGGTTCCGGTTATCTGCGGATATATCGCGTACGCAATCGCTGGTAAACCTGCATTAGCTCCAGGCTTGATTATGGGTTATGTCGCAAATAATCCTATTGGTGAAGATCAATTATCTACAGGATTTATTGGTGCATTACTATTAGGTTTTATCGTAGGTTACTTCGTTAAGTGGATGAAGACTTGGAAGGTTATCGATTCCTTGAAACCAATGATGCCTACATTCTTTATTCCTCTACTAACAACATTTGCCGTTGGTATCTTCTACATCTATGTATTAACAGGCCCTATCAATGCGTTTGTACAGGTTATCGTTGATGTAATGAATGGCTTAAGTGGAACAAATGCTATCTTATTAGGACTTGGAATTGGTTTATTAGCTGCAGCTGACTTTGGTGGACCATGTTCAAAGGCTGCCACAGCATTTACACTTGCACTAATGGCTGAAGGTATTTATGGGCCTAACGGTGTATTCCGTATGTGCTGCGCCATTCCTCCACTCGGTATGGGTCTTGCGTCATTCATCTTAAGAAAGCATTATACAAAGGCAGATCGTTCTGTAGGTATCTCTGCATTCTTACTATCCTCGGGTGGCATCACAGAAGGCGCATGGCCATTTGCAGGTAAAGACTTCAAGCATACTTGGATTGCATGTGCAATCGGTACAGCGATCGCTGGTGCATTAGGTATGGTACATGGTGTATCTTCCGTTGTAGCGTTCGGTGGTATTGTTGCGATTACTGGTGTCATTGAAGGGCAAGTTTGGTATGTAGTAGATATGTTAATCGGTGCACTAATCATCGTGGCAATCTTAGCAGTCACAAAGAAACCATTAACAGCAGCAGAATTAGCTGAAGGCAATAATAATTAAGAAAGCATAACCGCAATTATGCGATAAGGGATGTGGTATAAGTCACATCCTTTACTGTTTTTAAGAAACCAATTTTAAGTTTGGTTGTTGGATGCTTCATTTGAATAGGAAATAAAAACACTTTAGATTTGTTGGCATCTAAAGTGTTTTGGGATATTTAAAATACGTTATAGAAGTATAAATTAGGATTCTTTGGTTTCAGAATCAATTTTATGCAGTGTATCTGCAAGTATCTCTTTTCTAAGCGAAGTTAGCCATGAAGAGAATTGTACAACATCAAATGCATAGGTTTGGTTGAGTTCATATTCGTTCTCTGACCATGTATCAATAGGTGATTCGTTATGTTGGATGACTGCTTCTAGTTTATCCAAGGCTTTGTATATTTTAGATTCTAGGGTTTCTTGTTGGTTCATCTCGTTATATAGTTCTGTCATT
This sequence comes from Solobacterium moorei, assembly GCF_036323475.1. GTDB lineage: Bacteria > Bacillota_I > Bacilli_A > Erysipelotrichales > Erysipelotrichaceae > Bulleidia > Bulleidia moorei. Next base: position 130,796 of record NZ_AP028934.1, read on the forward strand.
CGTGCTGAGATGCTCTCGGGAAGCGTATTTACCCATTGTGACAATAATGAATCTTCAATATTACGATTCTGATCTGTCTTGATGAATGTTGGAATGTCACCGGTAAAACATTCACCTAAATCATGAATTAAACACATACTGATTACTTTATCAATATCTGCAGTAGGGAACTCACTCTTCAAAAGAAAGGCCATGAGGGAAATTCTCCAGCTATGTTCGGCTACACTTTCAATTCGTCTCTTACTCGTTGTACAATGCCGTGGAGTATCTTTCAATCTCTCTGCAACATGTAGTATCTCTAAATATTCTCTTGGGTTCATTGTTGATTTCCTTTCTAAAGCTATATTGGTAGTGAAATGCTTTGTTTATCTAAATCTATCCTATAGAAAATTGACTGTTTAGTTCTACAATCAAAAACATCATACTTAGTATATAACGCCATAAGGCGTAAAGTGTATATTTTCCTTCACGTAGGCCTTATGTTTGTTATAAGAGATAAAATCATGGTGAAGACTGGGGGCGTATCTTGGAAATATAATAATATCTAACAGTAAACAAAAATGGCCTAGACAAGAAGAGAGGATTATCTAAGAGCCAACTCTGTATCGTTGTGGCAATCGATTGTCACAAAAATACATACGCTGTTATTTGTGGTCATGGAAAGCCATCTGCTTCACGTATCTTTGAAGCGCTAAAGAATCATATCGTTTCCGGATCAACACTAGTACATGATGGCGAAAGAGCACATGACAAGCTGATAAAAGAATTAGACTTGAAAGAAGAATTCTATAAAGCCAATACACATGACAAAGAATATCTAGAGAACATGGCATTGATAAACAATATGTGTTCATGGCTAAAAAGGTATATCTATCGCTTCATTGGGATGAGAATGACTAATCTACAATCCTATTTAAATTGGTTTGTATATCTGTTTAGAGTAAAAGGTGCAGTAGAACTGTGGCCAAAGATGGATAGAATTTTACGACATTTGATATTATTCAACGGAACATATAAGAGAAATACTTGATTTCATCGCATTTCCATAGGCCATTTTTGTTTACTGTTAGATAATAATACAAATCGAACTTGACATTCTGGAATTGCGTGGTATCATAACTTCGTTATCAAATACCACAGACAGTAACGGCGTATGCTTAATAAGGTTGCCGAGGTAGATGAAAGTTCATATCAATGTACTTTTGCTCTCGCTGTCTGCGAGGGCTTTCTTTCTAAATGTGTATTCGATAACAAAGAATAGGAAGGTGAAGTATGAATCAGACTGTATTAGAGTCTAAGCAGGGTGTCGTTTCCGAAATTAAGGAAAAATTCACTAACTCTTCATCTACTATCGTTGCCGAGTACCGTGGCCTCTCAGTTGCTGAGGTTACTGAACTCCGTAGAGCATTACGTGCTGAAGGTGTTGAACTTAAGGTTTATAAGAACACATTAGCTAGTAAGGCTGCTGAAGATGCAGGGTATGGTGATCTTAAGGATTGCTTAACAGGTCCTAACGCATTGGCATTCGGTGGAGATGAAACTGGTGCTGCTCGTGTAATGGCTAAGTTTGCTAAGAAGCACAAGGCATTAGTTCTTAAGGGTGGTATTGTTGAAGGCAAGGTTGTTGACCTCAACACAGTAAATGAACTCTCTGCATTACCAAACAGAGAAGGCATGCTCAGCATGTTGCTATCTGTATTGAACGCTCCAGTATCTTCATTCGCACGTGCTGTGAATGCTGTTGCTGAAGCAAAGCCAGCTAACGGAGTTGCTCCGGTTGCTGAAGAAGTAAAAGAAGCTGCTGAGGCAGCTGCCTAAGAAAGAAATAGAAGAGGAGAAATTAATCCATGGCAAAGTTAACACAGGAAGATATCCTAGCATATCTTGATGAAGCTACAATTCTTGAACTAAATGAACTCGTAAAGGCTATTGAAGAGAAGTACGGCGTTTCTGCTGCTGCTCCAGTAGCAGCCGCTGCTGCTCCAACAGAAGCTGCTACAGCTGCTCCTACAACAGTTAATGTTGTATTAGCTGCCGTTGGCGACTCTAAGGTAGGCGTAATTAAGGCTGTTCGTGAAATCACAGGTCTTGGACTTGTTGATGCTAAGAAGCTCGTTGATGGAGCTCCTGCAACAATCAAGGAAAACGTTGCTGCTGACGAAGCTGAAGAACTCAAGAAGAAGCTCACAGATGCTGGTGCAACTGTTGAATTCAAGTAATCTAGAAAATAACAGTAAACACATGAAAAGCCGAATAATGAATTGTTCGGCTTTTCGGGTATTAGAAAGGAACGGTTAATGGCACATTATTTTACCGATAACCGAAGTCTGGACGAGAACCGGAAGGAACACACTTTCCGGTTTTTAGACCGTTTATATATCTTTACGACTGATAATGGCGTTTTCTCGAAAACTGGTGTGGACTATGGAAGCTATGTCTTGCTAAAAGCCATCAGTAAAGAAGAACTTCATGGAAGAATCTTGGATATGGGCTGTGGATATGGAACGCTAGGCATCATTACAAAATCATTATTTCCTAGTAGTGAAGTCACAATGGCAGACATTAATCCACGTGCTGTAGAACTGGCACAATTAAACTGTGGTTTGAACCAAGTGGAATGTACTACGCTTGTTTCAGATGGATATGCAGAAACGAAAGGTCAATATCATTTTATTATCACCAATCCTCCAATTCGAACCGGAAAGAAAGTTATCTATAAAATGTTCGAAGACGCATATAACCATCTAGAAGTGGGCGGTTCTATCTATGCGGTTATCCGTAAACAACAGGGTGCGGAAAGTGCTAAGAAAAAGTTTGCGGAAGTATTCGGGAATTGTGAGGTTATTTCCAAGGATCGGGGATACTATATTTTGCAAAGTAGGAAGTTGACGGAATAAAAAAGTTGTTTTATTATAATAAATTGCAAAAGAGTCGAATAGGGATGGGGTTATTCTACCCTTTTTCGACATTTCTGGCGGTGCAGGCGAAAGGATGGCGAACAAATGGAAAATAAGCAGACATACCACGTTGTGCATTATGGCAACAAGGCAACTCGTAGAGATTATTCTAAAGTTAGCAGTGGTCTAGATCTACCTGATTTAGTAGAAATTCAGACTGCGGCTTTTGATTGGTTTTTAAGAGACGGTATTAAAGAAGTATTTAACGATGTATATCCAATTTCAAACTATGCGGGTAACATTCGTTTGAAGTTCCTAGATTATGAATTTGGGGAACCAAAGTATTCAATCAGTGAATGCAAATACAGAGAAGTAAATTACAGCGCTCCTCTTAAGGGTAAGATGGAGTTAGAAGTTATGGATCCAGAGACTGGTGAAGTAATCACAAAGAATGAAGAGGTCTTCTTAGGGGACTTCCCTTTAATGACGCCAACAGGCACATTCATTATTAATGGTGCTGAGCGTATTATTGTATCTCAGATTGTTCGCTCTCCAGGTGCGTACTTTGATATTGAATCAGAAGAGCGCACAGGTCGTGATACATACAAATGTGAGTTGATTCCAAGCCGTGGAACATGGCTGGAATTTATGAGTGATGACAAAAAAGCTGCACTTGGCCGTATTTTAAACGTATCAATTGACCGCAGAAGAAAAGTGTTAAGCTCAATCTTATTCAAGGCAATTGGTTTATCCTTGAACCTTGAACGTGGTGAAAATGCATTTGATACAACTAACATGAAAAAGTTCTTAAAGGCATTAAACTTGCCTGTACATTCTGACGTTATCGTGCCAGAAGAAGAACGAGAATTCCAGAATGACTACATGTTATTGTATACAGCTATTTTTGGAAACTATGAAGAAGTGCGTAATACACTTGCGGCTGATAAGACAAAGACTAAGAACGAAGCACTCTTAACAGTGTATGAAAATCAGCGTGCTGATGAAATCGCAACAATCGATGGTGCGGTTACTTTAATGGATGCTAAGTTCTTTGATTACAGAAGATATGACTTAACAAAGGCAGGTCGTTATAAGGTTCATAAGAAGTTAAGCATCTTAGACCGTATGGAAGGCCTATCTCTTGAAAAGGATTTAGTAAGTGCTGAAGGCAAGACGCTTGTGAAGAAGGGTGTCGTTATTGATAAGGAATTAAGAAATGAGTTACGTGCAGAAATTGATAAGGGTATTAATTGCCGTGCGTTACCATTTACGCATACATTCTCACACCCATCTACAGCAGTGATGGATACATCTTGGAAGAATAGCTTAGTAGGACGTATCTTAGCAGTTGATTTAGATGGTAAGACAGAACGTACAACATTAGAAATGGGTACAGTTCTAACAGAAGAAGATGTAAAAGCTATCGCTAAGGAATTCAAGCAGGTTACTGTTTATGCTGGTATTATCGCTTCACCTGTTAAGGTTACAAACGATAATGTCAATGCAGTTCTTGATTACGGTTCCCGTATGTTTGAAATCGGTCGTGTAACATTAAATGGCGAAGATTTAACAAACGCTGATGGAGAAGTAATGTGCCCAACATACTTACCAGATGTTGAAGTAACTAAGCTTTCTACAACTGATCAAGAAACAATCGTGTCTGAGGCTACAAATCATTCTGGTGATGTAATTGTTTGGCTAGTAGGTGCTTGCGTACAGGAAGTAACTGTGATGCAGGAAGGACACCCAGTGAACTTGATTGGTATTGACCCATTAAATGGCAGACACACAATCACAATGAGTGATATGTATGCTCTATATAACTACGAACTCACAATGTTCGATGGTGTAGGTTCTCAAGATGATATCGATATGCTTGGCAACCGTCGTATCCGTACAGTTGGTGAACTTATTCAGAACCAATTCCGTATTGGCTTATCTCGTATGGAACGTGTTGTTAAGGAAAGAATGTCTATCGCAGACACAGCGAACTTAACACCTAAGCAATTAACAAATATCCGTCCATTAACAGCTGCGATTAAGGAGTTCTTCTCCTCATCTCAGTTATCTCAGTTTATGGATCAGGAAAATCCACTTGCAGAGTTATCTAACAAGCGTCGTATTTCTGCGTTAGGACCTGGTGGTCTTACACGTGAACGCGCAGGCTTTGAAGTGCGTGATATTCACAATTCTCATTATGGACGTATCTGTCCGATTGAGACACCTGAAGGGCCAAACATCGGTTTGATTTCTTACCTTACAACTTATGCGAAGGTAAATGAATATGGCTTTATCGAAACTCCGTACCGTAAGGTTGTGGATGGCAAGGTTACTGATGAAATCAAGTACATGCCAGCAGATGAAGAAAACGATCACGTAATCGCACAGGCAAATGAGATCAAGGATGGTCGCCTTGTAGGCGATAAGATTATCGCTCGTATCAAGGGTGAAACGGTGATGGTTGACCGTAGCCAAGTAGACTATGCCGACGTATCTCCACGCCAGATTGTTTCTGTAGCGACTGCGTGCGTACCATTCTTGGAAAATGATGACTGTACTCGTGCCCTCATGGGTGCCAACATGCAGCGTCAGGCCGTACCGCTGATGAACCCACATAGTCCATTTGTTGGTACAGGTATGGAGCACGTGATTGCGCGTGACTCAGGTTCTGCTTGTGTTGCGACAGGCCCAGGTGTTGTTACATATGTTGACGCAACAAAGGTTGTTGTGGCAGAAGATAATGGCAATGAGAAGACATATGAATTAACGAAGTATCGTCGTTCTAACGCGTCTACTTGCTTAAATCAAAGACCTATCGTTTGGGATGGTGAACGTGTTGAACGCGGCACGATCTTAGCGGATGGTCCAGCGATGGAAAATGGTGAACTTGCCTTAGGTCAAAACGTGACTATCGCGTTTATGACATGGCATGGTTATAACTATGAGGATGCGATTATCATGTCCGAAAAGATGCAATCGCAGGATTACTATACATCTGTACATATTGAAGAATATGACATTGAATGCCGCGAAACGAAGTTAGGTCCAGAAGAGATTACTCGCGATATTCCTAACGTCGCTGAAAGTGCATGCCGCAACCTTGATGGTCGTGGTATCGTCATGGTTGGTGCGGAAGTGAAGGAAGGAGATATCCTTGTTGGTAAGGTAACTCCTAAGGGTCAGACAGACCAAACTCCAGAAGAGAAGCTATTGATGGCTATCTTCGGTGAGAAGTCACGTGAAGTACGTGATAACTCCTTGAAGGTACCACATGGTGGTGCTGGTATTGTTCACAGTATCCGCGTATTCAAGCGTAAGGAAGACCACGAACTTCCACCAGGAGTAAATGAAGTTGTTAAGGTTTATATCGTTCAGAAGCGTAAGATTTCTGAGGGCGATAAGATGGCTGGACGTCACGGTAACAAGGGTGTCATCTCCCGTATTAATCCAGTCGAAGATATGCCATATATGTCAGATGGAACTCCTATCGACATTATGTTGAACCCATTCGGTGTACCATCACGTATGAATATCGGACAGGTATTGGAGGTTCATCTTGGATTCGCTGCGAAGCAGTTGGGTGTCAAGTTTGCGACTCCAGTATTCGATGGTGTATCTAACACAGACCTACGTGACATTATGAAGGAATCTAACTCTTCACCAGATGGTAAGTATGTTCTATACGATGGACGTACAGGTGAAGCATACGATGATCGTATCTCAGTTGGTGTCATGTACATGATTAAGCTTGCACACATGGTCGATGATAAGTTACATGCACGTGCAACTGGTCCATACTCACTCGTTACACAACAGCCATTAGGTGGTAAGGCACAGAATGGTGGTCAGAGATTTGGTGAGATGGAAGTTTGGGCTCTTGAAGCATATGGTGCTTCTCACGTATTGCAAGAAATCTTGACGGTGAAGTCAGATGATATTGCTGGACGTACAAAGACATACGAAGCAATTGTGAAGGGTAAGGATATGCCAGAAGCTGGTATCCCTGAATCATTCCGTGTATTAGTACACGAATTACAGGCTCTTGCGATTGATGTACGTATGATGGATGATGCTGGCAATGAAATGGATCTCAAGCAGATGGAACAGGAAGAACTCAAGGAAGAAACAACACTTGATTTTGACCCATCCACACTTGTAAATGATGCGGAATCAAACGAAAATCTAACAATTAAAGATGAATTAGATGAAGAAATTCCTGAGGCAGCGACCGTTGGGGTTGATGACTTTGGGGAAGAAGATCAATAAGGAGGATGCTTAGATGAATATTAATAACTTTACAGCAATTAAAGTCGGTCTGGCATCACCAGAAAAAATCCTTGCTTGGTCATATGGCGAAGTGAAGAAGCCAGAAACAATCAACTATCGTTCTCAAAAGCCTGAACGTGATGGTTTATTCTGCGAACGCATTTTCGGTCCTACTAAGGACTGGGAGTGCGCTTGCGGAAAGTTCAAGAAGATTCGTTACCAAGGCGTAGTCTGCGACCGATGTGGTGTTGAAATTACAAAGGCTAGCGTTCGTCGTGAACGTATGGGTCATATTGAACTCGCTGCTCCAGTAGCACACATTTGGTATTTACGTGGAATTCCTTCCCGAATGGCACTTCTATTAAACGTAGCGCCTAAGTCATTAGAAGAAGTTGTATACTTCGTATCTTGGATCGTAACTGATCCAGGAGACACAAAGCTTGAATACAAGCAGATTCTTTCTGAAAGAGAATACCGCGAAAACAACGCTATTTATGGTGCTGGTAGCTTCGTTGCACAAACAGGTGCAGAAGCGATTAAGACGCTGCTTGAACAATGTGATGTTGAAGCAGAATATACAGCAATTATGGCAGAGCTTGAAAAGTCTACAGGTGATAAGCGCAAGAAACTAATCAAGCGTTTAGAAACAGTAGAAGCTTTCCGTAATTCTGAAAACAAGCCAGAGTGGATGGTATTAACTGTATTGCCAGTTATCCCACCGGATCTTCGTCCAATGTTACAGTTGGATGGTGGTCGTTTCGCCACTTCTGACTTAAACGATTTATATCGTCGTGTTATTACTCGTAATAACCGTTTAAAGAAGTTGCTTGAACTTGGAACACCTGCAATCATCGTGCAAAACGAAAAACGTATGTTACAGGAGGCGGTTGATGCGTTAATTGATAACGGGCGTCGTTCTAAAGCAATTACAGGTGCTGGCGGACGTGCACTCAAGTCTCTATCTCATTCCTTAAAGGGTAAGCAGGGACGTTTCCGTCAGAACTTATTAGGTAAGCGTGTCGACTTCTCTGGTCGTTCTGTTATTGCGATTGGACCATACCTCAAGATGTGGCAGTGTGGATTACCTAAGGAAATGGCAATTAATTTATATAAGCCATTCGTTATTAACGAATTGGTAAACTTACAGATTGCGTCAAATCCTAAGACAGCTGAGAAGTTGATTGGTCGTCAAGACCCACGTGTTTGGGATGTTGTGGAAAAGGTTATCGCTAACCACCCGGTATTCCTAAACCGTGCACCTACACTTCACCGTTTAGGTATTCAGGCATTCTTCCCACGCTTAGTTGAAGGTCGTGCTATCCGTGTGCATCCGTTAGTGTGTCCTGCGTTTAATGCGGACTTCGACGGTGACCAGATGGCTGTCCATCTTCCATTAAGCGAGATGGCAAGAGCTGAAACTGAAGTCTTAATGCTAGGTTCTAACAATATCTTAGGCCCTAAGGATGGTAAGCCTATTGTTACACCTGGACAGGACTTAGTACTAGGTAACTTCTACTTGAACATGGAAGAGACAGCTGAAGAGTTCAAGAAGAAGGCAGACGCTCTAGAACAGCTTGGTGAAAAGACTGAAGCGGCAAGATGGAGAAGATATAGTGAAAATGAAGGACATGTCTTCAAGGATGTCAATGAAGTAATGATGGCATACCAGACGGGGGTTGTTCACTTACATAATCGTATCGCTCTTCCTGCAAGAACAGTTAACAAGACGGGCTTTACAGAAGAGCAAAATAACAAGTACTTATTAACATCAGTTGGTAAGATTATCTTTAATGGTGTATTCCCGGCAGATTTCCCATATCTCAACGAGGTAACTCCAGAAAATCTAAAGGCAACACCAGATTCAGAGTTTGTTCCACTAGGTACAGATATCAAGAAGGAACTTGCTAACCGCAAGGTAGCATCTGAATTCAAGAAGAAGGACCTAGGAAACTTGATTGCGGCTGTCTTTGATCACTATAAGACAAACGGCACATCAGACATCTTGGATAGCTTGAAGGATATGGGATACCTCTATTCAACATTAGCGGGTATGACGGTAGCTCTCAGCGATATCTCTGTAGCACCTAACAAGAAAGCGTTAGTAGCTGAAGGTCGTAAGAAGGCTGAACAGTTCAACATGTTACGTGACAGAGGTCTATTAACACCTCAGGAATGGGAAGCAAAGTTCTCCTCACTCTGGAATGATGTTAAGAATGATGTTGGTAACAACTTGATGGAATCTATGGCACGTATGAACCCAATCAACATGATGGCGGTATCTGGTGCTCGTGGTAATAAGAACCATTTTACACAGTTAGCTGGTATGCGTGGATTGATGGCGCGCCCTACTCAGTCTAAGTCCCGTAAGGAATACCAACCATCTATTATTGAAGTCCCAATTTACTCATGTTTCCGTGAAGGAATGAGTGTATCAGAGTTCTTTATCTCTACTCACGGTGTACGTAAGGGATTAACAGATACAGCCTTGAAGACTGCTGAATCTGGATACTTAACACGTCGTCTTGTCGATGTCGCTCAAGAAGTTATCATCGGAGAAGAGGACTGCGGAACAGAACGTGGATATCTCGTTAAGAACATCTACGAAGATAAGATTCTACGTCCAGATGAAAAGCCAGTATTAATTGAAGGCTTATTCGATCGTATCGTTGGCCGTTACACGCAAAAGCCAATCTTAGATCCTAAGACAGGTGAAGTAATTGTTGAAGGCGATACATTAGTAGATGAAGATTTAGCACAGAAGGTTGTTGCGGCTGGAGTTGAAGAGGTTTACATTCGTAACGTATTCACTTGTGAATCTACAAATGGCATCTGCCGTAAGTGCTATGGTCGCAACATGGCTACAGGCAACCTTGTTGAGGAAGGTGAAGCTATTGGTATCATGGCCGCTCAGGCGATTGGTGAACCTGGTACACAGCTAACAATGCGTAACTTCCACACTGGTGGTGTTGCGACACAGAACGGTGATATTACACAGGGTCTTCCTCGTGTAGAAGAATTGTTCGAAGCGCGTGCACCTAAGGGATTAGCTGTCATCTCTAAGATTGATGGCGAAATCACGGATGTACATGACAATGAAAACAAGACAGGTACGGTTATTGTTGTATCTAATGAAAATGAATCTATCGAACACAAGTGTGACTTAACACAGGTGAAGCGTCAGAACTTAAATATCGGCGATCATGTATCTGCTGGTGATAAGTTAACTGAAGGTCCAATCGCTCCTAAGGAACTGTTGGAAGTAGCTGGTGTAAGAGCTGTTCAGGAATATATCTTGAAGGAAGTTAAGAAGGTTTACTCTTCTCAGTCCATCGATATTTCTGACAAGCACTTGGAAGTAATGATCAAGCAGATGTTAAAGAAGGTCATCGTTATCGAAGGTAATGACTCAGGCTTAAGTGCTGGGCAGACATTATCACTCGCTAATATGAACGTAATTAACGAAGATCTATTGTTCGACGGAAAGAAACCAGCGAAGTTTGGTCCATTACTCTTGGGCATCTCCAAGTCAGCTGTTGAAACAGATTCATTCTTATCCGCTGCATCCTTCCAGGAAACAACAAGAGTTCTTACAGAAGCTGCAGTTAGAGGTAAGGTTGATAAACTTGAGGGTCTTAAGGAGAATGTTATCATCGGTAAACTTATTCCAGCTGGAACAGGTAGAAACTTTGACCGTGAAACATCACGCCGCATTGAAGAGCGTGCAATGGAGCTCAAGGAAATTCGTGAAGAAAAAGCTAGAGAACTCGCAGAAGCAACTGCAAACAGATTGCCTGATGAGATTCTCGGAAGCAACGCAGATGTGCATGTAAGTAGTGCAGAATCCGCTCTTGCTTTGGCTGAACGCATGAAGTCAGAACATAACTTTGATTTCTAATGAATGCATGAAATGGAGCAGTCTGGAAACAGGCTGCTTTTTTATGCATACATGCTCAATTTTCAGTGAAAGCCCCCTTTTAACGAAAGCTCCCTTTAATTGGGGTGCTTTTCCATTTACAGGTTTTGAATTTATATATTTTAAGCTATAATCTAAATAGATATTGGGCATTTTGACCGCACGAAAAGTATACTTTCAAATGAAATTTTTTTGAATTTCTCTTGAAAGCTCCCTTTGAATATAAAGAGATGGTGCTGTTAGGGTCTGATGCTAATGGAGGATAGGTGTTAGATCAACTGCCTTGGGTGAAATGGGATGAAGGCGGTTTAGTTCTAACACCTTTTCGTTTAGTACTAGTTTGGCAATGCTGTAGGGTGATTGGTAATTTAACTTCCTGCGTACATAATTATTTACCTGATTTGATACGAAATTGATGTCGTATTTTGTAAGGCTGTTCATACTGCATCCTTTTGGAATCTTCTCTCTGAAGTGCTCGTGGTTCTTTTCACATTTGCCTTTGTCATCAGAACGTCTAGGCCTTGCGAAATAGATACTGATGAGTTTTTCTCCCGTTTCAGGGTCTGTCTCAAGCGATAGTGGATCATGGAACTCAGTGCCATTATCGGTGAGTATGATAGTGAACGTATCTTTGAATAAGTCGATGCCTAAGAAACTTTTGATAGTATCAAATAGATACGTTACCTCAAACATATTCTTGTGTCGTAAGAGAAAATATAATTGAAGATTGGAACGTCTGTGTAACAGGCTCAGTACACACTTCTCATCGCTCCCTTTCTTCCCGATGATCGTATCCATTTCCCATACGTTTACATCTGGTCCTGCTGTTTCTAGGGCTGCTAGGAAGTCCTCGTATTTGCGTCCTTCGAGGAAATCGTAGTCAATCGATATAGGATGATGCCTTGAAGAACTGCGTTGCGTGTAGCGTACCTGACGTTTTAGGTCGATGTTTGAAATCCCGGGAATCTGGTGCTCACGAATGTATCTATATGCAGTAGAGGCGGATATATTCAGGTCGTTAGTATGGATAATCGTATCGATGGATTGCTTTTTAGGAATATTATTTTGAAATGCCTCCACGATAGATTTCATTTCTGCTTCGCTCTTGCGAGGTCCGGACCTCCATTCTAATTTGTCTTGCGTATATTTATCCTGTGCTATTCGTGCGATGTAGAAGTACTTGGGAAGATGACATTTATGTATGTCAGGACAACCTGAACAGACATAAGGGAATCGCTCTATTCTCTCGCAAACGGGATATGAGACGAAGTCATCACATAGCTCGTTGCAGTCCTTATGCTTACAAGACTTACAATCACCGCTTATGCAATATGTGCATAAGCGATGTTTCTTACAAGAATCTTGACGTCCACATTTGTTCGTCTTATTCGAGTGGACACGTACGACCCTGTGTGCTTTGATTTCTTCACGTACGCATTTCGGTGAATGATTGATAGAGAGTGCTATCTGTTTGAGTTTGATGTCGGAATGATTCAATAGAACTTCTATAGATTTACGTTCTTCTAAAGATAGATGTTTATAACCGCTGGCAACCATATGATTGCCTCCTTTCTTGAACTGCCAGCACCATCTCTAAAGACATCATATTAAAAAAGGGAACCTTCACCAATAATAAAATCAAAAGAGGAACTTTCAAAAATAATTGAGGTTTATGCATACATGGAAATTTTTCTCAAAAAAAGTCATAAAAGTAATTGACAGAGGGATAGATACTTGGTATATTAATACAGCACTCTTCGGAAGGAGAGGAGCAGAGATCTTTGAAAACTGAACAGGAATAAGACACAAAAACAACGTCAAGCAAAAGGATACGAAGGAAAAGACTTCGTAAAATAAAAGAGTCAATCAAATGAAGAGTTTGATCCTGGCTCAGGATGAACGCTGGCGGCGTGCCTAATACATGCAAGTCGAACGCTGGAGATCTAGCTTGCTAGATCGAAGGAGTGGCGAACGGGTGAGTAATACATAAGCAACCTACCCACGAAGACTGGGATAATCTCTGGAAACGGGGACTAATACCGGATAGGTAATCGGAAGGCATCTTCTGGTTATTAAAGGTTAAAAACACTGGTGGATGGGCTTATGGCGCATTAGTTAGTTGGTGAGGTAACGGCCCACCAAGACGATGATGCGTAGCCGGCCTGAGAGGGTGAACGGCCACATTGGGACTGAGACACGGCCCAGACTCCTACGGGAGGCAGCAGTAGGGAATTTTCGGCAATAGGGGCAACCCTGACCGAGCAACGCCGCGTGAGTGAAGACGGCCTTCGGGTTGTAAAGCTCTGTTGTAAGGGAAGAACGGTAGATAGAGAATATCTAAGTGACGGTACCTTACCAGAAAGCCACGGCTAACTACGTGCCAGCAGCCGCGGTAATACGTAGGTGGCGAGCGTTATCCGGAATTATTGGGCGTAAAGGGTGCGTAGGCGGCCTGTTAAGTAAGTGGTTAAATTGTTGGGCTCAACCCAATCCAGCCACTTAAACTGGCAGGCTAGAGTATTGGAGAGGCAAGTGGAATTCCATGTGTAGCGGTAAAATGCGTAGATATATGGAGGAACACCAGTGGCGAAGGCGGCTTGCTAGCCAAAGACTGACGCTCATGCACGAAAGCGTGGGGAGCAAATAGGATTAGATACCCTAGTAGTCCACGCCGTAAACGATGAATACTAAGTATTGGGGAAACTCAGTGCTGCAGCTAACGCAATAAGTATTCCGCCTGTGGAGTATGCACGCAAGTGTGAAACATAAAGGAATTGACGGGGGCCCGCACAAGCGGTGGAGTATGTGGTTTAATTCGACGCAACGCGAAGAACCTTACCAGGCCTTGACATCCCTTGCAAAGCTGTAGAGATACAGTAGAGGTTATCAAGGAGACAGGTGGTGCATGGTTGTCGTCAGCTCGTGTCGTGAGATGTTGGGTTAAGTCCCGCAACGAGCGCAACCCTTGCCTTCAGTTACCAGCATTTAGTTGGGGACTCTGGAGGGACTGCCGGTGATAAACCGGAGGAAGGTGGGGATGACGTCAAATCATCATGCCCCTTATGGCCTGGGCTACACACGTACTACAATGGCTGTTACAACGTGCAGCGACCTAGCGATAGGAAGTGAATCACTAAAAGACAGTCTCAGTTCGGATTGAAGTCTGCAACTCGACTTCATGAAGCTGGAATCGCTAGTAATCGCGGATCAGAATGCCGCGGTGAATACGTTCTCGGGCCTTGTACACACCGCCCGTCATACCATGAGAGCTGGTAATACCCGAAGCCGGTGGCCTAACCGCAAGGAAGGAGCCGTCGAAGGTAGGACTAGTGATTGGGGTCAAGTCGTAACAAGGTATCCCTACGAGAACGTGGGGATGGATCACCTCCTTTCTAAGGAGAAAGATGTGAAGTAACAAGTTGTTGAAGAAGTTTTATTACCTGTTTAGTTTTGAGAGATCTCGCAAGAGGTAGCTCAGAAGGAAGTAGCTGTTCTTTGAAAACTGAATAACAGAAGAAGACAATAGATAGGTCTTTTTCGAAAAGTTGTGATAACAAGATTAACTAAGAAAGTCTAAAACGAAATAGTTAACAGTTCTCGTAAAGCATAAACGTATATAAGTGATTAAATTAGTAAGAGCGTACGGTGGATGTCTTGGCATATAGAGCAGAAGAAGGACGCAGATAACGGCGAAACGCCTCGGGGAGTCGTACACAGGCAACGATCCGGGGGTATCCGAATGGGGAAACCCGATAAAGTTGAAAAGCTTTATCATCCTTAAGCCAATACATAACTTAAGAGAAGGCAACCCAGGGAATTGAAACATCTTAGTACCTGGAGGAGAAGAAAATAAGAATGATTCCGAGAGTAGTGGCGAGCGAAATCGGAGCAGCCCAAACCAGCAAAGAGCTGGGGTAGTAGGACCACGACAAGTGATTGAAAAGAGATAGTCGAATGGCATTGAAAGGTCAGCCACAGAAGGTGCAAGCCCTGTAGGCGAAATCTCGATTCACGCGAGTGGGATCCTGAGTACGTCGGAGCACGTGAAACTCTGACGGAAGCGACCGGGACCATCCGGTAAGGCTAAATACTCCTATATGACCGATAGTGAACCAGTACCATGAGGGAAAGATGAAAAGAACCGCGGGAGCGGAGTGAAATAGATCCTGAAACCGTATGCTTACAAAAAGTCAGAGCACATTAAGGTGTGATGGCGTGCCTTTTGTAGAATGAACCGGCGAGTTATCTTTGCATGCGAGGTTAAGCAGACAATGCGGAGCCGTAGCGAAAGCGAATCTTAATAGGGTGGCAAGTATGTAGAGATAGACCCGAAGCCGTAGTGATCTAGTCATGAGCAGGTTGAAGGCTGGGTGAATCCAGCTGGAGGACCGAACCGACCCCCGTTGAAAAGTTGGCGGATGACTTGTGATTAGCGGAGAAATTCCAATCGAACACGGCGATAGCTGGTTCTCCCCGAAATAGCTTTAGGGCTAGCGTTGAACGAATCTACCCGGAGGTAGAGCACTGAAATCATGCGGGCGGCATCTCGCCGTACCAAATGATATCAAACTCCGAATGCCGGGCAAGAATATTCAGCAGTCAGACTGTGGGTGATAAGGTCCATGGTCAAAAGGGAAACAGCCCAGATCATCAGATAAGGTCCCAAAATTTACGCTAAGTGGAAAAGGATGTGGAGACGCGCAAACAGCTAGGAGGTTGGCTCAGAAGCAGCCATCCTTCAAAGAGTGCGTAACAGCTCACTAGTCGAGTATCTCTGCGCCGAAAATTAACCGGGGCTAAGCGTAATACCGAATCTATGGATTTATACTTAGGTATAAGTGGTAGGGGAGCGTTCCATACAGCATTGAAGGTATACCGTAAGGAGTGCTGGAGCGTATGGAAGTGAGAATGCCGGTGTGAGTAGCGAGATGTGGGTGAGAATCCCACACACCGAAAAACCAAGGTTTCCAGGGGAAGGTTCGTCCGCCCTGGGTAAGTCGGGACCTAAGGCCAGGCCGAAAGGCGTAGTCGATGGATAGCAGGTTGATATTCCTGCACCCGCGAGTAAAGTGATGGAGTGACAGATAGGGTTAACCAGAGTCCTAAATGGATTGGGCAAGGCAAGCAGGAGAGTGGCGTAGGCAAATCCGCGTCGGATACTCAAAGGCTTGACTCAAGCGAACGCGCGAGCAAGTAGTGAAGAAGGTGATACCAGGTCTCGAGAAAAGCTTCTAGCGATAATTTACTAGCGGCCCGTACCAAAACCGACACAGGTGGTTGAGGCGAGTAGCCTAAGGTGAGCGAGAGAACTGTTGCCAAGGAACTCGGCAAATTGACCCCGTACGTTAGCAATAAGGGGTGCTCGAAAGAGCCGCAGTGAATAGGCCCTAGCAACTGTTTAACTAAAACATAGCTCTCTGCGAAGTCGCAAGACGAAGTATAGGGGGTGACACCTGCCCGGTGCTGGAAGGTCAAGGGGATTTGTCAGACGCAAGTCAAAGCATTGAACCGAAGCCCCAGTGAACGGCGGCCGTAACTATAACGGTCCTAAGGTAGCGAAATTCCTTGTCAGGTAAGTTCTGACCCGCACGAAAGGTGTAATGATTTGGGCACTGTCTCGGCAGCAGACTCGGTGAAATCTTAGTACCTGTGAAGATGCAGGTTACCCGCAACTAGACGGAAAGACCCCATGGAGCTTTACTGTAGTCTGCTATTGAGTTTCGGTTAAGTATGCACAGGATAGGTGGGAGACGATGAGACTGGTCTTTCGGGATCAGAGGAGTCACTGTTGGGATACCACTCTTACTTAATTGAAATTCTAACTCTAAGCCGTGATCCGGCTAGAGGACCGTGGCAGATGGGCAGTTTGACTGGGGCGGTCGCCTCCCAAAGAGTAACGGAGGCGCACAAAGGTACTCTCAGAATGGTTGGAAATCATTCAACGAGCGCAAACGCAGAAGAGTGCTTGACTGCGAGACAAACAAGTCGAGCAGGGACGAAAGTCGGTGTTAGTGATCCGGCGGTGCAGAATGGAATGGCCGTCGCTTAACGGATAAAAGCTACCCTGGGGATAACAGGCTGATCTCGCCCAAGAGTTCACATCGACGGCGAGGTTTGGCACCTCGATGTCGGCTCATCGCATCCTGGAGGTGAATTCGCTTCCAAGGGTTGGGCTGTCCGCCCATTAAAGCGGTACGCGAGCTGGGTTCAGAACGTCGTGAGACAGTTCGGTCCCTATCTGTTGTGGGCGTTGGAAATTTGAAGAGAGCTGCCCCTAGTACGAGAGGACCAGGGTGGACGTTCCTACGGTGCACCAGTTGTCACGCCAGTGGCATAGCTGGATAGCTGAGAACGGACCGGATAAACGCTGAAGGCATCTAAGCGTGAAACCGACTCCAAGATTAGATTTCCCATCATTTCAAATGAATAAGACCCCTTGAAGACGACGAGGTTGATAGGTCAGAGATGTAAGTGTAGCGATACATTCAGTTGACTGATACTAATAGGTCGAAGATTTATTCACGAGAGAACGCACACACGACTGTTTGAAAAAGACGAAGTCAGAAACTGTTATTTAGTTTTCAGGGAACAGAAGACCTGAAAGAAGAAAGATCCGGTGATGATGGCGCAGTGGCCACACCTGTATCCATCCCGAACACAGAAGTTAAGCACTGTAGCGGCGAAAATAGCGCAAGCAAATCTAGCACGTTGCCGGGTCATCGAGAGCATGGTTCTCCATCGCTCTCCCTTTTTTTATACTTTTTTATGGGTTTAGATGTACTGGAATGCATAGAGCAAGCAACTGCTATTCATTGAAGATAATTTTTAACAAATACTAGATTTGTGATGGTTGCAAATGCAACTAAAAGAATATTAAATTAGGCCTTAAAATAGGCGTTTTTTTGATGTTTTATGCTTTACAAACAGATGCATGGTGTTATAATAAGCATCGTACTAATTGAGTTACATGTCATGAAATGAAAATTAGAAATATAATTTTCAAAAAAGGTGTTGACAGGTAATTTGATACTTGGTATATTAATACAGCACTCTTCGGAAGGAGAGGAGCAGAGATCTTTGAAAACTGAACAGGAATAAGACACAAAAACAACGTCAAGCAAAAGGATACGAAGGAAAAGACTTCGTAAAATAAAAGAGTCAATCAAATGAAGAGTTTGATCCTGGCTCAGGATGAACGCTGGCGGCGTGCCTAATACATGCAAGTCGAACGCTGGAGATCTAGCTTGCTAGATCGAAGGAGTGGCGAACGGGTGAGTAATACATAAGCAACCTACCCACGAAGACTGGGATAATCTCTGGAAACGGGGACTAATACCGGATAGGTAATCGGAAGGCATCTTCTGGTTATTAAAGGTTAAAAACACTGGTGGATGGGCTTATGGCGCATTAGTTAGTTGGTGAGGTAACGGCCCACCAAGACGATGATGCGTAGCCGGCCTGAGAGGGTGAACGGCCACATTGGGACTGAGACACGGCCCAGACTCCTACGGGAGGCAGCAGTAGGGAATTTTCGGCAATAGGGGCAACCCTGACCGAGCAACGCCGCGTGAGTGAAGACGGCCTTCGGGTTGTAAAGCTCTGTTGTAAGGGAAGAACGGTAGATAGAGAATATCTAAGTGACGGTACCTTACCAGAAAGCCACGGCTAACTACGTGCCAGCAGCCGCGGTAATACGTAGGTGGCGAGCGTTATCCGGAATTATTGGGCGTAAAGGGTGCGTAGGCGGCCTGTTAAGTAAGTGGTTAAATTGTTGGGCTCAACCCAATCCAGCCACTTAAACTGGCAGGCTAGAGTATTGGAGAGGCAAGTGGAATTCCATGTGTAGCGGTAAAATGCGTAGATATATGGAGGAACACCAGTGGCGAAGGCGGCTTGCTAGCCAAAGACTGACGCTCATGCACGAAAGCGTGGGGAGCAAATAGGATTAGATACCCTAGTAGTCCACGCCGTAAACGATGAATACTAAGTATTGGGGAAACTCAGTGCTGCAGCTAACGCAATAAGTATTCCGCCTGTGGAGTATGCACGCAAGTGTGAAACATAAAGGAATTGACGGGGGCCCGCACAAGCGGTGGAGTATGTGGTTTAATTCGACGCAACGCGAAGAACCTTACCAGGCCTTGACATCCCTTGCAAAGCTGTAGAGATACAGTAGAGGTTATCAAGGAGACAGGTGGTGCATGGTTGTCGTCAGCTCGTGTCGTGAGATGTTGGGTTAAGTCCCGCAACGAGCGCAACCCTTGCCTTCAGTTACCAGCATTTAGTTGGGGACTCTGGAGGGACTGCCGGTGATAAACCGGAGGAAGGTGGGGATGACGTCAAATCATCATGCCCCTTATGGCCTGGGCTACACACGTACTACAATGGCTGTTACAACGTGCAGCGACCTAGCGATAGGAAGCGAATCACTAAAAGACAGTCTCAGTTCGGATTGAAGTCTGCAACTCGACTTCATGAAGCTGGAATCGCTAGTAATCGCGGATCAGAATGCCGCGGTGAATACGTTCTCGGGCCTTGTACACACCGCCCGTCATACCATGAGAGCTGGTAATACCCGAAGCCGGTGGCCTAACCGCAAGGAAGGAGCCGTCGAAGGTAGGACTAGTGATTGGGGTCAAGTCGTAACAAGGTATCCCTACGAGAACGTGGGGATGGATCACCTCCTTTCTAAGGAGAAAGATGTGAAGTAACAAGTTGTTGAAGAAGTTTTATTACCTGTTTAGTTTTGAGAGATCTCGCAAGAGGTAGCTCAGAAGGAAGTAGCTGTTCTTTGAAAACTGAATAACAGAAGAAGACAATAGATAGGTCTTTTTCGAAAAGTTGTGATAACAAGATTAACTAAGAAAGTCTAAAACGAAATAGTTAACAGTTCTCGTAAAGCATAAACGTATATAAGTGATTAAATTAGTAAGAGCGTACGGTGGATGTCTTGGCATATAGAGCAGAAGAAGGACGCAGATAACGGCGAAACGCCTCGGGGAGTCGTACACAGGCAACGATCCGGGGGTATCCGAATGGGGAAACCCGATAAAGTTGAAAAGCTTTATCATCCTTAAGCCAATACATAACTTAAGAGAAGGCAACCCAGGGAATTGAAACATCTTAGTACCTGGAGGAGAAGAAAATAAGAATGATTCCGAGAGTAGTGGCGAGCGAAATCGGAGCAGCCCAAACCAGCAAAGAGCTGGGGTAGTAGGACCACGACAAGTGATTGAAAAGAGATAGTCGAATGGCATTGAAAGGTCAGCCACAGAAGGTGCAAGCCCTGTAGGCGAAATCTCGATTCACGCGAGTGGGATCCTGAGTACGTCGGAGCACGTGAAACTCTGACGGAAGCGACCGGGACCATCCGGTAAGGCTAAATACTCCTATATGACCGATAGTGAACCAGTACCATGAGGGAAAGATGAAAAGAACCGCGGGAGCGGAGTGAAATAGATCCTGAAACCGTATGCTTACAAAAAGTCAGAGCACATTAAGGTGTGATGGCGTGCCTTTTGTAGAATGAACCGGCGAGTTATCTTTGCATGCGAGGTTAAGCAGACAATGCGGAGCCGTAGCGAAAGCGAATCTTAATAGGGTGGCAAGTATGTAGAGATAGACCCGAAGCCGTAGTGATCTAGTCATGAGCAGGTTGAAGGCTGGGTGAATCCAGCTGGAGGACCGAACCGACCCCCGTTGAAAAGTTGGCGGATGACTTGTGATTAGCGGAGAAATTCCAATCGAACACGGCGATAGCTGGTTCTCCCCGAAATAGCTTTAGGGCTAGCGTTGAACGAATCTACCCGGAGGTAGAGCACTGAAATCATGCGGGCGGCATCTCGCCGTACCAAATGATATCAAACTCCGAATGCCGGGCAAGAATATTCAGCAGTCAGACTGTGGGTGATAAGGTCCATGGTCAAAAGGGAAACAGCCCAGATCATCAGATAAGGTCCCAAAATTTACGCTAAGTGGAAAAGGATGTGGAGACGCGCAAACAGCTAGGAGGTTGGCTCAGAAGCAGCCATCCTTCAAAGAGTGCGTAACAGCTCACTAGTCGAGTATCTCTGCGCCGAAAATTAACCGGGGCTAAGCGTAATACCGAATCTATGGATTTATACTTAGGTATAAGTGGTAGGGGAGCGTTCCATACAGCATTGAAGGTATACCGTAAGGAGTGCTGGAGCGTATGGAAGTGAGAATGCCGGTGTGAGTAGCGAGATGTGGGTGAGAATCCCACACACCGAAAAACCAAGGTTTCCAGGGGAAGGTTCGTCCGCCCTGGGTAAGTCGGGACCTAAGGCCAGGCCGAAAGGCGTAGTCGATGGATAGCAGGTTGATATTCCTGCACCCGCGAGTAAAGTGATGGAGTGACAGATAGGGTTAACCAGAGTCCTAAATGGATTGGGCAAGGCAAGCAGGAGAGTGGCGTAGGCAAATCCGCGTCGGATACTCAAAGGCTTGACTCAAGCGAACGCGCGAGCAAGTAGTGAAGAAGGTGATACCAGGTCTCGAGAAAAGCTTCTAGCGATAATTTACTAGCGGCCCGTACCAAAACCGACACAGGTGGTTGAGGCGAGTAGCCTAAGGTGAGCGAGAGAACTGTTGCCAAGGAACTCGGCAAATTGACCCCGTACGTTAGCAATAAGGGGTGCTCGAAAGAGCCGCAGTGAATAGGCCCTAGCAACTGTTTAACTAAAACATAGCTCTCTGCGAAGTCGCAAGACGAAGTATAGGGGGTGACACCTGCCCGGTGCTGGAAGGTCAAGGGGATTTGTCAGACGCAAGTCAAAGCATTGAACCGAAGCCCCAGTGAACGGCGGCCGTAACTATAACGGTCCTAAGGTAGCGAAATTCCTTGTCAGGTAAGTTCTGACCCGCACGAAAGGTGTAATGATTTGGGCACTGTCTCGGCAGCAGACTCGGTGAAATCTTAGTACCTGTGAAGATGCAGGTTACCCGCAACTAGACGGAAAGACCCCATGGAGCTTTACTGTAGTCTGCTATTGAGTTTCGGTTAAGTATGCACAGGATAGGTGGGAGACGATGAGACTGGTCTTTCGGGATCAGAGGAGTCACTGTTGGGATACCACTCTTACTTAATTGAAATTCTAACTCTAAGCCGTGATCCGGCTAGAGGACCGTGGCAGATGGGCAGTTTGACTGGGGCGGTCGCCTCCCAAAGAGTAACGGAGGCGCACAAAGGTACTCTCAGAATGGTTGGAAATCATTCAACGAGCGCAAACGCAGAAGAGTGCTTGACTGCGAGACAAACAAGTCGAGCAGGGACGAAAGTCGGTGTTAGTGATCCGGCGGTGCAGAATGGAATGGCCGTCGCTTAACGGATAAAAGCTACCCTGGGGATAACAGGCTGATCTCGCCCAAGAGTTCACATCGACGGCGAGGTTTGGCACCTCGATGTCGGCTCATCGCATCCTGGAGGTGAATTCGCTTCCAAGGGTTGGGCTGTCCGCCCATTAAAGCGGTACGCGAGCTGGGTTCAGAACGTCGTGAGACAGTTCGGTCCCTATCTGTTGTGGGCGTTGGAAATTTGAGGAGAGCTGCCCCTAGTACGAGAGGACCAGGGTGGACGTTCCTACGGTGCACCAGTTGTCACGCCAGTGGCATAGCTGGATAGCTGAGAACGGACCGGATAAACGCTGAAGGCATCTAAGCGTGAAACCGACTCCAAGATTAGATTTCCCATCATTTCAAATGAATAAGACCCCTTGAAGACGACGAGGTTGATAGGTCAGAGATGTAAGTGTAGCGATACATTCAGTTGACTGATACTAATAGGTCGAAGATTTATTCACGAGAGAACGCACACACGACTGTTTGAAAAAGACGAAGTCAGAAACTGTTATTTAGTTTTCAGGGAACAGAAGACCTGAAAGAAGAAAGATCCGGTGATGATGGCGCAGTGGCCACACCTGTATCCATCCCGAACACAGAAGTTAAGCACTGTAGCGGCGAAAATAGCGCAAGCAAATCTAGCACGTTGCCGGGTCATCGAGAGCATGGTTCTCCATCGCTCTCCCTTTTTTTATACTTTTTTATGGGTTTAGATGTTATAATATTATCCATGAAAAGTACAGATAAATATCAATCACGAATCCGCATACTGATTGGTCTTTTTTCGATTTTGTTTGGTGTTTTATTTATCTTATTGATTAAGTTAATGTTTTTTACCTCACGCACATTATCGGAAAAAGATTGTCAAGATTGTTTATCGGTTATACAGACGAATCAGAATAGTTCTGTAGAAACTACGCCAAGTCCTAGTCCTACACCAACTCCTTCTTCGACTCCTGAGCCTACAGCCGTACCAACTATTGATACAACGACAATTACTTCAATTCAGAAGATAACAAATAAGAGTCATCCGATTGATTCTACATATGTGCCATCTGATTTAACAGCAGTTAATGTAAGTTCAAATGGGACACAGTATCTTAGAAGTGAAGCAGCGTCTGAATTAGCAAAGATGTTTACGGCAGCACTTAAGGATGGAGTTAACTTATATTTAGTTAGTGGATATCGTTCTTATGCACAACAATTAGATCTCTATAATACATATGTAAGTACAGACGGGAAAGCTTTAGCAGACACATATGATGCGATTCCGGGTGCTTGTGAACATCAACTTGGATTAGCGGTTGACTTATCTGATGACAATCGTGATCATGATATTGATGCTTCATTTGAAATGACAGCAGCGTACCAATGGCTTATGAAACATAGCTATGAATATGGATATATACTTCGATTCCCACGTGGAAAAGAATCGATAACGAGTATCGCATATAATCCTTGGAGTTTTAGATATATTGGTGCCGAAGAAGCAAAGAAAGTTTATGATTCAGGCTTAACATTAGAAGAGTATTATAAAGTAAATGATTAAGGAAAGATGGAAAATCTTTCCTTAATGTTTTTTTAAAATTTAGTGTAAAATAGTCAAGTACATTTCAGGAGGTAGCGATGGTTAAACAATTAATGAAAAGTATTCGTGAGTTTAAATTAGCGACAATACTGACACCAACGTTTGTGGTTGGTGAAGTCATCATTGAAGCGTTGATTCCATTTTTAATTTCATTATTAATCAATGATATTAAAGCTGGTTGTGATTTATCAGTAATTTTAGGATATGCATGGAAGTTAGTTGTTTTATCACTACTTTCACTATTATGCGGATATTTAGCAGGTATTTATTGCGCAGAGGCTAGTACAGGATTTGCACGTAACTTACGTTATGATATTTTTACTAATATCCAGAAATTTTCCTTTTCAAATATTGATAAATTCTCATCTGCCTCATTAGTTACTCGATTAACAACAGATATTCAAAATGTGCAGATGGCATTCATGATGATTATACGTACCGCTGTACGTGCCCCATTAAACTTAATATTCTCCTTTACAATGGCATATATTATGGGTGGATCAATGGCAGTAATCTTCTTAATCATTATTCCATTCTTAGGAATTGGGCTATATTTGATCGTTAGAACAGTTATGCCAGTATTTAAGAAGGGATTCCCTCTCTTTGATAAGATTACACGTATTGTAGAAGAAAACGTAAAGGGTATTCGTGTTGTGAAATCCTTTGTACGTGAAGAGTATGAAATCAATAAATTTGACGAAACATCAAATGATATTCGTAAAATGTTTACACGTGCAGAACAGATTATCGCTCTGAATAATCCGTTAATGCAGATAAGCATTTATGCGGTTATGTTATTTGTGTTGATGTTTGGTTCTGAAATGATCATCAAAACAAATGCGACAAGTTTAGACGTCGGACAGTTATCTACTTTGATGACTTATGGATTCCAAATTATGGTTTCCTTGATGATGTTATCGATGGTGTTTGTGATGATTACTTTCTCTGAAGAATCATGCAAGCGTATCGTTGAGGTGTTAAACGAAAAGAGCTCAATTACTTCAAAAGAAAATGCGATTACAGAAGTGAAGGATGGCTCGATTGATTTTGATCATGTTCGTTTCAAATATTCTCGAGCTGCAGAAAGACCAGTTCTAGAAGATATTGATGTACATATTAAGTCTGGTGAAACCATCGGTATCATTGGTGGAACGGGTTCGGCAAAGTCTTCTTTTGTACAGTTGATTCCTCGTCTATACGATGTTACCGAAGGTACAGTACGTGTTGGCAAAGAAGATGTTAGAGACTATGACCTTGTGACATTACGTGATTCCGTTGCGATGGTATTGCAGAAGAATGTGTTATTCTCCGGTACAATTGCGGATAATATCCGGTGGGGTAATAAGGATGCAACATTAGAAGAAGTGAAGCATGTATGTCATTTGGCTTGCGCAGATGAGTTTATAGAGCAGATGCCAGATGGTTATGATACTTGGATTGAACAGGGTGGAACAAACGTTTCTGGGGGTCAGAAGCAACGACTCTGTATCGCAAGAGCTCTCTTAAAGCAACCAAAGATTTTGATTATGGATGACTCAACATCTGCAGTAGATACAAAGACAGACGCAATCATCCGTAAGGCGATGAAAGAATATATCCCAGAAACAACAAAGATTATCATTGCCCAAAGAACTTCATCCGTAGAAGATGCGGACCGAATCATCGTATTGGATAGCGGTAAGATCGATGCGATTGGTACAAGTGAAGAATTACTAAAGACAAATCAAATCTACCGTGAAGTATATCTATCTCAGAATAAACAAGGCACTGAGGAAATCGTGGAAGAAGGAGGTGTTCGTTAATATGAATCAGAAACAAACGAATCGTAAAAAATCCTTCAGGAGAATTATGAAGATGGTACTATCCTACTATCCAATTTTATTTCCGCTGATTGTAGTATTAATCATTATCAATGCAATTTTAGGTACTTTACCATCTATTTTCCAGCAAAACGTCATCGCTGTATTACAACAAGCTTGGGGTCAAGGTTGGACTTGGGAAGTCACAAAGCCACATATAGTTGAACTAGTTGGAACTCTAGCGATGGTTTATTTCATCGCATTAATTATCGGTATTGCATATACGCAGTTAATGGCATTCTTCACACAAGGCGTTCTACATAAGATACGTAAAGAAGTATTTGCGCATATGCAGAAGCTGCCTATTCGTTATTTCGATATACATCCTCATGGTGATATCATGTCTCACTATACGAATGATATCGATGCAATGCGGCAGATGATTTCACAGAGTTTCCCACAGTTATTGATTTCGATTGTTACAATCATAACGATTATCGCTATCATGTTCTATTATAGTATTCCAATGGCGGTAGTTATTTTGATTGGTGCAGCAGTATCCATTGAGATTACACGTAAGCTAGGCGGTCTTTCTGCAAAGTACTTCATCTTACAGCAGAAGGCAACCGGTAAGACAGAGGGTGTGATTGAAGAAATGGTGAATGGACAGAAGGTTATCAAAGTGTTCAACCACCAAGATGAAGCTGAGGAGATTTTCAACCGAGCAAATAATGAACTCTATGAAGCTTCCAATACGGCTAATCGTTATTCCAATATCTTGATGCCAGTTTTAAACAACGTGAACTATTTAATTTATGTATTCGTTGCGGTAGCTGGTGGTATCTTCATTCAAGAGAAATTCCCAAACTTATCAATTTCAGGTTTGCCATTCTCGATTGCAGTTATTGTGCCATTCTTGGGAATGTCACGCCAGTTCGCAGGTATGATTCAGCAGATTTCTCCACAGATTAACTCGATTGTAATGGGACTTGCGGGTGCTGAACGCGTCTTTGAATTACTTGATCAAGAGCCTGAAGTAGATGATGGAATTGTAACACTTGTTAATGCGACAGAAAAGGATGGTGAGCTCAAGGAAACAAACGAGCAGACAGAACTTTGGGCTTGGAAGTATCCACATGAAGATGGAACAGTTTCCTATACGAAGGTGGCTGGTGATGTTCGTTTTGCGAGTGTGGACTTTGCGTATAATCCAGATAAGATGATCTTGCATAATGTGACTCTGTTTGGTAAGCCTGGTCAAAAAATTGCCTTTGTAGGTGCGACAGGTGCGGGTAAGACAACGATTACTAACCTCATTAACCGTTTCTATGACATCGCAGATGGAAAGATTCGTTATGATGGTATCAATATCAATAAGATTAAGAAATCTTCTTTACGTAAGTCTTTAGGCATCGTATTACAGGATACCGTATTGTTTACAGGTACTGTTATGGATAACATTCGTTATGGGCGCTTAACAGCGACAGATGAGGAATGTATCGCAGCAGCGAAGCTTGCTGGTGCAGATGGCTTTATTCGTCACTTACCACAAGGCTATCAAACGATGTTAAATGGAGATGGTTCTAATCTTTCGCAAGGTCAGTGCCAGCTCTTGGCAATCGCTAGAGCAGCAGTCGCCGATCCTCCAGTGATGATTATGGATGAGGCTACTTCTTCTATCGATACACGTACAGAGCAGATTGTACAGACGGGTATGGACCGTTTGATGAATGGACGTACTGTATTTGTTATCGCTCATCGTCTATCTACGGTTAAGAATTCAAATGTGATTATCGTATTAGACCATGGACGTATTATTGAACGTGGTACTCATGAAGAATTACTTGCCCAAAAGGGTCAGTACTACCAGTTATATACAGGTGCGTTTGAATTAGAATAGACATAAAAAAGTTTATGCGTATGTGCATAAACTTTTTTAGAAGAATTTTAGTTTTCTCTTTTTCGCTTCTCCAACTAAATCAATATCTTGTACATAGTTTAAATCAAGTCCTTCCACTACAGATAGAGCACGATTTAGGTTTTGGTCAGTTAAGAATTGTTTTGGGTCATGTACATCCAAACCAATGATAATTGGACATTTCTTCTTTGCAAAAATTTCAAAGAAAGCTCTAGTAGGATAGGCATAACGTTCACCATCGAGATACTCTTTTTTACCAAGCCGTACACCAGTACCACAATTTAATTCGAGAGGAATATCGTAAAATCGAGATATATCTGCAATCTTTTCGGCAGCCTTTAGGACACTCTCATCAATTCTTGGATATTTCCATAGAAATACATCAGGATGGGCAATATAATCACACATATAATGTTGGCAAGCTTCCTCTAAACATTTCACGTAGAGTTCTACTTGGTCTTTATTTTCAAATTCATAGACACTATCTTTATCAATAGTAAGGTTGTGCTGTCCTAAAATGATATAATCTAGTGTCTTTCGATACTCACGAATAGTATCCCATTGACTTGGATAATATTCGATTTCCATGCCAAGATGAATATCAATTTGAGCAGCGTATTTTTCTTGTAATGAACGAATGGATTGATAATAATCGGGGATTTGTTCAATATTCATGCGTAATCCAGGACATGGTGTAGGATATGCGGCATGGTCACTAAATCCAAGAACTGTTAAACCTGCTTGAACAGCAGCTTGTACATATTCTTCATCTGCACCAATCGCATGTCCACAACGGGCAGTATGTGTGTGATAATTTGCTTTAATCATGGGGTATACCTCCAAAACGAAGAAATTATAACATTCATATTAGAGATTGACAAAATGCTCAAAAGTAATATCATAATAATTGAATAGTTGTTCAATCGTTATATATATTAGAGGTATTAAAATGGAATATAAATATCGTGTTGTAGGAATTGATTGTGCAGATTGTGCTGCAGAACTAGCAGAGGAAATTAGAAAAATAGATGGCGTATTGAGTGCGGATATTCACTTTATGCAGCAGAAGATGTTTTTTGCCTGTGAAGAAAAAAATCATTCTGTGATTGAACAGAAGGTTTTTGACATTATCCATGACGACGAACCGGATGCTGTGATTACGGCTCTACACGAAGAACCAAAACATCTCTTTAAATTTAATATTAAGAATATCGATTGTGCAGATTGTGCAAATGAGATTGCGGAAAAGGCAATGGAAATCGAAGGTGTAGAGCATGCGGAAGCTGACTTCATGCATGCGATTCTACGCGTACAGTTTGCGACAGCTGAATATACACGCATTGAAAATGAACTACGTGAAATGATTGCTAGAGAAGAACCAGAAGTTGAATTCTCGCGGTATTATGTAGAACAAAAGATTGAAAAGAAAGAAAACCATAGTACACAAATTATGATAGCTCGATTGGTATTGGGTGCACTATTATTTGGTCTATCCTTCTTACTCACAGGAATCACAAGTAATATTTCAACACTACTTGCGTATATCATTCTTGGCTATGACGTTATCTATAAAGCCTTCAATAATTTAAGACGAGGAAATCTATTAGACGAGCATTTCCTTATGACTATCGCAACTTTTGCGGCGTTATATTTAAGCGATTGGAAGGAAGCAACTGGGGTTATGTTATTCTACCAGATTGGGGAATTCTTCCAGGATTTAGCAGTGGAACATTCTCGTAGGTCCATCACATCCTTGATGGATATTCGCCCAGACTATGCATACGTACAAAGTGGAACAGAGTTTGTCAAAGTTGATCCAACAGAGGTGCAAATTGGCGATATTATTCAAGTAAAACCAGGAGAACGTATTCCTTTAGATGGTGTTATTGTGACTGGAAGTTCTTCTCTTGATACAGCATCTCTAACAGGTGAATCAAATCTACGTGATGTGGATGTAAATGATGAGGTAATCTCAGGTGTTGTAAATACAAGCGGTGTGTTATTAATTCGTACAACAAAAGAATTCGCACAATCAACAGTTTCAAGAATTCTAAATATCATCGAAGAAAATAACGAGACAAAGTCAAAACAAGAAAAGTTCATTACAAAGTTCTCTCATTACTACACTCCTACAGTTGTTGCATTAGCAATTCTTGTAGCTATTATAGTGGCGATTTTGACTGGTGATATTAATGAGGGTATCTATCGTGCTTGTACATTTTTGGTTATCTCTTGTCCATGTGCATTAGTGATTTCTATTCCACTTTCGTTCTTTGCGGGAATTGGTGGATTATCCATGCATGGCATCATGTTAAAAGGAGCAAATTACGTTGAAAAGATTGCGAGGATTCGTACAATTGTATTTGATAAAACGGGCACTTTAACAACAGGACAGTTTGCAGTAAATCGTTTATTAGATAGTAGAGATGACGAAAAACTACTAAAACTTGCAGCCTATGCGGAAAGTTATTCAAATCATCCAATTGCTAGAGCAATTCAAAACGCATATCAATTTGAGATTGATCAAGCAAAGATTTCTGATATGCAAGAGATCGCAGGTAGAGGCATTTCAATTGCATTAGAAAACCATCAAGTGCTCGCTGGTAATTATAAGATGATGGAAGAAAATAATGTGGATTGTAAACAATACACAGAGCCAGGAACCTATGTATATGTAGCAGAGGATGGTATCTTCTTGGGTTGTATTTTATTGAAGGATACAGTTAAGCAGGATGCAGCTAATGCAATACAGCACTTAAATAAGAATCATGCATGCATGATGGTATCTGGTGATGCGAAAGAAATCTGCCAAGAGGTAGGCAAGCAACTGGGTATTGATTCTATCTATGGTGGATGTTTACCAGAAGATAAGATTACATGCGTGAATACTGTCAAGAAAGATGGTGTAGTCGCATTTGTGGGTGATGGTGTTAATGATGTACCAGTGATGAGAAGTGCCGATATTGGTTTTGCGATGGGATCACTTGGCAGTGATGCGGCAATTGAAGCGGCAGATGTCATCATCACGGATGATAATCTGAATAAGATTGACATAACTATTCAACAAGCTAAGAGAATCATTCGCATTGCAAATCAAAATATTATCTTCGCAATTGCGATTAAAGTACTCGCATTAGTATTAGGCGCTCTCGGTATTGCGAACATGTGGATGGCAATCTTTGCGGATACTGGAGTTGCGATGCTATGTGTCATTAACGCAGTTCGACTTCTTCACATCTGGGAATAATTAGTATTCCTATATTTGCAAGTATGGTAAAATAACCATGTGGTAAAGGAGGTTATCTTATGCGTATATTAGATATCGTATCGGTGATTATCCTGATACTCGTAGCTGTATTAGGCGTGCTATATTGGCAAGTAAAAAGGAGCAAGAAATGAAGAAATTTATAACTGCTTTACTAGTGAATGTAATTTCGCTTTGGGTAATTGATTACCTCATGAGTTCTATATATATCGCAACACCAAATGCGTTATTTGCGATTGCCTTTGTACTAATGATTTTGAATGCGACTTTGAAACCGCTAATGAAATTAATCTTCTTGCCAGTTACATTCTTGAGCTTCGGGTTATTTTCGTTGATTATCAATGCAGTTGTACTCGCAACAGCGTTTAGTTTTGCGCCAGGCTCATATATTATGGGATTTCCATCAGCGTTTATCGCAAGTGTTCTCTTATCGATTGCGAATTCCGCTATTAATTCTTATATTGAATAAAACATCGTACGAATGAAGTGCGATGTTTTTTATGGTGGGTTGTATTATCTTACATAAAATATAATAATGATAATGAATGATTTAGATAATAAGAGGTAGATATGTCCCAACTGGAAAGGATGATTAAAAAATCCACATTGAAGTATGCGATGATTGCATTTGGGTTTTGTATTTTATCAGAAATCATCAGCCTGATATCTCCAAGATTAATGCAATATATTATTGATACAGTTATCCCGCAGAGAAACATGCATACAATTATTTTAAGTATTCTTATTTTTGTATCGATACCACTATTGCATATATGCGTAAAATCAATTTTTAATTACTTTGCGATTGTATTTGCAAGAAACAAGGGGAATGAGTATGCAATTCAATTGATGGGAAAGCTTATTCATCAACCACTCCGCTTTTTTGATACACACAATTCTATTGAATTATTGACGGAATCAGGTAGAGAGCTTTCTAACTTATTATTGTTCTATATTAAAGATATTCCTAGTTACTATAGTGCAATTCTATCTTCAATCATTATCTTTATAATTTTGTGTTCTTATCACCCTGTGATAGGGATATTCCAAATATTATTCTTACCGCTTAGTATTATTCCGGTTAGATTTATTCATATTAAGTTAGAGGGATTAGTTAATAATGTTCTTGAAAAGAATGCAAAGAATAATCAGTTGAAAGCGGATATTTTCAAGAATATAGACTACATTAAGAGTAATAATCTTGAGACATTTTATATCAATAAGATTAAAGAGAATAATGATGCGATTGTTTCTGTCTGGGGAAGTGTCGCTTCTATGGAATCGCTAGCTGGTGTATGGATCAATGGATTCATGACATCTCTATTTACGGGACTATCATTTGGTATTGTTGCGTTATTGATGATGTATACAACACAGCTTACAGTTGGAACAATTATTTCTGTAGTAAGCTATTGTGAGTTGTTGTATTCCTATCTAAATACAGTATTCTCGACAGAAATTGAAAAAGGAAAGTTCAAAGGCGAATTTACAAAGACAAAGGAATTGTTTGAATTAGTCTCTGATACTTCGAAAAATCAGCATCCATTTTCATTTAAACGAGCAATTCAATTTCATAAAGTAGATTTTCAATACACGAACACACGTATCTTAAAAGAACTGACAATGGTATTACCAGCTCATAAATGGACAGTCATATTGGGTGAAAGTGGTGTTGGGAAAAGTACAATTTTAAAACTGATAGAAAAATTCTACACAGAGTATGAAGGGAAAATCATGGTTGATGATATATCACTGAAGGATATTGATAATCATGATTTAAGAAGTAAGGTAGCTTATTTATCAC
This sequence comes from Solobacterium moorei, assembly GCF_036323475.1. GTDB lineage: Bacteria > Bacillota_I > Bacilli_A > Erysipelotrichales > Erysipelotrichaceae > Bulleidia > Bulleidia moorei. Next base: position 163,604 of record NZ_AP028934.1, read on the forward strand.
AATCACCTTCTTTATTCCCAGGTAGTATTCGCAGTAATTTAACAGTTGGTAACGATACAATCACAGATGAAATGATTTGGGGAGTATTAGAAACTGTGAATATGAAAGAGTATGTTTCATCGTTGGATGATGCTTTGGATACTGATGTTTTTGAAGCAGGTAAAATTATGTCTACTGGACAGAAACAGCGTTTGTGCATCGCAAGAGCGTTATTGAGAAACGTAGAGATATATTTATTGGATGAAATTACATCAAATGTAGATCCTGAAAATACGCAATTGATTTTATCTTATTTCAAAGAACTTTCAAAAGATGGAAAGACAATCATTAGTGTTACTCATGATAGGGAATACATTCCGTTTGCGGATATGATATATGAATTATGTAATGGAAAGGACGCAACCATAGTTTCTGAAATTCAATGATAGCTATATAAGAGGATAAATTTTGATTGTTTATAGGAGCATATAAGAGAAATTGTATGCTCTTTTGTGATTATGCGGCAACATTATTACAATATCTGATATAATTTTTATCGATATGAGAACAGTAATTCAAAGAGTAAAGCATGCAAGTGTTACCATCGATGGAGTAGTAAATGGGAAAATCGATCAAGGTTTTCTATTATTAGTTGGAATCAAAGATGGTGACACAGAAGCAGTTGTAGAAAAGATGGCAGACAAGATTGCCAAAATGCGTATTTTCGATGATGAAAATGGAAAGATGAATCTAGCATTACAACAAGTAGGAGGTGCGATTCTATCAATTTCACAGTTTACGTTATTCGCAAACTGCAAAAAAGGGAATCGCCCAAGCTTTGATGGGGCTGGAAAGCCTGAACATGCCAAAGCGATGTATCTATACTTTAACGAAGTATTGCGACGCTATGGTTTACAAGTAGAAGAAGGCATCTTTGCGGCAGATATGAAAGTTGAGTTGCTCAATGATGGGCCTATCACAATATGTCTAGATTCGGAGGATTTAAAATGACACAAATTATCTACGGTAGTGAATTATCTGCCGAATTAAAAGAAAATATGCGTTCAAAGGTGGAATCTTGGGTATCCATAGGTATGAGAACCCCCTGTCTTGCGGTTATCCTTGTAGGAGATAATCCGGCATCTGAGTCTTATGTACGTGGAAAAGAAAAGGCTTGTGCAGCCGTTGGTATTAAAACCAATACGATTCGTTTATCTTCTTCTATCTCCCAAGAGGAATTAGAGAAGATAATCTGTGATTGTACGAAGGATGATACGGTTGATGGAATCTTGATTCAATTACCATTACCTGAAGGCTTTGATGAAGATAGAGCGATAGCTTGCATCGATCCACAAAAGGATGTGGATGGACTTCATCCATTGAACTTTGGAAGATTCTTTATGAATCAACCATCCTTTGTGCCATGTACACCACTAGGTATTATGGAACTCTTAAAACGTATGGAATGTAATCCTAAGGGTAAGCATGCGGTCGTAATTGGTCGTTCTAAATTGGTGGGGACACCAGTAGCTCGTTTATTGCAGAATGCAAATGCGACTGTAACAATTTGCCATTCCCATACTGCAAACTTAAAAGAACTTACAAACTTAGCAGATATCTTAATTGTCGCAGTAGGTAAGCCAAAGATGATTGATGCTCAATATGTCAAAGAAGGTGCATATGTCATTGACGTTGGTGTAAATAGTGTTGATGGGCATTTATGCGGCGATGTGGATTTTGAATCGGTAGCTCCTAAGGCAGGTGCGATTACACCTGTACCAAAGGGTGTTGGTCCAATGACCATTTGTATGTTATTACAAAATACAATCACCGCATATGAAAAGAGGCAGGGACTATGATTAGTGATTTTAATCTAAACGATACGGTTGAAATGAAAAAGGAACATCCATGCAAGAAATCCAAGTATTGGAAAGTGATTCGTATGGGTGCTGATATTAAAATCAAGTGTTTAGGCTGTGGTGCAGTCGTGATGTTTCCGCGACATGAATTTGAGCGTAAGCTGAAGAAGATTATTGAAAAAGCACCACAGGAATAAGAGGAAAGAAAAGAGGAATCAAATATGTCATTAACAGCAGGTATCGTTGGCTTACCAAACGTTGGTAAATCAACTTTGTTTAATGCAATTACAAACAGCCAAGTCTTAGCAGAGAACTATCCATTCGCAACCATCAATCCAAACGTTGGTGTGGTAGAAGTTCCTGATAAGAGAATGGATGACTTCGTAGAGCTCTTCCATCCAAAGAAGACAATTTATACAACCTTTGAATTTACAGATATCGCAGGTCTTGTGAAGGGTGCTTCAAAGGGTGAAGGCTTAGGGAACCAATTTTTAGCGAATATTCGTGAGACAGACGCAATCGTTCACGTTGTAAGATGTTTTGATGATAGTAATATCGAACATGTAGAGGGCTCTGTTGACCCAATTCGTGATATCGAAGAAATTAACTTAGAGCTTTGCTTAAGTGATTTGGATACAGTCCAGAATCGTATTAGTAAGGTGGCTAAGAAGGCACAGACATCTAAAGATAAGGATGCGGTAGCTGAATATACATCCTTACAGAAGTTTGAAAAGTTATTAGAGGCAGGAACACCAGTGCGTCTAGGTGATTTAGATGATTCTGATCGTGATGTTTTAAAGAACTATGGTTTATTAACATCGAAGCCAGTTATCTATGTTGCGAATATGAGCGATGAAGAAATTGGTGATCCTGAAAGTAATGCGTACTACCAAAAGGTAAAAGCATTTGCGGCAAATGAAGGCAGTGAATGTATCGCTATCTGTGCAAAGATGGAAGAAGAACTTTCAAGTCTCGATAAAGAAGAGAAGGCTGCATTCATGCAGGACTTAGGAATTGCTCAATCTGGTTTGGATAAGATTATTCGTGCTGCTTATCACTTGCTGGGCTTAAGAACATTCTTCACAGTTGGTGAACCAGAGTGTCGTGCATGGACTTTCCGTGAAGGCATGAAAGCACCACAATGCGCAGGCATTATCCATACAGATTTTGAAAAGGGATTTATTCGTGCGGAAATTTACAGCTATGAAGACTTGATGGAATATCGTACAGAACAATCTGTTAAGGAACATGGTAAGATGCGCTTAGAGGGTAAAGAATACTTGATGAAGGATGGAGATGTAGTCTTCTTCCGTTTCAATGTATAATTCATCTCATTTTCACAGTGAATCATGATAAAATAGGAGTAACAATAGGAGGCTTATATGAAACTGATCTTAGCAATTGTATCCAATGATGATGCATCTGCAGTTTCTGCTGCACTTACAAAGAATAATTTCTATATGACACGTTTAGCAACGACTGGTGGATTCTTACGTGCTGGAAATACAACCATTATTGTTGGTACGGAAGATGAACTTGTAGATAAATGTATCGCTGTTATCGGTGAAGAAGCGAAGCGTCGTACAGAAATTGTTCCATCTACCGCATCATATGACGTTGGTAGATATGCGTCCTTCCCGGTTGAAGTACAAATCGGTGGTGCGACAATCTTTGTATTGGACATCGAACAATTCAAGAAGCTATAAGCAGGGGAACCTGCTTTCTTTTATCCTAAGAGAAAGGAAGAAAGTATGACTGTACTATTTATAAATGCCGCATTCCGTGAGAATTCTAGAACAAATGCATTGGCGCAAAAATATCTATCAACTCTGACAGATGATATTGAAACAGTAAACTTGGGTGAAGAAGATATTCATCCTTTACAGAAAGCTTCGTTAGAAAAATATTGTAAGGATTCACGCAGTCATGAATTTAGTGATGATATGTATCGCTACGCCAAACAATTTGCTAAGGCTGATGAAATTGTGATTGCGGCTCCATTCTGGAATTTTGGCTTACCCGCAGTATTACATGCTTATCTTGAGCTTGTATGCACACAAGGCTTAACGTTTGATTTGAACAAAGCGGGCGAGTATTACAGTCTCTGTCAGGCAAAGAAGCTAGTGCTTATTTTGACGGCTGGTGGAAATGTGCCTGAAAATGATTGTGCAATCTCCTTTATTCGAACTTTATGCAAAGAGTTCTGGAAGATTGATGATGTACGTTATTATTACGCCGATGGTATCGACCTTGTTGGTGCAGATGTGAATTCGAAGTTGGAGAAAGTGATTCAACAGTATGGAAATTCGTAAGAGTAGTTTCGAAGACATTGACCAGATTATGTGTGTGATTCATGATGCGCAAGAAAGTATGCGTAATAACAGTATCCCGCAATGGCAAGATGGTTATCCAAATGAAGAAGTTATTTCCCAGGACATAAAATCAGGCAATAGCTACGTGCTTGTGGAAGATGAAAAAGTCATTGGTACTGCATATATCATTGCAGGACACGAGCCAAGCTATGACTATATTGAAGATGGAGGGTGGCTAAACAACCATCCATATGTTGTTGTACATCGCATTGCAATTTCGAAAGATCACAAAGGGAAAGACTGTGCTCGACAAATGATGGCGTTTGCAGAGAGCGTGGCTATCAATTCTCAGATTCATGATATCCGTATTGATACCCATCATCAAAATCTTCCGATGCGTAAGTTCTTATCAAAGTTAGGTTATCATGCATGTGGAACGATTTACTTAGAAAATGGTGATAAGCGCATCGCATATCAAAAATCATTTTAAAAAGAAAACACACTATGAGATGCGTTTTATCATGTTTGTTAAATATTCAACTGTATTATTTTCTGGTTTCTCAATGACTGCATTCAAACATCTCTGCAAGATATCTGCGATATCTTTACCTTGATAGCCAAACTCTTTTACGGTATTTCCATCAATCGCAAGCTCTTTTAGTTGATATGGTTCGTGCATGTTGTGTATTTCTTGATAGTATGCATGAATGGTTTCTTTTTGATAGCTAGAAGCAATCGCTGAACGATATTGGTGGTAGGTATCAAATGGAATTCTGAGAGTAGATAAAAATCGTTTTAGTTCAATCTTTGAAGAAAGAGGTTGCATTGAATTTTGAATACAGCTAAGGATAACAGTCTGTTCTGCGCCTGAATATTTCAGGCGTTCTAAGATTTCTTTTACGTTAGGAATTTCCTTGAGTAGAATTGCTGTGCGGATATTTGCGCTAAGTGGAGATTGATTGATTGAAGATATACTTTCTTGGATGATATTTTCTTTTAATTCAGGAATAAATACCTGAATCACATCGCTATATTCTGTAAGGATAGAAGAGAGAGTGTTTGTTTCTAGGATACCAATCCACTCACTATGTATACGTTCTTCTGAGATATAATGTAATAAGTCTTTTTGTTTGTGTATCGCAGTTGCGGTATTCTCTTCGATTGTAAATGAGAGTCTTCCCGCAAAGCGTAGTGCGCGTAAGATACGTAAAGCATCTTCATCAATACGTTCATTAGCATTACCGATACAGCGAATGATCTTATTGCTTAGGTCGTTTACTCCTCCAAAGAAGTCCAGTAAACCTTCATTGTTGTTATAGCATAGTGCGTTAATGGTAAAGTCGCGGCGTTTACAGTCTTCTTTGATGTTGTCGGAGAATAAGACTCCAGATGGATGACGGTGATCTTCATAGACATTCTCGCTGCGGAATGTCGTGATTTCAACAGGTTGCCCTTTAGAAAGAACTGTAATAGTACCGTGTTGTATACCAGTCTTAAGCACTCTGTGTGATGAGAATACCTGTAACATTTCATCAGGTGTTGCGTCTGTTGTTAAGTCATAGTCATGAATAGGTAGTTCTAGTAATGCATTACGAATTGCACCACCGACAACATAGGCACTGTAGTGATTTTGATTTAACAAGTCGATGAGAACTTGGATGTAATCTGGAATCTGAATTTTCATAATTCTATTATAGTTAGATTGTCAAAGAAATGGATAGAAAACCTCGTAAACGAAGGAATAATCGCACAAAATAAGTTTGTTTATCAGATTTTTCCTTTTATTTCATTCCACAACATCTTATGATTATCATAGGTGAAATGTTTTTAGTATAGAATAATTCAATGTAAGGGGGATTTTACATGAGGATAGGACAATCAACAGATATTCATCGCCTCGCCGAAGGACGCAAACTTATCTTGGGTGGTGTGGAAATTCCATCTGACTTGGGTCTTGTAGGACATAGTGATGCGGATGCGTTATGCCATGCCATAGCGGAAGCTATCCTTGGCGCACTTGCGTTAGGGGATCTTGGGAAATGGTTTCCAGATATTGATCCGAAATGGGAAGGCGCGGATTCTATCAAGATTCTTACGCAGGTTGGTGTGATGATGCGTGAGCATGGTTATAGTATTGGCAATGTGGATAGTCTTATCATGATTGAAAAGCCAAAAATGGCACCACATATTATGGCAATGCGAGATAATATCGCCAGAGCACTTGTATGTAATCTTGATTGTGTCAGTGTGAAGGCAACACGTGGTGAAGGCTTAGGCTTTGTTGGAAAATCAGAAGGTGTACAGGCACAGGCGGTTGTACTCCTTGTAAAGGAGGACTAATTCATGTTTGCGAAAACATCAGAAGTGAAAGTGCTGCGCGATCCTGTACATGGGTATGTACATATTGATTTACAGGTCGTCTGGGATATCGTGAATAGTAGCTGGTTTCAACGCTTACGTCGTATTCGTCAATTGGGCGGGGCGTATGTTGTATATCATTGTGCAGAACATACTCGTTTTTCTCACTCCCTTGGAGTGTACGAAATCGTGCGCCGCATGGTGACGGAAGTTCCGGATATTGTAAATGCATTAAATGAATATGATAAGGTGACAATCATGCTGGCAGGTTTACTGCATGATATTGGTCATGGCCCTTATAGCCATGCGTTTGAGGCTGTTACAGGGACATCGCATGAAGTATTTACTTGCCGTATCATTGAAGAAAATACGGAGATTACGAAGATACTAGAAGCTAGCGCTAAGGGTCTAGCGAAGGATGTTGCGGATGTTATCCGTCATAAGAGTAAGAATCCATTATTAGTACAGATGATTAGTTCGCAATTGGATGCGGACCGCATGGATTACTTGTTGCGCGATGCATACTTCACAGGAACGAAGTATGGAGAGTTTGATTTGGAGAGAATCTTACGTACACTTCGTGTGGTCGATGGAAATCGTTTGGTAGTGAAAGAGAGTGGTGTATACGCAGTTGAAAATTACATCATGGCAAGATACCACATGTATTGGCAAATTTACTATCATCCAGTAGCACGTAGTTTTGAGACGATTCTACATCTACTCTTTAAGCGTTTAAGGGATCTAAAGAGTGTGAGTGATCCTTCTATCATTCCATTATTTAAACCTGTTTTGACAGGCAAGAAGATTTCTTTAAAACAGTACTTTATGCTAGATGAATATGCATTTAGTTATGGCTTCTCGATGTTATGTGAACATAAAGATCCTATCGTGCGTGACTTTGCGTTACGGATTCGTGATCGTAAATTATTTGCGTATTCTGAAAGTGATCCATCTAACAATCGTAAGTTGCGTCATCAGCTAAAGAAGGCTGGATATAATCTAGACTACTATTGGTCAAAGGATGAAGTATATCAAATGCCGTATGAGCCTTATACAGACAGTAGAGGTGATGCGGTTTGGGTAAAGAAAAAGGATGGAACGATTGTGGAAATGTCGAATGCATCCAATATTGTATATAGTTTAGTACATGGACCAATCCATGATGTATTTAGCGTATATTATCCAAAAGGAGTAGAAATTAAGAAATGAATCCAGAAGAACGTGCAAGGAAGTGGACACAGGATATTCCTGAATTGAGTGGTTTAACATTACAACAGCGCATTACAATATGTAATCAAGTATCAAAGAGAATTGTTTTCCTAGCTGTACTATGGCTAACACTTTTCTTTGCAATCGTTTTCGTTATACTTTCCAGTGCAGATATAAACTCTGCTCTATATAATCTACTCAATCATACAGCGGAGGCTATCAATACGATTTTCAATGGTGGTCCAAGTAAGCGGTACATGGTAGCGTTACTTGAAAGTTTGCCATATATTTTGCCAATGCTTGTGGTTTTAGTAGGACCAATTTGGCTTATGACGACGGTATTCCGCAAACTAATGTTACTTTCAGCTGCTAAGAAATTATAGATTTATTGGTTGAAATCATGATATATACAAAAAAACACAATAGTGTGTACAGAACATAATAAAAACCACTTGTATAATAAATAGTATTTAGGAAAAATGCTCGATAGAAGTTTGTGGGAGGTAGAATATGAATCCAATGTATATGGTAGTTGGCATACTGATTGTTTGGGTGATTGCTTTTGCAGTATTTATGACACTTCAAATGAAGCGTAAGAATGCGGAAGTGCAATTTGTCGAAACAAATTCAACAAAGGCGATAGTACACTTCTTTGGAGACATTTCGAAAATTGATGGGCAAGATCCGGCTGTATATCATCCAATCAAGGGTCAAATGCTGGATACAATCGTAGCGTTAGAGCCAGGTCATCATTCTTTCGTGGCTAGTTTCCAAATGACAGAAAACGGCATCGTAGTAAAGCATAAGAATTACTACGCTACAGACATTGATTTTGCGTTCGATGTAGAGATGGGTAAGACTTATAATGTAGGTATTTATAAGGAAAATGCTAACGATGAAAAGGTGATCATGTCACTTCCACTCGTTGTAGATGGGTTTGGTTCAAAGACACTATATCTCATTGCTACTTGCGAATAATCAAATACACTTACTTCCATAGATTACTATGGGAGTTTTTTTATGGGTGCAAAGGTTGACAGAAGGACAAGTTCGCATATAATCATTCACGGAAGGTAAATATGCGTATATCAGTCAAATTAATACAATATGACTTGTTGGAAGATAAGAAACAAATCTTATTGGAAACGAATGCATTATATGATGGAAATACATTACGCTATCGCGAAGGAAATGATGGTGGCTTTCATCAGGTATATTTTGGGGATGATTTGATTTCTTTTGAGCGTAAAGCAGATGTGCATACTAAAATTACTCTCTTTGATGATAAGAATGGGGAAAGTACTGTGGATTCACAGTATGGAAAGATGTACATGCATACAAGATTATGCCATGCGGAAAGGTGCGATGAATACTGGTCTGTTGAGTATCAGTTGATATCAAATGATGAGGTCATACTTCACCAGAAATTACGCTGGGAATTCACCCAGTAAAAAATATTTGACTTTATTTGGAACTTGGGGTATAGTGCCATGGCGAAGCAAGCATAACATGCATTTGTATAAAGGAGATTTACAATGGTTAATAATGAGACTATGACGGACGTAGCCTACAATTGGCTGAAGAAAAGAAAAAGAGAGGTAGATTTCTCAAAGATTTGGGATGAAATTGTAAAGACAATGGATATTCCTGAAGATAAAATCAGACGTAAAAAGGCACAATTCTATAGTGACTTGATGTTAGATAACAGGTTTGCTTCTTTAGAAAATAATAAGTGGGATTTACGTAACCGTCGTAAGTTTGAAGAGGTTCATATCGATACTTCTGAAATCGAACTTGAGGATGATGAATTAGATGAGCCAATTGAAGTTGCTGGTCTAGATTTACCAAAGGGCGATGACGCATTCGATAATTAAATGATAAAAGGCTGAAAAAACAGCCTTTTTTTATCATGCTACTTTAAAAATGTTCGGAAATAGTTTAATATGAAAACGCTAAATAAGGAGGAATAATCTCATGGTATTAGTTTCAGCAAAAGAAATGATTGAAAAGGCTCATGAAGGTCATTATGCAATTGGTGCTTTTAACATCAATAACATGGAATGGACAAAGGCTATCTTAGCTGCTTGCCAGCAGGCAAACTCTCCTGTCATTCTTCAGGTATCTGAAGGTGCAGCGAAGTATATGTGTGGCTTCAAGCAGTGTGCAGATATGGTTAAGAACATTCATGACCATATGGGTATTACAGTTCCAGTTGCTTTACACTTGGATCACGGAACATTTGAAGGTGCTAAGGCTTGCATCGAAGCAGGTTTTACATCTGTAATGTTCGACGGTTCTCACTATGATTTCGCAGAGAACTTAGAGAAGTCAAAGGAAATCATCAAGTTAGCTCATTCACAGGGTGTATCTGTAGAATGTGAAGTTGGTGGTATCGGTGGTACAGAGGATGGCGTTACATCTAACGGTGAATTAGCTGATCCAAAGGAATGTGCAGAAATCGCTTCTTTAGGTGTTGATTTCTTAGCTGCAGGTATTGGTAACATCCATGGTGTTTATCCAGCAGACTGGGCAGGATTAAATTTTGAAAGATTATCAGAAATTGATGCTGCTGTAAATGGTAAGCCATTAGTATTGCACGGTGGTTCTGGTATCCCATTTGACCAAGTACACAAGGCTATCACAATGGGTGTATCTAAGATCAACGTAAATACAGACTTACAGATTGTATTTGCTAAGGCAACGCGTGAATACATCGAAGCTGGTAAGGACCAACAGGGTAAGGGCTTTGACCCACGTAAGTTACTCAAGCCAGGTGCTGATGCAATCGTTGCTAAGGTAATCGAAATGGTTAACCAATTCGGTTCCGCTGACAAAGCTTAATTACGAATTGAGTGTGATAGAGGCTCGTAAGAGCCTTTTTTCTATATCTCGTTGCATAATGATGACGCAAACTTTAGCATACATCTAGAATGGATGCGAAAATTCATGTAAAATGCTGTATATGATAAAAGCGGTATTATTTGACATGGATGGTATTCTTTACGATAGTGAATACTATTATATGCAGGGGACAGTTGCACAGATGCGTGCCTATGGATATGAAGGGCCTTCTAAGAATATCTATCAAATCATCGGTACAACGATGCAGAAAACCTATGAGATGTTGTATGACATGTTAGATGGAAAAGTACCGATTGATGTGATTCGCGAAAACAACGAAAGATACTTCAATGCAGAACATCCAATTCATTTTAAGGAAATTATGTTTCCGGGTGTACCGCAAGCATTACAACAGATGAAAGCGATGGGCTTAAAGTTAGCAGTATGTTCTGCATCATCGTATGACTTGATTGTAACGAGTCTGAAAGAGATGGAAATTTTGGAATACTTCGACTTTATCGAAAGTGGTGAAAACTGCAAGCGTTCCAAACCATATCCAGATATCTATTTACTAGCCCAAGAGGAACTACAAGTACACAAAGAAGAGTGCTTAGTATATGAGGATAGTACAGCAGGGATCCAAGCTGGTATCTCGGCTGGTATAAGAACTGTTGCCAGAATTGACAATCGCTTCTACCAGGATCAATCAAAAGCGGATATACTTGTAAAGGATATACACGAGCTGACAAAGCTGATCAGAAAGGAAAATAAATATGCCGGAAGTAATTAAAATTGAAGGTGGACATACGTTAGAGGGAGAAGTAACGATCTCTAGTGCAAAGAATGCGACAGTAGCACTGATTCCTGCTACTGTACTGGCCCATGGACCAGTCACAATTGTTGGGGTTCCGCAGATTGCGGACGTTGAATCCCTCACAAAGATTTTAAATTTATTGGGTGTTCAAGTTGAAGAACGTTCTTCTGATCATTTGATTATTGATCCTACGAATATCCAAAATATTGATTTGGTAGATGACGCAGTCACAAAGCTTCGTGCATCGTACTACTTCATGGGTGCTTTGTTAGGTAGATTTGGTCGTGTATGTATGAAGATGCCTGGTGGATGTTATTTAGGTCCTAGACCAATTGACTTGCACTTAAAGGGTTTTGAAGCCTTGGGCGCTAAAGTAACGTACGACAAGGCTTGTTATACAATTGAAGCTAAGGAATTAAAGGGTGCGAAGATCTTCTTGGATATCGCAAGTGTTGGTGCGACCATCAATATTATGATGGCTGCTGTATACGCAAAGGGCCGTACAACGATTGAAAATGCAGCAAAGGAGCCGGAAATCATCGACGTTGCCACATTATTAAATAAGATGGGTGCACATATTCGTGGTGCAGGTACAAATGTTATCACGATTGATGGTGTTGACAAGTTGATGGGTTGTTTCCATGAGATTATCCCAGACCGTATCGAAGCAGGCACATTCCTAGTCATTGCGGCTGCTTGCGCAAAGAAGATGGTAATCAAGAATATCATCCCACAGCACTTAGATGCCTTAACTTCTAAGTTACAGGAAATGGGTGTCGATATGGATATCGACGTAGACCGTATTACAATCCGTCATACAGATAAACTGGTTGCGACGGATGTTACCACAAGACCTTATCCTGGTTTTGCGACTGACTTACAGCAACCACTTACAACGCTGATGACACAAGCACATGGAGAATCCAAGGTTGTAGAAACAATCTACATAGAGCGCTTTAAGCATTGTGGTGAGTTACAGCGTATGGGTGCAAATATTGAAGTATCAACAGGTTCTGCTAGTATCAAGGGTCCAAGTTCTTTATTTGGAACGAAGGTCGTTGCGACTGATTTACGCTGTGGTGCAGCGATGCTAGTGGCAGGCTTACTAGCGGAAGGCATCACAGAGATTCATGATGTATATCACATAGATCGTGGTTACGCTGAAATCGACCAGAAGTTAAAAAATTTAGGTGCAGTGATTTGGCGTGAAACTATTGAATAAAAAGATTGCATGAAAAAAATTGTTATGGTAGTATAAATAGGCAATTTAGCACTTTCTTTAAGCCAATCGGAGGCTTAAGGCAGAAGGGAGATAAAAATGAAAAAAGATATTCATCCAACTTATCACAAGGCGAAGGTAGTATGCACAAGCTGTGGTGCAGAATTTGAAACAGGTTCTGTATTATCTGAAATCAAAGTAGATACATGCTCAAACTGCCATCCATTCTATACTGGACGTCAGAGATTCGCACAGGCTCAAGGACGTATCGAGAAGTTCAATAAGAAGTACGGTATGAAATAAAGCCGGTCCGGTATAATTCCGGACCTTTTTCTTTGAATACAAAGAATATAATCTATGTTAAAGTTGTTATGGAAAATATGTGGAGAATACTATGGACGCAGTTAGAACAAAATTAAGGGAAATAGAAAAACAATATAAAGAAATCGTAGAGAAGCTTATGGATGAAAAAGTAATGTCAGACCCTAAGCTCCTTACAAAATTATCCAAAGAACAGGCAAGACTTACACAGCCTGTTGAGGCTTACCACCAACTTTTAGAGTTAGACTCTCGTATTGCCCAAGCAGATGAGATGTTAAAGGAGAATGATCCTGAACTCAAAGAGATGGCACGTATGGAAAAGGATGAATGTGAACCAGAACGTGAAGTCTTGTTAGAAAGAATTCAGCACCTACTTGTCCCACGTGATCCGGATGATGACCATGATGTCATCATGGAAATCCGTGGTGGAGCTGGTGGAGATGAAGGTAATATCTTCGCTGGTGACTTATATCGTATGTATAGTAAGTACGCTGAAAGCAAAGGCTGGAAGGTACAGGTTCTTGAAGCTTCTGTCAGTGAAGCGGGTGGATATACGCAGATCATCTTCTCTATAAAGGGAACGGATGTATATAAGGAATTGAAGTTTGAATCTGGTGTACACCGTGTACAGCGTGTGCCAAAGACAGAGACACAGGGACGTATTCATACCTCTACCGCAACTGTGCTTTGTCAACCAGAAGCGGAAGATACCGATATCGAAATCGATCCAAAGGACTTAACAATTGAAACACACCGTGCTTCTGGTGCTGGTGGTCAGCACATCAATAAGACAGATTCTGCTGTACGTATTGTGCACGTTCCTACAGGCATTACGGTAAACTGCCAAGATGGACGTTCGCAGATTGAAAACCGTGAGACAGCGATGCGTTTAATCCGTGCACGTGTATACGAAGAACTCAAGCGTATTCAGGAAGAAGAAGCTGGTAAGATTCGTCGTGCCAAGATTGGTACAGGCGATCGTTCTGAGAAGATTAGAACATATAATTACCCACAAAACCGTGTGACTGATCACCGTATTGGTTTAACAATTACACAGCTAGACCGTATCATGGAAGGCAAACTCGATGGTGTGATTGAGGGCTTACTAGCAGAAGAAGAAAAGAGAAAGCTCGAGGAGACACAGTTGTGAGTACATTTGCAAAAACAATCAAGCAATACGAAAAAGAGTGTCTAAAGAATGATATTCCTGCGGAAACTGTCATGGCATATCTTTTAGAAATTTCGCAACGTGAACGCTATGATTTGTTTATGCATATCGATGATGAAATGCCAGAAGAACTCGCGAAGGAATTCCATGTGGGCATGGAGAGAATCTTAAAACAAGAACCAATGGCGCATGTATTAGGCTATTCATGGTTTTATGGGTATAAGATGATTGTTAACGAAGATGTATTAATTCCACGTTGTGAAACAGAAGAACTCTGTGCATTGATATTATCTCGCATCGATGAAATCTTCCCAACGCAAGAAACTGTAGAATGTGCAGATGTTGGGACAGGTTCAGGTGCCATTGCGATTACAGTCGCAAAAGAAGAAAGTCGTGTAAAGATGCACGCAACAGATATCAGTGAAGAAGCCTTAGTCACTGCACGTCAGAATGCGAAAAATAATGAAGTGGACATCGACTTTACCGCTGGGGATATGTTACAGCCACTCATTGATGCAAACCGTCATTTGGATGTACTCATTTCCAATCCTCCATACATCCCACAGGATGAGCAGATGGAAACCTCCGTTGTGGACTTTGAACCTCACGTTGCCTTATTTGGTGGTGAGGATGGACTAAAGTTCTATCGCATGATCTTTAAGGATTGTAAAAAAGTACTCAATAAAAAGGCATTCATGGCTTTTGAGATGGGGTGGGATCAGCGTGAACGCATGAGTAAACTGGTAGAAGAGCTGTTGCCGGATGCTCGTTATGAGATGCTCAAAGACATGAACGGTAAAGACCGCATGTTATTTGTATATTTTAATTGTTAAAAATGGAGGGGTACTCCATTTTTGTATTTTGTGTTTTCAGATAAATTTTACATTCAAAAATCAATGAACATAGTAAAATAGATACGTTAGGAGTAAAAACTATGACAAAGAATATTCTTGAGTGGCTAGAAGCCTCTTGCCAAAAACATCCAAGTAAGATTGCGGTCGCAGATGCAACCGCAGAAATGACATATGAAGAGCTAGTGAAAGACGCCAAGATTCTAGGCACCAAACTTGCGACATATATTCAACCTCGCCAGGCGGTTGCGATGTATATGGAAAAGAGTAATACAACTTTAGCCGCAATGTATGGTGCAGTATATGCTGGTGGATTCTATTCTCTGATTGATACGAGACAACCGATTGGTCGCATCGAAAAGATTATTGAAGTATTAAACCCAAAAGTAATCTTGAGTAACGAACGTTTCTATCAGGAAGCACGTGAAAAATTAGGGCCTACAGCCAACATTGTAAAAGTTGAGGATATCATCAATGAAGGTATCATTAATGAAAACATGCTTGCAGGGATTCGTAAACAAGCAGCTAGTACAGATCCTCTTTACGTGAACTTTACCAGTGGTTCCACTGGTGTGCCAAAGGGCGTTGTTGTTGGACATGGATCGGTCATTGACTTTATTCCAGAATTTGTGAAGGTATCTGGAATTTGTGCGGATGATCGTATTGCCAACCAAGCACCGTTTGATTTTGATGTATCTGTCAAAGATATCTATAGCAGTATCTATGTAGGTGCTCGAGTAGAACTCATTCCACGTGAATTCTTCAGTAACCCAACACACTTGATGGATTTCTTATGTGACCATCAGGTTACTGTACTAACATGGGCGGTTAGCGCAATGTGCTTTGTATCCATTATGAACGGATTTGGCTATCGTAATCCAGCGACAATTCGTTTAGTGATGTTCAGTGGAGAAGTTATGCCGATTAAGCACTTAAATATTTGGATGAAGAATTGTCCGAAGGCAGAGTTTATCAATCTATATGGACCTACTGAGATTACATGTAACTGCACATATTATCGTTTAGAGAATCACGAATATGCTGCGGATGAAATCATTCCAATTGGTTCAGCGTTTGATAATGAGAAGGTATTCTTACTTTCTGATGAAAATCAATTGGTAGATACGCCAAATGAAAGTGGGGAAATCTGTGTTGCGGGTGCTTGTCTTGCGCTAGGTTACTATCATGATGCAGAAAAGACAGCAGCTGTATTCGTACAGAATCCATTAAATACTGTGTACTATGAACGCATGTATCGTACGGGTGATCTTGCAAAATATAACGAGCAAGGAGAGCTTGTCTATATCGGACGCAAAGACTTCCAAATCAAACACTTAGGACATCGTATTGAGTTAGGTGAAATTGAAAGCCTGGTTCAAGGACGTAATGGTGTTGTGCGTGCTTGTGCAATTTATGACCACAACAAGAAACGTATTTACTTATTCTGGTTGGGTGACCGTGATCAAAAGGAATTACATAACGAACTAAAGGTCGTTATGCCAAGCTACATGGTGCCTAACAAGCTGGTGCATTTAGATGAAATGCCAATGACAAAGAATGGCAAGATTGATCGTGCCGTATTAAAGAAGATGGAAGGAATCGAATAATGCAAGAAAAAGAACTAAAGTATATCGCAGAACATTATCAAACACCTTGTTTTATCTTTGATTTAGAAGCGGTAAAAGAGCGTGTTAAAAAGATGAGAGAAATTGTAGGTGGTGCGTATCAGCTATGTTACTCTATCAAGGCAAATCCATTCTTGATTCCGACGATGGCAGAAATCACGGATAAGTTAGAGGTATGTAGTCCAGGTGAGTTATCCATCTGTAAAGCACTTCGTGTAGAGCCAACCAAGATTCTATATTCTGGTGTCAATAAGACAGAAGTAGATGTGACAGATGCGATGGAATATGGAGTGATTCACTATACAGCAGAATCTTTATTACACATGGATATCGTGAATCAAGTTGCAGGAAAGTACCAAAAGAAAGTGGAAATTTTACCACGATTGAATGCAGGTAGTCAGTTTGGTATGTCTAAGGAAGATTTATTCTCTATCTATGCAAATGAAGAGAAATATTCAAACGTGATTGTAAAGGGTATTCACTACTTTGCGGGTACACAGCGCAAGAAGAATGATAAACAAATTAAAGAGCTGGATGTGTTGTTAGAATTAATCAAAGAAATTCAAACAACATTCAATCGTAAAGTAGAACAGATTGAATATGGACCAGGACTTTCTGTTCCGTTATTTGAAGGCGATGATTTTAGTGATACGTTAAAACCTCTTGAGAATATCCATGAGAAGTTAAAAGAACTATCTGGGGTTGTTGATTTAACAATTGAAATGGGTAGATTCTATTCCACATTCTGTGGAACATACCTCACACGTGCAATGGATTGCAAGTCAAATGAAGGTGTAAATTACTGTATCGTAGATGGAGGTATGAATCATTTAAACTATTATGGTCAGATGATGGGTATGAAGGTACCACACATTCAACACTTGCATGCATGTGATAACCGTATCGAAAAGAATTGGTGTTTATGTGGTAGCCTTTGTACAACTGCAGATGTGCTTGTAAGAGATGTAACTCTACAAGGCTTGCAAGAGGGTGATTACTTAGCCTTTAACAATTGTGGAGCGTACTCTGTCACCGAAGGTATTCACTTATTCTTAAGTCGTACAATGCCATTAATTTTATTGCGTACAGCAGAGAATAAATACATCGTCGCAAGACAAATGCAGGAATCTTATCCAATCAATACCATTCAAAATTACTAATTATCGTTTGATTGTAAAGGAGGTAGTATGTCACAAGTAACGAAACGTGCTTTAGAACAATCGCTCAAGAATTTGTTGTTGAAGAAGCCATTATCGAAAATCACAATCAGTGATTTGACGGAAGATTGCGGTATGAATCGTATGACATTCTACTATCACTTCAAGGATATCTATGATTTGGTTGAATGGTCTTGTCTAACAGACGCAAAGCGTGCGTTAGATGAGAAGAAGACCTATGACACTTGGCAACAGGGTTTCCTACAGATTTTAGAAGCTGTACAAGCAAATAAACCATTTATTATGAATGTTTATCACTGTGTTCATCGTGAACAGGTAGAAATCTATTTACGACCACTTGTAGAAGATTTGATTCTAAATGCTGTCAATGAAGAAGCTGGAGGTCTTAACGTACGGGATGAGGATAAGACGTTCATCGTACAGGCGTACTCCTATATCTTTATCGGTATCATGTTAGATTGGATCAAAGAGGATATGAAAGAGAACCCACAAGAAATTGTAGAGCGCTTGAATAAACTAATTAAGGGTTCTATTCGTGCTTCACTGACTAGATTTCAATATTAAAATTTTTATTAAAGTATGAAGTTTTATCACAATAAGAAAAGTGATAAAACTTTTATCTTTTTAGAGACCCTGCTAAATGAAAAAGAATATAGAGTTGATATGATGCATGTGGATGAAGGAGGATTTCATATGTATTATTCAGCAGGAACTTATGAGTCATTTGCTAGACCATTAGAGCCAAAGGATGTGGATAAGAAATCAGCATATATCATTGGTACAGGCCTAGCTGGTTTAACAACAGCGTTTTATCTTGTCCGTGATGGACAAATGAGTGGAGAACATATTCACTTACTAGAAAAGGCTACACTTGCGGGTGGAAGCTGTGATGGACGTAAGGATGTCACAAAAGGCTTCTTTATGCGTGGTGGTCGTGAAATGGATAACCACTTTGAAGTGATGTGGGATACCTTCCGTGATGTACCTTCGATCGAGACACCGGATGTATCTGTCTTAGATGAGTATTATTGGTTAAATAAACGTGATCCAAACTATTCACTATGTAGAGCGACTATAAATTGTGGTGAAGATGCGCATACAGATAAGCAGTTTAAACTTGATAAGAAATCCGCAATGGCATTATCTAAATTATTCTTAACACCAGAAAAGGATTTGGAAGGAAAGAAGATTTCGGATATATTACCGGTTTCCTTCTGGGATACAAACTTCTGGTTATATTGGCAGACGATGTTCGCCTTCCAAAAGTGGTCCAGTGCACTAGAGATGAAACGTTATCTATGTCGCTATGTACATCATATTGATGGATTACCTGACTTTAGCGCTTTGCGTTTTACAAAGTACAACCAATACGAAAGCATGATTTTACCTCTCGTGAAGTATTTAGAGAATCATGGAGTTCATATTGAATACGGGATGGATGTAAAGAACGTTGTGATTGAAACACGTGGCAATAAGAAGATTGCTAGACAAATCGTGTATAAGAAGGATGGGATTGAACAATCCATTGACTTAATTGAAGATGATCTTGTATTTATTACCAATGGATGTTGTACGGATACTTCCTGTTATGGAGACCAGACACACGTTCCAGATTTATCGAACGTAAAGAATGGCTATGGTGAATCCTGGGATATGTGGAAGGCAATCGCAGCCCAGGCAATGCATGGTGAATTTGGTAACCCAGAGGCTTTCTGTACAGATGTAAATGCGACAAACTGGATGAGTGCGACAGTAGCTACTTCAAATGAAGAAATTATCCGCTATATCACAAATATCTGTAAGCGTAATCCACGCACTGGTAAGGTTACGACAGGTGGTATCGTTACCGTAAAAGATAGTACTGATAACTGGTATCTATCATGGACCATCAACCGTCAACCACAGTTTAAGTCACAAGATAAAGGTCTCGTGTTAATTTGGTTATACGCATTAAATACGAATAAAGAAGGCAACTATATCAAGAAGCCAATGCGTGAATGCACAGGTATCGAGGTTTGTGAAGAGTGGTTATATCATATTGGTGTTCCGACGGATAAGATTGCCTCGCTTGCACAAGAAGCATGTAATACAACGACATGTTTCATGCCATATATCAATGCGTTCTTCCAACCACGTAAAGAATCAGATCGTCCTAAGGTTGTGCCAGATGGAGCAGTGAACTTTGCCTTTATCGGTCAATTTGCAGAGACACCAAGAGATACGATTTTTACAACAGAATATTCCATGCGTACAGGTATGGAATCTGTCTATACCCTATTAGATATTGATCGTGGTGTGCCTGAGGTTTGGGGTAGTAAGTATGATGTACGTGAATTATTGCGGGCATGTTACTACGCGATTGATAAGAAGCCAATTACAGAAGTAAAGGATTTATCCTTTATCGAAAAATTTGTACTCAATCAAGTGTTGAATCGAGTAAGGGGAACAGATATTGAAATTCTATTAAAGAATAGTGGACTTATTAAATAGAAGCTTCTGCTAAGACAAGGAAAGCAATGCGCTTTCCTTTTTTTAGGCATATAATATGGGTGCAGATAGTATTTACTCGATGCAACAACAATCAAAAACTGACATTCATCATTCATCCGGTACTTATCTAATTTCAAATTTATAGGGGGAGTTTTATGAGTAAACAGAAGTTATTATTTCTATGTGTTTATTTAACAGTTTTAACTTTGATGGGTATCACACTACAGTTTTTTATTAAGATTTACTTGGCGGGGATTTATATGAATGATACCTGGGTATCGGCACCACTTACATTTTTCATTTTGATTACAATTGTATTGTTTGTTAGGGCTTATTGGATTTATCGAAAAATACCGAAAGATTATGAATAAAAAGTTCTCTTTGCACAAGAGAACTTTTTCAGTAGATAAATAGTATTATTTGTGCGAAGTATCTTGTACAATCGCAATAGCGATGTTTGCGTCATGAGAGATACTCACTTCAAGTTCGGGATGATCTTTGATGTAAGGTTTCCCACTTTCATCATTTAGAATACTGTACTGTAAGTAATCTTTATCTTGGGTTGCCTTGAAGATAGCTTCTTTCGCCGCAAATCGTCCCGCAAAATATTGTTTTTTCTGTGTGGTAGTATGCTTTGAGGAGAATTCCGCCATTTCGGGTTGTGTTAAAACATGTGAAATGATGGGTTTTTCTAGGTCAATTCGAAGCATATCTACGATGTCTACGCCTAACATGGTATTATTATTACATAGTTACGTGCATTTGGCGAATGCTTGCACAGTCAGTCAATCGACTGTAAAATATTGCAGAGGTTAGTATGAAAGAAAAGAAGAATAAAAAGAAATTATCTAGAGTGGGAAGACTCGTACTTGATATCATTATGATTGTATGTTTAGGTGTTGCGGTTTTTTCCGCCTATCAGGTATATAAAGGTCTAGCAAGTTATAACCAAGCAGGAAATGCGTATGATAACTTACGTAAGAATGCCGTTACAACAAAGAAGGATACTGACAAAGATGATACAACTTCCACATTAGATTTTCAGAAGCTGTTAGAGCAGAATCCAGATTGTGCGGGTTGGCTTACACTTCCAAACTCAAATGTGGATTATCCAGTTGTGTTTGGCGCTAGTACAGATGAAAATAAGTATGGCAATAGCTATTATTTAGACCATTTATTTGATGGTACATACAATCTGAGTGGAACTGTATTTATTGATTACAATAACGGAAGAGATTTCAGCCATAAGAATACTGTTATTTATGGCCACCATATGTTAAATGACTCGATGTTTGCGGATATCGAAAAATATAAGAAACAATCTTACTATGATAGTCATAAGGAAATGATTTTCCAGACACCAAATGGTACATACAAGATTTATCCGATTGCAGGATATTCTACAACGGGTACAGACAACTATGTACAATATGACTTTGGCAGTGATAGTGAATTCTTAAGCTATGTAGATCGTTTTGTATCTGCGTCGACATTTAAGAGTGATGAGACCGTTTCCGCAACAGACCAAATTGTGATGCTGTCGACATGTTCCTATGATGTTGAAGATGGAAGATATGTATTAGTTGGAAAGCTGGTAAAGGCTTCATAAATAAGGAAATCATTTATGATGGAACAAAATCCAAACAGAGTAATTCGAAAGAAGAAAAAACGTAAGAAGAGATATATTAGCGCAAGATTTTTGTGGCTGATTCTTTTCCTTGCGAGTATTGTATTTGCGATTACATTCTGGCGTATGCCAATGTTTCCGACGAAG
Source organism: Solobacterium moorei (assembly GCF_036323475.1). Taxonomy (GTDB): domain Bacteria; phylum Bacillota_I; class Bacilli_A; order Erysipelotrichales; family Erysipelotrichaceae; genus Bulleidia; species Bulleidia moorei. Next base: position 185,602 of record NZ_AP028934.1, read on the forward strand.
TGGAGTATTATCGTTGTACTTGTACTTGCGATGATCGATTGGTTAACATTCATATTAACATCGAAGGTAAAACCGAATAATGTATTTGCACAGGTAGTAAATACAGTGCTTGCGGTAGCGCTCATTATTGTAAATATCGCACTACCGTACTATACAGACCGCTTAAGTAATATCTTCTCTTCTGTTTTAGGCAATGAGGTTAGAATTGGCATCTATGTTATGACAGATGCGTATAAAGAGAAGCACAAAGATGTTTTCGCTAACTCACAGTACAAGGAAAGTATGAAGTTAGCAGAATATCAAAATGCAGCATTTATCACAGCTTTAGGTATAGATGGAAATAATCAAAACTATACGTTAGAGAAGCTACGTGTGGATTTAAAGAATGATAATCTAAAGACAGTCAATAGTAGTTCCGTACAGTTTGCAGTAAAAAACTTGTATACAAATCAAGGTGATGTATTATTGTTAAGTGATTCTTATTTATCGACAGTTTTAGAGACAGATGAGTTCAAGAATTTTAAGACGGATACAAAACTGATTGGTAGTTATTTCCGCAAGGTAGAAACAACCCAAGCAACAGAAGATAAGACAAACCTTGCGAATACACCGTTTACACTCTTTATTGCGGGTAATGACCAGCCAGGTGAGTTAAGCTTGGAGGGTAGAACAGACGTGGATATCGCAGTAACGGTAAATCCAAATACGCATCAGATTTTGATTACTAACTTGCCACGTGATTCGTATATTCCAAACCCTGCATATAAGAATCAGAAAGATAAATTAACACACCTTGGGTTAAGTGGTATCCAAAATACATTAAAGGGTGCTAGTAACTTACTTGGGGCAGATGTTAATTACTACATGTTAGTAAACTTTACAACGTTTGAGGATATTATCAACGCAATCGATGGTGTTGATATTGATAACCCATTTGAATTTACAACGCACTTTACTGAACGTACATATCCACAGGGTATATTACATCTTGATGGAGAGTTAGCGTTAGAGTATGTACGTGAGCGTTATAGTTTGCCTAACGGTGACTTTGATCGTAACCTCCACCAACAAATCGTGCTATCAGCGATCATTCATAAGTTGTTGAGTCCTGAGTTAATTAGTTCGTTCAATAATATTCTGAGTGCCTTGCAAGGAAAATTCCTAACCAATGTTTCTACTGATTCTATTTATGCATTATGTAAGAAACAGTTGGATCAGAATATCCAATGGAATATTGTGAAGTATCATCTTGATGGTGATGTTGGTAACGAATACTGTGCATCTGCACCAGATCAAGTATTATCTGTTGTGTATTTGTATCAAAATCAGGTAGACTTCATTAACGCTGAGATTGATAAAGTAATAAATGATGGAATCATTTCCCAGGAAACACTACCTGAGGGGATTAACGATCATTCCGCAAACTAGACCAGGAGGATTTATGTACCGTATTAATGAGTTGTATGATTTAGAACACACAGTTGCGAAAGACTATTTATCACAATTTACGTATCCATGGGAAGCTCTCTCTGGAATCAAGGATTTCATCCTAAAGCTAGGTGAAAGCTTGGACAAGGAAGAATACACAGAGGTATCTGAACATGTTTGGATTCACAGGACAGCGACAGTATTTCCGTCTGCGTTTATTGGTGCACCATGCATTATTGGACCACGTACAGAAGTACGTCATTGTGCATTTGTCAGATCTGCGGCGTTAGTTGGGGCAGATTGTGTGGTTGGAAATAGTTGTGAGTTAAAGAACGTTATTCTGTTCGATCATGTTCAAACACCACACTATAACTATGTAGGAGATTCCATCTTAGGATATTATTCTCATATGGGAGCAGGTTCTGTTACATCGAATGTAAAGAGTGATAAGCGACTTGTTACGATTCGAGAGGAGGATCATCGTATTGATACGGGTCTTAAGAAGTTTGGCGCAATGCTTGGAGACTATGTTGAGGTAGGGTGTAACTCAGTGCTCAATCCAGGCACTGTGATTGGTAGACACTCTCGTGTATATCCAACATCTTGTGTAAGAGGTGTGGTACACGAAAATAGTATCTGGAAGAATGATGGTACAGTTATTTCAATTCATGAATAGAAAAAATATAGTTGCGTAGTTATCGCAACTATATTTTTGTTAGTAAGTATTCAACGTTTTTGCGCTTTGTCGCAAAGGATGTCACAAAGCGTACGGCTGTATGTGTTTCATCAATCTTTATCCAAGGGGTAAAGGCAAATTCTTGGGATAGTTCTTCTAGCTTTGTGTTTTCAAATATTGGAAATAGTTGATTGGTTTCAGCAGGGAAGAAGAAGCTATATCCCTTTGATTGAAATCCTTCAGTGAGTATATCTGCCATATCGATAGCGTGTTTTGAGATTGTAAGATAGCGATTATCTTTGAAGAGTTCTTCAAATTGGATTCCTAACATTCTACCTTTGGCTAACATTCCACCATGTTGTTTGATGGAGTAGCGGAAATCTTTCTTGTATAAATCATTTAAGATGACGATGCATTCTCCAAATAGGGCACCGACTTTTGTGCCACCGATGTAGAATACATCGCATAGATTTGCGATATCTTCAAAGGTCACATCATTATTTTTGGCCATAAGGCCATAGCCAAGTCTTGCACCATCAATAAAGAGAGGAGTGTTGTGGGTTTGACATACTGCATATAATTCTGTGAGTTCTTGTTTGGAATATAGGGTACCGCTTTCTGTAGGAAATGAAATATATACAATACCTGGTTGTACAGTATGTTCAGCGCTTGCGTCATTGTAGTGGTTTTGAATCAGTGTATCAACTTGTTCGGCTGTGATTTTACCGTTGGGTGTTGGTAGTGTCAGGCATTTATGTCCTACGGCTTCAAGTGCACCTGTTTCATGTGCGTTAATATGTCCGCTTTCTGCGCAGATTGCGCCTTGGTGGTGTTTTAGGATGGCTGTGATTACAGCGATATTGGTTTGTGTGCCACCAACCATGAAGTGGATATCCGCATTATCATGTTTGATTGCCTGTTTGATCAGCTTTGCGGCATTTAAACAATGGTCATCTTTACCATAACCAATTGTTTGTTCATCATTTGAATTTGTTAAGGCTGTTAAAATTTCAGGGATGCAACCCTCTGTATAGTCACTATCGAATCGAATCATCTGATACCCTCCGTATTTCGCGCTATAATTATAAGGCAAAGAGATAAAAGTAGAAAAGAGGAAGTATATGCGTCGTTTTAAAGCAGAAGAGATTCCAGAAATCATCGAGATACTAAAAAAGGATGGGGTCATCAGTGTGCCGACGGATACGGTATATGGTGTATGTTCACAAGTTTTTAGCCATCAAGCAGAAGAGAACCTCAGAAATGTGAAGCGCCGTCCTTTAACAAAAGCATTTCCAGTGATGTGTGCAGATCTAGCACAGATTCAAGAGATTGCGGAAGTGAATGAAAGGGCTAAGAAAGTCATTGAAGGCTTTATGCCAGGGCCAATTACTGTCATTCTTAAACGTAAAGATGGAGTGAATCTATCGCAAGAGAATTTAGATACAATTGCGATTCGTATGGCTACGTCGAATACACTTGCGAAAATCATTAAAGGGTTAGGAAGACCAATCTTCATGACAAGTGCGAATCAATCGGGTGAGCCAACTTGTACATCATTAGATGAGATTGAGAAGAGTTGTCCAGATTTGGATGGAATGGTAGAAGGTGATGTGTCCTTCGGTGAAGCGAGTACCATCGTAGACTGTACAAAAGAAGAGCTGGCTATTTTAAGACCAGGTCCAATCACCATGCAGGACATTACAGGAAAATTATTGAAATAACGCTTGATATCCTTGCATGTATGGGTATCTTCTTATATCATTTAGAACAGGAAATACGGAGGAAAGAAGACAATGTTAGAAGTATTGAATCATCCCCTAATTACACATAAGTTGACACAAATGCGTCGTAAAGAGTGCGGAACAAAGGATTTCCGTGAGAATCTAGACGAGATTGCAGAGCTAATGGCATATGAAGTATGCCGTGATTTACCAACAAATCCAATTGAAATTGAAACACCAGTTGCGAAGTGCACTGGCTATGAATTAAGTAAAGAAGTAGTCATCGTCCCAATCTTGCGTGCAGGTATTGGTTTATTAGATGGTATTAGACGTTTGGTTCCTACAGCTAAGGTAGGCTTCATCGGTATGTACCGTGATGAGACAACTTTAGAACCTGTAGAATATTTTGCGAAGTTCCCAAGCCATTTAGAAGACGCTATTGTCATGGTTGTTGACCCAATGTTGGCAACTGGTGGTAGTGCAAAGGATGCAATTGCACAGATCAAGAAGCGTGGCGCAAAGAACATTAAGCTCGTATGCTTAGTAGCTGCACCAGAAGGTGTTAAGGTAATTCAAAAGACTCATCCAGATGTAGACGTATATATCGCCGCATTAGATGATCATCTCAATGAACAGGGTTATATCGTACCTGGATTAGGAGACGCTGGCGACCGTATTTTTGGTACAAAGTAAGCCATGGCCAATCTGTATTTTATCTTGCGTTCGGTTGTATATCTATTGATGTTCCTTGTGACGTGGTTTGCGATGGACGCAATCAATTATGAAAAGCTATTACGCAAAAATAAGGTGAATCAAGCACAGGCGCTTTACTTCATCCTAGTGATGGCAATCGCATACCTAGCAGGTTCATTTATATTAAGTTTTTTCCATTTTGGATAGAGCAAACAGGCAATCACAATGGTTTGTGGTTGCCTGTTTTAATAATATGTATAGATTTTAAATGGAAAGCTAAAATGTGGGGAGTTTTCTTTTTATTTTTGAATATAGAAGTAAAGGGGAAACAATTATATGAAAGATAAGGCACAGAAATATGATTTGTGGCATCATTACATGTCCTACCGCAAGGATCTCTACCGTATTATACAACCGCATAATATTGAAGCGGGTATGATATCTGAAGCAAACTGGGTGATACGTTCGCGTTATCAATCAGGGAAGGATATTGGAATCAGTGTGAAACCTGGGGATATCTGTTATATTGAATTTGGCCAATCATACTTAAATGAAATGGGTTATCAACATTTTGGATTGGTAGTATCTGTATGTGCAAAAAAGGCTTTGGTAGTTCCAATGACTTCAAATGAAGCAACATACCAAAAGGCATATGACTCAATCTATCATCCACAGGGGAAATATCATCTCATGAAGATTGGCTTGGTGAGTGGTTTGAATAAACCATCCGTGTTGTTTTTGAACGATATTCGTTTTATCAATACAGCTAGAGTGATTGATATTAAAGCACATATTCCTGTTACGGCACCTATGTTTAAAGAGGTACAGAAAAGAATGTTAAGAGTGATGTTCAGCACAGAGTGATAGGATATGTTATTATACTGGCATGGAAAAACTGCAAGGTAAGTGGTTAGTTGCGGTGTCATCTGGACCAGATTCCATGGCACTTTTACAAATGTGTATTGATGCGGGTATTGATTGTGCGGTAGCGCATGTAAACTATCATCATCGTCCAGAGGCGGATGAAGAAGAAAACTATATCCGCAGTTTTTGTGTGAAAAAAGAAATTCCAATCTTTGTGCATAATGAGCTATTTACCTATACGGGTAACTTTGAGGCTGCGGCACGTGATTTACGCTATCGTTTTTTTGTGGAGATTGTAAGACATGAAGGCTTTCAAGGTGTATTGATTGGTCATCATCAAGATGATTTATTAGAGACATATATCATGCAGGAAAGTAAGAACATTGTGCCAGAGTATTATGGCTTGCGTGAAGAGATGTTAATGCATGGTGTATTATTTAAACGACCTTTACTGCATGTGGCGAAGGAAGAACTAGTTAGATACTGCAAGGAACATCAATTACACTATTATATCGATGTGACAAATCTAAGTGATGAGTATACGCGGAATCAGATTCGCCATCAAATTGTAGAACCGATGACTCCCTTTGAAAGAAACGCATATCTACGTGAAATCAAACAGAGAAACGCTGTCTTGCAAGAAAGAAGATGTCGTGTTAAAACCTATATTCGACAAGACAAGATTCGACTGGAGACATATCGTACATTACCGCAAGCTGATAGAGTGACGATGTTGAGAATGTTTGTGGAAGAGACACCACACTATTCTTTAAAGCATCTTCAAGGTATTGATCATACTATCATGCATGCAGGTGATTTTATGATACCGTTGGATGAGTTTTCATTAGTGAGTGATGGAACGTATCTTTTGAAGTATATTCCAGAAGAACCATACTGTTATGTGTTTGATTCATTAGAAGAATTGCGAGATGTTTGTAAAGAACATTTCTATACAGAAAAGGGAAGTCCTAGCGTCTTTGCGCTAACGTTAGAAGAGACAGACTTTCCAATTCGGATTCGCTCGTTTCATGCAGGAGATAAGATTCAAATGCGTTTTGGTCGTAAGGAAGTGCATCGGTTTTTTATTGATCGTCATATCCCACAATATCAACGACAAACTTGGCCGGTTGTTGAGAATGCTGCAGGAGAGATTATTCTCGTGCCTGGACTTGGTTGTAATGTGCAGCATTACTCTACAATGCCTAATTTGAATGTGATACAATACTAATGTTATAAAAGGAGTTATTTCTCATGTGGGTAGAAAAAGATATAAAGAAAGTGTTAGTTAACGAACAACAGATTAGTGAACGTTCTAAGGAATTAGGCGCTAAGATTACAGAAGATTATGCTGGAAAACAACCACTATTAGTGGCACTATTACGTGGATCTGTTCCTTTCTTAGCTGAGTTAATTAAACATATTGATTTAGACATTCAGTATGACTTTATGGATGTTAGTAGCTATGAGGGTACAGAATCGATTGGTGATATTAGAATCTTAAAGGATCTAGATACATCTGTTAAAGGATTGGATATCTTACTTGTAGAGGATATTGTTGATACAGGAAGAACCATTCAGACTGTACGTGAAACACTATTACATAAGGGTGCTAATAGCGTTAGAATCATTACACTATTAGATAAGCCTAGTCGTCGTGTTGTGGATATTAAAGCGGACTATGTTGGTTTTGAAATCGAAAATGAATTCGTTATTGGGTTTGGTATGGATTTCAACCAGAGATATCGTTGTCTTCCATACATTGGTGTATTGAAGGACGAATGTTATCAATGCAATGAGGAGTAAATAAATGCAGAGAAATAAATTAGCAAACCTTCTCCCTTATCTTGTGGTCATTCTTGCGATTATCAGCTTATTAGGATTAAACATGGGTGCTTCATCAGAGCGCATCAGTTACTATGAGTTGCAGAATGTTATTGAAAAAGAAAAGGTAGATGAAGCATCTGTCTCAATCGGAACAAATGTGACAGTCGTAAAGGGTGTTTACGAAAAGGATAAACAAAAAGTAACATTCACTGCGACAATTCCATCTACTTCCGATCAAATCGGAAAGGTGATTAAAAGCCTTGGGAATGAATCTACTAAGTTGACAATTGTTGATGCGGATGCATCCAATATCTTCTTGGAAACAGTGGTATCCATTATTCCATTTATTTTATTTGCGGTATTTGCGGTTTGGATGTTAAACCGTATGAATGGCGCAAACGGAGCCAATGCGAAAGCATTTGAATTCTCAAAATCGAGAGCGAAGTTAGAGGGTAAGATTCGTGTTCGCTTTAGTGATGTGGCAGGCTGCGATGAAGAAAAGCAGGAAATGGCAGAAATTATTGACTATCTCAAGTACCCTAAGAAGTTTGAGAAGATGGGTGCTCGTATTCCAAAGGGAATCTTATTAAGTGGCCATCCAGGTACTGGTAAGACATTGCTTGCCAAGGCAGTTGCAGGTGAAGCCAATGTGCCATTCTATAGTATTTCTGGTTCTGATTTCGTAGAAATGTTTGTCGGTGTTGGTGCAAGCCGTGTACGTGACATGTTCAAGAAGGCACAACAGACCGCGCCATGCATTATCTTCATCGATGAAATCGATGCGGTAGGTCGTCAACGTGGAGCTGGCTTTGGTGGTGGACACGATGAACGTGAACAGACATTGAACCAATTACTCGTTGAGATGGATGGTATGGAAGAAAATACAGGTGTTGTTGTCATTGCCGCAACGAATAGACCTGACGTATTAGACCCTGCATTATTGCGTGCAGGACGTTTCGACCGTCAGATTACAGTGGCTCTTCCGGACCGTAAGGGTAGAGAAGCAATTCTACATGTACATGCTCGTAATAAGAAGTTTGTAAAGGACTTAGATTTAGGTGCTTTAGCGAAGCGAACTCCAGGTTTCTCTGGAGCTGATTTAGAAAACGTATTGAATGAATCTGCGATTCTTGCGGTACGTGAAAACAAAGATGAAATCGGCATGAAGCAGATTGATGAAGCAATCGACCGTGTAATGATGGGACCTGCAAAGGTTAGTCGTACATATGATGATAAGACAAAGCAGTTAGTTGCTTACCACGAAAGTGGGCACGCAATTATCGGCTTGTTCTTGGAGAATGCACAGATAGTACAGAAAGTCACAATCATTCCTCGCGGCCAAGCAGGTGGATATAACCTCATGACACCGAAGGAAGAAAAGATGATGCATACAAAGAACGATTTACTTGATACAATCACTTCCTACATGGGTGGACGTACTGCAGAAGAATTATTCTTTGATGACATTACAACTGGAGCAAGTAACGATATTCAAAATGCGACAAATATCGCAAAGGATATGGTTACACTCTATGGTATGAGTGATCTTGGACCTATCAAATACAACGCTGGTAATGAAAATGTGTTCTTAGGTAGAGATTATAACCAACCAAATAACGTTTCTGGTGAAGTTGCATATGAAATTGATCAGGAAGTACGTAAGATTATTAATACATGCCACACAAAGGCAAGACAAATCATCGAAGCACATAAGACAGAACTCGAAACGATTGCACATGCATTAATGGAGTATGAAACATTAACAGCTGAGCAGATTCAAAGAGTTGTAAAGGGTGAAGATATTTCTGCAGACTTTAAGTATGAAGAAAAAGACGCATCAGAGCTTGCTACAGAAGAAACAATGAGAGAATAATATAAAATAACTGGGCTCTCCAAAATTAGATGGGGCGAATATTGCCCCCATCCTTCTTTACAATCTATTTTTCGACACCCCATCTAATTTTGGAGCGCCATAAAAAGGCACGTATCAAGCAGTTTGGGGGCTGGAGTGTAGAAATTCATCTACTGCTTTTTATGTGCCTTATACGCCATCTATAGGCCTATCTTCTTAATAAAAGTTGTGGATAACTTTTTTACAGTATCATCTTTCGTTCTACTTTCTGAATTGTCTTCCTCTGTATGATTGCCATGCCTTCAAGCAGCCAATGATACTGTTCGATACTAATGTTCTCTATGTCTTCTGTCTTTCTGGGCCATTGGAATCTTCCTTCCTCCAATCGTTTATACAATAATAGGAATCCATCTGCCTCCCAAAGCAGTCCCTTCATACGATTAGTCTTTCTTCCACAAAACAAGAATAACGTTCCTTCATCAAAAGGATCTAGGTAGAAATGGTTCTGAATGATCGAAGCCAACCCATCTATTCCATTTCTTAGATCTGTATATCCACATGCAATATAGATCTTCTTAAAACCACAATACTCTTTAAGCATGGGATACCGCCCGAATGATCTTTAGTAATAGCTCATCTGAAATATCTTCACCGATCTCTATCTGATGATTGCCCAATTGAATGTGTGCAGAACCATGTCGAATAGGTTTCTTCAATTCTTGAAATGTGACATCTGATGATGGCGGTAAAGTTGCAGGAAAGATATCCATATGATTACCGACTTCTTGCGCCAAGTGGTTACGCAACTTTCGGTGATAATACCAATATTGTTTTTCGTTGATTCCATGTTCGTTACACCACTGTGGAACAGATTGACCACTTGTCTTACATTCCATAATGATCGATACCCATCGCTGTGCCTTTAGCTCTGCCGCTGTTATTATCATAAAATAGCCATTTAAAATAGCGTGGGGTTTTCAAAAAACACGCAATAAAATCCCATGGGGATAGATTTTATAAAAGACAATTCCAAAGAGTGATTCTCTACGGGATTGTCTTTTTGTCTGGAGGGTAACAATATATTTATTATTTTTTCTGTTTACGATTGTATGCTTGAATGTTTGATGTCAATGAGAAGCCAATCCTGTAGTTTAGTGCATAAATTACACGTGCTCTGAATCTTTCGAAATTACTGAGACCATTTGATATCATAATAAATTCTCGCATCTTTTGATTAAGGCTCTCAGCGAGTGCATTAGACTGTTTTCTATCTTCTGTTGGTCTTTGAAATGAATTGCATATTTCTTCAAACCAATTTTCCAATAGATTAATGAACTCGCTATAACATACTAGTCTAGATTCTTTAAAATACCTAATTAAATCTGTGAGTTCTTCAATACATTCTGGATAAGTAGAATTTCTATTAAAATATCTATAATCTTCCTTTAACCCATAGGCCTTTTTGAGTATCGGGTTGAGATTGAGAAGTGCGTCATATAGATCTCGATAGTTCATCTTCTGACGAAAGAAATGATTATATTTAGGTTCGTTATCCAGAAAGCAATCTGTTTCCAAGAGGTGGTGAAAGTGCTTGAGCAGATAGTAAGCAGGACTTTCTTTAGGAACCTGGTTCATTAAAGATACACGTAATGTAGTAAAACCATCAGAAAGATGTTTGACTACATGGAAAGGATCGACGGATATCTTACAGTTTGGAAAGTATTTGAGAGAGACTTGTTTATAAGGTTCCCACATATCTATGGTTACATATAAGACACGTTTTCTTTCTTCTAGAGGTATCTTCTCGAGATGTGCTGATAATGTTCGTTTTGAACGATCGGGTAATAATTCATTAAGAACGCGAGCATCATTATCTACAAAAGAACATAGATATGAACCACCATATTTGGCCATATTAGAATGAAGCTCATCAATTCCTAGATTGATCGGTAGAGTTAACCTTGGGACTTGAATGAAACTGTCGGCATATAGTTGGACAGTAGTAACCGAGGTATTATACCTTTCGGCAATATCTTTATAGGATAGATGTAGATTTTGAAAGTCAGCAGCAATCTTATACAGTACAGCATAGGTTTGATGGAAATATTCAGGCCCAAAAGGATTTTCTTCACAAAATGTTTTAAAACAATCCTTACAAGTATAGCGTCTACGCTTCCAATGAATAGAAGAAGGTGTATCACCTAAAGGAAGGTGATTATAAGTTCTATGAATATAACCCTTAGAGACTGTAGGGCCACCACAGTAAGGACAGGTTGGGTGTTGGTTTACCAGTGTGATATATACAAAAAGACGGTCTTCCTTACATATCGCATCGATTTCTTGAATTGAATCTGATGTTAGATTTAAGGTTGACGTGATAAAATCATGAATAGCCATATAGGGCTACCTCCATTTCTATTTGATTCTCCAGACAAGAAGATAATAGCATGGAGGTTTTATTATATTTTGGTCTCCCCACAAAAAATGAGCACGATGATTTTTCGCGCCCACAAAAGTTTATAGCCTATCCCCAACCCCATGAGATTTTAAAGTGCCCATAAAATAATCACCCCCAAACCCTCACGATTATTCAACGGTAACAGATTTCGCTAAATTTCTTGGCTTATCTATATCACAGCCTTTTTGTTTAGCAACATAGTACGCTAGTAGTTGTAATGGAATAATTGAAGTAATACCATTTAGAAGCGAAGATATTTCCGGTAACTGAATAACATGCGTTGAATCCATATTCGTTATTACTTGATTACTTAGAATAATAACTCCAGCACCACGAGAAATCGTTTCCTGTATATTTGATAATGTCTTTTCTAGAGTATTCTTGTCTGTTGCGATAGCTACTGCAACGCTTCCTTCTTCTATCAACGCAATAGGTCCATGTTTTAATTCCCCACCATAATATGCATCTGCATGAATGTATGATATTTCCTTTAACTTTAGTGCACCTTCTAACGCTGTGGGATAATCCATTTGTCTACCAATAAAGAAAGCATCTAACTTATCCTTAAACAACCTTGATAGTTCTTCTATATTTTCTTCTTCGATGAATTGTTTCTCTACAACTGAAGGTAATCGTTGAAGATCCCCAATGATCTGATGAGTATCCATCGCAATACAATTTAATTTCTCACATAACTTCAATAACATCGTTATCATCAATACCACTTGGGTTGTATATGCTTTGGTTGAAGCTACCGCAATCTCCGGCCCAGCACATGTATATAATGTAGTATTTGCATAACGAGTGATTGATGATCCGATTACATTAGTTATCGCAATTGTCGTTGCTTTCTTACCCTTAGCAAGCTTTAAAGCTGCTAATGTATCCGCTGTTTCTCCAGATTGAGATATAAAGATACATAGCGTATTCTCATCAACTTTAGGATTTCCATATCTAAATTCACTAGCTGGAATGACGATAGAAGTCACATCAAACATTGCATTGAATATATAGCTTACATATAGTCCGGCATGAAATGCAGTACCACACGCAACAAAGTAAACTCTTTCTAGATGATCCCATCGAATATTAAGCTCATCAATTTCAGACATCAAAATATGATCATTTTTATCAAAGCGATTCCGAAGAGTCTCTTTAATCACTTGTGGTTGTTCATGAATCTCCTTCATCATAAAGGAGTCATATCCTCCCTTTTGGGCAGCTTCTGCACCGTAATTAATATGCAACCAATTCTGATCGATTTCTTTCCCTTGATAGTCAAATAATGTGATGGTATTCCCATTTAACTTGGCGATTTGACCGTCTTCCAACATTAATACATCTTTCGTGTAAGTTAATAACGCTGTTGCATCTGATGCACAGAATGTGTTTCCTTTTGTCTTTCCAATTACCATCGGACTCTCTTTTTTTGCCACAAGTAGCACATTAGGTTCATATTTTGATACTGCGCATACTGCGTAACTACCTTCTAAATCATGTATCGTAGCAAAGAAGGCGTGTTCAAAATTATGACTCTTTTGATAATATTCATCTAACTTCAAAGCTATTACTTCACTGTCCGTATCAGATTGAAAATGATAGCCTTTAGTTTTTAGCTCATCTTTAAGAGTTGCGAAATTTTCGATGATACCATTATGTACGATTGATATTGTATTATCATCATTATTATGAGGATGTGCATTCAATTGGTTAGGAATCCCATGCGTCGCCCATCTTGTATGACCAATTCCTGTAGTTTGGATACATGTATCCTTTTGAATGAGAGCTTCAAGTTCAGATAATCTACCTTTTGCTTTATATGTCGTTATCTTATCTTGATCAACTAATGCAATGCCTGAGCTGTCATATCCTCGATACTCCAGCTTCTCTAAACCCTGCATTAAAAATGACAAAGCTGAATCTTTGCCTGTAAAACCTGTAATTCCACACATGATTCTTTCCTCCACTATGAAAAGTTGTCATGAAGGATACCGAGTGTCTCTGTTCAATTGTCACCAATTGTTTTTACCCACTGCTTAGGTAGTATCTTACCTCCATACCATCCGCCGAACCTTTCGATAAGTATGGTCCTCGTCGACTTCATAGAAGTTCAGGCGCTATATTCATTCCGACAACATGACATTGTTATTTTACTTCATTTTATCTAGAAAAGAAAATATTTTATCCCACATTATCATCTGCCCCAAGTGAAAAGTTAAATTCCACTTCTAAAGTTGGGTATTCCCGTGTTTAGAAGTTAGCACCATTAATCTTTAGGAGCACATTTTTAATAAAGTAATTCAAGTCCAGTATTGATGGGCTTTTCTTATTGTTCAAAAACTTGACAAATTCATTTTTATCTATTCCTTTTAATGGTGTAATGGTGTATTATATAGGAGGGTGTTTTATGGCTTATTTCCTTAAGGTTGCTAAACAACAAAACAATACGTATCTCGCTGTTTATGAATCTTTTTATTCTCCTGCTACCAAAGGTACCAAACATCGTTGTATCAGGTCTCTTGGTTCTGTTTCTAAACTGAAAGCTGCCGGTATTGATGATCCTGTTGCTTTCTACAAAGATGAAGTAGAAAAAATGAATCTGTATAACAAGCAAGATAAGATCAAGAAAATTACTTCCGTTTCTCCAAGAAGATATCTTGGCTATTTCCCTTTGAAATCCATTCTTGAAGATCTTGATATCAAGAAGTTTATTGATCTGTATAAATTCACTACCGATTTTGAATTTGAACTTTATGAAGTTCTTTCTCTTCTTGTATATGCTCGTTGTGTTTCTCCCTGCAGTAAATACAAAACATATTATGAAATCCTTCCTCAGCTTCATATTCCTTATGCATTCAACTACGATCAACTATTGAGTGCCCTGGCATTTTATGGAAATGACTATGAGAAAATTGTTGAACTGTTCACTTCGAGAGTCAAAGACAAATATTCCATAGATACTGCTATCACCTATTTTGACTGTACAAACTTCTATTTTGAAATTGACAGAGAAGATGACTTCAGAAGAAAGGGTCCAAGCAAAGAAAACAGGAAAGCTCCTGTCATTGGGCTGGGCTTACTGCTGGATGCGAATCAAATTCCTGTTGGTATGAAGCTGTATCCTGGAAATGAATCAGAAAAGCCTGTATTGAAAGATGTACTGAAAGACTTGAAGGAAAGACATGAAGTACACGGAAAAACGATACGGGTAGCGGACAAGGGACTGAACTGTTCAGAGAATATACTTTCAGCTTTGGCAAACGGCGATGGATATCTCTTTTCCAAATCAGTCAAGCAGCTGCCTGAAACAGAAAAGGTATGGGTTCTACTACCTAATGACTACAAAGCAATCAAGGACAGAAATGGCAAGATCATTTATTACTGTAAAGAATGTATCGATGAATTTCCATACACATATACAGATGAAAGCGGAAAAAAGAAAAAAGTAAACATCAAAGAAAAAAGAGTCGTCACATACAATCCGACACTGGCAAGAAAACACAAATATGAAATAAATAAGCTTGTAGAAAAAGCCAAAGGTCTGTCCGTATCACTTGCAAAGAAAAATGAATATGGGGAAAGCGCAAAATATGTCACTTTCAGATCTACTTCAAACGGAGAAGAAACAGAAGATAAAGTAAAGGCCATCATCAATCAGGAAACGATAGATAATGACTTGAAGTTGGCCGGATACAATATGCTTGTCACATCTGAAACAAAGGTGGATGCCAGACAGATATATGAAACATACCACAACCTGTGGAGGATAGAAGAATCATTCAGAATCATGAAATCAGATCTAGATGCAAGACCTGTTTATTTACAGCTTGAGAATACGATCAAGGGACATTTCTTAATATGTTATCTTACTGTACTGCTGCAGAGAATATTTCAATTCAAAGTCTTGGAAAACAAATATTCTTCTTCAGAACTGAATGAATTCTACAAAGGATTCCAGTTCGTTGAAGGAGAAGACAGTTATACAAACATATCCATAGGAACCAACTTCATTACCGAATTATCAGACATGACAGGATTACCTTTAGACAATTATTTTTTATCTCCAACAAAACTAAAAAAGGTGTTGAACTATAGATTCTAATCTGTAGTTTTACACCATTTTTTAATGTTTAACTCTAAAGTCAGGTTTCATTCTTAGCAACAGTATAAACCTAATCTAGCAAAATGGGAGATATAATTTCTCTTGTTTTAATAATGCACAAAACGAAAAAGAAGAAATCACTAAAGATTAGAAATTTCGGCACTATAAAATCACTCGGGGTCGGGGCGACCCTGTACAATCGCTCGGTGTCAAATTTTGGCCTCTTTTTTACAACTCGGGGATACCCTATAAAATCTCACGGGGTATACTATTCATAATAAAAACTCCTATGCTAAAATTCAGTCTTGCAAGTGATTGAAATGAAACATAGGAGGCGCCATATGGCTATAAATGATTTTATCATATCCACACTTAATGTTAGTGATGATATGATTTTTTCGATTGATACAAATAAATCATCTGACAAATTACACATCTTAATAAAACTGAATGATACTCACCCTACCTGTCCCTGTTGTGGAGGTCATACAAAAATAAAGGACTATTCTTCGTACAGCTATAATCACCTTGACGTTGCAGGTATACCATCCATCATTGATTGGACAAGAAGACGCTATGTCTGTAAAGAATGTGGGAAGTCCTTCTCTGAGCCAAGTCCATTTGGCCCAGAGAACTTCCACCAGTCATACGCAGTACTCAATGCGATTGCCTTAGATCTACATAACGTTCGTATGACATACAAGGATATTGCACTCAAATACCATGTATCCAACACGATTATACAAGTATATGCCGATAGTTTCATCCGTGCACCTAGATTAACACTTCCTGAGAACCTTGGTATCGATGAGATATCTTCTTCCATGGCGAAATATGGTGGTTCATACTTTTGTGTATTCGTAGATAACAATCACAGGACATTAAACGAGATACTGCCAAATCGTTCAAAAGTAACCACTTTGAAATGATCCCACAATCGGAGAGAGACAAAGTAAAGTACGTTACGATTGATATGTGGGAACCTTATAGAGATATGTGTAAAAAGTACCTAAGACATTGCGAAATAGCAGTAGACCCTTTCCATGTCATCAAACACCTTACGGAGTGCTTTACACGCATACGTGTAGAAATCATGAAACAGTGTGTCTATGATAGTCCCAGTTACTATTTGTTGAAGACCTGGCATAAGTTATTGGAATCTGATTCATTCGTCCTCGATAACGAGCCAAGATACAACTCGAAATTTCGCCAGAAGATGAATTACAGGGATCTTTTCAACATGTTGTTGGAGATAAGTCCTAATCTAAAGCTTGCGTATGAATTAAAGGAACTATATAGAGACTTCAATAAACGCTGCTCATTTGAAGAAGCTGGTGCACAACTTGATTATCTGATTGAACTATTTGAACACTCTGACTTAGACTGTTATAAGGAATTCATATCTTTACTAAAACACTGGAAACCAGAAATCATCAACAGTTTCAGAAGACCGTATAACGATAGACGACAATCTAACGCACTGGCTGAAAATATCAATCAGAAACTTCGATTACTGATCGAGGTGTCCAATGGATATACAAACCTAGAACGCTTTCATGCACGTGCACTGTACTGCCTTAACGACAAACTATTCTATTGCTTGACAACATGTCTATATTCCAGAAAACGAGAGCACAAAAAACGTGGCACATATACCAAACATCTCTCTGATACACTAACTAACGACTAATAAACTGATACTATCAATCACTCGCACACACAAAAAGGATGACTACATCAGAATGCCACTACTAGCACTCTATAGTCATCCTTCTTTACTATCCCAAACCCATTACTGATTTTAGAGGAGAGTTTAATAAAACCCCCGACCGATTTTACTTAAGCGAAATTTCTTCTTGACTTAAGTTATCAAGCTTTTATGCCTTATACACCATCTATGGGCCTATCTTCTTAATAAAACTTGTGGATAACTTTTTTACAGTATCATCTTTCTTCCATAAAACAAGAATAACGTTCCTTCATCAGAAAGGTCTAGGGGGATTATGACATGACTTATGATTGATATACAGGTACTACCTATTTAGTGTTTACGGTAGAAACCGTAGACAAGAGACATTACACTCATCTACTATTTCTACCTTTTTACCCCATGTGATTTTAAAGCAGTTTTTTCTAAAACCCCAAGTTATTTTACATTACGACAAAAACCATACACTTGCGCACATGGTTCATGATGGGCAAAGAAAGATGGGCGCTCTAAAATTACTTGGGGTTGGGGTACCGCAATGAGAAGACTTGGGGTGCCTTTTTGATACTTCTTCAGAAAACTTGGGGTACCTTCAAAAATAAAAAAACCTCTCATGTTATTATCTTTTTGCTATGAAAGAAAATGTCTTGAGAGGAGGCCATAAATGGCTATTGATTATATTATCACATCTGCTTTGAACTTGTCCCAAGATCAAGTTCAAAGTCTATCTACATATCGCAATCATGATACCTTGAATATTTATCTTCTACTGATAAATAAACACCCCATTTGCCCTTACTGTGGTGCTGATACATCTAGCAAAGGACTTCTAACATATACATTCAAAACGCAAGACATCGCTGGTCTAAAAACGATTGTCAATTGGAAACGTAGACGATATAAGTGTCGTGACTGTCATCGTACTTTTAGTGAAGACAATATCTTTACCCCTGATGGTATGCACTCCACCTTCTCTATGGTCGATCAAATCATGAAAGATCTAGGTGATATCTCCATTAACTTAAAGACAATTGCACTAAGAGCACATGTATCTATTCCTACGGTAGAACTCTATGCCGATAGTTACTTGAGAATTCCAAGGCAGTTCTTACCCGAGTATCTAGGAATTGATGAACTATATTCTGACATGGCGTTAAAAAACAGTTCTTACTTATGTGTCATGGTCGATAATAAAGCTCGTGTTCTAAACGAAGTCATACAGTCTCGTTCAAAAAAGGAACTCAGCACTTACTTTGAAAATATCCCATTAAGTGAGAGACAAAGAGTGAAGATTGTGACCATGGATATGTGGCAGCCATACAAAGATGTTGTAAAGAAATATCTGCCCAACGCCATCGTCGCTGTAGATCCTTTCCATGTCATCGAGCATCTTACATCTGGATTCTCACGTCTACGTATCGATATCATGAATCATTATGAAAAAGGAAGTAGAGCTTATTATCTTCTTAAAACATGGCATAAATTACTGGAAACCGACTACAACTTAGATAACGAGCCGAAATATAACAGTTTCTTTAGGCAAAAATTGAATTATCGAAATTTATATGATCAGTTATTGGAGATTGATCCAGTTTTAACGCTTGCCTACCACTTAAAAGAATTATTTCGCAACTTTAATAGAACTGCTATTTACCCATCTTGTACAATCGAAATTACCTCCATACTAGATGCGTTTATTTCTGCTGATATACCTGCGTACGAAGACTTTTTGACATCTATCACAAACTGGAAAGAGGAGTATCTCAACTCGTTTAGAAGACCGTATGATGACAGAAAACAATCGAATGCACTATCAGAATATATGAATAGTAGATTACGTGTACTGATCAATGTTTCTAATGGTCTTTCAAACTTTCCAAGATTCCGTGCTAGAGTGCTCTACGCGTTAAACAGAAAACTATATTACACAATTACGGATCACCTTCAATCCAACAAAAGGATTGGAAAGAAGCGTGGTTCATACAAAAAATAATTAACAATAAAACATTTCTTTCTTAGCACATATAAAAGGTAGAAATCGTAGACAAGAGACATTATTCTCATCTACAATTTCTACCTTTTTACCCCCATGTAATTTTAAAGCGGTTTTTTCTAAAACCCCAAGTTATTTTACATTAGGGAAAGATGAGGTCAATATTCGCCCCATCCTGGATTATCAATTCTCGATACTACTATTTCTGAATGACTTACTTTCGCTTTATTTTTTATCCTTTAGAAGTCGAATTTAATTTTTCACTTGAGCGAGAATTTCTTTTTATTTGTAATCACAACAATTGCAAGCATCACAGAAATACTCATGATCAAACCATACAACATAATATGGTTACTGTCATTTGTCTTTGGTGTGTTCGCTGTTGTAGGTTCTTCATACACATTGGTGAATACAACCTCATTTACTGCTACGCCATCTTCCTTCTCAATGTGTGTATCTGCAACCAGTTGTCCTCCCACATCTTTTACCTCAAATGTGATCATGTAGCGAGTGCTGTCGTATATATAGTTCTTGATACCATCGTTAATCTCACTTATACGATATTTATATGTGCCTTCTTCCGTGATTTCAAAACTGCCAAATTCCACTTTCCCACTACCTGTGACCGTTGCTTCCTTCATGCCTCCCGTGCTTCCTATCGGCATCGGTTGGTTTAGATCATCAGCAATCATATGGAATCTGAATGTAGATGCATTGCTTGGATTACCTTCTATTACTTTCTTCACTGGTGGATCCACCTCTGCAGGTGTTGGTACATAAGTGTTAGTGATCTTCAATCCTATATCTGCATCACCAGTATATTCTGCTATATACTTATCTACTTCGCCCTCCTTGACCGTATATTCGATTTTTTTACCGTTGCTATACTTCGGAAGACCGGTAAATATATGCTTCCAGTCCTCATCGCCTACCAGATCATATACCGCCTTCTGTTGCCCATTGGCATACAGTGTTACATGTACACTTGCAGGGCGCATGTCCTTGGCATCATTGTTATCTATCCAAATCTTTTCAACAGCTACATCAATAACTTCCGGTATGTGCTTGTTGGTAACCGTCGTCCCGTTAATGACCGGTGCTTCATAATCCGCCACCCGGTCTTCCTGCACTGTATAAGTAATCACATCGCCATTTATATCATATGTATCTAATTGGTCAAATGTATAGTTCCAATTGCTGTTTTCACTTGCCTTGGCAACTTTGCCTGTATCTGTTCCATCGGCATATAGGTGAATTATCACTTCGCTTGGTCGCTTGCCATCTTGATCATTAGCATCGTCCCACATCTTTGTGCCGGATACGGAGATCTTCGGATTCACCAACATATTGATAATCTTTGCACCATCGTAGTGTACCTTATACTCTTTACTGTTGAGAGTGACAATATCGCCCTCATCAAGTGCAGTACCGTTTGTGTCAATCTCCTTGATACTATAAACATTCTTTGGACCGGCAACTGTATCGGTATCAGGTAGATTCATAAATGTCGTTGTAAAGTGATTATTTACATCCAACAATGCTGTTTCAGACGTTGCAACACCATTCTTATACAATCTTACTGTCACAGATTGTGCATCAATATTTGTCAGTGACAGACCTTGCCACTCTTTGGTGACTGTTTTACTTGTCGTTGCCGGAGTCAACGGTTCCCATGGCATTGATTTTTTATTTGTAATTGTAAATCCGTTGTTTGCATCGCCGGATACTGACGCGGTGTACCATGAACCTGCAAGATTAATCTTATTCGAACCATCAAGCCCGGTTTCCTTCACAGTATATTGGTACTCATTCCCAGTATCCGGATTAATCTGCTCAATATTGTCAAATGAAACTGTCCAGTTATCTGCAGCAGTTATATTTTTCTTTTCAACTGATGTGCCATCGTGGAATAATTCCACTTCAACCTGATTTACAGGTGCTGCAATTACGGTATCATCATGATTTTTCCATTCTTTCTTAACTGTGATCATGAAAGTGCGGAAACTAATTGCGGCAGGTTGCAATGTCAATGTAGAACGATTACCGTTAATGTCATAATCCAATGCAGGCATAATGATATCTGCCTTATCGTTATATGCCATTGTCAACGTGTTTTCAGCTTTGTAAGTTACATCAACTCTTCCGCCATCACCGCTTCCAAGTGACGTCTTTGATAAAAGCATCAACATGTTTGCATCTGCAGGATCAGTAACAACATCATAATCTGACGGTTGTGGAACATGGTTTAAGGCAAATGTTTTGTTTGGTTTGACTTTGATGTATTTAATCTCAAAATTTGATGTAGTTTCAACTTTATCAAGTTTCAGCGGTAATTTATTTTCACCCTCCGGCATAAATGACTCACCGAAGTTAAGATTTTCATTTAACAGCGGAATAAATAAACTTGCATGATTGATCGGTCGCCCGCTGTTATTTCTGACTCTGATACGTACTGTCGCTGTTTCACCGTTAGTTAATACCACTGTTGTATTTTTCTTTGTATCTTCAGACGTGTTATCATATTCAAAACTTATTCCTGACTTTGTTTCAATGAGAGTGGAGTGGGCTCCGACCGACACCGCTTGTGTCACTTTGATTCCCGGGCGCTCAGATAGAGAAACCATTGCTTTACCGGAGTTTACGGAATTTCCGAAAACCGCTGTATATTGGTCTGTATTCCAATTACTTCTGTCCCATTTTTCCGGTTTGATAATTGCTCCGATTTCCGCAAAATCTTTTGTTGTAAATCCAAAGAAATCATTGATATGATATGTTGCAGTTTTGACCGTTTGATTCGTCTGTACGTCGAATTTCACCGTCATATTCTTACTTGTGAAGTCAGGCTGATATTGACCTCTTGTTCCCTCACCAATATCAACAGAATATTTCCAAACTTTGATTCGTTCTCCGTCTTTTTCAAATTCACCGACATACGACGGTGCGCTTAAAGTTCCTTCGGTAATCTGTAAGTTAGAATAACTAAAGCCTTCTGGCATCATCATGTATAAGACGGGTTCTTGCAATGGATTCCAATCCCAGTTTGCATCATCAATACGTCCGGAAACCCGAAATGTATCTCCACCCATGATCTGCTCTTTATTGATCGACCCAACACCATTCTTAATTTCAGGCGCCTTTGATTTACCGACCAAATTATATGTTTCAGCTGCTGTTGCAGTTTCTCCTGTCGTATATAATTTCACTGTTGTTTTAACATCAGCATCTGTACCTTTTTTCCAACTTCCGAATACACCGTTAGAGATATATGACCAACCATAGAATTCTCCATCCGCAATAAACTTATTGTTTGGATTCCATGTATCCAATAAATCCTGTTGTGGACGAATGCCGTCATAACTTGCAGGTATCGTTCCCAAATCAATCTTGATGGATTTGATCGAATCATTAATATCCAATCCTAATGCAGTATTTGTAATTAATGCAGAAACACCTGATTTCTGTAAGACGCTTGCATCAGCCGCGCCACTCGCCCCACTTGCAGATGTCCAATGAATATCTCCATATACAAAGTCCCGGTGATACGGAATCGTAACACCACGAATAATCGCCGTATCTGTTTCATCGATATTCATTTCAAGTGTCTTCGGTTTTGTAGGAATTGCCAATTCATTCTTTATCAATAAAGACCCTAAACGAACATTATATGAATCGTACTTTTTCAATGCCCAGTTAGCAGCACTGTCAACCAACGCATGCGTTGTGATCTTTTCCGGCACACTTCCATCAATGATTGTTACCGTTAAATTGGCTTCATTACTTGAAGTGCGATCTGCATTTGGAGTATCATTCCAAATTGTCTTTTTAAGATTCTTCAAAACAACATTAAAAGAAGATCCATTTGCTCGCGCACTGTTTACCGGCACTTTAAGATAAGGCTTAAATGCGGGCGCGCCAGAATACGAACCAGGTTCATCCCATTCAACGGTTGTGGTTTTTAAACCGCCGCTTTCAGTAGTAGAAACAACCGTTCCGTTTTGATGATAAACTCTTACTTCTTCAAGTGACACAAACTCAATATCGCTTGGATAAACAATATCTAACGTAGTCTTACTGCCTGCTTCTGTCAGGGATTTTCCACCGGTAGTTGATGCAAGCAATGTACTCGTTACACCACCTTTGGAAACGACCTCAGTTGCTTGATCAACCCAAAAATTATATCTAAATGCCTCTATAGATTTAACATTATAAGAATGTACATCCACATTTGCAGTGGAATCTGTACTCAGTTTCACCTGTATCAAATTTGCCAAAATTTGATTTGAGTCTTGGTTAAGATAAGCACTATCTATAGTAAAACTGATTTCACCTTGTGACGATACATTTGTCAAAGAATTCTTTGACTTATAAATCAATTCTCCGTTTCTGGATTCATCAGAACCTGCTGCCGGATACCCATATGGTGATGTTCCCGTTCCAGTAGGTGTTTTCATCAATTCTTCAAAACCTGTTGCAGAAATAGAGCCTTCCGTAAAAGTTGCCCCAGGCAGAGTTTTGATATATGCACCATCGCCTAAGTTCAAATGAAAATATGTATTAGAAAACTGCAGTGATGAAGGAATTGAATATTCTACATCTAATGTATAAATGATACCTGTTTTAAGTTCAGGAACTTCACCACTCAGCAAATCTGCAACTTTTGTTCCTGAACCAGATTCTCTAACAATCAGCTTATTAAATTTAAATCCGGCAGTATCTTCAGCATGTACAACGGACCTCCCCGGAATAAAACTTGCAACAGCAATCATGATTGACATTAAGTACACAAATAGTCTCTGCCATCGTTTCATCATAAATCCCCCCCCATTAGTTATTTGCAAATATATGGAATATCGAAAATGAAATAGCACTATTCCTTACGGTCACAACTCTCACTTACGTTATTTTTATTTAACGTCAAATTGACTACAACATCTTCTGAGAATTACCATCCATCTTTAGTATAATATATAATCCCCAACTTTAGAAGTTACAAACATGCAAAATATCGAATAATGGCTTAACAGCCTCTTTTTTCGTTTAAAATAATTGTTAAATTACAACTGTAAAACTCCCGAAAAGTAGATGAATTTCTTGCAATTTAATAGTATTATGTATAATATTTAGTAGTATTATGTATAATATAAAAAAGACTTTATTATATTTATATATGTAGACTATATCAATAAAGTTTGAAAGAGGTGGAGAATAGTATGAGAAACAAAAGTGGGTTATTTAAACAAATTATATCCTTTCTGACAGCATTAGTAGTTATGTGTGGTATGGTACTGCCAAGTACAATTACGGCAAATGCGGCAAACGCATTACCTATTGCACAGTACATTACTGTGAGCGGTACTGTCAGTGGTGTGGCAGGAAGTAATAATGGTACTTACAATGGGGAATGGAAAGCATCCATTCCAATGGCTGATGTCATGTCTGCATTTGAAACGGAAATGCGCAGTGAAGCATCAGCTGGACATTTCCCATGGGATATAGAAACCGTTAGTACAAGTGCATCTATTTATTATGATGTTACTTTCCCAGCAGGAGCAACAATAGGGACACCAACTATAGGCAGTACTACGAGCATTATTCCAGCATCTACTATTACATCTTCTGTTGCAGGGAATACAGTTAAGATGAAGTTTAAGTTGGCAGATGTTAACTGGCAGACTATTGCGAACTATTATGATGCAGAAAAAGGAACGGCAAATCATACAGTAGATATTACGATTCCATATACAGTCTCTGCAAATGGATATGGTGATGCTAAAAATATTGATGATAGCAAGCAAATTACAAGTAGCGGTTATTTTGCATTCTATCCAAGTGGAAGTTGGGGTAGATGGGGAATTGGTAAACAAACATTCAATTCTGATAAATCTACGTTGCCTCTAACAGCTGATTTTGCGACAAGTACTGTATTTACGCAGCCGTCAGTCACTAACACATCTGCAACAGTAAATGTTGATGCAGATTTGATGTTAGATTCAGACACTGGAACACATGCAATTACAAAGCAAAAGACAGATGCGTTGAATTTTGTTGGTGTATTCCATGCTAAGACAATCAAAGATCAAATGGCATCTATTGAAGCAAGTTATTCAGCACAAGCCAATCAAATTGGTTTGAGCAACTTGCAGACACAATTCAAAGCAACTATAAATTTACCTGCCGGTGTAAGTTTTACAGATATACCGTCTCCGGCAAATACTTCATTAGAAGGTAGCAATGGCTCATTTGTGGTGAGTGATGTTACAGGAGATGCCCATACGGCAACTGTGACATTTGAACTTGTCAATGCGAACAATATAACTTTATTTTCACAGTTAAAAGATGCGGTTAATGCAGTTGATGATGATATGAAAGTACGTGTTCCTGCTGCTAAGTTTGATGCGGATGCTGTAGGTGGAACAGATTATGAAATTACAGGTGAGGTTTCCGGTGGCTTAACTGCAACAGCTACTAATAATGTTTCTCGGAATGTTATTAATTTTGACTTGAAATGGAATGGTAAACAGATACCGTCCGGTGCAAGTGTTAACAATCCAAGCATCATTGCGTTATCTGTAAATTATCCTGCTCCTATTGAGAAGAATTTTAATGAAACTTTGACTTTACCTGGAGATATTTTGGTTGGAACTGATACTCAGCATGATCATGTGTATGAAACTGCTAAAGATGCTAAAATTGCTTTTACAGGTTCGCTAGATGTTTCTTCTGTTAAAACACAGATGCGTCAAATTGAAGATACATACCACAGAGCGAATGTTGACCCAACAACAATTGCACTTACAAATTATAATTCTGAATTTATAGCAACATTAACCCTCCCTGACGAGATGGATTTTGATACAAATCCAACAGTCTCTCTATTACATGATAATGGCAAGTATAGAATTATCAGTCAGACGGTAAGTGGTAAGACAATCACAGTCAAGATGACTGTTGCAGCACCAGTTACAACGTTTGCAGATTTGAAAGATGCTGTACTTGGTATGGATGATACATTAGATGTTACTGTAAATGGGGCACACTTTAATAACAGTGCAAAACTGAATACAAATTATACTGTACGTGGTGCAATGGCAGGTCAACTTGCTGCTAAGGCTACAGATGTAAATAGTGGCAATGTTGTTAATTTTGTATTAAAGTGGAATGCTGAACAATCACCATCTGGGGCAGATTCTACAAATCCAACAAGTACTAATATTACCTTCACGTTGAAGTATCTTGACACAGCAACTCCAGAAGTTGCTAAATCAAACACACCTAAAACGGGTGATACCTCAAATCTCTCCCTTTATATTGGTGCAGTTATTGTAGCTTTCGCAGCATTTGGATTTATGATTACAAAGAGATTTAAGTTGAATAAGTAATCATATAAAGCTTAAGTAAAATAGTCGGTATGGTTTCGTGAAACCCGCTCTAAAATAAGCAATGAGTTTTGAATAGTGAAATAGGATGACTATAGAGTGCTAGTATTGGCATTCTGATGTAGTCATCCTTTTGTGTACAAGTGATTGATGGTATTACATTGATTAGCTGTCCGTAAGTTAATGTGATAGATTGTCGTCTATATGGACTTGGCTCAGAGAAGGACTTCCCACATTCTTTACAGACATAGCGTCTTCTTGTCCAATCAATGATGGATGGTATACCTGCAACGTCAAGGTGGTTATAGCTGTACGAAGAATAATCCTTTATTTTTGTATAACCTCCACAACAGGGACAGATAGGGTGAGTATCATTCAGTTTTATTAAGATGTGTAATTTGTCAGATGATTTATTTGTATCAATCGAAAAAATCATATCATCACTAACATTAAGTGTGGATATGATAAAATCATTTATAGCCATATGGCGCCTCCTATGTTTCATTTCAATCACTTGCAAGACTGAATTTTAGCATAGGAGTTTTTATTATGAATAGTATACCCCGTGAGATTTTATAGTGCAAAAAAGAAGTAAAGTTTCCTAGCATGCGGCAGATAAATTAAGGAATACGAGTTGGATTTGCGATTAACATAATGATAGAACGATAGAAAGGAGGGGGAGTTATGCATAAAATCTATCTATTCTGTAGTGCGGGGATGTCTACTTCTATGATGGCAAGTAAAATGCAGAAGGTTGCGGATCAACATACTTTAGATATTGAAGTAAAAGCATTCTCTGATAATTTATTAGATAAAATCATTACGGAACAAAATCCAGATGCCATTCTTTTAGGACCACAGGTTAAATATTTATATGACAAGGTAGTCGATCGTTATGGACATCTAGGAAAACCAATTTTCGTTATCGATACAGAAGAGTACGGTAACATGGACGGAGAGAGAGTTCTCAAACGTGCAATTTTAGAAATTAAAAAGAAGAAAGCAGAAAGCGAAGGTAAATAATTATTATGATTAAGGCTTTAGAAAAGTTCCTTATCCCAATCGCTGATACCTTATCAAAGAATAAGGTATTAGTGGCTATCCGCGATGGCTTTATGTATGCAGTACCAGTAGTTATCGTTGGATCCATTTTCCTATTAATCTCCAACTTCCCAATTGAGGGTTGGTCAGAGATGATTGCTACATTTGCTGGTGAAGGATGGGAAAAATATTTTGATGCAGTAACTGCAGTTACATTTGATTGCTATGCATTACTATCTGTTATGGGCATTGCATATGCATATGCACGAGAAAAGGGTGTTGATAAGATTGAATCTGCGGTTGTTGCACTTGTTACATTCTTGATGATTACACCAATGAAACATGCTGCATTCTTGAATGCAGATGGCAAAATGTTCTCTGGTTTTTCGTTTGGTCATTTAGGTACAAAGGGTATCTTCTTGGCAATGATTGTAGCAATTATTTCTACAGAAATTTTTGCATTTGCAATTAAGAAAAAACTTGTTATTAAGTTACCTGATGGTGTCCCACCAGCAGTTATGGATTCATTTGCTGCGTTAATTCCTGCAGGATTATCAATGCTTGTATTCTTCTTTATCAACATGATCTTCGTTAATACTCCATTTGGAAATGTACATTCATTTATTTATCAAGTACTACAGGCTCCATTAGTTGGTTTAGGTAAGTCTCAAGCATTTGAAGTTATCTATCAGTTCTTAAGTACATTGTTCTGGTTCTTTGGTATCAATGGACCTGCTGTTACAAATACAATCTTCTCTCCAATTCATAAGGCATTAACATTAGAGAACTATGAATTGGCTAAGGCTGGTTTACCAATGACAAATGTATTTACATCAGCATTCTCAGACTTCTTCTGCAACTTCGGTGGTGGTGGATCTACATTAGGTCTTGTATTAATGATGACATTTATTGCAAAGTCCAAGCGTTTAAAGACATTAGGAAGAATGGCACTTCCTGCTGGTATCTTCGGTATCAATGAACCAATTATCTTTGGCTTCCCAATGGTATTGAATGTTATCATGGTAATTCCATTTATCCTTGCACCTGTAATGAATACAATTATTGGACAGCTTGCAACAGCAGTAGGATTCATTCCAGTTACATCTGGTGTTCAGTTATCATGGACAACACCAATCTTTATTTCAGGTTATCTGACGACTGGTTCAATTAATGCTGTAATCTTACAGTTGTTTATGCTACTTGCAGATATGGCTCTCTACTATCCATTCTTCAAGATGCAAGATAGTAAGTATCTAGAGGAAGAAGAGAAGTTAGCGAAGGAAGAGAAGAAGGATGAAATTGATGAATTGTCCTTCGATGATTTGAAGTTAGACTAATATGAAAGTAATATTGATTTTTGATTCCGGCTTAGCTGGAGCAGGTGGTAAGAGCAACCCTGATTGCACACTAAGTGCAACGCGCGAGATTGCTGGGACTGCAATGCTTTTAGAACCATATTTGAAAGAGATAGGCGGTCAGATTAGTGCAACACTTTACTGTGGAATGGATTACTACAAGCAGAATAAAGATGAAGTGGTTATGAAGATGACTGCGATGGTGAAGAAATTGGAACCAGATTTTGTCTTGTGTGGACCATGCTTTAACTTCCCTGAGTACAGTGAAATGGCAGCTCGTTGTGCAAAATTAATTGCAGAAAAAACAACAGCAAAAGTCGCAAGTATGATGGCAATTGAAAATCAAGAAGTGATTGCACAATATAAGAATGATATTACGATTCTAAAGATGCCTAAGAAAGGCGGAACAGGGTTAAGTGAGTCATTTGAAAATATGGCAAAGTTCATTGATGCATCCGTAAATCATCCGGAAAATCTTGAAGCTTTAAAAGAAACAATTTGTTATTAGAATAAGTCAAGCCCGGACAAAAGCTAACTGTTCGGGCTGATTTTAAAAATTAGAGAAAAATATAAACATACATGTTTATTGAATTAAAAAGAAAAGAGATTAATTGTGAATAAGGAAGAGATATTTGCGCAGGTTGAAAGACGGAAACAAGATATGATTGATGACATTTGTACAATGGTACAAATTGATTCAAGACGTGGTGAGCCACAAGAGAAAAAGCCTTTCGGAATTGGGCCTGCAAATGCTTTGGAAAAAGCACTTGAAATTTGTAGACGAGAGGGACTGCCAACGAAAAATGTAGATGGTTATATGGGCTATGGCAGTTTCGGTAATAGTGAGGAATATATTGGTATTATTGGGCATGTAGATGTTGTTGAAGTTGGTGATGGTTGGATTGATCCGCCTTTTTCCGCTGCAATCCATGATGGAAGAATTTGGGGACGTGGAGCGTTAGATGATAAGGGCCCACTCTTTGCGGCAATGTATGGCATGCTTGCATTAAAAGATTTAGGGGTGCAGCCAAAGACAGCGATACATATCATCTTTGGAACAAATGAAGAAACTGGCATGGAAGATATGCATTACTTCTTGCAACATGAGAAAAAACCACTTGTAGGTTTTACACCGGATAATAAATTTCCTGCTATTTATGGTGAACGTGGTAGAGCGGTCATTGAAGTCTGGGGTGATGAACAGAAAGTAATTGAATTTGCGAATGAGTATTTCATGAATGCGAATGTCAATGGTGATAGATTGGGTATTGCTGTAAAGGATGAGCATTTTGGTGAGATGAAGATTCGCAATAAATTGTTATTGCATGCTAAGGATAAGATGGGTATTCGCTTCTCACTTAGCTATCCAACTTGTGATATGGATAAGATCATGCAGCAAATTCAAATAAAAGCAGTAGATTTAGAAGTGAGATTGGTATCCAATTCCCCCGTAGTGCTACACCATAAAAATTCGTGGCTAGTAAAGACAATGCAGAAGGCGTATGAAGAGGCAACAGATACAAGCGCACAACCAACTACAACAACAGGCGGAACATATGCTCACGTTTGTGATTCCATTATTCCGTATGGACCAAGTTTCCCAGGACAAAATGGAATTGCCCATCAGCCAAATGAATGGGTCAATATTGATGATTTGGTTGCGTGTGCAAAAATATATGCATGGACACTATATAAATTGTGTACAGAGCAAATACCTGAAAATCCATTAGAGGAGGAAAAATTATGAGAAAACTAGGAGTTTCTATTTACCCAGAAAAAAGTAGTATTGAAGAGATCTTTGCATATCTAAAAGAAATGAGTGAAATCGGTGCAAAGAGAATTTTCTCTTGCTTATTATCTGTAAGAAAACCGGCAAATGAAATCAAAGAAGAGTTTACAAAGATTCATGATTACGCAAAGAGTCTTGGTTATGAAATCATCTTAGATGTAAATCCGTCTGTATTTAAAGAATTGGGTGTCAGTTATACAGATTTGAAATTTTTCCATGATATTCATGCGGATGGTATCCGCATGGATGGTGGTTTTAGTGGTTTTGAAGAAGCACTTATGACATATAATCCATATGGGTTGAAAGTAGAAATTAACATGAGTTCAAGTACACATACAATTGATACAATCATGGACTATAAACCAAATCGTTATCAGTTGTGCGCATGTCATAATTTTTATCCACATGACTATACGGGATTGGATTTGGATTTCTTCTTAAAGTGTTCTGAAAAGTTTAGTCACTATGGACTAAGAACAGCTGCGTTTATCGGCTCTTTGGAAAAGGCTGCGTATGGACCATGGCCTACAACGGATGGTTTATGTACATTAGAAATGCATCGTCATATGCCGATTGATATTCAACTAAAACATCTAGTCGTATTAGATTTAATTGATGATATTATTATCGCAAACTGTTATCCAAGTGCTGCAGAAAAGGAAGCGTTAAAGCATGTTTGCTTAGATGTTGTAAATTTCAAAGTTGTACTAGAAGCGAATATTCCGGAAACAGAAAAGAAGATTGTATTAGAAGAACTTCATTTAAATCGAGGAGATTTAAATCCATGCATGATTCGTTCAAGCCAAAGTAGAGTGAAATACAGGGGTCATCATTTTGATGTGTTCCATGCTCCGGATATGATTCATCGTGGCGATGTATTGATTGATAGTAGTGAATATGGAACATATGCTGGTGAACTACAGATTGCATTACAGGATATGAAGAATAGTGGAAGAACCAATGTTGTTGGACATATTCGTGAAGAGGAACTCTTTATCCTTGATAGTCTAAAGCCTTGGCAGAAGTTTAAATTTACATTGTAGTATCCTAAATTATATTTCTGAATGACAGGGCTATTGATGTCTGTAAATATAATGATAAAAGAAAAGAAGATGAAACAGGACGAGCTATCCTAAAGACATCTTCTTTTTTGACTCTATGAAATGAGATAACTAATGAATTCCTCATATGTGTTGCTCGAAATTAAGTGAGATAGCTTTTCATAATCTTCTGTAAGAGAGGCGACCCAATCGAAGAATGGTTTGAGAGTTGTGGTATCGGGTTTATCAATTGCTAGTAGGAAAATAAGCTGTACCTCATACTTGCCCCATAGTACTGGTTTGTCTAATAGCATGATTGAGATTGCGGATTTAAGACAAGAGGAATCAATTGGGTGTGGTGTTGCAAAGTTAAAATTAAACGATGTTGGTGATAGTGCTTCACGCCGCATCACGGACGGATAGAATGCATCAGTCACAATAGAAGCCTTTTGGAGTTCTTTTGACATGAACTGTAGAATCTCTTGTGGTGTATTAAAGAGTTGATGATTATAGAAGAACTCTTTTGAAATTAATCCTTTTAGATTTGTATAGAACTCTTTTTGTGTACGCGTTCTTTCAATTTCATGAATCATTTCGAAAAGTTTAGCTTCATCATCTTTACTGCAGAGCAATGAAACTTCGACCGTTGGAATCTCGAGCTTATGACGTAATGGAATTGAACATATTAATAAGTCTGGTTCATCCGCAAGGATGAGTTCCTCTTGAAAGTATGCATATACTTTGACAATCTCAATATGTTCATAGAATATCGTTTCAATCTTTTTACGTTGTGTATAGAAGGCTGTTTCACCTAACGGATAAATCCATATCGCTCTGAGTTTTTTGGAATGATAGATACGCTCGTATGCAAGTCCTAGATGTAAAGTAATAAAGCCAATTTCATCTTCAGTGATATTGATGTGTAGCCTATTTGCAAGGAAGGTTGCAGTACTTACCCCTACTTCAAAAATCAGTGGAAACTTACGTTTAATTTCTTGTAGGTATAAGTTGGCTGTATGGGTTTGACTAATACTGCGCTCAATTAACGATTGGAGATGGAGTGTTAAACCGAGCTTAAAGTCATCATCTTTAGAGAAGTCGATACCGTGATGACCGTATATAAAAGCAATCAATTCATTGACGATGTCACTGCAGAGTAACCCATCGGGCATATAGTTGGAGATTTCTGCATCACTGATTTGTGCTGGATTGTTTCCCATCAGTAATAATGCAAGGATATTGACTTCACTTTCAATGACCTGCGCTTGATATAATATTGCAATTTGTTCGTAGAATTCTTTGGCAATTTTATATTCAATGGCATTGTGAATCTTGGAACTTGTGTATGTTGACTCAATGTATTTCCCACTTAGAATACGATCAATAGAAATACTGATATGCAATAATATGGATGGCAATGCATTTGCGTTAATTACATACTTGTGTTCTTGCAGTAAGTTTTCTAACTCGCTTTTGCATCTGAGTAAATCAAAGTTTTGATATAGATTTGCTAGCTCGTTGATATTTAAGAAATTCTGCTTGGTCTCGTCCATGAGAAGATGTTTGTATAATTTGCGTAGTTCATTTTCAGAGCCTAATAGGACGAGATGGTTTGATGATTTCTTGAGTTTGAGATTTTGATAATTTGCTAATTGTTTACGGATCTCTTTAAGATGTGCATCAAGAGTATATTCGGAGATGCATAACTGTTCTAATAAATCAGGGATATAGATAGAATCACGTGATAAAAGAAGGGACTTTAGAATATACAAATTTCTTTCGAATGAGCTCTGCAATAAGTTCTGTCGTTTCGATTGAAATTGTTTATAGTTTTCAGGGATGAGAGCATATCCACTTCGAAGATTTGAGGTAATTAGCTTCTCAGAATAAACTTTATTGATTGTATCAATATCAGAACGAATCGTACGATTAGATACAGATAATAATTTGGCGAGTTCGTTAGCAGTGAACCATTTGTTTTCTTCACGTAGAATGTGAAGAATCTTTTCTTGTCGTTTATTCATAATAATCACCTTTCGTAGCATGGAATAATATTTTCCTAATAGTAGGAAAACAAAACATAGGAATCTATATGATAATTTATTAAAATAGTAATATAAAAAAGAGGGGTAGAATGAAAGAGAAACTCATCGATTTTAAGCAGAAACAATCGATCCGTTTAGTGTTCAGTATTCTCTGTGTCATCTTTTCGGCTTTGTTGCAAACTTATGCCTTAAAAGTTTTTTTAAGACCTGCCGGATTGTTGTCGAGTGGATTTACGGGTCTTGCAATATTAATAAATGTTATAGGCAGTCAACATCAAATACAAATACCAGTTGCGCTAATGATTGTATTACTGAATGTACCAGTAGCGATACTGTGTGGTAAGTCTATTTCAACAAAGTTTACTATACTATCATCATTGCAATTTGCATGTGTGTCAATATTCTTAACGGTATTTCAATTTGATATTTTGTTTGATGATATCATGTTAAACATCGTTATTGGTGGTGTGGTGTATGGCTTAGGAATTGTGGCTGCGTTAGTAGGCAATGCAAGTACGGGTGGTACAGATTTTATTGCATTATATGTTTCAAATAAGACGGGTAAGAGTATTTGGACATATGTCTTTGTATATAACTGTATCTTGTTATGTATCTTTGGTTTTGTGTCGGGTTGGGAGCGTGCAGGATATTCCATTATCATGCAGTTTGTATCGACTAAAGTTATTGAAAGCTTGTATCGAAGATATGATCGAAGCACGATACAGATAACAAGTAAGATGCCTGAAGAAATCGTAGCTGTCTATACAAAGAAATATCGTCATGGTATTTCGGTTTGGGAAAGCTATGGAGGATATTCTCATCAAAAGAATTACATGTTGAATACTGTTGTTTCGACATTAGAAGTGAAGGAGATTGCACATTTGATATTAAATGTTGATCCTCGTGCAATCATAAATGTATATAGAACTGATGATTTCTATGGCGGTTTTTATCGGAAACCGATAGACTAGACGGGAGGATATTTTGATGTGGGCGATAATTGCGACTTGGCGAATGGCACTTGAAGGGGTACAGGAGGCAGGTAACTTATTAAAAGAAGGTAAGAGCAGCGGGGAAGCGGTTGAACATGCAATACGCTGTGTAGAGGATTTCCCATACTATAAATCTGTTGGATATGGTGGTTTACCAAATGAAGAGATGATTGTTGAACTCGATGCAGGATATATGGATGGAAATACAATGGCTATGGGGGCTGTAGCTGGTATTAAAGATTTCGCAAATCCTATTTCCATTGCCAAAGAGTTATCAAAAGATACTGTCAATTGTGTACTTGTAGCAGAGGGTGCTGAAAAGTATGCTAGCAAAAAAGGTTTTGAAAGAAAGACAATGTTAACAGATCGGGCCAAGCAACATTATCGTAAACGTGTAAAAGAAGTTCGCGAGCAGGAGCTAAAACCATATGATGGCCATGATACTGTTGGTGAAGTTGCACTAGATAGTGCAGGAAAGATTGTTGCAGGAACTTCTACGAGTGGTTTATTTATGAAGAAGGCTGGACGTATTGGTGATTCTCCTATCGTTGGGGGTGGCTTCTACGCTGACTCTGAGGTTGGTGGAGCTACCGCGACTGGTCTTGGCGAAGATTTGATGAAGGGATGTATCTCTTATGAAATCGTACGTAAGATGAAAGAAGGAATGGACCCACAAGAAGCTTGCCAAAGAACAGTAGATGAGTTAGATGCGAAACTAAAAAAGAGCCGCGGCTTTGCAGGTGATCTTAGTGTTGTGGCAATTGATAAAGATGGTAATTACGGTTGTGCTACGAATATTCAAAACTTCTCATTTGTTATATATCGCGAAAACGAAGAAGCCAAAGTTTATCTAGCAAATTGTATCGATGGTAAGACAGTGATTACAGCTGCTAGTCAAGAGTGGATGGACCAATACATGCAAGAAAGGATGGCACCGATTCAAGAATGAAAATAGATATCTTTGAAGTGTGTGCTGGAAGTGTGCAGGATTGTATCAATGCGCAACTTGGCGGTGCAGATCGTGTTGAACTAAATAGTGCTTTATATCTTGGTGGACTAACTCCTAGTCTTGCGATGTTAAAGCTTGTAAAAGAAAGGACGTCACTCAAGGTTATCTGTATGGATAGACCTCGGGCAGCTGGCTTTTGTTATGATGATGTCGAAATAGAGACAATGCTTGAAGATGCCAAAATCTTATTAGAAAATGGGGCAGATGGAATTTCCTTTGGTTTTCTGAATTCTGATGCGACAATCAATGTAACCGAAACAAAAAAGATGGTTGAATTAATCCATCGCTATCAAAAGGAAGCCGTGTTCCATCGTGCGTTTGATTGTGTGGCTGACCCTATACAGGCAATCAAACTATTAATTGCTTGTGGTGTTGATCGTATCTTGACAAGTGGTTTACAGCCAACCGCACTACAGGGCATCTCAGCAATTGCAAAATTACAAAGTGAATTTGGCAATCAGATTGAGCTACTTGCGGGTAGCGGTATTCATGCGGATAATATTAGAACATTAAAAGAACAAACAGGAATTCATCAATTCCATGGTAGTTGTAAGGAATGGTGTAAAGATCCCACCACAACAGTTGGAAATGTGAGTTATGCCTATCACGAAAGTGATGACTATGATTGCGTTAGTTTGGAAAAGGTAAAATGTATCGTACAGGAATTGAGAGGTAAGTAAAATGGAAGGCTTAGAGTTAATCTGCTTTAAAATTATTGCGTCGGTAGGAGAAGCGAGAAATTCCCTTTTGAATGCATATCGACATGCAAAAAGAAAAAATGTGGAAGAAGCGAAAAAGTGTATGCAGGAGGCAGAGGAGTTCTTCAATAAAGCACACCAAGCTCATGCGGAACTGATTACACAGGAAGCGAGTGGCGAAAATATCAGTGTGAATCTATTATTGGTTCATGCGGAAGATCAGCTAATGAGTATTGAAACACTTAAGATCATCGTAGAAGAGGAGATCTTATTTGCGGAAGGATTGTAGGCATGAGTAAAAATAAGCAATTAAGAAAGAAAATAACTGAAAATACACAGAATAATCAAAATGCTTTTCTTGCTAGAAGAGGATTCGCGTTTATAATTGATTTTATTATTACAAATCGTTTGTCACTCTTTGTGACAGGAATTGTATATGGATTGATGAATAACGGAAATATTCAGATTCTCAACGGGTTTGAAGGTATACAGCCAACACAGATTATCGTGTTATTGTTAAGTGTGCTTGTCACACATGGATTCTACTTTGTCTTTGTGCCTGCCAAGATTACGGGTGGTTCAACGGTGATGCAGAAGGTAATGCAGATTAAAGTTGTGCGTGAGAATGGTGAACCAGCTACGTTGAAGGACTTTGCGTTACGTTACTTCGTAGGATCAGTATTATGCGAAGGCTTGTTCTATGATGCTTTTGGTGTCATTCTGAGCGGTATCTTATTTGGCATCTTTATGGCTGAGGATATTAGTCGTATCATTTATATCGTAAGTGCGATCAGTAGCATTCTTTCGCTAATTATGGCATTGATGGATAAAGGAAAATATCGATTCTTCCATGACAAGATTTCTAAGACAATCATGAAGGATGAATATGTTGCAGGTGGCAAGGTACTATAAAGCTAGTGAAATTATCCCATTCTAATACAAATAATAGGTCTTTATATGCGTGCATGTTTGCGATGTATGAAAAGCAATCATAAAATATCCATTATTAGATAGTGAGTTATTCAACCTTGTATGAGGGATTGAAATGAAAGTCGAGGTTTGCTATACTAAGTCGCGTAAATATTGAAATATATATTTGAAAGAGGGGACTATCACATGAATTTCTTTGATATCTTTGTAAAGACATTATCAAATGAAAAGATCAGTTCGGCTATCGTTTCTAGCATAGCGATTATCCTATTAGGTTATGTTATGCGTCGTAAGAAGGTATTCGATGATCACACGGCGAAAGTATTAACACAGGTTGTACTTTCTGTATCAGTTGCAGCGCTAGCATTTAAGTCATTTATGGCACCAATCAAACCAGAAACATTTACACAGGGTTTAAATGTATTAATCTGGGGTATCGTAATTTACATCTTACTCATCTTCTTAACAATTCCGCTCTATGCGAAGTTTGAAGGTGACGAACAGGATGCTTTACGCGTACTAAGTATCTTTGGTTCTACAACCTTCTTTGGAATTCCTATCGTAAGTGCAATTTATGGTGCAGAAGGTGCGTTATATGCGTCTATCTTCAACATTGGTTACAGAATCTTCTTATATTCTTATGGATATATCAAGATGAGTGGATTAAAGATGACATCTAAGAATATCAAGTCTATGTTCTTAAATCCAATCGTTATTGCTACATTCTTAGGTCTATTCTTATGGTTAGCACAAGCATATTTACCACAGGTTACTGTAGCTGTTAAGGATGCGGCATCAGGTGAAATGGTTAATAAGTCTGTTTCATTCATGCGTTTAGACCTTACATCTCCACAGATTACTCAGATTTTAACTTACTTAGCTGGTTTAGCTTCTCCACTTGCTTGGTTAGCAATTGGTTCTACACTTGGTTCAGTAAGCTTCAAGGATGCAATGACAGACAAGAAGGCAGTTTACTATACATTCATTAAGTTATTGATTATCCCTGCATTCAACATCGTTGTATTAGCAATTTTAACAGTAACTCATATCTTACCAGTTAACCTTGTTTCTTTAGGTACAACAGTTATTATGATGGCTACACCTCCAGCAACAGTTGCGGCTTCTTATGCAATTCGTTTTGACAAGGGTGCTCTCGTTGCGTCTAACACTTCATTGATTGCAACATTAGCAGCTGTTATTATGGCTCCTATTTGGATTGTTATCGTTGAATTAATTGGACATTTAGGAATCTTTTAAATAAGAATAGTATTATAATAAAGCGGGATGAGTGTCCCGCTTTCATAAATAATAAACAGAAGGAGTAGAATTATGTCATTTAAAGTAGTATGTTATGGTGTTCGACCAAATGAAGTAGATTTTTTCCACAAGTACAATAAGTATAACTATGACTTAAAGCTTGTTGAGGGTTTAACAACTCATGAGAATATCACTGAGTGTGAAGGCGCTGACGCGGTCTTATTGCGTGGTAACTGTGTTGCGGACCGTCAGAACTTAGAAAAGTTAAAGGGCTATGGAATTAAGTATGTATTTACACGTACAGTAGGTTTCAACCATATTGATTTACAGGCTGCTGCAGATTTAGGTTTAATCGTTGCACGTGTTCCTGGTTACTCTCCAAATGCTATCGCTGAGTTATCCTTAACATTAGGTATGATGTTATTACGTCATATGGCTGCTGCTACTAGCGCAACTGCTTCTGGTGACTTCGTTGTTTCACCAACATATTTCTCTAAGGAAATTCGTAACTGTACAGTAGGAATCATCGGTACAGGTAGAATTGGTTTCACAGAAGCTAAGATGTATAAGGGCTTAGGCGCTAAGGTGATTGGTTATGATGTGTATGAAAATGATGCATGCAGAGAAGTACTTGACTATGTAACTCTTGATGAATTACTTGCACAGTCTGATATCGTAAGCTTGCACGTTCCTTACTTCCCTGGTCAGAACGATAAGATGGCTAACGCTGAATTCTTTAGTAAGATGAAGGATGGCTCAATCTTCTTAAATACTGCTCGTGGTGAATTACAGGATAACGAAGCAATCTTAGCTGCTCTTAAGTCTGGTAAGCTAGATGGATATGGGACAGATGTATTCGCTAACGAAACATCATTTTTCTTCAAGAAGCTAGCTAGTGCTGCAGAGATTTCTGATCCTACTGTTCGTGAACTAGTACAGATGTATCCAAAGGTATTGGTAACACCACATATCGGTTCTAATACAGATGAAGCTTTAGCAAACATGATTGAATACTCAATGGATAACTTCAATGAGATTCTAACTACAGGTACTACAAAGAATCTTATAGCTCTTCCTGAAGCTAAATAATCATCTTA
The DNA here is from genome assembly GCF_036323475.1 of Solobacterium moorei. GTDB lineage: Bacteria > Bacillota_I > Bacilli_A > Erysipelotrichales > Erysipelotrichaceae > Bulleidia > Bulleidia moorei. The sequence continues at coordinate 225,550 of NZ_AP028934.1, forward strand.
CTTAAGATACTCGAGAGAGTATCTTTTGTTTTCCTGGGAAATGATATAATTTGAATATACAGGAGAATTTATTATGAACACAAAACAAGCTGCTCAGAAATGGGAATGTTCTGCAAAGACAGTAACGAAGTTATGTGCGGATGGCGTGATACCATTAGCAGAGAAGGATGAAAGAGGTAGGTGGGTGATTCCTGATGAATGTGAAAAACCACCAGTTTCCCGCTTTCGACTTTGTTATCTGATGGATATGATCAACCAACTCAAAGAAGGCGTTGTATATAAAAAGGTAAAATGGGGTATTGGTGAGAAAGAATTACAGGATGGTTATCAGTATCTCATTGAGAATGCGATGGTTTCTTCTTTTGATATACATCAATTGGAGAAAGAACTTCCAAATGTCACAATTACATCACGAGGCAAAGCACTCATGGAAAGGGAAAATAAAGAAGGCAAAAGCCAGCGTAAGTTCAACGCAAACTTTAAAATCAATACAGGTATCTTCAGCTTTGAGACTGGCTATGAAAGTGCGAAAGGGAAGTAATATGGATAGAATTGAAACGGAGCGTTTAATTCTACGCAAGTTTGAATTCTCTGACAAAGATGGTTTATTTGAGATTATGTCTGATGAACAGACAAGTTTAGATGATGGTGGTTATCATGCGAGTAAATCGCAGGATAACCAGTATCTAGCGTTAATGGAAATCCTATGTAAGCAACAACGGTTTAGTATCATCTTGAAGGAAAATCAAAAGATGATAGGAATGATTAACCTTCAAGATGATGATAGAGCAGTTTCTTCTTATGAGTTAGGATTTGTGATGAATCCAAGCTATCGTAGAAAAGGATATACATACGAAGCGGTGCAGGCATTGATAAACTATTATTTTGAACATGATTTGGTACAGATGTTTAGTGTATCCTGTTTTCCTTACAACAAAGCCTCGCAGAAATTAATTGAAAAGCTAGGCTTTGTATATGAAGGAAAGGAACATAAAGGATTACATCATGCGGTATATGGTCCGATTGATTTATTATGTTATTATAAGGACCGGGATGAGTAGGTAGGATGAAGAAAGTAATTGTAATTGGATGCTGTGGCAGTGGTAAAAGTACATTCGCAAGACACCTGCATGCATGTACTGGGATTCCACTATTTCACTTGGATCAGTTAAACTGGAATGCAGATAAAACAACAGTGGAGAAAGTTGTATTCTTGAAGCGGGTTCGTGAAGTGATTAAAAAAGATGCGTGGATCATAGATGGGAATTATGGCTCTTCTATGGAAATGCGCATGCAAGCATGTGATACTATTTTCTTTTTGGATTATCCAGTAGACGTATGTATTCAAGGAATTTATGAACGGGTTGGTAAGGTTCGTACAGACATGCCGTGGGTAGAAGATGAAATAGATGAAGATCTGATTGAATTTGTAAAAAATTATGAGAAGGAAGATAGACCAGAAGTTTTAGAACTTCTTTCGAAATATAAGGGAAAGGATATCCATATCTTCCATACTCGTAAGGATGCGAAGACGTATTTAGAGTCATTAAAATAGCTGTTATTTGTCACAACTTTGTTGTGATTTTTTTGATGGAATATTCATTGACGTATCCTGTGATAGTAACTAAGATTGTTGTGTAAATGAAAGAGGAGGTGAGGGATATGATTCTAAATAATAATAAGAAGTTAGGTCCTATGCCTAAGTCAATTGGTGTTGAACAAGAGTTTCAACAAATAGCGAAAACAGAGGAATCGAATCTTCTACAGGAATTAGCTTGTACACGAAATGGTATTAACGATGAAGAAAGAGAAGAGAGATTAGAGAAGTATGGCTATAATGATTTATCTGCAATGCAGAAACATAGCTGGGTATATTTCCTTGTACATAGTTTTGCAGATGCGTTTATTGTCGTTTTACTTGTGCTAGCAATTGTGACTTTTGTTGTGGAGTCGGATATCTTATCTGGATCAATTATTCTTGCATTGGCGTGTATGAGTGCCGTAATTCGTTTCTTCCAAGACTATGGTTCCTACCGTGATATGCAGAAGTTAAAAGAGATGGAGCACGATACGGTTAGAATTCAGGTTCCAGGAAAAGATGGCACAGAAGTTCGAGAAGTACCAGTGGAAGAAGTAGTTCCTGGTGATATTCAATTGATTGGGTCTGGTGATATTGTCAGTGGTGACTTATACCTTCTTGAAAGTAAGGACTTATTCGTTTCTGTTTCTGCCTTTACAGGGGAATCCATTCCGGTAGAGAAATATAAAGGTGTTGATGATAGAATTGTCAATGCGGCAGAATTAAACAATATCTGTTTGGGTGGCTCCACTGTGAATTCCGGTACGGGTGTTGGTGTTGTGGTACGTACCGGTACGAGTTCTTATCTAGGTAAGATTTCTTCTACAATTCATACAAAGAAGAAAGAAACAGATTTTGATAAGAGCTTATCGAAGATTACAAGGATCTTAATTACCTACATGATTGTGGTGGTTATCTTCGTGTTATTAATCAATGGTTTGGTTAAGAAGAATTGGTTAGAGGCTTTCTTATTCTCTATCTCTGTTGCGGTAGGTATTACACCGGGAATGTTACCGATGATTGTCAACGGAACACTTGCTAAGGGTGCAAAATTCCTAGCAAAGAAGAAGACAATTGTTAAGAACATGTCTGCGATTCAAAATCTAGGTGCCATTGATGTTCTATGTACCGATAAGACCGGGACACTAACGATGGACCATGTTGTTCTTCAAAAATATCTTGATGTAAATGGTGAGGATTCACATTTAGTATTGAATTATGCATGGATGAATGCATACTATTCAACGGGAGTTAAGAATCTGATTGACCAAGCAATTTTAGCGTATGGGGAAGAGAGTAATGCGCAAAAATATGCTGGTGGGTATGTGAAGTCTGATGAAATTCCATATGACTTTGAACGTCGCAGAATGAGTGTGTTAATTTCTAATCCAGGTGGTGAGCACTTGGGTGGAGATGTCGAAGAAATCCTTCCAATGCCAAAGGATGAAGTGCTTATTACAAAGGGTGCTTTAGAGTCTGTATTAGAGTGCTGTAGTCGTATTCGTGTGAAGAAAGAATATATGGATATTCACGAAGAAGATCTTGCGAAAATCAACGCACTTGCAGAACAGTTAAATAAGGAAGGCATGCATGTGATTGGCGTTGCCGCAAAGAAGAAGAGTGTAGGTGATACAACAGCCTTCCATGCGGAAGATGAAACGAATATGACATTCTTAGGAATCATTGCCTTCCTAGATCCGCCAAAACCAGATGCGAAAGAAGCGATTCGTGGTTTGTATGATGCTGGTGTTCATGTGAAGGTTATTTCTGGTGATGCGCCTGTTGTTGTTGAACATGTATGCAAGCTTGTTGGTATGAAGGTTGGTGATCAGAGTGCTGTTACAGGTTCTGATTTAGAGAATATGAGTGATGCGGAATTATCTTCTGTTGTAGAGAAGAATGATATCTTTGCTCGCTTATCTCCAATGCAAAAGAAACGTGTTGTCGATGCGTTACGCAATAATGGTCATGTAGTTGGTTATATGGGTGATGGTGTGAATGATGCGCCAAGTCTACACGATGCGGATGTTGGTATCTCGGTTGATAATGCGACGGACGTTGCTAAAGCTAGTGCGGATATTATCCTGTTGGAGAAGAGCTTGACAGTTATTCTCAATGGTATTTATGAAGGTAGGCGTATTTATGGAAACATTTTGAAGTATATGAAGATGGCATTATCTAGTAACTTTGGTAATGTCTTCTCTGTACTCATTGCGTCGATCTTCTTGCCATTCTTACCGATGCTACCATTACAGATTTTGATTCAGAATTTGATTTATGACTTCACACAGATTGCGATTCCATGGGATAACGTCGATGACGAATTTCTACAGACACCGCATAAGTGGAATAGTGCTTCACTTGTTTCATTCATGAATGTTATAGGTGGCTTCTCATCTGTCTTTGATGTACTGACGTTCTTAGTATTATGGTTTATCTTAGGATATAATACATTGGCTATGCAGAATTACTTCCAGACAGGTTGGTTCATTGAAGGTCTGATTTCTCAGATTTTGATTGTACAGTTTATTCGTACATCGAAACGTCCAATCATTGATTCGAAGTGTGATTCTAGATTAGCTCTAGCATCTGCATTTGGTATCTTTGTAGGTATTTCAATTCCAGATTTATTTGATAATCTAAAGAATACTGTATTTACAGAAATGCCATTTGAATACTTTATGTATTTGATTATTATCTTGGCACTCTACAGTACTACGATTGAAATCGTAAAGAAGTCCTATATCAAGAAATATGGTTCTTGGTTATAAATAAACGAGAGAATATTGGAATCTATTGTTTTCAATATTCTTTTTTGTTGATGCTTGATGGGTATCGGACGTGGTAGGAAGATAACCAAATATGTTAAAATACAACTATCAGGAGAATTTATGCAACAGGAACAACAAAATGCATTCAATCGTCAGTGTATTAGTGAAGCACTGATACGTTTGATGGAAACCAAAGCGTATGATGATATTACAGTAACAGAAATCTGCCGTATAGCAGGTGTATCACGCATGACGTATTATCGAAACTATAGTAGTAAGCGTGAGATATTCAGCGATTATATGAAGATGATTGTTGATGAATTTGTTCGCGTACAACGAGCAAAGGATTTAAAAGTACGTTCGTATGAAATGATTCTTGCAGGTTTTTTATATTTCTGTAATTATGAACGCTTCATTGAATGTTTAGACCAATCGAATTTATCCTCTATCCTACAGGATGGATTGAATTACTATATCGATAGCTACGTATTTGAGCAGGGTGAAGATGAGTTACGTAGATATCACTTGTATTATTATTCAGGTGCGTTATTTAACATCTATACTGTGTGGATGCGCAATGGCAAAAAAGAAAATGTTGAGGATGTAGCGAAAATTGTTTACGAACATGTAAAACGTGAACATCAAACACTTTAATTATCATGTATAATATTTATTAGGGATTTTCGTATTACACGACAAATAGGAGGAAATACAATGAATTGGAAAACGTTAGAAGGATTTGATGAGAAATTAGCAAAGGTCAGCTTTAAAGCACACAAGACTTTTGATGGTAAGGTTGTGGAAGTCCTATACGGTGCCAAGGACGAAAATGGCAATTTTGTATTACCAAAAGAGGATCAAAACGATGGTCATGGTAGATGGTTTGGTATTGAGACAAATGGGGAATACAGAATGTTCTCTTGGCGCAAGCCAGCATATTTAGGAGGTGGCGTAGAATACGGTACTTCTCATAATGATACTGCACTTGAAGATATGGAAAATGATCTTCGTAAGAAGCAGGAATTATGTCGTCAAGCAGAGAATATTTCTACTGTAGAAGAGTTTGAAGAAGTTCGTAAGCAATTCGAAGCAATCGAAAACTGGAATACTCCAAAGGATGAGGAGTATGCTATCTGGTTTGGTAAGACGTTAGAAAAGTTCAACGCTAGAAGCGAGCGTCAAAGTCTAAATGCAGAAGAGAAGAAAAAGTTAATTGAAAAGGCTGCTAGTTTAGCAGATTCCACAAACTGGAAGGAAACACAAGCAGAATTTAGAAATCTACAGGATGAATGGGAAACACTTGGCAATGCAGGTGTGGAAGATGATTCCTTATGGAAACAGTTTAAGGGCTATCGTAACCAATTCAATGATAAACGTCGCAACTATTTTGATAATCTAACCCAAGTACATGCCGAAAATGAAGGGAAGAAACTTGATTTAATCAAGCAGGCAAAGGAACTTGCAAAGAAGACTGACAACTTCCGTGAAACATCTGAGAAGATGAACGGCCTCATGGACGCATGGAAGGCAATCGGTAGTGCAGGTCGTGGTAAGGATGATGAACTTTGGAATGAGTTTAACGCATCACGTCAGGGCTTCTATGATGAAAGAACAGCGTTCTTTACAGAGCGTGATGAAAAGCAGAAGGAAAGTATCCGTATCAAGAATGCCTTAATCGAAGAAGCGAAGACAATCGCTGCTGAAAAGGATTATGGTCGTGAGAAGACTGATCGTATGAAGGCACTTGATAAGGAGTGGCGTGCTGCTGGATATTCTGGAAGTGAACAGAATGATGCATTGTGGGAAACATTCACACAGGCAAAAGAAGTATTCTGGAATGGTAAGCGTGAAGATAGTCAAAAGCGTCTTCAGGAAGCCTTTGACTACAAGAAATCACAACTTCCAATTGTAAGAGAAGAAATCAATAGACTTCAAGAACAGGAATATGAAACAAGTGACTATGAACGAATTCGCGGTATTCAGCGTCAGGTTGAAGAAAAGAAGGCTTTCTTAGAGAAGTTAAAGAACGATATCGAAGATATTGAAAAGAAATTAAATGCATAATTGAAAACCTCACTTCATTTGGAGTGAGGTTTCAAGTCAATGGGGGAATGAGAAATGTTGAAGAATATCGCCAGAGAACATTATATAGAAGCGATACGTATGGCATGGCCAGCTGTGCTGGAAAGTGTTTTTGTGTCTCTTGCGGGTATTATCGATACACTCATGGTTTCCTCTATGGGTACATATGCAGTAGCGGCTACAGGGTTGATCCTTCAACCAAAGTATCTAAGTCTTAGCTTCTTCTTTGCGATTAACGTAGCAGTATCTGCCTTAGTTGCGCGAAGACTTGGACAGAATAATCGTCGAAACGCAAATCAGGTATTAGTGACTGCACTAGTAATCGTATTGTTGTTGTGTATTGTGTTAACAGTTTTGACAGTGATTTTTGCCGATCCGTTAATTGCGATATGTGGTTCGAATGTGGATACGCATGAGAGTGCAGTGATTTACTTTAGGGTGATACAGATCGGAATGATCTTCAATGTATTATCACTGGTAATCAATGCGGCACAACGTGGTGCAGGTAACACGAAGATTGCGATGGTCACAAATGTTACATCATCCATCGTGAATATTATCTTCAATTATCTATTGATTGGTGGTAACTTTGGGTTTCCTAAATGGGGGCTATTTGGCGCAGCATTTGCGACGGTACTAGGTACTGTTTTTGCGTGTGGTATGAGTATTCACTCGCTATTTAAGAAAGATAGTTATGTATCGATACCTTATATTCTTGAAGAGAAAATCAAACCGAATTTTTGGTCATTCAATGCGATTCAAAAGTTGGGTGCGAATATTCTCTTTGAAAACTGGGCCATGCGTGTAGGCTTTATGACGACTGCTGTGCTTGCGGCAAGACTGGGTACTGACCAGTTTGCGGCATATCAGGTTGGTATGAATATCTTGTCGTTGGGCTTTGCGTTTGGTGATGGTATGCAAGTGGCAGCGGTATCGTTAATTGGTAAGAGTCTTGGACAACAGAAACCAGACCTTGCGAAGACCTATGGGCATGCATGTCAGTTAATCGGTGTGGTAATATCGGTTGTATTTGCGGTGGTCTTGTTAGTGGGCGGAAGAACACTGAATCAGTTCTTCTTTGCGGATGAAACCGTAATCGAGATGGGTGTTATGATTGCTCGCTTTGTGGCAATTATTGTACTATTTCAGATATCACAAATTATTTATGGTGGATGCTTAAGAGGTGCAGGTGATGTAAAATATACATTGTTTGTGGCACTGATTAGTGTCGCTATCATCCGACCAATTTTAACCTGGGTATTAACCTCCGTATTCTCACTTGGCTTGGTGGGCATTTGGTTGGGTGTATTATCGGATCAGTTGACAAGATTTACGTTACTACGAATTCGTTTCCATCAAGGGAAATGGGTAGAGTATAAGATATAGAGAGGCATTCAAATGGGTAATAAAACAAGAATTCAAAAAATGACAATTCTGAGTATGTTTATTGCGATTGAGCTCATCATGGCAATGACACCTATTGGTTATCTTAGCTTAGGTGCGATTTCCATTACTACAATGCATATACCAGTCATCTTTGCGGGTATCTTACTGGGACCATCAGAAGGCGCAATCTTGGGCTTTGTATTTGGGATGACTAGCTTTTTAAAGGCAACCTTCGCACCAACGATTACGAGTTTCTGCTTTTCACCATTCTATTCAGTAGGTGATATTCATGGGAATTTCTGGAGTTTACTCATTGCGTTTGCGCCACGTATCCTATTAGGATATCTTTCTGGTTTGTTGTATACCACATTTAAGAAAGCTAAGAAGAATAACTTTATCGCAGAATCTATCGTTGCGATTGGTATGACCTTATTGCATACGCTTATGGTCATGGGGATGATATGGTTCTTCTTCGGTCAGGTTTACGCAAATGTAACGGGATTGGCCGTATCAACAGTAATTATTACTGTAATTACAAGCAATGGTATCTTAGAGATGATTGTGGCAGGCATTATCATTCCTACAATGATGCGTGTTCTTCGTCCAGTATTAGATAAATTAGAGTTAGGAAAATAAGTGCATGTATAATGAACAATCATACTATGCACGCATGCGTTCAACGATGAGTGATAAGTTAAGTGCTTTGGATGGTCAAGTTCAAAAAGGGATGTGTGTATTGGACTTTGGATCAGGGCCAAGTGAAGATGTATATGAATATGTACGTTATTTTGAAGCGAATTATTATGCGCTAGATAATTCGAGACAGGTACAGATGTTACTGGAAGAAAAGGGGATTCGTTGTATTGATCTTGCGTTTTTGAAGAGTACGGATATGAAATTCGATATTATCTTTATGTCGAGTGTATTCCATGAATTACTTTCGTATCTTTCACGTAACGAAGCAGCGAACACAATGAATGTGGTGCTTTCCCATTTGAGTGAAAATGGAAAGCTAATTATTCGGGATTGGTGTGCACCTGAAGATAAAACCCTTGCTAGAGTTGAAGTGATTCCGACAAAGATAGAAGAAGTGAAACAATGGATCAAGGAGCTTTCTGAACACGCAATCTTTTTATCTGAAGTTGTTGTGAAAGGAAACACAATCCAAGCAAGTGTAGATGATTTGTACAATATCTTATTACACGTAACTTGGGGACAGCAGTCCATCTTACGTGAGAGCAATGAATCCTATTTGGTTGATAGTGCATCGATCAAACAGTTTATTCTAAATGGCAATCAGAATATTAAGCTAGTAAGTCAACAAGCATATTACCAATCGGATTATACAAATTATTTGTTAAACTATTTTAAGGATGTAGAGATATTTGTAAAACAATATCATATTTGTACAAAACAAGTTTTAGTTCTCCAGAAAGCATGAGCATATATTTTGCAAAGATTCATGAGTAATGGTACGTTATAGACATCAGTTAGTGATAACAAACAAAAAGGAGAAATATAAAATGAAAATCGTTTTTGCGACAAGAATGGGAAATACAGATGAATTAGTAAGACAGAAGTTAGGCTATACAGATGCGATGTTAATCGTGGACGGTAGTGAAAAGGTTGATGGAGATTATGTACTCTTCACATATACGGATGGTTATGGGGAAGTTCCAGGTGTAGTTGAAAGCTTCCTAGAAAACAATAAGGCTGGCCTAAAGGGTGTTGTGGCGACTGGTTCTATGGCTCGTCATGCGGACACATTCGCTGCGGCTGGTGATAAGATTGTGAAGGACTTTGGTGGTGTATTAATTGCTAAGGTTGATGTTCAGGGAACTGAAGAAGACCACGCTAAGATCAAGTCTGCGATTGCGGCTTTATAACGAAAAGAAAACATCGGTTTGCCGATGTTTTATAGTTTATAGAGTTTTACAACTGTTTCATCATCGATACCATCGATGGAAACATCAATGAGTTCATCACGAGAGGTTGGGACATTCTTACCAACAAAGTCTGGTCGTATTGGTAATTCACGATGACCACGGTCAATCAGTACTGCAAGTTGTATTGCCTTTGGGCGACCATGCGAGAATACCGCGTCAATCGCAGCACGAATCGTTCTGCCAGTGTAGATAACATCATCCACAAGGATTACAACATAGTCTTGAATATTATCAGGTAAAATGATGTTGGTTGTCTTTGGCGCTTCGCTTAGTTCCGTCAGATCATCTCGATATAAAGAGATGTCCACTTCACCAACAGGAAGTTCAACACTTGTATATTTCTTGATGTTTTCTGCCAGCTTATGTGCTAGTGGAATCCCACGACGTTTGATGCCGACTAAACATACATTGGGAGATGAACTATCTCGTTCAATAATCTCATGAGCGATACGTGTTAGGGAACGCTCTATTTGTGCTTGATCCATGAGTTCTGTAATCAGTTCCATATCATACCTCGCATTCCCATTATACAAAAAATTAGTTAGAAAGTGATAGGTAATCCTATGAACGAAAAAATTAGAAAAAATATATTAGAAACAGAATACAATAAACCTTCAAAAGAAGAGCTAAAAGAGAAGTTGACCGCGTTACAGTATGAAGTAACGCAGAATGCGAAGACAGAACGCCCGTATCAAAATGAGTATGATGATTTATTTCGGAAGGGTATCTATGTGGACATTGTTTCGGGAGAACCATTATTCTTGTCCACAGATAAGTTCAATTCTGGTTGTGGATGGCCAGCATTTTCTAAACCAATTATTCCAGAAGTGATTACTGAGAAGGTTGATTTACAGTTTGGCATGATTCGTACAGAGGTGCGTAGTCGTTATGCGGACAGTCATCTAGGACATGTCTTCACAGATGGTCCGCGTGATAAGGGTGGTTTGCGTTACTGTATTAATAGTTCTTCCTTGCGCTTTATTCCAGTTGAAAAGATGGAAGCAGAAGGTTATGGCAGTTATATAGAACTTTTAGATAAATAACGCTCTTTTCAACGATTTAGTTGATATTCTCAGTATTTAGAATATCGCTGTTGTGTTGGAAGTGAACCAGCTAAGTGATTTGTAAATTGTATTGTTGAGTAAGTCATCATTCGTTTATATCAAATGAGTTACACATATTGTACCTTATAATTCTTGACATTATCATAACTTTTTTATTAACAACATTTTATGCTTTTCATATAAAAATACCTGTGCTGTATGCGCACAGGTATAGAGTATATGATATTTATGGTTTATGCGATAGAAGCTGCGTAGATTTTGGCGATAGCTGCTTTTACAGTTGCATCAAATTCTTCGTCTGTCTGTTGGTAGCGTAGATCTTGTGCAAAGGCACGTGAGAAGGACGCAATCATACCGTGGTTGAGTGAGAGTAAGTGGCAAGCTTCCTCTTGTGAGTATCCACCAGATAGTGCAACGACACGTACTACATGTGGATCCTTCATTAAATCAGCGTATAAGTTATTCACAGTTGGAATTGTCAACTTAAACATCACTTTTACATCAGAATCCAATTTTGCAAGATGTTCCTTGATGACTTCTAACATAAAGGCTTCAGATTCTGCCTTGTGTGGATTATGGATATCTACTTCCGGTTCAATAATTGCGACTGCACCAGCATGCCATACCTGTAGGGCAATATCAAACTGTTGAGCGATGATATCGCGAATACCTTGTTCATCGTAATCGTAGATAACAGAACGCTCTTTCGTCCCAAAGATATGACGATCTTCGACGGCGTGTTTGAGTGTTTCCGCAAGATTTGGGATTGGCTTCATCAGTTTGACGTGGTTCTTTTCTTCAGCCAAACCTTTGTCGATCTTTAAGATTGGAACAATTCCTTTCTCTTGCCATAAATAGTCAGCGGTATATTTGCCATCAATTGTACGATCCATTGTATTCTCGAATAGAATTGCGGCTAAGATACCGTCTTTGTTGAAGGATGGTGTTTTGATGATACGTGTACGCATTTGATGTACACAGTCAAACATCTCCTCGTCATTTGCATAAGCTGTCTGGTCTAATCCATATGCGAGTAAAGCTTTTGGTGTTGATCCACCAGATTGGTCCAAGGCAGCAATAAATCCTAAATCTGAATGCATTCGTTTTAATTGTTGTTGATTCATTATCTTACCTCCTGGTTAGTAATGGCTAACCCCTATACATATTATAGTCCTTTTTTTGTAAAATAGTTCAAAATATGTGATGACAGTGGGAAACATGTGAAAATATGCAAAAAAATAATATTTTTTCAGTAGAAAATAGTGTAATTTTGTAAAACTACTTTATAATATTGAATGTTATTTTGTAGGAATAGAAAGATATTAACTTATGAATTTATCGTATAACGCTTTAGGTTATTTAGTTATATTTCTGCCGATTACGATGTTGTTATATCAGATTATGAAACAGAAGTATCGATGGATTGTGCTGTTACTGGCAAATCTGGTCTTCTTTGGAGTCTGGTCGCAGTGGTTGGTAGTATATTGTTTGGCTACAACCCTGATTACCTTCTTCATCGGTAAGAAGTTAGGTGCGATGAAAAAGGCACCGGATGGTGTAGATAAAAAGGTATTTAAGAAACAGAAGAGACGTATTTTAACAGCTGGAATCTTGTTGAACTTTGCGGTGTTATTAGGACTCAAGTATACAAACTTTTTTGCGACAGGAATCTTTGCGGTGTTCCAGCAATCATTTACACCGTTAAAGATTTTGGTTCCAATTGGAATTAGTTACTATACATTACAGCTTGTTTCGTATCTTGCGGATATTAATAGTGGAAAGATTGAACCAGTACAGTGCTACGCAAAGTTATTGTTGTTTGCGACATTTTTTCCAACACTGGTGGAAGGTCCTATTGCTCGTTTCTCTGAGATTGGTGAAGCTTTGACAGAAGGAAAGCCGATTGAACAGGAGAATATGATTATTGGATTTGAGCGTATTCTGTGGGGATTATTCAAGAAAGTTGCGATTGCGGACCATTTGGCACCTGTCGTATCTTCAATCTTTTCATCACATGATTCATCAGGTGGACTTGTGCTTGTTGTCGCAATCTTTTGTACGATTCAGCTCTATATGGATTTTTCAGGATCCATCGATATTGCGATTGGTAGTGCAAGAATCTTCGGTATCGTATTACCAGAGAACTTTACACAGCCTTTCTTTGCCAAAGGGGCATCGGATTTCTGGCATCGTTGGCATATTACATTAGGTACATTCTTTAGAGATTATATCTTCTATCCAGTATCACTCTCGAAGCCTGTGATGAAGTTGACCAAGTGGTGTAAAAAGCATCTCGGTAAGACAGTCGCGAAGTATATTGGACCTGCAATTGCATTGTTCTGTGTATGGATATCAAATGGTTTGTGGCATGGTCCACAGTGGAATTACATTCTGTATGGTATTTACTACTTCATCTTGATATTCGTAGAATTATTTATGGAGAAACCAACCGAGAACTTCTGCAAGAAGTTCCATATTAACCAAAACGGATTTGGTTATCGTATCTTCCGTTTTGTAAAGTTAATGTTTATTGTATGTTTTGGTGAGATGGTCTTTGCGGCTTCTTCTGGAGAACAGATTGTCACGATGATACAATCCCTATTTACACGCTTTGATTGGGCGGATGCCTGGTCAACTATTCCGTATCTTGGTATGGATGCGTGGGATTACATTACAGTTGGGGTTGCGTTTGTGATTGTGGTGATTGTGGATGTCTTAAAAGAAATCGGTTATCCAATTCGCAAAGTATTTGAATCAAAACCACTCGTTATACGGTGGAGTATTCTGTATCTTGTGATATTCTATATTATATTCTTCGGTGCGTATGGACCGGGATATGATATTATCAAAATGATGTACGCTGGATTCTAGCGTCAAAAGGAGAAAAAACATGGAAGAACTATTAGAAATTTTAAACGATATTAAAGATGATGCGGATTTTGAACACTGCACAACATTGATTGATGATGCTGTATTAGATTCATTTGATATTTTATCAATCATCAGTGCTTTGAATGATCATTATGACATTCAGATTCCAGCATCTGATATTGTACCAGCAAACTTCAATAGTGCTGCTGCGTTACTTGCAATGGTACAAAGATTACAAGCTGAATAAGTTTGCATCATATTTTAAAAAAGTGAGGAGTATGTATGAAGAAAGCATTAAAACCAGTTGCGTTTCTATTGGTTTTGATATGTTTACTGATGGTTACATCATATCTCGTAACACCAAAGGGATATGAAAATGTATATGACATTCAGTTGGTAAATCGAAAAATTGATGCAGTGAGCCAAGAAAAAGAGAATACGCTGGATGTCCTATTTACAGGTGACAGTGAGGCCAGTAATACATTCTCTCCTTTCCAGTATTGGAAAGAACAGGGTATCGCTTCCTATAATCTAGGTGGTAGTGCACAGCGCTTAAATGACTGTTATACCGTTCTAGAAGAGGTGTTAAAGCATCAGAAACCAAAAGTATTGGTGTTAGAAGCCAACACTTTATTCCGCAAGAATGCGGTTTATAACAAGGATGATTCTGTGTTGATGTGGGCAGAACGGTTATTCCCTGTGCTACACCATCACAATATCTATAAGACAATCAATCTCAGTGTTAATTTACTTGGTGCAACCAAGGAAAACGCATATGCAGATCAATGTAAAGGCTATTATGCACGTGTAAGAATTCGTCCATATCGTGGCTCTGATCAGTATATGAAGACCAACAAACGTGACACGACACTCTATCCGGAAACGCTAGAATACTTTGAAAAGATTGTACAGTTATGCAAAGAAAAAAACGTTGAACTTGTGGTGGCAAGTATGCCATCTCCAAAGAACTGGAGTGACGCAAGACATGATACAGTTCAAGCGTTATGTAATCGATATGATATTACATATTATGACTTAAATAAATTGGATAACGTACTCTCTCTCGATTGGACAACAGATACTTTAGACCGTGGAGACCATTTGAATATGAATGGCTCAAAGAAGGTTAATGCTTATTTCGGTAAGATTTTAAAGGAGAAGTATCATATTCCTGATCATCGTGGAGAAGTGGATTACGCTATCTGGGATAAGCAAGAAGCTGAACTGAAGTTATATTAAAAGTTCTCATGATGAGAGCTTTTAATTATGGGAAATAAAAAATACCACTGTGTAGTGGCATTTATACTATCCGTGATAAGAATATGCGTTTGAGTTAGCGTTTGCGGCACCTGTTAGATTCACTGGATAACGATAGTACGCCACAACCGCAATATCATCTGGGACATTCGCATTCATATATGCGGCGGAGTCATTTGGTAAGTTGATACAGCCATGTGATCCTGCATATGTATAGCGGTTACCACCGAACCATGGTTGCCATGGGGCATCGTGGAAGCCGATGTTGTATGCGAATACGATGAAGTAATTGACAGGTGAGTCATATTCTGAGCCATCGTAATTTGTACCTTTTAATCTTGTGTTTGTGACACGGTACTTGATGCGGAAGACTCCATCTGGAGAACCGCTGCCCATGTTGATATTTCCAGATACGATATCGGATGTAAATACACGTTCGCCATGTAGTACGTAGTACAGTACTTGGTTTGTGTAATCAAGCTCTACGTAAGTATCACCAATATCATTTTCTAAAGTGCCTTGTGCCGTTTGTGACCACATTGGTTGTCTTTCAACCATTTTTCCGGATTCAAGATCGGACTTTAATTGTGTAAATTCTGAATCTTTATCTAGAATATAGCCGTAGTCACCACCACCGATTTGAATGTCATCGCCAGCTTGTGTTCTAAATGTACGAACTTTACCATAGGTATTAAAGCTTGTGGCAAGTTCTTCTATATATGACTGTAGCTTTGCGTCATCGACAGTTACATCGTATGTATCAGAAATACTTAATACTTTTAGCACAGATGCTTTATCCATGACTTTCTTAGAAGAACCGATTGTATAGGAAACGGTACTCTTCAAGTAACTTTCAATCTTCTTTACTGCATTTGTAATCTGTTCAGAGTTTGATGTGATTTCTGGGGCAGTAAAGTTTGCGGTATTTAATGTCAATTGATAATTTTGGCTATTGATGGCATTATCAATTTCTTTTTGTACAGCTGCTGTATCAGCACCATACTTGGCTTCAACGACCTTGTAGCTATCGTCGTTAATCGTAATCATTGCGTTAACTGGATCTTTTGTTAGTGACAACAAGTCTTCTAATTGTTTGTGAAGCTTTGATTCACTGTATTCTACTTGAATCTCTTTGTGCTCTGGCTGTATTAAAGAGAGTGGCCAAGTGAATACATTTTGTGATTTGATTTCTTTTTCAACAGAAGCCTTCGCATTACTTGCAAGACTGAGTGAGATATCTTTACCCTTTACTTCGTAAACCTTATCTTCAGGGGCAATGATTTTAATTTTATATGTGTTTGTGGCATTGGTAAGTGTACTAACACTTGTGTCTATATCCATGAAACTGACATCTGTATTACCAACTGTTGTACGGTAGAAGAAGTGTTGTTGGAAATAGATAACACCTGCTATGTAAACACCAATAGCGATAATACCCACAGCTGCTAGGAGTATGAGTAAGACCTTACCGACGCCACCTTTCTTTTTTTCTTGTTTTAATCTGGTAGACATATATTCACCTCATGCATCTCAATATTCTTTAAATATACAGGACAAGTATAGCATAGATGTATAAAAATATCTCTGCTAATAACTATGAAACAAAGGCATAATACTGATAAAATAGAAGAGATGATTATGGAGGAATTATGAAGACTCTAGCGATATTAACATTGGCAGTAGGCATATTGTGTCTGATTGGCACAATTGTGCTTGTAATACGTTTAAAAATATTTGGAAAGAGTATTTTTGAAATGCAAGCTTCACTTGATTGTGATGAGTTTACAATCACTGAACAAGGTAGCTATGCGATTTGGTTCAGGGTACCAATCGGAAGATTCTCCTATCCAAGATTGAATATTGTGGTAAACGAAGCTGAAACTGGTAGAGAAATCCCTGTAAATCACACGACGTTCAAAGTAAAAAGAAGATCATTTTCATATTATGATAGACAATACTTCTGGTTTGATGCAGAACCAGGTAACTACCTAATGAGTATTCAGCGTAATACAGATTTAGAGAATGCCCCTTTGATTGATGGTTTATTTAAGATGAATGAACAGCAATTAGATTATTGTAGCGTATTTATCACAAAGAGAGTAAATCCTACTATGATTGTGGTTGGTATCGTAGTACTCATCATGAGTATGAATGCGATTGTATTTTCAATACTCATGATTTCTGGTGTGTTTTAAGCAACAAAATAACTGTGTAGTATAATAAACAAAGTACATTGAAAGAAAAGAGGCTATTTATGAAGGAAAAAATCTATCCATTGTTATTTGGTGGTGATATAAACGTATATTCTGTCGCAAGAGCATTCCATGAAGCGTATGGCTTACGTTCTACATGCTTTGGTAAATATTTATCTGGACCTGCATATCGCAGTTCTATCATTGATTATCATGCATGTGAAAATAATGAAGATGCGGATGCGTATGTAAAGAATGTTGTAACTTTTGCAAACGGCCATCAAGATGGAAAAGTGTTTGTGATTGGTTGTGGTGACGCATATGTAAAGTTGGCTGCTGAAAATAAGCATCTATTTCCAAAGAACTGTATCGTTGCAGGGATTGACGCTGAACTTTTAAATACTCTCATTAATAAAGAAAAGTTCTATGAGATGTGTGATAAGTATGGCTTAGACCATCCTGCAACCTTTATCTATCACAAAGAGATGGGTCATGATTTTACCCTGCCATTTACAGGATCATTTATTTGTAAACCTTCCAATTCTGTAACCTATTGGGAGCATCCATTTGAAGGCAATGACAAGGTGTTTCTCCTACAGACAATGGAAGAATTATATGATGTATTAGACCGTTGTTATGCGGCTGGTTATCCAGATACGATGATCATTCAGGATTGTATTCCTGGGGATGATTCCTATATGCGTGTCTTGACGAACTATTCTGATAAGAATGGACAAGTAAAGATGATGTGCTTAGGCCATGTCCTACTGGAAGAACATACACCACATGGATTGGGAAACCACGCGGTTATCATGACAGAGAAGAATGAAGAAATTTGTATGAAGCTTAAGAGGTTCTTAGAGGATATTCATTATGTTGGATTCTCTAACTTTGATATGAAATATGACGAGCGTGATGGAAAGTTAAAACTATTTGAAATCAACTGCCGGCAAGGTAGAAGTAATTACTATGTAACAGGTGCAGGCTTTAATATCGCTCGCTATCTTGTGGAAGATTACATCGAAAATAAAGAGCTTCCATTTGAAATCTGTGAGAATGAAAGCTTATGGCAGGTTGTACCCTCTGCTGTTGCAAGAGACTTTATCGTATCTTCTTACCACGATAAGATGAAACAACTAGAAAAAGAAGGCAGGATGACAAACTCCCTTGTATACAAGGGAGAAAAGAATCTCTTTCATCGTTTATGGGTTTGGTATGACTTAAAGCGACAAAGAAAGAATTACGAGACATACGCAGTAAAGAAATCTTAGAGGTGTCATGTATGGAACAAACAAAAGATAAATTAGGTATCTTAGGTGGAATGGGCCCACAGGCAACGCAAATCTTATATCAGTGGATTCTTGATCGTACAGATGCGGTTTGTGACCAAGACCATATTCCAACGATGATTCTGTCTGATACAAAGATGCCGGATCGTACAGCAGCGATTTTATCTGGAAATGAGAATGCTGTATATGAACGCATGTTGCACGATTGTCATTTATTAGAAAGCTGTGGTAGCTGTTGTATTGCGATTCCATGCAATACATCACACTACTTCGCAGATCGTTTGCAGAAGGAAATCTCTATTCCAATTATTCACATGCCACGTGAAACGGTAAAACGCTTGGTAAAGACAAATCACAAGAAGGTTGCGATTCTTGCGACTGACGGCACAATCATGACAGGTGTGTATCGTTGTGAAATTGAAGCAGCAGGTATGCAAGCATGGAAACCAGACGCTGAGATACAAAAGAAGGTTATGTCTTTGATTTACGATGAAATTAAACGTGGTGAAAAGGGTAACCGTCATACCTTTGCGGCAATCGATAGAGCAGTCAGAGATGCTGGCTGTGATTGTGCGATTCTTGGTTGTACAGAATTATCTGTATATCGTGAATATCATGGATTACCTTCATTCTATATCGATGCAATGGAGGTTCTAGCAGAGGAATGCATTCGCTTCTTTGATCGTGAACCACTGCATGTATAGGAGGCTTTGATGAAGAAATATTTATTAAAAGACTATATCTCTTTTTTACAGGAGAAGAATGTATTAGGGGATGTCAATCTATCTGATACATGCATGAATACTGTTGTGGAGCTTGTATCCTGTGATTCACAACAGGTTGTTCGTAATACATTATTCTTGTGCAAAGGCGTACACTTTAAAGCACAGTACCTACAGGATGCGGTGAATAAGGGAGCCTTTGCATATCTAAGTGAAGTAGAATATCCGGAAGTAAATATTCCATGGATCCCACTAACGAATGTACGTTACGCAATGGCAAATCTTGCGACGATGTACTACAACGATCCATGGAAGGAACTGAATGTGATTGGACTTACTGGTACCAAAGGAAAGTCCACAACGACATATTATGTAAAGGCAATTCTAGATACATATCTTGAACGTGTTGGTAAAAACGAAAGTGCAGTGATTTCTTCGATTGGCACCTATGATGGTGTTGAACGTTTTGAATCACACTTAACAACACCAGAGCCACTCGATTTAGAAAGACATTTCTCAAATGCAGTTGAATCTAAGATTGATTTTGTGACGATGGAAGTATCCTCACAAGCGTTAAAGTATGATCGTGTACTTGGTGTAAACTTTTCCGTTGCCGCATTCTTAAATATCGGCTATGATCACATATCTTCTGTAGAACATCCTACATGGGAAGATTACTTTGCCTCTAAACTGCGTATCTTTGAACAGTGCACATATGGACTTGTTAATCTAGATTCGGATCACTGTGATGAAATTCTAGATGCGGCCAAAGCTGCAAAGAAAGTAATTACATTCTCAGAGGCGAATGATACCGCCGACTTCTATGGCTACGATGTTCATAAAGTCGGAAATGATATTGTCTTTAAAGTACGTGGAAGTGACTTTGATGAAGAGTTTAAGCTATCAATGCCAGGATTATTCAATGTATCTAATGCGTTATGTGCGATTGCGATAGCACGTTTGTATGATATTCCTGTTCGTGATATTCAAGCCGGTCTCTATCATGCGAAGGTTCCGGGACGTATGGAAATCTATACATCGAATGATAAAAAGATAACCGCAATTGTGGACTATGCACATAACCAATTATCCTTTCAGAAATTATTTGAATCTGTACGAAGTGAATATCCTGGATATCGTGCAACGATTATCTTTGGCTGTCCTGGTAAGAAGGCAAAAGATCGTCGTCATGACTTAGGTGAAATTGCAGGTAAGAACGCTGATTACATCTACTTAACAGAAGAGGATGCAGGGGAAGAAGATCCACTCGCAATTGCCCATGAAATCGCAAGAGCTGTTGAAAAAGAAAAGGCACCATACGAAATCATTATCGACCGTGAAAAAGCCATTGCACGTGCAGTAGAGGATGCCGCAAATGTGCAAGGGAATACAGTCATCTTGATTACAGGTAAAGGTGCAGAAACACGTCAAAAACGTGGTACAGAGTACATTCCGGTGATGTCGGATGTCGAGTGTGTCAATCTTGAATTAAAGAAGTATAACGAGAAATAAAATAGTAAGCATCTTCCATGTGCTACGCATGTTAGGCATATAGAGAAAGATGCTTTTTATATGGGATATAAACCTAATGTAAAATAACTTGGGGTTTTAGAAAAAACCGCTTTAAAATTACATGGGGGTAAAAAGGTAGAAATTGTAGATGAGAATAATGTCTCTTGTCTACGATTTCTACCTTTTATATGTGCTAAGAAAGAAATGTTTTATTGTTAATTATTTTTTGTATGAACCACGCTTCTTTCCAATCCTTTTGTTGGATTGAAGGTGATCCGTAATTGTGTAATATAGTTTTCTGTTTAACGCGTAGAGCACTCTAGCACGGAATCTTGGAAAGTTTGAAAGACCATTAGAAACATTGATCAGTACACGTAATCTACTATTCATATATTCTGATAGTGCATTCGATTGTTTTCTGTCATCATACGGTCTTCTAAACGAGTTGAGATACTCCTCTTTCCAGTTTGTGATAGATGTCAAAAAGTCTTCGTACGCAGGTATATCAGCAGAAATAAACGCATCTAGTATGGAGGTAATTTCGATTGTACAAGATGGGTAAATAGCAGTTCTATTAAAGTTGCGAAATAATTCTTTTAAGTGGTAGGCAAGCGTTAAAACTGGATCAATCTCCAATAACTGATCATATAAATTTCGATAATTCAATTTTTGCCTAAAGAAACTGTTATATTTCGGCTCGTTATCTAAGTTGTAGTCGGTTTCCAGTAATTTATGCCATGTTTTAAGAAGATAATAAGCTCTACTTCCTTTTTCATAATGATTCATGATATCGATACGTAGACGTGAGAATCCAGATGTAAGATGCTCGATGACATGGAAAGGATCTACAGCGACGATGGCGTTGGGCAGATATTTCTTTACAACATCTTTGTATGGCTGCCACATATCCATGGTCACAATCTTCACTCTTTGTCTCTCACTTAATGGGATATTTTCAAAGTAAGTGCTGAGTTCCTTTTTTGAACGAGACTGTATGACTTCGTTTAGAACACGAGCTTTATTATCGACCATGACACATAAGTAAGAACTGTTTTTTAACGCCATGTCAGAATATAGTTCATCAATTCCTAGATACTCGGGTAAGAACTGCCTTGGAATTCTCAAGTAACTATCGGCATAGAGTTCTACCGTAGGAATAGATACATGTGCTCTTAGTGCAATTGTCTTTAAGTTAATGGAGATATCACCTAGATCTTTCATGATTTGATCGACCATAGAGAAGGTGGAGTGCATACCATCAGGGGTAAAGATATTGTCTTCACTAAAAGTACGATGACAGTCACGACACTTATATCGTCTACGTTTCCAATTGACAATCGTTTTTAGACCAGCGATGTCTTGCGTTTTGAATGTATATGTTAGAAGTCCTTTGCTAGATGTATCAGCACCACAGTAAGGGCAAATGGGGTGTTTATTTATCAGTAGAAGATAAATATTCAAGGTATCATGATTGCGATATGTAGATAGACTTTGAACTTGATCTTGGGACAAGTTCAAAGCAGATGTGATAATATAATCAATAGCCATTTATGGCCTCCTCTCAAGACATTTTCTTTCATAGCAAAAAGATAATAACATGAGAGGTTTTTTTATTTTTGAAGGTACCCCAAGTTTTCTGAAGAAGTATCAAAAAGGCACCCCAAGTCTTCTCATTGCGGTACCCCAACCCCAAGTAATTTTAGAGCGCCGATATAAAAAGCCCTTTGATCAGGGCATATCAGGATCATGGTGCCGACAACAGGAATTGAACCTGCGACCTACGCGTTACGAGTGCGTTGCTCTACCAACTGAGCTATGTCGGCGATGTAATTATTATACGTAATATCGATACTGAATTCAAATCATATTAGGCAAAAATATGATACAGTAGAATACAGAAAATGTGAGGTACAGTATGAAATTTACAAAGTTAATGTTGGCAATATTATTGGTATTAGCAGGTTGCGGTAAGTCAACACCAGAAGCACAGGCTAAGAAAACAGCAGAAACATTTATAAACGCACTAGACTCTGGAGATACAGAAAAAGCGAAGGAACAATCTAGTGAGAATGTTCAAAAGATGTGCGATGCGATTGAAGCTTCCTTTAAGACACCAGCTAGTTTTTCATCAACAGATTTATCTGATGACGCTAAGAAAAAGTTGGCTGAAATTGAAAAACAAATTAGAACTTCCTCATTTGAAAACCCAAAAATCAAAGATGTAAAAGAAGTAAATGAGAGAAAGTATGAAGTGACCTTCTCAATGGATTTTTTGGATATAGCTGAAATTAGAAAGTACTTTACAGGTGAGGAGTATAAGGCATTAATTTCTACACTATCTGTTGAAGCAACTGAAATACAAAAGAAAGATGGTGATGAAGCTGCCAAAAAGTATATGATGGAACAACTTATAGATAAGATTTATTCTGTTTATACAGAACGGTTAAAAGACAAGAAGTATCACAATGAGGATTCTATTATCACTCTTGAACAACAAGATGATGGTAAGTGGTTTGTGACAGATATTAAAGACGTAAAACAAGAAAAATAAGAAACTAGAGGAATAAACGATGGCAAAGAAGAGAATTGCGTATATTGGTGCAGGACCTGCAACTTTATATAGTATTCAGACACTTTTAAAGCTTGGTGAATACGATGTTGAAGTATTTGATATGAATGAACGTGCTGGTGGTGCTTGCTATACAGGTATCCCACAGTTTCGCTTCAATACAAGCTTTATCGATAAGCTGATGGATGAACTAACAGCAGCTGGTGTTCAGTTTCATTTCCAAACGACAATTGGAAAAGATATCCCATTTTGTGACTTACAGAAGAAGTTTGACCGTATTGTAGTCGCAATCGGTGCTCAAGTGGAGAACATGTTCGGTCTAGAAGCTAAGGGTGGCTGTATCGCAGGCCTTAGCTTACTACATGATTTAAATATCAAACACATGCATGATTTTTATAAAGAGAATTATAAACACGCTGTTGTATGGGGTGGTGGTAACGTTGCGATGGATTGCTCAAGAAGTCTTGTGCGTATCATGGATGATGTAAAAATTATTTATCGTCGTAGCGAAGCGGAGATGCCAGCGCATAAAGGAGAAATCAAAGATGCACGTGACGAAGGTGTCATATTCCATTTCCTAGAGAATATTAAAGAAGTATTGCGTGATGAGGCTGGAAAAGTAACTGGTGTTAAGGCCATTACAATGGAGCTTGGTGAGCCAGATGCGAGTGGAAGAAGATCAACCCATGAAGTAGAAGGCAGTGAACATATCATTCCATGTGATTTGGTTGTTGCGGCAATCGGACAAAAAGTGGACTTCAGTATTCTCGATGAAAATCTAAATTTGACTTCCGGTCAACATCAGAGTACAATAGGAAATGTACTAATAACAGGGGATGCTTATTTAGGCCCTCAATCGATCGCAGCTGCAATTAAAGACGGGCGAGAAGTTGCGAAAGAGGTATATGAATCGTTCATTGAAACAGAAAGATAGAGGAAATGATATGGATAAATATCGTGTAGGAATTAATATGTTGGTTGCTTCCGCAATCGTTAGAGCAGTTATATTATGTACACCATTAGGCTGGTTAGCAATCGTTAGATTGTTATTAAATCTTGCTTGTTTAGCAGTTGCGATTGGTGGTTTATGGTATCTATACCAAGCAACTGGTGGACAGAAGGTTACAAACGGTTTGATTTACACAGCTATTGCGATGGTAGCGTATCGCATTGTGTTAGGAATCATCCATGGTTTCTTCGGAAGTATTATCACACTTGTAGTTGTAATTTGTGTACTTAGTTACCTGCGTGTATATAAGTACGAAGATATCCTAAAATTTGTTAAACAATAAAGAAACAGCGCGGAATCATTAGATTCTACGCTCATTTTTTTCTACCTGATAAATGTACTAATGTAACCTTGGATAAAGATCCATAGGATAATAAGTGGAATTACATAGGAAATATACAGTCTTGCCCATGTAGGGAACTTGATTCCTTTTCCTTCATTAGCTTCTTTAAGGAAGTTTTTGAAGCCCCAACCATATTTGCTGGTGCAGAATAGCAGGAAGATAAGAGATCCGATTGGTAGTAGGTTGTTACTAACAATGAAGTCTTCTAAGTCCATAATATTTGTGCCTGCACCTAGCGGTGTGATATTTTGTAATACGTTAAAGCCGAGTATACATGGCAGTGATAGTACGATGATGACTATCGCGTTGATAAGTGAGGACTTCTTAACGGATACTTTTGTTAGATCAGAGCTAAATCCAATTATATTTTGGAAGATAGCAATAACGGTTGAAAGTGCTGCGAAGGACATGAATAGGAAGAATAATGCACCCCATAATTGTCCTAGGAACATATGGTTGAAGATATTTGGCAATGTAACAAAGATGAGCTTTGGGCCTTGTGATGGTTCTACACCAAATGCGAAACATGCTGGGAAAATAATGAAGCCAGCCATGATGGCTACAAGTGTATCAAGTGCTAGTACATGTAATGCTTCGCCAGCGAGTGCATGTTTTTTATCAATGTAGCTGCCGAAGATTGTCATTGTACCAATGCCAATACTGAGTGTAAAGAAGGATTGTCCTAGTGCTGCGAAGATGACTTTACCAATGCCGACTTCTTGGATGGCTGCTAGGTTTGGTTTCAGGTAGAATTCAAGTCCTCCCTGTCCTCCTTTTAAGAAGATGGAGTTAATACCTAGTGCTACCATCAGGATGAGTAGTGCTACCATCATCTTAGAAGTAATTTTTTCTACTCCGTTTTGTAGTCCCATAGAACAGATACCAAAACAGAGTATGACTGTAATAGTCATGAAGATAAACATTGTGAGTGGTTGATTTATTAGGCTAGAGAATTGGTTGCCAACTGCTGTTGCGTCTAAACCATTGAAGTCTCCGCGTAATGTTTTGAAGAAGTATAGTAATAACCAACCTGTGATAGTTGTATAGTACATTGCAAGTAAGTAATTACCACCCATACCGAACCATTTGTAGATATGCCATTTAGTACCTCTTGGTTCTAATTCATCGAAGGCGAGAGCGATACTTTTTTGACTGCTTCTACCAACGGCGTATTCCATAATAATAATTGGTAGTCCTAGCAATACTAAACATGCAATATAGATTAGTACAAAGGCTGCGCCACCGTATTGTCCGACGATGTACGGGAATCTCCATACGTTTCCTAAGCCGATTGCGCAACCTGCGGATAATAAAATAAAGCCGAGGCGTGATGAGAGTTTTTCACGTTTCATAATATATACCCCTTTTTGTAATGTTCATATCATATCAAATTTTTCTTAAAGATTGATAGATAAACTGTAATATATATGAAAAAAAGATGCAGTTTTATGAAAATAATTACTGTATCATTTTCGAAATTGATATTTTTAGTGTTTATGCGGATTTTTCAATCGTTTCGAAATTTGCACTGTTAGTTAACACAACAATCACAGTATCTGGATGATTTGCGTCTTTAATCTTAGCACGGTCGAATATGATGAGCTTATCACCTGTATGGATGACATCATCCTGTTTTACGAATGCTTCAAAGCCTTCGCCATTCATCTGTACTGTATCAACACCTATGTGAATAAGTACTTCTAAACCATCCTTGGATTGTAATCCAATTGCATGTTTTGTAGGAAATAACATCATGACTGTTCCATCAAATGGTGCGTATACTGTTCCTTCTGCTGGGATG
This sequence comes from Solobacterium moorei, assembly GCF_036323475.1. Lineage (GTDB taxonomy): Bacteria > Bacillota_I > Bacilli_A > Erysipelotrichales > Erysipelotrichaceae > Bulleidia > Bulleidia moorei. The sequence continues at coordinate 251,943 of NZ_AP028934.1, forward strand.
ATACCAACAGATTGACCCATTACTTCACCTGCAAAGACTGGATCTGGGATTTCACTTGCAGAAATGACTTTTCCTTTTACTGGGGAAAGGATTGTGCCTTTTTCTGTTGTGATAATTGGTTCTGCTTGTGGTGCTACTGGAGTTGGAGTAGATGTAGTTGCTTGTGTTTCTGCTTCAACATCATTTTCGTGCCAGAATAAGAATGTAAGTACAAAGGATGTTCCACCTGCCACTAGTAGTAGGATTGTATATGTTAGTGGGTTTGAAGCAATGAGATAGCCTGGAATACCTGTTACACCATTAGCAGTTGCGCCAATGTGGAAGATAGCACCTACAAGGGCACCGACTGCACCACTAATCGCTGCGAACACAAATGGCTTCATCAAACGTAGGTTGACACCGAAGATTGCTGGTTCTGTAATACCTAAGGAAGCAGAGAGTGCGGATGGGATAGCAATTGTCTTACGCTTTGCGTTCTTAGTCTTTAGACCTACTGCCAAGCAGGCACCAAACTGTGCGAAGTTTGCGGCAGAAGCAATTGGCATCCATGTGTTTAATGCACCAGTACTGAGCATACCCAACTCAATTGTGTTGTACATATGATGTAGTCCCATCACAACTGTGATTGGATAGAGAGCACCCATTGCTAGAGCTCCAAAAGGATTGGCAACTAATACCGTTGCGGCGGATAATACCCAAGTTTCAAGTGTCGCAAAAATAGGGCCGATAACCATGAATGTAGCTAAAGCAGTTACGATTATAGTTGTAAGTGGTGTTACGAATAAGTCAATCATTTCTGGTACGATCTTGTGTAACTTGATTTCAAGCTTACTCATAACCCATACTGCAATCACAACTGGAATAACGTGACCTTGGTAACCTAACTGATTGACTTGTCCAAGCGTGTAGCCGAAGATGTTAATACCCTTACCCAATAGATATCAAACATTGTATCCATTTGCAGCATTCCAGCCGTTTGTAAGTGCTGGGTGGACCATCATCAGTCCGATGACTGCGCCTAAGAAGATATTTCCGCCGAATACATGTGCTGCAGATACCGCAACAAGTACTGGTAAGAATGCGAAGGATGTATTAGAAGCCATGTCTAAGAATGCATACCAGTCAGTAGACGCAAAGGAAGGAATTGCCTTACCTAACGCCTCTACAAGACCCATCATTAAACCTGCAGCTACGATAGCTGGTAGGATAGGTACGAATACATCGCCGAGTGTCTTGATTAATTGTTTCCACCATGGCATTTGAGAAGCTGCAGCAGCTTTCACATCTTCCTTACTGCCACCAGTTACTCCACTGATTGCAATAAATTCATCGTAAACCTTATTTACAGTACCGGTACCAATAATAATCTGTAATTGTCCACTAGAATTAAATACGCCTTGTACACCCTGTACATTTTCTAATGTCTTTACGTCAACCTTACTGTTGTCCGCAATGACGAGACGTAAGCGTGTAGCACAGTGGGCAGCACTGATAATGTTGTCTTTACCACCAAGAGTTGCAAAGATTTCCTATGCACATTTTCTATAGTTTAGTTCCATAAATGAGCCCCTTCTTTTTCGTATCATAGCTCGATATCATTTTACAATAAAAATGCAAAAGAGAAGTAGATGATTGTTGTGAAATGATACAATTGACATGCTAATGCGAAAAAGAAAAGCATAAGAACATTGACTCTTATGCTTTGTTGTTGGTTCGATATTGATTTGGTGTGCTGCCTGTATGTTTCTTGAAGAACGTATAGAAGTAGTTGGAGTTTTCAAGACCTAGTTTTGATGAGATTTCTAGGGTGGATAAATCCGTTTCAACGAGGAGCTTCTTTGCGAGTTCTATACGACTGACATTGATATATTCCTTCATCGACATTGCGTACTGTGATTTAAAGATTCGATTTAAGTAAGTTGCGTTATAATCCATCGATAATGCAACGCTATCCGCAGTTAAATCAGTATCACATAAGTGTTGGTCAATATAATTCTTTGCGTTAGAAATTAAATCGAGTATCTTTTCTTCTTTCATATCTGCAAGATACTGGCTATATGCATGCATGAGATGTAAAATGCATTGATTAATCTCTTGAATATCCGTTGTCGTACTCAGTTTATTTTCGAACTGGTAGGTTGGTAAACTTGGAATAGATGAGATAGATCGGATATGATCACGCAAGCTGGAATATAGTTTTGTATAGAAGAATTGTAGGGAGTTATAATGCAGGGATTTCATCAAACTAAACCACTCTTGGAAAGCTATCGTAATTTTTTCCTTGCGATCGTGTTCAACTGCATAAAGTAAACGTTGTTCGCTTTCTTGAATCGTAGAGAAGTTTGTCATGAAGTGAGGCATATCTGACTCTCGATAGAAGAACCTTGTGGAATCAAGAATACGTAGGAAATATAGTTGTGATAATTTCTGATATGAAGTATAGACTTTTGGTAGTGGTTTGGCATCACCTAAGAATACTTTGATGTGATGTGTTTTTGCATAATTCGATAGTGCCTCAACGTCTACTTCGTTTGTGATAACGGTGTATAGGTTATTGATGGAATGTACTTCTTTTTTCTCGCCAAATAGAGCGAGAATATTTTTGTTTGATACAGTATCTAAGATACAGATGTAGATATCTTTTGTTGTATCAAAGTCGAGAAAATTTCTTAATAGGGGAAGCTTTTGGTTTAAGAGTAGCTTGGTGAGATAGTCCTGCTTGGCTTTATGAGTCGCTTCTTCCATTTTATGTTGTTGGTCATGAATCCAAAGGGTAACTGCGTTATTAACGGAGTTTTTGGAAGAGGATTTCAGTTCAAACTTATCCATGATTTCATAAAGAGGCGTGTAGTAATACTTATTAATAAAGTAACCTAGTATCACAATCAGGATAAAGTTGATTACAATAATCTCTAAAAATAAAGGAATATAGGAAGAGAAACGGTTAATGATGCTGTTTGATTTTACCTGTTTTGCAATATAGAGATTGTAATCTGGTTGATAAGAGTAGAAGTATACATCATCCTCGATTGTTTTAAAGTGACTATCATTGTCTGATGTGAAATTTAGAGTTTCGATTGGTAGATAAGCATTTTCCGTAGAACTGAAATAGGTATCTTGTTCTGGGACATAGATGAATTCTGTCGCATCTGTATCTCTAAATAAGGAACGGTTAAAGAGATAAGTATCAATATTGACTACCATGGATACGTCTGTATCGCGAATATCGGTGAATTGTAATGTATAGACCCAAACTTGATTTGGCAGTTGGCGCAGCTTTAATAAATGATTATTTGGAGTAAACGCTGCTTGATCATCAAATTGGTCAAACGAAGATGAACCAGAATTGGTTGTATATACCGTGTTGGATGATTTATTTAAAAGATAGATCGAATGAATAAATGGATTCGTACTATCCAGTGCATGAAGGGTACGTAGGTACTTTGCGGCTTGGGTTGGAGAGATTTCTGTTGCGTTACGTAGGCTAATGGCTTCGCTAGAGTAGAAGGTGTTATATGCGGCATAGCGGACTGTATCTAATGAGTGGGCCATCAGGTTTTTGAAGCTTTCTTGGGTACTTAAGTGATAATCAATCAGACTCTTTTTTCTGGAAGCGTTGATATTTTTCAGTAAAAGTAGACTGACGAAGATAAAAAATAGCGCAACAATGAGGATTAATCGCTTGCGTAATCTATCGATACTATTTTGTAGTTTTGTGGATTCGTTCATATAATAGGTACTTTTCTTGATATTTAAATATTTGATATTCACATAATATCACAATTTTTAAGTTTTAAATATGTATGGGTCTTCCTACAATATGGTTAGTAAGTCAACTCAGGAGGAAAGAAATCATGAAAAAATTTTTCTTACTACTTGCGGCATCCGCAATGTTAATTGGATGCACAAATAAACCTGCATCAACTTCCACAACAACTGAAACTACAAACTCAGGTGGAAAGTCAAAGGTTATGTTGTACTCCTCATTAAAGGAACAACAATTAGAAGCGTTAAAAGAGGGATTTGAAGCTGCTCATCCAGAGTATTCTTTAGACTATTACGCAGCTGGCACATCTAAGGTTGCGACTAAGATCGCTACAGAAAAGCAATCTGGTCAAATCGCAACTGACTTAGTATGGATCGGTGACCCATCCAACTATGTAACATTCAAGGAACAGGGAATCTTAGAGGCTTATGAATCACCAGAAGCTGCTAATATTGATGAAAAGTTCAAGGATCCAGAACACTTCTACACGGGAGCACGCCTTGTAGTTATGGGCTTAACAACAAATACAAACACAGTCCCAGAAAATGAAGTTCCAAAGACTTGGAAAGACTTATTAAAGGATGATTTCAAGGGTCAGATCGTTATGACAGACCCAGGTGAATCTGGAACAACATTCTACTTAGTAGCTAGCTTGATGAACAACCCAGAATATGGTGTTGAATTCTTCGAAAAGCTAAAGGAACATGGTGCTGAATTAGAATCAGGTACAACTTCTACACATACAAAGGTTGCAGCAGCTGCATATAAGGTTGCAATTGGTGTTGACTACGTTACGCAATCTCTAGCAGATAAGGGTTCTACAATTCGTTTCACATATCCGGAGAAGGATCTAATCGCTGTATCCAGTCCTATCGCATTACTCAAAGACTCACCAAACCCAGAGGGTGGTAAAGCCTTATATGACTTCATCCTTTCTAAAGAGGGACAAGAAATTCTTGCGAAGAATGACACAATGCCAATCCGTGGAGATGTTAAGAAGGAAGGCACACTATCATTAGATGAGATTATTACACGTGCAATGGTTGCGGACGATAAGGCAATCGCTGAACAGAGTGCAGAAATCTTAGAGAAGTTTGACAAGATTTTCAAATAAACAACTAGGAGAAAACCATGGCAAAAGTACAATTTAACGATGTATCTTTTAGCTATGGAGACAAAAAGATTATCCAAAACCTATCATTAGAAGTAAATGATGGCGAAATTATGGGTGTAATTGGACCCTCAGGGTGCGGTAAAACTACATTGATTAGACTTCTTTGTGGTTTTATCAATCCTGAAACAGGGTCCATTTTTATTGGAGAAACTTGTGTCTTCGACGCTAAAAAGAGAATTAATATCCCACCAGAAAGAAGAAATATTGGTGTTGTATTCCAAGACTATGCGGTATGGCCACATTTAACAGTATTGGAAAATGTTAAGTATCCATTAAAAAAGAAGAGAATGGATAAGAAACAAATGCAGGAAATCGCAATGAATGCGCTCAAGCAGGTACAGATGGAAACTTATGCAAACCACTTACCTTCCCAGTTGTCCGGTGGACAGCAGCAGCGTGTTGCGATTGCTAGAGCACTTGTATCATCAAAAGAATTAATCGTTTTAGACGAGCCTATCACAAACTTAGACTTGAAATTACGGCAAGAAATGTTGAAGGAGATTCGTGAGATTCAAGCAACAGTTGGTACAACAATCGTTTATATCTCACATGACCAGGAAGCTTCATTAGAGTTGTGTGATCGCCTTGCGATTATGGACCAACAAGGTAACATCCGTCAGTTAGGTAATGACTACGATATCGTTATGAAGCCAAAGGATCGCTATATCTTTGAATTCGTAGGTATTTCTAACTTCGTAGATGTTGTTGCGAAGGAAGATGGCGTGTATATCAACACACAGAATGGTCTAGTAAAGCTGGATGATAAGTCTGTTCTTGAACATCCAACAAAGGCATATCAATTAGCATTTAGACCAATGGATGCGGTATTTGATAGCGAAAGTCCTATTAAGGGTAAGGTCGTTACAGAAACTTTCCTAGGAAATATTACAAACTACTTTATTCAATTAGGTGATAAACAAATCCGTCTTCAACAATCTGCTTTAGATGTAATGAAGTACGGCAAGGCAAAGGAAGGCCAAGAAGTTGGCTTAAAGTTTGTTCGTAAGTTCTATTATGAAAAGGAGGAGGCATAATGTTTAAGCGTAAAACGTTAAATAATGATTTAGCTGCGCTAGATGGTCGTAAGTTCTCTTTAGATAAGATTATGATTATCGCAAGCTTCATCATCCTTGCGATTATTGCGATCGTTCCGGTTGCCTCCATTATCGTTAACGCTTTATTCGTAGATGGAAAACTAGCATTAGATAGTTTCTTCAAAGTTCTATTGAATAAAGAAAACATCGGTGCAATGTGGAATACAATCACAATTGCATTCTGGGTAACAATTTTCGGGACTATCATGGGATTGTTCTATGCATGGTTACTTGGACGTAGTGATATCCCTATGAAAGGATTCATGCGTGCATTGTTTAGTATTCCATACATGTTTCCTCCATTCTTTGGAGCCATGGCTTGGGACTTATTGTTATCGGGTAGAGGCGGATATTTAAATAACTGGTTAATGTCTACATTCCACTTAACAAAGGCACCTATTAATATCAACTCCATCTGGGGAATTATCTTCGTTGAAGTATCTTACTACTTCCCATTTGTATTCATGCAGGTAGTAAGTGCGTTAGAGAGAATGGACCCAACACTTGAAGAATCTGCACGTATTGCTGGTGCTTCACAGGGATATGTTATTCGTAAGATTACATTACCACTTGTAAAGCCTGCAATTTCATCTGGTGCACTTTTGATTATGATTTCATCATTATCACATTTCGGTGTTCCATCTATCTTAGGATTCTCACAGAACATCTACACATTACCAACACGTATCTTCCAGCTCATTAACCGTGCTGCTGGTGACTTCCAGGGTATTCGTGAAGCGACAATTCTATCTATCTTATTGGTTGTCGTTGTATCTGTAGCACTTTTATTACAGAAAGCTATCTTGAAGTCTGGAAGCTATGACATCATCAAGGGTAAGAGTATGCGTCCAACAGTGATTAAATTACGTTCTGCTAAGATTCCTCTCTTGATTATCTCTATCGTGACATTAGTTATCATCGTTGTTGTACCATTAGGGATGATCTTCTTAGTTGGTCTATTGAAGTCTTACGGTCTACCACTTGTGCCAAGTAACTTCGACTTCAGCAACTACACAAATATCTTATTCAACAACAAGATGGTTCGTGATGGTGTATCTAACTCCTTGATCCTAGCAGTAAGCTCAGGTATCTTCGCAATGTTACTAGGTGTAATGATTGCGTATGTAATCATTAAGATCAAGCCAAAGGGAAAGGGTGCTTTAGAATTCTTGGCTACACTTCCATACTCTTTACCAGGTACAGTACTTGCAATCGGTGTCATTCTTGCATGGTCTGGTAAGATCTTAAATATCAATCTGTATAACACACTATGGATTATCTTCATTGCGTATATCGCACGTTACTTATCATTCTCAATGAACGCAGCTTCTGCTGCCTTAAGACAGGTACACCCATCCTTGGAAGAGGCTTCTCGTTCCTGCGGTGCTTCTCATACAGAATCCCTCAAGGATATTACACTTCCACTCATTCGTCCTGCGATGTTATCGGGTTTCTTCCTAATCTTCTTGCCAGCAATGCGTGAGTTAACAACAAGTTCACTCTTGTATGGACCATATACAAGAACATTGGGTGTAGCCATCTACATGTTACGTAGTGATGGATATATTACACAGGCTTCAGCACTTGCAACTCTAACAATCTTATTGATCGTTGTTGTGAACTGGATTATCAACTTTATTACTAAAGAAAGAAAGGGCGTATAAATATGAATCAGATTGAATTAATTAATGTAAGAAAAGATTATACGACAAAAACTTTAGGTACAGTCACAGCAGTGAATAAATTCAATCTTACAATTAAGAAGGGTGAATGTTTCTCATTCTTAGGTCCTTCTGGATGTGGTAAGACAACAACTTTACGTATGCTTGCAGGTTTTGAAGATTTAAGTGAAGGGGAGATTCGCTTAGAAGGTAAGGTTGTATCCAATAAAGCGAAGAACTTATACATTCCACCTGAACACCGTAACTTAGGAATGGTGTTCCAGGCATTTGCTGTATGGCCACACCTAAACGTATTTGATAACGTTGCTTTCCCACTACAGGTTCAAAAGCGTCCAAAGGCTGAGATTGAAGAACGCGTCAATCTTGCACTAAAGCAGACAAACCTATTAGACCAAGCAAAGGTATTTCCATCTGACTTATCTGGTGGTGAACAGCAGAGAATTGCGTTAGCACGTTCTATCGTCGTTAACCCAGGTATCTTATTATTAGATGAACCTCTATCTAACCTTGATCCAAAGTTAAGAGAAAGTATGCGGTTTGAAATCAAGCGTTTACAGAAGGAATACAACTTCACTATCGTATTCGTAACACATGACCAGTCAGAAGCCCTAGCGTTATCTGATCGTCTGCTTGTTATGAACAAGGGTGAAATCATCCAGATTGGCACACCACAAGAACTCTATAACAAGCCAGTAAGTTTATTCGTACATAACTTTTTGGGTGAATCTAACTTTACAAAGGTTGTGTATAGAGATGGTAAGGTATATGTCGAAGGTGATACAACACAACCTTTACCATGTACAATTCAACGCATGGATAAGGCTGTGAAGCTTGCGACAAGACCAAGTGAGATTGAAATCAACCATGAGTCTGGTATCAAGACAAAGATTACAAAGCGTATTATCTTATCTGAATATACAGAATATTATGTAAGTTTAGGTACACAGGAATTAAAGATTCAGGCACCACATCATCAAGTGCTTGCAGTGGGTGATGAATGTTATATTCGTTTAGTAAACCCTGTATATTATGATGCTGAAGAGCGTAATCTAACACACGCTGAATAAAATATGAAAAGGAGTGTTGATTCACTCCTTTTGTTGTGCTTGTCTATTGATATTTAATGCCAGTGCGCCGTAAATACCTGCTTTATTGCCAAGCTTTGCTTGAAGGATTTTCACACCATCAAAGCCTGGTATAACATATTTTTGATATGTCTTTTTAATGTTGTTAAATACATATTCTTGTTCGAGAATACCACCGCCAAGAATGAATAGAGGTACGTTATATACGTGTGTTAAGGAACACAAACCAATTGCAATCTGTTCTATCCAAGCATCTAAAACTGCTTTGATTTCAGGTTCGTTCAAGTGTTCAAATAGGATTCTTCCATTTGTGATGCATGGATTGACTTGCTGTGCATTTTGAATGAGTGCAGTTGTGGATGCCAGTGATTCATAGCTACCATCCCATGGCTGATTGATTGTTGATGATTGCAATATTATACCACCTAGCATCACACCTGCTGATTTACCAGCACCATAGTATGGTTGACCACTTAGGTATACACCTCCACCAATACCAGTACCATAGGTTAGACAGATGAAGTCTTTATAGCCTTTGCCTGCGCCGTATTGGTTTTCACCGCGGGCAGCGGCATATACATCATTTTCAACTGTGACTTTGACATGGAATTCATCTTCGAATATCTTCTTTACTTGCATACCTGTATAACCTGGCATGTTTTCATTTGCGTAGTGGATAGAACCATCATTGTTATTCACTTGTCCACAGGTACTAATGCCGATACCATCGCATGGCATGTATTGCTTAATAAAAGTAATACAGCGGTCAATCACAGCTTTTGCGCCTTGTTTGGCAAGTGTTGGAATTTCTGCTTCTTGGACAAGTACTTCATCTTTGAAGATACCAACTTTGATGTTTGTACCGCCAATATCTAGAGTAACAATTTTACGCATCAAGAGCCGCCTTGAACTTCTTGGTAATTTCAAGTGGTCTTGTGATTGCGGAACCTACGACAACTGCATGGACACCAATATCCATCGCATGACGGCATTGTTCAGGGGTGGAGATGTTTCCTTCTGCAATAACAGGCTTACCACACTGTTCTACAAGTGTCTTAATCATTCTGTATGGAGGTAAACTGCAGCCCTTTGTGTATTCTGTATAGCCTGCCATAGTTGTGCCGATTAAGTCAAAACCAATTTCTGCCGCATGCATACCTTCTTCAATGTTGGAACAATCTGCCATGAATAACTGGTCAGGATATTTTTCGCGGACTGCCTTGAAGAAAGTATCTAGATCTAATTGTCCAGGACGTGTACGCTTTGTGGCATCCATTGCGATGACTTCAACACCAATTTCGACTAACGCATCGACTTCTTTCATCGTTGGTGTGATGTAAACATCTGGTGCATCTTCATAGTCAATCTTGATAATACCGATGACAGGTAAATCTACCGTCTTTTTAATCTCTAGAATATCTTCTACGCTATTTGCACGTATTCCCTTAGAACCGCCTAAATATGCCGCATAAGCCATTCTGGACATGATATAACTACTGTGTAATGGTTCGCTAGGTAATGCTTGGCAAGAGACAATCAATTGCCCTTTGATTGCGTCTAAAATTTGTTTATTTTTTTCATTCATATGTTTTTACTCCTGTTGGTTTTATTGTATACACTTCAAAGAGTATTTGACAATCTGTTCTTTTTGGGGCATAACTAAAAACAAATACAAGGATGGGAAATTATGGAAACAAAAATTCAATATGGCTCAAGAGAGATAAAGGTTTTAAAGACCTATGATACTGTCATTGTCGGTGGAGGTAGTGCGGGTAGTTCTGCAGGCTATACTTCAGCTAAGAATGGCTTTTCAACTTTAATCATTGATAAGGCGATTCGCCTTGGTGGTAGTGCCACAAACGCACTTGTGACACCGATGATGCGTTCTTTTACAAATCATCACCAGAATTTCTACGATCTTGAAAATGAGATGAAGAAGTATGGTGAAACACGTGACCAACACGGAACTGCACAAAGATGGTTTTCGGCTGAAGCGATGGCAGATGCGTGGGAAAATCTTTATACAAGCTGTGGTGGTGAGTTACTTTATGATGCGTCTGTCTGTGATGTGATTTTAGAAGATCAAAAGATTAAATATGTTATCGCCAATACGATAGAAGGCTTAGTAGCGATTGGCGGAAGACAGTTTGTGGATGCCAGTGGTGATGCGGTGTTATCACGCTTATCTGGTGTAGAAGTATTGTGTGGTGATGAAGAGGGAAATAATCAGATTACTTCACTACGTTTTGAGGTTGGTGGTATTGATATTGAGAAATATCGTGAATATGTATTCTCGCTGGATGATACTTACAGTATTCATCGTATCAAGGGTGACCAGTTTGAATCGGCGATGGTTGCTGGCAAGAACTTTGCGATGGAACCGCTATTCCGTAAGGGTGTAGAAGCGGGTATTCTCATTCCACAGGATTTACACTATTTCCAAAACTTTACAATTCCTGATAAGACAGGTGTCATGTCATTTAACTGTCCACACTTGGTGAATTTAAAGAACAATACGCATGCGTTAGAACGTTCTGCTGCTATCGTATATGGTCACCAGTGTATTCGCCGTCTGGTTCGTTTCTTGAAGGAAATGATGCCTGGATTTGAAAATTGTTATTTGGTGCAGGTAGCGAATATGCTAGGTGTACGTGAATCATGGCAGATCGTAGGCAAACTTTTGATGCATGAGGAAGACTATCCAAGAAAGGCTAGATACGAAGATGCGGTAGCCCGTGGTGACTGGTATATCGATGTCCATTCCGCAAATAAGAGTTTGGTACACCAGATTTCCTATCAACCAGGTGATTACTATGAAATTCCATATCGTGCGATGGTCACCAATGAAGTGGAAAACCTCGTTGTGGCAGGTAGATGTATCTCTACAACATTCTTGATGCAGGCAAGTGTTAGAATTATTCCAACCTGCATTGACATGGGTGATGCAGCAGGTATGGCTACAGTACTGGCAAACCAAACGAATACGGCACTCAATGCATTAGATGGCAAAGATATCGCGGAAAAGTTAGGTGAATATCGCTAATTCAAATCAAGTACTCTATCACAGGAGTACTTTTTAAATACAAAATTAGAAAGCGTTTACAAATTTATATTGCAAATATCGAAAGTTGGGTGTATTTTAGAAGTACGATTTATTTCGGAGTCCGAATTAAAGGAGTTTGCATGGGTAAGAAGGGTTTAAAAGACATTAAAAATCAGAATACCAATTTAGTCATGCAACAGATCATGCAAGCAAGGAGTATTTCACGTATTGAGCTTGCACAAGAAACGGGCTTATCACCAAGTACAATCAGTTCAATTGTTGGAGATTTGCTAGGCAAAGGTGTCATTGTGGAAACAGGCACACAGACAGTTGAAAAGGGTAGAAGTCGTAAAGATTTATCTATCGCTGCAGAATTTGGAAGTGTTGCGGTATTTGAAATCAGTCGACGTTCAGTATTCTTCTGCTTATTCGATATGTGTTTGGAAACTCTTGTCTCAACATGCATTACAAAACAGAGAATAACGGGTAATGACTTGTTTGAACTCTTAGTAGAAACTGTAAATACACACGCAGAACAGAATATACGTGGAATTGGTTTGTTACTACATGATGATGTACAGCCGAGTGACTTAAATACGATTTACGATACAGGATATGCATCAGCAACAATCAGTTTACAAGGAGCACTCAACAGCCAACTACACATTCCTGTTAGTGAAGAAACATGCAGTAGTTTTACAATCACAAATGCATTCAATGAAGAAACACTGCATGAGAAAGTAAACTGTGCACATGTGATGGTTGGTGAGAAAGTATTTACAACGGTTACGATTGATGGACAGAAAGTTCCACTACGCTCAGAATTCTGTAAAGAGCTGCTCTCAGAAAACACAGGCACAAAGGAAGTTAGCCAGTTATTGAATACGTTATGTACGATGTTTGATATCAAAAAAATCTTTATGATGGGTACAGATTTTCAGTTCTATCAAAAGCTAAAACTTCAGAATAAAGATGTGGAACTCATACAGGTTCACACAGAAGAAACGGATACTTTATCGCCACGTATGGCAGAGAAAGTAAGAAATGAATTGTTATTTATTTAGGAACTAACGACAATCGTCGTGTTCATATAGGAAAGGGGAATTTGAATATGCTTCAAGGTATTTTAATTATTTTAGCCTTCGTTATCATCGCAGCATTGATGATGACAAAAAAGATTCCTACATTACTAGCGTTACCTTTAATGGCAGTTGTAATCTGCTTGATTGCTGGTGTTCCAGCAATTGGTGTAAACGCTGATGGTGTAGCAATCGGATGGTTGCAGGCAGTTCTAGAAGCTGGAACTGTCCGTATGGGTGCGGCTATCATGGCGGTTATTTTCGGTTCATGGTTAGGTCAATTAATGAATAAAACAGGTATTACAGAAAATATCATTAAGAAATCCGCCGAATTAGGTGGCGATAAGCCATTAGTAGTAACACTGATTCTCTGTGTTGCGGTAGCATTACTCTTCACAACATTAAATGGGCTTGGTTCCATCATCATGGTTGGTTCTATCGTATTACCAATCTTGATCTCTATCGGTGTTCCAGCTTTATCAGCAGCATCAATCTTCTTAATGTCATTCATAACAGGTTTAACATTCAATATCGCTAACTGGAAGATGTTTGCAGGTATCTTCTCACTTGAAATCGATAAGATTCGTAACTTTGAGATTTACCTCATGATAGCTACAGCAGTGGCTACATTAATCTTGATCTTCGTTGAATTCAAGAAGAACGGTATCAAGTTTGCATTCTCAGCTCCAGCAAAGCAAGAAGCGAAGGCAACACAGCTAACTGGTGTTAGAGGTGGACTAGCAATGCTTACACCATTAATCCCAATCGCACTTGTTGCAGGTCTTAAGGTTCCAGTTTGTCCTGCATTCATGGTTGGTATTGCATGGGCATTGATTTTCACATCAACATCTTTTGCAAAAGCTATGAACACACTTACAAAGACATGCTACGACGGCATCACAGATGCTGGTCCAGCAGTAATCTTAATGGTAGGTATCGGTATCCTTTACTTAGCAGTTACACACCCAATGGTAAAAGAAGTTCTCAATCCATTCTTATTAGCTGTAACACCTAAGTCTAAGGTTGCATACATTCTATTCTTCTCACTATTAGCGCCATTAGCACTTTACCGTGGCCCAATGAACTTATTCGGTTTAGGTTCTGGTATCGCAGCGTTAATTATTGGTTTAGGAACATTATCTCCACTAGCAGTTATGGGTGCATTCTTATCTGCTGAACGTATCCAGGGTTGTGGTGACCCAACAAATACACAGAATGTTTGGACAGCAAACTTCTGTGAAGTAGATGTCAACAGCATTACACGTAAATTACTACCTTACCTATGGGTAATCGCAGTATTTGGTGTAGTATTATCAGCTGTATTATTTTTCAATTAAATAAAACTGAAGGGTGCTTATTCTTTAAGTACCCTCAGTTATTTAAAATGAGTACAAGTTTAACTTGTGTTGATTTTAGATAGGCATATGAGGAGGATATATGAAAGTTCGTATTGGTATTGACGTAGGTGGTACATTTACAGATGCAGTTGCAATTAACAACGAAACATATGAGTTGATTGGAACAGTTAAGATTCCTACAACACACTTTGCACCAGAGGGTGTAGCTGCAGGTATCGTTCAAGTATTACATAAAATCATGGAGGAATATAGCATCAAACCTGATGATGTTGTATTTATTGCTCATGGAACAACGCAGGCAACAAATGCCTTACTAGAAGGTGATGTTGTAAAGGTGGGTGTTGTAACACTTGGTAAAGGTTTACAAGGTGCAAAATCAAAGAGTGATACAGCAATTGACAACATTGAATTAGCAAAAGGAAAGTATCTCTACTCTGAAAATGAGTTTGTCGATACATCTGATTCATCTAAGATTGATGAATCAATTATCGCAGCAATCAAATCCCTACAAGAAAAGGGATGTAAGAGTATCGTAGCAGCTGAGGCGTTCTCTGTTGATGATCCTACAAATGAAAATTTAGTTATCAAGCATTGTACAGAACAGAATGTTCCATCAACTGCCACAAACGATATCTCCAAGTTATATGGTTTAAAGATTAGAACACGTACAGCAGTTGTAAACGCTAGTATCATGCCTAAGATGTTAGAAGCTGCCACAATGACAGATGAATCCATCAAGAAAGCAAACATTAAGAATCCCCTCATGGTTATGCGTTGTGATGGTGGTGTTATGACGGTTGAGGAAGTAAGAAATCGTCCAATCCTAACAATCTTATCAGGACCAGCAGCTGGTGTTGCAGGTGCTTTGATGTATGAGAAATTAACAGATGGTATCTTCTTTGAAGTAGGTGGAACATCAACTGATATTTCATGCGTAAAAGATGGTAAGGTTATGATCAAGTACGCTGAAGTTGGTGGACATAAGACATATTTAAATTCTCTTGATGTACGTACCGTAGGTATCGGTGGTGGATCAATGGTAGAAATTAAAGATGGTAAGGCTGTTAATATCGGACCAAGATCTGCCCATATTGCAAACCTTGAATACGAAGTATATACAGACCCAAGTTTGATTGTTGAGCCTGTCTTAAAGACAATTCAACCAATGAATGGTGACCCTGAGTATGCATACATTGAATGTAGTAATGGTACAAAGGTATCCCTAACCATGGCAGGTGCCGCAAACATTGCAGGTTATGTGCATCCAGAAGACTATGCATATGGTAATGTAGAGGCTGCACGTAAAGCATGGCAACCACTCGCAGATAACATGGGCTTATCTGTGGAAGAAACAGCGAAAACGGTAATGGCATACGCAGCTGAAAAGAATGGTAAGGTAGTCAAAGACTTAATGCATGACTATCAGATGGATCCACGCACAACACTATTCGTTGGAGGTGGAGGAGGTGCAGCTAGCGTTGTGCCACATCTAGCCGAAACAATGAATCATCAATTCAAGATTGCAAAGAACGCTCCAGTTATCTCGACTATCGGTGTCGCACTAGCGATGGTTCGTGATATGGTGGAACGTTCCGTATCCAACCCGACAGAAGAAGATATCATCAGTGTACGTCGTGAAGCAGAGCTAAAGGCAATTCAAAATGGCGCATCACCAGATACAGTCGAAGTTTCTGTCGAAGTTGATACACAACGTAACATCATTCGTGCAATCGCAGTAGGTGCTACAGAACTACGTAGTAAAGATCGTCTAAAGAAACAACTAACAACAGAAGAGTTACTTGATACAGTTGCGCATAACTTAAATGTTGATAAATCAACATTAGAGATTTCTGCAGAAAACGGCAGTATGTACGCAGTACAAGCAACCATCACAGAAAAGAAACTTTTTGGTCTTGTTAAGAAGACAACAAAACCACTACGTCTCATTGATGATGAAGGTGTTATCCGTCTACAGAAGAAAAATGCATGGTCACGTCAATCTTCAGCCGCAAGCTGGCAAGCGGATGTTGACTGGATGATTGAAGAACTAACAGAATATAACGATGGTGGTGCAAACCTACCGAATCTATATATTGTGTTAGGTAAGCGTGTCATCGACCTATCTGGTCTACAGAATGCAGAACAAATTAAGTCAATTGGTGGTGTTGAGTTAAGTGGTATCGCAGCAGACACAAAACTGATAGTCATTGCGACAAAGAGAGTGGATGGCTAATATGCTAGGATTTGCATATCCTTTCCCAACCAAAGATCTTGCATATCAAGAACTTACGTATGATTATTGTTATAACAAGATTAAGAAAGAAGATAAGCAACGTATTGTAGATGAGGCTTGGAAAAAGGGTGAGGAAACCGCAAAGGAAGTATTCGCAAAGTTTAATGGTAGTTATGACTTCCGCAAGATTTGCGCTGAATCAGGACTACAGTTAAATGATAAGGATACTGACTATGTTGTCGGTAATCAAAGATACTTCAGTGATTATGTGTCCGGAACCAATCAGATTAACCTCTACCTAAAGTCTATTGCAAAGTGGGCAGAAGAGAATCAGTTATCTATGGATGATGCAATCAATCTCATCCTTAGCCATGAATATTTTCACTTCATGGAGATGAATATGATAGGACAACTGAGTAAATCCTACGAAGTGCCAATGTTAGTGATTGGTAAATTTAAACTAGGTAAAACAGGCATCCATGCATTATCCGAAATCGGAGCACATGGCTTTGCCCATCAGTATTATCTTCTAGCAACAAATTAAACAATAAAAGCAGGATTAACGCCTGCTTTTATTTATGAATGTATGCATGTGGAATCAAAGTTATATTATAGAATTAGACTTTGATATTTATGTGATAGTTTTTTAAAGCATTCGATATCAATAGTAATTTTACCTTTTCGTAGTTTGATCATTCCTTCTAATTCCATGGTATCTAAGTATCTATACAATGATCGAAGATTTATATGGAGAACGTCTGCTAACTCACTTCTTTTTAATGGGCAGATATATGGAATCGATTCACAGGATTTTAAGTATAGGTAGTATCCAACAATATCCTTTTTAGGAAAAGTACTCTGTGTTTCAGCGTGTTCCATTGCATGAGTGGTTACTCTCGCTAAAATTTTTAATATTGAAAAACTTATATCAAAGTTAGATGCTAATATTTCGTAAAACTCATTATTATGAACTTTTAATACATAGCAGTCTGTTTTTGCTATAACAAATCCAGTATATTCCCTTTTTTTAGTTAAATACTCAGTAATACCTAGACAATCAATTGCATTTACCTCATCAATTGTATTATTGATATTCCAATCGATATCATTAAGGACTAAACCTTCGCCACTCAATAATATATAAATATAGTCTGCGGGCTGCCCTTGTGTTATTATTGTTTTTCCTTTTTTTATCTGAAAGATATATGTTTCATGCAGTAATTCTGTTAATTGGTAAATTGATTGTTTGGATAAGTTGTCTAGTGAATCGTTCAGAAAAATTATATTGAATGCATGTTTTAAATTTTTATTTATCATAATTGAAGTTTATCAAAGAAACTGACAACTGTCATTTTCTTTTTAAATTTCTTTCGATACACTGAAGGTACAAGTAAATTTTACGGAATGCTAATAGAGGTGATTACATCCATAGATAAAGATTAGGAGGATATAAGACTATGGAAACAACAAAAAAGTATTCTATTAAAGATGATTTTACAATGCAGGCAATTCTCATCATTCCAGTATGTGTTGCTGTCAATTTTGTTGGCGGACAGCTTGCTGGATTATTAAAGTTACCAATGTACCTAGATACCATTGGAACGATTTTTGCATCATTATTATGCGGTCCATGGGTTGGTGCCGTAGCAGGTGGTTTAACAAATGTTGTTACTGGAATAGCAAATCCAACTAATTTCGCATTTATTCCAGTAAATATCATTGCGGGTTTAGTAACTGGTTTCTTAGCTAGAAAAAACATGTTTAATAAAACATGGAAGTGGTTACTATCTATGTTTATCATGGCCTGGGTATCTATTATTGTATCTGCACCAATTGTAGTTCTTGTATATGGTGGAGTTACAGGTGGCGGAACATCTTTAATTACTGCAGCTGCTTTGGCAGCAGGGGCAAATATTTGGGCAGCATTCTTTGGGACAGAAGGAGTTTTCCAAGTGTTAGATAGAATTATCTCTTTCTTAATTTGTTGGGCAGTTATTAAAGTGATTCCTACTAGAAACTTGATTAAATTTAGTCTTGGGGAGTTATATATCAAAAAGAAGTAGAAATAAATCACCTCTATTCGCATCCATATTGAAAGGTAAGTATGGAAAAGACGTTTGCAGAACAGATTCAGATCAACAAATCAAATAAAATCTGTGGTTTACACCCAAAAGCAAAATTAGTAATTTTAATATCTTATTCAATTTGCTCGTTTATCTTAATGACAGTGAATGTAACTAGCTTAGATATTCCGCTTTTAGTAATTCCATGGTTTTTTATATTGCCTATTTTGGCATTGATGAGTGGTATATTAATTAAATTTATCAATGGATTTAAGGTTATATTTACAATTTCTTTAATTGTATTTCTAGTACAGTTATTTTTGATATCAGGCGGAGAAGAACTGTGGAGATTTTACTTTTTGAGTATATATCAAGGCGGTTTGAAATCAGCTCTCATTCTGACATTTATGATTACTAATATTGCAGGAATATTTTTATGGTATTTTCAAACTACAACTAATCAAGAAATATCCAGAGCTTTAGAAGAATCAGGAATGAATTATAAAGCAGCTTTCGTGTTTACTTCATCACTGAAAATGATTGATGTATTAGGGAAGAATAGTAAAACAATCATGAATGCTCAACAAGCACGTGGTGTGGAAACTGAGGGAAACATATTAATCAGAGCAAAGGCGTTTTTCCCTTCAATGGTTCCTTTGATTCTCGGGGCGGTGATTAATGCAGATGAAAAAGCATTAACTTTAGAAGCGAGAGGATTTAACTATCAATGTAGGAAAACAAGATTATTCAATCTAAAGAAATCTGGTTGGGAAAAACAGGCAATACTAATTAGTATTTGTATAACAATAATGATTTTAGGATGGAGAGTTTTATGGCAGATTATGTAATCGAATGTAAGAATATTACCTACACCTATCCTGTTTCTGAAGAACCAGCAATTAAAAATTTAAATCTTGATATCGAAAGAGGAAAATTTTATGGAATAATTGGAAACAATGGCTCTGGAAAATCAACCTTATGTGCAATATTAAGAGGGTTTGCCCCTGCATATTTTAAAGGAAAATTAGATGGTGAAGTGATATTTAACGGGAAAGATATTAGTCAATATGGTTATGAAATATCTAAAATGATAGGCTATGTTTTTCAAAATCCATTTACACAAATCAGTGGAATAAAAGAAACTGTTTTTGAAGAGATTGCATATGGTCTCGAAAATTTTGGGACACCAGTAGAAGAAATTGAAAAACGTGTTGTCGAAGTAATGAAGTTGACTAATACTGAAGAACTTGCAATGAAGAACCCTTATGAACTCTCAGGTGGCCAAATGCAGAGAGTTGCTTTGGCATCTGTAATTGTACTTAACCCAGATGTTTTAATTATAGATGAGCCCACAAGTCAATTGGATCCACAAGGTACGGAAAGCGTTTTTGAAATAATAAGAAAATTAAAGGAACAGAGAAAAACAATTATCTTAGTTGAACATAAAATTGACTTGATTGCGGAATTTACAGATCAGGTAGTTATTCTGAAAGATGGAGAAATACTTACAGAAGGTGACACAAAATCTGTGTTGACTGATATATCTCTATTAGAACATGGAATTGCAATTCCACAAGTTACTCAGCTAGCTATTCAATTGAAAGAAATTGGTTTACCAATCAATTCAATAAGTGTTACTGAAGAAGACTTACTCAATATTCTTAAGAGTTTATTGTATGAAAGGGGATAGGAAATGCAGACCATTAAATTTAATGATGTAGGGTATTGCTATCCAAATGGTTTCTGTGCCGTTGATAATATCAATATTGAAATTGAAAAAGGTGAAAATGTTGTAATCATTGGTCAAAATGGTGCCGGTAAAACCACAACGGTAAAAATGATGAATGGATTATTAAAACCCTCATCTGGAGAAGTGCTAGTTGGAGATAAAAATACTAAAGATTATACAACCGCACAGATTTCGCGTCATGTTGGTTATGTATTTCAGAATCCAGACGACCAAATTTTTCACTCAACGGTTGAATTGGAAGTGAGATATGGACCGGCAACAACGGGGTCATCAAAAGAGGTCGAAGATCAGAGAGTTGAAAGAGCACTTGAGATGACAGGTTTAACTAAACATCGAGATGAAAATCCATATAACTTACCACTCTCTATACGCAAATTTGTGACAATCGCTGCAATTATAGCGATGGATACAGATATTATGATTTTTGATGAGCCGACTGCAGGACAGGATTTAGAAGGGACACGACAACTAATTAATGTAATTAATACTTTACATGAAGAAGGGAAGACACTAATTACCATTTCTCATGACATGGAGTTTGCGGCGAATAATTTTGAAAAAATAATAGTAATGGCTAATAAAAAAGTCGTGAAAATTGGAAGGCCGGAAACTATTTTCTATGATTTTAAGACTTTGGATCAAGCAATGCTTAAGCAGCCATATGTATGTAGAATTGTTTCTAAACTTGGTATAGAGTCCAATGCAATTAGTTTAAATAATGCGGCGAAAGTTATCTTAGAGAGATGGAAGCAAAATGCGAAATAAAAGGTTTATATTTGGGTTTGTTGCATTTGCATTATATTTTTTGACTGGCGCAGCATGTATTGTCGTTGGAAGTGGTTTATCGCATTTTGCAGATAAGTTTGGAACTGATATTAAAACAATTGTGATTTTGGGCTCTTTATATTCACTTGGAAGAGTAAGTACTGTTTATTTGACTGGAAAACTTGTAGAGAAGATAGGACCACTTAAAGTCACAGTTATGGGAATATGTTTAATGGGTCTTTATTTAACGGGTATTGCGTATACACATTCATTTTATTATGCACTGGTCTTTGCATATATAGGCGGAGTTGGAATGGGAGCTCAAGATACAGTATGTCCTTTGTTTTTAAGCGTAGCTTTTCCAGATAATTACGCAGGCTCACTAAGTGCCGGTCAAGGATTATTTGGTTTAGGTGGCTTTATAACACCTTTTTTAACAGGTGTTATGCTAATGAATAAGCTACCTTTCTATTTTGCATATTATGTATTACTTATTTTTGCTCTAATTACATTGGGTTTTGTAATATATGAGAAAAAAACAATTAATGTAACATTCAATCAAAAAAGGAATTTGACAGTATCTGATGAGACACAAATCAAACCATTATTTACAAAGAATAAAGTGATAGCTTTCACAGCTATATTATTGGCTGCTGCAACATATAGTACCACTGTAAACACAATTGGACTTTATACAACTACATTTGCAGAATATCAAGGTTTTACAAGTGCTAGTGCTGTGTTCTTGCTAACTGTATATAACGTTGGTTCGGTTATAGGCTCTTTAATATTTATATTGATATTAAAAAGAGTTTCTGCCGTCAATATTTTGATTGTAAATAATATTCTATCAATTGTTATATTTGCAATTTTAGAGCACCTAAAAGATTCAACAGTTTATTTTATATGCCTTTTTGCTGCAGGTTTTTTATTAGGTGTACTCTTTAGTTTAATTGTGGAAATTACAACAAGAATTGGATATAAACATATTAGTGTTGCAAGTGCATATGTGGCAGTTGCAGGTGGTTTTTCGGATGTTCTCACACCAATTATTACAGGATTTATTGTTGGAGTATTTGGTATTGCGTCAATTTATAGGTATGCATTTATTGCAATAATTATCACAACTATATTAGCTATTATGGTTCGAATATATACATATGAAAGTGGAGGCTCTTATGTCAATTCAAAGTAAAGAAGTATTAAATGAAAAAGGTCAACAATACCACATTTGTGTAGAAAAAGGACAGATTGGGAGATATGTGCTTCTCCCAGGGGATCCTGGTAGAACAGACTTAATTGCAAAATTCTTAGATAATCCAAAGCTGGTTGCATATAATCGTGAGCATAAAACATGGACAGGATATTTAGATGGAGAAATGGTTTCTGTTACAAGTACAGGAATGGGTGGACCATCGGCTGCAATATGCTTAGAAGAATTAATACATGCAGGTGCGGAAACATTTATCCGTGTGGGTACATGCGGAAGGATTTGTGAAGAGAGTTATAACAAAAAATATGAAGGTGTTGTTATTACTGGTGCGATTCGTCATGAAGGAACAACGGTACAGTATATTCCAATCGAGTATCCTGCAATGGCTGATCGTCATGTTACAGATGCACTAGTTAAATCAGCGCAAGAACAAGGTTTTTGCTTTGCAGAAGGTATAGCGCAATGTAAGGACTCATTTTATGGCCAACATGATCCTGATAGTATGCCAAGTGGTTTTATGTTGAAATCATATTGGGAAGCATGGGAAAAAGCAGGTGTAATGGCTTCTGAAATGGAAAGTGCAACAGTATTTATTGTAGCTGCAATACGTGGCAAGAGAGCAGGAGCACTAATGGCTTATGAGCATATGAATGAAAATACAATCAGGACAGCAATAGGTGCAATTAAGAAACTTATCAAGTCAGATAGATTGTAGAATGGGAAATAGTATTATGAAACAGAAAATTATTATTGATACAGATTGTGGGTCAGATGATGCAATGGCAATAGCCATGGCAATGAATGATACAAGATATGAAGTACTTATGTTTTCTACTGTGGCAGGAAATGTGACATTGGATCAAGCAACTGATAATACATTGCTCACATTAGAAAAAGTAAATACATACTTTCCGCCAGTATATAAAGGCTGTGCAACAATGCTAAATAAACAGTTATTCTATGCATATGAGACACATGGTGATGATGGAATGGGTGATTATGGATATAAACCTACCTATTTAGAATGCAATGAAGGAAATGGAATTATAAAGATGCTTGAATTTCTGGGAAAAGAGCCTAATAAAACAATCGATATTATTGCTTTGGGGCCTTTAACAAATATAGCGGTTGCATTTAAATTGAAACCAGAATCTATGAATCGTGCTAGAAATATATATGTTATGGGAACATCAGGACTAGGTGTTGGAAATGTTTCTCCAGTAGCAGAATTTAATATATGGCAAGATCCTGAAGCTGCTAAGGCGGTTATAGAAGCAGGATTCCCAAATTTATATTTTATCGGATGGGATGCATGTTTAGATGATAACATGCTAGATAAAGATGATATTGAAAAAATTTATTCAAGTGGTGATTTAGGGAGATTTGTAATTGAAATCAACAGAAAACTATTAGAAATTAATTACGGACGCTTCTCAGGAAAATTCCTGGACATGGCGGATCCTGCTGCAATGGCAGCAGCATTACATCCCAAGTGTATTGATAAATGCAAAAAATATTATTGTGAAGTAGATACATCAAAAGGACCTAGTGAAGGTGGTGTTCTAATCGACGTAAATGAATTTTCTGGAAAAGAACCAAACGCATATATAATTAGTCATTTGATTCCAAGTGAGTATAAGAATTATCTATTTAAAACACTGTGTAAATAAAGACTATATATGAGTTGGTTATAACTTTAAAAAGAAAAATTTACTGAAGAATATTATTCGTAACTACTTTTATAACAAAAAGTTGCAATTTTATTGTTGCAACTTTTTGTAATTTAATAAACATGCAGAATAGCATTAAATAGTATTAAGGAGAAAAGTATATGGAACTATCAAAAGTAACAATGATATTACGTGGATATAACGTAGAACAAGTAAGAACAGTTGCGGAAGTTCTATTACATGCAAAGTATGTAAGAAATATGGAAATAACTCTAAATACTGATAATGCATATGAAATAATCCAGATAATATCAAATGAATTTCAAGGAAAGTTAAATGTTGGTGCTGGAACAGTTCAAACTTATGATGAACTTAAAAAAGCAGTAGATGCAGGGGCAAAGTTTGTTCTTTCACCAAGACAAATGTCATATGACATGCTTGCATATTGTAAGGAAAGAGGTATAGTCAGTGTACCAGGGTCATTTACGCCTTCTGAAATTGGTGACCAGTTTGCAATGGGGGCGGACATTGTTAAAGTTTTCCCAGCTAATGAACTAAGTTTGAAGTATGCGAAAAAAGTTTGTGAGCCAATGGGAGATCTTAAATTAATGGCAGTTGGTGGAATCAATAGAGAAAATGTTAGAGAAGCTTTAGATTCTGGATATAAATATGTTGGTACAGCAGGTGGATTATTTCCTAAAGACCAAATTGCACAGATGGATAAAGAGAAGATGCTTATTAGTCTAAAGGAGTTTGAAGCTGAACTAGATTAAGGAGAGCCATGAAAGATATACAGAAAAGAAGAAAATTAATAATCGACTTGCTGATTAATGCAGAAGATTACTTAACAGTAAAGAAGATATCATCTCTTTTAGGTGTATCTGAAAGAACAGTACATAATGATTTAGATTGTCTACAGGACAAGTACGAGATTATTAAGAAGAGTGGAGTGGGCATTAGGCTGGTTTCAAATAATAATCTAATCGATACGGAAACAACTTTAGATGATAGACGACTAGATATTATAAAAAAATTAGTATTGGAAGGTCGAATAGTCACAATTAATGAACTTAAAGAACAATATTATGTGTCTCAAAGTTCGATACTGAATGATTTAAGATGGATAAGGGACAATTTTCTGCAATCATATAATGCAAATCTTTTTAGTTCTGAAAAAGGTACGAAAGTTATTTGCTCTGAAAACGAAAGAATTAAGATATTAGTATCATATAGTAATTTGGCGATTAACTTAGATCAAACAAATTTTCAAAAAGAAGAAATCATAAGGAAATTTTCTTTGATTTATCCTAAAAATATTTGTGAAACATGCTGGCATGTTATCGAAATGTTTAGAAATGAACAATTTTCACAGAAGGCAGAATATTACTTGCAAAATGTCTATAAGTTTCTACTTGCACTAATCTACAGGCTGCAATTAGGTAATCATTTAGTAGCTGAAAATAAAAATGAACTGCATACTATGCAAGTTATGGAACTGACAAATTATCTCCTTGCCCGTGATGTCTATAATTTAATAAATGAAAATTTAGATATTAAAATAATACCTACCGAAGAAGATGTCTTATATCTATCGATGCTTTTACGAGCAAATAAAATTAGCTTTTTGAAAACAACAAATGGGATAGATGATTATTCTAAGCAATTTGCTTCTAGTCTAATTAAAAAAATGTCGGAAGTTCTAGGAATAGATTTAACTGGTAATTCACAATTAGTTGAAATGATTTGCTCACATTGTAATGCAATGTTCGAAAGAATCAAAAATAGAGTTAAACTTGAAAACCCAATGTTGCAAATTATTAAGCAGGAATATCAAGCAATGTTTGAGTTGGTATGGCTTATAGTTGATGCAATAGATCACAATATTTCGAAAAATATTAGTGAGGATGAAATAGGTTTTTTGATGCTGTATTTCCAGAATGAAATGGAAAAGAACAAGAAAAGTAAAAAAATAATCGTTGTTTGTCCGAATGGAGTAGTAGCATCTAACCTTATAGCGTCTAAGATTAGAGAGTTTCTTCCGCCTATGGATATTATCGAAGTGACATCAATAGACAGAATTGCAAAGAATGATATTTCAGGATACTCATTTATCGTATCAACTACATCATTGGATAAACAGATAATACCTGTCATACAAGTTTCAATGCTATTAACAATTCAAGATATTAATAATATCAAGGATATGTATGAGGGTATTAGTGAATATAAGAGCGGTGATAATGCTATTTTTAGTCAATTGAAAACCAAATATTTGACTGAAGAAGATATATTTTGGAGTAATAAATCTCTGACTAGGGAGAATGTGATCCATGAGGTATGTAGAAAATTATTAGACAGTGGAAAAGTGAAAAAAGGTTTTTACGAGTCAGTTCTTAATCGAGAGAAAATATCTTCAACAAGTATATCGACAGGTGGTGCAATTCCACATGCATCTTGCAAATATGTAAATGAGACATGCTTTGCATTATATGTAAGTAGCAAACCTATTGAGTGGGGAGATTACTCAGTAAAAGTTATTATTTTCTTTGCTTTAGCAGAGTCAGATATGCCTGACTCAAGGAGAATTCTTACTGAGGCATTTAATTTTATTAGAGAACAAAATATCGTGGATACATTAGCAAGTGTAAATTCAAAGGACAGATTGATAGATTTGATATATTTTGGAGGAAAAAATGATTGATGAAAAATTGATTTTTACAGGATTGGAGTATACAGAAAAAACAGCTTTACTCAATTTCTGCTACAAGAAATTAAAAGAATTAGATTATTTATCAGATATTTCAGAATTTGCAGATGAAATAAAAAAAAGAGAAGAGATTATGCCAACATCAGTTGGTTTTGGGGTAGCGATTCCTCATGGTAGATGTAAAGCTATTAAACGGCCATTCATTGTATTCATTAAATCTAGTGAGCCATTTTTTTGGAATAGAGATGATTCTGAAAAGTCTGATTTAATCTTCATGATTGGTGTACCTGAGGGGGATAATGCAAGTAACATGCACTTGCGTATACTTTCCTCCATTAGTAAGAAGCTAATGCATGATGAATTTAGGGATGCTCTAAGAAATGGTACAGATAAGGAAGTATATCAATTATTAAATGAAATTGATCAAACAATAACAGGAGGATGCAACAAATGAAAATTATTGGTATTACAGCATGTCCAACAGGGATTGCGCACACATATATGGCACAAGAATGTTTGGAAAAAGAGATTAAAAAAAGAGGCATCGATGTAAAAATAGAAACCCAAGGCGGCCTTGGAATAGAAAACGAATTAACAGAGGATGATGTGGCTTCAGCTGATGTTGTTATTCTTGCAGTTAGTGTAGTAATTGAAGGTGAGGAAAGATTTGAAGGAAAGAAGATTATCAACACAGATGTAAACGAGGCAATTTCAAATACTGCAGGATTGATAGACCGAGCAGTTGAACTAGCGAAAGGGGAATAATATGAAGCAAGTATTAAAAGATGTACAGAAGGCATTACTAAGTGGCGTATCATTTATGATGCCAATTGTTGTGGCTGGTGGTGTGATATTGGCGGTATCACTATTAGGCGCACAGCAAACACCTACTGGACTTGTTCCGGCAAATGACATATTAAAATTTTTAAATACTCTAGGTAAAGCAGGAATGGCAATGATGATTCCGGTTTTCTCGGCATACATTGCATATTCTATGGCTGGTAAACCGGGCTTAACTCCAGGATTTATTTTAGGTTTCATGGCAAATAATGCCGTAAGCATTAATGGTACAGATGTAAAAACTGGTTTCTTAGGAGCAATGATTTTAGGTATCTTAAGCGGTTATGTAGTTAAGTGGATGAAATCATGGAATGTTGGTAAGTCGCTCCGTTCTGTGATGCCAATTATCATTATTCCAGTACTTACTGTTTTGGGACTAGGGTTAATTTATTATTTTGTAATTGGATATCCAATTGCTATTTTAGTAAATGCATTATTAAAATTCATGACAGGTCTATCAACTACAAATGCTATTGGTTTGGCTATATTGATGGGCGCAGTTGCTGAGATTGATTTTGGTGGACCAGTAACAAAGACAGTATCTATGTTCACATTGGCTTTAATCAATGAAGGCGTATTCTGGCCAAATGGAATTTTCCGTGTGTTAGTAGCAGTTCCACCTATTGGCATTTTCTTGGCAACTATTCTTTTCAAAAAGAAATTTAGTGAAGAAGATAGGGATAATGCAAAGGCAGTGGGTATTATGGGATGCTTAGGAATTACAGAAGGTGCAATTCCATATGCATTAAAAGATCCTAAGTCTGTATACCCGGCAACAATTATTGGTGGTATCGTTGGTGCGATTATTGCTTTATTTGGAAAAGTAGAGTGCCCAGTACCACATGGTGGATTTATTGTTTTACCAGTAGTATCAGGACGAATCTTATTTATTGTTGCAATTTTAGTAGGCTCCTTAGCAACTGCTGTAGTTCTAGGACTACTACGTAAAGATGCTACAGAAAATACAGAATCAAAATAATTAAAAACTTCTTCACCTAAACTTACACGATGCTACCTACTTAAGAGTATTACTTGAAAGTAGGTAGTTTTTATATTGTTGTAACGCATGGGAAACATCATCTATACTTAAATAAGTTATAGAGGGTAGTCATTATGGAAAATAAAGGAAAAAGTATGTTTCAAGAAGCTCGTATGAAGCTGAAACTAACAAGAAATAAAGTAGCAGACTTATCAGATGGTTTTTTCAATGAGAGTCGTCTAGAGAAGATTGAAACTGGTAAGCTTGAAATTCATCCTGAAGAAGTTGTGAAGCTTGCGGAAATCTATAAGGATAAAGAACTGTGTAGTACATTCTGTGCAACAGAATGCCCAGTTGGAATCAAGCGAGGGATGAAGGTTGTCAAAGAGAAGAACTTATCTCAGATTGTGTTGGAGATGCTTGCGACTTTGCAATCTTTAGATGAAAAGAAAGTAAGATTAATTGAAATGACAGTGGATGGGAAAATCGATGATAAGGAAATTCGCGATTTTAAACTAATCCAAGATCAACTGAAACAAATGGAGGAAACAATCCATTCTTTACAGCTTTGGATCGAACATTATATTGATAAAAACTAATATTTCGTAATAATTGCTAAAATTAAAGATGTTTTTCGTAATATTCGTAAAATGATAAATGGATGTTACAAGATATAATGCATGTATAAAAAAGGGGATGAAATAATGAATGTACAAAAGAACCCACAGTTTAATCAGTTTAGTAGAATGAAGTTTCGACAAGAGAATTTAAAGAATAATACTGTGATGAGCTATGTGATAGGAGTTGTTATTACACTTGTTATCGCATGTATTGGCTTCTACTTTTTCTTACCAGCAATTAACCTTAAGAGTATTCGATTTTGGGGATTCTTACTAGGGATTGGTGCAGTATACTTTGTAGTACAAGCACTAGTATTCTCTATTAGAAAAGAAAAGGAAAATGTTAAGAAGATTGCAATTGCAGAGTCTGTTCTCCTTGTATGCATGGTGCTAGGTAGTATTACAAGTATGCGCTTATTCCACGCGAAGGGATATTCATCTATTTTAAAAGTAGATGAAGGTAGTACAGAAGATATTCCATCTGTCAGTGGGACAAGTTCTATTGCGTTAATGGATACCGCAAGTGCAGAGAAACTTGGGGATCGTAAGATTGGTTCCTTAAGTGATGTTGTCTCGCAGTTTAATGTTGGCGAGTACATGCAGATTGACTATCAAAAAAGTCCAATCAAGGTGGCACCTTTACAATATGATAGATTCTTTAAGTGGTTTGGAAACCATAAAAATGGAATTCCGGGTTATGTAAAAGTAAATCCGGTCACAATGGATGCGGAATATGTTGCGATGACTAACAAGATGAAGTATGTCCCTAGTGCTTATTTTAACGAGAATCTAGGAAGACATATTCGTTTTGCATATCCAACAACAATGTTTACAAATCTTCATTTCGAAATTGATGAAGAAGGTAATCCTTGGTATATCGCTTCTACTTATACAAATAGTATTTCCCTATTTGGTGGTACGAAGATTACAGGTGCTATCTTAATCAATCCAATTGATGGCACAATGACCAAGCTTGATGTAAAGGATGTTCCTCGTTGGGTAGATATTATTTATCCAGGAAATTTGATTGTTGAGCAGTATAACGACTCTGCCAAATTGCACCGCGGATTCTTGAATAGCATCTTCGGCCAGATTGATTGTAGACAGACTACAACCGTAGAAATTAAGAATGAAGATGGTGATAAGAGTTATCGTACAGACTATGGATATATTGCGAAAGATGGAGATATTTGGATTTATACAGGTGTAACCTCTGTAAATGGTGATTCAAGTAATATTGGATTCATTATGGCAAATGAACGTACATCTGAAACTAAGTTCATCCTAGCTTCTGGCGCAGACGAAGGCAGTGGAATGCATTCGGCTGAAGGCGAAGTGCAGGAGAAGGGTTATCACGCATCCTTCCCATCATTAATCAATGTAGATGGTACACCGACATATATCATGGTATTAAAGGATGATAATGGTTTGGTGAAGATGTATGCTTGTGTCAATGTTGAGCAGTATAACATGGTTGTTACAGCGTATAACCAAAAGGACGCAATCGAACAGTATCGCAGACTACTCAAGGGTGAAATCAGTACAGAACAAGCAAACCAAGAAGTTGCTGATGCTGTAGATACTTCTAACTATAAAGAGAAGGAAATTACAGTGGCGAAGCTTGAAAAGATTGATATTGGTGGTAATACCTATCTTTATATCATTGATACAGATCAAATGATATATAAGGCAAAGTACGCTGATGTAATTAAGATGATCACTGTAAATGCTGGTGATAAGATTACAATCAAGACGGATGGCACATATTATCTTTATAAGTAAGAGGGACCTCTTATTCTTCTAAAAGTTATTTAATTTTCAAGCATGACTTAAGTTTCATTGACTTTACAGTATTCTTTGAGTAATATTTTAATAGAAATATCAATGAGGAAGTTATCATGATTGAGCTTAACTCGTTTTCATTAAATTATACGGTTTGTATATTTTTTGAGACGAGTTTTTTGTTGAGAGGGACTATGAAAATCAAGAAAATACTAAACAATAATACTGCAGTCATTGATGATAATGGTAATGAAGTAATTGTGATTGGAAAAGGAATTTGTTTTCAGCATAAAGCTGGAGATTCCATTAATAGTGCATTAGTCGAGAAACAGTTCTTTTTATCTTCTAATGATTTGAATCTCAACCTACAGAAGGTATTGGTTTCTTTGCCGTTAAGTGAAATCAATATCGTGGATAGAATTATCCAAAATATACGTTTATCTTTAACAAAGAAATTCAGTGATATGTTATATGTTTCACTTTGTGATCATGTGCATTACGCATTAAAGAATTATGCGGATGGAATATATGTACGTAATGATTTATTAACTGAAATATCGCATTTTTATTCAGATGAATATGAACTTGGAATGCAAGGAGTTCAGATTATATCCGAGGAAACAGGCGTAGCACTGCCGGTAGATGAAGCTGGTTTTATTGCGATGCATATCGTCAATGCTGAAACTGAAAATGGAATCGGTACTGCAAATGTTAGGAAGGTCACTATCATCATCGATGAGATATTGAAAATTATATCGAATTACTTCAATGTGGAAATTGATGAAAAATCATTGGTATATTTTAGACTAATTAGTCACTTAAAGTATTTTGCAAGAAACATTGTTACACATCAAGAATTTGGGAGTGATGATAAGAATGAAGTTCTTTTGAATATGTTAAAGGAAGCATATAAAGACGCTTACTTATGTGCTATAAATATTAAACAATTTATACATGCAAAATATGAAGTGGAAATTGGTAATGAGGAATTAACATATTTAATAATTCATATTCAAAGATCAATATCATGAAAGGGGAATCGATATGAATGAGAATCAAAAATTAGCACAGTTTATTCTAGAAAATGTAGGTGGAAAGGAGAATGTAGAGTCTGCTACGCACTGCATGACAAGATTGCGTTTAAAGTTAAAAGATAATACAAAGGCGAATCGTACAAATCTAGATAATCATCCAGGTATCATTTCTACCCAGGTTGCAGAAGGAAAACTACAAGTGATTATTGGCACACAAGTAGGAGATGTTTACGAAGAGTTTATTAAACTTGTACATGTGGCAGAGGAAGTTCCACAAGAAGAGATAAAAGACAAAAATGTTCTAAATCGCTTTGCGGCATTGATTACGAAAATTGTGGTTCCATCATTAGGTGTTTTATGTGCTTGTGGAATCATTGCAGGTGTTAATTCAATTCTGCTATCAACTGGTGTGATTACGAGTGGGGATGGCACAAATATCCTATTATCTAGCTTGGGTAATGCATGCTTAACGTTCTTCCCAGTTATTTTAGGCTATACTAGTGCAACTGCATTTGGTATGGATCCATTTATCGGTATGATTCTGGGTGCGTTTATGATTTATCCTGGTATAGCACAGACAATCAATGCAGGAGACCCATTATTTACACTGTTTGCAGGTACCCCATTAGAAATGCCTGTATTCAAAACTTTCTTAGGAATTCCAATTATTTTCCCTGCAACAGGATATACATCAACAGTTATTCCTATTATGATGGTAAACTTCTTGGCTTCTAAGATTGAAAAGATTTTAAAAGAAGTATTACCACGTGTAACAAGACAGTTCATGGTTCCTTTCTTTACAATTCTTTTTGCGGGAATCGTAGGTGTATTATTAGTTGGGCCAATCTCAATGATTATCCAGAACTTATTGCAGGCTGGATTAAACAGTTTGATTTCAACTTCTAAGATTTTAGCGTTTGCAGTAATTACACTGATTTATCAACCATTGGTTATTTTTGGTTTACATTGGCCATTAATTACTTTGGGAATTATGGAATTCGGCTCATTAGGAAATTCACTCATTGTAGCTTCAATCTTTCCTGCAAGCTTTGCACATATGGCAGCTTGCTTTGCAGTATTCCTAAAGAGTAAAGATATTAAGACAAAGAATATTGCATTACCTGCATTCTTGAGCGCATGCTTCTGCATTATTGAGCCTTCTATTTACGGCGTTACATTACCAGTTAAGAAGCGTTTTGGCTTCTGCATGATTGGTGGATTAGTAGGTGGTTTAATCTTGGCTTTATCAAATTCTCCAATGTATGCGATTAGTATGGGTGTAACAGGTGTTATGTCATTTATTAATCCAAATGCTCAGGGTATCGGAGGACTAGTTTGGGCAGTTATTGCATGTATTGCTGCGATGCTAGTAACATTCACACTTACATTTGTTACATATCAAGATGCAAAGGAAGTGAAATAAATGAGTTTATCTCGCAGAGATAAAATATATGGTTTGCTTTTTGGCTGTGCTTACGGTGATGCGATGGGTATGCCATCTGAAATGATGTGCCGAAAGATATTGGACGAAACATTCCCTGATGGTATCCATGCATTATTACCATCTTCAAAGAATGATTTCTTCAAACGAAAATTCAAAGCAGGTGAGGTAACGGATGATACTGTTAATACCTTACTGGTATGTGATTCAATCATTGAAGAAGGACAATTTGATACGGAATTATACCTTCATAAATTGATGCGATGGGCAGACGAAAATCCAGAAAAGAATGCTAGTCAAATTGGGCCGTCTACTTCAAAAGCTCTTGATTTATTACGCGTTGGTAAAAGTTATGTAGAATCTGGAAAATATGGAACAACAAATGGCTCTGCCATGAAAGTTAGTCCACTCGGGATTTTGCATGATTATCATGACATAGAAGGTTTAGTAGATGATGTTTGTAAACTATGCCTCCCAACACACAATACAAGTATTGCGATTGCAGGTGCGAGTGTTGTCGCAACTCTATCTAGTTATGCTTTGCGACATGAATATGATGAAGAAGAAATTTGGACACTAACAAAACGAGCAATTGAAGAGGGAATGAAACATGGAAATCAACTCCCATCACCATCGTTGTTAAAGAGACTTGATTTAGTTCAACAAGATATTATGACATTATCTGAGAAAGAGGTTCTTGAGAAGCTTGAGACAGTGTATGGTGTTGGCTTTGAGACAATTGAAACAATTCCGGCTGTATTTACGATGATTGTCCTGAGTAAAGGAAATCCTATGAAGTCTGCTTGGTTATCAGCCAATATTGCAGGGGATAGTGATACGATTGGTTCTATATCCACTGCTATCTGTGGAGCGTTTCATCCGGAATTTAATAGTTTAGATATCAAACACATTGAGGAAGTCAATGGAATTAATTTTAAAGCATATGTAGATGGATTAGAAAAAGTATTTAAATAAGTATTAAAAGGACTCCAATATGATATTGAAGTCCTTTTCAATGGTGCGGATAACAGGAATCGAACCTGCACTCCGAAGGAACTAGATCCTAAATCTAGCGCGTCTGCCAGTTCCGCCATATCCGCGTGCTAGATAATAATAGCAGAATAGTTAGACGATGAAAAGCATAAAATGATTAATTCGCTGATTGCTCTGAATCGAAGTTGATATTGTCTTAATGAACCGAAAGGGAAAATGCCCCATTTATAGAAAGGAATTGTTATGATTCATTCCATTAGATTGGATTGAATATGAAAAAGATTATATTAACCCCTATGGAAGAAAACAAATACAACATTATTAAAGAACTGGTTGATCATTCTGGCAATAAACGCCGTGCGGCATTAAAACTAAATTGTTCTATTCGTACTATCAACCGCCTGATTACACGTTATAAGTCTGAAGGCAAATCCTCATTTTCACATGGTAATCGTGGACGATTACCATCAAACACATTCTCACTGGAAACGAAAAACAAAATCATTGAACTCTATCTTAACGAGTATCTTGATGCCAACATCACTCATTTCAGTGAAATCGTCCAGATGGACCTCGGCATCTCCATCAGTGACACCACTATTAGAAACTGGTTATCAGAACACGATGTCTTGTCCCCAAAGGCCCATCGAAAAACCAAGAAACAATTAAAGGAACGTTTGACAAAACGATTAGACCAAACAACATCTACAAAGGCCAGAAACGCAATCAATGAACAAATCGAATCAATTGAAGATGATACGCCTCATTCACGAAGATCTAGATCCAAATATATGGGAGAGATGATTCAAATGGACGCTTCAAGCTACGAATGGATTCCTGGCGAGATATGGCATCTACACCTAGCTGTAGATGATGCGACCGGTACTGCTGTTGGAGCCTACTTTGATATACAGGAGACCCTATGTGGCTATTACAACGTTTTCCATCAGATACTAGTCGACTATGGCATACCCGCTCTATTCTATACGGATAAACGAACCGTATTTGAATACAGAAAGAAAACCAAGGCCTTCGACGACGAGGATACCTTCACACAGTTCTCCTACGCCTGCCATAACCTTGGTGTCGAAATCAAAACAACGAGCATCGCACAAGCCAAAGGACGCATCGAACGTCTCAACCAGACTTTCCAATCACGTTTGCCAGTTGAACTTAGACGTGCTCGTATTACTTGTATGGCGGACGCGAATAAGTTCCTAAAATCCTACCTAAAGGAATTCAATGCAAGGTTCGCCCTACACTTGAATAGTACCAATTCTGTATTTGAAGTACAACCAGATATAGAAACAATCAATCAAACATTGGCAATCATTTCATCGAGAATAGTCGATCAAGGCAACTGTATCAAGTTCAAAAACAAGTATTGGATGGCCTATGACAAGGAACACAATAGAATTCCACTAAGACCTAAGATGGAGGTATTGGTTATTGAATCATTTGATCAAAAGATCTTTGTCAATGCGATGGATACACTATACATCTTAGAAGAAGTACAAGTGTTTGAAGAAAATTCGGGTGAGTTCGATAATATCATTGAAACTCCTGAGAAAAAGAAAGTATATATTCCGCCGATATCTCACCCTTGGAGGAAGTATTCATATCAATTATTTACAAAAAAGCAGAACTATTATAGCTCCGCTAATGTTCGTTAATTTTTAAGACATTTTCATTTTTGGTTGACAGCATAAAATGATTAATTCGCTGATTGCGCGTTAATTAACTGGTTCACATAGTATGGGAATTGCTTCTCCCACCATGGCCAATCGTGGCTGACGTCGAATCCCCAGTACTCTACATGAGCAGGGATATTCTTATATTTAAGTAGTTCTTCTAAGCGACGGGTGTCCTCTAACATTGGATGTTCCCAAGCGCCCTGTCCACAACAGATATAAATCTGTTTCTGACGGTATTTTTCAACGTATGGATGATCATAGTGCATACCATTGATGAAGTCGTTTGGGGAATTTTGATAGATGATTTCGTCGCTGTAGGAGCCAAAGAATGGGTAGGTACTATATACACCAGATAAACAAATACATCCTGCAAATAAGTCCGGCATACGAAACAAGATATTGAGTGCGTGATAAGCACCTAGTGAGCACCCGGTTGTGTAGACTTTACTTTCTCTTTGGCTTGGATATAAGTCACGGAATAGTGGTAAGAGCTCTTGGTAAATGTAATTGAAATATGCTTCGTGCGCACTGATGCGATCATTGATGTTTTTCCATTCTGCAGACCAAGATTCTCCATCAATGGAATCACAGCATAGTACCATGACTTTTCCTTGATCAATTTGATAGGAAATGGATTGGATTAGGTTACGGTTTTCATAGTCGTAGAATCTTCCATCTTGTGATGGAAAGGCAAGTAGTAAAATGCCTGCATGACCAAAAACCTTGAATTCCATTTCTCGGTTTAGATAATTACTATAGCTCTTGTGGTAGTTTATCTGCATGTGGCTTCACTTCCTTTTCCGTCACAAAATCAACAAACTCATGTAGTTCCTTCATTGTTTTAAAGCGGGCAACGTAGAATTCATTACCCATCGCTGCATCTAGCACCTGTGGCATTCTTTCATGCATGACGATGTTTGCGCCAAAGCGTTGGAAGATTTCAAGGCCGGAATGTGCGTAATGGCTACCGTCACGCAAACCTACATATACACAGTGATAGATAGGATGTGGCGATACCATATTCTGTACATGCATGCACATTTTTGCATAGATCATGTAGATGTTAATATCTTGCGAGTAGTTGATCATGTCTGTCATGTATCCACCTGGTGGACGCATGTTTACTTCTAGACCGATTAAATCACCTTTCTTACCAAGTCCTTCTTTATCTTCTGTCATACGGAAGTACTCTGTATGGAAGAAGCGTGAGCGAAGATCGAAGGCGTGGATGAGTCGTTCACCCATCTGGTTTAGATCTTTTGGTATGTCAATTTCATTCCAAAATACACAATCTGTCTTCCCGTTTACGATTTCCATGACTGGGTTTGGAAATATGTGGCATGTACGATAAACGATTTTGTTGTTTTCGTCTACAATGCCATCGAATGACAGGATATATCCTGGAACATATTCTTCCATGATATATTCATGTGGCATTTGGATTTTATAGAAGTCTTCTAGTTCGCCATCATTGCAAATCTTCCAAGTTGCACTAGAACCTACACCATTGTTTGGCTTTACAACAACAGGATAGCCTACTTTAGAGATGAATTCTTTACCAGCTTCTAAAGTGGATACGATGTGATAGCGTGCGGTTGGTACATTTGCCTTGTGATAGTATGCCTTCATTTCAGATTTTAGCTTATAGTGCACAACATCATCTGCTTTATCACCGGTGGTAATATTAAAGTCCTGACGTAGTTTTGCGTCTTGAAATAACCAATACTCATTATTGGACTCTAGCCAGTCAATTTTGCCATAACGATGCGCAAACCATGCGACTGCACGATATACCTCATCATAGTTTTCTAGAGAACTTACTTGATAGTAATCATCAAAAGCTGACTTTTGTACGTCGCTTAAAGAGTTATAATTTGCATCACTGATTGCGAGGGAACGACCACCTAATTGTTTCCAAGCGAGTGGGAATTGATAATATGTCTTAGGAAAATTAGGGGAAATAAAGATAAAGTTTTTTTGCATAATATTCACCTGCTTCGTGATGATTTTAACATATTTTAGAGTATAAAGATGAAGAAGGCACATACTTTTTCGCTAGAAAGTTTATAATAGTAACAGGAGGTATTTATAATGGGCGAGCTATTAGTACAATTACGAAAAGATAATATGAAGGCAATGAAGGAACATGACACTCTGACTAAGGGTGTATTGAGCCTTGTGATTTCCGCAATTACACTTGCGGAGAAGGAAGCTGGTCATACGTTAGAGAAGAATGATGAGCTAGCGTATATTCAACGTGAAATCAAACAGACAAATGAAACGATTGAGAGTATTCCTGAAAATCGTGCAGATTTAAAGGAGGAGGCACAAAAGAAGCTGGCATTACTTTCTTCTTACTTACCAAAGCAGTTAACAGAAGAAGAGATTCAGCAAATCATCGAAGGAATCTTGCAAGAGAAGGGCTTAGAGCCTCTGAAACGTAATCAAGGTCCTGTGATGAGGGAGATTCTTGATAAGTACAAGGGTCAAACGGACGGTAAGACTGTTAACCGTATTCTCAGCACAATCTTGCATTAAAAACAAGTAACTTTCGTTACTTGCGATTGTTTGGATCAAAATTTGTAATTTGTCGAACAACTTCGGCAGCTAATGTAATACCTGCAACAGGTGGAACGAAGGCGGTGGAACCTGGAATACTCCATTTCACTGCTTTTTCTTGTTCCTCATCGGAATATTCAATTGGTTTGATTGGG
Source organism: Solobacterium moorei (assembly GCF_036323475.1). Lineage (GTDB taxonomy): Bacteria > Bacillota_I > Bacilli_A > Erysipelotrichales > Erysipelotrichaceae > Bulleidia > Bulleidia moorei. The sequence continues at coordinate 290,722 of NZ_AP028934.1, forward strand.
GCTTCTGTTGAGCAACATACTTGTAAGTCTTTGATGTTACGCACACGTAATTCATGGCGCATGACTTTTGCCAGTGGATCATTTTTTGTAGCGTAGATATCCATTACGCAGACTTTCGTTGGATCGAAGCGATTGCCACATCCCATTGCAGAGATGATAGGAACATCTAAGCTTTTTGCGGTTACGATTAAATCAATCTTAGCGGTAACGTTATCGATAGCATCGATGATATAGTCATATTGGCTAAGATCAAACTGATCTTTGGTTTCTGGTAAATAGAAGATAGGTAGAGCATTCACGATAGTATCTGGACTGATTGTGTGGATGCGCTCTTTCATCACATTTACTTTGTATTGGTCGATGGTTGCGTCGGTTGCGATGAGCTGTCGGTTAATATTGGTGAGTGAAACCGTATCATGGTCGACGATGTCGATTTTACCAATCCCACTACGTGCTAAAGCCTCGATGGCGTAACTACCAACTCCACCAACGCCAAATACGATGACGTGCGCTCGTTGTATTTTATGTAGTGCGTCTCTTCCAATGACGCGTTGAGTTCTAGAAAAACGATTGATCATGGTTATACCTCGCAGTTTATTGTAACGTAAATTTAATATGGATGGAACGTATCTGCAATGGTTTATAAATTGGTGTAAAATAGTGGCGAGGTCAAAAATATGGCAAAAAAAGAAGTGAAGACAAATGTGATGCGTATTTTGGATACAGAAGGAATTACGTATCAGGAACATACCTATGATATCAGTGATGATTTGATTGATGGTGTCTCTGTCGCACAAAAGTGTGGAGAAGATCCAGAACAGGTCTTTAAGACACTGGTAACGAAGGGTGATGATGGCAATCACTATGTATTGGTGATTCCAGTGAAAGAGAAGCTAGATTTAAAGGCTTGTGCACGTGCGGTCGGTGTTAAGAGTGTGGCGATGTTACCACAGAAGGAGTTGTTCAAGACAACCGGTTATGTACATGGTGGTTGTTCACCAATTGGAATGAAGAAATTATTTGTAACAGTCTATGATGAAACGATCGTATTGTTTGATACGATTCTTGTCTCAGGTGGTAAGGTTGGTACACAGATTGAAATTGCGCCTGATGATATTATCAAGATTACTGAAGGTAAGGTTGCAGGTTTAACACAATAAAGAAAAGTAGAGAACCTATTTGGTTTTCCACTTGTTTATGAGATACATGATTAAAAATCCAAAGCTATATCCACACATGTCGATGAAACAGTCACGCAATTCGGCTGATCTTCCAGGCGTGAAGTATTGAATACCTTCATCGATAAGCGGTGTTAACACCATCCATAGGATGATGACTAGCCTCTGTCTGCGCTCTTGGATGGTATATGAACTAACAGTCGATACCAAGATGCCAAGTAGAGTGTATTCGCTAAAATGTGCAAATTTACGGATGAGTGTATGGAATAATTGAAATGGCATGAAATGTAGAAATTGCAAGCAATCATAGATGCGATAGCTCAATGTTTGACTCAGATTTGCGGAGACTTTTCCGGTTTGTGCTGAGTTATGAAATATCCAAAGTGTATATGCGATTACGATAGTCCAAAGGATTATGTTTTTTATACGGTTATCTTTCATTAGTCATTCTCCATATCGTAGTACCTATGATATAATACCTTCCATGAATAAGAAAAGTGTAATCAATTTTTTGATGGTTTTAGCCGGAACGTCCTTATTGTCTATGTCAGTAGAATTTTTTATTTTACCGTACAATATCCTTTCCGGTGGCGTCGCTGGTCTTGCGGTTGCCTTTGAGCCATTCTTCCATATAGATAAGACCCTATTTGCCAACTCGGCGGTGATTGGCTTCCTAATCTTAGGAGCAGTTATCCTTGGTAAGGAATTTGCCTTAACAACGATGTTGTCTTCACTTGCCTATCCAGTATTTAATAACTTATTGATAAGGGTTCCAAATCCGATCACTGTTGATCCGATTTTGGCTGCTTTATATGCAGGACTTCTTGGCGGTACTGGTATTGGTATTGTGATGAGAGCAGGGTCAAGTACAGGAGGTATGGATATACCGGCCTTGATTTTACATAAGTTTACAGGTGTACAAATTTCGATTTTGGTTATTATTATTGATACTTTAACGGTTGGACTAGGTATTGCGGCGTATGGCATTAATTCTGCATTACTTGGTCTTGTGTCCGTATTTGCGTCTGGCTTTGCGATTGGAAAGGTGCTGAGTGCTGGACAAGGTGCTAATGCCAAGTCTGTACATATTATTTCCAGTCATTGGGAAGAGTTACGAGATGGAATCTATCAGGAACTCAATCGTGGTGTTACGATTTTAGATGGTCGTGGTGGATTTAACAGTGAAACGAAGAATATAGTATTGGTTGTTGTATCAACACGTCAATACGCAAGCTTGATTTCATTAATTAATCGAATTGATCCAAAAGCATTTGTGATTACAAATGATGCATCTGATATGCATGGTGAAGGTTTCACCTACGCTTCATCCAATATTTAACAGAATGTGATAAAATTATTGAGCAGGATTTTACAAGTAAGGAGGTACCCTTATGATTCAATGCACCCATGTTTACAAACGATATAAAAATGGTACGAATGCACTGTATGATATAAATTTATCAGTTGATCAAGGCGAATTTGTTTATGTTATTGGACCTACTGGCTCTGGTAAATCTACGTTGATTAAGCTGATGGATGCGGAAGAGATGTGTACAAAAGGCAATGTGAAAGTTGTCGGTATTGATGTTGGTGAATTATCCAAACGTCAGATTCCTATCTATCGCCGTAATATCGGTGTTGTATTCCAGGATTATAAATTATTGCCACATTTGACAGTATTTGAAAATATTGCTTATGCCTTAGAAGTAATCGGTATGAAAAAGGCACAGATTCGCAAACGTACAATTGAAGTGATGAAAGTCGTGGGCTTAAGTGAAAAGGGCAATTCTTTCCCAAAGGAATTATCTGGTGGACAGCAGCAGCGTGTAGCGATTGCACGTGCGATTGCCAACCGTCCTAAGGTTTTGATTGCGGATGAGCCTACTGGTAACTTGGACCCAGCAAAATCAGATGAGATTATGGACTTACTAGAGGAAATCAATCAGCGTTATAGTACAACGGTTGTGATGGTTACCCATGATATTACGCTTGTAAATAAGTATCGTAAGCGTACGATTGTTTTGGAACAAGGGCACATTGTGGCTGACCGTTCCGAAGGAGGTTATGTTCGTCATGATTAGACCAATTCGTGAAGGTATCCGTGGTGTTGGCAGACACTGGGCAATGTCTCTTTCGAGTGCAATTGCAGTTACGGTAACACTAATGATTATTAGTTTGTTCTTGGTATTAAGTTATCACTTAGAACAATTTACTCGTTCCGTAGAGTCCTCTGTTGAAATCTCCGTTATGGTTTCGTATGATGCGGAATCCACTTCTAGCTTAAAACAGATTGAGAAGGCAATCGCTGCAATTGATGGGGTTGAAAGGGTAACATATTCATCGAAAGATGATGAGCTAAAATATTACATCAACAGTTTTGAAGATGAGCGTACAAGAGCGGTGTTTGAGCCATTTAAGGCAGATAACCCTATGCATGACGCCTACTACGTAGAAACAAAGAATGGCGCAAATCTTGAGGATATTGCTAAGAAGATTGGTCAGATAAACGGTGTCGATAGTGTCAACTATGGTGGTCAAAGTACCTTGAACATGGTTGATGCGATGTCATCTATTCGCCGTTTTGGTGGCATCTTAGTAGCTGCGTTAACATTACTTGCGATTTTCTTAATTCAAAATACAATCAAACTTACAATTTATGCACGTAAGGATGAAATCACAATCATGAAGCATGTAGGTGCGACAAACGGGTTTATCCGTGCTCCTTTCCTTTGGGAGGGTATTATTACAGGTATTCTAGGCGCAATTATCCCGATTGGTCTAACGATTTGGGGTTACATTGTGATTTTTGAAAAGACCTCTGGTGTATTGATCTCTAATATGTTCCGTTTAGAGAAGGCGTTCCCGTTCTTATACTATATTTCAGGTATCTTGTTGTTAGTTGGTATTTTGGTTGGTCTTTTCGGAAGCTGGCTCTCTGTAACGAAGTATTTGAGGGATAAGCGATGAAAAAATTAACGAAGATATGTTTATGCCTGTTGATGGCTGTAATTATGGTTGGAAATCAATCGAGTACCGTTATCGCGGATGAAGATTACTCCAACTCTGAATATTGGCTAAATCGTTGTACAAACTACGGCAAAGACGATGCTAGTGCATGTGAGGCGTATAAGGCTTTCTTAGAGTCTCAGAATGCGGAAATGAGTCAACAGATTGCGGCTTGGAAGGCTCAAAAGGCTGACATGGAAGCCAATATCACCAAGTATGCGGCGAAGATCTCCGAGTATCAGATTCAGATTGATACAAAGCAAACTGAAATCACGCAGAAAGAAGCTGAAATTGACGCAAAGCAGAAAGAAATTGATCATAAGCAGGCAGAGATTGATCAAAATCAACAGACGGCAGATAAACTACAAGATAAAGTAAAGACACGTATGGTATTGAATCAACCTACCATGCGTACAAATCAATATATTGATATTTTGATGGGTGCGAATAACTTCACAGATTTTATTCGTATTGCGAATGGTTTAAGTACAATTTCTCAATACGATAAGAAGACTTTGAGTGAGCTTGTTCAGATTATCGCAACGTTAAACAAACAAAAAGAAGAGCTTGTTGTTGCGAAGAATGAACTAGAGATTCAAAAGAAGGAAAAACAAGACCAACAAAAGGAACTCATTACGTTACAGACTTATGTTCAGATTGCCCAAGAAGCAGCGCAAAAGACTGCAGCTGCACTTCGCGGTTCTATTGAGACAAAGAACTCTGATATTGCACAAAACAATGCGTTAATGGCAGGTATCACTGCTCAAATTGAAGCGATTCCTAGTACAAATGGTTGGACTTATCCAGTAGATGGCGGTTGGCGTAGTGCTGGTACCTGGTCTTATCCGGATGGTAGTATTCATTTGGGATATGACGCTGCCGCTGGTTATGGTGCGACAATTCGTGCAGTCGCCAATGGTGTCGTACTAAGAGGCGTCAATGGCTGTCCAACAGTTGGTTATCTAGGTGATAGTTGTGGATATCAATTTGGTGGTGCTTCCTATTCTGGTAACCAAGTTATATTACTTGTAACAGTGAATGGTAGCTTGTATGGCGTGGATTACTTCCATATGACATTAAATACACCAGCAGCGACTGGTACGATTGTAAATGCAGGTGACGTGATTGGACAGGTAGGTTCATCTGGTAATACAACTGGGCCACACTGTCACGTGGAAATCTTTTACTTAGGAGATGCATCTAACTTTGCGTACTACGCTGCTAACTGGAATGGTGATGTCAGCTTTGGCGCAGGTTGGACTGGTGGAAGATACGGTTTATATGGAAGACGTTGTAGTGATGGCGTTGGTGCTCCATGTCGTATCCAACCTGAAGAAGTATTTGGTTATTAAAAATAGTATCAAGGAGTCTCTTCTTTCATAGAGACTCTTTTTGGAAAGATAGAGGCAGTAAAATGGACGAAAACAAAGAAGAATTACAGAACGATGAAAAAGTATATAGTATTCCTTTCCGTCGTCATTTATGGCCAGAAGAAGTGGCTTTAAAACAAGAGCAGAGGAAGGTAAAACGTCTACGTATCCTCATGATAGCGTTTGTGGTGGTAGCCTTAGTTGGTGGTTGGTTACTTGGATCAGTACTACCATTATCTTTGCTCGCTCCTGCGCGTAAAAACGTGATGAATAATCTCCCTTTGAATTCTGATGAGAAAATCAGCGGTGTTTTACAGGTGATGGAGAATGATTGGTTTTTTGCGGACCAAGTAGAAAATATTGATACCAAATTAACAGACCAAGCTCTAAAGGGTATTACAACCAATGAGGTTGATAAGCATACAGAATACATGACGGCTGATGAGATGAAGCAGTTTACGGATTCTATTAACCGTAATTATGTAGGGATTGGTGTACAGTTCTTACAAGCCAATGGAATCAATATTATCGATCGTGTCTTCCGTAATTCACCAGCGGATAAAGCAGGTGTAAAGGCTGGAGACATCATGAATAAGGTCAATGGTGAATTATTGACTGGGAAGACGACGGAAGAAATCAAGAATCTGGTACAGGGTGATAGTGGTACAGATGTAACGATTGAATTCATCCGTCAGGAACAACCTCTTGAGATTACAATTACACGTGCAGCTGTTAGTGCGACTGCGTTTGGCGAGATTTTAAGTGATAATACAGGATACTTACAGATTTATCAGTTTGGTGAAAACACAACCAATGAAGTAAAGACATACCTAGATGATTTCAAGAATGCGAATGTATCAAATATCGTGATTGATTTACGTGATAACGGTGGTGGATATCTGACTGCATTACAGGGGATTGCGTCATATTTCTTGCCAAAGGATACACTTGCGATGAAGCAGGTTTATGCGGATGGCACAACAGAAAAAATTTATACAACTGATGGTATGTATGACAATATCAAGAAGATTTCCATTTTAGTGAATAAGAATACGGCAAGTGCTTCTGAAGTATTAACGATGGCCCTCAAGGAACAACATAAAGATGTAACAGTACTTGGGGTTACGACCTACGGTAAGGGTACAGTACAGGTATCACGTGTATTTAAAGATGGTTCAGCACTTAAATATACAACTTCAAAATGGACTTCCCCAAATGATGTTTGGGTCAATGGTGTTGGTATTACACCAGATGTAGAAGTGAAGTTACATGAAGTGATGTATACCTCTTTACCAAAGATGAATGATACGGATCGTTACACTTATGATAGTGTTGGTGAACCAGTAAAGTTTGCCCAACTATGTTTAGATTACCTAGGGTATAGCGTTGGTCGTACCGACGGTTATTTCTCATCTCAAACAGAAGACGTCTTACGTCAGTTTGAGACAGACAAAGGTATTAAAGCAGATGGAGTGTTAGATAAGGAAACATTCAGTACTCTCTATAGCGCTGTGGTACTGGATTGGAATACAACAAAGACACATGATGTTCAACTACAGAAAGCACAGGAGATCTTAAATGGATGATCGTAAGTTTGAACTTGTATCGCCATTTAAGCCTACAGGAGACCAACCGAAGGCGATTGCGGAACTGGTTGCTGGCCTGCATGCAGGTAAGAAGGAGCAGGTTCTAGAGGGGGCAACTGGTACTGGTAAGACATTTACTATGGCGAATATCATCGCACAGATGAATCGACCAACACTGGTGTTTTCACACAATAAGACATTAGCTGGTCAGCTATATTCAGAGTTTAAAGAACTATTCCCACACAATCGTGTAGAGTTCTTCGTATCAAATTTTGACTATTATCAACCTGAGGCATACATGCCTAAGAGTGACATGTATATTGAAAAGACAGCTGCAATCAATGAAGAGTTAGATATGTTCCGTGAGTCTACTTTGAATTCTCTTCTCGAAAGAAGAGATACAATCGTCGTCGCATCCGTCGCATGTATCTATGCGGCTAGTGATCCTGTTGAGTATAAGAACATGTTCTATACGATACGTGTAGGAGAAAGCATTGACCGTAATGATTTGATGCGTCGTTTGATTGAACTACAGTATTCACGTAACGACGTTGACCAAACAAGAGGTACGATACGTGTACGTGGAGACATTATTGATTTAACACCATCCTATACAAATGAATTTAATATTCGTATTGAGATGTTTGGTGAAAAGATTGAACGTATTACAGAGATTGATCCTTTAACAGGAAAAACCATGAATGCATACCAGTTCTATAACATCTTCCCAGCGAGTGGTTATGCTCGTTCTAAGGAGACGATGTTAAGAGCTTGTGATGCGATTGAAGCAGAACTAGAAGATCGTCTAGAGTATTTCCGTAAGAAGGGCAAACCACTCGAAGCAGAACGCTTAGAACAGCGTACACGCTTTGACTTAGAAGCGCTAAGAGAAAATGGGTACTGTTCTGGTATTGAGAACTATTCTATGCATATTGATGGTAGAAAAGTAGGACAGCGTCCATGGAATCTCTTTGATTACTTTCCGAAGGATTTCTTGTTGTTTGTGGATGAATCGCACGTATCCTTACCGCAGGTAAGAGGTATGTACAACGGAGATCGTCAACGTAAGGAGGTCTTAGTAGAGTATGGCTTCCGCTTGCCATCGGCACTAGAAAATCGTCCGATGAAATTTGATGAATTTCAAACGATGATGAATCAAGTTATATATTGTTCTGCAACACCTGGTGACTTTGAACTAGAAGCCGTTGATCACCATGTGACAGAACAGATTATTCGTCCGACTGGATTACTCGATCCAAAGATTACCGTCAAGCCAACCAAGGGACAGATTGACGATATCTGTGAGGCGCTAGATGCTAGACTCAAACGTAATGAACGTGTGCTAATTACAACCTTAACTGTACGCATGGCAGAGGATCTTACAGCGTATCTCAAAGAGCGTGGTTATAAGATTGCATATTTGCACCATGAGACCAAGACTTTGGAACGTACAGAAGTCATCCGTGATTTACGTTTGGGAAAAGTAGATGCGATTGTCGGTATTAACTTGTTGCGGGAAGGCTTGGATATTCCTGAAGTATCCTTGGTATGTATCTTGGATGCGGACAAGGAAGGCTTCTTGCGTAGCCATCGTTCTTTGATTCAGACAATTGGACGTGCTGCACGTAATGCGAATGGTGAAGTGTACATGTACGCAGATGTCATGACGGATTCCATGCGTTACGCAATTAACGAAACAGAACGTCGTCGTAAGATTCAGGAAGCGTATAACGTAGAACATGGCATCATACCTACAACTGTTAAGAAGAATGTCGAAGAAGCCATCCATGGTAAAGAAACCAAAGAAATGGCTGCGAAATACATGCAGAAGAAAGCGAAGCTTTCTCAGAAAGATAAGGCAAAACTGATTGCATATATGGAAGTTGAAATGCGTGAAGCAGCCGCAAGTCTAAACTTTGAAAGAGCAGCTGAACTTCGTGATATTCTCTTTGAATTAAAATCGGAGTAAATTATGAAAATGGATGATATGCAAGAAGAGCCAAAACTGATTTTGAAATATCCATATCAGTCTAAATTGAATCAGGTAGCTTTTGCGACTATCGTATCTTTCTCTTTGATTGTAATATGGATACTAAAGCACCTGATTGATGTTGGAACAAGTGAATCAGACACAATGATTATTGTTATTGTACTCGTTTGTGCACCGATACTTCTTTGTTTGATGGTTTATTATTTCTATCTGCACGCAGTGAAAATAGAAATTGATAAAAACAATATTGTAAAATACTATAGCTATGGAAGTAGAGGGCGTAGTGCATTACATTTTAGATTTGAACCTGAAGATATTGAAGAAATCAAAGTAAGTAAACATGCGTTTCATTGTTCAAAGTTAACGATGAGAATCAAGAATCCTATCTTTTGTGGTCTTTGTGAGAAGAAGTTAGATAAGTCTATGAATATCAGTGTCATCGCTGATACAGAGAAAGTAGATGATTTTATCCAAGAGATTTTGAATAAGCATTCCAATATACATTGAGTTTTGAGTGTCATGATAATTACTGTAAAAAATGTTTCTGTATAGGGAGCATTTTTTTACAGTTCGAGTATAATAGAGGGGACGTACGAGGTACATACTATGGATTATACAAAGCTAGTAGCACAAAGAGCAGCAAATATGAAACCATCGGGAATTCGTAAATTCTTTGACTTGGTTGCGGAAATACCAGATTGCATTTCACTCAGTGTGGGTGAGCCTGATTTCAAGACACCATGGGATATTCGTGATGCGGCAATTCATACGATTGAACTTGGAAGGACGCAATATACGACCAACGCAGGTTTAAAAGAATTACGTCTTGCGATTCGTGAATATCTACTTCGTAAATATAATCTGGATTACGACATTGATCAGATGATTGTGACTGTAGGTGCAAGTGAAGGAATTGACCTTGTATTCCGTACAATTGTGGAAGAGGGAGATGAGGTCATCTTGCCAGATCCTGGATACGTTACTTATCAACCTACGGCTGCTTTTGCAGGTGCGAAAATAAAGTATGTGAAGGCCAAGGTTGAAAATGGTTTTAGAATCCAAGCGGCAGATATCAAGGCTGCAATTACAGATAAAACAAAGGCAATTCTATTATCCTATCCAAATAATCCAACGGGTGCGACTTTATCTTACAAAGAGATGGAAGAAATCGCAGAAGTATTACGTGACACAAATATTCTTGTCATCTCCGATGAAATCTATTCTGAATTGATTTACGGCAATGGTAAATTTACTTCCTTCGCATCAATCCCAGGGATGAAGGAAAGAACAATCGTACTCAACGGTTTCTCTAAGACCTTCTCTATGACAGGTTGGCGTTTGGGATATGTCCTTGGGCCAAAGGAATTAATCAAGGTGATGTTAAAGGTACATCAAAATTGTGTTATGGCAGCGCCTACCGTGAGTCAATATGCGGCAATTACAGCACTGCGTGATTGCGATAGGGATGTAGAAGAGATGCGTAAACAATATGACATGCGTCGCCAGTATTGTGTACGTAAGCTCAACGAAATGGGCTTAGAAACATTTGAGCCTATGGGTGCGTTCTATGTTTTTCCTAATATTTCTAGTCTTGGCATGGCAAGTGATGAGTTCTGCGAGAAGTTATTGAATGAACAACATGTCGCAATTATTCCTGGTACAGCTTTTGGTGAAAGCGGACAAGGCTTTGCGAGAATTAGTTATGCATATAGTATTGAACACTTGCAAGAAGCGATGAGGCGTATTGCACAGTTTATAAAGGATCACAAAGGAGATAAATAAGATGGACAATCTAAAGTTAATTGACTTACTTGTACAAAATCCACGTGCAAGTATTACAGACTTAGCAGATATTCTTGGCGAAACAGAAGAATCTGTAAACAGTGCAAAGAAAGAATTAGAGGATAAGAAGATTATCTGCGGTTACCATACGATGGTAAATTGGGACAAGGCGAATATCGATCATGTGGATGCGATGATTGGTGTTAGCGCAAAGCCAGAACGTGGTAGCGGTTACGATAAGATTGCGGAAAGAATCGCACACTTTCCAGAGGTTAGTAGTTTATTCCTCATGAGTGGTAATTCTGAGTTTTTAGTAAATGTAAATGGAAAGACAATGCGTGAGGTCGCTGACTTCGTTGGTGAAAAGTTAGCTCCAATTGAAGGGGTTGCGGCAACAGTCACGATGTTTGTCTTGAAGAAGTATAAGGTAAATGGTGTAACCATGGACCTGCATAGCGAAGCAGGTGATGAGAGAATGCCAGTATCCGCTTAAATAGCGAACAGAATCACTTTTTTCTCGTGAAGTAGAAGTGATTTTTTCTTTACTTTTGGTAGGAGAACTGGTACTATATTATGGCGAGTGGGTTACTCCCGCTCCTTGCCAGAAATGGCCGTTAGACCAGAAGGAGGTGTACGGAATGAAGAAGTATGAAGTCATGTACATCATCAATGAATCTGTTGAAACAGAGAAGAGAGCAGAATTAATCGAGACTCTCAGCAAGATCATCACTGACAACGGTGGTAAGATTGCAAAGACAGATGAATGGGGCATGCGTGAATTCGCATATCACATTGATGACATGAAAAAGGGTTACTATGTAGTAACAGCATTTGAAGCAGATAATGCCTGCGTTAAGGAATTTGATCGTTTGATGGGAATCAACGCAAATGTTGTTCGTTTCATGATTACCCGTGACGAAGCTCCGGCTAAGGGAGCTAAGTAATGATTAACCGCGTTGTTTTGGTTGGCAGACTAACACGTGATGTGGAAGTTCGTAAGACAGCTAGTGGCTTATCCGTTGCGACATTTACGGTTGCATGTGATCGTCGTATGGCTCGTGGACAGGATGGAAACAATCAACAGTCTGCAGATTTCATCAGTTGTGTCGCTTGGCGACAAGCAGCCGATTTCTTAGGCTCATATGCACGTAAGGGTGCGTTAGTTGGTGTTGAAGGAAGAATCCAAACACGTAGCTATGATCGTGATGGACAGAAGGTTTATGTTACAGAAATCGTTTGCGATACTGTAAACTTACTCGAATCTAAGAGTCAATCACAGAGCAGAGCACAGAACAGCAGTTATCAAGACAACAGTTATCAACAGCCGTATTCACAACCAAAACCATCTACAAACGATGATTTTGTGAGTGATGACTTCGGCGCAGGAATCGGAATGGATATTTCCAGCGATGACCTGCCATTCTAAATAAAGGAGAACAGACAATGGCATTCAGAAAACAAAGAATGGGCCGCAGAAAGGTCTGCTACTTTACAAAAAACAACATCACTTATATTGATTATAAGGATGTAGAGCTCTTGAAGAAATTCGTTAGCGCAAATGGAAAGATTACTCCACGTCGCGTTACAGGAACTCGTGCGAAGTACCAGAGAATGTTAGCAATCGCTATCAAGCGTGCTCGTCAAATGGCTTTATTACCATACGTAGAAGACTAATGACACAAACGACTATCAATTTACGTAGTCGTTTTTTTTCCTAATGTAAAATAACTTGGGGTTTTAGAAAAAACCGCTTTAAAATTACATGGGGGTAAAAAGGTAGAAATTGTAGATGAGAATAATGTCTCTTGTCTACGATTTCTACCTTTTATATGTGCTAAGAAAGAAATGTTTTATTGTTAATTATTTTTTGTATGAACCACGCTTCTTTCCAATCCTTTTGTTGGATTGAAGGTGATCCGTAATTGTGTAATATAGTTTTCTGTTTAACGCGTAGAGCACTCTAGCACGGAATCTTGGAAAGTTTGAAAGACCATTAGAAACATTGATCAGTACACGTAATCTACTATTCATATATTCTGATAGTGCATTCGATTGTTTTCTGTCATCATACGGTCTTCTAAACGAGTTGAGATACTCCTCTTTCCAGTTTGTGATAGATGTCAAAAAGTCTTCGTACGCAGGTATATCAGCAGAAATAAACGCATCTAGTATGGAGGTAATTTCGATTGTACAAGATGGGTAAATAGCAGTTCTATTAAAGTTGCGAAATAATTCTTTTAAGTGGTAGGCAAGCGTTAAAACTGGATCAATCTCCAATAACTGATCATATAGATTTCGATAATTCAATTTTTGCCTAAAGAAACTGTTATATTTCGGCTCGTTATCTAAGTTGTAGTCGGTTTCCAGTAATTTATGCCATGTTTTAAGAAGATAATAAGCTCTACTTCCTTTTTCATAATGATTCATGATATCGATACGTAGACGTGAGAATCCAGATGTAAGATGCTCGATGACATGGAAAGGATCTACAGCGACGATGGCGTTGGGCAGATATTTCTTTACAACATCTTTGTATGGCTGCCACATATCGATGGTCACAATCTTCACTCTTTGTCTCTCACTTAATGGGATATTTTCAAAGTAAGTGCTGAGTTCCTTTTTTGAACGAGACTGTATGACTTCGTTTAGAACACGAGCTTTATTATCGACCATGACACATAAGTAAGAACTGTTTTTTAACGCCATGTCAGAATATAGTTCATCAATTCCTAGATACTCGGGTAAGAACTGCCTTGGAATTCTCAAGTAACTATCGGCATAGAGTTCTACCGTAGGAATAGATACATGTGCTCTTAGTGCAATTGTCTTTAAGTTAATGGAGATATCACCTAGATCTTTCATGATTTGATCGACCATAGAGAAGGTGGAGTGCATACCATCAGGGGTAAAGATATTGTCTTCACTAAAAGTACGATGACAGTCATGACACTTATATCGTCTACGTTTCCAGTTGACAATCGTTTTTAGACCAGCGATGTCTTGCGTTTTGAATGTATATGTTAGAAGTCCTTTACTAGATGTATCAGCACCACAGTAAGGACAAATGGGATGTTTATTTATCAGTAGAAGATAAATATTCAAGGTATCATGATTGCGATATGTAGATAGACTTTGAACTTGATCTTGGGACAAGTTCAAAGCAGATGTGATAATATAATCAATAGCCATTTATGGCCTCCTCTCAAGACATTTTCTTTCATAGCAAAAAGATAATAACATGAGAGGTTTTTTTATTTTTGAAGGTACCCCAAGTTTTCTGAAGAAGTATCAAAAAGGCACCCCAAGTCTTCTCATTGCGGTACCCCAACCCCAAGTAATTTTCCTAATGTAAAATAACTTGGGGTTTTAGAAAAAACCGCTTTAAAATTACATGGGGGTAAAAAGGTAGAAATTGTAGATGAGAATAATGTCTCTTGTCTACGATTTCTACCTTTTATATGTGCTAAGAAAGAAATGTTTTATTGTTAATTATTTTTTGTATGAACCACGCTTCTTTCCAATCCTTTTGTTGGATTGAAGGTGATCCGTAATTGTGTAATATAGTTTTCTGTTTAACGCGTAGAGCACTCTAGCACGGAATCTTGGAAAGTTTGAAAGACCATTAGAAACATTGATCAGTACACGTAATCTACTATTCATATATTCTGATAGTGCATTCGATTGTTTTCTGTCATCATACGGTCTTCTAAACGAGTTGAGATACTCCTCTTTCCAGTTTGTGATAGATGTCAAAAAGTCTTCGTACGCAGGTATATCAGCAGAAATAAACGCATCTAGTATGGAGGTAATTTCGATTGTACAAGATGGGTAAATAGCAGTTCTATTAAAGTTGCGAAATAATTCTTTTAAGTGGTAGGCAAGCGTTAAAACTGGATCAATCTCCAATAACTGATCATATAAATTTCGATAATTCAATTTTTGCCTAAAGAAACTGTTATATTTCGGCTCGTTATCTAAGTTGTAGTCGGTTTCCAGTAATTTATGCCATGTTTTAAGAAGATAATAAGCTCTACTTCCTTTTTCATAATGATTCATGATATCGATACGTAGACGTGAGAATCCAGATGTAAGATGCTCGATGACATGGAAAGGATCTACAGCGACGATGGCGTTGGGCAGATATTTCTTTACAACATCTTTGTATGGCTGCCACATATCCATGGTCACAATCTTCACTCTTTGTCTCTCACTTAATGGGATATTTTCAAAGTAAGTGCTGAGTTCCTTTTTTGAACGAGACTGTATGACTTCGTTTAGAACACGAGCTTTATTATCGACCATGACACATAAGTAAGAACTGTTTTTTAACGCCATGTCAGAATATAGTTCATCAATTCCTAGATACTCGGGTAAGAACTGCCTTGGAATTCTCAAGTAACTATCGGCATAGAGTTCTACCGTAGGAATAGATACATGTGCTCTTAGTGCAATTGTCTTTAAGTTAATGGAGATATCACCTAGATCTTTCATGATTTGATCGACCATAGAGAAGGTGGAGTGCATACCATCAGGGGTAAAGATATTGTCTTCACTAAAAGTACGATGACAGTCACGACACTTATATCGTCTACGTTTCCAATTGACAATCGTTTTTAGACCAGCGATGTCTTGCGTTTTGAATGTATATGTTAGAAGTCCTTTGCTAGATGTATCAGCACCACAGTAAGGGCAAATGGGGTGTTTATTTATCAGTAGAAGATAAATATTCAAGGTATCATGATTGCGATATGTAGATAGACTTTGAACTTGATCTTGGGACAAGTTCAAAGCAGATGTGATAATATAATCAATAGCCATTTATGGCCTCCTCTCAAGACATTTTCTTTCATAGCAAAAAGATAATAACATGAGAGGTTTTTTTATTTTTGAAGGTACCCCAAGTTTTCTGAAGAAGTATCAAAAAGGCACCCCAAGTCTTCTCATTGCGGTACCCCAACCCCAAGTAATTTTAGAGCGCCTTTTTTTATGTAAAAAAAGAAGCATGACGCTTCTTTATGAAATTTACATGATATGTGCAAAGATAGTCGCTAGAACAACGGTAATAATACCAGATGTACAAATTGCAAGACCTGCCATAGCACCCTGTAAGTCGCCGAGTTCGATTGCCTTAGATGTGCCGATTGCGTGAGCACTAGCTCCAAGAGCTAAGCCTTGAGCAATTGGGTCGGTGATATGGAAAACCTTGAAGACAATATCTGCGATGATTGCGCCAAAGATACCTGTTACGATGATAACTGCAACTGTTACTGGTACGATACCACCCAATTCCTCTGCGATACCCATACCGATTGCAGTAGTAATTGATTTTGGTAAGAAGGTAACGTATTGTTCGTGGTTGAAACGAAATAATAAAGCAAGGATCAGTACTGTTATTACACTGCTAGCACAGCCGCATGCGATAGAGATTGTAATCATTTTCCAATTGGATTTTAGTCTTTCAACTTCCTTGTAAAGAGGTACAGCTAACGCAACTGTCGCTGGTGTTAACAGCCAACTGAGGTATTTTGCGGAAGAGTAGTATGAATCGTAGTCGACATGGAAGATTTTGACAAAAATAATCGTAAAAATAATCGCAATGAGTAATGGATTAAAGATTGGTAATTTAAATTTCTCGCGGCATAGGATACCGACAAAGAAGCCCATCAATGAGATGACAACACCCATCGTTGCACTATTTAACATTACATTATTCATTATCAGAATTCTCCTTGCGTAATAACATAGATACTTTGCCAGTGATAACCATAACAACAAATGTAGAAATCATCATGATAATGATGGATTGGATTAAGATGGGTTTTATGGATGTGGTAGATTGGATTAAACCAACGGCTGCTGGTATAAACATAATAGGCATAATATCAATCAAGAAATCAGCTGTATCATGCACTTCATTAATCTTAAAGATACCATGGTTGAGTGCGATGAATAATAGAACAAGACCATAGATAGACGAAGGGATTGGCAATGGTATAAATTCATGTAAGACTTCACCAATACATGTAAAGAATAAAATAATTAAAAACTGTCGCATGTGCTTCATAGGAAAACCTCCAAACGCATGTTATTATCCCATTATTTTTAAGATAAAGATATTCTTTTTTTTGAGATTTTTTATAATAGTGCTTTCATTTCGGATAATATATACATTTTGCGTAAAATGTTGGAAAAATTGTTTTTTTAACAAATACCCTTTGTAATCGTCTTGTTTATTTCATATAATACCTATGTGCCACATATCGTATATGCTTTCGAATTGGCGGAAGTGTCTCTACCCTGCTACCTTAATGGCGGGACTACGGTTGTCTCTATTCTTTTTAGTGACTTCCTGTTGAGATGATTCTTGGCAGGATTTTTATTTTTAAGGGCAGCGATGTGTGAAAAAACAAGGGGGATATTTATGTTAGAAAAGTTATTTCATTTAAAGGAAAACGGCACAACAGTTAAAACAGAATTGATTGCTGGTATCACAACATTTATTACAATGGTTTACATTCTTGCGCTCAATCCATCCATCTTAAGTGCTTCTGGTATGGATGCAGGTTCCATCTTGACAGCGACTGCAGTCGCATCCGCAATTGCATGTTTCTGCATGGCTGCGTTTTCAAATATGCCATTTGCATTATCTGCTGGTTTAGGTTTGAATGCTTACTTCGCATACACAGTATGTGGTGTTATGGGTTATCCGTGGCAGGTTGCGTTAACAGCAGTACTTGTGGAAGGCATTATCTTCATCGTGATGTCACTAACAAATGTTCGTGAAGCAATTTTCAATGCAATTCCAGTACAGCTAAAGGTAGCTGTATCTGTAGGTATTGGTTTCTTCATCGCATTCATCGGTGTACAAAATGCAGGTATCATCGTTGATGGTGCAACACTAGTTAGTTTATATTCATTCACAAATGGTTTCGCAAATGGAACGTTCGCATCACAAGGTGTAGGTGTCATCTTATGCATGATTGGTGTTGTATCGATCGTTGTGATGTTAATCAAGGGTGTTAAGGGATACATGTTATGGGGTATCTTACTTACTTGGGTATTGGGTATTATCTGCCAGTTATTAGGTATCTATGTACCAAATCCAGAACTAGGTTACTATTCATTAATCCCAACAGCATTCTTCTCAATGCCAAATTCTATCGCTCCTACATTCTTCCAATTTGACTTTGCGTTTGTGGCAAGTCACCTTGCGAATTTTGTAGTAGTTGTATTTGCATTCTTATTCGTTGATATTTTCGATACACTTGGAACAGTTATCGGATGTGCTTCTAAGGCAAATATGTTAGACAAGGATGGTAAACTACCAAAGATTAAGGGTGTGCTATTAGCTGACGCTGTTGGTACAACAGCAGGTGCTATCTTAGGTACATCTACAATCACAACATTCGTTGAATCTTCTTCTGGTATTACTGAAGGTGGTAGAACAGGTTTAACAAGTGTTACAACAGGTATCCTATTCTTAGCTGCTTTATTCTTATCTCCATTATTCTTAACAATTCCTTCCTTTGCGACAGCACCTGCATTAATCGTTGTTGGTTTCTTGATGATGCAGCAGGTTGTTAACATTGAATGGAATGATATCACAAAGGCATTCCCAAGCTTTGTATGTATTACAATGATGGGCTTTGCGTATTCTATTTCTGAAGGTATCGCATTTGGCTTTATCTCTTACACTTTCATTCATGTAATTACAGGTAAGGCTAAGGAAATTTCACTCTTGATGTATATTCTTACAGGATTATTCATCTTGAAGTTCTTCATTATCTAAATAAATGATCAGGTTCACTTCAATGTGGACCTTTTTTTCATTTATAATACTAATAAGAGGTGTTTGTATGATTTATACAGTAACGATGAATCCTTCGCTGGATTATATTGTGCAATTAGAAACATTTGAGGAAGGAAAGCTGAATCGTTCCATCTTTGAACAGATTGATGTTGGTGGGAAAGGAATTAATGTGTCCATTGCCTTGAAACATCTAGGAAGAATTAGTACACCACTGGGTTATTTGGCTGGTTTTACTGGGGATGAGATTGAACGTCGTGTGAGTAGTCATGGACTTATTCCAGAGTTTATTAAGTTAGATCATGGAGAATCTCGTATCAATATCAAGATGAAGCATGAAATAGAAACAGAAATTAATGCCAGTGGCCCTACGGTTGAAAAAGATGATATTGAAAAGTTATATGTAAAGTTGGAACATCTTACAGATGGGGATGTACTCATTCTTTCTGGTAGTATGGCAGCAGGTGTTGACCAAAATTTTTATGCGGATGTAATGAAATTTCTAGCAGGAAGAAAGATACGTATCATTGTAGATGCAGGAGGTAGTGTATTGAAGACGGTACTTCCATATTGTCCATACTTGATCAAACCAAATCAACAGGAATTATCAGAGATATTTTCTGAAACTGTCTTAGAAAATCAAATGGAAGAATATGCATGCAAGCTAGTATCTATGGGTGCACAGAATGTGCTTGTTTCATTAGGGAATCAGGGTGCACTCCTAGTAAATCACAAGGTATATCGCTGCAATGCACCGAGTGGAGAAGTAATCAATTCTGTAGGTGCAGGAGATTCAATGGTAGCTGCGTTTTTAACAAGTAAATTAAATGGAGAAGATGATCAAACAGCACTCAAAAAGTCAGTTGCGATGGGTTCGGCTACTGCCTTCTCCTATGGGATTGCAGACCAGGAAGCTGTAGATTTACTGTACAAAGAGATGGTGAAATAAATGAATGAATTTCAAGAATATTATTATCGTCATCCTTACATAAAAGAATTGGATACAGTCGTTTTGTATTGCCATGCATGCAAGGATGGCTATGAACTTGTTTTGAAAGATACGATCTTTTATCCGGAAGGTGGTGGACAGCCTTGTGATAAAGGTACAATCCAAGGCGTTGAAGTAATCGCTGTACAACGAGAAAAAGAAAGGATTGTACATATCACAAAACAACCACTTGCACCAGGAGAAAATGTTCACTGTGAAATTGATTGGGAGTATCGTTTTGATTTAATGCAGAATCATACAGGAGAACATATCTTTTCTGGTGTTGTAAAACAGTTATATGGATATTCCAATGTTGGTTTTCATATGGGTGAATATATCTGTGCTGATTTTAATGGGAATCTAACAGAAGAGAATATTGAAGAAGTTGAAAGACGTGTTAACCAAGCGATTTGGACGAATCTTTGCGTACAGGAAATCCTCTGTTCTCCGAGTGAAACAGCGAAGTATGATTATCGCTCTAAGATTGCGATAGAAGGTACTACGCGCATTATTTCAATTGATGGCTATGACATGTGCGCATGTTGTGGTATGCATGTTAAAAATACGGGTGAAATTGGAATCTGTAAGGTGATAAACTTTGAAAAGTCACGCAATAAAACAAGAGTCTTCTTGTTGAGTGGAAGAAGAGCATTTGCCTACCTTAGTCACATTCACCAAGAAAATAGTAGCATTTCAAAGCTGTTGTCCGCTAAACCGCTAGAGATATCGACAGCTGTAAGCCATCTTCAACAGCGTTATGTAGATGTACAGAAATCATATCGCACTGTCTCGATGGAAATGATGATGAAGGACGCAGACCAAATCCCTATACAAGATGCGATTATATATACTTCTGTCCTTGCGGATTCTGAAGGAATGCGTGCATTCTGTAATCGTTGTATTGAGATGGGAATCTCTACAGTAATGGTGATTGCGAAAACAGAAGTGGGATATGCTTATGTCATCATGAGTCATACGATTGATTTACTATCTATTCGTGCTGAATTCAACGCGGATATCCACGCTAAGGGTGGCGGAAATCGTGAAATGATGCAGGGTAGTTGTACGGCAAGTCCGACAGAAATTTCTATCGCATTTCATGCTGTAACTGGAATCTCAATGCATATCGTTTCCTAACATTTCCAGGAAATAATAAATTCTTTGACAAGTATCACAAAAAGCGTAAGTAGATGTGAATATTTTCGTTTGACATCATAAAGTCATGTGATACGATTGATTTGTCAAAAAGCGAAGGAGGCTTAAAATGAAACTTGTTTTAATTAGACATGGTGAAAGTGAATGGAATAAGCTCAACCTTTTCACAGGTTGGACAGACGTTGAACTTTCTGAGAAGGGTGTAGAGGAAGCTAAGGCTGGCGGACGTGCTTTAAAGGAAGCAGGATTTGACTTTGATCTTTGCTATACATCATATTTGAAGCGTGCAATCCACACATTAAACTTTGTATTATCTGAAATGGACCGTGAATGGTTACCAGTTACTAAGACTTGGAAGCTCAATGAAAGACACTACGGTGCTTTACAGGGCTTAAATAAGGCTGAAACAGCTGAGAAGTATGGTGAAGAGAAGGTTAAGATCTGGAGAAGATCGTTTGATGTTCAGCCACCAGCTTTAGACCCAACAGATGATAGAAACCCAGCATTACAGGAAGCTTACCGTAATGAAAATAAGGATGAACTTCCATTAGCTGAATCCTTAAAGGATACAATCGCTCGTGCAGTTCCTTACTATGAGCAGGAAATCTTACCACAGATGAAGGCTGGTAAGCGTGTAATCATCGCTGCTCATGGTAACAGCTTACGTGCTCTTGTTAAGTATTTCGAAAACTTAACAGATGAAGAAATCATCGGTGTAAATATCCCTACAGGTGTTCCACTCGTTTATACATTCGATGACAACGGAAAGTTCATCTCTAAGGAGTACTTAGGTGACCAGGCAACTATTGAAGCTAAGATGGCTGCAGTTGCTAAACAAGGAAGCGTTCAAAAGTAAACAAACGAAAAAGAGCCGTTTGGCTCTTTTACTATGCGATCGCATCCAGTTGTGCTTTTCGTACACAAGAATGTTTCAGTAATTGTTTTAACAAATTATCTGGAGTATTTTCCATCTTGGAGATATCTAAACTGATTAATACAGTTGCGTATCCACCGACTGGAATAGCTTGAGAAATCGTTAAGACACTTGCTTGTGCTTTACTCAACGTTTGTAGTACCGCTGTTAATGCGCCACTTTCATCTTTTAAGAGAAGAGAGATTGTCATCGTACGTGAAGTGGTGTTATCAGAAATCTCAAATAGATAATCTTTATAACGATAGTAGGTGTTTCTGGAAATGCCTACTTTTTTTACGGCTTCTGTTACAGTTTCAACTTCGTGATTTTCAAGAAGGGATCTTGCTTGAATGACTTGGCTGAAGTATTCAGGTAGAATCTTTTTATGAACGATTAGGTAATCGGAGTTTTGCATGTGCTTACCTTTCTATTTCTGTACCATGATAGGCGATATCCAACTGTAGACACTGCCAATGGTTTGGAAGTGAAGCAATCTTCAAACGCGCTGCTGTGCTTAGTTCTTTCTTCGCAATGCATAAGCAGGTTGAACCTGAGCCACTGATGAGTAAGATGCCGTCAGTATCTTCCTTTACAATTTGTTGGATAATCTCAAAGTTTGGGATTAATTTTTTGCGATACGGCTCATGAACGATATCGTGTGTTGCGGCTAAAAGTAGAGAAAGATTGCCCTCCTGTAGTGCTTGTGATGTGAGTATCGCATTACTAATGGCAGTGGCTACTTCAGTGCGTGCATAATGATCTGGTAATGCAGCGCGTGTTTCTTCTGTACTTATCTTAACATCTGGCACAAGAGCGGTATATTTCCAATCTTTATGGATTGGAAGCTTGTGGGATGAGAAATATTTCTCATCAATCTTCATACCTGCACAGAGTCCACCATATAGGCAAGGCGCAATATTATCCGGATGACCTTCAATACTACATGCTAGGCGATAGATTTCTGCTTCACTGAGAATGTTGTTGTGTAGAACACTAGCTGCGATGAGTCCACCAATGATGAAGGATGCACTGCTTCCTAGGCCTCGACTAATTGGAATATGACAATCAAAGATGACGTGAATCGGATCGTATTTTCCAATCGTCTCACAACCGAGGCGATATGCCCTCAGGAAGAGGTTATTATCATTGTTGTATTCTTTATCCACATTTTCGAGAAAGTTGTGGTCATACTTTTCAATTTGGGAAATGTTGTATAGCTTTAAGGCAATACCAAGACAATCAAAGCCAGCACCGAGATTTGCGGATGTGGCAGGAGTTTTAATTGTAATCATGTTGTAGATCCTCCAAGCGTTTTGCGATAGCAGTTAGTGCATCTTCTTTTTCAACGGCTTTTGTAAAGCGTACATCCATATCTTTTAAGCAGGCTAGATTCTTTGGAATCGTAACTGATGTATAGTCATGTAAAGCGTACATCGCCTCAAATTCATCATCACAAGATTTTCCTGTAAGAACTGCATATACATCCTTGGCAAATTTATAGGCACTCGCTGTGGATAGTACGATACATGGTGCTGTATCATTTGATTCTTGTTTATATGCATGGCATGCATGCACAGCGACTGCTGTATGTGGGTCAATCAGAATATGTTCTTTATGGAAGGTATCGCAAATGACCTTTTTGCATTCCTCTTCTGAACAATCATACGCTGTAAAGCTTTCCTGTAATGCATGACGTAAGTCATCAGAAATTGTGTAATGCCCATCTTCCTTAAGTGAGGACATATATTGATTGATCAATACGTCGTTATGATTGCTAAGAAGGAATAAAAGGCGTTCTAGGTTACTGGATACTAGGATATCCATCGATGGGGATATCGTAGGAATGAACGCTCTATTTGCGTTGTAGGAACCTGTACGGATAAATTCTGTTAGTACATTATTTGAATTAGACGCACATACTAGTTTTTTGACAGGTAAGCCCAATTGTTTTGCAAGATATCCAGCAAGGATATTACCAAAATTACCGCTAGGGACAACAAAGTTTATAACATCGCCCAATTGAATATCACCACTCTTAACAAGTTTTGCGTAAGAGTCGAAATAATAGACAATTTGTGGGACTAAGCGACCAATGTTAATGGAGTTGGCGGAAGATAATTTTATATGTTTACATGCCGCTAGTACAGCTGTATCTTTCATCGCTTCCTTTACGATACGTTGGCAATCATCAAAATTACCTTTAACTGCGATGACTTCGACATTTTTACCTAGTGATGTCTGCATTTGTCTCTTTTGAATATCGGATACACCAATTTCTGGATAGAGTACTGTAATGGCAGTGTTTTCAACATTCGCAAATCCATTGATTGCGGCTTTGCCGGTATCACCACTTGTGGCAGTCAAAATGGAGATGAGATCATTTTCGTTATGATTTTGGTATGCGGCTGTTAATAGATGTGGTAATAGTATTAGGGCTACATCTTTAAAGGCGCTGGTTGGCCCATGCCACAGCTCCATAAGCCAGCCATCGTGATATTTGCATAGTGGTGCTATTTCGTTGTTTTCAAATGAGTTTTGATAGGCATTTTGAACACATTGTTGAATCTGTTCATGGCTAAAGTCACTTAAAAATAGAGATAGAATATACTGTGCTAACTCTAGATAGTTCATCTTTAGTGCGGAGGATAAATCTACCTTTTGATCAACTGTTTGTGGTGTATAGAGTCCGCCATCTTCAGCAAGACCTTGGATGATCGCTTCTGAGGACGATACAATTTTATCTTTATTTCGTGTACTAATATATTTCATAGGGCTTCCTTATTGTTTCAAATATAGAAAAATGATACACTGTTTGTGTTTTAAATACAAGTGTATCTATTTTAGAAACAGAGGGCATATGAAAATTGGTTTATTGGGACATGGAACTGTCGGTTCTGGTGTTAGAAAAATTATCGATGAAATGAATACAAAAGAAATCTCTCAACTAGAGATTTCTAAGATATTGGTGCGCTATGAAAAGGATATTACTGATGAGCGTATGACAGTGGATATCTATGACATTGTGGAGGATTCTGATATTGATGTGGTAGTAGAATGTATTGGTGGTGATGAGCCAGCGTTTAGTTATGTCAAAGCAGCGTTATTCAATGGAAAACATGTTGTGACAAGCAATAAGAAGATGCTGGTGAATCATTTGGGAGAGCTATTAGAAACAGCACGTACACGCGGTGTTAGTTTAAAGTATGAGGCTGCTTGTGGTGGTGGAATTCCATGGATGAGTAATCTAGATCGAACAAAGCGTATCGATGATATCGAAAGCTTCCGTGGGATCTTCAATGGGACAACCAACTATATCTTAAGTAAGATGAGTAATGAGGGTTCAGAGTTTGCGGTAGCTTTAAAGGAAGCGCAGGACTGCGGGTATGCGGAATTTGATCCATCGGATGATATTGATGGCATGGATACAGCGTATAAAGTAATACTGTCAAGCTGTAAAGGATTTGGTGTACTCGTAAGTATGCAGGACATTGATATCTATGGAATTCGTTACATTAGTGCAAGAGATATTGCATATGCATGCACGCATGATTATGTATGTAAATTAATTGGCACAGGCGTAAAGTCTAATGATGGTATCAGTGCTACAGTTATTCCAACCTTTGTTCCAAAGCAGAATCTCTTTGCGACGATATCAGCAAACTTCAACGCAATTGAGAGTGCTTCAAGAACGCTTGGCAAGATGACTTATGTTGGTCAAGGCGCAGGTTGTTATCCAACAGCACACGCGGTTGTACAGGATTTAATTGATTTGATGTATAAACAAGATATAGAAGTTACATCAGGAGAGAGTACTCGCATCGATAACAAGAGTCGAGTATCCTCATTCTATGTTCGTTCTATCAATCTTGATTGTATTCAAGATATGATTGAAGAAAGAATTGATGAAGATACATGCATTACAAAGAAGATGTCTTTTGTCAAACTAACTTCTATGATTAAGACGCTAGAAGATGATGCGGTATTTGTGGCGGAGGTAATGCATGATTGTAAGTAAGTTTGGTGGCTCGTCTGTGGCCAGTAAAGAACAATTTGAAAAAGTGAAACGTATTGTAGAAGCGAATGCGAATCGTAAGTTTATTGTCGTAAGTGCGTGTGGTAAAGAAAATTGTGATGATTATAAAGTGACAGATTTACTTTATCTTTTACATGCACATATTAACTATGGTGTATCATATGAAACAATTTTTAGTCTTGTAAAAGAGAAATATCAACGTATCTGTGGTTCACTTGCGTTAAAGATCGATTTAGAAAAAGAATTCGCAAGTATCAAAGAAATGTTAGATACACATGCGCCAGTTGACTACATCGTTTCACGTGGTGAGTATTTAACTGCTAGATGCATGGCCGAATATTTAGGTGCGAAGTTTTTAGATGCGAAGGATGTAATTGCGTTTAAATATAATGGTGACTTTGAGAAGATTAAGCAGAATCTAGATAGACTTGTGGATATGAATCGGAAGTATGTTATACCTGGTTTCTATGGTGCTTTACCAAATGGACAAATCAAGGTGATGAGCCGTGGTGGGAGTGATATTACAGGTTCAATCTTGGCTAATATCACAGATGCGGAAGTTTATGAAAACTGGACGGATGTATCTGGAATATTAGTGGCGGATCCTCATATCATTGATAACCCACAACAAATTCCAGTGATTACGTATAGTGAGCTGCGTGGAATGAGCTACATGGGTGCTAATGTACTCCATGATGATGCAATTTTCCCAGTCCGTGAAAAGAATATTCCTATTCATATCTTGAATACCAACGAGCCAGATAATCCTGGAACATTCATTCAAGATGATTGCCAAGAGTATGATAAAGCCAATGGTACTTCAACTGTTACGGGTATCACTGGAAGAAGAGACTACGCTTCCTTTACAGTTGTAAAGAGTCATAGTTCTACAGAGGTTGGCTTTTTGCGTAGATTATTATTCATCTTTGAGGAATATCATATTTCTATCGAGAGTGTTCCGATTACGGTTGATACATTTACGGTCATTGTACAAAAGGGCGCAATCGAACAATGTAAGTATGAGATTCTTGCGAAGATCAAGAAGGAATTAGAACCAGATGAACTGATGTTGGAAGAAGACTTAGCGATGGTAGCCATCGTTGGAAGAGGTATGAAACAAGTGCCAGGTGCTTCTGGTCAGTTATTAAGTGAGTTTGGCAATCATAAGATCAATATTAAAGTAATCAATCAGAGTGCAGATGAATTATCTGTTGTGGTAGGAGTATCAAATCATGACTTCCACAATGCGATTCGCTGCATCTATGAAAGATTCATTCAAGAAGAGAGGAAACATGCATGAAAATTGGAATTTTAGGTGCGACAGGTGCTGTTGGTAGACAGATGCTCGAATGTATTGAAGAACAAAACCTCGCAGTAGAAGAATTGCGTTTATTTTCTAGTCCAAGATCAACTGGACGTGTATTATCTTTTCGCGGCGAAGGAATTACCGTACAGGTTGTAGATGAACAATCTTTTGAAGGACTAGATTATGTGTTGGGTGCTGTATCCAACGCACTAACAAAGGAATATCTACCTTTGATTCAAAAGGCAAAGGCAGTGCTCATTGATAATTCTAGTGCTTTTCGTTTACAGGATGATGTGCCGTTAGTTGTTCCAGAGATTAACGGGGAAGATGCGTTTGATCATCATGGTATTATTTCAAATCCAAACTGTTCTACGATTATTGCGTTAATGGCAATTGCGCCAATCCATCGCTTATCTAAAATCAAACATGTAAATGCGACAACATTTCAGGCAGTCAGTGGTGCAGGTGTTGAAGGGATGCGCGAATTGCGCGAGCAGATTTTACAGCTTGATAAAGGAGAAGAGGTTCATCCAAATGTCTTCCCAGCGCAGATTGCGTATAACTGTATTGCCCAGATTGGCACGTACTTAGATGATGGGTATACAACAGAAGAAGTGAAGATGCACAATGAAGGTCGGAAGATCATGCATGCAAAGGATTTACAGGTTAATTGTACTTGTGTACGTGTACCGGTATATCGTTCTCATTCTATTTCTTTGACAGTTGAAACCGAACAAGAAGTATCATTAGATGCGATTCGTCAAGCAATTAAAAACTTTCCTGGTGTAGAACTGATTGAAGACCATGTGCCTGCACCAGTTGAAGCCTCCAATCAGGACATTGTTTATGTAGGTCGTGTGCGCAAGGATATAAGTCGAGAAAATAGTATTAGTCTTTGGTGTTGTGGAGATCAGATTCGTAAAGGTGCTGCTTCAAATGCGGTTAGTATCATGACGTATTTAGAGAAGAGCCGATGATGTTTCCGTTAGGGTATTTTAGCAAGATGTGCTAGAATATGGCATAGAGAGACAGAGAGGAGACAACTATGCTCAATAGACTATTTGGTGCTCTTGCGGTGGCTGTCGGAGTTGGTGCGGTCGTTGCAGTAAAACTTTTAAAAGATCAGAAAGAAACAGAAAATAAAGAAGAAAATGATGATAATGAAGTGCGTTTTATAACTCTTTCAGATGGAGATGGAGTAGCACAGCCCACTTATGATGCAAGTGATCGTTCCGTTGAAGTACAGGAAGTATGTGGTGTATATCCATACCTCAATCCAGACTTCGTAGAAGAATTACTAGCAGAAGCAGCTTCTTTAAACGGTATGTTCGAACAGGATACACTCGTTACAATTCATCACTATGTATCATTCGATAGTGAAAAGAACTTTGAAGCATTCGCAGATATTATGACAGCTGCAGGCTATGAATGTTCACAAGAGGGCACCACAAAGAAACTATTTGTAGAAGATGGCGCAATCATTAGCGATATTTTGAATGTCGCAAATCAAGCGGCTGTATTAAATGGTAGTTACCAAAACTACTCGATTCAAAAGTAATTTCAAACAGGTTTTATAAGTAATAAAGTTGGAGTGAAAGCTTCAACTTTTTATACGAGTGTGACGGGCATGTCGCAAACCTAACTGGTGAAAGTCCAGTCGTAGGTAGTTACCGCCAAGCGTAGCGAACCACAAGCCGTAAGCCGTGAGGCTTTGGGTGAAGGAAGTGGTGTAGCGATTCTTTCGAGGTTACGAACAGAAATCTGATATAAGGCTAAATGGAGGGTGAGATTGCTCTACAAATCGAAGCCCAAAAGGTAAACGTAAAACCAAAACAGTAAATCAGGAACTTGTGAAAGAAGAGAGAAAGGTATGTGACTTACCCTGTGAGGTCTTGTGGACGATGAATCCTAGACGTTTTCAAACAACTATAGTACCATCGGTCGGAAAAGGTCTATCACAAGAAGTCAGCTGAGCCCATAGTAGGTATACACCAATACTGAAGGGGTTAATGTTTGTATAGTGCAAATCACTATATGTAAGAAAATGAATACTCTGGAATTGAGATATCACCTAGAACCATAGAACGTAACTATGGATGGTGAAAAGGCAAGAAGAGAATTTCATTATTTGTGCAATAGAAGGAGGAGCAGCCATGGAATTAATGGACAAGATTCTAAGTCAAAAGAACTTACAAGAGGCGATGAAAAGAGTCAAGAGTAATAAAGGTGCATCGGGCATTGACAAGATGTCTGTGGAAGAAATTGACGAATACTTCAGTAAACATATAGAAGAAATCAAAACTTCGATATGGGAAAAGAAATACAGACCTCGGGCAGTAAAAAGAGTCTATATCCCAAAACCAAATGGAAAGAAAAGACCATTGGGGATACCCGTTGTAGTGGATAGAGTAATCCAACAAGCAGTGGCACAAGTGTTTAGTGAACTCTATGACGAGTGCTTTAGTGAGCATAGTTACGGATTCAGACCAAACAGAAGTGCCCACCAAGCGATGGAGGAAGTACTCTTCTACCTAAACGAAGGGTGTGAATGGGTAATAGACCTAGATATTGAAAAGTACTTTGACACAGTGAATCATGATAAGTTGATATCCATACTTAGAGAGAAAGTAAAAGATGATGTAACGCTACATCTCGTAAGGTCCTTTTTGAGGGCTGGAATCATGGAAGATGGAATCATCCACAGAAATGAAGAAGGAGTTCCACAAGGAGGTCCGCTCAGTCCAATATTATCCAATATCTACCTAGATAGGTTTGATAAGGAACTGGAAAGCAGAGGGCTAAGATTCGTAAGATACGCAGATGACTGTAATATCCTCGTGAAGAGTGAGATGTCAGCCAACAGAGTCATGAAGTCTGTATCAAGTTGGCTAGAAAGAAAACTATTTCTAAAGGTCAACATGACAAAAACAAAAGTAGTAAGACCTAGCAATAGTTCGTTTCTTGGCTTCACGTTCTGGAAAAACAAAGATGGATGGAAAAGTATGCCTACATACGATAGGAAACAAAAACTATGTAAGAAAATAAAAGAAGTGCTATGCCGTAAAAAGGCAAGTGCACTTCCTTTATCGACTGTATTCACCCAAGTAAACCAAATCGTGAGAGGATGGATAAACTACTTCAGGATTGGCTCGATGAAGACCTTCTTAAAAGAATTTGGAGAATGGTTGCGACACAAGATACGTGTGATAATTCTAAAACAATGGAAGAAACCAAAACGTATCTATACCAACCTACAAAGTCTAAATCGGATACTCAAGGTCAATATCTCTGATGAAAGAATCTACAGTACAGCCAATACTAGACTAGGTCTATATCGACAGGCAAATGGAAACACAATAAAATTCTTATTGAGTCCAAAGGTACTATCGATGAAAAGCAAAGACAGACCGGGATTAATCAATCCACTAGAATATTATCAATCTAAGTAAAGGTAGAAACAATACAAATGTAGCGCCGTATACGAGACCCGTATGTACGGTGCAATGAGAGGGTCGAGGAATATCTGGATAAGATATTCTCACTCTACTCTATTATGAATTGATATGGATACTGATGAGATTTGCCTTTTCTTGTGATGTAAGTCCCAATGCATGGAGATCACATCCCTTTGGGCATATCTCTCTTACCAATAGGTGTAGGTTCTCTAGACTACCTTTCTGCCAAGAGGCCATCGAATCACAGTAGAACATACGTGTCCTGCGAGTTCCATCTTCACGTATCTCCGCTTCTTCAGCTAGGACGAATTCACTTCCTCTGTCTGTTAATATGACCTCGGCTTCTTTTTCGAACATTTCTTTTCCTAATATCTTTTCCAATAATAGGATCCCATCCAACATATGTAAGGAGTCCTTTACGGTTTGATAGATACATATCAACAGGTCATACTCTCTGAATTTGAAGGTCTGTAGGAAAGGTCCGTTGGACACGTCGTTGTATACCGTATCCATCTCTACGACCTTGGCATTTGGATTCTTTTCCATGTATATCAAGAAGTCGGAGTACTTTCTTCCTGTCAGGTATCGATTGTCTTTACGTGGCTTGTATGTATTGCGCTTTTGTTTGGACATCTTTCGTCTTACGACACGTTTCAAATCGATGGCACCGATCGATACACCCACATCTTGGAAGACACCATTTTCGATATAGTTGTATATCGTCTTTTCTGATAACTTGATTTCTTTGTGGCTTTGAAGAATAGAGTAGATGGACTGACCTTTCTTAATCAATGGTAATAAGAGTTCACCGAGCTGCTTGATATCATTTACTGTCGCATTGACACCTTGTCGTGAAGATGTAAGTGTCATCTGGTAGTCGTGCTGTGCATCAAGGGCAGAGTATCGATATTTGTCATAGAGACAAGAGCGATAGTTTCCACATCCATTACAAGCTCCTGGTGACTTGTCCCTGCGAGTACATTTGAAAGGGACATAATCGATACAATTCAGAGTACAATGGCGTTCATGTTTACAGCGTTTGTAGTTAGCACACTCTAGAGGCAGATTACATTTGTATGCAAGGACACGATGGAATTTGATTTCTTTTCCTATGGTTGATTTGTCTTTACCAAGGGTAGTAGCGATAGCTTGTTTGGTAGAACCATTTTCGATACCAGTTTCAATGATCTGTCTATCTGAATAAGACATGTGTGAATTCTTCGTTAACATAATGTTTTCCTCCTAAAACACGAAGAATCGGCACTTATATTGAACTAGAAGTGTAAGAGTAAATTCAACTAGAGCTTGGTGAATAACTAAATTCAACTTTCGTACCTTAGAAGTGGAATTTAACTTTTCACTTGAGGAATAAAAGAAATAGTTTGGTTATGCATTGTCTAACAAATCATTGTTATATAAAATATAAGTGAAATTAATCACATGTTTTATACATGCATAATTGATTGAGTGAGAACATAAAAGGGGGAGGACAATATGTTATTTCACATTAGTGGGGATACGGCCATATATCAATGGGTCGCAATGTTAGGGGTACTTGCCAGCTTGATCTTGTTGAACGAGTTTTCTCGTCGAACAAAGTTTGGCGGTATCTTGATGTTTTTTGTTTTGCCATTAATTTTAACAGTGTATTTTATCGCAATTTATGTATCAGCTAGAATGGGTGCAGAGTGGGCATTACACAATCAGACATATCTATATATGAATGGTTGGTTCCATTACGCAAAGTTATATGCATCACTAACTGGATGTATTGGATTTATGATGATTAAATACAAATGGGGTATTGGGAAACAGCACTGGTTCCGTGCATTCCCATTTGCGATTGTTGCAATTAATATTTTAATTGCAGTAGCTAGTGACTTCGAATCAGCGATTAACGGATGGTATAAGTGGTGGCTATCTTCTGAAGGTGTTTGGTTATATGGTGGGTGGCACAATGTATTCAACGGTTTAGCTGGTTTAATTAATATCTTCTGTATGACAGGCTGGTGGGCTGTATATTCTTCTAAAGATGAGAAGGATATGGTATGGCCAGATATGATTTGGGTATATATCTTAATTTATGATGTATGGAATTTCGCATATACATATAACTGCTTGCCAACGCATACTTGGTTCTGCGGTGTTGCACTATTACTTTCACCTACAATTCCTGCATTGTTATGGAATAAGGGTGGATGGATTCAAAATAGAGCGAATACATTATGTATCTGGTGCATGTTTGCACAGGTATTCCCATTATTCCAGGAAACATTGGCTGATGGCACAAAGGCATTCCCATGGGTTACATTACCAACGTTATACGCAGATGGAACATTAAATGGTATCGTAGCAGGTGGAAGTGCTAACGCAAATCCAACCATGATGACGATTGTGAGTGGATTAGCTCTTGTGGTAAACCTTATTGCAATCATCTATATTATCCGCACTTGTATGAAGACAAAGAAGAATCCATACAAGGGAGAAGTATTTACAGAATTTAAGTATTACAAAGATGCAGCTGCTCGTGCAGTAATTGACTAATTAACAATTGAAAGGGATAGAATTATAAAAAGGTAGGTCCTAAGAAGGTATACTTCATTTGGGGACTACCTTTTATTTCGGGTTGAATATTTTAAATTGATAAAGGCAACGGAGATACTAACTGATAGATTATAAAAGTTAATAAAATCTTAAAGGAGTCTGTATTTGAATCTTATACATTGTAACTTAAAATTGATATATGAAACGAAAGCTTCTTTTGTTTGTGAATACATCCTTTGAATACGAAAATTGCTAGACTAGACCAGTTAAAAACAGCAAATGAATCCACGTTAGCAAGTATCGTTGATGGTAGATATCACAGTTCTTAGCAATGATTTGGTATAAAGTAAAACGCTGCAGAAATCATTGAGAGAGAAAGAAATCTATTTGCAGCAATCATCGCTTTATAAAGGGAATATAGAGGGTATTTACGTTTCTATTATCATTTGTAATCGTAATCGTCGGTCTTATTCCTGGAGAAGCAGTCAGTTGGGTTGAGGATACAACCGGTTTTCAATTTCAGAAAGTTATTGTAAAGGATTTATCTACCGGTGCGTAGGTCGCAAATCTATTACAAGGAGATATTCCGGAACTGAAAGCAGGAGTTATTTACTCGTTGAATGTAGAATATGCAGTTCCATCCTCCCTACAGTTTTCAAATACCTATTTTCATTTAAATCTTGGCAATGGAACGTATATTACAACACTTCCAGGTTCCACGTTTACAGAAGAATTTAGGTATAATTTCTGGACCGATCAATCAACTGAAACTATTAACAAAGGTGATACAACTACGACATTGATGACGTTGATTATTGGTGGTAAGTCTTTAAGGGAGGCTGGTAGTAAGACGCTGTTGAAATTGAATATCCAAGTGATATTGAATGTGTTTCGCTTGAAGAAACACAACTCTATCATAGAAATGGTACGGTTGTATCTACAGCAGAGAGTGGTGGTATTAAGACTACAAAAGTAGAATGGGATGAGCCAGGTTCTTATTCTGGAACTCCGATATTTGTGCCACATGTTAAGGTTCCAGTAAATTCTATCTTGTGCAAGTGGTCAACCTTCAATAGTGTTTTAAGGAAACTTAAGAAGGAAATTTGGGATGATACGCCAAATGTTGATCGAACATCTCGCAATGCTTCTACAATGATAATTAAGATGATTGATGATGTTGATCTATAGTAGGTAAATCCGCATGCTTTAACAGATACAGAGGTCACCTAGGCTTATAAAATATAATACATATAACGTGCGTTTAGGGTCCTTGCTGATTAAGATTGAACTGACAGCTCCAATAACGCCAAAGACAATTGAAATGATGATTGATGGGACAAACACTGCTATCATTCGTGGTGTAACAATTTCATATCACAATGACATGGTGTATGGAAATATCTATTGGACATCCGCTAGTGTGCTGGTGGTGCATCTAGCGTGAGTATCTTATAGAAGTTTAATGTTTTTGTGATAATTACAAATACAGCATTAGGTTTAGATATCAATGATTCTATCAAGTTTATCAAGGTTGATTTGGGTACAATTTCTGCACAATATGATGGCGTGCCCCCTCAACGTGACCTATTAGATACATGGAATCCAAATCACAGGTTTATTTCAGGTGGTGAATACTATGGTTGGTCTTACATTCAAAATGGTGTAGATGGTAACTGGAAAGAAGGCATAAACACAGATGTTAAGACAGCTATAAATTTTATATGACAGGCACAATATCAACCGCTGTTGATACTTACCACTCAAACTGGATAAGATGGAAATGACATCTAACTTTGAAGTGAAGTTCGTCAAGCTAAAGCTAGGTAAAACTATCAAACTTTTTTGTGGAAGTGAATGAGTTTTTGTGAATATTTCTGTAGAGGTGAGACGATGAAATGTCCACGTTGTGGGAACTTACAAAAATCATACTTTTATAAAGGTAGTCATGGCTATTACTGTCGAAAATGTATTAGGTTTGGAAGGCTTTTATTAGAGGAAGAGGAAACGAGTCTAGAACTTCAGGCTATTCAAGAGGATTGTAGTGAATATACCATGCAGTATCCCTTAACAAAATTTCAAGAAGCAGTATCTAAAGAGTGTCAAATGAATATAAGAACACAGGATGTATTACTAGAGTGTGTATGTGGCGCGGGTAAAACGGAAATGGTACTTGCTAGTATTGCGGATGCATTAAATGAGAATCGAAAAGTCTGTTTTGCGATTGCAAGAAGACAAGTTGTATTAGAACTATCAGAAAGACTAAAGACCTATTTCAAGAAAGCAAAAATCATCGCAGTATGTGGTGGTCATACGGATGAGATTGATGGAGATTTAATTGTGTGTACAACTCATCAGTTATATCGCTACCAAGGACAATTCTCGTTACTGATATTGGATGAACCGGATGCTTTTCCATATCGTGGCGACGAAGTACTACATGGGATTGCACAACATGCGTGCATAGGGCATGTCATCTACTTAACAGCGACGCCAGACAATTATTTGTTGAATAGAGTACAAGAAGGGACAATGCGTCATATCGTGTTAAATAAAAGACCACATGGACATGATTTGCCAGTCCCAAGACTTTTTATTTATCCATCGATAGTATTGTTTTGGGTATTATTACGATGGATAAACAAACATACATGCAATCCAAGAATTATCTTTGTGCCAACGATAAAAACTGCAAGTATATTAGGAAAAATTCTGAGCATATTTATGAAATGTTATGTGTGTACAAGTGAAAGTGAAGATAGAGACAGGATCATTTATGAGTTTAAAAAAGAATCAAACGGTATTATGATTGCGACGACAGTTCTAGAACGAGGTGTCACAATTCCAAAGGCAGATATCTGTGTATGGCATGCGAATCACTCGGTATTTGATGAAGCTGGCTTAATTCAAATGGCTGGTAGAGCAGGGAGAAGCTTCACATCACCAGAGGGAGATGTATTATTTTTGTGTAGTGAGAAGACAGAACTTGTACAGCTTTGCAAAGAGAAGATTGAGCAGGCAAATCACGTATGCATTGTTTAATGTGTGGATTGGAAAAAGGAGATGGGGATATTATCGATATTTTAGAAAATGATGATCCTTTATGTCATACATGCCGCAGTAGCTTAAAACATGTCAGATTTCGTATGAAGTTTCATGGATACAAGCTATATGCGAGTTATGTTTATGATGATACGTTTGCGAAGATATTAGTTCAATACAAGGAATGTTTTGATGAAGCTTTGAAAACAGTATTTCTCTATCCATTTCGTTGGTGGTTGATGATACGATTTTTTGGATATACTGTCTGTTATTTGCCAAGTTCAAAAGAAAAAATCACAAAACGTGGGTTTCACCATCTAGAAAAGATGTTTTCATCACTTTCTTTACGGCAGGCGGATCTCTTTGAAAAAGTGAATGATTTTGATCAGAAAAATCGTAGTGTGGAAGAACGAATGAGGATGGCTGATAACATTGCATTAAAAAAAGATTGTGTTGTGCCAAAGAAGGTTCTATTGGTAGATGATACGATTACAACAGGTGCTTCTTTGTTGGGGGCACTTCGTTGTTTGAAGGATTATGACTGTAAGATTGTAATTTATGTAGTCAGTGTGAATCATCTCTGGCTAAAAAAGCCTAGAATATTCGGGAAATGAAGTGATTCTAAAGTGTTGGCAGTGCTTGTCGCATTGCCTTTTACATGTCGAAAATATATAATAAAATAGTTATTTAGTATAAAAAATATGGAGGCATTATGGCAAATTTTTTAAGTCGATTATTCAACGAAGACGCCCGTAAGTTAAAACAGATTCAAAAGAAGATCAAGCCAGTTTTGGATTTGGAAGAAGAATATAAAGCAAAAAGTGATGATGAACTCAAAGCGATGACACCGTATTTGAGAGAAAAGCTCGCTGCTGGTGCTACTTTAGACGATATCTTTGTGGAGGCATTTGCAACAGCACGTGAAGCCTGCCGAAGAGTGATTGGAGAATTCCCATACCCTGTTCAGTTGATGGGCGCTGCTGTTATGCAAGGTGGCGATATCGCTGAAATGAAGACGGGCGAAGGTAAGACTTTGACATCTGTTATGGCGGTATATCTAAATGCCTTAGAGGGTAAAGGTGTTCACGTTGTAACTGTAAATGAGTATCTATCAGAACGTGACTCCGCATGGATGGGAGAAATTCACCGCTTCTTAGGACTAACAGTTGGCTTAAATCTTCGCCAATTAACAAAGGCTCAAAAGCGTGCAGCGTATGCATGTGATATTACATATACAACAAACTCAGAACTTGGATTTGATTATCTACGTGACAACATGGTAACGCGTGTAGAAGATCGTGTACTACGTGGCTTAAATGTTGCGATGGTCGATGAAGTTGACTCCATTTTAATCGATGAATCTCGTACACCACTAATCATTTCTGGTGGTAAAAAAGATACTGCCAATCTATATCTTCAGGCTGATCGCTTTGTAAAGCGTTTGGTAAAAGATGAAGATTATGAATTAGATGTAAAGTCACGTACAGTTCAGTTAACGGAAAAGGGTACCGCAAAAGCAGAGGCTACTTTCCGTATTGAAAACTTATTTAACCTAGCACATACACAGTTATTACATCACATCAATCAGGCTTTAAAGGCTAACTATGTGATGTTAAGAGATATTGAGTATGTCGTAGATGAAGAAAATGATGAGATTGTAATCGTCGATCCAAATACTGGCCGTTTGATGAAGGGTAGACAATGGTCTGATGGCTTACACCAGGCAGTTGAAGCCAAGGAAGGCATTTCTATCAAGCAAGAAACAACCACTCTTGCGACGATTACATATCAGAACTTCTTCCGTCTCTATAACAAGCTTTGCGGTATGACTGGTACAGCGAAGACAGAGGAAGAAGAATTCCTAGAGATTTACAACATGTACGTATTTGAGATTCCAACAAACCGTCCAGTTGCACGTATTGACTATCCGGATGCGGTATATGGCACAAAGAAGGCAAAGTTCAATGCACTTGTGGATGAGGTTGTAGAACGTCATGCGGCAGGGCAACCGGTACTAGTAGGTACAATCGCGGTTGAAACTTCCG
Organism: Solobacterium moorei; assembly: GCF_036323475.1. Lineage (GTDB taxonomy): Bacteria > Bacillota_I > Bacilli_A > Erysipelotrichales > Erysipelotrichaceae > Bulleidia > Bulleidia moorei. The sequence goes on from NZ_AP028934.1 coordinate 328,919, forward strand.
AATTAATTTCTAAGTACTTAAAGGAACGTCATATTCCACACGAAGTATTGAACGCTAAAAACAATGCTCGTGAAGCAGATATTATCGCTAAGGCTGGTCAGAAGGGTGCAGTTACAATTGCGACAAATATGGCTGGTCGTGGTACTGATATTAAGCTTGGTGAAGGTGTTCGTGAGTTAGGTGGTCTTTGTGTATTGGGCTCTGAAAGACATGAATCTAGACGTATCGATAACCAGTTGCGTGGACGTTCTGGTCGTCAAGGGGACCCAGGTATGTCACGTTTCTATGTATCTGTACAGGATGATCTAATGGTTCGTTTTGGTGCGGAACATATGGAAGCGTTATTCGCAAAACTTGGTGATACGGTCATTGAATCTAAGACGGTTACACGTTCTATCTCCGGCGCACAACGCCGTGTTGAAGGTGTAAACTACGATGCTCGTAAACAGTTATTACAATACGATGATGTTATGCGTCAACAGCGTGAAACAATGTATGATACAAGAAATTTCATTCTTGAAAATGACGATGTTCACGCAGTCATTCACGATATGTTTAAGCGTGTCATCTCTGATATTGTTGCAGCACACTTCAACAGTGAAGCTAGAGATCAAGACTTAAATGAACTCATTGCGGCTTTAGATGGTATTGGCTTCAAGGGTGTTGTTCGTGTAGAAGATATCGAGGGACGTACTGAAAATGATGTCGTTGATATCTGTTTAGAACAGGCTTGGTCTGACTATGAACAGAAGATTGAAAAGGTAAAAGATAAGGTGTTGCCAATTGAGAAGGAAGTATCCTTACGTATGATTGACCGTGCTTGGTCTAACCACATCGATACGATGTCGAAGTTACGTGATGGTATTGGTTTGCGTTCCTATGCGCAAAGTAATCCTCTACAGGCATATGTCACAGAAGGATTTAACTTATTTGAAGATATGATGCGTACAATTTCTCGTGAAATCGTAGCGTTTTGTATGAATATCCGTGTCGTGGATGGACCTGAACAGGAGGCGTAATCATGGAATTGTATGAGATGAGACAAAGCGTTTCACAGTGCCAAGCAAAATTGGAGTCGCTTGGCTACTCTCTTTGACTTGGAAGGGAAAGAGAAACGTTTAGCAGAAAACAATGCCTTGATGGCAGAGGCTGACTTCTGGAATGACCAGAAGAAGGCACAAAAAATTATTCGTGAGAGTAATCAATTAAAAGCTTTAATTGAAACCCATCATTCCTTAACTGATTCCTTTGCGGAATTAAGTGAAGGAATCGGTGAATTATCATCTTCCTTTGATGAAGATATGAATGAACTTATCAGTGAAGAATATACAGAGACAATGAAGAAGTTTGAAGAGTTTGAAATTCAAGTTCTATTGTCTGGACCATATGATAATCATAATGCTATTCTAGAAATTCACCCAGGTGCTGGTGGAACAGAAGCAATGGATTGGGCCGCAATGTTATATCGTATGTATATGCGTTGGGCTGAAAGAAAAGGCTTCAAGATTGAACTGATGGATTATCAGGAAGGTGAAGAAGCAGGTATGAAGTCCTGTTCTGTCCTCATCCAAGGTCCTATGGCATATGGTTACTTAAAGGCAGAAAACGGTGTGCATCGTTTGGTTCGTATTTCACCATTTGACTCTAACGCAAGAAGACATACTTCCTTTGCATCAGTCGAAATCATGCCAGAATTTGAAGATGATCTTGAAATTGAAATTGATGATAAAGACTTAGATATTATCACAATGCGAGCTTCGGGGGCTGGTGGTCAGCACATCAATAAGACAGACTCCGCTGTACGTATGACACATATCCCTAGTGGAATCACTGTCTTCTGTCAATCACAGCGTTCCCAAATTCAAAACCGTGAAGCGTGCTTGAATATGTTGAAGTCAAAGCTATTACAGCTTAAGATTCGTGAAAATGAAGAGCGTGCTGCTGCAGTAAGAGGTGAAGTGAAGGCAAATGAGTGGGGCTCTCAAATTCGTTCGTATGTCTTTGCGCCATATACGATGGTAAAAGACTTACGTACTGGTCATGAAGCAGGTAATGTACAAGCTGTCATGGATGGCGAAATTGATGGCTTCATTGATAGTTACTTACGTAGTATGATTAAGGCAGATGAATAAAGAACTGTGCTATCAAATCACAAATAAACAAAACGGTCTTACAGTAAAGGCCGTTTTATCGTCTTTGGGTTTTAGTCGTCATGAGATTTCACGCTTTAAATTCTCAGCATATCAGATGTATTTAAATGAGAAGCCGGTGAAGGTCAATCGTGTTGTGCATACAGGAGATGTACTAGTAATTCAAGAACTGAATATAGAAACATATACACTCCATCCATGCACAGTACGACCAGATATCTTGTATGAAGATGAAGATGTTGTGGTTGTGTGTAAACCGGCAGGTATGCCATCTCATCCCAGTCATCATCACTTAACGGATGATATGGGAACACTTTTAAGAGATTATTATCAAGATGAGCACTTTGTAATTCGTCCAATTGGACGATTAGATAAAGATGTATCAGGGATTATGATCTACGCAAAGAATCAACTCTCGGCCGCAAGATTAGCAGCACAAAGGAAGGATGGAATACTTCAGAAGCACTACTATGCAATCGTAGAAGGACAGCTAGAAGATAAAGATACACTGATTTTTTCCTTGATAAAGGAAGATGGACAGATGACACAATCCTTCAATCAAGGTGGAAAACAATGTGTTACAGAATATGAAGTGATTAAACACTATCAAACAGAATGCTTAATCAGAGTATATTTAAAAACGGGAAGAACACACCAGATACGTGCTGGCTTTGCGGGTATTGGTCATCCACTTTGCGGAGATACGCTATATGGCGGTAGTATACACTGGATCAAGCGGCCAGCATTACATTGTGCAAGAATAGAGTTTTTACAACCATTTACCAAAGAGAAGATGATTCTAGAGAAATCACTACCAGAAGATATGAAAAGAAAGTAGTTAGACTATCTTTCCTTGTTTGTAATATTGAATCATCTCAGTTGTAAGTGATGCATCATCTAGACTGTTAATAGCTTCATCACGATCTGCCCATCGTGCTACACGCAACTCATTTTCATCCATCTGGATAGGAGTATCACCGTGCGCTTTGCACCAGAATCCTAATAGTAATGTGGATGAGAAGGACCATGGTTGTGATTTATAGTACTGAATATCAGTTATGTCTAGGCCTGTTTCTTCTTTTACTTCACGCTTTACGGTTTCTTCTATCGTTTCACCAATTTCACAGAAACCGGCAACGAGTGCATAACTTTGGTAGTGACCATGTGCATACTTCGTTACAAGAATCTGTCCTTTGTCATTGGTAATACCAACGATAACAGCAGGCGAAATCTTAGGATATACAATATTTGAGCAATGTGGACAACGCATCGCTCTTTCTTTTTGATCAAAGTCCATTGGATGACCACACTTACCACAATATTTATTATCTTGAATCCAACGATACAGTTGCCAAGCTGTAATTGCCGCAAAACCTAACATTCGATTTTCAAAGGTACGCATCGCACGGAAGGATACCTTAATATGATTAAGACTGGTTAAGTCGGCGAGGAAGAATTTCAGATTGTCGATTGAAAATAGATAATAACAACTACTCTTCTTGGAAATTTCATGATAACGATAGAATTGATGTTCATCTTTCATTAAGACTTGGTCTTCTTCAAAAGAGAAGATAATATCATTATCAGTAGGTGTAACACCTGTTTGAAATACATTCTTATAAATATGTGGGTATATATCTTGTATCATCTTATGACCTCCTGGAAATAAGAAATGGTCCTTATCGGACCAACAATAATATTATAGAACAAAAAAATTTTAATTGTAAGACTATTAAATTTAAAAGTAGATGCTATAGTAAAGGTGCAAAGAGAAGTACCCTAGAAGAAAGGATAAGGAGGTACAAGTTCATGAAGGAAGTGTTACTCAATTACAGTTTACGCTCCAACATTTAACAAAAATCGTTAAATGATATGTTTCTCAAGAAAAGTTGAGGACAGACCAATGGACAATTTAAAATGAAAATAGAATATAAATAATCATTTGTGAAGCACAAATTATTCTGAGATTCGTATTTCAGTAGCGAAGTATCGCAAAAAAGATAATGCAGTAAATCTATAGCATCAAGAAAGGTCTCGCAAAAACAAACCGTCGGATTGAAACAGCAGGGTTTAATCGAGACCTTTCATTATGTCTGTATGGTAAGGTTAGTTTAGAATTTACTTGATAAGCATCTATAAAAAGCAATTTGATTGAAACTTTAAAATGTTGCTGAGTATATTAAAAAAACTATATTATTATGTGCATTGCACTGCAATATGAATGATATGAAAAATAAAGAGAATAGGACACTACGAATCGATCATGATATTAAAGTGCAAGCAACAAAGTTATTCAAATCTTTAGGGTTTGATATGCGTATTGCTACTGGAATTTTCTATCGACAAGCATTACAACATCATGGGCTACCATTTGATGCGAAAATAGAAAAACCAAATATAGAGACATATGCAGCGATGGAAGATGCCATAAAAAGAAAAGATTTAAATGGCTCTTTCGATAGTGTTGAAGAACTGATGGGGGTCATTAGATGATTCGATAGGTTTATACTGTAGGAAATAATCGTGCTGTTATGTAATCAAACTACATGACCAGAAATATTTAGAGATTATGCATTCACTAATTCTAGGAATGATAAAGATATGAGAGAATGCCATATAGAGCTAGATTGGTTGTTGGTATATAGGTTATAAAACAGGAATTACTTCTTGCATTAATTAGAACGGGTACACATAGCAATTTTTTTAATCAGTATTAAAACAGCACATCCAACCGTTTTGGTTTTGTGTGCTGCTTTTAAAATGCTATGGCTGTATAGAAACTTATGCCATTAATTCTGCTCGAGTTTGTCTTTTTATTTATGTGATTGGAATAAGAATCGAATGACATAGATGGAAGTGATACATGGTAGGATTGTTGGTAGTGGAATGTCAAAGAAGATTGGTGTAATAAAGCCAAATAGTACAACAGCCAATACGTGGTATGCAATAATCGCAATTTGTTTAAATTGAATCTGTTCATTTAGTTTTGCGGATGTTTGGATTGCAAATACCAGAGCACTTAAGCGTTTGCGCGTTAATATAATATCATTATCTTCAGAATCTAAATTCTGACTAATGCCAAATTGAATATTTACATCAGCGGTAGATGAAGAGGAAGAACTATCTGCATTAGCGTACATACTGATAGAGTCATGCGAGCATGATTTTATCAGATTTTCTTTTTCATTCATATCTACATTTGCATGAATGTTTTCGATATCACAGGTATGTTTGATATATTGAATCTCTTTGATATTTCCATGTGCAAAAAGATGTACATCTGTTAGTTCCTTGAGTGAATGAATTGCTTGTAAGCTATTTGGAACAATTGGTCTTTGTGTTGCGATTAAACCAAGTGCTTGATCTTCACCAATTAGGATAAATACTGTCTTTCCTTGATTTGTAAGTTCATCAATCATTTGGTTTATAGTAGAGCTGATTACATCTGTGTTAGAGAAATCATGTGTATTGTTTAACTGATATGTGCTTTGAATCGTATCAGTTTGATGTGTCTTTTGAAAATTTGTTAGAACACTTAGATTTACAGAAGAAATCTTCTGTGATTTTAAGTAACGTGTAATCGCTCTAGAGTAACTATCATGTCGTTTGTTGGATAGCGTATATGCAATATAACGCATGATATTTAAATCTGTTTCTTCAAGTGGGATAAAATCAGTTACTTCAGGTTTTGAGGCAATCAAGATATCGTCTTGTTCGAGAAATAATGTTTCTGCTTTACCAGCTGTTTCTAACGCATCTACATTACGGAAAAGCACATGATTTTTCGCTGCGTAAATTGCCTTTTCTAGCACTTCTTTTTCAGAGGCGATTGTTAATGCATTCATTGCGACAGATGCTAGTACTGCAATAGATACACTGATAGCGATAGAGAAAGATTTACCAACTAAAATCCAACCAAAGAATAAGATGATAGCTGCAATAATGGAATATAAGAATAAGTATTTTGAGAAGTTTTTAAATGGTGAATCAAACGATTTATCGTTCGCTGTTTCCTTAGCAAGTTTTGCGAATTGTAATAGGGTGGTCTTTTCGCCAATCTTCTCTACTTTGATTTGTAGAGAGCCTTGTATGCAACGTGTACCTGCATATACATAGGAACCTTCTGACTTTGTGATATTTGACTGTACACCGGTTAATGTAGATTCATCAACAGATGCGTAACCTTCTACAACAATGCCGTCGCAGGGAATGTTTTCGTTTGGCCGAATAATCAGGATCTGGTTCTTTTTAAGTTGACTTGTCTCTTCGATAACTTCGCCAGTCTTATTAAAGACTGCTGTGTTTTCTGGAATATACTGTTTGATATTCAATGATGTTGTGGAAGTTTGTTGCATGTATTTCAAATACTTTGTTTTATAGAGATTTGTACCAAGTATCGTAATCATTGATATCATAAATGGGTATGCATTTACGGTATTTTGAATTGTTAGGAAGATACCGTAAAAGAATGATATTCCAATCGCAATACTATCAATGGTTGCGAAAGATAGATTCTTATCTTGAATTTCTTTTTTTGCATGCATGAAAATTACACGACCTACATACAAGGAGTGGATTGAGAATAGTAATCCAATCCAAGGTGTAATATGTAATATCCATAGTATCGCTAGTAGAATCACTTCAAACACAAAGACAAATAAGATACGATAATTTGGCTTTTTTGGATTTTTTGTGTCCTGTTGGATGAGGAAATCTGAAGTTGGGATTTTGCGTGTATATGCATGATATCCACATGCTTTAATTTTTTCGATAATGATATCTGCAGTAATGATAGTTGGATCATATTCTACAGTCACATTGCGGTCGCTTAAAGTAACCGTTACAGTGACGATTCCTTTTGTATTGATTAGGTGTTGATGGATTGTATCAGCACTTGCATTTAAATATAGATTTGCGACTGAAAATGTTTGCTTGACTGTTTCCATGGATATCCTCTGTTATATTTTACAAAATTATCATCAGAATAGGAATGTAAATTCTCTGATAGATAAAAGAAAACACATGGAATCCATGTGCTTGTGATACAAATTATCTTCCGCGGAAACTGAAGACTACGATGATAGCACTTACTACTAGTTGCACGATTGAGCCTGGTAATACACCAAGAGTATCGTAAATGATTAGTAGAAAAGTTGGTACTTTGAAACTACCGCTTAGATTTCCAGTTAGATGTAGAACTAGAAGTACTGCTGCGTATAGAAACCAAATTGTACCGAAGACGATTCCGACCCAATCTTTTTTCTTTTCCATATTTTTTTGGCCCTCCATAAAGAATTATACCCTTCTTATCGCATATACAAACTAGTTTTTGTATATATTAACAATACAAATGTTAGTTTATATTTGTTGTGAAAGACTAATTGAACTATTTTGGTTAGTATAATCTAACAAAAAAACATGGAATTGATGCGGATTTGTTTTTGTTTGACAAATATTGAGTATAATTATAACGAGGTGACTAAATTATGATACAGGATAGAATCAAACAGTTAAGAGCTTTGATGGCTGAACGTAAGATTGATGTATATTATATTCCAAATGAGGATGATCATCTTTCTGACGAATACACAGCTGATTATTTTAAGTGTAAATCATACATGTCTGGTTTCAGTGGTGAAGCTGGATGCACAATTATCACAAAGGATTTCGCAGGTCTTTGGACCGATGGTAGATTCTTTACGCAGGCTGAAAATGAACTTCAAGGAACTGGTGTTACATTGATGAGACTGCGTCAAGAAGGCGTGCCAAATCCAATCGACTTCTTGATTGCGAATACACCAAAGAATGGTGTATTAGGTTTTGATGGTGCAGTGGTTTCTGCTAGAAATTACTTACATCTAACACAAGCATTGAAAGAAAAAAATGCGAAGTTATATACAACAGAAGATCTTGTTGGAATGGTTTGGGGGAAAGAAAGACCTACTATGCCAACAGAGGAATTATATGTACTTCCTAAGAAGTATACAGGTGAAGAAGCTTCTGAAAGAATTGCACGTACAAGAGAAGCGATGAAGGCTAGCAACTGCGATGCAATCTTATTAACTGCATTAGAAGATCCATGTTGGTTATTGAATATTCGTGGTAATGATATTGCGTGTACACCAGTTAGTTATGCATTCGCTGTAATTACAAATAAGAAACTCTACTATTATGTAGACGCAAAGAAGATCAATGCGAAAGTTGCTCAGTACTTCAAGGACAATAAGGTAACAGTACGTCCATACAATGCGTTAATGAAGGACTTACAGAAATTAGAAGGTAAGAAGATTTGGGGAGATATGGGGCATCTCAATTCTAATCTGTATAAAGCATTAGCAGGGAATGAAATCTATGATGCGATTTCACCAGTTGCTTACTTCCGTGCAATCAAGAATAAGACAGAAATCAAGAACATTCGTAATGCACATGTAAAGGATGCGGTTGCGATGGTGAAGTTCATCTATTGGGTCAAGAATACTGTTGGAAAGGGCAAGATGACAGAAGTAACTGCCCAAGACCATTTATATGCATTACGTGCAGAACAGAAGAACTACATCGAACCATCATTTGAAACAATCTGTGCATATCAAGAAAATGCCGCAATGATGCACTACACTGCAACAGAAGAAAAACATGCGGCAGTGAAGGCAAGAGGTTTCTTACTTGTTGACTCTGGTGGAACATACAAGGATGGTACAACAGATATTACAAGAACAATCGCGTTAGGTGGTTTAACTGCGGAAGAAAAGAAGTTATATACAAAGGTATTAAAGGGACATCTTGATTTGCTGCATGCGAAGTTCTTGTATGGAACAACAGGTAATAACCTAGACATTCTTGCAAGAAATCCATTATGGAATGACTGCATTGACTATCAATGTGGTACAGGCCATGGTGTAGGGCATGTATTAGCTGTACATGAAGGTCCACACGGTATCCGTTGGGGCATGCCAGCAAATGGTAAGGCAGTTATTCTCCAAGAGGGAATGGTTGTTACAGATGAGCCAGGTGTATATCTACCACATAAGTTAGGTATCCGTATTGAAAATGAGATGATCGTTCAAAAGGAAGAAAAGAATTTCTATGGACAGTTCTTATCCTTTGAAGATATTACATATGTACCATATGACCGTGATGCGATTGATACACAGTATCTCAGCGATGAAGAAATCGATTGGATCAATGCATATCACAAGATGATCTGGGAAAAGATTGGACCACTTCTCAGTGGTAAAGAAAAGAGCTTCTTAAAGAAGGCAACTGGAAAGATTACACGCGCATGAAATTTATCTCTTGGAATGTAAACGGCTTAAGAGCCGCAATGAAGAAGGGCTTTGCGGACTTCTTCCATGAACAGGACGCAGATTTCTTTGCATTACAGGAAACGAAGATGCAGCCGGACCAGCTTGAAGATGCGATGAAGTTCGAAGGTTACCATATGTATATGAACAGTGCAGAAAGAAAAGGATATTCTGGAACACTGATCTATACAAAACATGAACCACTCAGTGTAACCTATGAAATCGAAGGTGATGTTACCAAGGAAGGTAGAGTCATTACTCTTGAATATCCGGATTTCTATTTTGTATGTGCATATGTACCAAATTCCAAAGATGGATTATTACGTCTACCGTATCGCATTGAATGGGAAGAGATGTTACGTAAGCATTTAATGGAGTTAGATAAGAAGAAACCGGTGATTTATACAGGTGACCTAAACGTAGCACATGAAGAAATAGACTTGAAGAATCCAGCAACAAACCATAAGAATCCTGGTTTCTCAGATGAAGAACGTGCAGCGATGACTAAACTACTAGACTCAGGCTTTAGTGATACATTTAGAGAACTTTATCCAGATACACAGAAGTTCTCTTGGTGGAGTTATCGTATGAAAGCACGCGAAAGAAATGTTGGTTGGCGGATTGACTATTTCTTAGTGAGTGAGCGTCTACTAGCAAATGTACAAGATGCATTGATATTTGATGAAACAGAAGGTTCCGATCACTGTCCAGTTGGATTAAATATCAATCTGTAATAAAATAGTACATATTAGAATTACGGAGGTGGAATCATGGATGTAAAATCTATGGTATATGGATATAAGGAAGAACTTTTAAAAAGATTAGGAAAGCTTATATCAATTAATAGTGTGGAAGGAACGTCAGAACCAGATGCACCGTTTGGCAAAGGTCCTAAGGTTGCTTTAGAAACAGCATTAGAAATGATGAAGGCAGATGGTTTTAACACAGTAAATTTGGATAACTATATTGGCTATGCGGAAATCGGTTCAGGGGAAAAACTGATTAGTATTATTGGACATTTAGACGTCGTTCCTGCCAATGTAAAAGATGGATGGAATACAGATCCATTTCAAATGGTAGAAAAAGATGGTGTTCTATATGGTCGTGGTGTAAGTGATGATAAGGGTGCAATGGTTGCCAGCATGATTGCATTAAAGGTAATCAAGGACATGAACGTTCCACTTACAAAGAGAATTCGTTTAATCTTCGGAACAAATGAAGAAACTGGATCGAAGTGCTTGAAACACTATGTTAAAAAAGAAGGTTCTGTAGACTATGGATTTACACCAGATGGTGACTTCCCAGGTGTACATGGTGAAAAGGGCATGATTTCCATGCGTTACCTTTCTAAGCATACGGCGATTAAGGATATCCAAGGTGGTAGTGCAAAGAATATTGTTTGTCGTAACTGCTATGTAGTTATCGATAAAAATAGTTTCTCTCGTAAGACACTAGAAGATTACTTCAATAACGAGAATCTCGAATTTAGCATCGAGAACATCGGCAAAACGGATGTTAAGGTCTCTGTACAGGGAATCGCTGCACATGCAAGCTTACCTGAACTTGGAAAGAATGCGTTATCTTACTTAATGGATGGTTTAAAGCAGTCTGGTTTCCAAGATGGATTTGTTGATTTCTATTGCAAGCACTTTGGTCTTGCGACTGATGGCAGTGGTTTTGGTGCAAACTGTTCTGATGAATATGGAGCACTCACACAAAATAATGGTGTGATCTCGATGCAGGATGGTGTCATTGAAGGCTCTATCGATATCCGTTTCCCAGTTACTTTGACTTCTCGTAAGGTGCTTAAGTTAATGGAAGGACATCTAGAAGATGAAAATGGTGTCATAGAAGTACTCCATACACATGAACCATTATTCTTCCCAATTGATTCGCCACTTGTAAGTGCATTATGTTCTGCATACCGTGAGGTAACAGGTGATAAGGATGCACAGCCAATCACACTAGGTGGTGGAACATACGCAAAGGGAATTGATAATACAATCGCATTTGGATGTGCATTCCAAGGCAAGGATTATCATATCCATGACGCAAACGAATATGTTGAGATTAATGAATTACTCCTACAAGCAGAAATCTATGTAGCCGCAATTCTAAAACTCTTAGCAATCTAGAAAAAATAGACAGGAACTGGTAAAACAGACCTGTCTTTCATTTATCTAATATTCTTTGAAGATTAGTGCGTGCTATAATAGTCACATGACAAAAGTAGCGATTTTATATGATTTTGATAAAACACTGTGTGGAAAAGACATGCAGGAATATAGCTTGATTCCTTCTTTAGGCTATGAAAATCCAAAGGATTTCTGGAAGGAAGTAACCTCTTTAGCAAATGAGCACAATATGGATGCGATTAGTGCGTATCTATATCTATTGCAGAAGAAGTTTGAAGAGATGGGTCAGCCACTTACAAAACAACAATTTGAAGGTGTAGGAAAGGGCATTGTTTTGTATAACGGTGTGGATACTTGGTTCAAGCGTATTAATAAGTATGGAAAAAAATTAGGACTTGAAGTAGAGCATTACATTATCTCTAGTGGTATGAAGGAAATCATTGAGAATGTAATGGTTGCGGATGAGTTTAAACATATCTACGCATGTAGTTATTTCTACGATGAAAATGAATTTGCTAGATGGCCAGCGCAAATCGTAAACTACACAACAAAGACACAATATATCTTCCGTATCAATAAACAAGTCTTAGATGAAAATGATTCGGAAGACTTAAATACTTACATTGATCCAAAACTACGTCCAATCCCATTAACGAAAATGGTTTATGTTGCGGATGGTTTAACAGATGTACCGTGTATGCGCCTTATAAAAGAGTATGGTGGTCGCTCTGTTGCGGTCTATAACGAAAAATCCGTAAAGGCAAAAAAGATAGCGGAAAAACTCATTCGTGAAGAACGTGCAAACTATATGGTAAAAGCAGATTACAGTGAAGGCTCAGAGATGGAAACGCTGATGAAGATGATACTCAACCACATGAGTGCAGATAGTACCTTAGAAGCTTTGGAAGGTAAAATCAAATAAAGAGGAATATATCTATGACAAATGCGGAGAGATTTCTAAATGCCTATGCACAATGTGAGAAGAGGTTGGCTGAACTAGCAGAACAACCAAGATATATTCCATTCTCACAACTTGTTGCTCGATGTGCAAATCGAAGTCGAGTCGTCGCAATCAATCAACAATCCCTACGGGAATACAATGAATTGCGTAACGCAATCGTACATATCCGCGGTAGCAAAAAAGAGATTATCGCAGAACCTTGCAATAGTGTAACAGAGGATATTGAACGTATCGCAAAATTATTAACGGAACCACATGATATTCTAAAGTATGCAAGCATGCCTGTAAAAACAGTGCATATCGATACGAGTATTCGTGATGCTTTTCAGCTCATGCAAGAGATGGACACATCTAAGATTCCAGTATATAAGGAACAAAATTTTGTGGGGATGCTTACGTTAGCTGAAATTGCGAAAGTTGCGATGCAAGGAAGAACAGATGATACGGTCGTATCAGATGTTATCTCTTCTACAAAGAATTCTAGAGTTGTGTTTACTTCTAAGAGTAATAATGTGGATGTTGTATTAGAGTATTTTGATAAGGCAAGAGATGAAGGTATTACTCTACTAGCAATTCTGATCACCGAATCAGGAAAGTCGAGTGAAAAGCCTATCGGTATTATCACAACAGCTGATTTGCCAAATATTCTAAAAATTTATGCATAAAAAATAATAGGGTGGAAGCCCTATTATTTTAGTATAAAATGTAGTGCTACTTTACCATCTTCATAATGCAAGTGTAACATTGCACCATTGATCATTGTGATGCGAGGTACGGTATGGCCAATATCCGCATCATAGATAACTGGTATATCTTGTAATGCATGTTTGATTGCGTCTTCATAACTTAAGCCAGTACTATTCGATTCGAAACAGGTTCTGCCAATGATGATTGCTTTGGTTGTTTGAAACCAACCCATATACTTCATCTGTAAAAGGGTGCGGTAAAGTGTTTCACTATTCATTGCAAAGTTATCGAAGTACCAAATGATACCATCATTACGATAGCGTTTGATAAACTCTAATGTACCATCATATGGTGTGCCAATTAAATCCTTCAGTACATCAATACAGCCACCGATACATCTACCTTCTACGTTGATTGTATTAGAAGTGGATTTCCAGATACTATCTTTATCATAGACAATATCATCTCTAAAGAATGGTGGTTGTTCCATGCGGCGTGGATAGTTGTGTTGTACAACTAAGTTACCTTTTAGTATCGCAAGATTTCCCTCTAAATAATCTGGGGTGGGTGTTGCGTAATAATCACCGGCATTCTCACCATAGAGTGTTGCGATATCGTACTTGGTGGTAATTGGATATACAAGTCCAGTTGGATCGGAAGCACCCATAATCCACTTTGGATTTGCTTGAATGATAGATGGGTTTAAACGAGGGAGGATATCAAATAAGAAGTCTCCTCCAGTTGCGGCAATAATCATATCTACATCTTTATCGAGTAAGAGTTCTTCAACTTCTTTTGCACGAATGATTGAAGAATTACTTGGTTCACTTTCATTACGTACAGATGCAGTTTCTTTTGTTTGATAACCATACGTATGCAGGTTATCAATCGAACGCTTAAATTTCTGTACAAATTTACCAACACCTGAACTTGGAGCACAGATGCCGATTGTATCACCTTGTTTTATAAATTTAGGATATTTCATATATCGTCTCCTTAAGTCGTATTATACATAAAATAACCATCGGTGGGGAGCCGACGGTTAAGTAAAACTCATTATTATTTTATAAATTGGGGGGGATTTATGAATTTAAGAAATAATTTAATTACTGTACTGCATTCTAGCTACTCTTTAGTAACTTTGTTCTATGTTCTCCTTTCTGTTTACAGTTATTACTATAAAGTGAATATGTTAAGAAAATAAGAACGCTATGTGAACTTTATCTGAACAAATGATGTGTTCAATCACATATTTCACTAGAATTAATAGATGATATAATAACTCTATGAATATGCAAAATAAAATCTGTAAAATAGGTACGGCTCTATTTCTGGCTGTTGGAGTTATTGGCTGTACACCAAAAAAAGAGTCAGTATCTACACATACTGTAAATGACGGTAACTATATAGGAATTGGGACTGGTTACAATGGCTATGTAACGGTATCTGCATCTTTCCGTAATGGGATGTTAACAAATGTAATTGTGACGGATGAAGAGGAAACGGATGCGGTATCTGATGCGGCGTTAACCAAGATTCCAGAATATGTAATCGATGAGCAATCTTTAAATGTAGATGTTTCTACAGGCGCAACACAGACTTCAAAAGCTGTACTAGAAGCGATTGGGAATGCGATTGCAGCAGCTAATGGAAATGTTGAGGAGTGGCAGAAGGATTGTACTGGAAAAAATAAAGAGAAGGTCATTGAAGAAGAGTCGGATGTAACGGTTGTCGGTGGTGGTGCTGCAGGTATCGCTACAGTGTTACGCTTACAGGAAAAAGGATATAAGACAAGCTTAATTGAAAAGGATAGTGAGATTGGTGGTTCTTTACGCTACTATGCTAGTAGTGGGCAGATTGTAGCAGGCTCCACAAAGGCAAATCTAGAGGATGTTGATTCTGCTAGTACATTGGCGGAGAATATCACAGCGTATAGCAATCAAACAAATAGTCCTACTTTAAGCCAATTATTTGAAGATCATATAGGTGAAACTGTAGATTGGCAATCAAAGATTCTGGGAATCACATTTGATAAGAAGACAGGGTATGTACCTACTGATGGCTTATCCTTAAAATCTGTCATGACGTATGATGAATCCAGTGGCGAAATTGATGACTTACTACAAAAAGAAGTGAAGGTATCTGGTTCTAGTGTTTATACAAACACAGGTATCATTGGCTTGCGTTATGATGAAAACGGTAAGGTCATTGGTGTAAGAGCGAAGAAGTCTAATGGGGATATTGTTGAGACAACATCAAAGTATGTGGTCTTAGCAACAGGGACTTCTGCAGGGAATTTGAATTTAATTCCTGATCGTGATCGCAACTCAAATTACCTAGGTCTTACAACAAATACGGGGGATGCGTTAGCACTTGCAAGAGATGCGGAGCATCCGTATCAGATAGAAGATGGTTCGGTGGTATATAACTATTTAGGATATAGTGTACGTGATATAACATTAGATACATATCTTGCGACAAAAGCTGTTCTTGAAAAATGTGTTGCGTTAGTCAACAATACAGGAGAACGTTTTATCGATGAAACAGAACCGTATAATCAAATCTCTGAAGCAATTCATAACCAGAATAATGCGACTTCCTATCTTGTAATGAATGAAGATGTCTATGAAGAATGGAAGAAGAAATTACTTTCAACAGCCACAATCACAAAGGCAGATGTGAAATATCTGCAGTCGATGTATGGAATTGTTCCATTTAGCGGTGGAACATTAAGTGAAGCTGCACTTTCAGCAGACTTAGATGCACAGAAATTAGTACAAACAATCAACTATCATAACTTCGAAATCGATGCATCTAGTACTAATACAATGGGCAAGATTGATCCAGATAAGCCAACATGCATTATTCCGTTAAATAAATATCGTTATGAGACAACAGGCGGTTTAAAGGTGGATGATCACTTGAATCTTCTAGATAGTAGTGGTACTTCAACGTTAAATGTATTTGCGGCTGGTAGTATTGCGGGTAATGTATTTGGTGAGAAGATGCCAGGTGGAGCAGGACTTGCATGGGCATTTGTGTCTGGAAAGTATGTCGCAGATGAAATTGTGAGTGCCTTACAAGAAAAATAAATGAAAGAGTATGTATGAATTTGAATTCATGCGTACTTTTTTGATGGATTGGTTGTATCATTAATACGGTTTTACAATCCAAAAATAAATCTGTTATAGTATGGTACGCAAGGGGAAGTAAGTTATGACAAGTACAAATGAAAAAAAGATTGATCTAAAACAGAGCATAGACTTTATACGTATCCTAATATATGCGGCAATCGTTGGCCTAGGTGCAGGTGTTCTTGGTACGTTGTTTACATTTAGTGTAAATTACGTTACTCAACTAAGAACTAATTATCCATGGTTAATATATTTCTTGCCTATTGGTGGTATTGTTATTGTTCTGCTATATAAACTGGCTAAATATAAGGATGCTGGAACAGATTTGGTAATCAATTCAATTCATTCTGAACCGCATTTACCGGTGCGTATTGGCCCATTAATCTTTATTTCTTCTGTGATTACACATTTATTTGGTGGTTCTGCTGGACGTGAAGGTGCAGCGCTACAGATTGGTGGTAGTGTTGGTAGCTTTGTATCAAAGACATTTCATTTAACGGAAGAAGATAAGAAGACATTAATCATGTCTGGTATGTCTGGCTGCTTCTCGGCTTTATTTGGGACACCTTTAACGGCAGCGATTTTACCGTTAGAAGTTGTACATGTTGGATATATGGAATATGCGGCATTACTTCCATGTGCTATTGCATCGCTAGTTGGACATAGTGTGGCTATCGCTATGAATCTGGTGGAGCCAATGCATCACATTGGTACAGTTCCTAATTTGGACGTAATTACAACGCTTGCGGTTATTGGATTATCACTATTAGCAGGACTCGTAAGTCGCCTATTTGTTTTCAGCTTACATAAGACACATCATATCTTTGCGATGATTGAAAATGCATATGTACGTGCAATTATAGGTGGTGCTATCATCATCATTTTGACACTGTTAGTTGGTAATCAAGATTACAATGGTGTAGGTTCACAGATGATTGAACGCTCATTAAGTGGGAATGTTCCAATCTATGCATTCCTATTGAAGATACTCTTTACAGCAATCACTCTATCAGCTGGATATAAGGGTGGGGAAATCATTCCGTCTTTGATTATCGGCGCTACTCTTGGTAGTGCATTTGGTACGATATTTGGATTACCTGCTGGCTTATGGGCTGAGGTTGGAATGGTTGCGGTATTCTGTGGTGTAACAAACTGTCCAATCACTTCACTATTAATTGGATTTGAATTATTCAACTTCCAGGCAAGCTCATTCTTATTGATTGCGGTTGCGATCAGTTATATCGTCTCGGGCTATTCTGGTTTATATAAAGCACAGATGATTATTTTTTCTAAGACAAGTCGTCAACGCATTGAACGCAATACAAACTAAAAGCATTTTAGTATAAAAATGACTAAAAAATAGTAAAATAATACATAGAGGTGAATACTATGAAGAAAATTACTTATTTCCATCTAAATTCCTGCCCTTATTGCAAAAATGCCAATAAGGCTATTGAAGAGTTAAGAGCAGAGAATCCAGAATACAACAACATTGAAATTGATATGATTGAGGAAAATGAACATCCAGAAATCATTGAAAAGTATGATTATCACGCAGTTCCATGTATGTGGATTGGTGATCAGAAAATCTATGAAGCGCATTTATTTGAGAAGTATGACGAATGCAAGGAACAAGTGCGTAAAGTATTTGAGGCTGCTAAATAGTTTTTCTATGAGGAATCTATTAAAGATTCCTTTTTTAGGTAGGAGGTTGAATGTTATTACTAGATAAAACATTGTTAAAGATGACCAAAGGTCTTTGGGGTTGGATTCTTTCACTTGTTGTAATACGTGTTTGTTCACTTGTGATGATAACTAGCTTTGCAACTCGTATTTCCTATTTCTTGGGAAATATGATGAATCCATCATTCACGCGTGATGAAATACGAAATGTGGTAATTCAGATTATTATCGTATCTGTACTGATATTTGTATTTCAGTTCATACAAGGTGAACTAGAGTATCGCTCTCAAGCGGCAGCACGTTCATCAATACGTCAGAAGTTATTTACAAAAACAATGTCATTAGATGCAGGATACATTGAAAAGATTGGTCCCAATTCCGCAATCACTTCAGCGGTCGATGGTGTAGAACAAATGCAAGTCTACTACAGCGTTTATTTACCAAGTTTAATTTTCAGTGTGATTGCGCCAATCTATTTGTTTACTAAAATCTATCCTAGTTCTTTCTTGATTGCCTGCATACTGTTAGTAGTATCCTTTGTGTTACTACCATTACATAACATATTTCGTTATCGTATTGAAAAATTAAGAAAGTCATATTGGGTTTCACTAGAGGATATGACAGGGTATTATCTAGACGGTATTCGAGGTCTTTCAACATTGAAGCTGTTTGACCAATCTGATAAACATGCGGAAGTCTTAGGAGAAAAAGCAGATTATCTCAATCACCAAATCAATGAATTTATGAAGGTAAACTTCACATCCTTTTTGGTGACAGAAGGAATCATCTATATCACATTATTTATCTGTGTCCTTATCGCAGTGACTGGGTTATCGAATCAAACAATGAAACTTAGCAGTGTGTTAATGATTTTATTATTAGGCTATAGCTACTTTGGCTCAATTCGACAACTGATGTCCGCAACCCATGATGCACTTACGGCTGTTTCAGCCGCAAGTCGTGCAGAAGAAATTCTTGCGGTAAAGACAGCAGAAATCGAGCAAGAAGGAAAACACAATATGTCTCAAGATAGTATTGTGCTAGAAGATGTATCCTTCTCCTATGAAGGTAGGAAAGAAGTATTACATCATGTAAACATCAAGATCGAAAAATCAAAGATAACTGCACTAGTTGGATTATCAGGTTGTGGTAAAAGCACTGTTGCGTCAATGCTAATGAAGTTTATCTATCCTTCAAGTGGTGCGGTATATCTAAACGGAAAAGATTATGCATGCATGAATCGAAAAGAAATTGGGGAATATATTGTAATGGTTCCACAAACTGTGAATTTATTTAGCGATACGATCCGAAATAACCTCTTACTAGCAAATCCATCCGCAACAGATGAAAAGCTTTGGCAAGTGTTGAAGGAAGTCAGCCTCGATAAACATATTCGAAGAATGTCAGAGGGTTTAGATACGATGGTAAGTGAATCTGGTTCTAATCTATCTGGTGGGCAAAAGCAGATGATGGGCATCGCTAGAGCGTTATTAACAGATGCGGAATATATCATCTTTGATGAAGCTACTTCAGCAGTCGATCCTGAAAGTGAAAAAATAATTTGGCAGTGTATTGAGAAGTTATCAAAGAAGCGTACTCTCATTATTATTTCACATCGTTTATCTGCGATTCGTCATGCAGATCAAATCATTGTATTACAAGCCGGTGTTGTGGAAGAGGTGGGTAATCATGAGGAACTCATGAAGAATCATGGTCTCTATCGAACACTTGTGGAAGAACAGAATGAACTGGAGGTAGAAGAATGAAAAAATATGCATATTCAATTCCAGTTCTCGTATCGAGATTGGTAAAGAAAGCTAAACCAATCGCAAAATATCTAACGATATCTACATTAGCTAGTATT
The DNA here is from genome assembly GCF_036323475.1 of Solobacterium moorei. GTDB lineage: Bacteria > Bacillota_I > Bacilli_A > Erysipelotrichales > Erysipelotrichaceae > Bulleidia > Bulleidia moorei. The sequence goes on from NZ_AP028934.1 coordinate 348,834, forward strand.
ATTGGCAATCTTTCACACATGGGTGTGATGGGCTTTGGTGCACTTTGGATTATGAGGGTTGCGGGCATTGCAACAACCGGTAGTGCATGGCTCTATGCATGCATGATGTTGGTGAGTGGTCTATTAATCGCATTGTGCCGGTATTTAGAAGGTGTGTTTTCGCATCTAGGCGCGTATGGTATTCTTGCTAAGATGCGTGTTGATTTATTTACATCTATCAATCGATTAGCACCTGCATATTTGATTGATCAAAAAATAGGTGATGTGATTAATATTGCGGTAGGTGATATAGAAACATTGGAGTACTTCTTTGCACATACGATAGGTCCGATGTTTACAGTGATTCTACTGCCGGTAACGACGGTTCTGATAGCGTTACAGTTCAATGTATTATACGCGTATGTATTGATTCCTGTATATTTGATGATTAGCGTTATCATCCCTCTTGTTGGGCTTTATCTTGGAAGAGGAATTGGGAAAGAATACCGCAAAGATTTAGGGAAGTTAAAGGCAGTGATTCTTGAAAATATATACGCAATTAAGGATATTCAGATATACCATGCAGGTGATGCGAAGATTGCACAGGTCATGAAGTACAATGATCAAGTCAATAAAGATATGCATGCGATGACGATGCATAAACAGGCATTGTCTTCTGCGCCAAATTTCTTTGTCTATCTTGGTAGAGTAATGATATTGGTTGTGGCTGCGTATTTACTTTCGAGTGGAATGGGTGATCCAGTTGGTACAATCGTCATTTCATTTATCGCAGCTGCATCCTTCTCTTCAACATTCTCACTGACATTTGTGGTATCTCATCTATTGGAGGCTTTTGCGGCGGCAGAGAGAATCTTCTTGATAGAAGATGCCAAGCCACTTACTACTGATCCAAGTGAATCTGTTCAGATTGAAGATGTTGAATGTATTGATTTTAAAGATGTTTCATTTGCATATCCGAAAACAAATCGTGAGATTTTAAAGCATTTCAATCTATCAATACAGAATCAAAAACATATTGGTATTGTTGGAGAAAGTGGTTCTGGTAAATCTACGATTTTAAGATTGTTGTTAAGATACTATCCAATACAAACTGGTAAGATACGCATCAACGGGATTCCTCTAGATCAATTTTCATTTGAGGAACTCCATCGTCATATCGCGGTATTGGAGCAGGATACCTATCTATTCAATGATACAATTGCGGGAAATATCGCTATTGCCAAACCAGAAGCTACGATGGATGAGATTCGTCTAGCAGCGAAAAGAGCAGGTATTGATGACTTTATTATGAGTTTAGCAGAAGGGTATGATACGCAGATGGGTCAAATGAGTTCACGTGTGTCTGGTGGTGAGCGTCAACGGATTGGCCTAGCACGTATTATGTTAAAACAACCGGATGTGATTATCTTGGATGAACCTACAAGTGCACTCGATGTACTACATGAAAAAGAACTCCTCTATACGTTAGAAAAGGAGTTTAAAGATAAGATGATTCTAACAATTTCACATCGCTTATCTACACTGGCATATTGTGATCATATCATTCAAGTAGAAGATGGAAGCGGTAATGTAAAAGGTTGATTGTCATGCAATCAACCTTTTATAAAGTTTTGTAGATGTAGAATGATTCTGCCGAATATATTCTTTTCTTGTGGAAGTGTAATACTGATTGTTTTTGTATAGATGTTTTTATTATCAGCTGTAAATGTAATTGTTGCTTGAATGTTTTGGTCATATAGTTCTGCCGAGAATTTCTTTGGAAGATCAATTTCATAAGTACATTCAACGTTTGCGGGTAGATCAAGTGTAATACCTTTATCCATCTTCACATCAATATTTGCAGTATGCATGAATGATTTGTATTCAATTGTACTAACAACATCATTACTTTTAAGAATCGTTTTCTTCTGCCAAGAAGCTAAGCTGGTTAAGACAGTTTGTGCATCGCTAAGATTAGAGTACTGTTCAACGTTAGTGCTAGCACCAGCTGTTACCGCAATGATAGTCATATCATTGACGGTTGCCCAATAAGCGATGCATCTACCGGCTTGTAAAGTATATCCGGTTTTACCGCCAGAAAGATTTGTTAGGTTATAACCATATGTATCTGCGTATGCCCAAATTGTACTGGCGAGTGGAATGCCAAATGGATAATAGGTTGTGGCTTGTGTTGTATATTCCTTTGTTGAGAAGATTTCTTTAAAGGTTGGATTTTGTAATGCATAACGTAATAACTTTGAAACATCCTCAACCGTTGAATATTGTCCATCACGGTCAAGTCCGTGTGCACTCTTGAAGACGGTATGATCCATTCCTAACTGGGCTGCTTTATTATTCATCATCTGATAGAACTTTTCAAAGCTACCACCAATCTGTATAGCTAATGCGTTAGCAGCGTCGGCTGCGGATGGTACAGCTGCAGCGTAACATAGGTCTAGTAATGTGGCTGTATCACCACTGATATATCCAGCAACACTTGCTTGTTCATCATAAAGCCCATCAATCATCTCATCGGTAATAGTAACTGTTTGATTCAGTGAAGAACTATTTTCGATTGCTAGAAGTACCGTCATCATCTTTGTAAGTGATGCGATACTGATTTGTTCGTCCTGTTTCTTTGCGGATAATACTTGGCCTGTATCTGCGTCTAGAAAAATATAGTTTGTACTATATAAGTTTTTACCTAAATCAAAAGCGGCATCAGCTGCGGTAACTGGTAATAGTGTTGTCAGAGCAATCACGAGTGTACAGGTGATTGTTGCGAATAATTTGGTTAGTAGTTTCTTCATGAGTCTATTATATATTAGACTATGGAAAGTTTCCCATTAAGTTTTTAAGTATGATATAACCTTATATAGAAAAGAAGAGGTCTATTATGGAGAAAATCGCAAGCTTTACAGTGAATCATCTAGTCTTAGAACCAGGAATATATGTATCCCGTCAAGATCATTTCAATGATGTGATAATTACGACTTTTGATTTAAGAATGACAACACCAAATAAAGAACCGGTAATGAATACCGCAGAAATGCATACGATTGAACATCTTGGCGCTACATATTTACGCAATCATCTTATGTGGAAAGATCGTATTGTTTATTTTGGCCCTATGGGTTGCCGTACAGGTTTCTATTTACTTTGTGAAGGGGATTTAACCTCCAGGGATATTGTTCCGTTAGTGAAAGGACTCTTTGAATTTGTGCGTGACTTTGAGGGAGATATCCCTGGTGCAGAAGCACGGGATTGTGGTAATTATTTAGATCAGAATCTACCGATGGCAAAATATCTTGCGAATCGTTACTTAGAAAATACAGTAAAGGAGATTGACGAGTCACACCTCGTGTACGCAGAATGATGAGAGTAGGAATTATTGGTGCGATGGATGTAGAAGTAACATCGATCAAAGAGCGCATGACAATCGACAAGATTGAACAAGTTGGAGACAATACATATTGTTTGGGGAAAATTGGTGATACGGAAGTTGTTGTCGCAAGATGTGGTATTGGAAAGGTGAATGCCGCAATTTGTGCTACAACCATGTGTGTAAAGTATGATATAACCCATATTTTAAATACGGGTATTGCGGGATCTTTGGATAATCAAATTAATATTGGAGATATCGTTGTGTCTACGGATGCGATATATCATGACTTTAGAATTGAACCGTTCGGCTATCCTGCAGGGATGGTGCCTGGTAGAAAGACAATATCCTTTACAGCAGATGAAACTCTACGTAAATTGGTTGTGGAAAGCATTCAAAAGGTCGCTCCTGAAATTCAAGTTTTTGAAGGACGTGTTGCCAGTGGGGATATCTTTGTAGGACAAAAAGAAAAGAAAGATTGGATTGTTCAAAACTTCGGTGCGAAGTGCTGTGAGATGGAGGGCTGCGCAATCGCGCATGTGGCGACGGACTTTGCGGTTCCATTTGTAATTGTACGTGCAATTTCTGACAAGGCAGATGAAGAAAGTACAGTATCTTATGAGGACTTTGAAGCACAGGCAGCAGAACATTGTGCAAATCTAGTCTTTCAAGTATTGCAGAGTTTATAAGTGGGGCAATTCCCGCTTTTTTTAAAGAGTGATAGGAAGTTATGTGTATAATACAAGTATGTATAACCAACAAACATTTTTAAAATATATACTAGTGGGATTATTTCTTTTTGTGTTTGCATATCTTATGATATGCATGACAAAGATGATGTACCATAAATCTTTTTGTTTGTATCGTAAGCGTGTTTTGTCATCACTGCTTTTATTAGTGCTATCAGCGGTGATGATATGGGAAGCATTCTTTTCTGCAATTCCGGTGAATCGTGATGCGTCTTTTTCGCTGTCGGATATTCCTGCATATACATCATCACCATACGTTGAGGTCAATCATAATATTCCATTCTTTACGGAAGAGGAATTAAAGAGTGATGAATATGAATCGTATAGTGAATTAGATTATCTTGGTCGCTGTGGCCCAGCGATGGCGATGATAGGCATTAATATGATGCCAACAGAAAAACGTGGTTCCATCTCAATGGTGAAACCGACTGGGTGGCATTTGGTCAAGTATGATTTTATTGATGGAAAATATTTGTATAATCGCTGTCATTTGATTGCGTATGAATTAAGTGGAGAAAACGCAAATGTGCAGAATCTGATTACTGGGACTCGTTATATGAACGTGGTGGGGATGCAGCCGTTTGAGGACAAGACAGCGTGGTATATCTTAAGAACAGGAAACCATGTACTGTATCGCTGTACACCAATCTTTGAGAACGATAATCTACTAGCAACAGGGGTACTGCTGGAAGCACGTTCAATAGAAGACAGTGGAGAAGGAATTTGTTTCAATGTATTCTGTTATAACGTACAGCCAAATATCATGATTGATTATCATACCGGTGACAATCAGTTAGTTATTCAAGACTAATTTATGTAAAAATAACGCTCAATTTTCAACGAAAGTTCCTTTTCAACGAAAGTTCCCCATTTTTAGGGCTAAAGAGAAGAAACATTTTACTGTAATAGTGTACTTATAAGATATTTTGTGATATTGAATATGTATAGACAGGCGATTTGGGCATACGAAAGCTCGGCTTTCAATGATGGTTTAAATTTTTTCTCATCGAAAGTTCCTTTTTGTAGGTTAGGGATATGTGCCAAATCGGCTAGTGGATGATAGGTGTAAGCTTAACTTGTTTGATGTTGAGGTGAGTCAACTTGTTAAGACTTAACACCTTTTTGTTTAGTGATAGAGCGGCGATATCGATAGGTGAATTGTAGTTTAAGGATCTACGAGGATAATTGTTTACCATGTCAGACACATAGTTGATGTCCTTCTGGGTCAATGCATTCATACTCTTTCCCTTTGGAACACATTCTCTAAAGTGTTCATGGTTCTTCTCACATTTACCTTTCTGATCACTTCTTCCGGCCTTGCAGTAGTAGATGGATATTAGTTTTTCTCCTGTATATGCATCGGTCTCTAGACTTAGAGGATCGTGGAACTCAGAGCCATTGTCAGTAAGAATGATTGGAAAGGTCATAGAAAATAGTTCAGGTCCCAGTACATCCTTGATGATTTCGAATGCACGCTGGACAGCCAACATGCTTTTTTCCTTTAACAGAAAATATAACTGTAGATTCGATCTTGTATGCAGGAGTGAAAGGACACATTTCTCTTCATCGCCTTGCTTGCCGAGTATTGTATCCATTTGCCATATATTGATGGAAACATCTTCATTCTCGATACGTTCGAGATAGTCTTCATATCTTCTGCCTTCAAGCCAATCATAGTTGATTGGTATCACGACATGTTTGCTGGAAGAGCGTGTTTTATATTTGACCTGACGCTTGAGGTCTACATTGATGATGGCGCCCATATGACGAAAATGAATATAACGATATGCGGTAGATACTGATATGTCCAACTGATTGTTGTGTATGATGATGTCTGGTGAAAGGTTCTGTTTGACGCCTTTCTCAAAGGCATCGACAATCATCTTCATTTGTGCTTCTGATTTCTTTGGTCCTTCCTTCCAACTACTGACATTGTCATCCCTCTGTTTTTGGGCAACATCGGCCATATAGAATACCTTTGGCAACTTGCAGGTTTTGGCATCTGGGCAATTGTTGCAGACATAGGGGAAACGAGATGTATGTTTGCATATTGGTGAAGAGATGAAATCGGAACATAGATCATTGCAGTTATCATGTTTACAGAACTTACAACGACCTTGTAGACAGTGAGTACATAACCTTGTGCGATTACATTGATTTTGTCTACCACACTTATTATGAGTATTGGCACGGACGACAATTCTAAGATGGTGTGTTATCTCATAGCGAATGGCCTTGGGACTCCTGTTAAGAGTAAGGGCAATCATCTTGAGCGTGATGTTAGGATCAGACAACAGATTTTGAATAATGAGTCGTTCGTCAAAAGAAAGCTGTTTGTATGTGCTAGTCATAAAATATTCCTCCTTTTCTCCACTTTCCTGGCACATATCCCTTGTGCCATTATCATAAAAGGGAACTTTCACTAAGAAAATAGTGCAAAGAGGAACTTTTAAAAATAATTGAGGATGTAAAAATAACAAATCGATACCAAAAATATTCAGAATTATGTATAATACATGTGACTAAAGGAGAAAATGAACATGAAATTAGTTAAGAGCATTTTAGCGGCAGCTACTATCCTTACATTAGCAGGTTGCGGATCAAAGGCTATTTACAAAGCTGGTACATATGAAGCAACAGCTGAAGGACGTAATGGTGACGTTACAGTTGCAGTTACAGTTTCAGATTCAAAGATTGGAAAGGTAGAAGTTAAGGACCACAAGGAAACAGCTGGTATCGCTGATGGTGCTTTAGAAGAAGTTCCAGCAGCTATCGTTAAGCAGAATAAGGCTGATGTAGACACTGTTTCAGGTGCTACAATTACTTCTAACGCAATCATTACAGCAACTAAGGACGCTTTAAAGAAGGCAGCTAAGTAAGCAAAAAGAGGGCAATTTGCCTTCTTTTTTTGTAAAAATAAACAAATCTGCATCAAAAATACGAAAAACATGCGTAGATAAGCACTTTTTTAAGATTCACTAGTTGAAAATACACAAAAATCAATTAAAATAAAATTATCAAAATAAAAGGAGGCCATAAGTATGGCAACAGTAAAAGTCGTTACAAAGAAAACATTAGCAGATGATTTAGCAGAAAAATACGGTTTAACAAAGAAGGCTGCTGGAGAAGCAGTTAATTACGTATTTGATGAAATCGCTACAACAATCAAGAAGGGTGGCGAAGTTTCATTAAATGGCTTTGGTAAGTTCACAGTAGTTAAGAAGAAGGCTCGCACTGGTTTAAATCCAGCTACAGGCGAAAAGATCAAGATTAAGGCTACTAAGGCTCCAAAGTTTAAAGCTAGTAAGACTTTAAAGGACTTGGTTAAGTAATTTTATGAGCGGAATATCCGCTCTTTTTTTATGCATGAAGGCATAAGAAAAACCTGTGTATTGCATGACACAGGTTTTAATGATTAAGCGATGTATACACGCTTGATGATAACTGGAGTTGTTGGCTTATCACGGAAGTCAGTTGGAGTATTTGCAATCTCATCAACTACTTCCAAACCTTCTACAACATGTCCGAATGCAGCGTAGTTTCCATCTAGATGTGGAGCGTCTGCATGCATGATAAAGAACTGTGAACTTGCGGAGTTAGGATCCATTGCGCGAGCCATGGAAATAACACCACGTACATGCTTGATAGGATTATTAAATCCATTAGACGCAAACTCACCAACGATGTTTTCCTTGGAACCACCTGTTCCATTTCCGATAGGATCACCACCTTGGATCATGAATCCAGGGATGATACGGTGGAATGATAATCCATCGTAGAAGCCTTCACTAACAAGTTTGTTGAAGTTTGCAACTGTCTTTGGAGCAGCTGTTTCATCAAGTTCTAACTTGATGACTTTGCCGTCATTCATTTCGATTACGATCATGTAAGCCTCCTATTTTAAGCGCCAGATATCACGGTTGTAGTCTAAGATTGTACGGTCACTTGAGAAGAATCCACTCTTAGCAATATTTACTAACGACTTCTTCTTCCATGCTAGACGATCTTCGTAGTCAGCTAATACACGATCCTTCACTCTGCAGTATTCTTCAAGGTCAAGTAATGTCATGAACCAGTCTTTATTAATTAAGTTATCGCGTAAGTCAGATAACATCTGTTTGTTGCCTAACTTAACAAGTTCTGGGCTTGTGATAAAGTCTACACATGCATGAATGAGTCTACTGTTGTTGTAGTAATCTGCTGCGTGGTAACCACTTGTTTCATAGAGCTTGATTACTTCATCGGATGAACGTCCGAATGTATAGATGTTATCCTTACCAACGAGTTCGCCAATTTCAACGTTAGCACCATCATTCGTACCTAATGTGATAGCACCATTTAACATGAACTTCATGTTACCAGTACCAGAAGCTTCCTTAGAAGCTAAAGAAATTTGTTCAGAGATATCACATGCAGGAATAACTGTTTCAGCCTTTGTTACATTGTAGTTTTGTAACATAACAACCTTGAGGTATGGACTTACTTCTGGGTCGTTCTTAATTAAGTCTTGTAAGCAAATAATCAAATGAATGATATTTTTTGCCATGATGTATGCAGGTGCTGCTTTTGCGCCAAATATTACGGTAATAGGGCGTGCTGGCTTTTGACCTGCCTTGATCTGTAGGTACTTATAGATTGCCCACAATGCGTTCATCTGTTGACGCTTGTACTCATGTAGACGTTTTACCTGGATATCAAAGATGGAACTTGGATTGATTTCAATACCTTCTTCCTTCTTGATCATATCCGCAAGGCGAACCTTGTTTGTGTACTTGATATCATCTAACTTCTGTAGTACTGCTGTATCGTTGATATACTTTAATAAGTCTTCTAACTTACTAGCATCCTTACGCCATGCATCACCGATTAATGTATCGATATAATTTGCAAGTTCTGGATTGCAATGCATGATCCATCTACGGAATGTGATACCATTTGTCTTGTTGTTAAACTTAGAGTGGTAAATGTTATAGAATGGCTTTAATTCTTGGTGTTTTAGAATTTCTGTATGAAGCGCTGCTACACCATTGATGGAACTGCTGAAATGCATGTCCATTCTTGCCATGTGTACACGGTGATTATCATCGATGATTGTTAATTCCTTATCACCCTTGAAAGCAATATTTGCGGCATAGTCTAAGCCACCGATAATTGGAACAAGCTGTGGTACAACTTCCTGTAGATAATCTAAAGGCCACTTTTCCAACGCTTCCGCAAGAATTGTGTGGTTTGTGTATGCACATGTATTAGCGACAATATCTGCTGCTCTACGGAATGTGATGCCTTCATTAATCAATAAACGAATTAATTCAGGAATTACCATAGAAGGGTGAGTATCGTTGATTTGGATAGATACATACTTATCTAAATCATTGAGGTTGTGACCCTTTTCCTTTTCTTCCTTGATGATTAACTGTGCAGCGTTACTTACCATGAAGTACTGTTGGTAAATGCGTAATAATTGACCATCCTTATCACTATCATCTGGGTAGAGGAATAGTGTTAAGTTTTTATCGATATTCTTCTTATCAAACTTTGTGCCGTCGTGAACGATAGATTCATCAACAGTATCTAAGTCGAATAAGTGCAATGTATTCTTGTTTGTCTTATATCCGATGATATCTAGGTCATACATGTGTGAGTAGTATGTCTTACCAGCAAGTTCAACTGGGAAGGATACATTTGTATCACGTAATACTGTAGAACCATTTAGCCATTCATCTGGAATTTCGTGTTGTTTTCTATCCTTGAATTCCTGACGGAATAAGCCAAGGTGATAATTTAGACCAACACCATCACCCTGTAAGTTTAAAGTAGCGATGGAATCTAAGAAGCAGGCAGCCAGACGACCTAGACCACCATTACCAAGAGAAGGTTCTTTTTCAAAACTTTCTACTGTGCGAATGGACTTACCATTCTTAGATAATAATTTTGCTAATTCATCGTATAGATCTAAGTTGATTAAGTTCTTGCCTAATTGCTTACCGATGAGGAATTCTGCGCTGATGTAGTACAACTTCTTTTCACCTGTAATCTTCTTAACCTGATCTTGTTCTTCCTTTACGATAGCGACAATTGCATCATAAAGTTCTCTGTCAGTGGCGTTTTTAATCTGCTTTTTTAAGCTGGACTCAAGTTGTTTCTCTAATGTCATGAGTATCTCCTTTTCAAAATCTTTAAAACCATAGACAACTATATCATAAATGAGAAAAAATGAGAAAAAAGTGAATTCCATTCACTTGACATGGAAAAATATTATACCATGGGTTAATATTTAAACTGAAAGCGGAGTTAAATGAATAGTAATATGAGAAAAGCAGGAATTTTAATGCCAGTCGCATCTCTGCCTGGCCGCCACGGTTGTGGTACTTTTGGAAAAGAAGCATATGATTTTGTAAAGATGATGCACCAGTCGGGTTTGGGTATCTGGCAGCTGTTGCCATTAAACCCTTTGGGATATGGAAATTCACCTTATCAGCCTTATTCATCTTATGCGGTTGATGAGCTGTATATATCATTAGATGTTTTGGCACAACAGGGTTTATTAGAGAAAGTGCCTTCTTATCACCGTAACGATGATGAGATTCAGTATGAAGCAGTTCGTGTATACTATGATAAGTACTTGCGTCTAGCCTATCAGAAGTTTGAAAAGGATGAGGCGTACGAATCCTTTATCAAGAAGCCTTGGGTAAAAGAGTATGCAATCTTTAAGACTTTTAAAGTTGCGAACAATTTAAGACCTTGGAATGAATGGGGACAGGAACAGAAAGATTATCCAATCAATCAGAAATTAGATTTATCAAAGTATGAAGATGAAATTGCATATCAGATGTTCTTACAGTTTGTGCTGTACCAACAATGGCATGCATTAAAAAAGTATGCAAATAGTTTAGGTATTCAGATGATGGGTGATATTCCATTCTATGTAGGATTAGATTCTGCGGATGTTTGGGCACATCGAGAAAACTTCTTATTAGATCAAGATGGTAGACCGACGTTCATTGCTGGTGTTCCACCAGATTACTTCTCAGCGACAGGACAGAGATGGGGTAATCCTATCTACGACTGGAAGTTTATGAAGAAAGATAAATTCACATTCTGGATTGAGCGTTTATCATACATGGGAGAGATGTTCGACGTTGTTAGAGTTGATCACTTCCGTGCCTTTGATACCTACTGGAAGATTCCGGCAGCTTGTCCAACCGCAATTGAAGGTGAATGGATTGAGGCACCTGGATATGAATTGTTCGATACATTATTCAGGCAATATCCAAACCTCACTATCGTTGCGGAGGATTTAGGAGACTTACGTCTAGAAGTATTGGAATTAAGAGATCACTACAAGTTTAGAGGTATGCGTATTGTTCAATTTACATTTGACCCTGAGGGCATGGAAGAAGATAAAACACATCTATTGGTATATACTGGAACCCATGACAACGATACGACATATTCTTGGTACTGCCATCAGCCAGCTTCTCTAAGAAGAAAGATGCGTCAGTACCTATGGAAGCACGGATATCGCAAGCATAGCTTTGTCGATGATGTGATTGACTATTCGTTGGACAGTAATGCGGACATGGTAATTATTCCGATATCAGACTGGATCCACGCTGGTAGCCAAGCACGCTTAAACATGCCTGGAAGCGTAGGTGCACCAAACTGGATGTGGCGGATGAAAGATTTACGTGCATTTGCGAAACGTATCAAACAAATTAAGTCAGACTTACTACGAGCAAATCGTATCAATCACGACTAAGAAGGTTAACAAAAATGGATATTATTTTAAATATTATTAAATCTGTGATTTTTGGAATTGTACAAGGTGTAACAGAGTTTCTACCGATCAGTTCGACAGGTCATTTGATTTTATTGCAGACATTTATGCCTTTGAATGTCTTTGCGGATCCTGTAAAAAATAAAGCCTTCTGGGATGTTTATAAGGTTGTGATTCAGTTCGGCAGTATTTTGTCTGTACTGTTATTGTACTGGAAGCGTTTATGCCCACTAGGCAAAAACGTATCAGAGCCTAAGAAAAAGAATATCTATCACACATGGTTAATGGTTGTTGTGGCATCCGTTCCACTAGTGGCAGGAATGTTACTGAATGATTGGATCGACAATGTGATGAGTGCACCATATGTAATCAGTATTACTTTGATTCTCTACGGCATCTTGTTTATCTGGATGGAGAATCGAAAAAAGAAGTATACGATTGAACATGTCAGTCAAATCACAGCTAAGAAGGCCTTTGGTGTTGGTATGTTCCAAATCTTGGCTTTGATTCCTGGCACAAGCCGTTCTGGAAGCACAATCTTTGGCGCAACTTTATTAGGATTTAATCGTTCCACAGCTGCGGAGTTCTCATTCTTTATGGCAATTCCAGCAATGTTTGGCGCAAGTCTTTTAAAGATACTCAAAGCCGACTTCTCGTTTGACTTTTGGTCACTCATGATTTTACTCATTGGTACAGTGGTTTCGTTTATCGTTTCTATTATTGCGATTCGTACCTTAATGAATTACATTCGCAAGAATGACTTTAAGGTGTTTGGCATATATCGTATTATTCTCGGAATTATCGTCCTGATTCTCTGCATTACACGCTTAATAGCTTAGAACGGCGGTATTATGAAAGAAATTGTTACTCTTGGCGGTCTATTTTTAGAAGGATTATTATCATTCTTCTCACCATGTATTCTTCCACTCGTTCCGTTATACATTGGGTACCTGACAAAGGGTTCCATGATGACAGACGAAAATGGGCAAGTACATTATGATCGAATGAAGACACTCATTCTAACAACAGGCTTTGTCTTAGGAATCTTGACGGTGTTCGTGATTGCAGGACTTGGATCTAGTGCACTTGCAACGGTATTCAAGCAGTACACATTGCAGTTACAGATTGCTGGTGGTGTATTACTAGTTATCCTAGGTCTAGCGAATCTGCACATTATCAATATTCCTTTCTTGAATCAGACACACCAAAAAACAATGCGTGTAGAAGGTGGAATGACTTTCTTAAAGGCGTTTGCGTTGGGCTTTGTGTTTAGTTTTGCATGGTCTCCATGTGTAGGCCCATTATTGGCCCAAGCAATTGTACTAGCATCCACTGCTACAAATGGACTTGGTTGGCTGTATATTGCGTCTTATGCACTTGGATTCATCGTCATCTTCCTACTCATTGGATTCTTCACGGAGGAAGTATTGAATATCATCAATCGTCACAAGAGTATTGTGAAGTATACAGGTGTACTTAGTGGAATTCTTGTATTAGCAATGGGATGCTTTATGTTATTCCAAGGCTTTACAACAATGAAGGCACTACAGAATCGTTCTTCTACAACTCCAGCAGAAACAACAGTAGATGATTCGAAAAAGGATACAGCTAGTAAGGAAGATACTTCTAACAAGGATGATTCATCTGCAAAGACATCTATCGAAAAATATAACTTTGCGCTCGTAGATGGTGAAGGTAATGTTCATAATCTGAGTGACTACAAAGGAAAGACAATTGTCATGAATTTCTTTGGTACATGGTGCCATTACTGTAATGAAGAATTTGAAGGATTACAGAAGATTAATGATGAGATGAAGGATGATGTTCAAGTGTTGATGATTGCGGCACCAGGTCTGAATGGTGAAGGTAGTATTCAGTATGTTGAAGAATACATGAAGAAGAGAGGATATAACTTTACAATTCTGTACGATACAACATTAGAAGCTACAGATACATATCATATTTCAGGTTATCCAACAACGTATATCGTTCGACCATCAGGAGATTTCTTAGGATATGTACCAGGCTATGTGTCTGAAGAACAAATGCGTAATTATATCAAGACAGCACAAGAATAGTAGAAAGTATCAATATTTGTATAAACGAACAAAATTGATCAGTTGAAAACCTTCAAACCTTCGAAAGAAGGTTTTTTCTCTGTCAACCAAAAATGAAAATGTCTTAAAAATTAACGAACATTAGCGGAGCTATAATAGTTCTGCTTTTTTGTAAATAATTGATATGAATACTTCCTCCAAGGGTGAGATATCGGCGGAATATATACTTTCTTTTTCTCAGGAGTTTCAATGATATTATCGAACTCACCCGAATTTTCTTCAAACACTTGTACTTCTTCTAAGATGTATAGTGTATCCATCGCATTGACAAAGATCTTTTGATCAAATGATTCAATAACCAATACCTCCATCTTAGGTCTTAGTGGAATTCTATTGTGTTCCTTGTCATAGGCCATCCAATACTTGTTTTTGAACTTGATACAGTTGCCTTGATCGACTATTCTCGATGAAATGATTGCCAATGTTTGATTGATTGTTTCTATATCTGGTTGTACTTCAAATACAGAATTGGTACTATTCAAGTGTAGGGCGAACCTTGCATTGAATTCCTTTAGGTAGGATTTTAGGAACTTATTCGCGTCCGCCATACAAGTAATACGAGCACGTCTAAGTTCAACTGGCAAACGTGATTGGAAAGTCTGGTTGAGACGTTCGATGCGTCCTTTGGCTTGTGCGATGCTCGTTGTTTTGATTTCGACACCAAGGTTATGGCAGGCGTAGGAGAACTGTGTGAAGGTATCCTCGTCGTCGAAGGCCTTGGTTTTCTTTCTGTATTCAAATACGGTTCGTTTATCCGTATAGAATAGAGCGGGTATGCCATAGTCGACTAGTATCTGATGGAAAACGTTGTAATAGCCACATAGGGTCTCTTGTATATCAAAGTAGGCTCCAACAGCAGTACCGGTCGCATCATCTACAGCTAGGTGTAGATGCCATATCTCGCCAGGAATCCATTCGTAGCTTGAAGCGTCCATTTGAATCATCTCTCCCATATATTTGGATCTAGATCTTCGTGAATGAGGCGTATCATCTTCAATTGATTCGATTTGTTCATTGATTGCGTTTCTGGCCTTTGTAGATGTTGTTTGGTCTAATCGTTTTGTCAAACGTTCCTTTAATTGTTTCTTGGTTTTTCGATGGGCCTTTGGGGACAAGACATCGTGTTCTGATAACCAGTTTCTAATAGTGGTGTCACTGATGGAGATGCCGAGGTCCATCTGGACGATTTCACTGAAATGAGTGATGTTGGCATCAAGATACTCGTTAAGATAGAGTTCAATGATTTTGTTTTTCGTTTCCAGTGAGAATGTGTTTGATGGTAATCGTCCACGATTACCATGTGAAAATGAGGATTTGCCTTCAGACTTATAACGTGTAATCAGGCGGTTGATAGTACGAATAGAACAATTTAGTTTTAATGCCGCACGGCGTTTATTGCCAGAATGATCAACCAGTTCTTTAATAATGTTGTATTTGTTTTCTTCCATAGGGGTTAATATAATCTTTTTCATATTCAATCCAATCTAATGGAATGAATCATAACAATTCCTTTCTATAAATGGGGCATTTTCCCTTTCGGTTCATTAAGACAATATCAACTTCGATTCAGACAAACCTTCGAAAGAAGGTTTTTTCTCTTGACACTTTGTAAACGCTAACATATTATTTTGATGTATCCTGTAAACGTTTCCGTAAACGGTTACGAGTAAAAGGGGTTTTAAATGACGACAATTAAAGATATTGCACGTATTTCAGGGTATAGCATTGGAACAGTTTCCAGAGTTATCAATAACCATCCTGATGTTAGTGTGGTAGCAAAGAGAAAAATTGAAAAGGTAATTAAGGACGAAAAGTTTGAACCAAACTCAAATGCGAAACTTTTAAAACAATCTGCGACATCCGCAATTACGATTTTGATTAAGGGATTGCACAATGCATTCTTCAGCATCATAGTCGAAAAGATGCAAAGTTATCTGCAGGAAAGCGGTGAAGATGTCTCGGTCGTATACTTGGATGAACTTGAAAATGAAGTGGAAGTAGCAATTCGCATCTGTAGTGAGAAGAAACCAAAGGGTTTAATCTTCTTGGGTGGCAATCAGAAATATTTCCGTGAGTCATTTGCGAGCATCAAAGTACCATGCGTGCTCTGTTCAGAGAGTGCAGCAGGGATGAACTTTAGTAATCTTTCTAGCTTTACGACAGATGATAGAGAAGCGGCATGCGCAGCAGCGGAATACTTGATTCGCTCTGGACACAGAAAGATCGGAATTGTATGTGGTTCGGCTGTATCAGAAGCGGGATTGATTGGTTCAAAACGTGTTGAAAGCGCAATCGCAGCGTTTAAAGAAAACAAGATACCGTTTAATAAACGTAAGCAGTTTGTGCCAGGAAAGTTCTCACTTGAAGATGGATATAACGGTACGATGAAATTATTAGACCGTTATCCAGAAGTTACCGCAATCTATGCGGTCAGTGACGTTGTGGCAATTGGCGCACTACGTGCAATCAATGACCGTAAGTTAAAGGTTCCACAAGATATATCCATCATCGGTAATGATGGCATTGACTTTGCAAGGTATGTAACACCACGTCTAGCAACTGTTGAGCAAGATGCTTCACAACTTGCCAAACGCAGTGTAGATGACTTGTTATTAAGATTAAATTACAATAAACCTGTCATACATGAAATTATTCCATTCCATGTATTAGCGGGAGAAAGTATTCGTATTAAAAAACCAGTGGAGGAAAAGTAAGATGTCAACAGTAAGTCTAAAGCATGTCCAAAAAATTTACCCAAACAGTGGTGAGGTAAAAAAGAAGGGCGAAGTAAAGAAAACAAACCTTAAGATTACAGATGAAGGTGTTGTTGCGGTTGATGATTTCAACCTAGAGATTGCCGATGGGGAATTCATTGTATTAGTAGGTCCTTCTGGTTGTGGTAAGTCCACAACATTACGTATGATTGCGGGATTAGAAGATATTACTCGTGGAGAATTATTCATTGATGGTAAGTTAATGAACAACGTATCTCCTAAAGATCGTGATATTGCGATGGTTTTTCAGAACTATGCGTTATATCCACATATGAGTGTTCGTCAAAATCTTGAATTCCCACTCAAGATGCACAAAGTTCCAGCTGATGAAATCAAGGTTAAGGTTGAAGAAGCGGCTGAAATTTTGGACTTAACGCCATATCTAGACCGTAAGCCTAAGGCTTTATCCGGTGGACAAAGACAGCGTGTTGCGATTGGACGTGCAATTGTACGTAATCCAAGACTACTGTTGATGGATGAGCCACTCTCTAACTTGGATGCGAAGTTAAGAAACCAGATGCGTGCTGAAATCATCAAGTTAAGACAGAAGATTAAGGCAACATTTGTCTATGTAACACACGACCAGACAGAAGCGATGACACTTGGCGACCGTATCGTCATCATGAAGGATGGTGTTATCCAGCAGGTAGGAACACCACAGCAATTATTTGATCATCCAATTAATGAGTTCGTAGCTGGCTTTATCGGTATGCCACAGATGAACTTCTATAGCGGTGAACTCTTAAAGAATGAAGCCGGTAAATACTGTGTGAAGTTAGATGATGCGGTGATGGAGGTTTCTGAAGAGAAACAAGCACTCTTGGCTAAAAAGAATGTACAACCACAGCCAATTACAGTTGGTGTACGTCCAGAACACATCTCACTTGGTGGAGATAGTG
The DNA here is from genome assembly GCF_036323475.1 of Solobacterium moorei. Taxonomy (GTDB): domain Bacteria; phylum Bacillota_I; class Bacilli_A; order Erysipelotrichales; family Erysipelotrichaceae; genus Bulleidia; species Bulleidia moorei. Next base: position 366,511 of record NZ_AP028934.1, read on the forward strand.
GACAGACAATCGAAGGTATCGTTGACGTAAGTGAAATGATGGGTTCTGCAATTCATTTACACGTAAATGCGTGTGGTAAGGATAGCATTATCATCGTTCCAACATTGGATTTAAATGGTAGAACATTCAAGATCGGCGATAAGATCGACTTTATATTTGGTGGTAATGTAATGCACATCTTTGGTAGAGAATCTCATCAGAATTTAGAGTATTAATTTCAAAATTTCATAAAAAGATATTGAAATTTGAAAGCGCTTTGCATAAAATAAGACTATAGAGTTGTAAACGTTTCCAGTAACGTTTACGAAATCATAGACTTTTTCGGAGGAAAACATGAAAAGTACAAAGTTAGTATCACTTGGTTTGGCTGCTTTAATGGGTATCTCTGCATTAGCAGGATGCGGCGGCAAGAAAGAATCAAACACAACAGCTTCAGATTCAAAGGAAGTAACACTTACAGTGTGGACACCATCTGAAGACCAATCAGACGAACAGGGCAACTGGCTCAAGAAGCAATTAGATGCTTTCCAGGAAGCTCACCCAGAATGGAAGTTAACATTCAACACAGGTGTATGTCCTGAAGGTGATGCGAAGACATTAGTAGCAGCTGATCCATCAGCAGCAGCTGACGTTTACATGTTCGCAAACGACCAGATTCCTGATTTATTAAAAGCTAACGCAATCGCCGAATTAGGTGGATCTGCAGTTGAAGCAATTAAGAAGAACAACAGCGATATTACTGTTGATACAGTAACTTATGAAAACTCTGTATATGGTGTTCCATTTACAGCAAACACATGGTTCATGTATTATGACAAGCGCGTCTTCACAGAAGATGATGCAAAGAACTTAGATACAATGCTTACAAAGGGTAAGGTCGGTTTCCCACTTTCTAACTCTTGGTATATCGCAGCGTTCTACGCAGCTAACGGATGCACATTATTCGGTGCTAATGGAACAGATGCTAAGGCTGGTATCGACTTCGGTGGTGATAAGGGTACAGCAGTTACAAATTACTTAGTTGACTTAGTTCAAAACCCTAACTTCAAGGATGCGTCTGGTTTAACACCAAGCACATTAGCTGATGGTACAATCAATGCATTATTCTCAGGCGCTTGGGATTACAAGGCAGTTGTTGATGCTTTAGGTGAAGAGAATGTTGGCATCATTGCTCCTCCTAAGTACACATTAAATGGCAAGGAATTACAGTTAAAGGCATTCGCAGGTTCTAAGGCTATTGGTGTTAACCCAACAAGTAAGAATCCAGAAGTTGCAGTTGCATTAGCTTCATTCTTAGGTAGCGCAAAGGCTCAACAAGCTCACTACGACTTACGTAATATCATTCCTACAGACACATCATTGAATGTTTCTGATGCATTGGCTAAGGCACAGATGGATACAATGGACTTTGCTTCAATCGTACAGCCACTACAGTCAGGCATGGGTCAATATTGGACACCAGCAGAATCAATGGGTAAGGAAATCATTGCCGGTACAGTAACACACGAAAATGCTGCTGAAAAGACAGAGAGCATGAACAAGGCAATGAACACTGCTTCCGTTCAATAATATTGCATTACTGATTAAAAGAATGTGGTTGAGATACTTATTTTAACCGCATTCTTCTTCGTTTATAGAATTGAGGTAATCGTATGGAAAATAAAAAGATTCAGGACAAAGTCACCGTGTTAAAAGCGATAACATCCGGTGATTTACAAACGAAGCTATCCATCCCATTTATGGGACTTGGTGTATTTTTGAAAGGGCAGAAAATCAAAGGTTGCCTCATATTCCTTCTGGAAGTAGCGTTCTTCTTATACATGGCTACTTCTGGTATCCATGCTTTATCATTGCTACCGTCACTGGGTGATGAAGCACAAGGCAAAGTGTGGAATGAAGCAAAACAAATCTTTGAATATACTGCCGGAGATAACTCACAGCTTATCCTCTTATTTGGTGTTGTTGCATTATTTGTCATCGCAGGTTTTATCCTCTTATGGGTATTACAGATCAAACATGCATACAAACTACAATTAAAGAAAGCAAACAATGAACACATTAATTCCTTCAAGGAAGATTTGAAGTCTCTATTAGATGGAAACTTACATATCACATTGATGTCATTACCTTGTGTAGGTATCTTAGTATTTAACATCGTGCCACTGGTTTACATGATCAGTATGGCATTTACATCCTATTCCAAAGAAGATGAACACTTACAGTTGTTTGATTGGAATGGCTTAACACAGTTTAAGCGTGTATTAAACTTCAGCGGTAACATGGGTAGACAGTTCTGGCATGTACTTGCTTGGACAGTTGTATGGGCTCTTGTTGCAACATTCTTAAACTACATTACAGGTATGATCCTTGCAATGATTATCAATCGTAAGGAAACAAAGGCAAAGGGATTCTGGCGTTTCTGCTTTGTATTATCCATTGCTGTACCACAGTTTATTTCCTTGATGATTATGAATATCATGTTACAACCATCAGGTGCAATCAACGTGTTATTACAGAACAATGGATTAATCAGTGCGCCACTACCATTCTTAACAGATGCGATGTGGGCTAGAATCACAATTATCATAATCAACTTATGGATTGGTATTCCATATACAATGCTACAGGTAACAGGTATCCTACAGAACATTCCAGGCGAGCTCTATGAAGCAGCTCGTATGGATGGTGCAGGGCCAGTGAAGATCTTCTTCAAGATTACACTTCCGTACATGTTATTTGTTACAACACCATACTTGATTACATCATTTGTTGGCAATATCAATAACTTTAACGTTATCTATCTCTTATCAGGTGGTGGACCAACATACGTTGGAGATACTGCAGGTCAGACAGACTTGCTCGTAACATGGTTGTACAAGTTAACAATCGATCAACAGTACTACAACTTGGGTGCAGTTATCGGTATCTTGACATTCATCATCTTAACAACAGTTACATTGATCACATATCGTAGATCGAAGTCTTATCAGAATGAGGAGGCGTTCATGTAATGAGTACGAATACAGTAAAACGTAATAAAAAGAGCGTATCCAGCCGTGTTGGTAACTTCTTCGTTCATGTATTCCTAGCGATGTTAGCGGCGGTATGGGTATTACCAATTTTCTGGATCATCCTAACCAGCTTTAGAGCTGAACAGGGATCTTATGTAAGTACATTCTTCCCTAAGGGATATACACTTGCAAACTACATTAAGTTATTTACGGATCGTAATGTTTTGAACTTCCCACGTATGTTTGGAAATACACTGATCATTGCGGTATTCACATGTATTATTTCTACATTCTTCGTATTATCTGTTTCTTATAGCTTATCTCGTATGCGTTTCAAGCTACGTAAGCCATATATGAACTTAGCAATGATTCTTGGCTTATTCCCGGGATTCATGGCTATGATTGCTGAATACTATATCTTAAAGGCACTTGGTTTAACAGAAGGCTCTGCAGTACGTCTAGCATTAATTATTGTTTATTCTGCTGGTACTGGTTTAGGCTTCCAAATTGCTAAGGGTTACTTTGATACAATTCCGCGTTCTGTCGATGAAGCGGCGATTATGGATGGTGCTACACAGTGGCAAGTATTCACAAGAATTACAATGCCATTATCCAAGCCAATCATTATCTATACAGTAATGACTTCGTTCATCGCTCCATGGGTAGACTTTATCTTTGCGAAAGTTATTGTTCGTGCTAACTCAGATCAATTTACAGTTGCAATTGGTCTATGGAATATGTTGCAGAAGGAATATATTAACCAATGGTACACAAGCTTCGCAGCTGGTGCGGTTATCATCTCTCTTCCAATCGCAATCTTATTCGTATACATGCAGAAATTCTATGTTGAAGGAATGTCTGGCGCTGTTAAAGGATAACAAAAAAACGGTAGAACCTTTTGGTCCTACCGTTTACTTTCTAAAATCGTAGTATGATAGATATGAATCAGGAGGACCCACATGAAAACATATATCTTTGACTTGTATGGAACCCTTATTGATGTTCATACAGAATTACATAATCATAAGATATGGAAAGCACTATCAGACATGTATGCATGTTATGGAGCTATCTATACACCAGAACAGTTTAAACAAGCGTACTTAAAATTTAATGAAGAAGAGTGGAAACGTGTAGAAACACTACATCCTGATACATATATTGATATTCAATTCAAAAATGTATTCAAACGTCTATATGATGAAGCACCACTGCATACAGAAGTATTATCAATCCAAGACAAAGAAACGTGGTTACTCTTTATTGAAACAGAGTTTAGACGTTTGACAAGAATACGTTGTAAACCATATCCCAATACTATCAAGACACTACAAGCATTAAAGAAACAAGGTCATCAAATTATTTTGCTATCCAATGCACAGCGTTCCTTTGCCTTAGCAGAGATGGGTATCTGTGGCTTGCTTCCGTACTTTGATCATATGTATATCTCTGCTGACTACGGTATTCGTAAGCCAGAGAAAGCATTTATGCAAAAAGTATTGGATGACCATCACCTGAATGTTCGTGATTGCCTCATGATTGGTAATGAAGTAGGTAGTGATATGCAGGTTGCAGCAGCTTGTGGTGTATCTGGTATATTATTAAACACAGCACATCGCAAAGAAAAAGAAATTCAAAAAGAATTAGAAACATTACAACAAGAATATCCAGACTTCCAGTACCGAATCGTTACTTCAGGGGATATTTTAGAAATTTTAGGAGAATAAGTTATGCCAACATGGTTAAAAGATGCAGTATTTTATGAGATCTATCCACAGTCATTCTATGATACGAATGGCGATGGTATCGGTGATTTAGAAGGTATTATCCAGAAGTTAGATTACATCAAGGAGCTTGGTTGTAATGCGTTATGGATTAATCCGATGTATGACTCTCCATTTATGGATGCGGGCTATGACGTTAGGGATTACAAGAAGGTCGCAGCTCGTTATGGCACAAATGAAGACGCGTATCGTTTATTTGATGAAGCACATAAGCGTGGCATCAAAGTATTACTAGATTTAGTACCTGGTCATACGTCTGATGAACATGCTTGGTTTAAAGCAAGTAAAGAACCTGAGGAAAACGAATACTCCAGTCGTTATGTATGGACAAATGGTGCCTTTGTAGGTGTAAAAGACCACCCATATATGGCAGGTATGTCTGATCGTAATGGGGCATATATGTTAAACTTCTTTGCGTCTCAACCAGCACTCAACTATGGCTGGTTAGAGCGTACAGAGAGCTGGATGTCTGCGGTGGATAGTCCAGAAGCTATCGCCACCAAAGAAGCAATGAAAGATATTATGCGCTTCTGGTTAGATCATGGTGCAGATGGTTTCCGTGTAGATATGGCAGATTCACTTGTAAAAAATGACGATGATAAGAAATCGGCAACTGCGAAAATTTGGCGAGATGTTCGTAATATGCTAGACCAAGAGTATCCAGAGGCAGCACTAGTCAGTGAATGGTCCAATCCAGAACAGGCAATCAATGGTGGTAGTTTCCACATGGATTTCTACTTAGATCATTGGCACAATGGGTATAACACCTTATTACGTGATTATGAAACAGATGGAGAAGATAATAGTTTCTTCCTAAAGAGTGGAAAAGGCGATATCTGTCGTTTCTTAAATGACTATATGCCTAAATACAAAGCAACAAAAAAGAATGGTTACATCTCTATGTTTACATGCAACCATGACACACCACGACCGACAAATACATTAACTCCAGAAGAGTTAAAGATTGCGTATGCATTTATCTTAACAATGCCAGGTGTACCATTTATCTACTATGGCGATGAAATTGGTATGCGTTACATGAAGGATATCCGCTCTAAAGAGGGTGGATTCCATCGTACAGGCTCACGCACACCGATGCAGTGGGATAATAGTGCAAATAAGGGTTTTTCAACTGCAGAAGCACAAAAACTCTATCTAGCAGTGGATTCATCTGAAGATGCACCAAACGTAGCAGATCAAACGAATGATGAAAATTCACTCTACTCTACAACAAAGTCACTTGTGGCATTACGTCACATGCATGCAGACTTACAGGCTGATGCAGACTTCAATGTGATTTATGCAGAACAGGAGAAGATGCCGTTTGTATACAAACGTGGAAAGTTGATACTAGCAATCAACCCTAGTGGTTTAGAAGAGACCATCTCTTTAGATGAGTTCCAGGGTTATCAGCCAATCTACACGATTGGAAAAGTATCTCTAGAAGATATAAATCTTACAATTGGTTCAAGCGCATTTGCAGTATTTCAAATAAAGTAGTTAATATTTGTCCCTTATTCAAAAATGAATGAGGGATTTTTAGAGTGTGACGGGCATGTCGCAAACCTAACTGGTGAAAGTCCAGTCGTAGGTAGTTACCGCCAAGCGTAGCGAACCACAAGCCGTAAGCCGTGAGGCTTTGGGTGAAGGAAGTGGTGTAGCGATTCTTTCGAGGTTACGAACAGAAATCTGATATAAGGCTAAATGGAGGGTGAGATTGCTCTACAAATCGAAGCCCAAAAGGTAAACGTAAAACCAAAACAGTAAATCAGGAACTTGTGAAAGAAGAGAGAAAGGTATGTGACTTACCCTGTGAGGTCTTGTGGACGATGAATCCTAGACGTTTTCAAACAACTATAGTACCATCGGTCGGAAAAGGTCTATCACAAGAAGTCAGCTGAGCCCATAGTAGGTATACACCAGTACTGAAGGGGTTAATGTTTGTATAGTGCAAATCACTATATGTAAGAAAATGAATACTCTGGAATTGAGATATCACCTAGAACCATAGAACGTAACTATGGATGGTGAAAAGGCAAGAAGAGAATTTCATTATTTGTGCAATAGAAGGAGGAGCAGCCATGGAATTAATGGACAAGATTCTAAGTCAAAAGAACTTACAAGAGGCGATGAAAAGAGTCAAGAGTAATAAAGGTGCATCGGGCATTGACAAGATGTCTGTGGAAGAAATTGACGAATACTTCAGTAAACATATAGAAGAAATCAAAACTTCGATATGGGAAAAGAAATACAGACCTCGGGCAGTAAAAAGAGTCTATATCCCAAAACCAAATGGAAAGAAAAGACCATTGGGGATACCCGTTGTAGTGGATAGAGTAATCCAACAAGCAGTGGCACAAGTGTTTAGTGAACTCTATGACGAGTGCTTTAGTGAGCATAGTTACGGATTCAGACCAAACAGAAGTGCCCACCAAGCGATGGAGGAAGTACTCTTCTACCTAAACGAAGGGTGTGAATGGGTAATAGACCTAGATATTGAAAAGTACTTTGACACAGTGAATCATGATAAGTTGATATCCATACTTAGAGAGAAAGTAAAAGATGATGTAACGCTACATCTCGTAAGGTCCTTTTTGAGGGCTGGAATCATGGAAGATGGAATCATCCACAGAAATGAAGAAGGAGTTCCACAAGGAGGTCCGCTCAGTCCAATATTATCCAATATCTACCTAGATAGGTTTGATAAGGAACTGGAAAGCAGAGGGCTAAGATTCGTAAGATACGCAGATGACTGTAATATCCTCGTGAAGAGTGAGATGTCAGCCAACAGAGTCATGAAGTCTGTATCAAGTTGGCTAGAAAGAAAACTATTTCTAAAGGTCAACATGACAAAAACAAAAGTAGTAAGACCTAGCAATAGTTCGTTTCTTGGCTTCACGTTCTGGAAAAACAAAGATGGATGGAAAAGTATGCCTACATACGATAGGAAACAAAAACTATGTAAGAAAATAAAAGAAGTGCTATGCCGTAAAAAGGCAAGTGCACTTCCTTTATCGACTGTATTCACCCAAGTAAACCAAATCGTGAGAGGATGGATAAACTACTTCAGGATTGGCTCGATGAAGACCTTCTTAAAAGAATTTGGAGAATGGTTGCGACACAAGATACGTGTGATAATTCTAAAACAATGGAAGAAACCAAAACGTATCTATACCAACCTACAAAGTCTAAATCGGATACTCAAGGTCAATATCTCTGATGAAAGAATCTACAGTACAGCCAATACTAGACTAGGTCTATATCGACAGGCAAATGGAAACACAATAAAATTCTTATTGAGTCCAAAGGTACTATCGATGAAAAGCAAAGACAGACCGGGATTAATCAATCCACTAGAATATTATCAATCTAAGTAAAGGTAGAAACAATACAAATGTAGCGCCGTATACGAGACCCGTATGTACGGTGCAATGAGAGGGTCGAGGAATATCTGGATAAGATATTCTCACTCTACTCTATTGATATATCAAAAAGTAAAAGCATGTTAAAATATAAATGTTAAAAATTTAAAATATTTGATTATAGTAAAACACAATATCAACAACATACAATTCATTTGAAAAGTACTACCATATACATCAATAGATAGAATTAATATATTTTAGGAAATGTTTCTCAGTTCTTCATACAGAATAGGTAAGGTGGTGAATCATAATGAAAAACATAAAGAAACTGACATTATTACATTCAAATGATATGCATGGAGACTTCATGGTTGAGAAGATAGACGAGAAACTTGTCGGTGGAGTCAGCCTTTTATCTGGCTATGTCAGTAAAGTACGGCAAGAGGAACAGAGTGTTCTATATGCTGTTGCGGGAGATATGTTTAGAGGGTCTGTAATTGATACGGAATATAAGGGAATCTCTACAATTAACATTATGAATGCTCTAGCACCTGATATCGCTACAATTGGAAACCATGAAATAGACTATGGAATTGCCCATCTGCTTTTTATTGAAAAATGCGCACTTTTCCCAATTATTAATGCAAATCTATACATCAAATCAAATGGTGTGCGTTTATTCCACCCGCATCAAGTATTTGAGATTGATGGGATGAAGATATTGTTCATTGGCATTATTACTGAAACGGTGATGCAAGCTGCTAAATCAGATGAAGTAGGATCCTTTATTGATACGGCAGATGCTGCTAAAGAAATTGGTAAAATCTGTGATGCCTATAATGCCATCGATATCGATTTAACTGTATTACTTACACATATTGGTATCGAAGATGATAAGGCCCTCGCAGAACTCATCAGGCCAGAATGGGGTATTGATCTGATTATTGGCGGACACTCCCACACGCTCATGAAAAAACCGATTGTCGTAAATCATATTCCAATTGTACAAGCATATATGGGTACAGATTATGTTGGTCGTTTTGATTTGAATATTGATACGGATCAAAATTGCCTAGATTCTTATACGTGGAAGTTAATTCCAATCAACAATGAAACATGTGTGCCAGATTATCAAATTGAGCATATTATTCAAAAGTATAAGAGTATTACAGATCAAAAGTATGAAAGAGTACTTACACGTTTTTCTCGTGAATTAACACATCCAAATCGTAATGAAGAAACGGAAATTGGAAACCTATTTGCAGATATCTTTAAAGAGACGTTAGGAGTTGATATCGCAATGATTGGATCAGGATCGATTCGCTCGGAAGTGTTAGGTCCAATTGTAACATATGGAGATTTAGTAGAGTGTTTCCCATATGATGATTCTGTATATATGGTTAAAGTGACAGGGAAACAACTCAGACATATGATTCATTATATGCAAAGAGATGAAGCATTTGCAGGGCATACCGAATACTACCAATTTTCGAAGGGTATCAGAATGATCTATTCAAAGTCAAAGCATAAGCTTGAAAAGTTCGAACTTGATAGACAAGTTGTAAAAGATGATGATTCAAGACGGTATTCTATTTGCTTGCAGGAATTCCACTTTAATAACTTTGAAGATACATTTAACATGTCGTTTGCAGAAGTAAAGAAAAATATGAAGCCGAGAGTGATTGCGACTTCTTGCTTTACAATACTTGAAGAATATTTAACAACCCATCCCAAACTTAAGTCAGTTGTTAAGGGGAGAAATCTTGTAGTTGATTAAAAAAGGGTGTTATTTCAAAGAATTTTAAAGAATTGAATAAAAATGATGTCAACCAAAAATGAAAATGTCTTAAAAATTAACGAACATTAGCGGAGCTATAATAGTTCTGCTTTTTTGTAAATAATTGATATGAATACTTCCTCCAAGGGTGAGATATCGGCGGAATATATACTTTCTTTTTCTCAGGAGTTTCAATGATATTATCGAACTCACCCGAATTTTCTTCAAACACTTGTACTTCTTCTAAGATGTATAGTGTATCCATCGCATTGACAAAGATCTTTTGATCAAATGATTCAATAACCAATACCTCCATCTTAGGTCTTAGTGGAATTCTATTGTGTTCCTTGTCATAGGCCATCCAATACTTGTTTTTGAACTTGATACAGTTGCCTTGATCGACTATTCTCGATGAAATGATTGCCAATGTTTGATTGATTGTTTCTATATCTGGTTGTACTTCAAATACAGAATTGGTACTATTCAAGTGTAGGGCGAACCTTGCATTGAATTCCTTTAGGTAGGATTTTAGGAACTTATTCGCGTCCGCCATACAAGTAATACGAGCACGTCTAAGTTCAACTGGCAAACGTGATTGGAAAGTCTGGTTGAGACGTTCGATGCGTCCTTTGGCTTGTGCGATGCTCGTTGTTTTGATTTCGACACCAAGGTTATGGCAGGCGTAGGAGAACTGTGTGAAGGTATCCTCGTCGTCGAAGGCCTTGGTTTTCTTTCTGTATTCAAATACGGTTCGTTTATCCGTATAGAATAGAGCGGGTATGCCATAGTCGACTAGTATCTGATGGAAAACGTTGTAATAGCCACGTAGGGTCTCCTGTATATCAAAGTGGGCTCCAACAGCAGTACCGGTCGCATCATCTACAGCTAGGTGTAGATGCCATATCTCGCCAGGAATCCATTCGTAGCTTGAAGCGTCCATTTGAATCATCTCTCCCATATATTTGGATCTAGATCTTCGTGAATGAGGCGTATCATCTTCAATTGATTCGATTTGTTCATTGATTGCGTTTCTGGCCTTTGTAGATGTTGTTTGGTCTAATCGTTTTGTCAAACGTTCCTTTAATTGTTTCTTGGTTTTTCGATGGGCCTTTGGGGACAAGACATCGTGTTCTGATAACCAGTTTCTAATAGTGGTGTCACTGATGGAGATGCCGAGGTCCATCTGGACGATTTCACTGAAATGAGTGATGTTGGCATCAAGATACTCGTTAAGATAGAGTTCAATGATTTTGTTTTTCGTTTCCAGTGAGAATGTGTTTGATGGTAATCGTCCACGATTACCATGTGAAAATGAGGATTTGCCTTCAGACTTATAACGTGTAATCAGGCGGTTGATAGTACGAATAGAACAATTTAGTTTTAATGCCGCACGGCGTTTATTGCCAGAATGATCAACCAGTTCTTTAATAATGTTGTATTTGTTTTCTTCCATAGGGGTTAATATAATCTTTTTCATATTCAATCCAATCTAATGGAATGAATCATAACAATTCCTTTCTATAAATGGGGCATTTTCCCTTTCGGTTCATTAAGACAATATCAACTTCGATTCAGAAGAATTTTAAAGAATTGAATAAAAATGATTGACATTTCAAAAATTAAAAATAAACTATAACCATAGGCGATGATAAGAAGAGTAGCTGAGAAATAGTATCACAGAGAGTCCTCGGGCGCTGAGAAGAGGATATACGAAGGTTTAGTGAAGATGGTCTTGGAGTTGCACTTCCGAAATGTAGGGGGTGCCGGGATGTCCCGTTATAGACATAGAGTATGTTGGTACTCGATGAGGTATGTATTGTGAAGTACATATAAACTAAGGTGGTAACACGAGATTATATATCCCGTCCTTACATGTAAGTGTAAGTGCGGGATTTTTGTTTATAGATAGGAGGTAGCGATGATTGAACTAAGCAATATTATTAAAACATTCAAAGCGAACAAGGAAAACATCCATGCGGTAAACGACGTTTCTCTAACCATCAACGATGGTGAAATCTACGGTATCATCGGATATTCTGGTGCTGGTAAGAGTACGCTCATTCGTTTAATCAATCAGCTAGAAGTACAGACAGCTGGTGATGTAGTGATTGATGGTATTAACATCAAGGAACTTAGTCATAGAGAACTACGTTTGCAGCGTCAACAAATTGGCATGATTTTCCAGCATTTTAATCTCCTATGGAGTAGAACGGTTTCTGAGAATATTGAACTTCCTCTAGAGTTTGCACATGTCCCAAAAAAGGAAAGAAAACAAAGAGCAGCTGAGCTCATTGAAATGGTAGGCTTGACTGGTAGAGAGGATGCTTATCCTAGTGAGTTATCTGGCGGTCAGAAGCAAAGAGTTGGTATTGCAAGAGCATTAGCGAATTCCCCAAGAATTCTATTATGCGATGAAGCAACCTCTGCACTAGACCCTGATACAACGGAACAGATTCTTGAACTATTAAGAGAAATCAATCGACGTTTAGGCATCACGATTGTGATGATTACACACCAAATGGAAGTTGTACAAAAAATCTGTATACGAATGGCAGTGATGAGCGATGGAAAGATTGTAGAAGAAGGAACGGTTAAGCAGTTATTCGAACATCCTAAACACATAGTTACAAGAAGATTTGTACAGAATGTGGAAGCGAATCAAACAATTGAAGAACTGGCTGAAAGCTTGAAAAAGAAGTATCCAAGTGGTAAGTTACTTCGCTTATCCTTTACAGGAAATAATGCGGAGCAGCCAACGATTATCAACGCGGCAAGACAAGTACCATTTGAGATATCAATTGTAGAATCAAATATCTCACAATCCTCTGTTGGGCCTATGGGTGTAACCTATATTCATATCAGCGGTGGCGTAGATAGTGACTACAACAAGTTTGTGACATACTTAACTGACAACAATGTCATTGTGGAGGTGCTCTAATGATAGGTGGTGTACTAAATTTAGATCAGTTATTTAAAGCAATCAACGAAACAATCTACATGACAGTCATATCACTCACATTAGCGACAATCTTAGGATTGCTGATTGGTATTCTACTGTACTGTACACAAACGGGTGGACTATTCCAAAATAAGCTGATCAACCGTGTGATTGATGTAATTATCAACGTATTACGTGCAATTCCATTTATCATCTTATTGATTATCTTAATTCCATTTACAAAGCTAATTGTAGGTTCCATGTTAGGAGCTACAGCAGCCTTACCTTCACTGGTATTTGCGGCAGCACCGTTCTATGCACGAATGTGCATCATCGCATTCCAAGACGTAAATAAAGGTACTATTGAAGCAAGTAAAGCAATGGGTGCTAGCAATTGGCAAATTATTTTAAAAGTATTACTTCCTGAAGCATTACCATCCTTGCTTTCAGGTATCACGGTAACGGGAATTTCTTTAATTTCTTATACAGCCATGGCAGGTGCCATCGGTGCTGGAGGGCTTGGAAACCTCGCATACTTGTATGGTTTTGCAAGAAGAAATGATTTAATACTTTATACTTCAACTGTCATCATTATCATCATTGTATTTGTTATACAGTGGATTGGTGATGCAATCGTAAAACGAATCGACAAACGATAAATATATAAAAAGGGAGAAAACTTATGAACAAGATTACAAAGATTATTGCAGTAGCAACATTCGCATTAGGCTTAACAGCTTGCGGAACATCAAAGAAGGAAAGTGCATCTACAACAGATAACTCAAAGTTAACAGTGATCGCAACTGCTAACCCACACGCAGTGATTCTAGAAGAAGCTAAGTCCATCTTAAAGGAAAAGTACAACATCGACCTAGAAGTAACAATTACAGATGATTACTTCATTCCAAATGAAGCAGTATCGAACGGAGAAGCAGACGCAAACTTCTTCCAGCACGTACCATTCTTTGATAAGGAAAAGAATGAAAAAAACTATAAGATTTCTAATGTAGGGGGTATTCATATTGAGCCATTTGGAATCTACTCGAAGACAATCAAGAAGGCTTCTGAAGTAAAGGATGGTTCAACAGTTGTTATTTCTAACTCTGTAGCAGATAACGGTCGTATCCTAGCAATTCTTGCACAGGAAAACCTTGTGAAGTTACCAGAAAACGCAGATGTATTAAACTTAACAATCGCAGATATCGACAATGACACAAACAATCCAAAGCACTTAAAGTTCCAGGAAGTAAAACCAGAATTACTCGCAACAGCTTATGAAAATGGTGAAGGTGATTTGGTAGCTATCAACGGAAACTTTGCAATCAACGCTGGTCTAAAGCCAGGTTCTGATGCATTGATTCTTGAGAAGGCTGACAAATCTAACCCATATGTAAATATCATCGCTTGCCAAACAGGACATGAAAAGGGTGAGAAGATCCAAGCTTTAGTTAAGGTATTACAGTCTGAAGAAATCCGTGAATTCATCAAGAAGAACTGGTCTGATGGTTCCGTTATCCCGGCTGAATAAGAAAAACGAATTGCCATGCGAAAAGTCGCATGGTTTTTGTTTGTAATCTTCAAATAATTACAAAAACACAGCACAATAGCACAATTATCATGTATGATATTTGTAATGTAATAAGAGAGTAGGAGATTAGAATGGCAGATAAAATTATCGTCTTAGATTTTGGAAGTCAATACAACCAGTTAATCGCACGACGTATTCGTGAATTTGGAGTTTATAGTGAACTTCATCCAGGAGATATGACACTTGCGGAAATCGTCGCAATGCAAGATGTTAAGGGAATTATTTTCTCTGGTGGCCCAAACAGCGTATATGAAAAGGATGCACCTAAGTGTGATCCAGCCATCTTCACATCAGGCTTACCTATTTTAGGTATCTGTTATGGTATGCAGATGACACACTTCATGAATGGTGGAAATGTTACACCATCCGATAAGAAGGAATATGGTCGTACAGAAATCACAGTAGATACATCATCCCCATTATTTGCTGGTTTACCAGAAAAGCAGATTGTTTGGATGAGCCATGGTGACCAAGTATCTACACTAGCAGAAGGATTCCATTCGATTGCAAGTAGTGATACATGCCCATTTGCCGCAAGCGCAAACGATGAAAAGAAGATCTACACATTACAGTTCCACCCAGAAGTACGTAACTCTGAGTATGGACTGGATATGTTAAGAAACTTTGTATTCAATATTGCTAAGGCTGAAAACAACTGGACAATGAAGGATTTCGTAAACCAACAGGTAGAAGAAATTAGAGCACAAGTCGGTGATGATAAGGTATTACTAGCACTATCAGGTGGGGTAGACTCATCGGTTGTAGCTGCTTTATTAGATAAGGCAATTGGTAAGAATCTATACTGCATGTTCATCGATCATGGTCTTTTACGTAAGGGTGAAGCAGAAGGTGTTATGGAAACATTCACACGTAATATGTCACTCAACCTCATTAAGATTGATGCAAGAGAACGTTTCTTGAATAAGCTTGCTGGTGTATCAGACCCTGAGCAAAAGCGTAAGATTATTGGTAGTGAATTTATCTACACATTCCGTGATGAAGTAGCCAAACTCTTACAAGGAACAGATATTAAGTGGTTAGCACAAGGAACACT
Source organism: Solobacterium moorei (assembly GCF_036323475.1). GTDB lineage: Bacteria > Bacillota_I > Bacilli_A > Erysipelotrichales > Erysipelotrichaceae > Bulleidia > Bulleidia moorei. Next base: position 382,028 of record NZ_AP028934.1, read on the forward strand.
TTATACAGACATTATTGAATCAGGAACAAAGACAGCACAGACAATTAAGTCGCATCATAACGTAGGTGGCTTGCCTGAAGATATGAACTTCAAGCTCATTGAACCATTAAACAAGTTGTTCAAAGATGAAGTACGCGCGTTAGGTACAGAGTTAGGATTACCAGAAGAAATGGTATGGCGTCAGCCATTCCCAGGCCCAGGACTTGGTATCCGTGTACTTGGGGAAATCACAGAAGAGAAGCTAGAAATCGTTCGTGATTCAGACTTAATCCTACGTGAAGAAATCCGTAATGCAGGACTTGAAAGAGATATCTGGCAGTGCTTTACATGCTTACCAAATATCCGCTCTGTAGGTGTTATGGGAGACCAACGTACATACGACTACACAGTCATTATCCGTGCAGTTACATCTATCGATGGTATGACAGCAGACTGGGCAAGAATCCCATACGACGTACTCGATAAGATCTCCACACGTATTGTAAACGAAGTAAAACATGTAAACCGTGTAGCCATGGATATCACATCCAAGCCACCGGGAACAATTGAATGGGAATAGTAGCAAAAAAACAAAAAACCTTGTAAAATCAATGGTTACAGAAGATTAAAAACTTTAACTGGGATTAAAATGGGAACATTTGTTAAAAAGAATAAACTTAATAATAGTTCCAAGTGGTTTACATTTGGACAAAAAATTAGACCGTAGTTTCAAACTGCGGTCTTTTTGCATGTATATATTTTACATTATCTAGCAAATAAATAATGCGACAATAAAATGTCGGTTTGAATAAGACTGAAAAGAAATGAAATAGCATTTATTAAAAGACCTTACAGATGAGCAGTTATCTTTTAAATATGCAAGTAAAGCAGATATGCTGAATGTTGCACTGTTTAATAAAAGAGCAAAACGGTGGCGTGAAGAAAATCTGACTTAAAAGGAAATATAAGAGTAAAAATACATATAAAGGGTAAGCTTTGGTTTCTTACCATAGGTGTTGCATTTGATTTGGCAATTCGTCAATAAAAAAACTGACCCTAGTAGTTAGTTTTATTGCTAACTTTTGGAGTCAGTTTCTAAAAAATTATAAGATACCTAGTACTTTTTGTAGTATTAGGGTTATTGAGGTTATTGCTATAAAACACACGGCACCTAGGGCAAGGGGTCTTGCTTCTGATTTTAATAGTTTTACTATATCACTATTAAAACCAATAGCTGACATTGCCATTACAATAAAAAATTTGGACAAGTCCTTAAAGGGTTTGAAAAATTCAATATTTATTCCCTTGGCTAGGGCTATGGTTGTAATCAAACTTGCAATGATGAAGTAGATTATAAAGAATGGGAAAATTTGTATTATAGATATTTTCTTATTATCTTCTTGCTCAGCGCTTCTCATCCTAATGAAGGCTAGTCCTAAGCATATTGGAATTATTGCTAGGGTTCTAGTCAATTTTACTGTTACAGCATTGTCAAGTGTCTGGCTACCTAGATTAAATAATGTATCCCATGTTGATGCGCATGCTGTAACTGATGATGTATCATTAACAGCAGATCCTGCAAATATACCAAAGGCATGACCATCGGTAGTAGAAAATCCAATCATACGACCTAGGCTTGGAAATAGAATGGCAGCTAAGATATTAAAAAAGAATATAACAGATATGGCTTGGGCTATTTCATCTTCATCTGCATCTATAACTGGAGCGGCAGCTGCAATTGCAGAGCCTCCACAAATTGATGAGCCAACGCCAACAAGTGTTGCGATCTTTCCTTTTATGAGCCCGGTCTTTGCGGCTATAATTGCGATTATCAGTGATGTAGATATGGTGGATAGGATGATGGGTAGGGACTCTCTGCCAGTTTTCAAAACTATGCCAAGATCAAGTCCGAATCCAAGGAGGATTACAGCATATTGAAGGATTTTCTTTGATGTAAACCTCACACCTCCAATATAAGGTTTTTTGTCTTTTATAATTTGACCTAGGGCCATTCCAATTAGAATACCAAAGACCGCTGGGCCTACTAGTGGGATTTTTTTGCCGATTATCTGGGATATTATTGCAATTATAAGGCAGAGAATAATCCCTTTTATATTTTTTTCTATAGATTTTATCATATATTCTCCTTTCGTTTTTTTATCATATAATAAATAAATATAATGTAAAATTATAATTATTTACTATATGATAAAAATTTATTATGATAAATATGGAGGATACTATGTTAGATTTTAGGATAGAAAGTTTTTTGGAAGTATGTAAATATATGAATTTTACAAGGGCTGCTGAAAGCCTTAATATAACACAGCCAGCCATATCTACTCATATTAAATATCTAGAAACCTATTATAATTGTAAACTTTTTTATAGAAGTAAGAGGAATTTGTGTCTAACAGATGAAGGCAAGATTCTAAAATCTGCTTTGCTTTCTATGTCAAATGATCAAGATAAGTTGAAGGTTATATTAGCTGAGAAAAAAACTAAAAGTGAAAAAATTTCCTTGGGTTTTACTAGGTCGGTCGGAGAATATCTAATATTGGATAAGCTTATAGCCTTGATTAAAGAAAAAACTTCTTGTGATTTCCATATTTACTATGAAAATACGGACGAGATTTTAAGTGAAATTGATAGTGGGAGGATAGACTTTGCCATTATAGAGGGATTTATAAGATCTAGTGATTATTTTATTAAAAAATACAAAAGTGATAGGATTGTTTGCATCAGCCACAAGTACCACAAGTTTAAAAAACAAGTAAAAAAGTTAACAGACTTATTAGATGAAAGAATTATTATTAGAGAAGACGGATCTGGTACCTTAGCTATATTAAAAAATTTTCTAATCATGGACAATATTGATACGAAAGATTTTGCAAATATCATAGAAATAAATAATATGCGTTCCATAGTAGAAATGCTCAAGTCGGATTGTGGCATAAGTTTTATTTTTGAATCTTGTGTAAAAAAAGAACTAGAAGAAGGTGTTCTCATGGTTGTGGACCTAGAAGATTTCAATCTAGTTCATGATATATCCCTTGTTGCCAGAAAAAATTCAATATTTACTGATTTGTATTTGCAAATAGCTGAAGCTTTTTATTAGAAAAAATTTCATAGTAATAGGTTAGGCTAAGATTGGTAAAGAAAAATATAGTTTTATAAAAGCAAAAAAACTGGCTAATTCCTAGTTATAAGGTGTTTTATATTAGGTGATTTTTTAGCAATATAATAAACTTAGATATAAGAACAAAGTCTGATTTTAAAATAGAAAAAATGTCAAAGATGTTTTGAAATTGGAAGCAACTATATTAGATGTACTATTTCTTTTGAACAGGAAGTAATTGACCAATTAGATATTAAAAACTTTCTAATTAAAATTATTATAGAGTTATTGTCCGGTACTGGGACTGGTACGGGACTAAAAATTTGAAAACGTCCTATAATTAGATGAATTTAGTGATATTAGAAAAAATAAAGTCTAGTATTTTGAATGGTTTGGGATATATCGTACATTTGGAAAAGAAGAATGGGAGTAGAGCGAAAAATCATATAAATGGCTTTAAATAAGGCTTTTGAGCCTGTTATAACGTAAACGCTAAATAGGTAGTACCTGTATATTAATCATAAGTCATGTCATAATCACCCTAGAACCCTTAAGAATCGTGAGGGTTTGGGGGTGATTATTTTATGATAATGACAGCGGCAGAGCTAAAGGCACAGCGATGGGTATCGATCATTATGGAATGTAAGACAAGTGGTCAATCTGTTCTACAGTGGTGTAACGAACATGGAATCAACGAAAAACAATATTGGTATTATCACCGAAAGTTGCGTAACCACTTGGCGCAAGAAGTCGGTAATCATATGGATATCTTTCCTGCAACTTTACCGCCATCATCAGATGTCACATTTCAAGAATTGAAGAAACCTATTCGACATGGTTCTGCACACATTCAATTGGGCAATCATCAGATAGAGATCGGTGAAGATATTTCAGATGAGCTATTACTAAAGATCATTCGGGCGGTATCCCATGCTTAAAGAGTATTGTGGTTTTAAGAAGATCTATATTGCATGTGGATATACAGATCTAAGAAATGGAATAGATGGGTTGGCTTCGATCATTCAGAACCATTTCTACCTAGATCCTTTTGATGAAGGAACGTTATTCTTGTTTTGTGGAAGAAAGACTAATCGTATGAAGGGACTGCTTTGGGAGGCAGATGGATTCCTATTATTGTATAAACGATTGGAGGAAGGAAGATTCCAATGGCCCAGAAAGACAGAAGACATAGAGAACATTAGTATCGAACAGTATCATTGGCTGTTTGAAGGCATGGCAATCATACAGAGGAAGACAATTCAGAAAGTAGAACGAAAGATGATACTGTAAAAAAGTTATCCACAACTTTTATTAAGAAGATAGGCCTATAGATGGCGTATAAGGCACATAAAAAGCAGTAGATGAATTTCTACACTCCAGCCCCCAAACTGCTTGATACGTGCCTTTTTATTACGCCATAGATATGCGCTGGTACCAGTAAAATATTTGTGTGGAAAATCAAAGTTTTCCACATTTGACGGCACCCTCATAATGGTTTATACATAAGCTATGGAAATGAAAAAACTAAGTGAGGAAGAAGTAGAAAGCCTGCCAAAGGACATCATCATAAAGCTCTTTATGAGTATGCAAAGCAGTGTAGAAAGTCTAGAAGCTACTATCAAACTTCTTAGTGAACAGATCAAGATCATGAATCAAAGAAGCTTTGGCAGAAGTACAGAGAAACAGAGTTCTGGAATCTTTGAACAGTTGGAACTCGGTTTTAATGAACCTGAAGTATTGTTTGATTTACTACAACCAGAGCCAACGTTAGAGGAAGCTGCACCAAGGAAGAAGGCAAAAGGAAAGCGGGCATCAGACATCCAGAAGATCACGAACCACCGTGAAGAATATATCGAACTATCCGAAGAAGAATTGAATGAAAGATTTGGCAAGAGCGGATGGAAGAGACTGCCATATCAGATCATAACGAAACTGGAACATATACCAGCATCTTTCGAAGCGGTCACTTATAAAATTGGTGTATATGCCGCAAAGGATAACCAGACAATCATACGAGCACAGAAGCCTGTAGAACTATGGCCAAACAGTATCGCTACCCCATCACTGGTGTCATCTATCATATGGGGCAAATATGTCAATGCCGTACCGTTATATAGACAAGAAAAGACATACCAAGAAAACCAGATCAACATTTCACGATCCACCATGGCCAATTGGATGATCCAAGCATCCGACAACTATTTGATACATTTCTACGATAGGTTAAAAGAAGAAATGATCAAACAGGATATACTGCATGTGGATGAAACACCATTCGAGGTAAGCAAAGATGGCAGAAAAGCTGGCAGTAAGTCCTATATGTGGGTATATCGTACAGGGGCACATGAGGAAGAAAAGCGGATCGTCCTGTATGATTATCGACGTACGAGGTCCCATGAACATCCGCAAAGATTCCTAGAGGGATTTAGAGGGACACTTGTATGTGATGGCTACAGTGCTTATCACCAGTTGGCCAAGGAAGATCCCGAAAGCTTTACCGTAGCTGGGTGCTGGACCCATCTCAAAAGAAAGTTCACGACGCTCATCAAAGCAGTGAAGACGAGTCAGACACTTGCCCAGGAAGCGGTAGATAGGATCAATAGAATCTATCACGAAGATAATCAATTGAAGGGATTGGGCGAACAAGAAAAGCTAAGACAGAGGAAAGAGAAAGTAGCACCCCTAGTGGATGAATTTTTCACATGGGTAAAAAGATATTGGGAGAATGTATCAAGAGAATCAGAAACAGGAAAAGGCTTTACCTATGCCCTGAATCAAGAATCCTATCTCAGAGAATTTCTAAAGGACGCAAGAATACCTCTAGATAACAATGCGGCAGAAAGAGCGATACGACCATTTACAGTAGGAAGAAAGAACTGGATCATGATCGATACGATAAAAGGAGCACAGGCCAGTGCAGTACTCTATAGTATCGTAGAAACATGTAAAGCAAATGATATCAAGATATACGAATATATTCGCTATCTGTTAGAAGAACTTCCTAAAACGATACATGACCTAACGGTGGAGGTACCAGATAGATTACTACCTTGGTCAAAAGAACTACCAGATAACATTTATAAAAATCGTACTTGAGATACTTTACAACACTATCTCAAATACGATTTTATTTTATCTATATGGTACAACTGGTTTAGCGTTTACAATTGGAATAAGACATGAAATCGAACATCAGAAAACGGATAGCATTGATGAATATATTGGAGCTAAACTACAAGCATGTGCATTAAATTATAATAGAGAGATAATCAAAATGTTTGGGGATAAGCATAGCATAAAAGATAATTTGAGCTTAGCAATTCAATTTTCTCCAATATCACCCGAACAGGAACAGTTATTAAGAAAAGAATCAGTAAATGAAATACCGAGTAATGTAAAGAATTTTATTGCAACATTTGAATCCGAGTTGGATGATGAAGAATTAAAATCATTATACTATTCTTACAGGATTGTATACATTCCAATACAAGTAAATCGAGCCAATCAAGCAGATAGGGCAATAGAATTTATTTCTCCAGACAGTGACAAAGCAAAAGATGTAGAACGTGTGTTAGTTAAAGCTGTTGAAAAAGCGAAATTTTTGCCTAGTGATATCGTGAAAATGATGAACGAGGAAGGGTATTCTACATTTAGCATGCATTACCATACTCAATTATGGAAGGCAAAAGATGCTAAAAATAAAAAATATAATTATGGAGTAAAAGTTTCTAAACAGTGGTATTGGTATGAAAATTGGATTGATGTAGTTAGAGATTATTGCCAAAAGAATAATTTTTAGCTTAACTATGGATATATTCGAGGATATATCTGATGCTGGAACTGGGACTGGGATGGGTAAAATAATCCAAAAACAAGCTAAAATGGAACGAAATTCCCAATACTAAATAAACGAAAAGCCTTTGTTTTGAATGCTTTTAAATATAGTGAACAATATAAAAAGAAGAATGGGAATAACAGAAGCAAATATGTTACTGTTATAAAATGCCTGAAAATACGGGAATTGATCGATTTTGATGAAGTAAAATTATCTGAATGATACTGTTTTGATACTAAAAAGCTGAAATAGCAGGTTCAAAAGGGAGTTGTTGAATTTAGGTAAATAGTTTAGAAAGCCTTCCATCATTTTGGTGACGGTTATTTTAATAGGAGAACGTATATTGAATAAAATATAGTTTGAAAATGTGCGCTCATAGAGAGTGCAAAGCTCCCAATGGTTAAAATTGACCGGGATTTATTTCTTAGGAAGGAACTACGTGATAGATATACCAAAGAGATTGTGGAGATAGCAATTCATTATAATCCTGCATATGCTGGAATATATGAGGAAACGAAAAATTTGCTTACCTTAAAGACTGAGAGAATTATCTTCTCTTGTCAGTTGTAACTCAGCAAACCTGAATCAAATTGCAAAGGTGGTAAACACTACAGGAGTTATTTACAAAGATGATATTGAAAGTATCAAGAAAGCCTTGCAGGGAGAACTACTTTTCTTATCAGAATTTAGAGAAAAGGTTTCCGACTATATTATCAATGAGGTTGTAGGATAATGGCTGTTACAAAGATACATCCGATTAAAACAACTCTTAAAAGGCAATAGACTATATCTGTAACGGAGATAAAACAGATGATGAAATCTATGTTACAACACATGTTGTAGCAGGAGAGTTAAAGACAAAATCAAGTAAAAATTTGTTCAAAAAGCTGAATGAGCATTCTAAGGATTTACAAACTAAACAAGAAGAAATAATCAAGATGCACAATTCATTAGCAGCACAGTATGAGGAATTGAAGCATCTGAAGAATAATATGGATGATTATCTTGGCAGAGATAAAACGGAGAAAAAGGAATCGGTTATTGGTGTGGTTAAGAAGCATCAGGCTGAAGAAAGAAAAAATCCTAAGAAAAAAATCGAAAGAAGCTGAAAGATAATTTTGTGGTCGGTGTGGTTTTGGACTGCACCGGCTCTTTTTTATTTTTTGAACAAGATTAACAAAAAAGTAAAATTAATACAATTGATCATATGCAATTAATGGTAACTATCATTACACGCCGAAATATGGTATACTCATCATAGTTAGCCATAGCTAACTAATCATCGCTGAAGCAGTTTTAATAGTTGCTGACGATGAATATATGAGAGTTTTTTAATAAAGGGTTATATAGTTGGCTTTATTCAAGCTAGGAAAGCAGAGAAGGGAGAAAAATGATGGAGGGGAAAAATGAATTGTTTTTAAAAATTAATAACATTAAAAAATCTTTTGGAAGTGGAGATTCAAAGCAGGAAGTACTTCGCGGAGTTAATTTTAGTGCGAATAAAGGAGAAATATGTTTATTATTAGGACCATCCGGTTCTGGTAAGTCTACTTTGTTAAATATTATTGGTGGTATTGATGAGTCAGATTCAGGAGAGATTTTAATAGACGGTGAATCCTTAAGAGAAAAAAGTGAGAGATACTTAACCATGTATCGCAGAAAACACCTTGGTTATGTGTTTCAAATGTATAACCTTATCTCTAATTTAAACGTGGTCGAAAATATTGAAGTGGGGGCCTATTTATCTGATAATCCATTAGAAGTAGATGATCTACTACATACTCTTGGATTATACGAACACCGTTATAAACTACCAAATCAGTTGTCAGGTGGTCAACAACAAAGGGTGTCTATTGGAAGGGCGATTGTAAAAAAACCGGATATTTTACTGTGCGATGAGCCTACCGGTGCCTTGGACTATAAGACTTCTAAGGAAATTCTAAGCTTGATTGAAGAAATTAACCATAAATATGGAAATACTATTTTGATTGTTTCTCATAATGAAGCTTTGAAGCATATGTCAGACCATGTCATTAAGCTTAGAGATGGAAAAGTGCACGAAGACTATAGAAATGATCATAAAATTTCTGCAATAGAATTGGAATGGTGATTTCTATGAAAAGAAAGAAAAATATTTTAAATCGAAGGATTTTTAAAGAATTAAAGGGAGGGCTTCCTAAATATTTTGCCATAGGAATTTTTTTGACTTTAATGATTGGTTTTATCTCAGGCCTTTATGTGGCGAATGGTAGCATGGAGCAGTCGCTAAATAGATTTATGCTGTCCAATAAATTGGAAGATGGACATTTTGAATTAAAAGAAAAAGCGAATGCAGATTTATTATCTAAAATTCAAAGTGGAGAAAAGGCTAATCTGAAAGAGTACTATTTGCATAAGGCAAATGACGAGTTTGATAAAACCTTTGAAAAGGAATTTAAAGAACAGTTTGAAGCGGAAAGCAAACGACAGTATGAAAAATTATTATTGAGGCAAGGTTTAAACAAAGAAAAGATAGCTCAGGAATTGAATCTTGGATTTGAAAAATATAAACAAACAGATGATTATGCAAAAAGCTATAAAAAGGCTTATGACAAAGCCTATAGTGAGGGCCGAGAAAAAGTAAAACAAGAAGTCGATGCAGAATATAAAAAAGTGGAAAAAAAATTTGACTTAAATGATGCTGACGTTAAAGCGGTTCCGGTAACGGTTCATCCTTTCTTTTATAAAAATGAGGTCGAGGATTACAACTTAGACGGGAAAAAGGATGGAAAAATTCGACTTTATCAAAAGACAGATGAAATCAACCGAGCGGATGTTCTTGAAGGAAGATTACCTGAAAACAAAAACGAAATAGCGATTGACCGAATGCATGCAGATAATGTGGGCTTAAAAGTTGGGGATCGTATAAAGGTCGGAAAGAAAATGTATACGATAAGTGGACTTATTGCTTATGTGAATTACTCCACTTTGTTTGAAAAAAATACAGAGGTCGTGTTTGATGCAATCACTTTTGATATAGGAATGGTCACAGGTGAAGCCTTCCAAAATATTGTTGAAGATACGCATTATTCTTATGCTTGGACGTATAAATCTAAACCAAAGGATAAATATATAGAAAAAGAATTATCGGATTCTTTTATTAAAGTTTTGGCAAGCCAAGTTATTACTGATGAGAATGAGATAAAAGACTATTTGCCTGCTTATGAGAATCAAGCGGTACAATTTGCTCCTAAAGATATTGTAAAAGATAGAGCTTGGGGAGGGCTTTTGCTCAGTATTTTAATGGTAGTCATTGCCTTTATTATTGCCATTACTACAACTAATACCATAAATATGGAAGCTTATCAAATTGGGACTTTGAAAGCTCTTGGCTATACGAAAGGGGAACTTATAAGGCACTATATCGCTCCTCCAATATTTGTTACTCTTATAGCAGCAATACTGGGAAATATCTTAGGATATAGTGTCTTTAAAGACGTAGTTGTAAACCTTTATTACAATTCCTATTCTTTACCAAGTTATAAAACTCTTTGGAATAGTGAAGCTCTTATAAAGACAACACTAATTCCTTTGACGATTATGCTATTAGTAAATTTGATTGTAGTATCTCATGCTATGAAATATTCAAGCTTAGATTATCTAAGAAGAAATTTCAAGAAGGACAAAGCAAAAAGAAGTATCAAATTGCCGAATTGGAAGTTTTTTAGTAGATATAGAACAAGAATTATTTTACAAAATATTCCTAATTATTTCATGCTGTTTATCGGAATCGTATTTGTCTCTATTTTGTTGTCACTAGCTATTGGATTACCAGATTCTCTAAACTACTACAAGAGTCATTCTTCTGATATGATGATTGCAGACTACCAATACATCTTGAAAGACTACAAAGATGATGGAAAAATAATCAGTACTAATACGGAGAAAGCAGAAAAATTTTCTTTAACGATTCTTTCAAGGAAAGGCAAAGAGCATGAAGAAGATATTAACCTCTATGGTCTTGCTGACAAGAGTTCTTATGTGAAAATCAATCATTTAGAAAATCTAAAGGAGAATGAAGTATATATTACAAAATCATATCAGGACAAGTTTCAGGCTAATGTGGGAGATACTATTATTCTTAACGAAAAATATGAGAATAAAAGCTATGAATTTAAAGTGATTGGAATTTACGATAAATCTGCACAACTTGGTGTATTTATGCCGATAAAAAAGAGTAATGTTTTATTCGGCAAAGAAGAAGGTTTCTTTAGCGGCTATTTATCAAGTCAAAAAATTAATGATATAGACGAAAATTTGATCTACACTGTAATTACAAAACAAGATATTACAAAAATGGTGGATCAGATGGAACATAGTATGGGTTCTTTTGTAAAATATTTTCAAGTTTTATGCTTCTCTTTGGCGTTTATATTAATGTTTCTTTTGACCAAGATTATTATTGAAAAAAATAGTAATGCTATTTCGATGACAAAAATTTTAGGATATACCAATAAAGAAATCTCAAAGCTTTATATCAGTTCAACAACGATATTAGTGATACTGTTTACATTTTGTGCTGTGTTTATTGGAAATACAGTTATGAATTATTATTGGCAATCGCTGATGAGGCAGATGAGTGGTTGGTTTGAATATCGTATCTCTACCATAGGATATGTAAAAATGTTATTAATTATTTTTGCTGCCTATTTCGTTGTAGTGAAGCTAGATTTTAGGAGAATTAAGAAAATTCCTATGGATGAAGCTTTAAAAAATGTAGAGTGAGTATCACTAAAATGACGAGCTTTGAGGGAAGAAACTATATTAGCGAGGAATCGAGCAGTCACAGGGCATCTAAAGAAACAAACACAAAGAAAGAGCCCAGATCTAGGACTGTAGAAAAAGCATAAAATTATAGCAAATAAAAAGATTTGAACCTATCCTACTTCCACTAATCTATTATTTTGCACTAACATTCTTGATGAAACAGACCGAAGAAAAGTGGCTGCTAGAAAAATTTGGAGATAGATATGTTGAATATTGTAAGAGGGTGAATAGAATCATTCCTTGGCGTAAATATAAATAAATATATGCTTTGCATAATAAATTAACAAAGAAAAACAGGGCGCAATAAAATTAGTTGGGCGCCCAAGTGAATTTATACAAAATAGGAAAAGAAGTGAGAAGTGCTATTGAAAAAATTGGTGGCACTATGTCGGAAGATTTGTCTGTTCCAGAGAAAAGCATTCAACAAATAGAAAAAGAACAAATGAAACGTCTAAAGGATAAAGCGAAAAAGGGCAAATTGATGTTGGATGAATAATATTTGTCCAAAGAAAATCATTCATATTGTAGTATCACCATTGATACTGTTTTGATACTAAAAAACTCTAAAACCACAAATAATAGGTATAGAAATAGCTAAAAACAGAAGCTAAAAAGATATTGATATAAAATTAAAGAAACAAATATGCCATGGTAATTATTGAATGGGAATAAAATCTAATAAGCCCTGTACATTAGTTGAAAGATGTACAGGGATTTTCTCTTATTCAAAACAAAAGTGATACAATGTATTCAATAGTGATAAGGGGAATAAATAATTATGTTAAAAAACCCGCGTTGTTTATATGAAAGTAGTATAGATAATTTTATAGCAATAGACCGAGATACTATTTTTGGAAAGTTATGTGAAGGTTATCATGGAGATACTCTTACTACAACAAGAGAAGCTTGGTTAAATGAGATAGAGATTCTGCAAAATCAATTATTGTTATGGAAAGACTCGAATGGTCAGATTATTTTCGAGTACGATATCCCACGATTAGGGAAAAGAATTGATGTAGTATTACTATTAAAAGGGATTATTTTTTGCCTTGAGTTTAAAGTTGGCGAATCAAAGATAATTGAAAATGATATTGATCAAGTCCTGGACTATGCTTTGGATTTAAGGAACTTTCATAAATTTAGTGAATCTAAAGTAATCGTCCCAATTTTAATTGCGACAAAATACCAAAAACATTCTTCAATCATTCAGAAATCTGTATATAACGATAAAGTACTGAATCCACTTGTGACAGGTGAAGGTGGTATTCAGGAGCTTATAAACAAAGTGATAAGTTTATATCCAGATGAAGAAGATATAGATAGCAACTGGCTTATTAGTCCTTATGCACCAACACCAACAATTATAGAAGCAGCTAGAACACTTTATGAAAGTCATTCTGTAGAGAACATCACAAGACATGAAGCTGATAAGGTTATGACTGATACTACAATTGCGTACATTCTTGATGTTATCAAACGTAGTAAAGAAAATGGTGAGAAGAGTATTTGTTTTGTAACTGGAGTTCCGGGTGCTGGAAAAACATTAGTTGGTTTAGATGTGGCTGTAAAGCAGACATACCGAGGGACTGATGCACCAGTCTTAGATGAAGGTGCGATATATCTATCGGGGAATGGTCCTCTAGTTGCAGTACTGAATGAGGCTTTAGCACTTGATAATTATACAAAGTGTAAAGCTAAAGGTGAGAAGAAGAATAAATCTGACTCCAAGCGAGAGGTAAGTAAGTTTATACAAATCATTCACCGATATAGAGATACCATGCTTGCAAAGATTAAAAATCCTGTTGAAAATGGCATTTTAGAAATTGATGAGGCTAAAGCTGTAAAGATGCAAGATGCAGGATATGGTGAAGTTGAGCATGTTGCAATATTTGATGAAGCACAAAGATCCTGGACGCATGAAAGATTAATGAATTATCTAAAACGAGGAGGAACATACGGAAATAAGCTTAAGGTTCCTAATTTTCCTATGTCTGAAGCATCATTCCTTATTTGGTCACTTGATCAACGCGAAGACTGGGCAACTATTGTATGTCTAGTAGGTGGAGGACAAGAAATCAATACAGGTGAAGCAGGTATTTCAGAATGGATTAAATCATTAAATGAGACATTTACGCATTGGAAGGTTTATATCTCTCCAAAATTAACAGAAGCTGAATATGCGGAAGGACAAGTTAATGAATTATTAAAGCATAATCCAAATGTTACTTACTCTGATAGTTTACATTTAGGAGTTTCTTTACGCTCCTATAGAGCAGAAAAGTTATCAGCTTTTGTACATGCACTTTTAGATATCAATGGTAATGCAGCTTCCATTTTTGTAGAGATAAAAGATAAATATCCGATTGTATTAACTAGAGATATGGAAAAAGCTAAGAAATGGCTGCAAAGTAAAGTGAGAGGAACAGAAAGAACAGGCGTTCTAATTAGTAAAGAATCTGCAAGATATAAACCATTAGGTATTCATGTATTACCATCTGGTGATGAGGATGCGGTGCATTGGTTCCTTGAAGATAAACAAGATACTAGATCTTCTAATTATCTAGAGGATGCTGCAACTGAAATTCAGGTTCAAGGATTAGAGTTGGATTATACTTGTCTTTTGTGGGATGCGGATATGCGTTATGAAAACGGTAAATGGCATTTTTACCGTTTCAATGGAAAAACTGCATGGAAAGAAATTACTAATAATAAAGAAACTAGTTCAGAACGTATTAAATATATGTTAAATGCGTATAGAGTACTTCTAACACGTGCAAGAGTAGGAATGGTTATTTGTGTCCCAGAAGGTAACGGTACCAAGAATCCTAATGGTTATTGGGAAGATAGTACACGATTACCAGAGTATTATGATGGTACTTACGAATATTTAAGAAGTTTAGGAATTGAAGAGATTTAATGTTATGAAAACAATAAATGTAGTCGCTGCAGTAATAAGAGATGAAGACAAGGTGCTTGCAACTGCGCGAGGATACGGAGAATATAAAGGTTGGTGGGAGTTTCCTGGTGGGAAGATTGAATCTGGGGAAACACCAAAAGAAGCTTTAGTTAGGGAAATTCAAGAGGAGTTAGATATTCGTATAGAGATAAATGAATATATTACTACAGTTGAATACGATTATCCACAGTTTCATTTATCTATGCAATGTTATTTTTGTAATAGACTATCTGGTAATTTAACATTAAAGGAAGCCGAAAGTTCTAGGTGGCTATCAAAGGAAAAACTTAATTCAGTGAAGTGGTTGCCAGCTGATATGATACTACTAGATTACATAAGAGTATTTCTGGAGAAGAGGTGTTGATAAAATAATTTCACGTAAAATAGCCCTCATTATTAGATAATATTATTACTATTGAAATTTATGAAAATACTAAATAAACGCAAATTCCCAAATCTATTTTCATAATATTTTTATAATCTTAAAGTTTTATTTGTTATTTTGATATCTCTTTTTGGAGTTCGATATGCAAAGAGATTTTCTATATTTTGCTATGGTTCTTCTTGAAACATCAAATCCGAGTAATTCAAGTTCATTAGAAATTTGCTCGTCTGTTAATGGGTGATCAGATAACTCATTACTAATTGAAGATTTGATAAACTTAATAATAAGGTCTTTACTCGTTCCTCCTTTTGTATGAGAAGTGAAAAGCAATTTGACGGGATAAATTTCATTTTGGAATTCAAAATATTTATTTGATAATGTTCTAGATACAGTAGATTCATGAAATCCTGATTTCTCAGCTATTAATTGTAATGTACATGTCTCTAACTCATCGTTATATAGAAAATATGACTTTTGTAAATTGACTAATATATTTGCAAGTAATAATAAAGTTTTATTTCTTTTGTTTATATGATCTATAAAAATATTTGCCTCGTTAAAATACTTGATCAAATCTGGATTACTACAAATCTCTTTTGAATAATTATTATAGATTTGAACTTGACCAAAATCTTTTGGAATAAGAGTAATATTTTCATCTTCTATAATAATAGAGAAATCTGGAATAATTATTTTTTTGGGATCAAACTGATATTCTTGACATGGATATGGCATGCATGTTTTTATCTGGCTAATATAAATATATATTTGATCTAATGAGCAATTCTCAGACTTAGAAATTTTTTTATATTCGCCATTTATAATCTCTTTTTGATATGTAATGAGAATGTGATGTGCTTTTGTAAAATTCTTTGCTTTTAGTTGAATGCAAATACTTTCTAAAGGATTTGATGCAAAAACTCCCAAAGGTTCAAATGACTGGAGTATTTTCAATGTACTTTCGATTAATTCAGGTTTAACATTCAAATTGTTTGAGTACTCAAAGACTGTCTCAGTAATAAAGCCATTATTATCTAAAGATTCAATAATATAATTTGCAACATGTTGATCTATAGAGTATTTGCATGTATGTAATTGAAAATACAAATCTTCTTTCAATGATTTTTTTGAAGAGAAGAAATTATTTACTAGTTGATTCATGTCTGATGGAGGAGTATATTCAATTAACGGATTATTATTAGCTACTTCAGTTATTAGATCTATAATATCACTTGAATTTAGTTTTAAGATATCTAATGATTGCTTCATTGTTTGATTTAAATTAAAAGATGGTTTTAATGATTGAATTGTTTTAAATTGCTGTTTCACATTATGTCTCCTTTATAAATTATTCTATATGTAAGAGCCAAACTGTCTAAATTAAATATTTGATAAAAGTATCGATAATATTGCATGCATGTTTAAGTTAATTTATCATATATCTATTTTTATGAAAAGTACAAAAAATTATAGTGAAGAGACTTTACCCTCAATTATTTTTAAAAGTTCCTCTTTGCACTATTTTCTTAGTGAAAGTTCCCTTTTATGATAATGGCACAAGGGATATGTGCCAGGAAAGTGGAGAAAAGGAGGAATATTTTATGACTAGCACATACAAACAGCTTTCTTTTGACGAACGACTCATTATTCAAAATCTGTTGTCTGATCCTAACATCACGCTCAAGATGATTGCCCTTACTCTTAACAGGAGTCCCAAGGCCATTCGCTATGAGATAACACACCATCTTAGAATTGTCGTCCGTGCCAATACTCATAATAAGTGTGGTAGACAAAATCAATGTAATCGCACAAGGTTATGTACTCACTGTCTACAAGGTCGTTGTAAGTTCTGTAAACATGATAACTGCAATGATCTATGTTCCGATTTCATCTCTTCACCAATATGCAAACATACATCTCGTTTCCCCTATGTCTGCAACAATTGCCCAGATGCCAAAACCTGCAAGTTGCCAAAGGTATTCTATATGGCCGATGTTGCCCAAAAACAGAGGGATGACAATGTCAGTAGTTGGAAGGAAGGACCAAAGAAATCAGAAGCACAAATGAAGATGATTGTCGATGCCTTTGAGAAAGGCGTCAAACAGAACCTTTCACCAGACATCATCATACACAACAATCAGTTGGACATATCAGTATCTACCGCATATCGTTATATTCATTTTCGTCATATGGGCGCCATCATCAATGTAGACCTCAAGCGTCAGGTCAAATATAAAACACGCTCTTCCAGCAAACATGTCGTGATACCAATCAACTATGATTGGCTTGAAGGCAGAAGATATGAAGACTATCTCGAACGTATCGAGAATGAAGATGTTTCCATCAATATATGGCAAATGGATACAATACTCGGCAAGCAAGGCGATGAAGAGAAATGTGTCCTTTCACTCCTGCATACAAGATCGAATCTACAGTTATATTTTCTGTTAAAGGAAAAAAGCATGTTGGCTGTCCAGCGTGCATTCGAAATCATCAAGGATGTACTGGGACCTGAACTATTTTCTATGACCTTTCCAATCATTCTTACTGACAATGGCTCTGAGTTCCACGATCCTCTAAGTCTAGAGACCGATGCATATACAGGAGAAAAACTAATATCCATCTACTACTGCAAGGCCGGAAGAAGTGATCAGAAAGGTAAATGTGAGAAGAACCATGAACACTTTAGAGAATGTGTTCCAAAGGGAAAGAGTATGAATGCATTGACCCAGAAGGACATCAACTATGTGTCTGACATGGTAAACAATTATCCTCGTAGATCCTTAAACTACAATTCACCTATCGATATCGCCGCTCTATCACTAAACAAAAAGGTGTTAAGTCTTAACAAGTTGACTCACCTCAACATCAAACAAGTTAAGCTTACACCTATCATCCACTAGCCGATTTGGCACATATCCCTAACCTACAAAAAGGAACTTTCGATGAGAAAAAATTTAAACCATCATTGAAAGCCGAGCTTTCGTATGCCCAAATCGCCTGTCTATACATATTCAATATCACAAAATATCTTATAAGTACACTATTACAGTAAAATGTTTCTTCTCTTTAGCCCTAAAAATGGGGAACTTTCGTTGAAAAGGAACTTTCGTTGAAAATTGAGCGAAGAGACTTTACAGCTCTAATATGATTATGTAATGTATAACTTAGAGATAGTCTGTTGCTTAGTATAATCTGTTAATTGTTATAGAGAATACGTTAAATAAAGGGTTGGTTTTACTAAATATACTTTTCATCATTTTACTATATAATCTTACCTTATGGTTAAGGGATAAAACTAAATGATTGCTTATCGATACTAGGGGGGGCATATGAAAGAAAGATTATTAAAAATTATCAGAGATAATACAAAAAATGGAGAATATAAGCAAAGTACTATTGTGAATTTAAGCCGAATATTGAAAATTTCGAAAGTTAATATTCTTGAACTGATTAAGAAACTACTAGATGATGGATCGATTTTAAAGGTTACAGAAAATCCGGTATTTTTTATAGATCGTTATATATTTGAGAATATGTATAAAACTAAGGTAAAAGGTAATTCTATAAATGATATAGATACATATATTTCTTTACTCAGTAGTAATCCTCAAGATTTTAAGAAATTAATAGGCTGGGATAGAAGTCTATCGCAGTTAGTTGAACAATGTAAGGCAACTATTTCTTATCCGCCAAATGGATTACCTATGATGTTACATGGAGCAACTGGTACTGGTAAGAGCTTGATAGCCAAATTATCCTATGAATATGCGGAAAATCATAATTTTCTACAAAAAGAGAAAAGATTTGTTTCTGTAAATTGTTCTGAATATGCAAATAATCCTGAATTACTCACAGCAAATTTATTCGGATATGTTAAGGGAGCTTTTACAGGCGCAGATCGTGATGTAGAGGGATTAATCTCGTTAGCAGATGGAGGCGTCTTATTTTTGGATGAGGTACATAATTTAAAGGGAGAGTGCCAGGAAAAACTTTTCCAGTTCATGGATCAGTCTATATATCATAGGGTTGGTGATAATAAAACTTGGTATACTTCTCAAGTACGATTAATTGTTGCAACAACAGAAGAACCGGATAAGGTTTTGTTGCGTACACTTTTAAGAAGAATCCCAATGATAATTGAAATTCCTTCATTAGAAAATAGAGGATTACAGGAGAAGGTAGAAATATTACATCATATTTTTAATCTTGAACAAACTCGTCTTAACATTAAGATAAAAATGTCTTCTCAAGTATATAATCTTTTGATATCTAGCAAATATGATGGAAATATTGGAGGACTTAAAAGTGTAATACAATCATGTTGTATAAATTCATTATTTCAAATTAATTCATTAAATGAAATGGAAATTACTTTGAGGAATCTTCCTGAGAATTTTTTGAAAAAAGTTCGCATTGAGAAGATTGTGGCTAATCATACTGAAGAATTCATATATGTTGATAATTTAGTAAAAAGAATAGGGACTAATAATCGAATAATAAAACTATGTGAAGGAATCATCAATTTATATACAAAAAAAGATGATCAGAAATTTTATGATAGAGCGTCTAAAAAGATATTAGAGTATTTAGATGAGAGTTTAATTGATGGAAACATGCAAAATAAAACTGACTTTTATAATGAAGGGATACGTCATATTTTGCAGTTGGTCAATATGCATTATCATCTGGAATTAAGTAATAACAATATATTAGCAATGAGTAGATTGTTTATAGATTTCATGCATAATGCACATGTTATTGCAGAGTGGTCACGTGAACGAGAGGATAACATTAGTATAATTTTAGAAAAATTAAAAAATGATAATCTGCGTTTAGATAGTATTTCAGTAGAAATCATTAATTATTTTGAAAATTATCTGGATATGAAACTTTCAAATTTGGAATTAATTATGCTATTGCTTTTTTTACAAATGTACTCTGTTACAAATATAATTGAGCGACGTAGTGCCGTAATTCTTGCACATGGGTTTTCAACAGCAAGTTCTATTGCTTCAGCTGCGAATCAATTTTTAGGGAAATATATCTATGACTCTATTGATGTGCCACTAAATGTAGATTCAACTACTGTCATAAAGCAGCTAAATTCATATATATCTAAACTAAATAATATAGAGGAATTGATATTATTAGTTGATATGGGATCGCTTGAGAGTATATATACTGGGTTGAATCTAAGAAATGCAAAGATAGGAATTATAAATCAAGTTACAACTTCTAGTGCTTTAGAAATAGGATCTAGTTTACTACGTAATGAAACTTTAGAGGTAATATTTGATCGTGTGGCTAATCAAGGTGCAATTAAATACCGTATTGAAAATAATCTACGAAAAACTCCATTAATCCTATGTTCTTGCATGAGTGGAATGGGGGCTGCAGAAAGACTTAGAGAGGTTATTATGAGTTCGTTACCTGCAAACTCAATAATTAAAGTTAAATCTTATAATTACTATGATTTATTAAAAAACTCAATAAATGATATGTTATTTGAAGATGGTAAAGTAATTTGTGTTGTAGGAACAATGAACCCAAATATTAAAGGTTTAAATTTTATTGCAATCGAGGATTTAGTAATTAATACTGATAGTCAAAATTTTGACGAGTACTTTAAAGATTATCTATCCACAGAAGACTTAGACTTTTTCAAGAAAAATATTTTAAAGAATTTTTCACTTTCTAATATTATGAATACTTTAACTATTTTGAATCCGAATAAATTGCTTGAATATGTAACGGAAGCGCTTGAGAATTTGCAAAATCGAATGAAGGTACATTTATCTAGTAAAATATGCTTAGGATTATATATGCATGTATGTTGTTTAATAGAACGTTTGATTTTGCATCAAGATATAGAAACATATCCAAATATTGAGGAATTTGTAGAGAAGCAAAATACTTTTATTTCATATGTAAAAGACTCATTTAAAGAAATAGAATATTATTATAAAGTACAAATACCTACAGAAGAAATAGGTTATATCTTTGACTATATTAATGCACAAGAAACGGGTGTATCTGATGGTTTTTAGAATTTGAAGAAATAATAATCCAATAAAATGCTGTGATGAATAAGTTTATAGATTCACTTATATAGATGTGATGCCTGGACCTTTGCTTTATGTGTAAGGAGCCGGGCCTTTTATTATTTAAACGGTTCGCTATTTTGTAATTATATATACTCATCTAAGGCAATGGCACAATTTATGCTTGTATAAAAGTGATTATAAAATCTTGAAAGGAGGGAGATGCCAAAGTGGTGAACTTAATATTAGCTTCACATGGTGATTTATCAAAGGGTATTCTTAATTCCACAATGATGATCACAGGTGATCTACATAAAAATGTAGAAACATTTAGTCTTTATCCTGGAGAAAATCCACTTGATTATGCTAATGAATTAAAAAACAGAATAATGAGAACTAAAGATACCTGGATAATAATTGCAGATATTCAAGGCGGAAGTGTACATACAGCACTATTACAGCTTACAACATTAGATAATGTAATAGTTTTCTCTGGTATGAATCTAAATCTTGTATTAGGTATTATGCTCGATGATTATGAAGATTTATCAGAAGATCATCTTCGTACGATTATTGATGAAGCTAGAGCGGGAATTACATGTAAAAAACAGATGGAAGTACAAATTGAAGATGAGTTTTAGGAGAAAGGAGGGACTTTGAAATGCAAAGTAAATTTATGGAATTATTTCCTAGTAAAAAACCTATCATTGGAATGTTACATTTAAAAGGTAGTACAGATGAAGAAGTATTGAGAATAGCAAAGCAAGAGATTGATATCTATTATGAAAATGGAGTAGATGCCGTTTTGGTTGAGAATTATTTTGGGACATATCATCATATGATTCCAATTCTAGAGTATCTTCAGAAAAATTATCACGATCATATTTATGGGGTGAATTGTCTATACCAAAATACATTATCATTTGAACTCGCAATAAGATTTGGGGCACATTTTATTCAAATTGATGCTATATCCGGACATCTAATTGAACGAGAAGATATTAGTTATGCGGAGTTTATTAAATTATATCGCTCAAGATATTCAGGCTATATTATTGGTGGAGTACGGTTTAAACATCAACCATATTTATCAGGAAGAAGTCTAGAAGATGATCTGAAAATCGCAATGACGCGATGTGATGCAATTGCAGTATCACAAGATGAAACTGGGCAAGAAACAAGTATGGAAAAGATTTTGGAGTTTAGAAATATAATTGGCGATTTTCCTTTGATCGTTGGCGCTGGCATGACAGCTAAAAATTGTATAAAACAACTTTCTGTAGCAGATGGAGCGATTGTTGGTAGTTATTTCAAGGATACTCATATAGCGACAGGAGTTGTCTGCGAAAACCATGTTGAAAAACTAATATCTGCAAGAGATGCATTATTAGAAAGGGAATTAAAATGATAGTTTTATTACGTATAGATCATAGACTATTACATGGTCAAGTTGCATTTTCGTGGACTAAAAGTATAAGTACAGACTGTATCTTAATTGCAAGTGATGCTGTTGTGCAAGATGAGCTAAGAATGACGGCTCTTAGGGTATCAAAACCTAATGGTGTTAAGTTAGTAATGAAAAATATCGAGGATTCCCTGAAAGCATTAAATTCAGGTGTTACAGATAAATATAAGCTGATGATCTTATGTGAAAATATTGAAGATGCATCAAAGCTAGCATTTGGATATGACAAAATTACATCCATTAATCTAGGAGGAATAAAAAATGAATCTGGAAAGCGTCAAATTTCAAAAGCTATATCTGTAAATGATGCTGAAGTTGAATTGTTGAAGAAGTTAAATGAAAAGGGAATCGAACTTGAAGTACGTATGGTTCCTGATGATGCAAAACAAAATGTAATGAATCTTATTTAAAAGAAAGGAATAGATTATGGAATTATTATTTGAAACTTTATTAATTACATTAGTTGCAGCTTTTGGATTTTCTCATGATGGTGTTGGAAGTACAATGTGGAATAGACCGATTGTCATTGCTCCACTTGTTGGATTAGTTCTAGGTGACCTTAGAACAGGGATAATGACAGGTGCAACACTAGAGCTGATCTGGTTAGGAGCATTTCCTATTGGAGCAAGCTGCCCACCAGAGATGGTTTCAGGTGCAATCATAGGAACAAGTTTTGTAATAAAGAGTGGTGCAGATCCAAGTGCTGCTGTGGCGTTAGCAGTTCCAGTAGCTACTTTAGTATTGATGATCAAAAATGGACTCAGAGTTCTTATTACTTCACCAGTAATATGTGCACATGCAGATAAGTGTGCTGCAGCTGGAGATGCAAAGGGTGTTGAAAGAACAGAACAACTGGGATGGGTATTCGAAATAACATCATTATCTGCCATTGTTGCAATTTCCTACTACTTAGGCGCACCATTTATCCAAGATATCGTAGCGTCAATTCCACCATTTATTAATCATGGCTTACAGATTGCTACAGGTATTATCCCGGCAATTGGATTTGCAATGTTGGTAAAAATGATAATTACAAAAGATGTTGCTGCATTTTTCTTTGGTGGTTTCTTATTATCTGCATATTTGAAAGTCCCAGTATTTGGAGTTGCTTTAATGGCGTGTGTAATTGTTAGTGTTATCTTAACAATTAAGAAAAATAATAATGTAGTACTAAAGGAGGAAATTATTGATGACAACGAATTCTAATACAAAATTAGACAAAAAGGATTTAATGGGTGTGTTCTGGAGATCTTGGCGTCAAGATGCTGTATGGAATTTTGAGCGTCAACAGAACCTTGGTTCTGCATATACTATGTCAAGATTAGTGGGTAAATTATACAAGGATGATAAAGAAAAACGGGCTCGAGCTCTTCAAAGACATTTGGACTTTATGGCTATTACACCTCATTTATCCACACTTTTGTATGGTATATTGGCAGCTATGGAAGAAGAGAATGCTAATAATTCGGATTTTGATGAAACATCAATTAGTGCGGTAAGAGCATCTTTAATGGGACCTATCGCTGGTGTTGGCGATTCACTCATATGGGGAACACTACGTATTATTGCAGCTGGTATAGCAATCTCATTTTCGGCTGGAGGAAGTATTTTAGGTCCTATACTATTTCTTTTGATAATCAATCTGCCATCAATTCCTTTAAGATATGTTTGCCTATTTAAAGGATATGAAATGGGAACAAATTTCTTTAAGAAGATTCAAGACTCTGGAATAATGGATACTGTTACATATGTAGCATCAACAGTAGGCTTAATGGTAATTGGTTGTATGACAGCATCATTAGTCAGCTTTGAAATTCCTCTTATGGTTGGTAGTGGAGATTTTGTTCAACCATTGCAATCATATTTAGACCAAATTATGCCAGCTTTATTGCCATTAGGTGTCTTCGGAGTAATGTATTTCTTGTTAGGGAAAAAGGTTAAAACAACCACTATCTTACTCGGAACAATAGTTTTAAGTATTGTACTTTCATATTTTGGTATCGTTTAAACATATAATCAATTAGTTACTAAATGGAGGGGTTAGCCGAATTAGTTTGGCTACTCCTTTTTGCAATCTTTGTATTAATTATTTTTAGGTGCATTATGATATAATAAATAGTGAAGATTGTTTTTTTTCTTTGTTTATAAATAAGAAGAACGTTAGTTTGCTTTATACAAATTAATAAATTTTTTCTTATGATAAAACTATGTTCAACGAGTACACGTGACATTTTGCGTTAATGTGTTCATCTAATAATACTGCGAATAAAATATGGTAATTAATTTTAAATCTAGTGTTTTAATATTGTGGATTTAAATTAACATTATTTTAAAAATATATAGCACCATAAATTCGAATGGGAATCTATTAAATAAATAGTGATTAACTCAATCTATTTTCATTAGGGGAAGACGTTGTTTTAAACTTAAGGGGGATTTGGATGAAACATATTAATGAACTTATTGGCATTTTAGAAGGTGCTATTTTTGACGATATAATAAATAGCAATGAAGTTGACTGTATCAAAAAATGGGTTGATAAAAATAGAAATCTTACTAATGATATATTGCATATTGAACTAATTGAAATGATAGACAATGCTATTGATGAATCGAAACTTAGTGATGATACTAAATCTTCTATCTATGCAATTTGTAAAAAAATTTTATCAGACACAACCGATGCACATGCTAAAACCTATGAACTAAATGGAATTATTAAAGGAATTATTTGTGATGGGAAAATACATGACATTGAGTTTGAAAAACTAAGAAAGTGGATTGATTCATATGGCCACATTGTAAAAGAGTATATGCTAGGTGAAAAACTATGCAATGAAATAGAAAATATTATAAAACAAAATTCTTTTGCAAAAATTGATCAAACAGAAGTAATTAAATATTTTGATAAGATTGTAAAGAATATTGCTTTTGAAGAAAAATTAGATTATTTATGTAAACTTACAGAAGAGAGAAAAATAATTGGAGTGGAACTAATTGATATATTAGATAATGAAACTGCAATTAAAGAAATCCACAGCAGGGCAGAGAGAAAATTAATTCAAATGATGAACTCATATAGTGGATATTGTGCAAAGTCCGAAATTATCATTATTTCTTTAACTCTCATTGCTATGCTTGCATATAATGGAAATTTTTACGATAGTGTAAGAGAAACATATCAAATCCTTTATTCAAAATATACTGAACAGAAAGTTGAAGGGGTGATTAGAGATGTATTATCTAATTACAAATATGATTCTGAATCAAATAGTAGAGGAAGAAGAATAAATACTGTATTGGAAAATTCAATTGTCCCACAACCTTTTTTACATGGCTTTTTTGATTTTATCTATGATATCTATAAATTAAATTTTGAATATAGTCTCCCTGATGACTTACAGGAGGACTTTGCCTTTGTTTTTGATTGGCTAAAAAAATCGATACAAACAACCGGTGATGACATATCCATAAATGTAACTAAGAAAACATATAAGTTGATCGCTACAACTAAACAGTTAATTAATAGCGCTGATGGCACGGAAGCTTTAATCAGACTAAGTAGTATTATAGTAAAGCTAATAGATAAGAGATTTTGGAATCGAAATATCAAAGTTTCTAATCCATATTTAAAAAAAGGATATGAAAGCTGGGAAAAGAGTATTAAAGATCCGAATCATGCATGGTCAGAAAATACGAGGTTAAAACAGGGACTACGGTCTAAATGGGAAGCAAAATTTATATTAATGGATGACTCTGTGCACCTGATTACACCAATTCATCGGATAAAAGCAGATTATGATTATAGAGAATTAGCTATTGTTGTTATGAATGGTAACGAAGAATTATATAGAAACAATACTTGTGATATACGAGAGATTATTGGTGGGTATCAAATTAATACAAATAATATTGAAATCACTAAGCCATTAGGGAAAGTTACCTATAAGTTAATGGAAGGTAGCAGGGTAATTTATGATAGTGGAGATAAACTATATCGAGATTGTATTGTTTTTAAAGATGATAATCAGGAATTTAAGCAAGAAATAAAAAATAATACAGATTATGAAGGGAAAATAATTATTGCATATCAGGACAGCAATAGTGATTGTGAAATGATATGTAAGAAAGAATACTTTTCTTTAGGATATCAACTAGTAAAGTTTGGTGATGTAATACAAATTGGAGATACACTTTTCAACTTTTCCTCGATGAATGAACCTGGTATTTTTGGTGATAAATATCTGAATTGTTATGTTAGACAGGATAAACAAAATAAGCTGTTGCCTGTATATTCGGGAATTTGCTATGTTATGTTTGAGGTGGATAATTCTTCAAATAAATTTGAAATTTTTATCAATGGTAAGATTTATAGACTGAAAGATCTTGAATTTAGAACGATTGAAAAATTAGGTAGAACACAATATGTGATCAAACTTGAAATTCATAAATCAGACATCTATAGAATTGAAGTTAATCAATTACTGCCTGAAAAAGTGGAATGTGTTTTAAAGAAAGAGTTTGTGTATGATACATTGCTCGAATATTCAAGTGAATTAATAAATAGATCGCAATATAAAGTTAATTTTAAGTCTCATCTTGCAAATAAAAACTTTGAGATAACGGTAGATAGTAGCAATTTCAGATTAGATTTTATTCAGTTTGATCTTCACGGGAATAAATATTGTTATTTAATTCCTTTTGAGTTTAAATTTTATCAAATCGACAATGAGAAATGGCACTTTGTAGATGAAGATATTTGGGTAGATGATATCAATGAAAATACTGTCTTAAACATCTATAATACACAATTTGATAGTGTATTCATTTTGACTGATGTAGGTAAAATGAAAGATGATGAGATCAGAATAATCAATAAAGACTTTTATAAACAACTTAAGATACATTTTTTAATTACATATTCTGATTTATACAATTTTGTAAGTTTAATATTTACGGAAAATGGAAAACCAAAATTTTTAATACGAATTTATAATAGATGCGTTATTGACTCTGAATTAACACAAATACAATGTGTTGATTATCCAAAAAAAATAGCGGTTACTCCAGTATACTGCGGAAAGAATAAAATCTATTATGAAATCAAAAATAAATCTGGTGAAAAAATATATAAGAGTAAACTATTGGAAAGTGGAGAAACTGATTTTTTGAGCGAATTTGAATCATTTAAAGAATATACTTTGATTTTTTTCGAAAAGACAAAGAAGTTGCAGTTAAAACCAAGACCTCTATACGAAGTAAATAAAACTTTTTATGCAAGAGAGGATCTTACAGGGAAAGTGTTCAAAATATCTGATATTTATATCCATAAAACTATTAGGGGAGTATTTACTGAAAAACATTATGAAACGAATAATTACTATCTCAAATTTCTAAAATTACTTAATTTAAAAGAGGGTATATTTGAAGGCGAAATTTATAGAAAATATTCAACGGGGAATTACTATCTATCAAATATCAACCCAGTTGAGATAGAACTTTGCAGCGGTATCATAAATGATTCAGTTGAAATTTATATGGCAAATGAAGGGGATGGACTACTATTTGACTATGAGCATAGAGGAGTTTTAAATGCTATGGATTCACAGACGGCATCAGATATATTCATGTATACAGTTGTATTAGAGGATAATTTAGAATGAAAAAACTTAACCCAATCGAGAAGTCACGTTATATTACGAATAGATATAAAGAATATTTGAAATCATCATTTAATTTTGGTGAAGGAAGGCTACAAAATTTATTCTTAGAAGAATTAAAGAAAGAGAATTTATTCAAGGGTCCGTATGTTGATATGAATTTTCCTTTTCAAAGGGGAAAAAATATTAAATCTTTGATTGATGAAGGGATTATATGTGAGTCTTTTCGAAAACTAAATGATATTAACTTTACTAGACCTTTATATTCTCATCAAGAAGAAGCAATACGCATTATTGGGAAAGGACATAGTGCAGTAATTACTACGGGAACAGGTTCTGGGAAAACTGAAAGCTTCTTGTATCCAATTCTTAACGATTTACTTTTTGATGTTGAGAAAGGAAATAAGGAAGTTGGAATACGCGCAATTTTTCTTTATCCAATGAATGCACTTGTTAATGATCAAATAGAACGAATTAGAAATATTCTATCAACATGCCCGGAGATAACATTTGGTTTTTTTACTGGAGAAACACCAGAAAAAGCAACATCAAATACAAGAAAAAAGTTGGGTGAAGAAAATAAAGCTATTATACCCGATAATGAACTAGTATCAAGAGAAGAAATACGTAATAATCCTCCTCATTTGTTATTTACAAACTATTCAATGCTGGAGTATCTATTAATACGTCCAAATGATTATTCTCTTTTTGAAGAGGATAGATTAAAGAATTGGAAATTTGTGATACTAGATGAAGCACATACTTATAATGGATCATTGGGGATTGAAATATCATTATTATTGCGAAGACTGACAGGCTTGGCACAAAAGCGCCCAAGGTTTATATTGACTAGTGCAACTTTAGGACGACAAGGTAAATCAGAAGGGGATATCATCAAGTTTGCAAATAACTTAACATCAGCTGATTTTGAGCTTGATGATATAATTTTCTCAAAAAGAATTGATCTAAAAGGACAAGGGCTATACAGAGTTTTGGGGAGTGATTATATAGCATTAAAAAATAACCTTGAATCTTTAGATAATATTCAACAAATAACAAATAAATATTATTCTTGCCAGTCTTCGGATATACGTGAAGTTTTATATGAATTACTATCCAAAGATATAAATGTTCATGAATTATGTGAATTGTTAAGAAACGGTGCAAAGGAATTTAGGTCACTTTATCAAAAATTTAAAGAATTTGTTTTAGAGGAAGAACTCATAGCTTTAATTGATATTATCAATAATGCTGAAAAAAATGGGATTGGGTTATTCGATTTGAAATATCATTCTTTTGTACGTCCACTTTCCGGTGCATATATTACATATGGGAAAGAGCCTAAATTAACCCTCACAAAAACTAATGAAATTGATGGAATGAAAGCTTTTGAGATTGGTAACTGTCGATTTTGCAATTCAATTTATATTATTGGAAAAATAAAAAAAAGAGAAAGTGATGGATTGAGTTATCTTCTACAAAATAAGGAAGTAGATATTTATGAAAATTATGGAAATGATCAATTTGTAAGATTAGATTATTTCTTGCTTGAAAATGTTATTAGTGAAGATGAGTCAGAGAAAGAACAACTCGAGGAATATAGTATTTGTGCAAAATGTGGTGAAATCCATGAGCCAAGTAATCTAAACGCAAACGGTTGTAATTGTGGAGATGATTACCGTTTTATTGCTTATCTTGTTCCACATGGGAATAAGAAAGATGAATTTTCAATCTATAATAATATTACTCAATGCCCATGTTGTGGACATAAAGGTAAAATGGGGGTAGTAAAAGCATTGAATATAGGTAAGGATGAAGGAACAGCATTAATAGCACAAACATTATATGAGGCTATTGATGAGGATGAGCAAGAGCCTATAAGTGTTAAGAAAATTTCACTAAAATCCATAGATAACCTTTCTAAGAAGTTACCAGAGAAGAAGACTAAACAATTCCTTGCATTTTCAGATAGTAGACAGCAAGCAAGTTTTGCTGCAGTCTTTTTCGATTCTAACCATGTCCGTATGTTAAGGAAACGCTTGATATGGGAAATTATTGTAAAAAATCAATTTAAAGATATGACTGTTGATGAACTCGCTTCATATCTTACGGAAGAAATAAAGACAAAAGATCTATTTCAAAATGATATGAATTCCCATAAAAATGCATGGGCTGCAATTATGGTAGATCTATTAAAAGTGGATGGTTCATATGATGGCGAAGCTCTGGGCTTATATTATTTTAACTTAGATATTCAACATATACTTGATCTGTTAGATTATGAAGAAATTGAAGATTTATTTTCAGAGCTTGGTTGCAATATGAATAAGGATGAATTAAATACCCTTATGCAAATCGTTCTATCAGTATTTAAAATAACACCTGCAATTAGCTATGCTAAGTCTACACTTACGCCAGAGGAAAAAGAGAATTTTTTAGGTTATAGACAGTTTAACAACTATGTAATTGAAAAAGGTAGTCAGGGTAAGAGAGGCACTAGAAGTTTTTTGCCAATTAACAAAAATGATAATGGTCAAGTTAGATTTGTAAAAAAAGTATTTGATTGTTCTTCGGGAAATGCAATAAAGATACTACAATATATTTTTACTATTTTAGTTCAAGGAAATGAGTGTTGTAAAAGCGATCCCCTATTAGTAAAGCATGATAAGGAAGATTCATACCAAATAAATGTAAGCAGGTATATTGTTAAGAATTATAAGACGTCTAAATTTTATCGATGCAATAAATGTGGAAGACTGACGCCGTACAATCTCAGAGGAAAGTGCCCTCAAGATAACTGTAGTGGAACATTGATAGAGACTGATCCAGATAAAGTTTTATCAAATAATTTTTATCGTAAACAATATAAAGAGAAAAAAATAGAACGTATTGTTATTCAAGAACATACTGCACAACTTAATAGAAAACAAGCAAGGGACTATCAAGTTGATTTTAAGAATAAAAAGATTAACATTTTAAGTTGTTCTACAACTTTTGAAATGGGTATTGATATTGGCGGGTTAGAAACGATTTTTATGAGAAATGTTCCACCAACTCCGGCAAATTATGTGCAGAGAGCTGGACGCGCAGGTAGAAGAAAAGATAGCGCTGCATATATTCTTACATATTGTGGAACGGGATCGCATGATTATACATATTTTTCGGAACCGGAAAGAATGATCTCAGGAGTGATAAATCCGCCGTACTTTAATGTGCTAAACAAGAAAATCATAGTTAGACATCTAATGGCAGCGAGCTTAGGATATTATTTCAGATTGTATCCAGAACTATTTAGTAACTTAGATGCATTTATCTTCAATGGTGGAGTAGAACGATTCAACGAATATATCCAATCACATCCAGATGATTTAAATCAATATATAAATCAAAAAATTCTACCGGAAAAACAGTATGATAACTATAAGGATTTTAAATGGATCGAACAGATGGGCGGAGAAGATGAAAAACTGAGTAATTTTGCTGATACAATCTGGCAGATAATGGATGAATACGAAGAGGCTAAGAAACAAGCAATAGCCGATGACCGTGGGGCAGACTCAGATTATTACAAAGGTCAAATTGAGGCACTAAAGAAAGAAAATGTTTTAGAGTATTTATCCAAATATTGCGTTATTCCAAAGTATGGATTCCCAGTAGATGTTGTGGATCTCCAAATTTATGAAAAAGGTGTGCCACAAAATAACTATGCAATGAGCAGAGATTTAAAAGTTGCTATTTCTGAATATGCACCAGATTCTGAGGTCATTGTTGATAAAAAGAAATACACATCTAAATACATCACTCTTAAGAGAAATTCAGAGTTTACAAAGAACTGGTTTGTTAAATGCCGACATTGCGAAAAAATCAATATATTTGTTAGCAGAAATGAACGAGCAAAATGTAAGTATTGCGGGCAGGAAATCTCAACAGAGATAAATGAATACTATATTGAACCGCGCAATGGATTTAAGACAGGTGAAGGCAAAGAAAGCTTACATCTTAAACCAAAAAGATCATATGCAGGTGAAGTTATCTATCTTGGCGGGGGAAAACCTGATGATAAGAAACTTGCTATTGGAAATTGTATGTTTATTGAAACGAGTAGTGAAGACAGAATGCTTGTAATGAACAAATCAAGTTTCTATTTGTGTCCAACATGTGGATATAGTGAGATTGGCAATACCATAGGTAGTTTCTCTGCACCACAAGATAAGGTAAAGCATAAAAATTTCAAACAATATTCATGCTCATGCGATACATTAGAAAAGGTTCACTTAGGTCACAAATTTGAGACTGATGTCACAAGATTTACTATACCTATGCTTTACAGTAATGAAAAAACTGGTTATTCAGAAGCTTTAACATTTCTATATGCTTTCCTTGAAGGGGTAAGCATTGCATTAGGTATAGAACGATTTGATATTAATGGTGTCGTAGAAGAAAATTTTGAGATGAATAGCTATGATGTACTTCTTTATGATAATGTACCTGGTGGTGCAGGACATGTTAAACGTTTACTTAGCAAGGAAGCAGTTGTAAGATCCTTGCAAGAAGGCCTAAATAAAGTTAGCAAAGATTGTTGTGATGAAAATACATCTTGCTATAATTGTTTGAGAAATTATTACAATCAACCCCATCATGGTTTATTAGTGCGAAAATTTGCAATAGATAAAATTAAACAACTATTACTAGCTATTGAAAAATCAGCAGAATCTTTCCGAAATAATAATTCTGGTTGGCTTAACCAACAAAAAGCTCCGAACAGTGAAATGCAACTCATTCTAGGAACAGATGGTAGAAATCCCGGTACAGAAACAGCAAGTGAGATTTGGTCTGATTTATTAGATGATTGTTTTGATGATAACGAAGTTTCTCTTATTACACAACTTAAGAATAATAGTCCAGAAATGATAGCGGCTCCGTATTATAGAAAGACGGTTAAGATAAAAGAAACAGGTGAGGAATTCATTACGAGTCTAATTTGGTACGATAAGAAAGTTATATTATTCCTAAATGATGTACACAATGATTATCTATTATCAATTAAGACAGGTTGGAATGTTTATAGTACTAAACAAGGTTTTGATGCGATGGAATTACTTTCAAAGGTGGGTAAATAGTCATGGCGATAATGATACCGGACATACCAAAAGAATTTAACGTCAAAAGTCGTGAAGGCTCAATGTTTGAAGAATTGAGTAGGCTATCTGATGAATATTATGTTTTTCATTCGTTTGAAATTGTTACTTTAAAGGGTAATGTGATTACAGAAAGTGAAACTGATTTTGTGATTTTTCATCCTAGAAAAGGATTGATTTGTCTTGAGGCAAAAGCAGGACAAGTTAAATATGAAAAAGGATACTGGCAGTATGGAAGTGGCGTGATTATGAAACATAATGGTCCATATTGCCAAGCGAAAAAGAACAAGTGGAAACTTAGAGACTACATGATCTCGCACGGGCTGGAATATGAAAGCAATAACTGTAAGAAGATTCATGCAGTATGGTTTCCTGATGTACCGTTGGATAATTTCAATAATGTTAATTTACCAGGAGAAGGGGATATTAATATAACTCTTACTGCAGATGCATTTGGACATATTCAAGAATGCATCGATAAGATTTTTGCCTACGAAGGTCAGGATAGATGTTTAACGAAATTATCTGATCAAAGTGTGAAAAAAATACTGAATAGGGTACTTGCACCATCCTTTAATTTAATATCATTACAACAAGTTGAAAAAGAGAGGAATAT
This sequence comes from Solobacterium moorei, assembly GCF_036323475.1. GTDB lineage: Bacteria > Bacillota_I > Bacilli_A > Erysipelotrichales > Erysipelotrichaceae > Bulleidia > Bulleidia moorei. The sequence continues at coordinate 416,030 of NZ_AP028934.1, forward strand.
TAGTGTTTTCAAGCGTTTGTTAAATGAGCAGGTAGCACTTCTTAACTATCTAGAAGATCAAAATAACGCTATTATAAATGGACTTGCTGGAACCGGAAAAACAGTTATCGCTGTCGAGAAAGCAAGGCGTCATGCAATTCAAAACCAGAAAGTGTTATTCCTTTGCTATAACTCATATTTAAAAGATCATTTACGAGAAGTATATTCAGATCCAAATATTGCATATTATACAGTGGCAGGACTTTCGCAAAAATTTTGTGGGAAAGTTGATTATAAAGTTTTACAAGATAAATTGATAGAAATGCTACTTGATGGTACCTTCCCGTATCAGCATGTAATTGTAGATGAAGGTCAAGATTTTGGAAGAGAAGAAATTGACGAAGTGGAAATTATCAACATACTAAAAGAATTGACGGTTGAAAGTAAAAAACAAAATGGCACATTCTATTTGTTTTATGATAAAAATCAAATGGTACAATCAACTGTTATTCCTGATTATATTAAGAATGCTGAATGTAAGTTAACACTTTATAGAAATTGTAGAAATACCGAAAATATCGCATTGACTTCATTAAGATTTTTAGGTTCGGACAAATCCCCTAAACTGTACCCAGATGCTGTAGTTGGTGAACACCCTGAAATAGGTATTTGTAAAGGTAAAGACGAAACGATTATGCTATTGAATGCAGAAATTGATAAATATGTTGATGCAGGATATAACGATGTTACAGTACTTACTTGTAAGACTGAAGAAAGTAGTGTTATAGCTGAGTGCTGTAAAGATTCGAAATATAGATATAAACGAGGATATGTTAGATTTACAACTTGCAGAAAATTTAAAGGATTAGAATCTGATGTGATTATTGTCATCGATATAGATAAGAAATCATTCGATGATGAAGGTAAAATGCTGATGTATGTAGGGACATCAAGAGCTAAATTTAAACTAAGTTGTATCATTAACATGTCGGAGGATGAATGCCTAGAAATAATGCGGGAAAGAAATGTGAAATCAAATAGAAATATTCGAAAATCATTTGCTACATTTTTTAATTCAAAAATTATTCAATAAATTTTAGAATTTTCTATAGTATTTGGATAATATTAAAAGGAAGATACCTGACTAACACTAGTCTAGTATCTTCCTTTGTTCATCTTGTTCTTGTGTATATATACTTAATTCTTTGAGAGAATCTTTTTAATTACTTTTGTTTTCTATTTTGTTAAATAGCTTTTCTAAGAATAAGATGCGTTTATATATTGTTTTTCTCATAATCTACATCTCCTATCTATGATTAGTTTACGCTAACTAACTCAAACTTGCAAGTATCTTGCTTGTAATAAAAATTAAACTACAGGTTCATTGTGGATGATGGTTGCGGTAGGTAAAATAATAACTGTACCAAGAAGGATGGTGTCAAAAGTGAAGATACTGTAATATCCCAGTGAAGATGGTTTGCTCAACCTGCTGGGGTATCTGGAATGAAGCTCGGGGCTAAGAGAAAGGATACTTTCTTACGGCTGGCTGCATCGAAGTAGTAATACTAGATGAAGGGTGCAATTCCTGAAAGTAACAGATGGCACACATCATTGTGCAATATAGTCCAGAATACATATCGGTGGAAGAATAGAGGGTTACTTGAATAAAGTGCCTGAATCTTAGTTAGGTATATATTGGCATTATATATAAACCTAAGAATAGCCAATAATCCACTCTGTCGTGAAGCGAAGAAATTCGTGTATAAGATATGGAAGAAGATTCTCTTAATAGCCTAGAGACAGGTTCTGAGTCAGAAAAAGGAAGATCACAGAACAAATGCTGAAGAGTTGGGTGAAAAGTGTGGGTAATCAATCCCACCAGAGCTTCGTGATGAAAGTCTAGGGAAGAGATGCAGGGAATTGCTAACCTTGCACAGCCTCTTTTCTCTCTGTAGGATAACAATATTTTTGCAATGATGATGTAGGGTGAATAAAAGCCCATTACAGTGTTTTCACTTTTAGCATCACATTGGTATTTACATGCATGTCAAAGGATGGTATATTGATGTACCATCTTTATGGAATATATTGGAGGTGATGGAGTTATGAATTATCCTATCGTTAGTTTAAGTGCTACTGGTGATAATATTCGTCGCTTGCTAAAAGAACATAAAGTGAAGACCAGTGAGCTAGCAGATTACCTTGGTTTTTCAGACGTACAGGCAGTTTACAAGTGGGAACGTGGAGAATGTTTACCAACATTAGAAAACTGTTTTGCGCTAAGTAAATATTTGCATGTACAAGTAGAAGACATCTTGGTTTGCATGGACGAGATGCCTTCTTTATTTTTGCCTTTGGGTATATAATTTGGAAAAGAATGTTCATTACTACTTGGACAGGGAGATTAAAATATGAAAATTGAATTTGAGAATGAGAATAAAGTAGCTCTTGAAGATTTTAATGGAGACTATTTTAATTCGATGGGTGCTGATTTTTATCGCGATGGAAATTATAAAACTGCTATTGAATACTATCGTATTGCGGCGTCGATGGGTAATGTTCAATCACTAGCGAATCTTGGATATTGTTACTACTATGGTAGAGGTTGTGAGAAGGATCTTAAACTTGCGTTTGCGTATTTTAAGATGGCTGCACGCTTTAAGAATACAGATGCTTTATATAAGTTAAGCACGATGTATGAACATGGCAAGGGCGTAAAGAAAAATGATGAGATTGCGGAATACTATCTAATGACTGCTTTCCATTCTCTAAATGAATTGCCAGAAGTTGCTAGATTAGATTATCCAAGTGTATTGTTTGCGATGGGTAAGAGATTCTTAACAATTGGTGAAGAGGAAGGCGATTATGAAGTTGCGTATACTCTTTTGAGAGGTGCACAAGAAGGCTATGAATTCCAAATCAATCAGGGCTGTCACTATTATGAAAAGATGCTAGCAGAGGTTGAGGAGATATTGCAGAGAGAATGTTTTGATCCTTATAGGGATGAAGATGAGGATGAACCATTTTTAAACTAATATGAGATATTATTTATGCAGTAGTTTAGTTGATTATTCAAAGATGGAACTTCACAATGAATATCATTGGGTTGAAGATCTGGTAAAGCATGTTCATTTTCCATGCCACGTATTACTTGTTGCGTCTTCACCTGATGATATCGAAAAGACAAGACACTATGCACAAGAAATTGTGGATGTCATGGATAAACATGGTTTATGCTTATCGGGGTTTGATATCTTAGATCGTAGTAGTGCAAAGCGTATAAAAGAGCTTATTAATAAGGCAGATATGATTATCGCAATGGGTGGCCATGTTCCGACACAGAATACTTTCTTCCAAGAGATTGATTTGAAGAAACATCTTCAAGACTTTAATGGAATTTGGATTGGTAGTTCTGCTGGCAGTATGAATAGTGCTACGCTTGTCTATGCCCAACCAGAACTAGAAGGTGAAGTAATTGATCCAACATACAAGCGATTTGTGCGTGGATTAGGATTAACAAAGAAGATCATTCTTCCTCACTATTCTTCTTGGAAGAATGATGTAGTGGATGGCTTTCGACTTCTAGAGGATGTTACCTATCCTGATAGCCGAGGATATGTGTTCTATCTAATGGAAGATGGCAGTTATGTACTTGGTGATACAGAAGAGAAGATAGAAGAAGTTGTTGGTGAATACTATATTCTTCGTGATGGGGTAATGATTCAGTAATATATACAAAATGAAATGGTATCCGGTGTGTTGGATACCATTTTTACAATTAGAATTTTGTGACAAAGTATGGATATAGGAATGACTTCTCTGTGTGTTCAGAAGGTTCTACTTCGATGATTGTCTTTTGGTAACCGTTGACAATCTTTGTGCCACTTTCGTGTATAAGTTCTCTTTGAAACTGTCCATACTCTTGGTGTACATGTCCATGTACCATGTATGCAGGTTTATACTTATCAAGTAATTCGTTAAAGCATGCATATCCTGTATGTGGCAGATCATCTAGGTCGCCATAGCCTTCAGCAGGTGCGTGTGTCACGAGAATATCGACTCCCTTGGAAATCCAAAGGCTTGGCTTGAGTTTGTTGATGCGTTTTTGCATCTGGGCTTCGGTATACATGAATGGAGAATCGTTATATTTCATACATCCTCCAAGTCCTGCAATGCGTAATCCTTTGTATTCGTATACACGACCATCTATATCGACACATCCTTCTGGCGCATGTCGTAAGTACGCTGTATCGTGGTTGCCATGGACGTAGAAGAGCGGTTTACTTGCGACTGTCACAAGGAATTCAAGGTATCTTGCTGGTAAATCTCCACAGGAGATAATCAGGTCGATATCTTTTAATTTATTTGGTGTGTAGTAATCATATAGATAGGGATCTATCTGATCGCTAATGACTAGTATCTTCATCTGTTGTTTTAATCTCCGTCAATTCATCTCGTGGGATATTATTAGAAGAAAGCTCTCCAACAATATTATTGTTTAACCAGTTAATTCGAATAATATCCAATGGTTGTAAGGTGCTATCTGCTTCAATGATTTGTTTACCGGTACGGGTTTCAATTGGACCGGTAAATGGAACAATTGTACCTTCTTTGATTGCGGTAATAAAGTGATTCATACTACGCAAGATTGTAGTTGATGTGGATGATGGTAGGTATAGTTCTTCTGCACCTGATGATAAGCCTAACCAATAGCTTTGTTCACTGATTTCCTTGTGTGTCAAAATATCCTGTACAAGTAAATCATAGAAGAGTGACCAGTTGTAAATTGGTGCTGCTAGACATTCTTCTTGTGCTTCTTCGAATCGGTATAAACCCGGTTTATGTGTTGTGGAACGATTATCCATGATAATCGCATTCTGGCATGGTTCTTTTAAGATATGTACTTTTGCGTCTGGGGAGGTCCATGATACGCCAAGTGCGAATGCATTGAGTTCAATCACAGATACTTCATTATCATAGGGTAAATAGCCAATGAGACGCTGATCATGTACCATGCCTGCTAAGATACCCATTAGGAAGAATAACTCATAGCTACGTAATGCATAGGTATTGATAATATGTGATACAAGGGGAGTACAATGATTCATGAACTTATGATCAGGATAGTCTGTAGCAGCCTTTAATGTATCTTTTAATAAGAGTGGGCTTGTAGTGATAATCCATTCATGGTCTTGACACGCTTGCTGGATGATCTTCTCAGTTGTTTTTGTGTCTGAACAACCTGTATAGGCAGTGGTATTAAGGACACCTTCGTAGCGGTTGTTCAGATAGGTCCTTCCACTTTCGATTACGGCTGTCTGTAAATCATTTAAATCATCAGCCGGATAGAGGAAGGCCATCGTTAGGGGGTTGCGTTCGGAATAGTATTGTTTACGGAAGTTGAGTAGGGAAAGGATGGATTGTGACTTTGCCTTGTACTCAAGACTTACGTTACTTTCACTACGATTGAATTCCTTTAAGATACGTTCAATACGATGACGTAGGATGATACGATTCTTATCTAGCAAACTATCAAAGGTAAAGATCGATAAGTAGATTAAGAATGCATCAGAGATATTAAAGGATGGCTGGTTTTGTGTAATGTCCTTTGTGACAAGTTCAAAACGATAGAAGGCACCTTGGAAAGTATGGATAAGATCCTGTGGCCATTTGGTTTCTAGGTTTTGTCCTAACATATCTGCGAGAAGTTGGTAACTTCCGGGAATTGTGAAGTATGGTGTATATAAATTTGTGACTTTCTGGAATCTTAAAAATTCTTCGTACACCTGCATTTCTTGTGAATCATTATGGACAGGCATGATACGGGTAATCTCTGCCATGATGGAAGGCGCTTGTAAGTACTTCAGTACGGATACGCGTTTATTTCCTTCCTTGACAAAGAATGCATGCATGTATTCATAAACTTGAATTGGTTCACGGATTCCTTCTTCAATCTGTGCAGTATATAGTCTAGACCACTTTGCGGCAAACTCGGTATCTTCATCTAAAGTTGGCATCCAATTTTCGGTAAAGGATGTAGCTCTTGAGGAAGTGACTGTACCTACCACTAGGTCTAAAGGAATTTCTAAGATGCCTACATATACCTTGGGTAGATCGCTGAAAATACTGTTGTTTAAAACTGCTAATGTTTCTTCGTCGGCTTTGCCTTTTTTACGAGCTAATGTGTATTCAGAAAGTGACATAAGTATCATCTCCTAGCGGTACTATTATACTTGAATATGCGGCTATGGTCTAATTGCGAACACTTGATATATAATCACAAGGGAGGGAAGTAAACTATGGTTGAATTCGTTAAATATACATCCATATTAGGAAATATCACGATTGCAATAGAAGCTGATACTCTCATCGGTTTATGGTTTGATGGTCAAAAATATGATAGAGCGGATATGCAGGGAGAATTTTCTACTTCTATTTCTACGATGGCTAGAAAAACAATAAAGTGGCTCGATGAATATTTTTCTGGTAAAAATCCAGAAATGACTCTGAAGATTTCTCCTAAGGGAACTGTGTTCCAGCAAGCTGTGTGGGAATGCTTGTTAGCAATTCCATACGGAGAAACAAGAAGTTATAGTGATATAAAAGAACTTGTTTGTAGGAAGTTAGGAAAAACATCCATGTCAAACCAAGCAATCGGAACAGCCGTTGGTCATAATCCAATCTCGATTATTATTCCATGTCACCGCGTGATTGGAAAAGATGGTAGTCTTCATGGATACGCAGGTGGTTTAGAGAGGAAGCGTTGGTTATTACAACACGAAAAAACGGCTGAATAATCAGAACATATTTTGAAAATGATGTTAGAATAACTACATTCGAGGTGAGAATATGGATCGTAATCAAGAGATTGTTCGTACAAGTATTTTAGGAATTATAGTAAATGTAATGCTAGCAGGTTTTAAGGTTATGGTTGGATTGTTGTCTGGTTCTATCGCAATCATATTGGATGCGGTGAATAATGTATCAGATGCCTTTTCATCCATTATTACTATCATCAGTACAAAACTAGCTGCTAAAAAACCAGATCATAAGCATCCGTATGGATATGGCAGAATTGAATACCTCAGTGCATTAGTAATTTCTTTGATCATTGTATATGCTGGTATCACGTCATTTATAGAGTCAATCAAGAGTATCTTAGAACCAAGTACACCAGAGTATACAACAGTTGGATTAGTTATTATTTTTGTGGCTGTATTAGCTAAATTCTTTATGGGCATGTATGTGAAGAAGACAGGAGAGAGATTGAACTCTGGTTCACTGATTGCCTCTGGTGAAGATAGTCGTATGGACTCCATTATTTCTGCAAGTACACTTGTTGCGGCATTGTTATTTATTGTTACGAATATCGATATTAGTTCATATCTTGCGGTTGTTATATCTATTATGATTATCAAAGCAGGTTATGAGATTGCGGCCTCTACGATATCCTCTATTTTAGGAGAACGTGCAGATAAGGAACTAACAAGTAAAATTAAAAAGATTGTCATGACGTTTGAAGAAGTTCATGGTGTATATGATTTATTCTTAAGTAATTATGGCCCAAATAAGAACCTAGCATCACTGCATATTGAAGTGGATGATACGATGACTGCAGATGAGATTGATGAACTACAACGTAGAATCGAAGACAAGGTTTTTGATGAAACGCATGTATTCGTGACGGGTGTTAGTGTGTATGCATACAATACGAAGGATGATGATGCGAAACGCATCTATAAGGACATCCGTAGGATTGTTACATCTTTTGAGCATGTAATTCAGATGCATGGCTTTTTTGTGCAGGGGAATGAAATACGTTTTGATATTGTCATTGACTTTAATTGTGATGATCGTGAAGCACTATATCAACACATTGTTCAGGATATACAGGAACGTTATCCAGATTACCAGTTCACGACAACTTTAGATAGCGACATCAGTGATTGATGTCGTTATTTTCTGTGCCTAATTTATGAAAGCTATGTAAAATGACCGCATATCATTTTGCATTATTTAGAATAGGACACATTGTCGAAAGGAGTTAAATGATATGAAAAAGAAAATCAATACGATTGTAGGATCAATTGGAGCATTTGTTGGAATCTTCGTTTTCATCACTTATATCCCACAGATTATTGCAAATTTAAATGGTATAAAGGGGCAACCGCAACAGCCACTTACAGCAGCTGTTTCATGTTTGATTTGGGTTATTTATGGTTGGACTAAGGAGCCAAAGAAGGACTATATCTTAATTATTCCAAATACATTTGGGGTTGTGTTAGGATTCTTAACATTCATAACGGCTCTATAATAGGTATTATCCAGCGTATAAAATTTATACAACGTTATAGAACGACATCAGTGATTGATGTTGTTTTTAAATGATCATATGACTTAGGGTGGTAGCCTAATTATTTTTTTCATATTACAATAGTATCGATAGATAGGTGGTAATTATGAAAATATTGAGTATTGCCGTACCATGTTATAACTCTCAGGACTACATGGAGCACTGTGTAGAGACGTTATTAACAGGTGGTAAAAAAGTAGAAATTATTATCGTAGATGATGGTTCAAAGGATGGTACAGCTGAGATTGCTGATCGTCTTGCGGAAAAATATCCAACAATTATCAAAGCTGTACATCAAGAAAATGGTGGGCATGGCGAAGCAGTCAATACAGGTATTAAGAATGCGACTGGTGTATTCTTCAAGGTTGTCGATAGTGATGACTGGCTTGGAGAGGAAGCGCTCGCAACTTTACTTGAGAAGCTAGAAATGTTCAGCAACAGTGGGGAAGATGCTGTAAATGTTCCTGACTTAGTATTATGTAACTATATCTATGACAAAGTAGGTGTAAAGAATAAGAAGGTAATCAACTACAAGGGTTATTTGCCACTCAATCGTACATTTACTTGGAAAGATGTGAAGAAGATGCCTCCAGGCAAGTATATGACCATGCATGCGTGCGTATATCGTACAGAAGTATTGCGTGAAAGTCATTTGGTATTACCTAAGCATACGTTCTATGTAGATAACATCTATGTATTCAAGCCTTTACCATATGTAAAGAAGTTGTACTACTTAGATATTAATCTTTACCATTACTTTATTGGTCGTGATGATCAATCTGTAAACGAAAAGGTTATGATTAAAAGGCTCGACCAACAGTTACGTGTCAATAAGATTATGATTGATACGCTAAGTGCATATGATAAGTCTATTCCTAACTGTACGGAGTACATGTATTCCTATTTAGAGATTATCTCTGCAATCACTTCGGTTCTAGCAACATTATCTGGAACCCCAGAACATCTTGCGATGAAGGAGAACTTATGGAAGTACATGCAGGAAACAGATGAAGAAATCTATCATAAGGTTCGTTATTCCTTTGTTGGCAGAGCTGTTAACTTGCCAGGTAAGTTTGGTCAGAGTGCATTACTAACAATTTATAAACTTGCACAAAAACTATATGGATTTAACTAAGCGGATGATTCCGCTTTTCTTTGGGCAGTACACGTGCATAAGGATGGAATCAGAGTATAATAAACCACAGTTTCATTTGAAACAGATAGGAGTGTAATAAAGATGGATAAGACAGCGAAAATGATTATCGAATTAGTGCCAGATGAGGTTATGCATAAGATTCCTTTCTTTGTAAGAGAACATGCGACAAAGGATACAGTGGCTAAGATTGCTAAGGAACATCCAGAGTTATATACTCAAGCACAGCAGTGTGATGAGTTACAAGGTGAACTAAAGGAACAACTCAGCAAAATCATCAACGACATCTTCGATCAGAAGATGAAAAAACACGGATATAAATAATATCTTTGGGGCTGATGCCCTTTTTTCTTTGATAGAGTACAATAGTGGCAAAGATACATTAACAAACCAACCTGTGATAAAATAAAGGCGGTGATAATATGAAAAAAGTAATCGCAATTGTTGAAGACGAAAAAGATTTAAATGAATTAGTAAAAAGATATTTAGAGAAAGAAGAATATGAAGTACGTTCCTATTTGGATTTTGATGAGGCTTACTCTCATACTTCTGATGAAGATGTGCATCTATGGATTCTTGATATTATGTTAGGAGATAAGAGTGGGTTTGACCTCATTGAAGCCATCCGTTCTTATCGTTCTGAAGTTCCTGTTATCTTTATGTCTGCACGTGATAAGGAATTTGACCGTATCATTGGTTTAGAAAAGGGAAGTGATGACTATATTACGAAGCCATTCTCTCCGAAAGAACTTGTGTTACGTGTCAATAACTTGATTCGTCGTATTTATAAAGATGAAGCAGAACATATCAAGGTAGATGGATATGAAATCGATGAAGCACAGAGAATTGTCATTGAGGATGATAAGCAGATTGATTTAACAACCAAAGAGTTCGAGCTTTTGATGATGTTTGTGAATAACCGCGGTACTGCTTTCCCACGAGAACAGATTCTATCCCAAGTATGGGAAGAGAATTATTTTGGTAGCGACCGTGTCGTAGATGATACGTTACGAAGACTTAGAAAGAAAATGCCGAATTTAAGTATTCATACGATTTATGGATTCGGTTATAGGCTCGGATAATGAAGCGCATACGAATGTGGTTGCGCGAGTTGAGCTTGTCGCAACAGTTACTCAGCATGGTCTTTCTTTTCATCATGATTTTTGCAATGTTCGTGATTATCTTTCTTTCGCCATCGATCGAACGGTTTACGGAAGCAGAAATGTATAATCGCTTGCATAGTGCACAAGAAAGTTTAATTTTATATGCCGACCAAAATCCAGGACAGTCTTTGGACTTTGTACAGTCGGATGGTGCAATCAGTGCATACTTATTTGATCATGAAAAGAATACTTTCACGGTCATCTATGGAAGTAAGATGGATCAGACTTTAAAAGAAAGACTGAAGACAAATGCGAATGTTCCATATTCTGGTACGATGGATTCTTACTACACACCAGAGGCACAGTTAGATGGAACCAATGCGCCTGGAGATAATATCGTACTATATTCAAGAACGTTATTAAATGATGGACGCGAACTGATTACGGTTATGTCAAACGCTGCTCAACAACGGTTACGTGATAGTTTGATCAATGGAGTTGTACTGTTAAACGTTAGTTTCGTCATTGGCTTTATGGTGGTGTTGTTGATATGGGTGACGACTTTGATCTTACCGTTATCGCAAATCAAGTACTATATTGCTAAAATCAAGAATGAGGAAGACGCGGAATTATTAGTACAGCGTAATGATGAGATTGGTGAAGTTGCGGATGCACTTCGTGACATGAATGCACAGCTTAAGAAACAAAATCGTGAGAAGGAAGAAATGATTCAGAATATTTCTCATGACTTAAAGACACCAATCGCGACCATTAAGTCATATGGAGAATCCATTAAAGACGGTATTTATCCATATGAAACATTAGAGAAGTCTGTTGATGTTATCATTGAGCATGCAAATCGTTTGGAAAAGAAAGTGAAGAGTTTAATCATCCTCAACAAGATGGACTATCTAAAGGATACAGTTGAGGAAGGTAATCATCTCAACATGAATAAAATCATTGATAAGGCATTGCTATCACTCAAGGTTGTTCGTCCAGAGATTAATTTTATCTGTGAGTTGGATGAAGAGGTTTGTTTCCATGGTGAAGAAGAACCGTGGCGTATTGTTGTGGAAAATCTGATTGATAATTCATTGCGTTATGCGAAGAGTTATATCAAGGTGACACTACAAGAAGATGAACTCTGTGTAATTAATGATGGTAAGAATATTTCGAAAGACCGTTTGAGTACTTTATTTCATCGTTATGAAAAGGGAACGGATGGACAGTTTGGTTTAGGACTATCCATTGTTCATCGTGTTGTGACAACATATGGCTACCGCGTAGCGGCAGAAAACCTCACCGAAGGTGTATGTTTTAGAATCTGGCATGATGCCAAGAAACAGAAAACAAAGAAAACAAACGAAAATCATCCAGCATAAACTTGCATAAATGGGTGAAAAATTCACCAATATCGATTAGAATATAAAGACATATGAAAAAAACAGAACAGATTTACGGTGTAAAAACAACATATATCACAGAAGGTGAAGGGAAAGATATGATCCTTCTGCATGGATGGGGTCAGAATAAGGAAATGATGCAAGCAATCTTTGATCACTACAAAGATCGCTATCGTGTCTTTGCAATTGATTTTCCTGGCTTTGGTGAGAGTGATAATCCACCAGTTGCTTGGGGTGTACCTGATTATGAAGCTTTCCTAGAAGACTTTATCACAGTCAATCAGATTCATAACCCAATTCTTATTGGGCATTCCTTTGGTTGTCGCGTAGCGATTCGCTATTCCGCAAAGAATCCAGAGAATGTAAGGAAGATGTGTTTGACAGGTGCTGCAGGCATACGTCCTAAGCAATCTCTTGAAAGTAAGATTCGCGTCAAGCTGTTTAAGGCTGGTAAGTGGCTATTAAAAGTAACTGGTCAGACAAAGAAACTTGAAGAATTACAAAAGAATGCTGGTTCAGAAGACTATCGTAATGCGCAAGGAATTATGAGACCTACTTTTGTAAAGGTGGTTAATGATGATGTAACAGAGTTATTGCCTTTGGTGAAGTGTCCTGTATTACTTGTATGGGGTGATTTAGATACAGCTGCGCCACTGTGGATGGGACAACAGATGGAGAAGATGATGCCAGATGCAGGTCTTGCAATATTTGCGGGTGATGACCATTGGGCATATTGGCACCAAGCGGACCGTTTCAATCGTGTTCTGGATATATTCTTAAAGGAGACGGCTTAGTATGGAAAGATGGATACTTGCAGTTGCGACAATCGTTGCAATGTTGATACCAACAAAACATGCATTACACATGTTTCAACAGAATCGCTATGAAATAGGTAGATATAGTAAATGGCTTGTTGGAAACAAAAAGATGATTCAGGGGATGTTGGTCACAACACTTTGCTATATTATTGTTGCAGGATTATTAACATACTTTGCTGGATTTAAAATCTTTGTATGGGTATGGTTAGTACTATTGCTTCTTGTGACAGGTATTAATGTTATTCGAGAAAAGAATAAGAAGTATATTAAACCACTTGTATATACGGGTCGTGTAAAACGTCAAATCGTAGTTATGGCTTTATTGCAGATTGGATTGTTACTTCTCAATAATAAGTTCTTACCACAGTATGCATGCATATCTACAATAGTGATTATCCTGCCTTGGATTTTAATCTTCTTTGTAGGATGGATTACTTCACCAATTGAGGCACTTGTTAAACAGTGGTTTATTGGACAAGCAAAGAAGATTCTTTGTGAAGATAAAGATTTGATCAAGATTGGTATTACTGGTAGCTACGGTAAAACATCTACTAAGAATGTCATGCAGGCAATGATTGGCGAACAGTTTAATACACTAATGACACCAGCTTCTTACAATACACCAATGGGTATTACAATTACGATTCGTACTTTATTAAAACCGATTCATAAAGTATTTATATGTGAGATGGGTGCTGACCATGTTGGTGAAATTACTTACTTGATGAAGTTTGTACAACCATCTATTGGTGTTGTAACTTCAATTGGACCACAACACCTAGCAACTTTTGGCTCTCAAGAGAATATCGTCAAAGAAAAGATGCAGATGATGGAACTATTACCAAAGGATGGTCTAGGAGTCCTCAACTATGATAATGATTTTATTCGTAACTACCGCTTAAAGAATCTAGTTAAGACAGTCAGTTATGGAGTAAAGAGTAGAGATGTAGATTATTACGCAGATGATATTACATACACACGTATGGGTTCATCTTTTACGGTCGTTCATCGCAACGAACGTGTACGTATCGAAACAAAGCTTCTTGGTGAACTAAATATTCTCAATATTCTATCCGCAATCTGTGTCGCAAGACATCTCAATGTGCCATGGCCAACGATTCAACGTGCAGCTAAGACAATGAAACAAGTAGAACATCGCTTAGAACTAAAGACAATCAATGGCTATCGCTTTATCGATGATGCGTTTAACTCAAACCCAGTAGGCTCCGCAATGGCACTTGAGGTGCTATCAATGATGCCAAATACACGTTATGTTGTAACACCAGGTATGATTGATCTAGGTACAATCCAAGACGACGCAAATAAAGAGTTCGGTCGTAAGATGAAGGGCAAAGTAGATGAGGTTATCCTCGTTGGTGAAATTCAAACGAAGTCTATCTATGAAGGTCTACAGGAAGTTGGATTTGATATGAACCGCGTTATCGTTGTAAAGACAGTCAAAGAAGCTTTTGACCATATCTATCGACATGCGTTACCTTCCGATACAATTCTATTGGAGAATGATTTGCCAGACGCATTTAGTCACTAATGAAAAAGTCCACTCACACGTGGGCTTTTAGTTTGTCTTAATTGTTTTGATAAAGAAGAAGATACCTAATACAAAGAAGATTGCGATACTTCCTACACCAGCACTGATGGAACCTGTAATCTGTGATACAAGCGAAACAGATGCTGTACCTAGGAAAGCTGCACCTTTACCACAGATATCCATCAATCCAAAGTACTCACCAGACTGTTCTGCAGGAATAATCTTTGTAAAGTAGGAGCGTGATAAAGCTTGAATACCACCCTGGAATAAACCTACACATACCGCAAGAATCCAGAATTCAGCTTGTGTATCCAAGAAGATTGCGAAGATAGCGATACCCAGATATGCAAAGATACAGAGTAGAATCAATCGTGTAGTATCAAATTTCTGTGCTAATCGACCAAATGTAAGAGCAGCAGGGAAGGCGACAATCTGTGTTAGCAATAATGCAAGTAATAAACTTGTGCTACTTAATCCTAACGCTGTTCCATACGCAGTCGCTAAATCAATAATCGTATAAACACCATCAATATAGAAGAAGAATGAGATTAAGAATAAGAAGATTTTCTTATGCTTTGTTGCATTCTTGAGTGTGTTTCCTAAGCGTTTAAAGCTCTCTGCAATAGCGTTTTTTGTATTTTCAATATAATGGTTTTGTTTATATGTCTTTAATAAAGGTAACGAGAATACAAACCACCAAACAGCTGTAATTGTAAAGGCAATCGTCATTGCAAGACTTCCTGAAATGCCAATCTGTTTACCGCCAAGAATCACTGCAAGTGATAATACAAATGGAATACAGGAGCCGATATATCCCCATGCATATCCTGAGGAGGATACGCTATCTAGGCGTTCTTCCGTTGTGATATCTCCTAACATGGAATCATAGAAGATGATACTAGAAGAGTATACTGCCTTAGCGATGATGAAGAATATTAGGAACATCAACCAATGTGAGATAAATCCCATCATAAAGCATAAGGCTGATCCGGCAAGCACAGATACAAAGAAGATTGGTTTTTTAAATCCTTTGAAGTCTGTAATTGTACCAATCACTGGTCCTAAGAAGGCGACGCATAATGTTGCGGCTGATGCGGCATATCCCCAATATGCTAGATAACTAACGGATGATAATCCATCTTTCTCCGCTAAACTATTGAAGTATAGCGGCATAATCGTTGATACCAATAGTATGAAGGCAGAGTTACCGACATCATATAAGATCCAGTCTTTTTCAGCCTTAGTAAGTTTTATAAACATAGTTCAATCTCCCCTACGATATTGATTATGCGTTAAAATAAGTTATGAAACAATTATTTTTGTAACAAATAGAAAAAATCCTCAAGTGAAAAGTTAAATTCCACTTCTAAGGTACGAAAGTTGAATTTAGTTATTCACCAAGCTCTAGTTGAATTTACTCTTACACTTCTAGTTCAATATAAGTGCCGATTCTTCGTGTTTTAGGAGGAAAACATTATGTTAACGAAGAATTCACACATGTCTTATTCAGATAGACAGATCATTGAAACTGGTATCGAAAATGGTTCTACCAAACAAGCTATCGCTACTACCCTTGGTAAAGACAAATCAACCATAGGAAAAGAAATCAAATTCCATCGTGTCCTTGCATACAAATGTAATCTGCCTCTAGAGTGTGCTAACTACAAACGCTGTAAACATGAACGCTATTGTACTCTGGATTGTATCGATTATGTCCCTTTCAAATGTACTCGCAGGGACAAGTCACCAGGAGCTTGTAATGGATGTGGAAACTATCGCTCTTGTCGCTATGAAAAATATCGATACTCTGCCCTCGATGCACAGCACGACTACCAGATGACACTTACATCTTCACGACAAGGTGTCAATGCGACAGTAAATGATATCAAGCAGCTCGGTGAACTCTTATTACCATTGATTAAGAAAGGTCAGTCCATCTACTCTATTCTTCAAAGCCACAAAGAGATCAAGCTATCCGAAAAGACGATATACAACTATATCGAAAATGGTGTCTTCCAAGATGTGGGTGTATCGATCGGTGCCATCGATTTGAAACGTGTCGTAAGACGAAAGATGTCCAAACAAAAGCGCAATACATACAAGCCACGTAAAGACAATCGATACCTGACAGGAAGAAAGTACTCCGACTTCTTGATATACATGGAAAAGAATCCAAATGCCAAGGTCGTAGAGATGGATACGGTATACAACGACGTGTCCAACGGACCTTTCCTACAGACCTTCAAATTCAGAGAGTATGACCTGTTGATATGTATCTATCAAACCGTAAAGGACTCCTTACATATGTTGGATGGGATCCTATTATTGGAAAAGATATTAGGAAAAGAAATGTTCGAAAAAGAAGCCGAGGTCATATTAACAGACAGAGGAAGTGAATTCGTCCTAGCTGAAGAAGCGGAGATACGTGAAGATGGAACTCGCAGGACACGTATGTTCTACTGTGATTCAATGGCCTCTTGGCAGAAAGGTAGTCTAGAGAACCTACACCTATTGGTAAGAGAGATATGCCCAAAGGGATGTGATCTCCATGCATTGGGACTTACATCACAAGAAAAGGCAAATCTCATCAGTATCCATATTAATTCATATCCAAAAGAAAAGCTGCACGGAAGATCGTCCATACAGCTGCTCCATTTCTACAACGAAGAAATGGCCAAGAAACTCTATGATTTTGGAATTACCGAAATCCCACCAGACGAAGTAATTCTAAAACCATATCTTCTAAAGTAAGAAGATAACCAAAAAGTTTCAGAATCAATCACACACGAAGGATCGGCATATAACTTTCACCAAACAACGAAGTAGAATCAACTCTTACAAATTTTTTGAACAGTAGATTCTGCCTACCTTTCATGCGCTCATTTTTCTGTTACTTCACCTTCATTCTAACTAAAATAAAATCATTTTCAACTTAAAAATAGTACCATCTTGGATTATCAATCCTTGCCAGTACTATTTCTGAATGACTTACTTCCACTTTATTGTTTATTCTTTAGAAGTGGAATTTAACTTTTCACTTGAGCCAAATAGAAAAAATTCATACAGTGAACACAATTAAATGGGTAATATGACGATAATAAAAATCCTACAAGCTATATTTCATAGGATTTTAAATATCTACCTTCATTTGGATAGTATTCTGGCTGTGCAACAATATTATGCTGTACTAACAATTCATTAACTGTACCGAAGATTAAATGATAGATTTCATTAGCAATATCACGAACATCGATATTATGTTGAATTGACAATAAATTTTGTTCTCTGTTTAACAGATTAAGGCATTCAATCAGGGTTTGCGAGCATGCGTCAATAACAATTTTGGAAACTTCATCACCGACTTTAAAATCATCAGGGTAATATACTGGAACATTTATGATTCCGCCTTTTGTATAACCCAATTGATCGAAGATTGAAATAAAATCCTCTGATATCTTATTTCCATTAACTAAGGAATGGAATGTTAGGCTCAATTCATCAGCAGAATATTTTATTGTAGTATCTAATTGATGGGACTTCTGTAACATGAGTTGACGATAGAAATCATTTCGATTACCATTACAATCCCCAAAAGAGCTGAATGTTCCGTAACTGGTTGTAAGACGATTATAAGAGCACAATAATTTATTGCTATATATGCTTAAAGATTTACACTTTTCATACATGATAATAAGGTAATCTGAGCTATCTTGATGTATCTTATGAGTTGTAATTAAGTTATGTTTTGCAAGCTCATCAAATATTGTTCCATCAAGAATATAACCACATAACATATGATATAGATTTATCTGATCTGGAAAACCATTCTGAATTTGATGAATGGTTTTAATCAAGACATCAGTCTGTTGCGCTATTGAATAATAAATCTTCTTGCTAGCAAGCGAAATATATCGTTTTAAAATAGGTAAATCTTTTTCGATAAATATAGGAATATTTAATGACAGTTTATTGTCATGGAGTTGAATTACTTCAATCGTTAATAAACGGTTTATGATTTCCTTATTTGGGTATTGATTAATATCGATACTATTTGGTAGGCAATTTATGATGTCTGAAAGGACTTGGAAAACAGAAGGATCATTTAAAATAATCCTTGGATTATTGTTATCCTTAATCATTGATATATCATTTTCGTAATAAAAAATATCGAACTCCATAAGTTTCCTCTAACTTCATTATATTCTATACGAATAATATCTTATATCCAAGACCTCTTAATAGAGCAAGTAAACGAGATTAATAGATTAGTGATTATCGCTAAATTATCGAAAACACTTTACATAGTGACATCATTACATTAGCGTATAAATGTAGAAGGGAAGATAAAATGTCGAAAAGAAGTAGTGGTGATTTTAATCAAAAAGAATATAATGCAAAGTGGCGAGCAGAAAACATGATGAGAGTATCTGCTACATACAAAAATGAATTTGTTTTAGCGTTCCGTGAAGCATGCCAAAAACTTGGCATAAGTCAAGCCGAAGTAATCAGAAATGCAATGCAAGATGCTATTGAAAAGGCAGAAAAATAAAAAGTTGCCCAAAAGTTGACCAACGCATAAGAAAACCCGCCAAATAGCGGGTTTTTACGTAATGGAGCGAGTGAGCGGAATTGAACCGCCGTGTCCACCTTGGCAAGGTGGCGTTCTACCATTGAACTACACTCGCAATAATGGCGGTCCCGACGAGATTCGAACTCGCGATCTTCTCCGTGACAGGGAGACGAGATAAACCACTACTCCACGGGACCAATGTATGGCGAGGAAAGAGGGATTTGAACCCTCGCGCCGGTTTCCCGACCTATGCCCTTAGCAGGGGCACCTCTTCGGCCTCTTGAGTATTTCCTCAACTATTGCCAAGTGCATACTGACTAACCGTTCAGCGCTTTACTATATTACCATGGTCATTTTTTCATTGCAAGATGTTTTTTGCTTTTTTGATGAATTTTTGCAAAGCCTAGCGCTGAAAGGCTTTTTTCAAGAATACAAGATGATTGGTGACTGTTTCGCGTGCTGCACATAGCTTATCAGCCCAACATACAACCCAAGCTTCTTTGGATTGTGGTGGGTACATTGTTAGTGGAAACATGTGATGCACAATAATATCTTCCTCAATTGGTCCAATATGATAATCTTCCTTAGCGTTATTGGCTGCAGTATACGGATGTGTGAAACCATGTAATCCGAAGTGTTTTTGTGGAATATGCCAATCATACAAGAAATAGTCATGCAACAAAGCACCTGTAATCATCGCGGAGTAGTCTACATCAAAATTGTAAGTTTCTGCTAATTCACAAGCTGTAAGTGCGACGTCAATACAATGTGCATATACAGTTGTCTTTCCGTGTTGAATAAAGTTCTTTACCAAACTATATCTGCCTGTTTTTTCTAAGCGTTCTACTTCATCCATGACCGCTTTGTAGTGTTTGTTTTGCATATTCATACTAATAATTTATACGATTCAGCACAAAATGAACAGAAATATTATCTAGTTTTGAGAAAATTTATACAGATAGAGATATTTGCTGGAGATTTTATTTGGATAAATCTTAGAAGTATGTCATATTAAATTTACAAGATTTACGAGAAGAGAGGTTACATATGAAAGTTTTAAGTTTTGGATCATTGAATTTTGATCATGTGTATCAGATGGATCATTTTGTCATGCCTAAGGAGACGACATCTTCCTTGTCCTATAGCAGAGGCTTTGGGGGAAAGGGTTTAAACCAATCCATCGCATTAGCAAAGTCAGGTTTAGATGTATATCATGCTGGACGTGTTGGTTTTGATGGTCAACCATTTATTGATTACTTACAGGAATATGGTGTTAAGGTAGATTACCTGAAGAAGGATGAAGAAACTGCGACTGGACATGCGATTATTCAGGTAAGTCATAGTGAAAACTGCATTATTCTTTATGGTGGTTCGAATCAGTTGATTGATGAAGCACAAATTGACGAAGTATTAACACATTTTGAAAAGGGAGATCTATTACTGATTCAAAATGAAATATCGTCTTTAACATACTTAATTACAAAGGCGCATGAGAAGGGTTTGCGTATTGCCTTCAATACTGCACCAATGGATGAAAAGATTTTTAGTTATCCTTTAGAGTTAGTAGATATCTTTGTGGTTAATGAAGTTGAGGGCAAGGGGCTGGCGAATGTTTCTTCTGATCAGGTAGAAGATGTTATTGTAGGTTTGCAAAAGGCTTACCTAAACAAAGAAATTATTTTGACAGTGGGCAGTCAAGGTTCCTACTATATTTCTGGTGAGACGGTGATTCATCAAGAAGCGTATCGTGTAAATGCTGTGGATACGACCGCTGCTGGTGATACGTTCACTGGTTTCTATCTTGCAAGTATCTTGCGTGGTGAAACGGTAAGTAATGCATTAAGTATTGCCGCAAAGGCAAGTAGTATTACCGTTACCAAAGAGGGTGCTGCTAAGAGTATTCCTACATTAGAGCAAGTATTAGAGAGTATGAAAAATGTCTGAAATTAATCTCAGACATTTTTTTCTAACTTATAGATAGCTTCCAGTGCTGTAAGGATTTCTCTACGTTCACCTTCCATTGTCTTGGCTGCTTGATCGGCGTAATCGCCAATTGCATCAGCGGTATCTTGACCATAGAGGACTACGTTATTGAGAATGGACATTGTGCGGATGTTACGTAAACGACCTACTGTAAATAAGGCTGCTGTTTCCATGTCGGCGCCAAGAGCACCCATGGCTGACCATTTCTTCTCTTCTTCTGCGTTTGTATCGATGTAGAAGCTTTCGTGACTATGAACGATACCTGTGTGATAGTCCCAGTGATTTTCTTTTGCGGTTTCAATACATTTGAGTAGGAATTCTATATCCGCAACTGCTGGGTAACGAATATCTGCGTATGCCTTAGATGTACCTTCATCACGTACTGCGCCTATGGCGAAGATTAAATCACCAAGCTGGATGTTTTTCTGCAGGGCACCGCAGGAGCCGATACGAATCATTGTGTCTACGCCAATGTGCTTTAACTCTTCGATGGCGATGGAAGCAGAAGAGCCACCGATACCAGTAGAGATGGCAATGACTTTTACGCCCTTGTAGTAACCGGAGACACTTCTGAATTCACGGTTATATGCGAGTTCTTTGACATCCTCAAGGAATGGGATGATGCGACCAATACGAGCTGGATCTCCAGGCATGATTGCATACTTTGCGTTTGCACTTTGGTCTAATTGGATATGTGCTTCTAGCATGTTGTGTATTCCTTTCTAGCTGTTTCTAAAATATGAAGTAGTTCTTTTCTTTCTTCTTCTGTGACAAATGCGGCATTTGCGGCATTGATATTCATTTGGAAGATGTCATCTACCGTAAATCCCATATCGTTGATGCAGTGGGCATATTCATCTGTAATATGTACACCCGCAAAGGTGTCGTTATCCGTGTTTACGGAAACGAGTACACCTTGATCATATAGAGGCTTCATTGGATGCTTTGCATACGATGGTACGGTTTGACACTGCACATTGGATGTTGGGCATATTTCAAAGAGTACTTTGTTTTCCTTTGCGCGTTCTACAAGTTCTTGGTCAAAGTATACATGATGGCCATGACCGATACGTGTTACACCAAAGTCCATTGCGTCCTTGACAGTATCTGGCCCTTGGCTATCACCTGCATGACAAGTCATAGGTAGACCATATTCTTTAGCTTTTGCGAATAATGTACCAAAGTTAGATAGAGGAACGAATCCTTCCGCACCTGCAAGGTCAATTCCTACAACACCTTTACCGAGGTATTGCTTGCATACTTCTACAGTTTCCATGTTTTCTTTTTGGTTTAGTGTATCGATGCCAATGCACATCATGCATGTAAGGATACCGATGCGAAGCTTTGGATATTTTTTGAGAGCATTGTTTCTGCCTTCTAAAACAGCTTCTGTTGCGTCGGCTTGTGTCAGACCTTTTTGTGTGTGGAGCTGTGGCGCGAAACGAATCTCTGCATAGATATAGCCTTGACGAGCTAAATCTTCAATCAACTCTTCAGTAATACGTGTAATGGATGCTTTATCTTGCATGCATTTAAGAGGGGTATCAAACATCTTAAGATATTCATTTACATCTTTGGCATTTGCACATTTACGAATAAACGCTTCATAGTCTTCAATTGTTTCTGCAGGCATTTGCACATTTTGATCATGTGCGAGTTTCCATATTGTATCCATGCGGAATGAGCCGTCTAGATGTAAGTGAAGATTAATTTTAGGTATACGATTCAACATAATTTTTTATCCTTTCCGGTGATATGTACTTATGATATGTACTTATGATATGTGCTTGTTGACTGATTTAAAACCCAATAATAAAATGAGTGTACATGAAATCGCTTTCACCATTTCATTTTAAGAGATGGCTAGCGATTTGAAAAGATTTTGGGAGGAAAATACATGAAAAATCTATTAAAGGCAGCAATGGTTGCATTGTTGCTAACACCGCTTGTTGGTTGTGGGTCTAAGGGATCTGAAAAGCAGGGCTCAAACACAGCGGAAACACACGGAAAGACTTACAACGTAGCATACCTAGTTAACGGTAACTTAGGTGACAAGTCATTCTTTGACTCAGCAGCAGCTGGTTTACAGACTCTTGAAAAAGATGGCCGTATCACACTAAAGACAATTGAAATGGGTGGTACAGACGCTGATAAGCCAAGATGGCTACAGACATTGTATGAAGTATCTGATTTAGGAGAATATGACTTGATTATCTGTGGAACATATCAGATGCCTGACTTCTTAAAGGAAGTTGCTACAAAGTATCCAGATCAGAAGTATGCAATCTTTGATGACAATACTTATGCTGGCGAAAATAAGAATGTTCTCAACTTAACATACAAGCAGAATGAGTTAGGTTATATCATTGGTACATTAGCTGCAAGCATGACAACAGATACATCTGTTGAACGTATTAATCCTGAAAAGGTAATCGGTTTCGTTGGTGGTATTGATAGCCCAGTTATCAACGACTTCTTATATGGTTACATCACAGGTGCACAGAACGTTGATCCAGAAATCAAGATTGATACACGTTACACAAATGACTATGTAGATACAGCAATTGCCAAGGAATATGGATTATCAATGATTAGCGATAACAAGGCTGATATTATCTGGGGCGTTGCTGGTAATGCCGGTAATGGTGCAGCTGAAGCAGCTCTTGAAAAGAATACTGCATGGTTCATCGGTGTTGACTCAGACCAGGAAGCTACTTTCTCTCCTGACTTAGCAGCGATTACATTAACATCTGGTTTAAAGAATGTTGGTAACTCTCTCATTTGGGTATTTGATGAATGGGATGCAGGTAGAGAACACTGGGGAACAGAAGTTACTTTAGGCTTGAAGGAAAATGGCGTTGGTGTTGTAACAGACAAGAACTTTGACAAGTATGCTTCCCAAGCAACTAAGGACAAGGTTAACGAAGCGATTCAGGCTATCTTAGACGGTAAGGTTGAAGTTCCTACAGCATTAGGAAATACATCTAAAGATTTAGAAACATTACGTGAAAAGGTTCGTCCTTAATTGTAGCGTTACAAAAGATTCATAAATTGTTTTACGTAGAAATTTAAAAGTTTCATTCAACCACGAAAAAACAATATATTTTATTAGTATCTTTGGTGATTTATGAATCCAGTTTCAGTTGCCGAAAAGTGTAGTTTTCAATAGTTTTGAAAATAACTTGGGATGGTGGTTGGAACTGGATTTTCTTTTGAAAAGAGATCACCTGTATAAAATGGAATGAGGTAAGAGATATGAACGAAGAATATGTCATTCAAATGAAAGGCATCCGCAAGATTTATCCTAACGGTGTCGTGGCAAACCAAGATGTTGACTTGAATGTACGCAAGGGCGAAATTCATGCGCTGATGGGAGAAAATGGTGCTGGTAAATCAACATTGATGAAGATGTTGTTCGGTTTGGAACAACCTACAGAAGGTGAAATTTACGTCAATGGCGAAAAGGTACATTTATCATCACCAAATGTTGCGATTTCGAAGGGTATCGGAATGGTTCACCAACACTTTATGTTGGTGCCAAGTTTAACCGTCGCTGAAAACATTGTATTGGGTATGACTCCAAAGAAGAAGGGTATTTTCATTGATCGTCAAAAGGCAATCAAAATTACTGAGGAATACTCCAAGAAGTTTAACTTGGCAGTTGACCCAAATGCACGTGTTGTCGATATTCCAGTTGGAATGAAGCAGAAGGTAGAAATCTTAAAGGCATTAGTACGTGGTGCTAAGATTTTAATTTTAGATGAACCTACTGCTGTTTTAACTACCCAAGAGACAACAGAACTTTTTAAGGAATTAAAGCATCTAAAAGAACAGGGTTATACACTCATCTTTATTTCTCATAAGCTAAACGAAATCATGGAGATTACGGATCGCTTAAGTATTTTACGTGGTGGTAAGTTTATGGGTGTCTATGAGACAAAGGATGTTACACCTGAAAAGATTTCTCGCTTGATGGTAGGACGTGATGTTGTCTTACAGGTTCAAAAGGATGTTGCAAAGCCAACTGATGAAATCTTAAGAGTCAGAGACTTACATTATGTGAATGACTGGGGCAAGAAGATGCTCAATGGTGTATCTCTATCTGTTCGTAAAGGAGAAATCCTCGGTATTGCGGGTGTTGAAGGTAATGGTCAAAAGGAACTTGTTGATATGCTGTTTGGTTTAAATAAACCAAATGAAGGAACAATCACTATGAAGGGTGATAATATCATTGGTCTAAACCAACGTCAGTTACGTGAGAAACATATTTCATTAGTACCAGAAGATCGTATGTTATTCGGTATTGCCGCAAATGCATCAATTGAAGAAAATATTATCTCTGACCGTGCAGATTCTAAGAAGATGAACAAGGGTTTGATGTTTAACATGAAGAACATGCATGAAGAGACAGATGCCCTCATTAAAGAATATAAAGTATTGTGCAAGAGCCGTGACCAAAAGGTTGGGATGTTATCCGGTGGCAACATTCAGAAGGTCGTTGTTGCACGTGAATTCTCCAATCAGCCAGACTTGATTATCGCTGACCAGCCAACGCGTGGTATCGATGTTGGTGCTACGGAATTTATTCGTAAGAAGTTAGTGGAACTATCACGTTCTGGAATTGGTGTGTTACTAGTATCTGCAGATTTAAATGAAGTTATGGAATTATCTGATAGTTTAATTGTGATGTATGGTGGTCAGATTGTTGCGTACTTCGAAGATACGAGTCAGTTAAATGACGAAATCATGGGTCAATACATGTTGGGTATTAAGAAACAAACTGCAGAAGAGATTGCGAGGGTTTGTCATGAATAAGAAAAGAAGTTTGATATTTAGTATTGTGCGTGGCGCAATGGCTATTGGTATTGCGTTATTAGTTGCGGCAATTCTAATCTTTATTAGTTCAAAGGGAGATAATCTTGGCGCAAGATTACTTGCGACACTCAGCTCCTTGAAATCAATGTTGATTCAACCATTATTCCGTGCAAATGGAACATTTAGTGTAAAGGGTCTTACAGATATCCTTGCAAGCATGATTCCTATTATCTTTACAGGTTTAGCGACATGCGTTATGTTCTCTGCAAACCAATTTAACCTTGGTTCTGAAGGTGGTATCTTACTTGGTGCGTTTGTGACTTCTTTAGTTGCAGTTTATGTTCCATTACCTGGTGCATTACTACCGGTTGTTGCTATTCTTGCAGGTGCGTTTGTGACTGGATTGATGATGCTAATTCCTGCGGTATTAAAGGCGAAGTTAAACGTCAGTGAAATGGTAAACTCTTTAATGTTAAACTATGTCATCATGTATGTTATCAAGTTTATGATGAATGCATTTATCGCTGATAAGACAAAGGGTACAGTTCAGACTAGTAACTTCCAAGCTAACGCTGCTTTACCACAGTTAATTGAAAATGGTTCTAAACTATCCATTGGCTTTGTTATCGCAATTGTAATGACAATTATCATTGCGCTATTTATGTATCGTACACGTTGGGGATATGCAATCCGTATGATTGGTATCAACCAGAAGTTCTCTATGTATTCTGGTATGAATGTTGTAATGATCATTATCCTTTCGCAGGTAATCGGCGGATTATTAGCAGGTATGGGTGGTGGCATTGAGATGCTAGGAAGAAACCAATACTTCGACTGGTTAGCCCAGCCGGGTTATGGTTGGACGGGTATTACTGTAGCGATTCTAGCAGGTAATAATCCAGCGTTTGTTCCGCTCGCTGCGTTCTTTATGGCTTATCTTGAAAAGGGATGTACTTTAATGTCAACCTACGCCGCAGTTCCTGCACAGTTGATTGATATTATTCAGGCGATCATCTTCTTATTCTTCGCGGCTGATCAATTCTTATCTAAGTATCGTCAGAAGCTTGTAGTTAAGAGTGCTGAAGAGGAGCTACGCGAAAAACAAGTCGGAGCGACAGTAGAAGGGAGCGTGAAGTAAGATGTTTTCACTTATTATGACACCAGAATTTTTCTTTGCGATTTTCCGTATCACAGCTCCAATCTTATTTGCGACAATGGCAGCTGTTATCTGCGAAAAGGCGGGTGTATCTAACATTGGCCTTGAAGGCACAATGATGATTTCCGCATTGTTTGGTTCCTTATTTGCTTACTATTCTGGAAATTGGTTTGTAGGTTTACTTGTGGCGGTTGCTGTAGGTATTATCGTTAGCTTACTCATGGGCTTCTTCGCATTCAATCTAAAGACAAATATTATCTTAACGGGTACTGCGGTCAATATGATTGGATCTGGCGGAACTATCTTCTTAGTTAAGGTAATTACAGGTATTACACAGGGATCACAGCTAACTTCCACAACCTCTTTGATTACACAGAAGTTGCAGATTCCAAGTATTACAATTCCACTCATTGATAAGATTCCTGTGATTGGACAAGTATTATCTGGACATAGCTTATTAACATACTTCGCATTTATCTGTGTATTTTTGACATGGGTATTGTTATACCATACACCATTAGGATTAAATATCCGCTCTGTTGGTGAAAACTCGCATGCGGCTTCTTCTGTTGGTGTAAGTGTTATTAGGGTGAAGTACATTACAATGGTTATCGCTGGTATCCTCTGTGGTATGGGTGGTGCGTTTATGTCAATGTATTATGCAATGGGTTGGTCCCTTGACATGGTTGCTGGACGTGGATTTATCGCTTTAGCAGCACAGGCAATGGGTGCTGGTGAACCTCTAGGCTGTATGCTAGCGGCACTCATCTTCGGATTTGCACAGGCATTTGGTATCAAGCTATCTGCGACAGGTGTAGATTCCAACCTCGTCTCACCAATTCCATATTTGGTAACGATTATCGGTTTGGTTGTATTCGCTCTTATTGCGGCAAGTCGCGCAAAGCGTGCACGCCGTGAAAATGCTGAAAAGGTGAGTGCATGAGTGAAATCAAGAAAATACCAGTTATCTTAGATGGTGATCCTGGTCACGATGATGCAATTGCTTGGGTATTTGCCAAAGCAAATCCTGCCTTTGATATCAAAGCAGTCACAAGTGTGGCAGGGAACCAGACACTAGCCAAAACGACTTATAATGCAATGCGTATCTGTACATTATTAGGTATTGATGCGCCAATTGCGAAGGGTAGAGAGCTACCATTATTATCGCCATTAATTACAGCTGGAAACTTTCATGGTGAATCTGGCTTGGATGGTCCTGCAATGCCTGAACCATGCATGCAGTTATCAGAATTATCCTCTGTAGATTTGATGGCAAAAGTATTAAGAGAAAGTGAGAAAGCGGTAACGATTATCGCTACTGGTCCACAAACAAACGTTGCGGCGCTATTACTAACACATCCAGAATTGAAATCCAAGATTGGAAGAATTTCCATCATGGGTGGAGGTCTTAGAAATGGTAACTGGACTCCAGCTGCGGAATTTAATATCTTTGAAGATCCAGAAGCTGCACAAATTGTATTTACATCTGGAATCCCGCTTACAATGTGTGGTCTTGATGTAACGGAGAAGGCTATCGTTTATCCAGAGGATGAAAAGAGAATCCGCGAAATTGGTAACCAGGTATCTGGTATCGTTGCGGATTGGTTAGATTTCTTCTTCAAGCATCACGCAGAACTTGGCTGGAATGGTTCTCCATTACATGATCCATGTGCCGTTGCAGTGTTAATGAAGCCTGAAATTTTTACAACACAAGAGATGCATGTTGAAATCGACATTGAAGGTAACTATACACGTGGAGCGACTGTAGCGGACTGGCACCGATCAAGTGGTAATCTAAATAACGTTACAGCAGTGCTTGGGGTTGACCGTGAAAAATTTGTTGATTTACTAGTAGAAGTATGCAAGGCATACAAGGGTAGAAAGGTGGATATCGCATGACAGATTTAATCCCAATTTGGATTGATACCGATACTGGTGTCGATGATGCGGTTGCACTCCTTTGTGCACTCAAGTTAGATAAACTTGCGATTCGTGGTATCTCCTCAGTTGCTGGTAATGTAGAACATGCCAAGACATTTAAAAACTGCCGTAATGTACTTGCGTATGCAGGTAGAGAAGATATCAAAGTATACCCAGGTGCAATTAAGCCAATGTGTGTAGAACTAGATGATGCTTCTGAAGTTCATGGTAAAGATGGACTTGGTGGTGTTGTGATTCCAGATTCTCCAGCCGAAAAGGAAACAATGCATGCATGGGATGCAATTTATGAGGCTGCGAAAAAGGAAGGTGGTAAATTACAGATTGTTGCGGTAGGACCGCTTACAAATATTGCAAACGCAATTATCTCTCATCCTGATTTGAAAGGCATGGTCAAAAGAATCCTTATCATGGGTGGTGCAGTTGTAGGTGGTAATGCCACAATGGCAGCTGAGTTTAACATCTATGCTGATCCTCACTCTGCGGAGACGGTTATGCAAAGTGGTATTCCAGTAGTAATGTTCGGCTTAGATGTTACAGTTGATGCTTATCTAAATGGCAAAGATATTCAAGACATTCGTGATTTTAATACAAAGATCAGTAAGTTCTTTGCGGATGTTGTACAATCCAATCTAAATTTCTATATTAAGAACTACAAGCGTGAAATCTTATGTATCCATGATGCATGTCCATTAATTTACTTGCAGTATCCTGAAATCTTTACAGGACAAAAGGCAGGTGTCTATGTGGAAACGCAGAGTCGTTTATGCTTTGGTAAGACGGTTACAGACATATGGAGTGATACAAAGTTTAAGACACGTGAAACCATGGTAATGCTTGGCGTTGATCGTGAGAAATTCGCAAGTACGCTAAAAGGTCTATTACAACAATATTAAAAAGCGGGGTTTCCGAGACTGCTGAAAAAGTCCTTCAATTAAAACCTCACAAAAAAACAGTGAGGTTTTCATTTAAATACTTCAAACTAGCGGCTAGTTATGCTATAATATAGCTGTGAGGTAAGGACTATGAGATCTAAAAATGACAAAGCCAAATATGATATGGATTACCAGAAAAGCAAGATGACAAGAGTAACTGTATGGTTTAATCTTGATAAGGATAAAGATATTGTTTCATGGCTGGACAAATCCAAAACATCTAAATCTGAGATCATAAAAAAAGCACTGAGAAATGAAATGAATCGCAGCGAGAATAACTTATGATCAAGCAGGAAGGTATGATTCTCAGTCCCTATATCGATCTTTACGGCATGATCATTCCAAAAGATCACGAGCTCCGGCAGCTGAATGAGCTCGTGGATTTCAGCTTTGTAGACGATCTTCTGAAACACACATATACTTCCAGCAACGGCAGACCAGGCTACAGGCCACAGGTCATGTTCAAATATCTTATGCTTAAGCGAATGTATGAGCTTTCTGACAGAGATGTTGTAGAAAGAGCCCGTACAGACATGGCATTCAAATATTTTCTTGGTCTTGCACCCGAAGAAGATGTAATTGAATTTTCAAGTCTTACCAAGTTCAGAAAACTGCGCCTGAAAGATGAATCCGTCATAGATGCCCTGATTTCAAAGAGCGTACAGATAGCGATGGAGAACGGAATCAAACTGTCTAAAACAATTATTGTTGATTCCACGCATACAGAAGCCAGATATGGAACAAAAAGTGCACGAGAATACCTTCTTGAAGTTTGTAAAAATCTCAGAAAGAAAGTATACAGCGTAAATGAAGAATATGTGAAACAGATGCCTAAGAAACCGGACAACAACAGAATCGGGCTGTATGAAGAAGTAGTTGATTACTGCGAAAAAGTATATAAGTTGGTTGATGGTGATAACAGTTTAAAGGCATATAAGTACATACAGGAAAATATGAATCTTCTCCGTGAAACGCTGGATGATGTAAATGAAGAGCTGACCTACTCTAAGGACAGTGATGCCAAGACGGGGCACAAAACTGCAGACACAGAATTCTTTGGGTATAAGACACATATCGCAATGACTCCAGAAAGAATTATTACAGCTGCTGCTGTCACTTCTGGAGAGAAGCACGATGGAAAGGAACTTGCATCTTTAGTAGACAAGACGGAAGCTAACGGAATAGATGTTGACAATATTGTCGGAGATGGAGCATATTCTGAAAAGGAAAATATAGAGTATGCAAATGAAAATGAAATCAACCTTGTATCGAAGCTAAGCAAAACAGTATCATCCGGGAACAGAAAAAACGCCCTTGACGGAGAATTCAGCTACAATAAAGACGCAAAAATGTATGTATGCCCAGCAGGACATATGGCAATTCATAAATCTAAAACTGGTGTGAAAGATCCAAATAAGCCACAGCGTGAATCCTACTTTTTCGATGTAAAAAAATGTATTCAATGCCCGCTGAGAGAGAAATGTGGATATAAAGAAAATCAGAAAAGCAAAACATATAACATCACAGTAAAGATGAGTAAAATTCATCAGGACCATCAGGATAAGCAACAGACAGAATATTATCAGGAACTGGCTGGTGAACGTTACAAAATAGAAGCTAAAAATGCTGAGCTGAAAAAAGAACATGGATATGCACATACTATATATGCAGGAATGAACGGGATGATGCTTCAGGCAGGTGTCACCATTTTTGTGGTGAATTTAAAAAGAATATTGAAGCTGAAAAAAGATAGATAAGCAAAAATATATTGATAAAAACCAAACAAAAACAGGTATATACCTCAATTTTTTTCTGAAATTTGTGAATATACCTGTTTTCATTCTGATTTGTAAACAATTTGATTAAATCTCGTTTATGACTGATACTTTTTCAACAGTCTCGGGTTTCCGCTTTTTTAATTCTTTGGTTTTTTAATGTAGGTACGGTGTAGTACTTTAATTGTTTCATCATAATTCATAGTACCGAGTGCAGTGTAGAGAATATCGATGATATTTAATTGTGAGATACGAGATGACATTGCGGCTGTACGCAAGAGTGATTCGTTCTCGGTTGTATATAGTTTATAATCTGCCAATTTTGAAACTGGTGTATCAACACAGCGAGTAATTGCGATAATAGGAGTTAGATTTTCCTTGAGTGCATTCATGCATGTAATTACTTCAGTGGTATTGCCAGAGTAGGAACATACAATCGCTACATCTTCAGCAGTACTGTTTTTACAACTGAGAAACTGTGAATGCCAGTCCTCATTAATGGTACATGGCTTTGAGATACGTAATAACTTTAGATATAAATCACGTAGAGCAACTAAGGAAGCACCCATTCCAATGAGAATAACATTTCTTGCATCATTCATGATTTTTACGCATTCGTGCAAGGTTTCAATGTCCATTAACTTTTCCGTTTCATCTAAGGACTTTGCATTTTTGGCTGTTACCTTGCGAATGATATCTGCGATATTATCTGTTCTTTTGATTTCTTCGTTATACATCTGTTCACCAGTCTTTGCATGAAGTGCTAATTCAATGGTCAGACTGCGTTTGAAATCTTTGTATCCATCAAAGTTGATGCGATGGCACATTCTAACAACCGCTGATGGAGATGAAAAACTTTTATGTGCTAATTCCTGTACAGAAAGTGTACTTGCGGTTTCAGGGTTTTTGAGGATATATTCCGCAACGGTTCTTTCAGCACTAGCTAGTTCATGGTAATGTTCACGTAATCGAATAAGTGCATTTTTCATGGGTGTATTCTCCTATAGAAACAATAGCATATTATCCCAAAAACAGAAATATTATTTCGAAAAAAAGTGTCAATGTTGAAATTTTGTTATCATTCTACCTATAATATGCGTAGAGTAGGCATATTATAGGGGGCATACGCATATGACAATTAATCTTCAAACAATCGCTACAGAACACCGTAATGAAAATACGATCAATTTGGATCAGATGAGTTCACTCGAAATCATTACAGAAATGAACCGTGAGGATGCGTTAATTGCGTCTGCGATTCAGCCACATCTTCCTAATATTTCAAAGGTCATTGAATATTGTATTGGAGCTATCCAACAAGGTGGAAGAATTATCTATATGGGTGCAGGAACAAGTGGAAGATTAGGGGTGCTTGATGCGGCAGAATGTCCACCAACATTTGGTGTATCTGCTGATTTAGTTGTTGGTCTGATTGCGGGTGGTGAAGGTGCTTTTATTAAAGCTCGTGAAGGATCCGAAGATTCCGCAGAGCTTGGCAAACAAGATTTAATTCAAATCGGCTTAAATGAAAGGGATATCGTAATTGGTTTAGCAGCAAGTGGACGTACTCCATATGTGCTTGGTGGACTTTCTTATGCACAAGAGTTAGGTTGTCATACTGCTGCAATCTCAAATACATATCATTCCAAGATTGGCGAAGTTGCCCAAATTGCAGTGGATGTTCCTGTGGGGGCAGAGGTATTAACTGGTTCTACACGTTTGAAGTCCGGTACTGCTGAGAAGATGATTCTTAATATGATTTCTACTGCAACGATGGTAGGTCTTGGAAAGGCTTATCAAAATCTTATGGTTGACGTGATGCAGACAAATGAGAAACTACGCAATCGCGCAGAAAATATTGTTATGGAAGCTACAGGGGTTGAACGTTCTGTAGCACGTGCTACGATAGATATAGCAAAAGGTTCATGTAAAGTCGCTATCACGATGATTCTAGCAAACTGTTCTTACGAAGATGCGTTGATTCGTTTACAACAAGCTTGCGGTCATGTCCGTGAAGCAATCAGGGAGAAATAATATGGCAAATTCATTAGGATATTCTGTATTTTTAAGCACATTTGAAAAACAGAAGATGCACTTACAAGGTGTAGGTAAAAATCATCCACTTGTATTTGTATCTTTACATATCAGTGAAGAGTTCAGTGATACATATACAAAAGACATGCATGCAATGTGTGCTTGGTTAAATGAAGAGGGTTTCCGTATTGTAGCGGATGTATCCACAAAATCATTAGAGTTATTTCAAGTTTCGTCTGTGCGAGAAATCGCAAAGTTACTAGATGTATATGCATTGCGCTTGGATTATGGTTTTGACCATGCGGAAATGTTGGCATTAGCGAAAGAGATGCCAATCGTATTAAATGCATCCACCATTCGTGTTGATGAAGTGGAAGATTTAGTGCGTGAAGGAAAAGAAATCCTTGCCATGCATAACTATTATCCCCGTTGTGAAACGGGATTAGACGAAGAGTACTTTTTGCGGATTACAAAGTCATTACAGGCTGCGGGTATCCATGTGATTGCCTTTATTCCAGGTGATGTATTAAAGCGGGGACCTATCTTTGAGGGTTTACCAACCCTAGAGCATCATCGTCATATTTCTCCATACGCAGCGTTTATGGAGTTGACGTTAAAGTATCATGTAGATCAAGTGTTTGTTGGAGATCCTGGTATCAGTGCGTATGAGATTCAACGCATTCAATCGTATTGTGATACAGAAGTGATTGATATTCCAGTCACTTTGAAACATGCGGAATATTTCTATGATAAAGAAGTAACTTGTCGTATTGATAGTCCATCATGGATTATCCGTGTGGAAGAAGCGCGCTTATTAAAAAAGGCAGATGAACACATTGTGCCAAACAATACAACGACACGTGAAGTTGGTGCGATCACAATGGATAATGATTCCTACTTGCGTTATGCAGGAGAAGTACAGATTGTCCGTAGTCCACTTCCAGCAGATAATCGCGTAAATATTATTGGTCATGTATCACCAAAGGACTTGTCTATCTTAAAACTTGTCAAAGGTGGCATGAAGATTCGATTCATAAGAGAAGATATGTAATAATGTATCTTCTTTTCTTATGCATTTCATCATAAAATAGAGATATGAAACAACTGTATTATTCGTTTCCGCAATATCTCAAAGATACCTTCGGACGTAAACTTTATAAAGTAGCACTTGAAACAGGGATGACTTGTCCAAATCGCGATGGTAAGGTCGCTGTTGGAGGTTGTATTTTCTGTGGAGAAGGCGGTTCTGGAGATTTTACGATTTACTATGAAGGAAAGCGTTTAAGCAGAGAAGAACTGATTTATAATCACCAAGAAATTCCAAAGGGTGACTATATTGCATATTTCCAATCCTTTACAAATACCTACGCACCTATCGCAAAATTAAGAGAAATCTTTACCGCAGCCTTACAAGATGATTTATTTGCGGGGATTTCCATCGCGACTAGACCTGACTGTTTAGGGGAAGATGTCATCTCACTTTTAAAAGAGTTAAAAGCAAACTACCCAAACAAGTTTATTTGGGTGGAACTTGGTCTACAAACGATTCATGAAAGTACTGCCAAATGGATGAATCGTGGATATCCGCTAGAGGTATTTGATGAAGCTGTTAAGAATCTAAAGGCAATCAATATCGATGTGATTGTTCACATCATTATTGGTCTTCTAGGGGAAGACCAGAAGATGTTGTTAGAAACGATACAACATTTAAATGCATGTTCAATTGATGGTGTGAAGTTACAGTTATTACATTATTTAAAGAATACAAGACTAGGTGTGCAGTATTTATCTAATCCATCTCAGTATCATGTTCTAGAGATGGATGAGTATGTAGAACTTGTGACAGAGTGTATTGCATATTTAGATGAACATATTGTAATCCATCGCTTAACAGGAGATGGAAATGCGGATGAGTTGATTGCACCACGATGGAGTATAGATAAACGGCGTGTATTAAATTCTATCAATCATATGTTGAAGAGAAAAAATTATACACAGGGCTGTAAATTGTTAAAATAGTGCGTACAGGGTAGGAAGGTTGTATTTGAAAAATGCTTGAATTTTAGCTTAAAATATTTTAAATTGAATTTGTTTCCGTGCGCTTTTGATGGGGGAGATTTTAAAGGGTCGGATGATCCACAGGAGGAATGATGGAACTTACATCCATTAGATGGGATATTATTCTAGGTGGCTTTGGTCTATTCTTAATCGGTATCAATTTCATGGGTGATGGCTTAAAAGCTGTCGCTGGTGATAAGTTGAGAGATTATATCGATAGATATACAACCAATCCATTCAGTGCTTTATTGATTGGTATTGCGATTACAATCGTTATGCAGTCAAGCTCGGCTTCAACCGCGATTACGATTGGCTTAGTTCGTGCAGGTCTTATGAACTTGGAACAGGCTGCTGGTATCGTCATGGGTGCCAATATCGGTACAACGGTTACATCATTATTAATTTCCTTGGATATTGATAACTTTGTTTTATACTTCGTATTTATTGGTGCGATGATTATCTGCTTTGGCAAGAAACAGAAAATCAAGAGTACTGGATATATCATCCTCGGTTTTGGTTTGATTTTCTTTGGCTTGAATTCGATGGGTGATGAACTTGCGGCAATCAAAGATGTTCCTGCATTTATGTCATTTGCCGAGGCGATGTCTACAAACCCATTATTGTCCTTGCTTGCTGGTACAATCATGACTGGTGCAGTACAGGCATCTGCTGCAACAATCGGTGTCGTTCAGAAGATGTATGAAGCTGGTGCACTGACATTCAGTGCTGTATTACCATTCGTATTTGGTGCTAATATCGGTACAACTGTAACTGGTATCTTAGCTTCTATTGGTGGATCTACAGCTGCCAAGAGAACAGCGGGTATTCATATCTTATTCAATATTATTGGTACAACAATTGGTATGTTGTTCTTAGTACCTTATGCAAATTTCATTCAATGGTTTTGTGCAGAGTTAAACATTGGCGGAATGATGCAGATAGCAGTAGCGCATATTGTATTTAATACAGTAGCGACAATTGTATTCTTTCCGCTCCTTCGTCAATTCTGTTCATTAATTCGTCTGATTGTTCGTGGTGAAGAACCTAAGAAGATTGAAATTAATATTGATGAGTTGGATGCTCATCTAGCGAATACTGAGCTTCCTGCAGTTGCAATTTCGGCGGCTAGAGATGCGATTTTCAAGTTGGCGGATGTTGTTGGAGAAGATGTCTCTGATTCCCGTGATTATTTGAATAAGCCTGGTACAGATGAGGACTTTGAAAACTTAAGGCAGTCTGAGTCTATGATTAACTCTTTAGATCGTAAGATTACGGAATTCTTAGTTCAAGTTTCCGCAAATTCAAATTTAACAGCTGTTGACCAAGCGGATATCCGTAGAGATCTAGAAATCATCAAGAACCTTGAACGTTTAGGTGACTTATCCATGAATTTATCTGAGTTCTATAAGATGGTCCAAGAGGATCGTAGCGGATTAACTTCCTTTGCGATGGGCGATATCAATAGTATGTATGATAAGTTCAAGGAAATGTACGCAAAGGCAATTGCGGTATATCGTACAAAAGATAAGATTATTTATGAAGAATTAATAGCGTTAGAAGAAGAGATGGATAAGGCAGAGTATGTAGCACGTCAGGCACACTTCACACGTATGTCTAAGAATCAATGTGAATCTTCTGTCGCTGCTTCTATCTACTGTGATATTCTTGGTACATTAGAGCGTATGGGTGACCACTGCTGTAACATTGCTAAGTCGGCATTATTGGATTATGTAGATGCTAGTTTTAATCCAACACTGACAGACACAACAACAAAATAGTTGATATTTGAAACATCTTACAAGAAAAACAAATTGTAAGATGTTTTTTTGAATTACATTTAGTGTATTTTTGAAAAGAAATGCCTATAATGAAGACGTATCTTAAAATAGAAAGGATATGTTAAATATGAGTATTAATTTTCGTAAAGTTGCGGTTGTAGGTTGTGGATTCGTTGGATCTTCTAGCGCATTTGCCTTAATGCAAAGCGGTCTATTTTCAGAAATGGTTTTATTAGATGTAAATCGTGCTAAGGCTGAAGGAGAAGCTATGGATATTGGTCATGGTACTTCTATCAGTTCTCCAATGAATATCTATGCGGGTGATTATTCCGATATTAAGGATGCGGCTATCATTATCGTTACAGCTGGTGCTGCACAAAAGCCAGGTGAAACACGTCTTGACTTAATTAAGAAGAATATCCAGATTCACGCTGGGATCATGGCTGAAATCAAAGC
The DNA here is from genome assembly GCF_036323475.1 of Solobacterium moorei. Taxonomy (GTDB): domain Bacteria; phylum Bacillota_I; class Bacilli_A; order Erysipelotrichales; family Erysipelotrichaceae; genus Bulleidia; species Bulleidia moorei. Next base: position 453,886 of record NZ_AP028934.1, read on the forward strand.
ACAAAGTCCGGAAGGAATCTTATTGATTGTGGCTAATCCAGTTGATATCCTGACTTACTATGCACAGAAGGCTTCTGGCATGCCAGAGAATCGTGTATTTGGTTCAGGAACAGTATTAGACTCTGCACGTCTAAGATATCTATTAGGAACACGTTTGGATGTTGACTCACGTTCTGTTCACGCATATGTTATCGGTGAACATGGTGACTCTGAAATCTGCACATGGTCTATGGCAAATATCTCAGGTGTTCCACTCGCTGACTTCTTCGCATTAAGAGGTATGGGTGGTGATCTTGACATGAAGGTTGCACAAGAAGATATCGCAGAAGATGTTAAGAATGCAGCGTATAAGATCATTGAAAGAAAGAACGCTACTTACTACGGAATTGCAATGTCGGTTGTAAGAATCTGTCGTGCAATCCTACGTGATGAAAAGTCTATTTTACCTGTATCAACTGCATTACATGGTGAGTATGGTATCAGTGATGTATCTCTCAGCGTTCCAGCAATCGTTGGAAGAAATGGTATTGAAGAATTGGTGCCAATTTCCCTCAGTGAAGAAGAACGTACAAAGCTTTCCGAATCTGCGGCCGTCTTAAAAAAGACAATGGAAGGCGTAGAATTCTAATAAAAATCCGGAATTTCCGGGTTTTTTAAATTCACATAATTCATTTGAAAAAATAACTTACATAAAAGAATGCAGTAAAATGCTTTCATTCGTCCTTAATAAACATATCTTTGTAAAGAACGATATTCAGAAAGAGGGGGTATAAGTGATGAATCAAAAAGGATTAAAAACACTAGGATGGATTGCGACATGTACAGCAATGTTAATGTATATTTCCTACTTCCCACAAATTATAAATAACCTACATGGAATGAAGAGTGGCTTCTTACAACCTATGGTTGCGGCTATCAACTGTTCCTTATGGGTAACATATGGCTTTATGCAAGAGAAGAAGGATTGGCCACTGATGATGGCTAATTTACCTGGTGTATTATTCGGCGCAATCGCCGCAATTACAGCACTATAAGAAGCGTTCCTAAGGGGACGTTTTTATGTAGAAGATTGATGAAATCCATAGTAATCCTGTTGACTTTCCACAACAATAGGGAGAAGATGAGTATGATTTCCGAAGAGAGTGTGTGGAAATATGGAGGAGATAATAATGGAAAACAAAAAGAACCCTTATGCAGGTACTAAGACGGAAAAGAACCTATTAGAAGCGTTTAGAGGTGAATCAGAAGCTAGAAACAAGTATACATTCTTCGCTTCCGTTGCGAAGAAAGCAGGCTTTGAGCAGATTGCGGCTTTATTCTTAAAGACTGCAGAAAATGAAAAGGAACATGCAAAGCTTTGGTTTAAGGCATTAGGCATGCTTGGCGATGTGAAAGAAAACTTACAAGCAGCTGCTAATGGTGAAAACTATGAGTGGACTGACATGTATGAGTGTATGGCAAAGGATGCGGAAGAGGAAGGCTTCCACGATCTAGCTGAACAGTTTAGAGGTGTAGGTGCCATCGAAAAGATGCACGAAGAACGTTACAGAAAGTTACTTCAGAATGTAGAGATGCAGGAAGTATTCAAGAAGAGTGAAGTTAAGATTTGGGAGTGCCGTAACTGTGGCCATATCGTTGTCGGTATGGAAGCTCCAGAAATTTGCCCAGTATGTCATCACCCACAAGCATTCTTTGAAGTTCACGCAGAAAATTATTAAGATTATGAATTTATGCCAAGGCACGCTGTGCTTTGGTTTTTTGTTGTAAGATACATCGTACATGAATAAATGGACTAATGATTCCGGCGGAGAAAAAGATAATAAAAATGATGGGAATGATTGCGCTAGTACGATTAAAAAGGGTAAAATCAGTATATAAAGTTGGAGAAAATATATGGGAAAAATCTATACAATCGGGGAAGCGTTAATTGACTTTATTCCAGTACAGACAGCTGCAAGTCTAAGTGCTGTGGATGCCTTTCAAAAAAGACCGGGAGGAGCACCAGCCAATGTGGCAGTCGCCGCAGCGAAGCTTGGTGCAGAAGCATATTTTATCGGTATGGTTGGAGATGATCCATTTGGACATTTCTTAAAAGATACGATTGCGGGTTATGGTGTTAATACGAGATATCTGAAGACTACAAAGAAGGCAAAGACAGCGTTAGCCTTTGTAAGCCTTGCGGATGATGGACAACGTGACTTTAGTTTCTATCGTAATCCAAGTGCGGACTTGCTCTTGGATAAAAGTGATGTAGAAGAAATTGAATTTACAAGTGAAGACTATATCAGTTTTGGCTCTGTTGATTTAGTAGAATATCCTGTAAAGTACGCAACAGAGTACTTGCTACAGAAGGCGAAAGCAGCGAATGCGACAATCCTGTTTGACCCAAATATCCGTAAAGATCTTTGGGATGATTTAAATGAGTGTAGACAAACAATTTTAACTTTTATGAAGTATGCAAATATCGTTAAGATGGCAGATGATGAAGTGGAATTTATCACTGGTAAATCGTCTGTCAAAGAAGCCATTGAAGTGGTAAAACAATATGGTGTTGAACATGTCATTGTGACATATGGACCTGAGGGTAGTGACGCTTACTTGAAACATTGTCATAGTCATGCGGATGCGCATAAAGTAGATCCAATTGATACAACCGGTGCAGGTGATACGTTTGTTGGTGCGCTATTATATTACTTAGATCATTACAAACAAAAGCCTGATCAAATTTCACCAGAGATGATCAAAGATGGATTATGTTTTGCCAATCACGCAGCTGCTATCGTTACGACGAAAAAGGGTGCGATGAATGCAGCCCCAACATTAGAAGAATTACAGAAATAAAAAGTTTTGGAGAATACCATGTTTAAAAGAGCAGAGATGAATACCTATGAAGCAGAGATTACTTGTCATTCATGTGGGAAGAAGGAAAAAGTTAAAATCAAATCACTTATTGATACAGCTTTAGATCCATCGGCAGAAACGAGCTTACTGCGTGGCAAGTTATTTCGTCATAGCTGCTCGAAATGTCATATGGAACAAAATATGTTATATACGTGCATGTACCATGATGGTAGTAAGAATCTATTAGTTGGATATCCAGATAATCAAAAAGATTATGAAGAGATGAATCTCATGTTCAATCGCCGCTATCATCGTGATGAGTTGGATGAAGCGTTAAATAAATGGATTGAGACATGCACGACGAGAATCGTGTCGAGTCAATCAGATATGCAAGAAAAGGCTCTGATTTCGTTACTAGGATTAGATGATCGTATCATCGAAATTGGTAAGTATGTAACAGGGGACCTAGCTAAGATTCAATCACAGGGTTTAGAAATCAATCATATGTATTTCAATACTCGTGGTGATGAGTATGCGTTCTTAATTCAATCTGGAGAGGGAATTGTTGGAGAAGTTCCCTTTACCAAAGAACTGTATCAAACATTAGAAGAGCACTACAAACCATATCTAGCTGAAGATGAATCTGTAGAAATTGACTCTTATTGGGTCAGTGATTTCCTAAGAAAAGTTAAAGAAAAACAAAGCCAGTCGAATTAATGATTGGCTTTGATTGTTAGTTCAATCATGTGTAGTGCAGTAGCACGTAGTTCATATTGAATCTGTTCTCGGTTTTGGTTTAATTTTGCTTGTATAGATGCTAGTTGGCTTGTTTGTGTACGATTTGTTTGTAGGGTGATGATGAGATCATTATCTTTTACCTTCGTATCAATAACTTTCACATTACAGTTAAATTCATTTGCGAGGAAGATTGCCATATTCTGTGCAATCGTATAACGTGTCTGCTGTATATCTTGACGTAATTGATTCCGTTTATTTGCTTGACGGCGAATCGAGTATTTCTTGATATAGTAAACAAATCGAACAAATGTAACGATAATAAAGAAGAATAACGCAATCTGATAATAATCTAGTGTAAAGATTGAGAATGTCTTCTGTATAGAATACATGTATGCATGAATAGAAGACAGCATCACAGCAATACCTGTTGCGATTTTTGCATGATGTGGAATTGCCTGTAAGAAGGATGCGATAAATAATAGACTATAGGAAATAAACTGATAGTCTTTGGTCGGCTCTGTACTATAGAAAATCTGATGGAGTTGAATGATAGACCAACCAAAGAAGAGAATTGCCATTGCCTGATAAAGTGTGTAACGATTATCTTCTTCCATCGGTTCTACATTATCCCATAATAGAACATCTGCCTCTTCAGCTAGCTTACGTGCACCAGAGGAGAAGCCGTTGTTGGTAATCACAACTGCTTTATCCAGCTTGTAATACGCAATGCCAGAGAAGGCTTGTTGTACAGCATCATTTCCTACGGCTCTATTGTAATACTTGCATTGGAAGCCGTATTTTAAATTTCCTTTGGTAGCGATAATATCAATGCCTTGATCACCACTTGCCTTGGTGAGTGTTATATTTTTATATCCGAGCATGGATAAGTATTTTGCACAACTACGTTCATATTGAATTCCATTCATGAAATCATTATACAGTACTTATTTTGAATTTTTAGGAGGAAGGGTAAATAATTCGTTTTTGCGCTTTCCTTCTTCGATGAGATTGTTATAAGCGAGCTGTGCATAAGTCTCTAGTCTTGATGAATAAGCATTTTGATTGCCATATACAAAGTAGTTACCATCTTTATCAATACAACCTAAAGCCGATACAACAGGTACGTCTTGATATATATTTTGAAGGAAGTTTTGATATGGCGTTAGCTTTACGTTTGCGTTTTCCGCAAGTAAGGTGCTGAGGTAGTTTGCGCTGATATAAGGGATTATACCGCTTGGAATATCATAGTTTGCCCACATAAAGAAGTGGGTGATATATCTGCGTTGATTTTCCGCATCACTGAGTTCGTGAAGACTCTTACCATAGAGTTCTTCGTAGAATTCATCTTCAATAAATGGTTGATGGTCACCATACATCAAGATAATTGTTGGTTCAGAAACGTTCTTGAAGTAATTTACAAGTTGTTCTAGAGCCATATCACTACGACGGATAATGCTGAGATATTCTTCTGTTTGCGGATAATTTCCTTTCATTGAAGTGATATGGACATCGTGAATCAATCCTGTATCGTATGGCGAATGATTCTGCATCGTTACATTAAACATGAAAAATGGTTTTGATGTATCACGCTGTTCATATAAATCAATGACGTGTTGGAAATCCCATTCATCAGAAATGTAGTTTCTTAACCTTTGATAGTTTGTGATATCCTCCATACCGATAAATCGATCAAAGTTCATGTATTGGTAAGTGTTTATGCGATTCCAATTTTCTTTGTAGTAAGGGTGGAAGGCGGTCGTACTATAGTTTTGATTGGATAAAGTCATCGCAAGACCAGGTTGCGTATGTTTTTCGTATAGTGTATAGGCATTGGAACCAATTGGTAAAAAGGCCATAGAGTTACCGGTTAGAAATTCATATTCAGTATTGCTGGTGCCGGTTCCTATCGTGGAAACATAGACATTTCCTTGGATGGTATTTTTAGCATTCCTCATACTATTTTCAAATGGAAGATAGTCTGTATCAGTCTGAAACGATCCAACAACTTGTAAATCTGAGAAGGCTTCATTCATGATCGTAATGATATTCGGATGTTCTACCGTCGCATTTGGATGTTGATAGAGTGCTGTCTCCGTGATGGTTTGGGTAGAACTGGTATTCTCCTTTAATTGTGTTGAAAGTGTTTCTATATCATAGCCATGCGGCTTTTGAAGGGAAAGATAGCGTGTATTCACGAAGAATTCCGCAATCGCACCATAGTTTTCATAACCTCTTGCTTGATTGAAGAAGTCAGGTGTTGCACCAAGTGTAAGTTGAAAGAAATCGGTACCATAAAAAGTAATCAAAACTGCAGCAGATAGGAAAAGGCAAGTTGTACGATAGAGTATCCGTTGTTTTGTTTTCTTTGCTTTTGGTAACCAGAATAACAGTGCAAAGATGAAATTAACCACGGTTAGCGTAAATAGCACTTGTACATTGAATGTTATCTGATAATTGGTAGCGACGCCAGCTGCGGTTTTGATGACACTTAAATCCCATGGTAAAAGAGGGATTCCTTTAAACTGCTTTACATACATGTTTGCAATTCCGAAGATACATAGGATCATAGTTGTAATCGCAAAAGAGAATTTCATACTTGCAAGTAGTACGTAGAAAATCATTGCAATCAGAAGAATGATACCGTAGTTAACAAATACATTACCGATACCTTCGATATCGGAGAGTAAGTTATTGTTGCAGAGTTCGACTGACATTTCTATCAGTAATGGAACAAGCATGATTGTAATCACTTTGACTATCGTATCGATTTTTGGTTTATGGGGTAGCCATTTTAAAAGAATAGATAAGAGCGATACGATGCTCGCGATGAAAAACATGGTATTTGTTGGATCAAGCTTATGATAATTCTGATAGAAATAGAAGTTTGCGACCAGTAAAATGGTTGTGATTAGGAGTGGAATGATTCGTCTTAATTTATTCATAAGAATATTATAGTAAGATTGTAATGGAATTGTCACTTTTGTTATATATACTATGTTTGCAAGATGGTAGAATATTGTCAAAGAGTTAGTTTATTCTACTTATATCAAAAGAAATACATCATTTTGCAAGATATAGTCTGTTAGAAAAGATACAGGAGATTTGTATGCTAAAAAATAAGAAGATTTTGATTGCGGTACTTGTTGCGGTTGTGGCGATTGTCGCTACAATATTTACCTTCTTCCAAAAGAATCTTGGTGGAACTAGTGGAGGGTCGGTTGCCTATGTAGATACCATTAGTAATATCATGGGTTCTACGGGTGGTGGAAATGACCGTTATTCTGGTGTGGTAGAAGCCCAACAGAGTGTAAAGGTCAACAAAAACCAAGAGAAGAAGATTGAACAGGTATTTGTGTCTGTTGGTGATCAGGTAATTCCTACAACAGTCCTTTTCCGCTACGATGTTTCAGAAGCGCAAAAACAGATTAGTTCAATCAATTTAGATATTGAATCATTAAGAGGCACAATTACGGACAAGTATAATGCAATCTCCGAATATAAAGCCAGTGGTGATACCAGTCAGATTGCGATTGCGGAAAATGATATTCGTGTTGCACAGTTATCTATCCAACAAAAGCAGCTGGATTTAGCTGCGAAACAAAAAGAAATCGATAATGCGAATGTGCTTGCCAATACAACTGGGATTATTAAGGCAATTAATGAAAATGGTACAGATGCACAAGGTAATGCAACAGCGTTTATCGAAATCTCACAGTCTGGTGACTTTAGAGTGAAGGGTACCATTGACGAAACATCCATTACATCTATCACACTTGGACAAGAGATGATTGTACGCTCTAGAACAGATGAGACAAAGTTTTGGACAGGTAAGATTACAGAAATTAAGACAGAACCAAACGCAAAACAGAATGATATGTATAGCATGGGTGGCTCTAGTAACTCTGAAAAGGCTAGTACATATCCATTCTATATTTCATTAGATTCTTCTGATGGTTTAATGCTAGGACAGCATGTATATATTGAAAAGAATAATGGTACTGCTGTGAAGAAAGAAGGCATCTGGTTAGATGCGTCTTATGTTGTTATGGAAGGCGATAAAGCATACCTTTGGGTTGCTAACAAGAACAACCGTTTAGAGAAGCGTGAAGTTGAAGTTGGTGAGCTGGATCAAAACTTATACCAGTATGAAATTAAATCTGGCGTATCTGAATCTGATAGTATTGCATGGCCAATGGAAGACTATAAAGAAGGTATGAAGACAGAACCTATCTCTACAGCAGGAAGTGGAGAATAAGTATGTTATTGAACTTACAAGGAATCTATAAAAGTTATGGCGGCACCATCGAAGTACCTGTTTTGAAGAATATTTCTTTTCAGGTGGCAGAAGGTGAGTATGTCGCAATTATGGGTCCTTCTGGTTCAGGGAAGACAACATTAATGAATATCATTGGATGTTTGGATCGCTGTACAGAAGGAACCTACGAATTGGATGGTACAGATATTTCACGTATTTCTGAAAATGAACTATCAGAAGTTCGTTTAAAGAAAATTGGTTTCGTGTTTCAGACATTTGAACTTTTACCTAGTGAAACCGCAATTGAAAATGTTGCATTACCACTTGTATATGCGGGTATCTCAAAGGCAGAACGCGAAAAGGCTGCAGTTGAAGCACTTACCAAAGTCGGTCTAGGAGATCGTATAAATTTTAAGCCAAATCAATTATCTGGTGGACAAAAGCAGCGTGTAGCGATTGCACGTGCATTAATCAATCATCCACGTATTCTTTTGGCGGATGAACCGACAGGTGCACTAGACCAAGCATCTGGAAAGCAGGTCATGGAATTATTTGAGGAATTAAATAAAGAAGGTGTCACAATTGTTATGATTACACACGACGCGCATGTTGCAAGTAAGGCGAAGCGTGTGATTCATATTATTGATGGCATGATACAGGAGGGCAGGGATGAATAAAAAACGAGTCATTATCAGTGTTTCTGTCGTTGCGGCCTTAGTACTTGGTTACTTTGGAATCCTCCAATATCGTAAGGCATCCCGTAAGGTGGATGTTGTCCAAGTTAGTACGATGAATATGGGTGGAAATCCAACGGAACCACAAATGAGTGGTTTGGTATCCGATTCAGCCACACAGACTGTTACACCATCCGTATCTCAAATTATCACTGCAGTATATGTTACTGAAGGTCAAGCAGTATCCGCTGGTGACAAGTTATTGGCATATGATATTACAAGCTTAAACTATACAGTGGAATTGCAGAAGATTGAAATTTCTACTACACAGCTTCGTTTAGAACAAGCAAAGAAAGAATTGCTACAACTACAAAACACAAAACCGATAGAAAGAAGAGCAACCCCAACACCTACTCCTACACCTGAGCCGGAATATAGGCTGGATACAGAAATAGGCCCACAGGTAGAAGAAAATAAAGTGTGGAATTATCTAAATGCGTTAACGGATGAGGATACAGAGTTTACAAAGGATCTCGATGAACCAACCCCGACGCCTACGCCAACCCCAGGGTCAACTCCAACACCTACACCTACTCCTACTCCAACTCCTACACCTACCCCAGCAGTTCCTGCTGTAAACACATATGAAAAGGGTACAAAAGCCAATCCATATCACTTTGCCATAAAGAGTGATGGTTTCCTTACTGGTAAGTTTATCAAAGAACTCATTCACAAAGCAGAAACAGATGGAAAGAGATTCTATGTTTCCCTTGATGTTTACAAAGATGATGATAAGACAAAGGGTCTTGTAGATTCATGGCTAGTATCTGTAGATAGGCTAAAGGAAATCTTGGGTACAGAAACAAATGATATGGCAAAGTTAGATCTAAAGACACGCACAATTCTCGTAGTGTTAGTTCCTCACGAAGAACCTGCACCTGAAATTGAACCAAATGGTATGACGGCCTCAGAACTGGTACGTGCAATTCACGCAAAGGAATCTGAAATTCGTGAGTATGATATCGATATTCGCCGTAAACAGTTAGAACTATCAGAATTACAGACACAGTTGGCAGATGGCGTTGTTTACGCAAAGCGCAATGGTGTTATTAAAGGTCTAAAGGATATGAATAATGTACCTACGGATGGAACACCGTTCTTGACTGTCGCAGGTGGAACAGGTACAGAAGTAAAGGGCACAATTTCAGAATTGTTATTAACAACAATTCAAAAGGGTACGAAGGTATCTGTTACAAGTTATGAAACGGGTTCAATCTACGAAGCAGTCGTTACACAGATTGATAACTTCCCAACGAATTCTAGTGAAGGATTCTATGGTGGTAATCCAAATGTTTCGATGTACGGTTTTACTGCATATATTGAAAAGGGTGATGATTTAAAACAAGGTGCGTATCTTGCCTTATCAATCCAAAAAGAAAATACAGATACATCTTCCATCTATCTTAGCAATGCCTTTATCCGTGATGACCATGGACAGAAGTATGTTATGAAAGATGTAGATGGAAAACTTGTAAAGACATATATCAAGACGGGTAAAGTGTACTTCAATATGTCGACAGAAGTATTATCTGGCCTTTCAGATACGGACTATATTGCCTTCCCATATGGCGATGGTGCAATTGAAGGTACTCGTACACAGATTGGTATGGGCGACAACGCTATGTACGGAGGCTACTAATGGGTGAGAATATTAGATTATCAATTCGTGGAATCCTATCACATAAGATGCGTTCGATTCTAACAATGCTGGGTATTATTATCGGTATTGCGGCAATCATCGCTATCGTTTCCACAATCAAAGGTACAAATGAACAGATTCAAACAAACCTCATTGGCTCGGGTGTCAATACCGTCAATGTACGTATGACCCAAGGTGATTGGGAGTATGATTTTGGACAGGGCATTCCTGGTAAATACAGAGAAGTCTCTACATTTCAAAAAGAGGATTTAAAGAAGATTCCTGGTGTGGTCAATGTGTCACTCTATCATCGCCGTCAGGTATACGATGGCGTATTCCATCTAACAAACTCTTTAACAGGCGGATATGTATACGGAATCGATGATACATATTTACAGACAAATGGTTTGATTGTAAGCCGTGGTAGAGCTTTTTCTACAAATGATGTCGATAAGAATCGCAAGGTTTGTTTATTGGATAAGGTTTCTGCAGAACAGTTATTCCAAGGAGAAAATCCAATTGGTAAAACAGTAGAAATTCAAAAGGAACCATTTGTGGTTGTTGGTGTTGTTTCGCCAGCGGTAGAGTTTGAACCTACCATCAAAAACATGAATGATTACTATACATATAACCAAGATACTTCTGGAAAGGTATATGTACCAACATCAGTATGGCCGTTGTTATATCAATATGATGAGCCAGAAAATGTAATATTACGTGCAAAAGATACAAACTCAATGACAACGATTGGTAAGCAAGCTGAGGAAATTTTAAACGCTACAGCAACTGGTAATAGTGATACAAGCTATAAGTCAGAAGATCTGATGAAGCAAGCAAAGCAAATTCAACAGTTATCTCAAGCAACCAATACAATGTTGTTGTGGATTGCGGGTATATCCTTGCTTGTTGGTGGTATTGGTGTTATGAATATCATGTTAGTAAGTGTAACCGAAAGAACACGCGAGATTGGTCTGAAGAAGGCGATTGGTGCTCCTAAGAAATCAATTCTGATTCAATTCTTGACGGAAGCAGTCGTATTAACATCGACTGGTGGTGTGATTGGAGTCATTTCAGGTGTTATCCTAGCATTCCTAATATCGAAGCTAAATGGTACACCGATAGCCATCAGTGTCGAAGCTTCTATCTTTGCAGTATTATTCTCTATGTTAATTGGTATTGTGTTTGGTATCTTACCATCCTACAAGGCCGCAAACTTAGATCCTATCGACGCATTACGTCGTGAATAAGTGGTTGATGATGTTATTATCAATCACTTTTTTAATGCGAAAAACGGTTGAGAATGATATCATAATAAAAACATCGACAGCAGGAGGATATATGAAATTTTTATTTGCCCCCGATTCATTTAAAGGCACGATGAGTGCTATCAATATTAATCGCTTGTTAAGACATGCGACGCACCGTGTGTTTGGAAGTGTGGAATATATCGATGTAACAATGGCAGATGGTGGAGAGGGTACAGTGGAAACTGTCACTCGTAATCTGCGAGGCTCAATTATGTATGTGACAACGCATGGTCCATATATGAAGCGTAGAGAAGCTAAGTTTGGCTTGGTAAATCAAAAAGAAGCAATCCTAGAAGTTGCGGAAGCAGTGGGTTTAGCATTGGTTCCACAAGAGAAACGCGATCCACGTTACACATCATCCTATGGTGTAGGTGAGTTAATCGCTCACATTCTCGATGATGGGATTCGTGATATAAAGATTGCGATTGGTGGAACATCCACGAATGATGGTGGTATTGGTGCGATGCAAGCATTAGGTGTACGCTTCTTAGATAAAGATGGTAATGAAGTAAAAGGAATTGGCGATAGTCTAAAAGATATCGTTACAATCGATACTTCACGTATGAACCCATTAGTTCAAGAAGCTAAATTTACAATCATGTGTGATGTGGATAATCCTTTATGTGGTCCAAATGGTGCAACAATGTGCTATGGGAAACAAAAGGGTGGTACAGTTGAAGTGCTAGAAGAACTTGAACGGGGTATGGAAAACTACCGCCAGGTTTTATTAAAAACATTTGGGAAAGATGTAAATGAAATTCCTGGCTCAGGTGCAGCAGGCGGTATAGGTGCAGCCTTCTCATTATTCCTAATAGGTGAGATGAAGTCTGGTATTGAAGTTGTAATGGATTTAATGAACTTTGATCAGATGTTAGATGGCGTTGATTATGTCATTAGTGGTGAGGGAAGAGCTGATGCACAAACACTACATGGCAAAGTACTCTATGGCATCGGCAGACACTGCAAAGAAAGAAATATCCCAGTCATCGCAATTTGTGGATGTCTTGGAGATGGTCATGAAGCATTATATGAACACGGTATTACAAAGTTCTATGCAACTACGGATAAGGAACTTTGTGAAAAAGAAATTCTAGCAAACGCGAATGATAACTTTATGAGCACTGCTGTTCGCATGTTTGAAGATATCAAAAATGGAAAGATTTCTTAGTTGAAAGTCATAGTAAATGATATGATTTACATATAGAGAAAAGTATCATGGAGGCTAATTCATATGATTCTAAAAGTTGTGCGTGAAAAGGAAACAAAATACTATGTTCCCACACAAATTCAAGCAATGGCAATTTCAGCTGTCTACAATACAGATGATATGTACGATGTAACATTCATTGTAAATGGAGTTTCTGAACCAGTAAGAACTTTCCCATCCAAAGAAGATGCAGAAGAATTCTTAGTACGTTTAGATATATTGTATTGTTCACATGATTCATCTGTGCATATCGTAAATTTAAATACGCTATAAGCAATATGCATTTTCATATAATCTAATATTGGTGAAGTATTAAAAATGAGATGGTGATAAACCACTAATGCTAGCGCTGGGACTTACACTTGTTCTAGTGACATTAAGCCATAAACAAAACACTTCATTATGAAGTGCCAGAGTGTTGACAAAGTGACATTTTAAACGATGTCACTTTTTATTTTGTCTGTAAACTTCAATAATATTGACTTTCCAATAAGACAAAGTACTGATTTTGAGGTATTAAGCTTAAAAATGGATTTGCTTCCCATTTCCATCGTGCCATTCTTTCTAGATTATGGCATGCAAAAATCATCGACGCTCTATGTCGATTTTTCTTTAACCCTCTTTCTCGTGTGAATCTCAAGCAATGATTCTCCTTATCCTCCGCAAATACTCTCTCGATTGTCTGTTTGCGTAATGGATATATTTCCTTCCATAATGGGGTATACCTTATCTCTTCTGCTGCTTCAAGATAGGGTGCCCATACATGTCTGGTTATCACTTTTGTATTATTCTTGCTTTTGGTGCATTTATCTTTCAACGGACAGCTGGCACATATTAATGGATTACTCTTGTATTGCCTGTACCCTTGTCGGTTCACTGTTGTATATGTCAATGTTTGATTGTTTGGACATATATACCAGTCATAGTGTTCGTCATACACATATTCTCTTTTTGGGAAAAAGCCTTTCTTCGTCTGAGGTCTTTTATATGGAAGTATTGGCTGCTGATGATTATCTATTATCTCTTTGGCAATGGCTGGTGTTTTATATCCTGCATCTAAACATACATTTTTAATTTGATCTCCAAATTTTCCCTGAAGATGTCTGTATGCACCAAAGAATGAAACACTGTCATGTATATTTCCAGGGACTGTATCAAAGCTCAATACGAATCCATGTTTATCACAGAATGTCTGCTGTTCATACGCAAAACATTCTTCATGTTCTCCTTTATGATAATTCCCGGATTCAGGATCAGTAGTACTTTGCTTTACTCTTTTTGTTTTTACTATCTCTATTTCTTCTCCTGTTTCAGAATCAAAATCCAGTTCTGTTCTGTTTAATGAGTGAAATTCTTTTTTACCATCTAATGCTCTTTCTTGGTTTATTTCCTCAAGCAGGGAATCTTCAAAACATTTTTTTGTGATTTCTATTTCTGCATCTGTATGTTTTCTTTTATTTGCATTGGCTTTAACGTGTGTTCCGTCTCCAAACACTGTTTCGAGATCAACAAATCCTGCATCCATAGCTTCCTTAAGTATTCTATTGAATATTTGTTCAAATATATCAGAATCTCCATATCTACGTATATAGTTCTGGCTCCAGGTAGAATAATTTGGAATACTCTCAAACATTTCATATCCTATAAACTATCTGTATGCCAGATTTACTTCTATTTCCTTACAGGTTTTTCTCATACTGTTGATGCCAAAACAGAAGTTAATGAATATCATCTTAAATAAAACCACCGGATCAATGGATGGTCTTCCTTCAGAACTATACAGATCCTTTACCAGAGGATATATAAAGTTCCAGTCAACAGCTTCTTCAAGCTTTCTGACCATGTGATCTGGTGGTACTAAGTTATCAATAGTATCAAATATTATACTGTCGTGTTTTATATTATTCCTGCATGTCATTGTCATGATAATCACTCTCCAATTCCCGTTATTATTATACCATGATTACTTTTTGCAAAATAAAAAGCAGAAGAATTACCGATTTTGGGAATTGGAGATCTTCTGCTTCTTTATTATACTTTATTTTTTGCTTTTTTTCCTTATTTGTTTGTCAACAGGCTGAAACGACTTTCTTGAAGTCGTTTTTATTTAGATAGAATGCAGCATCATTTCTGAATTTTCAGTTGTGTTTTAACTAAGATTCGATACTGAAAAGGACATAAATGTAGAAGGTATATTGCAGTATATACACATAATAAATTAGAATCAAAAAACTTTTACTGATGCTCAATTTTCCAATGTATAGAATATGTTGTTAGTTATGACAAACTGTGCTATTCTGAGAATGAAAAGAGATGCTCCAGTAGAAGGAGATAAAAAATTATTGGGGCACGGAGAGACTTTCTGTGGTCCATTTTTTGGAATATAGGAACGTAATTGTTACGAGAATATTTGAGTATAACTGTTTTTGAAGGAAGGGAGAATAAAATGCTAAATCAGAAAGAGAAGATGAAAATCATACGAAAATCTCAAAAGATAATGGAACATGCATGCAGGAATTTAATTACTCGTCTTATGCCAATAAAACTGATTTTTATTGGTATAAGACGAAAGAGAGATATTGTCAGATTTTAGATGAATTGCCAGATATTGGTGGCGAAGCTAATGTACTGATTCATAATTTATACAAGTCAGCGTGGATTTTTGCACTCTATGATGTGGTAGGAAGAAACTTAACAAAGGAAGAGATTGATACTGTAATTCATGAGGTTATGGAAGATGGTTTGAATATCTTACAGAAGATTCCTGGTAGGTTTTTGATGAAAAGAAAAGTTCTACGAAGTCTTTTGATAAGACGCATAGAAAATTACCAGAAAAAACTAGAACCTCATCTCCATAAAGATTGGCATAATACATGGGGTATGGAAGTGCAACATGATATCAATGATGGTATTCATTTCGTACTAAGAGGATGTCCAATTAAAGACTACTGCGAGAAACATGGAATCATGGAGATTTTGCCATATCTTTGTAATATGGATCATCTTATGATACAAGCATTACAATTATATCTAATACGACCAAAGACATGTTCAAATGGTGATAAGATATGTGAGTATATGATTGTGGCAGATGACAGTCCACTAGCAAAAATAAATCCTATCGCAGTAACGGACAGTGGGTTGATGTTGACGAAGAAGGAAAAAAATCATGCGATTTCAGGAATACGGGAATAGGGAGAATCCAACGCTTGTAATGTTGCAGCCGATGCTAATGAATCCAAGTGCTTTCAATTTTGTAATTCCGCAGTGTAGCAAGAATTATCATGTTGTTGTTCCTACCATGCCTAGACATGATTCTCAGGAGCCAAATGAACAATATACTTCGATTGAGGAAATTGCTTCTTGCATTGAAAACTTGGTACAGGAACATTGTGGTGGACATGTGAAATGCATCTATGGCTTTTCAATGGGTTGTGCAGTCACTATTCGTCTTCTATCTGATAGAAACATCACGGCTGATACCTACGTAATAGATGGAGGAATCACACCGTATCAACTATGGAAACTACTTAAATATCTGATATGTTTGCGTGATTTTATGATGATTTGGCTAGTGAAACATATGAGTGTAAAGGTTTTACGGAAGATGATGAATTCAAATAAGTATTCCGAGAAAGATGTCATTTATGTAAGGGATTGTCTGCATAGCTTGCATAATCGAACCATATGGAGAGGATTCTACTCTACAAACAATTACGATGTTGCACTTCCTTTGTTGAAGTCTGTTGGAAAAGTTTTTTGCTGGTATGGGACATGCAGAATCCATTACAGTCTATCCAGAAATTTTCTGCCAAATGCTTGCTAAAAATATCTGCTGAATGAAGGATTGGAATTTTGCTATATGTTTAGATATGTATTTATGAAAGGAGAATAATCGTGAAAGTAGATTATAAGAACTGGGTACCGAAAGGACTGATTTTTGCGGTAGCAGTGGCATTAGTGGTTATGGCAACGATTGGTATTATAATTAAATATGTTTTCGTGCGGATCATTGTAAGTGTATTGTGTGTTGGCTTATTTGTTGTACTGTTGTGGTTGGTTGCCATGTATAAAGCATTTGACTATCGTGGCAAAAGGCAGATGTCTCGTCAAATCATTGCGGGAATTGCGGAATATGTAAAAGTGCCTGCTGGAGGGTCTTGTCTTGATGTCGGTTGTGGAAGTGGTGCATTAACAATTGCTTGTGCAAAGAGAAATCCAGATGCGGTGATTACTGGGATTGATCGTTGGGGCAAGGAATATGCTTCGTTCAACCAAAATCTTTGTGAAAGAAATGCAATGGCAGAAGGTGTGGGAAATACTCGTTTTATACATGGTGATGCTGTTTCACTAAACTTCCCGGATGAAAGCTTTGATGCAGTTACCAGCAATTATGTTTATCACAATATACCTTCAAAGAATCGACAGGAGATTCTTCTAGAAACATTGCGTGTTTTGAAGAAGGGCGGTTCTTTTGCTATTCATGACATCTTTTCCGTATCAAGGTATGGTGATATGAACATTTTTGTGGAGAGACTCAAAAGTATGGGTTATCACAATGTGGAGCTAATTCCCACGACAGAAGGATTGTTTATGTCACACTGGGAGTCTCTATGGATGCAGCTTAGTGGGTCTGCACTTTTAGTTGGGGAAAAATAAGGAAGCATGTGAAGATAGGAATGATCTTTATCCTAATATTTTTTAATAATTGGAAAGGTCAAAGGAGATGAGGCTGATAGAGGCATAGATTGGGTTGTTATGAAAGAATTTATCGAAACTATCGGCATATATCAGTTCTATTTCAGAGTAAAGTTTGTGGGCAAAGCGCAAAGCTACTCATTGAACAAACTGCGTGCACTTCTGGAACATTGAGGTCTAAAGCTAGTTATCTGCACTGGTCACACAGGATGGACAGATGATTTTGAGTTTGCTTTTCGTCATATTGACAGGGTTTGTAATGCATGGAAGAAAACACAAAAGCCGATAGATCCACATGCACCTTTCGACGGCTACGACGAGGCAAACAATCCAGAAGAACAGGCAAGATCTATGTGCTTACCGAAAGCATATCAGGCTTGAATAAAAGAGGTGGAAATATATGAAGGTTCTAGTATATGGTATTGGTGTCATTGGATCTTTGACTGTACACGAACTTTGTAAAGCAGGTAATGATGTTACCATTGTTTCAAGAGGCTGCTGGAAAGAAGTGTTGGAACGTCAAGGATTGCAAATTCATTCAGGAAAAAATAAGTGGATTGATTATCCAAAGGTATTATCTAAATATGATGGCCAAGTGTATGATGTGGTATTTTCCATCATGCAGAATCAACAGCAGGCGAATATTCTAGATACATTAGCAGAAATTCAAGCAAAATATATTGTGCTAGTTGGAAATAATTTGCAAAGTACTGAAATGCAACGCCGACTCGAAGAAAAAGGAAAACATCCGAATGATATTTTATTTGCTTTTCAAGCCAGTGCTGGATTACGACATGAAAATTACACGGAAGTTGTAAGTTTTAATCAAACGGAATTTACAATAGGACATTTAAAAAATGAATTATGTTTTGAAGAGCAGACCTTCTTTCAAAAGCTTTTCTGTGGTTCTAATATGAAGCTTTGCTTTATGGATGATATGGAGAGTTGGCTATTTTGTCATGTGGCTTTCATTCTGCCAGTGGTATATCTTTCCTATGGTCATCATTGCAATCTTAGAACTGTCACAATGAAAGATATAACAATGTATGTGCAAGCGACAAAAGAAGCTTATGCTTTTCTCAAATCAATTGGTATGCAGATTCGTCCCAAAAATGATGATAAGAACTTGGTAGGAATTCGTGGTATTCTTTTAAAACTTATTCTGTGGTCTATCGCGAAGACAAAGCTAGGGGCATTGATTGCGAGTGATCATTGTCGGAATGCCGTAGCTGAAATGCAGCATCTAGATGATAGTTTCAATGCGTTGCGAAACAAAAATCCACATTTAGAAATGCAAAATTTTGATGAACTTAGGAGCAAAATGCCGACATGGGATAGTCTATATCAAGAGTACAAAAAGGAATGAATTTAAATCGTCTGAATTTGAAGAGAAATTGATTGGCGGTGTGCTTATACATCGCCTTTTCATATGTTAGAACAAGGATAGAAATAACATTGGTGTATTTAAAACAGGAGTTCATACATTTGATTTTATGCAATAAAATAAAGATAAATATTAGGTTTTCTTTATGTTATGTACTTATTGTAAATGAATCTGTCAACCAAAAATGAAAATGTCTTAAAAATTAACGAACATTAGCGGAGCTATAATAGTTCTGCTTTTTTGTAAATAATTGATATGAATACTTCCTCCAAGGGTGAGATATCGGCGGAATATATACTTTCTTTTTCTCAGGAGTTTCAATGATATTATCGAACTCACCCGAATTTTCTTCAAACACTTGTACTTCTTCTAAGATGTATAGTGTATCCATCGCATTGACAAAGATCTTTTGATCAAATGATTCAATAACCAATACCTCCATCTTAGGTCTTAGTGGAATTCTATTGTGTTCCTTGTCATAGGCCATCCAATACTTGTTTTTGAACTTGATACAGTTGCCTTGATCGACTATTCTCGATGAAATGATTGCCAATGTTTGATTGATTGTTTCTATATCTGGTTGTACTTCAAATACAGAATTGGTACTATTCAAGTGTAGGGCGAACCTTGCATTGAATTCCTTTAGGTAGGATTTTAGGAACTTATTCGCGTCCGCCATACAAGTAATACGAGCACGTCTAAGTTCAACTGGCAAACGTGATTGGAAAGTCTGGTTGAGACGTTCGATGCGTCCTTTGGCTTGTGCGATGCTCGTTGTTTTGATTTCGACACCAAGGTTATGGCAGGCGTAGGAGAACTGTGTGAAGGTATCCTCGTCGTCGAAGGCCTTGGTTTTCTTTCTGTATTCAAATACGGTTCGTTTATCCGTATAGAATAGAGCGGGTATGCCATAGTCGACTAGTATCTGATGGAAAACGTTGTAATAGCCACATAGGGTCTCTTGTATATCAAAGTAGGCTCCAACAGCAGTACCGGTCGCATCATCTACAGCTAGGTGTAGATGCCATATCTCGCCAGGAATCCATTCGTAGCTTGAAGCGTCCATTTGAATCATCTCTCCCATATATTTGGATCTAGATCTTCGTGAATGAGGCGTATCATCTTCAATTGATTCGATTTGTTCATTGATTGCGTTTCTGGCCTTTGTAGATGTTGTTTGGTCTAATCGTTTTGTCAAACGTTCCTTTAATTGTTTCTTGGTTTTTCGATGGGCCTTTGGGGACAAGACATCGTGTTCTGATAACCAGTTTCTAATAGTGGTGTCACTGATGGAGATGCCGAGGTCCATCTGGACGATTTCACTGAAATGAGTGATGTTGGCATCAAGATACTCGTTAAGATAGAGTTCAATGATTTTGTTTTTCGTTTCCAGTGAGAATGTGTTTGATGGTAATCGTCCACGATTACCATGTGAAAATGAGGATTTGCCTTCAGACTTATAACGTGTAATCAGGCGGTTGATAGTACGAATAGAACAATTTAGTTTTAATGCCGCACGGCGTTTATTGCCAGAATGATCAACCAGTTCTTTAATAATGTTGTATTTGTTTTCTTCCATAGGGGTTAATATAATCTTTTTCATATTCAATCCAATCTAATGGAATGAATCATAACAATTCCTTTCTATAAATGGGGCATTTTCCCTTTCGGTTCATTAAGACAATATCAACTTCGATTCAGATGTTATGTACTTATTGTAAATGAATCTTGACGAGAAGGTTAGTATATGCTAACTTATTAAAGCAATTGTTTTGTTTAGAATAAGGCAGGTAAAATGAAAATGGTAAAAAACGGTATTCGTAAGATTTTAATTGCATTTATTATAGTCGTAATATCTTTTCAAAGTAGCTTTGTTGGAAAGGCTGCAGAGGAACCTACGATTATAGATAGTGGGTATTCGATTTTGGGAAATACGCTCAAATTAAATGATGCGGGATATATGAGCGATATCATAGGTGTTTCTGTTAATGATAAGGAATACACAAAAGTTGATAAGAAATCCGATTTGATAGCTTCGGAAAAATATGCATTACTAGAGGATGGTAATATTGGCATCTCATCGTTAAAAGAAAATGATGTTGTTACAATTCATTTTAGTTCCGGAGATTTAAAAGTTACAATTAAAAATCCTCAGAGCTTCTTTGGTATTTATGATAAGAGCAGTGTGATATTTACAAAGAAGAACCAAGAGACACCAAAGGAAAATACTCCAGAAGAGGAAAAGCCTCAACCTGAAACAACTCCGAAACCAAAAGATAATAAAGTTGATTTGAAGTTGAAGGATACATATTTCTTGGGACAGTTTGAGGTACAGATAGAACCACAAGAATATGTAAATGATATTACAAAGCTTCAAATTGATGGTGTTGATCAGCAAGAAAAAGAGAACAAATACCAAGCATTTAATGGTGGTTTCTACTTGGATAAAACAAATTATAAAATCATTATGAATGAACCAAATGATGGTGCTAAGCTATCGCTAACGATGAAGGACGGTAAGGTATATCAATACCAATACAATAAGTCTACAAATAAAGTTGGGGAAAGACTTGTTTTACAAAATGAGAATTCAACAAAACCGGCAGAAACTCCAACACCAGATACGGAGAAACAGCCAGAGGAAAATTCACGGGTTGTGAAATTGACAGATGTAAGCTCCTTTGGGGATTATAAGATTAGTGTTGAACCAAAGGAAGTAATCAATCAAATCACAAAGATTCAAATCAACCATGCAGTACAAGAAGAAAAAACGAGTAAGTGGTTAGCATTTAACGGTGGTTACTATTTGGATAAAAATAATCATACAATTATCATGAATGAGCCAGGGGATGATGCACTAGTATCAGTTACATTAAAGAATGGTAAAGTATATCATTTTAAATATGTAAAATCCAACAAGGCAGGTACACGTTTTGTGGCGCAGAAAGATGAAGAGGTTAACTCTACAAAGATTCTCAAGGTTAGAATCATTGGTTCGTTTGAAGGTGCTATTCAAGGACAAAAGAAGTACGATGCAATCTCAGGTGCAAGTACATCTACAAGCGTAAATAAGAATAGTAACGTACAAGTACAGGCGGCTGAAGTAGAAAGCGAAGATGCTGTCGTGCCAGAAAGTGCTTGGAAGCCATTAAGCCAGATGAAGAATTTATATGCAGATCGTAAGCAATTTACGATTGAACTTTCACCGGAATCTGGTATGAAAGCAGTATATAACGTATATGATAGTTCAATCACACTATCTGGAACGCCAAAGAAGATTGGAAAATATCCTGTTAAGGTAAATGTGAAAGATGCTGCAGGAAGAACAGCTAGTTCAAATGTTTTATATTTCCAAGTATATGGTACAAATGAGAAATTAGAAGATCATCTCAAAGTGGAAAATGCACGAAAGATGAAGGATGGAAAATATATATGGGATATGAATCCATGGGTGATTACAGAATTTACGCACGATGCATCTCAGACCGTGACGGTGCCAAAAGATATCAAAGCATGGTATGGATCAAATACGACAGGTGTATATGGAAAACTAGGACAAGCAATTGAGCAAGGTGGTCAAATCAAGCATACCCTTGTGATTCCATCAGGTGCTAATCTTACAATGGTTAATATGATTGTGAATAGTAGTGTACGTATCGTTGTTGAAGATGGCGCAAAGTTAAATCTAAAAGATACTTCTATTTATGGAGAAATCGTTGTAAAGAAGGGTGGTACCTTTAAGATGAACCATGAAGTTGACCATTTAGGGAATGCGAAGTTCCTCACTGGTGCTATGATTAACGGACAGTTGATTTTAGAGGATGGTGCAACCCTTGAAGATTCTAAAATTTATTCTAATGCAAACTTCTTAACAGATGGTAATAAAGCTAAGAAAATTGACACTCCAGTTGTTGTTGCCAAAGGGAATGTTACGATAAAGGGTCAAGTTTATATTCGTGGAGATGAATCTGCTACTGGTGAATATAACGGTAAGAAGGTTGGTGGACAACCTGCCTTACGCATTGAAAATGGCACTGTTAATGTAACAGAAAATTCTACACTAGGTGTATATGGCGGTGGTCGTTTTGCAACGACATCTATTGGTGGTAATGCTCTAGAACTTTCCAATGGTGAAGTGACAGGAAAAGGAAAACTTGTTGCTATTGGTGGTGCTTCAACATGGGGACATGCTGGTAACGCTGTTGTGGGTACCGGAAAGATTACAGTTAAGTATGCAATCTTGAATGGAGGCAATGCATATGGAAAGGGTTCAACACCAGGTAAATCACATGAAAAAGGTGTTGAGCTATTTGATACAACGATTGGTAAGGCAACAGATGGAAAGGTTCTAACAGTTTCAAGTGAAAATGATCAACCTTTGTATTGGAAGAGTATTACAGATGAAGTACCTTCTGCGGATGCGTACTTTGGTACAGAGAGAATTTCTAGCAATAAAAAGCCTGAAACAGAGAAACCGATGAATCCAAGCAAGCCCGAGAAAAAGCCAGCTATTCTTCATATTAATTCTGTGGAAGCAAACTTAGAATTAAATAATGTAGAGAAGTACGAAGCATATGATATTTACTTTGCTGATGAAGCTGGAAATGAAATTACAGTAGATGAAAAGAAGCAGGTACGTGTGAGTTTGAAGACAATGTCTTCGGAAGGTGTTGAAATTTATCACCGTAAGCATGATGGTTCTTTGGAAAAAATTGATGTAGAAAGTACGGATGGAAATGAGATTACATTCTCCCATGACAAGTTCTCGGTATATTATTTTGTGAAAATGAAGTCGGCACAAATTCCTTCTACGCAATCACAACAAGAGTCACACCGACAAGTAAGTTCTGTAAAAACATCGGATTCTACATCTATAACATCCTTTGCGTTGTTATTTGTGGCAGGTCTTGCAATGACACTCTATTTGTTCAAAACACGTTTACAAAAACACTAAAAATAAATGAAAAGCTCAACCAAGATATACTCAATTGAGCTTTTTTTATTAGGAAGATATGTTTCATATGATTTCTTTTATGTTTTGGTGTTACTATATTTCTATGGAAAAGGGGTTAATATGTTAAAACAAATTAAATGGAGATCTATTTTAGTCGGAATTGGATATATTATTGCTGGATTGTTGCTGATTGTTTATCCAGAGAGTAGCCGCAATCTTATTGCATATGTATTAGGAATTGCTCTTGTGGTATACGGTATCGTATCTTTGACAACATATTTTGTAATTAACGTAAAGGATAGTTTACGCCGTAATGAATTTTCAATTGGAATTATGGCAATTACAGCTGGTCTTATCATTATTTTTAAACAACAGATTTTGCTGGATATTATACCGGTACTATTAGGGCTTTTGATTATCGCAGATGGAATTGGTAAATTGCAAAATGCAGTTGTTGCAAAACGTATTGGTTCTTCGCAATATTTCACGTATATTGTTTTATCTGCAGTATCTATTGTTTTAGGCTTTGTTGTTATGTTCTTCTTAACAGGGGTACAATTACAAAAAACTTTATTTGTCGTGATTGGTGTTAGTTTGGTTTATTGTGGTATTTCAGATATTTTTGTAATCTTATTTATTGCAGATAAATTTCATAAGTTTTTGAAGATCTTTGAAATAAATGGCAAAGTAATCGAAGCTGAAGTGGAAGAAAAACCAGTAGAAGAAACTGTCAAATCAAATACGGAAGAAGAGAAGTCAGAATAGCCTGACTTCTCATTTTCGATACAATCACTTAAAATAGATACATGGAGGAAGTGTTTTAATGTTTAATGATTGGTTTAAAATTGGTCCTGTTACTGTACATGGATATGGATTCATGATTGCAGTTGGTATATTGTTTGCGTTCTGGTTATCAGAACGTCTGGCAAAAAAACAAGGACTAGAATATGAAAAGATTGATGGAATGATTTTCTTTATCATTATCTTTGGGTTTATTGGAGCGAAGTTACTCTATATCTTTACGGTATGGGATTCATTTGTAAAGAATCCTGTTGTGATTTTGAGTAATGAAGGATTTGTGGTCTATGGTGGTATTATCGCTGGTATTATTGCGGCGTGGATCTATTGTAAGTGGAAGAAGTGGGACTTTATGAAGTACGCGAATGTACTAATGCCTGCGGTTTCACTTGGACAAGGCTTCGGACGTATCGGATGTTTCTTTGCCGGATGCTGTTATGGTATTCGTACAACAGCTTGGTATGGTGTAGAATTTCCGGCAGAGTCTCTTGGACCTGGTGCTGGTATCAAGGTTATTCCAACAGAGCTAATTTCTTCTGCTGGTAACTTCCTAATCTTTGCTTTCTTATTAAGAAACTTATTAAAGGGTAAGCATCCTGAAGATACAGCAGCGTGGTACTTAGTTCTTTATGGATTAGGTAGATTCTTAGTAGAATTCTTACGTGGTGATTTAATCCGTGGACAAATTTGGATCTTCTCCACATCACAATTTATTTCAATTTTTGTATTCTTAGCAGGAGCGTTCTTGTTATGGTATAGACAAAATCATTCAGATTTGAAAAAGGAGGTAGCCGCATGAGAATTGGTATTGCAAATGATCACGCATCCGTAGAGATGAAGAAGGAACTTGTTGCGTATCTTGAATCACAAGGACACGAAGTTATTAACTACGGTACAGATTTATCTGAAAGCACAGATTATCCTATCTGGGGTGAAAAGATATCAATGGCTGTTGTAAATGGTGAAGTAGAGCGAGGCATCGCAATCTGCGGAACTGGTGTTGGAATCGGTATTGCATGTAATAAAGTAAGAGGTATTCGTGCATGTATCTGCTCTGAACCATATAGTGCTAGATATTCAAGATTACATAACGATGCAAATATCATTGCCTTTGGTTCAAGAGTGATTGGAATCGAAACAGCAAAGATGCTTGTAGATGAATTTGTGAATACTGCATTTGAAGGTGGACGTCATGAACGCAGAGTAAACATGGTGATGGACATCGAAGCGAGAAACTTTTAACCGGTGTGAATGCCGGTTTTTTTTATCTAAAAAAACCTTCACACTCGTGAAGGTTAGTGAACTGCTGGTAATTCAAAGTCTTCTTTCTTTTCAAGAATCTCCATGAATTCTTCACCAGTAATTGTTTCTTTTTGATATAAGAACTGTGCAATTCGATCAAGATCTGCTTTATACTCAGTTAAAAGTTGCTTTGCTTTTTCGTGTTGTTGTTTGACGAGTGCTACAACCTTTTGATCAATTGTTGAAGCTGTACCATCTGAACATGCAAGTGACGCATCACCACCGAGGTATTTGTTATTTACAGTTTCCATTGCGACCATATCGAATTCATCACTCATACCGTAACGGGTAATCATTGCACGAGCAATCTTTGTTGCTTGTTCGATATCGTTGGAAGCACCTGTAGTAACTTGGCCAAATTCAACTTCTTCTGCTGCACGACCACCTGTAAGTGTGGCGATACGGTTTTCTAATTCAGACTTTGTGTAAAGAGGATGGTTACCTTCTTCTATCTGCATTGTATAACCTAAAGCACCACTAGTACGTGGGATGATTGTAATCTTCTGTACAGGTGCACTATGTGTTTGTAATGCCGCAACTAATGCATGCCCTACTTCGTGATACGCAACAACTAGTTTTTCTTTATCTGTTAGAATTGCATTCTTCTTTTGATAGCCCGCAATAACAACTTCAATACTTTCTTCTAAGTCTTTTTGACTAACTGCATTTCTCTTTTCACGTACAGCGCGTAGAGCTGCTTCGTTGATGATATTTGCAAGTTCTGCACCAGATGCACCAGAAGCCATGCGTGCAACTACATTGTAATCAATGCCTGGTTCTGTCTTAACTTTCTTTGCGTGTACTTTTAAGATATCTTCACGACCTTGTAGATCAGGTAACTCAACTGGAACACGACGGTCAAATCTTCCTGGACGTAGTAGGGCAGGGTCTAGATTTTCAGGACGGTTCGTGGCTGCAAGAACGACAATACCATTATTACCTTCAAAGCCATCCATCTCTGTGAGTAACTGATTTAATGTTTGCTCACGCTCATCATTACCACCAAAGTTACCTACATTACGCTTACCACCAATTGCATCGATTTCATCGATAAATACAATACATGGTGCTTTTTCTTTTGCGTCTTTGAATAAACTACGAACTTTGGAAGCACCCATACCTACGAACATCTCTACAAACTCTGAACCAGAGATAGAGAAGAATGGTACGTTTGATTCACCGGCAACTGCCTTTGCAAGCATGGTCTTACCTGTTCCTGGAGGACCAACTAGAAGAATACCCTTTGGCATAGTCGCACCAATGGATTTGAACTGATTTGGATCATGTAGATAGTTAACAATTTCCTGTAGATTCTCTTTAGCTTCATCTTCACCAGCAACATCATGGAAGCGAATCGTTGTCTTATCTTTATCGTAAACACGAGCATTTGACTTACCTAGATTGAACATACCGCCTAGACCGCTACCTCCAAGTGGAGAATTTTTACCGCCACCTTGCATTGTACGGTTGATATAGCGCATTAACATTACCGCAATGATGATTGGAAGAATCCAACCAAAGAAGATGTTCATAAATATAGAACCCTGTTGTACACGTGTACCAGAGAACTTCACATTATGATTTTCGAGACGATCAACCAAATCAGGATCATTTACTTTTACAGTAGAGTATACTGTATCACCATCTTTGAGCTTATATGTAATCTGAGAAGACTCAATCGTCACCTCATCAATTTTGTCATCGGTGGTTTGTTGAATAAATGTACTATACGGAACTTCTTCAATTTGTGCCTGCTGAAGTACAGGTCGTAAAACCAAGTTGAGTAATACTAATACAATTGCGACAAATGCATAGTAGTACACAAGAGGTTTTTTCTTCTTGTTATCATTCATATATAAAACTCCTTTCGGATAAAAAGATTTTAGCACATTCATATACAGAGTGCTAATAAAATGCTGTGTGAATTTATGTGAAATAAAAAATGCTGTAGTATTTAACTATAAGATATGAACGAAATTTCTTACAGTAGAGGAAGATAAAGTGCGGGTAATTATTTTATATACTGATATTTTCACTGTGATTTTAATTGCAATGATATATGTAAATTGAATAGTAAAATAAACATAATACTCATCAAATAATATATGCCAAAGAAACAGAGAGGAGTGGTAATGATCTTTGGAAAAAGTTTATGCTAGTGTAGTAGGTGGAGATATGGGGAAAGCATGTTACATATCAAGATTGAAAGGCATGAGTCATATATTGGGTTTGCTACTCGTAATTTTGATGCAGTATACTTTTATCGTGGATTAGGATATGACGTCTTGAATACAATTACGATTAGAAAAGATTTTCATCCAGAGCAATTGGAACAGATTTCCAAAGAATATGTTCTTAAACAAGATTTTGTTGTTCGAAGAATTAAGAGAAAAAATAGCAATTAAGTAGTACAAAAATATATAAAACTAGAGTTTAAATCTTTTATGGAAGGGAGATTATATGAAAATAGATGCTAGAGAAATCAAAAAAATAACATATGATTATTATTCTTGCTTCTGTGGAGCAGATATAAGTAATTTTGAACATGGTATACAGTTTGTTTGTACCGATGAAAGAAGTCTTATATTAAAAGGATTTGGATGTAAATACTCGATATATATCTTGTGTAAAGGAGATGCTTGTATCGTAGCTTATTCACCTAAATACCAATCTTATTTTGATGAACTTACGAAACTAACAGATGCTAGGGAATTGATTACTACAATCAACCAGTCTTATCCTTTAAAAGCATACCAATTAATGGAGTTTGTAAAAGAACGTGTTTTTGATTATAAAGATGCAAGAATGCTGAAAAGAGACGATTATCCACTGTTTGAGACTTTTTTCAAAAAAGCGTATCCATCAGTTTCTGAAATAGATTGGCTCAAAGGCTATTTGGAAGAAAAAGTGGATAAAGAGTTTTTCTTTGGGTATATCAATGATGATGGACTTGTAGCTGCATGTGATGCTCTAGATATGCCGTATATGGATGGGTATATTCAACATACGGGAATAATAACTTTGCCCGAATATAGAAAAAAGGGCTATGCCAAATTATGCACAGCGTTAGCAACGCATCACCATATTCAATCAGGTATTGTTCCTCAATGGGAATGTACTTTAGGTAACGTTGCATCGATTGAGCTAGCAAAATCAATCGGTTATAAAGAGTTTGCACAAGCATTTATCTTTGAGGAATCGTGAATCAAAAAGACTATATAAATGAAGGAAAAGGGAAATGAAAGTTTATCATTCTAGTGATACTGCTCAAGTTGAAACTAGACTAATCAACGATTACAAAAAGAATATAGAACTTGTAAGACCGTTTGTTATAGCATTGAAACAAAACAAGGAATGTTTTTTTAATCTTTGTTTATCTGGTCAATACATACGGGCTGTATTAGGAAAGTTCAACATGAAGAATATGGATACCTATTTTGTAAAATGGGCAAGTGAAGGAATCTTTGAATATGTAAGACAGAATGAATTTCCTGAGTTTCCAAATCGTATTGAAAGCAATTATTTCTTTGATTCAATTGAGAGTAGTAAACGTCTATTTGAAGAAGATTGGGGAGAAGCAGACCAAGAAGAAAGAGATAAGATTCGTTTATTTGAAGTAGAACTTAGAGATGATAATCCGGCTCTTTTTGATATGAACTGGTTTGATGAAGCTTTTGAAGTGATATATGAACTAGAAAGTTTAAATCAGATTGATACTGCCATAGAATATGCAAGAAACTATTTTGGCGGTAAGCAAAGTGAGAATTATAGGTTTGAGATTGTGAGTAATAAAGAAGCAGTAATCATAAATGACATTACTGAGAAACTAGAAAAATAAAAAACGCCTAAAGCGATTTATGTAAATGGTCCTCATCTATATAGTGGGCTGAATATATATCAAATTCATGATTGGTAAGTTTCAAAAGTAGGGTAGAATATTTGCTATTAAAAATAGCTAAGTTTGTTTTAGGAGGCAAAGGATATATAGTAGATTTGTACCTAGTTATTCTTGGGAGGTGATACCATGAAAGTAACATACTTAAATCATAGCGGTGTTTTGGTGGAATTCAAAGACCACTATTGTATTTTTGACTATTACAGGGGTGAACTACCGCTTCTCGATAAAAAGAAGGAAGTGATTGTCTTTTGTAGCCACTGTCACGAGGATCACTATAATCCGTTGATTTTTGACCTTCTTGATGAAAGAGGGCTGAACTATCGGGCAGTGCTGGCAAATGACATAAGCGATGAAAAGAGACTGATGAATATAAAGCATAGCTTTGTTGAACCTGATCAATGCTACCAGTTTGCTGATGAGATTCAAGTTGAGACCTTACTTTCAAACGATAGTGGTGTCGCCTTCATTGTGAGTGCCGATAAAGGGATTATTTACCATGGTGGCGATTTAAACGATTGGTATTGGGAAGGGGAACCGGAAGAGGATAACCAAAAGCTTCGCGCAATCTATCACGCGGAGATTGGAAAAATTAAGGGCAGACATTTTGACCTTGCCTTTGTTCCTCTTGACCCAAGACTGGAAGCACACTACGCTGACGGAATACTATATTTTCTAGAAAATGTGGACTGTGATGCTGTTTTTCCAATCCATTACTGGGGAGATTCTAATGTGATTCATCGCTTTATCACAGAATACCCACAATATCAGTCCCGTATCAAAAACACCGAGACAGCGAAAGGAGAAGAGATATGAGATTTAAGATGATTCATGAGAATTTAAATGTATCCGATTTGGAGAAATCCATCCGCTTCTATAACGAAGCACTTGGCTTAAATGAGGTAAGACGAAAGACAAGTGATGACTTTATCATTGAGTATTTAAAGAGTGAGGTTGGCGAGTTTGAGTTGGAGCTCACATGGTTAAAAAATCATCCTCAGCCATATGACTTGGGTGAGTGTGAATTCCATCTCGCATTTTGGGCAGATGATTTTGAAGCTGCACACAAAAAGCATAAAGAGATGGGTTGCATTTGTTTCGAAAATGAGACAATGGGCATCTACTTTATTGAAGATCCAGATGGATACTGGCTCGAGATTTTACCGTAATGTGATAAGAGGCTGTATGCTTCAAGTAAATCTAGAAAATTTACTTAAGGTATACAGCCTCTTTGTTGTCTATGGCGTCCTCGATGCGATTTGAACGCACGACCTACTGCTTAGGAGTAGACCCGATACGACATCGGGAAGTGGCATCTAATGCTTAAAAATGCTTGGAAATACAAGGTTTTTCAGCATTTCAAATCCCATCTGATACTACGCTGTGATAGCTAATTCAGAGGGATTTTACACCGTCCGATTGGCTCGAAATTAGCAAGTCTTTCGATTTTTGGTGGACGTTGCAAGTGCAAGTAAATGTCACTATGTAACTTCTCGTGATGCGAAATGATAGGAAATCCTATTCATTCTCGTGTGAGGGTGCGGGTGTCCTTAGACACAGATTTCAGTCTGTTTTATATATCATTTCAAAATGAATTTTTCAACCAGAATTATTAAGAATTTCAAAGGTTTTTCAGACTCAATGATTCTATGTAATTTAGACCCGCCGAAGCAGGTCTTTTTTTATTTCAGCATAATCTCTCTATCCTCAGCGCCGAGCATATAAGCACCCTTGGCAAAAGCATCCCTTGCAAGAAGCTCTGCTACATCAACCCTATCGAACAGCATCCATATTTCTTTCTCTTTCGGAGTCAGTTCATGGCTATGGTCAAACAAATGCTCAAGTCCCAATCCTTCAAGCAATGCCGACTTTGCTGCTTTGTATTCCTCAGCTCTGCCAACATATTCGTCGTTCCTTTCCTTGGAAAATGCCTCGATATTGTCAGCTCTCAGATGCTCGTAATACTCGTCCATAAAGATTCTATCCATACTCGTTGACCTCCATAACAAAAAAATAAGGGCAGACCCTTTTACAGCTATTGTAGCTATGTAAAAGGATCTGCCCTTGCAGTTACTATAATGTTTTTGCCAGCGACTTCAGGAGTGCTGCCATTTCCGGATTTTGCAGAAGCTTCAGAAGAAGTTCTTTATCATCAGCGGAGCTTTCCGTTGCGGCTGGTTGAACCGGCTCAGGCGTTGCCTGTCTGCCTGAGTAGAACGCAGCTTCCATTCTTTCAGCGTTCAGTCTGCGGTCATCGTCGATGATATGGGAGTAAACATCCGCTACCATCTTGACCTGTGCATGACCGGAATCGCCTTGAACGGATTTCATATCGCCGCCGTTCAGCTTCAGCTTGTAAGTGATACTGGAATGTCGGAGACTATGGAAAACCACTTTCGGCAGTCCCTTCTCCTCAATCAGCTTATTGAAAGCACGGTTGATAACCTGCCCCTCAATCGGCTTGCCATTGGAAGAACAGAAAACCAGATTGAAGTCTACGAACTCGTCACCGAAAAGGTCTTTCAGTTCTTCGATGTCAGCCTTTCGCTGTACCAACATTTCCGCTACGGTTTTCGGTAAGAACACCTTGCGGACACTTGTTTTGGTCTTAGGAGTTTTGAGAACCAATGCGGTATGCGTACTGGCGAAGGTCGGTGGGAACTTGAACATGATGTCCTTACCGTCCAGATCTGCCATCGCTTCACGATTTACTCTCTGCAACTCCTTTTCAACGAAGATGCTTGCCTGACCAAGTTCAATACTGGTGGGGGAAATGTCAATACAGTCCCAGGTAAGCCCCAGAAGCTCGCCCATTCGCAGGGAACAGGAGAAGGCAAGGTTAATAGCCAGACGAAGAATATCATCGTCACAGGCTTCCAGAGCCTTCTGGAGCACTTCTGCTGTCCAGATATCCCTGGTCTTGTGTTCTTCTTTCGGCAGCGTAGCGTGCTCCACAGGGTTTCTGGTCATCAATTCCCACTTGACCGCTTGATTGAAAGCATTTCGCAATGTCTTGTGAACCTCTCGGACAGTATGCGGAGTCAGATATTCTGTACGGGCTTTTACATACTTAGAAGAAACCGCTTTGACAGAAAGCAAATCTCGGTAATACTTGTCCATGATTCTCGGCGTGACATCCTCCAGCTTCATATCACCGATGAGGGGACGAATATAGTTTGCAATCAGGCTCTTTCTGCTTTCATAGGTAGACATCGCCCAGGTGTTCACACCATAGATTGACATATACTCATCCAAAAGATCATTGACGGTTTTAGCAGAAGGGGGAATAAAGGTTCCGGACTCCTGCTCATATTCAACCTGCAACTTCCTTTTCTTTGCTTCGGCATTCGTTTCAAAGGTTTCCCACTTCTGACGCTTGTTGCCGTTCTCATCGGTGTATGTATAAACCACAGAATACTTCTTTTTTCTCTTAACGATAGATGCCATGTAATCAGCTCCTTTCCTGTCTATCTTCCGCTAACTGGTAGCGGGTCTGATTGTGATACCATTTTTCAAAGCTCTCTTTGGTAGCTCGCTTATACCTGCCAACCTTGATAAGCTCAAAATCTTCATTGGCAACGATATAGTAAATGGTCTGACGATGTACCCCAAGCATTCTTGCCATTTCCGGCAGACCGTAGGTGGATGCCATAATATCTGCATCCAGTTCCTGATCCTCTACCGTGCGGTAATCGGTTTGAGAAGCATACCATCTTTCAAAGCTCTCCTTTGTCACTCTGCGCTTGCCCAGGACATCGACCACATCAAAATGCCCTTTGGCAACCAGTTCGTAAGCAGTCGCTTCTTTCAGCCCAAGGCGCTGTCCAAGCTCCTCCATTGAATATGTAGTTTTCTTCAATTCCTCGCCGGGAGGGGTTCCATCGACCTTCTGGTATTTGAACTGATTGGCATACCATTCTTCAAAGCTGTCGATCATCACCCTCATGGTGTTGCCGACAAGAATGGTTTTGAAGTAATTCTTCTTAATGAGCCAGTATGACTCCGTTTTACCAAGACCGAGCATCCTGCCCATTTCCAGAACAGACATACTCGTGCGTTTTCTCATTTCCGCCATCGTACAACCTCCTATGTAAAAAATGTAGCCATGTGTTTCTTGTCATGGCTACATTTTATCGAACTCTCAATATGTTTTGAAGTTTGTCGCCGGGTTGTACGACGCCCTTGACAAATCTTACATTTGATGATCCAACCACTCATCAAAACTCTTTTTGGAGATTCTGATACTGCCACCGATGCGGACGCTATGGAAAACTTTCTTTTTCACAAGGTTGTATGCGCTGGTTCTGCTGATGCCCAGAATATCCTGAATCTCATCAACCGTATAGGTTCTCTTATCAAACTGAACTGCGTTAGCAGCCATCGCTTCTTCGGTGCGCTGATTCATGGCAGCGATTCTTTCTTCAAACATTTATGTTCACTCCTTCGCTCTCTTTGCTTTATGTTTTGGGGAACGCTTTTTCAGCTGTTCCATTGCCAGGCTGACAGATAAGGCTTTCTCAATCGCTACCATTTCACGGGGCGTTACCTTACCTAAGTAATTATCAATCCTGCTTTTATCAATGGTACGAATCTGTTCCAGCTGAACAACGGACGCTTCTTTGAATGCAGGATTGTCGTAAATAACAAAGTGCGTCGGCATATTCGCTTTCTTATGGATTCTGGTGGTGACCGTTGCCACAATCAATGTGGGAGCGTGTTTATTACCGGTATCGTTCTGAATGACGATAACCGGACGGATGCCGCCTTGTTCCGACCCAACTACCGGGTCCAGCTTGGCGCAATAAATATCACCACGGCAATATACCCAATTTTCTTTCATCATGTGCCATGACCTCCTTTCGTTGGCTATGTAATAACTGACTGCCAGAAAGGAATCAGGCAGTCAGTCCAAAAGTCTATGTGTCCCATATTTGCCACGCACCCCTGGGAAAGAGGGCTTACGCCCTCAGGGAATCACCGAACGACTGATTGCGAATCAGTTCCATAGGAATCTAACCTCTGCCGGGTTCTCCGCCAGCTCCGTAGAGAAGTATCTTTAATCCTGTTGCTTTCATGGCCGTATTGGGAGCAACCCAATATTTACAAGCCAGTATTGATCGCTGGCATCGGGAGAGAGACAAGCGCTTAATTTATAGAAGAAAGTCGTTCTGTTTCTCTATCCGATACGTCTCGGCGTACCGCTGATGTGGCTGATGCTCTCGCACCGGCAACAGGAACGTATTCGATGACTGTGTATTCAGTTTTCAAGGATCAAGCAGC
Organism: Solobacterium moorei; assembly: GCF_036323475.1. Classification (GTDB taxonomy): domain Bacteria; phylum Bacillota_I; class Bacilli_A; order Erysipelotrichales; family Erysipelotrichaceae; genus Bulleidia; species Bulleidia moorei. The sequence goes on from NZ_AP028934.1 coordinate 488,918, forward strand.
CGATTTTCTTTGGCTGTATCTAAATTGTACCTGTTCCTCATGCAAGTTTTTATTGCCTCGTAGGTATAGTTTTGAGGTTATTCACGACCTAAAAATATGTAATCAAGGGTTGTCTCAAAGCGCACAACCAGTTCGATTGCCAAATCAATAGAGATACCTCTGTTGCCGGTTTCAATTCGTGCAATGGTGTTTGCGGCAACACCTAACTGCTCCGCAAGCTGTTCCTGTGTAAGCCCATGTTCCTTTCTCAAGGCTTTAATTCTTTTTCCGCTTTCAACCAAGTCGTAATACATTTTCGTTCCTCCGTGTTTTTGAATTTGTGAAGTTGCAAAATCAAAAACAGCGGGAGGAGATCGTGCCCGATTCTCAATACCCTTTGCCATCTGCCTGTCCTCCTTGCAGGCATAAAAAAAGAGCCGGAGTAAATTACTCCAAGCTCTCGTTCATGCCTTTGTGTTAATTATGGGGGAAAATAGGCAGGTATAAAAAAAGCCCCGTACCCATTACAGGCACGAGGCGTAACTCTCTCTATTCAATTTTATGCCGCTATCTCCCAGCATAGCCATTTTAACACTGGACAAGTCGGACTTTCAGTAGGGGAACCGTCGTATTTTCATCGGATTTTAGTCGGACTAAAATCCTGTCTTAGCATTCACAATAACACAATGCTTCTTCCTCCCGGGCACTTTCCAGGAAATCTTTCAATTTAGGAATGGCTGTTCCCCAAAGTGACAGACCAAATAACAGTATCGCTTCTTTCTTTCGGTCATAGTAGGTGCTGCGTTCCATATTCAAAACCTCCAGCATTTCTGATTCCCTGTACTTGAAGCGGTTGAGATATGCCTTTGAGATAATCTCACAGTACAGAGCGCCTTTATCTGGATATTCTCTGATTTTCAACATAGCCATATCTACCAGTTCAATGATCCACTTTGTCTCAAATAAGCTGCGAATGCGTTCTTCAAATCGTTCTCTCGCTTCATCCGGAGCAAAGTTCTCCAGATAAATCAATGCACCATCTAAGCTGTCACCGTAAGTACAAATAAGGGTATCACATACATCATTCGCACGATCAATGGTAGACCAGCACACCTCTCGATATATGGATAAAATCAGCTTTGCTCTTTCATACAGAACCTTCTCGTCAATGTTCTGCATCCGGCAAAGCATTCGAATACTGCTTAATACCTGTGTATTATATCTGCTCATTCAGAATCTCCTTTCAGCCTAATCCATAAAATAAGAATTCCTTTCTAACTCCTGTCACTTGGCTAAAGGGAAACAAATACCATGGGACAAGAATGACTATAACTTCCGATATTTGATTAAAATAACAGAAGTGAAATCGGAAGTTCTTGACTTTATAAAAGTTCCGATATATAATTAAGTGGAATTAAAACTTCTGTTATGATTCTTATTATAGCATTTTCCAGAAGTTTGTCAACAAATAATCGGAAGTTACGAATAAATATTTTTTGAAAGGAAGGATACTACCATGACATTTGGAGAAAAAATTAAAGAAGCTCGTTTGGCTATGAACCTATCTCAAACGGAGCTTGCCCAGATGACCGGCATTTCCGAAAGATCCCTTTACACCTATGAGCAGCTCGGAACACTCCCCAGAAAAAGCAACATCAGAAAACTTGCTGAAGCACTGCATATCTCTGTGTCCTATCTTTTGGACGAATCTGAAACGGATAGCCAGAGCCATATAGATCAGGATATGTTTATTTTAGAGGCAAAGGAAAACTTCGGTTCAAAAGGAGCAAAAGAAGCTCAGGAAGTGTTGGGTCGTGTAAATTCTCTGTTTGCCGGTGGAGAATTGGACGAGGACGCAAAAGATGTATTCTTCCAGGCGATTATGTCAGTTTATATGGACTCTAAGAAAACAGCACGGGAAAAGTACACTCCGAAGAAATACAGAAAGCATAAAGATAAAGAGTAAAATCCTCAAGCACAGAATATGTTTTCTGTGTGCGATTCGGAGGTGAAGCAAATGAAAACGGCAGAGCATATCATTGAAACTGTCGATAAGCTTGTGCGAAAATATCACACCAGAGACCCTTACGAGCTATGTCAGCTGTTAGGTATCAAAATCCACTATTACGATTTACAGAAGAAATTGAAGGGCTTCTTCTATTACCAGTCCAGACAAAAGAATATCGTGATAGATCACAATGTGAACGGTATCCTGGAGCGTATATTAGTCGCACATGAATTAGGACACGCTGTCCTGCATACAAAAATCGCTATGATGCACGGCTTTCAAGAAATGGAAGTTTTTGATGATAGATCAATCGAAGAAAATGAAGCAAACTTCTTTGCGGCGGAGCTTCTGTTAGAAGATGGGAAAGTCCTGGAATGCCTTTCGGAACACACATTTTTTGAAACGGCTAAAATGCTCTATGTACCGGCAGCATTATTAGACTACAAATTCAGCCTGCTCCACGAAAAAGGAGAGCTGGTAAATTCGATGTATATTCGTAAAGCAGATTTCCTGAAAGAAGATCTTCATGCCTACGATAACGACATTGGTTATGGCGATATATGAATATCTATTTTTATATCTTTACAGAAAAAGTCCACCAGTACGATGCGTAGTGCATCATGACTGGTGGACTTTTTGCTTCTTAAAGAATCAGTATATTGTGCTGCAAAAAAGAACCCCATAGCAGTTCACTCTGTACCGTCAATGGGCTTCTTTTTCATTATATCAATCAAGCTCCGCTTTTTTTATCATCTCTTGCTGGTCAATCAAGACATCAATCAACTTTCCTACGGTTATCAATGTTGTTACATTACACTTTTTCAGTTTTGCAGCAATCTCATTATCAATGATGCTGTCGCATTTTGCATATGGGGTATCCAGTAAAAAATAGTCAAAGTTCTTTTCCAAGACGAATGCCAGTTTTAGAAGCATTGCCAAAGAAACTTTCGTCTGTCCAACTTCAACATGGCTCATATGATTGTTCGAGCAACCAACCAACGCACCCAAATCAGCCTGACTATAACCCTTTTCCAGTCGGGCAGCTCTAATGCGCTGACCAATCTTAACGTAATCAATTTCCGGTTGCGTTTCAATCACCTCCATGCTGTGTATGATTCTGCTATACATTATAAAATGTACCAAAAATCTCAACAACCAACATCGGGTGCAAGTTGCATTTATAAATGCAATATGATAAAATTTTATAGGCAGATTGCATTAAATGATAGAATGAAAAGAACCCCAAGACGACAATATGAGCTATCTTGAGGTTCTTTAAAATAAAAAATTCGTAGAGTACATTACTCCACGAATCGCATTCTTCTCTGTTTTTTTTAGTTTATATCTTTATTTTACAAATTGTCGCACTGTTTGTCAATATGTTAGGGACATAAAACACGAGGTTTTGCACAAAAATCCATCTTAGAAAGTTCCAAAGTCACAATTTGCCGTCAGAATTATAGTCATATTGAAGGAGGTGTACCTTATGGCACGAAAAGGAGAAAATATTTACAAAAGGAAAGACGGCAGATGGGAAGGAAGATACATTAAGTCCCGATCTTCTACAGGCAAAGCCAATTACGGTTATGTTTATGCAAAGTCATATCGAGAAGTCAAGGCAAAACTTATCAGTCAAAGTTCGTGCACGAGTAATTCTGTCACTGTCGATCCAGAAATTAGCTCAGATCAATTTGAACAGGTTGCTATGGAATGGTTTCAAGCTATATGTCCTAAAGTGAAGGAATCTACAAGCAACAAATATAGGAATCTTCTCAGCTCGTATATACTTCCTGTGTTCGGAAGCAAACAATTGCGTGATATAACACACGAGTTTATTGAAACGCAGTGTAATTTTTTCCTTGTTTCTGGTGGATTAAAGGAGAATGGACTTTCCTCTAAAACTGTTTCAGATATTTTATCTCTAATTCGAAATGTCTTACAATTTGCCACCCGAAACGGGAAAGCCATTTCTTGTGACGCACGATCTATACAGATAAAACGTCAAACGAAGGAAATGAGAGTTTTGAGTCGTGCTGAACAGGAAAAATTATGCCAATACTTGTATTCTAATCTTGATTCCTGCAATATTGGTATATTAGTATGTTTATTCACTGGTCTCAGAGTAGGTGAAATTTGTGCGTTACGATGGGAAGATGTTTCATTCTCAGATTACACAATCCACGTGCATCAAACGCTCCAGAGAATCCAAGATAGAACCAACAGTGAATACAAGACAAGGATTGTTGTTACCACACCAAAAAGTGCTTGCTCCATCCGTACTATTCCAGTACCCCATGGCTTAATGACTATTCTTACAGCACACAAAGCTTCTTCTACTGGCTACATCCTAACCAATAGCGATCAGAATCCATTAGAACCAAGAACCATGCAAAATCATTTTAAGAAGGTATTGAAAAACAGCGGAATCACCTCCGCAAATTATCACTCGTTACGTCATACATTTGCTACAAGGTGCATAGAGCTTGGATTCGATGTAAAAAGTCTCAGCGAAATATTGGGTCATGCCAGCGTGAATATTACAATGAATCGCTATGTACACCCATCCATGGATTTAAAAAGAGAAAATATGCAACGGCTTTCTGATTTATTAGCCGTCAAATAAATTGTCAACACCGTCAAATAATGCTGAGTTTTCAGTGTTTGGCGGTGTTTTTTCGTGGAGTAATGTACTCTACGAAAGAGTATACCCAGGAGGAGATTTATTGATTCAATTTGTAGGGCGAGATGCTTATAAGCAGTTTTGGAATTTTAGTAAAGATGAGAAAGAGAACTTGGCCACTCAATTGGCGATTGAGTTACCCGCACTCAGAGGAAAAGTTGGTGCATCACAAGAAGAAATTGCTTCGGCTGTTGGTATTTCACGACAAACTTATAGTGCCTACGAAAATCGGACACGCCCAATTCCATGGAGTTTATATCTAGCACTATTGTTTTATTTTGATTACATTCCAAGTACACATTATATGATTCGCCAGCTTGAATTATTCCCAAATGAATTAGACGAATGTTGGTTAGCTGGTAGAGTTTTTATTGAGGAAGAAAAATGAGCGAATATTCACAGCAAATAAAAAGGGATATTACATGAACAAAAATATAAAATATTCTCAAAACTTTTTAACGAGTGAAAAAGTACTCAACCAAATAATAAAACAATTGAATTTAAAAGAAACCGATACCGTTTACGAAATTGGAACAGGTAAAGGGCATTTAACGACGAAACTGGCTAAAATAAGTAAACAGGTAACGTCTATTGAATTAGACAGTCATCTATTCAACTTATCGTCAGAAAAATTAAAACTGAATACTCGTGTCACTTTAATTCACCAAGATATTCTACAGTTTCAATTCCCTAACAAACAGAGGTATAAAATTGTTGGGAGTATTCCTTACCATTTAAGCACACAAATTATTAAAAAAGTGGTTTTTGAAAGCCATGCGTCTGACATCTATCTGATTGTTGAAGAAGGATTCTACAAGCGTACCTTGGATATTCACCGAACACTAGGGTTGCTCTTGCACACTCAAGTCTCGATTCAGCAATTGCTTAAGCTGCCAGCGGAATGCTTTCATCCTAAACCAAAAGTAAACAGTGTCTTAATAAAACTTACCCGCCATACCACAGATGTTCCAGATAAATATTGGAAGCTATATACGTACTTTGTTTCAAAATGGGTCAATCGAGAATATCGTCAACTGTTTACTAAAAATCAGTTTCATCAAGCAATGAAACACGCCAAAGTAAACAATTTAAGTACCGTTACTTATGAGCAAGTATTGTCTATTTTTAATAGTTATCTATTATTTAACGGGAGGAAATAATTAAACTATGTTTTGAACCATGAATTAAATAAAAATGACTCTCAATTATTGGAAGTCAATTTATTAAACCAATTAAAGCTTGCAAAACGTGTAAATCTTTTTGATTATTCTTTAGAAGAATTACAAGCCGTTCATGAGTATTGGCGGTCAATGAATCGTTACTCAAAACAAGTTTTGAATAAAGAGAAAGTGGCTTAATATGGCAAATATAGTCAATTTTACTGACAAACAGTTTGAGAATCGCTTAAATGATAATTTAGAAGAATTGGTTCAAGTAAAAAAGCGGTTGAATCGCCAACCGCTTTTTTACTTGGTGGGCAATCAGGGTCAGGGAAAACCAGTTTGCGAAGAAGATGATTGAGCAGGCAGGAACAAAGTGATAAATTCAAATTGTGAGGGAAAATACAGATGAATCAAGGAAGAATTATTGTGATTACAGGCTCACCGGGGACAGGAAAAACAACAACTGCGTCAATTGTCGCAAAGGAATCAGATATGGATAAATCAGTGCATATGCACACCGATGACTTTTTTCATTACTTAAGCAAAGGCGCAATACCACCACATTTGCCAGAATCCAACAAGCAAAATCTGGTTGTCATTGAAGCCTTTTTAGAAGCTGCAAAGCGATATGCTCGTGGCGGATATGATGTAATTGTAGATGGGATTGTCGGGCCATGGTTTTTGGAGCCATGGAAAGCTCTTGCCCAAGAAGATTACGAGGTACACTATATTGTATTAAGAGCGAGTAAAAAAGAAACTATGAAGCGAGCTGTGGAACGCTCAAAATTAGATAGAAAAACAAATATTGAATTAGTGGAAACAATGTGGGAGCAATTTTCCGGTTTGGGGATATATGAATCAAATGTCATAGACACAACTACATTCACAATTAAAGATACGGTTTCCGCAATAAAAGAAAGAGTTGCATGTGGGACGTCTTTACTATCTTAGACATTCCCATTTGTCAGGAAGATAGCAAAGCCAGCCGAGCCAGTCAACGGTCAAGATGAACGGCGCATTTCATGCGCCGCCGTTGACAGTCACGCCCGTCTTTGCTAAAAAGTAATCAAGGCGGGAAAGCCCTAAAATGGCTTCCCGCCCATTTCAATTTTTAGAAAAGAAACGCTCCAAAATCAGAAAGAGAGCGTCCAAGCACTTTGAGGGATTGGCCGCCTTGTCCACCCATTCAGCGGGACAGCGGGCGGAGGTCAAGGCCGGGTGTAAACCCGTTCATTTCAGCTTAGAAACCCTTCATAAAACGGGCTTATTTAGCGATATAAGGCTTTATAATAGAGAAGGAGTGAAACTTCTATTCAAGTTTAGAAACGCCTTCCATTAGTCCGAAAGAGACCTTAGAAAGAGAATTAAATCGTAAAGTATCAGGGAAAGAAATTCAACCGACTTTGGAGAGAATAGAGCAAAAAATGGTTCAAAATCAACACCAAGAAACCCCTGAATTTAAAGCAATTCAACAAAAATTGGAAAGCTTGCAGCTACCTACACCACCAATACCCAAAACACCTAAACTTCCAGGACTTTAAACCTTAAAAAAGGAAAAGAGTAGTTACCAAAAAACGGTAACTACTCTTTTTTTATAAAAACCTTTCCTCATGTTTGAAAAGCTGATCGAGAAATAAAGCACACAACGGTATTCTTTCTTTTTTCAGTTGGTACATTTTGCAGTCTGTAACGTGTCATTTACTGTTTGTTACCTTAACATATCCAGTCGAAAACACAAGGGTATATAAACGAGCAAGCTCGCCCTTGTGTTTTCTTTGTGTCTATGTTGCGTTCTCGTCACAGCAAACGACACGAACACACTGGCGAAAATGAACCAACAAAACGAAAAAAGAAAGGAGCGTATACTTCACAGACGGTGTTAAGGATACTTACCAGATGAAACCGTACATTGCACCGACCGCTGCTGAGTTGGAACAATTTCTTTCCTCTCTAAATTAAATCTTGCCGAAGCAGTGATGTGTCAGACTTTCCTGACACATCGCCGCTTTGCACTTCACAAAATCCGCTGCCAGGAGGTGATGAAATGAGTATGGTAAATGCTGACTCCGTTCAGCTATTCGCAATGCTGAAAAAAATGCAGGATTCCATTTCCTCCATCGAAACTACCAAAAAATCTGTAAAGATGAAATATGAACAGTTAGGTGCTGGATGGCAAGATAAAAAATACAACGAGTTGGGCGTGGTTGTAAGAGACTGCAACAAGGCTCTCAATGACATATTGGTAATTATGCTTCAAGCAGAAAAATATGTGGCTTTACTCGCCAAGAGCCTTAGTGAATACGAAAGTGTTCAACTAGGATCTACAAATGGAATATCTGCAAGCACACCTCAGACCAGTAGTTTTGCTGTTACACCATCAAGTGCAGATACAACCACCTTTGAGTCAAATACCTTTGGTTCTAATCTTGCATTTGTTCAAGACAGACTATCAGCTGAACGATATTTTTCCCGTGGAAATCACTATGAAGAATATCGAGATTATTGGGAGAACGGGAACTATACCTTTTCTCGAAATGAAAATCCAGAACTCGTATACGTTAGAGCAAGGGATATTGAAGGAGTTTATCTCAGTGACCGAGAACTTGGGAACCCGGAAGGATTTTGGACACGGAATGGTCGAGAGGGATGGTCGAGAGAAAACATTCTAAGGCGAGCTTCGCACATCCAAGATGTTCGTCAAAATACTGAGTCAGGAATGTCTTTGGATGAGCTTTCACAAAACCCAGTGTTAGATGATACCATTCGTAGCTATTACAATAATCCTGTCCAGGTTGCGCAGGTAGGTTCTTATTATGTATTTCAGAGTGATGGGCGACATCGAACACTTGCAGCTCAATCGCTTGATACATATATCCCGGTTTTAGTAACAGGTAGCTACACTCGAAATGATTAACAAATGAGGAGGTGAGTGTTTGAGCAACGTAAATGCTGATGCAACTCAATTACTGACAATACTGAAAAATATGCGGACCTCCATTTCTTCTATCGAAACTACAAGAAGTTCTGTGAAGATGAAATATCAGCAATTGGGAATTGGATGGAATGACAAGAAGTACGATGAGCTGGGAACTATCGTAAAAGATTGCAACAAAGCCCTGAATGATATTTTACAGATTATGCTTCAGGCCGAAAAATACGTTGCTTCACTTGCCAAAAGTGTACAAGAATATGATAATGTTAATTTGGACACTCCTTCTGCACGAAATTCTTTCCTCCAGGGTCTGCAAACACCTAATGTTGGTAATTCGTCTTATCAGTATTGCCTTGGCGTGCTAACCCAAGGTAGCACACCAGACGGATATATCGCTGTTATATCACAACGCCATGAAAATGCAGAGCAGAATGTCAGAGAAGTGTTTGACCATTTCGCTGGTAAACTGATGATACAAGATTCTGAATATCCACCGGATCAGACAGCACATTACTCACCGGGAAATTATATAGGGCATTCACGAGGAGTCTACTACAATGCAGCTTCTGATATGACAAATCCAAGAGGTGCAGGAACAACTTATTTCCACGAGCTTGCTCACATGATCGACCATGCTTCGTGCAACTATCGGAGCAATCTATCCAATACTCCAGAATTTGCTGAGGCACTGGTTGAGGACGGACAAAGAATCCTGAGCTTATATAACAATCTTCCAGTGGAAAAGCAAACTGCTTTTCTGACCCGTATTAGGCAGGATTCAGCTCACTCCTTCTCGGACTTAATTGATGCGACAACAAATGGTCAATTGCACGGAAATTATGGTCACTCAAGGAACTATTGGACGAGACCGGGCAATCTACAAGCAGAAGCCTTTGCCCACTTTTTTGAAGCGTCTATGGGAGACCAAGGCAAATTAGAGCTATTAGCAAATTTCTTTCCTACAGCGTTTGGTATTTTTTCTTCAATGATTGATTCTATTAGACCAGATAATCATGTTAGGGTCTTGAGCAGAGAAAGGTAGGTGCATACAATGGACAAAAACAAGAGCGTTGCAGATTTTATGAATAGCTTCCTTAATACACCTGAACCGAAAATTGATAATGAGTATTATGAAATCGAAGAACAGTATTTTCGGCAATTCGGTCATGGTGTCCCAAGGGAAATGTTGCCTGATAGCATTTCAACGGAACAAATTAAACAAGCCATGAAAAAATGCATTCTTTCCAAAAAGGATAATCTCTTTGAACTATTAGGCATCATTATCAACGATAATTATTTATATTAAGAAAAGGAACGACGACATGGATGAAGACAACATTATAACTTTGAATGATGAGAATGGGAACGAAGTTGAATTTGAATTTCTTGACTTAATACCGTATCGCCAGAACGAATATGTTGTCCTGCTTCCTATTGGAGATTCGGATGGGCAAGTTGTTATTTTGCAGCTGAAAGAAATTGACGATGAAACAGAAGAATATGTTGGTGTTGAAAACGAATTTGTGTTAGAGACTGTCTTTGCTCTGTTCAAAGAGCGAAACAAAGATTTCTTTACATTTGAGTAATTAAACAATGCAAGCTCAAACCAACAACACGATAAAAGGGGGGTGCATTATGGATATTTGGCATCGTGTAGGCAGAATTGTTCGCTTCTCAAACTTAGGAACTCTTCTGTTCTTTACTCTTAATATTCTGCTGATTGTTGCTGTGTTCGGTTCGTCAGGAAGCATTGTTGAACTGATTTGTATTTACTTTTTCACAGTAGCTATCAGCTTATCCCCATTAGGCGAAATGTGCCTGGCTGCCTTCGCAGGAGCAAGCGATATAAAAAGAGTAGATATAAAACTTCGAGTTGTCCCGCTGGTTCAATATGTTTTAGATAAAGCAAAAGAGAACACATCATACTGTCCTAAAAAAGTGAAAGTGAAGATTATCCATGATCCTGCTCCAAATGCATTTGCTCTAGGTAGGCAAACACTATGCATAACTGACGGATTGCTTTTACTCTCCGATGATATGATACTTGGAATTCTCGCCCATGAGATCGGACATCTCTCATACGGACATACTGTTATCCAATTATTGATTGGCGGGGGCAATATATTTATATCCGGGTGCCTCCTGTTAATCAAAATATCCTACTGGATTTTTTCTGCAATCATGGGGCTGTTCGCAATATGCTCTCGTAGTGGTGTAATGGGTATAATTACCGCAGTTTTCGCAGGAATATCAACAGCACTTTCTTGGTTATGGGTAAAGTTCTGTATGCTTTTTCTGATGTGGTCTATGAGACAAAATGAGTATCTGGCTGATGAATTTGCTTATAAAATTGGTTTTGGTCTTGAATTAGCGACGGTATTAGACCAACATATCTCAGATGTTCCGCATGATGGTTTTCTCAGTGCAATATACTCAACTCATCCATGCAACGATGATAGGGTTGCAGCATTGCAAAATTTAGGTGTACCCTATTCTCGATACTAAATTCATAATCTCACAAATTGGCAAGCAGTGTAAACCTGTACAGGTTCACTCATTTTCTCGATTTTCCCTTCGGTGCAATCTTCGCAAATTTGCTTGTTGGGGAAGCATCCCCAATCCCCTTTGAACATCATCTGCCGATGATGGCTACACGATTTTCAATCGTTTCTCAAAGAACAGTAGAATAAAAATTTGCCCATGGTTGAAAGCACCGAAATCGAAAAGCAAAAAAGCAGCCACGATCCGCACCCTTTGGGGAGTGCAGACCGTGGCTTTTTGCTTTAACGGAAGTTCTTCTTTTCCTCTTTCTCTTTCTCTTTTTCCTGCTCTTTCTGCCTGTCGATATTCAAAATCGTTTCAACCGTCCGTTTGGCAATCAGCAGTTCTTCTTTCTCTTTTCTGATCTGACGGTACTCAGCGTAGTCCTGCTTTTTCTGGACTGCCAGCTGATGAAACTCCTCATACAATGATTGCATGGACGGGAGCTTTGTAATCTGCAATTCATCAAAGGCTTGCTTCGCCGCTTTATGAATTGTGATTTCCTGACGGTGTTCTTCAAAGAATTTTTTGCTATATCCAGACTTGCGGTACTCGATATAAATTTGCCTTGTGTTGCGATAATTTTTGATGTGCTGCTGCAACGCCTGAACCTCAACCATACGTTTCTCTGCGACCTTGATAGAATCAGAAAGCGCATCGAACCGGGCAGACAGATTTTCAATATGAGCAGTCAGATCGTCGTAGTTGCCCAAGCCTTTTTCTTTCAGTAGGATTACCGTTCGGGCAGCTTCTTTTCGGTTGAACTTCTTCGCCCACTTTTCATAACCGACCGTCTTGCCCTCGGCCATCTTTGCCTGAATATCAATCAGCATCTGGAACTGCTTCGGGGCAGGAGCCTTGGCAGAGCCGCCTTTTGATTTGTGCAGGTTCTTGCCGGAGATAACCGCTTGAATTTCCTCTTTGCTATATCCTTCGCCCAGGGAACGCAGCCGAATGAAACGCTTCTGATTCTCGCCCTTGAACGCAGGCTGCTTTCCATCCTTGAACTCAAATCCCATGTCAGCCAGAGCCTGAACAAAGCCATCAAAGCTCTTTGGTTTCTGCTTCAGCACCGCATCAATCGCATCACATAATTCGTCACGCTGGGTACGCTTCTTGGGATAAACAGTTCTTTTCTGGCGCTCCCGATACGGCTTCGGTGTAATAATGGACAGCCCGTGTTCCAGGCAAACCATATCACTGAGTCTTTGCACCGCCAGACCGGAAAGAAAGAAGTTTTTGAATTTCCGTGTGGCATCCAGCGAGGTCGAATTATAAATGATATGATTGTGAATGTGGGATTTGTCGATGTGGGTCGCAACGATGAAAGCGTGTTTTCCCTTTGTCCATCGCATCGCTGTTTCATAGCCGACTTGGTTCGCTTCTTCCGGGGTGATTTCTCCCGGCTTAAAGGACTGGCGTATCTGGTATGCGATGATATTGTTCTTCTGCTGTCTGCCGGTAATATGCTGATACTGCCGTTTGGAAAGCAGAAATTCCTCATCTGCTGTCTTTGGATCACACTCATAGGAACTGATAAATTCGCCATCATTGGTTTTTGCGGCATTTTGTGAGTAGTCGGTTCTGTCTGCCAAACATTGAGCGACCGTCTTTCCCTTATTCACATGGAGTGCAATCAATCTTGTCGCTGCCATTCCCATCACTTCCTTCCCAAAAAGAAAAAGCCACCGGTCGGTGACTTTTCTCTGATATTATCTTATGACCTGATAAATGCTCCCAGACTTTCTCCAATATTCTCGACTTTCATAACAGCCCAGACGAGCAAGAACACCGCTGCTATTGTCGCAATTCCAAGAACCACAAGAATAAGCAGGGACTGCCACAAAGCCTTTACAATGCAGTAAATCGCAGATCCGCCAATGACCAAGAGCAATAAACCAATTACATAGGACACAACATTTGTAAGCAGATTTCCAAGAATGCAAATCACTTTTACAACGAACAGCACCGGCAGTGCCAATATCTTCAATACCAGCTTCATAGGCTCAACCCCTTTCTTTTAATTATATTGTACAAGGGTATCTGCCATAACGCAATGATGTCAACCCTTATGTAAAAGCCGCAGCCGAAACTGCGACTTCCCAACAAGTTGTCGGATTACTGGATTGAGGACAGGCGAACAAGAACTTCTCTCATGTCCGTCCAGATCTCCTCCAGCCGTTTTTGCAAATCCTCAATGTCAGCACGATAGATGCTGCCTGTTTCGTTCGCTCGCTTTGCGTACTGGTTCAGGTTGTTGGAGCAGATTCGCAGGAGCGAAACCAGGGCTTTCACATCCTGCAAATCCAGTCTGATACAGTAACCATCCAGAGCCATTTTCCGCAGATAGGCTCCCATGCTGCGGATGCCAAGCTCGTCCATCTTCTCATGGATTCGCTCGACCTCCTCCTTGGATGCAAGGAAATGAACATCCTGATCTCGCTTTGCCATTACAACACCTCCTCACGGGTTTCAGAGTATTTTGCAGGCGGGATATGCTCCGCTTTGGATTTCAGATCAGCCAACACAGAAGGACGCTCTGACTCGCTTCTTTCGTCACGATTTTCCACAGAGTCCTCCATATTCAGGGCTGCATCCAGTTCTGCCAGTCGCTGACTTTTGGCTGTCAGCTCTGCTTCCTGCGGGAACGGTTTTCCAACCTCCGCCTTGGCTGCTTCCTGCTGATTGTAGAGATTATTCAACTGCTCATTGGCTCGTTCTAAGCGCTCAAGGATGCCTGCAAGGGCATTGTCCAGTCGGGTGATATTTCCTCGTGCGTCCGTTCCAAGGGCTACTCTGTGGCTCACAGCGCCCTTCAGGGTCACATCGAACTCGTTCCGGAAACTGTCAAACGAAAGCTCCATCTGAAAGCCACGGTAACTGCCAAGAGGAACCGGATCGGCACTTTTCGTGTCCTTACAAGCCGCAAGGAGGATTTCACCGGCATCTGCCTTTTCGGTGTAGGCTTTGCCCATGATTTCCATGCCGCAAAAGCCATCGGCAATCTGCGGGTGTGCTTCCACGGTTTTAATATCAGCTTCAAAGCCATGAATATAGCCTGTCTGCTTTTCAATCTCAGCCGGGAAGTATTTCAGAAGCTTATCTTCCATACGGTACTGCTGGCTCTGGTGGTCAGCTTTCAGCACCTTCAGCCTTGCCACATCAATGTCCAAGTCCATCTTTTCCTTGATAAGCGGATTGCCGGCACACAGCGCCTTGATCTCCGCATAGGACAGCGCCTGCTCATCCACATCGTCACAGGAGCGAACCGGTGATTTGGAGGTCATAATCTGAGAAATAAACTTCTGCTTGTTTTCCAAGGTCTGATACAGGTAGGCATCGAAGGTTCCCTCGGTCACATACTGATACACCTGAACCTCTTTGTTCCGGTTGCCCTGACGGATGATACGACCGTTTCTCTGGGTCATATCAGACGGACGCCAACCCACATCCAAGTGGTGAACTGCCACCAATTTGTCCTGGACGTTGGTTCCTGCACCCATCTTTTGCGTACTGCCAAGAAGCACTCGCACCTGCCCGGTACGAACCTTGGCAAAGAGGTCTTTTTTCTTTGCCTCGGTATCTGCATCATGGATAAAGGCAACTTCTTCCGCAGGCACACCGTTTGCAATCAGCTTGGTTTTGACATCATCATAGACATTGAAGGTTCCATCATTTTTCGGTGTGCTAAGGTCGCAGAACACCAACTGGGTCAATTTGTCAGCCTGACCGTCCTGCCAGATACGCAGGATATTTCCCACGCAGGCATTGAGCTTGCTGTCAGGGTCATCGGGTAACAGGGTGTTCATTAGCCGCTGATCCAGTCCCAATTTTCGTCCGTCGCTGGTAATCTTGAGCATATTATCGACGGACGGGTCTACAATACCGGCATGAACATCTGCTGCTCTCTCTGAAAGGGAAGCCACCATATCCTTCTGGTACTCAGAGGGCTGAACCACAACCGTTTCAAACTTTGCTTCGGGAACAGGGAGATGCAACTGGTCAGAGGTCTTGATGTCGGCAACCTCCTTGAACATATTCATCAGTTCAGGCAGGTTGAAGAACTTCGCAAATCGGGTTCTGGCACGATAGCCGGTTCCCTCCGGTGCAAGCTCAATCGCAGTTGTTGTTTCTCCGAAGGTCGATGCCCAGGAATCAAAATGGGTCAGGTTCTTTTGCTGGAGCGTACTGTACTGGAGATAGCGCATGACCGTATAAAGCTCGGTCATCGAGTTACTTACTGGAGTACCGGTTGCAAAGATCACACCACGCCCGCCGGTCAGCTCATCCATATAGCGGCACTTCATAAACATATCCGAAGATTTCTGGGCTTCGGAGGTGGACAGACCTGCCACATTTCGCATTTTTGTGTAGAGGAACAAATTCTTGAACGCATGGCTTTCGTCCACAAACAGCCGGTCTACACCCAACTGCTCAAAGGTAATGACATCATCTTTCTTGTCAGCGGCAAGGAGCTTGTCCAGTCTGGCTTCCAATGATTTTCGTGTTTTCTCCATCTGCTTGATCGTGAAGTTTTCGCCACGCTGCCATTTCAGCTCCGCAATCGCACCCTCGATCTCATCAATCTGCTCCCGCAGCTGCCGTTCCTGTCGTTCGGCAGAAAGCGGGATTTTTTCAAACTGGCTGTGACCGATGATGACTGCATCATAGTCACCCGTTGCGATACGAGCGCAGAACTTCTTACGGTTTGCTGTTTCAAAATCCTTCTTGGTGGCAACAAGGAGCTTGGCACTCGGATAGAGGTGCAGGAACTCGTTTGCCCACTGTAAGGTCAAGTGATTCGGCACAACGAACAGGGATTTCTGGCTCAATCCAAGCCGTTTACTCTCCATAGCCGATGCAGCCATCTCGAAGGTCTTGCCCGCACCAACTTCGTGTGCAAGCAGCGTATTTCCACCATATAGCACATGAGCGATAGCATTTCTCTGGTGTTCACGGAGGGTAATATCCGGGTTCATGCCGCCGAAACGGATATGAGAGCCATCATACTCACGAGGTCTGGTGGAGTTAAAAAGTTCGTTGTACTTGGTGGAAAGGGTTTCTCGTCTGTGCGGATCTCTCCAAATCCAATCTCGGAACGCATCCTTGATTGCCTGCTGTTTCTGCTGTGCCAGGGTAGTTTCTTTTTTATTGAGGACACGCTTCTGCTTACCATCTGCATCTTCAATCGTATCATAGATACGAATATCCTTCAGATTCAGCGTTTCCTCCAGAATCCGATATGCGTTGGCTCGCTCTGTACCGTAGGTGACATACGCCGCCACATCGTTGTAGTTGGGAGAACTCTTACCGTTGATGCGCCACTCTGCGGTCAGCTCGGAGAACTTGACCTCAATGGAACGGCGCAAGTAATACGGCGTTTCAAAGGTTTCCTCCATGAACTGCTGAATATAATCGGCATCAATCCATGTTGCACCCAAACGCACATCAATCTCGGACGCATCCAAGTCCTTCGGCTGTGCTTTCTGCAAGGCTTCCACATTGATGTGGAAGGAAGAATCCCTGTCTGCCGCCATCTGTGCGACACGCAGCTTGCTTCTTACATCACCGGAAAGGTAATCATCGGCAGTCTGCCATCCAACTTCCACAGCATCGGGAGCCATCGGGTCTTTGAAGATCACCCCTCGAAGCTCTGCCTGAATCGCATCGTATTCTCCAGGTGTTCCAAGCAGCTGTGCCATAAACGGCAAATCCACCTTGCCACGCTCACCGATAGAGATTGCCAGAGCTTCGGACGGCGTATCCACGCTCGTCACTCTGCGTTCCGGCTTGATGGTTCGCTTGGTGAACATATCCGCCTTGCTTTTCAGATTGCCGTCCTCATCCACATTTTCCAGAGAACACAGGAGATAGTAGGAGGAATCGTCAGCAAATGCCTGACCATTGGCTCGATTATTGATAAGCCCGTTCTTTGCGGCAAACGCATCGTAGGCATCATTCAGTTCTGCCTGTTTCTGAGTAATCATTTCATCCGGGTAATCCTCAAGCTGAAATTCGATCAGCTCGTTGACGATACCACGAAGTTCCACCATGCCCATCACACGGTCTTTTGCTTTCTCATTCAGGTCTACACGGCGCATCAGGGAGTTTTCACGGAAGTACACATTGCCATCCACCACGGTATAAGAGAAATTCTTTACATCCGGGGTTGCAGGAATGGTTTCGATTTCCTTACCCTTGTCAGCTTCGGGAAGCTCCACAGCCTGATAGGTTCCTTGGATGTGGGAAACTGCTTCTTTCAGAAGTTCGGACAGTTCCATGCCCTCAATGGGACGCACTGTAATGTCCATGTCGTAGGCGGTACTTTCTTCCACCGTATCGCCCAGAACCATTTCAGGATGAGCGACAAAGTAGCTGTTCATGGTGTGTCCTTCTTCGGTGCGGTCAAGGTTTACCCATTCCGGTACAATGTCAATCGGATGGTCACGCTTTTGCAGGAACAGGATGTCGGACACGACTTCCGTGCCTGCGTTTTTCTTAAAGGCATCGTTTGGCAGACGGATTGCACCAAGCAGTTCCGCCCTCTGCGCCATATATCGCCTTGCGTCAGAGTTCTTGGAATCCATGGTGTAACGGCTTGTCACAAAAGCGACCACACCACCGGGACGAACCTGATCCAAAGCCTTGGCAAAGAAATAGTTGTGAATGGAGAATCCCAGCTTGTCATACGGCTTGTCGGACACTTTGTAGTTGCCGAAAGGGACATTACCCACAGCCAGATCGTAAAAGTCTCGGCGGTCTGTCGTTTCAAAACCGGCTACTTTGATTTCTGCGTTGGGATAGAGCTTCTGAGCAATTCTGCCGGTGATGGAATCCAGTTCCACACCATACAAACGGCTGCTCTGCATTTCAGGAGGGAGCATACCAAAGAAGTTGCCGATACCCATAGCAGGCTCCAGAATATTTCCTGTTTCAAAGCCCATCTGTCCGACCGCATCGTAGATGGAGCGAATGACCGTAGGGCTGGTGTAATGTGCGTTCAGGGTGGAAGCTCTTGCCGCAGCATATTCATCTTCGGAAAGCAGGTTTTTCAGTGTCTGATACTCCTTCGCCCAATTTCCCTTGTCCGGGTCAAAGGCATCTGCCAGACCGCCCCAACCGACATAATTCGACAAAATCTCCTGTTCTTCGGTAGTGGCGTTCCTGTTCTCGCTTTCCAGTTTGAACAGAGTTTCAATGGCTGCGATGTTTCTTGCGAATTTCTGCTTCGGTCCACCTTCACCGATGTTGTCATCCGTGATGTGGAAGTTCACCGCAGGAACAGGTGGGATTTCTCTGGTGGTGATGGACTGCTCAAGCTGAGCGATAATGTCCATGACTTCGGCATTCTGCCATCCGTCCACCTGGGCATAATCCTGAATGATGGTGTCCTTTCCATCTACGCACTGTACGAAGTCCAGACTACCCGGCAGATCTCTGGTATTCATTGCACCCAGGGCTTTTCTCTGCGTGTCAGGAAGTGCATAGTAGGCTCGCAGGGCATCATCAAAGGAACTGTATTCCTTGATGTCCAGCGCACCCCGCTTCTGAATGTCCTCGGCAACATAAAAATGATCGATGAAGTGTTCCGGTTCCTGCTGTTCGGGTTCCGCACTGGCTCTGACCTGTGCGTGTGCCTTTTCGTCAGGGTAGTCCCCATAGATACGGATGCACTTATGCTCCTGCTGATCGTAAACGGCAGCACCATCGTACTTGAATCCGTCATCCTCCATGGTTCCGTCCACATAGCCCTGGGCAGCTTTTTCCGCTTCTTCCAGAGTGTAGTAGTCCAGTTTATCATCGAAGCCGTTTTCAAAGTGATGGTAGGCGGCAACCAGATAGCGGGGAGCCATGCGCTCCTCGTAGCTGTTAATCATCTCAGGTGTCAGCCATTCTGGTTTGTCGGGAATCATTTCATACAGCTCACGCATCTTGGCAATCTGTGCATGGCGGTTGCCTGCCCACAGATGCTTTTCGCTGTGCTGTCCTGCACCAAGGAAGTATTCGCAGTCCATACGCAGACGGTCTAACAGCTGATACTCAGGGGTGTAGTCCCTCGGTTCGGTTTTGCCCAGAAAATCCTCTGTAACGGGCTTTTCTTCGGTTTGGGCATCAACCCTTACCGCATGGTTTCTTTCGTCCTGAGAGAGCATACGCTCGAAATTCTCACGATTCTCGGCACGGAAGATGGGATAAGCAAGCGTAGGGTCACGCAGCTGAACTTCTCTGTCCGTGATCTGCTCCACACGGAAAGCTGTATCGTCCAGATATACCGTGTCACCGACCTGATAATTCCATTTCGGTTCCTCGGAAGCAGATGCTTCCACAACTTCGGCAGGCTCTGCCACAGGCGCTTCTGGCTGAACCGACTCCATCGCAGCTACGGACTGACGAACTTCCTCCAAATAGTCATTGGCAAGCCATTCGTCCGTGAAGTATTCCGTAACGCCTTCCGGGTCTACATAGTAGTCATCGGTCTGATTATCCCAGATCGCATACTCGCCATCCTCGGTATCAATCACTGCGAAACGGTCATAAACATCTTCCAACGGATCAGTTTTAGCTTCTTCGATAGCCTGTCGTTCCGCTTCTTCCTCCGGGCTGAGGTAGCGTCCCTTTCGTATCAGACCGTCGATTCTCTGCACCACCTGCGCCCAGGACATCTGCAATTTATCGCAACCGCTCTTGGTGTAAGCAACACCCTTGGCATCGTGATCCTGACCGCTGTGCGTTGCACCAGAGCAGGCATGGGAATGACCACCGGTTCCGTATTCATGCTTCAGGAAGTCCATCTTTTCCTTGGCAGAATGATTCTCCTGCCAGTAGTTATAAATACGGGCTTTACCACCGGAAAAGCCGCTTCCACGGGTCAAGTCTGCATTGACTTCATCATCCGTAATGAACTGGCGGACAAGGGGCATCTGCATCATATCGGTCTGATACTCACGCAAAGGCATATTCAACTCATACAGCTGTTTCTGAATGAGATTCAGCTTGTGATAGTGAAAACGAAGCAGATCGGGATTTTCCGCAAGGGTTTTTCTAAATTCCGAATACTGCTGTACCAAGGTTGCGTGGAAACGAGGGTCATCCAACTTTTCAGCCAAGTCTGCGGTTTCGTCAGGGAAACCACGAAACGGTTCCTGATGAAGAATTGCCAGATAGTTGCTGGAACGGGCTTCTTCACTCAAATCGTGATAAAGATGCCACAGGGATTCTGCCAACTTCTGACGCTCATATCCGGATGCTTCTACCAGTTCCACATTAGTTGCGAACCGACCATTTTCAAGCAGTTCTCCAATGCGCTCGGCAACCGTTTCCCAAGAAACGATCTGCGCTCTGGGGCTGTCAATGGCAGAGGAACCTTTGGCAAGGTGGATACCGTCCTCGGCATACCACGCACAGATATTCCCGCTATCTTCTTTCAGACCATAGCCGCCGTGATAGACCTGCTTTAAGGTCTGAACGATTTCTTCCAACGGCTTCTGCTTCATATATTCCAGCGCTACGACTTTTCGGGCTTCATCGGTATTGCTACCAAGCAGAAGGAAGTGGTCGATTTCTTCCTGGGCAAAAGAAAAAGCAGAGGGCGTAAAGCTCTCTGCTCGGTCGATAAAACTGATTTGTTCATTTTCGGAGAGGAAAAGGTTCAGACTCAGCTGTTGATAAGCTCCGTCATCACGACTTCCTCCGCCTGTGCTTTCAGGCTGTTCATGTGCTGCACCCACGCCATCTGCTGCGTTTCCTTGTCCGGTGCGGGGCTGTCCTTCAGGTACTGCTCCATCAGAAACTCCACTCTGGCTTTCGCTGTTTCCTCGATCTCCCACAGGTGCGGGAACAGGCTCTCCGTCAGAATCATGTCGTTCAGGAGCATCGGATTGTTCTGTTCCAAAAATGCTCGACGCATCCTGCCGTACTTGCCCAGAGGTTTCTCTCCCTCGTTCTCCAACTGAAGGTTCGGAATCTGATAATCTCCGGCCTGTCTGTAAGTCATCTCGCTCATAATCTGTACTCCTTTCGGTAGCTTTAATCTGCTCATGTTCTCCAATCGCTTTTTCGATTTCCTGAAACATCCTTGTGCTGATGGCATTCACCGCAGTACCAAGGGCATTTACCGTCTGTCTGGTGTTAAAATCAAACACCTTCTGGAAATCCTCATGCTCGAAGTAGTTGTCGGGACTTTCCACGAACCGGCAATACATCGTATAGGATACGCTGTTTGCCACCGCATTTTTGAAAGCTACTTCGATGTTGAGTTCATCATACTCCTCAAGGAAGCTGTTGGCAACGATGTCGAGGAACTGCTTTTTGTAATCGTCCCAATACTCAGCCGCCAGTGCGGATGCAATATCTTCAAGCTGTGCTTCCAGTACCCCGTCAGCGGCAACACCGAAGGTACGCTCCATCGCTTCCATGACATAGGAGCGGTTTTCAGGCGTCACCTCCCACGGTTTCAGTTCCGGGGAAGAACGGCGAACGCCGGTATCCGCCACATCAAACACATAGCGCAGATACGGTTTATCCCTGTTCATCACAAACAGAGCAATGCCGGTAGAGCCACGCTTTACATATCTGCGGTAATTTTCAGCGTTCCAGTCCTCATAGGGCTTGCAAAAGGTCGCATTGGGGCGCTGAGCATAAATCATCACCTGTTCCGGATAGGTGAACTCATAGTTGCGGGACATCGTTCTCAAAAACGAAGTCCAGTTATCTGTGTTCGAGGTGATTTTCCCAATCGTTTCTTTTGCTAATCCGGAATAAAATCGCTCTTTTGCGTTCATTGTATCCCTCCAATCCTATCAATCCGGATAAAGGTTCAGCTTCTCAAAGGCGGCATCGTCCATGGCTGAAACTTTACGGAGAACCGAGTCTGCCAAAGCAAAAAGCTCTGACTCGTCCTCCGAAAGCTGTTCCTTCATCAGTGTCAGTGCTTCACACAGCCCTGACCTTGTGCCAGGGCTGTAAAGCATCATCATGTTCCGCTCATCCTGTGTGAAATCCATCATTCAATCTCCCTTTCCGGGTGGCTCTTGGGCGGCTTATGGGAAACATCCGGCACGGGCTTTTCCTTTAACTGCTCCAACACCGAAGGACGTTCCTCTAATCCGGACGCTTTTCCGTTATTGATGATACCGTCAATCATCCCATAATCATCTTCCATTGCCATCTCTGCGTTTTTCAGGTAGTTTTCGGACTTCATAAAGTTTTCCAGCTTCTGAAACCCAACAGAATCTACATAGTGAAAGGATACCTCACCGACTACCTTTAAGGCTACGATGTCGCTGACCGACATACTGTGACCACGGAAATCATCCGGGCGGTCAATATTGAACTTTACATACAAATCTTCCAGCTGCCGATTCACATCCTCGGACATAGAAATGGAGCCATGATAGACCACCTCGTAACGGTCAATCTCAGGCTCCATTTCTTTCTTCTGAAGGTAGCTGTAATTTGCAAACATGAGCGGGATATTATCGTCTACATCTTCCCGCAGCTGAAGAATCGCATAGGAATCCGTGGGGCTTTCCAGAAAAGCAACCATTCTGTCATCCGGGGTGGTATTTCCGTGAACATCATCCCATTTTTCGTTTTTCATATCCGTGTCCTCCTTATCGTTCAGGCTCTTTGCGTTTGGGAGAGGGACTGGCAGGCGCAGCTTTTTCTGCGGCCTGTGCCAGTTTTTCCATGACCGACTCACGCTTCGGAGAGTCGAGCTTATCCAGCTGACTTTTCAGCACTTTGGCAACCTCAACCGCAGTTTCCTCACGGGCTTCTTCAATGGCTGTATTCAGGAACTCACGATACGGAGCCGTATTACCAGCGGCAAGATCTGCCTTGATTTCTTGGATATGCGCCTGCACATCATCGACCTGATCCATATATTCATAGGGGTCGAAGTTCTCTGCAAAACGGTCGAGCTTAAAAGCAAGCTCAGCGATAGGGTCATTGACCACCACCGCCTGTCTGCCGACTTCAAAAGCCTGCTCCATGACATCCTCATAGAACATTGCCCGCAGTTCCCGGCGCTCCAGCCCGAAGGATTCCAGAATATCCCGGCGGACTTCGAGCATGGACAGTTCAGGGTTATCAACCTGACCGCCATCAATCTCGTTGTAGTTTTCATCCAACAGGGTGTAGTCGTAACCATCTTCGCAGGTCTGCACCGCAAGGATTCTATCCTTTCCGACCTTCCATGCGGCTTCATCGCCCATAATCTCAGGCTCCGGCATATAGCTTGCGCCGTTGCGCTCCATAATTTCTGCAAACTGGCAGATATGAAACACATTGTATCCGATCTGCGTATGATACTCGTCAATGAAGGTGCAGGGCTTCACAACCATTTCATCCGGGTAGTGAATCTGCACACAGCTGCCATCGGGGATATGAAACAAATCCTTATAATGGCTGTCGATAAATCGGATTTCCTTACCATCCGGGTTGTACTCATTTGTCATTTGCGCTTTCCTCCATTTTCAAATTCCATACTGAACTTCGTTTTGCCATCATCTGATACCTCCATAAAGACGGTGGCATCAAAGGTGTTGCCCGTTCTTTCGGACTTGCAATTCTTGAGCTTTACCTTGCCGGAACCAAGCAATTTCTGCGCCGTGGCAGAAGTCATGCTCTTGCCGATGCTCGCAAAGTAGCGATTGTTTTTCCAGAGGGCAAATTTGCAAGCTCTGTTGGAACAGAAAAATGCCTTGGCTTTGTCCTCTACAGCACTGCCGCAGAGCGGGCATTTGCCGATAGAATTGGCTTCTTTCGACATCATAACCTCGGAATCACGGATTACTTCATAGTTCTGAATCAGACCGGCAATCACATCTTTGATCTCGTCCATAAAGTCCTCGCTGGCATATTCGCCTTTCTCAATGAGCAACAATTTTTCTTCCCAATCCGCCGTCATGGATGGGGACTGAATCTGTTCCGGCATGACTGTTACCAGAGCCGTACCCTTGTGGGTCGGAATCAGGTGTTTGGTTTTCTTATCACCCTTACGCTCCAGAAAACCGATGCGAACCAGCTTCTCAATGATACCGGCACGGGTCGCAGGCGTTCCCAAACCTTTGCGCTCCACCTCATCAGGCATTTCGTCCGCACCGGCAGTTTCCATAGCAGAAAGCAGAGTATCCTCGGTAAAGTGTTTAGGGGGAGATGTTTTCCCTTCCTTGATTTCCGTGCCGCTGACGGTCATTTCGTCACCAACGGAAACAGAAGGGAGTGTCTGCACGTTTTCGTCGGATTTTGTCGAATCATTTTTCTGAACCAGAGCTTTCCATCCATCCTGCACAACAGTTTTGCCTTTGGTGGAAAACACGGTACCGCCACAGTCCAGCTCAATAACTGTCTCTGCGTATCGGTGCGGATCGCCAACAGCTACGCACAACCGATTCGAGATCAGTTGCAAAATTGCAAGTTCACCCTTGGGAAGTTCGCTCAGATTGCATTTCTGCAATTCTCTGGTCGGAATGATGGCATGGTGATCTGTGACCTTTTTGTTATTCACAACCTGCTCTGCATGAACTGGTATGTTATCCACATCCTCCACGGGGAATGTGTGGAAAGCCAGCTTTACGAGGTCGGTCAGGCTATGTGCCATATCTTCCGTCAGAAACCTGCTGTCGGTACGGGGATAAGTGACCAGTTTCTTTTCATAGAGGTTCTGCGTGTAGTCCAAGGTCTGCTGTGCCGTGTAGCCAAGCACACGGTTGGCTTCTCTCTGTAAACTGGTCAGGTCATAGAGCGCAGGCGGCTTTTCTGTTTTCTCCTTACATTCAGCTTTCTGAACGATTGCCACCGAACAGCTTTGTTTGACAGCTTCGGCTGCTGCCTTGGTTTTGAAGCGTTCGCTTGCAGCCGTAAAACCATCCAATCCAATCTGAACTGTGTAGAACAGTTCAGGCTTGAATGCGGAAATGGCAGCTTCTCGCATAACAGCCATAGCAAGGGTAGGGGTCATAACACGACCAACATTCAGGGTCTGCCCGTAAAGGGTCGAAAAAAGTCGAGTAGCGTTAATACCAACAATCCAGTCGGCTCGTTCTCGACACAGTGCTGCTTCATACAAAGCATCATATTCCGTTCCAGACCTGAGATTTTCAAAGCCCTCCTTGATTGCTACATCTTCCATCGAGGAAATCCAAAGCCGCTCAAACGGCTTTCTGCACCCGGCTTTGTGGTACACCAACCGAAAGATCAGCTCGCCCTCACGACCGGCATCTGTTGCACACACAAGACTCGCAACATCTTCTCTGGCCATGAGCTTTTTCAGAATCCCAAACTGTTTTTTCGTACCGGCAGAAACCTCATACTGCCAGTCCATCGGGAAGATAGGAAGGTCTGCATAAGCCCATTTGCTGTACTTCGCATCATAGACTTCCGGCTGTGCCAGCTCCACCAAATGCCCTACACACCAGCTGACCACATATCCGTTTCCCTCTAAGTAGCCATCCTCACGCTTGGCAGCACCTAACACTTTGGCAATACTCTGTGCAACCGAAGGCTTTTCAGCCAAAACTAATTTCATTTGCATCTGCTCCTTTCACAAAAAAATAAGCAGCCACACACCGTAGTGCATGACTGCTATGTAAAAAGTTCGGAAAGGATTTTTGCAACCTGATACAATTTTCTGTTCTACAATCTCCGTCATAATAAAAATATCTCCATCATTTCAAAAGAGAATGACGGAGATATTTCACCTTGCTTATTCTTGTAGCAACCAATCGGCTATATCGTGAATTTCGATTCCTTCATAGCTATATTGGGGATGTTTGGTTCTGGCAATAATCATTTTCGGATAAGCGTCTCGAATCTGAAGCAGAGGAGAGCATTCTCTCTCAAATGTTTCCTGCCCGGAAATGTTGTCGCTGACCTGAATATAAATCTTTTCGCTACCTCTCTGAGCAACAAAGTCGATTTCCTTTTGATAGAGCTTGCCGACATAGACATCATATCCACGGCGAAGAAGCTCGATACAAACAACGTTTTCATATACTCTGCCATAGTCTATATTTCTGCTTCCCAGTATTGCATATCGAATACCGCTGTCACACAAATAGAACTTTTCAGAGCTTTCAAGGTATTTCTTACCTCGGATGTCATATCTCTTAATATCATAAAATACAAAAGCATTGCACAAATACTTAATGTACTTGCCGACGGTTACATGATTGGTTGGAGTCTCATTTGCTGTCAGTAGCTGACTGACCTTATTCGGAGAAGTCAGGTTGCTGATATTATCCATAAGGAACTCGCTCAGACGTTGTAAAACCAAAGTGTCCGGGAGAGTATATTTCTGTACCAAATCCCTTGTAACAATCGTTTCGTAGACCTCTTTGATATAGTTTGTTCTGTCTTTTTCGGTTCTATAAGCATAGGAACCTGCTAAACCGCCCTTGATAGCGTACTCATCAAAGAGCTTATCTTTGTCACTAATATCATCATAATACTGGCAATATTCCTGGAAGCTGAAAGGAAACACATGAATTTCAATATAGCGTCCGGTAAACAGAGTTGCCAGATCTGCACTCAACAGGAAAGCATTAGAGCCTGTTACATAGATGTCGTATTTTCCCTTAGAGTACAGGCTATTGATTGCCAACTCAAACTTGGGACACATCTGAACCTCGTCTACAAACAGGTAGTTCGTTTTTCCTTCCTGATAATGTTCTTCCACATAGGCGTGTAAGGCATGGTATTCCTTGATTTCTTCATACGCCAAATCCATGAAGTCGATGAAGATAATATTGATGTTTTCAAAATTGCTTTTCAGATACGCAATATACGCCTGCATCAATTTGGACTTACCAGATCGACGAATGCCCGTGATGATCTTGATGTCAGGAGTACCATTCAGTTCAATGATTCTATCGAGATATTTTGCTCTCGTGATTGTTTTCATATAGTCACCCGCTTTCAAAAATTGAAGTTTTTTCATTTCTCGAAACCGCTTCGCTGTACTTATTATACTGTCTGCTAATAGTATATGCAAGATGTCACTTTCAAAAACGCAAATTTTTTTATTTTTTGAAAGCGGAAACTATGTAAAGGCAACCCGAAGGCTGCCCCAGGCATCAAGCCTATCCTGTTTACACAGGTTCATTATCATCTTCATCGACGGAGCTATCTTCATCGTCGTCCTCAAACTCCGGATCGTACCCATAGTCCTCGTCATCGTCCACATAATCAGCATCTGGGTCAGGCTTTGCCGCTTCCTGTGCCTTCTTCTTTTCCTGGACTTTCTTAAATACGAAGAATCCACCACCACAGGCAAGCACAATCAGAGTAAGAATCGCCGGGAGCATATTTGTGGATTTCGGCTTTTCCTCCGGTGTCGGTTCTGTAATTTCAGGAACTGTTTCAACTACTTCCGGCTTTGTTTCCTCAACCGGCTTGGTGAACTCTGCAACTTCTTCCTCGTCCATCAGCTTGAGCAGGTCGGCTTCATCCACCTGATTCAGAAAATGCACGGTTTCCTCGCCCTTATCATCACGGTCAATGATGATATAGAAGTAGTTTCCGTTTTTGGTTACAGCGGTAATGAACTGCTTTCCGCTTTTCGTAGGCGAGCCAGCGTCATCAACCAAAGTCAGATTGCCGTCGGGAGTAAGCGGTAGCATCGGCTCCTCCGGCTCTGTTTCGGGAACTTTTTCTTCGACCGCAGGTTCTTCAGTCGCTACGCTTTCATCTACATAGGCAAATGCCGTTGTAGAAAACACGCCAAAACACATTGCACACGCCAGCAATGCGGCTCCAATTTTCTTAAATCTCATTCTGCGTTTCCTCCTCATTCATAGTATTGATCGTATCAGGCTTCGGAGCCATATCCGCAGCAAACATACGGAGCAGCTCGGAAAGCTGTTCGGGATTCAGGTTCGCAGCATGAACCATCTCATGGATTTCGGAATTTTCCTCCTCACGGTATCTGCGTTCCAGGTCTTTCACCTTAGCATCCCATTCTGCCCGTTTCTTACGGGCTTTTTCAAGGTCTGCACCTATTCTGTCTAACTTGGCACTCAATCGCCATCCCTCCTTTAGTTTCTGATTCTGCCGAAGCAGTAAAAATGCTGTTGCCAGTAATTCGATTCGATAGAAGCGTAGGAAATGGGGTTTCCGCAGTGGATCATCATACCATTGCCAACATAGATACCAACGTGTGATGCACCGGAGGTATCATAAGTGCCTTGGAAGAAAATCAAATCTCCCGGTTTGGCAGAGCTTTTCGGGATAATGTCGCATACGCCCATCAAACCGTTTGCGGTCAAACGACCAACACTCCAACCGTTTCCGCAGTGATTGATTACATAGGAAACAAATCCGGAGCAGTCAAAGGAGGTAGACGGGCTGCTGCCGCCCCACACATACGGGTATCCCAGATATTTTTCAGCTTCCCGAATCATATTGGCAAATCTTGTGTCTGTCAGCGCTTCGCCCGGAATATCATAATCGGTGTACTCGCCGCCAGGGGTGGCGTAAATGTCATTTCCGAAAATATCCGGTCTGTTGCCCCTTGTCTGAAGCAAAATTCTATATCGCTCCATATCATCTTCCGACAAGCCGGAATTTGAAATCACACTGTTCAAGCCCTTATTTCTGAGCTTCACATTCAGAATATAATATTCGTAATCTTCTTCCTCTGTTGTTGTCTCTCCCGTTTCGGGATCAGTAGAAGATGTTGTTCGTGTACGAATCTCTACTACTTCCGTCAGGGTCAGCTCATATTGTTGCTCAAATAGCCATTGCAGGGTAGCCTGCACCTCATCTCTGGTGTAATCCTCAAACTTCACCGTCAAATACGCCGCCAGCTCATAAGGATTGTGGTTGATTTCATCAAGGTCATACCGGTACTCGTCATATCCGCTATGAGTACGCTCGATATTATTGATTTTATTGTGGAGCGCAGCTTCCAAAGCCTTGTAATCATTGTCCGCACCAATAATATCTTCCTCTTTTGCAGTAAAAGAAGTTCCCAGAATGATCTGTGTGCCGCCTTGGAACATAGCCGAACAAGACGAGAACATCCCTGAGAGTATCATAAAAAGCAGTCCGGCAATCAAAACAAACAGAATCGTTTTAGAGTGTGTGGTGAAGAACTCCGTTACTCTTTCTGTGATGTTCTTGGCTCCCTGAGCTGCTTTGCCCGTTGCCTTGCCTGCACCCTTAGATGCAGAAGCCGTTGTCGAAGCGGTATTCTTACCGGCTTTGGCGGCAGCATATTCTTTCTTGATTGCCCTTTTCTGTTGCCAACGGGAAAAGGGATTGGAACCGGCATCGGGGTTGTCCTTTTTGAACTTCTCATACAGGGCATTTACATTTGCTTTATCTGACTTCTCAACCAGCTTTTCCGCCTTGTCGTAGGCTTTCAGCTTGTGACTGTAAACGGCATGATCGACGGTATAGACAGTGGATTCAACAGCCTTGGTCGTTTCCTGCACAGCCTGAACGCCGATATTATCATCCTCATATTCTGACACCGCCCGATGTGCTTTGGATGTGAGCGTGACTGCGGCACCACGGCTTGCCATGTGCTTTGCCACAGATGGGCGCTCGATTTCCGTAAACTCCGCTTTTTCAAAACGGAGCTTTGCTTTACGGGAACCGGCTGCATCTGTTTCCAGCTTTAGCTTCGGCTTTGCCTTTTTAGAAGCCAATTTGTCTGCCGCTTTTTCAGCCCTATCAACCGCCTTATCTGCACGGTCGGCAGCTTTCTTCACATGAGAATCTGCAAGGTCATCTTCGGTAAAACGGAGTCGTGTAGGTCTTTTCGCCATACATTACGCCTCCTTTTCCTGTGCCACCTCGTTTAACTTCGTGGTCATAATGCGATACAGTTCCAGATCTGTCGGGAATCGGTCAATGAACGGCAGAATCACATTGCCATAGAACAGAAGTCCTTCGCCCTCACCGGAGTTGGTTACATAGGACAGCTGATGCGGCGAAATGTTCAACCGCTGTGCCAGAATACTTCGGTCATCGCTTGCCTGATTCAGCATATAGATGAAATCAGAGTTTTCGAGGATGTTGGCAATCTCCGGGGAACGAAGCAGGTCTTTGACATTCTGAGTAATACCGGTCGG
Organism: Solobacterium moorei; assembly: GCF_036323475.1. Taxonomy (GTDB): domain Bacteria; phylum Bacillota_I; class Bacilli_A; order Erysipelotrichales; family Erysipelotrichaceae; genus Bulleidia; species Bulleidia moorei. The sequence goes on from NZ_AP028934.1 coordinate 519,300, forward strand.
CAAGCCGCCCCATTTACGGAATCGCTTCCAGATTTCTACGGAATAGGTTGCCGTCTGTTCTTCCTTCAGAAGCAGATGGAACTCGTCAATATAATATCTGGTCGATTTACCGGCAGAACGGTTGGCAGTTACACGCCCCCAGACCTGATCCTGAACGATCAGCATACCGATTTTTTTCAGCTGATTGCCCAGCTCCTTAATGTCGAAGCACACCAGACGATTCTGAATATCCACATTGGTTCTGTTGTTAAACAGTTTCAGAGAACCCTTAACATAGATTTCCAAGGCGGTCGCTACATGGTGGGCTTCCTTTTCGTCCTGTTTCAGAAGGGCATCATACAAATCCTCAAGGATCGGCATATTCTCAGGGGCAGGATTGTCGAAATATCTCTGGTAAATCTGATGCACACAACGGTCGATAACCGTCTTTTCGATAGGCTGCAAGCCATCCTTACTGCCCATAATCAACTCACAGAGGGACAGGATAAAATCAGCTTTCAGTGCTACCGGGTTGTCATCCTCAGAGTAGTTCAGGTTGATGTCCATAGGGTTGATATAGTTGGTACTGGAGGAGCTGATTTTTACCACCTGACCATTGAACTTGTGAACCAGAGCCGCATATTCCGCTTCGGGGTCGCAGATGATAATATCGTCATCCGTAACCAGGAACGCATTGGTGATTTCACGCTTTGCGGAAAAGGATTTACCGGAACCGGGAGTACCCAGAATCAGTCCGTTGGGGTTCTTGAGCTTCTTTCTGTCCACCATGATAAGGTTGTTCGACAGAGCATTCAGCCCGTAATAGAGCGTTTCTCCACCATTCTGGAACAGCTCCTGCGTGGTGAAAGGCACAAAAATAGCCGTGGAACTGGTAGTCAGGCCACGACGAATCTCAATCAGGTTTTGTGCCAAAGGCAGGCTGCTCATCAGTCCGGATTCCTGCTGAAAATCCAAACGACGCAGATTGCAGTTATGCTTCTGGGCGATGCTCTGTGCCTGGAACACATTGTTCTCCAGTTCCTGCTCGGTGCGCCCGGTGTTCAGCACCAGAAATGTCACCATGAACATTCGCTCATTCTGGCTCTGCAATTCTTTCAGAAGTGACTTCGCATCTTTACCATAGGTAGCAAGGTCAGATGGGATAATGTCCATGTCATAGCCAGAACGCACAGCCTTTTTCTGTTCCTCGATTTTGGAACGGTCAAGCTCGGTGATGATTCTCTTGATGGTCTTAATCGCCGCAGTCTGGTCAACCGACTGGATGTGCATGGTCACGATCTGCGTGGATTCCATATCCAGAAAATCCGCCAGCATACGATCAGACAGGTCTGATGCCGTAATTGCCAGATAAGACATCGAACCGAAGATACTGCCCATCTGGAAGGTGCGGTTGGTCTTAAAGGCAAACGCCGTCGGAGCAATGAAGTCCTTTACGGACAGCCCGGATTCCACAAGATACTTCCAATCGAAGAAGAACTTATCATTATCACCCATGTGGAACATAGAGTGCATCAGATGCAGCCGCTCTTTGCCGTTCATGGTAGTGGCAATGACACCCAAACGCCGAAAGTTATTGAGCAGATCGTTTTCGATATGGTTGAGTCTCGGCTTTGCCTGCCGCATGGATTCGGCTTCAATGCCGAATGTCAGGTACTTGGTTTTGGTCAAGCCGTTGTTGCCCTGCGCCAACTGCTTTTTCAGCATCTGGCTATACTCGGCACGGACGGGATTGAAGCTGTCCTTCTTGAACGGGATACGGATACTCTTTTCAAAGCTTTCAGCATCGGTACTCAGGTTCATAAAGGAAAGCTCAAAGTGAATGGAGCTGTCAAAGAAATTCAGGAAACTGCACCACTCATCGAAGATGGCAGTCTTATCTTCCTGCTGTGCCAGCTGATAGTTGATGTCCTGAAACTGAATGGTCTTGGTGTAATAACTGTCAGTGACACGGCAGATGCCATCCGGGAACATTCTCTGAAAGGGAATGGACTGCTGTGCAGTCTGCGGAATACCGTTGTCCTTCTTTGCCCGTTCCACAACAGCTTTAATTTCTCGCTGCTGCTTCCGATTCAGATTTGCAGGCATTTTGATGTTTCTTGCCTGTGGCTTCTTTTTGAAAAACAATTCGTTCAACCTCCTTTTCCAGTTTGTACTGACGCATCAAAGCGTCATAATAGTTGTCCGTCTGATAAGGGCGAACCTTGGGACGAACGAATTTGGTCTGAATGAAGTGTTCTACAACCACTTCCAACGGCTGACTATCCTTTTCATACATTGCCAGAAAGAACAACGGTAACATGACGATCATCATGGACAGTGCTGCAAGGCTCACATTTCCGGTTGCTTTGACCAGAAAGAAAATCGGCACTCCGATGAGCGCCGCCGCACCAAAGCAAAGTAACTGCCGTTTCGTCAGATTGAAGAACACTTTTGTTTTTACCCTCGTCAGGTCACGAGGTACGGGAATATACGCTGCCAAACAATTTCCTCCTTCCCTTAGTGAGCGCTGAATACACCCTTCGCAAGCGAACCAGTCTTAAACAGGGTGAAGCACAAAAGGACGGTGTAGCCCATAACACCCCAGATAGAACCGATGATGTCATCACTGAATGCGATAGACTGAATCAGCACCGCATAAATGCCCACGCAGATCATAATCAGGAATCCCTGGAATCCGATTGCAAACAGCGAACGCAGATAATTCTGTCCGATATTGCTCTGTTCTCTGTTTCCAAAAGTGGAAAGCGGAATCGGGGCAAGGCTGACCATCAGATAAATTTCAATCATTCGACCGTAGACGATCACAAAGATGATGATTGCCAAAGCGGACATCGTGACCTGCACGATAAAGGATTGCAGGAACAAGCCGAGCAAAGGACCCAAATCCATTGCCATCAGCGTTTCTTCCATTGTTTCCAATGCCGAAGCATCTATGGCAGTATTTCCGGATATGATACCGGCGCTTGCGTTTATAACGTGCTGTGTCACATCAAACACAGCCATCGTGATATTGAATGTGTTTGTGATTAACATGACCGCAACAAAAGTCTTGAACACCCATTTGAAGAAGATCCAGGTTTCAAAATTTGCCAGATTGTTGTGGTCAATAATCATCTGAATTAGCTCATAACAGGCAATGAAGGTCAGAATCAAGCCTGCGATTGGGATAATCACTGACTCGGAGATGTTTCGTACCATGGCAAAGACACCCGGCGAAAAATTCGCCGGGGTCATGCCAACGGAGGTTGCTATCTCGCCAACCTGGTTGTTGACGGACTCAAACATCCCCGACAGATTTCCCATAATAGCTGAAACGAGCATTTCTTTCAGCCAGTCTGTGATCTGTTGGAGTATGCTGTCCAAAGGCGATTACCTCCTTGTTTTGTGATTAACCGAACAGTCCGGAGAGCAGAGGTACAAGGGTGGTGCCGATGAGGGCAACACCGCCGCCAGCCATGAGCTGCTTCATGCCCTGGGACTTTGCGCCGGGGTTATCGTTGCCGTAGCCCTCAAGCAGATTGATTGCACCCCAGATGCCAAGACCTGCGCCCAGAGCGATAACGAGAGTCTGAAGAACGGTTACTGCGCTATTGAAAAATGCCATAATATTTTCCTCCTAAAATTTGAAATTGTTTTGAGAATAGAAAAAGCCCTCCGTACTACCGGCATCAAAACCGGACGGAAGGCTTAGTTTACGAGAATCTTTTCAAGGAACTCCTCGACGGTTATCACGCCAAGTTTCTGTTCCATTCTGCTTCTTGCATATTCAGTTTCACAATCATATATATCACCACCACCTTTCATAAGAAACAGCCAATACATTGACTGCAACAAATCTTCACGAGAAGCACAGATTGTCGGTGAAAAAACGACAGGTGAAACCTTCAGAACCTCTGCGAGTTTCGCTGTGGTTTCTGCATTAGGGGTTCGAGCGTTTTTCTCATACTGAGCAATACGGACATCCGCTGTTTTCTCGGAATACCCCATCAGGAGTCCAAGCTCTTTCTGGGTAAGGCGGCGAAATCGTCTAACGAACTTCAATCGCTGCCCAATAGAGGTATCCGTGATCCACCAAGTCATTTTTTTTACACCTCGCTTTCTGCAAATTCTCGATATACAACCTCATTTTTTGCTCTGCGCTTGCCTACGGCTTCACTGGGAGCAAGGTCAGGGTAGGTTGCCTGCACTTTCTGTCTGCTTCTGCGGACAGTTTCAAACCCCGGAAAGCTGCGTCTATCCAGTTCCTTCAAAAACACAGGAACCGTCATGGCATGAATGTCGATGCCACGCAGACCGGAATAGTGTTCCAGTACCATCAGGTACAAATGATTGTCGGTATTTCTTGCCTTGTGGTCGTGTTCCAAGATGTTCTTAACCAGGGCAGATACCGTTTTCAGATTTTCCAAACAGAAACCTCCTTAATCCGCATCGACTACCACAAACTCATCACCTGCCTTGAGCTTCAACCTTCGACTCAGAAACTGCTCAATGTTGAACTCATTTCTCTTATCAAAGTCTGATGTGTACTTATAATTGGGGTGCTGCGTCAGATCGTACTTGTCAGAAAGAAACGGTCTGACACCACGCAACTGCAAAATACACTTGCTGCCATCCAGAACCGCAAGCTCATCTACGCTCGCAAGGTCTTTGCCTAACTTCTGATAATTCAAGCCGTAAGACGGGCTGTTACCTCTGGTGTTGGAGGTGTTGTAGGTGTCGATAGTTTCTTTTCCCAATGCCTGATTCAGTTCTTTGAGCGTGGTTGGCTCAGAACCACCCAGGAAAATTCGGGAATCCATGTTGCCGATGATGGTATCGGCATTGTCTTTATAAATGGCTTTCAGCTGTGATTGTGCCTGGAGAACAAGGCAAGCCGATATTTCACGGCTTCGGATTGTCGCTACCAGTTTTTCCAGATTGGGAATCTGACCGATGTTTGCCATCTCATCAATCAAGCAGCGCACATGAACCGGCAGTCTGCCGCCGTACACATCATCTGCTTTCTCGCACAACAAGTTGAACAGCTGTGTGTAAATCATGGAGATCAAAAAATTAAACGTCGCATCCGTATCTGACATAATCAGAAAGAGCGCCGTTTTCTTATCTCCGAGAGTATCCAACTGCAACTCGTCATAGGCAGTCACATCTCTGACCTCCTGAATATCAAAAGGAGCCAGACGAGCGCCGCAGGAAATCAAAATCGACTTAGCGGTCTTGCCGGCAGCCAGCTTGTATTTTTTATACTGACGGACTGCAAAGTGATTCGGCTTTTTCTTTTCCAGGGCTTCAAACATCAGATCCACCGGGTTCTGGAACTCCTCATCATCTTCCCGCACCTCCATTGCGTTCAGGAACTCAATCAGGGTGGAGAAATTCTGTTCCTCAACCGGAGCTTCATAGTGGATATATCCGATCAAGGCACAGTAGAGCAGCGTTTCCGCCTTCGTCCAGAACTCATCACCGGCTTTTCCATCACCCTTTGTGTTGGCAATCAGCGTTGTCACCAGTTTCAGAATGTCTTTTTCTGAATGGATATAGGCAAATGGGTTATAGTGCATCGACTTCTGAAAGTTGATGGTGTTGAAAATCTTGATGGTGTAGCCATGCTTCAAAAGGGCGTTGCCGCACTCAATCACGATGCTGCCTTTCGGGTCAGTGACCACATAGGAACTGTGCATCTGGAGAAGGTTTGGCTTCAACCAAAAGCGAGTTTTACCGGAACCCGAACCGCCGATAATCAGAACATTCTTATTTCGGGCATTGGCAGGATTCTTCGGGCGATTGCTCATCATCAGCCGCTCCGTTTTCGTCAGGATCACATTGTCCTCGAACTTTGGTGCAATAAACGGCTCAACATCTTTTGCCGTTCCCCAACGAGCAGAACCGTACTCAACATTGTGTCGGTACTTCTTTGCGTTTTTGCCTTTTAGATAGACAGCCAGCCGAAGTCCTGCGCCGCAGAGAATACCAATCAGCAAATCCAACGGGTGAAAGCTGGGAAACGGATTGTTCAGGGCTATCGGAAGGGCATGAAAAAAGCTGAGGATTTTCGCAGATGAATCTGCCCCCTCAGCCAATCTCCATGCTTCTCCTAAATTCGTAGCGAACAACCCTACCAGAAAATACGGTAAATTCAGAATCAGGAGCTTTTTCATTTTTCTCTTATCCATCACAGATCACGCTCCTGTTTCTTCTCTCGAACCTTCTTCGGAATCGCTGCGACAATTTCCTTGAACTTCTTCAGCTGTGCCAGAACGCTCGGCTTTTCATTCTTGGTTAATGCCCTTGCCTGATGTTCCTTGCAGATTGCATCCAAAGCATCTGCATCTTTAGAACGGACAAAAACAAGAAACCGGGGAGGATCAACGGACTTATCTTTTCTTACGGCAAAGTCCACGCCATACTTCTTGGCGAGCTTTTCAAAATCACGGATACTCTCTTTGTCGATCTCAACATTCGTAGCACCCTGATTCTGTCCCAAAAGCTGTTTCACGGATTGCTTTCCATGAACGGCAGGGTCTCGTGCCTTTTTCATCTTCACTTTTTCCCGGTGCTGCAAATACTTGCGGATACCGGCAATGATAGTGCGCCCCGTCAGCTTGGTTGTGCTGATCGCCAGGTTTACTGTTCTGTTTTCAACTTCTTCCTGCATGATTCATCACCTCCTGCAAGCAGTAGAGTGAACAGATTATCGTGCCATATCTCTGTGGTCGTAATACAGATTGCCCTTGGCAACTGCGGCATGGCTGATAATCTTGATATTGCCAGCTTTCTGGTTATCCAGAGCCTTCTGATAACCCACATCGCTCAAATACAGGCGATTTCTTTCGCCTTTCCAACCGACAGGCGATTCATCGGTCAGCACATCGAAAATAATCATGTGCTTGGTGGCGTCATCAAATCGTGCCAAGTCCATATAGGTATGTCCCTGGTACTCCTTGGCACCATCCTGAATCCGCTTTCGCTCCATCAGCTCTCCAATCGTCGAATTTCTTTGCATAAGAACCTCCTTACAGAACATCTCGGTCAGGGTTACTTTTGTGGGGAACCGAATCAGCTTTGACAGGTGCATCTTCTTTCTTCACCATGTCATCCGGCAGGGGAAGCGCCATAATGCTGCGCCCCATGCGTACAAAAGTCTCAGGCTGATGAAAGTGTTCCTCAAACTGCTTCATCAGTTCCGGGGACAGAGAACAAAAATCATCCTCGCCCAATCCCACAACCAGAAAATCACCGGCGATAATGTCATAAATATCGCCGTCATCATCACGCAGCGCACGGTTCAGTTCTTTGCCTACGAGTTTACCTTCGTCGTGCATCACCAGTGCAACCGGCTCATTGAACGGATAAGTTGCCTCAATATCGCCACCTACGGCTTTCTACAAATCCTCCAGCTCACAGCCGATCTGCACAGCCTGCGGATACATGAACGGCTTTACCAGCAACACATTCATGGTATCTGCCTGTTCTTTCTGAACCTCCCGTTCCTCGGTCGTGCCGAACGCAACACCGGTAAAGTTTTCGGAGTCCAGAATGTACTCCGAATTGTAATAAGCGGCTCTAACCTGTTCCTCTGCCGCATCGTGAGATTCTGCTTGCACCGTAACCGTTTTCTCCAAGGTTTCGGTGATCTTCACATCGTATTCTTTCAAGTTTCGATACCTCCGTTTCTTTGGAAATAAGAAAAGCGACCATCCATGAACCTGTTACAGTTCATAAATAGTCGCATCCACATCGGCTAAAAGCTCGAACAAGCAAATATCGTCCAGTTCGCAAATCAGGGAACCCATGTCGAAGAAAATATCGTCCTCGCATTCCACCGTAGTAACCACGCTGCGGTGTTCGTTAAGACAAATGGCTTCTTCCTTGTCCATCGTGATCGTAGACATACAGGACACCACATAGAATGTCATATCTTCTGCTAACCACAGCTCCTTGCTCTGAATCGTGCGAACTTTTTCATCGCCGCTCATATCTTCTACATAGGACAGAAGCCGCACGGCTCTGCTGTTCAGAAGTACCTTTCCCTGATAGTCGATACCCTCACCAGCAGAGGACAATACTCGATACTCGCTAATCATCTCGGCATTTTTCTGAAACGACTTTGCCAGAAGCGCAGGAGAAATATCATCGAACTCCTCACTGTAGTTTACGAGCATATCTACCATATAATCAGGATCGCAAAGGTCGTAGAGTTCTTCCAAAGCGCCCTGAATGTTTTTGGGTGTAAACATTTTTTACCTTACCTTTCCATTGATTTTTCTCTTTTTTTCTGCCATTGCTCCAAAAGCTGAATGATTTTATCCTCCATCTGCTTGTTGGTATAGGACTTCGGGAAGTATTTTCGCAACGAATCCGTTTTGAAGGTTACTCTGTCCAGCTCTCCCTTCTTGATTTCATTCATAATCTCGCACATCGCATCCAGCGTACACTCGCCCTCCTGTGCGAGCTTTTTAATTCGCTGTGCTTGCGAAAGGGAAGGAGCTGCTTGAGCATAATCCATTGCAGAAAGAAAATCCTTCTGTTCTTCACTTGCCAGATAGGAAAGCTCCACCGCAGGATTGAATTTGATCTGACCCGTATCTACCATATCCAGCAGTTCCGGAATCAGTTCGGTCAGACGGATATAACGGTGTACCTGATTTCTGCTTTCTCCTGCCTCCTGACCGACTATATCCATTGCCTGCAACTTCATCCCAACTTGGGATGAAGTTAAATCGGTGCGTTGACCTTGATGTTTAATCGCATCCAGCTTCATCTTATAAGCAAATGCTCTTTCACTCGGCAGGATACTCTCCCTCTGCAAATTCGCATCAACCATCAAAATAATGGCTGCATCATCGTCCAGGTCACGAACAATCGCAGGCATGGTTTCCTTACCCGCAAGCTCCGATGCCCGGTGCCGCCTGTGACCAGAAACGATTTCATAACCACCGTCGGGGTCAGGACGGACAATCGCAGGAGTGAGAACTCCGAAATCTCGGACGCTCTCTGCCGTTTTCATCATTTCTTCATCATCAACCACACGGAAGGGGTGTCCCTCAAAGGGGTGTAGCTCAGAAAGCGGAATTTCCTGCACACGCTCCTGCTGGGCTTCAGCTCTGGATTGATCGGTGGAGAAAATATCATCGTACCCCTTCAAGCTGATGTTTGCGCCTTTTTTCTGCATTGTTTAACACCTCCTTCGTCAGAATTTTATAGGCTTCGGCAACTTTGCCTTTGGGATCATGCTTGAAGATACTGGTTCCCTCTGCGCTGATTTCCTCTGCACGGACAGAGCGGGGAATGTCGGTCTTGTAAACCTTCAGCTTTCCGCCGTAGCTCTCCCGAATCAGATTGCTGATGTCTTTGGAGTAGTTGGTGCGGCTGTCCACCATCGTCAGAAGAATCCCTTCAATCCTCAGTTTCGGGTTGATTTGCCTCTTGACCTTGTTGATGGTTCCAAGCAGCTGTTCCAGACCCTTTGCAGGAAGGTATGCTGCCTGAACCGGTATCAGCACATTGTCGGCAGCTGCCAACGCATTGACGGTCAGCATACCCAAAGACGGCATACAGTCAAGAAGAATGTAATCATAATTCTGTTTGACTGTATCCAGGTATTGCCGGAGAATGGTTTCCCGGCTCATGGCATTGACCAGTGCTACCTCCATACCTGAGAGTTCGATGTTGGACGGCACCAAATCAACGCCCTCCGGATGATGAAGAATCCCTTCATCGGGAGTAATAGGGTTTTCCATCATAATCTTTCCCATCAGATCGGAAAGTGTCGGAGACAGATCATCCGGGCAGGGATTGCCCAAACTGACCGTCAGGGAAGCCTGGGGATCGGTGTCTACCAGAAGCACCTTTTTTCCTTCAAGAGCCAAGCCAACGCCCAGATTCTCGGTGGTGGTGGTCTTTCCAGTGCCTCCTTTCTGATTGACCACCGCAATGATGGTTGCTTTTTTCGACATTTATCGTCACTCTCCTTCCTCTCGCTTCATTTTCAATTTCTTAAATCCTCCTTCCAAATATCCGTGTGACATATCGTGCCGAACAAGAGCATCGTAGTAGGTGTCTATTGTCGTCGGCGCATTGTATATCGTAGTCAGCATATACTGACGGATATTTCTAATCTTTGTGGTGTTCTCCTTGAAGCAGTCCATAACATATCGAATGTGTTCGGCATTCAGTTTCATAAACCGACTGCGGACAATTTCTGCCGGACGCTCCTCTGCACCAATGCGAATCAACGGTCGCTTCGTGCAAACTGTTTCAACGATCAACTCCAGAATGTTATCCAGCATTTCGGAATCGTAAGGGTAATCCTTCTTCAACAAATCCATACTGAGCTGATCCGAGAAATAATCAAAGTATTCTTGATACCGGTCATTCTCGTCCATCATTCCACCATTTCCGGAAGGAAAGATAGAATCAGTATCACTAAATTCAGTATTTTTAATATCAGTATTATTACATTGTGATTTCGGAAGTTCTTGAGTTGTGATTTCCATTGTTCCAGAATTGTGATTTTCACAATTCAAGAGTTGTGAATCCACAGCAGAGATAAAGTTCTTCACATAGATCAGGTTGGGCTTTCCCAAACCCTGGCGCTTACGTTCAATCAATCCTGCTTTCTTCTCAAGTTCACTGAGCAGCTTGATAGCCTTTTGTTCAGCACAGTTCAGAGCCATCTTCGCTTCGTCGATTGTAAAAATGATATACACTCTACCGTTTTTATCTATCCAACCATTCTTGGCAGACAGGCTCATGCGGTCAAGCAAAATGCCATACAGCATCTTGGCATCGGCAGAAATATTCCAGAACCTCTCGTTCGTGAACAACACCTTCGGAACTCGATAGAATGTGAATAGATCGGATTGCTGACCGTAAAAATAATCAAAACTCACACGGCTTCACCACCTTCTTTCTGCGGAAAACTTTCTGTTGTCAGCGGAATGCTGCGGAAAGTCGTATCCGTCTTTTCGTAAGGACATCGGGCAAAATAGTAGAAGCGGTATTCCTGTTCATACACATCCATATCAACGAAGCCCCACTTCACGCATAACCTTCTTCGTACACCAACCAATGCACGGGTGATCTCGCCCATAGGGACAGCCATCACATTCCGACTTGGGTTTCGGCGGCAAAGAGATTAAGTAGTAGCAATTATTTCTACCCAGACGGCAGCCCTTTCTGCCATTCGTCCAGAAGTAGCAGTAATGACAGTCGCTCGGCTTGTCTGCGGTATAAACAGGCTTGCTCAAATAAAACACCTCCAATCTCTTGTATTTGCCCATGGGTTTGGGCATAAAAAAAGAGCGCCTATCCATCCCCAATGCGGGGCAAATAGACGCTCTATGTACATAACGATATTTAATTTTATCTGCTATAACTGCATGGTATTCAAAACATCCGCCTTTTTTGATTAGCTGGATTTTTGGCACGATTTTGGGGCTGATTAGCAGGAAGGGCATTTTCATTAGCAAGAACAGCCCGTTTTCTGCTAAAAATTAGCTGGCGATTTTGTCTTATAACAACCGTTCGATTCTGGAGGGGTTGTCAAAAATCAAATTTTGGAGTAGAATTTTATCTCATACAGTGAAAGAGCTTTTTCGTAGCTTTTTATATAAGAAAAGCCGAAAACCCTTGAAAACAAAGGCTTTCGGCGTTGTTCACTGGCGTCCATAAGAGGATTTGAACCTCCGACCCCACGCTTAGGAGGCGTGTGCTCTATCCAGCTGAGCTATATGGACGTGTCTGATATATGATTATAGCCCGATCAAAGTCGAACTGCAATCCCTTATTTAGTTTTTTTTGAGGTGGCCGTTGTAACGCAACCTTAGGAGGCAGTCGCTCTATCCAACTGAGCTACGAGGACGTAGGAAATCATGAATGATACATTATGGAATGCATATTAAGACCACCATATTTAATATTATACTTTTTTTGATTTGTTTGTTATATTTAACACATTTCTATAAATTAAAAAATGCTTTAGGTTGCTATGTTTTTGAATAATTATTCTAAATTTTGAAAATTAATTACATAAATTATGAAACTGGATTATTGATAATAACAATGGAAGAATTACGAAAGTGCGATAAAATAAGCTTTTTTAACAATAAATTTAGAAAAATCATATGAAAAATACACTTTCACAATACTTTCACGTTTTCACCATATATTTCACACATGATTTGGGTATATTATAAGTGTCTTAAATGACAGAGAAATTATAAATTTCTTTCCCTCCCAAAAAAGAAACTGAGATCTGTGCCAGCGGATCTCTTTTTCATGTATTCTTCATTAGTTTAAAAATTAGAAATGGTATAATGTTGAAAAATATGATTAGAATTCGAACTGGAGGTTTTTATGAAGACAGTTGAAATAAAAGTGGAACAAGGTATTCTGCGAGGGGAAGTTACAGAATCTAAATTGATATTTAAGGGTGTACCTTACGCGAAACCTCCAATTGGAAATCTGCGTTTTAGTTCACCACAGGCACCTGATCGTTGGTTGGGTGTTAGAGATGCTTTGGAATATAGTAGGATTTGTCCACAGCCTAAGGCATCGAATCCGTTTTATCGTAAAGAGTTCTATAACTATGAGCAGTATCCTTATCCTGAAATGAGTGAAGATTGTTTGTATTTAAATATCTGGGCGCCAAATCGCAAATCGGATCATGGATATCCAGTCGCAATCTGGCTCCATGGTGGTGCTTTTGATCATGGGTATGGAAATGAAGTTCCGTTTGATGGAGAAGCGTTTGTACAGAATGATGTAATTCTTGTGACAATCAATTATCGTGTTGGTGTATTTGGATTCTTTGCCCATCCTCAACTAAAAGAGGAAGATCCCGCGCATTGTGTTTCTAACTATGGAATCTTAGACCAGGTATTTGCGATTCGCTGGATTCGCAAGAATATTGAGGCTTTCGGAGGAGATCCTGACAACATTACTTTATTTGGACAAAGTGCCGGTGCTATCAGTGTTCAGACGTTGATTTCTAGTCCTACAACGCGTGGTATGATTGCCAAGGCTATTATACAAAGTGGTGCAGGGGTAGATAATCCTATCTTTAAACATAAGACGGTAGAAGAGGCTTATGAGACTGGAGAAGAAATTATGAAGCTTGTGGGTGCGAAAAATATTCAAGCATTGCGCCAAATTCCTGCTCAGAAGTTAGTGGATATCTTACCAAAGCTTTCAAAACATGATAATCGTTTGCTGTTTGGACCGGTAGTAGATGGCTTTGTGTTGGAGGATACTTTTGATGAACTAGCAAAGCGTGGAGATGTTCAGAACATCCCATATATCATAGGTGCCAATGGAAATGATTTTGGCTTGGGTGTTGATGAACCGATGCGTAAGTCTAAGTATTATCATAGTATGATTGATTTTGCGAACTTAAGAAATGAACATCATGGAGAACCGACATACTTGTATTTATTCAATCGTAAGTTACCATCAGATGACGCTGGTGCTTTCCACTCTGCAGAGTTATGGTATATGTTTGGTACGTTGAGTCGTTGTTGGAGACAGATGGAAGTTCGTGATTATAAGATTAGTGATGAAATGGTTTCTGCTTGGACGAATTTCATGAAGAATGCAGAGCCTGGTAAGGGCTGGAAACCTTATACAGAAGAAAATAGCTTTATTCGTATGTTTCTCTAAAGAAAAAGAACACGTTATGAGGTGACCCCTAAAAGTTAGACTTTTTACGAGATGACTTTGGTCATCTCTTTTTTTATGAAGCTAGAAGATGTTGTCTGTATTGAACAGGACTCATCCATCCTAACTTTTCTTTTATTCGTTGCTCATTGTAATAATTTATAAATCTTTCTATTTTTAACTTCAGTTCATCGAAACTATAGTACATGACTCCATAGTATATTTCTTGTTTAATCAGTCCAAAGAAATTTTCCATAACTGAGTTATCAAGGCAGTTTCCTTTTCGAGACATACTCTGGAAGATTCTTTCTTCTTTTAATCTACGTGTATAAGCGTTCATCTGATATGCCCATCCTTGATCAGAATGAAATGTTCTTCTATATGGGCAGTCTGTAGTGATTGTAATAGCTTTCTCCAAGGCATTCATCACGTTTTCTGCAGAAGGTCTCTTACCAATTTCGTAACTAAGTATCTCACCACTACACATATCCATAAATGGATCTAGATAAAGCTTATGTATTGTCATATGACCCTTTTTATCGACTTCATAATACTTGAATTCAGTTGTATCAGTTGTTATTTTCTGATGCGGTATATGTGTCTTGAAGCGTCTGTGAATTCTATTAGGCGCAACTCTTCCAACTGTTCCTCTATAAGAACTGTATTTTCTGCTTTTGCGAGTATAAGACGTTACCTGTAAGTGAAGCTTTTGTATGATTCTCTGTACTTTCTTTTTATTAATGGTATATCCATTGTTGCGAAGTTCTCCAACGATTCTACGGTAGCCATAATCCTTATTATTTATACGAATTTCTTGTATGTTTTCTTCAAGCTTTTTATCAGGATTTTCTCTATCAAATCTCTTTTGCCAATACATATATGTCGCTTTTGGCATTCCGGTATAAGAGAGAAGGTCTTTTAGTTTGAACTTTTGTCGGAGACTGTTGATGACGAGTGCCATTCTCTCATTTTTTCCTCGTCCTCTAAACGCAGCCTCCTCAGTTCTTTTAAAAATGCATTCTCTATTCTTAACCGAAGAAGTTCATCTTCTAATTTCTTTATATGTTCTACACTTGTATTAACAGAAGCTTCTTCCATGAGTTTGTTTTGAGTCTTTCTATCTGTCTTATCCATAGCTTTCCTTCGACCCTTTCGGCGTGATTTTAACGCATCAGGACCTGCTATACGAAAGCGATTAACCCAGTTGCCAATCGTAGCTGGGTTCTTAATGCCATTCTGTATAGCTAACTCTTGATATGTGATTTCACTTGTTAAATACAACTCTACAATAGAAAGTTTCATTTCGAAAGAATAAACTTCATTTTCTCGTGAGCGCAATAAACCATCATTTCCAAATGCTTTATAGTTTTTCACCCATTTGTGTAGCTGGGATTTAGAGCCTAATCCATATTTTTTAGGAAGATATAGAATTCCTCCTTTACCATTCAAATATTCTAAAACTATTTTTTTCTTGAATTCAAAACTATGTTTTGTCATAAAAATACCGACCTCCATTCGTTAGATTCTTGGTCTAACTTTTGGGGGTCGGTACATTATTGTGTTCTTTTTCTGTCATTTACTCTCTTTTCCCTCTGGATAGAATAGGGATGGAATACGATCGGAATCGAAAACATTGTTGTATTGTAGGCAACGATATGTATTGATATCCGCATCATCAATATCGTTTACAGATTGATAGTACTTACCACTTGCATCATAACAACCATATAGACCAATAACAGGATACTTATCTTTTAATTCATATAGGAATTCCTGATATGGAGTCATTTGGTAGTTAGCTGTCTTCATGATGAGTGAAGATAGGAAGTTGATACTTAACTTATCAAATTTCTGATCTGGAATATCATAGTTTGCCCAGATGGAGAATGGCGTAATATATTGTGTAATATCGTTTTCAGGTGTGCCTGCATGTGGGAATAGAAGGTTATCACAATCTGCACCTAAGGATGGTTGGTGGTCACCAAACATCACAATCATTGTAGGTTCTTTTACCTTTGAGAAGTATTCAATCAAGTTCTTGTAGTCTTGATCAGAAATCTTCATTAATGAGAAGTAGTTTTCCGCATGACCATATCCACCACCGATAGAACTGAAATTAACGGTCTTCTTTAAATCATCCTTATCATCATAACCGCCATGGTTTTGGTAGGTGATATTGAAGATGAAGTTCTTCTTATCTTTTTCCTTTTCGTAAGTCTCTTCGAGAACCTTGAAATTCTGTGCATCACTTGGATATCCGTGGAGTGTTTCTAGACCATCAAATGTCTCTGCGAAGACTTTGTCTTGGTATTGTAGTTTCTTCCATGCGGAAGCACGGTTCCAGTTGGTAGATTTACCAAGGTGAATACCTGTAGTAGTAAAGCCGCTTTGGTTGAAGTAGGAAATCATAGAAGGTACGTTTCTGTGCATATACATGTTGAATGGATATACACCACCCGCAAAGAAGGCTGTTGTATTACCAGTTAATGATTCATATTCACTATTACATGTACCACCACCACGTACATCGACGTAGAGGTTTCCGCGAATCGTATTATCTAAAGATAGAAAGTATGGGATGATGTTATCGGCATAGTTTGTACCACCGACATTCATATCCGCAAAGGATTCATTCATAACCATGATGATATTCGTTGGTTTTGTGACATTTGGATCAACGTTGGCTGCGGCACGTTCTTCGAGTTCCTTGCCAAGTTGTTTGAGGTCATCTACAGAATATCCTTCTGGTTTCTTTGGTTGATCAGAGATGTATTGGTTTACAAGACCTGTGAAACTAAGCGCCGTACCATCTGTTTGGAAGATGGATAATAGGTTCATATCCCATAGGTAGTATTGACCAACACTATTTAAGAAGAGTGCTACAACAATAATCAAGATGGGGTATGTTGCGTAGTATACGTTAATCTTTGTGTTATCACGTGGTACAGCACGCATCAAGAGATAAATTAAGATGGCGATGATAATCGCGATAACCATAAAGTAACGAATCTGAACCTGGTAGTTGGAGATGACATCTGCAGCTGTACCAATTGCGGTTAAATCCCATGGTGCGATTGGACGGTTGCGGAATTGTGTTACGTACATGTTTACAATACCGAAGATAACAACAAACAAGTTACTAATCAGTACTGAGATTGGTAATCGACGGAATAGCAAGTAGATTACTTTATAGAGGATAATATAAATCGCAACGTTATAGAAACGATTCATCAAGTTGATGTAGTAGTAGTTACCGGTACAGATTTCTGACATGAAGAAGCACCATATAGGAGCTGCTATTAACATCATTTCGTTCTCTGGAATGTGTTTTGCCCATGTAATCTTCTTATCAATGAGATAAGCGATGATCCAGCTTAATACTAAGATGGAAAGGTATACTACAACCCAAGCTGCTTTTGGTAGGTACTCTTGGGTTTCAAGCTGTAGCCAGCCTTCAACACCATTTACGGTTAAGTTGATGGTGTTGTCATTTGTATTAATGACCATACCTTGAGAGGCGATGATCTTGTTAGAAATATTCTCTGGTGTATACTCTGCCAGTTTAAATGGTCCAAATGACACATCAATCTTTGAGATAGCGATGTCTGTCTTTACGTTGTTAAAACCCAAACGTAAAGAGTTTGTAACGATTGGAATGTTACTGAGGTGAATTACTTCCCAAGATGGCTGTGCATCTAGCCAAGTCTTATGAGAGTTATAGTTATAGTTTGCAAAAATTTCTTCTCCACGGTCTGTGTTAAAGTTTGATACGACCATAGTACCTTGGATACCTTTTTTCATGTGTACATCAAAGGAAAGATGTGGCGCATAAAACAGTAAGAACATTGCTGAGACGAGTAAGAACCAAACGGTTCTACGTATATTTAGTTTTTCTTTTATAAATTTCATCATTTTATCACTTCCCTGAATAATGGTAGCACAAATGAACAGAGTGCGTTAACTAACATAGGTGAAAATTCAAAAAGTTCAGAATTAAAAAAGAGTAATCCCGAAGAATTACTCTAGTGATTAACTGAAATATACGAACTCATCTTGTGGCTTTTGGTAGTTTTGAATGCGGTTTGCATATAGGACGAGAGTCTTTCCACCATTATCTAATGGGATAGTCTTGAGATTACCTTGTACTTCATACCAGTTATCCTTTACAAGTTCTTCTACTTTCACACCTGTGACGGTTAAGCCGCATAGACTTGTGTCATTTGCACAACATACCATCGCTTGTCTGCCCATGATAAATGTCTGATGATAGCCTGGCAATGTCTCAGTGAACTTACCGCGTAGAATGATTTCTTTTCCATCGTATTTATCTGGATTTTCCATAGCATCCATATACCAGATTCCATAATCGTCATCTTGGATATCGATAATAGGTGCATTGATATTGAATGGTAGTACACCTTCTTTAAGAGTAACCTGTGCACCATGTTCACCTTCGTAGAAAATCTGAGCTTTCTTATTGATGGCTTTGATATTGCCACGCAGCATCGATGCGGAGGTATCCGGTGTACAACGATTACAGATAATCGTATCACTGTACTTTAACTGCTCATAGATGACAGAACGCATTGCGTTAATATACATCTGGAAGGTTGTCGCATCTACTGTTGTAAGAATCTGTACCAAAGGCCAGAAGTTTGGCATTTGTGACAAGATAAACGGTGTAATTGCGAGGGTTCCATTGTATTCGATAAATACTTGGTTTGGATGATAGATGGTATCTAATTCGCGAATCTTTTCTGCGTTTAGATCATCTGGAGAGTCCATATATTCAACGAATGCTTTGCGCTCTGCAAGGTATTTATCGTTGTATCGAACTTCACCTTGTTCAAAACAGATAATTAATGTACGACTGTTTTCTTCCATAAAGGAAGGGTCATTGAGTGTATCTAAGATTAAAGATGTTTTACCGGAATCAAGAAATCCCGTAAAGAGATAAACGGGGGTTGCCATCTTACTTCACCGCAAAGATTTCTTTGATGCGAGCAACGTCTACCTGATCACCAATGACAGTAATTAAACCAGTATAAGCAGGGGAGCCAATACGGATGTCTGCATCTCCTGGTACATAGTCAAAGAATAACCAACTTCCGTCTGTGCTTGGAACAATACCTTTAGCACGGATAATATGTTCATCTAACTCAGAGAGAGCTAATGCGATATCTTCTACAGAGTATTTGTTAACTGTTTCAATACCAAATGATGTGAATACTTCGTCAGCATCGTGTCCATGATGGTGGTGATGGTGTTCATGATCGTGATGGTCATGACCGCAACAGCAGCTTTCTTCCTCATCATGATCTTCTTCATCGTGGTGATGATGGCAACAACATTTCTCTTCATCATCATGACGATGCTCATGATGGTCGTGTTCATGAGAGCCACAGCAACAACAGCCCTCTTCTTTATTGTGTTCGTGATCATGGTGGTTGTGACCGCAACAGCAATCGCTATCATTGTCTTCATCATGGCAACCACATCCACAACAGCAGCTTTCTTCTTCCTCTTCGAGTTCTGGGAAGCCGTCTGTAGAGCCTTCCATTGCGTCGATAATAGCTTGACCAGAGAGGTCATCCCATGGTGTTGTGATGATTCTTGCGTCATGATTTAACGCGCGGATAATCTCGATATCCTTCTGTAATGTTTCTTCATTGATGAGTTGCGTTCTAGATAGGATGACACAAGCAGCTGTTGAAATCTGATCATCAAAGAACTCTTTGAAGTTTTTGTGGTATATTTCACAACGTTTTGCGTCTACAACTGTACTGTAACTATTCAGTTCTAAACCTTCCACATCTTTTACAACTGTTAAGATATCGGATAATTTACCAACACCGGAAGGTTCAATGATGATGCGGTCAGGATTGTACTTCTTGACTACTTCTTGTAAAGCGTTGCGGAAGTCGCCTTGTAATGTACAGCAGATACATCCGCTGTTGATTTCATTGACAACGATACCGGAATCTTTTAAGAAACCACCGTCAATTCCGATTTCGCCAAATTCGTTTTCTACAAGAACAACCTTTTTGCCTGCGTATACTTCTTTGATTAACTTTTGTATCAATGTAGTTTTTCCAGCTCCTAAAAAGCCAGAGATAATATCAATTTTTGTCATTTCATTACCTTCTTTCATTATTATTATATCCTTTGCGTCAAATTTACCAAATCGGATGCCTAATGCGTATCGCCATTGAAAATGGAATTCTTTACAATGACATAATCAACATAACGAATTGCGTTTAAATCTTTTCCACCTGCATAAGAGATGGATGATTGAAGATCCTGTTGCATTTCGGTTAGTGTATCCATGATAGAACCCTTACATGGCACAAGCATCTTTTTACCTTCCACATTTTTACGGGTGCCTTTTTGATATTCGGAGGCACTACCGAAGTATTCTTTCATTTCAATACCATCTTGCATGACGGTATTACCCGGTGATTCAATATGTCCGGCAAATAGGGAACCAATCATGACCATATTTGCACCAAAGCGAATAGACTTCGCAATATCACCATTAGAACGTATTCCACCATCAGCGATGATTGGCTTACGTGCAGCTTTCGCACACCAACGCAAAGCAGATAACTGCCAACCACCTGTACCAAAGCCTGTTTTTAGCTTTGTGATACATACTTTTCCAGGACCGATACCAACTTTCGTTGCGTCTGCACCTGCATTTTCAAGTTCACGAACGCCTTCAGGGGTTCCAACATTACCTGCAATAACAAATGTGTCTGGCAGGTATTTTTTTAGATGTTTAATCATATTGATGACGGCGTTGGAGTGTCCATGTGCAATATCAATTGTGATGTAGTCTGGAACTAGGTGATGGTTAGCAAGATCGACAATGAAATGATATTCATTTTCTTTTACACCAACACTAATGGAAGAAATCAATCCTTTTTCATTCATCATCTGTACAAACGGAAGACGACTTTCAGGAGTGAAACGATGCATGATATAGAAATATCCATTTTCTGCAAGTTTAATTGCTAGAGATTCATCAATGATTGTCTGCATGTTTGCTGGAACAACTGGTAATTTAAAGTGATGTTTTCCAAATTGTGTTGTTGTATCACACTCAGAGCGACTGTTTACAATGCATTTATTTGGTATTAGTTGAATGTCTTCGTAATCAAAAACTGTAAAATTTTCCATAAAAAAACCCACTTTCTTTGAAATGGGGGAATTTTTTATCCTCATATACAATAGCATGAATTGGCGAGAATATCTTGGTATAGATAAAGAAAAGCGTAGATATTTCCGGATACAGAATAGTAAAAAATGTAATAATTTACATAAATCAAATGATAAATATTTACATAAATTATGAAAGAAAAGAAAAAAGTACTTGAAAAACTTTCCGAAACATTTTAAACTCAGTGTATCTTTTAGGAGGGAAAAAGTTATGAAAGCAAAGAAAATAACGGCAACTGGTTTAGCTGCAGCGATGAGTATGGCAGTGCTAGCGGGCTGTGGTCCAAAGTCAGAAGCTGCCACGACTACGACAGTAACAATTGCATTCGATACTGATGTGAGTTCAATGGATAACTCAATTGCGACAGATGGTTCTTCCTTCTCGATGCAAATGATGGGCTTATCTGGACTTCTAGCATTGGATGAATCAGGAACACCTGTTCCAGACTTGGCAGAAAGTTATGATGTAAGTGATGATGGACTTACTTATACTTTCCATTTAAAGAAGGATGCACAGTGGTCTAATGGAACACCAATCACAGCAAATGATGTTGTTTATAGTTGGCATCGTTTAGCGAGTCCTACACTTGCAAGTGAATATGCTTTCCTCTTAGATACGATGCATGTTGTCAATGCAAGTGATGTTATCGCGGGTAAAAAAGATGCTAAGGAGTTAGGCGTTAAGGCGACGGATGATCATACGGTAAAGGTAAGCTTATCTCTACCATGTAGTTTCTTGCCATCACTTATGGCGTTCCCACCTTTATTCCCATTGAATGAGGAATATGTAACATCGCAAGGTGATCAATATGCATTATCCCCAGAAAACATGATTTACTCTGGACAATATGTTATGACAGACTGGAAACAGGGTAATGAATATACATTCGAAAAGAATGATAAGTATGTTAACGCAGATAAGGCGAAGGATAAGGCTGATACGGTTGTCTTCAAGTTCATCCAGGATACACAGGCCGCAATGTTGTCATATCAGAATGGTGATATTGATGCGGTTAAACTACAGGGTGAACAAGTAGATCAATACAGTTCTCAAGAAGGCTTTACAAATCGTTTACAAGGTTACCTATGGTTCCTATCCATCAACTTCAATAATCCAATCTTCCAAAATGCGAACTTACGTACAGCGTTAAGCTATGCCGTAAATCGTGAAGCGATTGCAAATGATGTGTTAAAAGATGGTTCTATCGCCGCTAGAGGTTTCGTTCCTTCAGAATTTGCGACAGGGCCAGATGGAAAGGACTATGTTGAAACTGCAGATACTTTAACAGAGTACAATCCTGATAAGGCAGCAGAATACTATAAGAAGGCCGTTGCGGAATTGGGCGGGGATGCTTCCTTTACATTATTATTCGAAGATACTGAAGCTTCTAAGTCAGTTGCGGAAAATCTACAAGCACAGCTACAAAAGAATTGTCCGGGCTTAATTGTCACCTTAGATCAGAAGCCTAAGAAGACAAGATTACAATTAATGACTGCACATAACTATGAGGTTGCTTTGACACGTTGGGGGCCTGACTACTCAGATCCACAGACATTCATGGATTTAGTAACTACTACAAGTACTTACAACCATGGCTCTTACAGCAACGCTGCATATGATGCGCTTATTGTGAAAGCTGAAACAGGTGAAGATGCCGCAAATGCGGAAGCTCGTTGGAAGGATTTCCAAGAAGCTGAAAAGATTTTGGTACAACAGGACCATGGTGTTATCCCAATCTATCAGAATGGTGGTGCGATGATGATCAATCCTAAGGTATCTGGTATTCGTTTCCATAGTGGCGGTGTTGATGATTATAGATGGATGGTTGTTTCAGAGTAATGTTTGTCAAATGACAATATAGAGCGGTATAAACGCCGCTCTATTCTATTATTACAATCTATAACGAAAGGAGTCTTCATGTTTAAATATATTACAAAACGTGTTGTCATCAGTTTTTTGACATTACTTGCAATCTTACTTGTGCTGTTTCTAATGTTGGAATTGATGCCGGGATCACCTTTTAATGATGAAAAATTAACCGCTTCACAACTAGCGCTCTTAAATGAAAAATATGGATTAAATGATCCTGTGATTATACGTTTCTTCCGCTATGTTTTGAATATGTTCAAAGGTGATTTTGGCGTATCGTATGTAATTAATAAAAATAAATATGTATCAACTTTAATTAGTGATCCACTTTCCTTATCCATTCGTATCGGAGCAATGGCGATGGTTGTTGGCTCGATTCTAGGACTTATTTTAGGAATTGCGGCCGCACTCAAACACAATACATGGGTTGATACGTTATGTTCGCTTATTTCCATTGTTGGAGTATCGGTTCCATCTTATGTATTCGCGTTAATATTGATGTACTATATCGGCTTTAAGCTTGGCTGGACACCGATTTTATACTCTGCCAAAAACGCTGGTTCATCCATGATATTACCAGTACTTGCGCTATCAATGTTTCCACTTGCAAATGTATCTCGTTTCGCAAGATCAGAGTTAATTGATGTCCTAGGATCTGACTATATTCAGCTAGTACAAGCAAAAGGTGTAAAACAAACTGGTTTAATTCTTAACCATGCATTACGAAATGCATTGATTCCAATTGTTACAATCATGGGCCCATTATTAGTTAATCTTCTGACGGGTTCGATGGTTGTTGAAAAGGTATTTGGTATTCCGGGGATTGGTATGTTAATGGTGCAGTCAATTCAGAACAATGATTATAACGTAGTAATTACATGTGCGTTTATCTATTCGGCAATGTATATCTTTGTAATGTTAATTGTTGATATTCTCTACGGTTTCATTGATCCACGTATTCGTGTGGCAAAGGAGGGTAATTAAATGGACATGATTAAAAACAAACCTTTTTTGACAGATGAAAAAGTTGATGATTTTACAGCGGAAGATTTTGTCTTCGTACATCGCAATGAAGAACTATTAGATGAAGCATATACTGCAACATCCTATGCAAAAGATGTATGGATGCATTTTAAAAAGAATAAGGGTGCTGTTCTTGGAGCCATCATTATCATTGTCATAATCCTACTCGCTATCATTGGACCAATGATTTCTGGATATAAGGGTGATGCAATCAACCTGGATGTACAAAGTTTACCACCACGTATTCAAGGAATTTATAAACTGGGAATCTTTAGTGGTTATGAAAAAGGTGTTGATCAATACACAGCACACGGTGTATCACAAGCATTCTATTGGTTCGGTACAGATACCAATGGAAGAGACTTATTCACTCGTGTATGGGAAGGCACTAGAGTATCATTGATTATCGCATTAAGTGCAGTTGTAATCGATATTGTAATCGGAATGTCCTATGGATTAATCTCTGGTTACTTTGGTGGTAAGGTTGATATGGTCATGCAAAGATTCATGGAAATCTTAAATGGTATTCCAACCCTTGTAGTTGTTACACTATTGGGACTGGTACTTCCTCCAGGTATTACATCCATTGTCTTTGCATTAATGATTACGGGATGGATTGGTATGGCGCGTATCTCAAGAGCGGAAGTATTAAAGCTCAAAGAGTCTGAATTCATTCTTGCAAGTAGAACGTTGGGTGCGAAAAATTTCTCTATCATCTTTAAAGAGATTATGCCAAATATTTTTGGACAGCTGATTGTTATGTCGATGTTCTCAATTCCAAACGCAATTTTTACAGAAGCCTTCTTATCCTTCGTTGGGTTAGGGATTCAGGCTCCTGATGCATCCTTGGGATCATTAATATCCGATGGATATAAATCACTTACTGTTCATCCACACATCATCATGTCTGCAATTGTTGTATTGGCATTACTTATGTTAAGTTTCAACCTCTTCGCGGATGGTATTCGCGATGCGTTTGATCCAAATCAAAAACAACGCTAGAAAGGAGTTTCCATGTCAGCAAACAAAGATAAAGTACTATCAATACGTGATCTGAATATTTCTTTTGAAACAGCTTCGGGTAGAGTGAAGGCTATTCGTGGTGTGCGTATGGATTTGTTCAAAGGTGAAACAATCGCTATCGTAGGTGAATCTGGTTCGGGTAAGTCGGTTACAGTGCGTGCCATCATGGGAATTCTAGCAGGGAATGGTAGGATTGATAGTGGACGTATTGAATATAGTTTTACAAATGAAAAGGGTGAACGTGAAACTGTGGATATGACAACACTATCGCAGAAAGAAATTCGTTACCGCTTTAGTGGAAAACATATT
This sequence comes from Solobacterium moorei, assembly GCF_036323475.1. GTDB lineage: Bacteria > Bacillota_I > Bacilli_A > Erysipelotrichales > Erysipelotrichaceae > Bulleidia > Bulleidia moorei. Next base: position 544,396 of record NZ_AP028934.1, read on the forward strand.
GCGATGATATTCCAAGACCCTATGACATCACTTGATCCAACCATGCAGATAGGGAAGCAGATTATGGAGGGGATGATCATTCATGAAGGCATTTCCAAAGAAGAGGCGAAAAAGCGTGCAATCGATCTTTTGGCAGAAGTTGGAATTGAAAACCCTGAGAAAAGATTTAAAGAATATCCGCACCAGTTATCTGGTGGTATGCGTCAGCGTGTTGTGATTGCGATAGCACTTGCATGTAATCCAGATATTCTGATTTGTGATGAGCCTACTACAGCGCTTGATGTAACGATTCAGGCAAAGATTCTAGAAGTTATTAAAAAGCTTCAGGTAGAAAGAAATATCTCCGTTATCTTTATTACGCATGACTTAGGAGTAGTCGCAAAGGTTGCGGACTATGTCGATGTCATGTATGCAGGTAGAATTATTGAAAAGGGTTCTATTGATGAAATCTTCTATGACCCTCGTCATCCATATACCTGGGGATTACTTGCGTCTATGCCAGATACAGAAACAAATTCTGATCGATTATACGCAATTCCAGGAACTCCACCAGATTTATTAAAGCCAATTACGTATGATGCGTTTGCACCACGTAATGAATATGCATTAGCAATTGACTATAAAGCAGAACCACCAATGTTTAATGTCGGTGGCCAACACCGTGTGGCTTCATGGTTATGTGATGAAAGAAGTCCACGCGCAGAGATGCCAGCAATTCTAAAAGATAGAATTGAACGCATGAGAGAGGAGAGTGAAAAGTATGGCAGTTGACTATAACGCAACACCATTATTGCATGTAGAAAATTTAAAGCAGCACTTTCGTCTCTCTCGAAATTACACCACAAAAGCTGTCGATGGTATTAGCTTTGATATCTATGAAGGTGAAACCTATGGACTTGTAGGTGAATCTGGATCTGGTAAATCCACAACAGGGCGTGCAGTCATCCGTTTATATGATCCTACGGAGGGAAAGATTATCTTCAATGGTCATGATATCAGTAGAAAGCTTTCAAAGAAGGAAAATGATTATCTACGTAAGAACATGCAGATGATTTTCCAAGATCCGATGGCTTGCTTAAATCCACGTAAGAAAGTCAAAGAAATCATTGCGCAAGGGTTGCGTATTCATCATGACTATAAGACAGAAGAAGAGTTAACAGAGCGTGTATATCAAATTTTAGAGAAGGTTGGTTTATCTCGTGAACATGCGACGCGTTATCCACAGCAGTTCTCAGGTGGGCAAAGACAGCGTATTGGTATTGCACGTGCGTTAATTATGAATCCAAAGCTTGTTATCGCAGATGAAGCTATCTCTGCTTTGGATGTATCTGTACAGGCACAGGTCGTTAACCTGATGCGAGACTTACAGCAAGAGCTTGGAATCACGTATCTATTTATCGCACATGACCTTTCGATGGTGAAGTATATCTCTGATCGTATTGGAGTTATGCACCTAGGTCATATTGTAGAGACAGGTACAACAAATGAAATCTTTGATAATCCAATTCATCCATATACAAAAGCACTCCTATCTGCGATTCCAAAAGCAAATCCAGTTGTAGAGAAAAAACGCATAGCACTTAGCTATGACAAGACAAAAGAAGATGTTGATTACACAGTTGGAAGCTACCACAAGATTACTGATACACATACAGTACTTGCGACAGATGAAGAGTTTGCAAAGTGGACAAAATAAGTAACGTTAACAAATGGCTACAATGTGGTCATTTGTTTTTTTAGAAGAACAATTTATAATTCTTATGAGGAAATGATGCGATTAAGAAATATCAACTACAAAGAGATTCGGTATGAACGTGAACAGTTGAAGATGCTAAGAAATCAACTCTTTTCGTTGCGTTTACAAGAAAGGAAAAACATTCAAAGTATTCATGATCGATGTCAATATATCATCGTGGATAAAGTTGAGGGAGAGCTTCGACAAATTCCGATTACAGATCTTACAAAAACATTCGCAAGGCTTCCCTTACAGGCACTGCATGTAAATCACATTATAACGATGTATGATTTGTTGAAATATAATCGTAGACAACTAGAAGCGTTGGATGGAATAGGTGATGAAACTGCAGATAAACTTATGCTGGCACTGCATCGCAGTACTGCAGCAATCAAAAGTCAGATTCACTATCGCATAGATCTAGAACATCTAAGTGATAGAGATCAAGAAATCATGCAAGAAATCTATTTCTATCTACATACCAAAGAAAACTTTGCAAAGTTAAATACAATCTATCAAGAAACAGAGCGTGGAATTCAAGAAGCTTATGATAACAGTGGGTTGATTCAAAACTTTTTTGGTTGGATCTTTAGTGATAGAAAAAAGAAACAGAAATTTTTAAAAGCTGTAGAAGATGTAAAATACTTTAATCAATCTGTTTACGCAGAGATAATTAAGCAATTTTATGATGATTGTATTGTGCTAAAAGATGTAGATTTTGAAACGATATTACAGGATTATAAAGAGAATGCGATTCAATACTATACTGTGATTGAAAAACTTGCGGATATTGAAATCAAAGATGATGTCGACGAAGATATTGATGTTTCGCTGTTGCAAAAGATACAAGCAACACCGTTGTTACTAGAATCATTTCATACTGAGTTACGTCATTATCAAGAGTTTGGAGCTAAGTATATTCTGCATCAGAAAAGAGTATTACTGGGAGATGAGATGGGACTTGGTAAAACCATTCAAGCAATTGCGGCAATGAATCATCTATATCATAAAGGTCATCGTTATTTCTTTGTGATATGTCCAGCTAGTTTATTATTGAATTGGAAACGTGAAGTTGAAAAACTAACAGACATGCAAGCATATATATTGCATGGGGATAGTTTTGGTGATTATGCAGTTTGGGAGAGCAACGGTGGTATTGCAATCATCAATTATGAAGGATTAGATAAGATCATCTTTGATAAGGATTTTTCGCTTGATATGGTAGTCGTGGATGAAGCGCACTTTGTTAAAAATAAAGATGCACAACGTACTCGTCACACGATACGAATCATTGAACAAGCAGAATACGCTCTATATATGACAGGTACAGCCATTGAAAACAATGTTGATGAAATGTGTTACCTAATTGAGTGCTTGAATCCGTCAATTGCAAATGAAATTAAAGGGATGAAATATCTAGCGAAAGCAGAACTATTTCGCAAGAAGATTGCGCCAGTGTACTTACGTCGTAAGCGTGCAGATGTACTTATGGAGCTTCCAGAACTAACGATTTACGATGAATGGTGCATGATGAATGAGGAGGAAATCAACTCTTACCGTAAAGCAGTTGAATCTGAAAACTTTATGGCAATGCGTAGAGTATCCTGGAATTCACTCAATTCCACAAAAGCAGAACGAATGACAGAGCTTTGTTTACAGGCACTCAGTGAAGGAAGAAAAGTTATTGTATTCTCTTACTTTCTAGATACGCTGTCTTTCGTTTCAGATCTATTATTAGGCAAAGCTTTGCCGGTGATTAGTGGTAAATTATCACTGGAGAAACGACAAGATATTCTACGCCAGTTTGATGAACCTATTGCGCGGGTATTACCAATACAAATTCATGCGGGTGGGATTGGTTTAAACATTCAGACTGCAGAGATTGTAATTCTTTGTGAACCACAATTAAAACCTTCGGATGAGATGCAAGCAATCTCACGTGTCTATCGTATGGGGCAGGTCAATCATGTATTTGTATACCGATTATTATCAGCTGATACGATAGATGAAACACTGGTAAAACGATTACATGAAAAACAAAATATCTTCGATCAATTTGCAGATGAATCTGAGATTTCAGAGCAATTAGAACAGTTTGAAGAAGCAGACATTCAAGTACTTATTCAAAGTGAAAGAAAAAAGTTGAATCACTAGAGTAGACAAATAAAACTGATAGTACTATGATGATTTCCGTAATCAGAACGGTGAACAGGAGGAAACGGGCATGAACAAACAAATGGTGAATCAAATGTGTTGCTGTTGTAATTTAAACAATGTCCGGATGAATGCTGTTACTGCGTCGGGGCTGCTTTAATTTACAATTATTGCAGTGATTCGCAAGTGCAATCGTAGATAAATCTGGGCATATGAATGCATGCTCGGATTTTTGTTTTTACCGCTTGTCTATATTACATGAGAAAAAGAGGAAAATACTATGTCAAATATCAAAAAATCAACAACTGAATTAATTGGTCATACACCATTATTAGAACTTACACATTATGAAAAGGACCTTGGCTTAAAAACGCGCCTTGTAGCAAAGGTTGAATATTTTAACTTAACAGGTTCTGTCAAAGACAGAATTGCATATCAGATGATTGTAGATGCAGAAGAAGCTGGTTTATTAAAGCCAGGTGCTACAATTATTGAACCAACATCTGGTAACACAGGTATCGGTTTAGCTGCAGTTGGCACAGCAAAGGGTTATCGTGTTATTCTAGTAATGCCAGAAACAATGTCCGTTGAACGTCGTAAGATGGTAAAGGGCTATGGTGCTGAAGTTGTATTAACAGAAGGTGCTAAAGGTATGAAGGGTGCGATTGCCACGGCTGAAGAACTTGCGGCGGGTATTGAGAATTCCTTTATTCCACAGCAATTTGAAAATATGTCAAACCGCAAAGCACATTTCTTAACAACAGGACCAGAAATCTGGGAAGATACAGATGGTGAGGTTGATATCTTCGTTTCCGCTATCGGAACAGGAGGAACAATCACTGGTACAGGTAAGTACCTAAAGGAAAAGAATCCGAATGTGAAGGTAATTGGTGTTGAACCTGCAACAAGTGCTGTATTAACAGGTGGTAAACCAGGTTCTCATAAGATTCAAGGCATCGGCACAGGCTTCATTCCTACAACATTAGATACAGATATCTATGATGAAGTTATCCGTGTTACAGATGAAGAAGCTTTCGCAACAGGTGCTGAAATCGGCAGAAAGGAAGGAATATTAGTTGGTATTTCTTCGGGTTCAGCAATATACGCTGCACTTGAAGTAGCGAAGAGAGAAGAGAATGCAGGTAAGTTGATTGTTGTATTACTACCTGACTCAGGTGATCGCTATTTATCAACTGCATTATTCGCAGAATAAAATGGAAAATTACGAAACATTACTCAAAGAACTAAATGATATTACTGATGAAGATATAGTATTAAAAATGCGTATTCCTGATCGTACAAATATCATAACGATATTAAAGCAGGTACAAGCAGTTATTTTGCCAGATTACTATCATGCTGGAATGTTAAACCAGCAACAAGCGATAAACTATTTATCAGAAGGCTTACAGAAGGAGATTCAGGCTTCTCTGCAATTTAAGGGTGCAGATTGTTCCATATGTGGACATCTCAGAGATATGTTCTTGCAGGAACTACCTGCAATCAAACGCTCTGTCTTAACAGATATCCAAGCAATCTACGATGGTGATCCAGCGGCGAAATCGAAACCGGAAGTTGTCATTGCATATCCTGGTTTCTACGCTATCTTTATCTATCGTATCGCGCATGTGTTATATGACTTGGGTGTTCCATATATCCCACGTCTAATGGCAGAATATGCACATGAAAAGACGGGAATTGATATTAATCCTGGTGCGACGATTGGCGATTACTTCTGCATTGACCACGGTACTGGTGTTGTTATTGGTGAAACAGCAGTGCTTGGTCACCATGTGAAGTTATATCAGGGTGTTACGCTTGGTGCGAAGAGTTTCAAGGTCAATGAGAATGGCGAGCTTGTAAAGGGTATAAAACGTCATCCAAATATTGGCAATAACGTTGTTATCTATGCCAACGCTACAGTTCTTGGTGGTGATACCATAATTGGAGATGGTTGTGTGATTGGAGCGAGTGTATGGATTACAAAATCTGTAGATGCTGGCACAACTGTATACTTTAATCCAAATAAATAAGCATAAGGAGTACTCCAAAGGGAGTACCTTTTTGTATAATAGGTGTATGAATACACAGCTAGCAGAAAAGATACGGAGTGCAGAACAGTTAACACTTTCCGATAAGATAAAATTGATACGTGATTTCAGTATTCCTGGAATCCTAGCAGTCATTACAGAAACAGTGATGGGATTTATTGATACAGCGATGGTTGGTGCACTTGGTGCATTAGCCTCTGCATCAATTGGTCTTGTTATGTCGAGTACTTGGTTATTTGGAGAGCTTATTAACAGCGTTTCAATCGGCTTTTCGGTACAGGTTGCCCATGCCGTTGGTGCAGGTAAGCTTGACCGTAGTAGAAGGATATTTAAAGGGTCAATCTTAACGTCTTTATTGATATCTTTTTTGATTGCAGGAATCTGTTATGTATGGGCACATGTGGCCCCATCATGGCTACAAGCCCAGCCAGAGATCTGGAAAGATGCGATAGATTACCTAAGTTTATATGCAATCTTCCTTCCGATACGTCAGTTAAATTATCTGGTGAATGGTATGCTGCAATGTGCAGGTGATATGAAGACCCCAAGTAAGATGGCTGTATTAATGTGTATCTTAGATATTATCTTTAATTTTATTCTAATTTTCCCATCTCGGCTCATTTCGATCTTTGGTGTTGAGATATGGGTATATGGGGCAAATCTTGGTGTTTTGGGTGCACAGCTTGGTACATCACTTGCGGTATGTGTATGTACTGTGATTTCCTTTCAGGTAGCCCTAACAAAATCAAATGAATTACATATCAAAGAAATTTATGGAAATTGGTTTGCTAGTAAAGAGGTGTTGTCTTCTGCTTGGAAGATAGGAATGCCAAATGCGTTAGCACAAAGCGTATTATGCATGGGGCAGATTGTGTCAACGAAGATTATTGCGCCACTTGGTACAGTGGCCATTGCGGCACATTCCTTTGGTAATACGGTAGAATCAATTTGTTATATGCCAGGTTATGGTATCGCAGCTGCAGCTACAACACTGATTGGACAAGCAAGCGGAGCTGGTAAGAAAGATCTTGCGAAAGACTTTGCGAACATCATAACCCTATTGGGTATGTCTGTAATGGGTATCCTTGCAATAATCTTGTTTTTTGCATCACCGATGATTTTTGCAATATTAACACCAGATGTTGAAGTACAAAAGCTAGGTGTCAGTGTGATTCGTGTTGTCATGCTTGCAGAACCGTTATTTGCGGCATCAATTGTAATCACAGGTGTATTACGTGGTGCTGGTGATACGGTAGTGCCATTTATACTCAATTTATTGAGCTTATGGGGGATTCGTATTATACTAGCGTTCTTCTTAGCACCTACGATGGGTCTTATGGGAGCTTGGCTAGCGATGGCAATTGATATTTCGGTAAGAGGTGTATTATATTTAACTCGATTATATAAAACGAATTGGTTAAGTGGTGTAGGAGGGTAGAAGGTATGCGTACAATTATACTTGTTTCAGTTGTGATGATTTTATTGCTTGCACTGATTGTGTTTTTAGGATGGCCACATAAAATTGATGCGACTAGAAAAAAGATATATTCACCACTCATTTCAAAACGCGTGCGTATCTGTGTAATCTCTGATTTACATTCTCAAAGTTTTGGTAAAGACAATGAACGTATTATCCGTATGGTAAATAAACATAAACCAGATTTAATTGTATTTCCAGGGGATATTTTTACGCCAAGGGGAGATAATGAGAGTATGCTTGCATTCATGCATGCATTGAGACAATACCCACGTGTATACATTAGTGGTAACCATGATCAAGTACTTAAAGAAAAACTACAAGAGTATGTTATTGCGATGCGTTCCGATGGTGTGCAGGTTCTACTGGATGATAGTGAAGTAATGAATATTAATGGACAATTACTAGAAATCATTGGTTTAACAGATGGCGGGCCTAAGATGGATAAGACAGTAGAGGAAGTAGATTCTCTTTGTATGACAGCATATTATCGAATCCTTTTATCGCATCGTCCACACCATATTGCATTTTATGAACAACTACCTGTAAATCTAATTATCAGTGGACATGCACATGGTGGCCAATGGGCAATTCCATTTATTAGACAAGGATTATACGCACCACAACAAGGATTATTTCCAAGATATACTCATGGCATCAAGAATCTTGATGGAAGACTCTTGTATATTTCAAGAGGATTTGCGACTGGAAATAAATTCTTTGTTCGCTTGTATAATAATCCTGAATTAGGATTTATTGATTTGTTACCAATCAATGAAAAACGATGAACAATTTTGAAGTGAACCCTAAAAGTTGGATAACAACTTAGGAGGTTCACTTTTATTATGAAATAAACAAATGAGGACAAAGATGGAATCTACGAGGAACGCAAACCTAGATTCAAACTATTATATTGAAGAAAGAATACAGTCAAAAAAAGGCCTAACTCCTTATTAGGTAAGGAATTAAGCCTTATCATGTCTGTAAATTAAAGTGCCTAAGAAATTGGGATTTGCTTCATTTATTATACTGCTCTTTTAAATCAAATAATAGACTTGTATTTTAGAATGAAATTCATATGATGAAATTGTAAAAGAAATGCGAAAGGGAAACGCATTGTATGGGAAACTATAATATTTATTATCTGTGAGTTACAAAATGCAATATTAATGTTTAATTTTCTACATTTAGAAGGGAGAAGGGTATGACAGATATTTTTTCACTAGGAGCATCAACAATATACATGGACATAATTATACGTATTTTACTTATTATCATATTGATACTTGGAATAATTCATCTCACAAAGCAGTTATCTAAAAAGTGAAAAATAGGAGAATTGGAAATGAGAAAGTTATTAGCAATTGTGCTAGTTCTTTGCTGTGCATCAATGACTGGTTGTAAATCAACTTCTGCAGATAGAATAGTTACCGATAACGTCAAATATTATACAGAATCAGTTACTAATGTGAATGGTAGAAGTGTTGTGCTTGTATTTTATGAAAAAGATGATGTTTTATACTATAAAGCACTTGTTTCACCAGAGGAAGAGAAGTTTGATTATGTAGATCATTATCCGACAAAGTGGACAAAAATTTCCATAAATGATAATTAAGTGGAAGTGGTAAGAAGAACTTGGATGGCGATAAAAACATCATTGCATGTTAATGTTTTACATTCATGCACATTATTGAAATTATGAAAACCGATAATTATCGTAGCGGTTTTCGAATGTGCGTATTTTGCAGCAATTTTCACATTGATTCACAACTTATTAAAGATATGCAATATATACGCGATTTGTTATATCTTAAATGATTCTAATGGGAAATGGATTAATGAATACATACACTATTACAACAAAGAAAGAATATAGATAAAATTAAAAGACCTAACTCCTTGTCGGGCAAGGAATCAAGCCTTATCGTGTTTGTAAATTAAAGCGCCCAGGAAGTTAAGTGCACTTCAATTTTGTCCATCTCTTTATTTTCTTTCTTTTGTAAGGATACTCTTTTCCAAGCGAGAGTTTTCTTCGTATTGGATTTGGTTGTGCCAGATGTAACGACGTGTTACACGGCTACTGAGTAAACAGATAATTTCATATGGGATTGTATTTAATTCTTCGGCCATTTTTTCTAATGAGATGTGTTCGCCGAAGATTTCAACAACTGTTTTTACTGGAACTTCTTGTTCTAAGTGAATCATTACCTGATCCATACAAACACGTCCTACAATCTCGGCATATTGACCATCTACGTATACTTTTCTGCCTTGATTTGCACGAACAAATCCATCTGCATAACCAATTGGCAAGGTAGCAATGATTTCATCGTCCTTTGCAGTATAGGTAGCACCGTACCCAACTGTATCACCTGCATGCATATGTTTTGCCATAACAACTTCGCTATAAAGCGAAATTGCTGGTTCAAGGGATTTCTCGTAAGTGGAGATTCCGTAGAGTGAGATACCGATACGGCAAGCGTTTGAAGTATCCTCTTGAAAGAATGCGGTTGCGTCACTGTTATCACAATGTACCCAAGGAAAGGTATACGAGAAGGATTCTACTGCTTCTTTAAATTTTGAAAATTGAAGATTTGTAAGATTTAAATTGCTATCTGCACAACAAAAATGGGTGAAGATTCCTTCCATATCACAGTTGGTAGCTTGCAGTTTTTCAAAGGCTAAATGGAGTTCGTCAATTGTACGGAAGCCAATACGACTCATACCTGTATCAACCTTGAGATGTACATGTAAACCTTCACAGTTCTGTTTAATTGCCTTTATGACCCATTCAGTAGAGTAAGCAGTACAGGAGATACCATGCTTGATCAAAATGGGAATATCACTAGCTTCTGTGGCTCCCAGTATTAATAGTTTCCCTTCATAACCTTCGTTTCGAAGTACGAGAGCTTCATCTAGCGATGATACCGCAATCATTTCTGCACCTGCTTCTAAAACAGCACGTGCTACGTGAATATCACCACAGCCATAGGCATCTGCTTTTAATACGGCGATGATTTTCTTCTGACAAATTTCTTTTAATTGAATCAAGTTGCGCTCAATCTTATCTAGATTGACTTGCATCCATGTTTTTCTATACATATTACACCTCTATAAAATAACTGATTGTGTATACCCAACGTATATACCAATTAAACGGAACGCAATACTAATTAATGCGTAAACGTTAAGCGAAGCAAAACTACGAAGATAGGATAGGAAGAATGTTGCAATCAGTGTAAAATTTCCACTCGCAAATAAGATGGCCGCTCTAGGAATGGATAGCGCTCTTGTTAAGTCGCCAATAAAGATTGCGATAAAGGTCATAATTGCACCGACAACCATGAATCGCGTATGAACACCTCTACCAAAATGTTTGATCGTAGCAGCAATTCCATAGCCGATAGCAACAAACATTAGAGAGAATTCGATATGTAAGAATGCGGTAATCAGTCCGTATAAATTACCAAGGATAACTGCAGCGATAAATCCGGTGATGATTGCAGCAATAAAACGTTGGTTATTATCTAAGTATCTAGCGTTATAGATTTTCATTTGAAACCTCCATAAAACATCTATTATTGTAGCACATTCACTTGTGAAACATCATTATGGGTTTAATATCCATCGAGTAAAATGCGTAAGAAAGGGGAGGTTAGAAAAATTTCAAAAAAATTGGCTATATTAGCAAATTGGTGAGATGTAGCAATTCAATAAATGAATACATCTTCTGATTATAGGAAACGAAGTTTCCTATAAAAACCATACGCTATGCGTATGAGAATGGAAAAGCTTAAGCGATGAAAAAAGCCTCCGTATATAATTGAATAAGGCTGACAACCGAAATTCAAAATATAAGGAGGAGATATCAATGGCAACAAAGCCAAATGACGATTCAAGTTTATCACATACGAGATGGAACTGTAAGTATCATATTGTGTTTATACCAAAGTATAGAAGAAAGGCAATTTACGGAAAATTAAGAGCAGATATAGGAGGGATATTGAGACAGTTGTGTGCATATAAAGATGTAGAAATTATAGAAGCACATGCAATGAGAGATCATATACATATGTTGGTAAAGATACCACCGAAGATAGCAGTATCAAGTTTCATGGGATACTTGAAAGGCAAATCATCGTTGATGATATTTGAGAAACATGCAAATTTAAAATATAAATATGGCAATCGAAACTTTTGGGCGAAGGGTTACTATGTAAGTACGGTAGGACTAAATACGAAGGTAGTAGAAGAGTATATCCGAAATCAAGAAAAAGAAGATATGATACAGGATAATCTAAGTAAAAAAGAATATGTAGACCCTTTTAAAGGGTAAGCCATAGTGTGCAAACACGGTTGTCAGTCTTTTACACAAGACCCTTAAGGGTTGAAGTGTGGTAAAGGCCCTTATAGGGTAGCCTAAAAACCGCACGTTATACGTGCGGATTGTTATTTCATATCTACAATACGGAAGAAGTCAGTTATCTGATGCATTCTTTTCTTGATGGATAGAAGGATCTCCTGAACATCACATCCACTGTATTCTCTAACAAGAACAAATAGTGCTGCATATCTGTTCGGATATTTACTGGCAACACCTCCATACTTCTTGTACCACTTTTTTATCAGTGAATGAAACGCATTTACGTTATTCAAGTGATCAATGGATGTATAACATGTATGATCTTTCATGATTCTCTTTTCACAGTGCTTCTCTTCTAAAAGACAACTATATGCTGCTTTGCCATCAAGCCACGCCATACTGTGCTCCCCAATATTGTCTGCAAGCTTCATTATGTCTCTACTGGTTGGAGTAGCAGTATTCGTAGCTTTTAAAACAGCAGTGCCGTTTCTCTGCACTGCTGTTGGTAAACATATTTGTTCGTTAGATAATCCACGCTTTGAAGCTGAGCCGCCACGTTTTCTAGGTTCAACACCTGCTATCTTTTCGCCTTTATGAGAATTGAGAAGATACTTTTCATCTAACTCAATCTCTCCGGATACTACTGTAGTATTCAGAAGTTCTTCAAACATGTGAAGTAGTTTCATTCTCATACGCCATACAGTATATGTACTGATATCCAGCGTAGCTGCTGTTTTTTCTATAGGAACCTGTGCAAATGTATCTGTGATTAACAGATCCCATTTAGATTCATCCTGATGTGAATAATGTGTAAGCTGGCCATAATCAATAGTAAAGCGTTTATGACAGCTACTGCATTGAAGCATTGGTTTACCACTATTTGCCTTTCCGCCTTTTGTAAAACGAGAATTAACAGAGCCACATTTAGGACACACTTTAATACAGTAGTTTCTGGATTCTTTCTTTGCATTTACCAGGTCAATCAGCTCTCTGTCGATTTTATCTTTAGCAAATTGATCTAAGGAATTGTAATGTTCAATAATTTCTAAGTCTTTCATAATAGTCTCCTTGAGTTCACTATTATGATAATGAGTCACAACTCATTTACTGTACACGTATATGTACAGTAAATGAACTTATTCACCGTTTTGCTAATATAGCCAAAAAATTTGAAAAAAAGAAATTAAAAAGGGTGTCAACCAAAAATGAAAATGTCTTAAAAATTAACGAACATTAGCGGAGCTATAATAGTTCTGCTTTTTTGTAAATAATTGATATGAATACTTCCTCCAAGGGTGAGATATCGGCGGAATATATACTTTCTTTTTCTCAGGAGTTTCAATGATATTATCGAACTCACCCGAATTTTCTTCAAACACTTGTACTTCTTCTAAGATGTATAGTGTATCCATCGCATTGACAAAGATCTTTTGATCAAATGATTCAATAACCAATACCTCCATCTTAGGTCTTAGTGGAATTCTATTGTGTTCCTTGTCATAGGCCATCCAATACTTGTTTTTGAACTTGATACAGTTGCCTTGATCGACTATTCTCGATGAAATGATTGCCAATGTTTGATTGATTGTTTCTATATCTGGTTGTACTTCAAATACAGAATTGGTACTATTCAAGTGTAGGGCGAACCTTGCATTGAATTCCTTTAGGTAGGATTTTAGGAACTTATTCGCGTCCGCCATACAAGTAATACGAGCACGTCTAAGTTCAACTGGCAAACGTGATTGGAAAGTCTGGTTGAGACGTTCGATGCGTCCTTTGGCTTGTGCGATGCTCGTTGTTTTGATTTCGACACCAAGGTTATGGCAGGCGTAGGAGAACTGTGTGAAGGTATCCTCGTCGTCGAAGGCCTTGGTTTTCTTTCTGTATTCAAATACGGTTCGTTTATCCGTATAGAATAGAGCGGGTATGCCATAGTCGACTAGTATCTGATGGAAAACGTTGTAATAGCCACGTAGGGTCTCCTGTATATCAAAGTGGGCTCCAACAGCAGTACCGGTCGCATCATCTACAGCTAGGTGTAGATGCCATATCTCGCCAGGAATCCATTCGTAGCTTGAAGCGTCCATTTGAATCATCTCTCCCATATATTTGGATCTAGATCTTCGTGAATGAGGCGTATCATCTTCAATTGATTCGATTTGTTCATTGATTGCGTTTCTGGCCTTTGTAGATGTTGTTTGGTCTAATCGTTTTGTCAAACGTTCCTTTAATTGTTTCTTGGTTTTTCGATGGGCCTTTGGGGACAAGACATCGTGTTCTGATAACCAGTTTCTAATAGTGGTGTCACTGATGGAGATGCCGAGGTCCATCTGGACGATTTCACTGAAATGAGTGATGTTGGCATCAAGATACTCGTTAAGATAGAGTTCAATGATTTTGTTTTTCGTTTCCAGTGAGAATGTGTTTGATGGTAATCGTCCACGATTACCATGTGAAAATGAGGATTTGCCTTCAGACTTATAACGTGTAATCAGGCGGTTGATAGTACGAATAGAACAATTTAGTTTTAATGCCGCACGGCGTTTATTGCCAGAATGATCAACCAGTTCTTTAATAATGTTGTATTTGTTTTCTTCCATAGGGGTTAATATAATCTTTTTCATATTCAATCCAATCTAATGGAATGAATCATAACAATTCCTTTCTATAAATGGGGCATTTTCCCTTTCGGTTCATTAAGACAATATCAACTTCGATTCAGAAATTTGAAAAAAAGAAATTAAAAAGTGTTGACGATGAAAAGTCACCATGCTACTATATTAAAGCATTCCACAAAATAAGGAATGTAAGGGATAGATGGAGGTTTAGCTCAGTTGGGAGAGCATCTGCCTTACAAGCAGAGGGTCAGCGGTTCGAGCCCGTTAACCTCCACCATTTTTTTCGCCGACTTAGCTCAATTGGCAGAGCAATTGATTTGTAATCAATAGGTTGTAGGTTCGATTCCTATAGTCGGCACCATTTATTTGGAGACGTAGCGAAGTGGCTAAACGCGGCAGACTGTAAATCTGCTCCCTCTGGGTTCGGTGGTTCGAAACCACCCGTCTCCACCATTTACTGATGATGCATCGAGTGATGCTTACGAGTTGGACTTGATTATTGGGGTATAGCCAAGCGGTAAGGCAAGGGACTTTGACTCCCTCATTCGTAAGTTCGAATCTTACTACCCCAGCCATTTAAGATGTCTCGGTAGCTCAGACGGTAGAGCAACTGACTTTTAATCAGTGGGTCGAGGGTTCGAGTCCCTTCCGAGACACCACTTTATTTAAAATATGCGAGTGTAGTTCAATGGTAGAACGACAGCCTTCCAAGCTGTATACGTGAGTTCGATTCTCATCACTCGCTCCATAACATTCAAATAGGTAGCTATAGGTAACTTATAGCTACCTATTTTTGCGTTTTACGAAAGAAATTTGTCTAAAGAAAGGAGGGTGAGCAAATGGGTGATTGGAGTAGAGTTACAGTTAGAAATAGAGAAGATCTGATTGCATGGAGATATATGGTGCAAGATTTCGAAAAACGAATTGGCAAAAATATAAATGGAGCAGATAAGCAAATTCTGATGCAGGCAATAAATATGAATAAGTATACGTTCAATAAATATACCAGAGGAGATATTCCTAGAATATCCTTACGATACTTCATTACTTATTGTAAAGCGTTCCATATTGATTCTTCTAAATACTTTGCTGGACTTGCAGAAGCTATCGAAAATGATATGAAAAAATATCCAGATGAATATAAATAAAAAAATCACCGAACGCTCAAGCTTGGCGGCAATGAGTTCTGTGATTAAAGGGGAAAGAAGGTTAATAACCTTCAATATAGTGCATTAATAGAGGACTAAGATACCCTCAGTATGACCTGATACCCTCAGTATGACCTGATACCCTCAGTACGACCTGAAGAACCTCACCACCTCTTTGCATATATAAATATATAAGATTTAAATAAAAAAATCAATTTTAAAGATGTTAAAAATTTATTAAAAATCACAAATAAATAAAAAAACAACAACATAGGAAACCTATGATGTGTAGTTAATAAGATGAAAGGAACCTTATGCATTCATTTTTCAACCGTAGCAATCTGTTTGATGACCTTCAATCAGTCTTAAGTATTTCCGAGTGGCTTGCTGAAACCGCTGGTGAATTAGTAGCTGATGCTACTGTAGCTTCTCTAGGTTATTTAGAATTCTTTTCTCAACTAGAGCAGTTTGAGATTCTTCGTGCAGGCAAGAGAACTCAAAGCAACAATATTCAAGCAAAATCCTTAGAGATTTTGATCCCAGATAGTATTCAGGATTGTAAGCACTGTGCTTGCTCCATCATGGATGAAATCTTTGGAGATGAACCACCGTTACCTTATGTAGCTTTCTTAGTTACACGAGGAAAGGGCAGATATTTAAGAATCCTTATCTCAGAGCGTTATTACAGTGAAGAGGAGATTGTTTATGTAGACCGCTGGAAAAGCGACCGTTATCAAAACAAAGTGACTGGACGATTATGCAAAGCTGCTGATCCAGAAGCTAAAAAGATTGTTAGTGCTGGAGATGTTAGAAAAACTTGGGTATCTCATTTCAGTTTAAAGAGCCGAATGTTCAGTGCTGATGGTTTTGCTAGAAAACATTCCAACCGAAAGGAAAGAATTGGATTTGATAGATTATTGAAGCATCTTAGACAGTGCATTGTTGCAGCTTTTGTTAAATTGAAAGTTCAATTTACGAAAGAATTCAATATTCCAAAACTTAAGAGACATGATTGGTTGAATCAATATCAAAATATCAATCTCACAAGAATCAATAATGCAATACATCATATTGAAAACGAGCTGCAAGAAGAATGGATTGCAGTCAGAGATGGTTATTTTATACAAAATGCTAAGACGTATGACCGCTTTATGGCACTTGCAAAGAGATATTTAAATCGTTTCAAAAATGGTTTTTTCAATAAGAGAGTTGGAGGAAACAGAAAACTGAAACTATCATTCTCACCGTTTATGAACGTAGTGAGAGTTCAAGAGAATCTGGATTCTCTAATTGAAGATTTTGATCAGGAAATTGAAGAATTCCGTATGCAGGAAAGATATGGAATCTAGAAAGGGAAAATATGGACAGAGAGATAGTTAGAGAACTACAGCAGGTGATTTATAAAGTGAATGAAGCGGCAAAATCTACGGTTTCTGTAAATGGGAAGGCAGAATTGGAATCTATAATAGATGATTTACTCAAAGTGGAAACAAGATTGAGTGTCTATCAGAAATACACACAAAACAGAAAGGAAGAAATATGATCACATCAATTTGGAATGTCAAAGGTGGTGTTGGTAAAACACTGACCAGCATCAATTTAGCTGCTGGATTTGCGAAGGAAGGAAAGAAAACACTATTAGTGGATATGGACGGACAGTCCAGTGTGTCTTATCTCTTATTTCCGGAAAGAGAGTTTGAGGATGGAGATTTGACGATTGTAGATGCTTTAGCAGGAACAGGTGAAATAAGTGAATGTATCTATCATACGAATATTGAAAATTTGGATGTTATTCCTGCAACAATCTACTTATTTACGGTAGAAAAGCAAATGTTGGTAAATACATCATCTGGAATACAACAGACAAAACTAAAGAAGTTGCTGAAGAAGTTACAAGGTTATGACGAAATCATCATAGATAATAATCCTTCTATCAATCTATGTACTACCAATGCATTATGTGCATGCGACAGATTAATCATTCCTGCCGACCTTGAAAAGGGCGCTTTGAAAGGAATTGAATTGACTCTGCAGCATTCTCAGGAAATCTTAGAAAACATTGATGGGGCAAACTTTGAAATCAGAGTCCTTCCTACGAAAATCCAACGAAACAAGATTGATACAGAAACATTGGAAGAATTAAAGATAGCATATGGATCCATGGTTTATCAGACCAATATCCGTTATCAAGCTGCACCGATTAAAGATTCTTCTATGAAGGGAAGAATGTTGATAAATGATATGAAATCACGTTCAAAGGTTGCGCAAGACTATAGAGACCTAGTGGCGGAAGTTCTGCAGGAGGAGAAATAAAAATGGGACTACTAACATCTAAAAATGGATTATTAAATAGCGCTTCTCTTGAAGCAGCAAAACTAGGAAAGATTATCTATGTTTCCGTTGAGGAACTTTGTGCTAATGAGAAGAACGTCTATGAAATGGATGATATAGACCTGCTAGTTGAAAACATCCAGGAGATGGGATTGATTGAACCACTACATGCATTTAAAAGTGGTGATGGACAATATGTCCTTACATCTGGACATCGTAGATTACAGGCAATCAAAGAGATTATTGAAAGTGGAGAAACTGTTAAATATAACGGGAAGGCACTTGATGATCATGAGATACCAGTGATCTTGAATTATCCAGACAATGAGTTGCAAGAAAGAGTGATGCTGCTAAGTTCTAATGCGTATAGAACGATGGATAAAAAGGAGCGTAGACAAGTCATATTAGAAGCACACCGCTGCTATACAATCCACTGTGCAAATGGAGATAAGCCAGAAGGACGTGAAAGAGAATGGATCACAGCCATTACGGGTATTTCCGATGGAACAGTAAAGGATGTCCTGGCAGAGATAAATAAGAAAGATGTGGATGGAGATTTATCAATATCTGCTGAAGATATCGTAGAGAAAGAACCGGAAGAAGATGAGTTTCAAAAGTGCATCAAAAAGATTCAAAGCCTGGATAAATTTCTGCAAAAGAAATCACCAGATTTTAGAGAGAAAGATGAATTGACCAAACAACAACTAAGGATAGCGATTGATGGGCTAATTGATACCTTGGAGATATTAAGAGGATAAGTGATAAAGGTTTAGTGATACCTTGGGGCAAATTGCCCCAAAGGAAAGAAAGTGAAGCGGAGGAAAACTATGGAACTGGAAGATATGGTGAAAAATATTGATGATATCTGTGGAACAGTTTTACAAACGGCAAGTAGTGAAACAAGTCCGGAGATATGGCATATGATAGCAACTCTTAAAGTGCTTTCCGGCGCTTCATTGAACCAGGTGCAGACTTTGGAAATGAATAACCTTGAATTAAAGAAGTCTGATCAACTGCACTTAAAAGACCTGATTTATCTTTATTTGAAAACTGCATCACTTAACAATTTGATGGAACTAGAACAAATGATTCCGAATTTCAAACTGAAATACCAAGCAAAGATTCTAAATGAAGCAGAGATGGAACTGATTAGAAAATCTATGGAGAACAGAGGTGGATAATGATTGGATATGAAGTGATGATTAAAAAAACAAGCTCATATGCAAGACTGAAATATTTATTTGGAATCTGGCTTGATTTTTCTAAGATGGTTGGCAATGTCTATTCTATAAATGATGACTATACAATTCACGTTGAAGAAGATTTTGAAAGGATGCACTATAAATCAGCAACGAAATGGATACTCTCTGCATCTGATGAAAACAACCATCAGCAAGAAGACACGGTGATTCAAAGAATGGATAGAGATAAAGATACTTATAACTTTATAAAATACTGGGCTAAAAGCATTAATGGAAACTACCTTGACGCACTCGAAAGAGAACTAATCATCAGGAAATGGCTTTTAAATCAAAAACATGAATGCATTTGCAGGGAATGTTATATCTCCAGAAGTACATATTTTAAAAAGGTCAAAGATGCGGAAAGAATGCTGATCCTGTTGTGGAAGCTGGATCATTATGATGAATACGGAAATATGAGGCAATATCAAGAAATATTCCAGGAGCGATATGAAGCACTTGGAGAAAGGGCAAAGATAGATGAATACTATCCAGCATTCCTTTAAAAAGATTTTTGGGGCAAATTGCCCCAGGAAAGGAAAGTAAGCGATGGATGAAGAATTGATGGTGATTTTATCTAAAGATAATAGAGCCTTTGAAACTGCTTGGTTCAGTAATATGAAAGCAGCTAAGAAGTGGGCGGATAAGATTAGAGATACTAACGATTATGTGGTAACGATTTTTAAAGGCTCTGATGATAACCCAATCGAGCAATATATGGTGATATAAAAATTGGGGCAAATTGCCCCAGAAGAAGGAAATAAGATGAAGGAAAAATTTTATACAAGATATCTGATTCTGAATACATTGTTACTGACATTGAGTCTGGTGTTTTATTTGGTATTGTCAGATTTATATATAAGATACCTTGTTTTGGCAAGTTTATATATTATTAGCGAAGTAGTGCTAATACGAATAATGTGTGATGACAAGAAAGTATATATATCACGTTTGCTTTTGGTTACTGTAACAATGGTTGTATATGCGATTGTAATGACGATTTTATTTATGAAAGTGTATCCTTTAATTTTTGGATCTTAGTGATAATTCTATATCTTTAATGATATGTTCTACAGCAATCTTACTACAGTATAGGGAAGAACCTAAAAATGAGAGAAGTAGAATATTCATAAAACGTATAGTCATGTTTGTTATTCCAAACATATCAAAAAGTGGGCTTGCGATACCTATAACAAAGGAAAAAACAGCGGTACTTAATAACTGGAAAAATGTTGATAGATTATTAAGTGGAACTAATTTATCCTCCTGTGTATAGTCATTTATTTCAAGTATAGAATTAATCGTCCATTTAATTGAGATGAATAGAATATATAAGAAAAGAATGAATAATGCAGCAGTATATAAGAAGAATAGGACAGCTTTATTAGAAACATTTTGTACGAGAGAGAGCCATATTATCAAATAAAAGCCAAACAAATAAAAAATTATTATGCAAATTAATATTCCACAGAAAAAATATGATTTTTTCTTGGTATAAGAAATTACTTTATCAATAGGTACCTTATGCTTGTGATAAAACAATCTGAGCGGATTATGGATCTTATTAGGTGATTTATCCATGTTAGTACCTCCAATATGCTATTAAATTATACTCCCATAAGGGAGTGGAAGGAACACTATTATGTTGTCAAACAAAATTGAGCAATTAAGAAAAGAAAAAGGATATACTTTTGCAAAACTATCCGAATTATCAGGAATCAGTACAGGAAGATTATCTGATCTGGCTACAGGGAAACGAAATAATCCAACTATGGATACTCTTATAAAATTGGCAGATGCATTAGATGTAACATTAGATGAGTTGGTAGGAAGAAAATGAAAACAAGCTTGGGGCAAATTGCCCCCAGAGGTGAGTATAACGATATGAAGAAAATAGGAATTCATACTATAAAGAAGTATCTAAATAAATCGTTCTTGAAATCTAATGGCTGGGATTATTTTGAAAAAACCATTCCTAACACAGCAGAAGAGGAACATTGGATGGTAGAAAATACAATTAGAAAGAAATTTTTGATAACCACCCATGGATATAAAATTGAACTACATAAATATGGATTTAAATGGGTAATACTTGCAAAGCAAGTAAATACCGATAAAATGCTTGAATCCTCTAAAAGAATCCTTGAATGGATTGAACTGTATTTGAGAAAGTTTGAAGTTAGGTATTACCTAAAAATGAAATGGCAACATGTGTGGCAAATGGATTATGGGAAATGGTACGAGCCTTCAAGGGAGTTTTCAAATATCAAAAATTTCATTCGTTTGCAGTATAAGGATTTAGTAAACCATGGGACATATTATTTTGATTTTCCTGAAGAAATGCTTCCAGAAAGTTTAGAAAGTATTCAATATCTTCAGCATTGTCTAATTGAGCTAAGTGTTGCTTGCTTGTTATCCAATGATAAGAAATAAAGTCGATATATGAATCAAAGCAAAATACGGATAAATCAGATTGTGATAGAAGTTCAATTTTAAAATTATAGAAAAAACTATTTCTAGAATGTATCGCTCTATGGTTTCCGTCAATTAGAAGAAGCGGAGTAGAATGATAAAAATATTGAACAGCAATTCCTTTACGCTTAGGGTGAGTTGTATCATTCTGCAAATTTGGCTCTGAAGTATAAATCAACTTGGAATAATTTTTAAATTTAGTGTGCTGGGGAATAATATCACCTTGATAAATGAGAGCGTGAATATTATTCACGTTAAAATTAATCTCCCAGTTAGCAGTAGGTGATGTTTCCTTAATTAGATAATGCTCTATATATTGTTTATTCCATTTTTCTGAATACCGTATGTTAGGGTAGTAATAATTTTCGGCTAGTTTTGGAAATAGGATACCTTCCCACAACGTAGCGAACTTAGTCATGGTTGTATTATTTGCTAATGTTTTATAGTGATTAAAAAGTTTAAGAATATCATCATATCTTGCTTCATCTTCAGACAGGAACATGAGACAAAATCCTCCTAAATGTAATTGAATTATACTTCACATAAATGAAGTTAGAAAGGAAACCAATGAATACAGAAAGTTTCAAGCGGTTAAAGAAAGAAAAAGGAATAAACAATTATGAAATACATAAAAGATCAGGTGTGCTTGAATCGACCTTATCTGAATTTGAAAGAGGAAAGCATACAGATCTACGCATAAGTACACTTATAAAGATAGCGGATGCATTAGATGTAACATTGAATGAGTTGGTGGGAAGGGGCGATGGTTGGAACCTAACACAAGGTATATGTGTTGCGGGTACATGGATGATAAAGAACCACAATGAGGAAACTATGGTCATTGACATGCTTGCATCTATGCATATTACAAAAGAACTGATGCAACAGGAACATGTTGCGGAAGAGGATTATGAAATATTGTCTGAAGCAATAGATTCTAATTGGGGAAGATATGTTAGACAACTGCCAGAAAATATTTAAAATACAGTTCCAAAGCAAAAGTGAGTCTGGGGGCGAAACGCCCCCAGAAGAAAGGATAAGGATGTGAAAATAATATTACTTGGCTTACTTATTGCATTACATTTTGCAATCGTTGCACCAAAAATTACTGATACAAATGATAAAGCTGCAGAAATTTTTATTGGAATAACAAAATTATCAATAATCTATCTATTATTTATGAATATTGATATGCAGATTATTAAATATACATTTGGAAAGGAAGGAGAATATATAGCAAATATCATTTGTTATACAGGCTCGATATTTTTGATACCAACATACTGTATCTGCTATGCATTAAAACTATTGTTTT
This sequence comes from Solobacterium moorei, assembly GCF_036323475.1. GTDB lineage: Bacteria > Bacillota_I > Bacilli_A > Erysipelotrichales > Erysipelotrichaceae > Bulleidia > Bulleidia moorei. Next base: position 567,301 of record NZ_AP028934.1, read on the forward strand.
TAAAATGGGAGAAGAAACTGGAAAACAGATGGAAGTAAGGATATTAAATTGAAGAGAAAATCCATAAATAAAACCTCCGAGATATGACCAAATTATATAAAAACAGAGATGTGCTGTATGGTCTTTAAGGACTACATATGTAGAAAGAGATGAAATTATGATAAATGAAAATTTAAAGAAGATATGTGAAGAAAAGGATATAAGTGCGTATCACTTAGCAAAGATTACACAATTGCCTATAAGTGTAGTAGCAAAGATTATTAGAGGTGAAGTGAAAAATCCACGCATTGATAGTGTTATCAAAATGGCAGATGCATTAGATGTAACATTAGATGAGTTGGTTGGTAGAAAAAGGAATTAATGTTTGGGGGCGACACCGCAGGCGTACCTTGGTAAACGCCCCCAGAAGAAAGGGATTTTCAATATGCTTGATGGAGAAAGCTATATATTTAAATTATCTGATACGGTGAAAGAACAATTGACAGACGGAAAACAAGGCGAATACGTTAGAAAAATCATTGAGAAATGTGAGGCAATAGTGACAAATGAACCTAGTAAATTGATAAAAGAATATGAAGATATAAGTTACATTGAAATAAACTGGTTAATCCAATTCAAATTCTATTTCAAGATGATGAAGGACTATAAAGAGGCGTGGTTTAGTACAGAAGATCTAAGGCAGTTGGCACAAAAGGATTTTGTCCGATATCATTTAGTTAAAGATATGATAGAGGAATGTTTATGCACTTAAAATTGTTTTCAAGGAAAAATGAAGTGACCACATTAAAAGATGAGGATATTCAAATTTGCAAGTTTAGAAGGTGCTTACAAGGTATTAGAGAAAATGTGGATACTCTTGTTAAAAATATGGATGGGCAAGAGCGGCGAAAGATAAACAACTATAAAAAGAAGCTTCTAGCAGCTTTTGCTGAAATGTATAGAAAGCAATTGTTATATGAAGTAGCAACCGAAGATATTAATAGAATAAAAAACTTTGATATGCACAAAGAAGTGTATCCACCATTAAAAAACGTCTGTAATGATTATTCAATAGAGGTAATGGATATATCAAAACTATCTATACTAACCACATATAGAAAACCATATTCATTAATAGGTGGTCTTAGAAAAGAAACATTAAAGTATAAAAACTATAATATCTACTTCTATAAACATTTAAAAATAGGTGGATGTGGAGATGGAAATCATAGAACACTAGCAATTATATTAAATCAACAGCCATTTTATAAAGAAGTGAAAGTATATGATGACAGCGAATATTTCCGATATGTTCGTACAGATGGATATTGGTGGTATCAAATAAGTGACAACCAAGTTCTAGGTAAAGTATTTGATTATAAAGTTGCTATTATATTTGAACTAGAAAAAGAAAGCTGCTCTTTATAACTAGAGTGAAAATGTCTGGGGCAAATTGCCCCAGAAGGTAAAGAGTTTATTTAAAAAATATGAGATTGGTATTTCTCTTTATCACAGAAAACAGTAAAAGTCAATAGTGAATGGGTCTCAACTTTTTCTCGGAATTTTTAGGAATGAAACGTGGTATTATGGTAATGTGGAAATTCACATGAAAGGTACCCGGAGTAGTAGCCAGGTACCTTTTTCAATGATTGGAACAAATTAGAGACTTGGATGGTTTTTGGTACAAAGCAAGTGGTAATTTATAAGAGAAGGGATGGAAGATGAATGAACAAGAAAAGATGAAGCATCAACTATATGGCTTGAATACCGTCGCAGTATTAGAAACTTTATGTATCAATGTGATTGACATCATGGACAGCATAGAGGCTTTTAAGAAAGAATATGGTGTAGGTGCTGGTGCAGAGGTAATCCGTGGACTGGATGAGGTTCAGAAAAACTTTGATGTGAATCGAAAGAAGTTAGCTAAGATGGTAGGTGTAGTGGCTGATGGTATAGAAGACTATATGAGCGGCAAAAAAATGATGCCACGTTACCAGATCCAACTGATTGATGATGATCTAGTCTTTAAGAATACAGATGGTGCAGTGTATTTGAAAATTCCTGAAGAAGTGTTGGATGGCAATATGAAGGTGAAGTTGTCTAAGCGATTTCTTACAGTCTATGATAAGGGCTTTATGGAATGGAGATATTATCCAGAAACAAAGGTGTATTTATATAACGGAGACAATAGAGAAGAGTGTAGTTCATTCTCCTTTGTAAAACTGCTAAAGGAATCAAATTCTGTAATGGAACGGAAACGACAGGAAGACCTGAGTAAGAAGGCTAACTTGATTGGAGCAATAGATGGATTCTTTCATAAATATGATCCAAACGGTTATGAAAAAGTCTATGCAAATCAAGAAGATGCAATGATTGATTTTGATAGATATCTTCTGCAGCAACCTGATGCACTTAAAAATGCAATCAGTAAGACTGCAGAGAATGCAAAACTTGCTGGTGAAGAGTTACAACACATTCAAACTATACTAACAGCGATTGAAGAATTTACGAGCAAATATTCTTTAAAAGCAGAGAGTTCATTATTCAACAACTTGGAAACAAGTGCAGAAATAGAAATTTAATAAGTCGAAAGGAAAAGTTATGAACAGACAAGAACAGTATCAAAATGCATTAGTAGACACAAACAAGGAATTCTTTATCACATTGATTGAAGGAATCATCTTATCAGTGGCTATCTGGATGATAGGTAAGAATGAGATGAAATTTGCGTATCTAGTGTATTATGCAATGATTCCATTTGGTTACAAACTGATAAATTACTTATTATCTAAAACGAGAATCATGTTGATTGCTTCACCTGCATTCTGGATCGGATTATTCATTGCAAAGGTCATTGCTGCAGGTATTATCTGTGTACCAGCATTCATATATCAGTTGGTCAAGGTTATTATGAGCAACTACAAGCCAAAACAAGCCTAATCACTATAGATAACATTTAAAAAGACCTTTGGGGCAATTTGCCCCAGGAAAGGAAAGATGGTGATTGTTTGGAAGAAATAGACAAATATAGGCAGCTTGGCTTCAGAGGCAATAAACTGCAGCAGATCAAGATGGGACTTGAAGAGGGACTGGATGTTTCGATTTATGCAAAGCCAGAATATAACGAATGGCAAATGGAACAAATCAGACTTGGACTAAAGGATCATATTGATGTAAGTGTATATGCCTTTATAACGATTCCAGCAGATGAGATGCAACATATCCGTGAGAAGCTTGTATACGAAAGCGGACAGCTTGAGATGCGAGATGAGGAAATCAAGCAGAAAAGATTAAAAAAGATATTGCTTCTGATTGTATCTGCAATTGCAGTTGTAGGATTGATATTGATTAGCGTGATTGGTGGAGATAAAATCAAACGCTATATGCAAAGACTTGAAATCAACCTAAAAGATAGTTCTGTTGAAGTAGACTATCAATCAATGTTTAATCCTAGAGATTATATAGTAGATTATTCAGAAGAAAATGAAGTAAAACTAAGTATTGATAGTGATGTTGATACAAGTAAATTAGGTTTGTATAAAGTTAAATATACGATTGATAACGGAATCAAGAATATCTCCAAAACATTAGATGTCAAAGTTGTAGATAAGGATGCTCCAGTAATCACATTAAGAGAAACTAATGTATCAATGTATCGAACAGATACATTCTCTTGTGAGGCTTACATCCAATCAGCAATAGATAATGTGGACGGTGATATTTCCAAAAATGTTAAGTGTAGCAGTATCGACTCAACTAAGGATACTCAAGTAGTAACGTATAGTGTTGAAGACAGCCAGCATAATAAAGCGGAGGCTACATTGAACCTGCATCTATCTGATAAACCTGCACCTACACCTGATGTTATCTATGTTGAGGTGCCATCACAAGGAAACAATGGCTCGGGGCAAATTGCCCCAAGCACAAGTACATCACACGGAACGCAATACTTCATGTTCAGTGATGGATACAATCTTGATTCAGGATATTCAGCATGTATTGCGACTGGATCTGGATACGGAGCATATTCATGTGAACCAATCATGGGTGCAGATGGATTATACAAAGGATATAAATTAACTTATTAAAATATTGGGGCAAATTGCCCCGAAGGGAGAAAAGACATGAATAAAAAGAAAATATTCATCATCGTTAGCATCTTTGCTGCAATTGGATTAGTAGTTATGCTATTCATGCTACCTAAGCCAAGAACCAACAATTCAGCAAAACATGAAACAAGCACCGAAACTTCTACATCGAAGAAGAACGATAAGAAAGATGATAAGAAGGATAACAAACAATCCGACAAGAAAGATAGCAAGAAGGATGATAAAAAGGAAGATAAGAAAGAAGATACTTCCACTACATCCGAAACACCAGTTACTCCTACAACTGAGATAACTACTACTGAGACACAGAACAATAACACTGGTTCTTCAGTAACCAATACTCCAACTACGAATACAACTCCATCTCAACCAGATCCGCAGCCGATTTATCAAACGATTCATCATGACGAAGTAGGACACTATGAAACACAGGTCATAGCTGAAGCTTGGGACGAGCCAATCTATGAACGTAAGATTATTGGTAATCAGACGGGTACTGTATATAACTCTTTAGATGAGTGGGGAAATTCAGAAGATGGCAGTTACCACGTTGGTGATGTGCAAGTAGGCACTACACACCACGATGCGGTTACTCAACAAGTTTGGGTGGTTGATCAATATGCTTGGGATGAAACAATAATCGTTGGGTATAAATAAGATTTAAAAATTAAATTCAGTCAATTTTCTCCTAAAGAGGGCGATAGATGTGAAAATCTACCGCCTTTTTTAATGGAGAAATCTTAAAGATAACATTGCCTATTTTGATTATCTGCTACAGCAAATAGGCGATGAGATATATCGCAGCACACGACAAGCTTCATACAATGCAGAGAAATGAAATTCATAACACAGGAGGAATTGAAGAATGAATTTACAAAATAAAATTAAGAAGAAAGCCGTCAAATTATTCAGTGTGTTGATGGCTTTTTTAATGGCACTAGCAGTTTTCCCAATGCATTTGGTGACAACACCGGTAGATGCCAGCACTGTTAGCGTTGATACGCTGGAAGTTGGTGATACATTTTCCGGAACATTAGGCACCTCTAATACAGATGCCGGTATTGGGCATCATACATTTGACATTGATTATATTGATGGACTATTAGGAAGCGTATCAAATCAAATTGTTAATCAGTTAGCGGTGTATTGTGAAGAACCGGGACACATTGGGTTGACATATAAAACAGCCTATGAACCGGGAGATAAGACATATTATCCGTATAACGCTACTGTAACGGATGTTCAACCGGATGGTAGAGTAACGATCCGTATCGACGTACCACGTTACCTGAATCCATATACCGGCGAAGAGGCAACGGGAACCAACTATGATACGGGAACTACAGTTCCATATCAAAGATGTGGAGCTACATGGGTGATTCAGACTGCACCACGAAATATCACAGTAAATGTTACATTAGATAAATCAAATGGTAATCCTGCAATGACACAAGGTAACGCAGCTTGCTATGCTCAAGATTTAAGTGGAGCAGTATATGGGGTTTACTCAGATGCTGCATTAACAAATGAAGTGGGACGTATTACTACAGATGCCAATGGTCATGGTGAATTAAATGGAATCGTTGTACAGCGCAATGCAGTCTTATATACAAAAGAATTGGTAGCACCAAGAGGATTTAATCTTGATTCACAGGTTTACCGTCATGCATTCACAACAAATGGCGAAACATACAATGTGCAATCTACTGATCAGCCACTTAATGACCCATTAAATATCGAATTAAATAAGGTTTCTGCAGATGGAAATGTTATTGCAAATCCTGCAAGTCTAGAAGGAGCTGAATTTACTATTAAATACTATGCAGGGCAATATACATTTGATGATTTGCCAACCACAGCAACACGTACTTGGGTAATTAAAACAATTAGAGCAAATAATGGAAGTTATAGGGCATGGTTAGATAATAATCATCTTGTATCTGGTGATCCATTTTATTTAGATGCAGGTATTCCAACATTACCACTTGGAACTTTGACTGTGGAAGAGACCAAGGCTCCAGCAGGATACACGTTAGACAATAAAGTTATTGATGCATCTAATACACCAGCACCAAATATTAGAAATGGTGTGGTTCTATTTAATATTGTAGATGACAATTCAACTGCTAGAGTTGTTGGTGGCAACGAGTACACTGTTGTGGAAGGTGTTGTACGTGGTGGTTTAGAAATCCAGAAGAAAGATGCAGATACAAATGAAAATGTAGGTGTAGCAACATTCCAAATTGTTAATAAGAATAACTATGATGTTGTGGCAAGAGATGAAAACGGTGATGTTGTGGCTACAGCAGCTGCTGGTGAAAGTTTACCATATACAATCACAACAGATGCTAACGGATACTGGAAATCAAACGATAGTTTCCTTCCGGCTGGAAAATATGAACTTGTAGAAACCAAAGCCCCTGAAGGATACTACTTAAACACAACAGCAAAATCATTTGAAATCAAAGACAATGGAGCAATCGTTAGTCTTCAATATGCAGACGATAAGATTGTGATTGATGTAGCGAAGACAGATGGCAAGGGCAACAACGTTGCTGGCGCTAAGATGACACTGATTGACAAGGTGACTGGTAATGAGATTGCTACATTCACATCCACTAAGGAAAACACAGACATTTCTAAGTTTGTTGAAGGTGGTAAGACTTATATCTTACGTGAAGATGAAGCACCATTTGGATTTAATAAGTTTGAGGACATTGGATTTACTGTTACAGGTACACGCCAGCACGAACAAGTTGTGATGGCTGTAGACACACGTAAAGTGTTCTACGTGAGCGCAATTAAGGTTGATGCAATGGATAACTCAAAGAAACTAAAAGGTGCTGAATTGACGTTATTTAAAGCGGATGGCACGGTTGCTTTAGATAAGGACGGTAAAGAATGCAAAGGAATCACTGATGGTGAAGGAGTTATCACTTGGGCAGTAGAATACGCTGAAGATCTTGGTGGATATTATATTCAAGAAACTGCCGCACCGGAAGGTTATAGAATTAACAATGATCATCATAAAGTTGTAATTTCCGAAGACTATGATTTTGCTGTAAACAATGCCGTAAAAGTGGTAGTTAATGATACAGCATTACCGGCAATCGTTAAGACAGCCGATACATTCAATGCGGTATTATTTGTAGTCTTGTTGATTGGCAGCCTGGGTGCAGCAGTATTCTTATTCTTTAAGAAGAAGGAATTAGTGAAGTAAGGATATAAAAAATGCTTGGGGCAAATTGCCCCAAGTTTTTTAAAGGGAAAGGATGTGAAAAAATGAGTGAGATTCCTTATAAATCAAAACTCTATACTGTAATAAGAGAGGCATATAAACATGATCAAAGAGTAGAAGATTATTTGAAGTTCAGAGTTTATTATGAGAAGAAATCTGTACGTTCATTTGGAGCAACCTATACGCCGGAAAATAAAACAATACGAATATTGCTAAACGGTACCAATTATGAGGATTTATTATTATCTGTTTTGATACATGAAGCAACACACCATGTACAGTATGTGATGGAAGGAAAAACGGACCATTCACCAAATTTTAGGAATATACAAAAGAAGCTATTATTTACAGCAATGAATTTAAAGTATATCAATCCATTTAAGTTAAAAGCGTATTATAAATATTTATCTTCTTATTCCGAAGCTTCCAAAGTTATACGGATGATAGAAGAATATGTAAAAGGGAAAGAAAAAGATTGTTTCTTTATAGGATACATTATTCCATATGACAAAAACGAAATTGCGAGGTTGAAAGAGGCTGGATATAAGTATTGCAAGCATGGTAGACGTGGTTTGTCTAATATATGGTATAAATTCAGCAACATAAAAGAAAAACCTTTATATACGAGTGATGCATGTGTAATCTTACAAGATTAATGTGACTATAAGACAAATATAAGATATGGAAATTGTGAATGTAGGCTTATAAGGGAACTGGAAAAAAAGTATTAAAAGAAAGGAAAAAGAAATATGTGGAACAACAACGTGATTTTATCTGGGAATTTAGCTAGGGATGTCAATGTGAAGGTGATGGAAGAAGCATAAAGTCTTTGAAACATCATAAGTGTAACAGGGGCGTATTTCCCGAAGAAGAAAGCGTTTGATAAATATAAAAGATATAAAAAAGAGATTTCTCATGTGATTGTAAGATTACATGAAATTTCTCTTTTGTTGTCTAATAAGAAATAAAAAAGTAAGAAGTCTCACCTAATGGAACAATCAAGGCTTGTTCTGCCTGTTCTTCTTACATAGATATTATATTAGATGAAAGGGTAAATTTCAATAATGAAAATAGTTAGAATAGATGAAAATTTTATTGCAGAGACTATAGCAAGAACTGGAAGCGAGCAGCTATTAAATAAATCTACCAGAAGCTATGTTGGTTTGTATGATGAAGAAACAAGTTGGTATATACCGTTAAGGTCTAATTTAGGTAGGAAAAAAACTCCGAATGCAATATTTGAAACACCTTTTAAAACAGATAATCCTCATTTTAAAAGAGCAGGATTGGATTTTGAAAAAAGTTTATTTGTACCACTAGATAGTGTAATTGAAATACAGAATACATTGCCGAAGGAACAATCTGAATTCATTAAAGATAATGAAGATGAAATTAGGGAAAAATTCGCTAATTATATTTGCAGTATAAAAAAGATGGATAAAACATCTACGAGTTATTTATTTTCAACTGCCGCATTATTTCCGGAGGGAATTGAGCAAATTGAAAATAAATTTTATGCAAATAGACCACTTAATTCTGAACTCATAATTAAAGATGATCATGAATATTTACAAACTGATATTTATTGTGATGAAGATATAGATATTGATTTTGATTAAGAATGCTTGGGGCAATTTGCCCCAGAGAAAAGAAGTAAGTATAAAAGATGGTGGAATGAGGTGAAAATGTGAAAAAGGTATTGAATAATCCTGCTAGTTTGAATCAAAATACTATTGAAGACCACAGTGATTGTGAAGCTTGCCAAGAAGACTATATATTTGCGATGAAAGATAAATATCATGAATTTAGTATTGGACTACGCACAATCCTAGATTGTCTAGAACTAGCAGAGCAGGAAGGAGCGGTACCTAAATTATCTGAAGAATGGTGGATACAAGTTCAAAATAGGTACGATTAGGCAGATGGATGTATTTAAAAGATTCCCTTATACCAAAGAATCAATTTTGATTTCTGAGAAGAATTTTAGTGAATATACAAAAAAAGCGAAGCCGTATTACTCTAGTGTCAATGGAATAGGAAAATATTATGCAGTATGTCCTGTGTGTGATAATCCAATCCAAATCATTGGATTATATAAATCTGAAGAAGGAGAAAAGAGAGCGCCATTTGGAAAACACTATAAAGGTGATATCAAAGGATTAGCTAAGTATAATGACCAAGCATATCATCTATGTCCATATCATAATCCGTATTATCAAGGGAAAAGAATGAGACGTGCAAAAGGCAATAAAACCTCTAATGCAATATATAACTATTTGATAAATCATTTTGATGAAATCATAAAGAAATTGGAAGAAAGAATACATATTAAAATCAGTTATACATTTGCAAAAGAACTTAAAGAGTCATTTCTGTTAAATGCAGGGTGGGAATACTATGATTGTACATATGATAATCTTCCACTCATGCTATTATATGCACAACCTGCATATACGCTAGTCAAAAGAAGAATACGCAAGAATACAGAAATTTCTAAAATGTTGGGAAGCATAGAGGATATTATACTAGAAGATATTGAAGGTGAGAATTACCTTAAAGTGGAACCTAAGGCAAAGAAATTTGTGGAATTGTCTTTTATGGTTTGCAATCATAAAAAAGAAATCAAAAAAGAAAGATTGATAGAAACATTTAAACTTTTAGTTTATAAAGGTAGTCAGAAAATATATTCAGAAACCATAGTAATATAAGTAGCAAAAATGCTTGGGGCAAATTGCCCCAAGTTTTTTTAAAGATTAAAAGAAATGTTGTAAACAGAGGGAGGAGAAATAAAAATGTGGAACAACAGAGTGATTTTGTCAGGAAATTTAGTTAGAGATATTGAAGTGAAAGTTACAGAAGGAGAAAGTGGCAAGCATGTAGCAAACTTTACGGTTGCTGTGCAACGTACAAGATCCAAAGAAGATGCTGCAGACTTTATCAATTGCGTTGCCTGGGGACAGGTTGCTGATTATTTAGGTTCTTATGGTAAGAAAGGCAAGCGTATTGAGTTGGAAGGACAGTTACATACACGTTCCTATGAGAAGGAGGATAAGAAAATCTATATAACAGAAGTGTATGTGGATGATTGCCATCTGACTTCAAGCAAGAATTCAAATGAAGAAGAATAGAGGCTTTTAAGCTATGGGTATAGAGGAACTTAGAAGAATAAACAGTGACATAGTACACGAAGATGGAAGCATTGATTCGTTTGATAGACAATTAATTGATCTATCCAGTGGAGTGTACAATGTTACGAATCCAATGGTTGTGTCTCCAGAATCTAAATCTATAGCATTTGCTGGTGGATTGGATGAATCAAAACCAATTGTTATTAATGTATCAACGGTTATTAAACTACGTGAAAAACATCAACTTGGATATGCTTTTGTGAGTAGAATCAATGAGATGTTAGAGAAAAGTTATCTAGCATTTGATAGTTTAGTACAGGATACAAGTAGAATATTCCTACTAGATGAGGTTGGAGAAATACAGAAGAAACCAGTCATTGCAATATGTAGATATGACAAAAATATAAAGATGATTGAAGTTCACGAAATTACATCAATCTATGAGAGAAATGATTTTCAAGAGTTTATGCGTAGAACATTTGAAGAAAATAAAACTTTCTACTGCAACGATAAAACAAAAGCATCTATTAAATCTCATGCGGGCTTACAATTGCCCCGAGAAATAATAGATGCTTTATCTGTAATTGATTATAGTGGGTCATTTAATAAAAGTCAAATAAAAGAGGTAGCTTCTCGAGGGCTCCAATTGCCCCTAGACATACTATCTCCGTACGCATATGATATATCATCTGCTGTACATAATCAAGTAGAAAAAAACGAGTTATCTTCAACCACTGGTGAAATAACAAAAGCATCTATTGAATCTTCTGCGGGCTTCCAATTGCCCCAAGAAACAACAGATGCTTTATCTGAAGTTGATTATAGTAAGGCATCTAGCAAAAGTCAAACAGAAGATACAACATCAGTAGAGCTAGAAGTGATAGAAACGCAACAAGAGGTTGTGGTACCTTTAGAGGAAGATGGAAGCATAGAGGATAATAATTCATCTTTATTGGAGAATGTCCCCATGGAAGATGATGGAATTGATTTTGATTAAGAATGCTTGGGGCAATTTGCCCCAAGTTTTTAAAGAGAAAGGATGTGAGGAAATGATATATGAATACTGGTACACGATTGGTGATAAGAATGGGATTGATTTGATTTATTATAGTCAGATTTCTTCAATAAAAAATGAGTTCAGTACCAGTTATAGCTCAGTGACTGAGTTAAAAAAAGCGATGGAAAGTAGATTCTCTAAGTTATTGAGAAAAGGTGTAACGATTGAACTAAATACAAAGGAACAGAATAATGTTACTTTTGATATTTTCTTCAATGGAATTCCTATTTTAGAAAAATGCTGTAATTTTATTTATCTAGGTGATGCTAGAGATGCAATCCATCGAATAGAACGGTATAAGATTCAAAGCTTAGAATCTGTAATTCACAATAAGAGATTGTATTACAAGGTAGCCATCAAAGATAAAGTGTTAATGATTCTCAAGTATCCAGATATGGTATTTCAAGGATATGCGACACCAAAGAGAAATTTTGAAGTAGTTACAGATGATCTCATTTCAAGAATCACAATGGAAATCGCAAAGATAATGGTAAAGATGGGAGATTTGGATGCAGGAGGGAGTTAATCAATTACGGATAAAAGTTGATCCAATGAAGTTGGATGGACGAGAGTATAAAGTATATTTTCCAAAAGGTTCTAGATATGAAGGCTATTATGTAATTTTGAATCTTTCAAAAGCGAAAGTAGATAAGGCTGAATTAAATAGTCTAATCATCGAAGATAAAAAATATAGTAAATACACCATTACGAATGGTATAGAACAACAAATCATTTCTTTTGATGAGTTGATTTATGTCATGTGTTTAGAGATTTTATCAGACTAGTTATAAGTGATTTTAAAAGATTTGGGGCAATTTGCCCCAGGAAAGGACAGTAATAGATGGAGAAAAAACAAGAGATAGAGATGACAGAGGACGACTTCAAAGAATTATTGAAAACGATTAATGAAGAAGATGAAGAATCATCTCTACTAGAAGAAAATCCTGATGAGGAGATTTTGTTCTATGTCAGAAAATAAAAAGTTTGTTACGAAGACAAGAGAGCAGCTTGCGGAGTTCTATCTAAAATCATTAGAAGAAAACGTCATACCTTGGGAAAAGACGTGGCAAGGTTCACGACCAGAAAATCCTATTTCAAAAACAAGGTATAGAGGAATTAATTACTTGCTGTTGGATTACATTGCGACTAAAAGAGGGTATGAAGATACTAGATGGGCTACATTCAATCAGATTGCTGATAAGGATAATAAATATCATCCTAATCAAAAATGGCACTTGAAAAAGGATTCTAAAGGAGTGCCAGTAGAAATAGCCAAGATGATCAACCGTGAAACAAAACAAACGATTGATTTTGTGGAATATGCAAGGATTGTTGCCGATGATCCAAGTGAAGCACAGAACTATGCATTAATGATGCGTACCTACACAGTATTTAATTACTCATGTATAGAAGGCGTGCCAGAGCGTACAAAGCGAAGAGAACACACAGTATCTATGCCAGCTTTACAAGAGTTTTGTGATGAAGCTTTAAAAACAATGGGTGTTGAATTGAACCATTATGGGGATAGAGCATTCTATAGTGTGAAAGATGACAAGATTGTATTACCTACAAAGGATTCATTTGAAACTATTGCGGATTATTATGCGACACGATTGCATGAAACGGCACACTCTACTGGAGCAGAAAAACGCTTGAATAGGGATTTGAGTGGAAGATTTGGAAGTGCTGAATATGCTGAAGAAGAACTGAGAGCAGAGATTGCATCATCTATTCTTTTTGCGGATCTACATATGCCAACGGAAGCTAAACTATTAGATAATCACAAAGCGTATATTCAGTCTTGGGTTGAGATATTAAAAAACGATCCAAAGATTCTTTTCCAAGCAATCAAAGATGCGGAAAAGATTAGTGATTATATCCAAGAGCAGGCACCAATCGCAAGAGAGAAGATACGTCAAGAAAAGTTACAAGAGGAAAATCAACAAGATCATTCCAAATACATCCAGGAGAAAATCAAGGATGATTTTTTAAATGAGAGAATATCTGAGATGGAATATAGATGTCTAGATGAACATCAGGACTGGATTAATGATAAGTTCGATGCGTATAAGAAGGGTGATTCTGAAGAAGAAAAGAGTGCTACATATGAAACCTTACGAGATGCAATCCTAATCAATGCTGGCTTTAGATTAATACATGAAAACCAGGAAGTATTGTCAAGCGATGCAAGCATTATGAATGAGGGCATCGTAGGCATGGGCTTTGAGGACGAAGGAATAAGTTTTTAATTAGAAAGAAGGAAATAAGATGAAGAATATTAGAAATAAAGTATCTGCAGCAATTACTACAGTATCTGTAACCGCATTGAACGTAATGACTACACATGCGGATGGATTAACATTCAATGAAGGAGCAGCTAAATCACTTGTAGAGACATTCTTCAAGCCATTAACAAGTTTCTTATTATGGTTTGTGCCTTTAGCGGCTTTAGCAGCAAGTATTTGGGTTTATATCAAATGGACAGGAAAAGACGAAGCTGAGCAAGAACAGAAACCATGGTCAAAGTCGGTTGTAAAGATTGTTACAGGGGCAGTTGTTGTTGAAGCCTTATCTGCAATCATGAAAGTTTTTGGACTTTAAAGAGTCTGGGGCAATTTGCCCCAAGTTTTTAAAGAGAAAGGATGTGAGGAAATGAAACCAGGAGATATGCTGTTGGACATGATCAGAAATATGATCTGGTTCTTCTGTAAATTCTCATTTGAATTGATGGATCTGATATATGGGATTTTAAAAGAATTAATAGGATTGAATCTAGGAAACTTTGATTTTATCTGGAATTGGTGGACTGGATTACTTGTCCTAACGGGTTCTTTGATTATCATTCGATTTGTATTTTATTATTTACAGACAATAACGGATGAAGAGAAGATTCTAAAATTTAGTCCAACGGATGTATTTAAAAAGTTTGCTATTTTAGGAATTGTTATATTACTTATGCCTGGATTCTTTAAAGGAGTCTCTGGTATTTCAAGCGGCTTAACGAAAAGCATAGGTACATTGATTACAGGTTTTGATGAGAATACAAAACCATCATCAATTATGGTCGCTGCAGGATATGGTGGAAGTGATGTTTCTGAAGTTAAATTAGACACGATTGACATCAATAAACTGAATGCAACAAAAGATGCTTATCTAATTTATCCATCTGCTTTTGATATTGTATTTGCTGGAGTCTCCGCTGGTGTGGCAGACTTTTTATTTGTGTTTATAGGAATACAAGTTGCACAGCGAATTATTAATCTTCTATTGAAGATATTGATTTCACCATGGGTTTTTTCTGGAATGTTTGATCCAGACAATAATACCTTCTCGATATGGTGGAAATTATGCCTGGCTGATTTTTTAACTAATTTTTATCAGATGATGCTAGTAATTTTAGTATTGGCGGTTACACCAGCCGTTCCGATTTCTGCACTAGCAAAAGTAATCTTCTTCATCGGTGCCTTATCTGCAGTTATGAATGCTCCTACTGGTATTGCACAGTTGCTTGGAGGAGATGTTGGTGTAGGTACTGCATTCCAACAGATGCAATCATTAGGCATGATTTCTTCTGCAATGAGCGGTATTGGTGGTGTAGCTGCTGGAGCGGCTCTTACAATGGGTGCTAGTGCCATTTATGGAGGCGGACGTTTAGCAGGTGGGACTGGATTACTACATTCTGCTGGAGAAGCTTTAGGTGGTCTTACAGGAGGCTCTGGAGGCATCCTTGCAGGAATCGGAAATTCAAACAGTTCTGAAGGTGGTGGCACTAGTCCTTTGGGGCAAATTGCCCCAAGCCAGGGAACTGCAGGTGGTACAAATGGAGTGCCTGGATTAGATGATTCTAATATGCCACAAAGCAGTGTAAATCCATCCATGCTAAGTGGATTGGGTAGTGGAGAAGGTACACCTAGACGAATGACAAAAGACGGAAATTCTATTGCAAGAAGAATTGCAGATATGAATAGTAATAGCAGAATTGGACGAATGGTGAATCAGGCTGGTTCAAGTCTATATCAGATGTCAGCAAATCGTCTATCCAGACCGGTACAAAAACGTACCAAGGATGGACTGGTCAAGACAAGACAATCACATCTTGTTTCGGCTTCAAGGGCTGCGCATGGCGTGTATGATGCCGTAAAGAATTCAGCAGGAGGTGATACAAGATGATATTCAATAGCCCAGCACCTTTTAAAAGTGGAAAATTGGTTTTAGGAAAATATAGGAAGTTGGATCTAATGATACTTGCGGCAGGTATTATTAGTACTTTCTTTTTCATGTATGTTTATTTATCTGCACTGGAAGGAAGAAGTGCGGTTGTAATCGTGCTATTGGCACTTCCTGCAGGTATTGGTTATATGCTGATTCAGCCCTATGGAATCTATCACAACTGGCTAGAGTATCTACATGTACTCTTTTTATTTAGCCGTACAAGAAAAGTATGGGTAAGTGCTGGTGAATATCAAAATGCTGGTGGAAGTTCAATAGATGAGGAAGTTAAGCTATGAATAAAATAAGAAAACTAACTAGCCTAGAAAAGAAACAAAAAGATAGGCTAATAAAAGCGAAGAAGGACACAAAAACTTTGCGGAAAAAAGTAAATACTACAATGGATTGGATGAATATCCGTGAAGTTGGAGAAGACTATATCATGCTGAAGGATGGTAATAAAGAAGCATGGATTAGAGGCATTAAAGTCAATCCGCACGACATTTTTTTAGATGATTATGAGGAACAAGTTAGACATGTCGATGGACTGAGAATTTGTTTGAATAAGTTACGCTTTAAGATGTACTACAGTTTTGTATTAACAAAAGTTGATGTCCAGTCATATATTGATCAGATTATTGAAGGACAGAGAATGGAAGATGACCGTATTATCCAGACAATGATGGATGGAGATATCGACAAATTAGACAGCTTCTGTGATGCATATAAAGAATTAAATTTCTTTATCATGATCCGCTCTAGCGATCCAAAAGAGTTAGATAAAAATTATTGGGAATTGTTTAATGAGTTTTCTGTTGCAGGCTTTCAACCAAAGAAGTTGAATGAATTTGATTTTTATAACTACATTGCGTATGTATTTGAAAATACTCCAGTGCCAGATTACTACTATTCCAGAGGAATATTCTCATATGAAAATGTCGAAATGAAATATAATGCTACGGAAGATCAATATGAGCTGGTAGATAATACCAAACCATTATTAGATGCAAGGGATGCACCTATTGAAAATCTCATTCCTGAGATTGGTACTATCAGACAATCGAGAATGGCACCATTTTGTTTCTCATTAAAGCCAGATCATTACATGATTGGAGAAAAATATGTATCCAATATCTTGATAAAGCGATTGCCACAAGGATACAGTCTTGGTATTCTTTGTGATTATGTAAATAATCCAAATATCAAGTTATTTATGACAACGGATACTGCAGATGAAAGTATTGCTAAAGGGTTAAAAATGGAGTACCAGGAAAAGGAAAGAAAGTATTACCAGACCAGGGATCCACAAGTCAGACAACATCTGCAAAATGACCTGGCATCTTTGAATGAGTATATTCAGGAAATCCTACGTGATACGGATAGAACACATAATGTCATTATGGTGTTATCTGTATATGCTGATGATTTACAGAGTCTAAGAGGAATGGTAAAGGATATAAAACTACGGATGCGTAGCATAGGTTTCATGCTTGCAGATGCAAGATATTTAGAAGAAGCTGTTCTACGTATATCCTGTCCTTTATTCTTTAAAGCAAAATCTCCGTTTATCGTTGAGCAGAACTTTGGTTTCTTGCTACCGTCTAGAGGTGTTGCAGGACTATGGCCATACGTTTTTGAAACACTGAAAGACCCAAAGGGGATGCTGCTAGGATGTGAGCTACAGAATAAGGGAATCATCATGTTTGATCCATTCTTCTATAACACGCATAAGAGTGAGGCTCGTTTAACACAACGCATCAATGGCAATATGATTGTTGTTGGTAAATCCGGTTCAGGTAAGAGTACGACAATGGGACTACTTATCAGAGACCTCATAAAGAGAAAAGTCCGTATCGTATGGATTGATCCAGAAAATAAGAATAGAAATCTTACCAAGAAATATGGTGGAACGTATGTTGCTTGGGGACAAAAAGGAAATATCATCAATATCTTTGATCTAAAGAAGATTACTTCAGAGGAAGAGGGCGGAGATGAGAAGATGTATGATACTGAAATTGCTATCTACAATGTCATTGAAGATATTAACCAGGTACTACAATTCTTATATCCAAATATTTCTGAAGATACTTTAACTTTCACTGGTGATATTACGTTTAGAGCATATGCGAAAGTTGGCATTACAAGAGATGCGAACGGGCAATTTGCAAGTTTTAAGGGACTACGTTATGAAGATATGCCTACATTCGAGACATTTAATGAATGCCTGGAAGAGAGAATCAAAGAATTAAAGGAAGATACTGCAGCTAGAGTTGAATTGGATCGCTTGATGGATCTAAGAATGAAGATGCAGCGTATTATGGTTGAATGGAGTGTTTACTTTGTTGGTCATACAACAGTTACATTTACAAATCCAGAAAGACAGATCATTGCCTTTGGAACAAAAGCATTATTCAACGCATCTTCTAATCTGAGTGCAGCTTTGAATCACATTATGTTCAAGTTCTCCTGGGATCAATGTTTGGATAACAATGACCAGTCAGCTTTTATCATTGACGAGGCACACACGATGATTCTGCAAGGTTCTACAGCACCATTGATTGCTCAATTCTACAGACGTGCTAGAAAGTATAACTGCATGATGATTGTCGGTACACAAGAACCACGAGACTTCGCAGATGACAGTATCATCACGCACGGTAAAGCAATTTTTAATAACTCTACATATAAGATCGTCATGTACCTGGATAAAGATGCATGTAATGACGTATTGAAATTATGCAACTTCAATAGTAATGAAATTACTTATCTGCAGGATTTCCAATTAGGGCAAGCAATCTTTATTTGCGGCAATAGAAGAATACCGATTCAAATCATCGCTACTGATCAAGAATTAAAGGAAATAGGAGTTGAGTAACCACAATGAAGATATCCTTTGAGAAGCTGTTTAAATGGGTTTGTACGGGCTTTCTTATTATGATGATAGGAATGGTACCTATTATGGCAATTGGCACCGTTCTGCAGCCTGTAGTGACTGCTACGAATGCAATCGTATCCTTCTTCAAAGGTCTCAATGGAAATGCAAATATGGAAGGCATAGAAGAAAGTGTTAAAGCCTGGATAAATAGTCCGGAATACCAAGGTATATCTAAGTATAAGCCTTCCGATTATCGCTCATATTATCTTGCACAATCTATCTCATTTTATTATTTCAAGACAACAGGTGAATATATCGTAAGTGATGGTGATTATGCAGCGTATATGCAAATCTTCAAAGATGCAGATTCACAAGAGTGCTTGAAAAAGGTTGAATCAAGATATGGTTTCAAAATGAGTGAAGACGAATCAACAAATGTAAAATCACTGGCAGTTGCGTTGATACCTGGAGGACAAAGAGGAATCAACGATCCAGTAGGCGAACCGGTTGAAAGGGCGATTGCATGGATGACACAAATAGCCAATGATGATAGTCATGGTTATTCTCAGGTAACTAGAAATGGCAATCCAAACTATGACTGCTCTTCATTGATCTGTTCAGCAATGAGATATGCTGGTGGATTTAATGTACCAATTACTTCCACACACTCAATGCGATTGGTATTTACCAATGCGGGAAATTGGATATGGATTCCTAGATCCGAGTTAGGAGACATTTCTAATGAAGCTGTCATAAGCGGACGTTCCAATCTAAAAAGGGGAGATATTCTTTTAAATGAAACAGAACATACAGAAATCTACCTTGGAAATGGACTTAATCTAGGAGCGCATTGGGACTGGGATGGAGTTGATGGTGATTCATCAGGAAAGGAAATCTGTAGTGGATTGTATTGGGATTCAAATTGGGACGGCGTTTTACGTTATATAGGAAATTAGTTTTTGGGGCAATTTGCCCCAAAGATTACCTGGTAGTAGATTCATATGGATACGCAGCAGCACACTCAACCATTCAGGTCTTGTGTGCTGCTTTTAAAATGCTTTAACTGCATGGATGCCTTCGCAGAATGCAATCTGCTCAGGCTTCCTTTTTTAAAAGCAATCTGTTTTGCAAACAGACTGCTAAATTAATTCTGATTTATCTTTCAACCCTTGGCACTCCGACCTTATCGCATAGACGAGATACAAAACAAGGATACGAGTTTCTAACGAAACTCTATCAAGCAGCTTTGCTGTCCTTTGTTTTTTATCTCTTGACGTTACACATTTACGAGCCTGATTTCATGGATTGACCCTTGTCATTTTTTTCATCCTATGACAGTAAACTGTCAAGGACTTCGCAAGCTCAAAAAATGCAAGGGCTATGCAAGTCAATCACATTTCATTGGCTTGGCTCTTCAATGTTTCACTTGTCTATGCTCTTGCGTAGTCGTGCCAAGGGTGGCACTAGAAAGACTACCGAAAGGTAGATGAGGAATTCCACATGAAACACTACTACAGATTTATTATCAACTACGATGAAGATGAAACACGTATCTTCATCAGTCCAAAGGAACTAAAGAAAGGTGCTGTTGCTGTTGTCCATTCTTATGGTGAGCAATTTGCGATTGCTACTGTCTTAGAACCAGTCAGTGAACTAGAGGCACTTACCGGTTATCAACGCAAATGTCTTGAAGATATCATTTGCACAGTTGATGTTACAGAATATCTCACAAAGCAAAAAGCAATCTCTGAACGTTCTAAACTTGAAGAGTTGATGGACGAAAAGATGGCAGAGTTGAAGTATGAAGACCAACTCAAAAAGACTGCTGATAGAAGTGCAGACTTCAAAGTTCTGTATGAAGCATATCTCAAAACATTATCGCCTGTTACAGATGATGTACAGGAAACTTTAGATGGTGAATAGTTGTTGGGTGTGGGAAGAGCAATCTTCCCACAACAACATCAGATGAAAAGGAGAACATATGGATTACTTGGTTATGAAAGCACTCTTTCAACTAATGATTGATAAGAGCCATCGTGAATTTATCAAAGCGATAATTTCAATTGAAACGGATGTAGAAGATGAAGACAGATTAAACAGGTTATATGACTTCTACATGGAAGATGATGATATGTCGTTATTAAATTATGCTTTAGTGGAGTAATGGCTTTGGGGCAAATTGCCCCAAAGACTGCCGGCTCCACCCAGCCAAGATAATTTCCTTGGCTGACGTTACGCACGGCAGTAAAAACGTAGCAACACTTCACAAAAAAATTACCAAAAATAATCTTGGTAATAGTTTTTTGTTCGTGTTTATATTGGTTCACCACTTCGTATCTCATATAAATGGATACTCGTGGTTTTCAATCTATGATTCCAGCCAAAATCGCAAAAAACGCTCTATTTGTCTGGAAAGCAAGATAAGGAATTTCGTATTACGAAATTCGGTGTTACGCAATTGCTCAACGAGCAATTCGTTTATTTTAAAGGTTTTTTCGTATTACAAATCGTAATACGACGTAAACGCTTTTTTGATTTTCGTAATACGTTCGTAAACGCTTTTTTCGTAGTTATTTTTTCGTAAAAATAATTTGAGTTTTTAAGGAAAATAAAAAAATAAATGATAGGAAGGTGATGTGATTGTGGCAAAGAATGTAGTGGCTTTTCGATTGGGAGATGATACAAAATCTCAATTAGATTTGTTAGAAAGTATGGATTATAAATTGGCAGTTTCTGAAAATAGAAGACCATTAACGAGAACAGAAATTGTAGAACAAGCAATCAATAATTATTACATACAGAATACAAATGAATATAAAAATGATCCACAAGTTAAGATGATGTTTAAAGTCATGGATGAATTATTTCAAAAATATTTTGGTGAGTTGAATGATGATCTTGGGAAGCAATGGTATGACATTCGTCTGTTACTTTTATATGTCCAGGTGATTTCAAGAACATTAAATTTCCAAGAGCAACCAGCAGAGTTTGCATTGAAATTTATTAATGGACGATATGATTTTGAAGATGAAATTGAAGCAAAAGTAAATCGTGATTTGGCTGATTCAAGAATTATTTCTTTAGTGAAATCTATTCAAGATTTGCAACGTGAGTCAAAAAAATTAAGAACAGAAAGTGAAGAGGAAAACGAAAATGAATAAGCAAAAATTACTAAGCGAAATTATGAAAAGAGAACAAAAGATTGCACAACTATCTAAAAAAATTAATGAGTATCGTTCTCAAAAGAATGGAGTACAAAGTGAACTTAATGAATTGAATCGTATTAGAAAAAAGATTGAAGATATTGAAGCTGAAGCAATCAAAAAACAAAATACTTTGGAAGAGGATTTGAAAAAAATATTAGATAGACCTACCAAGCAAAAGCAAGAGAAAGTAGCTGAGACAGATGCCGGTTGAAATAGATAAAGTTAGATTCTTTCAATTAGGAAGTCAGGCTCCAAAGAACTCTAGGTTCAAAGGAATCATCACACAAGATACATTATTTGGAAAAGGTGGATGGTTAGAATATACACAACGTGATGAGGCAACGCAGCCAGATAAAGAGTATTATGCTGAGCGTGATGATGGATTCTTTGGGTACACTTTCAGACAAGAAGCGGCAGATGGATTGACTATGACTTCAATGGGAGATTTTTCTATAGATAATATTTCTACATTTGCTGAAGCATGTAAATCATCATTTAAAAAGAATGGGGATATTGTTTGGGACATGGTAATTTCTTTACCATCATATGACTATGCAGAGAAGTGTGGATTACATAGTCAAAAAGATTATGCAACCATGATTTCTAAAATCATGCCAGAGTTTTTCAGGAAGATTGGATTAAGACCAAGCAATATGTTATGGTGGGAAAACTATCATAAGAATACAGAACATCCACATATGCATGTGTGCTATCTTGAAAAAAATAAGACAAGGGATAGAGGTAAACTTACTCTTTCAGAATTAAAAAAATTAAAAGCAATTATCATAAAAGAAATTGGATTAAGAGAAGAGTTGTTTAAAAATACTGCTATTGATCCAGAACGTTTTTTTAAAAATAAAGATGCAGAAACTAGAGAACTTATACGTGCAACTCGCAATTATGATTTTACAAAGATCAAGAATGTTCTAGACCTGGCTACAGTGTTACCTAGATACGGACGTATGCAGTATGGCTCATATCAGATCATGCCATATAGAGAGAAGCTGGATGAGATTGCAGAGGAGTTTCTAAACTCAGATGCACTCAAGGAGATGTATAAAAGTTTCTTAGAAAAACTAGATACTCTTTCACAAACAATGGATACGGCTGCAGGTACGGACATAGCAACTATTAAAGATACAGAAATCAAAAAACTACATAAACAAATTGGAAACATTATTTTGGATCAGATTAAAGACATGCGAGCTGCCAATTATAAGAGTTCAAGATTAGACAAGCCATTTGTAGAAAGACAATTTGAAAAGGCAGAAGTACCTTTACTAGAAAAAAACAGTAATAATCCAGAATGGAAAGAGTACCTGGAAGTGAAGAGACAATTAGAAAATGGTAATTCAAAAGGTGAAAAGGTGAATCATTCCTTTCTGCATGGATGCATAGAAACACTTGAAGGATTGGTAAATAAAATTACAGATTCTAAATTAAATGCTTTGGTTTCACATAGATTAGCAAAAATGTATTTCTATGGTGAAGGCGGAATCACTGATCCACTAAAGACAGTTAAATATGCAAAGCAAGCCATCAAGAATGGATACACAAAAGATTATATTCTTCTGGCGAAGGCACAGTTCAAGCTGGATAGGGCATCTGAAGGAATGGATACATTGTACGTTGGAATGACACATGGAGATCCACTGGCTACATACTCATATGGAATTCATGAAGTAAAAGGGGACATGTGTAACAAGAACAAGATAGATGGATTTAGATGTATCAAAGTGGCTGCAGAGATGGGTTGTCTTCCTGCTATCAACTACTTGAAGACACATGATAAGGCTGGATTTAAAGAGACCGTGGAGAAGAATCTTGGAGTAAAGATTAAGAAGCCTGTTATCTCTTCAGGAAAGCAGATGAGTGAAGCTGCTAAGTATATGTATAACTCTTCTCAACTTAGCGTAGCGACAGGGCTAATCAATCGAGAGATTGAAGCGTATCTGAATAATGATAAAGAATTAGAAACGGAGTGGTAAGCAATGGGAAAGATTATTAGATTTTTATTTCTATCAATCACTGCAGCGATGGGAATACTCTTTTTAGCAATCCAGGTAATTCACTTAGGAGTTACCCATGATCCACAAGTATCTTTTGATTATAGGTTCCTTCTTCTTGGCGAGGATTATGTATTGTTAAAGGTAGTAGGAGCATTGATTGGACTAATGACCTTCCAGATCTTTTATGCTACCTTCTTTGGAAGAAGCGGACATGGAGCAAAAGGAAAACATAAACGAGCATTGACGAGCCAGGAGAAAAAACAGTTTTCTGATGTTGCGAATTGGCGAGAGATAAAAAGAAATAGTCAGAGACTTGAATATGATAATACAGGGCATCTAAAAACAAGATCTATATTGATTTGGTTGGATCATGTACTGGATCCATTTAGAAGGTTTTGGAATGAGTGCTGTACGATTCTAAAAGTTTCTGATAAGTACCGTAAAAACACAATCAGGACATATGAAATAGCAGGCAAGAAAACGAATTTTAGAGGTGGTATTCCATTAGCTGTGAAATGGAACAGACTCTATGTTGATGCAGGTGATAATCACGCAATTATCAATGCATCATCCAATGCTGGTAAGACTGTTTCTTTTGTAAATCCAATGATTGATACCTTACGTATGACAGGGGAATCTATGATTATTAACGATCCGAAGGGAGAATTACTTTATGAACATAAAGAACAATTACTTTCAGATGGATATGATGTAAGGGTAATTAATTATATCCACCCAGAGGAAGGAGATAGATATTCTCCATTAAGTATTGTTATTGATTCTTATCGAAAGGCAGAAAAAGAATACCTGGAGAGCAAGGAAGAATACACTGCAAAAATCAAAGAATACCTGGATAAAATGAATGCTGCTGAAGGGCTACAAAAACAAAGGCTAGAGAATGAATTGTTAGAATATAAGAAGTACTATGCACCAGAGTTTGACTATTCTAAAGCAGCTATGTTTTTAAGAGAACTTGCTGATCAGTTCTTTTATGATCCAAAGGCACACAATGAGGCACATTTTAATGATCAGGCTTCTAGTTTGTTCCAGGGAATCGTGTTTTTACTATTAGAGGAAAAGTCCTATAATCCAGAAAGTAAGAAAAGAGAACCTGTTCCGGATGAGGAAATCAATTTCAAGTCTGTAATGGAGACATATAGATCAGGAATGGAAACAGTAATGGTTAAAGCAGGTGCAACCGTTATGAAAGTACCAAAGTTGAAATTCTTGTTAGAGAAAAAGCGTAAGAAGACAGATGAATCCTATAAAAAATTAATGGCATTCTTGAGTACTGGAGATAAGGAAAGAGGTTCTATTGTTACTTCATTTGAAAATAAGATGAAGGACGTTACCTTAAATGAAACTGTCTTACGAATGATGGCAAAATCAGACTTTGATGTTGCGGACATTGGAAGAAAGAAGACAGCACTATTTATAGTCGTTCATGGTGAAAAGGATACTTATTACAGATTGGTATCCTTGATCATTAATCAGACCTTCCAATTATTGATGCAATTAACTGAAGAGCAACAAAAAAAGACAGGTAAAAAGAGACTGCCAGTGCCATGTAATTTGATTTTTGATGAATTTGGAAACTTCCCAGCATTAAAGAATATTAAAGGTATTTTAACTTTTAGCCGCTCTGCAGGATTTAGATCATTTATGGTAGTCCAGGATCTACATCAGTTCTCTGAGATATATGGTAGGGATGTTGAATCAATCATAGAAAATAACTCAGCTAACTTTATTTACCTATATGGTAAAGATATGGATACAATCAAGCGTATTTCAGCTATGAGTGGTAAGAAGCTTGTGTGGAAATCGGATAAAGGTTCCTATGAGGAAGCTCCAGTTATTTCTACGGATCAATTACAGCAATTATCTATGGGTGATGCAGTCATTATTAGTGCAAGAAAGAAGGCATATATCTTCAGAATGCGTAATTATAAGAAGTATTCCTTCTACAAGAATAAGAAGAAGTATGTTCCTGGAGAAACAAGAAGATTACGTAATGTTAGAGTGTATAACGTTCAAGAGCATTACGATGCAGACCAGAAGATCAATGATGCATTAGAGAGTAAGAAAGACCTGCTGTCTGATGATCCTCAGTTATCTGCAGAGTTAAAAACGGGTATTGGACAACTGCAGGATAAACAATCTTTGATTCCTACTGCAGGATTTGGATTGGGTGCCGCAAAATAAGGAGAAGTCATAATGAATACTATAAAGTTTGTAGAAGAAGTACGCTTAAAGGAAGCGTTTTGGGATAAATATAAATACAGAACAAACATTCTAGCTAGTCAGTTCGAGAGCGTTGCTAGACATGGTGGTGTAGATCTGCTTACTGCAGAATTGGTAGAAAATAAAACAACAAAAGAAACAGCAATCCAATTTGTATCTTTCGAGTTCAAACTGGATGATATTAAGAAGGCTATAGCACAAGCTGAAGAAAATAGCCGTTTCTGTCATAAGTCATTTATAGTGATTCCATTAGAAAAAGAAAAGGTAATCAATGATAGATACAAAGACTACCTGAAGAAAGCGAAGTATATTGGAGTCATGGGAGTTGCAACAGATGGTAGATGGACGATTCTACACAAACCATGGACTCATAAAGATGAAGAGTTAGTGTACAACCAGGTACTATTGAAAATGCTGGTAAATAGTAGCAAATCAGTAATATAAGACTTTGCTAGAGATTGTATTAAATGTACAAATGTGATATCATTCAGTCGTAGTTAGTGGAGAGTCCTAGCCGTAGTAGGAAGTTGACAAAATGTGGAGAGTTCTAGCCGTAGTAGGAATTTGACAAAATGTGGAGAGTCCTAGCCGTAGTAGGAAGTAAAAAAATGCCTCATTGAATGGGGCTTTTTTTGTGGAGGAATAATGGAAAGAAAAATATATCTATACACAATATCTAATAGTTATATAAACTATCTTCAGCAATTTGACAAAAAAGTTTCATTGCATAATTCAGCGCAAGGTGGTGTTTATGTAGGGGCTGTTTTAGAAATAAGCAAAGATGTTTCATACTTTGTACCTTTGACAAGTTACTCAAAGGAAAAAGAAGTGAAAATGAAACATAGAAAGCAATTGATTTTAAGCTTACATGAACTTGGAAACAGTGATAACAAACTAGGGTATATGTTATTTAATAATATGATTCCTGTTCCGAAGATAGAATTGCAACTAATTGATTTATCAGATCAAAGCATTCCAAAGAATAGGATGATGAAGCTGCAACAAACATATATGAGAAGCATCTTAAGTGGAATAGAAAATAAATCTGCAGTGGTATATCGAAAACAGATTGATGGTGATCCGTATTATGTTAAATGGTGTTGTGATTTTACTTTACTAGAAAGAAGGTGCATTGAGTTTATTGAGAGTAACCATAGTCAGTCACAGTTGATTGAAAAAAGTCTATGCTGATAAGGCAACAGGGAAGCATATGGATAGACCACAACTTAAAGCTATGCTGGAGTTTGCTAGAGAAGGAGATACAATCGTAGTAGAATCTTTTTCCAGACTCAGCAGATCAACAAAGGATTTACTTCATTTAGTGGAAAGTATGCATGCAAAGGGAATTGCATTTGAATCTCAGAAAGAGAAGATAGATACCAGCACGGCTTCAGGGAAGTTGTTTTTAACTATCATAGCTGCATTAAATGAGTTTGAACGAGAAGTATTATTAGAACGGCAAGCTGAAGGGATTGCAATTGCAAAGAAAAATGGGAAGTATAAAGGCAGACTTCATGCAAGCATAGATAAATTTTTGTTTGCTGAACTGTATAAAGAGTATAAGAAAAGAAATATTACTCAGAAATATATGTGTACGAGATTAGGAATCAGTCGATCTACACTATATAAAGAAATTAAAAAGTATGAATTAAATAATCTATAAATACATAACTAAGATACCAGTATACGAATATTGAATATTGGTATTTTTTCTTGGTGTAATTGAATGCGTGCTTGATGCCGGCACACAACAAAAACAAGGAGATAGTTAAGGATGAAAAAAATAATTGGATATGTTCGTGAATCAACTCAACTGCAGGTAATTAATGGGTACAATCTTGGAGAACAGAAGCGAAAGATTGAACTTTACTGTCAATACAAATATGAGAAGGATAGTTATACATTAGAAGTTAAAGAAGAGCGTGGTGTTTCTGCAAGGAATCTAAAGAGACCACAGATACAATCAATAATTGAATTAATTAAAGCAAAAAGC
Source organism: Solobacterium moorei (assembly GCF_036323475.1). Lineage (GTDB taxonomy): Bacteria > Bacillota_I > Bacilli_A > Erysipelotrichales > Erysipelotrichaceae > Bulleidia > Bulleidia moorei. The sequence goes on from NZ_AP028934.1 coordinate 595,345, forward strand.
ATTGATATATTAATTATTCATAATCTGGATCGGCTTACTAGAAGTGTAAAAGATTTAGCCTATTTAATAGAAATACTAGAAAAAAATCATATAGAACTAATCAGTATTACAGAAAATATTGACACTAGTACGCCTTCAGGAAGGATGTTTATATTGATTATAGGAGTCATATCACAATGGGAAGAAGATAGTATCTCCTGGCGGACAAAGAGAGGATTAGAAGAGGCTGCAAGAAGAGGATTTTATTGCAAAGGGAAAGTTCCACTAGGATACAAAAGAAACCCAGATGATAAACATTATTTGATTATTGATGATGAAACTGCAGGAGTTATCAAAAATATATTTGATTGCATCGTAAACAAAGGTATGAATGCTTGGAATGTAACATTAGAGTATAGAAGAAATAAAGTGCTAAATAGAAAATGGCAGAAAAATGATATTTATACAATAGTGAGAAACTTAGTATATAGTGGCACCCTAGTTTTTGGTGAAAATAGTTACGATGGCGTCATACCTCCGATTGTTGATAAAGAAACACAATTGGAAGCAATTAGACTAACAAATTTGAAATCGAGAAACAGAAGATATAAATACCTATTTAAGAGAGAAATCATATGTAAGAGTTGTGGAAATACATTAGTTTGCAATTGTAGCTCCAGAAAGAAAAAGCATACACAAAAGAGGGAAGTATATAAGTATTATGTGTGCAGCAAATGTAAGAAACGAATCAGCGAATCAGTAATAAGTGAAAGTGTAAAGGGACAATTAAAAAAATATTTAATTGAACATCAGATTAAATTAGAACAGAAAAAATCTCGTATCAAGTTGAAAGAAATTGATAAAGAGATGAATGCGGTGCTGGACATGGTTATAAGTAATGGAAGAGATGAGGTGCTGATTAAGAGATACAATGAACTAGCGGAAAAAAGAATGAAATTGTCTCATGGTAATGGTGGATGTGGTGATGGAGATTTGGATGAAGAAGAACTTTCAAATTATGTGAGAAAATACGTTCAAAAAATTATTGTTGATTTTGAAAATCAGAGGGTTAAAACCATATTCAAAAGAAGAAAAGAAATAAAATAATACGACTTAAAAAATGAAGTTTGTTCTAACAGTACAAAAAACAGCCAGAGTCAGAAACTTTTGGGTACTGTTAGAAATTTATAAAAAGTTATTGATTATGATTACACAATTGTGTATAATGTACTTGTAAGTTATTTAAAGTTCTTTATTTGGATAATTTGGAGTATTCGCTCCATAACATTAAAAAGCCTTATTTTAAAGGCTTTTCTTTATTTGTGGCACCTTTTTGGCACCCTTTTCTCATATTTTCGATTGTTTCGTTCAGGAATTTATCTGTATCCTTTAGCAAATGTGTGTATGTTTGTAACGTCTGCTCGATGGATGCGTGTCCGAGTCGCTTGGATACTGCCACAATATTTACGCCACTGTTAATTAGAATTGTAGCATGGCTGTGCCGTAGATCGTGTAGACGAATTTTATTAACACCAGATAGTTCTATTGCTTTTGTAAATCTTTTTTGTATCTGCGTTATAGGGAGGCTTGTTATACCACCAAAAAGAAAATCACCGTCAACGTCCAATAATGGTTGTAATCTGTTTCTTAGATCATCGTCAATCCATACTTTTCTTGATTGCTTCGTCTTGGTCGGTTTTAAGCCGTTTACGAAGTGTTTGATGCTGGCATGAATATTTAACCAATTGTTATCGAAATCGCTCTTCTGTAGCGCCATAATCTCGCCACGACGCGCTCCAGTCCAGAATAGCGTTTCAAAGAAGAGGGAATAAAGTGGACTATCGACACAGGATAGAAATTGATTGAACTCATCAACGGTCCAGACACTCATTTCCTGCATTAGCTCTTGATCGGTCTTTTTAAGGCGTTTTAGGATAATGCTGTTATCAACAACGTTGTAGACTGTCGAGTAATAGCGAAATACGCCCTTGACGAACGAAATGGTATCATTCTTTATCTTTGTTCCGCATTGGTCGCTATTAGCTAATTCTGACCGCCACGCGACGAGCTGTGCACGGGTAATTGATTTGATTGGGCGTTTATACAAGTCGGCGAATCTACGTTCAAATGCTACTTGGTGGCGACGTGCTTGTTCCTTTGATGGCAATGCATACTCTTCCCATTGATGAGCTACTTGTTCAAAAGTTAAATCGCTTGGATCGTTCCCTTGTTGCATTGCTTCAGCTTCGTAAATCTTGGCTTCACGCTTTGTTTTGAAACCGCGTTTTTTCTTAGTTCGTTGTTTAAACGTAAGAGGGTCGCGATATTTGACCTGTACGAAATATGTTTTTCTGACCTCATCGTATCCGATCATGCGTTTCCTCCTTTCTATGATTTTCTGTATTTGTTGCTGAAGTAATCGGCGAATGCTAGATGCAAAACTTCCATCAAGTGTTCTCTTTCAGTGGGCGACATCTTGTAGAGTGCATCTTCAATTTCTTCTAAATACTTTTCTATCTGTTCCATATAATGGCTCCTTTATGCTAAAATTGAGTACAGTAAAAGCACTTGGTTGTGAGTTTACTGCGTGTCCGGCTGTTGGTAGCAGTCGGATTTTTAAATGGTATTTATCCAGTCAATTGGGAATCCAAGTGCACATGTAATTTTGTTGTAATCTATTATTGTGATGTGTCGTCTTAAATCCTTTATTCTTCTTTTAAAAGCTCCTATCATATTTTTATACTCATCTGGTGATATCAAGCATTGAAAGATCAACACCATATTGTATAAGTCCGCTCTGAAGTTACTTCTTTGTGTTGAAGCACCGTGAATAGAAGGGATGTATGGAAGGTTGTTTGAACTATTCATATTTAATATTCGATTATCGTGAGCCACACAATTTCTAAAATCTCTTACATTCTGCATAATTGTTAGTAGTTCCCGAGTTCCAAGTATTTGATTTGGCATAGACGTATTGCTTATTAAGAATGAAGAAAACATTTTTGCTACATCCGTCTGTACACTGTCTTCACAGCATCGGTATAGTTTAATTACGTCACCTAAGTACATGAACTGTATAACTACCCATAAAGGGATATTTGTGTGAACTCTTGAATAGTGTCGTATACCATTTGTATTGTGTTTTTTGGAATAATCATCAATAACCTTTGCAATGCGACTTATGATATCAATTGCATTTAGTCTTTCTTTGTTTGATTTGTGTTTATAACAGTTTAGATTTAGGTAATCGTAGCTATTTGGATGTTGTAAACAAAAATAATACGCTAAAGTAGATTTTAAGTATTTTTCGAATTCTAATGAATGCGTATATAGAATAGTTTTGATTGCCTTATCAAAAAGATATACTGAATTTATATCTTTAAGAGTCGTACCACTTATGTAAACGTCGGATGTAACAGTAAAAAATCTGCCATAATCGTTAATCATACTATAGTAATTACGATTAATTAAAAAATTAGAAGCATATACTTCATCGTCAATAGTAATTCCTCTTGAACGCAAAATGGAAATTTGGTCATTGACACTCCGAAATGGTTTGTTTGCCATATTGATCTCCTTAAATATAAAAACCCCACTTGCGATAATACAAGCGAGGTTTTTACGCAACTGAGTCCTGCTTTGCAGCTGGGAGTATCAGCGCTTCCGTACTCGTATTATCATTGATATTTTGTGGTTTGTCAACCACTTTGTATCTTTCTACGATTCTAAATCTGACGCCTCAAGTGAAAAGTTAAATTCCACTTCTAAGGTACGAAAGTTGAATTTAGTTATTCACCAAGCTCTAGTTGAATTTACTCTTACACTTCTAGTTCAATATAAGTGCCGATTCTTCGTGTTTTAGGAGGAAAACATTATGTTAACGAAGAATTCACACATGTCTTATTCAGATAGACAGATCATTGAAACTGGTATCGAAAATGGTTCTACCAAACAAGCTATCGCTACTACCCTTGGTAAAGACAAATCAACCATAGGAAAAGAAATCAAATTCCATCGTGTCCTTGCATACAAATGTAATCTGCCTCTAGAGTGTGCTAACTACAAACGCTGTAAACATGAACGCCATTGTACTCTGGATTGTATCGATTATGTCCCTTTCAAATGTACTCGCAGGGACAAGTCACCAGGAGCTTGTAATGGATGTGGAAACTATCGCTCTTGTCGCTATGAAAAATATCGATACTCTGCCCTCGATGCACAGCACGACTACCAGATGACACTTACATCTTCACGACAAGGTGTCAATGCGACAGTAAATGATATCAAGCAGCTCGGTGAACTCTTATTACCATTGATTAAGAAAGGTCAGTCCATCTACTCTATTCTTCAAAGCCACAAAGAGATCAAGCTATCCGAAAAGACGATATACAACTATATCGAAAATGGTGTCTTCCAAGATGTGGGTGTATCGATCGGTGCCATCGACCCGAAACGTGTCGTAAGACGAAAGATGTCCAAACAAAAGCGCAATACATACAAGCCACGTAAAGACAATCGATACCTGACAGGAAGAAAGTACTCCGACTTCTTGATATACATGGAAAAGAATCCAAATGCCAAGGTCGTAGAGATGGATACGGTATACAACGACGTGTCCAACGGACCTTTCCTACAGACCTTCAAATTCAGAGAGTATGACCTGTTGATATGTATCTATCAAACCGTAAAGGACTCCTTACATATGTTGGATGGGATCCTATTATTGGAAAAGATATTAGGAAAAGAAATGTTCGAAAAAGAAGCCGAGGTCATATTAACAGACAGAGGAAGTGAATTCGTCCTAGCTGAAGAAGCGGAGATACGTGAAGATGGAACTCGCAGGACACGTATGTTCTACTGTGATTCGATGGCCTCTTGGCAGAAAGGTAGTCTAGAGAACCTACACCTATTGGTAAGAGAGATATGCCCAAAGGGATGTGATCTCCATGCATTGGGACTTACATCACAAGAAAAGGCAAATCTCATCAGTATCCATATTAATTCATATCCAAAAGAAAAGCTGCACGGAAGATCATCCATACAGCTGCTCCATTTCTACAACGAAGAAATGGCCAAGAAACTCTATGATTTTGGAATTACCGAAATCCCACCAGACGAAGTAATTCTAAAACCATATCTTCTAAAGTAAGAAGATAACCAAGAAGTTTCAAAATCAATTACACACGAAGGATCGGCATATAACTTTCACCAAACAACGAAGTAGAATCAACTCTTACAAATTTTTTGAACAGTAGATTCTGCCTACCTTTCATGCGCTCATTTTTCTGTTACTTCACCTTCATTCTAACTAAAATAAAATCATTTTCAACTTAAAAATAGTACCATCTTGGATTATCAATCCTTGCCAGTACTATTTCTGAATGACTTACTTCCACTTTATTGTTTATTCTTTAGAAGTGGAATTTAACTTTTCACTTGAGCTTCAGTTTTTATATAGGAATTAGAGACAATTATATATTTTTGGATATGCTATATAAAATAAGGGAGATAACTTATGAGAAAATTTGCATCAGGAGATATCATTCAACATTTTAAAAGAGAAACTGTTGATCAAAACAGCATGCAATATCTATATGAATATATTGGTGTTGCTATGCACTCTGAAACACGTGATAGGATGATTGTTTATCGAGCTTTGTATGGAGAAAAGGGATTATTTGTTAGGCCATATGAGATGTTTATGGAAGAAGTAGATCACGAAAAGTACCCAGAAATACGACAAAAGTATCGTTTTGAAAAGACTCTAAAATAGAATATTCACAAGTGAAATAAAAAAATTACAAATAGAATTGTTATTTTTCGTTATTTTATTTGTATTAATCGGTAATAAATAGGCATTATTATAAAAAGTTATGACAATTGTATAAAATTAAATGTTTTGAAAAGTGGCTATTAGTAGCCACTTTTTTACAACTGCTAATTTCTATACAGCGTAAAATGAATAAAAGAGCTTATAAATCCTTAAGGTTTTATAAAGAGGATATGCGTTGACGGTCATTTTGCATGGTGATATGATTTTTTCATCGGAAACGCGAAAGCGCTTTCCACAGTTTCAAAGCCAAATAATTTAGGGGAGGAAAGAAAAACTTTTATGAAGAAATTATTTGCGGTTATGACTTCTGCGGTTTTAGCACTATCACTCGTTGGTTGTGGTTCTAAGACAAGCGACAAAGGCGGAAGCTCAAGCACAGAATCAACAGTTTCAAACGCTGATAAGCCATTAGTATGGTACAACCGTCAGCCATCTAACAGTACAACAGGTGAGTTAGATAAAGATGCTTTAAACTTCAACAAGGACACTTACTATGTAGGATTCGATGCTAACCAGGGTGCAGAATTACAGGGTAAGATGGTTGCTGATTACATCGCTGCTCACAAGGATATCATCGACCGTAACGGTGATGGTGTTATCGGTTATGTATTAGCTATCGGTGACGTTGGACACAACGACTCAATCGCTCGTACAAGAGGTGTTCGTAAGGCTTTAGGCACAGCTGTTGAAAAGGATGGCACAATTGATGCTACTCCAGCAGGAACAAACACAGATGGTTCCGCTACAGTTGTTAAGGATGGTAAGGTTGGCGACTTCAAGGTTCGCGAGCTTGCTTCTCAGGAAATGAAGAACTCTGCAGGTGCTACATGGGATGCTGCTACTGCAGGTAACGCTATCGGTACATGGTCAGCTTCATTCGGTGATGAAATTGACTTAGTTATCTCTAATAACGATGGTATGGGTATGTCAATGTTCACAGCGTGGGCTAAGGATAAGAAGGTTGCTACATTCGGTTACGATGCGAACAGTGATGCAGTAGCTGCTATCGCTGAAGGTTACGGCGGAACAATTTCTCAGCACGCTGACGTTCAGGCATACTTAACATTAAGAGTATTACGTAACGCTTTAGATGGTGTTGATATCAATACAGGTATCGCAAAGGCTGACGAAGCCGGAAACGTTCTTGAAGAAGGTGTTGACTACGTATATAACGAAGAAGAACGTTCATTCTATGCATTGAACCTTGCTGTTACAGCTGATAACTACAAGAACTTCATGGATGCTACTAAGACATTTGAACCAGTATCTAAGGAAGTTAAGAGCGACACTAAGAAGGTTTGGTTGAACATCTACAATGCTTCCGACAACTTCTTAAGCTCAACATACCAGCCATTACTTGAAAAGTATGATGATTTACTACACTTGGATGTTGAATACATCGGTGGTGATGGTCAGACAGAATCTAATATCACAAACCGTTTAGGAAACCCAAGTCAATATGATGCGTATGCAATTAACATGGTTAAGACAGACAACGCTACATCATATACTTCACTCTTAAAGTAATTCAGTAAGATTTTCTAAGAGGCTAGCAGGTAGGCTTTTGAAAACCTGATAGCCTCTTTCTAAGTAGTTTGTAGTTAACCATACTGCTTATGATTTTTAGTTAAACAGGGGTAAATCAATTATGTCAGAAAGAAATGACAATTTAATCTTGTCAATAAAGGGCATGTCGAAATCATTCGGCAGAAACAGAGTGCTTGATCACATCAATTTAGATGTGAAACCCGGCTCAATTATGGGTCTCATGGGTGAAAATGGTGCTGGCAAATCTACAATGATGAAGTGTTTGTTCGGTACATATCAAAAAGATGAAGGAAGTATCTTCCTAGATGGAAAAGAAGTAAGTTTTACTGGTCCAAAGGATGCGCTTGAAAATGGTATTGCGATGGTTCACCAAGAATTAAACCAGTGTTTAGAGCGTAGTGTTATCGATAACTTATTCTTGGGGCGCTATCCAGTAAATTCTTTAGGTGTTGTTGATGAAGGAAGAATGAAGAAGGAAGCTTCTGAGCTGTTCCGTAGTTTAGGTATCACTGTCAATTTGACACAGCCAATGCGTACAATGTCCGTATCTGCTCGTCAGATGTGTGAAATTGCAAAGGCAATTTCGTATCATTCCAAGATTATCGTTTTGGATGAGCCTACATCTTCATTAACTGAACCGGAAGTTAAGAAGTTATTCCAGATGATGCGTAAGCTACGTAGTCAGGGAATTTCCATTATTTATATTTCTCATAAGATGGATGAAATTTTTGATATATGTGATCAGGTGTCTGTATTACGTGATGGTAAGATGATCATGACTAAGGACGTCACTGACACAAATATGAATGACTTGATTGCGGCGATGGTTGGACGTTCTCTTGATAACCGTTTCCCACCGGTTGATAACACACCAGGTGAAACAATTCTTTCTGTCAAGGATCTTTCAACGAAGTTTGCACCATACCTTGACGATGTAAGTTTCGACGTTAAGGAAGGAGAAATCTTCGGCTTGTATGGTCTAGTTGGTGCTGGACGTACAGAGTTAATGGAAACAATCTTTGGTGTTCGTACTAGAGCAGCAGGTCGTGTTTATTACAAAGGTAAGCTCATGAACTTCGATAGTGCAAAAGAAGCCATGGACAATGGATTTGCTATGATTACCGAAGAAAGAAAGGCTAATGGATTATTTTTGAAGAGTGATTTAACTTTCAATACATGTATTGCAAATATGGATCACTATAAGAATGGTATCGTTGTGTCTGACGAAAAGATGAAGAAGGCAACGGTAAAAGAGATTGCCTTGATGCATACAAAGTGTATGGGACCAGATGATGCGATTACATCATTATCTGGTGGTAATCAGCAGAAAATCATCTTTGGTAAGTGGTTAGAAAGAAATCCGAAGGTGTTTATGATGGATGAGCCAACCCGTGGTATCGATGTTGGTGCAAAATATGAGATCTATGATTTAATCATCAAGATGGCAAAGAAGGGTAAGACAATTATTGTATGTTCATCTGAAATGCCAGAGATTCTCGGTATCACAAATCGAATCGGTGTTATGTCCAATGGGCGTCTTGCCGGAATCGTTAATACAAAAGAGACAAATCAGGAAGAACTCCTGAGACTCAGCGCAATGTATTTGTAATCGGAGGGGTTAGACATGAGTCAAAATAACGAAAAATTAGGGGCAGAGGTTCTCTCTGTTGAACAAGAAGAAAGCCTATTAAAACCAATTACGGACTACGTAGGTAAGATTCAAGCACAAATTGATGAATTACGTAAAGACGGAACAGATAAGGCTGTTGAGTTAATGAATGTAATTCAGATGACAAAGAATGATAAGAGTTTATCTAAAGGTGAAAAGGAAAACCGTATCACCGAAGCTAAGAAGGCTTTAGAAGCTGCTCAGCAGGTTGAAAAAACAAATAAGCCAGCTATTGATAAGCTAATCAACGAAGGCGTTACTTATTTAAATCAACATTTTGAAAAGGAATATTATTCAAAGGTTGTAGCAAGTTGTGTTGCAGAAAAATCCCTTGCCGCAAAGAGACATAGCGATTTGTTAGTTGAAATAAAGAATGTTCATACACAGAATCTTTCTAAGCTTTCAGGTAATGACGCCGATGCAAAACAAGAAATCAAAGATGAAAACTATGTATATAAAAACAAAGTCTTTGACGCAAAACTAATATATCAAAAAGAATTACAGGCAATTAAGGATCGTAAACATGAAGCGTTTATTCAACGTTACCATTTGGTCGACCTATTGAAGATGTCTAAATTCAGTTTTACTGAAACGCAGGCTCAGAAGATTGAACATTACTTATATACATTCAATCGTAAGGATTGGCTATTACGTAATGGTCTATATCTTGTTATTATCCTTGTATTTATTGGTTTAGGTATTGTTACTCCAATTATCAAGAAAACTCCTTTATTTACAGTCAATAACATCTTAAATATCTTACAACAGGCTTCTCCAAGAATGTTTTTGGCATTAGGTGTAGCTGGTGTGATAATGCTTGCAGGTACTGACTTATCCATTGGACGTATGGTGGGTATGGGTATGGTAGCTTCTACAATCATTATGCATAAGGGTATTAATACTGGTGCAGTATTTGGTAAGGTGTTTGATTTCACTAATCTTCCAATTGGTCTAAGAGCTGTGATGGCGCTGGTTGTGTGTATTATCTTATGTACCATCTTTACTTCCATTGCTGGGTTTTTTAAGGCGAAGTATAAGATGCATCCATTTATTTCATCAATGTCCAATATGTTAATTATCTTTGGTATGGTTACATATGCAACAAAGGGTGTATCATTCGGTGCAATTGAGAATGATATTCCAGCAATGATTATTCCTAAGATTGGCAACTTCCCTACAATTATCTTATGGGCCGCTGTAGCTGTAATGATTGTGTGGTTTATTTGGAATAAGACGACATTTGGTAAAAACTTATATGCGGTTGGTGGAAATCCAGAAGCTGCTGCAGTATCAGGTATCGATGTATTTAGAGTGACAATTATGGCTTTTGTAATGGCTGGTGTACTCTATGGCTTTGGTGCATGGTTAGAATGTAACCGTATGGTAGGTTCTGGTTCTGCTGCGTACGGACAGGGTTGGGATATGGACGCTATCGCTGCCTGCGTAGTAGGTGGTGTATCCTTCTCCGGTGGTATCGGTAAGATTTCTGGTGTTGTTGTCGGTGTAACAATCTTCACAGCGTTAACATACTCATTAACAATCTTAGGTATTGACACAAACCTCCAGTTTGTATTCGAAGGTCTCATCATCTTAGCTGCGGTAACACTAGACTGCTTAAAGTACGTTCAAAAGAAGTAATTCAATTTGCGGAAATCAGAGATGGCTTCCGCTTTTTTCTCAGTTATAATGCATATATGAAAATCAATGAATTAAAAGAAAAATACTATTCTTTAGAAGATAGTTATAAACGATATACATTAGTTCAGGAGTACTTAGCAAATCACAAAGACGATGAAATTGTGAAAGAAATGCTAGAAGTGCTGACGAAGCGTTATGGAAATGCGAGGTTAAGAAAGCCGGCAGATCACTTTATGCATGCATGTTTGATGATGAAACTGATGGCAGATGAAAAGTTTAGTAGTCTTATGCTCGCAAAGAAAAAGCAGGAATATCAACAATTCCTACAAGAACTAGCAATCAGTGCAAAACAATCTGAGTATCTAGCTGCAGAGTGGAAACATCTAGCCAGAACGTATATTCGCTTAAGTAAGAAGAATAATTCTAAATCCTATTTCTTCGGTATGGGAAAACGGGATGAACATGTAGTCGTTGGAAATATAGCGGATGAAATCACAAATATCTTTGTGCGCTTACCAAAACGACTAGGATATACAAAAGAAGTTGCGAGTTTGTGCAAAATTGTAATGGATACATTCCTAGAAGAGTTTCCAAATGATGAAGAAATATTGAACAATGCAATTAAAAAGTGAACCAATTGGTCCACTTTTTTGATTTAGTCAGCGATAGCGGCGTCTAATGCAATCTTCATCATATCTGTGAAGGCTGTTTGGCGCTGTTCAGCAGTTGTGATTTCTGGTGATACAAAACTATCAGAAACTGTTAATAAACAAGCTGCGTTCTTTCCTAATACATTTGCATTTGAGAATAGAGCAAAGCTCTCCATTTCAACACCTAAGCAGTGTAGTTCGTTCATAACCTTTGGTAGGTAAGTAACATTCTTTTCACGATAGAATACATCGGATGAATGAATCAAACCTTCTGTAATCTTCATTCCCAGATTAGCTGCAGCTTTCTTGATCTTTTCGTTTAATTCTGCAGATGGCTTGATTGTATCGCTTGTATTTCCGCATTGTTCTCTTGCGAATGAAGATTCGGAATAAGCAGCATCTGCTAGAATTACATCAAATAATTTTAATTCTGGTTGGTATGCACCGGCAGAACCAATACGAATAATATTTTCAACATCATATTCTGTAAATAATTCGTAAGAATAGATGCCAATCGATGGCATTCCCATTCCTGATGCCATAACGGATACTGGTTTGCCTTTCCAAGTTCCTGTGTATCCTTGAACGCCACGTACGTTATTAACTAGTACTGGATTCTCCAAGAATGTTTCAGCGATGAACTTTGCACGAAGTGGATCACCTGGCATTAAGACTGTTTTTGCAAACTGACCCTTTTCGGCACTGTTATGTGGTGTAGACATAATTAACCCTCAACTTTCTTTTCTCTATTATACATGATTTATAGCCAATCTGTATGCATGTATTGTTTATGATCAAGCGTATAAACGGTGAAGCCATCTTCGCCGATAATGGCATATGTTCTTGGATGGTTTTCTTTTGGCAAAGAGATAGATCCTGGGTTTAAAAGTAAGATGCCATCTTTTTCATAAGCAGTTGGAATATGCGTGTGTCCTGAAAGGAAACTATCTCCAGTACCTAGGGTAGGAAGGTTATTTGGACCATATACATGCCCGTGTGACATAGAGATTTGATGTGCTCCATGGAAAAGAACATTATAGTCAGCGGTGATTGGAAAGTTCAGTACCATCTGGTCTACTTCTGCGTCACAGTTGCCACGTACTGCAATGATCTTATCTTTGAATGCATTCATGATTGTAATGACTTCTTTTGGGGCATAATCATTTGGTAAATTATTTCTTGGCCCATGATATAAAACATCGCCAAGACAGAGAATTTTATCTGCGTGATGATATGAGAAGGCTTCTTCCATTGCTTTTGCACCTGAAAGAGCACCGTGAATATCGGATACTACTAAAAACGTGTGTGAATTCGTCATATTTCATTTACCTCTGCCACTAATATTAGCATATTTTGCGTGTTATAATGTTTACAAGAAGGTACAGTATATGAAAAATAAGTGCATTGTTGTGGGAGTGACAGCAGGGATTGCTGCGTATAAAATTTGTCAGTTAGTTTCCTCGCTGAAAAAACAAGGAAATGAAGTTCGTGTTATCATGACAAAGGAAGCAGAGAAGTTTGTAACTCCTCTAACATTCCAAACACTCAGCAGCCAAAAGGTAATTACGGATATGTTTACGGTGGACTATACACCGGATGTACATCATATCTCACTTGCGAAGAAAGCTGATTTATTTGTTGTAGCTCCTGCTACTGCAAATATCATTGCTAAGATTGCCCATGGCATAGCAGATGACATGTTAACGACTACATTTTTGGCATCCACATGTCCAAAAATGATTGTTCCTGCAATGAATACAAATATGCTAAACAATCCAATCACACAGGATAATATTGCGACATGCCAAAAATATGGCATGCATATCATGTGTAGTGGTGCGGGATATCTAGCTTGTGGAGATGTAGGCGCAGGGCGTTTACCTGAACCAGAGGAAATCGAAGATGCGATTGCCTCCCTTGTAGAAACTGATCGCTACTTACAAGGAAGACATGTTGTGATTACTGCAGGTGCTACCCAAGAAGAAATTGATCCTGTGCGTTATATAACGAACCATTCTACAGGAAAGATGGGCTATGCTTTGGCGAAAGAAGCACGTAATGCAGGTGCGAAGGTAACGCTGATTTCTGGCAAGACAAATTTACCGCAACCTTATGGGGTTGATGTCGTAAATGTCATAAGTGCTGCAGATATGAGAGAGTGTGTTGTCAACAACTTTGAAAAGGCAGACGTTGTAATTATGTCTGCGGCAGTTGCGGATTATACGCCAATTGAAAAGGCGGATCACAAGATTAAAAAAGCAGAGGGTGATTTATCCATCGCTCTGAAACGTACACAGGATATTCTTCTGACAATTGGAAAGAAGAAACGTGAAGATCAGGTCGTGATTGGCTTCGCGATGGAAACAGAGAATTTATTAGAAAACGCGGCAAAGAAACTACAAGAAAAAAATGCGAACTATATTATCGCAAATAGTATTCGTGAACCTGGTGCAGGCTTTGGTGTTGATACAAATATTGTAAAAATCATCTCCCCAACAAGTGTAGAGGATTTAGGATTATTATCCAAAGATGATACAGCGAAAGAGATACTGCGTCATTGCCTAAAGAAGTGAGGACAATTATGTTACTAACAATTGATGTTGGAAATACAAATATTTCTATGGGAATTCTCGATGGAGAGAAAATCATTGGTCGCTATCGACTCATGACACAAACAATACGTACTAGTGATGAGTATGGCTTCTTCATCACAACATTCCTAAATACATTAGAGTTAAAAGCTTTAGATATTACAGGTATTATCATTTCTTCTGTTGTGCCAAAGTTGATGTATTCTTTGACTTCTGCAGTGATTAAATATTTACATCAAAAACCAATGATTGTAAGTAATGATATGCAGATGGATATTAAACTGGATACCGAGGCACCAAGATCGATAGGAGCAGACCGTATTGTAAATACAACATATGCATGGAATACATTTCATCGTTCATGCATTATCGTAGACTTTGGAACTGCAACAACATATGACTATATTAATCAAAATGGTGTCTTCCGCTATGTAGTGATTCAGCCAGGATTGGGTATTAGTCTAAATGCACTAACTTCTATGACGGCTAAGCTACCTGAAATTGAGATTGTGAAACCTAAGTCAGTGCTTGGTACAAATACAATTGAAGGCATGCAGGCAGGTGTTGTATATGGATATATTGGTTCGGTAGAATACATCATTAAAACAATGAAGAAGGAACTCAACGATCCAACATGCATGGTCATTGCGACTGGTGGTCTTGGTAAGATTATCGCAAATGAAACAGATGAGATTAACGCATATGATGCGGATATTGCATATAAGGGGATGAAGATTTTATACGATATCAATAAGGGGAGAGAATATGAAAATCTTTGATTTACATGCGGACTTAGCAGAAGCGATTAAGCTTTTCTACACAGATGGCAAAACCTCCATCCTTAAGAAAGATTGGAACACTCGTTTTAAACAGGGGCAGATTGCATATACTTCTGCCGCAAGTTTCTTTGTGGGAACAGAAAACTGGCAAGAGATGCAAGATGTTGTCACAAAGGTAAAGAATGATATTACTGCTTCTGGGCATAAAGTTATCTATACCAAGGATGATTTAGATGATGATCAACAAGAAACGGCATTCTTAATGACAATTGAAGGAATGTGCGGTATCCACGACGATGTTGAAGAGAAAATTCAATGGTTATATGATATGGGCAATCGTATTGGTTCTCTTTGCTGGAATGATCAAAATGCACTTGCGACAGGTAATTCTGGAGATCCTACAAGAGGGTTAACAGAACTCGGTAAGCAAGTAATCGTAAAGATGAATGAACTACATATGATAGTGGATGTGTCTCATGCCAATGAGAAGACATTTTGGGATATTCTTTCCTGTTCAACACAACCAATCATTGCGACACATTCAAATGCGAAGGGCCGTTGCTTTGTGGAAAGAAATCTAACAGATCAGCAGATTCGTGCAATCGCGAGTAAAGATGGATTGATTGGTATGAATGCATGTTGTTCATTTATTCATACAGAACAACAAAAACAAGATGCACTACATCTTGCAAAACATGCAAAATATATCACAGATCTTGTTGGGGTAAGACACGTTGCTTGTGGATTTGACTTTGGTGAATATTATAACGATGGTGAGGAACATAATATGTATGGTCCTTCTCAAGCACAGAATTTTATCAAAGCGTTACAGCGTGTAGGATTTACAGCAGAGGAAATTAAAGATATTGCATATCGCAATGTTCTACGCTTTTTAAGAAAATATATGTAAAAGAAAAGCTCTTGTGCAATCGCACAAGGGCTTAATTACTTCCAAAGGATATCTGGGTAGATTCCTGCTTCTTTCATTTCCGCAATCTTTTCAACTACAAGTGGCTTGTCTTCTTGATATGTTACACCAAACCATTGGTCTTTAGAGGAAAGTACTTTAACTGTACACTTACCATCCTTAACCATTTGACCAACAGTAGTAGGAATGACATATTCACACTTCATTGGGTTTGATGCGAGGTTTGCATGAATGAATTCATCAAAGTATACATCCATGTCATCAAATACCTTAGGTGTAAATCCCCAGAAGTTCATAGATACTAATGCATTAGGATCCATTTCTTTCCAAGTTCCATTGTCATCATAAACAACCTTACCATCTTGACGGGCAATCTTCTGTACTTCAACAATGCTTGTTAAGTTGCCTTTTTCATCTTTTTGGCATACACCACGTGTAACTGTTCCGTGATCTGTAAGCGTATTATTTGCGGCATAACCAACCATTGCGTAATGGTCATCACTTACTTCAGTTGTTAGGAAATTGTAGATAACTTTGTATGCGTCCTTGCCATAGAAGTCATCTGCATTGATAATCGCAAATGGTCCATCAACGACACCCTTACATGCAAGTAATGCATGTGTTGTGCCCCATGGTTTTTCACGTCCTTCAGGTACCACAATGTCAGATGGAACATTGTTGATATCCTGATAAGCAAACTTCACGTTTATTCCCTTCGATACGCGGTCTGTTAATGCGGTATGGAATGCTTGTTCATGTTCACGACGGATGATGAGAACAACATTCTCAAAGCCTGCTTCTTTTGCGTCATAGATAGAAAATTCTATGATTGGTTCACCATGGCTTCCAACTCCATCAATCTGTTTCATGCCACCATAGCGGCTACCCATTCCGGCAGCCAAAATAACTAATGTAGGTTTGTTCATTCTTAATCCCTTTCAATTTTTATTTCTTCAATAATTATATCACGTAAGCACTTTCATTAATTCCTAATTTTTCATAAAATAGTAAAAGAAAGAGGTTGTTTATGAGAAAACTAGTGCTAGCTTCACAGAGTCCACGCCGTAAAGAACTATTAGAAAAAACGGGATTTTCGTTTATCTGTGATCCAGCAGATATTGATGAAACAATTGATTTACAGGCAGATCTTGTTGAGGAAAGTAAGAATCTATCTTATCGCAAAGCAAAGACAGTTTTAGAAAGACATCCAGAGTCTATCGTGATTGGTAGTGATACTTTAGTCTTATGCGATAACCAAGTTATGGGGAAACCAGAAGATGATGAGGATGCGTTTAAGATGTTGAAGAAGCTTCAAAATCACAAGAGTCAAGTACTAACAAGCTTATGCATTATTAGTGAAAAGAAGTGTTTTACATATGCAAGTGTTGCGGATGTCTATTTTGCGCAAATGAGTGATGAAGAAATCTGGGATTATATTCATACAGGGGAAACTGCAGATAAAGCAGGAGCCTATGCAATCCAAGGGTTTGGTGGAAGATACATCAAAGAAATTCATGGTGATTATTATACCATTATGGGACTACCTTTACAGGTTGTTTATAATGAACTGAAAAACAGTACTGATTATTGATTTTTAGTTGTAGTTTGTTATTATATAAAGGCTATGCCGCTTTAGTATAGTGGTAATACGCATCCATGGTAAGGATGAACGAGCAGTTCAATTCTGCTAAGCGGCACTTTATAGAGATAGAGTCCTAGTTTTAGGGCTTTTCTTTTTTGCGGCATACAATTGGCACCATTTACAAAAATCTTCTGCTTTAGTAACGCTAATCTATTAGGAAGAAAATGATATGTATCAAAAATGTAATTAGATAACTTTGCTTATGATAAGTATAAATTTAGGTAGTACAATAAAATAACAGCCAGCAACAATGCACTAGATATATGAAAGAGGTGATTGCATGATACTCATATATCCTGAAGAAATAAGAAAGCTAAAATCAATTTATGAGCCATATATGATAGGAGCAAAATTAAAAGATGATGCTCCTATCGAAGCTGTTGAGGCAGCTGAAAAGTTCAAAGAGTGGGTTAATGAACAATACAGAAAAGCAGGTATGGAATAATATATCAATATGAATTGATTGGTTTTAGTAGGTCCTAACAGGGGCTTTTTTTGATAATTTAAACAAATGATAAGCAAAGTTTTCAAGCCTTGAAAATGAAAAGGATGAATGATTTCAGAGAATAAAATTAGTGATTTTCACTATTTAAAATAAGAGGGCTTTTAAAGAGGGAATTGCGAGAAAAAGTTGGGCATTCAGATAGAAAAATAATTCTTTTTTTATTATGCTATTGAAAGACAGAATTCAGTGGAGGTGGAAGTTGTGGATAGGATAGTAAAACGTAACGGACAAGTTGTTCCATATGATGGAGCTAAGATTGTTTTAGCAATAGAAAAATCTTTCCTAAGCGTAAAAGAGAGTGTTGATCAAGCATATCTTTCTGACTTATTAGAGCAGATTGAAGCGCAGTTTGACGGTCGTCAAGAAGTTGATGTCGAAGAAATTCAAGATACTGTTGAAAAGATATTGATGAAGAACGAAAAATATAACGTTGCAAAGAGTTATATCTTATACCGTGAAAAGCGTACACAGATGCGTAATGATCGTCTTGAGTTAGTAAAACTCATCGGTGATGAAGAGTTGGAAGATGTTTTGGTTGACATCCAAAAGACTTATCCAGACTATGACCTAAAGAGATTGTATGAGAAGTTCTCTACAATGTCTAAAGAAGGCCAATCTCTGAAAGATAGAATTACATTATTAACAAGAAGTTCTGCTGAACTTACAACAAAAGAAGAACCAAATTGGGAAAGAATTGCTGGACGTTTACTAAGTTACAGTATTGCGTCTGATTTAAGAGCAACTGAAGAAAAACTTGGTCTAACAAGCTTTTACCAGAAAATCTCCTATATGATTGAACAAGGATTATATGGAGCATATATTTTAGAAAACTATTCTCATAAAGAAGTCGATGAAATTGCAACACTAATCGACAATACACGTAATAACTTATTTACATATAGTGGACTAGACTTATTATCCCAACGTTATCTCATTCGTAGCCACCAACATGTCCTATTGGAATCACCACAGGAGATGTATATTGGTATTGCGATGCATTTAGCGATGAAGGAAACAAATAATCGTATCGGTTGGGTGAAGAAGTTCTACGATATGATGAGTTTACATAAGGTAACAATGGCAACTCCAACACAGGCGAATGCGAGAAAGCCATATCATCAGTTATCAAGTTGTTTTATCGATACCGTTCCAGATTCATTGGATGGTATTTATCATTCCATTTCTAACTTTGCCGATGTAAGTAAGTTTGGTGGTGGAATGGGTATGTATTTAGGTAAGGTTCGCTCCCGTGGTGGATCAATCCGTGGGTTTGAAGGTGCATCTGGTGGTGTTATCCGTTGGATTCGTGTGATTAATGATACTGCGGTTGCAGTTGACCAACTTGGTGTAAGAGCTGGTGCTGTAGCGGTATATCTCGATGTATGGCATAAGGACTTACCTGAATTCTTACAGTTACGTACAAACAACGGTGATGACCGTATGAAGGCTCATGACGTATTCCCTGCAGTATGTTATCCAGACTTATTCTGGAAGATGGTGAAGGAAGATATGAACCAAGATTGGTATCTTCTTGATCCACATGATGTCCTCATGGTTAAGGGCTATTGCCTTGAAGACTTTTATGGCGAAGAATGGGAGAAGAGATATTGGGAATGTGTTCATGACAACCGTATCTCTAAGCGTGTATTAGTATTAAAGGAAGTTGTTCGTTTAATCTTGAAGTCTATGGTAGAAACAGGAACACCATTTGCCTTCTATCGTGATGCGGTTAACCGTGCAAACCCTAATAAACACAAGGGTATGATTTATAGTTCTAACCTCTGTACAGAAATTGCACAGAATATGTCTGAAGTAAAACAGATATCTCGTGTTATTAAGACAGAGGATAGAGATGAAGTGATCGTCACAACAACAAAACCAGGTGATTATGTTGTATGTAACCTAGCTTCACTATGCTTAGGTAATATCAATGTGAAAGACCCTAAGGAAATCGAAGAGGTAACTGCGACTGTGGTACGTGCTCTTGATAATGTAATTGATCTAAACTTCTATCCATTACCAAATGCTCAGGTAACAAACCGTAAGTATCGTTCTATTGGTCTTGGTGTCAGTGGTTATCACCACATGCTTGCAAAGAACCATATCATGTGGGAAAGTGAAGAGCACTTAAAGTTCGTAGACAAAGTATTTGAAAATATTGCGTATGCGTCAATTAAGGCAAGTAATACACTTGCGAAGGAACGTGGAAGTTATCAGTACTTTGAAGGTTCTGAGTGGGAAAGTGGAGCATACTTTGATGCGCGTGGATATGACTCTGCACGTTGGAAAGAGCTCAAGGAAGAAGTACATGCGACAGGTATGCGTAATGCATATGTATTAGCAGTCGCTCCGACAAGTTCAACATCTATCTTGATTGGTACTTCAGCAGGACTTGACCCTGTTATGAATCGTTTCTTCTTAGAAGAAAAGAAGGGTTCTATCTTACCAAGAACTGCACCAGAATTATCTGCGGATACATATTGGTACTATAAGACAGCACATACAATTGACCAGACTTGGTCAGTCAAAGCTGCTGGTATCCGTCAACGTCATATCGACCAAGCACAGAGTTTTAACTTATGGATTACAAATGACTATAAGATGAGTCAGTTATTGCAGTTATATGTATTAGCGTATGATTGTGGTGTTAAGACTATCTACTACACACGCTCAAAGGCATTAGACCCTGAAGATTGTGAAAGTTGTTCCGCATAGGAGGTAGAAAACATGCAGACAGATCAGATTAATCGTAAACCGTTATTTAACCCTGAGGGAGATATTGATGTACGTAATCGTCGTCTTATCAACTTCAACACAACAAATATCAATGACTTCAATAATATGAAGTATAACTGGGTATCCGATTGGTACCGTCAAGCAATGAATAACTTCTGGGTTCCAGAAGAAATTAACTTGAATCAAGACAAGTCAGACTATCCACGTCTTAGCTTGGCTGAAAAGACAGCGTACGATAAGATTTTGAGCTTCTTAGTTTATTTAGATTCTCTACAATCTGCTAACTTACCAAACATTTCTCAGTACATTACTGCAAATGAAGTGAACTTATGCTTGTCTATCCAGACATTCCAAGAGTGCATTCACTCACAGTCTTACAGCTACATGCTAGACTCCATCTGTTCTCCAGAACAGAGAAATGATATCCTCTATCAGTGGAAGACAGATGAGCACCTATTAAAGAGAAATGAATTTATTGGCGAACTCTATAATGAGTTCGTTGCCAAGCAAGATAAACAATCTTTCTTGAGAGTATGTATTGCAAACTTTATCCTAGAGGGTGTTTACTTCTACTCTGGATTTATGTTCTTCTACAATCTTGCAAGAAATGGTAAGATGCCAGGAAGTGTACAGGAAATTCGTTACATCAATCGTGATGAATCAACACACTTATGGTTATTCCGTAACATCTTAGTAGAGTTACAGAAGGAAGAACCGGAGTTATTTACACCAGAAAATATTCAGATGATTCGCGAAATGATGAATACTGGTGTTGAACAAGAAATTGCATGGGGACACTATGTAATTGGTGATGAAATTCCAGGCTTAAATAAGCAGATGGTTACAGACTATATCAAGTATCTAGGGAACACACGTTTTGCGGCACTAGGCTTTGGTAATCTGTATGAAGAGTATGCAGAAGAGCCTGAATCCATGAAGTGGGTAAAACAATACTCAGACGCAAACATGGTGAAGACGGATTTCTTTGAAGCTAGACCTTCTGCATATGCCAAGAGTGGTGCAATTGAAGATGACCTATAAGGTCATCTTTTATTATAGGAAACGAAGTTTCCTATAAAAACCATACGCTATGCGTATGAGAATGGAAAAGCTTAAGCGATGAAAAAAGCCTCCGTATATAATTGAATAAGGCTGACAACCGAAATTCAAAATATAAGGAGGAGATATCAATGGCAACAAAGCCAAATGACGATTCAAGTCTATCACATACGAGATGGAACTGTAAGTATCATATTGTGTTCATACCAAAGTATAGAAGAAAGGCAATTTACGGAAAATTAAGAGCAGATATAGGAGGGATATTGAGACAGTTGTGTGCATATAAAGATGTAGAAATGATAGAAGCACATGCAATGAGAGATCATATACATATGTTGGTAAAGATACCACCGAAGATAGCAGTATCAAGTTTCATGGGATACTTGAAAGGCAAATCATCGTTGATGATATTTGAGAAACATGCAAATTTAAAATATAAATATGGCAATCGAAACTTTTGGGCGAAGGGTTACTATGCAAGTACGGTAGGACTGAATACGAAGGTAGTAGAAGAATATATCCGAAATCAAGAAAAAGAAGATATGATACAGGATAATCTAAGTAAAAAAGAATATGTAGACCCTTTTAAAGGGTAGGCCATAGTGTGCAAACACGGTTGTCGGTCTTTTACACAAGACCCTTAAGGGTCGAAGTGTGGTAAAGGCCCTTATAGGGTAGCCTAAAAACCGCACGTTATACGTGCGGATTGTTATTTTGATGGGACTATAGTGCGCATGGTGGTGTGTGGTATAATAAGAACATATTTGAAAGGGGATATGTTAAATGTCAACCTATAACCTATCATCATTGTGGGACAAGTTCTTAACTTTCAGTACGACAGTTATCGATATAGTAGTAATTTGGATGATTATCTTGGCTGCTTTACGTATTGTTCGTGGTAAGAGCAGTACCATGCAGATATTTAAAGGTATTATCTTTGTCATTATCGTAGATGTACTTGCAAAGGTCATGAATCTAAAGACTTTGCAGTTTTTAACAAACATGTTTATTAACTGGGGATTCTTAGCAGTTATTATTATCTTCCAACCAGAAATCCGTACGATTTTGGAAAGACTTGGTAAGAGCAGCTTCTTCTCTAGAATGAGTTCACTCAGTGGTAATGAAAAGGAAAAGTTAGTAGACAATATTGTGACTGCGGTACGCTTACTAAGTGCTGATCAAACGGGTGCGTTGATTTCCATTGAAAAGTCCCATCCTTTGGACGATTTTATTGCGACTGGTACACGCTTGAATTCAGATGTTACGGCAGAGCTTTTAACTTCAATCTTTGTAACCTCAACGCCACTACATGATGGGGCTGTCATTATTCAGGGTGATAAGATTGCTTGTGCAAGTGCATACTTCCCACCGACAACAGCAGATATTCCATCGCGCTATGGTTCAAGACACCGTGCTGCAATTGGTATTAGTGAAATTACGGATGCGATAACAATTGTAGTCTCTGAGGAAACGGGAAACGTATCCATCGCTGAAGGTGGTAAGTTAACTACTGTAAATGAGCAACAATTACGTAAGTATCTAACACACATCATTGTTGGTCAAACAGAGGAAAATGGTGAAAATAACGATGATGAAACGATCATTGAAGCAGATGTACATGAACTCCAAACAAAGATGGATGATACACCAGCTGCTAATGAAGAGACAATCCTTGAAGCAGGTAAGATTACTGCAGAAGAAGTCATTCCTGCTGAGCAAAATGATACAACTGTAAGTAGTAGTAAACATGCATTACAGGATGTACATGAAGCAGCAGATGCGGCTGCAAAGGCTGCTTCGATTAAGCTTCCGCATAAGAAGAAGCGTCCAACACCAAGTTATCCAAAGCACAACAAATCGAATTATAAACAATCAGATACCTCTGATCGTAAGCAAGGAGGTGAACGATAATGGCAAATAAGAAAAAACACCACATGGATCATAATAAGCTTGAACTTGCAAAGCATCTTGCAAATCAATCAAAGCGTATTTCAGGCCAGTATGATCGATTTGTACAGAAAATTATCCATTTCATTCACTACGCTTCTACAGGAATTGATCGTGTATTATTCAATGCGAAATATGCAAAAGTTGTATCATTAATCTTGGCGGCACTTTTATATATTGTTGTAAACTACAACGATATTACATCGCTATATCAAACGTCACTAAAGACAAGTCGTACCGTTCAAAACGTTGCAGTATATGTACAATATGATACGCAAGAGTATGAAATTTCAGGGATTCCTACAACAACTGATGTTACAATTACGGGTGATGCGACAAGCGTTACTGCCGCAAGTACTACAAATGGTAAAGTTGTTGCGGATTTAACAAATCTAAGTGAAGGAACACATGCAGTAACATTGATTGCAGAAGGATTTGGGGATTCTGTTAGTACGATCGTTAACCCATCGAATGCTGTTGTGACAATCAAGAAGAAGGTAACGCAACAATTCGCTATCTCTTATGATATTATTCACCGTGATAAGATGGATGGCATATATAACGTAGGTACTCCTCAATTTGCGTCCTCCGTTGTGGATATACGGGCATCACAGGATACATTGAATCAGATTGCCTTTGTGAAAGCACTCATTGACGTATCTAATCAAGTTACGGACTTTGAACAAGATGCCAAGCTAGTTGCCTATGATGCCAATGGTCAAATTGTAAATGTAGATATTGAACCTCAAACCATGCATGTATATGTACCAGTTACTTCGCCAAATAAGACGGTTCCTATTGAAGTGAAGATTAAAGGTACACCTGGTGATAACCAAGCGGTTGCCTCAGCTATAGCTGATAAACAAACTGTTACAATCTATGGCACTGAAAGTGCGTTACTCGATGTTGATAAAATAACAGTAGAAGTCGATGTATCGAATCTTACAAAGGATACGACTGTATCGCAGGACATTACATTACCTACCGGTATTACATCAGCGACTGTTTCTACGATTAGTGTTGATGTGAAATTTGGTGCAGGAACAACAAAGACAATTACCGGCGTTCCAATCAACTATAAGAATAATATTCATAACTACAAAGCTACACAATCAGACAATATTACTACTATGGATGTAGAAGTGTTTGGCACACAAGATAACATCAGTAAGATCAGCGCAAATGATATTTATCTATATATCGATATGTCAACGGCGGAGCCTGGCCTGCATGAGTTTGAAGTGAAGGTAGAACAGTCAACGACAGGACTTGTAAAGTACAGTCTAAAAGACAATAAACTAACACTCACAATTTTAGGTGATCAAAATACGCAACAGAAAGAAGGAGAATAACGGATGGGACGATATTTTGGCACGGATGGAATCCGTGGAAAAGCAAATGAAGTATTAACAGCAGAGAGGGCCTTCCAGGTTGGAAGATACCTGGGATACTATTTCAGTAAACAAGGAAAGAATAAAATCGTTATCGGCAAGGACACAAGACTATCTAGCGATATGTTTGAAAATGCATTAGCAGCTGGTATTACATCCGAAGGTTGTGATGCATATCTAGCAGGATACTGTCCAACACCAATGATTTGCCTTTTAACAAAGGAGAATGGATTTGCGTGTGGTGCGATGATTTCTGCCAGTCATAATCCTTTCTACGATAATGGTATTAAAGTATTCTCAAATGATGGCTTCAAGTTATCCGGTGATATTGAAGGCCTAATTGAAGACTATATTGATGGCAAAGTTACAATTCCATATCGCACAGATAGTGAAATTGGTAAGGTTATCGCTTACCCACAAGGGATTGAAATTTACTTAGATTGGATTGTAAAAGAATATCCATTAGATTTAAGTGGATGGAAGATTGCGATTGATTGTGCAAATGGGTCTTCTTCCTATACTGCTAAGAAGGCTCTTGAACGGTTAGGTGCTGAAGTAACAGCGTTCCACAATGAGCCAAATGGTATTAACATCAACACAAAGTGTGGTTCTACACATCCTGAGCTATTCTGTGAAGAGATGAGGAAGGGTAACTATACTGTTGGTTTAACGTTTGATGGTGATGCGGACCGTCAAATCATGGTTCGTCCAGATGGAGAACTTGTAAACGGTGACTTCATGTTGTATATCGTTGGTAAATACCTACGTGATCAAAATAAGTTAACAAATAATACAATTGTTACAACTGTAATGGCAAACCTCGGTTTATATAAAGCGATGGAACGCGAAGGAATCCGAGTTGAAAAGACACAGGTAGGAGATAAGTATGTCTCTGAAGTCATGTTCCGCGATAACTATGTTATCGGTGGTGAGCAGAGTGGACATATCATTTTGAAGGAACATGCCACAACGGGTGATGGTTTATTAACAGCACTTTCTGTACTTGAAGTTATGAAGAACACGGGTAAGAGTATTATTGAACTCTGTGATGGACTTAAGATTTATCCACAGTTACTAGTAAATGTTAAGGTTACAGATAAGACCCTAGTAATGGATGATAAAGAAGTTCAAAAGTCCATCGATGAAGTCAATGAAGAACTCAATGGAAATGGTCGTATTCTAGTTCGTCCTAGTGGAACAGAACCATTATTACGAGTGATGGCGGAAGCTGAGACAGATAAGATTTGTGAACGCCTAGTAGGCAAAGTTGCAGATATTATCCGTAGAAAATACGGTGCTTAATAAGGAGTACATATGAAACAATATGATTATCTAGTTGTAGGTGCTGGATTATTTGGTGCAGTATTTGCCCAACAGGCAAAAGAAAAAGGCAAGAAAGTTCTAGTCATAGATAAGCGTCCTCATATTGCTGGTAATATCTACACAAAGAAGGTAGAAGGTATTGATGTACATGAGTATGGTGCACATATTTTCCATACGAATGATAGGGATGTTTGGAAGTATATTACACAATTTATTGAATTTAATCGTTTTACGAATTCACCAGTTGCCAATTACCATGGGGAGTTATATTCTTTGCCATTTAATATGTACACATTTAATAAAATGTGGGGTGTTGTAACACCAGAAGAAGCCATCAACAAAATCGAAGAACAGAAGAAAGCCGCGAATATCACAACAGCGACGAATCTTGAAGAACAGGCAATCTCACTTGTTGGGACAGATATCTATGAGAAACTAATCAAGGGATATACGGAAAAGCAATGGGGAAGACCGTGTACTGAACTACCAGCATTTATTATCAAACGTTTACCAGTCCGTTTAACTTTTGATAATAACTATTTCAATGCACTCTATCAGGGAATCCCTGTTGGTGGTTATACAAAGCTGGTTAAAAACCTGCTTGCAGGTATTGAAGTGCGCCTCAATGTCGATTATCTTCAAGCGAAAGAAGAGTATGACGCACTTGCGGAAAAGGTAGTTTATACAGGACCAATTGATGCATATTTTGACTATCGTTTAGGTACATTGGAATATCGATCTGTTCGTTTTGAAAATGAACTCTTAGACATTCCTAATTTCCAAGGAAATGCGGCTGTGAATTATACAGACCGTGAAACACCTTGGACACGTATTATCGAGCATAAGTGGTTTACATTTGGGAAAGATGAAAATGGCAATGATTTAGCTAAGACAGTCATTAGCCGTGAATATAGTTCTGAATGGAAACAAGGCGATGAGCCATATTATCCAGTCAATGATGAAAAGAATACTGCTTTATACGAGCAATATAAGGAACTTGCCTCACATGAAACAAACATCCTTTTTGGTGGTCGTTTAGGTGAGTACAAGTACTATGATATGGATAAGGTAATTGCGTCTGCTTTAGAAAAGAGTAAGGGAATCTAAAAGTCGGAGTAATCTGGCTTTTTACGTTTTAGGGCAAAATAGCAGTGTTTTTAAATGAAAGAGAATACAATAAAACCAATAGAAATAAGAGGAACTAATGATGTCATATACAGGCTATGTAGGAACATACACATCTGAAAAGAGTGAAGGTATTTACGCATTTAAATATGAAAATCGTAAGATAACAGATGTTCATTTATTTACAAAAGTACGCAATCCAAAGTATTTGGCTTGGATGAGTGACTATATCGTAG
Source organism: Solobacterium moorei (assembly GCF_036323475.1). Taxonomy (GTDB): domain Bacteria; phylum Bacillota_I; class Bacilli_A; order Erysipelotrichales; family Erysipelotrichaceae; genus Bulleidia; species Bulleidia moorei. The sequence goes on from NZ_AP028934.1 coordinate 622,924, forward strand.
CAGTATGTGATTTTGAGGAAGGCTCTGGTGTAGCTGTATTTGATCTAAGCGGCAATGAAATCGATCACATCGTTTTTGAAGCATTTACATCCTGCTATGTTGGTGTAAAAGATAACTTAATTTTTACGGCACACTTCCACAGTGGGGATGTAACGTTATTACGGTTTGAAAATAACCACCTAGAACTGGTTAAGAGAACACACATCAAAGAGAAGGCTGGATGCCATCAGGTTATTCCATATAAGGACCAATATCTTGTGCCATGTCTCTTTATAGACCTGATAAAGATTCTAGATAAAGATTTTACGGTTGTGGATGAGATTTCATTTGAAGTAGGTGCAGGACCTAGACATGCGGTATTCTCGGATGATGAAAAATACCTATATGTAGTAGGTGAATTAAGCAATCTTCTATATGTAGTAGATATGCATGCAAAGAAGGTTTTAAATACAGTAGAACTATTAGAGAATGGTTTATCACATGTTAAGGATACAGCCGCAATACGCAAGAAAGGTGATTATCTATACGTATCAACTCGAACACTGGATGTAATTACAGTACTACATGTATCTGGTAAAGATGTTGAACGTATCCAAGTAACGTCTTGTGCTGGTAAGCATCCACGTGACTTTGTGATTGTAGATGATGATATTATCGTTGCGAATCGTTTTTCAGATTCATTAAGCGTATTACCAATTGAACATGCATACATACAAAATGCAGTATCTACAGTAACAATTCCGGAAGGTGTTTCTATTATTATGAGGAGTAATGAAAATGAGTAATATTGGTGTAATTGGATTAGGTATCATGGGAAAGAACATTGCCTTAAATATGTTGAGCCATGGCTTTGAGGTAAGTGGATATAATCGTACTTTTAAACGTACAAAAGTATTGATTGATGAAAATATCCCTAGTTTTCATGGCTTCGAAAAACTAGAGGATTTTGTAAATTCTCTTGAAAAACCACGTCGTGTATTTTTAATGGTACCGGCTGGTCAACCGGTTGATGATGTATTAGTACAACTTTCAGAGTTATTGGAAGAAGGAGATATCATCATGGACGGTGGTAACTCTTACTTTGAAGACACAAATCGTCGCCACAAACAGATGGCTATACATGGATTAAAGTACTTTGGTGTTGGTGTATCTGGTGGTGAGGAAGGTGCTTTAAAAGGCCCAAGTATTATGCCATCTGGCGATAAAGATGCGTACGCTTCGATAGGAAAGATATTAGAAGATATCTCAGCGAAGAAAGATGGTGAACCATGTTGTACATATATCGGACCAGAAGGCAGCGGTCACTATGTAAAGATGGTACATAATGGTATTGAATATGCGGATATGCAGTTGCTTGCAGAAACGTATTTGATTCTAAAACACACAGCAGGTTATACAAACAGTGAAATTGCGGATGTGTTAGAACAGTGGAATCAAGGGGATGTACAAAGCTATCTCGTTGATATTACAGTGACTGTATTACGAGAAAAAGATTCTGTTACAGAACACGATCTCGTGGATGTGATTTTAGATGTAGCAGGAAATAAGGGTACAGGTCGTTGGACAAGTATCGAAGCACTTCGACAAGAATTTAATGCGTCTTTATTAACTGCAGCGTATCAAGCACGTATCATGTCTAATCAACTTGCATTACGTGATGCTTACCGCAAGGAAATCACAAATGATAAGAAGAATGTTGATATTGATAAGGTACATCAAGCATATAAGCTAGCAAAGACGATTGCCTTTGCACAGGGATTTGATTTATATCGTGATGCGTCTAATAAGTATAGTTGGGATTTAAATCTCGAGCAAATTGCGGCTATCTTTAGAGCTGGATGTATTATCCAAGCAAAACTACTACAGGATATCATGCATGCATATGATGATGGCGCTGATGATTTACTTCTTTATCCTGTATTCAAGAATGAAGTATTAGAAAATGCTCCGGCATTAAAAGAGATTATTGTACAATCTATTGATTTACCACTACCAGTATTTACCGCAGCACTTACATACATCAATCAATTGACTAGTACTTGTTTGGGTGCAAATATCATTCAGGGTCAACGTGATTTCTTTGGGGCACATACATATCAAAGAGTTGACCATGAAGGCTTTGAGCACCACCGGTGGGGTAGTTATGAATAAGTTAACACTTACAATATTTGGTGGAACAGGAGATTTAACCTATCGTAAGCTTCTGCCTGCTATGTATAATCTGTACATCAAAAATCAACTACCTGAGGAGTTCTTAATTACTCCAATTGGAAGACGAGACTATACAGATACGGATTATCAAGGCGTTATTGAACCATGGATTAGTGAATTTGCGCAAGTAAAAGTAAAAGATGAGCAGTTACAAGCATTCTTTGAACACATTCATTACTTCCGCATGGATTTTACAGCTCAATCACAATATCAGTTATTAGATCAATACTATGAAGCACACCCATCTGAGAATCATGTCGTGTATTATGCGGTAGCACCAGATTTCTTTGAAGGAATCACCGATGGTGTTTCTACAATGGAAAATATGCATGAACCAAAGATTGTATTAGAAAAACCTTTCGGTGCAAGCTTAGAACTTGCAAAATTCCTAAGCAAGAAATTAGAGACTTTATTTGGTGGTGACCATATCTATCGTATCGACCATTATCTTGGAAAAGAGATGGTGCGTAATATTCTAACCATTCGTGATGCGAACTTATTATTTAAGAATGTATGGAATAAAGATAACATTGATCATGTCCAGATTTCAGCACTAGAAGAAGTCGGTGTTGAAACAAGAGGAAACTACTATGATCATGCTGGTGCTCTCAAAGATATGGTTCAAAACCATTTACTACAAATTATGAGTATCGTAGCAGTAGATGATCCTACCGGTAATATGAACGAGCAACAGCTTGCAGTTCTAAAACAGCTACGTTCAGTCGATAAACTGAAGATTCAGGATACATTGCTGTTGGGCCAGTACGATGGATATCGACAAGAACTACATGTTGACCCAGCATCTAGAACTGAAACATTTGCAGGATTAAAACTGTTTATTGATAATGAGCGTTGGCAAGGTGTACCATTTTATATTCGTACAGGTAAGAAAATGGCTCGTCGAGAAATTGAAGTAAAGATTACATTCAAAAGACAACGAGAAGATGTGGATCCTAATGTACTGGTTATCAAGATTCAACCAACAGAGGGAGTATATCTTGAATTTAATATCAAGACACCGGGTGAAGATAGTATTACAAAAGCACAGATGGACTTCTGTCAAAACTGTAATTTAATCTTCAAGTTAAATACACCAGAAGCGTATGAAAGAATGCTACATGCGTGCATGATTGGTGATAACTCATGGTTTACAAAATGGGAGATGATTGAATACAGTTGGGAATATATCGATGCCTTAAAGCAGATGTATTCTGACGCAAATCTTCCAGTCTATACATATCCACAAGGCAGCGTAGAACCGAAAGAATTTTCTCAGTTATATCATAAAGATTTTGAACAATGGAACTAGCCTCGTAAATGCGGGGCTTTTTTACATGCTGTAATTGGGAAAAGGTGATATGACTATGGTAAAAAATAAAATTGAAAATTATGCTTGGAGATGGTGTTTGGTTGGGAATATAGTTGATAAAAGATTTTATGGAGAGGAACATGAAATCAAATCTGGTATCAAGTTCTTTTCGCCTAGTACAAAAGTATACATCGCTCCACACCAATGGGGAGATGTCGGGGATAATCTTGTTGTTTTAGGAAAACCTAGACATAAAAAGGGTTTGATAGAATGTATCATTAAAAGAGAACATATTTGTAATTGGAGATTACAAAAAATCTATCCATCTAAAGTTTTGAATAGGATGAATTGTTCAAAATATCATTGGTGGGGAAATGATGATGACTGGAAAGAATGTATAGAGAATTATGCAAAAGATGTAAATAAATTTCTTTTAGATAATCCTAAAATACTTAAAAATGAAACACCAGAAGAATTTTTATTAAATATAGATAATATGAATACAACACCTGAAGGACTAATTAGGATCAAAGAAAGTTTGAATTCAGACATAGAAGATGTTGTCGAGTATTGTAAAAATAAAACGCTCTTTTCAACGATTTAGTTGATATTCTTATAAATCCCATAGTGGTGTGAACCATAAGCTTTATATAGGTCGACTGGTTGTGGTAATTTTACAATCTCTGTATTTATAAATGGTATCTTCTCTCTCATAGTCTCCATATATGTCTCATCTTTCCACTTTCTCATATCTAACGTATATCTAAGTCTCTTTCTGAATACTAGCCAGTCTAAATACGCTTGTAGGTGTCGTGTGCTGATTCCTTTCTTGTGTCTTATCATCTCTTTGGCTTCTGTGTGTAATTCATTTACGGAAGATACACTGTTTCCTCTGCTGGTCGTATATCTTTTTTGATTGGCAAGTGATGGTATTACATCTGTTTTCATCCCATTGTTATATGCAAATGTCTGTATACATGGCTTGTCATCTGAAATGATCATTGAATGTTTTACAAAGTGCTCTTTAAATTGGTTATACTTGTCATAACTTTCTGATCCAAGCCCTGCTATCTTAAATAGGATGTTATCATTTTCGTCTGTTGCGGTAACAAGGCATACTTTGTGATTGCTTAATCCTCTTAGGTGTCGACTGTAGATGCTTGCCTTCTTTCTTCCTCTATGTTTGCTTGATCTAGGCATATTTTGAGGTCTTGTACCTTTCAGATTGATTTTTGTATAAGCTGAATCCAATTCGATCAGGCCATGTAATATGACATTATCGTTAACTTTAGAAATTGCTTGATACAGCTTATGGCGCATATGGAAACATGTGGTCACAGATAACCCTGTAGCTAAACTATCTTGTTCTAATGAAAGACCATTCAACTCACATGCAATAAAAGCGGACCATGTATTAAAAGACGTCTTGGAATGGGTAAACATCGTTTTTGTAGTAGCAGTAAAAATCTTCTTACAGCTTTGACATCTGTATTTTTGCTTGTGATGGGGATTAAAACCATTCTTTACATAATGGTGTGATTTGCAATCAGGACAACACTCAACCTTATTACAAACATTATCATAATTGGTTGTGTCATCTGTTACCTTATCGCGGCATAGTTTGGTGATACTTGTTTGAATAAACGATAGTTCTATAGGTGCCAAATGGTTTAAAAATTCCTGATTGATTCGCATAGAATGACCTCCGTTTAGATTATTCTATGTCATATATCATTTATTGTTGTGCACATAAGTGTACAACAAACCATTTATCAACTAAATCGTTGAAAAGAGCCAAATAAAATAAGAGATAAGAATTGTAAGATATCCAGAGAAGGAAAGAATTGGATCTCTATCACTGATGATATTAAAATCTTAGTAAATGCATGTGGTTATACGATAATCGCTGCGAAAAAGCTACAAAAAAATAATAATCCAAAATAAAAAGCGGGATGATTTCTCATCTCGCTTTATACGTTTGTTACTTAGATACTTGTTCACCAGCGATTCTACCGAATACTGTAATATCAGCGATAGCGTCAGAACCTAGACGGTTTGTACCATGGATACCACCAGTAACTTCACCAGCAGCGTATAGACCAGAGATAGCCTTGCCATCCTTGTCTAGTACTTGAGCGTTCGTGTTGATTACAACACCACCCATTGTGTGGTGAACAGATGGTTGTGAAACCATGATGTAATATGGGCCTTCACCGAAGGCAACTAACTTGCCACGCTTGTTGAACTCTAAATCCTTACCATCAGCAGCGTATTGGTTGTAGTCAGCAATAGTCTTCTTTAATGTTTCAGCGTCAATACCGAAGAAAGCAGCTGCTTCATCGATTGTATCAGCCTTCACTAGGTGCTTTTCCTTGATGAGTCTTTCGTACTCTTCAGGGTGAGCTTCCTTAACACCAGAAGCTTCCATAGATGCTTCATCCCAGAACATGTATGAAACGCCACCTGTCTGTTCTGTAACAGCCTTAGAAATAACGTCACGACGTTCTAGTTCTTCAACGAAACGCTTACCTTCCTTGTTAACAAGAATTGATCTACCAGCTAAACGTACGTCACCAACATATAATAATGTACCTGATGTGATGTCGCATGTTGGATATGTTTGGATATAAGACATATCAACTGTATCTGCACCAAGCTTTTGAGCCATTACGATACCGTCACCAGTGCTTCCAGGAGAACATGTAGATAGAATCTTCTCATCCATTTCTGGATTGTATTCCTTACGCATTTCAATGTTAGATCCGAAACCACCAGTTGCTAGTACAACACCCTTAGAAGCTGTAAATGTTACATCACCATCTTTCGTTGTTGCTTTAACGCCAGTAACCTTCTTATCTGACTCTACTAATTCAGTAGCCTTTGTATTTGTTAATACTGTGATACCTAATTCATCATCCTTAGCCTTTAACTTCTGGATGATTTCAACACCAGATTCGTTGTGAGGTACTAAGGAACGCATTACACTGTGTCCACCAAAGAACATCATCTTGTCTTCGAAGTCAACCTTGATGTCATCACGTAACCATTCAGCAGCGCTTAAAGCGTTGTCAGCTAAAACTCTAACGAGTTCAGGATTAGCCTTGTAGTCGCCGCCTTTCATAACATCTTCGTAGAACTTATCAGTACTATCTTCGATGCCTTCTTTTTGTTGTAACCAGTTACCAGGTGCTGCCATTTCACCACCAGATAGAGCTGTGTTGCCACCGATAGCTGCCATCTTTTCGACAACAACAACGGATGCACCGTTTTCAGCTGCTGTAATTGCGGCAGTAAGACCAGCTCCACCAGCGCCAATAACTACTACATCGTAGTCTGTCTTTACTGTCTCTTTTGTTTCTGCTGTAGAACCTGTTTTTTCAGATTTTGAGCAGCCGGCAAAGGATAAAGCCATAGTTAAAGCTAAAGCCGGAATTAATACTTTTTTCATAAATACTCTTTCCCTCCTGTAATTACATATATTAGTTTCTATAGATATAAAAGTAAAGGGATTTTGTATCGCTTCATAAACTTGTTATGAAACACAATATCATAGGAAATGAAACAATCGATATGAAATAATAAAAACTCGCAACAACAGCGAGTTTTTATTAAAGTATAAGTGCACCAGACAAGACTTGAACTTGCACGAGTTGCCTCATACGCCCCTCAAGCGTACGTGTCTGCCGATTCCACCACTGGTGCATCGCTCAAATATTATAGCAACCTACACATCTATCGTCAATGAAAACATCTGTATTTTAGATGGGTTTGGGTTGTAATTTGCGGCCATAAAATATATAATTTATCCGCTTATGCTTAAAAGAAGGTGAAGAGAAGATGGACTATCAAAAGATTATTAACATTGCCGTCATTGCTCACGTTGATGCTGGGAAATCAACATTAGTAGACGCATTCCTCAAACAAAGTCATGTATTTAAAGATAACGAGAAGGTTGTAGACTGCATTATGGACTCCAACGATCTCGAGCGTGAAAGAGGAATTACTATTTATTCTAAGAACTGCTCTGTAACATATAAAGACTATAAGATTAATATCGTTGATACCCCAGGTCACGCAGACTTCTCTTCTGAAGTTGAGCGTATTATCAAAACGGTTGATACAGTTATCTTGTTAGTAGACTCTGCTGAAGGGCCAATGCCACAGACACGTTTCGTGTTGCAGAAGTCATTAGAAGCAGGATTGCGTCCTATCTTATTAATCAATAAGATGGATAAGCAGGATGCTCGTGCTAACGAAGTAATCGATGAAGTATATGAATTATTCCTTGAACTAAACGCAACGGATGATCAGTTGGACTTCCCAATCTTATTTGGTAAGGCTAGAGAGGGTATTGTTCATTATGAGCAGGATGGTACAAATGAAGATATCGTCCCACTGTTTGAAACAATTATCCATCATACACAAGCTTATCCAAACTTGATTGATGAACCAGTGCAGATGCAAATTAGTGCACTTGCGTATGACGATTATATCGGGCGTTTAGGAATTGGTCGTGTATATAAAGGTACATTAAAAGCTGCGACATCTTATACAGTATGTAATGCGGATGGTAGTGCACACCAAGGTAAGACAAATCAGATCTTTATCTACAAGGGATTAAGTCGTATTCCAGTTGAAGAAATTCAGTGTGGTGAAATCTGTATGATTTCTGGTATCCCTGATATTAATATTGGTGATACCATCTGTCCTCAAGGTGCTCCAGATCCAATGCCAATGTTAAAGATTGAAGAGCCAACACTATCCATGAACTTCATGGTTAATGATTCTCCATTTGCAGGACAAGTTGGTAAGTTCGTCACTTCACGTAATATTCGTGAACGTTTAGATAAAGAACTTGAAGTAAATGTTGGTTTAAGGGTTGAAGATACAGATTCTACAGATACATTCAAGGTATCTGGTCGTGGTGAATTACACTTAACAATCTTACTAGAACAGATGCGTCGTGAAGGCTTTGAAATTGCAGTTTCACGTCCTGAAGTTATTATGAAGAAGATTGACGGTGTTACATGTGAACCTATTGAAGAGGTTGTAATTGATGTTCCTACAGAATATTCCGGTTCTGTTATTTCTGCGCTCAATGTACGTAAGGGTATCCTTTCTGACATGGAAGAAATTGGTACATACACCCGTATTACTTATAAGTGTCCTACACGTGGATTGATTGGATTTAGATCCGACTTCATCAATATGACGCATGGCGAAGGTACAATGGTACAGCGTTTAGATGGTTATGAGCCATTTAAGGGTGAAATTCCACAGCGTGAAAATGGTGCTCTGATTTCTACTGAAACAGGTAGTGCTATGACATACGCTCTTTGGAATATTCAGGAACGTGGACAGTTGTTCATCGGTGCACAAACACCTGTATATGAAGGTATGATTATTGGTGTATCCGCTAAGAATATGGATATGGGCGTTAACCCAATCAAGAATAAGAAGATGACGGCTGTTCGTTCTACTGGTAACGATGAAGCTATGAAGCTTGTTCCACCACGTATCATGTCATTAGAAGCTGCGATTGAATTTATCAATGATGATGAACTCGTAGAAATTACACCAGAAGATATTCGTATTCGTAAGAAGTATCTAACAGAAATCGATCGTAGAAGACACGCTCGTGAAATTGGAAAGATTGAATCTGAAATGTAATTGATTTATCCTGTTATCGAAAGATAGCAGGATTTCTTCTTTCAGAGGTCATAAAGATGAAAATAGAAAAATTATTAGAAGAATTGAAAAAAGATCCACGAAATAAAGAATATACAAAGAACGGGTATAGCCCTATCTTACAGGTGGATGCCAATGCAAAAATCTTAATTATCGGACAAGCTCCGGGATCACACGTAGAACGATCAGGAATTCCTTTTGATGATCAATCTGGTATTCGCTTACGTAAGTGGATGGGAATTGATGATAAGGAATTCTATAGTAAGGATATTGCAATCTTACCAATGGATTTCTACTATCCTGGTAAGGCAAAAACAGGCGATTTACCACCACGCAAGTTTATTGCACAGGAATATCATGAGAAGTTTTTGAAGTTAATGCCAAATATTGAATTGACTTTGTTAGTCGGAAAGTATTCCATTGATTATTATCTTGGAAAAAAGAAAAAGAAGAATCTAACAGAAACAGTAGAAAACTTTCAAGAATATTTACCAAAGTATTTTCCAATTGTTCATCCAAGCCCACTGAACTTTAGATGGCTTGGTAAAAATCCTTGGTTTGAAGAGAAAACAGTGAAAGAATTGCAAAAGCGAGTTCGTCAAATTTTAAAGTGAACACCGTAGATAATACTGCGGTTTTTCTATATCATAAACATATATTAAATATAGTATAAATGATGAGGCGGAGCCGTGAAGGTGTATAATATTTATCATAAGTTGAAAAGGAAATAACCAATTGATAGGAGGAACCAAAATGAAATGTGCAATTTTTATGGCAGATGGTTTTGAAACCTGTGAAGGACTTATAACAGTTGATTTATTACGCCGTGCAGGTTTGACGATTGATATGATTTCGATGAATGAAACACTAACAGTCACAACGTCTCATCAAGTGAAGATTCAGGCTGATAAACTGTTTGGCGAGTTTCAAAATGTGTATGATGTTATGATTTTCCCAGGTGGAAAATTAGGTACAGAAAATCTTGAAAACAATCAGAAACTCATTGATTTATATGAAGCACACTTTAAAGCAGGAAAGTTATCCTGTGCAATATGTGCAGCACCATCGATTTTAGGTCATCGAGGTCTACTACAAGGTAGAAAGTATACCTGTTATCCAAGCTTTGATGAGTCAAGCTTTGGTGGTGAATATCAGCAGGTATTAGCTGTGAAAGATGGTAATTTGATTACGGGTCGTGGAATGGGTGCGACGATTGATTTCGCATTGAAAATCATTGAAACACTCTGTGATAAGCAGATATTAGAAAACGTAAAGAATGGGATTCAGTATGAACACTCATTCTTACAATCAGAAAAGGAGTAAAGAATATGAGCGCAGCAGAAAGATTAATACGTTATTGCAAGATTGATACACAATCTGATCCTGCAAATGAACAGGAAACACCTTCCTCAAAGAAACAATTCGATTTAGCAAATCTACTCGTTGAAGAATTAAAAGAATTAGGATTACAAGATGTATCGGTAGATGAACATTGTTATGTATACGCAAAGCTACCATCTAACTTAGATAAAAAGGTTGATACAGTAGGATTTATTGCACATATGGATACAGCCCCTGATTTTAGTGGCACGAATGTCAACCCACGTATCATTGAAAACTTTGATGGCAAGGATATTGCCCTAAATAGAGATGTGACATTATCGATGGAACGTTTCCCATGGATGAAGGAATTCAAGGGAAAACGTTTGATGGTAACTGATGGTAATACGTTACTAGGTGCAGATGATAAGGCTGGTATTACATCCATTATGGAGGCTCTTGTATACTTGCATAATCATCCGGAAGTAAAGCATGGTGAGATTGCGATTGGTTTTACACCAGATGAAGAAATTGGGAATGGTCCACGCTTCTTTGATGTAAAGAAATTTGGAGCGAAGTTTGCCTATACAATGGATGGTGGAACAGTACGCGAATTATCGGATGAAACCTTCAATGCGGCATCTGCAGTACTACATTTCAAGGGACGTTCCATTCATCCAGGTTCCGCAAAGAATCGTATGATCAACGCGGCAAAGCTTGCATGTGAATATCAAGCAATGATGCCTGCACATGCAGTACCCGAACATACAGAGTTATGGGAAGGCTTTATCCACCTTCATAATATGAAAGGTGATGTAGAGAACGCAGAGCTTGAATATATCATCCGTGACCATGATTACCAAAAGTTAACAGCGAAAAAAGAATTAATGTTAAAGGCTGCTGAATTCATCAATACGAAGTATGGTGAAGGTGTTGTAACGATTGAAATCAAGGATAGCTATCGCAATATGAAGGAAGTATTGGACAAAGATCCAACTGCAGTTGAGATTGCTAAGAAGTCCATGGAAGAATTAGGTATTCACATTCTGCAAGAACCAATCCGCGGTGGAACAGATGGTGCACAGCTTTCCTTTATGGGGTTACCGTGTCCTAACATCGGTTGTGGTGGTGGAAACTTCCACGGTCGCTTTGAATACTGCGTCCTCGATGAATTAGAGTTATCTATACAAGTAATCTTGAAGATTATTCAGAATGTAGCAGAGGTGTAATATGATTTGTACATGTACAATTAATCCTTCGCTAGATTATTACATGGAGTTTTCTGCCCCACTTGAAGCAGGGAAAACTAATCGTTCTGATCTGGAATATTATGAAGCAGGTGGCAAAGGTATCAATATCTCTATCGTTCTAAGCAACTTAGGAGTGCCATCACGTGCATTTGGTTTCCTTGGTGGCTTTACAAAAGATTTCTATATTCGTTTACTAACGAAGTATCAGGACATTCGTCCTAACTTCTCCTATATTGATGGAAATACACGTATCAATGTGAAGTGCAATTCTACAATTGACACAAACATGAATGCATGTGGTCCATATATTCAAGATAAAGATTTAGATAATCTAGCAGGAAAGTTAAATACACTCTATGAAAATGATGTGCTTGTATTGGCAGGGAATACACCAGCTTATACAGTCGATCATATGGTGTCCATCTTAAAGAAGCTACAGGCAGATGGTATTAAAGTTGCCTTAGATACAGATGCGCAGCTTGTTAAGAAAATGTTATCCACAAAGCTTTTCTTGTTGAAGACAACAAAGGAAGAAGTAAGAGCACTTGTATCCTATTCCGTTGAAACAACAAAAGATATGGTACGTGCCGCAAAAGACTTACATGCTCAAGGCGTTGAAAATGTAATGATACTAGATATTGATGGAAATGCAGTTCTTGCGTCAAAGGAAGGAACTTTCCAGTGTGATGTATTAGACCCAACAACAATCGTCAATACAGTAGGAACTGGAGATTCACTCGTTGCAGGATTCTTAATGGAATATAATCGCTCTAGAAATATCGTAGATAGCTTCCGCTTTGGGGCATCCTGTGGATCTGCGACAGCGTACTCTAAGGGTATGGCTACACGTGAGAAGATTGAATCTTTTTCGAATTCAGTCGAAGTTAGAAAAATAGATTGAGTTTTTAGAGTATGCTATACTAAAACACAAAGAAAAGAGGTATGAGATGAAAAAAATCTTAACATGCTTATTGGCGGTCGCATTACTAGCAGGCTGCTTCAATAAAACAGAGAGTAAGAGGAACACATCTACAAGTGAAACTTCAGATACACTCACAATCACAAACCCAATCAAATTAACCTCCACAAAGTCAGATATGAAGGGTTATAAATGGATTCGTAATGATGTTGCAGATTTTCAACTTATCACATTAAAAGAATCTTTACGTATGTTTAAAGAAGGTGGAACAGGCATTCTTTATTACGGATACAACGAATGTGCTTGGTGTAACCGTGCGGTTCCAGAGTTAAACGAAGTCGCAAAGGAGTTAAATTTAACGATATATTACGTTGACGCTTCTGTGAAAGTTGAAAAAGAAGACTATAAGAAGTTATTAGAATACATTGATCCAGTATTAAAGGTAAACTCTTCTGGTGAAAAAGGTTTCTATGTACCAGCAGTCATCGGTGTTAAGAATGGTAAGTTAGTGGATTACCATGTATCACTCTTAGATGATTTTGGATTATCTAAGGATGATCCAGATAAGCAGTTATCTGATGCACAAAAACAAGAATTACAGGATATCTATCGTAAGATTGCGAAAGAAGTCGCTGACTAATGAAAGAAAGGTTTGACCACTTGGTTGAACCTTTTTCCTTTTGGAACATCTGTCCTACATTGAACTGTAGCGATGATTATGCTATTTTAAGTGCAAAGATGAGGAAAGTATTATGCCGAAATTATTAACTGTAATTATTCCGTGTTATAACGAAGAGGAAAATATCAAATATTTCTATGAAGAATTCTGTAAGAATGATGCATATTTTTTGAAACATGCAATCATGTATCAATTAATTTTTGTGGATGATGGTTCAACCGATAAAACTGCTACAGAAATCAAGAACTTACATCAAAAAGATAAACGAATCAAACTCATCTCGTTCTCACGTAATTTTGGTAAGGAAGCCGCAATCTATGCAGGTTTAGAGCATGCTTCAGGAAACCTTGTCGCAATTATGGATGTAGATTTACAAGATCCACCATCACTACTACCGCAGATGATTGATGAGATTTTTGCGGGTGCCGATCAAGTCGTCGCAAGACGAACTGCACGCAAGGGAGAACCACCTATCCGTTCCTGGTTTGCGAAATTATTCTATAAAATCTTAAATTGTTTCTCACAGACAAAAGTGATGGATGGCGCAAGAGATTATCGCGTCATGAATACAAGGGTAGTTGAGGCAGTGCTTTCCATTACGGAAAAGAATCGCTTCTCCAAGGGAATCTTTAGCTGGGTTGGTTTTAATACGAAGTGGGTTGAGTATGAAAATGTACAACGTAAATATGGTCAATCCAAGTGGTCGTTTTGGCAGTTATGGAAATACGCATTTGACGGTCTAACCGCATACTCCACGACTCTATTATCTATGTCTTCTTTTGTGGGAGTGTTGTTTTGTTTGCTTTCGTTTTTGATGATTATCTTTGTGGTAATCCGTAAGCTAATGTTTGGTGATCCAACTGCTGGTTGGCCATCACTGGTATGTATTATCTTGCTAGCCTCTGGATTACAATTATTATCCATTGGGGTGATTGGTCAATACCTAGCGAAGACATACATGGAAGTAAAAGATAGACCAGTATATATTGTAAAAGAAAAACTATAGGAAACTTGTGATGGTAAAGAAACAGCTATATGAGTCGGAAAGTGTCGATTTAAGGATTCGGGAAGTGATTCCAGTTTCATTTTTTAATCGTTCACCAAAGTCAATCGTCTATAGCATTTATCGTCATGGAGATTATGAGTGTATTGGTGAGTGTGATTTACGACTTGGCATGGATGAAGAGTTATACTATGCAGGAAATATAGGTTATCGTATCTATGATGGATTTCGTGGCCATCATTATGCATATCATGCATGCAAGTTACTGCTACAAATCGCAAAAGAAGAATATCACTTTCGCCAAGTGATTATCACATGTTCACCAGAAAATATCGCAAGTGATAAGACAATACAATCCCTACACGCAGAACTATTACAGACAGTTCGTGTTCCAAAATATCATTGGCTGTATCGACGTGGAGAGAAAGTAAAGAATATTTATTTATTGATACTCTAATTTAGAGAATTAGAAGGAGTTTGTTATAATATTTTTATGAAGAAATTATGGCGAGTACTGACAGGTCGATTAATGGTAGTGATCCCACTGATCCTATTACAGTTGGGATTTTTTGTAATACTGTTTTATGGGTCTGCGACCTACGGGACTGCAATGCCAGTGATCGATATATTGGCACTCATTATCGCAATCTATATTATTAATCGAAGAAATGATCCGTCGTATAAGATTGGTTGGCTATTATTGGTGCTAGCTGCACCAGTGATTGGAGTTCCACTATATCTCATTACAGGAAACCGTAAGGTACCAAAAAAGCTACATCATGGAACTGTGCGTGCGACACGTTCCCTTTCGGATCTAATCAAGACAGATGAATCTATACTTGATGATATCCACAATAAAGACGCAAAGCAGATCTTCCATTATGGTATTCGTGGTGGTGGATTTCCAGTCTATGAACATACAGCAAGTACCTATTTCAAGAGTGGTGAAGAATGGTATCCAGTTTTCAAGGAAGTTCTTTCTTCCGCAAAACATTTTATCTTCTTAGAATACTTTATTATTAACCAAGGTTGGATGCTGGATGATTTGGTTGCGTTACTTGAAGATAAGGTTAAACAGGGTGTCAAGGTCGTAATGATCTATGATGATTTTGGAGCTTTGGATATTCCGATTCACTTTGATAAACAACTCCAAAAACGCGGAATTGAAACCTATCGTTTCAATAAGATACGTCCATCTTTAGCAGCTCTAATGAATAACCGCGACCACCGTAAGATTACGGTGGTAGATAACCGTGTTGCCTTTACAGGTGGTGTGAATATCTCAGATGAATATATCAATCGTCATCGTCGTTTTGGCTATTGGAAAGATAGTGCCATCATGATTGAGGGAGATGCAGTATGGTCCTGTACATGTATGTTCTTAGGTATGTATACCTATGTCCGTGGCACAAATGATAGTATCGATTACGAGCAATATCATTTGTCATATGAGTATCCTAAAAATGCGAAGGGCTTCTATCAACCATACTCTGATACACCTACAGATGAAGAACCATTTGCGTTAAATGTGCATCTAAACATGATTCAACACGCAAAGGAATATATCTATATCGATGCTCCTTACTTAATCTTAACGGAGTCAATGAAAACTGCACTGAAGATGGCTGCGAAAAATGGTGTAGATGTGCGTATTTTAACACCGCATATCCCAGATAAAAAGTTTGTATTCCAGATTACGCGGGGGCATTATTTCGATTTAATTTCAAATGGTGTTAAAATCTATGAGTACACACCAGGTTTCAATCATGCCAAGAATATGGTGGCTGATGATAAGTTTGGAATTGTGGGTACGGCGAATACAGACTATCGTAGTTACTTCCTACACTTTGAAAATGGTGTGGTGATGTATGATACAGATTCTGTATACAAGATGAAAGAGAATTTCTTAGAAGCACTTGCAGTATCACAAGAAGTCACACTCGAAGATGTACGTGATACAGTATGGATTATAAAGATTTTTAGAGCGGTTCTAAATGTGTTTATCCCATTAGTATAAAGAAGAGGTTATATGGAAAAGATTGGTTTAGTATTGGAAGGCGGCGGTATCCGTGGAGCGTATACTGCAGGTGCTGTGAAGTGGTTAACGGATAACAATATTACATTTGATTATGGTGTTGGTATTTCGAGTGGGTCGGTATATCTAGCACTCTATTGGCAAGGTGAAACAAAGATTGCCTATGACTTAGCAACGAAATACTCCATCGCACCAGACATCGTTGGCTTGAAGGCATTACTAAAAGAAGGTCACTTTGTGGCATATAATCATTTATTCAATGATGTCTTAAAGAAAGAAGCACATATGACAATTCAGCCACTCTTAGATCAAAAGGCAAATATTGAAGTGGGTTGTTATGTGTTAGGTGAAGGTAAGACTGTGTACTATGGCATTGATGAAATGGATGATAGTATGCATGTACTATTAGGTAGTTGTGCACTCCCAATCGCTTCCGCGATTGTAAACTATCGTGGTAAGAAGTTACTTGATGGTGGTATTACAAAGATGATACCTATCGAGCGTGCTTTAGAACAGGGATGCACAAAGACGCTTGTCATTACCACAAAGCCAAAGGACTATGTTCGAAAGCCAGCAAGTAAGATTGTGGAATTCTTAATGCGCATCATCTATCATAAGTATCCACAAATTGCTAAAGACTATCATGTTCGTCATTTAAACTACTACCATCAAGTTGAAATTATCAACCAGCAAGTAGAACAGGGTAAGGCAGTACATATCCTACCATCACAGAATATCAAGGTATCTCGCTATAAGGGTGATGTAGAAAAGACAAAGGCATTATATGAACTTGGCTACAACGATATGGAAGCTAGACGTGAAGAGATTCTAAAGTTCTTGCAGAAATAAGTGGTAAAAAAGTCCGACTAATCATCGAACTTTTCATTTAGATATTTTTGATAATTTGTAGCACTTAATACATTTTCCTTTGGCATGTTTTTCTCATCAGACCAACTTGCGATATACAAGGAGTAATACTCATCATAAGTAAGATTAGAGTCAACGATGGCCTTGGCTAATGATTTACCGAGGTAACGAAGCTGGTTTGTTTCAGACTTATTACCAGTAATGGCTGCCTTTGAAACTGGATAACGCAAGATAAATCCATATTCAGCTGCGTGCTCTTTAAGCCATTGATAGGTATTTGTCTGTGAGAAGGCACCACCTTCATATGTAGGACTTACATCTGCAGAAAAGCCAGTTTGTTGTTCGGATTGTCCAGGGATATCCGCATATAAGTTTGCGACATCTGCGTTATAGGGACTGTAGATATCCTTTAATGCCTGATAGGATACATATCCTGTTGACGCGAAGAATGGGACTTTGTTCTGAATGCTTGCGGCAGAGAGTGCTTCGAAGTTTTTAGCAGCTTCTGCACGTAACTGTACGCCTTGGGAAGCGTATTGAAGATCAATAGTCTCTAAATCTTCTGGTACGTATTCTACTGGTAGATTATTTTTTTGATTCACAAGTACTGTGATAGAAGAAGGATCGGACACGATGTTCTCTGTGTTTGGTACAATGAACTTGTTGGATAAAGTGAAGGAATCTTTGGAGTTCGTGTCGCGATGGAGAACACAATCATCGATGTATACTTTCTCATCCCATTGATAATCAAATACAAGTAGCGGTGTGATTTCCCAATACTCTAGATTTTTAAAGAGATTGAGAATCTGTGCTTGTTCATATCCCTTATCCGCAAGTCGACTTGCTAGTAAGAAATCTTCTGCGGTTAATGCACGATTGTCTTTTACGGATGTGTAGAGTTCAAGGTAATCCGCATTGACTGATTTTTTATCTAGCGCATTCGCAAGTGAAACAGAGTAGTATTTATTATCCAAGATTTCTTTTGTCAGTTTTTCGTGTTTAATTTCCTTGATTTGGGTATTTGTATAACCAAGTCCCTTTAACTTTGAATTGGTAATCAGGTTTGGTAATACCAGAGCAGTTACCAGAATACAAAGTATAATCACAAGACCGATTAGAATTTCAGGACGAATATGACGTCTTGCTTTTCTGCGCTTTCTTGGTGGATTGATTGTACCGCTACTGTGCGATACTCTTTGGGAATTTTTATTATAGTTTGGCATAGTTCACCTCAAATTCTTTCCATATTGATTGAGAAGGGATTGCTTGTAATACGATAGGGGTTTTTAAGGTTGGATGTGGGAATGTTAAACGGAATGCGTATAACCCAATCGGACCTTTTGTTGTATGTGGGTTATAACGTTGATCATGAATTAATGGTAATTTGCGACTGGCGAATTGAACACGAATCTGATGTGATCGACCTGTACCAAGTATGATATGTACAAGGGACTGTTTGCTTTTTTGCCCAATGACTTCGTAGGATAGATGACATTTCTTACCATGCTTTGCGTCAGTTACACTGACGGTATTGGTACGAGTATCCTTGGATAGATGATCTTCTAACGTATCAGCCTTTTTTATAGGAATACCATCGAGAATTGCGATGTATTCCTTTTTTAGTTGATGTGTTCGAACAGCTTCGGATAAACGAGAAGCTGCTTTGGAGGTTTTCGCAAATACCATCACACCACCAACAGGTCTATCTAAACGATGTACAAGGCCACAATATACGTTGCCTGGTTTTTGGTATTTCTCTTTGAGATATTCTTTACACATGGTTAGTAGATCCATGTCGTGAGAATCGTCTTCCATAACAGGGATATTGATTGGTTTCTCCACGCACAAGACGTGGTTATCTTCGTAGAGTACGTTGATCATTTTCTCTGCCAGCTGCCATAGATACCGCATGGTAGTAATAAGTCGCGATTTGCGATAGGAAGGGCAATTTCACCCGTCTCCACAATACCATTTGGATGATTAGGCAAGATCATTGTACGAAGTGTATTATCTAGAACAATGGAAGAGAACCCAGTTGTATAACTGTTAATTAAGAAGAATAGGGAATTTTCATCAAGAATCTCTACACAAGCTTGAATGAGCCTCGTTACTTCTTTTTCAAACTTCCACATTTCCCCATTTGGACCTCTTCCATAGGAAGGTGGATCCATTAAGATTCCGTGATAAGTATGTCCACGACGTTTTTCGCGTTCAACGAACTTCAAGCAATCATCAACGATGAAACGAATCTTATTATTTTGAAGACCGCATAAGTCTCGATTTTCTTTTGCCCATTGCACCATACCCTTAGATGCATCTACGTGTACCACTTCTGCAGCCCCAGCTTTCGCGCATGCCATTGTGGCACCGCCAGTATAGGCAAAAAGATTGAGGACACGAATCTCTTCATTTGGATATTTCTTAATCAAATCAGACATCCAATCCCAGTTCACTGCTTGTTCAGGGAATAAGCCAGTATGCTTAAAACCAGTTGGGGACACCTTAAATGTCAAATCTTTATAATTGATTGTCCATGACTCTGGAAGCTTCTTACGATATTCCCAATGACCGCCACCCTTATCAGAGCGGTGGTAGATGGCATCTGTATCTTGCCATAGCTTTGTATTCTGATTTGCTGGCCAGATTGCCTGTGGGTCAGGACGTCTTAAAACGATACCTTTCCACTGTTCTAATTTCTCGCCATTTCCTGCATCAAAGCAGGTATAATCTTTCCATTGATTTGCTATTCTTGACATGGGGTTACCTCTTTGCTCATTATACCATGAACTGCACGCTTTCCTTAGGAGTTTCAGAAAAGAAAATAATATATTTACATTGTGCTATAGCCCCTCATAGACGGTAGTCAATGGTATAATAAAACCTATCGGAAATGATTTGCCGAAAACGAAATGATGAAGTAATGCAGAATGTGGAGTGTGTAGCGATGATTGATATAAATAGTTTAAATGAAAACCAAAAAGATGCAGTCTTATCCAAAGAAAAGTACCTAAGAATTATTGCGGGTGCAGGTTCTGGTAAGACTAGAGTTTTAACGATGCGCATTGTGCATTTGATTGAAGATGAAGATGTATGGCCAACAAAGATTTTGGCAATTACATTTACCAATAAAGCAGCCAATGAAATGAAAGAGCGTGTTCGCAACATGCTCGCTAGTCAGACAAGTGCACCATGGGTAAGTACAATCCACTCTCTGTGTGTACGTATTCTACGTGAAGATATTATTGCGATGGGATATCCACGCAACTTTACTATCATGGATACAGAAGATCAAAAGTCTGTACTCAAGGAAGCCTATAAACTACAGGGCATTGATGCGACAACCTATTCCTATAGCTCTATGTTGGACTACATTGCGAATAATAAAACGGCAGATATTACACCAGAAAGAGCACTTGTTTTAGCTGGTGATTATCATGCGGATAAAGTAAAAGCAGAAGTATATACGTTTTATGACAAGCGCCAAAGAGATTTATATGCATTAGATTTTGATGATTTGATCTTATGGACTGTACGCATGTTTGCTAAATTCCCAGAAATCCTAGAAAAGTGGCAAAGGCATTTCAACTACATACTCGTCGATGAGTTCCAAGATATCGATAAGAAACAATACGAATTGATTAACCAAATAACAGGTCCTATGAATAACTTACTTGTTGTAGGTGATCCAGACCAGACAATCTATACATGGCGAGGAGCAGATGTAAATATCATCATGAACTTTGCCAAGGATTATCCACAGGCTAAGACAATTATCCTGAATGAGAACTATCGCTCTGTTGAAGCAATCCTCAATGGCGCAAATTCCGTCATTAAAAATAATAAATATCGTGTGGATAAAGAACTATTTACCAATCGCCATAGCGATGAAAAGATTACCCATTATTCTGCAGCGAGTGATGAATACCAAGCAGCTTGGATTGCAGGTAAGATTTCAAGTTTACACCGCGAAGGTAAGAGTTATCATGACATTGCGATTTTATATCGTTCTAACTACTTGTCTCGTTCCTTAGAAAAAGCGTTACTCGATGAAAGAATTCCGTACATCATCTATGGTGGTACACGCTTCTATGAACGCCAGGAAGTTAAAGATGCGCTATGTTACTTACGTATGGTAACCACAGCAGATGATCTTGCGTTACAACGTATTCTCAATCGTCCAAAGCGTGGAATAGGAAACAAGACGATGGACTTGATTGTAGAGACTGCACGAGCAAGAAATACTTCTATGTACGAAGTATTAAAAGATAGTTCTCTATTTAGTGGCAAGATGTTAACAACAATGGAGAATTTTGTGAACATGGTTGAATCATGGCGTAAGCGTGCAAATAGTGGTGAGGTTGAAATCTTCAAACTATTTGAAAAGATTATTGAAGAAAGTGGTTATCGCGCGATGCTAGAAGAAGCCAAGGAACAAAATCGCATTGAAAACTTAAAAGAATTAATTGATGATGTAAAAGAATTCTCTGAGACCTATCCTGAAAGTACACTTGATGAATACTTACAGCTAGTATCTCTCTATGGTGACCGTGAAGAGATACTGGCAAGTGATTTTGTACAGTTAATGACAGTCCATGCGGCCAAGGGTTTGGAATTTGATACGGTATTTATCTCCGATATGAATGAGGGAATCTTCCCAAATGAGCGTGCGGTGAATGAAAGCCATCGTGGTGTGGAAGAAGAAAGACGTCTAGCGTATGTTGCCTTTACAAGAGCTAGAAATAAACTCTATCTAACCGAAGCAGGTGGATTCTCGATGATTTTACAGCGTGTACGAACAACCTCACGCTTTATCGAAGAAATCGATGCGGAATACATTGAACATTTAGGTTCAAGTGTGCATGCAGGTAATACACAAAGAGAAGTGCGTTTATCAGAAAGATTATTCGAGAATAGTCCTTCATCCTTTACACAACGGATGTCCAAGGCAAAGCCTTCAGGACTAAAGAAGGGTGATAAAGTCATTCATGCAAAGTTTGGTGAAGGCTTAGTCATCAGCATCAAAAATGAGATTGCGGAAATCGCATTCCCATATCCATTTGGTGTGAAGAAGGTTGCGGCAGGACATCCAAGTATCAAAAAGAAGACAGATTTAAGGAGTTAACATGAGCGAAGATAAATTAGAACTTATGCGACAGATGGTCGCACAGTTAAATCAAGCTGCTGATGCCTATTATGACGGTAAGGCAGAACAGATGACTGACTATGAATGGGATGCCTTATTTGATCGTCTGAAAAAAATGGAAGAAGAAACAGGTGTTGTTTTAGAAGACTCTCCAACAATGAAAGTCTCTAGCGATCATACCGCAGGCCAAAAAGAAGCCCATGAGTTCTTGGCTTTATCACTTGCGAAAACAAAGAAGCCAGAAGAAGTCGAAAAGTGGGCGGAAGGAAAACCAATCTGGATTTCCTGGAAGCTAGATGGCTTAACGCTTGTCGTGACATATGATAATGGAAAGTTAAGTAAAGTTGTTACCCGTGGAGATGGACATATTGGTACAAACATTACCCATTTGTCCTCGGCAATCCATGGAATTCCACAGACAATCTCTGCAAAGGGACATCTTGTGATTCGTGGGGAAGCGGTAATTTCATACGAAGACTTTAATCAATTTGTGATGGAGTCTGGTGAAGATTACGCAAATCCAAGAAATCTTGCGTCAGGTTCATTAACCCTAAAAGATATTGAAGAAGTGAAGAAGCGTCAGATTCATTGGATTCCATTTACGCTTGTATATACAGAAGAAGATATCACTTCTTGGGGGAAGCGTATGGACTACATGGAGAAATTAGGCTTCCAAGTTGTAGAACGTGAATGTGTTGAATATCCAACTCTTGCAAATATCAACAAAGAAATCGAACAATGGACAAAGAAGGTCACTGACGCAATCAATCCATATCCAGTGGATGGTTTGGTTGTTGTTTATGATGATACTGAGTATGCATCAGGTGGCTCTGTAACAGGACACCATGCGACTAGAGCAGGCTTTGCGTTTAAGTGGCAAGATGAATCCGTACTATCCAAGCTTGAATATATCGAGTGGTCTTGTGCAGCATCTACCATTACACCAGTAGCAGTATTTGAGCCAGTCGAAATTGAAGGTACGACCGTAAAACGTGCATCCCTATGTAATATCAGTGAGTGTAAACGTTTAGGCATTGGTGATGTAGGAAGTGAACTTGAAGTGATTAAGGCAAATAAAATCATTCCAAAGGTCATTAGTGTTAAACATGCAGAGGGAAGCTTCCATATCCCAGAAACCTGTCCAGTATGTCATAGTAAGACAATCGTGGATATGAGTGAGCGTGGCACAGAAACACTCAAATGTACCAATCCAAGCTGTCCTGCGAAAAAGCTAAAGAAATTTAATCGCTTTGTTTCAAATGCAGGTATGGATATTGATGGTATCTCAGAGCAAACACTTGCAAGATTCATCAATGAAGGATGGATTACAAAATATGGTGATATCTTCCGCTTATCCAAACACCACGAAGAAATCACTGACCTAGAAGGGTTTGGTGAAAAATCTGCAGCGAATATCATGGAATCAATTGATCGAGCAAGAGAAATAGATGAAGCTAAACTTGTCTATGCCCTTAATATTCCTTTGATTGGTAAGGATGTCGCAAAGCGATTACTCTCTGTCTATCCATTTAGAGAGTTAGTTAGTATCGCAAGAAACACAGAGATAACGGAAGTATTTAGTTCCATCGATGGAATTGGGCCAGAAAAGTCCAATGCCTTCGTCAGCTGGTGTAAGGATCCAGAAAATATCTCTCAACTTGAAGATCTGCTAGATGAAATTACCATACAACGTACAAATACAGTCGCAAGTGGTAATCTTTGTGAAGGCTTAACCTTCGTTGTGACAGGAGATGTACATCATTACGCAAATCGTAATGAACTAAAGGCTTATATTGAATCACAGGGTGGTAAGGTAACAGGTTCTGTATCCAAATCAACCAATTATCTAATTAATAACGATGTGACTTCGTCATCCTCCAAAAACATAAAAGCAAAACAACTCAACATTCCAATTCTTTCAGAAGAAGAGTTTATTGCACAATTTATGAAAGAATCATAGAAAAAGAAAGTGTGTAACAATGTGGTTTATATTTGCACTATTATCAGCCGTATTTGCGGCACTAACCTCAATTCTAGCGAAAGTTGGAATTGAAAATGTAAATTCAAACCTTGCGACAGCGATACGAACAATGGTCGTAGTACTAATGGCATGGGGTATGGTATTTCTAACAAATAGTAGTTCTGGAATTGGCGAAATCAGTAAAAAGAGTTGGATATTTTTGATTTTGTCAGGCTTAGCTACAGGAATATCATGGTTATGTTACTATCATGCATTACAGCTAGGGCAAGCCTCAAAGGTTGTGCCAATTGATAAACTAAGCGTTGTCATCACATTGGTATTAGCATTTATCTTTTTGCATGAACAGTTCACTTTAAAGTCACTAATTGGCTGTATCTTTATCGCTATAGGAACATTACTAATGGTCCTATAGCGTAAAAACTTTTACGTGTAAGGACAAAGATACAGAATATTTTGAAGAATGCATTTATGTCAATGGTTGAAAAGGTGATAACATTGATAAAATCGCTATTTAAGGCTAAAATATATCAGCGAGAAATGAGGTATAAATCATGGTAGAAAACAAAAACAGAGAATACTTCCAAAAGCTAGCAAATCAACTGATGTTTAATCTATCAAACGAAGAGGCAGATGAACTCGTAAGTGAGTTTGGAACGCTTGAACAACAGTTTGCGCTGATGGAAGAAATTAATACGGACGGTGTAGAAGAAATGATTTATCCGTTTGAAGAACCAACAACATACATCCGTCATGATGAGCCAGATCATGTGATCTCTCAAGATGATGCGATGAGAAATGTAACGAAGAAATTGGAAGGACATTTTGTTCTACCAAAGGTGGTGAAGTAATGATTAAAGATATGGTAAATCATCCAGCAGATAGCACTGCTCGTTGTGAAGAAGCTTATGCGAAAGCACAGGAATTGCAGGATAAACTAAACGCAGTTATCACATTTGTTGATCCAAAGGAACAATTAAGCCAATTACCAGAAGGTGGTTTACTGCATGGTGTTCCAATCGCTATCAAAGATAACGTTAGTACAAAAGGAATTCGTACAACTTCTGGTTCGCGTATTCTCTCTAACTACTTTCCAATCTATGATGCGACAATCACAAAGAAATTACGTGAAGCAGGTGCAGTATGTATTGCGAAGGCATCCATGGATGAACTGGCGATGGGTGGTACAAACTTAACATGCTTTACAGGTCCAGCATATAACCCATGGGATACACGTCGTATGACAGGTGGATCCTCTGGTGGTTCAGCAGCACTTGTGGCAGCAGGTGTTGTACCAATGGCAATCGGTTCGGATACAGGTGACTCTGTTAGAAAGCCTGCATCCTATTGCGGTGTTGTTGGTGTAAAACCAACATACGGAAGAATCAGCCGTTACGGTATTATTCCTTACGCGTCTTCTTTAGACCATGTAGGGTACTTTACAAGATCCGTCGAAGACGCATGCATTACATTAGAAGTCTTAGCAGGACGTGATGATTTAGATGTTACATCTTCAAGTCGTCCCGTTGAACATTACACAGAAGCACTAAATGATAGTATCCAGGGCAAGAAGATTGCGATACTTGGTAATGTCATCGATAGCGTATCCAATCCGGAAATTGTGAAGATGTTTAATGAACTTGTAGAAAAGCTCAAGGCAGCAGGTGCTGTGGTAGATACCTATCACTTTGATGACAAGCTGATGCGTGCAATCTTACCAACGTATTACACTATCGCAAACTGTGAAGCAACATCTAATCACTCTAACCTAGACGGTATTCGTTTCGGTGTGCGCGAAGATGGTGCAGATATGCAGGAAATCATGACAAACTCACGTACAAAGGGCTTTGGACCTTTGATTCGCAGAAGATTTGTTATTGGATCATATGGCTTATTTGAAGCCAATCAAGAGCGTATCTTCCGTAAGGCACAGAAGGTAAGACGCTTGATCGTGAATGCAATGAAGGAATGCTTTAAGGAATATGATTGCATTCTCGCTCCAGCCAGTGGAACAATCGCGCCATTCATCGATGCAATCAATAATGATGATAAGCTATCGACTGACTACTTGGTAGCAGAAAACTACATGGCAATGGCAAATTTCTCAGGTGATCCATCAATAACAGTCCCAATGGGATTTGAAGAGGGTTGTCCAATTGGAGTAAACCTAACATGTCCAGCATGGCATGAGAGCACAATGTTTACAATTGCAAAGGCAATTGAAGATATCACAGGTTTAAGGGATTTGCAGGCGGAGGTGAAATAATGGAATACGAAGCAACCATAGGTATTGAAATTCACTGTCAGTTAAAGACAAACACAAAGATGTTCTCTGGTGCGCCGACTTCCTTTGGTCGCAAAGCAAATACCTGTGTCAATGAGATAGACTTAGGACATCCAGGAACACTTCCATCAGTGAATGTAGAAGCAGTCAAGAAAGCCATTCAAGCATGTACAGCACTACACTTAGAAATTGATCCACTTGTAAAGTTTGATCGTAAAAACTACTACTATTCAGACTTACCAAAGGGATTCCAGATTACGCAACAATTCCATCCAATCGGAAGAAATGGATATATTGAAATTAATACAAGTGCTGGAAGGAAGAAGATACGTATCGAGCGTATCCACATGGAAGAAGATACAGCCAAGCAGTTCCACTTAACAAAGTTCTCTTTATTAGACTTTAACCGTGCTGGAACTCCACTTATCGAAATTGTATCCTGTCCAGATATGAAGACAGGAGAAGAAGCAGAGGCTTACGTTGAAGCACTTCGTCAGACACTATTCTATATTGGTGTATCCGACTGTAAGATGGAAGAAGGATCCATGCGTTGTGACGTTAACGTATCCATCGCACCAAAGGGTTCTGATAAGTTAGGTGTTAAAAACGAAATTAAGAACTTAAACTCTATCTCCCACGTCGGTAAAGCTGTAGAGTATGAAATTCAACGTCAAAAGGAACTATTAGAAGCAGGCGAAGTGATTCATCAGGAAACACGTCGTTACGACGAAAAGACAAATACTACTGTCATGATGCGTCGTAAGGAAGGTTCTGTGGATTATAAGTTCTTCCCTGAGCCAAATATTTTCCCAATACAACTAGATCCTTCTTGGATTCAAGATATTCAAGAACATATGCCAGAGCTTCCAGAAGCGAGAAAAGAACGTTATGCAAAACAGTATGCATTAAGTGAACATGACATTCGTATTTTAATCGCTGATATGGAAATGTCTAAGTTCTTTGAAGAAGTTATGAAGTATACAACAAATGCGAAAGCTACCTGCAACTGGCTATTAGGTGAAGTAAGCGCATGGCTTAACAAACATGAAACAAGCATTGATAAATGTGAATTAAAACCAGAAATGCTTGCCAAGATGATTGCGCTAGTGGATGAAGGTAAAGTATCTTCATCACAGGCAAAACAATTATGCGATGACTTGATGCTAGGAAAAGATCCAGAAGTAGCTGCTGAAGAAAAGGGCTTGAAACAAGTCTCCGATAGTTCAGCGCTAACTACGATGGTAAATGAGGTACTTGACGCAAACGCACAGGCAATCGAAGATTACAAGAATGGTAAGGGTCGTGCAGTAGGTTTCTTAGTTGGACAAGTCATGAAGAAATCTAAGGGACAGGCAAACCCAGGAATGGTATCTCAAATCTTAGAAGAAGAGCTAAAAAAACTCGTTCATGATTAAGACTGGCGTATTTCTCAGAAAAAGAATACAATAAGTATGGAGAGTAATATGACACAGAAAAATAAAAAACACGGATTAAAACTTGTGCATATTGTATTTACAGTATGCTTGATATTAATTCTTGCGCCAGCGATTTACTTTGGTTGGATGCTAGCATCAACATATATGGATTCCCACTCACCAGTATTGGGTAGTCGTTATGAAAATGATTTAAACCCTGCAATCACCAAAGATCAACTTAAACAAGTTGATGAAGCAGTTGGTAAGCTTGATGGTGTAACAGGTCACAGTGTACATCTAGCAACTGGTACATTACGTGTATACGTTGATGTAGCAGAGGACTCAACAGCAGAAGTGGTTCAGGATGTGACAGGACATGCTTATGAGGCAGTAGTCGCAATCTTAGATCCAAATGTATACTTCTCACAAGGCAATGATATGAAGATGTATGACTTAGAAATTCATACTTCTAACATGAAAGATGGACGTGATAAGGATAACTTCATTTACGGTATCTTTACAAAGACATCCGCAATGAGTGCTCCACAATATCAATTAGTAAGTAGTCCTAAGAATGCGGAAGTTGCTCAAAGTTTAAGAGATGCAGTAGCAGCGAGAAAAGCAGCAGAAGCAGCAGCGGCTGCTGAAGCACAAGCTCAAAAAGAGCAGCAAAGCACAGAGAATACTGAAAATACGGAAAATACTGAATCAACACAAACACAAGAAACACAACAGACAGAACAAACACAACAATAAGGGATACAACAGATCCCTTTTTTAGAATGTAAAAGATGATGGAAAAGAACGAGAGATATATCGCAACAGCGACAGGTTATTCAGAAGATGGTGCAGGCGTTACCCGTATAAACGGTATCGTCATTTTTGTGCCAGGACTTTTAAATGGAGAAGAAGCAGAAATTGGTATCACGAAAATGAAGAAGAATTATGGTTACGGTCGTATTATTAAAATCCTAAAACCATCAATTCATAGGGTTGAACCAATTTGTTCTGTATATAAACAATGCGGAGGTTGCCAACTCCAACATATGGACAGTAACGAACAAAACACATTGAAAGAAAACAAAGTAAAAGACTGTTTCCATAAGATTGCAGGCATGGATGTGGAAGTACAACTAATTATTAAGGTAGAACCATATTGGAACTATCGTAATAAGGTACAGATACCAGTACAATGCAATGATAACAAGGTGGAAATGGGCTTCTATGCGCCACACTCCAATCGTATTGTGCAATATGATGTGTGTCATGTACAAACAGACTTATCCAATGAACTTACAAATTACTTCCGTAAACAATTTGACATGCTTGCATGTGGAAAAGATGTGCGACATGTATTAATCAAGCATGCACATAACACAGGCGAAGTGATGGTGGCACTTGTGGTAAGAAAATATCCATTCCACAATAGCGATATCTTAATCAAAGACGTCCTAGTAAACTACCCACAAATTAAGAGCCTTGTCGCTATCGTAAATAAACGAGAGGATAATGTCATCCTCGATGGCAAAGAAATTTTACTAGCTGGAAGACATTACATTGAAGAAGAGTTACTTGGTTGTACGTTTAGAATCAGTGCTAGATCGTTCTATCAGATTAATCCATACGCAACAAAAGAACTCTATTCTAAAGCAATTGAACTTGCAGGCTTAACAGGTAATGAAACTCTCATTGACCTATATTGTGGTACAGGTACGATGGGTATCATCGCCGCAAAACAAGCCAAGCAAGTATATGGCATTGAGATTGTCGCAGACGCAATCCGCGATGCGAATACCAATGCGGAAAATAACAATGTTACAAACATCAAGTTTATTAACGCAGACGCATCTGAAGGCGCAAAACAAATTATCGACGCAAAGATACAAGCAGATGCAATGATTATCGACCCACCACGCAAAGGATGTTCAAAAGATACGATAGACGCTATTGTAACCATCGCACCAAAACGACTAGTCTATGTATCCTGTGATCCAGCAACACTCGCACGTGATGTAAAGATACTCAGTAACAATGGATATAAACTAGAACAAGTACAACCAGTGGATTTATTTCCACAGACAGTGCATGTGGAGTGCATAGCGTTGATACAAAGAGTGAAATCGTGAAAATCCTGCATTTTAAGCAGTTTTACAAGCATTATGTATTTGTAGAAGACGGAGAGGGAGGACGAAAAAAAGTCTTAAAAAATTATATGGATGTGAATGTTTGCATTGATATGGTGTGTGGAGATACAAAGAATGTTTTTGAAAGTGAGGAATAAGAAATTATGAGATGGATAATAAAAATAATCTTATTCCCAATTAGCTTGGTGTTAAGTATCCTCACAGCATTTCTGACATTTCTACTTGGTATCGGAACAGCCATACTATATTTGCTGATGATGTTTTGTATATTTGGAGCAATTGCATCTTTTCTGCAAAAAGAAGTTACCATCGGAATAGAAGCATTGATTCTTGGATTCTTATTAAGCCCATACGGAATACCGATGGTTGGAGCAGCAGTTATAGTTTTTTTACAAGGTATCAATGAAGCAATAAAATCAATCTAAAAAATTTCATAAAAATGGTTACCAAAGGCGATAGAAGAAAAAACTATCGTCTTTTTCTTTGCAAATTTTTAAGGAGGGAGGTGATCCTGTATGGACTTTGACTATTTCTATAACAGAGAAGCAGAGCGATTTAACTTTCTAAAAGTACCTGAAATATTAGTAGACGGAGAAGAATTTAAGGGATTGTCTGCTGAAGCAATTATCCTTTATTCCATGCTTTTGAAACGCACAGGAATGTCATTTAAGAATAACTGGGTGGACAAGGAAGGCAGAGTATTTATCTATTTTACTGTTGAAGAAATTATGAGAAGAAGAAATATATCAAAGCCTACTGCCATAAAAACATTAGACGAGTTAGACAGCAAAAAAGGAATAGGACTGATTGAAAGAGTAAGGCTTGGACTTGGTAAGCCGAATGTCATTTATGTAAAAGACTTTATGAGCATAATAGCGGTAAAAGAAGATGACCTCTTGAAGTCAAAAAACTTAACTTCAGAAGTAAAAGATTTTAACCTTAGAAGTAAAGAAAATGAACTTCAGGAAGTTCAAAATGTTGACTCTAACTATATAGAGAATAATAAGAGTAAGTATAGTAAGAGAGAATATAGTTTTGGTGAAAACGGACTTGGAACATTTCAAAATGTCTTTTTAAAGGACGAAGACATTGGTGAATTACAAATAAAAATGGCAGGAGAGCTTGATAACTACATTGAGAGATTATCAACCTATCTTCAAAGTACCGGAAAGACATATAAAGACCATAAAGCAACAATTCTTTCTTGGTTTTATAAAGATCAGGGAAGTAAGAAAAAAACCAATATCCCTACATGGGAGGAATATAACAAGGGAGTACATTTATGATTAAAGAATTAGAGAAAGTGATGATAGAAGATGTGGAATACAGCTTCAATCCTGAAAAAGAATACATCAAAGACGGACACGCCTACTGTAAAGTGTGCCATGAAAGAAAAGATGGAAAAGCATTAGAATTTTTCGGAAAGCAGATGATATTTAAGACAGCTTGTAAATGCGATAGAGATAGAGAAGCAAAAGAAAAAGAAAGACAAAAGCAGCTTGAAATCGAGAGATTAAAAAGTATCTGCTTCACATCCATGATTCAATGGGCATATACCTTTGAAAACTATCATGGAAAAGAAAATCAGAGCCTTATCATCGCAAAGAATTTTGTAAAAGACTATGAATTGATGAAAAAAGAAAATATCGGACTTCTGTTCTATGGAACAGTTGGTAGCGGAAAGACCTATCTTGCCTGCTCTATTGCCAATGCACTGATTGAACAGTATCAGATAAGCGTTAAGATTAGAAACTTTTCACAGATAATCAACGAACTGCAAAAAGGCGGATTTGACCTTGATAAAAACGCATATATCGAATCCCTTGTAAACACTTCCGTTCTCATCTTAGATGATTTAGGAATTGAAAGAGATACAAGCTATGCCAAAGAGCAGGTATATAACATTGTGAATAACAGGTACTTAAAGCATAAGCCGACAATCTTTACCACAAATCTTTCATACAGCCAAATTGAAAACTGTACGGAGAGTGTGGAATACCAAAGAATTTACTCAAGAATTATCGAGATGTGTATTCCTGTGATGGTACTTGGAGAAGATTACAGAAAAGTTATTCAGGAAGAAAAATTAAAGAGGAATAAAGAAAGATTACTGACTGGAGGTGAGAGAACTTGATCAATGAAGAAATTGCAAGAAAAACGCTGAATATGGAGGTTAAAGCCGGAAAAGTAACAGCAAAACTTCTTTTGACTTTACTCAAGAAACTAATGAAAGAGGCTGAGAAACTCGGAGGACTGGAAAAGCTCGTTAGTAGCAAAGGAAATGAAGTGAAGCTCAAAGATATGGTTAAAAAGGGACAGCTTGAAGAAATTCCGGTAGAAGAAGCAGAGCTTAAAGAACTTAAAAAGGAACTGAATCGGTATGGGGTAAAGTTTTCAGTGATGAAAGATAAAGAAAGCGGAAAATACTCCGTATTCTTTCAGGCAAAAGACATGAAAGTGATGGATAAAGCCTTTAAACACGCTCTTTCGAAATCAGAAAAGAAAACGGAAAGGAAAGAGTCCATTCACAAAAATATTGAGAAGTTCAAGGAGATGGCAAAGAACACTGTTTCTAAAGATAAAGTCAAGAATAAACAAAAGGAGCAGAGCCTATGATAGATAAGATACTAAAAGACATCAAAGGCTTATTTAAGGTGCAGGATAAGGCAAAGTTTCTAAAGCAGAATATTCCCTATCTTGCATTTTTCTATGTTGGTAATATCTTTTCTCATCATGTACGAGCATATACGGGTGGCGATATTATTGACAAAATTTTTCAAGGAATATTAGAGCTTAATACCATGAGCTTTATTCCGAGTATTCATCCAACGGATATTTTAATGGGCGTGGGAGTGGCAGCTTTAATAAAATTTATTGTATATACCAAAGGCAAAAATGCAAAAAAGTTCAGACAGGGGAAAGAGTATGGATCAGCACGATGGGGAACGAGAAAAGATATAGAGCCGTATGTGGATGAAAAGTTCCAAAACAATATTTTGCTTACTCAAACAGAACGATTAACTATGAATGGCAGACCTGCAAATCCAAAGTATGCTCGTAACAAAAATGTACTTGTTATAGGTGGTTCTGGTTCAGGAAAGACAAGATTTTATGTAAAACCGAACCTAATGCAAATGCACTCTTCATATTGTGTTACAGATCCTAAGGGAACGATAGTCATTGAATGTGGTAAGATGCTTGAAGATAACGGTTATGAGATAAAAATTTTAAATACCATCAACTTCAAAAAGAGTATGAAGTATAATCCATTCGCCTACCTTAGAAGTGAAAAAGATATACTCAAATTAGTACAGACAATCATCGCAAACACTAAAGGTGAGGGAGAAAAAGCAGGTGAAGATTTTTGGGTCAAAGCCGAAAAACTCTACTATACAGCTCTTATTGGATATATCTTCTATGAAGCTCCAAGAGAAGAAAAGAACTTTGCGACACTACTGGATATGATAGATGCTTCAGAGGTAAGAGAAGATGATGAAACCTACATGAATCCGATAGACAGACTCTTTGAAGCATTAGAAAAGAAAGAGCCTACACACTTTGCAGTTAAGCAATATAAAAAATACAAACTCGCTGCTGGAGTAATAGAATTAAGGAGAACACTTAATCACTATTTTAGTGAAATATGTACTTCTTAATTCTTTTTTATTGAAAAATTAAGAGAAAGGGGGTAAAAATGAGGAATTTTGAAAAGATAACAGCACTCTATGAGAGATTAAGTCGTGATGATGAACTGCAAGGAGAAAGTAACTCCATCATCAATCAGAAAAAAATACTGGAAGAATACGCAAGCAAAAATAACCTGTCAAACATCATTCACTTTACAGATGACGGAATCAGCGGAACGCAGTTTGACAGACCGGGATTTATGGCAATGATGAACGGAGTCAATCAAGGAAATATTGGTTGTATCATTGTAAAAGATATGAGCAGACTTGGCAGAGATTATCTCAAAGTCGGTCAATGTATGGAGATACTAAGACAAAAGGGCGTAAGACTAATCGCTATCAATGATAATGTAGATAGTTTTTACAGAGAAGATGATTTTACTCCCTTTAGAAATATCATGAATGAATGGTATGCAAGAGATACATCAAGAAAAATACAATCGACTTTCAGGTCAAAAGGCGAAAGTGGGAAACATACTGCAAGCACACCGCCTTATGGCTATATCAAAGATGAAAAAGATAAAAACAAATGGATAGTAGATGAAAAAGCAGCAGAGATAGTAAGGCGAATATTTAACCTGACCATGCAAGGCAATGGTCCGTATCGAATAGCAAAGATATTGGAGAGTGAAAAAGTAGATATACCCGCCTATCATCAACAGAAATTAGGCTATGGACTATATCAAAGCAAAAACTTTGAACATCCCTATCGTTGGTGCAGCTCAACAATAGCAAGCATTTTAAAGAAACAGGAATACTTGGGGCATACAGTCAATTTCAAAACAAGAAAGCACTTCAAGGACAAGAAAAGCAAATATGTATCCGAGGATAACTGGCTTATTTTTGAAAATACACACGAGCCAATCATAGACCAAGAAACCTTTGATAATGTGCAAAGGATAAGAGGAAATGTAAAAAGGTATCCTGACGGTTGGGGAGAATATCACCCACTCACAGGACTGATGTATTGTGCAGATTGTGGGAGCAAGATGTATGTTCATAGAACAAGCAATTATAAGAATATTCCCTATTACACTTGCAGTGCCTATACCAAAACACCTTGTGGCACACTTTGTCCATCAGCACACAGAATAAAAGCAGAAGCGGTCTTAAACCTTATTAGGGAAACACTAAAAGATATTAAAAAATACCTTAATGAAGATAATGAAGCCTTTATCCGTTCCATTCAAAATGAAATGGAAGAAAAGGAAAAAATAGAGATAGAAAAGAAACGCACAAGGCTTATTGACAGCAAAGGAAGATTACAGGAATTAGAAAGACTGATGTGTCGTATCTATGAAGATATGATCCTTAACAAAATACCAAATAGCAGATATGAAATACTAAATAACCAATATGAAACGGAGCAGATAACTTTAAGTAAAGAAATTAAGGATTTGGAGCAGCAGGTATCAAGATATGAAAAAGAAACAGACAGAGCTAAAAAATTTATATCTCTTATCAGTCGTTATGAAAACTTTGATGAACTTACAACCACAATGATAAATGAGTTTGTAGAAAAGATTGTCGTACATGAAAGAGATAGAAAAGGAAGTCAGACATCAAAGCAAAAGATAGAAATTTACTTTAATTTCATAGGCAATTATGAACTGCCACAGGCGGAGTTAAGTGATGAAGAAAAACAAAAACTTGAGGAAGAAGAAAGAAAAATAAAGAAAAGAAAAGACAAGCTACATCAAAATTACCTGAAACGAAAAGCAAGCGGAAAACAGAAAGAGTATGAAGATAAATATAAGGCAAGGAGAGAACAGAAGAAACAGGAGAAAATAAAGGTTTTGAAAAGAGTGGGGATACCGGTGAGTGAGTATATAAAAACAAATATTTAAACCTATCTTGACAAATATTGAATTTTGATTTATTATTAAATATATATTCAGTATTGGAATAGAAAGAGGTGTGCTATGGCACAAGTATTAAAAGAAGAAGTTAGAAATAGAATACTCGAAGCAGCAGAAAAAGTATTTTATAAAAAGGATTATAGAGGTGCCAAATTAACAGAAATTGCAAAAGAAGCAGATATTCCTGTGGCACTAATTTATACCTATTTCAAAAATAAGGCAGTTTTGTTTGATGCAGTAGTAAGTTCTGTTTATATAAACTTCGAGTCAGCTTTTAATGAGGAAGAATCTTTGGAAAAAGGTTCTGCTTCTGAAAGGTTTGATGAAGTTGGAGAAAATTATATTCATGAACTTTTAAAAGATCGTAAGAAGTTAATTATTTTAATGGATAAAAGCTCAGGTACAAAGCATACAGAAGCAAAACAAAAACTCATATCGCAAATGCAGGTTCATATTGAAGTAAGTTTAAAAAGACAATCGAAACAGGAATATGATCCAATGCTTGCCCATATTTTAGCCAGTAACTTTACAGAGGGACTTCTTGAAATAGCAAGGCATTATCAAAGTGAAAAGTGGGCAAAAGATATGCTAAAACTTATTGCAAAGTGTTATTACAAGGGAGTGGAATCATTGTAAGTTGATTTGATATTTAAATGCGATAAATTTAAATTTTTGGAGGAGATATTTTGAAGATATATAAAGATAAAGAAGAACTGAAATCTGAGATAAATAAAAGTTTTGAAAAGTATATTTCTGAATTTGATATTATTCCTGAATCTCTCAAAGATAAGAGAGTCCCTGAAGTTGACAGAACACCAGCAGAAAATCTTGCTTATCAACTCGGATGGACAACATTAGTTTTGAAATGGGAAAAAGATGAGAAAAACGGTTTTGAAGTAAAGACACCGTCGGATATGTTTAAATGGAATCAACTTGGAGAATTATATCAGTGGTTTACCGATACTTATGCTCATTTATCGATAGAAGAATTAAAGAAACGATTGAAAGAAAATATTATATCTATCTATACAATGATTGATACACTAAGTGAAGAAGAATTATTTCAACCGCATATGAGAAAATGGGCTGATGAAGCTACTAAAACAGCGACATGGGAAGTTTATAAGTTTATTCATGTTAATACGGTTGCCCCTTTTGGAACGTTTAGAACTAAGATTAGAAAATGGAAAAAGATTGTGCTATAATTTTTGATTTGCTGATACAGTAATTTAAAAAAATATAGTGATCGGATAAAATAGACTTTGCGTAATCAGCAAAGTCTTACTTTAAACCTTAATACTGAATTGAAATTCAATATTATTCAATTTTGAAAGGAGAGTTGTTCATGCCGGAAAAAGAATTAAGGAAAAAAGTGATTGGGAAAAATAGTTTATCCAATTCACTTCTTGCTTTAAAAATAGTATTTGATTTGATACCACAAATCTTACTTGTATATTTGATTAGTTCTTTAATCACAAACAATATTAACGAAGGTAATTTAAAGTATATATTCTTGGGAATCTTTATATCGTTTGTATTAAAAGGAGTGTTTTATTATTTTGCAACAAAGGTTGCCCATGAGAAAGCATACGAAAAATTAACAGAACTTAGGTTAGATATTATCGGTCATCTGAAAAAACTAAGTTTGGGATTCTTTAAAGAACATAATACAGGAGAGCTTACCAACATTGTTCAACATGATGTAGAGCAAGTGGAAGTATACCTTGCCCATGGTCTTCCTGAAATAATGGCAGTTACACTTCTGCCTACCATTATTTTTGTAGCTATGATTTTTGTTGATTGGCGTCTTGCTCTTGGAATGATTGCTGGAGTTCCACTCATGTATTTGGTAAAAGTTCTTTCACAGAAAACAATGGATAAAAACTTTGCTATTTACTTTAACCATGAAAATAAGATGAGAGAAGAGCTAATGGAATATGTAAAAAATATTTCTGTGATTAAGGCTTTTGCTAAAGAAGAGGAGATTAGTGAAAGAACATTAAAAACGGCAAGAGAATATATTTACTGGGTTAAAAAGAGCATGGGAGCAATTACAATTCCAATGGGACTCATTGACATATTTATGGAAATTGGAGTAGTTATTGTCATGATTTTGGGAAGTATATTTCTTTACTATGGAAATATTACAACCCCTAATTTTATACTTGCCATTATTTTATCGTCTGCTTTTACTGCATCTATAAGTAAGACGGCTACATTGCAACATTTTTCTATTGTGTTTAAGGAAGCACTAAAGGCGATTGGAAAAGTTTTAACAGTTCCGCTTCCAAAGAAAAAGACAGAACAAGGTTTAGAATTTGGAAATATAGAATTTAAAGATGTGAATTTTGCATACGGAAAAGATAGCTTTGAGCTTAAAAATATCAATTTGAATTTTAAGAAAAATAGTTTGAACGCCTTTGTAGGAGCAAGTGGTTGTGGGAAAAGTACTGTATCTAATTTGCTTATGGGATTTTGGGATGCAGATGAAGGACAAATACTGATAAATGGAAAAGATATAAAAGAATATAGTCAAGAAAATATCTCAATGCTGATTGGTAGTGTGCAACAAGAAGTTATCCTTTTTGATTTAAGTATTTTTGAAAATATAGCAATTGGAAAACTAAATGCAACAAAAGAAGAAGTCATAGAAGCTGCTAAAAAAGCAAGATGCCATGATTTTATTTCAGCATTGCCAAATGGATATGAAACACGAGTAGGTGAAATGGGAGTTAAGTTATCTGGTGGAGAAAAACAAAGAATCTCCATAGCAAGAATGATACTGAAAAATGCACCGATTTTAATATTAGATGAAGCAATGGCAGCTGTTGATAGTGAAAATGAAAGACTAATCGGCGAAGCAATTGACGATTTAAGCAAGGATAAAACCATTATTACAATTGCTCATCATCTAAACACAATTAGAGATTCAGACCAAATTATAGTTATGGATAAGGGTGTTGTTCTTGATGCAGGAAGCCATGAAGAGTTGATGAAAAGATGTGAGTTCTATAAGGATATGGTTGAAGCACAGAACAAGGTAGATAGATGGAATTTGAAAGAGGTGGTAACAGAAAATGTTTAGAGAAATGTTAAAGCTGCTTACAAAAACCGGCAAGAGAGATTTGATTATATCAAGTGTATTCTTTGCCCTTTATGGACTAAGCTCCATAGCCATGATTGTTATCGTATTTTCTATACTGTTTCAGATATTTGATGGGACGAGTTTAGCAAGTTTATATAAAGGTTTTATTGCAATTGGGTTACTTGTAGTATTCAAAGGCATTTGTAATATGGTTGCAGATATGAAAAAGCATAGTGCAGGTTTTGATATTGTTCAGCAAATCAGAGAACGCATGATTATTAAATTGAAAAAATTCAGTTTGGGATTTTATACCAATGAAAGACTGGGAGAGATCAATACAATTTTACACAAAGATGTTGATAATATGTCTCTTGTTGTAGGACACATGTGGTCGAGAATGTTTGGCGATTTTTTGATAGGTGCAGTCGTATTTATCGGTCTTGCAAGTATTGATTTCAAACTTGCTATTCTAATGGCTGTATCTGTTCCGATTGCACTTGTCTTTCTATATCTGACAATTAAGCAATCTGAAAGAATAGAGAATCAGAATAATTCAGCACTTCTTGATATGGTTAGCTTATTTGTTGAATATGTTAGAGGAATACCT
Source organism: Solobacterium moorei (assembly GCF_036323475.1). Classification (GTDB taxonomy): domain Bacteria; phylum Bacillota_I; class Bacilli_A; order Erysipelotrichales; family Erysipelotrichaceae; genus Bulleidia; species Bulleidia moorei. Next base: position 662,406 of record NZ_AP028934.1, read on the forward strand.
GTACTAAAGAGTTTTTCAAACAATAAAAGCTTGGATAATGAGCTTATGAACAAGACAAAAAAGTTTGGAGAAACAAGCAAAGTAGCTTCAAGATTCAAGGCAAAACAGCTATCTATATTTGGGTTTTTACTGGATATTGGATATTTAGTTCTTTTAATTGCAGGAGCAATACTTGTTATAAAGGGAAGTCTTGATGTACTTAATTTTATTATCTTTGCAGTAATTTCAAAAGAGTTTTATAAGCCGTTCGCTTCTATGGAACAACACTATATGAACTATGTTTCGGCGGTAGATAGTTACGAAAGACTTTCAAGAATTTTATATGCAGATGTAATCCCGGATAAAGTGAATGGAATTGTTCCGAAAGATAATGATATAGCTTTTGATAACATTGGATTTTCCTATGAAAAAGATGAATTTAAAATGGAAAAATTGAGCTTTTCTATTGCTGAAAAAACAATGACAGCCTTAGTTGGAGAATCAGGTAGTGGAAAGACCACTATAACCAACTTACTTCTAAGATTTTATGATGTGCATAAAGGAAAAATTACACTCGGAGGAATTGATATAAGGGATATTCCTTATGATGAGCTTTTAGACCGTATTAGCATTGTCATGCAGAATGTTCAATTGTTTGATAACACGATTGAAGAAAATATCAGAGTAGGTAAAAAAGGAGCTACAAAAGAGGAAATCATTGAAGCTGCAAAGAAAGCAAGAATACATGATTTCATTATGAGTTTACCAAAAGGTTATGAAACTGATATTGGCGAAAATGGAGGAATTTTATCAGGTGGACAAAGACAAAGAATATCTATTGCAAGAGCTTTTCTAAAAGATGCACCGATTTTAATTCTTGATGAAATGACAAGTAATGTTGATCCTGTAAATGAATCTTTGATACAGGATGCTATTACAGAACTTGCAAAGAATAGAACTGTACTTGTAGTGGCTCATCATTTAAAAACAATTCAAAAAGCTGACCAAATTCTCGTATTTCAAAAAGGAAATTTACTTGAAAAAGGAAAGCATGGTGAACTTCTTGCGAAAAATGGTTACTACACAAAATTATGGAAAGCTCAGTACGAGGTATAATCATGATTTTGTTAAAAAATGTTTCTTATGAATGGGAAGATGGGCGAACTGCTTTAAAAAATATCAATCTTGAAATTAAAAAAGGTGAATTTGTTTTAATTTCAGGGAAAAGTGGAAGTGGTAAAAGTACTCTTGGAAGTGTAATGAATGGTCTTATTCCACATTATTACAAAGGCAAAATGCAAGGAGAAGCCTTTGCGTCCGGAAAAGATATAAGCAAATTATCGCTTCATGAAATAGGGCGTATTGTAGGTACTGTATTTCAAGATCCAAGAAGTCAATTTTTCACGACAACGACAGATGAAGAAATAGCTTTTGGGCTTCAAACTATCTGCAAATCAAGATATGAAATCAAACAGAGAGTAGAAGAAGTATATGCAGAGCTGGATATTGAGGAACTGAAAGGAAAATCTGTTTTTGAATTATCAAGCGGGCAGAAACAAAAGATAGCTATTGCAAGCATCTATGCAATGAATCCGAAAGTTTTAATTTTAGATGAGCCTTCAGCAAATTTGGATATGAAAGCAACATTTGACCTATTTTTAATTTTGGAAAAATTAAAGAAAAAGGGAACAACTGTTGTTCTAATTGAACATCGTTTGTACTATGTAAAATCTTTATTTGACCGTTTTCTTTTGGTTAAAGATGGAGAGATTGCACAGGACTTGAGTCGGGAAGAAGTTATCCATCTTGAAGGGAAGTTTTGGGATGATAATGGACTAAGAACTCTTGAATTAAAAGAATACAGGATAAGTGAGAAGAAAGATTTATATCAATTAAATGATGAAAGTATCAGTGGGAAAGGCTTGAAATTTTGTTACCCAAGTGCAACTAAGGTTGGAAATAAGCAAAATCAATACATCTTAAATCATCTTGATTTCAATATGGAGTGTGGAAAAGCCATTGGTCTTATTGGGTTAAATGGTACTGGGAAAACTACTTTTGCAAGGGTAATTTCAGGACTTGAGAAGATAAAAGAGGGGAAAATATGGGCGGAAAAAGATAAAGAGTTGAATCGTAAAGATTTAATGGATATGTCATATTTTGTATTTCAGGATTCAGACTATCAGTTATTTTCGGAAAGTGTACTTGATGAAATGCTGCTTGGTATTTCAAATAAAGATAAAAAAGAAAATACCCAAAAGGCAAAGTCTATTTTGAATGTTCTTGGCTTAGATAAATATATAGATAAGCATCCGTTTGCTTTATCAAGAGGAGAAAAACAAAGACTGACAATAGCTTGTGGAATGATGAAACAGGCAAAAGTTTTCATCTATGATGAACCAACATCAGGTTGTGATAAAGACTCAATGCTTTCAGTCGCAAAACTGATTGAAGAACAATTAAAAAAAGGGATAACAGTTTTGGTAATAAGTCATGATTTTGAGTTTTTAGCGAACACAGTGAGTAAGCTCTGGGTAATGGGAGATGGAAAAATAGAAAGTGTTTTGAATATGAGTGAAAGTAATAAAATTCTCATATTGGACAAGATGAGAGGAGGTAGATAACTTGATGGATAGAAAAACAGTCGATCCGAGAATAAAACTTACTCTACTTCCAATTGTTGGATTTACGAGCTTTTTTATAAGCGATACAATTCTACTTTTCGGACTGATTCTCTTTGCCTTTTTTCTGTATGTATACAGCAGTATGTGGAAAAGAGCATTACGCTTTATTTTGTTTTTTGTGATTTTATACTGCATAGAGTTATGGCTTGGAAAGTTTTGTGAAGCAAGTATCGTATTTGCAATATATATGTTTATTTACTTTGCATCAAGGATGACCTTAATTGCTATGTTTGGTGGATATATAACAAAGACTACAAGTGTAAGTGAAATGCTTGAAGCATTAAATAGAATGAAAGTACCAAGAAGCATTGGTATACCTTTTAGTGTTTTGCTTAGGTTTGTACCAACTATAAAAATAGAACTCAAGGCATTAAAAGAGAATATGAAGATTCGAGGAATCGTAACAAGTAGATTTTTCCCCTTGCTACATCCAATTAAATATATTGAATATACGCTTGTTCCGCTTTTAATGAGAATGATTAAGATTTCAGATGAACTGTCAGCTTCAGCACTCATTAGAGGACTTGATAGTGATGAGAACAGGGTTACATTAACAAAATTGAGGTTTAGAACAACGGATTTGTTGATTGGACTATTAGGAGCTTTGATGATTGCTCTTGTGATAGTAATACAGAAAATTTATTAGGAGGACTTTTATGAAAAACAAATTAAATGGTCGTGATTTTATTACAATCGGAATCTTTAATGCAATTGGAATTGTCATATACATGGCGGTTGCATTTGCTATGGCAACAACAGTGATTGGAGGATTTATTGCTTCAGGAGTTAGCTTTATGGTAGCTGCTACCGTTTATATCCTTATGGCTTTGAAAGTTAAAAAGAAGGGCGTATTTACAATATCAGGAACGCTTCTTGGTTTAATTGCATTGTCAGGAGGACATTTGCCTCATGCAGTCTTTGCTGTAATCGGTGGAATTATATGTGATTTGATTATAGGAAATTATGAGAGCAAGGGACGAATGATTATTGGATATGGGATATTTGCATTAGCGGATTTTTTAGGGACAGTAATTCCTGTGATTTTATTCGGAACAGCTTCTTTTGTGGAAAGAGCATCAAAATGGAAAATGAGTGAAGCACAAATAAATGAAGCATTATCTTATTTCAAAGTTTCATGGGCAGTAGGCTTTGCCTTGATAACATTTGTTCTTGCTTGCATAGGAGCATTCGTTGCAACAAAGATACTCAAAAAGCATTTTGAAAAAGCAGGAGTGATTTAATAATAAATTTACTTAGGAGGGAAAATAATGGAGGGATAATTATGTCAAAACTTATAGTTTCGGTTTTCACAGAACGATATAATTATCCTTTTTTATTCTTGGAATTGCTTACACATAGCAATAATACTTTACCAGAAACGACCAAATAGAAAATTATATAAAACATTAGTTTTTAAGCCGAGAGGACTTTTTACGCCAAAGTGTAGAAGTCCTCCTTTTTTATTCTCAAAACCAAAACAGAGAACTTAAAAAGGAGGATGACTAAGTGGCAAAGAAAGAATATTACCTTTATGTAAAAGGCAAAGCCGTACCTGTAAGTGAAGAAGTCTACAAAGCCTATTGGAAGATAACAGAGCATGAAAAGTATCTCCAAAGAAAAGATTGGAAGCATAATGTAATACCATTTTCGGCACTGGATCATGATGGACACTTTGTAGATAACATCATAGATGAAAAGATAGACTTAGAAAAAATTGTAGAAGTAAAAATGCGAATTGAAGAACTTCATAAAGCATTAAATACTCTTACAAAAGAAGAACGAGAACTAATGGAAGCCATCTTCTACAAAGAAGAAAGTCTAAGGTCAATCAGCAGAAGAGAGAAAGTTACACATCAAGCAATCAGTGGGAGGAGGGATAGGATTTTAGAAAAACTGAGAAAGATTTTAGAAGATAAAATCTAAAAACTTGGAAAGGTTAAGTGTCAAAAAAGGTGCTTAACCTTTCTTTATGGAAACAAGCAGATACCAAAACGGAGGAATTAAAAATGAAGAAAGAAAAAACATTACAGGAAGTACAGGAACAAATTTCTGAACTTCAGGAAGAAAGAGAAAAGTGCGATGTAAAGCTGAAACAATTACAAAATCAAGGCAAAAAATTAGAAAAACTGGCAAATGAAAAGGAACGAAAAAGAAGAAATCACAGGCTCATACAAAGAGGCTTGATAGTAGAAAGAGTAATTGAAAATTCCCTTATGTTTGCCAATGAGGAGATAGAAGAACTACTTAAAGTTGCTACTGATACAGAAGAATACAGACAAGCCTATGAAGAAATGATAAATGGAAAAGATATGGAAGATGAAACAGATATTGAGTGAACAGAATAAAAAAACTTAGTTTTTTCAGAAGCTCCCTGCAAGGGCAAAAAGCTTCGCAGAACGCAAAACACCCTTTAGGGTGTATAATTGCGCCCTTAGAAAAACTAAGGGATTTTAGCAAGTATTAAAAAATCCAAAACTTAATAAAAATATACGGATAAAGCAGATAGGAAAAGATACAAAAAATAGCCTGTCTGCTTTTTTCCTTTACCTAAAAACAAATAAAAAATGAAAGGAGCTTATGAAGATGGCAGAAACATTTCACTTTAATATTTCCATGATAAGCAGAGGAAAAAGTAAATCGGCAGTTGCAAGTGCAGCATATATCTCTTGTGAGAAAATCAAAAATGAATGGGATGGAGAAGTTCATGACTATCATAATAAAAAAGGACTTTTACATTCAGAAATCTTCTTGCCGGAGAATGTTCCCATAGCATTAAAAGATAGAACTACTTTATGGAATAGCGTTGAACTAAATGAGAAAGCAAGTAACGCACAGCTTGCAAGAAACTTCATTATCGCCTTACCAAAAGAATTATCCTTTGAAGAAAATAAGAAACTCATTACCGACTTCATACAAGAAAATTTTGTATCAAAAGGAATGATAGCAGACCTTGCAATCCATGATGAAAGTGATGAAGAAAATAATAATATCCATGCACATATTATGACTACCCTCAGACCAATCAATGAAAAAGGAGAGTGGCAGGCAAAAAGCAAAAAAGAATATGTAATTGATGAAAATGGAGAAAAGATAAAACTAAAAAGCGGGAACTACAAAACAAGAAAAGTAGAGCTGACAGACTGGAACAATAAAGGAAACGCAGAGAAATGGAGAGAGAATTTTGCAAGACTTTGTAATCAGTATTTAGAAAAAAATCATCAAGAAAAGAGAGTGGATCATCGTTCCTACAAAAGGCAAGGGATAGAAGAAATCCCAACCATTCACATGGGAGCAAGTGCCAGTGCCTTAGAGAAAAAAGGAATCGAAACCGACAAAGGAAACATCAACAGAGAAATAAAAAAACATAACTCTTTAGTAAAAGCTATCAAGAACAAGATAAAAGAAATCACTTCTTGGATAGACTCTTTACTTGGAAATCTGCAAGCAAAATACGATGGGTATAAACAGACCAAGAAAGATGAACTGGAGAACAAAGCAGAACTCTTTAACCTTTATGAATATATTTCTATCTACAACGAAATACAGGGAGAAAAAACAAAAAATCTATCCTACTATGGACAGATAAAAAAGGGAAATGCAGACCTAAAGAGATTTGTAAAAGCAATCTACTATCTAAAAGATAATCATCTTCAAACCATAGCAGACCTACAAGAAAAAGTTTTTGAACTGGCAAAGCAAAGCAAAAAGATAAGTGAAGATATTCAAAGCAAAACCCAAAGAATAAAGGAGTTAAATCGTTGCTTTATTTGTGCAGACATCATCAAAGAAAATAAGGCGGTATATCAGGAATATAAAGATAAAACTTTTCTTAAAGATAAATTTAACAATTCACATAAAGATGAAATTGAAAACTACAAAAAAGCAAGAAAGACTATAGAAAAATTTACTGGAACATCAGCTATAAAGTCGAGTGATTGGCAGAAAGAAATATCAAGCCTTGAAAAAGAGATACAAGACTTAACTGAAGATAAAGCTAAAGTTCAAGACGAATTTAAGCAGATAGATCATATCAAATATGCAGTAAAGATTGTGGGTGACGAGTATGGAATAGATTTATCTATAGAGATAGACAAGGCAATTAAGAGGGGAGATAAACCAAGTGTAATTGCACAACTGAAAAAATTTCAAGAGCAAGAGGAAAGAAAGGGTCAGTACAAACAAAAAGCAAAAGAAAAGGCTAAAGAAAATTATAAAAATAAAGGGGAGGAAAGATAAAAATGGCAGACAACAGAAGATACTATTGGTTAAAATTGAAAGAAGATTTTTTTACAGATAAGAGAATCAAAAGGCTAAGAAAAATATCAGGAGGAGATACCTATACAATCATTTATCTTAAATTGCTTTTACTTAGCTTAAAAGATAGTGGGAAGCTGTATTATGATGGAGTAGAAACAGACTTTATCAAAGAGCTTGCCTTAACGATTGATGAAACGGAAGATGATGTAATGGTTATAGTGAACTATCTTATGGCACAAGGATTGATGGAGATAATCACAGAAAATGACGAGTATTTTTTAACAGAAATCCCAAGTCTTATAGGTTCAGAAACAGCGTCTACAAGGCGTTCGAGAAAATCGAGAGGACAAAAAGCGTTGCAATGCAACACTAATGCAACACATTGCAACCTTTTGCAACAAAATTGCAACGGAGATATAGAGAAAGAAATAGATATAGAGTTAGAAAAAGAGGGGGAGATAGAAAAAATATCCCCCGTTTTTTACGGAGAATATAAAAATGTTTCCTTAACAGATGAAGAATATGGAAAGTTAAAGGATAAAATGCAAGGTCATAGGGAGAAAATGATAGAAAAGCTTTCGACTTATATGCAAAGCACAGGAAGAAACTACAAAGACCATTATGCGACCTTAATTCATTGGTATGAACAAGATAAAGGGAAATTAAAGGAGTGTAGTAAATCAACAGTATATACCCTTGAAGATTATGACAATGGAGAACATTTATAATCTCATATAAGACGGTGGAGAGGCTTTTTTAGAGCGTTAATGGCAAAAGAGGTATCAGAATATAGCTAAGTGTGAAAACATCATGTGAGGGCTTAAAATTGCAGTATGGAAAAATCATCGTATTTATGATAAAATGACAGTGATATGATAATAAACTCAGTTATAAAGAGAGGATATATAAATGCGAATTCAATTTACAGTAAACGATGAAGAACTGAAAATTTTAACTAAAAAAGTTATAGAGGGTAATTACCCAAGTATTAGTGAATATTGTAAGTGTAGCAGTTTACAAGAAAATACAAGTTATGTTGACTTATATAATACCTTACTAAATAAAATAAGCTTTTTGCCGAAAGACAAAGAATTTGTTTTACGAGAGTTAATAGCAACACCGCCGGCTTTGATTGGCAGATGGTTTTATGAAAATGTAAATAAGGGACTTGTGAAAAATGTAGAACACATCGGAAAAGCTGAAGGTGGAGTAGAAAAATATAAAAAGATATGAGACTTATTTCAAAAAGCTACGCAGTGCGTGGCGGATTGGAAAAGATATTTAGATAATTTTGGAGGTGCATTTCATGGCAGATGAAAATAAAGAGATAGTTATTGTAGATGATAAAACTATACAAGAAAAAATATATTTCATTCGTGGACAAAAAGTAATGCTTGATGCAGATTTAGCTGAAATATATGGTTATGAAACTAAAAACTTTAATAGACAGGTAAAAAATAATATTGAAAAGTTTGAAGGCGAAGATTTTATGTTTCAATTGACCGAGAATGAGTTTGAAAACTTGAGGTGCAAAAATTTCACCTCAAGTTGGGGCGGCTCAAGGTACCTACCAAATGCCTTTACGGAACAAGGTATTTATATGCTTATGACTGTATTAAGGGGAGAACTTGCGATTAGGCAAAGCAGAGCCTTAATTAGAACATTTAAGCAGATGAAAGACTTCATTATTGAAAATCAAGATTTTATCGGTTCAAAAGAATTAGTCCAAATAGCTATTCAAACCAACCAAAACACAAATGATATTGCAGAAATAAAATCTCAAATGGCTACTAAAGAAGATTTGAAAAAAGTAATGGATAATTTTATCGATCCGGACACTTACAAGCATTTCCTTTTGATGAATGGAGATAAGATTGAAGCGGATGTTGCCTATACAAAAATATATAAGTCAGCAAAGAAAAGCATTTACGTAATAGATAACTATATAGGCTTGAAAACCTTAGAATTATTAAGAGCTGCAAAAGACAATGTTGAAATTATAGTCTTTAGCGACAATGTGAAAAATAAAGATATGCTTACAAAAAACATCCTAAATGATTTTAGAAGAGATTATCCAAATATCAACTTAAAAATGAAGGTTGCAGGCAAAAAATATCACGATAGATATATTGCAATAGACTATGGAACAGAAAATGAAGCCTTTTATCTTTGCGGAGCTTCATCAAAGGACGCAGGAAATAAAATATCAAGTATTACCAAGATAGAAGAATCCTCTAAGGATATGTATCATACAATGTTTGGTGGAATGTTAAACAATAAGAATTTGAAAATTTAATATGCAGATAACAGAATAGACAGTTATATGAGCTTTAAGCAAGGCGGTAGAAGTAAAAATCTATCGTCTTTTTTAATTGCAACAAACAGGAGGAAAACTATATGCAAGAAAATAAAAATGAACAGAATACAGGAACAAAGACGATAAAGAAAATTGGGAAAGTAACCTATGAGGTTGTTGTCCACTTTAATGAAAATGCAACGGAAACCATGCAAGACAAATTAAAAAGGATAATGCTTAGAGAAATGGAGATGAAAAAACATCAAAAAGGAGATAAAAATGATTAGAAAGTCCTTGACAAGTTGTTACAGGAAAAACGGCGAAGTCTATTCTTATTTCATGTGGTGCAAGGCTTGCTCCTTTTGATATTCAGGAGCTTAGGGACTTGATGAAAGAAGATGAACTTGAGCTTGATACTCTTGGAGATAGAAAGACAGCACTTTTTGTTATTATCTCCGATACAGATGATACTTTTAACTTTGTGGTGTCTATCATGTACTCACAGTTATTTAATCTACTTTGTGATAAGGCAGATGATGAGTATGGAGGAAGATTACCTGTTCATGTAAGGTGCTTGCTTGACGAGTTTGCAAATATCGGCTTAATCCCAAAGTTTGAGAAGCTAATTGCAACAATCCGTTCAAGAGAGATTTCAGCAAGTATTATCTTGCAGGCACAATCTCAGCTAAAGGCAATCTACAAGGACAATGCAGATACGATTGTAGGTAACTGTGATAGCACCTTGTTTCTTGGTGGAAAGGAAAAGACAACACTTAAAGAGCTATCTGAAACATTGGGGAAAGAAACCATAGACCTGTATAATACATCGGAAACACGCTCCAATGCTAATAGTTATGGACTAAATTATCAAAAGACAGGAAAAGAGCTGATGAGTCAAGATGAGATAACGGTTATGGACGGCAGTAAATGTATTTTTCAACTTCGAGGTGTAAGACCGTTTTTATCAGATAAATTTGATATTACAAAGCATAAGAATTACAAGTTACTTGAAGATTTTAATAAGAAAAATGCCTTTGATATTGAGGAATATATCAAGAGAAAAGGGAAAGCAAAATTAAATAGAGAAACGGTTATTACAAGAGTGCAGTAAGTCTAAAGAACATAGATTTGCTGCTTTTTTATTACTCAAAATAAGGAGGAAAGATGGTAAGGATAAGAAGTCCCACTAAGGAAAACTAAATAGCAAGAGTATCAGCGATTGGAAAAGAAAAAACTCCAGTCGCTTTTTTTATTGAAAAGAAAAGGAGAAATTTTTAATGAAGCAAGAAATGATTAACATCAATGCCAACTTATTGGCAGAACCAACTTTTTCAAGTTTTGACAAAGAGGGAGAAACGGTTGAAGTTGCAAACTTCACACTTGTAAAAAAGTATGGGAAAGGCAAGGAATATATCAATTGTGCAGCTTATGGTGGAAAGTCAGAAACAGCAAAAGCCTTTGAAAAAGGCGATTTGATCCATATCTTTGGATACTTTAAGAAGCGTGAAAAAGATGGAAAGACTTACAAAAACTTTGTTGTGAAGTCATACAACAAGATTGAAAAGAAAGAAGAACACGAGGAGGAATAAATTATGGAATTTTTTACACAGGCAGTAAATGTATTAAAGATTTTAGTTATGGCAGTAGGTGCAGGACTTGGAGCATGGGGCGTTATTAACCTGATGGAAGGTTATGGTAATGACAATCCGGGTGCAAAATCTCAGGGCATTAAGCAGCTTATGGCAGGAGGCGGTATTGTCCTTATCGGATTAAAGCTGATTCCGCTTCTTGCAAATATACTCAAGTAAGAAGAAAAGGAGAAATTAAATGTTTGGGATATTCGACAAGATAGAGGAGTTTTTCAAAGATCTTCTACTGGGCGGTATCCAAGCAAACTTAGAGTCCATGTTTCTTGACATCAACGATAAAGTTGGTGCGATTGCAACGGATGTGGGAAAGACACCGATGGGGTGGAACGGACAGGTTTTTAGTTTTATCAAAAGCATTAACGACTCTGTCATTATCCCCATTGCAGGGCTAATCATAACGGCAGTCCTTTGTATCGAGCTTATCAATATGGTTATGCAAAAGAACAATATGCACGATACAGATACCTTTGAATTTTTCAAGTACATCATAAAGATGTGGATTGCCGTATGGTTAGTGTCCCATGCTTTTCAGTTTTCTATGGCAGTCTTTGATGTGGCACAGCACATGGTAAATAAAGCGGCAGGGGTAATTAATACCTCTGCCGTTATCTCCGGAGATCAGATTGTAACGATGGTAGAAGGCTTAAAAGATAAAGGTCTTGGAGAGCTTGTCATGATACTCTTTGAAACCTCGCTCATAAAGGTGGCAATACAGGTCATTTCCATTGTGATTATGCTTGTGGTATACGGCAGAATGTTTGAGATTTATGTTTACTCATCCGTTTCAGCCATTCCTTTTGCCACAATGGGAAACAAAGAGTGGGGACAAATCGGAACAAACTATATCAAAGGCTTATTTGCCATAGGCTTACAAGGACTCTTTTTAATGGTTTGTCTTGGAATATACGCAGTATTAGTTAAGACAATACAGATAACAGATATACACACAAGTACCTTTACGATACTTGGATATGCGGTTTTGCTAGGGTTAATGATGCTAAAGAGCGGAACACTGGCCAAAAGCGTATTAAATGCACACTAAAAGAAAGGAAATATATGATGAACAAAAGAAAAACAGTATTGATAGCAGTAGCAGTTGGAACAGGTATTTTGGCAGTGATGGATAGAATCAGGCTTCACAGCAAAGTGAATGACTTGGAAGAAAGAACAAAGGACATCGGTCGCTGCCACAATGATTTTTGTCTAATGCAGGAAAGATATAACAGAAATACAAATGAACAGATTGCAAGTATTCAGGAAGAAATCGGCTCCGTATATGAGCATATAGAGGAGCTTTCAAAGGGTAAAGAAGATGGGAGGTAAGTTATGGCGTATGTACCTATCCCAAAAGACTTAAAGAAGGTAAAAACAAAGGTTGCATTCAACCTGACAAAAAGACAACTCATCGGTTTTACGATTGCAGGACTGATTGGAATACCAATCTATTTATTTATGCGAAAGGTTGTTCCAAATGATATAGCAGTCATCTTTCTCATTGTGTCCACTCTCCCTATATTTTTCATCACTCTTTTTGAAAAGGACGGACTTAGCTTTGAGAAATATTTTAAGTATATTTACCTTCACAAATTTTATCAGCCACAAAAAAGAGTGAGAAAGGAGGTTTACCTTGAAAGACAAAAGAAAGATTCAGCAGCTAAAGTTAGAACAAAACCAAAAGAAGTTAAGAAGTCAAAAACAGGACTTAAAGCAAAATAAGGGAAAGTCTAAAAAAGACAGGGGCGGATTACTTGACCTTATCTTTAGGAAAGAACCGAAAAGATACACTGTTGAAGATACCATTCCCTATCTTAGACTCTTAAAAAGCGGGATATGTCAGATTGATGAAAAGCATTTTAATAAGAGTATCGCCTTTGAGGATATAAACTATCAGCTTGCTTTAGAAGAAGATAGAGATTTGATTTTTAATCAGTTTGCAAATTTCCTTAATTCCTTTGATCCAAGTGTCAGCATAGAGTTTTCATATATCAATCAGCTTGGCAGAAATGAAGAAATGAAATCAGCAATTCAAATACCGGATAAAAAGGACGGGTTTGACGATATTCGCCTTGAGTTTAGAGAAATGCTGAAAAGTCAGATTGTAAAGGGAAATAACGGACTGAAAAAATCAAAGTATGTAACCTTTACAGTGGAAGCGGATAATTTAGAGCAGGCAACATCAAAACTGGAAAGACTGGAGATAGATATATTATCGAGTCTTAAAAGTATGGGAGTAAGAGCAGAAAGCCTTAACGGAGAGGAAAGGCTGAAGATACTTCATGATGTTTTAAATCCGAATAAGACCTTTGAATTTTCATATAAGGACTTAAAGAAGAAAGAAAGCACAAAGACATACATTGCTCCTGATGAATTTAACTTTACACCGTCAAGGTATTTTAAGTTTGGAAAATTTATCGGAGCAGCGAGTCATTTTCAAATCCTTGCAAGTGAGCTTTCCGACCGTATGCTTGCAGAGTTTTTGGATATAGATGACAACATCAATATCTCTTTTCATATCAAGGCAATCGAGCAGTCGGAAGCCATCAAGATGGTAAAAAGAAAAAATACCGATATTGACAAGATGAAGATTGAGGAAAACAAAAAGGCTGTAAGGTCGGGATATGATATGGACATTCTTCCAAGTGATTTAATCACCTATGGAGAAGATGTAAAAAGCCTTTTAAAAGACCTCCAGACAAGAGATGAAAGAATGTTTGTTGTAACCATTATCTTTATGAACTTTGCAAGGACAATCCAAAAGCTGGACAATACCATTTCTCAAATCAGCTCTATTGCCAATAAGCATAATTGCAAGCTAAAAAGACTTGATCACTCCCAAGAGCAGGGCTTAATCAGTGTACTTCCTCTTGGGGTAAATAAGATTGAAATTGACAGAGGACTAACCTCATCATCTACGGCAGTATTTATGCCTTTTACCACAGAGGAGCTTTTCATAAATTCGGCGAACAGTTTGTATTATGGACTAAATGCCCTAAGTCATAACCTGATTATGGCAGATAGAAAGAAACTGAAAAACCCAAACGGTCTAATTCTCGGAACTCCGGGAAGTGGTAAGTCCTTTAGTGCAAAAAGAGAAATGGCAAATGCCATTCTTACAACGGATGATGATGTGATTATCTGCGATCCGGAAGGCGAGTACGGAAACCTTGTGCGTCAGTTTAAAGGAGAAGTCATAAAGGTTAGCAGTAAGTCAAAAGACTATCTAAATCCCCTTGACATCAATATGAACTATGGCGATGGGGACGCACCACTGAAAGATAAGGCAAACTTCATTATGTCTATGCTTGAGCTTGTAGTTGGTGGTAGTGGACTTACGGCAGAAGAAAAGTCGGTTATAGATAGATGCCTACCTAAGATTTACGAAAAGTATTTTGAAAATCCAGAACCTTGTAATATGCCTATACTTCAAGACCTATACGATATGTTAAAAGGACAGGAAGAAAAAGTTGGTAAAAAGCTGGCAACGGAAATGGAGATTTATGTAACAGGCTCTCTTAATGTATTTAACCATCAGTCCAATGTGGACTTAAATAAGCAGCTTCTTTGTTTTGATATTAAGGAGCTTGGAAGTCAGCTTAAAAAAATCGGAATGCTTGTTATTCAGGATCAGGTATGGAACAAAGTATCGCAAAACAGAGGAAATAAGTCTACAAGGTACTATATCGACGAGTTTCACTTATTGTTAAAAGACGAGCAGACAGCTTCCTATTCCGTAGAGATTTGGAAAAGATTTCGTAAGTGGGGAGGAATTCCGACAGGAATTACACAGAATGTCAAAGACCTACTGATGAGTAAGGAAATTGAAAATATCTTTGATAATACGGACTTTGTTTTAATGCTTAATCAAGCTTCAGGCGATAGAGAAATTTTAGCAAGGAAACTTAAAATCTCACAGCCACAGCTAAAATATGTAACCAATTCCAATGCAGGAGAAGGACTTTTGTTCTTTGGAAATACCATTGTTCCTTTCCTTGATAAATTCCCGAAAGACACAATCCTTTATCAGAAGATGACAACCAAGCCTGAAGAAGTGAGGTAGGCTTATGGGAAAGAAACTGAAAAAGGACTTTAAGGAAAGGCAAAGGGCAAGGATAGAAAAGGAAACACTGAAAAGTAATATGAGCATTGAGCCTGAAGAAAATAAGCTAAAGCATAACGATGATTACAGAGGGAAAATCGTCCATGACAAAGACCGATTTCAAGATAAGGTGCATGAGAAAACAAGCAAAATGACCTCTGACATTGAACCGATTAGAGGTGCTTCCAAAAGAAATGCAAGGTATAGAGCTTCCGATAAGGATAGCATAGCTTCTGTAACTGAAACTGGAGGTGTAAGTCAAAAAGAAATCGGAAAAGCGGATTATGATACTGAGGTTAAGGACGGAAAAATCTATGATCCTTTAGGAAAAGACCTTGATAATGACGGAATCATAGATAGATATGACAATGACTTTAGGGACAGCGACTATTTTGAGTCAACTTATGATGTGGATGATAATCTCCATAAAAAAGATGAGTTTATTGGAAGTTCCTCTAAAAGTTATGAGGCTAAAAAGAGAAAGTATAAGAGAAAAAACTACACCGAAAGCCTTTATACAAGAAAAAAAGAAGATGTATCAAAGGAAAATAAGACTGAAGGTAAAAAGGCGGGAACAGATGCTGTCAGCGAAAAAGTTCATAGCAGCCTTTCTAAAGAGCAGAAGAAAAAGCTAAAGAAAGATATGGTAAAAGTATCTGCCCTTTCAGGACTTGCCAAAGGAAGTGAAACCGTAAGAGATTACTTATCCCATGGAAGCGATGAAAACAAAGGGGTAGAGGCAGGAGAAAAGACAGCCGATGCAAGCTCAAAGCTCATTCATGGCATTAAGAACTACTCGGATAAGAAAAAAGCAAAAAAAGGATATGACCTTACGAATAAGGACTATAAAATCAGAAAGCGAAAATCCAAATTGGAGTTTCGAGATGCCAAAGAGGAGCTAAAAAAGACACAGGAGTATCAAAAAGCAAATAACTTTAAGCGATTTCAAAAGCGAAAGCAGATGAAAGATTCCATTAAAAGGCAGAATAAGTCAAGGCTTAGAGATCGCATTAAGGAAGGGCTTATAGGAAGTCTTAAAAGTTCAAAGGAAGTTATATTAAGAAAAGCGAAGGGACTTATGATTATTTTCATAGGTCTTATTATTTTGGGAACTTTCTTTATCAACTTTGCAGGAACGGGAATGACAGGCTTTATGAACTCCACAAGTTCTGTTCTTACAACAAGCTATTTGTCAAAGCCAAATGTCCTAAATGAAATCAATCAGAACTTTTCCGCTATGGAAAGTGAGCTTCAAAACGAGGTTGATCATGTCAAAGAGAATTATCCCGGATATGACGAGTACATCCTAAATAACACAGAGTACATCGGGCATAATGTACATGAGCTTTTATCCTACATTACATCAAGGTGCGGAGAAGTAAAGAATGTATCGGAAGTAAGCTCTGTATTAAATGAGCTTTTTAAGTCCATGTATGACCTTGAGTATAAGGAAGAAGTAGAAATCAGATACAGGACAGTTACAGAAACCTATACCGATGAAGATGGAAATGAATATACCGAAAGCCATGAAGAACCTTACGAGTACAAGAAACTCATTGTAACCCTTCATAAAAGGGAAATGGACAGCATTATAAAGGAAGTCTTTGCAAACTATCCTGACAATCTGAAACACTATGAAGCTTTATTCCTTGCTCAAGGCAATATGGGAGAAGCCTTTGGTAATAGCGACCTTATTGCTTCCAATGGAGGTATCGGAGGTGGAAAAGAATATGAAGCTTCTACGGAAGTTCAAAAGAAGATTGTAAATGCTGCATACATTACGCCATCTCCGGGTGCAGGCTGGTGTGCTATGTGGGTATCGCAGGTTTATCAAAATGCAGGACTTGGATATATCGGAGGAAATGCCTGTGATATGTACCGAAACCACACCTTTACATCAGATAAATCAAAACTCAAGGTAGGAATGCTTATTGCAGTTGAAAGTAGTAGTAGTGGAAGCAGTGCAGGACTTACCTATGGTCATGTAGGCATTTATATAGGCGATGGCAAGGTAATAGATAATATCGGTCGAATCAGAGTAACAACTTTAGATGATTGGATAGCGTCTTTCTGCAAGCACCATCCAGTAGGCTTCGGCTTTCCGCCAAATGTAAACAGATAAGGAGGACACAATTTGAAAAAAGAACTGACAGCAGTAAAAAACAGAATAAAGAAGTTAAAAGATAAAAAGGCTCTAATTGATGAAGAATTGGAGCCTTTGTTCATTCGTGAGGAAGAACTTGAAAACGAAGAAATTATTGCCATTTGCAGAAAGAACAACATTACAATCAGTGATTTAATGGCAAAAGTAAACAGAGAAAAAGCAGAAATGAAAAAGGAGAAAACAAATGAAAACCAGTTTGAAAAATAAAAGAATTACAGCCATTGTTGTAGCTTTTACCCTGTTAATGGGTGGAGTTTTAGGGGTGTTAAAAGTTGGTGCAAAGACAGTGTTTGCGTCAAATGAACCGCCTGAAAAATATGAAACATATTATGAACTGAAATTTGAGGATCATACTTCAGATGACACCTTTAGAGGATTTTATCATCTCGGAAAAGGAAATAAGGAAGGTCAGCCATTGAACTTTAAATTTTTCTTATCAAAATCCTTTGAAGAAAAGGGCGGTGTAGTTCTCGATAAGTATAATGAAACCTTTACCAATGAGAATATGGACAAGGTAAATCAGTTAGATGATCTAAGATATATGACAAAGAAAACTTATCCATATTATCGAATTCATAATGTAGGGACAGGTGCTTTTACAAGTATCGTTTCTCCAAGAGATAAAGATAATTACTATATTGGAGATATTACAGAAAATGCAGAAGAACGAACTGTAAAAGGAAAGAAAGCAAATGTCATTGTCTATACCTGCCCTGTTCTACAGTTAAATAGAAATATTGAGAAAGTAACGGTTGATTATGAGGGAGAGCTTAAAGAGGAAACAAAGAACGCTATTATTGGCAGAGTAAAGGAAGCAAATCCCAATATCAACAATGTAAAAGAAATTAAGATTGTTAAAGACAAGCTGATTATTGAAACATGGAACAGATTTCATACCGGTGTACCCTACCTTGAATTACCTTTAGAGGATTTATATAAGAGAGTATCGAATGCGTCAACTCAAACAGACAATAAGGATACAAAGGATCAGGAAAGTCAGACAAAAAGTGAAGTAAAGGTCAAATATCAATATCAGGATGGAAAGGTATATAAGGAGTATTCAGCTTATTTTGATAAAAATCAGGTGATTGACGCTTCTGATCTTGAAATGCTTCCTGATAACATGAGCTTTAATGACAATTTTGTAAGCTACAAAGTAAAATGTGATGGAAGCGATAGTATTATCCGAATTGTAAAAAAGTTAGAAAGTAATGCTCAGACGCAGACGGAAAAGCAAAAAACAGAAGATAAGGGAACTCAAACAGAGCTTAGCAAAGATGATATTTCCAAAATGGAAAAGGAATCTAAGGAACTTCAGGAAAAACTTGATAAGCTAAGTCAGGAGATTAAGGACAAGGATAAATTAAGCGACAAGCAAAAGGAGAAAATCAAAGACCTTGAGGAAAAAATAGATAAGCTGAAGGAAAAACTTGAAAAGGGCAAAGACGATAAGGACTTATCGGCGGATATGAAAAAGGAGATAGACAAGCTAACTGAGAAAATTAAGGAGCTTGAGAAAAAGACGAATGAGGTTGGCAAGGCTACAGTTACGCATAATCCTACTGTAACACCAATCAGCCCTATCTCCGGAATGAAAACAGGAACAGGAAACTTTCCTCAAACATCTGTAAGTGATACGGGTAAAGGCTCATCATCACAGGATAATACAGGAAAGATTACAAAGGACACAAATGTTGACAAGACCGATGGAAAAGAAAAAGAAGTTCGTTATCCCAATAAGCTGACACCGAAACAGCCTGCCAATAACAGCGGTCAGGATTCCTCTATGGATGGTTCAAGTAAGAATGTAAATACCAATAAAGGAGTTGCTTCTGCTCCATCAAAGGCACGAGGAACTGTTACGGAAAATAAGGATAATGCGAACAAGGATTATCCGATTCATCATGGAGATAGCAGTGATAAGAAAGAAACGGACATGTATTCAGCGGACGCAAGACAGTTTGTTACCTTTACTACTAAGAATGGCAAGACTTTCCATCTAATCATCAATCACGATGAGGATAGCGAGAATGTCATGCTCCTAACAGAAGTATCAGAAGATGATCTTCTCAATATGGTTGAAAAGAAAGAAGCTCCGAAACAGGAAATTAAAAAGGAAGAACCTGAAAAAGAAGAACCTAAGCCAGTAAAAAAGGAAGAAAGCAGCAATATGGGAACTTACTTAATTCTCATTCTTGTAGTAGCAGGAGCATTAGGGGCAGGATATTATTTCAAGGTCATTAAGAAAAAAGAAGATAAGGAGCTTGAAGGCTTTGAGGAGGAAGATGATGATTTCTTTTCGGAGGCAGAAGAAAGTGAAAATGAAGTAGATGAAGCAGAAACAGAAGATAAAGAGGCTGATGAGGTAGAATGAGTTTGCACCCAAAACTATACAATATTTGGTGCAAAACACAGGGCGAGAGAGTAAAATCTTTCGCCCTTTTATATTGAAAACAGGAGGAAAAATATAGATGAAACTTGTAATTGCTGAAAAGCCAAGTGTTGCAATTTCTATTGCAAAAGTAATTGGAGCTACAAAAAAGAAAGACGGATATTATGAAGGAAACGGATATAAGGTAAGCTGGTGTGTTGGACATTTAATTCAAATGGCAAATCCTGATAGTTATGATGAAAAATATGCGAAGTGGAATATGGCGGATTTACCGATTATTCCAAAGGAATATAAGTATGAGATTGCAAAGTCCACAAAGAAACAATTTACGATTCTTAAAAAGCTAATGAATGATAAGGACATAGATATTGTGATAAATGCCTGCGATGCAGGACGTGAAGGAGAAGCCATCTTTAGGCTTGTATATAATCAGGCAAATTGTAAAAAGAAGATGAAACGCCTTTGGATTTCATCAATGGAAGATAGTGCAATTAAAGAGGGCTTTGATAACCTAAAAGATGGAAGTTCTTACGATAATCTGTTTGAGTCTGCACAAGCAAGGGCAATAGCAGATTGGCTTGTGGGAATGAATTTAAGCAGACTGTATTCGTGCCTATATAAACAGAGTTATTCTGTTGGGAGGGTACAAACACCAACTCTTGCAATGATTGTAAATAGAGATGATGAGATAGCAAATTTTAAGAAAGAAAAATATTATACATTGGAATTAAGTCTTAATGGCTTTACACTATCAACAGATAGAATTGATGATGAAATAACAGCGGAACAGCTCTTAAATTTAGTAGGCGATAAGATAGAAATTACCGATGTTATTCAAAAGGAAAAGATAACAAAGCCTGAGCTGCCATTTGACCTTACAACGCTTCAAAGAGAGTGCAATAAGTATTTTGGATATAGTGCAAAGCAGACATTAGATTATGCTCAAAGCCTCTATGAGAAGAAACTTATCACATATCCTCGAACAGACAGCAGATGCTTAACGGAAGATATGATTGTAAGTACGGTTAATAACATTTTAGGGAAAAATGATTTTGATACAGAGCGTATCAAGACGGTATTTAACTCTAAAAAGGTTACAGACCATCATGCGATTATACCGACAGCAAGCAGTATGAATGAGGACTTAACTTCTCTTCCGGAAAGTGAATTGAAGGTATATGAACTTATTTTAAATAAGCTACATGCAAGTGTAGGCTATCCTTTAATTGAGAATACAACGAAGATTGTGGCTGAATTTGATGGATTTGAATTTACAAGCAGTGGCAAGGTGATTGTAGATGAAGGCTTTACCAAATACCTAAACGAATATGTAAAAAAGAAAAATGAAGATACAGTGCTTCCGGATGTAAAGATTGGTGATAGTCTTGATATTAAAGATAAAGAGATAAAAGAAAAATACACATCATCGCCTAAACATTTTACGGAAGATCTTCTCCTAAAGGCTATGGAGCTTGCAGGAAATGACGCATTGGAAAAAGGTGTAGAAGTTGAGCGAAAAGGACTTGGAACACCTGCAACAAGAGCAGGGATTATTGAAAATCTGATTTTCAAGGGATTTGTAGAAAGAGATAAAAAGAACCTTATTGCCACACATAAGGGAATAAGTCTTGTAACGATTGTAGCCGATACTTTTAAATCAGCAGAAACAACCGCAAAGTGGGAAATGGAGTTATCGGATATTGCAAAGGGAAAATCTTCAAAGGAAAAATTTTTAAAAGCGATTGAAAATGAGATAAAAGAAGTGGTTTCAACTTATATCAAGTAAGATGGCACTAATTTCAAGGTGGAAAAAATGCCCTAAAAATGCTATAATCTTTTGTAGGAAAAGTAGGGGGAAAGGAAACGGGTATGAAAGATACATTTATGGATACTGCAAAAGTTATGTCAAAAGGGCAGGTTACTATTCCGAAAAGGATAAGAGAACTTTTGGACTTACAAAATGGAGATTATGTTACTTTTGTAGTTAATAACGATAAAGTGCAAATTCAAAACTCCAAAATTTTTATTGAAGAAAATATTGATAAATAAAGGTGGTGAAATAACAAAGATGACGATAGATGAAATAAAAAAGTTAATTCAAAACGGAGAAAAGATAGATGTTGAATTTAAAGAATCAAGGAATGCTTTAACCAAAGATGTCTTTGATACAGTATGCTCTTTCAACAATAGAAATGGAGGACATATTTTACTTGGTGTAAATGATAAAAGAGATATTGTTGGTGTTAGTGAAGATAAAGTGGATAAGGTTATTAAAGAATTTACAACATCTATCAACAATTCGCAGAAGATGTACCCACCACTTTATTTATTACCGGAAGTATTTGAGATTGACAGTAAAAAAGTCATTTATATCCGAGTGCCTGAAGGATATCAGGTATGCAGGCATAATGGAAGAATATGGGACAGGTCTTATGAAGGAGACATCAATATCACAGACCATGCAGAACTTGTCTATAAGCTATATGCGAGGAAACAGGGAAGCTATTTTGTGAATAAGGTGTATCCAAACCTCGATATGGAATTTCTTGATACTGATGTTATTGATAAAGCCAAGAGAATGGCAGTAGCAAGAAATAAAAATCATGTCTGGGAAAATATGAGTTATGAGGAACTGCTCCGAAGTGCAAATCTCATTCTGACAGATCCTGAAACAAAGCATGAGGGCATTACATTAGCGGCAATTTTGCTATTTGGAAAAGACAACTCTATTATGTCAGTTCTCCCACAGCATAAAACTGATGCAATATTTAGAGTTGAAAACAAGGATAGGTATGACGATAGAGATGTTGTCATAACAAATCTGATTGATAGCTACGATAGGCTTATTGCGTTTGGACAGAAGCATTTGAATGACTTATTTGTCTTAGACGGAATTGTAAATGTCAATGCAAGGGATAGAATACTTAGAGAAATTGTTTCTAATACATTGGCTCACAGAGATTATTCAAGTGGTTTCCCTGCAAAAATGATTATTGACGATGAGAAGATTATGATTGAAAACAGTAACTTAGCTCATGGCATGGGAGCATTGGATTTACAAAAGTTTGAACCTTTTCCTAAAAATCCGGCTATTTCAAAAGTATTTAGAGAAATAGGACTTGCTGATGAGCTTGGTTCAGGTATGAGAAACACCTATAAATATACAAGGCTATATTCAGGTGTTGATCCTCTGTTTGAGGAGGGAGATATATTTAGAACGATTATTCCTTTGAAGAAAATAGCGACTCAAAAAGTTGGAGGAAGCGGTGTCGCTCAGGATGTCGCTCACAGTGTCGCTCAGGATGTCGCTCACGATAAGATAGCTCTTGCAGAGTTTATAAAAGAAAAAATAAGAGGAAACAACAAGATTACAAGAAAAGCAATTGCAGATGAAGCTGGAGTTAGTGTAAAGACTATAGAAAGAACCATTAAAGAAATGGATAATCTACAATATGTAGGAAGTGGAAGTAATGGTCATTGGGAACTGAATGAATAGCAGTAAGTTGTAGCACACAGAATTTAAAGGTGATTAGAGTAAAATCTAACCGCCTTTTTCTATTATGAAATCAGGAATAATCTAGTCCTGATCATAGAGAAAAAACTTCAGAAGAAGAATATGATATAGAGGTCAGGGACACTAGAATGTTTCTGGCCTTTCTCGTACAGGCATGTATGGGAATTGGTCTGGGTAAAGTGAGAACGTGCCATCTTTTAGACCATTGATATCATTGAGTCCGTCATAAAAAGCGTTCTGCTTCCCTCCTATATTCTTAGGCTGCTTTATCAAGATGACAATCCAGGAAACAGTTAGATATGTCGTATATAAGCCAGAAAAATAGTCGGATGTGGGGATGGGGAAGTTTACCAAGACATTATGCATATCAGAAAGAAAGGAGTATTCCATCATGGAAGGACCAATCATTACAGTGGATGTATCAAAGGGTTCCTGTCACTACCAGCCCTTCATAGAGAATGGACATCCAATGCGAAAACCAAAGCAGCTTTCAGCTACGATCGATGGTTTCCAGAAATTAGGGCAAACTATCAAAGACCTTGAAGCTAAGACAGAACGAGAAGATATACCAGTTATCTTTGAGGCTACAGGTGTCTATCATCGACCACTACAAAAATATCTTGAAGACCACAAGATAAGGTACTACATCATTTCTCCATTATTATCTGCGACCTATCGCAAGACCTCCCTACATAGTAATAAGACAGACGCATTAGACTGTGCATATATCGCAAAAGCGTACTATTGTGAGAAGGAACTAAGACAATATCAAGCACAACCACAAGAGTACAAAAGACTCTATCAATTGAGCCGTATATATGAAAGTGAGTTGGTTCATCTTCGGAAACGCAAAGTGAGTTTGAGATCCATGCTGGATATCATATATCCAAGGATTGATAAGACCTTTAAAGGGAATCAAAATCTGTATGATCCACTCCCAATGGAGATATTAAAAAGATATCCTCATCCATCCTTACTATTGGGCCATAGAGAGGATACCATCGTTAAGACCGTTGGGCATCGTACAGGTCATTTAAAAGGATATACAGAAAGAATCGTACATAAGATTTACGAGAAGGCAAAGGAGTGCTATTCAGGATGTGATATCGATGATATAGAAGTAGTCAAATTGCCAAGCTTGATAGAGAACGTGCAGGAACAGAAGAAAAAATGCGATTCACTATTGAAGGAAATGATAGAGATAGCACGAACATGTCCTTATTTTGCATCTGTTGTTAGTATTGTTGGAATCGGAGAGAATCTGGCAGCCCGTATCATAGCAGAGCTTGGAGATGTAAGCCGATTTGATAACAGAGCGGCTATCGTGGCATATGCAGGCTTGAATCCAAAGATACAACAATCCGGAGATATTGATGGACTGCATCTCAAGATATCAAAGAAAGGCAATAAGCATTTGCGATGCCTTTTATACCTTGGTGCACAATGTAATTATCGATTGCGCAAAGAAGATCCACTATATGAATTCACCAAAAAGAAAAGACAGCAGACCCAATGCCCATTGTCGTCTAAAGCTGCCTATACTGCTAGTGCTCATAAATTACTGGTCATAATCTATAGCCTATGTAAGAATGGTACTCTATATCATTCTTAGCAACAGTATAAACCTAATCTAGCAAAATGGGAGATATAATTTCTCTTGTTTTAATAATGCACAAAACGAAAAAGAAGAAATCACTAAAGATTAGAAATTTCTTCTTGACTTAAGTTATCAAGTTTTTGTTTGTAAAAAAAGAAGGAGGTAAACATGCGAATAAATGATTTTCATAACATTTTGGAGCTGATAAAACAAGATGTTCTGCAGAGTGAAGCAGAGTATCTGAAGCTCTTAAAAGTTGTCGGGAACAATCAGAAGTACGATTTTAGAAGTCAGTTAAGTATTTATGATAAAAATCCTGAAGCGACAGCTTGTGCCAAGTTTGACTACTGGAGGGAACGTTTTAATCGAACAGTAATGCGAGGACAGAAAGGGATCCCCATTTTAGAGGACTATGGCACATTCAAAAAAGTGGACTATATTTTTGATATAGGTCAGACAGTTTCAAGAAACAGAGATGTCAACGAAGTAAATCTTTGGAAGTTTGACAAAGAAAATCATCAAGATGTGTTAAAGGAAATGATAAAAAGCGAGGGCTATGAGGAAAGTGAAAGCACACTTGAAAACATCTTTTCTTTAAGCAGACTCTACGGTGATGAAAAAATAGATACCTTAATGAATGAACTTAGAGTAGCGGATGAGGATGGAATATCCTTTACCAAGTTTGTAAGGGACTCGGTAAGCTATGCGGTAGCGTCAAGATTTAAGTTAGATTATTCGATAGATTATGAGCTTTTAAGAGAGAATTTTCAAAGACTTGACAGCATATCTCTAATGAGTCTTGGTGAAAGCGTATCGGATATTAGCGGAAAGATTATTGATGCGACCATTCAAAAAAGCAAAGAACTTGAGCTTCAAAAAGAAGTTTTAAGAGGAAAAGAAGCGAGATATAATAAGATTAAAGAAGAATTAGAGGAAGGAGAAGATAAAAATGTACTTCGACGAGATGATCAGAAAAGAAATGAAAACGAGCGAGTTCTCCGAAATGGAGAGTACGGACGAGATAATAGAGAAAATCAGGGAGAATACGCTAAACAGCTTGGAGGAAGAGACGGACTTCATAAGGAAGTATCCAAATCCGACCTACGCAGTGATGAGGCTGGAGTTTCTTTCACAGAGCGAGGAGCAGAGCCACTTCGAGATGCTTTTAGATCTATACAAGGAGAAGAAACTGACAGGACACCTGATGGACATTCAGAAACAAGCGATAGAATTTATGAGAAGAGAGAAACCGAAACTGATGGCAGCTTGGAAGATAGAGGACGAGAACAATCCGCAGTATGGGGCGATGATTTCAGCTCTCAAAGAAATGACCATCAAGGAAGTAGTGGAAATTTAAAAGAAAATACTAAGGCAGAGATAAGAGAAGCTGATAAAGCTTCTTTTTCTTTACCTGAAAATTCTTATGGACAGATAAGCCTTACTATACCACTAACCGAGAATGATATAGATACCGTTCTTGTTAACGGAGGAAATCACGATGGCGGTAGACTTCCTGTTATTGCTGAGTTTTCCAAAGAAAAAACAGTAGAAGAATTGGGAGAATACCTCAAAGATACCTTTAAAGGAGGAAATGGATTTTACATTGATGAAAAAGAAGTATCTTCCTGGTATTCGGATAAAGGAATTCATTTAGCTTACGGAACATCGGCAAGAGAAGATGATACGCAGGTTTTAAGTTGGAGTGATGCTGCAAAGAGGATAAACGAACTTCTTAATAACGGAGGGTTTGCCACAAATGTAGAGATTTCTGAAGCTCTTGATTATGAAAGAAATCGGATTTCAGAATCTCTATTGTATTTATCTAATGATTTAAGTGAAGAAGGAAAAGAGCAAGGATATTTTGAACTTTTTGAAAGAGGTGGGGGCTTTCCGGAAGAAACAAAAAGACTCTCTGAGGCATTAGAAAATCCTGAATACCTAAAACAAATAATCAAAGAATACAGCAGATTTTTAGCAGGATACAAAGAAAATAGGAATGTACTAAGATTTCACTATCACAAGGTAGATAGCCTTTATCAGAAATTACAAGAACTTGAGCTACCACGAAAGGAATATAGCACCAATTTGGCAGAACTTCCGAAGGTAAAGTCCTTTATTACAGAAGATGAAGTCCTTGAAAGCCTTTCAAGGGGAAGTGGCGTTGATAGAGGAAAAGAACGAATCACCAAGTTTTTTAAAGAAAATCATACGCTTCAAGAAAAAGCGAATTTCCTAAAAGACGAATATGGAATTGGAGGACATTCCCATGCTGTTTCCGGAGCAATGGGAAGTGATGAATGGCACGATGCTAAGGGACTTAAATTACAGAAACATGATTGTAATGATGTGTTTCTTACTTGGACAAGTGTTGCAAAGCATATCGACGAGCTGTTTTCTAAAAATCTTTATCTTGAAGAAAAGGAAACAGAAAACAAGTCAGAGATTGAAGAACCACAATATTATTCCAAAGATGATCCTGAAAACTTAATGACCGATGAAATGCTTGAAAGAGTGCCGGAGCTTTACGCACAGGAGGATGTAGCTTTAGCGGATAAAGAGGTTCATGCTGCATATATCATTCCTTTCCGTTCTAATTGGACTTGGTATATGACGGAATATGATAGAGAAAGCGGCGATGCCTTTGGACTTGTGCTTGGGATTGAGCCTGAATGGGGATATTTTAATCTTAAGGAGCTGGAAGAACTAAACGCACAAAGGCTTATTTTAGAGGATTTCCCAAAGACCTTTAGAGAGCTTAAAGACAGTGAACTTAAAAAGCAGATGGACGAGCAGGAGCTTCAATCCGTCTTTAATGGAGAACTTAGCTTTGAAGAAGAAGAACTTGAAGCACCTGAAGAAACAGAAGAAGTTAGAAGGGCTGACACAGTTCAAGCTACCTTATTTGATTACCTAAAGGATAGAGAAGAAGTAGAGCTCAATGAAAAAGAGGGAAACCATTTAGAGGATTTTTTAGTTAAAGCTGGTGATACAGTCTATTTTCATCATGAAGGATACAAAGTCAGAGAAATTTCTAAAAATGAAATCACAGGAAGAAATGACTTGTGGCTTGATCCTGTAAGACAAGGCAATCATCAAATTCCGATTGTAGCCTTTACAGATAATGAGGATCTTCTGAAGCAGATAAGCCTTAAAAGACCGAACTTTATTGTCGGTGATGAAGTTAAATACAAGGATAAAGACTATACCATCACACGCTTTGATGATATGGGAAACAACCTAAAGACGGTAACAGTTAAAGATAATACAGAATATCTTGGCGGTATGATAACAGACTCTGATGTCATTCCTTATCGTCTGGAAAGCGACCTTGAGAGGATATTTGAAAATCTGACATATCAGAGTCCTGAAAAGACAACTGAAGAAATTGAAATAAAGAAAGCTGAGGCTCATAACTTCCAAATTAAAGAAGAAACGCTACCTGACAAGTTATCTCCAAGTGAGAGATTAAACAATAACCTTGAAGCAATCTCGATGTTAAGTCGAATTGAAAGAGGTGAGAGAGATTTAGATATTACCGCTCAGGAAGTTTTAGCAAGGTATGTAGGCTGGGGAGGACTTGCTGATGTATTCGATGAAGAAAAAGGCGGACAGTGGAAAGAAGCGAGGAGCTTTCTAAAAGAGAACTTATCTCAGGCAGAATATGAAGCTGCAAGAGAATCTACTTTAACGAGCTTTTATACACCGAAAACAGTGATTGACGGAGTGTATAAGACGCTTTCGGATATGGGATTTAAACAGGGAAACATTTTAGAGCCAAGTATGGGAATAGGGAACTTTATAGGCAATATCCCTGATGAAATGAATAAGTCTAAGTTTTATGGTGTAGAGCTTGACTCTGTAAGCGGTCGAATTGGAAAGCTGTTATACCCTGAAAGTGATATACAGATTAAGGGGCTTGAAGAAACTTCTTTCTCAAATAACTTCTTTGATGCGATTATCGGCAATGTACCCTTTGGAGAATACAAGGTAAATGACAGGGAGTATAACAAAAATAACTTCCTTATCCATGATTATTTCTTTGCCAAGTCCATTGATAAAGTAAGAAACGGTGGTATTATCGCCTTTATTACATCAAGTGGAACGATGGATAAAAAGGACGAAAGTGTAAGACGCTACCTTGCAGCAAGAGCAGAGTTTTTAGGAGCGATAAGACTTCCGAACGATACCTTTAAGGGCGTAGCAGGAACAGAAGTAACCTCAGATATTATCTTCCTAAAGAAAAGGGACAGTATCAGAGAAAGGGATGAGGGCTGGATTCACCTTGCTGAAGATGAAAACGGGCTTTTATATAACAAATACTTTGTTGATCATCCTGAACAGGTGCTTGGTTCTATGGAAGAAATATCCGGGAGATTTGGGAATGCAATAGCTTGCCTGCCAAAAGAAAACACAGACTTAAAGGAGCTACTGACAAAAGCAAGCGAAGAAATCTCTAAAAATGCTAATTATGAAGAAATAGAGCTACTTGATGATGAAATTACCTCAATTCCTGCCACAGATGATGTTAAAAACTTTTCATATACCATAATTGATGATGAAGTTTATTACAGAGAAAACTCCCTGTTTGTAAAGAAAGAAGTAACGGATAAAAACAAGGAAAAGATTAAGGACTATCTTGAGTTAAATGCTGCCTTAAAGGACGTTATTTACAAACAGAAAGAAGATTTTTCAGATGATGAAGTAAAGAAAGCTCAGGAAAAACTAAATGAAATTTATGACAGCTTTTCTAAGAAGCATGGATATGTCAATAACCTTTCTAATACCAGAGCCTTAAAAGAGGATAGCAACTTCCCGCTTGTTTCTTCCATTGAAATCCTTGATGAAGAAGAAAACTTCAAAGCAAAGGGAGATATTTTCTCCAAGCGAACAATCACAAAGGCGAAGGTTATCGACCATGTAGACACTTCCCTTGAAGCTCTTGTTTTATCGGTATCAGAAAAAGGATATGTGGATTTTGAGTATATGGGAAGCCTTACAGATAAAGACAGACCGACTTTGATAGAAGAACTTAGAGGGGAAATCTATCTAAACATCAGAGAAGAACAAAACTTTTATAGACCATTATCTTTTAACCTTGAAGATGGAGATCTACCTTTTGCCTGTGCAAACGGCAGTAATTCATATAAGTACGGCTATGTAACAAAGGATGAGTATCTAAGCGGAAATATCAGGGACAAAATTGCCATAGTAGACAGTTACCTTGCAAAGTTAAGACAAACCGAAAGAGAGTTACCTCATCTTGGCTATGCGGAAGATGGCAAAGAAAAAGAGCTGATAAGCTATGAGATGAACCGTTTGGAATATCAAAAGGCAGAGCTTACAAAAGTCCTTCCAAAGGAGCTTGAAGCAAGTGAAATCAATGTAAGACTCGGAGCTACTTGGATACCGAATAAGGATATTGAAAAATTCATCTTTGAAACGCTGAAAACTCCGGGATATGCCAAATGGGATATTAAGGTTAAATTTTCAAATCTGACAAGTGAATGGAATGTTGAAGGAAAGAGCAGGGACAGAGGAAATGACCTTGCAGAGATGACATACGGCACCTCAAGGGTAAATGCCTATAAGCTGATTGAAGATGCTCTGAACTTAAAAGAAACAAAGGTATTTGACCAGATTGTAAATCCGGACGGTTCAAAAACTTCTGTACTAAATAAAAAGGAAACGCTTCTTGCAGGACAAAAGCAGGAGCTTCTAAAAGAAGAATTTAAGAACTGGATATTTAGCGACCAAGAACGTAGAAACAGGCTTGTAAAGTTATATAACGAGCGTTTTAACTCTATCCGTAACAGAGAATATGACGGCAGCAAGCTCTCCTTTGAGGGAATGACCACAGAAATTGATTTAAGACCTCATCAAAGAAATGCCATAGCAAGAAGCCTTTATGGAGGAAATACCCTTCTTGCTCATGTAGTAGGAAGTGGTAAGACCTTTGAAATGGTGGCGTCTGCGATGGAAAGTAAAAGGCTTGGAATGTGCAGTAAGTCCTTGTTTGTTGTCCCCAATCATTTAACAGGGCAAATCGGTCGTGAGTTTATGCAGCTATATCCGTCAGCTAACATTATGGTTGCAGATAAGAAAGACTTTGAGCCGAAAAACAGAAAAAGATTTATCGGAAGAATTGCCACAGGAGAGTATGATGCCGTTGTAATCGGGCATACGCAGTTTGAAAAAATCCCGATGAGTAAGGAATATCAGGAGAAGCATATCCAAGATCAGATTGATGAAATTATAAACTATGTGGAGGAATATAAGCATGACAGAAATCAGAACTTTACGGTAAAGCAGCTTGAAAAAACAAAAAAGAAGCTGGAAACAAGGCTTGAAAAGTTAAACGATGATTTTAAAAAAGACGATGTCATTACCTTTGAAGAATTAGGTGTAGATAAGCTCTTTATTGACGAGGCACATAATTACAAAAATCTCTACCTTTATACAAAAATGAGGAATGTAGCAGGTATTGGACAGTCTGAAGCCTTTAAGTCCTCCGATATGTTTATGAAGTGCAGATACATGGATGAAATGACAGGTGGAAAAGGTATTGTCTTTGCCACAGGAACGCCTGTCAGTAACTCGATGACAGAGCTTTATACTATGCAGCGTTATCTTCAGTATGAAAGCCTTAAAAAGAATAATTTGGAGCATTTTGATAGCTGGGCTTCTACCTTTGGTGAAACGCAGTCAGCTTTTGAATTATCTCCTGAAGGGACAGGGTATAGAGTAAAGACGAGATTTTCCAAGTTCTATAACCTTCCTGAACTAATGTCTATGTTTAAAGAAGTTGCGGATATTCAGACAGCAGATATGCTAAATCTTCCAACACCTGAAGCACACTATGAAGTTATTAAAACTTTGCCAAGTGAGGAACAGAAGGAAATCCTAAAGAGCTTATCGGAAAGAGCTGATGATGTAAGAAACAGGGTAGTAGAGCCTGACGAAGATAATATGCTTAAAATTACCAATGACGGTAAGAAACTCGCCTTAGATCAGCGTTTAATCAATCCTTTACTTCCTGACAATCCTGACAGCAAGGTCAATGTGTGCGTGAAAAATGTCTTTTCCATTTGGGATAAGACAAGAGAAAATAAGTCCACACAGCTTCTTTTCTCCGATATGTCAACTCCAAAAGGAAATGGAGAGTTTAATATTTACGATGATATTAGAGAAAAACTTGTGGCAATGGGAATACCGAAAGAAGAAATAGCCTTTATCCATGAAGCAAATTCCGATAAGCAAAAGGATGAACTCTTTGCAAAGGTAAGAAAAGGCGAAATTCGTATTTTGATGGGTTCTACACAGAAAATGGGAGCCGGAACGAATGTGCAAAACAAGCTGATTGCACTTCATGACCTCGATGTCCCATGGCGTCCTGCCGACCTTGAGCAGAGAGCCGGAAGAATTGTAAGACAGGGAAATGAAAATAAAGAAGTCAGCATATACAGATATGTAACGGAGAATACCTTTGATGCGTACCTTTGGGTGCGACATGAAGTCGCTTAATTTAACTGTTTGGCATAATGACCAAACCAACTATTCCGTTAGTTGAGCCAAGTATCGACTGCACTCAGGTGTGGTAAGCCGATATTAAAGTAGCCCTACTTGAGGTTGAACCGTGAGGGAATACCGAAACTGCCAGCAACAAGGCGGTTAGGGAGCAAGGCTTGATAATATGGCTAACATATGTGAACTACTGATAAATGCCGTTAAGGCGAACAGGCTAAAGTTGCTGACAAGCCTGAACCAAAATGGTGCGTAGTCGGATAATCCTTTCCACAGTGGGATTACACGGACAAAATGACTACCGGCAGAGAGGTAGAGCCTAAGTTATCAATGTTAATTAAGTGGAACATGGTAAGCCTGTACCGTTGCCAAAAGGCAAGGCAAATCGTAAGAAATGCTGATAATGGTGCAGGTAAAGGATAATGGAAAAAGCGAACGCCATCTTGTAATGAGATGGATAGGGGTTCAAAATTTGCCCTAACTTGAAAGAGTGCAGACTTCCATTTGGTTTTTAATCACAAGAGAACTTGTAGAATTTTTGAAAGGAGAAAGCAAATGAACAGTAAAATGTGTGCTACTACTAACAGAGCTAAAGACTGGGAAAGTATAGATTTTTCAGTAGCAGAAAGCTATGTTAAAAAACTACAAATGCGTATTGTGAAAGCGTGGAAAATGAGTAAATACGGAAAGGTAAAATCTTTACAGCATTTACTCACAACTTCATTTTATGCAAAAGCCTTGGCTATTAAGAGGGTAACTGAAAACCAAGGCAAGAAAACAAGTGGTGTTGACGGCGAACTATGGCTAACACCACAGGCAAAGTATAATGCAATAGGAAAGTTAAACTTAAGAGGATATAAACCTAAACCTCTTAAAAGAGTGTATATACCAAAGAAAAATGGTAAGAAAAGACCTCTTAGCATTCCTACAATGACAGACAGAGCAATGCAAACACTATATAAATTTGCACTTGAACCTATTGCAGAAACAACAGCTGATTTTAACTCTTATGGATTTAGAGCTAAAAGGTGTACGCAGGATGCTATTGAGCAATGCTTTACATCTCTAAATAAAAAGAAATCTGCAAAATGGGTGCTTGAAGGAGATATAAAAGGTTGCTTTGATAATATTAGCCACGAATGGATAATGAATAATATCCCAATGAACAAGAAATTATTAAAACTCTGGCTTGAGTGTGGATATATAGAAAAACAAAAACTATTTCCAACAGAAACAGGAAGTCCCCAAGGCTCACCAATATCACCTATTATTTCCAATATGGTATTAGATGGTTTAGAAAAAGCAATCAAAGAGAAATACCATAGAAGAACAGTAAATAAGAAAGCATATTTCCCAAAAGTTAATTTTGTCAGATATGCAGATGATTTTATCGTTACAGGGGAAAGTGCAGAATTGCTTGAAAATGGTGTAAAGCCAATCATTGTAAAATTCTTGGCTGAAAGAGGTTTAGAATTATCAGAGGAAAAGACACTCATAACACACATAAATGACGGTTTCGATTTTCTTGGAGTTAATATTAGGATGTATAAAGATAAATTACTAACAAAACCATCCGAAAAGAACTTCAAGGCTATTGTTGATAAAATAAGACAAATCATAAAAGATAATCCGTCAATGAAACAAGAAATTCTGATTAGAAAATTAAATCCAATTATTATAGGTTGGATAAACTATCAGAAATATAATGTTTCATCTAAAGCCTTTGAAAAACTTGATTATGAAATATATAAAAGCTTGTGGACCTGGTGCGTTCGTAGACATCCTAAGAAAGGTAGAAAATGGATAGCTAAAAAGTATTTCCATACGATTGGAAATAGAACTTGGACTTTCAGTGTAGCAACTGGAGACAGAATGGAAAATGGCGATAAATACTATCTTCGTCTTAAATATGCTACAGACACTGATATTAAAAGATTTACCAAGATACAAGCTGAAGCAAATCCATTTGATGAAAATTGGCAAATATACTTTGAAGAAAGAGAAGAGTTAAAAATACGAAACGAACTTAAAGGACGTACAGTTATAAATAGACTGTATAAAACGCAAGATGGAATATGCCCTGTTTGTGGAGAGAAAATAACTATTGATACAGACTTTAGAGTACATCAAACAATTCAAAATAACATTACCCTTAAAACTTTAGTACACCCTTGGTGTCATAGAAAATTGCATATAAATGATGAAGAAAACACGCTGGCTCTTTAATTAGGGCTTATAAAAACTTGAGCCGTGTGAGGGGAAACTCTCATGCACGGTTCTTAGAGGGGAAAGGGATAGTAATATCCCCGACCTACTCGACCAGACCATCGAGAATAAACAGAAGTTCATTTCTCAGATTATGACAAGTAAAACGCCTGTAAGAGTTGCAGAAGATGTGGACGAAAGCAGCTTAAACTATGCAGAGATTAAGGCACTTGCAACAGGTGATCCAAAAATCAAGGAAAAGATGGATTTGGATAATGAAGTTACAAAACTTAAAATGCTTGAAGCGAACTACAAGTCCAATCGTTATAGATTAGAGGATAAGGTAGCTAAAAACTATCCGGAAGAAATTTCAAGAACAGAAAAACTCATTGAGGCTGTAAAGAAAGATATTAAAGATGTAGAAGCAAAAGCTGAAGGAGAGGAAAAGTTTACTTCTATTACTATCGGTGGTGAGAAGATATTAGATAAAAAGTTAGCCGGAGAAAAGCTGCTTGAAGCTATTTCTAAAGTAAAAATCAATGAAAGCAAAGTTATCGGTAAGTATAGAAACATGGATTTAGAGGTAAGTTACAACTTCTTCACCAATGAGCATAACTTCAGCTTAAACGGTGCTGCAAAGCATTCAGGAGAGCTTGGAACGAGTGCGGACGGTAATATTACAAGACTGGATAATGCTCTTGAGAAAATGCCTGAGAAATTAAAGAGGCTTGAAGAAAAGCTCATCGGGACAAAAGAACAGCTTGAAAATGCCAAAGAGGAATTACAAAAGCCTTTTGAAAAAGCTGATGAACTAAAGGATAAGGTGCTTCGCTTGGCAGAACTGAATAAGCTCCTTGATATGGGGGATGTGGAAGAAAAGAGAAATGACAATCCCCTTGTAGAAGATGTAAAACGAGCCATCATTGACTTCTGCAACAGAGAGTATGAAGAAAATCATAGTTATGATGAGTTTGATACTCTATATCCTGACCTAAAGCACATCGGCATCGCCTATACCAATACACCTGACGAAAGACACAGCATCCAATATGAGCTTAACTTAGAGGATAAGAGATGGACACAGTATATTGAAGATATACCGATTAAAACGGAGAGTTTTGATTATGAAAACAAAGGAGAAAACGAAGCTCTACGAAATATGAAAAATGAGATTGAGCTGTCTTCTTTTAGTGATTTGGTCTATGTCGATTCGGAAGATTTAAGGGTGGCACTTGGACTTGAAATTGATGATGAAGGTAACTTCTATGATCCACTTTCTAAAGACCTTGATAATGATGGAATTGCTGACAGATATGACAATGACTTTAAGGACAGCGATTATTTTGAGTCAACCTATGATGTTGAAGATAATCTGCATACCAAAGAGGAAGCTACACAGAAAACAGAGGATAAGCCGTCTATTTTAGGACAAATTAGAGCCTATCAGGAAGAAAGTAAAACAGAAGAAAAACAAACTGCAAAAGAACAGGAATATGTACGATAAGGGAGGGAAACCTCCCTTTTACCATGAAAGGAGAAAAAACATGGATTACAAAACAATTAGAAATCAGATAGAAGATATGGTAAATGATAATCACAAGGACTTTGTTAAGGCGGTTATCAGCATGGAAAAAGGTATCAACGATGAAAGTGCTTTGGATAAGCTCTATGAGGCTTATATGGACAATGACACCGTTAATTTACTGCATGAGGAATTTGATTACATGATTGAAGATTTAAGAGAACAGGGGCAGATTAAAGATCTTCCTTATGTTCAAGAGGAGAAAGATAATCTTGTCAATATCGTTGGAAATGTTGTAGGAAAGATCGATGTAGTTGAAAGGGAAAATAAGAACGGCGAAGCCTTTCAGGTAGTAAATTTCTCTGTGGCATCTAAAGATGATGAGGGGAATAAGGTATATCATAATTGCTCCGCATACGGAGAAAAGGGTGATATTCCAAAAGACTTTAAGCAGGGAGATTTTGTAAAACTCTTTGGACAGATCAGAACTTCCGTTGACGATAACGGCAAGGAACATACTAACATCAGGATACTTTCTTCAAAGCTCTTAAAGGCAAAAGAACAGATGAAAGGTCGAGATGAAAAGAAAGAGTCTGTGCTTGGAGCCATTAAAAAATATCAGGCTGAAGATAAGGAAAAGCCTAAAGAAAAGAAAGAAACATCAAAAGAAGCTGAGAGATAAATTTATGGTCGGTGTGGTCTTAGGACTGCACCGGCTCTTTTTTTAGTTGAGGAATTATGTTATAATACATGAAGTATAAATTCAATAATATGAATATAAAGGGTGCAAAAATGAAAGTGAACTATAATGGGTTATGGAAGCTATTGATAGACAAGAACATGAATAAAAAAAACTTAAAGGAAAAGCTTGGTATTGCCCCTGCAACCATAGCAAAAATGGGTAAAGGAGAATTTGTTAGTATGGAAATTCTTTATAGAATTTGTGTTGCTCTCAATACCGATTTTGGAGAGCTAATCTCAGTAAGCAGATCTATTACTGACGATGAGCAATAGCATATATTTCTATGAAGATTTCTTACATCATCCGTAAGTGTTATTTTAGTTCGCCACAGACTAAAATTAGATTAACAAATTATGGAGGTGTTATCTATGGAAATAATTTTAAAAGTAGAATCATTAAAAAAATATTATGGAAAAGATCCTAACATAACAAAGGCACTAAATGGTATATCCTTTCAGGTTATGAAAGGTGAATTCTTGGGGATTATGGGTAGCAGTGGTTCAGGAAAAACTACACTGCTTAATTGCCTTGCGACCATAATCAAACCGACTGATGGTTTAATTCAAATGCAAAATCAGGATTTAAGTAAATTGAAAGGAAACAGCTTAGCTGATTATAGAGGTAAAATGATTGGCTATCTATTTCAAAACTTTGAACTTTTAGATAATCTGACGGCAAAAGAAAATATATTACTGCCGCTATCTTTGCATAATGTGGATGAAAAAGAAAGTAAAAGAAGATTGGAATTGCTTGCAGGATATTTTGATATTTCTGAACTTCTTAACAAATTTCCCACGCAGATGTCAGGTGGTCAAAGACAGAGGGTGGCTGCTGCAAGGGCTTTGATTTTAGATCCTAAGATTGTCTTTGCAGACGAACCGACAGGTGCATTGGATTCAAAAAATGCAAATATTCTAATGCAAAAGTTATCAGCTATGAATGAAATAGAGGAAACAACAATTCTTATGGTTACTCATGATTCAGTAGCAGCAAGTTTCTGTAACAGGATTTTATTTATTCAGGACGGAAAGCTATTCCACGAAATAAGACGAGATTATCCAAGAGAAACTCAAGAAGATTTTTACCAAAGAATATTGAAGGTCATGTCAACACTTTCCGGAGGTGATCTTAATGTTTTCTAAATTGGTTGCAAGAAATAGTAAGAGAGATAGAAAAAACAACGGATTATATTTCGGCTCAATGATTATATCAATTATTGCTTTTTACATCATTCTTTCGTTATCACATCAGGATGTTATGATTTTTTTGCAGAAAATGGAGAGTGATGCGGTAAGCAGACTTTTTACAATCATTCCGATTTTTTATATATCAACTCTGATAATACTGTTCTTTTTAGTATATTTTGCAAGTAGCATGCAGATGGAAAGAAGAAAGCATGAATTTGGTGTTTATCTCACATTAGGAATGCGTAGACAACATCTATTTTCTATGCTCATGCTTGAGGACTTTAGAAACAATATAATCGCTCTTGGAATCGGGCTTCCTATTGCAATAATGATTTCGGAACTAATCAGTCTTGTAACAGCAAAAATAGTTGGACTTGGCATTATTGGTCATAGATTCTCGCTGTCATTTATGGCAATATTGTTTACTATTGTCGGATTTATGATTGTAAAATTTATTGCTTTTATAATTTTAAGTACAAGAATAGCAAACAAGGAAATTGGAGGGCTTCTTTTATATTCCCCTTCTGGAGTTAAAAGAATGCTGCCAAAAGGAATTTATTTAGTTGGTTCTATTATAGGTATTATGTTTCTTGTCAAAGCGTATCATTATGGAATAAGTGGTGAAGCGTGGGACAGCACAAGAAATATGGGAATCACAGTTTTGCTCGGTACTTTGGGTACGATTTTACTATTCTTTGGAATACGCTTATTTATAGGTGCTTTGGTAAGCTTAGGAGGTAAACGCAAACTTCGTGCTTATAATTTTAGGCAGATTCAGGAATTAGTCATCCAGCGTTCCACTGTACTTGCAATTTGTTCTCTTTTGATTTTTTCTGCGTTATGTTTGTTTGGAGCAGGTGTTGCAATTTCAAGCAATAGTTCAAATAATCAAGCACATATTTTGGATTATACATTTAAGGATAATGATCTTGCTGCAGATGAAAATATTGATGTGAATAAAGTAGTAAAAAAACTTAAAGATGCAGGTCTGGAATCTCAATTTGAAAAAATAATTGAAATTAAGATAGGAAATCCAAAAGCGGATGGGGAAGTATCATTTGAGAATATTGTAAATATCCTAAAAAACTTGAAAGATAGCAAAAACAAAGAGATTTTGATTCATAACTTGGAGCAATATGATGATTGTGAGTTGATTTCCCTTTCCGGATATAATGAATTAAGAAAGGCTGCAAAATTAAAACCCATTGAATTAAAAGATAATGAAGCTGCTTTATACATGGGGCAAGAGTTTTTAATTGATTCGGATTTAATGAATGCTGTTGTTCAGGCAAATCCGCACATAAAAATTATGGGGAAAACTTTTAAAATCACCGAAGATGTGCAGTCTTTACCAATCGTAACTGATCGTGAGATTACAATTGCAGTAGCAATGGTGGTTTCAGACGATGTTTTTGCAGAATACACAGACGGTACACACTCAAATTATGTCAGTGGAATTTTAGCTCCGAATATTGTTGAAGAAAAAGGATTGATGCAGGCTATTTCTGCTACAAACGAAAAACTGGACAAGGCTTCCATTGAATATGAAAGCTATATACAAAATATGGGCAGACAGCTATTCTTTGTTATATCAGCAAGTTATATCACCATTTATCTTGCAGTTATTTTCCTTGTGGTTGCGAATACTATAATTGGTGTACAGTTCTTGATGGGACAAAGAAAATCACATAGACGATACCAAACTTTGATTCATCTTGGTGCTACTTATGAAACACTTTGCAAATCATCGGGGAAACAAATCAACTGGTATTTCGGCTTACCAATAGTCATTGCACTTATAAACAGTTTCTTTGGAGTTCGCTCGCTGTTTACGGGTATCTTGCCATCAAGTGTAAAGGCAAATATATCACAAGTATTTATTATAGCGATTTTCATGATACTTTTGTTAGGTATATTTGAGGTTATATATATGGGAGTTGTAAAGAGAAATAGCAATAAATATTTGCTGTCTTTAATGGAACCCAAAAGAGAAGAATAAAATCATAAAAACTATGGAAAGGAGGGACTGATATGAAGCACATTTTAGTAATTGAAGATGAGCCGTTGATTAGAGATGAGATTGTAATTCTGTTAGAAAAAGCTGGATATCAAGTTGGTAAAATAACTGATTTTAAAGAAACCACTAAACAGGTGCAGAGATATGAAACAGATTTAATTATATTAGATTTAAATTTACCGGGAGAAACTGGATTTCAAATTTGTAAAAACTTAAAAACTAAAAGCTCTATACCCATATTAGTCCTTACTTCCCGTGAGCAGTTAAAAGATGAAATTTACGCTTTAAAGTTAGGAGCAGACGAATATTTGACAAAGCCTTTCAGAAAAGAAAGGCTTTTGGCACGCATAGAAAATCTATTAAAACGCTATGAAGGAAGAAATAATCTACTCGAAAAAGATAATTTTTTGCTGGATAGAAATACATACACACTTTATATTGATGGGAATTCTATCCTGCTTCCTCAAAATCAAGGAAAGCTATTAGAAGCTCTGTTGACAACGGACGACAATGTGGTAACAAAAGAAGATCTTAGCATGAAGCTCTGGAATACCACTGAATTTATTGACGAAAATGCTTTGCAAGTAAATATTACAAGATTAAAAAAAGTGATGAAAGAAGTGGGCATTGCTTTTCAAGTTAAGTCTGTAAGGGGGATAGGATATAAATTGGAAAGGGTGGTGAACAATGAAGAATAAATTAAAATATTTGGACGCATATTTACCTTGGTTATTTATTCTTTTAGGGTTTGATATGTTCACTGTAATCTTGCTTTGGCTTTCAGATATAAGAATATTTCA
Organism: Solobacterium moorei; assembly: GCF_036323475.1. Lineage (GTDB taxonomy): Bacteria > Bacillota_I > Bacilli_A > Erysipelotrichales > Erysipelotrichaceae > Bulleidia > Bulleidia moorei. Next base: position 703,028 of record NZ_AP028934.1, read on the forward strand.
GGCGCTTTCAGTCCTTTTGATTTTAACCACGATAGTATTATTTTCAATCTTATCAACTGTACTTGTAGGAAAAGAAATAAAAAAGATAAATGGGTATAAGGTATTTTTATCTTATCCTGAAAAAAACACTGAACTTGAATTGTTGCGACTATGCAGTGAATCGGAAAAAGAATGTATTAAGGAAATGGCATCTGCTTTTTATGAAAAACAGATGGATATAGAAAGGGGAAAATCTTTATTATCAGAATATGAAGAATATGTTGAGATGTGGGCTCATGAAATTAAATTGCCTCTTTCTCTTCTTTCTCTTGTTCTGGATAATCAAAATGAGAACTTACCTAAAGATGTTGCTTTTAAATTAGATTATGTAAGAAATCAAATTCAAAGCAATGTATCTCAAATTTTGTTTTATCACAGAATAAAAAGTGATAAAAAAGATTTCCTCTTTGAAGATGTTGATCTACAAGAAAGTATATGCGATGTTTTAGAGAGCTTTAAACCCTTATTGGAAGAAAAGAATTTTAAAGTTGAACTAAATTGCATTCACGGAATATCTTATACAGATCGTCGTAGCTTTGAATTCATCATTTCTCAACTCATTTCTAATGCAGCAAAATATAGCACAGAAAATCCTGAACTAAATATTTCAATGAAAAAATGTGATGAAAAGAATGTTATTGTTATTAGAGATAATGGATGTGGAGTTAAGGCTTGCGACTTGCCTCATTTATTTGAAAAAGGATTTACTGGAGATTCCGGGAATACAAGGAAGAAATCAACAGGAATGGGATTATATCTTGTAAAACAGTTAGCGGATGCTTTAAAAATAGATATTGAAGTAAGAAGCGACTGGACAAAAGGTTTTGAGATTAATCTTTATCTTTAGAATTTTTTAAATAAAAACTTGATAACTTAAGTCAAGAAGAAATTTCTAATCTTTAGTGATTTCTTCTTTTTCGTTTTGTGCATTATTAAAACAAGAGAAATTATATCTCCCATTTTGCTAGATTAGGTTTATACTGTTGCTAAGAATGATATAGAGTACCATTCTTACATAGGCTATAGATTATGACCAGTAATTTATGAGCACTAGCAGTATAGGCAGCTTTAGACGACAATGGGCATTGGGTCTGCTGTCTTTTCTTTTTGGTGAATTCATATAGTGGATCTTCTTTGCGCAATCGATAATTACATTGTGCACCAAGGTATAAAAGGCATCGCAAATGCTTATTGCCTTTCTTTGATATCTTGAGATGCAGTCCATCAATATCTCCGGATTGTTGTATCTTTGGATTCAAGCCTGCATATGCCACGATAGCCGCTCTGTTATCAAATCGGCTTACATCTCCAAGCTCTGCTATGATACGGGCTGCCAGATTCTCTCCGATTCCAACAATACTAACAACAGATGCAAAATAAGGACATGTTCGTGCTATCTCTATCATTTCCTTCAATAGTGAATCGCATTTTTTCTTCTGTTCCTGCACGTTCTCTATCAAGCTTGGCAATTTGACTACTTCTATATCATCGATATCACATCCTGAATAGCACTCCTTTGCCTTCTCGTAGATCTTATGTACGATTCTTTCTGTATATCCTTTTAAATGACCTGTACGATGCCCAACGGTCTTAACGATGGTATCCTCTCTATGGCCCAATAGTAAGGATGGATGAGGATATCTTTTTAATATCTCCATTGGGAGTGGATCATACAGATTTTGATTCCCTTTAAAGGTCTTATCAATCCTTGGATATATGATATCCAGCATGGATCTCAAACTCACTTTGCGTTTCCGAAGATGAACCAACTCACTTTCATATATACGGCTCAATTGATAGAGTCTTTTGTACTCTTGTGGTTGTGCTTGATATTGTCTTAGTTCCTTCTCACAATAGTACGCTTTTGCGATATGTGCACAGTCTAATGCGTCTGTCTTATTACTATGTAGGGAGGTCTTGCGATAGGTCGCAGATAATAATGGAGAAATGATGTAGTACCTTATCTTGTGGTCTTCAAGATATTTTTGTAGTGGTCGATGATAGACACCTGTAGCCTCAAAGATAACTGGTATATCTTCTCGTTCTGTCTTAGCTTCAAGGTCTTTGATAGTTTGCCCTAATTTCTGGAAACCATCGATCGTAGCTGAAAGCTGCTTTGGTTTTCGCATTGGATGTCCATTCTCTATGAAGGGCTGGTAGTGACAGGAACCCTTTGATACATCCACTGTAATGATTGGTCCTTCCATGATGGAATACTCCTTTCTTTCTGATATGCATAATGTCTTGGTAAACTTCCCCATCCCCACATCCGACTATTTTTCTGGCTTATATACGACATATCTAACTGTTTCCTGGATTGTCATCTTGATAAAGCAGCCTAAGAATATAGGAGGGAAGCAGAACGCTTTTTATTACGGACTCAATGATATCACTGGTCTAAAAGAAGGTACGTTCTCACTTTACCCAGACCAATTCCCATACATGCCTGTACGAGAAAGGCCAGAAACATTCTAGTGTCCCTGACCTCTATATCATATTCTTCTTCTGAAGTTTTTTCTCTATGATCAGGACTAGATTATTCCTGATTTCATAATAGAAAAATAGGAGATAAAGATTATCTCTCCATCTCCTTATCCATATAAATTCCATAGTTCTTTCGTATTTGATAAAGCTCGTCCATAGTGGATTTTGAGGAAGAATACTCTTGCATAAGGGTATTCTTTTTTTCTTGTAATTTATCAAGCTCAGCTAAAATATCCTTTGAATTTGGGAGCTTGGAATAAGATTTTTTAAGCTCTGAGAGAGCATTTTCATATAGGGTAATCTGAGCTTTGTACTCTTCAAAAAATGCCTTGTCAGACGGATTAGCAGTATATTCCTTGTAGCACGCTCTGTATTTTTTAACGGTATGAACTTGCTCCATAGTGGTAGAAAGCTTCTGCATTTCCTTATCAATAGCCTTGATTTTCTCTTGTATATTTTGCCTTTCATCGGCTGCTTTTTGAATATACTCGTCAAGCTGTTTAACGGATTTAATGCCATGTTCTCTGATATAAATAACAGACTCAGCCATTGTATTAAGGTTATGTTTGGTTGCCCAATATTCATAGCCTCTGCTCTCTTTCACTTTGGCATTAGTATTCATATTGATAACATTTCCGATTCGTTTTTTGACAGGCGGAGCTTTAATAGATTGATTTTCTGTAAGACGCTCTTTTAATCTTTCTTCTGTATAATCTTCACCAATCGTCTTAGCTCTTGTAAATCTCTGCTTATCTTTTGGCTTAAAGGCAATGTGTTTGCCATGTTTTATTTCATAACCAAGTTCCGCCATTTTCTTTAGAAATTCTTCCCAATCATTAGAATGTTTTATTAAACGATCAATGTCAAATTGAAGCCTGCTTTTCCAAGAAGTACCTTTCTTAGATTGCTCATTTTCATACCATGACTTACCATTTGTTTTGTACTTTTTCTTATAGCTCTCGTAGAACTCGTCAATCACAGATAGGTTGTTTTCTTTGCATAGCTTATCGCTTTGATACCTGATCTGGTGGTAACTTCTTTTGTTAGACTGATAGCACTTGCCTGTTACCATATTTACATTATTGAATATGATATGATTGTGGATATGCCCTTTATCTATGTGGGTAGATAGGACATATTCGTACTCATCCTTTAATATCTTTTTACACAGTTCAAGACCGATTTGATGTGCCATTTCAGGACTTGCTTCTCCGGGTAAAAAGGATTGAATAAGGTGTCTTGCAAGAACAGTTCCGTTTGTGCCGGCATCATTTCTTGTTCTTAAAAACTGGGTATGAGCAGTTTCCTGATGACATTTATGAGTGCTTACTAAGATTTGCTCATCTGTTTTTTCTCCATTAATAATATATGAAATGGCAAGATTAAGGGTTGATTTTATAGGATGTATTTTTGTAATAGCCATAAGTTTTAATCACCTCCGGAAGTTCTGTTAAGAAGCAGGGAATGTATTTGCCACAACTCTTTTGAGAAATATTCAATCTGCTTTTTCATATCGTTTATATCGTCCTTATAGATTATGCCGGTGGAATTTACACGCTTTGCAATCTGATTGATGTTGCTTGTAGCGTTGGAAAGTAAGCCCTGTAAATCTCTAAATGGCTCTAAATCCACTTGATATATTTCCTTTTCTAAAACGCACTTGCGAATGAAATGGCTCATATTTCTGCATTTAGCAAGTTTTCTTTTCTCCTCAAAAAGAGCCTTTTCTTCTTCGGTTAATTTAATTTCAAGTCTTTCATTTCGTATTCTATTTGCCATAGGTAAATCCTCCTTTGAATGTATTTCGGGGTCTTAGGGTACACCCTAACAAGTTAAAAATTGATAAAAAAAGAAGCAGATCCCAGAGGGCTGCTTCATCAATTTTTTCGTAAGTGTCCGTACACTTACTGTGCTTGCTACAAAAGAATGATTTGTAGATTAAGCGTTAAGCAAGTTTTGAATTTATAGCTGTATTATAACAAACAATTATGGTCTATTCTATATAAAGATTGCCAAAATACAGATAATGATTGAGGTTACAGAACTGTTAATATCATAAATACTTTTTAGAAGTTGAAATTGTAGAACTAAAGCTGTGGAAATTAGAATTATCTTTTCTATATTCACGTGGCGTGCATCCTACATGTTGTTTGAAAATATAAGTAAAACTGCTTTGATGAGAATACCCTACGGTTGTAGCAATTTGTTGAATAGATAACTCATTTTCTAATAATAATCTTTTTGCTTTATCTATACGGCAGTTCTTAATAAATTCTACAATTGTACATCCATATATTGAGTGAAATAGTTCAGACAGTTTAGATTTGCTCATATTACACATGCGTGCATACATTTGAATGTTCGTTGGATTGGAAAAGTTTTGTTCTAAATAGTGACCAAGACGATGAAGTGCTTTTGAATCTTCTTTGTCTATAACTTTGTGAACAGCATTGCTTTTCCAAGATAAAAGTGCGGTGATTATTTCTAATATTTTAGCCTCATAGAATAGTTCCGAGATTTCTGATGTTGGTGTGTATGTGGCAATATCATCAAGTATTGTTGAGATTTTTGGTATAAATAGGTCTGTACCAATTTGAGGGACTATTTCTGAAAGTGAAGAAAAATCTTGATGAAATATTTTTGGAAGGTATTCTTCGTAATATTCAGGAAAAATTGAAACTCCAACACTGTCATGCCAAATCCCGGCAGGAATTGTATATTCATGCTCGCCATTGTCAAGGTAATAACCAATAAGTTGATTTTTTTGATTACAATTATTTTTTATTGCTCTTGCAACATAATATGAACTTTGGGAAATTACCAACATTTTAGGGTGATAATATCTGTAATGCATTTCATTATAAAAACAAAGATGGTAAATATTTATAGAACAAAATGCATTTACAGGGTATGTCCATAGATATCCTTCGCCAGTATTATCTTTTGGCACCATGGTAAAACCGCCACTAGGTTTGATATCAGATTTATCGGGAATTAGATTTAGTTGAGATAATAAACCTGAATAAAGTTTATCAGCATACATTTGCGACGCTCCTTTTATAAAATGTCCAGAACTTTTAGTATAATGTCCAAACAAAATTTAGAGATATTGCAAAGAATAACTTTGAATATTATACTAAAATATATTGGTTAGTCATGTCTAACCTTTTGAATATATTATATGCTGAACCACAAGGAAAATCAAGCAAAATGAGTTTATAAATTAATAATATGTATTGGATAAAATGCTAAGTGATATTTCCTGAGTATCAAGCGTAAATATAAAAAAATTAAGGAGGATGTATTACATGACAGATAAGAAAGGTTCGAATACAAACAAATTAAATGGTAAAGATTTAATCAATGCGGGGATTTTTTCAGCGATTTATCTGGTTATTATTATTGCAGTCGCATGCACTTTGGGGTTGATTCCAATTGGCTTTTTACTTCTCGCTTTTGTTGTCCCATTTATAGGAGGTATTCCGATGATGCTTTATTTTACAAAAATAAAAAAATTTGGAATGCTAATAATTTTGCAGACTGTAATTGGAATAGCCATGATTTTAACAGGAATGGGATATGATCTATTGATTTGGGCAATCATAACAGGAATTGTTGGAGAACTTATTTTGAAAGCTTCCAAATACCAAAAGAGCATGGGGTGTGTTCTTGCATATGCAGTATCAAGTATATGTATTGCGGGAAATTATGTACATTGGCTCACAGCGAGTCAGGAATGGTTAAAGAATAAGGCAGCTAGCTATGGAGAAACATTTATGTATTCTATTTATGGATGGTTTCATAGTAACTGGTGGTTATTCCCTCTTTTGATTGTTTCTTGCTTTGTGGGCGGATTTCTTGGCGGGATGATTGGTCGTAAGGTTTTGAGGAAACATTTTGAAAGAAGCGGGTTGGTGTAATGATTTCTGAACTATATCAGAAAAATGCAACGTCGGATAAACTATATCTTGATCCACGAACAAAGATATTGATGTGTTTGCTTGTATCAACTACTTTGCTCAGTGGTTCTCCTGTTGGATATTTAAAAGTTTTTCACACGATACTTTCACTTTTGCCGTTTGTTTTTTTGATTGTTTTAAAGAAGGTGCGAGCTGTAGTTTATTTTTTTGCTTTGTATCTTTTTGCACTATTTGTTCCAGATCTTCTTGCACCGCATTTACCAACTTGGTTTAACCTCTTGTTTACGGGAATAATTGCATTTTCGGTAGAAATTATTCCTGGTTATATGATGGCATATTTTATTTTTTCAACAACATCTGTAGGCGAGTTTATTGCAGCTATGGATAGAATGCATGTTACGAAAAAACTTACAATTCCTATTTCGGTAACATTTCGGTTTTTTCCTACCATTAGAGAAGAATATGTAAATGTGCGAGATGCTATGAAATTGCGAGGGATAGGTTCTTTTCGCAACCCTCTTATGATGTTAGAGTTTAGGATGGTTCCATTTTTAACAAGCATTGTATCTATTGGTAATGATTTGGCTGCTTCTGCACTTACAAGGGGACTTGCAGCACCTAATGAAAGAACTAATGTAAGTAATATTGGGTTTATGTGGAGAGACTATCTTGTTTTCGGCAGTTTAATTATTTTTTATATCATTTATTTTATTCTTATGTTCAAGCAAAAGGGGGCTTTATGATTAAATTTGAAAATGCAAGTTTTGTATATAAGAATGGGCAGAGAGATAATGGTATGCGAGATGTGAGCTTAAATATTCCGGAAGGTCAAGTTGTCTTGCTTTGTGGTGAATCTGGTTGTGGAAAAACAACTCTTACAAGAATGATAAATGGTCTAGTTCCGCATTTTTATGAAGGGGAAATGTCAGGTGAAGTTTTTGTTTGCGGAAACAATGTAGCTGAATGTGAACTGTATCAGCTAGCGTATTATGTAGGATCAGTATTTCAGAATCCAAAATCTCAGTTTTATACAGTTAAAACAGATACAGAAGTAGTATTCACATGTGAAAATCTTGGAATGGAGAAACAACTTATTTTTGAACGTTTTGAAAATATTGTTGAAGCTCTTGATATTACTGCATTGTTAGGGAAAAGCCTGTTTTCTCTATCTGGCGGAGAAAAACAGAGGGTTGCTTGTGCTTCCGCTATAGCACCTAATCCTCCAATAGTCGTTATGGACGAGCCTACTTCCAATTTAGACACGCATACTATCGCACAGCTGCGAAAGATTATTAAAAAATGGAAGCAGGATAGAAAAACGGTGATAATTGCTGAACATCGTTTGGAATGGCTAATGGATTTAGCTGATCGTGTGATATATATGAAAAACGGACGAATTATAAATGATTATACAATAGAACAATTTAAGAAAATCAGTAAAGAACAATTAAAAATTATGGGGCTTAGAAGTAAGCCTGAATTTCAAAAAGAGAATAGAGCAACGGATAATGCTGGAAAAATAGAGTTTGTTGATTTTAGTTATACTTACAAAGGAGAAAATAAACCGGCTCTTTCTATTCCTTATATAAATCTTCCGGAAAAGTCTATTATCGGCATTGTTGGAAACAATGGAGCAGGTAAATCTACTTTCGGACATGCTTTCTGTGGTTTGGGAAAAAGGTCGAAAGGGGATATCTTTCTAAATGGAGAAAGTTTTAAAAGAAAAAATCGAATCGAAAGTACTTATATTGTTATGCAGGATGTAAATCAGCAGCTTTTTACCGAAAGTGTATTTGAAGAAGTCAGATTATCTATGGAGAGGTTAGGATTATCTCATGAAGAGCAGGAGAAAAGAACAAATATAATTCTGAAAGAGTTAGGTTTAGAAGAGTTTAAAAACTCTCATCCCATGTCTTTGTCTGGAGGACAAAAACAACGGGTTGCAATGGCTAGTGCACTTGCATCTGATAAAAGATTTCTTTTATATGATGAACCGACTAGTGGGCTTGATTATATTCATGTGATTGAAGTGGCAGATGCTATAAAATGTATGAAGGCGGCGGGACGAACACAATTTGTAATTACACATGATTCGGAGCTTGTTTCAAGATGCTGTGATTATATTCTGTTTCTTGAATGTGGCAAAGTAAAATGCATTGGAAATATAAATGATATGAGCATACAGGAGAGACTTCAAGAACTTTGGAATCAGGTATATATGTAGATCAAACGATGAATTAAGCTTTAGCTTCTTTTTTAAAATAATGGACAAAATAAATCAGCAACTTTGATTGTTTATTTTGATTTTGCTTTTGCAAGAGGTACTAAGATGCCTCTTGCAAAAAAAATAACATAATTGATAGTACTATTATCAATGTACAAGGGGGAATTTTATGGCGAACCAAGATATTAGCATTACTCCTAGATTATTGGAAAATGCAAAAAAAGAATTTAAACGGAATGGGTTTGAAAAAACTTCTTTAAATGTAATTTGTAAAAATGTAGGCATAACTACTGGAGCGTTATACAAGAGATTTAGTACTAAAGAAGATTTATTTAATAGCCTAGTTGAAAAACCCGCAAATAGACTTAAAGAATTCCTTGATAAAGAACATAGAGATTACAAAAAATTATCCAAAGAGGAACAAATAAATTGTGTCTTTAAAAATTGGGAGAATGAAGATAGATTTATTGGATTTATATATGAATACAAGTAAGAATTTTTAATGATTTTAAATTTATCAGGTGGAACAAAATATGAGTTCTATTTTGATGAAATTTCTAAAATAATTACAGATGCAACCATACAATTTATTAGAACTAACAATAAAAGTGATGTAGATGAATTTATTTTGTATGAACTTGTTCATATATAAGTTTGTTCATATATAAAGGGAATTTTAGTACCTCTTTCCCAAAATATGAATTTAAATGAAGCTAATATTTACATTCAACACGTTAAAAAATTCTTCTATGCTGGATGGAAAGATTTGCTGAGAATATAAGATTTGGAGAAGAAAAATGTTTAAATTATACAAAAAATTATTTAAATATGTTCCTGAAAGGAAAATATTTGCATACGGTTCGATGTTATTAGCTGCTATTTCATCAATATGTTTAATGGCGTCTTACTGGTATTTATGGGATTTGTTTTGCGAATTATTAGTTACTAAAAATTATAATATGGCTCTAAAAGATAGTGAATTGGTCGTAATTTACATGGTATCGTATGGAGTTATTTACTTTTTGGCATTGATGGTATCTCATATGCTTGGCTTTAGATTGGAAACAAATCTCAGAAAAACTGGGCTAAAAAATCTAATCAATGCTTCTTTTGCTTTCTTTGATACGAACCCTTCAGGAAAAGTAAGAAAAATTATTGACGATAACGCTGGAGAAACACATTCTACAGTGGCACATTTGATTCCTGATAATGTTGTTGCGGGAATGTTGCCAATTTTGATGTTTATTTTGACCTTTGCTGTTGATTATAGACTTGGTATTTTATTGGCTATAACAATTGTAGTAGGCATTTTTCAATACAAATCAATGCATGGTGGAGAAGAATTTATGATGGCATATTCTAATTCTCTGGAGAAAATGAGTTCAGAGATAATTGAATATGTTAGAGGTATGCAAGTATTGAAGATTTTTGGGATAACCGTTCGTTCCTATAAAAGTTTATTGGATGCAATTCTCCAATACTCAAAATACACTTATGAATATTCCTTAAGTTGCAGGAGACCATATGTGTCGTTTCAAACATTGTTTAATGTGTACTATTTGATATGCATTCCTTGCAGTATTTATTTTATTACAAAAGGGGAACAGGCAAGTATGATTCTTGCGAAAGTAATCTTCTTTACTTGTTTTTCTGGAGTTATATTTTCATCATTTATGAAAGTTATGTTTGCTTCGCAAAATAACTTTAACGCCGGACAGGTTATAGATCGTTTAGAAAATTTGATAGATGGAATGAGAAAGGAGAAATTAGAACATGGGGAGAAAAAAGAATTTAAACATTACGATATTGAGTTTGATAAAGTTTTCTTCAAATACGATGAAAAATATATTATAGAAAATTTGAGTTTAAAGTTGGATGGAGGGAAAACTTTCGCTTTAGTTGGACCATCTGGATCTGGTAAATCTACTATCGCAAAATTGATATCAGGTTTCTATTCTTTAGACAGTGGCACTATAAAAATTGGTGGTTGTGATATACGAGAATACAGTGAAGAAACATTGCTTCAAAATATTTCATTTGTATTTCAAAATTCAAAATTATTTAAAACCTCTATCTATGAAAATGTCAAAGTAGGTAATCAAAATGCCACAAGAGAAGAAATTATGAATGCTTTGCATTTGGCAAAGTGTGAAAACATTTTGAAAAAATTTCCTGCAAGGGAGAATACTATTATAGGCTCAAAGGGCGTTCATTTATCAGGTGGTGAAGTACAAAGGATTGCAATTGCAAGGGCTATTTTGAAAAAAACCAAGATTATTATTCTTGATGAAGCTTTAGCAGCAGCAGATCCGGAAAATGAATATGAGCTTCAACAAGCATTTTCAAATTTAATGAAGGGTAAGACGACTATAATGATTGCTCATAGATTATCTTCAATCAGAAATGTTGATGAAATATTATTCATTGAGAATGGTAAAGTTACTGAACGAGGCAATGATGCTAAATTAATGGACTTAAATGGAAGATATAGAAAGCTTCAAAGTTTATATGCAAAAGCGAATGATTGGAGGGTAATGTAATGAGAAAATATTTACAAAAGAAATTTCAATTAACTGATGCAGGAGCAAGAGGACTTGAAAAATCAGTTTGGTCTTCATTTGCCTATTATACTATCTATATGCTTCCGATGATGTTAATGATGTTTTTTGTTCAATCCATCTTGGAAAGTAAGGGAAATAGAATTGAAACCTTTGTTTTAGGAATCGGGATAATCACAGTACTTGTTTATGTAGTAACGAATATAAATTATAAAACCACATATAACGAAACTTATAAAGAAGCTGCAAATTTAAGGATTGAAATAGCAGACATTTTAAAGAAGTTGCCATTAGATTATTTTTCAAAACATGATATTTCTGATTTATCACAGACTGTTGTGGTAGATGTTGCTGCAATTGAACATGCTTTAGCTCATGCAATCGGTCATACCATTGGGTATATTTACTTTTTTGTTGTTATAGGCATGATGATGTTAATCGGAGATTTTAAACTTGGGATTTGTGTGCTGCTTCCATTGTTACTTTCAGTCGGGATTTTATATTTATCAAAAAAAAGTCAAATAAATGTGCGAGGAAATCATTATGAAAAATTAAGAGGAATTTCAGAAGAGTTTCAATCATCTATTGAAATGAGTCAAGAAATAAAAAGTTATGGATTAAAGGAAAATACGATAGAAAACATTTCTAAAAAGCTTGACGAATCCGAAAAAATTCAAATGAGAGCAGAAATTGTTCAAGCTGTCCCAGTAAGCTTGGCTGGATGGATCACAAAGTTATCTATAGGTATTACAAGTGTTGTTGGACTCCATATGTTTATAAGTAATGAGGTGCCTTTGTTATATTTAGTTGGATATATTATTGCAGCAACTAAAATCTCTGAAGGTTTAGAAGGTATTTATATGTATCTTGGAGAAATTTTTTATCTTGATGCAAGAATTAATAGAATTAAAGAGTTAAGAAATACTAAAGTCCAAATTGGAAATAATGTAGATTTTGATAATTATGATATTAGTTTTCAAAATGTGGATTTCTCATATTCAGGGAAAAATAAGAAAGTTATCAATAATGTTACTTTTACAGCAAAACAGAACCAAATTACTGCACTTATTGGACCATCAGGTTGTGGAAAATCAACATTATTAAAATTGATGTCAAGACTTTACGATTATGATAGCGGTCGGATTTTAATTGGGGGTCATGATATTAAAACAGTAGATACTGAGTGCTTATTTAAAAAAATTTCAGTTGTATTTCAAGATGTTGTACTGTTTAACACTTCTATTATGGAAAATATACGCATAGGAAATACGAATGCAACGGACGATGAAGTGAGAGAAGTTGCTCGAATTGCCGGTTGTCAAGAAATTATAGACAGGCTTCCTGAGGGCATACAAACAATTGTGGGAGAAAATGGGGCAAAATTATCAGGAGGTGAAAGACAGAGAATTTCAATTGCAAGAGCCATTTTGAAAGATGCACCAATTATTCTTCTTGACGAAATTGCAGCTTCATTGGATGTAGAAAATGAAGCAAAAATTCAAGAAGGATTAAATAAACTTATAAAGAATAAAACGGTTGTCATTATTTCACATAGATTAAAATCTATTCAAAATGTAAACCAGATAATTTTGCTTGATGAGGGCAAAGTTGTGTCAAATGGTACACATGATGAAATTTATAATGAATCACAGTTATATAGAAATATGATTGAAAAATCTGATTTGACTGAAATGTATTCGTATTAGGAGAAATAGTTAAATATGAAAGAACAATTAATAGCAAAAGACCGATAGATTTATTCTTTCAGGTATCTATTCCGGCAGTAATAACAATGATAGTTATTGGTCTTTATCCACTTATTTATGGAGTGCTTATGATGCTTATATTTATCTATAATGAACGGAGGGAAAGGGAGATGAACAAGTGTATAAGTTTCCTTGTAGAATTGAAATGGAATAAAAATACTCCTTTCTTCTATAATTCTTGTAGTTGTCTGTCTTTACATATTCTCGTCTAAACAATTAAATATAGTAAAAGAAAGAACGGATTTCTTTCATTTCAGAGGACTTCTTATGCCAAGATGCAGGAGTCCTCCTTTTTTGTTTGAAAACAAAAAGACAAAAAAGAAATGGAGGAAACTTTATGGTAAAAGAATATTACCTTTATGTCAGAGGGCAAAAGGTAAAAGTCAGTGAAGATATTTATAAAGTCTACTGGCGAGAAAAAGAACACGAAAAGTATTTAGAGCAGGTGGACAAGAAAAACCACTTGCTCTTTTTTTCATCATTGGATCATGACGGGAATTTTGTAGATAACCTTGCTGATGAAAGTGTGGATGTAGAAAAAATAATTGAAACACAGATTTTAATTGAAACAGTCAGAAAGGCTGTGTCAAGGCTGAATGATGAAGAAAGAGACATCATAGAGCGTTTGTATTTTAATGATGAAACATTATCGAGTGTAGCAAGAAGTAAGAAAGTGAGCTATCAAGCTATACAATGGCGAAAAAACAATATTCTTAAAAAGTTAAAGGTGCTTTTGAAAGAATTCATAAAGTAAACGCCTTGTAGATGGGGGCAGATTTTCCTTTATAAATTGAAGGGAGATCTGTCCTTATATTTTATTTAAGGAAGTGATGAAAACAATAAAGTTGAAGAGAATCTCTCTTAAAGCCGTTAGGCTATTGTTCCTTGAAAACTGAATAGACCATGACGGGACTTTTAATTACTTAGTGAGCGTAAGGAATTTACGCCATGACTTTCCTGCTGAAGAAATTCGGTTTAAATGAATACTGTCAAAGACAAGGATAGAAGGAAACGAGCGATAAATAAATTTTCTTAAAGCAAAGAACGAGGATAACTTTGCGAGCGATGACCTAAGTAATGATAATGATACTTCTTTAGTGAAAGCCGGCTCATCTTAACAGGGGCGGTGGTGAGATTCCAATGTTGCTTATCCTAAGCACCCGTTAATGTCATAAAACTTTAGATAAAATTATATGAGGAGGATTTAGAATGAATAATGAACTATTAAGATATAGCCTCCAATTATCTATGCTGTCTATGTTACTTTCTAAGCACTTGCTCAGTGATATTGAATATAAAAAGATAAAACTAAAGCTGATGAAAAAGTATAATATCTCTACAGAATTATATTTATAATGTTTTGCAAGTGTGGTATAATAGAACTGCATAGAAAGATACAAAAAGGAGGCAGTGCAGTGAAAAAGGATGTTAAAGTTATTAAAGGTGATACCACACTGAAAAGAACTGCATCAGGGTGTGTTCAACGCTCAATAAAGAGAGTGGCAGCTTATTGCAGAGTTAGTACGGATACTGAAGATCAGATTAATAGCTATAATTCTCAGGTAGAACATTACACAGAATTTATACAGAAAAATAAAGAGTGGACTCTTGCCGGAATATATGCTGACGAGGCGATAACAGGAACACAGGTTGATCGAAGAATTGACTTTCAAAGATTAATAAATGACTGTATGAACGGCGATATAGATATGATAATTACAAAGTCTATATCAAGATTTGCAAGAAATACATTAGACACCTTAAAGTATGTAAGAAAGTTGAAAGAGTTTAATGTTGCGGTCTTTTTTGAAGAGGAAAACATAAACACCTTAACAATGGACGGAGAGTTGCTTTTAACAATTTTAAGTTCAGTTGCGCAACAGGAAGTAGAGAACATTTCAGCCAATGTCAAAAAAGGTTTGAGAATGAAGATGGAAAGAGGAGAAATGGTAGGCTTTCAAGGGTGTTTAGGCTATGACTATGATCCGGAAACTAAAAGCATTTCTATCAATGAAAAAGAAGCTGAGATTGTAAGATATATTTTCAGAAGATATATTGAAGGTGTTGGCGGTATGGTAATCTCCAGAGAACTTGAAGAACAAGGATATTTATCGCCAAGAGGAAATAAAAGATGGACGGAAACAACAGTTTTAGGAATCATAAAAAATGAGAAATATAAAGGGGATCTTATGATGGGAAAGACCTATACGGTTGATCCTATTTCAAAGAGAAGATTGGATAATTTCGGAGAACAGGATAAGTTTTATATAGAGAACCATCACGAGCCAATCATTTCGGAAGAAGATTTTGAAAAAGCTCAAGGTATTAGATTAAGAAGGTCAAAAAACAGAAATACCGTTGCTAATAATGGCGGTAAGAGAGAAAAGTATTCAAGAAAATATGCTTTTAGCAGTATGCTTGAATGTGGATTTTGTGGTCATAATCTTTCAAGAAGAAATTGGCATTCGAGTTCAGAGTATACAAAAGTTATATGGCAGTGTGTCAATGCTACTAAAAACGGAAAGAAGTATTGTCCGCATAGTAAAGGGATTGAAGAAGAAGCCATAGAAAAAGCATTCATGGAAAGTTATCGTCAGGTATGCCACAATAATGTTGAAATTACTAATGAATTCCTTAAAACTGTGGAAGAAGAATTGAAAGACAACAGTTTAGCTAAAGACCTGAAGAAGATAACAAATCAACTTGATAAGATACTAAAGAAAGAAAAGGATCTTGTTGAGTTAAGGCTGAATGAGTCAATCAGCATGGATATATATCAGGATAAGTATAATGAAATAGCTATTAGTAAAGAGAAATTACTTGCAGAAAAAAGGACTTTAGAAGTAACACTCACTGATGAAAAAGCGTTGAAGAAAAGGCTCGAGGGGTTTAAAAAATTACTTGAGTCCAATAAATATCTTGAGGAATTTGATAGGGCAGTATTTGAAAGTATAGTAGATAAAATCATCATTGGGGGAACTAACGATGAAGGTGAAATTGATCCTGCAATGATTACTATCATATATAAGACTGGAAAAAAAGATTCTCAGGACGGAAGATTATTCAAGAGCAGAAGAAAAAATGCCAAGGAAGTTAATGAGGAAACTGACAACAAATTGTATCCTCATTCAAGCGACGAGGTTAATAATTTGTATTCCTATCCTATTGACAACACATGTGGAGTGCGTGGTATTGATGTCAAGGGTGAAGGACTAAAAGCACATAAAAAGGCTTGAAATCAAGGGATTCCGAAGAACTGTCCGGTTTGAACAGATAATCGGAATCCCTTTTTTAGGTAGTTTGACAACAGTTTTGACCACTGAAAATTAGAGGGTTATAACTACAGAACTGATTTTTGCCGTATTGAGACTACAGAAATGTTTTCAGAGGTGGCATTGGAAATATTGAGACTATGAAACTACTGTTTATCCAGTTAGTAATTTGTATAACAAGGGAACTGTTAGTGGGTTGATTTCAGACTAAAAATAGTTTATAATTAGTCCGAAAGAAGTGGAGGGAAGAAAAATATGGTAGATTCATACATTTACCTTGATACATACGTTTTGCAACAGGATATGAGGGTCAGGCTGCCGAAAGCAATTCTCTCGAATATGGGTGTCAAAAAAGGTAAGACAAAATTTGATATTTATTTAGATTCGAAAGATAATACTTTGGTATTTCGTATCCATAATGGAAATGAAGGAGCTGCTAACAATGACAAATAATTTGACTGCGGTTTCACTGTTTACCGGAGCCGGTGGAATGGATATAGGATTTGAGACTGCAGGTGTAAAGGTTGTATTTGCCAACGAACTGATGGCTGAAGCGGCTGCAACCTACAACGCTAATCATGCAGAAGGTGTCATGGTCAACGGTGATATTAATAATGTAATGGATACTCTGGATCAATATCAAGGTGTTGATCTTGTGTTCGGAGGTCCTCCATGTCAAGGGTTTTCTGTTGCTGGAAAGATGAATCCGGATTAAGCTGATTTTTACATTCCTTGATGTTGTTGAGAGAGTTCGTCCAAAAGCATTTGTAATGGAGAACGTTAAGGCCCTGGGAGTGCTGGAAAAATGGGAACCGATACGCAAGAGATACTTCAAAAGAGTTGATTAGTTGGGATATAATTGTGCGCCGTTTATTCTAAAAGCAACAGAATATGGTGTTTCTCAAAAACGAGAAAGAGTGTTCTTTATCGGGATTCGAGATAACGGCAATCCGTTTTTTACATATTTTATGAATGACTTTCTTCTTCAACAGAAAAACAAAGCTCCTGTTGTACGAGATTTATTAAAATCTTTAGGTCGAGCTGGTACAGAGCAGAATCCAAATACTTGTACGGCTAAAATTACGTTTGCCACACATCCAACTATGAGAAAGTCACCATACGCTGGTATGTATTTTAATGGTCAGGGAAGGCCGATTGATGTAGATGGGTATGCAAATACTCTTCCAGCTCCTTAGTAGGAAAATTTCAAACAAAGTATTATGAATATAAGCAAGAGAAAAAAGACGAACTGGATAACAAAGCAGAACTTTTTAATCTCTATGAATACATCTCTATTTATCACGACTTGCAGGGAGAAAAAGCAAGAGCATTAAAACCTTATGCAAGCAATAAAAAGATGGCTGCTGACCTTAGAAGATTTTCAAAAGCATTCTATTACCTTAGAGATAATAAGCTACAAACCATAGCAGACCCGCAAGAAAAAATAGGAACTCTTCAAGCAGAAAATAAGAACATCAATCAAGAAGTTAAGGTTAAAAGCAAAAGAATAGAAAACTTAAATAAGTGTTTCACTTATGCAGATATTATCAAAGACAACAAAGCAATCTATGAGGAATGGAGCAATAAAGCCTTATTCAAAGATAGCTTTTACAAGTACCATAAAGATGAAATAGACAAATACAAAAGAGCAAGGGCAATCCTTGAAAAAATAACAGGTTCATCTGCGATTAAGAGTAAAGATTGGCAAAAAGAAATGAAAAGTCTTGAAGATGAAATTACGAAGCTCAATAAACAAGCTCAAACTATCAAAGAAGAATATGAAAATATTAACCATATCAAATATGCAGTAAAGATAGTCAATGATGATTATGGAATAGATTTATCCATTGAAATAGACAAGGCAATCAAGCGTGGAGAGAAACCAAGTGTAATTGCACAGATTAAAAAGTACCAAGAGCAACAGGAAAAATACGAAAAGAAAAAAGAGAGAACAAAAGATAGTTATAGGAATTCGGAAAGGTAAGATGTTTTAACTTTATTAGGGGACTTTCAAGCACCGTAGGAAGCTGATATAGAAAAAATGATATAATGCATATGAATGGGGGCCTGATGTGAAGAAGAAACTAAAACCGTTAGTTGATCATATAATCTTAGTTTTATATTCAATTTGTATGTATATTTTATGGAAACTTTGTAAGTTAGGAGGAACACATTATTGGCTTAGAATGATGTTGCCTTTTGTGATTTTACTGATTATCTTACTGTTAGTCAGATTAATATTAAAACATAGAGGGTATCGAGCAAGTTATTTTAAATTCCGTTTTGTTTTATTTGTTGCGATAAGTCTAGTGTTTGGAGGAATGATAGTACATACAGCAATCCCTTATAATGGAGCTTTATCTTGGAAAATTGATGATTTTTTAAATCATAAAAAGATAAATTTCACTCATAATAATATTTATAAAAATGGTATTAATGGAGTGATAGACGATGTAGGAGAAAAAATTTCTTTGCCAGAAAAACTTTATGTATCCGATGATTTCTGTATTGAATTCACAGAAGACGGAACAATTACAAATGTAGAAACAATGCTATATGGAGAAAACGACAAGGGACAGTTGAAAGGCTTTTTGCTTTCTTATGATTATAAAAAAGAGAATAGAATCAATGTATGGCTTAATGAAGGTGAAGGTCTTAGTATTAATCCGGATAAGTTGTTAAATCCTTTTTTTGCAATTCTTAAGCAATCCTCTTATAAAGAACAAGTTCATAGTTGGAATTTGGTAAAACAGGATCAAACATACGCCTTTTTATATTCAGGAAAGCAAACGGTTAATTCAGAAGATGGACTCTTTATACTAGATGGAGATGCAGATGGTGATGGAAAATATAATTCAGGATTATCGACTTCTAAATTAGCAAGCGGAGGAGAATTTAATGGGTATAAGGCGTCTCTTTATATAAAAAATCACAAAGACATACCTTCTGTTAGTTATCTTATGGAGCCGCAATATATATCATCGAAAATGCTTGAAAATAGGCATAACAGCAAAATGCTTAAAGATGCAAAGAGTTCAAAAAGCTGGATTACAGATGAAAATAATGGTACGGTATACACCTTTACTCTTGATAATAAAAAAGTAGGATATAGGCTTAAAGTTGTGGATGCTGCGGCTGGTTCAAGGTTCTATGCATTAGAAAAAACAATAGATGGTGGGAATAATTGGAAAATGATTAATGAGAATCCTTTTATGGATAACGCAGGTGTAGCAGAAGGAATAATATTCTTTTCAAATGATTTTGGTTTTATTGGAATTCAGGGGGCATCTGGAGAATACTCTCAAATATATAACACAAAAGATGGAGGACTTACTTTTAGCGAGGTTAATTTACCTATGGATAAGGTGACCGATATACCAAAAGAGGGAAAAGAAATTGGACTAAAATTGGATGATTATAAGTATCTTTCTATGCCTGAAAGTAAGGGGAATAAATTATATATTACTGTTACAGTAGGAGAATATGAATCCAATGGGATTCAATTTTATTCTGAAGATGATGGAGAAAATTGGAATATTTTAACGAAATAAAAAATTTGAACTTGAGAATGATTTAGGTAGAATAAATGAAAAAATTTCTTTTTATTACTATGCTAGTTTGTTTTGTTGTAATAGACGGCTATACTGCTTTATTAGTTTTAGGTGATTTGATAATACCTACAACTACAATAGAAGTTACCAATCAAAGCGAGGATATTGTTGCAAAGGTAAAAGAGCAATTTAACATTAATTATGAGATAAAGGAAATTGAATATAGCCGGGTTTTCCAGATGGATATGAATTAGAAATATATGATTCTGTAGGAGCTAAAGAACATTTTTTTGAAGATGATGGATTTGAAAATAGTGAAATAGATGCTTACTTTCAGAAATTAAATATAGACACACCTAAATATTTGAAAGTTTTAATAATAGAAATCATTCTTGAATATCTTCTAATTATAGCAATAATTAGAAGATATAAAATCAAGCAAATAAATCACAAGAAGATAAATAGATATTAATGCTTATTTGTGAAGAAAGAGGTTTATAATTATGCCTTTAATCAGAAAGATAACAGTAATAATTATGATATTGTTAATTGTGGGATCTATTACATCTTGTAAATCTGAAAATTTTGAAGTTGAGCCACTTAATGTAAAAATAATTGATGATACTAATCCTGCCTTTAATTTCTCGGTTGCAAAATATGTTGAGCAATATAACAAGTATTATGAGAAAGATTATGGAGAAAAATATTTAATTCCAACTCCAGCTAAAGAGGCTGATTCATATGGGTTCAAGGAGGATGAGAAGCTTTTTTCTCTCCCTGAATTAGGAATATCATCAAAAGGTAGTGGCAATGAGGTAAGGCAGGTTACGATTACATTTGACTGGCACAGTTATTCTGATACATTATATAAAAAACATGAAAAGATGTCTTTTTACGCACTTAAAGTAGTATTGCCAGATATGAAAGATGACGAAATTAAAGAAATTTACTCTAAAGCTATGGATATCGGATATAATAATCCTAGAGATAAATGGTACGACCAAAATGAAGCACCATATGCGTTGTTTTATAGAGGAAATGTTGGGATATATACATATTTCTCGTTGGGTGAAAGTCAGTTTTTTTGTATTATACCGGTAACAAAAAATACACTTGAGGAGTATTCAAATAAAGATGTTAAGTTATTTGAAGTTAAAAAGTAAATGATTACAAGCGTTAAAATATTGTGATGGAATTCTACTAAAATATAAGAATAGCTAAATCTAAATTTGTTAAACTAACAATATAATAAAAATTAAAACAGGAACAGTAAATCAAGAAGGTTTACTGTTTTTTCTTTGCCCAAAAGATGGAAAGGAGGACTTATGGAAGAAGAAAAAAGAGGAACAAAAGCACCGCCTAATAAACGGTTAATTATGGATATTGGAAAGACAAAATACACTGTAAACTTGCATTTTAAGCAAGGAACAGGCGAAACATACAAAGATAAAATACTAAAGTTAATTAAGAGAGAAACAGAAAAGATATAAATTTATCAAAGAATTTTTATTTATGTCCTTGACAAATCTTCCCAAATGGGGCAGACATCCATGAAATAATCGTGATTTGTCGCAAAGAAGACTGCCCACCCGATATGAAACTGAGCGGCCTTCATGGATATCTTGGTAGCTTTGCATACCAGGACATGATGTATTATTACTGGGATATTTATGAATGGATTGCGAATACATTGCACTGAACGGATGAGGTGTTCATATCGAGTGTAACAATATTCAGCACGATATTACCTCCTCGTTAGTCTTTTACCGTTTCCATGATGTCCTCCAGTGTGCAGTCCATAGCTACACAGATTTTTAGAAGCACATCTGTGGTGATATTTGCTCCTTTGCTCAGTTTGGCAATGGAGGCCGAACTGACACCGCTTCTTTCGGCGAGATCACGCTTGTTCATGTTTTTATCTATCAGCATTTTCCATAATTTATTGTAGCTAATACGCATATCTTCCTCCTGCTTTGCGTGATAATAATAAGGAAATTACAAATCCTCTGGGTTATAAACATCGTTCAAAAAACCATAGCGCCCTTCGGTTTTGTTTCGTGAAAATCTAATCACATGGATACCGGCTTCAGCATTCTCGTCAGGAACAAACGGCATACGTTTTGTCTGTTCTACGATAATGACCTGGCGCTCATGAGCGTTGGCAATAAGATACTCAATGAAATTTTGCTTAATCGTATCGCTTTGTTCCTTGTGCTCTGCCTCGGATAATTGGGTCAGCGAGGAGTCTACCGCATAAAAACCGGGAGCATTCCTCTTCAAATCCAGATAACCTGGGCTGTAGTTGCTCGGAAATCATAGCATCAATATCATTTTTCTTTTCTTCCAGTGTGCGAATTGTAGTAATAATGGCTTCTTGCTGATGTTCTAAGCTTTGCTGTGCATCACTCAGTTCTGACAGATTACGTTTGATTTTTTCAAGTTCCGCTGCAGATGCGTTAATAAATGAGGTGTTCTGTACGCGTTCGGTTTCTTCTCCACAGATAGGGCATTTGACTTTTTTGCGAATTGCTGAAACAGTTGATGCGCCGTCAACAATAAAACCAATACGTCTTATGTCAGATTGGTATTGCTGCCTAAGAACGGCAAAATTATGTCCGACTGTCCTGGATTCAGAAAGTTTACCGTTCCACTCATAAATCTGTGTCATTAATTGCTGACTTTCTCGGGCAGCAGTATCCACTTGTACTTGTAATTTTGCGATTTCTTTTTTTATCTGCTCAACACTTGAACGAGGGTTTGTAATATTGGATGAAGAGAGTGTTTCCTCCAACGTTTCACGCTTTCTTGTCAACTCATCGACCTTTTCCTGAATATAGCCAATGAGGGCTTTCTTCTTTGCTTCGCTTATTTTTGGATCTTCATCTGCGATGAGATTGTTTGCATCCTGTCCTGTTAGAAGATATAACAAGACAGCAGCGGATGCCGTATGTCCAACACTCCCGGGTGCCAGCAATGCGGAACTTTCCCTTGCAACATCTGCTTGCCGGATAAAAAAGAGGTGAAGCATACTTCGCCATGTCAAGTCCTGTGTCTTTGATCCCTGTTCAGCTGAACGAACAGAATGAACCCCATCAATTCCAAGTAGATGAAGATACACGGCGTTGATATTCTTTTTTGCTTTATGACCTACGCTATAAGTACCATGATCAACTGTTGGATCGGTACCGCTGACAGTAATTTTTGTATCCCCTATTGTACGTTCGAGAATGACTGTTCCGTTTGCTGTTACCAAATGGAGTGCAATACGTTCATAACCATAGTTGTTATCTACGATTTTTGAAGGATGATTCTTTCTGGGAGTAAAGCCAAATGCATAATCCAAACAGTCCATCACAAGGCTCTTTCCGGTATTAGATGGTCCAAGAATAAAATTCAAACCCGGTTTAAAGTCAATTACTGTTGTTTTGTGTCCACCGCCGGACACGGTGAGTTTATCAATATAGAACCTATTCATGTCCGACCTCCTTTAATGATTGAATAGTAAGCTTGTTGATTTCCTTCAACATGTTAGGCGCATCTGTTTTATCAAAACTATCGACCACGGATTGAACTACGAGAATGTATTCCTTGGCATAGCCACTTGTAAGTTTAGAGCATAGCGTTTTACCGGAATCCAAAAGTGAATACCTGTATCCACTCGAAGTGGGATATAGCCGAACATACTTATCCAAAACGAGATTTTTCAATGCTGAAGAAACCATCTGCTTTCTTGCAGGAAATTCGCTATATCTGTAGTTGCTATAACCGTGAAGGTTCTCATCGAGCAATCCAAAATCCGCAGCATAAACAGCTATAAAATCAATCTCTCCTATTTGTTGTTCGTCTAATTTTGCAGGCGAGAGTTCATTCAACATCAGAAGGATACGGAGAGATATTTCAAAGGCAGAGCCGATGGCTGATTCATTCATTGCTTCTTTCTTCTCCTTGTCCATGTCAGTTTTCCGTCATTAACGAGGTGGTGACACACACCTTTTTTGATTCTTCCGCTTATCCAATAGGGTGATGCACTTAGTATGTAGTTTGTGACTGGAGCGATAACTGCTTGTTCCATAACGGCAAGCAGTCGTTCATATCCATTGGGGTGTGTTCGCCTTGCAGTGTCTTTTATACCGTTATAAGTTTCATCTTTTAATACATCAAATTGTCCTGTCAGGCTGTTTCCCTTTAACTCCAATACACCGCGCCGAATTGTTTCCGCAGCATAGAAATCAATGCGGCGGTCTTCAAAGTCGTCAGAGTAATCAGGAAACGATGAGAGTTCATCTGTCGAGAATGAATCCATTCCCTCGGCATCACCGTATGCCAGACATAGTTCTTCAATATATTTTTGCTCATACTGGGTCGCTACCTTCGGCACCGGCACATTTGTCGGGCGAGGTAGCGATTTTATTTTTCTCTGGATGTCATCAATAAGCTTTAAATCAAGATCAGTTTCCTGTGTAGCTTGGGTTATAGGAGTGGAGTTGATGATATCCAGGACTATGCTCTCAAGTATATCAGCACAGGCGGTAGAAGGATCATCGTTTGAGATGCTAATGCTATCCAGCCATGCCACAACATTGTCATAGGAGTCGGACTCATCCATTCTTTCCCATATCCAATTCGAGAATTTGCTTTTGTCACGATGGTCGTAGAGGAACTGCGCGTCCCTTGGCTGAATCGTGCGGTCACCTTTTATGTAGCGGTATTTTGTGTCAGGCTTTCGCTTCATGAGTTTACAGGAGTCCATAGCGGCATCTTGTACGAAGTTGCCGATAAGTTCTGTGAAATATTCGTGTTCAGATTTGCCGAACGAAATGAACGGCGAAAGGCCTGAAGCATATTCAGAAAACGTCATGCCCTATTTCCTCCTGTTTCAAGATTTACCTCTGTCCGTGAGTGTCCGAGTGCGTCCGTCAAGTCCGATTTTCAAAGATACGATTTTACTAAACTGGTATATGTAAGGCGGGCGAAAAGCTGTACCTCGATCCGTCTCTGGAGTCCTTTGCCCAGGAAGAGCAGCGCGAAGCGATGGAGCAGGATGACCGAGAAGGTATCGTGCGTGAGTATCTGGATATGCTCCTGCCCGACGCCTGGGACGATATGGATATGTACCGCCGCCGGGATTATTTCCGCGATCCCACCGATCCCACAAGGCCGGAAGGCGTGAGGAAGCGCATGGAGGTATCCAACCTTGAGATCTGGTGCGAGTGTTTCGGCAATCCGAAGGAGGATATCAAACCATCCGACAGATATGCCATCGCCGCCATCATGAAACGGCTGAAGGACTGGGAGAAAACGGACATCAGAAAGCGCATCCCGGCCTACGGTCAGCAGCGGGTCTATATCAGAAAGAAGGAGTGACAAGCCATACCCGGTTGTCACACCAATGGCAGATCGTCACGCGAGGAAACATAAGGCTTTGACGGTTTATGACGGACAAGACAGAAAAATCTATATTAAATTAAATCTTTATTCATTAAGTATAGCGTACCCGTAACACGTGTATTTCGCGCGTATAGGGATTTTTGGCACTTGTCCGTCATCTCGTCACAAACAGATTGGAGGAATCATCATGGTAAGCAAAAAAGAAAGAACAATGGAAAGATACATGAAAGCGGGTGCCGAGATGCGTCTGTTCAAGAACCTGGGGGCAAAAATGATCACCGATATCAGCTGTGTGCTGTCGGCGGCTGACCAAGACAAACTGATGAGGGCGATGGATAAGGTGAGCGAGGTCTGCTCCCGTGCGGAGGACAATATGTTCCGCGACCATCCGCAGCTCTCCAATGAGTACACTGATGTGTTCTATGGGAACGTGGAGAGTGAACCGAGAAATGATGTGGACAGAAAGATCATCGGGATGGCAAGGGAGGCAGCGGATGGACTCTTTACGGGAAAAAGACATTGAGAAGAAATTTGTGGCGGCGGTCAGGAAGGCCGACAGTCTTGCACCGAAGTTTACAAGTCCGGGATGGGATGGTGTGCCTGACCGCATCGTCCTCCTCCCTGCCGGACGCATCGCTTTTGTGGAACTTAAAGCGCCCGGGAAAGTGATGCGGCCTCTGCAGGTGAGAAGGAAAAAGCAGCTGGAGAGCCTGGGCTTTCGGGTCTTCTGCGTGGACAGGCCGGAGCAGATCGGAGGTGTGGTTATAATGTTAATATATTTTTCTGCGACAGGAAATACAAAACATGTGGTAGACGAAATAAAACATGAAAATGAACAGATAGTTTCGATTGAAGAAGCGTATAAGAACAATTTGTATAAATATGATTTACAGGATGATAGAATTGGTATTCTTAGTCCGACATATGATTGGGGACTACCAAGCATTGTATATGAATTTCTAGAAAAACTAGAAATTCATTATACACATAGACCATATACTTTTTATGTAGGGACTTTTGGAACTACGACTGGGCGCTGCCTCTTCGATTATGGCTGGACTTTTAAAGAGAACTGGATTAAATTTAGATGCAAAATTTGATATTCGTATGCCAGATACATGGACAGTGATTTTTGATTTATCAAATTCTAATCGTGTAAATAAAATGATTACTAATGCAGAAAAAGAAATTGAGATTCTAAAGAAACAACTAGAGAGAAAAATACTGGGGAAATATATGGACTTCACTGCTCCTGGATTTATTGGCAAGATTTCAAAGTCTATCTATGATAATAAAGTTAGAAAGACTGCAAATTTATCTGTTTCAGATGCTTGTATTGGATGTACATTATGTGCAAAAAATGCCCGGCAACGGCTATTGAAATGAGAGAGAATAAACCAGTTTGGGTCAAAGAGGAATGTACAATGTGTCTAGGCTGTTTACATCGATGTCCAAAACATGCCATTTTTTATGGGAGTGGTAAAGCGACAAATGTACACGGACAATATATTTATCATAAACCACGAAACTAAGTTATTTTCAAATCGGCGCAACTTATATGATATTGAAACGTTATTAATTGATATGGTAGATGTCTGCTGGTGTATCTCAAGGAAATATCGAATGTAATGATGGTGTTTGTTATCGTGGAGAATTGGCTTTATACAAAGGTGATTATTGCTTTAAGGTTTTAGAAAGTAGTGTAGATTTACTGGACTTCCAGCAATATTTGGATGAATCATAGAACTAAATAATAAAAAGTGTTATGCACATTAC
This sequence comes from Solobacterium moorei, assembly GCF_036323475.1. GTDB lineage: Bacteria > Bacillota_I > Bacilli_A > Erysipelotrichales > Erysipelotrichaceae > Bulleidia > Bulleidia moorei. The sequence continues at coordinate 730,006 of NZ_AP028934.1, forward strand.
CTTTCAGGAGGTGTATAACATTTTTTGATGACCTAATATATAATGATGACAAGGAGATGAGATAGGTATGAGTAATCTATTATTCTTGATAATAATGGTTCCTTCTAGTCTTTTGTTCACTGGTATTGGAATTTATGCTTGGAGGAGAAAGAAGCCTATGTGGTTTTGGGCAGGTGATACTGTATCTGAGGATGAGATTACGGATGTTCGTGCATATAATCGGGCAAATGGAGTGATGTGGCTCTGCTTTTCATTGCCACTTTGGATAGGAACATATGTGGGTGTGTGTCATAGTATGATTCTGGCTGGTAATATTTTTCTTGTAGATGCTACAGTCGGATTAGTACTTATGATGATAACTTATACATTTATTCGTAAAAAATATAAAAAGATATAGTATTGATATTTACTGAATGGTAGCAAAAATATGCATGCATGTATACTTTTTCCAATCAGTGGCTAAGATGTTTTTGAATCTGCAAAATATATTAGATATCAATATGGTTACGGTGTAGTTCAGTGCTATAATGCATATAGTGAAAGTTTAAAATAAATCAAACAAGAGGTATCCTATGGATAAGAGTATTTCTAATAATAAAAAGGCGTTCCTATATTCTATAATCACTGTTGTATGCACATTTATTCTAGGTGGAATTATCTTTGTGATAGCACCAGAGAAATCTAATCCGCCAGCTAGTATTCTCTTTATACTATTAAATCTCATTCCGATGATTATGGCATTTATATTCACGTATCAATCAAAAGAAGTTCGTGGATTATGGCAGTTTTTGGAGAAGGTATTCTGTGGAGAAGATCGTTCTATAGTTTGGTTGTTTGTTTTACTTGTGCCAGTTGTTTATTATGGTATTTCTGTTGTATTAGGGAATGTAAAATTTACAGGTATGGCATTAGGCGCTGTGATAGCTTACTTTCCATGGACATTGTTTCAAGGTGGACTGGAAGAAGTGGGTTGGAGATGGTATCTACAAGAACATCTTCAGTGTAAGAATTTCATTCTTAAAATGTTTGTAATATCTGTCGTTTGGTTTGTATGGCATCTACCAATTTATAGGTTGCCATGGATTACAGCAGGGTCTACAAATTACCTACTGTTTTATCTGATGATACTTGGAAATACATTTATGCTTGGCGCAATCAAGGAATTCTCCAAGGGAGCGATACCATGCGTACTTGCACATATGTTGATTGATAGTCTAGCGATACTCATGTTAGTGAAGAGTACGCTTGTACCACTTATCATTCTCGTGGCGATTGAAGTAATAATATCGCTAGTTGCTGTGTATTTCTTGAAAGATAAAAGCATGAAATAATCTTATGAATGTAGAAGCTCATTAAGTGGGCTTCTTTTCATTTGTGTAATTTGTAACTATTGACGATATACATAGCACGCTATATAATTTTCTCATGACAAGAAAAATAGATTGTGGTGAATATATTCACTGGATAAGCGATATATTAGAAAAGCGGACAGAAATGTTATTGGCCAAGGGAGGTTTAACGTTGTCACAGATGATGGTCATTGAATCTTTCCGCCATAGTAAAGATGGGTATCAAACAGTACAAGATATTCAGAATGCACTACATGTTGCACAACCTACAGCTAGTGGACTTGTAAAACGAATGGAGAAAAAAGGTCTTTTAAAACGTGTGGATTCAAAAGATAAACGCGAAAAGGTAATTTCTCTTACAGAAGAAGGACATGCGGCAATCACCAATGCTAGAAAAGGAATGGTATCAGCAGAATCTATCTTGCTAGCCAGTTTGAGTGAAAAAGAAAGCAAACAGTTCCATTCTCTATTAAATAAAGTTTGGAATTCATTGGATGATTTAAAAAAGAATAGGTAATTTTTATGAAAAACCTTATTTTGCAGAAGTGTGCTAATCCGCATATAATCTATATGTTATCTTTAGATAACATATGAATGATTACTTAAGCGGGTAACAGTGTCATCTAGTTTGGCGACTTCTGCACTGTTATCCACTTAAGTAACAGAGGTCGCCAAATGAAAAATAATAAATATCATTCTCATTCTAGGAGAAAAACACCTTGGGATGAGGAAGAAGAAGTTAGTGATGTAGCTTCTTTTGTTCGTGATGAATATAGAAGTCATTATTTCTATCATCACCGTCCTTTAAGTGAAACAGGAGATAGTAAACTGCTAAACAAGTTCATTCCTCAATCGTGCCCGTATTGCCATGGTAAGAAGTATAAGAGAAATGGTCATACCACATATGGTCTACAGAAATATAAATGCATTGACTGCAAGAGAAATTTTACGATTACAACAGGCACTATATTTCAAGACCATAAGCTTTCAATATCCGAATGGATTGAATACTTATTAAACCTATTTGGATATAGTTCGATCAATCTGAATTCCAGGATAAATAAGAACTCAGAAACCACTTCTAAATATTGGCTTGCAAAAATCTTCATGTTATTGAGTGATTATCAAAAGGATATCATTTTAAGTGACTGTGTCATGATAGATGAAACATATTATAGTGTCATCAAGAGTGATATCATCACAAAAGATAAGAAGAAACTAAGAGGTCTTTCAAAAAATAAATATTGTATTGGGATTGGGTGTGATGACCAATGTCTGTATTGCAAATTAGAAGGAAAGGCCAAGACATCGGATACCAAAACGGTACAGGCATTTAAGGAACATATCAGACCATATTCACATTTGATTCATGACGATGAAAAATCACATCATGTCCTTGTGCAGGCATTACATCTTAAAAGTGAATCATATAAATCGACATATCTATCTGAACTTAACGATAAAGATAATCCCTTAGATAAGATCAATCATTATTGTGATTTATTAAAGAAGTTTCTAAATGCCCATTCAGGATTCAACAGAGAAGAATTACAGGGATATCTGAATCTCTTCTCCTTTATGATGAATCCACCACATAACAAGCTAGAGAAGGTTGAGATTCTATTAAAGTTTGCGCTAAATTACCGCAAAACAATGACTTTTAGAGGCTACTATATGAAGAATCCCTATTAAAATGGGGATTTGGTAGCACACTTCTGCAAAATAAGGTTTTTTATGAAAATAGGAACACTAGAAATCGTAGTGATTGTAATTGTTGCGTTATTTGTTATCGGACCGGATAATCTATCATCCTATGCCAAGAAGTTTGGTGAAGTATTAAAGAGCTTACGAGCTACGACAGCAGACTTAAGTAAAGATGTTCAAGAGAATATTGTGGAACCTCTAAACGAAGCCCAAAGGCCATGCTTGCACAGGCTCACTACAATCATAAGATGACGCCAATCATGCTGTTACAAGCAGTCTCACAATACTTATCAAATCTACGTGATCGTAATTTGAAATTTACGATGGATCCTGATGAAAACTATCAACCATTCTCAAGAGGTTTCTATGTACGTAGATGTGATGAAGGATTATTTGTTGATGAAGTGACCAGTGAGACCAGACTTCAAGTTGGGGACAAAGTCCTAACCATCAACGGACAGACACCAGAAAGAATTGCAAGTACACTACCAAATCCACTTCTAGCATCCGATATACCAGAGCGTGAACAGTGGACGGGATATTTGAAACTCGCAAATCATATGATTGTTGAACACGCAGATGGAACGCAAGAAGATATTGTATTTCAAAAATATCCACTTGATCTTCCAAAAGAGCCACAGTTTGAAAAAAGAGAGAATACAGTTATTTTAAAATTCTCAAAGTTTGAATTCTGTGAAGATACGGAGAAGTTCTTACAAGCACATCAAAAAGACATCGAACAATGTAAACGATTGATCATTGATTTACGTAAGAATATCGGTGGAAGTGAAGAAGGTTATCTACCATTGCTTGGATATATTGTAAAAAATGATGGATTTTTAAAGAATATCTATGGTAATCGTACAATTTGGACAAATTACTCTGAAACGAATTGCCAGCGTTCAATTGATAATCTACAACCATATCTTGAAAGTGAAGATGCAGCGGTTAAAGAATATGTACAATCTGCAATCACCTACTATGAACAGATGAAATCAGCAGGATGGATTAAAGGTGAACAAGAGTTATTTGCGGATGCGGAAACATGCATTACAAAAGTTGGTCCTGAAGATGTAGTCATTCTGATTGATACTTGGTGCGAAAATGAAGCAGAACAGTTCGTGCGTATCGCTAAGGAACAAGGACGTGCAAAATTAATTGGTATACCTACAATGGGTGATATTGATTATTTAAATCCAGTTAAAGTACGCTATGAAAACTATGAGTTTACATATCCAATCTCTAAGACAGATGCGGCTAAAAATGGAAGTGGTGTAAATGATAAAGGAATTGAGCCTAATCAATATATTCCATTTACAAGTTCAGAATTAATGGAAGATACATTTTTATAATAATTGTACGATAATCACAATAGTGCTAAAATTCTAGTTAGATAAAACTAACTTGAATTTTAATTATTGAAAGGTGGAAAATATGAAAAAGAATCATCTTCCAATTCTTGGGGTTGGACCAATGTATGTCATTATCATTGTTGGTATGACGATTATTAGTATCATTCTTTCTGCTACAAACATCATACCAATTATCACAATCAAAAATCTAAGATGGATATTGATTCTACTTGGTGTTTTGTGCGTAGTCACTGGAATCACACTATGGTTAAAGGCGGTTATATTTGATAGATTAGACGCGCATATCATCAAGAATGAGTTAGTTACTACAGGTGCGTATGCATATGTTAGAAATCCAGTCTATAGTGCATTTATGCTTGTTTGTACAGGTATCTTATTTGGGTATGGAAATATCGTGTTATTGATATTACCATTTTTCTACTGGGCTTTTATGACAGTGCTTATGAAGTTGACGGAAGAGAAATGGCTAGAAGATCTATATGGACAAGAATATATCAGCTACTGCAAGAGCGTAAATCGCTGTATTCCATGGAAAGGGAAAAAGTTATGAATAGTACAGACTGTTTTCAAGGAGTCGAAGATACATTGTATATTCCTTTGTATGCGAGAATTTATGCATCGAAAAATTTCTCAAATTATTTCTATGATGTAAAAGCACTATCGCTGGAAAAGGATTTGCCCCTACTGTCTAATATGCGGGATACACCAGAGTATTTCAATATGGCTAGTGTTTGTAGACAGCAAACAATTGATAAAAAGATTGTTAGATTTCTAGAGGATAACCATGCATGTAATGTTGTGTTTCTAGGTGCTGGTTTAGAAACAGCATACTTCCGCATCGGAAATAAAGTTGCGAACTTTTATGAAGTAGATTTAGAACATGTAATCGCAGTTAGGGAAAGATTTCTCGGTCATGGTGAAAATGAGATACTCATTGGTTGTGATATGTTTTCGCTAGAGTGGATAAAGAATATGGATACACATCTACACACATTGATTGTTTTAGCAGGCGTATTTCAATATTTTACAAAAGATAGAATCACTCATTTTATCCATCAAATTCAAAGTAGAATTCCAAAATGTGAGATGGTATTTGATGCGACGAATACTACTGGATTAAAGTATGCGAATAAATTTGTTAAAAGCACTGGTAATGTGAATGCACAGATGTATTTTGCGATAGATGATCCGTATGAATTCGCAAAAGAAACTAATACAAAACTAATTGGCGTAAGTGGTTTCTTTGCGGATTCACTGAAGCAATGCAAAGGCCTAAAATTCATATCTAAGCTTATGATGTTTGTCGCGGATAAATTAAAACGAACCATGGTAATTCACTTACGTTTAAATCAATAAATGCTCAATAAATATCTAAAAAAGTATTTCACTGCTGTTGAAATGCTTTTTATAATATTAATCATTTAGGTATAATGATTATAATAAAGTCAAATGAGGTTATATTATGAGTATAATAATAAATAAACCTTATTTTGCAGAAGTGTGCTACCAAATCCCCATTTTAATAGGGATTCTTCATATAGTAGCCTCTAAAAGTCATTGTTTTGCGGTAATTTAGCGCAAACTTTAATAGAATCTCAACCTTCTCTAGCTTGTTATGTGGTGGATTCATCATAAAGGAGAAGAGATTCAGATATCCCTGTAATTCTTCTCTGTTGAATCCTGAATGGGCATTTAGAAACTTCTTTAATAAATCACAATAATGATTGATCTTATCTAAGGGATTATCTTTATCGTTAAGTTCAGATAGATATGTCGATTTATATGATTCACTTTTAAGATGTAATGCCTGCACAAGGACATGATGTGATTTTTCATCGTCATGAATCAAATGTGAATATGGTCTGATATGTTCCTTAAATGCCTGTACCGTTTTGGTATCCGATGTCTTGGCCTTTCCTTCTAATTTGCAATACAGACATTGGTCATCACACCCAATCCCAATACAATATTTATTTTTTGAAAGACCTCTTAGTTTCTTCTTATCTTTTGTGATGATATCACTCTTGATGACACTATAATATGTTTCATCTATCATGACACAGTCACTTAAAATGATATCCTTTTGATAATCACTCAATAACATGAAGATTTTTGCAAGCCAATATTTAGAAGTGGTTTCTGAGTTCTTATTTATCCTGGAATTCAGATTGATCGAACTATATCCAAATAGGTTTAATAAGTATTCAATCCATTCGGATATTGAAAGCTTATGGTCTTGAAATATAGTGCCTGTTGTAATCGTAAAATTTCTCTTGCAGTCAATGCATTTATATTTCTGTAGACCATATGTGGTATGACCATTTCTCTTATACTTCTTACCATGGCAATACGGGCACGATTGAGGAATGAACTTGTTTAGCAGTTTACTATCTCCTGTTTCACTTAAAGGACGGTGATGATAGAAATAATGACTTCTATATTCATCACGAACAAAAGAAGCTACATCACTAACTTCTTCTTCCTCATCCCAAGGTGTTTTTCTCCTAGAATGAGAATGATATTTATTATTTTTCATTTGGCGACCTCTGTTACTTAAGTGGATAACAGTGCAGAAGTCGCCAAACTAGATGACACTGTTACCCGCTTAAGTAATCATTCATATGTTATCTAAAGATAACATATAGATTATATGCGGATTAGCACACTTCTGCAAAATAAGGTTTTAATAAATATTTATCTAACAGTAAACAAAAATGGCCTATGGAAATGCGATGAAATCAAGTATTTCTCTTATATGTTCCGTTGAATAATATCAAATGTCGTAAAATTCTATCCATCTTTGGCCACAGTTCTACTGCACCTTTTACTCTAAACAGATATACAAACCAATTTAAATAGGATTGTAGATTAGTCATTCTCATCCCAATGAAGCGATAGATATACCTTTTTAACCACGAGCACATATTGTTTATCAATGCCATGTTCTCTAGATATTCTTTGTCGTGTTTATTGGCTTTATAGAATTCATCTTTCAAATCTAATTCTTTTATCAGCTTGTCATGTGCTCTTTCGCCATCATGTACTAGTGTTGATCCGGAAGCGATATGATTCTTTAGTGCTTCAAAGATACGTGAAGCAGATGGCTTTCCATGACCACAAATAACAGCGTATGTATTTTTGTGACAATCGATTGCCACAACGATACAGAGTTGGCTCTTAGATAATCCTCTCTTCTTGTCTAGGCCATTTTTGTTTACTGTTAGAAATATTTATTATACAGGTACAAATGGAAATGCTAGACAATTTGCAAGTGAGATGGAATATAGCGGACTCAAAAAGAAGATTCGTGAAGAAGAGGGAAACTTGAGATATGAATATTTCTATCCTATAAATGATGATGAAACAGTATTGTTAATTGATTCTTGGAAAGATCAGAAATCAATTGATTTTCATCATGCTTCGTCAATGATGGTAGAGATTGCAAAGCTGCGTGATAAATATGATTTACATATGCGTGTTGAAAGATATGTTTTGGATGATACAAACGAAAATATCGACCGCAAATTCATTAGAGAATAGGGATATTTAAAAGAAAGGTGCCAAAATAATATGTTAGAAGAAATTACTTCTTTAGATAGATGTGAAGCATTCATCAATGAAGTATGTAGTGATGCAAACTATGTAGATCCTCATTATCTGTATGATAATAATAATCTGTATCGTGCTTTTGAAAAAAGAGACCAACATGTATATGTATATTTTGAAGATGGTAAAATCAATGGAATATTTGTATTACTGATTTTACCAACGGAAAAATATGTAGAAATGATGATTGGCTTATCTAAGTCAGAACATGCATACAGAGAATTGTTTAAATATCTGAAAAAGAATTATAAAGGTTATCGTTGTGACTTCGTCATAAATCCGAAAAATATCCTGTTAAAGAATATACTTACTTCAAAGAATGCAATCTTTGAAAATGAACAACAAAGAATGATTGCTAGACAAGCATCACAGAAAGAGTATTCGCTGGATATTCAACTATATAGCGATAAGTGGAAACGCTCCTACGTTGATATGCACGTAAAAGAAACCTATTGGACAGCAGAAAAGGTATTATCTGCACTGGATCGGTTCAGAGTATTCCTGGCAATTGATAAAGAACAGTTGGCTGGATATTTAGATGTGACATACGCATACAAACAAAATGAGCCATATAGCTTAGTTGTATTGCCACAGTATCAAAATCAAGGATACGAAGAAGCACTGCTATCAAACGCTATTGGGTTGAATGGCACAAATACAATGATGACTTTGGTGGATGTAAACGCAAAGGAAGAAATCAGAATTTATCAAGAGGCTGGTTTTGAGACTATCGAAGGACAGAATAGTATCTTTGCAACAATTACAATTTAAGGTGAATGGTTCACTCTTTGTTAATACGAATTGAAAGAGAACAGAACTTATACTATGATTTTGGTAACAAGCAATATGGTGATAAGATGAAAAAAAAGAGTACATTTGTATTTACCGGTGATATCGGTTTTGATAAATATATGGATCGAAAATGGGAAGACAAACATCTGATTACAGATGGTGTTTTACGCTTTTTGCATAGTAGTGACCATGTTGTGGCAAATGTAGAAGGAGCACTCATTGATTTACCTCCACAAGATGATACTTCTGGTGTAAAACAGCTGATTCACGCAATGAATCCGAATGCTATCAAGGTTTTGAATCACATGCATGCAGATGTGTGGAATTTGTGTAATAATCATATTCTTGATGCTGGTGAAGAAGGTGTAGCACAAACAATTAAACTTGCAAAAGAGAATCATGTTCAAACAGTTGGGGCAGGGATGAACATTGAGGAAGCTGCTAGATCGCTAGTATTTGATGAAGCAGGTGGAATCGGTTTGTTTAGTGTTGGTTATCGTAGAGGTTGTAAACCGGCGGATGTAAATCGTGCTGGATGTCTTCTTTGGAATGATATGGAACGCATCCAGAAAAATATTGATGAAATCAAAAAGATATGTCGTTGGTGCGTGATTGTTTGCCATGGTGGTGAGGAGTTTACATCGCTACCATCTTCCTATACAAGAGATCGTTATCATAAATTTTTAGAGATGGGTGCGGATATTGTAGTAGCACATCATCCTCACGTTCCAATGAACTATGAAACAGTAAATGATAAAGTTATTTTCTATTCCCTAGGAAATTTTATTTTTGATACAGATTATCAACGTGCACAATACAATACAGAGCATGGTATCTTGGTTAAAATTAACTTCACTGAAAAGAAGTTTACTTGGGATGCTTGTGGTATTCGCATCAATCGTGATCTAGAACATGTACGTACTGCAAAATTGCCTGATATTTTTACGGATGTCCAGGAAGAAGAGTATAAAAAATTAGAAGCACTTGCGGCGAAGATGATGGTGTCTGCGTATAAGAGACAATTAATCTACTTAAATCCAAAGGAATATCAAAACGTAAGTGAAGAAAAATGGAAAGAAAATTTCATGAATCCAAAACGTAGTGGTCGTGTGGAAGGAGAAGCACTTGACTTCCAAATCATCTATCCACTTGCCAAAACTGCTGATGATGGTGAATGGGAAAAGAGTAAACTAAAAAAAGTTATCAAATATATCCAAAAACAAATATAGATAGGGGAACACTATGAGCAGAAAAAGGATTAATGGCAGTACTTGAGTTTTTTTGAAAAACATCGTGATGAATGTGAAGGAAAAAGTCAAGAAGAGATTCAGGGATTACTCAACCAGTTTATGCAAGAATATAGTTATCAGATATTTAACCAAGCACCACTTACTGAGAATACAGCAAAAACTGCTGATGATTGGTATGATTTAGCATGTGAGGCAAAATCTAGACGCAAGGCGATTAAATATTGCGAGAATGCTTTAGAACTTAAACCTGATTATTTGGATGCTGAATTAATGATTGCGGACATAACTACATGTAGTGATTTTGAACACCTAGAGCGACTGGAAAAAGTTTGCAAGCATGGTGAAGAGTTAATGAAAAAAGAAGGTCTTCTTCCGGATAGTATTGGAGCATTCTGGGGAATTCTTGAAACGAGACCATACATGAGAGCGCTATGTTCTAAACTTCAGGCCTTAATAGAAATGGGCATGATGAAGAAGGCTATTGACGTGGCTGAAGAAATGTTAACGCTATGCGAAAGTGATAATATGGGTATTCGCTTTCAATTAGTAAGTTTATATGCGTACTTTGAAGACGCAATGAATGCAAATCGAATTTTGGAAAAGTATCCAGGTCATGCAACGTCAATGTTAATGCCGCTTTCACTGTTATATTTTAAATTGGGTGATTTGGAGCTTTCGAAGAAATATCTAAATACACTCATGGAAATAAACAAAGACTTCAAAGAGTTCTTGAAGTATACAAATAGTTATACAGTACAAAGTTTTTATGATGATGCAATAAGACAGGGTTATAGACCGAATTCAATGGGTGAAATTATTATGTGCTTGATGGATTCTACTTTCCTGTTTGAGCGTGCGGATGCTTATTTCGAATAGGCAAATCAAATATGCAATCCAAAGAAGACAAAGAAAAAGAAGAGTACCACCAAGAAATAAGACAACGTATCTTGCTAATAAAGAAAAAGATTGAATCATAATTGAATAGACTCAAAACCACTACATAGAGAATATCTGAGTGGTGGTTTTTTGATGAGAAATACCTTTTATAGAATTGATTGGAATCACTCTTCTGTATGTTTATTTCAAAAAAGTTGTGGTATTCTAATAATGAAGTTTAAATCGAAAAGGAGTAAAAATATGACAGATTTATCACCACTACAAAAAGCTAGATATCAGTATGCGCCAAAGCTTCCAAAGATGCTAAGAAATGGTATCTCTGAGATTTCAGTTTTGGAAGGGGAAGAGACAACAAGTGTTGCAGATCAGGAAAAGATCAAGGCTTTATTCCCAAATACTTATGGTAAGAAGGAAATCACATTCCAAAAGGGACAGAATACATCTGTAGCGAAGAAGCAGGTTGTAGGTGTTATCCTTTCTGGTGGACAGGCACCTGGTGGACACAACGTAGTGTGCGGTCTATATGATGCTTTAAAGGCAACAAATCCTGAAAACGTATTATATGGATTTAAGAAGGGTCCAAGTGGATTACTTGAAGATGATTATTTAATTTTCGATGATGCTTATATCGATCAGTATAGAAATACTGGTGGTTTCGATATCATCGGTTCTGGTAGAACAAAGCTTGAAACAGAAGAGCAGTTCGCAGTTGCGGCTGAAGTTTGTAAGAAGCACGATATCACAGCGATTGTTATTATCGGTGGTGATGACTCCAATACAAACGCTGCTGTTTTAGCTGAGTACTTTGCAGCACATGATGCTGGTGTACAGGTAATCGGTTGCCCTAAGACAATCGATGGTGACTTAAAGAATGAAGATATCGAATGTTCTTTCGGTTTCGATACAGCTACTAAGACATATAGCGAAGTTATCGGTAACATTGAAAGAGATGCTAACTCTGCTAAGAAGTACTGGCATTTCGTTAAGGTAATGGGACGTTCTGCTTCTCACGTTGCTTTGGAATGTGCATTACAGACACAACCAAACGTTTGCTTGATTTCTGAAGAGGTTGCTGAAAAGAAGATGTCCTTATCACAGATTGCAGACTATATCGCTGATTCTGTAGAAGCTAGAGCTGCTAAGGGTATGAACTTCGGTGTTGCAATTATCCCTGAAGGTGTCGTTGAATTCGTTCCAGAGTTCTCTGCATTAATCGCTGAAATTAATGAATTACTTGCTGGTAGTAAGGCAGAAACATTCAATGCTTTACCGAACTGGAAAGAAAAGTATGCATTTATTGAAAAAGGTTTATCTAAGGAAGCGATGTCAGTATTTGCCATTCTTCCAGAGGGAATCCAACAGCAGTTATTCTTAGAAAGAGACCCACACGGAAACGTACAGGTATCTCTTATTGAATCTGAGAAGTTATTCTCTGCTATCGTGAAAGCTAAGTTAGAAGAGAGAAAGGCTGCAGGTACTTACAAGGGTAAGTTCAATGCTCTACATCACTTCTTCGGTTATGAAGGAAGATGTGCATTCCCATCTAACTTTGACGCAGACTATTGCTATTCATTAGGTTACAATGCATTCATGTTAATCCAATATGGATACAATGGATACTTGTCAAAGGTTTCTAACCTATCTAAGTCTGCTGATGAATGGGTAGCTGGTGGTATGCCAATCACTAAGATGATGAACATCGAAAGAAGACATGGTGAAGACAAGCCAGTTATCAGAAAGGCACTTGTTGAACTCGATGGTAAGCCATTCAAGTTCTTCGAAGCACACAGAGAACAGTGGGCTAAGGAAACATGCTACACATACCCAGGCGCAATTCAGTACTATGGACCAGCTGAGGTTTGTGATCTAACAACTAGAACACTAGCTCTTGAAAAGGGTGAATAATTGATGTTTAAAGACACAGTAGAAACTCTACTGTGTTTTTTTGTGATATAATGCTAAAAATTATACGAGGTTAGTGTTATGAAGAAAGTGAAAACAATCGGAATCGTCAGTTTATCCAGTGGTATTCTTGGGGAAGATTTTGTACAACATGAAGTAAAACTAGGATTGGAACGATTAGAGAAACTGGGTATCCAAGTGAAGTTTATGGGACATGCATGCAAAGGATTGAAATATATCTCCGAACATCCAGAAGATAGGGCGAAAGATCTACTGAATGCATTCCAAGATGATTCAATCGATATGATACTATGTGCAATTGGTGGTGAGGATACGTATCGTTTACTACCTTATCTTTTTGAGCATGATGAATTAAAGAATGCTGTAAAAGAAAAGATATTCCTTGGCTTTTCCGATACAACCTTTAATCACTTAATGTTACATAAAGTAGGTCTCAATACATTCTATGGACAAGCATTTCTTCCGGATGTATGTGAATTGGATGAAGAGATGTTGCCATACACTGAGAAGTATTTCTTGGAATTATTAGAAACTGGGACAATCCATGAAATAACACCAAGTGATGTATGGTATGAGGAACGTAGTGATTATAGTGCAGAAGCTGTCGGCACAAAACGCATCATGCATGCAAACCAAGGATTTGAATTATTACAAGGAAGTGGATTCTTTGCAGGAAAGATTCTCGGTGGTTGTATCGATAGTTTGTATGATGTTTTTGATTCAACAAGATACTGTAATTCGGTTGAACTTTGTAAAAGGTATAATCTCTTTCCTAGTTTAGATGATTGGAAAGGAAAGATATTATTACTGGAATCCAGTGAAGAACAGCCAACCCCTGAAAAATATCGTCACATGATAGAAGCTTTAAAGAATACAGGTATCTTTGATGTGATTAATGGGATTCTTGTTGGAAAGCCAATGGATGAATTATATACAAAGGAATATCAGGAAATTCTGATAGATGTTGTAAATAATCCGAACTTGCCAATTGTATGGAACCTTAATGTTGGTCATGCGACACCACGGGCGATTGTTCCGTTTGGTGTTATGGCAAGAGTTGATGTTGAAAAGCAGAAGATAAGCTTTAAGTACTGAATATAACAAGTTCAGTACTTTTTATAAAAAAAGAAGGCCATTTTAGACCTTCGATTAAGTTTACTGAATTGTTACTGAACCAGAAGCGATGAGCTTTCCTGATTTTCTATCATACAGAAGAATATCGTATGGAAGAATTGTGATATGAACCCGATCACCAATGACAAAGGATTGAGAACCAAAGATAACAGATGTAAGAAGATAGTTATTGACGTTAAGCTTTAATGTTGACTCCATACCAGTAGGCATAGAGCCATCGACTGCTGCATCTAACTTACCATTTACATCGACTGTAATCTTTTCTGGACGGATACCTAAGATGAAGTCCTCATTTGTAATGATTACATCATCATCGCTGATATAGTCCTCATTAACTTTTTGGATGTGATATTTGAATACTTCATCTTTATTTTCTTTTTCAACCTTAGTGCTAGATTTTTCATCAAGATCATTAGAATGTTTTTCTGCATCACGCTGTTCAAACCATTCTTGCATGTTGAATTTATGCTCTGGTGTAAAGACTGCTGTCTTATCATCTAATACTGTAAATGTAAATGTTCCATCTGAGTTCTGCTTTCCTTTTGCTTCTAAGAAGTTAATTGATGGATTTCCGACGAAGTCGGCACAGAATAGGTTATTTGGCTTATTATAGAGTGACAATGGATAATCATATTGTTGTAGTAAGCCATTATTCATTAAGCAGATCTTTGTTGAAAGTGTCATTGCTTCCATTTGATCATGTGTAACGTATACAAATGTTGAACCAGTTTCTACATGCAATCTCTGTAATTCATAACGCATTTCTAAGCGTAGCTTTGCATCAAGGTTAGATAATGGTTCATCCATAAATAGAACCTGTGGTTCAGGTGCTAAGGTACGAGCGATGGCAACACGCTGCTGTTGTCCACCGGAAAGTTCAGCTGGATAACGATCCATAAACATACCAATCTTTACGATTCTTGCAACACGATTTACTGATAAGTCGATTTCCTCATTGCTTAATCTACGAATGATCGTTTTCGTTATACCATTCTCTACAACTTCAAATTTCTCATTTACAGTTTCGTTCTTAGCTTGATGTGCAGCAATTAATTTATTCTTTTTCTCTTCAAATTGTTGAATATACTTTTTAGCATCTTGTTCGATAGCATTTGATGAATGTAAGTTGAACTTGAAGATCTTTTCTGCTGTATGTTTTGAAATTGTATAGGTATTGATCAGTTTTAGAAGAAGACGCTTCTTATCAATTTTACCTGCTTTTTCTCTACATTCTTCAAAGATTTGTGTGAGTTTATTTGTGTTTTGTAATGAACGAATGACATCACTGGTTGTTTTTAATTCTATGTCCATTACCGGAAGCTCTTCTTTGATGTTTTTTAATCCAAAGGAGATGTTGTCATAAACAGTCATGTTTGGCCATAACGCATAGTTTTGGAATAAGAATCCTACTTTACGTTTGTTTGGTGGAATATTAATTCCTTGGTCGGAGTCAAATACAATTTGATCACCAATTTTAATCTGACCGCTTGTAGGTGTTTCTAGACCAGCAATCATACGTAGTGTTGTTGTTTTACCACAACCGGATGGTCCTAAGATCGTAATAAATGAATTGTTTTCAATATGTAGGTTGAGGTTATCTACAGCATAGAATTTTCCCCAACGCTTTGTGATATTTGTTAGTTTGATTTCAGGCATATTTTTTCCTCCTAATTACCAATTCCTTCATCAAGGCTTGCACCAGTTAATTTATTTACAATCAAGTTTGAAAGCATGATTGTTACAATTAAGATCAGGTTGATTGCACTTGAGAAAGCATATAGTCCCATTTCATCAAAGTAATCTAATGTAGTTGATAAGATAAATCCTTGCGTACATAGTAATAAGAATAGTGATAACTCACGTAAGCAAGTCATGAATGGTAACATGAACCCACTGATGATAGAAGACTTTTGAATTGGGATGATAATGCGTGTCATACGTTTGATCCAAGGGATATCTTGGATGATTGCGGCTTCTTCGATTTCTCCAGATAATTGCAACATAGAGTTTAATGCGTTACGACTTGCGAATGGAATGTATTTAATAACACCAACAATCACAAGTAACGTATACGTATTAAATAAATTGATGTGTTTGTTTGAGAATAGAATGAAGAAGGCTGCGCCAACTGCAATACTTGGCATTAAGTATGGAAGGAATGCCATACTATTTACATAACTAGCCCATTTGGAACGGCGTTTCTTTGAAACGGCATAACCAATTAATGTACCGATGATACCTGCAATCAGCGCACAAGCAATGGAGACTAGGATTGTTCCTTTATAAGCATCCCAAATTGTGCTATTAAACAAGATACCACGCTGTCCATACATACCATTTTCGGTAATGTTTTCATTTGTAAGCCACCATTTTGTTGTTAAATTTGCGAAGTTGCCTGTATATAGGAATGAGTAATCGCCAGGATTTGGCAGGAATGTTTCAAATGCAAACGAGATAATTGGGAAGATACTTGTAAAGAATGTAATGATAACAAAGATAAACGCAACTAAATGTTTACCAATCTTACCTAAGTTGATCTTTGATATTTGTCCGGATTTACCAGTAACAGTTGTATAGTTCTTTCTGCTCTTTAATGATGCTTGGTTGAGTGCGAGAATTGCCATACCAAAAATCATCATAAGAACTGCCAAGATAGATGCTTCACCAGTATATTTACTGTTGAGTGAAATATACTTGGTAGAAAGGGTAGTTAGATTTAGATAATGTGGAACGGGATAGGATCCCATTGCGCTACCAAATACGAGTAAGATTGTCGAAAGGATAGCTGGTTTAATCATTGGAATCGTGATGCGCGTTAAAATTTTATGTCGAGGTGTGTTTAGAATTGTTGCGGCTTCTTCTAGGTTTGCATCCATGTTCTTGAAGATACCACCGATCAAAATATATGCGAATGGAGCATAGTGTAATCCTAATACCATTGCACTAGGAAATAGCCCAACACACCACCATAGTGGCATATTAATGCCGAATAGTGAGGCAAGTAATCCGTTTGATGTACCAGTAATCGCATTTGAATTAAATAAATGTTGCCATACAACCGCTAATGTCCACTGTGGCATAATATATGGGAAAATAAATATAGAACTAAGGTACTTTCTGCACTTCATATTTGTTCTTGTAACAAGGAAAGCAAATACGCCACCGAATAAAATCGAAATTATGCATGTTAGAATGGCGAGTGCTAAGGTATTACCCATGGGTATCCAAAGATTTGTTTTTGCTAAATTACTTGTGAATAAATCAATGTAATTGATGAGAGTTAATCCGGATGTTTGCCCAGTTAGATGTTGATCAATTGTACCTGGGTGAATCTCGAATGTATCACGTATGATTGCCACAATAGGTGAGATTGTTGCAATCGTACATAAGATACCAAATATGAGTAGAATCACATTAAATGGTTGCGTGAAATAGGTTTTAATCTTATTAAAGAAAATCGCATTGCGTTTTTTCGAAATTGTTGTATCCAAGTTGTTTCTCCTTTCAAAAAAATGGAAGGCACCCAACTACCACGTAGGGTGCCTCATGATAACTGTGAGTTTATTTAGAAGTATTACCGTTAAATTTATCTAGTGTTTCAATCCAAGAACCAACAGTGAATGCTACTGAAGCACAGTATTCAGGATCTTCTAATACGAGATGACCTTTTGTTGTCCACCAATCATAACCACGGTCGTCCTTTGATGGGAACTTATCCACACCATCAACGTATCCGCCTTGTGCATGATTGAATGTCTTTTCTGTTGCAGTCATAACATCTGGATTTGAGGAATAGCCACCCATATCTTTACCCCAAGCACTGAAGCCTTTTTCTGTACATGTCATGTATGCGATAAATGCAGCAGCAGTCCATGGGAGTGGACTATTCTTTGTTAAGAAGAGGTAATGGCAATATCCGAATCCACCAATTCCTTGATATCCATCTTCATATGCAGCAACCTTAATGTTATTTACAGAAGTTTCTGAAGATTCTTCGATAGAACGTAATTTGGAATATACCAATAATCCACATTGGTCAGTTGCAGATGCGGATGTTAGGGTTGTACAAATTGGTCCATCATCTGTTTGCGCATTGTATCCATTTACCCAAAGTTTGATCCAAGCTAAAGCATATTTACCATTTTCACCTAAGTTAAAGCTTTCAGCATCTTTCGCAACTTCATCAATTGTTGGTTGGAATTCTGCTTTTGCGTCTGCTGGTAGCTTATCGAAAGCAGCCTTTAATTCACTTGCATATTTATCTTGTGTCAACATATACAGGAAATTCTTGCCGACGATTTCCGAGTCGATATCCATGAATAGTGGATGTGTATCCTTACGTACGAAATCCCAGCAGTTTGCAAATTTTTTGGAGCCTGTGGAGTTGTACATAAATACTTTATTTAGTGTTTGTAATGGTAGGAATCCCTTGTAGTCACTATCTTTTACACCATTTGCATCTGCCCATTCCTTTGGAATGAATGTTTTTAGGATACCAGTTTGATTCATCTTTGACTCAATCTGGTTACCATCCTGAATCAAAGTCATTGCGAATGTTCCCTGATCCTTTAAAGAGTCAGCTTGTAACTGCTCAAAAATCTTATTGTTCTTTGGCTGCTGCCATTCGAAATCTAATTTGTAACTAGGATCGATTGTCTGCAAATATTCGATGAATAATGGCAGTGCAGATTTACCGCGGCTAGAGTTACCTAAGCCAAAGAATGTTTTGCCGTTTGATTCTTCGATTGCTTTCTTTCCAAGCTCTTCGAGTGACATTGTCTGTGCTTCTGCGATGATTTTGTCTATTTCAGACTGATTGGCTGTATCGTTTGTGGAAGTGTTAGTTCCTTTTCCTCCGCATCCAACCAATGATGCGGCCAGTACTACAGAGAGTACTGATGATAAAAAACGCTTACTCATTATTTTCCCTCCTAATGAATGAATCTATTCATATTATAAGAGAGAATGTAAGCGCTTTAAATTAAAGAAAAATGATATTTTTTGTAAATTTCTGATATTAGAGATTTTGATTTTGATATTCGCTAGGTGTTATTCCATAGCGCTTTTTGAAAAGGGACGAGAAATAAGCAACGGATGTATAACCTGTTTGTTCAGCAGCCTCGCTGATTCTGCAGTTATGTTTGCAAAGCAGGTTCTTAGCTTTTTCTAATCGTATACTCGTAATATATCCAGCAAGGGTGTAGCTTGTTTCCTTATGGAATAGACGTGAGATATGTCCTTCACTAATTTCTAAATGAGAAGCTATCTCATAAATAGATAAATTAGGGTTTACATAATTTTGTTCGATATATTCAATTGCCTTTTTAACATAACGATTCGTGTCATTGATTGCTTGTGGAGTTTTTGTTTTTACAAGTTTAGGGATAATTTTTTGTACACTTGTTTCGATGGTTCCATCTTCAAATGGTTTTAAGATGTAGTCTGCAGCGTATAATCGTAATGCATCACGAGCATAGTCAAACTCACTATATGCTGTTAGGAAGATGATTTGAACATCACTACCTTGATCGCGTAATCGCTGTAACATTTCAATACCATTACACATTGGCATATTGATATCAGATATAATTAAATCAGGTGATGTTTCTTGGTATTTTTCGAGTGCTTGTAGACCATCTTTGGCAACTGCGCAGACTGTAAAATCAAGTGAATCCCAATTGATATCATGAACTATTCCTTCTCTAGCAAATGGTTCGTCATCAACAATCATTACTTTGTACATGACGCCTCCTTATATGGCAGTGTTATTTGTATTAAAGTTCCACCTTCTTCAAGACGCTGTGCGTGAAGGCCAGAATTTACACCATAGTGTAAACGTAAGATAGAATCAACATTATACATCCCAATATGACCATCAATTTGTTTCCATTGATGTGTGTTAATAAACTTCATCATCTCGTCATCAATACCGATACCATTATCCTGTACAGATAAGATGATTGCATCATTATTCTTGGATGCAAAGACCTTAATGATACCTGTCTCTTTCATACGTAGGCCATGAATAATAGCATTCTCTACTAATGGTTGAATAATCAGCTTAGGGATTTTATAGGATAGTAAATCCTTTGGACAATCGAATAGGAATTGATATTTTCCCTGAAAGCGAATGTTTTGAATTTCACCATAATCAGAACAAATTTGGAACTCTTCTCCGATTGTTATGAATTGCTCTTTCACGATGGATGTTCGTAATATGCGTGCAAGTTTTTGTGAAAGCTGAGAAATTGGTTCGACTTTAGCACTTTTTGCCATCCACTTGATTGTATCCAATGTGTTATATAGAAAGTGGGGATTGAGTTGCGCTTGCATCATTGCAATCTGTATATCAGCTAATTTTCTTTGCGTTTCTATCTTTTGTTCTAAGAAGTTAGAAAGCTCTTGTGTCATAACATTGAAATTTTGAGATAATACTCCAAATTCATCGTTGCGTAATACAGGAATTGAAGTATCTAGTTTTCCTTCTTGCACTTGTTTCATTGCTTGATTCATTTGGTTAATTGGTTGTGTAAATGAGGTTGTTGTCTTTTGAGCAACGATAATACAAACGATAAAACTCAGCACTGCAAGAAGGCCGACCATCAGATACATCCGATTCATCATGGATGAACTGAGTACTTTTGGATGAACGACAATCTGTTTGAAACCTGTATTTTCAATATTTTGAATTGTAATGTAGTAATCGTTGAAATAATCATCGTATTTTGAATTAGAAATCCATGCATAATGTAATTTGTCAAAAATACCGGAAGTTTCCAAGATAGAGTTTATATAAATAGGCTCATTTTCCTTACTGATAATCCCAAATCCTTCGTCATTAGATAGTTGATTACTAAATAGATATGTGAAATCTTGGCTATGGATAGAAGAGACAATATAACCAATCGTGTCGTTGTTATTTTGAATTTTTGTTGCGATATTTAAAACGATTTGATTATCTTCACTATTAACTTGTTTGATGATATCTATTGAAGAATGATTTAATGCATGTAAGATTCCCCAGTAAGTCGGACGGTTTGCAAGCTGGCATGTTGCATACATACAATTGCCATTCTGATCATAAATAGAGAATGTTGCATAATTTCGATAGGGATTGGTTATCTGATAAAGTGTATTATATATGGATTCACTATCTGATGAACTTAGAAATTCTTGGTGCGATGATAATGTAGAAAGTGTTTTATCAATTCCATCTAAAAATGATTGGAAGCTGGCACTGATTTCTTTTGTTTCACTTTTAACAGTAGCTTCATACGTATTAAATGTCATAGCTTGGAACAAGAAAATCATACAAAAGCCACATAATACGATTGGCACAGCCGAAATTGCAATAAAACGATTGAGTAGGCGGGTATGGACTGAATGCCTTTTTTCTATTTGTTTATTTTGGTAGAAATGTCCCATAATTGTAGTATTTCCTCCTGCCTAAAATTTGACCATGGCACAAGATTTTGATAATCTGCGAGGTCAGTTAGTGCCGTGAGTTGATTGATATCTTGTCTTACGCTACGTCGGTACATCGTTGATGATAAGAATTGTTGTGCATCTTTACTGATTGTAAAGTCGATAAATTTTTTTGCATTTTCTGCATTCTTTGCATTTTTCACTAGAAAACTACCATCTGATATAACGAAGAGATAATCAGGATAAACCATTGTAATATTTGTGTCTGTTAATATTGCCTTCTTTGCGGTTTCTTCCAAAGTAATACCAATTAGTCTTGTTCCGGTACTAATCTCACGAATGACGTCACCACTTCCACTAGCTACATGACCATCCAACTGTTGATAAAATTTATCGATGTATGTAGGGTCATTCAACGTCATGAATGCATTTAAGATAGAGATGCTTGTGCCAGAAGTATGTGGATCAGCAAACGATATTTTTCCTTTCCATGATTCATCACAAAAATCAGACCATTTTTGTGGAGCACGTTGGTTATTGACTAGTTTATTATTATAGATAAAAACAAGAGGAAGTTGGGAAAAGAAGGTGTAGCTGTCATGATGTTCTAAATATCGAAAATCAAGAGAAGAACTTTCACTGGCTACATAAGGTTCAATATAGTCGTTATAATATGTATAGTTTTGAATATCGCCACCAAACATGACATCTGCTTCTTCTCCGTTTTTTATTTTTTCCAACATTTCTGTGGTACCACCAGCTTGAACTTCAACACTGATACCTGTTCGTAACTCGAATTCTTTGATAATTGGTGCATATACTTCAGACTTATGACTTGTAAAAACAATGAGTCTGTTTGTTGGTGGAATTGGATTTGTGTCATGCTTTGTAAAGTGTGCACAACCGGTCAATAGAGAAAGTGATAGAATGCCTGCAAGTAATTTTGAATTAATCTTTGACATGTCGATTTATATACTCCGCTTGACTTAACGGTCCTTCGACTAAGGAGAAGCTTCCATCTACATCTTTAAAAACAGCAATTCCACCATTTCCAATTAAGCATTCGCGATGAAGAAGTTCATTTGGAATATTATCTTTCATTAGACTAAATAATAGATGTCTAAAGTATGCACCATGAGAAACTAGAAGAATTCTATCTTGATCGTAACTAAGTCCATGTAACTCACGAAAAGCATTTTGAATACGTTGTCGGACCATTGTTGGGTTTTCACCACCCAAATCATCAAAAAGATCATTTGAAAAACGATATTGATATTCTGGGTCACTCTCATTTTTAATATGTCCATCCCACGAGCCATAACTGAATTCACGTAGTGGCTCAAAGATCTTTGCATGCATGTGATGCGGCTCTAAGATTATCTCTGCTGTTTGAATTGTTCTTGGCAAAGGGGAGGTATATGCGGAATTGAAGAATTCGTTTCTTAAGGCTTCTGTTGTTTGTGCAATCTGTTCAATCCCTTTGCAAGTAAGCGGTGAATCTGTAATTCCTTGCATACGGTTTTCCAAATTAAATACTGTCTCTCCGTGTCGCACATAATAGTAGTAAATTGTCTTCATAATGAACTCCTAAATTTAAGTTCATTATAGACTGAATTAGTAGAAATGTTAAACCTGAAACGTTGTATGGCATGGTGATAAATTGCTACGCTTAGAATTGTTTTTTTCGCTAAATAATGGTAAATTCAAAATGGTGAATAGAGGAGAGAAATTCATGAGTAAGTATCAGTTTTTAGATAAGAGAGTGCCTATAGCTGACGACAATATTTCTATTGTCCAGGATTTATCAAAATGTAAGAATTGTACATTGTGCAGACGTGCTTGCGCCATTGATGCCGGTGTATTTGATTATTATGACTTAACCACAAACGGAGATGTACCAATCTGTATAAATTGTGGACAGTGTGTAGTATCTTGCCCATTTGACAGTTTAAATGAACGTTCAGAATTAGATGGTGTTAAAGCCGCGATTCAAGATCCTGAAAAGGTTGTTGTATTCCAGACTGCACCAGCAGTACGTGTAGGACTTGGCGAAGAATTTGGTATGCCTGCTGGAACATTCGTGCAAGGAAAGATGATCACAGCTTTACGTAAGCTTGGGGGTGACTACGTACTTGATACAAACTTTGGAGCAGACATGACCATTATGGAAGAAGCCTCTGAGTTAATTGAAAGAGTAATCAATGGTAATGGCCAATTACCTCAATATACCAGCTGTTGTCCAGCTTGGGTTAAATTTGCAGAAACATTCTACCCAGAATTAATTCCGCATCTTTCAACCGCAAAGAGTCCAATCGCTATGCAGGCCGCAACAGAAAAGACATACTTCGCTAAGAAGAACAATATTGATCCTAAGCAGATTATTTCTGTATGTGTAACACCATGTACAGCGAAAAAGGCAGAAATCCGTCGCCCAGAAATGAATTCATCTGCTGAATATTGGAATGAAGAAGAGATGCGTGATTCAGACTACTGTATTACAGTGCGTGAACTTGCGCGTTGGATTCGTGAAGCGGAATTAGATTTCGCAAATCTTGAAGATGGCAAGTTTGATCCATTGATGGGTGAAGCGTCAGGTGGAGGAATTATCTTTGCTAATACTGGTGGTGTTATGGAGTCCGCAATGCGTTCTGCATATAAGTTTGTTACAAAGGATGAAGTGCCTGCTAACTTGATTCGCTTTGATGCAATTCGCGGCTTTGAAAATAGTCGTGAAGCAGATGTACAAATCGGTGATAAGGTATTACACGTTGCCGCAATTCACGGTACAGGTAACTTCCGCAAGTTCTATGAACATATGAAGGAAACAGGAACGCATTATGACTTTATCGAAGTGATGGCTTGTCCTGGTGGATGTATTGGTGGTGGAGGAATGCCTCGTCATAAGCTTCCTCAAGTGAAGGCTGCGAAGGAATCTCGTATTGCATCATTATACGAAAGAGATCAGCTCAAGCCGATCAAGATCTCACAGGATAACCCTGAAATTCAACTATTATATAATGAGTTCTATGGTGCACCATTAAGTGAGAAGGCTCATCACATGTTGCATACAGAAGGATTTATCAATCGTTCAGCTGATTTGGGTCCAAACGGTGCTTGTACACCTGAAACATGTCCAACTTCCGTTGCAAACTTGAAAAAAGCACAACAATAAGTGATAAAATAAAGATGAAATTTCATATGAAGTTTCATCTTTTAAATAACACATGCATGTAAGGAGACCACAATGGATAAGATTAACAAAATAAGAATCGTTACTGTCTTTACAACAGTTCTACCATTTATCATGTTAGGGATAGGTGCTGTTGTAGGAGGTATTTCAGCCTATATCTTTATCCAAATGAATCAAGTTCCATCCTTTGATACAATCGGAATGGATGTAAATGGAAAGTTGACCTTATCGCCTTTTGTGAATATGACAAGTACACCGATGCTTCAACTGGTTTGTGTTTCATTGATTGGCGTAGGAATTGGAATTGTTATCATCAACATCATTCCATGTATCACAGGAATTCAAACATTTAATATGATTAAGTATGATGGTATTTCTGAACATGAATGCATGGAACTAGGTAGAAGAGATGGATTCTTCAAATTTATGGCTTCTATCGTCCCGCTTATCATGTTGGTTACAGTCTATTTGATATTCCGCGTTTGGTATGTTTATTTCTTTGTCTCATATTTTTTATTAGTTGTTCCAATGCTAGTTGCTTTATATCAAATTTGGTTGTGTAGAGAATAAATGCTTTTAAGTGTTACGGTTACCTTTCTAGGGAAAGGAGATTGTAACACTTTTTTAATACTTTAAAACTCTGTAAAATATAGATATGAAAATGATAGAGTTTCAAAATAGAAAATATACGCTTCTAGGGGATACACGGGCTAGTACATTTTTGATGTATTTGGTAGATGAATCTAATCCAGAGGATTACAACCAAATTTATCAAAAACTATCGGATAGAAATCAAGTATGTATGATTGCGGTGGCTGTCCATGATTGGCAAGGGGAATTATCTCCATGGTCTGCACCTGCAATTTTTGGAAAACATGATTTTGCAGGGAATGCATCATTGTTGTTATCTGAGTTAGAAAGATTTTGGGATTGGTTTCAAAGTAATTATCATGTAGAGACAGATCAGTTGTATCTTTGTGGATATTCTTTAGCTGGCCTATTTGCGATATGGGCATCATCTCAAACAAATATATTTAAAAAGATTGTGGCTGTTTCTCCGTCTGTATGGTATATGAACTTTGTGGATTATCTTGAACAACATCCAATTCATACAAACAAAGCTTATCTGAGTTTGGGAGATAAAGAAGCCAATGCAAAAAACAAAGCCATGGCTACAGTTAAAGTCTGTTTTGAATCTGTAATACAAATTCTGCAGAAACAAAATATTCCACTAACATATGAATACAATCCTGGTAATCACTTTCAAGATGTTGAATTAAGAATGATAAAAGGCATCCAAAGTTTATTGCTTGGAAGCAGAGAAGAGGAGAAACAATGACAGAACTTTTATATCTAGGTGACTATAGTTGTCGCTTAACCTCGAAAAACAATACCGTTTTATATATTAATCCTGGCAAGGGAAAAGATTATAGTCGGCAAGCAGATATTATCCTTCAGACAACGAAAGCGAATAAATCATTGGTACAACTTCATATCACAACGGATCAAACGAAAATCATCAACCAAGATTTACTCGAGATGAGTAAGAAGGTTAGTTATCACGAGATACAGATTGAAAGAATCGCTGATGATGCCTATCGCATTGAAGTGGATGATAAAAAGATTCTTGTATGTGGGAATCAGGATGTTACTGTAGATGGTAAAGATGATTTCGCACTTGTGCCTAGGATGCATTCGGAAATATCAGAAGCGAAAATGGGTACTCTAGCAAAGCAAATCATTCCAATACACACGTCACAAGCAGCACTATTTGATTATCGCGTAGCGATTGCACTGCAGGTTGAAAATAAGTTGATTCTTGAGCCTGCGATGAAGGTTGATCTACAAGAAGAAAATCATCGAAATCTAAAAGAGTTAGAGAATCAATTATATCCACTGCTATTAGATGCAGCCAAGAAATTCCATATGACGATGATTTGTATGAATGATGGTGTAGCGATGGCACAGATGTTAGTTACTAAGAAGGATATCAATCCACTGGGCCTAGTATATGGTGGTATTAGCTATAACTTTGCGGATATTGTGGCAGGATGTACCTTCTATTCAGCAGGAGGATATGGTCCAACTATATCAGCAAACTACGATTATCTTCGCTCAACTGCAGGTACTGAAAGCTTGGTTGCGATTGCGAAAGATATTAAACGAGGAAAACATATTCATTTTATCGAAGTGGAAATTTATAATGAAGCAGCAAAACTAGTCGCAAAGGGTGGATTTACCTATTTTGTACAAAATTAGAAAAACATAGAAAATTAGGGATTGAATTTTTATCTGCAAGCGCTTAAAATATGGTTTCAAACCTACGATGCCGGATGAAAGAAAATACGATACCGGTTCAATAAAAACAAAAAATTGTCCCGGTTATAAACTAGGACTTTTTTATCGAATAAAAAGAAAAATCCGAAGAATCGGATTATTCAAAATGATTAGCAAATTTTTCTTTAATCTTCTCAAATGTCTCGTCACTGAGATCGTGTTCGATCTTGTGCGCATCTCTTGCGGCAGTTTCTTCATCAACACCAATACTGATGAAGAAATGAGTTAATACACGATTTCTTTCCCAAATGCGTTCAGCAATCTTTTTTCCAGGAGCAAGCAATTTGAGAGAACCGTCTTTGTCCATGGAGATATATCCATTCTCGCGCAGTTTCTTCATTGCAACACTTACACTTGCTTTGGAGAAACCAGTTTCTTCAGCAACGTCAATGGAATGTACTATTCCTTTTCGCTGTTGAATCACTAGTATAGCTTCTAAATAGTCTTCAGCGGATTCATAAATAGGCATAGCCATGTGCATGGTCCCCCTTTCAATAAATATATTCTAAATGGAATTGTTATAAAATAAAAGAGCAATGCTTTATTTGCATCAATAATACGGAGGTAATCAGTGAAAAAGGTAATATTTTATGGAATATCAACATCTGCAGTCCAGACATATAGAGATATATTGGGGCAGATGGGTATCAATATGATGATCATCGGGGATGGCTGTCTTAGTAAAAGATTCAAGCAGGTTTTAAATATGCAGGAGTCTACATCAGATATACACGAGAAATATGATAGCTCTTATCTTTTGATGGATGGATTATCAAAAGAGGAAATCATGATTATGAGTGAATCTTTTGAGGGAGCAGATATGCCATTTGGTGGCATCATGGTAAGTGCTACCTCAACAAATCGTGAATGGACATTAGAAATGATTTTTGAAGAGGCAAAACAAGAAGCTAGAATCATGGAGCAGATGTATCATTTACAAATGATGATCGAGTCAACTAACGGCATGGATTTAAATCAATTAGAACCAGCACACGCGGCAATCTTAAAGCGAGCATTAATGGATTCTTATTTGATGTTAATGAAAGAAGAATATACCTATGAGCAGATTTCAGTACAAGCTCGTATTTTAAAGGAAGCACTCAAAGGAACAGAGCATTTAAAGAAGAAGGAGAGTCATCATGAGTAGTATTTTCGTGATTGGTGGAGCGAATATTGATATCGTTGGATCAAGTATCGATCCATTACAGAATTTTGATTCCAATCCTGGTGAAATTTCCATTGCTTATGGAGGAGTGGGAAGAAACATTGCACAGATTTGTGCATTGCTTGGTGAGAATATCAAGTTTGTGACTTGTTTCTCTGGTGATAGTTATGGGCAATCAATGAAAGAAGATTGCAAGAGACTAGGAATGGACGTGTCTATGTCTTCTACTGTAGAAGACCTTCCAAGTTCCATGTATATTGCATTATTGGACAATAACCGCGATATGAAACTTGGTATGAGTGACATGAGAATTTTACGGCGTATGGATGCAAAAATGTTACAACCAATCTTAGAAACATTGCATGAAGATGATATCATTATCATAGATTCCAACTTGGATATGGAGAGTATTGAATATATTGCAATACATGCAAAAGCAAGGATTGCGGCAGACCCAGTCAGTGCACACAAAGCAACTAGATTAAAGTCTGTATTAAATCACCTAGATATCTTTAAGCCAAATCAGTTTGAAGCATCAGAATTAACAGGTATTTGGATTAAAGATGAAGAGACTGCACGACAGAATTTGGATTGGTTTATTGAGCATGGTGTAAAAGAAGTGATTATTTCCATGGCTGATCGTGGTATCTTGTTAGGAACGGCTGAACATAAGACTTGGTTTACACATCGCCCAATCAATATGGAGAATGCGACTGGTGGAGGAGATTCCCTATTAGGCGCATATGTGGCAAGTCGACTTGCAGGGAAGTGTCCATTAGAGTCAATGAGATTTGGTATTAGTGCGGCTGTTATTAGCATTGAACAAGATGCAGTTAGACGACGCAATTTAAATACAGAAGAAGTAAATGCAAAGATATCAGATATGAAGATAGAGGAGAAAACATTATGAAAGTAAGAACAAATGAAGAAGTATCAAAGGCACTAGCAGAACACAAGCCTGTTATCGCTCTAGAATCAACAATTATCTCACATGGTATGCCATACCCACAGAATGTTGAAACAGCATTAAAGGTAGAAGCAATCATTCGTGAACACGGTGGTGTGCCCGCAACAGTCGGCATCATTGATGGTGAAGCCGTTGTTGGTATGACACCAGAGGAAATCGAAGAATTCGGTAAGCGTGGCTTAAGCATACCTAAGGTATCTCGTAGAGATATTCCAGTTATCTTAGCAAATAAGAGTTGGGGTGCTTCTACAGTTGCGACAACAATGATTCTTGCGGCTAAGGCTGGCGTTGAGTTCTTCGTAACTGGCGGTATTGGTGGTGTTCACCGTGGTGCAGAAACTACATTTGATATCTCCGCTGACTTAGAAGAATTAGGAAACACAAACGTTACAGTTATCTGTGCAGGTGCTAAGGCTATCTTAGATTTGCCAAAGACATTAGAAATTCTCGAAACAAAGGGTGTTCCAGTATTAGGCTTCCAAACTGATGAACTTCCTGCATTCTACACACGTAAGTCAGGATTAAAGGTTGATCACAAGGTAGAAAGTTATTCTGAAGCTGCAGAAATTATCCGTGCAAAGAGAGGGTTTGGTTTAGATGGTGGTGTATTAGTCACAAATCCAATTCCAGAAGAATATTCTATGGACGCAGATGCAATCAATGCGGTGATCGATTCTGCAATCAAGGAAATGGATGAAAAGGGAATCAAAGGAAAAGAATGCACACCATTCTTACTTGCTAAGATTGCAGAAATTACTGGTGGCAAGTCCCTTGAATCTAATATTCAATTAGTATTCAATAACGCGGCTGTTGGTACAGAAATTGCAAAGGAATACTATAAGTAAGCTTATGACAGAGATGAAACAGACAGTTTCTGATCCGGTGACAAAAGAGAGTTTTATCCAAGCACTGAAAAGTCTTGGTATTACTGGCAATCAGATTTTGGAAGTACATACACAGATGTCTAGTTTCGGATATGTAATTGGTGGTGCTCGAACAATCGTAGATGGTTTGATGGAGTTGTGCGAAAATGGCGGGACGATTCTCATGCCAGCACAAGCAGTTGATAACAGCGAACCGAGTGATTGGGAATATCCAGCGGTTGCACCGACGCTTTACAAAGAAATTCGTGAAGCGATCCCAGCTCACGATACAAGGACAAGTGATGTACATTACATGGGATCAGTTGTTGAAAACTTTAGACTAAGAGATGGTGTGATTACTTCCTCACATCCAACCTTCTCTTATTCTGCATGGGGTAGATATGCAAGATTGTTATGCAATCATCAATCGATGCATTTCCCACTGGCAGATGAATCTCCAACCGCAAGACTCTATGAATTAAAAGGATATGTACTTTTAATTGGCTGTGATTTTGATTCGGCAACATGCATGCATCTAGCTGAGTACCGCTCTGATTGTCGACCAATCGGCATTCAAGGTGCAAAGGTCAAGACCGCAGAAGGTGATGTGTGGAGAAAATATCTTGATTTACAGTTAGATAGTGATATCTTCCTGAAAGTTGGACAAATGATGCGAAAGAAAAACATGGTTAGAGAAACCATGTTAGGTGGTTGCAAGATTACGCTTTTCTCGGCTGCAAATGCAATTGATGAAGCCATGCGTTATTTTGATAAGACCATGGTGTACGATTTATATCGTTAAATCCAATGATGCTGTAGGTATGCTTGTGCGATGTCATAAGCAGCCTGCAGCATTTCATTTTCTTCCTCTTGACCAAAGCGACTAGTAATTGGAGAATCAATATCAATTTCACCAACGCACTTTCCATTTACAATGATAGGCACACAAAGTTCACTGCGACTATCGCAATCACAAGCAATATGTCCTGAAAAGGCTAGTACGTTATCAATGCGCTGTACACTTTTATCACGGTAACATTTCCCGCAGACGCCTTTATCAAAAGGAATCCTTGTGCAGGCAGGTTTTCCCTGAAAAGGGCCAAGAACGAGTTGGTTATCCTTTACAAAATAGAATCCAACCCAGTTAATATTTTTGTAACTCATTTGAATGCACGCACTGACATTGGAAAGTGCGGCAATCTTATCGCTTTCTTCTAAAAAAGTGCAAATTTGTTTATTTAATATCGTTTTCATGGAAAAATCATAGCATAGGGTTGATTAAAATAAACACAGAATTATAATGAAACCAGAGGGAGGCTATATCTATGGATGATATATCTGGTGAGTGTAACACGGATGTAAAAATAAATAAATGATATAGCCATAAAGGTTCTTTTTTATGATGGCTGTATCAGCCAATCATGAGGGAGGATTTTTTATTATGGACAAGGACTTAGTTTTAGAGTGGATTAAAAGCAACAATTTAAAAGAATTACATGAATATTTAAAGAAACAGAATGTCGTTGATATTGCGGAGTTTCTCCACGAGTTGGATGATAGTACACTAGCAATCTTCTTTAGAATTCTAGAAAAAGAAGAAGCGGCGAATGTTTTCTCCTATTTAGATAACGAAGAACGCAATCGTTTGATCAAGACCTTTAATAATGCTGAAATTGTAAACGTGATTAACGAACTATACTCTGATGACGCGATTGATTTTCTATCTGATATGCCAGCAAATCTGGTAACACAGCTGTTAGATAAAGTTGATGATGGTGTTCGCAAAGATATTAATCATTTATTAAAGTATAAGGATGATACTGCAGGAAGTATCATGACGGTTGAATTTATTGAGTTTACAAAAGAGATGACAGTTGCAGACGCACTAGCAAAAATCAAGCGCGTTGGTATTGATAGTGAGACGGTGTATACCTGTTATGTAGTAGAAAACCGTAAACTAATTGGTATCGTCAGTGCAAAGAGTTTGATGTTAAGTGACTCTGATGTGCCTATCAAGGACATCATGAAGACAGAATTCATCTATGCATATACAAGTGATGACAAAGAAGACATCGCTAAAAAGATGAAGAAGTATGACTTGATTGCCTTACCTGTATTAGATGTAGAAAACTGCATTGTTGGTATCGTAACATTCGACGATGCGATTGACGTCTTGACAGAAGAAACAACAGAAGACATGCAGAAGATGGCTGCAATTGTTGCGAATGATAAGCCATACCTAACAACATCTGTGTGGGAACATGCACGTAGCAGAATAGTTTGGCTATTAATCTTAATGTTTTCAGCAACATTGACAGGGAGTATTATCTCCAACTATGAACATGCCTTTGAGGTGATGCCAGTACTTGTATCCTTTATTCCTATGCTGATGGATACAGGTGGAAACTGTGGATCACAGAGTTCAACTTTGATTATCCGTGGTTTAGCGATTGATGAAATTAAGTTCAGCGATTTCTTCAAGGTTGTATTCAAGGAATTTAGGATCTCTATTGTTGTGGGTATAGTGCTAGGTTTAGCAAATGGTATCAGAATTGTTGTGCTAAATCATGACGTATATCTAGCAATTGTTGTTTCGGTTTCAATTGTTGTTACAGTCATGATTTCTAAATTTGTTGGATGTGTGCTACCAATTATTGCAAAGAGATTGAAGATGGACCCAGCAATTATGGCTGCACCATTAATCACAACGATCGTAGATACGCTAGCAATTATGGTGTACTTCTCAATCGCATCACAAATTTTCAATTTATAAGAGGAATTTTGGACCTTCATCATGAAGGTCTTTTTGCTAGATGTACATATAAAGAGGGATACAAAGAGGAATGTGATAATCGAATAACGCGCTTGCGAAATATGAAATCAGTTGTAGAATGAATAACAGACGACAGGAGATTTTCATGTATCCAACAGTAGGTTCATCAGTACATATTCAAAGTTTTAAACACGATGGAAGCTTGCATCGCACATGGTGTAAGGGTTTTGTTCTTGAGGCAGATGAGGATAGAATTGTAGCGGTTACTGACCATGCGTGGGTGATTGAAGCGGATAATCGTAAGTGGCTTACGCGTGAGCCGGCTGTATGTTTTTTCTATAGAAAGAAATGGTACAATGTCATCTCTATGATTCGTCACAGTGGCATCTACTATTACTGTAACTTGGCATCTCCAACAATTTATGATGGTGAAGCAATCAAGAATATTGATTATGATTTAGATGTAAAGCTCTATCCAGATCGCACTTATCAAGTTCTTGATGAAAACGAATATTTTGAACATGCGAAAAAAATGAATTATTCAGAGGATGTTATGGATATCGTTGAAGCACAATTGGATAAGTTAATTACAGATATGGAAGAGGAGAAAGAACCGTTTAATAAAGAGTGTATTGACAAGTACTATCAGCTTTATTTAAAGATGAGTTCACATCAGAATATTGAGAAAGAATAAGGTTTGAATTAGGTTTGGCAAACTTTCCAAATTTTTCTCAAAAAAAGTCATAAAAGTAATTGACAGAGGGATAGATACTTGGTATATTAATACAGCACTCTTCGGAAGGAGAGGAGCAGAGATCTTTGAAAACTGAACAGGAATAAGACACAAAAACAACGTCAAGCAAAAGGATACGAAGGAAAAGACTTCGTAAAATAAAAGAGTCAATCAAATGAAGAGTTTGATCCTGGCTCAGGATGAACGCTGGCGGCGTGCCTAATACATGCAAGTCGAACGCTGGAGATCTAGCTTGCTAGATCGAAGGAGTGGCGAACGGGTGAGTAATACATAAGCAACCTACCCACGAAGACTGGGATAATCTCTGGAAACGGGGACTAATACCGGATAGGTAATCGGAAGGCATCTTCTGGTTATTAAAGGTTAAAAACACTGGTGGATGGGCTTATGGCGCATTAGTTAGTTGGTGAGGTAACGGCCCACCAAGACGATGATGCGTAGCCGGCCTGAGAGGGTGAACGGCCACATTGGGACTGAGACACGGCCCAGACTCCTACGGGAGGCAGCAGTAGGGAATTTTCGGCAATGGGGGCAACCCTGACCGAGCAACGCCGCGTGAGTGAAGACGGCCTTCGGGTTGTAAAGCTCTGTTGTAAGGGAAGAACGGTAGATAGAGAATATCTAAGTGACGGTACCTTACCAGAAAGCCACGGCTAACTACGTGCCAGCAGCCGCGGTAATACGTAGGTGGCGAGCGTTATCCGGAATTATTGGGCGTAAAGGGTGCGTAGGCGGCCTGTTAAGTAAGTGGTTAAATTGTTGGGCTCAACCCAATCCAGCCACTTAAACTGGCAGGCTAGAGTATTGGAGAGGCAAGTGGAATTCCATGTGTAGCGGTAAAATGCGTAGATATATGGAGGAACACCAGTGGCGAAGGCGGCTTGCTAGCCAAAGACTGACGCTCATGCACGAAAGCGTGGGGAGCAAATAGGATTAGATACCCTAGTAGTCCACGCCGTAAACGATGAATACTAAGTATTGGGGAAACTCAGTGCTGCAGCTAACGCAATAAGTATTCCGCCTGTGGAGTATGCACGCAAGTGTGAAACATAAAGGAATTGACGGGGGCCCGCACAAGCGGTGGAGTATGTGGTTTAATTCGACGCAACGCGAAGAACCTTACCAGGCCTTGACATCCCTTGCAAAGCTGTAGAGATACAGTAGAGGTTATCAAGGAGACAGGTGGTGCATGGTTGTCGTCAGCTCGTGTCGTGAGATGTTGGGTTAAGTCCCGCAACGAGCGCAACCCTTGCCTTCAGTTACCAGCATTTAGTTGGGGACTCTGGAGGGACTGCCGGTGATAAACCGGAGGAAGGTGGGGATGACGTCAAATCATCATGCCCCTTATGGCCTGGGCTACACACGTACTACAATGGCTGTTACAACGTGCAGCGACCTAGCGATAGGAAGCGAATCACTAAAAGACAGTCTCAGTTCGGATTGAAGTCTGCAACTCGACTTCATGAAGCTGGAATCGCTAGTAATCGCGGATCAGAATGCCGCGGTGAATACGTTCTCGGGCCTTGTACACACCGCCCGTCATACCATGAGAGCTGGTAATACCCGAAGCCGGTGGCCTAACCGCAAGGAAGGAGCCGTCGAAGGTAGGACTAGTGATTGGGGTCAAGTCGTAACAAGGTATCCCTACGAGAACGTGGGGATGGATCACCTCCTTTCTAAGGAGAAAGATGTGAAGTAACAAGTTGTTGAAGAAGTTTTATTACCTGTTTAGTTTTGAGAGATCTCGCAAGAGGTAGCTCAGAAGGAAGTAGCTGTTCTTTGAAAACTGAATAACAGAAGAAGACAATAGATAGGTCTTTTTCGAAAAGTTGTGATAACAAGATTAACTAAGAAAGTCTAAAACGAAATAGTTAACAGTTCTCGTAAAGCATAAACGTATATAAGTGATTAAATTAGTAAGAGCGTACGGTGGATGTCTTGGCATATAGAGCAGAAGAAGGACGCAGATAACGGCGAAACGCCTCGGGGAGTCGTACACAGGCAACGATCCGGGGGTATCCGAATGGGGAAACCCGATAAAGTTGAAAAGCTTTATCATCCTTAAGCCAATACATAACTTAAGAGAAGGCAACCCAGGGAATTGAAACATCTTAGTACCTGGAGGAGAAGAAAATAAGAATGATTCCGAGAGTAGTGGCGAGCGAAATCGGAGCAGCCCAAACCAGCAAAGAGCTGGGGTAGTAGGACCACGACAAGTGATTGAAAAGAGATAGTCGAATGGCATTGAAAGGTCAGCCACAGAAGGTGCAAGCCCTGTAGGCGAAATCTCGATTCACGCGAGTGGGATCCTGAGTACGTCGGAGCACGTGAAACTCTGACGGAAGCGACCGGGACCATCCGGTAAGGCTAAATACTCCTATATGACCGATAGTGAACCAGTACCATGAGGGAAAGATGAAAAGAACCGCGGGAGTGGAGTGAAATAGATCCTGAAACCGTATGCTTACAAAAAGTCAGAGCACATTAAGGTGTGATGGCGTGCCTTTTGTAGAATGAACCGGCGAGTTATCTTTGCATGCGAGGTTAAGCAGACAATGCGGAGCCGTAGCGAAAGCGAATCTTAATAGGGTGGCAAGTATGTAGAGATAGACCCGAAGCCGTAGTGATCTAGTCATGAGCAGGTTGAAGGCTGGGTGAATCCAGCTGGAGGACCGAACCGACCCCCGTTGAAAAGTTGGCGGATGACTTGTGATTAGCGGAGAAATTCCAATCGAACACGGCGATAGCTGGTTCTCCCCGAAATAGCTTTAGGGCTAGCGTTGAACGAATCTACCCGGAGGTAGAGCACTGAAATCATGCGGGCGGCATCTCGCCGTACCAAATGATATCAAACTCCGAATGCCGGGCAAGAATATTCAGCAGTCAGACTGTGGGTGATAAGGTCCATGGTCAAAAGGGAAACAGCCCAGATCATCAGATAAGGTCCCAAAATTTACGCTAAGTGGAAAAGGATGTGGAGACGCGCAAACAGCTAGGAGGTTGGCTCAGAAGCAGCCATCCTTCAAAGAGTGCGTAACAGCTCACTAGTCGAGTATCTCTGCGCCGAAAATTAACCGGGGCTAAGCGTAATACCGAATCTATGGATTTATACTTAGGTATAAGTGGTAGGGGAGCGTTCCATACAGCATTGAAGGTATACCGTAAGGAGTGCTGGAGCGTATGGAAGTGAGAATGCCGGTGTGAGTAGCGAGATGTGGGTGAGAATCCCACACACCGAAAAACCAAGGTTTCCAGGGGAAGGTTCGTCCGCCCTGGGTAAGTCGGGACCTAAGGCCAGGCCGAAAGGCGTAGTCGATGGATAGCAGGTTGATATTCCTGCACCCGCGAGTAAAGTGATGGAGTGACAGATAGGGTTAACCAGAGTCCTAAATGGATTGGGCAAGGCAAGCAGGAGAGTGGCGTAGGCAAATCCGCGTCGGATACTCAAAGGCTTGACTCAAGCGAACGCGCGAGCAAGTAGTGAAGAAGGTGATACCAGGTCTCGAGAAAAGCTTCTAGCGATAATTTACTAGCGGCCCGTACCAAAACCGACACAGGTGGTTGAGGCGAGTAGCCTAAGGTGAGCGAGAGAACTGTTGCCAAGGAACTCGGCAAATTGACCCCGTACGTTAGCAATAAGGGGTGCTCGAAAGAGCCGCAGTGAATAGGCCCTAGCAACTGTTTAACTAAAACATAGCTCTCTGCGAAGTCGCAAGACGAAGTATAGGGGGTGACACCTGCCCGGTGCTGGAAGGTCAAGGGGATTTGTCAGACGCAAGTCAAAGCATTGAACCGAAGCCCCAGTGAACGGCGGCCGTAACTATAACGGTCCTAAGGTAGCGAAATTCCTTGTCAGGTAAGTTCTGACCCGCACGAAAGGTGTAATGATTTGGGCACTGTCTCGGCAGCAGACTCGGTGAAATCTTAGTACCTGTGAAGATGCAGGTTACCCGCAACTAGACGGAAAGACCCCATGGAGCTTTACTGTAGTCTGCTATTGAGTTTCGGTTAAGTATGCACAGGATAGGTGGGAGACGATGAGACTGGTCTTTCGGGATCAGAGGAGTCACTGTTGGGATACCACTCTTACTTAATTGAAATTCTAACTCTAAGCCGTGATCCGGCTAGAGGACCGTGGCAGATGGGCAGTTTGACTGGGGCGGTCGCCTCCCAAAGAGTAACGGAGGCGCACAAAGGTACTCTCAGAATGGTTGGAAATCATTCAACGAGCGCAAACGCAGAAGAGTGCTTGACTGCGAGACAAACAAGTCGAGCAGGGACGAAAGTCGGTGTTAGTGATCCGGCGGTGCAGAATGGAATGGCCGTCGCTTAACGGATAAAAGCTACCCTGGGGATAACAGGCTGATCTCGCCCAAGAGTTCACATCGACGGCGAGGTTTGGCACCTCGATGTCGGCTCATCGCATCCTGGAGGTGAATTCGCTTCCAAGGGTTGGGCTGTCCGCCCATTAAAGCGGTACGCGAGCTGGGTTCAGAACGTCGTGAGACAGTTCGGTCCCTATCTGTTGTGGGCGTTGGAAATTTGAGGAGAGCTGCCCCTAGTACGAGAGGACCAGGGTGGACGTTCCTACGGTGCACCAGTTGTCACGCCAGTGGCATAGCTGGATAGCTGAGAACGGACCGGATAAACGCTGAAGGCATCTAAGCGTGAAACCGACTCCAAGATTAGATTTCCCATCATTTCAAATGAATAAGACCCCTTGAAGACGACGAGGTTGATAGGTCAGAGATGTAAGTGTAGCGATACATTCAGTTGACTGATACTAATAGGTCGAAGATTTATTCACGAGAGAACGCACACACGACTGTTTGAAAAAGACGAAGTCAGAAACTGTTATTTAGTTTTCAGGGAACAGAAGACCTGAAAGAAGAAAGATCCGGTGATGATGGCGCAGTGGCCACACCTGTATCCATCCCGAACACAGAAGTTAAGCACTGTAGCGGCGAAAATAGCGCAAGCAAATCTAGCACGTTGCCGGGTCATCGAGAGCATGGTTCTCCATCGCTCTCCCTTTTTTTATGTAAAGTTAGTGCTGACTTATAGCGCTTTTTATAAATCGTATTATAATAATTTGGTGAGGTTTTCTATATGAAAGATTTAAGATTAATAACGAAATCAGCTGATGAAACAAGAGAGCTTGGTTCTAAGATAGGTAAGCATAGTGAAGCAGGTATGGTTATCTTATTAGATGGCGACTTAGGGGCTGGTAAGACTTGTTTGACACAAGGAATTGCAAAGGGATTAGATATTAATCGTAGTGTTACTAGTCCAACATTTACAATTCAAAAAATTTATTATGGTCGACTGTTGCTAAATCATATTGATGCGTATCGTTTAGAGGGTGTTCATCAGGATCTAGGCTTTGATGAATATTTGAATGATGAAGGGCTAACGGTTATTGAATGGTCACAGTTTAGTCCAGATTTAGTTCCTGAGGAGCATTTAAAGATTTCAATTCAATTATTGGAGAATGGAGATCGTGAATTTACTTTTTATGCGATTGGAAAGCAGTATGAAGATTTATTGGGGGTTCTAGCATGATTACTTTATGTATGGATACAAGTCATATCTATTTATCACTTGCGTTAATTCATGATGATGAAATTGTTGGTGAGGTACAGGAAGAGTGCTGGAAACATCAATCTGAGGAGATTTTTCCTAAGCTGGAAGAGATGTTATCAAGGCTATCACTAAAGAGCGATGATATTGATCAGATTGTCATTACAAAGGGTCCTGGTAGTTACACGGGTGTTCGTATTGCAATGACGATTGCAAAAGTATTCTGTTCCATGACAAATAAGCCACTATATACACTTCCTACAATGTTGTTGTATGCAGGCATGGAAGATTGCCGTGTTGTATTGGATGCACGTGGTAAACGTGTATATACATGTGCATATAAAAATGGTAAGGCAGTCGAGGAAGAAAGAGTTGAATACATCGCTGATCTTGAAAATACAGTACTTGATGAAAAGATTATCGGTGATGGTCAATTATTTGGAAAAGAAACTTACTATCCAAATATGGCAAAGAACTTCTTATTATTAAAGAATGAGTGGCAGAAAGCAGAGAATGTGCATTTGGTTGTGCCAGAATATTTAAAGTCATCGAATGCATATAACATTCATAAATAATGATTCGAAAGATGATAGAAGCAGATCTTGCGCAAGTTGCAGATCTTGAAAATATTTGTTTTCCAAAAGGGGGATGGACTTTAGAGCAGTTCCGCTATGAACTTTTGGAAAATCCTTTCTCCAACTTATTGGTATTTGAAGAAAATCAAATGATCATTGGGTACATTGATTGGTGGATTACCTATGAACAAGCACAGCTTGCGAATATTGCGGTTGATCCTTCTAGTCAGAAACAAGGTATTGGACAACAATTATTGAATGAGGCTCTTCGGGACGCAATTGAAGAAGAGTGTGAAAATATGACATTGGAAGTACGTATCTCAAATGAGCGTGCAATTCAATTCTATGAAAAAAATGGGTTTATTACGGTAAATACTCGCAAGAATTATTATGATGATGGCGAGCATGCATATCTAATGATTAAACCCTTAGGAGGTTTGTAAATGACATTGATTTTAGCATTAGAATCAAGCTGTGATGAAACAGCGTGTGCGATAATTAAAGATGGTAAAGAGATTTTATCCAATATTGTATCATCACAGATAAATGTTCATACACAATATGGTGGTGTTGTGCCAGAAGTAGCTAGCCGTATCCACGTTGAAAATATCTCAACAGTTATCGATGAAGCGTTAAAGAAAGCCAATCTAACAATGGATGATATTGATGCGATTGCGTATACACAAGGACCAGGGCTGATTGGTTCTTTACATGTTGGCGTACAAGCGGCTAAGACAATTGCTTGGACATTCCATAAGCCACTCATCCCGATTAACCATATGACAGGCCATATCTGGGCAAATAGCTTTGTGGCAGATTTAAAGTTTCCATTACTAGCGTTAGTGATTTCTGGGGGACACACACAGCTTGTATATATGGAAAATGATTGGGACTATAAAGTCATCGGTACAACAAAGGATGATGCGATTGGAGAAGCGTATGATAAGGTATCACGCGTATTAGGTACAGGTTATCCTGGTGGCCCAGTCATCGACCGTATGGCAAAAGAGGGCAAGGAACATTATAAGCTTCCAACCCCCAAGATCGATGGTGTATATGACTTTAGTTTCTCAGGCTTGAAGACTGCTGTATTGCAGTTAATTCAACGTGAAGAAAAAGCAGGTAATGAGATTATCAAAGAAGACGTAGCATATGCCTTCCAGGAAACTGCACTAGGACAACTGACAGGAAAGACATTACAGGCAATAGAGGATTTAAAGCCAACGATGCTAGTGCTGGCAGGTGGTGTAGCGGCAAATTCAAGATTAAGACAGTTAATGACTGAGAAGATGCAAGCATACCCAAATACACAACTCGTGATTCCACCAATGTATTGCTGCACAGATAATGCGGCGATGATTGGGGCAGTTGGTTATGTTGCGTATAAACATGGATTATTTGGAGATCTTGCTGCAGCAGCTGATCCAGGACTCATGATGCCGGGTGAAGAATAAAATTTAGCAATTTTTTCACAAATGGTGTTAAAATAGAGAACGGTGATAAATATGAGCGAAAAGAAAGTACCAAAGGCAACATTGCAACGATATCCTGTCTACTTAAAAGCATTGCGTAAACTACATGCGGATGGGATAAACAGAATTATGTCTAGGGAGTTGGCTGACTATGTATCAATCGAGTCAACAACGATTCGTCGTGACTTTAGTTTTTTAGGAAACCTTGGTAAGCAGGGTTATGGTTATAACGTTGAAGATTTAATCAGTATTTTCTCCAATCAGCTTGGAGTAAACTTCGATGAAAAGATTATTCTTGTTGGTGCTGGTAACCTTGGGAAAGCGTTATTAAATTACAATCACTGGAACCATATTGTTGGTGAAATCGTATGTGCATTCGATTTGCACCCAGAGAATGTAAAGAAGGCATCAGTACCTGTATATGGTATGGATGAGATAGCTGAAAAGATGCCAGAAGGCTGCCGTATCGCTATTTTGTGTATCTCACAAGATGTACAGAAGACAGTAGATTTATTGGTTGCACACGGCATTCATGGATTTGTAAGTTTTGCGATGGAACATTTTTCAGTTCCATCAGGAGTGTATGTACGACATGTGGATGTCGTATCCAGTATTCAGGAATTGGTATTTGAAACCAATGCAATGAATAATTAATGCAAAAATAAGAATGGAGATTGAATAAGTATGCCTACAGAAATGAGTATCCGCGAACTATATCAGTTGGCGAAAGATGGAACAACACTAGAACTAGACCAGTTAGATTTTATCCAACTACAGGGATGGGTTCGTACAAACCGTGCTGGTAAGAATGTGTCTTTTATTGCCTTAAATGATGGAACATTCTTTAAGAATGCACAGATTGTGTATTCTTCTGATACTCTTTCCAATTACGCTGAAGCTGCGAAGTATTTAACAGGTACAGCAATTTCTGTTGTTGGTAAATTTATATTAACACCAGAAGCTTCTCAGCCATTTGAAATTCAGGCAACTGAAATCAATTTAGAAGGTGAATGTGATAGCACATATCCTTTACAGAAGAAGAGACATACATTTGAATACTTGCGTGAAATTGGTCATTTAAGACCACGTACAAATACTTTCTCTGCTGTATTTAGAGTACGTTCTGTGCTAGCAATGGCAATTCACCAATTTTTCCAGGATCAAGGCTTTGTATATGTACATACACCAATCATCACAGGTGCTGATGCGGAAGGTGCAGGCGAAACATTTACAGTGACAACACGTGAAGATGGAAACTACGAAGAAGACTTCTTCGGCAAGCATGCGTCGCTAACAGTATCTGGCCAGTTACAGGCTGAAGCGTACGCAATGGCATTTAGAGATATCTATACATTTGGACCAACATTCCGTGCAGAGAACTCTAATACAACAACACACGCAGCTGAATTCTGGATGATTGAACCAGAAATGGCATTTGCAGATTTAGATTACAGTATGGATGTTATTGAGGATATGTTGAAGTACTGCATTAACTATGTTATGGAAATGTGTCCAGAAGAACTTGCATTCTTCAATGAAAGAATTGATACATCTTTATTAGAACGGCTTGAACATGTAAGAACTTCAAACTTCAAGCGTTTGCCATACACAGAAGCAATCGAAATCTTAAAGAATGCGGATGTGAAGTTTGAAAACAACAACATTCACTGGGGTATGGATTTAAACACAGAGCATGAACGTTACATTACAGAAAAGGTTGTTAAAGGACCAACATTCTTAATCGACTACCCAGAAGAAATCAAGGCATTCTATATGCGTCGTAATGACGATGGCAAGACAGTTGCGGCATGTGATCTATTAGTACCAGGTGTTGGTGAACTGGTTGGAGGAAGCCAGCGTGAAGAAAGACTTGATATTCTTGAAAAGAAGATGGAAAGTCTTGGTATGAATGTAGAAGGTTACCAGTGGTATCTTGACTTACGTAGGTATGGTGGTTGCCAACACGCAGGGTTTGGTTTAGGATTTGAACGCTTAGTAATGTATATTACGGGTATGGAAAATATTCGTGACGTTGTTCCTTTCGCAAGAACACCACGAAACTTAAATTTCTAAATGAAATAATGATATGGGAGTGGTAATGCAAACGGCTGCCACTTCCATTTTTATGGAGGTAACGATGTTATATCAAGTTAGTAAAGCCTCAAAATATTATGGCGTCGATACAATCTTTGAAGATGTTAATTTTGAGATTAAAGGTACAGAGAAGATTGCCCTCGTTGGCAGAAATGGTTGTGGTAAAACAACATTTTTGCGTTGCATGTGTGGGGAAGAACAATTTGATAAAGGTACCATCTCACAACAGAATAATACGGTGATAGGCTACTTATCACAGAAGGTATTACCACATGATGAAAGAACTGTTGAGGAAGAACTACGCCTTATTTATGAACCGGTATTTGTGATGCAAACAAGAATGCATGAATTAGAAAAGCAAATGGAAATAGATGCTAGTGAAAAGGTCCTTGCGCAATACGCTAGTGTTCAAGAACAGTTTGAAGCGATGAATGGATATCATTGGGAATCGGAGATGAAAACAGTTTTTACGCGTTTTGGCTTTCCAGTTGAAGACCTTCAAAAGAAAATTGGAGAATTCTCTGGTGGACAAAAGACACGTATTGCATTCGTAAAACTACTATTATCAAAACCAGATGTCTTATTGTTGGATGAACCTACAAA
Source organism: Solobacterium moorei (assembly GCF_036323475.1). GTDB lineage: Bacteria > Bacillota_I > Bacilli_A > Erysipelotrichales > Erysipelotrichaceae > Bulleidia > Bulleidia moorei. The sequence goes on from NZ_AP028934.1 coordinate 773,832, forward strand.
CCATTTGGATATTGATGCGATTGAGTGGTTGGAAGGCTATGTAAAGAATTATCCAAAGGCTGTAGTAATTGTGTCGCATGACCGTATGTTCTTAGATCATACAGTGGACGTTGTATATAATATGGAATATGGAAAGATGAAACGCTATTCAGGAAACTATTCCAACTATGTAATTCAACGTGAAAATGATATCGAGCGCCAACAATCCGCGTACGCAAGACAGCAGAAAGATATTCAGCGTTTAGAGGCGTTAATTGAGAAGTTTCGTTATAAAAAGAATAAGGCGGCTTTTGCGCAATCTAAAATCAAATACTTGGAGCGTATGGATCGTATTGAAGTTGACCAAACAGATGACAAGACATTTCACGCTAAGTTTACACCTCGTGTAAAGGGTGGTGAGAAAGTATTGGAAGTTGAAAATCTTGCGATTGGATATGACCATGTTCTTACGACAATTTCAATGAAGATGCGTCGTGGAGATAGAATTGCAATCATTGGTCCAAATGGTACAGGGAAATCGACGTTTGTAAAGACACTGATGAATATTGTTCCTGCTTTATCTGGCAGTTTCTTATTTGGTCATCAAATCGAACAAGGATATTTTGATCAGCAGCTTGCACAATTCTCTTCCGGTAAAACAGTTTTAGAAGAAGTATGGGATGAATATCCAGATTTAGATCGAACAGCTGTTCGTAGTGTATTAGGACAGTTTCTATTCTCTGCAGATGATGTATTCAAAACAGTTGATGTCTTATCAGGTGGAGAGAAGGTACGTCTATCTTTTGTAAAACTATTATTACAGCATGCTAACATGTTAATACTAGATGAACCAACAAACCACTTAGACATCCCGGGCAAGGAAGCTCTGGAATTATCCTTAAAGGGATTTACCGGCTCAATATTATTTGTTTCGCATGATCGTTACTTTATTCAACAGATGGCAACGGGTCTATTGATTCTAAGTAATGATGGTTGTAAGTTTGTGAATCAAACCTATGACGAGTATATGAATCAAGAACCTGTACAAATGACTGAAGTGAAACAAACAAGTAGTGAACCGAATTCAAAAAAGGAAGTGAAGAGAGCACTATCACCAGAAGCACGTCGTCGTGAGATTGCGAAACTTGAGCGGTTGATTACAGAAAAAGAAGTAGAGTTAGAAGAAATGCGTGAGCTTCGCTTTGAACCAGAATATTATCAAGATTATCAAAAGATGAATGATCTCGACCAAGATATCGATGATATTCATAATGAGTTAGCACATCTAGAAGAAAGATGGGCATCATTGTTAGAAGAAGTATCATAATAAAAAGCCTGTAATTGCACAGGCTTTTTATATGGCGGAGAAGAAGGGATTTGAACCCCCGCACGCTTTCACGTCTAGCGGTTTTCGAAACCGCCCCCTTCAGCCTCTTGGGTACTTCTCCGATGCTGAACAATTATATCATAGAAAGGATGAAAATCGAAGGAAGTGAAAGACAAGCAAAGAATTTAGAGGATACATATTTTTGAAAATATTTTCATAAAAGAAAAAAATATCAGGAAATATTTTCAAAAACGTTTACAAACTATTGACATCATTTTAGGATTTGCGTAATATTACTGGTATATTAAGAGAGGGAGTTCTCTTAACTTAGGAGGAAGAGGAATTTATGAAAAAAGCACTATTGGGTTCTCTTGCCGCTTTTTTAGCTCTTGCAGGTTGCAATGGCAAAGGTGGACAGACAACTGCATCACAATCTGAAGACTTTAGAGGCGTCTATTCTTTAGATATGCAGAGCTTAGACTACATAGTTTCCAACAAGGCAGTTGATAATGAAAATACAGCAAACTTTGTTGACGGCTTATTAGAAAATGATAAGTACGGTAACTATGTGCCTGCGCTTGCAGAATCTTATGAATCTAATGATGACAAGACAGAATGGACATTTAAGATTCGCAAGGGTGTCAAATGGGTAACAAATGAAGGCGAAGAATATGCTGAATTAAAGGCACAGGACTTCGTAACTGGTCTTCAACACGCAGCGGATTTTAAGTCTGCTACAGCATACTTAGTAGAAGATCTCATTAAGAACTTCTCTGAATATGAAGCAGGTGAAGTAACATTTGATAAGGTTGGTGTAGAAGCTGTTGATGATTATACATTGAAGTATACACTTGAAAAGCCAGCATCTTATTTCTACTCTCTAACAACATATGGTATTTTATTCCCAATTAATGAGGACTTCTTAAATTCAAAGGGTTCCGGATGTAAGTTAGGTTCCCCAGATTTAAATGCATGTGATTTCGGTATAGTTGATCCATCATCTATTCTTTACAATGGTGGTTACGTCTTAACAAACAATACAGCTAAGTCTATCATTGAATTCACAAAGAACCAGAACTACTGGGATGCAGAACACGTATATATCAATAAGGTAACTTATACATATGATGACGGTTCTGATGACCACTCTATCATGAATGGTTTTGAAGCTGGTACATATACAGCAGCTTCTATCCGTGGTACATGGTCAACTGATGAATTCAATAAGTACATGGAGAAGTATAAGGATAACGTTTATATTCCTATGACAGACGGTGGTACATTTGCGTTGTCATTTAACTATAACCGTCGTTCATTCAATAACACAAACAAGACAACAGATGCCGAAAAAGAAAACACACATAAGGCTATCTTAAATAAGAACTTCCGTCTTGCTTTACAGGCTGCATTCAATAGAGTAACTTATTTGAAGCAAAGAGTTGGTGACGAATCAGCTGCTAAGGCTTCATTACGTAATGAATTAGTACCTACAACTTTTGTTCAAATCAAGGGTGAAGATTATGGTAAGACAGTTGCTAAACTTGTTACAGAACAGACAGATGTATTTGGCAGTTCATTAGACCTATCAGAAGGACAGGATCCATACTACAACCCAGATAAGGCAAAGGAATTACTTGCTAAGGCTGTATCTGAAGCTGGATTAACACTACCTGTTTCTCTTGACCTAGTAACGCTATCAACGATGTCCTTTGCAGTTAACCAAGCTAACTCATTGAAGAAGTCTGTTGAAGAGGCTACAAATGGACAGATTTTAATCAATGTTATGCCAGTTGACAAGGACACATACTATGCTTCAACATACCTTGTTAATAGTGGCAACGAATCCGACTGGGATATCTCTACGGGAGTAGGTTGGAACCCAGACTACTTAGATCCAAGAAGTTACTTAAATATCTACAGTCCAGTAAATGGTGACCAGTTAAACGCAACTGGTTTAAATGGAACAGCTGATACAAACAATTTCCAAGATTCCGATAAGGCTGCAATGGAAGCTGTTGGATTATTCGATTATCAGAAGTTATTAGAAGAAGCTGATGCAATTACTGATGACTTAGATGCTCGTTACGCAGCATATGCTAAGGCAGATGCTTGGATTGTTGAAAATGCATTCGCTATTAGCGTACAGTGCACAGCAGTAGCAAACACAGTTACAAGAAGAGTTCCTTTCGAAGGACCATACTCAATTGCTGGTCTAGGTGGTAATAAGTTCAAGTTAATGCGTATCCAAAAGGATATCGTTACAAGCAAGGACTACTATGCAGCTAAGGAAGCTTGGTTAGCAGAACGCGCTAAGTCCGCTAATAAATAAATTCTAGACTCTTTACAGAATAAAGGTTCACAAACAAATCAAAAGGCAGATATCATTAATGATTCTGTCTTTTCTTTCGCCAATAATTAGTTATATGGATACAGTGTATAGAGTATTTTTATGCATATGAATAAATATTCATATTATCTGAAAATGAAAATTAATATGAAATTATTTATGAAAAAAATTATATTTTAGTGAAATACGTAGTCTTATATGGTATTATAACTACTATGAAAAGGTAGGGGTGAGTTATATGAAGCGTTACATTTTAGGCCGTATAATCAGATCGTTCTTCTCGATTTTTGCGGTTGTTACAATCGCACTGGTTTTGGTCTATACGCTGACGCCGCGCGACAATATCTTTACAACTGATACAACTTACCAAAAGTTGAAGAGTGCGGATGATAAAATCAAATACAAATACAATACCTGGGAGAGCCTAGGTTATCTACGTTTTGAGGAACAAAAGGACTTATGTGCAAACACAAGTGATTATGATGCATGTATGGTTACTGGTTCTGATTTATTGAAAGAACAGGTTAAGAAGTATGAGTCAGATGGATATACAATTCAAACATATTCAGATGGTAAATACTATGCCTATAAAGATTACTCTGTTCCTGAACTTGTTATCAACTGGTTTGGTAAGCTAATTGAAGTAGATCATCCATGGAGAATGTATGATGGTCATAATGAAAATATGGAAAGAAAAGTCTATATTGAAAATGACTACAATGGTTTACCTGCAATTAAGTGCGCAGGTTGTGAACATAAGTATCTTGTATATATGGATGGAAGCTTCCCATTTATTCATCAGAATATCGTTGGGTTGAATTTTGGTATTTCTTATCCAACTTTTAGTGGTGTAGATGTAACTGCGGTTATCACACAGACACAGGGTAATGCAAAGAGTCAGGAAGTGACTTTCGAAACTGGAAAGACATCTTCTTCGGCAGTAAATTTGCATTCATGTACATATAAATATTCTGAACTATTAGATAACATTGATAAGGGCAAGTTCAATGACAACTATGCAAACTGTTCATCTAACTTACAAGATCCATCAATGATAACCACATCAGCCATTCAAGGTTTAATCGCCTTATTGATTACTTATCTATTTGGTATTCCAGCTGGTATGGTTATGGCTGCTAATAAGGGTAAGTGGCAAGATAAGCTTGGTACAGTTTACATCAATATTATGAGTGCTGTTCCATCACTTGCATTTATCTATTTCGTTAGATCAATTGGTATGCAACTTGGTTTACCTGACAAATTCCCAGTATATGGTGCACATGATGTACGTTCATATATCATGCCTATCTTAATTCTTGGTTTATTGAGTACAGGTGGACAAATGTTATGGATCAGACGTTACATGGTTGACCAATCGAGTTCTGACTATGTTAAGTTTGCACGTGCTAAGGGTCTTTCCAATAGTGAAATTTTCCGTACACATATTTTACGTAATGCAATTATTCCATTCGTAAATGGTTTCCCATCAGCAGTTATTCTTACAATTTCTGGTGCAGTTATCACAGAAACTGTATTTGCGATTCCTGGTATGGGTAAGATGTTGCCGGATAGTATTAAGGCATACAATAATCCAATGGTTATTGGTCTAACATTTATTTTCACTGCTGTTTCTATTTTTGCCTTGTTATTAGGTGACTTACTCGTTACAGTTGTTGATCCTCGTATTCAGTTACAGGCAAAAGGAGATTCGAGATAATGTCAGAAATCAGAGATGAAAGATTTACTTTTGTTGCATTAGACGACTTTGCATCAGAAAGACTGAATAGTCCTAAATATTCTTATTGGAAGAGTGTATTTAGAAAGTTCTTTAGTAGTAAGATTGCTATTTTCTTCTTAGTATTAACGCTATTAACTTTATTCTTGTCTTATATTTTACCGTTTATTAGTGGATATGATCCAACTGTTCAAACACATATCAATGACTTCTCACGTCGCTTTGTTTCGCCAAACCTCCAATTCTGGTTTGGTACAAACCAAGTAGGTGATTCACTCTTTGATGTAGTTTGGGCAGGTGCTAGAACTTCATTAAGTCTTGCGATTATCGCTACATTTATTACAAATGTAATTGGCGTTATCGTAGGTGCATTCTGGGGTTATTCGCGTAAGATGGATGTTATCATGATTGAAGTTTACAACATCATTGCGAACGTTCCATTTACATTGGTAGTTATTATCTTGTCCTATGTATTAGGACCTGGATTCTGGCAGTTGGTATTCTGCTTATGTATTACTTCTTGGTTGGGTATGGCCTATAGCATCCGTATTCAGGTTATGATGATTCGTGACCGTGAATATAACTTAGCTTCAAGATGCTTAGGTACACCTACATCTAAGATTATTCAACATAACGTATTACCATTTATGATTCCAATTATCGTAACATCTATTTCTAGAGATGTTCCAAGCTTTATTTCCTATGAGGTATTCTTGTCTTACTTAGGAATTGGCTTAACTGAAAAAGAAGTTTCTTTGGGTAGACTTATTTCAAGTAACTCAGCGTACATGACTTCTGCTCCATACTTATTTTGGATCCCAGTAGCTGTAGCGGCAGTTATCTCAATTTCACTCTATATCGTCGGGCAGACTTTGGCAGATGCTTCTGATCCAAAGACACATATGTAAAGGAGGGTATCATGGCAGAAGAAACATTAGCTAAAAATCTAGATATCACCTTTGATAATACCGACAAAGAGGCAGTATTATCTGCTCGTGATATTATTGTTGAATTTACAGTTCGTGACCGTGTTTTAACTGCGATTCGTAACGTTTCATTAGATCTTTACGATGGTGAAACTCTCGCAATCGTAGGTGAATCTGGCTCTGGTAAATCTGTATTTACAAAGACATTTACAGGTATGTTAGAGAAGAATGGTAATATCCCACAGGGTAAGATCATTTTTGAAGGAAGAAACCTATTAGAAAATACTTCCGATAAAGACTGGGAAGAAATTCGTGGTAAGAAGATTGCGACAATCTTCCAGGACCCAATGACTTCCTTAAACCCAATTCGTACGATTGGTTCACAGATTACTGAGGTTATTGTAAAACATCAAGGTGTTGATCTGATTGAAGCTCGTAAGATTGCGGTTGATTTAATGAAGCGTGTAGGTATCAACAACGCAGAGAATCGTTTTGATGAATATCCATTCATGTATTCTGGTGGTATGCGTCAGCGTATCGTTATTGCGATAGCATTAGCTTGCCGTCCACGCATCTTGATTTGTGATGAGCCAACAACTGCGTTAGATGTTACGATTCAGGCACAGATTATCAAGTTGATTAAAGACTTGCAGGAAGAATATCACTTTACAACTGTTTATATTACACATGACCTTGGTGTCGTTGCGAATGTTGCAGATAAGGTTGCGGTTATGTATGCAGGTCAGATTGTTGAATATGGAACAGTAGAAGAAGTATTCTATGATCCTAAGCATCCATACACATGGGCATTATTAAGTTCAATGCCTCAGTTAGGTATTAAGGGTCAAGACTTATATGCAATCACAGGTACTCCACCAAGTTTATTTGAGCAGGTGGTAGGTGACGCATTTGCGCCACGTAATCCTTATGCGATGAAGATTGACTTTGAGGAAGAACCTCCAATGTTTGCGGTAAGTAATACACATCTAGCGAAGACATGGTTATTAGACCCACGTGCGCCAAAGGTTGAAAAGCCTGCAGTAATTCATGACTTGCATGAAAGATTATTGAAGACATTAGGTGAAGGAGGCACATATCATGGATAACAACGAAAAAGAAGTACTAGTTGAAGTCAAAAATCTTGAAGTAACTTTCACCAATGGTAAGAATAAATTTGTTGCAGTACATGATGCGAACTTCCAAGTATACAGAGGAGAAACGTTCTCCCTTGTAGGTGAATCTGGTTCTGGTAAGACAACAATTGCGCGTGCAATTAACCGTATTAATCCAATTAGTAATGGTGAAGTCTTATTTGAAGGAAAGCGTATTTCTGGAAAGATTTCTCGTGAACTTGATAAGGAAGTTATTCGTAAGATTCAGATGGTCTTCCAGGATCCAGCTGCCTCTTTAAATGAACGTGCTACAGTCGATTATATCGTTTCTGAAGGTCTTGTTAACTTTAAGTTATATAAGGATGAAGCAGATCGTTATGAACAGGTTGTTTCAGCGTTAAATGAAGTAGGTCTTCTTGAAGAACATATGTCACGTTACCCACATGAGTTCTCAGGTGGACAGCGTCAACGTATTGGTATTGCTAGAGCGATTATCATGAAGCCTGATTTATTGATTGCAGATGAGCCTATTTCAGCGCTTGACGTATCGATCCGTGCTCAGGTATTAAACTTATTAAAGAGATTACAGAGAGAACGTGGACTAACATGTATCTTTATTGCACATGACTTGTCGGTTGTACGCTTTATCTCTGATCGTATTGCGGTTATTCACTTAGGGAGAATTGTGGAGCTTGCAGAAACAAACGAATTGTTCCTCAATCCATTACACCCATACACACAGTCATTATTAGGAGCAGTTCCTATTCCTGACCCACAGATTGAAAAGGCTAAGGTTGTTAAACCATATTCATTGGATAGTCATCATTATGATGAAGATAAACCAGCATTCCATGAAATTAAGCCTGGACACTTTGTATGGGCAAATAATGCTGAGTTAAATGAATATCGCAAGAAAATGAAGTAAAAATGCTTTCTAAAAACGAATGAGTATTTACGCTTGTAATGAAAATTCGTTTTTTTTATTGGATCGGATATAGTCACCTTTTTAAATCATTGTTTTTGGTAGTAAGAATGTTATGCGTTACAATAAATAAGTAGACAACTATATGTAAATCAAGAGTAAAGTGATGAAAAAGTTTGAAAATAGATAACTTGATAAATATACGTGTCGATAGTTCTTTGAAAAGTGAATTGTGTACAATAAAAACAACTATCTTTACATAGTTTGGCTTTCAACTGGAATTATGGGATTAAGACTATTTCAATTTTTCAGGATTGAATCTTTCACCTGTGGAAAGTATCTTGTATATAACGCGTAAGAGTTTACGTATACAGTGACCTTGTGCACAGCGGTAACTCTTACCCTGTGAAATCTTCTTTTGATAGAATGCTTGGAATATAGGGTTGAAGCGTATGACAACATCAATGATTTGATATAGTGTCTTGCGCAAGTATTTTGACCCTTTCTTTTCTAACCGCGTATGTGTCATACTATAGGTGCCGGATTCATAAACGCATGGGTTTACACCGGCGAACTTGATGAGTTTCTTTTCGCTAGAGAAATAAGTAATGTCACCAAGTTCGGAGATGATCGACATAGCTGAAAAGTGGGAAATTCCAGATATGTCCAAGATAGGAGAGTTTAGTTGATGACTGAATTCTTCTATTTTTTTATCGATTTCACCTAATATTGAAGTTAATCTTCTGATAAGAGAAATCAAAAATGGAATATCCATTTCAATCGCAAGGTTGTGTTGACCGATAGATTCCTTAGCAGCTTTCTTAAGTTGTTCTGCAGAGATTGATACGGAACGACCTACGCCAACATTTTTCAGGGTATTCCGTAACAGACGAATATCGGTATTGGCGATTGTATGAGCACTATGGTAGGTATCTAGTATCTCGAGATAGGTTTTTGAATATTTGGTGTTGAGAAGAGAATTGAATTCTGGAAAGACAATATCAATTGATTTCTGTAACTGACACTTATAGCGGTTGATTTCTTCCGTATGTGTATGGTGCATACGTGTCAGTTGACGTACCGTAGCGTAATCAATAGATTGTGCATGTTGGTCTCTGTAGAAATTAGGATTCATCATCGTGTTGGCAATGACGAAACAATCGATTCTATCGTTTTTGACTTTGTTGGAAGCCTTACGGATATGAGATGTAACGATGGGGTTTAACATAACGACCTTATACTGTTTTTCCAATAAGAAGTTGCGAAGATTGTCTCCGTAATGTCCCGTATCTTCCATACCAACGAGGTGTTTCTTTTTAAGGAATGGTTTGATATTTTTCAATAAGGATTGGAAGCCGATGATATCATTAGTGAAATCAAAGGATTCTACAAGGACGGTGCCATACGTGTCTATGACACAAGCGGTGTGTTTGAATTTAGCTATATCAATACCAATAAAGTAACGCATAAAAATATATCCTTTCTGTAAAATATGAATATGTATTCCACTTGCAAAGTATCCGCATAGATCCTGGTAAAAGATAAGAGTTCAAAGACCCATACAACTGATCTCGATTCTGAATATTAAGAAGTGGCAAGATTCTAAAAAATGAAGTCAAAGCTTCAAGGAGGTTGTCAAAGTACACATTCACGATTTCAATTCTATCAAAAACAGTCCTGACGGATACGAGGTCAGGTAGAAAGAAAACGTATATTCAATTTAGTCAGCTATATGAGTCAAATTGAATATACCAGGAGGTTTATTATGTTAAAAGTTTTTGGTAGTCCACATTGTCCAGATTGTGTTGCATGTAAAGCAATATTGGAGAAGAACCACATTCCTTTTGAATATATAGATATTACAGGATCTATCCGTGCATTAAAGCAATTCTTAGCTTTACGTGATTATTCTGACGCGTATGATGAAGCGAAAAAAGAGGGATATATCGGTATTCCAACACTTGTTCTAGAAGATGGTACGATTCGTTTTGATTATGAAGAGTGGCTAAAGGAAGAAAGAATTTCAAGGACAGAAGTAGTGAAATCTGGACAATCATGTAATATTGATGGAGTTGGATGTTAAGGCAAGTCATAACTTGTCTTTTTATTACGCTATAATATTATCTACAGAGATGAATTTATGAGTGAAAGAAGAACATACATTGCAATTGATTTAAAGTCATTCTACGCATCTGTAGAGTGTCAGGATCGAAATTTAAATCCGCTTACAACAAATCTAGTAGTGGCTGATACCTCACGTACCAATAAGACAATCTGTCTTGCGGTATCACCATCACTAAAACAACTAGGGATATCTGGTAGACCCAGACTTTTTGAGGTGGAACATAAGATTACAGAAATCAATCGTGAACGTCAAAGTAAGCTACAAGGGAAACGATTTATAAAAGAGGAATGGAATCGGGATATCTTAGAACGGCATCCTGAATATAAACTTACATATATCGTCGCTCAACCTCGTATGGCAAAATATCTTGAATACAGTGCAAATATTTATAATATTTACTTACGTTATATCGCCGCGGAAGATATCCATGTATATTCGATTGATGAAGTGATGATGGATGTGACAGGATATTTACGTACGTATCATAAGACAGCAGAGGAACTAGCGAGAATGATGTTATCGGCTGTCTATGAAGAGACAGGAATTACCGCAACTGCTGGTATTGGGACAAATCTATATCTTGCGAAAGTCGCGATGGATATTATCGCAAAACATCTTCCAGCAGATAAATATGGTGTGCGGATTGGTGAGCTGGATGAAATCAAATATCGAAAACTCTTATGGGATCATCAACCATTAACAGACTTCTGGCGTGTTGGTAGAGGCTATGCACGCAAGCTTGCCCAACACGGTATGTATACGATGGGTGATATCGCAAGATGCTCGATTGGCAAGGATGGCGATTATTTAAATGAAGAATTGTTGTATAAACTATTTGGCGTAAACGCAGAATTACTTATCGATCATGCATGGGGATGTGAATCTTGTACCATGCATGCAATTAAACATTATCAACCAAGTAATCATAGTTTTAGTTCAGGACAAGTCTTAATGTCTGGATATACTTTTTCTAAAGCAAAACTGGTCGCAAAAGAAATGACAGAACAATTGATTCTGGATTTAGTTGCGAAAAAGATGACTGCCAACCAAGTTTGTTTATATATAAGTTATGATGTGGAAAGTCTAAAGAATCATGAACTATCAATGGATATTCAAACAGCACTAGACTGGTATGGTAGAAAGGTTCCAAAACCAACAAATGGTACTGTGAATTTATCACATCATACATCATTTTCTAAAGAGATTATGGAAGCTGTAGAACGGCTATTTGATAAAATCGTAGATGCGAGATTATTGGTGCGTAAGATAACAATCGCATTTACGAGTATTATCAGTGAAGACACCGCAAAGAAGCGTACAGAAGCGACGCAATTAGATCTATTCGCACCACCAACAGAGGATGTGGATATAATGAAGGTAGATGAAAAGAAGGACCATCAACTGCAACAAGCAATTCTATCTATCAAGCGTAAATACGGGAAGAATAAACTATTAAAGGGTAGGGATTTAGAAGAAGGTGCTACTGCTGTAGAACGAAATAATCAGATTGGAGGTCACAAAGCATGAATGAAAAGTACGAAGATATGCTTTACCTAGAAGCTCCAGTATCTAAGGTACATCGTAAAATGTCTATTTCAGAAAGAGCAGTTCAGTTCATGCCGTTTGCAGCACTAACAGGCTATGAAGATTTAATTCGTGAATCCTCAAGAATAACGCAACGACGCATTGAGCTATCTGAAACAGAAATAGAGGAATTAAAACATAAACTTGAAATTTTACATGAACATGAAAAAGAAAAACCTATGATTAAAGTCATGCATTTCTTGCAGGATTTAAAAAAGAGTGGTGGCAGTTATCAAACGGTTGAGAAACAATTACATCGCATTGATGATATTGAGAAAAAGATTATTTTCAAAGATCGTACCACAATACAGTTTGATGATATTATCTCGATTGAACATGAAGGGTTTTAGATTGGCATAAAGTTGGCACAGGAATGTATCAACTTTTTTTCTATAAATAAGTGAGTAGGGAGGAACTCATATGAAGATAGAAAAGATCAAAAAACAAATTCAAAATTTGATTTTGCGTATCATGTCAGTATTCATGATATTTACACTGATATCACACATGCATGTTCACGCAGAAAGTACAACAATCACTTGTACAAATGTACCTGGTAGACAAGTCTATTATGTGGATGGAGTTGCCTATGATACACCAGAGTCACATTTCTTACGTGCGGATGGAGTACCCGCATATTGTATACAGCCTAAAATACCGGAAATCTATCACCCAATCGGCTATGTAGGTGAAGATCCAGGATGGACAAAGATGTCAGAACTTGACCAAAATATCATGCTTGCATATGCATTTTTTGGTTATGGTTTTGATGGAGAAAGGACAGATGAACGATATTTGGCGGCACAAGATTTGATTTGGGAATATTTAGGTACGACAAATATTACACGTGCGACAATTGATACAACACAAAAGAAAAATGAAATACGATCACTTGTAGAACAACTACATACTATGCCAAATCTTCAGGTTGTAGAGTATAACAATAACGTAAAAGAAGGTAGCTTCTTTACGGGTGAAATTGATGGTAATATTCCTGTTCATGTTATAAATACAAATGGTAATCTTGCAAACTTTGATGTGCTAGTTGAAAATGGAACACTTGTAGATGCGAATGGAGAGTTAGTGTCTACTGTTGTGGGGAATGACTTCTATGTAAAAGTTGCGATGGGACAACAGGCAAAGATTCGCTTTATCAACAAACTTTTATATCGCAATGATGAAGGTGGAGAAAATCAAATTATCTATCGTTCTTCTATTAATCAGGACGTCATCAAGGCAGGAAAACTACATGTGGATAGTGCAGAAATTAACCTGCACGCAGTAGGGACAAGTCTAAACTTAATCAAGCACGATGTAGATACAAACCTTCAAAAACCACAAGGTGCTGCAGAATCTTTTGTGCAAACCAGTTATGAATTATTTGATGAAACAACACAAACTACAGTAGGTATGTTAAACATTGACGAAAGTGGTGTTTCTAATACAATTGACGGACTGTATTACTCACACCAATATAGTGTAAAAGAAATTACAGCACCGAAGGGATATAAACTAGATACCGAAAAGAAAACAGTTCTATTCAATCAATTGCCTAGTTATACAAATCATATTTCACTTGATGTTACGGATGATGTAATCACAGGGAAGTTTCGTATTCATAAATTATTTGTCGATAAACACCAGTCAGCGTTAGCGACAAATGAACAAGGTGCTACATTTACAGCAATCTTACAGAAACATATTGATCGCTTTGGTAGCTTTGAAGAAGCCTATCAGCACTTATCAGAGTTTACACCAAAAGAATATGCAGTGATTACTACAGATGAAGAAGGTATTGCAGAATCTGGTGAACTTGCATATGGAAAATATACAATACGACAAACATCCGCAAAGGATAGTGAAATGGAACTATTAAAGGAGGACTTTGTATTTGAAGTTTCTCGTGAGAATCAACCAGAAGTAAAGTATGAGATTAGCAATATTTCAAAAGAGTATTATGTGCGTCTTGTAAAGAAAGATGCAGAGACTAACGAAATCATTGATTTTCATTCTGTAGGTTTTAAAATCAAAGACGCAGATGGAAACTATGTTGTTCAACGTGTTGGAGAACGTAGTTATGATACATTCCAGACAAGCGCAAAAGAAGATGAGAAATACCCTGAGGGTACATTCTGTGTTGCACAACAGCATGGTACAATTACTACTCCACTAAAACTAGCACCAGGCAGTTATACGATTGAAGAAATCAGTAGCCCTGATGGATTTACAAGAGAGACACAGGAGATTCCCTTCACGTTAAAGCAGGAAAATGTTGTAAATGTAGATGAGGATAATAACCAATATATTACAGTTGAAGTGAGAAATAATCGTATTTATGGAAAACTCGAACTGCAGAAAAAGGTAGAAGAATATCAAAGTGATCGTAATTTGGTAATAGAAAAGAGTTTGGCTGGAATTGTTTTTAGATTGATTGCAGCAGAAGATATCATCGAACCAATCCATGGAAATGTGATATTACCAAAAGGGCAAGTATATACAGAATTCACAACGGATGAAAATGGATATACATCAGTTGAACATATTCCTTTAGGAAAGTATGTTGTACAAGAAGTTCAGACACTTGATGGACTAGTATTAAATGAAACAGCATATCCTGTGGATTTCTTTGCTAAAGATGATGTAACAGCTACGATTCATCACGGGCTTACAATTACAAACGAAATCACAAAAACTGAAATCACAAAGATGATGATTACAGGTAGTCCAGAAACACCTGGTGCGAAACTACGAGTGATTGATGAAGAGAATACGTTGATTGATGAATGGGTATCTGCTTATCAAGTACCACATAAGATTGCAGGCTTAACTTCAGGCAAGAAATATACTCTACATGAGGAGATGACAGTAGATGGATACTATTATGCGGATGATATCACATTTACAGTGAATTCAGATGGAACAGTACTAGCAGTAGAAATGATAGACAAGCCAGTTGAATATCTCATCGAGAAAGTAAATGAAGAAGGCAAAGCAATAAGTGGTGTTCGTTTACAACTAAAGAACCTTTCGACAGGAGAGTTAGTTCCACTTCCTAATGATGGTGTTACAACAGCCGAAGCCTTCCAGCTTAATAACCTGCATGCAGGCCAGCAATATGAATTAGAAGAAGTAGAGATTATTAATGGTGTACATCGTGCATCAATGATTCAGTTTACAGTTCCAAAATACAATCCAACAACATCAGAGCCAATTAAGATTCAAATGATTGATTTAACGGTTGATATTTCCTTTAAAAAAGTAGATGAAGATGGTAAAACAGTTGCGGGAGCTATCCTTGAAATTTATGAAGCAACACAGAATGAAAATCAAGAATATGTACCTGTATTAGATGAAAATCAAAATCCAAAACTAGTTCATCGTTTTGCCACAACTGACGAAGATATTTATGACATTGGACAGTATGTAAAAGGTGGCAGTACCTATATCTTGCATGAAGTAGAAGCACCATTTGGATATGAACTGATGGATCAAGATATTGTCTTTACCGCAACAGGCACAAAGGAAAAACCGCAGCTCATTCAAGCGGTTGATCGTAAGAAGAAAATTTATGTTCGCGTAAAGAAGGTAGATGCGGAAGATTACGATACAGTACTTGAGAATACTGAATTTACGCTCTACCATTCTGATAGCACAATTGCAATGGATATTTATGGCAGAAGTACAGTTGGTCTAACAGATAAGTATGGCTTTGTGGACTTTGCGGTACCATATGCTGCAGAAGGATTGTATATTATGGAAACTGAAGCTCCAAAGGGCTATGAAATCTCTTTTGAAAAGTATGAAATCAAACACCTTTCTGCCCAAAACTTCAATCCAGAGAAACCCATAGAATTAACAGTTGCAGATGAGAAAGAAAAAGACATTCCAACCGGTGTTGGGATTCACTTTGGTGTATGGTTCTGTGTTATTGGTGGAATCATTGGTATTGCATGGACTATTTTTTCAACAAGACGTATACGTAAGTAAGATAGATGTTAGTAAAGATTAAGATCTCTTTGTGTTTACTACTCGTAGTATTCGGTATATGTATCTATGCAAGAAAGTGGAGATTGTTGGAGAATGAACAAGAAAAGATTTTAAATCTTACAGAGAAACTACAACTCCAAAATGTAAAAGATATAATTCGATTTAACACGCATGCATGGAATGATCTGAAGAAACGAAATCCGGATTTTTGGGCATGGATGTATTGGCAAGGAGAGATTGTATCACAACCTGTTGTGATTGATATAGGTGGAAAAGAATATCTCTACCGGAATTTTGATGGAGAACCATCCATGAGTGGTACACCAATGATCTTTGAAACAAAATCAAAAAATAAAATTATTTATGGTCACCATGTTGGTTATGGTACTGAAAATGCAGTGTTTACTAGACTTGCTGAATTAACAGATAAGAAATTATTTTATGAATACCAAATATTTTACTTATGCATGCAAGATAGGATTGAGGAGTACAGAGTATTCTCGATCACCATAAAAAATAAAGAGTTAGATTGGAACTATCAGCAGAAGGAGTTTACTTCTGCTGATAAGTTCTATGAATGGATAGCAGATGCGAAAAGAGTAGCACTTATATACGATACAGATTTAAAGCCGAAATATAACGATGACTTTGTAACAATACAAACCTGTTTAGATGCATACTCTTCGAAAAGAGTTATCCTACTAGCGCTGAAAACCAGAGAATATACAATAGAAGATGATTCATTTTAAAGCGTAGATTTCAGTATGGAAATGGTATAATGCTAGTAATAGTGAGGTACTATATGAAGATAATCTTAGATAAAAGTTTGGAAGCTCTTGGCGTAAAACATGTTGTGATTGGTATCGCTAAAAATGTTGATCCAAACGCAGAACTAACACCAGCATTTTTACAAAAGCAAAAAGAGGTGGAAGAGTGGGCACTACAGTGTAATATTGATGAAGTGATCCAACATCCATTCATTCAGGGCTATATTGAATTGATGCAGAAGTCTGGTAGAAGTATCAAGAAGAACCCGCCAACCATACCAGCATTTATTCGCAATATTCAACACCGTGGCTCTATGCCTCATATCAATAGTATCGTTGATATTTATAATGTTGAGACATTGAAGTCTTTTTTGGCAATCGGTGGTCATGACTTAGATAAGATTCAAGAACCACTCTTGTTTACTGTTAGTCAAAAAGAAGATACATTCCTACCAATCTGTTCAACCCCAAAGCATGTTGCAGAGACAGATTATCTTTATCGTGATAGTCAGGGTATCTTAGCGTGGATGGGCGTTAGAGATGGCGAAAACTATAAGTTTGATGATACTACAAAGAATGCCATCTTCATTATCCAAGGGAATGGCAATACGCCGGTTGAAGATAGGGTAGAAGCGTTACATCGTATTGAACATGACTTAAGAGAATGTATGCCAGCGCTAGAGTTTGAGACGATTATCGTTGATGCAGAATAGATTCTTATATATAAAAATTTATGAAATTTAAAAGTTGAAATGAATTGAATTTCTTGGCATAAAACTATAAAGTTATTATGCTATGGGGGCAAAGAGATGTCTGAAGAAATACTGAAAGAAAATATGAATGAAGAAAGACTGCGTCACATGATTGAAGCTGGTGAAGCCGCAGGACTTTCTGAATATATCAAAGAGAATAATCCGATTGATGTAGCACAAGCTGCTGAATATCTTGATGATGAAGAACTATGGAAAATGTGTAGTATCTTATCTTCAGAGGATATTGCCTCCGTATTAGAGCAAGCAAAAGATGAGCTTCGTGTTCGCTTTACATATGCACTATCTAATAATGAACTTCTTGAAATCTTTAGTAGTATGGCGCAGGATGATATCGTTGATATTATCGGAGATTTAACAATTGGTAGGCGTAAAGCAATTGTGAATATGATGAAGGATAAAGATCGTACAGAAATCACAAATCTGCTGGAATATCCTGCAGATACAGCTGGTGGTATTATGACGACTGCCTACATAGCAATTAAAGAAGATTTGAAGGTCATCGAAGGACTAGAGAAGATTCGTGAGATTGGTCCTAAGATTGAAATTATTGAAATAATCTTCGTTGTAAATGCAAGAGGGCAGTTAATTGGTACTGCGGATTTACGTGATATTTTATCTTCTGATAAAAATATGTTGATAGCTGATATCACAAAGGAAAACTTCATCAGCGTAGGACCAGAGATGGACCAGGAAGAAGTTGCGAAACTTGTATCTAAATACGACTTAAAAGCCATTCCAGTTGTAAATCAACGTATGGCAATTCTTGGTATCATTACTGTCGATGATATTATCGACGTTATTGTCGAAGAGTATAACGAAGATATCTTAGAAATGGGTGGTGTATCCAAGGAAGAAAGCTTAGATACAACACTATTACAATCTATCAAGCTACGTTTGCCTTGGCTATTAATTAACTTAATTACAGCGTTTATGGCATCCTTTACAGTAAAGGTATTTGAAGGTACTATCGCTCAGGTTGTTGCGTTAAGCTCTATCATGACAATTATCTCCGGTATGGGTGGTAATGCTGGTTCTCAAACGCAGTCGATTCTAGTTCGTCAAATTGCGACAGATAAAATTGATTTCAAGAGAGTTTGGAGATCCTTTGTAAAGGAAATCTTCCTTGGAGTTATTGATGGTACAATTAATGGTTTGATTACAGCGATTATTGTAATGATTCTATACCGTAACATATTCCTAGGTGTCATTACAGTTATTGCGATGATTGGTAACTTAGTGGTAGCAGGTATTTTTGGATTCTTAGTGCCTGTTATTTTAGATAAATTTGGTGCTGATCCAGCTGTATCTTCTTCCATCTTTGTAACAACAGCGACAGATGTATTGGGATTCTTTATCTTCCTGGGACTAGCAAATATATTCTTGCCGATGTTAATTTGAATGAAAAAACTGGGTTGATCTAGTGAAGATTAATCCAGTTTTGTTGATAGGATGCGACGAGAAATATTTGTGTCATACATGTATGTTTTTAGCGTTTCTACATCAGAAGCTGTCTCATCAATTTGATTGAAGTAGTAAGCAATCTTTTCAATGTAGGATTGATAGTATGGATTAACTTCCAATTCTTTATTTCGTGCCAGTGATTCAAAGTATAAGAAAATTAATGTCCAAATAACTTCAAGACAAGAGTCTTCAATCCAAAAGTCTGCTTTTTCTTTTGGTAGATAATATTGTTCTAATAGTTCTGTTATGAGTGGCAAGCCATCCTGTGAAGACTGCCAAATGTCTGTATAGATATAATCAAAGTTTGAAAGATAATCTTGATTGAAGTATTCAAACGCATCACCCTCAATTAGATGAATTGGTGTTGTTGTTTCAAATTGAGGAAGAATAAAGTTTCTGAACATTGCAATTACTTCTTTTGAGCGCTCAATAACAGTTACTTCTTCTACATTTGGATTTTGAATCGACATATATAGGAAATAACCGATACCTAAACCAAGGGTAAGCACTTTCCCGTGTGCTCTTTGTGCAGGTATATCGTTGGTGTTTGCTTCACTGGGTGCGTCAAACATCCAATCCATATCATCTTGATAGAGATAGAGAGCATCGAAATTACGGTCCATTGCACGTAACTTCATCCAATCATTTAACTCTCTATTTGGGTCTTTTTGGATCGCATCAGAATTAAATAATTCAAAGCCTGCAATCTTTCTTCTTTCAAAAGTGAAATGTGAATCTTTAATCCAATCTAGATGAATATTTTTGTGGTATGGATTATTCTCCCATTCATCGACAGATAAGAAAAGAGAAGGATAGTTTTTAGAATCTTGGAATTCTGGGATACCAGCCTCTGCGAGCATTTTTATGACTTTCTTTTCGCTTTTCTTCGTAATATGCATTCCTACAAAATTATTCTTTGCATCACTAGTGATATTTGCGAGGCAGCGATCAAGGAACTGATTGATTTCATCGTTTAAAGTAATTTTCATGATTCAATCTTACATGAAACTGCATGATTTTTAAATGCAATAATACTTTGATTTTTGCTTGTTTCTGTTATAATTCACTTACTTGTTTGGAGGACTTTATGGTACTTGCATTAGTATTGTTTGTTGTCATGTATACATTCTTATTGGCACTTCCTGAAAAACGTCCATACGTTGCACTTATTGCGGCAGGGGTATTTATTTTGTTAGGAATTTTACCGTTAGGGAATGTCATTGGCGCTGTTGATTGGAATATTATTCTAATGTTGGCTGGTACGATGATGGTTGTACAGTTATTCATTGAAAGTCAAATGCCTGCATTAATGGCAGAGGGATTATTAAAAGCTGTTCCAAATATTCAATGGGCAGTAGTTGTATTGAGCATTTTCTCTGGAGTTATTTCTGCGTTTGTTGATAATGTTGCGACAGTATTGATGGTTGCACCTGTTGGTTTAGCAGTATCAAAGAAATTAAAGACAAATCCTATTCCAGTATTAATTGCGATAGCAGTTTCTAGTAACCTACAGGGTGCTGCGACTTTAGTAGGGGATACAACAAGTATTCTTCTAGGTGGTTATGCGAACATGAGTTTCAATGATTTCTTTGTATTCATGGGGAAACCTGGTATTGCGTTATCAGTAGAAATTGGTGCTGCAATGACAATTCCAGTATTACTATTCTTGTTTAGAAAATCAAAAGATCCCATTCATGAGGAAATTACTACGAAGGTAACAGACTTTGTACCTTCATTGTTGATGATTGGTGTGATTGCGACACTTATTATCGCTTCCCAGTTTGAAAATAAACCACAACTTACCAATGGCCTAATCTGCATGAGCTATGCATTGATTGGAATCATCTATAGAGCAATCCGTGAAAAGTCAACCGATGTTGTAAAGCGTGCGATTCAAGCGATTGATTTTAATACTTTATTTCTATTAATTGGTTTGTTTATGGTAATTTCAGGTATTACAGAAGCAGGCGTGATTGATGCGATAGCAGAACTCTTTGTAAAACTAGGTGGTAGTTCTGTATTTGTGATGTATACAATGATTGTATTTGTATCGGTAATCATCTCTGCTTTTGTGGATAATATTCCATATGTTGCGACAATGCTACCAGTCGTGCAGGGGATAGCGAACTCGATGGGTGTAGAACCATATGTTCTATACTTTGGATTATTAATTGGTGCAACACTCGGTGGTAACTTAACACCGGTTGGTGCGAGTGCAAATATTGCGGCAATTGGCATTTTGAATAAAGAGGGATATAAAGTTTCTTCTAAAGACTTCTTCCGCATAGGGATTCCGTTTACGCTAATTGCAGTATTTTCCGGTTACATCGTAACTTGGCTTATTTGGGGATAAATCGATAAAATAGACTTCTTCTGAGGGAGAAGTCTATTTTGTAAAATTATTTTCTAACAGTAAACAAAAATGGCCTAGACAAGAAGAGAGGATTATCTAAGAGCCAACTCTGTATCGTTGTGGCAATCGATTGTCACAAAAATACATACGCTGTTATTTGTGGTCATGGAAAGCCATCTGCTTCACGTATCTTTGAAGCGCTAAAGAATCATATCGCTTCCGGATCAACACTAGTACATGATGGCGAAAGAGCACATGACAAGCTGATAAAAGAATTAGATTTGAAAGAAGAATTCTATAAAGCCAATACACACGACAAAGAATATCTAGAGAACATGGCATTGATAAACAATATGTGCTCGTGGTTAAAAAGGTATATCTATCGCTTCATTGGGATGAGAATGACTAATCTACAATCCTATTTAAATTGGTTTGTATATCTGTTTAGAGTAAAAGGTGCAGTAGAACTGTGGCCAAAGATGGATAGAATTTTACGACATTTGATATTATTCAACGGAACATATAAGAGAAATACTTGATTTCATCGCATTTCCATAGGCCATTTTTGTTTACTGTTAGAAATTATTTTATTTTTACCTTGCCAAACAGATATTTTCTTGCTATATTTATATAGCACTAATTTTAATGTGTATTGCGCCGATAGCTCAACTGGATAGAGCATTTGACTACGAATCAAAAGGTTGCGGGTTCGACTCCTGCTCGGCGCGCCATTCGGGATGTAGCACAGCTTGGTAGTGTACTTGATTTGGGATCAAGGGGTCGCAGGTTCGAATCCTGTCATCCCGACCATGATGGCGAGGTAGCTTAGTTGGCTAGAGCAATCGGTTCATACCCGGTAGGTCGTGAGTTCGAGTCTCACTCTCGCTACCATTACTATTTAAGAACGAGATGTAACATGCATCTTGCAAGAAACATCTCGGACCCTTAGCTCAGTTGGTCAGAGCTGTCGGCTCATAACCGACTGGTCGAAGGTTCGAGTCCTTCAGGGTCCACTGAAACGGAGGAATACCCAAGTGGTTGAAGGGTCCGGTCTTGAAAACCGGTAGGTCGAGAAATCGGCGCCTGGGTTCGAATCCCAGTTCCTCCGCCATTTAAATTATGTTCTTCGGAACAACACATCGCGAGGTAGAGCAGCCTGGTAGCTCGTCGGGCCCATAACCCGGAGGTCGTTGGTTCAAATCCTTCCCTCGCAACCATTTGGCTCTGTAGCTCAGTCGGTAGAGCAAAGGACTGAAAATCCTTGTGTCGCCAGTTCGATTCTGGCTGGAGCCACCTGAAAACCTGTAGAAATACAGGTTTTTTCTTCGCTTATGCAGGATGTAATCATTCGATATTCCTATAATCTTATTTCTTCACTTCTGTTTCATACCAACCATCTACGCCTGGATCAATAACCGTTTGTTCTGTATCTACTCTTACAGATCCATATACAGGTGCGTAATAGTCGTATACACCACCATGATGTAAACAGGCTCCTTTTCCTTTCGCGTTACTAGGAGACCAGCTTCCGTCATTGCATTGCGTTTTATAATCTACAATTTGAGTTTCATATGTTGTTACAATTTCGATATGACTTGATTCAGGAATTGCTGGATGATAAATAAATTTAGAATAGACAATACCATCTACCTGACAGTTAGCCGTTATCGTTGTGCCATCACAAGTAGGGACTGGTGTTGGAGTAGGCTTTGGAGTAGGTTTAGGTGTTGGTTTTGGGACTGAAACAGTTGTTGTAGTTTGTGCTACATGTTCTGTATCAACGGATGTTTGGTGTTTGTCTTCATTTTTCGAGCTGCTAGAACAGCCATAAGAAAATAATAAAAATACGGTCAACGTTGCTTTACAAATCTGCTGTACAAAATGATGTGTATGAATCATGTTCCCCTCCGATTTATCACAATGAGTTTAGAATGATATTTTGAAATGATAAAAACTTGCTGTTGTGATGCAATGATTCAATGGTTTAGCACTGTTTATGTAAACGAGATCTTTAAGCAGTGTATGGATGAATTACTACTAATATCATAAAAAGAAATGTGAAAATTGTAAATTTATTTTTGATAGGATATTTTGATATACTAAACATATGAAAAAGATATTAATTATAGGATCGGCACATGTAGACTTTGTTTCGCATGTCGATAAACTTCCGCAAGGAAATGAAGAGTTTAACGTTATAAAACAAGAACAAATTATCAGTGGTACAGGTTTTAAAGCTGCTGATGTATTTCAACATTTTGATTTTCCGTATGAATTATATGCGCCGATTGGTACCGGTATTTATGGCGAAACTGTAGAGGCAGAAATGGTAGCACATAATCTACCAATTAATGTAAGAACGGAGCTAGTAAATGGTTGTACCTATCACATGGTTGATGAAGAAGGGAATCAAACCTATTTTAGTGTGCCTGGCGGTGAATATAACTTCGATATGTCATTTGTACAGACATTAGAGAAAGATGATATCCATGCAGTATTAATCTATGGAGAAATGTTAAGTGAAGAAGGTGTGGTTGATTTATTGAATACTTTAGATGATTTAGAAAAACCTATCTATTTTGTACCAGGTGAATTTGGTGATCAGATGGATGAGGATGTTTTCCGTGCACTTTGTTCATTAAACCCAATACTATTACTATCTGAAACAGATGCATATTATCTCTCTCTTGAAAAGTACCATGATTTCAAACTGACAGCAGAATACTTACATACAATGACTAGTTCAGATGTTTTAATTTTTAAGAATGATGAAGGTGTGTATTGTTATGGAGATGAGAAGTTCTTGTTACCATGCGAGCATGTATCTGATGTCGAATTGCAAGCTGCTGTATTTGTTCTTGCACAATTAGCTGGTGTTGATGTGAAGAACAGTATGGCGTTTATGTGTGACTTTGCTCAAAAGTTAGTACATGATTGGGATGATTTTACCTTTGCAGAAGGTAAGATTAGACTTGCAGAAATTATCGCACAGAAGTAATGTCAAAAAAAGGACTTACAACAAGTGAAATAAACCAGCGTATTCAAGAAAATAAAGTAAATGGTGAATCAAAGAAATTATCAAAGTCGACGATAAATATCATTAAGGAAAATATCTTTACATATTTTAATTTCTTAAATATCGTGCTTTTTGTATTTGTATTTACGACTGGCAAATATCAAAATGCAATGTTTATGGGTGCGGTTATTACAAACGCGCTCATTGGAATCATTCAAGAAATGCGTGCGAAAAAATTATTGGATCAGATACGTATTCTTACAACCACTAAAGTGAACGCTTGCCGTGACGATGCGTGGATAGAAATTTCTGTCGATGAGATTGTGCAAGATGATTTATTAAGCTTACAAGCAGGGATTCAGATACCAATTGATGGAATCGTAGTAGAAGGTAGTCTTGAAGTAAATGAAAGCCTTCTGACGGGTGAATCTGAACCGGTTTATAAAAAAGTTGGGTATACTGTTTATAGTGGGACAATAGTACTAAGTGGAGATGCGGAAGTATCTGTTACTAAAGTAGGGCACGATCGCCAATCCGAAAAGATTATGGAGGGCGCAAAGATATCTGGGTTTCAGAAGAGTGCGCTACAGAAGGATTTACAGAAACTTATCAAGATTGTATCTGTCTTAATTGTTCCTGTCGCATTGATACTTGCGGGAATGCAGATGGGAGTGAAGGAGTTAGGGTATTCAGATATCGTATTAAATACATCAGCCGCAATCATTGGTATGATTCCAGAAGGTTTAGTCGTACTAACGAGTGTTGCCCTAGCCGTTTCTACGATGCGTTTATTAAAATTCAAGGCACTTGTGCAGGAACTGTATTCGATTGAAGGTCTTGCAAGGGTTGATGTGGTATGCCTTGATAAAACAGGTACATTAACACAAGGAGACATGCAGGTTGATCATGTTGAAATTGTCAGTGATATTTCTGAGATGAATCTACGTGCATATATGCAAGCATATTTAGAGATGGAAAAACATCCAAATCCTACTGCGAAAGCTTTGTTGGAGTATTTCAAGAGTGATACAAAAATTCAAGTAGATAGTTTTCAACCGTTTGCGAGTGAACGCAAATATACAAGTGCTTATTTGCATGATATAGGAACACTATATGTTGGTGCATTTGAGTTTATATTTAACAAAGAAGATGCTGTCTATCAAACGTATCATGATACGTTTTCTCAAGGAGAGCTGCGTACGATTGCGATAGCACTTACAAGGGAAGACGACAATAAAGAATTATTAGGCTTGGTATACATCCGTGATGTGATGCGACCAAATGTAAATGAAACATTAACCTATCTTTCTAAACAAGGTGTTACAATCAAAGTTATCTCTGGTGATTATCCAAAGACAGTTTCTTCAATTGCAAGAAAAGCTGGGGTGCCAAATGCAGATAAGTATATCGATTTGTCTGTTGGTGAAATTGATTATGATCAAGTAGTTGAAGAATATACAGTTTTTGGAAGAGTGCTTCCAAAACAAAAGAAAGAACTACTAAAAGCGCTACAGCGTAAACATGTTGTGGCGATGGTAGGGGATGGTGTCAATGACATTCCTGCTTTGCGACAAGCTGATGTCTCTATTGCCATGCTTGCAGGTTCATCGGCTGCGAAAGATATTTCTGATATTGTTTTATTAGAAAATGATTTTAATGTCGTACCTTCTATTGTCTGTGAGGGTAGAAGAGTTATCAATAATATCTCTAGAGCATCTTCAATGTATCTAGTAAAAACGTTATTTTCATTCTTTTTAACGATTTATGTTGCACTATTTCAAACTGTATATCCGTTTGTACCAGTGCATCTAACAATGATAAGCGCAATCTGTGTAGGAATTCCAACCGTATTCCTACAGCTAGAACCTAGCTATGAAAAACTAAATGGTAGATTTTTATTAGATGCATTTTTGCGAGCACTTCCATCCGCAATTACAGTTGTATTGGCTGCAATCTTTACAAAGGTCTATCGGACATCAACAGGGTTGCCTTTGGAAAGTGCGAATGCAATCCTAGTATTTGTGACAGGTGTTATCTATCTGTATACTTTGTATCGCATTTATCAACCAACCACAAAGTATCGTTTGACCATTGTTCTCATCATGAGTTTTCTCTTTGTGATCGTCTATTATTTCACGCAATCTATCTTAGGAATTTCGTTCGGTTTAGAGTTACTTCCAGTTACACTTTTGACAAGTGTGATAGGCGTTGTATTAGTAACTTTATTAGGCTTTTCATTGACAATGCGTTCAAAATAAATTCGTGCAATTTAAGGTGAGCTTGTGTATAATTACTATTGCGATGCGGATATGGTGAAACTGGTAGACACGCTGATTTCAGGTGTCAGTGAGGCGACTCGTGCAGGTTCGAATCCTGTTATCCGCACTTATAGTAGTCCGCCCGTTAATCGGGCTTTTTCTTTTGCATAAACATGCGTCATTTGAAGTGAGATTGTTTATCTTATACAACCTGACTTTAGAGTTAAACATTAAAAAATGGTGTAAAACTACAGATTAGAATCTATAGTTCAACACCTTTTTTAGTTTTGTTGGAGATAAAAAATAATTGTCTAAAGGTAATCCTGTCATGTCTGATAATTCGGTAATGAAGTTGGTGCCTATGGATATGTTTGTATAACTGTCTTCTCCTTCAACGAACTGGAATCCTTTGTAGAATTCATTCAGTTCTGAAGAAGAATATTTGTTTTCCAAGACTTTGAATTGAAATATTCTCTGCAGCAGTACAGTAAGATAACATATTAAGAAATGTCCCTTGATCGTATTCTCAAGCTGTAAATAAACAGGTCTTGCATCTAGGTCTGATTTCATGATTCTGAATGATTCTTCTATCTTCCACAGGTTGTGGTATGTTTCATATATCTGTCTGGCATCCACCTTTGTTTCAGATGTGACAAGCATATTGTAACCGGCCAGTTTCAAGTCATTATCTATCGTTTCCTGATTGATGATGGCCTTTACTTTATCTTCTGTTTCTTCTCCGTTTGAAGTAGATCTGAAAGTGACATATTTTGCGCTTTCCCCATATTCATTTTTCTTTACAAGTGATACGGACAGACCTTTGGCTTTTTCTACAAGCTTGTTTATTTCATATTTGTGTTTTCTTGCCAGTGTCGGATTGTATGTGACGACTCTTTTTTCTTTGATGTTTACTTTTTTCTTTTTCCGCTTTCATCTGTATATGTGTATGGAAATTCATCGATGCATTCTTTACAGTAATAAATGATCTTGCCATTTCTGTCCTTGATTGCTTTGTAGTCATTAGGTAGTAGAACCCATACCTTTTCTGTTTCAGGCAGCTGCTTGACTGATTTGGAAAAGAGATATCCATCGCCGTTTGCCAAAGCTGAAAGTATATTCTCTGAACAGTTCAGTCCCTTGTCAGCTACCCGTATCGTTTTTCCGTGTACTTCATGTCTTTCCTTCAAGTCTTTCAGTACATCTTTCAATACAGGCTTTTCTGATTCATTTCCAGGATACAGCTTCATACCAACAGGAATTTGATTCGCATCCAGCAGTAAGCCCAGCCCAATGACAGGAGCTTTCCTGTTTTCTTTGCTTGGACCCTTTCTTCTGAAGTCATCTTCTCTGTCAATTTCAAAATAGAAGTTTGTACAGTCAAAATAGGTGATAGCAGTATCTATGGAATATTTGTCTTGGACTCTCGAAGTGAACAGTTCAACAATTTTCTCATAGTCATTTCCATAAAATGCCAGGGCACTCAATAGTTGATCGTAGTTGAATGCATAAGGAATATGAAGCTGAGGAAGGATTTCATAATATGTTTTGTATTTACTGCAGGGAGAAACACAACGAGCATATATAAGAAGAGAAAGAACTTCATAAAGTTCAAATTCAAAATCGGTAGTGAATTTATACAGATCAATAAACTTCTTGATATCAAGATCTTCAAGAATGGATTTCAAAGGGAAATAGCCAAGATATCTTCTTGGAGAAACGGAAGTAATTTTCTTGATCTTATCTTGCTTGTTATACAGATTCATTTTTTCTACTTCATCTTTGTAGAAAGCAACAGGATCATCAATACCGGCAGCTTTCAGTTTAGAAACAGAACCAAGAGACCTGATACAACGATGTTTGGTACCTTTGGTAGCAGGAGAATAAAAAGATTCATAAACAGCGAGATACGTATTGTTTTGTTGTTTAGCAACCTTAAGGAAATAAGCCATAAAACACCCTCCTATATAATACACCATTACACCATTAAAAGGAATAGATAAAAATGAATTTGTCAAGTTTTTGAACAATAAGAAAAGCCCATCAATACTGGACTTGAATTACTTTATTAAAAATGTGCTCCTAAAGATTAATGGTGCTAACTTCTAAAGACGGGGATATGGTGAAACTGGTAGACACGCTGATTTCAGGTGTCAGTGAGGCGACTCGTGCAGGTTCGAATCCTGTTATCCGCACTTATAGTAGTCCGCCCGTTAATCGGGCTTTTTCTTTTGCATAAACATGCGTCATTTGAAGTGAGATTGTTTATCTTATACAATGTACGCATGAGGTGATATACATGAAAATCATAAAGAATGAAGAAATCAATGAGGACTTGTTTTCACAGATGATTCGTTTGGACCATGCGGTATGGCCATCAGATGATGAAAGTTACTTACCAGCTTCCTATTTACGTCGATTGTATGAAGGCTCAAAGGATGGATTGTTTTTTGCGGTAGATGATGAAGATCATTTGATTGGTTATCAAACATTAATTTTTGTGGATAAGGATAATTTTCAGAAATACTATGAGACTGGTGATTTCACGATTTTAAAAAATATTGGTATGAAGAAGGGGAATAATATCTTATATATCTATACCGCCAATATCAAAGAAGAATACCAAGGTGGTGGTTGTATGAAAAAGATTGGAAAGGCAATAGCCTCTTGGCTAGTAGAGCAGGAAGAAAAGGGTTATCGTGTATCGGTTGCCTATGCGGAGGCGGTTACATCAGCAGGTGTAAAGACAGTCACTGGTGGATATGAGATGGAGCCAATGGAAGATGTAGATGAAACAGGTCTTGGCCATTACATTTTGAAGGATGGAATGAAAGCATATTGTAAGAAGATGCTAGAAGAAAGGCTCAATTTTCAGTGAAAGCTCCCTTTTAACGAAAGTGCCCTTTATTGAAGTGAACCCAATTAGGGCGCTTTTCCATTTACAGGTTTTGAATTTATATATTTTAAGCTATAATCTAAATAGATATTGGGCATTTTGACCGCACGAAAAGTATACTTTCAAATGAAATTTTTTTGAATTTCTCTTGAAAGCTCCCTTTGAATATAAAGAGATGGTGCTGTTAGGGTCTGATGCTAATGGAGGATAGGTGTTAGATCAACTGCCTTGGGTGAAATGGGATGAAGGCGGTTTAGTTCTAACACCTTTTCGTTTAGTACTAGTTTGGCAATGCTGTAGGGTGATTGGTAATTTAACTTCCTGCGTACATAATTATTTACCTGATTTGATACGAAATTGATGTCGTATTTTGTAAGGCTGTTCATACTGCATCCTTTTGGAATCTTCTCTCTGAAGTGCTCGTGGTTCTTTTCACATTTGCCTTTGTCATCAGAACGTCTAGGCCTTGCGAAATAGATACTGATGAGTTTTTCTCCCGTTTCAGGGTCTGTCTCAAGCGATAGTGGATCATGGAACTCAGTGCCATTATCGGTGAGTATGATAGTGAACGTATCTTTGAATAAGTCGATGCCTAAGAAACTTTTGATAGTATCAAATAGATACGTTACCTCAAACATATTCTTGTGTCGTAAGAGAAAATATAATTGAAGATTGGAACGTCTGTGTAACAGGCTCAGTACACACTTCTCATCGCTCCCTTTCTTCCCGATGATCGTATCCATTTCCCATACGTTTACATCTGGTCCTGCTGTTTCTAGGGCTGCTAGGAAGTCCTCGTATTTGCGTCCTTCGAGGAAATCGTAGTCAATCGATATAGGATGATGCCTTGAAGAACTGCGTTGCGTGTAGCGTACCTGACGTTTTAGGTCGATGTTTGAAATCCCGGGAATCTGGTGCTCACGAATGTATCTATATGCAGTAGAGGCGGATATATTCAGGTCGTTAGTATGGATAATCGTATCGATGGATTGCTTTTTAGGAATATTATTTTGAAATGCCTCCACGATAGATTTCATTTCTGCTTCGCTCTTGCGAGGTCCGGACCTCCATTCTAATTTGTCTTGCGTATATTTATCCTGTGCTATTCGTGCGATGTAGAAGTACTTGGGAAGATGACATTTATGTATGTCAGGACAACCTGAACAGACATAAGGGAATCGCTCTATTCTCTCGCAAACGGGATATGAGACGAAGTCATCACATAGCTCGTTGCAGTCCTTATGCTTACAAGACTTACAATCACCGCTTATGCAATATGTGCATAAGCGATGTTTCTTACAAGAATCTTGACGTCCACATTTGTTCGTCTTATTCGAGTGGACACGTACGACCCTGTGTGCTTTGATTTCTTCACGTACGCATTTCGGTGAATGATTGATAGAGAGTGCTATCTGTTTGAGTTTGATGTCGGAATGATTCAATAGAACTTCTATAGATTTACGTTCTTCTAAAGATAGATGTTTATAACCGCTGGCAACCATATGATTGCCTCCTTTCTTGAACTGCCAGCACCATCTCTAAAGACATCATATTAAAAAAGGGAACCTTCACCAATAATAAAATCAAAAGAGGAACTTTCAAAAATAATTGAGGTGCTAGAAGAAAGTGATTAGATAATTATGGTTTTGTTGTTTTGATATTTACAGTGTATATTTATAAGCCTAGAATAGTACTGGTGAGCTTTTAAATCGAAGAGGGAAAATATGCGAGGACTCGGAACGATTATTAATATCATTTTAATTGTGCTAGCCGGTACATTTGGCTGCTCTTTTAGTTCTAAAATGAAAGAAAAGATGCAGGAAACTCTATTTCTAGTCACGGGTGTTGCGGTTATTTTTATTGGTATTGCAGGTGCGATGGAACAGATGCTGTGTATTGAAAATGGTAGATTATCGCCACGCAATATCATGATGGTAATCTGTTGTTTGGCAATTGGTGCTATAGTTGGCGAGCATTTTGACTTAGATGGAAAAATCAATCAGTTCGCAGACTATGTGAAAAAGAAAAGTAATAATGGAAACGATACAAAGTTTGTGGTGGCTTTTGTCAATACAAGTTGTGTCGTATGTATTGGGGCGATGGCAGTCATTGGTGCAATCAAAGATGGAGTGAATGGAGATATTACTGTACTAGCAGCCAAGGGTGTGATTGATTTTATCTTAGTCAGTGTAATGAGTGCCTCTCTTGGTAAGGGGTGTATGTTCTCGGCAATACCAGTCGCAATTTTTCAAGGTAGTATTACCGTGCTTGCGATGATGTTAAATTCTGTTGTGTCACCTGTTGCGTTAGATAATTTATCCTGTGTTGGATCTATCTTGATTTTCTGTGTTGGAATCAATATGGTATTTGACTGTAAGATACGGGTCGCCAATATTTTACCGGCAGTTGTCATTGCGGTTCTATGGGGTATGGTATTTTAAAAAAGTCGAAAGACTTTTTTATTTTTCCTAAAGTTTATAATCTCTAAACAAAAAGTTTAAAAAACCATTGATTTTCATCTTGAATTTCATATAATTATTATTGTTTTGTTACTGTTAATAAATTGTTTAGTAAAACTAAACAAACAAGGAGGATTATGATAGATATCGGACATCGCATTAAGCAACTACGAATCAAGAATGATCTAACGCTGGAAGAATTAGCCTCAAGAACAGAACTTACGAAGGGCTTTTTGTCACAGTTAGAGCGTAACTTAACATCGCCATCCATTCAGACACTAGCAGATATTGCGGAAGCTCTTGGGGTTGATATGTCACGCTTTTTTGCAGAAGAGCATGAAGAAAAGATTGTCTTTACGCCAGAGGATGTGTTCATTGATGAACAGGATGGTGTGACAACACATTGGATTGTTCCAAATGCACAGAAGAATAATATGGAACCAATCATCCTACAACTTCAACCTGGTGCTCGTTCAAAACAAATTGAACCGCATCAAGGAGAAGAGTTTGGATATGTATTAAGTGGACGTATTTATCTCGTAAGAGAGGGATACAAAAAAGGCGCTGTGGTAAGACGAGGGGATACATTCTATATCCGTGGGGACGTAGCGCACTATTTAGAAAATCGTGGTAAACAATCAGCAGAAGTGCTTTGGATTAGCACGCCACCAGAATTTTAGAGGGAGAATAGACATGGCAAAGAAATTGATTGAAGTAAAAAATGTTGTAAAAACTTTTGACAACCAAGTCGTATTAAAGGGAATCTCATTAGATATTTATGAAAATGAGTTCGTAACGCTACTTGGACCGTCTGGTTGTGGTAAGACAACGCTCTTACGTATTATCGCGGGCTTTATTGAACCAACAGAAGGTCATGTCATCATGGATGGTGAGGATATCGCTCGCATTCCTGCATACAAGCGTGATGTAAATACAGTGTTCCAACATTATGCATTGTTCCCACACTTAGATGTATATGATAATATTGCGTTTGGTTTAAAGATTAAGAAGCAGCCAAAGGATATCATCGACCAGAAAGTACGTCGTATGATTTCTCTTGTGGGTCTAGAAGGATTTGAACACCGTGATGTTACAATGATGTCAGGTGGACAACAACAGCGTGTAGCGATTGCGCGTGCGCTTGTAAATGAACCAAAGGTTCTATTATTAGATGAATCCTTGAGTGCGTTAGATAAGAATCTACGTAAGGAAATGCAGCTTGAATTAAAGGAAATTCAGCGTGAGGTAGGTATTACATTTATTTTTGTTACACACGATCAAGAAGAAGCTCTAACGATGTCTGACAAGATTGTTATCTTAAAGGATGGTGTCATCGAGCAGGTTGGTTCACCAACAGAAGTTTACAACGAACCAATTAATCAATACTGTGCACGTTTCATCGGTGACTCGAATATTATTGATGGTGTAATGAAGAAGGATAATCTTGTTAACTTTGATGATGTAGATTACAAGTGTGTAGACTATGGCTTTAGTGAGAATGAACCAGTCGATATTGTAATTCGTCCTGAGGATATCGATATCGTTGCTAGAAACCGTGGCTTGTTAAATGGTGAAGTAAAGTCTGTATTATTTAAGGGTGTTCACTATGAAGTGATTGTAGAAACATCATCTGGTACATCCAAGACTGTTACCATGCACGTAACTGGAGAACATGATGTTATCAATAAAGAAGCGAAGGAACGTATTAGTGCATCTTCCTTTACGATGGACCTTGAAGACGTTGATCAATTAACAGACTCTGAAGTTATCGCTCGTGCAAATGCGCAAGCATGGACAGATGAGGGTGAGGATGTTTCCTTAACACATGTAGAATATGATGTGAAGAAGGAAATTGGCACATATTCATGTACATTCGGTACAGGTGCAGGCACAAAGATTACGGTTAAGATCAATGTAGTAAAACCAACAGCGGTCGAAGATGTAGATAATGAAGAAGGTATCCAGGCGTTCGATTTCTATCGTACAGTTGATGAAATCAAGGAATCTGTAGCGCTAGATACAGACTTAATTCGTTGGGCTGATGCATATGCCTGGAATATTGAAGATGATTCTCGTGTTGAAATCTGGGATGTGAAGTATGACTTTGATGATGAAAACATCACAGAAGGTGATTACCAGATTACATTCTCTACACAGGGTCGTGAGTTAAAGATTGAAACAACAGATAAGATTGAAGCGGGTGAAAGAATTGGATTAAAGTGGAATCCTGAAGATATCCACGTTATGAGAAAGATGGGTTAATGTGCGATGAAGTCATTTAATAAATTAATCTATCCGTATTTTGTATGGATGATGATTATGATTGTCATACCGATGTTTATGATTGTCATGTATGCAATGACAGTAAAAGGTAATTCTGTTTTAACACTTCAATTTACATTCGATAACTTCACACGTTTCTTCAATGATACGATTTTCCCTAGTGTTTTATGGTGTAGCTTAAAGATGGCTTTCGTTACGACGGCAATTTGTATTCTTGTAGGCTATCCAACTGCATATATCATGGCAAAGTTAAAGAGCGGTTCACAAGCGATTATAGTGTTACTCATTACACTACCTATGTGGATTAACATGCTTGTACGTACGTATGCATGGAAGGGTATTTTAGGCTGGTTGGGCTTCAGTAGTGAAATCAGAGTATATATCGGTATGGTATACAACTTCTTACCATTTATGATTCTACAGATTTATACGGCTCTTTCTAAGATTGATAAGAATTTATTGATTGCCGCAAGCGACTTAGGTGCGGATAATAAGCAGACATTCTTGCGTGTTACATTACCGCTTTCTTTAAGTGGTGTTGTAAGTGGTATTACTTTGGTATTCTTGCCAGCAGTATCAAGCTTTTTCATTCCTAAGCTACTTGGCGGTGGTCAGTACGTATTGATTGGTAACTTGATTGAAGATTACTTCATCAAGACTGGTGACTGGAACTTTGGCTCTGCAATCAGTTTGATTATGGCAATCATCATCTTGATTTCGATGTATATCACAAAGAAATTAGATAAAGAACCAGCAGAGGAGGCAGACTAATGGAAAAGAAAAATTCTATTTTTGGGAAGTTATATCTTGCCCTCATCATGGCATTCTTCTACTTGCCAATTCTCTATGTAGTATTCTTTAGTTTTAACCGTTCTAAATCACTGACTCGCTTTACTGGTTTCTCATTACGTTGGTATGAGAATATGTTCAATAATCGTTCTATCTTAGAGGCAATCTATTACACGGTTTTGTGTGCGGTACTTGCGACATTGATCTCTACACTCATTGGAACAATCACAGCAATTGGTCTTTCCAAATCTAAGCGTATTACACGTGAGTTATTCCAACAGGTAAATAACTTGCCAATGTTAAACCCAGAAATCGTTACTGCGATTGGCTTAATGTTGTTCTTTACATCATTAAGAATTCAAACTGGATTTACTACGATGTTATTAGCACATATTGCTTTCTGTACACCATATGTAATCCTATCAGTATTACCGCGTTTACGTCGTATTGATAAGAACATGGCAGAGGCTGCGTTAGACTTAGGCTGTACACCATGGCAAGCGATGTGGAAGGTTATCATCCCACAGATTAAGGGTGGTATTATTGCGGGTGCAC
This sequence comes from Solobacterium moorei, assembly GCF_036323475.1. Classification (GTDB taxonomy): domain Bacteria; phylum Bacillota_I; class Bacilli_A; order Erysipelotrichales; family Erysipelotrichaceae; genus Bulleidia; species Bulleidia moorei. The sequence continues at coordinate 809,483 of NZ_AP028934.1, forward strand.
TTGTGGCATTCTCAATGTCCTTCGATGACTTTGTTATATCCATGTTTACGACAGGACCTGGTGTCTCCAATATCTCTATCTATGTATATGCAAACGTAAAACGTGTTAACCCAACAATTAATGCGTTAAGTGCGATTATTGTTTATGTCATCACAGTTGTACTCATTGTTGTAAATGTTGTACCTATGATCAATGAAAGAAGAAAGGCAAAGTTAAATGCGCAAATTACAGAATCTAACTAAATTAGTATTATGCGCTGCACTTGTAGCTCCACTTGTTGGTTGTGGTGGAGATGACGAAAGTGCAGTAAAGCAAGTTGGCGACGCAAAAGAAATGTTTGGCTGTAACGTTATCAATGTATTCAACGCTGGAGAATATATCGGTGATCGAGTGATTTCCGACTTTGAAACAATGTATAATGCAAAAGTTAACTACGATCTATTTGAATCTAATGAGATGATGTATACAAAGTTACTTGGTGGCTCATCCTATGATGTGCTTGTGCCTAGTGACTATATGATCGAACAGTTACTAGCTGAGAAGATGTTACAACCACTGGATAAAAAATCTTATGAAAATCTTGGCTTACTCAATCCATCTGTTGTAGAGTCCCAAAAGGGATTTGACCCAACTCTTGAATATTCTGTACCATATTTCTGGGGCAATGTTGGTCTTGTTTACAATAAAACAACAGTTGATGAAAAGGATATTGAAGAGGAAGGTTGGAACATTCTCAAAGATCCTAAGTATAAGGGGAGAATCTTCTTCTACGATTCACAGCGTGATGGCTTCATGATTGCGTTCAAGGCACTTGGTTATTCCATGAATACAAATGACCCGAAGGAAATTCAGGAAGCGTATGAATGGCTATCAGAGATGAATGCAACGATGGAACCTGCATATGTTACAGATGAAGTCATCGATGGCATGATAAACGCGGAAAAAGATATCGCTGTAATGTATTCGGGAGATGCTACAAACGTTCTTACAGAAAATATGGATATGAGCTGGGTAGCCCCTAAACAAGGCACAAACATTTGGATTGACGCAATGGTTATTCCAAAGAACAGTAACTGTCCAGGACTTGCCAATAAGTTTATTGATTACATCATCAGTGAAAGTGTTCAGACACAGAACTCAGAGTGGGTTGGATATACACCAGTTGATTTAAGTGTTCAAGAAGAACTTGCAGGACCAGATGGTGAATTCTTTGAAAATCCAGCATACGTTCCACGTACAGGATATAAATTAGATGAAACATTCCATTTCGATGAGCAGCTCAAGGCAAAACTCTCTGACTTGTGGAATAAGGTCAAAGTACAGTAATCGCTCACTTTCAAAAAATTACAAAAAATATCTGTAAACTAGAAATAAAAAGTGATATACTTCTATTGCATTCAGTGAATGCTTTCAGTATAATAATAAAGCGCTGTAATTTTACAGGGCTTGGTTCCTTAGCCAAGTGGTAAGGCAGCAGACTGCAACTCTGCGAGCGCCGGTCCGACTCCGGCAGGAACCTCCACGGAGATGTGGCGGAATCGGCAGACGCAACGGACTTAAAATCCGTTGTCTGAAAGGACGTATGGGTTCAAGTCCCATCATCTCCACCATCAAAAAATGCTTACTTCGGTAAGTTTTTTTATGTGTATACGATGCTAAAAGAAAAGTGATGGTGTCCATCACATAAAACGAGGTAATACGATACAGAGAAGAATTAGTACAATACTTGCGAATAGTGGGGTATTGTGACGTTGACTTCTTTCTAAGAGGATGCGCTGGCGATAATCTGCATAGGTTGGATCTAAGTCCTTACTTCTTTGGAATTCAAGAGAGGAGAAATCACCCTTGAGCCACGCTTGTCTAAATGTTCCGACAAAGAATAGAACGGCTGTTAAAATTCCGAGACTGTTTAAAAAGCCAAAACGAAATGGTTGTATGACGATGCCAACAATCACAGAAAGCAGTATCACAATTCCAACATAAATCCATACTTTGATATCCCTAAATGGGAGAATTAATTTTTTTAACATGGTTACATTTTAACCGATATTTTAAACATGACAATATCCTTGATTATGATTTGTTGAAAATGTGTACTTATTTACAGAAATACGATGTAAACCGCATGGATAGCGTTGTTTATCATTTTTAGGAATGATATAATAAGAATCATAAAAAGGGAGATTGTATATGGTATTCAACAAGATTAAAGAGTTCGTCGCACCAGTAGATGAAGACGAAGATGAAGGTGAAGAATTACAATTCACAGGAAGAGAGGTACAACCAGTGAGTACTTACGAGTCAAAACAAACAAATTTGAATAACATTTCTAAAAATACACAAATGGTAATGTTCGAGCCAAGAAGTTTCGAACAAGCTGAGGAGATTGCACGTCACTTAAAACAAACACGTGGCTGCATTATCAACTTACACCGTTTACAAAGAGAATATGCACAGCGCACAATTGATTTCTTATCTGGTGTTGTATTTGCGTTAGATGGGACAATTCAGAAGGTTGGTCATAATGTTATCTTCTGTGCTCCAAGAAATGTTGGTGTTGAAGGGAATATCTCGCTTGATAAGGGTGAAGATGAATAATCTAGGGAATTACGATTCTCTGATTGCACATTTGTACGACTTAAAAGAAAAGAGTGAACGTTGGCATAAGAGTGTTTGTTCTGCATTCTTAACGGAAGAAGAACAAGCTATCATTCAAAAGATATTCACTCCATCACGCTTTGTCCGCTATGATGGCGGATATGATGATGCACGTAAAAAGAAAGTCATCTTTCTCTATGATGAGAAGGATGGCTTTTCAGATATTGTATGCATGAAGGCTAAAATTGATCAGCGTTTCCGTACAATAGGGCATCGTGATGTATATGGAGCTATCATGAATTTACAGATAGATAAGAGTAGTTTTGGAGATTTCTGGATTGAGAAAGATGCGATTTACCTCTATACATCAGAGCAGATGGTTGATTTTATCAAAGATTACTTGATTCGTATCAATCAGTTAACGGTATCATTTGAAAAGATTGATGAGCATCCAAAGCAGGAGTTTAAAACCAAAGAGATTTCCCTAGTTGTGGCAAGTGAAAGAGCGGATGCGTTGGTGGCTGCTTTAACCCATTCTAGTCGTAGCGATGCGAAGGATTTAATACGCAAAGGATACGTGCAGGTGAATCATATCGAACTTGAAGAGCCTGATAAAATATGCAATAATGGGAGTGTTATTTCTATACGTGGAACAGGTAGATTTACCTTTTTGGGATTTAGTCGTAAGACACGTACAGGGAGAATCGTTGCAGAATTTCTGCAGAATATATAAGAGGAGAGAACATGACGACACGAAGACCGACATTTCGCATCATGAAAAATGGCTATGATCGGTTTGCGGTTGATGATGTGATGGAGCAATATGCTGCGCAGGTTGCCTTCCTACAAAGAAAGTTGGAACTTTACCAAGAACAGATGGTTGAGACAACGGAGAAGCTGGAGGAATTACAGACACGCTACAATGAGATTGAGCGTGCGGTAGATGTGCGGAAAGATGCGGCCGACAGTATTACCAGATTATCTTTGCAGGAAGCTAACGATGTAATGGCGAAAGCACAGAATAACGCTGATGAGATTGTCAAAGAAGCTTTATCCGTTGCGCGTTCCATATTGCTGGATCTATCGCAATTGTATACTGAAGCTGGTGAGGTCAAAAGTGATCTTAGCCAACAACTAACCGATTTACAAAAGAGTTTAGATAACTTTAAACTTCCAAAGCTACCAGATATGGATTGGTTGGAAGAATCTGATAAAGAATTGCATTGATCAGGACATGCTTTAACAGAAGTGGATTGATAAGAGAGTTCGTGTATGCTGAAAACGAACATGAAGCCTGTTAATAGAATCACCTGTGAGCAATCGTACATTCTGCGTTAAAGAAAAGTAATGAGTGTATGACAGCGATGTCATAAACTAAGGTGGTACCGCGTTTAGACGTCCTTAGATTTTTGAGGACGTTTTTATTTTTATAAAAGAGGAGGGTCATATGGACTACAAAGATACGCTAAATATGCCAAATACAGATTTTGAGATGCGTGGTAATCTTGCACAGAAAGAACCGGGTATTTTAAAGAATTGGCAACAAGACAACTATTATCAAAGCTTACTAAAACATCACAAGGGACAGAAGGCATTTATCTTGCATGATGGTCCTCCATACGCAAATGGAAACCTGCATGCAGGTACAGCCATGAACCGTACAATCAAGGACTTCATTATTCGTAGTCATGCGATGTCTGGCTACTATACACCATTCTTTCCAGGATGGGATACACATGGATTACCAATTGAAAACGCAATCCAGAAGTTGGGTGTTGATCGTAAGGCATTGTCTGCTGCGGAATTTAGACGTAAGTGTGAAGAATATGCACACCAGCAGATTGCACAGCAGATGGAAACAGAAAAGCGTTTGGGTCAAATTGCGGATTATGAACATCCATATATCACACTGAAGAAGGAATTTGAAGCTCGTCAGATTCAGTCTTTTGCAACGATGGCTTTAAATGGAATGATCTTCCAAGGATTAAAACCTGTTTATTGGTCACCATACAACGAGACAGCGGTTGCGGATTCTGAAATTATCTATAAGGATGTTAAGGATGCGACAATCTACCTTAAATTCCCAATTGCTGATGGTAAGGGTGTATTAGGTGCAGATGATAACTTTGTAATTTGGACAACAACACCTTGGACAATTCCATCAAACATGGCAGTGTCCGTTCATCCAGATCTTGAGTATGCATTAGTAAAGACAAGCGCTGGCAACCTCATCGTGCTTGCAAAGTTCGTTGACCGCTTACTTGAAAAATTTAATCTTGAAAATCTTGGTATCTTAAAGACATTTACAGGTAAGGAAATTGAAGGTGCTACATATCACCATGTTGTATTAGACAAGGAATGTCCATGTCTTTTAGGTACACACGTTACAGATGAAGATGGTACTGGTGTTGTACATACAGCTGGTGGTCACGGTATGGATGACTATCTTGTATGTATGAAGAATGGAATGCCACCAATCTGTACAGTTGATGAACGCGGTTATATGAATGCAGAGGCAGGTTCTTACCAGGGAATGTTCTTTGAGGATTGTTCAAAGGCTATCATCCATGACATGAGTGAAAAGGGCTACTTACTACAAGTTGAGAATATTACCCACTCATATCCACATGATGATCGCTTAAAGAAAAAGGTTATCTTCCGTGCAGTAAAGCAGTGGTTCTGTTCTATCGAAAGGGTACGTGAAAAGGCATTGGATGAAATCAACAACCACGTCAAGTGGCATAATTCCTTTGGTCAAAAGCGTATGAATAATATGATTGCGGATCGTGGTGACTGGTGTATCTCAAGACAGCGTTTATGGGGTGTTCCAATTCCAATTATCTATTGTGAAGATAATTCACCAATCATGGAGAAGGAAGTCTTTGATCATATCGCAGAACTTATGAATGAGTATGGTTCAAATGTTTGGTTTGAAAGAGAAGCCAAAGACTTACTACCAGAAGGTTATACAAATGAAAAATCACCAAATGGTGAATTCCGTAAGGAAACAGATATCATGGACGTATGGTTCGATTCTGGTTCAAGCTGGAACGAATTGATTGCTCGTGGTGATGGTTATCCATGTGATTTATACTTTGAAGGTTCTGACCAATATCGTGGTTGGTTCAACTCTTCACTCATTGTTTCAACGGCAGTTAATGGTACAGCTCCATACAAGGAAGTTTTATCGCATGGTTATGTTGTAGACTCAAAGGGTGAAAAGATGTCTAAGTCTGTTGGAAATGTTGTAAATCCAATGGATATCATCAACCAGAATGGTGCCGATGTATTCCGTCTTTGGGCAATGTCCTCTGACTTTAAGGAAGACTTAAAGCTAGGTCCAAGCAATATCAAGCAGGTTTCTGATCAGTATCGTAAGATTCGTAATACATTCCGTTTCTTACTAGGTAATGTAAATGGAGAAGATTTCAATCCATCAACAGACATGGTTGCCTTTGAAGATCTTGAACGTGTTGACCAACAGGTTCTTGTATTACTCAATGATTTGGTAGCAGATGTACGTAAGGATGTATTAGAATACAACTACTTGTCCGCAAACAAGCATTTGATGTACTTCATGGTTAATATCTTATCTTCTTACTACTGTGATTTTACAAAGGATATCTTATACGTAAGTGCGAAGGGTGATCACCGTAGAAGACAAGTACAGTCTGTATACTGGAACTGTGCAGATGCACTTGTAAAACTTTGGGCTCCATTCTTAGCGTTTACTGCTGAAGAAATCTGGACACATTTCTCACATCTTGGTGCAAACTCCGTACATTACGAAGAGTTTCCAGAAGTGAAGGAATATGCAGAAGCTGAAATATTACGTGATGAAATCAAACGTCTATTAGAAGTTCGTGCCCTTGTCACAAAGGCAAATGAAGAAGCACGTAATGAAAAGTTGATTGCATCTAGCCAAGAGGCGAAGATTCTTCTTACACTTCCAAAGGAAGAGAAGGAACTTGTGGAGAAAAACTTAGGTGCTGCAGTAGCACAATGGTTAATTGTTTCACAGGTTGAACTTGTAGAAGGTGAAACGGCTGTGAAGGTTGAAAAGGCTAGTGGTCAGAAGTGTCCACGTTGTTGGAATTATGATGAACATGTGGATGAAAATGGACTGTGTCCACGATGCCATGCTGTTATGGAAGGCTATAAACTCATTCATCAAAATTAAATACATAAAGCATGCATGTAGTGCTCTCTATATGCATGTTTTTTTAGGTAAAAGAAAAGCGGCAGGTTACTGCCGCTGCAGAGTGTTGACAAAGTGACATTTTAAACGATGTCACTTTTTATTTTGTCTGTAAACTTCAATAATATTGACTTTCCAATAAGACAAAGTACTGATTTTGAGGTATTAAGCTTAAAAATGGATTTGCTTCCCATTTCCATCGTGCCATTCTTTCTAGATTATGGCATGCAAAAATCATCGACGCTCTATGTCGATTTTTCTTTAACCCTCTTTCTCGTGTGAATCTCAAGCAATGATTCTCCTTATCCTCCGCAAATACTCTCTCGATTGTCTGTTTGCGTAATGGATATATTTCCTTCCATAATGGGGTATACCTTATCTCTTCTGCTGCTTCAAGATAGGGTGCCCATACATGTCTGGTTATCACTTTTGTATTATTCTTGCTTTTGGTGCATTTATCTTTCAACGGACAGCTGGCACATATTAATGGATTACTCTTGTATTGCCTGTACCCTTGTCGGTTCACTGTTGTATATGTCAATGTTTGATTGTTTGGACATATATACCAGTCATAGTGTTCGTCATACACATATTCTCTTTTTGGGAAAAAGCCTTTCTTCGTCTGAGGTCTTTTATATGGAAGTATTGGCTGCTGATGATTATCTATTATCTCTTTGGCAATGGCTGGTGTTTTATATCCTGCATCTAAACATACATTTTTAATTTGATCTCCAAATTTTCCCTGAAGATGTCTGTATGCACCAAAGAATGAAACACTGTCATGTATATTTCCAGGGACTGTATCAAAGCTCAATACGAATCCATGTTTATCACAGAATGTCTGCTGTTCATACGCAAAACATTCTTCATGTTCTCCTTTATGATAATTCCCGGATTCAGGATCAGTAGTACTTTGCTTTACTCTTTTTGTTTTTACTATCTCTATTTCTTCTCCTGTTTCAGAATCAAAATCCAGTTCTGTTCTGTTTAATGAGTGAAATTCTTTTTTACCATCTAATGCTCTTTCTTGGTTTATTTCCTCAAGCAGGGAATCTTCAAAACATTTTTTTGTGATTTCTATTTCTGCATCTGTATGTTTTCTTTTATTTGCATTGGCTTTAACGTGTGTTCCGTCTCCAAACACTGTTTCGAGATCAACAAATCCTGCATCCATAGCTTCCTTAAGTATTCTATTGAATATTTGTTCAAATATATCAGAATCTCCATATCTACGTATATAGTTCTGGCTCCAGGTAGAATAATTTGGAATACTCTCAAACATTTCATATCCTATAAACTATCTGTATGCCAGATTTACTTCTATTTCCTTACAGGTTTTTCTCATACTGTTGATGCCAAAACAGAAGTTAATGAATATCATCTTAAATAAAACCACCGGATCAATGGATGGTCTTCCTTCAGAACTATACAGATCCTTTACCAGAGGATATATAAAGTTCCAGTCAACAGCTTCTTCAAGCTTTCTGACCATGTGATCTGGTGGTACTAAGTTATCAATAGTATCAAATATTATACTGTCGTGTTTTATATTATTCCTGCATGTCATTGTCATGATAATCACTCTCCAATTCCCGTTATTATTATACCATGATTACTTTTTGCAAAATAAAAAGCAGAAGAATTACCGATTTTGGGAATTGGAGATCTTCTGCTTCTTTATTATACTTTATTTTTTGCTTTTTTTCCTTATTTGTTTGTCAACAGGCTGAAGCGGCAGGTTACTGCCGCTGCTGTATGTTATAGTTCAATCTTCTTGAATTGTTCCCAAGGTAAGTAAGGCTTACCAAAGTGTCCATAGTTTGTTGTCTGTGTGTAGATAGGTCTTTCAAGATCTAATTCCTTGATCATGTTTTTAACAGAGAAGTTGAAGTTCTTCTTAACGATTTCTTCTAACTCTTCATCACTATACTTAGAAGTATTGAAACTGTTAACGTTAATTGAGATTGGGTTAGGTTCACCAATCGCATATGCAAGCTCAATCTGGCACTTCTTTGCTAAACCGTTGGCTACGATGTTACGGCAAACGTAGCGTGCGTAGTAAGCAGCGGAACGGTCAACCTTAGTAGGGTCCTTAGATGAGAAGCATCCACCACCAATAGGTGCGTATCCACCGTATGTATCTACTACAATCTTACGTCCGGTTGTACCGGAGTCGCCCCAGCTACCACCAACAACGAAGGAACCGGATGGGTTGATGAAAAACTTTGTATTTTCGTCAATGAGTTCAGGTTTTACAACCTTGTCGATAACTTCTTTACGGATTAGTTTCTTTAATTCTTCTTGTGTAATATCTTTACTGTGCTGTGTAGATACGACGATAGTTTCAATTCTCTTGAGTTCACCATCTTCATATTCTACAGTCACCTGTGTTTTTCCATCAGGTCCTAATAGTGTAGGGTTTTCACGACGAACCTGTTCAAGACACTTTGCAAGCATGTGTGCGCAGTCAATCGCAAATGGCATGTAAGATTTTGTTTCATCACTTGCAAAACCAAACATGATACCTTGGTCACCAGCGCTATATTCTTGATGTCCTACAGCAGAGTTGATTTCTGCAGATTGTTTGTTTACCTTTAGAATGACGTTGTATTCTTCAGGGTATCCAATATCCCTTAGAACTTTCTTTGCGATTTTTGCGTAGTCAATGACTGCAGTTGTACCAGCTTCACCATAGATAAAGATCGTATCATCCTTGATTGTAGCTTCAACAGCCATGTGTGCTTTTGAATCTTGTGCTAACGCCGCATCCAAGATAGAATCTGCAATCAAATCACAGATTTTATCTGGATGACCACTTGTGACTGATTCGGATGAGAAATAATACTTTGACATAATAAAAACCTCCTTCGTTTTGTCTTTTTCATGCGACAGATGAAAGAGGATATATTACTCATTTAACTCTTTCCTTATCGATGTCAGCAGTACCACCTTGCTGGAAGCAGTAGGTTGGTGTGAGGTTATTGAGCTGACTCTCTACCTCAGTTCTTGATAAAAGACGTTATTATTAAAACACTAGAAAGAATGCTTGTCAATTGATATGTTCATGTTCAAAGACAATCTAAAACTGGTATAATCAATATGGAGGTTTTTGCGTATGAAATGGTCTAAATTAAAAGAAGAAACAATTGAAAATATCAAAGCATTTTCAATTTCAGGCATTCTTGTTGTAGCGTTTTACACGCTGATTAATAATGTTGAGCCTTTATATGGTGTTTTCCAGGCAATCTTTGTGGCGCTTTCACCATTTATTTATGGAATTGGAATTGCTTTCCTATTGAATCCACTGCGAAAAATTATTGAGTATAGTTGGTTAGGAAAGACAAAACTAAACCCACGTACAAAGAAAATTATCGCTTCCTTTGGAGCGTTATTTATTGGGATTATCATGTTGTTTGTATTCTTCTCCATTCTCATTCCACAGATGATTTCTTCCATCCAAACCTTCATATCCTCCTTTGAAGGATATGTAGATTCTGCTCGTAATTTCTTTGAGTCTAATAACTTCTTCAGTGATGATTTACTGAAGACTCTAAATCCTGTCATCGATAAAGGTGTCAGTATGTTAGGGGATTGGGTATCCAATATTGCAAGTAGTTTGAACGCCATCTTAATGTACAGTGTGATTTTTGCTAAGAGTGTGATGAACTTCTTGATTGGTATGATTATCGCATTATATATTCTTCTAGATGAGATAAATCTCAAACGTCAAATTAAGAAGGTATTGTACGCACTTCTTCCAGAGAAGACGACAAAGAGTATCTTAAGAACGACTCGTTTAACTATCAATACATTCAATAGTTTTGTTGCGGGTAAAGCAGTAGACTCGTTGATTATTGGAATTCTCTGCTATATTATCCTGTCATTTATGAAGATGCCATATACACCACTAATCAGTGTTGTGGTTGGTGTTACAAATATGATTCCTGTATTTGGTCCATTCTTAGGAGCGGTTCCAAGTATTCTGATTCTATTATTAGTTGATCCATTTAAGGCATTGGAATTTTCAATCTTTGTTCTAATCCTACAACAGGTAGACGGTAATATTATTGGTCCACGTATTCTGGGTGGTGCGGTCGGCTTACCAACGTTATATGTGATGTTCGCCATTATTATTGGTGGTGCCTTATTCGGTATCGTTGGTATGTTTATCGGTGTACCGGTCTTCTCAGTTATCTTTGTATTAGTAAGCGAGTTTATCCATCGCCAATTGGATAGGAAAAATATCACAGTACAATAAAAACTGCAGTGTTTACTCATCTTAAATAAAGGAAGAGTGCCATGCAGTTTTTTCTAGTTTATATATTGAATAAGATATCTTCGTAAGATGGTAATTTGTAGAATTCTCTAGCTGCGATTTGTTCGTATGCATCTACGGATGCTCTTAGTTTTTCCATAAGAGGATTGATTTTGTAGTAGATGTTCTGACCAATTTCAAACGTATTGCCAATCGCAGTCACTTTTTGCCAAGCCTCTTCCAACTTTTGGATTGCTTGGTATGTTTGGTCAACCAAGGAGGATAGTGCCTTTATATGATTATGAATGAACTTTGGCGTATTCTTGCCACTTGTATTGATAGTGTCATTATAGAACTTAAGTTCTGCGATTTGGGCTGGAAGAATATCTTTGCGTGCCATCTCAATCATTGTACGAACTTCGATACCCATGATTTTTTCATATTGTTCCTGCAGGATGATACGATTAGCGGCTAGTTCTTTTTCGGAATAGATGTTTAGGGAAGTGAAGAGGTTAATTACAGAAGGGTCGTTGAGAACTTCAGTTGATTCGATAAAACTCTTTACATTTGGCAAGCCTCTACGCTTAGCTTCCTTTTCCCATTCTTCGCTATACCCATCCCCGGAGAAGAGAATTCTCTTGTGCTTTTCAATTAAGTTACGGCAGATTGTTAATGCCTTTTCACGGATGTCTTGGATGTACTTGATGCCTTCAAGTTCATCCGCAATCTGATTGAGAGATTCTGCCATAATAGCGTTAAGTACAGTATTTGAGAAAGATGCACTCATAGATGAGCCGAGCATTCTAAATTCGAACTTATTACCGGTAAAGGCAAGAGGAGATGTACGGTTACGGTCAGTATTATCGTGAGGAATATAAGATAAACCTGTCACAGGATTAAAGGCAATCTTCTCTTCTTGTGTAATTGGTTTCTTACTATTCTTTGTATAAATATCGTAGAGGATACTTTCGATATAACTTCCAAGATAAATTGAAATGATTGCTGGAGGTGCTTCACTAGCACCTAAACGATGATCATTACCTGTACAGGATGCACTTAATCGAAGTAAAAGAGGGTAGGTATCAATTGCACGAATAAATGCACAGACAAATAATAAGAAGCGGATATTTTCGGCTGGCTTATCACCTGGAGAGAATAGGTTTTGTCCATCATCTGTGATGATGGAGTAGTTATCATGTTTACCTGAACCATTGATACCTTGGAATGGTTTTTCGTGTAAGAGACATGCAAAACCATGTTTCTTAGCTGTCTCGCGGAGAATATCCATAATGAGGTGGTTTTGGTCAACTGCCACATTACCATTTGTAAAGATGGGTGCTAGTTCAAATTGCCCTGGGGCAACCTCGTTATGTTCTGTTTTGGCATAGATACCTAACTTCCAAAGTTCTTGATTGGCTTCCTTCATAAAGGCTGCCACACGTGGTGGAATTGCGCCAAAGTAATGATCATCTAGTTCCTGTGTTTTAGGAGATGGTGCACCAAATAAAGTGCGACCGGTAAAACGTAAGTCTAAGCGACGGTCAAAGTATTTACGGTCAATGAGGAAGTATTCCTGTTCAAGGCCTACGGAAATATCACAGCTCTTTACATCTTTATCGCCAAGGATATTAACAACGCGTGTTGCGGCTTTGCTGAGGGCTTCTAAAGACTTTAATAGAGGATCTTTCTTATCTAAGGCTTCACCACTATAAGATACAAAGACAGTAGGGATACAGAGGATGTTATCGCGGATGAATACCGGACTCTTTACATCCCAATATGTATATCCGCGTGCTTCAAATGTTGTACGTAAACCACCGTTAGGAAAGCTCGAGGCATCTGGCTCACCTTTGATAAGCATCTTTCCAGAGAAGCGAGCAAAAGGCTCTCCATTCATATCTGGTTCTAAGAAACTATCATGTTTTTCAGCTGTACCACCAGTCATTGGCTGGAACCAATGCGTAAAGTGAGTAGCACCGTTATTAAGTGCCCAAAGTTTCATCGCGTGTGCGATTGCATCTGCGGTTGTACGGTCTAGCATTTCTTCATTTGCGACTGTTTTCTTCCAAGAAAGATAGACAGGACGAGGTAGGCGACTCTTCATCTCTTTTTCGCCAAATACTTTAGAACCAAAATCTTTAAATAGGTCTTCCATAGCATCTCCTTTTTAGTTATGAAAAATTTATAACGTTTTGAAGGATGTTTCAATATAAAATTTAGAATTTTATATCATTTCTATAAATTTTCTTTCGATTTCTTTGGAATTTTTATAGAAATGACAGAAAACACGAAAATAAAATAAAAAATGCAGAAAATTTTTCTACATTTTAATAATATGGGTTAAATTCGTTGAAATCATTTGTCTCTAACAAACGAACATCATGTACTTCTGGTACTTCATCTAATAAGATAGCTTTAATACCATCGTTTAATGTGGAATCCATTACCATACACCCATTACATGCGCCTGTCATTGTTACTGTAACAACGCCATCAGCGTATCCCACTAAGAAGACATCACCGCCATCTGCTTGGATATATGGGCGAATCTTGTCCAACGTATGTTGAATGCGCTGTAACAGGTCCTTACGAACCGGATCAGTTTCTAGGGCAATTAGATCCGCACTGCTTTCAGAATAGAAATCTGTGTCACTCATTACTACCGCCTCTTTCCTTACTTTACAAGATAGAAAATGTACGCAACGATTAGTCCCCAAATAATACCGCCAACAACCTCGACCCAACGATGCCCAAGTACAGGTTTTAGCTTTGTTTTATAGATGGAGCTTTCAAATACGTGAGGATATCTCTCTTGTAAATCCTTGACTAATTGTTGCGTAACTTTGATGTTTTGTCCACTATAATACCTCACATTTGCGGCATCATAGATAACAATAATGGCTAAGACAACGGTAATCGCAAATAGGGTTGAACTAAAACGCTCACGGAAGCCAACCGCTAGAGCAAGGGCAGAAACCATTGCACTATGCGAACTTGGAAAGCCACCACAAGCGACGGTTAAATTCCATTCCCAATCGTGTTCAGGCTCGACAATAAATGCACAAATTGGTTTTAAAAGCTGTGCACTGATGGCCGCAAATATAGCACAAAATATAATATGTATCGTATTCAATGAAATTAACATAATAAGCCTCTAGATAAAGTATAGCACACATCTTTTCTTGAGTGTGCTATACTTAAGGACGATTGGAAATGCTAAAATGATATACAAACCAGGACAGATTGTAGAAGGAAAAATAACAGGGATTCAACCCTATGGTGCATTTGTAGCGCTGGAACATCATGTGAGTGGACTGATTCACATTTCTGAAATTAGCGATGGATTTGTGAAAGACATTTCAAAGTTTGTTACGGTTGGAGATGTTGTAAAGTTAAAAGTCTTGGAATGCGATGATAAGAGCAGTCATGTCAAGCTATCATTGAAAGCACTTCAGAAAACACACTCGAGAAATAGACGTAAACCGATGGGTCATAAACCAAGTTTACCGAACATGAAAATGGGTTTTCAGACAATCGCAAATGCTATGAGTGAATGGATTAAAGAGGCGAAGGAGACTATTTTAAAATGATGAAGTTAAATACATCACACGCTTTACTCAAGGAAAGTATTGAAAGCTATCAAGAAAAAGTTAATGAACTACACAAAGTAATTTTTGAAAGAACTGGTGCCGGCAACGACTTTATGGGATGGGTTGATTGGGCTGAAACATATGATAAGGCTGAATTTGAGCGCATCTTACAGGTTGCAGAGAAGGTAAAGGATAAAGCTGAAGTATTACTTGTATGTGGTATTGGTGGATCTTACTTAGGTGCACGTGCCGCAATCGAAATGATTCAAGGTTTATATTCAGGAAATAAGACCGAAGTTATTTTTGTAGGTAATACGTTCTCATCTACATATATCGCACAAGTGTTAAAGCACATTCAAGATAAGAGCGTTGTTATGAACGTTATCTCTAAGTCTGGTACAACAACTGAAACTGCACTTGCTTTCCGTGTATTACGTGAATTCATGGAAAACAAATATGGCAAGGAAGAATGTAAGGAACGTATCATCGCTACTACAGATAAAGCACGTGGTACGCTAAAGGCATTAGCTGATAAAGAAGGCTACGAAACATTCGTTATCCCTGATGATATCGGTGGTAGATACTCTGTGATTACACCAGTAGGTTTAGTACCACTTGCAATCATGGGTGTAGATATCAAGAAAATCATGGCTGGTCTTTACGATGCATATAAAGAATTAAATACAGCAGATCTTTCTAAGAACCCTGCATATCAATATGCTGTATGCAGACGTATCCTACAGAACCAAGGCTATGATGTAGAAATGTTTGTTGCATATGAACCACAGCTTGCAATGCTAGCAGAATGGTGGAAGCAGTTATTAGGTGAATCTGAAGGTAAGGATGGTAAGGGTATCTTGCCAGATAGCGCAAACTTCTCGACAGATTTACATAGTTTAGGACAGTTTATCCAAGAAGGTAAGAAGGTTCTATTCGAGACAATCCTAGAAGTAGAAAATCCTACAGAAGATCTACTTATACCAACAGATGCAGAAAATAGCGATCAGATGAACTACCTCGCTGGTAAGTCATATGATTGGGTCAATAAGATGGCTTGTCTTGGCACAATAGAAGCTCACGAGGTAACTGGTGGAGTTCCTAACTTAATCATCTCTATTCCGGATATGAAGGAATACTCATTCGGTTATCTCTGTTACTTCTTCTTCATCGCTACTGCGATGACTTGCTATATGATTGATATCAACCCATTCAATCAGCCAGGTGTAGAAATCTACAAGAAGAATATGTTCCGCTTATTAGGTAAGCCTACTAAGTAAGTCTTTAAGAGGAAGAAATTCCTCTTTTGCTTTTATGGATAGAAAGGATGGTGTATGTATGTCTACAGTGAATCAAGAGGCACATTATCGTCGCATGACACAAGATTCAATACCTCATTTAATTACACAATTAGCAATCCCGACGATTATATCGATGCTTGTAACGAGTATTTATAATATGGCAGATACTTATTTTGTAGGTACAATCAGTACCTCAGCAAGTGGTGCGACTGGTATCGTATTTAGTTTGATGTCCATTCTACAGGCCTTTGGATTTATGTTTGGACATGGTGCAGGTGCGAATATCTCACAACAATTGGGCTCAAAGAATGTAGAGAAGGCTAGAATATACGCCTCAACAAGTTTCTTTCTTTCTATTTTTGTTGGTGCGGTCGTGATGGTAATTGGACTTATCTTTATGGATCCAATGATGCGTTTGATGGGTAGTACAGATACTATTCTTCCTTACGCAAGAATATATGCCTTCTATATCTTACTTGCAGGCATGGCGATGACGTCGAGTTGTGTGTTAAACAATATTTTGCGTTATGAAGGGAAAGCCTTTTATGCGATGATTGGTCTAACACTTGGTGGTGTCTTGAATATCTTTGGTGATTATATCTTAGTCCGTATATTTCATATGGGTATTGCTGGTGCAGGTCTTAGTACAACAGTCTCACAATATATTAGTATGTTTGTACTAGTATTACCTTATCTACAAGGCAAAACACAAAGTCGTTTACAACCAAAATATGTATCATGCAAGCCTAAAATTTTGAATCGTATCTTTTCGACAGGACTACCATCTCTGAGTCGACAAGGATTAAATTCACTTTCTACAATGGTATTAAATACTACATCTGCGATGTATGGTGATGCGGCTGTTGCAGGCATTTCTATCGCAACACGTATTGTGTCATTCTTATTCTGTGTTGCGCTTGGTATTGGTCAAGGATTCCAGCCTGTTAGTGCATTTAACTATGGAGCAAAAATATATAGTCGTGTAAAGAATGGTTTCTACTTTACACTCAAGAGTGGTACTGCATTGATGGTGATTCTTGCGGTAATTGCATTTACATTCTCAGGACAATTTGTTGCACTATTTAGAGATGATCCTGATGTTATTGCAGTTGGTACAACGGCATTACGTTTCCAATGTGTATCATTAGTATTAATGCCGATGACGATGTATGGAAATATGCTATTCCAGTCAATCTCATGTAGTGCTGTTGCGACATTTCTAGCAATGTTACGTAGTGGGCTCGTTCTAATTCCTGCTGTCATCATCTTGCATGCATGTTTTGGAATAACAGGTATTGAAGCGGCACAATCTGTAAGTGAGATTACGACAGCGATTATTTCGTTACCGTTTATTCTTTACCTATTTAAAACGTTTCCAGAAGATGGAAGAGATATCATATAAAAAGCGATGGGTTCATCGCTTTTTATATCTAATAAGTAATAATGTCTTTTAAGCCTTCGCTTGCTACAACGTAATAGCCGTTTGTTTCTTTACCATCACCTTGTTTCTTTGCTGGATCCATGACCCATACTGCATTTGCTTTTTTGCCAGTTGCTTTCTTGTAAGCTTCAAGTACTTTCTTTCCATCTTCGATGGAGAGTGTAAATAGTGTTGTACTTAAGCAATCAGCTACACCAGAATCTTCTGTGAAGATGGTGACACTACGGTAATGCGTAGCAGGATAATTTGTGGATGGATCAATAATGTGGTGATAACTATTACCATCTGTTGCGATATAGAAGCGCTCATAGTCTCCGCTTGTAACAAAGGAGAAGGAGCCTTTGGAAGAGATTAGCGCAAGACCATTCGGTAAAGCGCCTTCAGGATCGGCAATACCCACATTCCATGTATTTCCATCAGGTTTATCATTCACTGTACGAATGTTTCTACCAACATTGAAGTAACCTGCTTGCATATGTTGACCTACTTCTTCAGCAACTAATTCGGTCGCATATCCTTTTGCAATACCACCAACATCGAATGACTGACATGGTTGTGTGATATATACTGTGCTTTCTTCATCGTTAATTACAACGTTATCCCAACCCTTACAACCTGCAGCTTGTGTAAGTTCTTCCTCTGGTGGAAGATTGCCAAGCTGTTTTTCGGCGTTGAGTTTAATACCTTCTTCACGATACTTATGCCAAACCTTAAGAAGGGCGCCCATGGTAATATCAAATTCACCATTGGAATAATCGTAGAACGCTTTTGCCATATGCAACATGTCAATAATTGGCTTATCAACCTTGACTGGTTTGATACCAGCGTTATCATTGACTGTCTTTAGGTTATTGATACCATCGTAGTCGTTATAAATATCAAATAATTGGTTGTAATAACGAAGTAGGATAGTGCTGTCCTTAAAATGAGTGGCTGCAGAATCTGTATTTGTTGTATATTCCATGTAACTATAGATTGTATCGAAACCTACATCAGAACTCACATTTTCATATTTGGCTAGGGTTTCACTGTTGTTTGAAGTGTTGTTAGAAGTGCTGTTTTTACTCTCTTTTGTTGTACAGCCAGCAAGTAGTGTACAAACGCTTAATGTGCTAACTAATAATTTTGTAATTTTTCTTTTCATATCTAAACTATATCATAAAAGCCATCTTACTGTTAATGTGGGAATATGTTATAATTCTGAATGATTTCAAATGAGGAAAGGAAAGAAAATTATGTCAATATTTACAGGACCAATGAAGCTTCATTTAAATGGACATAAGGATTGGACACTTCATAAAGAAGTATTGAAGTCTATCGATCCAGATGTTGTTTGGATTCCACTTGTAAACGGTGCTGCCCCATGTCAACCACTTGTTCAAGTTGGAGATGAAGTTAAGATTGGACAAAAGATAGCAGAAAGAAATGATGCATTCTATTTACCACTCTTTGCGTCTGTTTCAGGTACTGTTACAGGTATCGAAAAGTTCTTGGGTGCAGGTGGTACAATGATTGACCATTTACGTATTCAAAATGATCACAAGCATACAGTAGAACGTGCGTTTGCGAAATTTGATTATGAAAAGGCTAGCTGGCAGGAATTACATGCATTCGCCAAGGATTCCGGTATGCTTGGTTTAGGTGGTGCTGGATTTCCGTCTTATGTAAAGTATAACAAGCCAGAGAATGTTGACCTCTTTATCGTTAATGCGGTTGAGTGTGAACCATTCTTAACATCAGATTATAAAAATATTGAAGAAAACATGGACTTACTCAAGATAGGTACACTTGCGTTCTTCAAGATGAGTAATGCAAAGGCTGGTTGTGTCGCAATCAAGGAAGATAAGAAGGAACAGATTGCCCAATTACAAGAAACCTTTAAGGGAACACCAATTGAGGTGCGTATCGTTCCTAACGTTTACCCAATGGGTTGGGAAAGAGCGCTTGTATACCAGTTAACAAAGAAGCGTTATGACAGATTGCCGATCGAAGCAGGTTGTATTGTTAACAACGCATCTACAGCGATTGCATTTGGTAATGCGATTGTAAATGGTATGCCAGTTACACATAAGTACTTAACTGTATCCGGTGATGCGGTTAAGAATCCACAGAATGTATATGTTCCTGTTGGAACAAAGGTACATGAGATTATCGACGCTGTTGGTGGATATAAAGATGGTGTGGATGATGTAGTGTTACTCGCTGGTGGACCAATGATGGGCCGTGCAGTTCCTAACGATCAATTCGTAGTAATGGCACAGAACAATGGTCTTACAATTCAGAAGTATGAAAAGCCAGATACAGTTGCTTGTTTACGTTGTGGACGTTGTACGGAAACATGTCCATCTGGATTACAACCAGTACGTATCGCTTCTGAACATAAGTCTGTAGACTATGATACATTAATGCGTTTGGATGTAATGAACTGTATTGAATGCGGTCTATGTACATATGTATGTCCATCTAAGATTGAAGTAACTGAGAATGTTAGACGTGCAAAGACATTTGTGCGTGCAAAACTAGCATCACAGGCAAAGAAATAGGAGGCAGGAAAAATGAAATTTTCATATAAAGTAGCGCCTAACTATGCGGCTAAACAATCCACAACAGGTATTATGTTGGAACTTAGCTTAGCTTTGGTTGTTGTGACAGTTGCTTCTGCAATCTGGTATGGAATGACAGGCGGTGCTGAATTAGGTATTCGTGTTATTCTACTATCTATCGCTGCTGTAGTAACTGCATTGTGTACTGAAACATTGTACTTACTTGCAAGAAAGAAAAAGGACATCGCAAAAGAATTGTTACATTCCTATGGTTGGGTAACAGGTTTAATTATTCCATTAATTACAAGAATTAATGTTAGTTTCTACGCAATTATTATTGCGACTGCAATTGCAATCTTGTTTGGTAAGATGTTATTTGGTGGATTTGGTCAAAACATTTTTAACCCAGCAGCATTTGCTGAGGCAATTATCATGAACTCATTTAGTGCAAGTGTTGCAGCTGATATTCAAACAGGTGCTACACCATTAGCAGCTATGAAGTCGTATGGTTGGGTAGTTGATGGCAGTGCATTACAAAATGTATTAGGTCAATTTGGCAACTTATCCGGCATGTTCTTAGGAAACTATCAGAGTGCTATCGGTGGATCATGTGCATTATTATTAATTCTCGTGGCAGTATATCTCATTGCTAGACGTATTATTGACTATCGTTTAACAGTGACGTATATCGTAACAGTATTCGTGGTATCTCTTATTGTTGGTTTGATGCATGGTGCAGGCATTGAATACGCAATCGTTAACGTATTAATGGGTGGGGTATTATTCGCTGGCGTGTTCATGTTAACAGACCCAGTTACTTCACCAGTATCAATCCCTGGTAGATATGTTTTTGCAGTAGGTGCCGCAGCTCTTACATTGATTATCCGATGGAAGTCTAACTTACCAGATGGTGCGTTATTCTCCATCTTGATTATGAATATGCTAACGCCTGCAATTGATCAGTTACTTGATGGAAGCCAGATTAAGGATGCAGCAAAGATTGCACGTAAGGCGGTTATCGCAATGTGTGTATTCTTAATAGCAGTTCTTCTTGTTGGATCAAGTTTAGTAGCAAAGACTCCAGCAGCTGCTGAAGAACCTAAGAAGGACGATAAGCCAGTGGAAACAGTAGCATTAAGTGCAGAAGACTATAGCGAAAATAACGCAGAGTGCACAGAAACAAGTAATGATGGTGCAACTGCAGTATATGCATGTAAGGCAAAGGGATTTGAAGGTGTTAACGAAGCTACAGTTACAATTGATGTAGCGAAGAAGACAGTTGTATCCATTGCGGTTATTAAGTTTAGTGATACGGAAGAGGTTGGTGATCAAGCTACTACAGAAGAACAACTTAAGAAATATGTTGGTGCAACTGCAGATAGTAAGATTGATTCAACAACAGGAGCAACATTTACAAGTAAGTCACTACGTGCAATGATTGCGAAGGTATTAAAGTCTGCTTCCGCAGTAGCATTAGGTAAAGAAGATTTTAAAGAAAACAAAGCAGAATGTTCAGAAACAAGTAATGATGGCACAATCGCTGTCTATGCATGTAAGGCACATGGCTTTGAAGGTGTAAACGAAGCAACAGTTACAGTAGATATAGCTAGCAAGTCCGTCAAGAGTATCGAAGTAACAAAGTTTAGCGATACAGAAGACGTAGGCGACCAAGCAACAAAAGCAGCTGAGTTAGATAAGTACAAGGGAGTAACACTCGAAAGTAAAGTGGACTCTACAACAGGAGCAACATTTACAAGTACATCACTCAGAGCGATGATTACAACAGCCCTACAGGCTGCAACAAAGTAAGGGGGTGCTCGTATGAAAATTGATAAGACTTCAGGAGTATATAAAGCATGCATGCTTGGTATTCTCTGTGCTGTATGTGGAATTCTACTATCAACAGTAAATGCGATTACCGCTCCTATTATTGAAGAAAACGCATTGGCATCTGTTAAGTCATCGCTTGAAATAATTTATCCAGGAGCAACATTTACAGATGTTACAGAAGACAAGATTGGTCTTCTTGAATTAAAAGATGGTGAAGATACTCTCATCGATGGTATTTACAACGCTGAAGGTAAGGGAACGATCTTTACATTACATTCTACGGGTTATAACGCCGATGGATTTAAGTTTATGATTGCGTATAACAATGATGGCTCCATTGGTGGATATAGTGTGCTAGAACAAGCTGAAACAGCTGGTAAGGGTGATAAGGCATTTAAGGATCCATATGTAAGTGATGTATTAAAACTTACCTCTTCTGATACAATGCCACTCATCACTGGTGCAACAATTACAACTACTGCAGTGGGGAAAGCGGTTGATCAAGCTAGACAAGTATTCAATAAGATGAATAACATCTCTTACGATGAAAATGCGACAGCTACACCTGCTCCAAAAGCAGAGCCTGTTGAACTAGCAAAGGAAGACTTCAAAGAAAACAAAGCAGAATGTTCAGAAACAAGTAATGATGGCACAATCGCTGTCTATGCATGTAAGGCACATGGCTTTGAAGGTGTAAACGAAGCAACAGTTACAGTAGATATAGCTAGCAAGTCCGTCAAGAGTATCGAAGTAACAAAGTTTAGCGATACAGAAGACGTAGGCGACCAAGCAACAAAAGCAGCTGAGTTAGATAAGTACAAGGGAGTAACACTCGAAAGTAAAGTGGACTCTACAACAGGAGCAACATTTACAAGTACATCACTCAGAGCGATGATTACAACAGCCCTACAGGCTGCAACAAAGTAAGGAGGAAGGTATGAGCGAAAAGAAAATTAAAGGTCAAGGCTTCTTCTCTAGATTAGCAACAGAGAACCCAGTATTTGCAACTTACTTAGGTATCTGTTCAACATTAGCAATCACAACAAGCTTAAATAGTGCAATCGGTATGGGTGTTGCGGTAATTGTTGTATTAACTTTATCCAACATCTTAGTATCGTTAATTGCTCCAATCACGCCAGATGATATTCATATTCCAGTGTATATCGTTATTATTGCGACATTAGTTACTATCGTTTCGATGTTTATGCATGCATACACACCAAGTCTATTTACAGCTTTAGGTGCATTCTTAGACTTAGTTGTTGTAAATTGTATTATCTTAGGACGTGCCGAAGCATACGCATGCAAGCACACAGTGCTTGAATCAATCGTTGATGGATTACAACAGGGTTGTGCTTACACATTCGCACTTCTTGCAATGTCACTTATCAGACAGTTATTAGGTACTGGTGGGTTATCTTTCTCAAATCCATTTACAAACAACGTTGTATTTGCATTCAGAATTATTCCAGAAGGATTTGAAATTCCAATGTTCACAGAGCAGTTTGGTGCATTTATCACATTTGCATGTTTAGCTGCTGGTGTAGCTACTTACAAGAACCATCTTGTAAAGCCAGCGAAGAAAGGAGCTGCTAAATAATGAATTTATTTACACTCTTGATCAGTGGATTACTGATTAACAATATTATTCTTACAAAGTTCTTAGGTATGTGCCCATTTATGGGAGTATCTACAAAACTTGAATCTGCAGTAGGTATGGGTTTTGCTGTTATCTTTGTTATCTTCGGTGCATCCATTCTTGCATGGGGACTTTATCACTTTATCTTGGTTCCATTTGAACTAGAGTTTATGGAACTAATCTGTTTCATCTTATTGATTGCAGCATTCGTTCAGTTCGTTGAACTGTTCGTTAAAAAGTTCTCACCAGAGCTTTATAAGTCATTAGGTATCTACTTACCACTCATTACAACAAACTGTGCAGTACTTTACGTAGCAATGGATAACATTACCCAGAAGTATACATTAGCACAAACGATGGTAAATTCTATTGCAGTACCTGCTGGCTTTATGATGATGCTAGTTATCTTTGCGACAATCCGCAAACGTTTAAATCAGAACGATATTCCGAAGGCATTCCAGGGCAATCCTATCGCTTTCATCTGTGCAGCAATTATGGCAATTGCATTCTCTGCATTTGCTGGATTAGTATAAGAGCCGTGCTTAGAATCGTTGTTGCGGCTTTATTAGCTGTAGGTTTCTTTGCCCTAAATGTATGGCTATTAAGGTTAAATCAGAAAACACCAAAGCCTGAAGGCTGCGAAGACCTAAAGGCAGAGTGTTCTGCATGTGGTATCAGCGAATGTTGTGTTCGCCAAGCACCACACAAAACAGAGGAGGAATAATGGTAGTAGCAATTTTAAAAGCTTTTGGCTTGATGTTAGTGTTAGGTGCTGTTTTAGGTGGTATACTGGCATTTGCTTCCGTTAAGTTCTATGTTAAGGAAGACAATCGCAAGGAAGAGTTAACAGCCCTATTGCCTGGTTATAATTGCGGTGCTTGTGGTAATCCAGGCTGTGCTGCGATGGCTGTAAAGTTACTTGCTGGTGAATCACAAGTTGAACAGTGTAAACCAAGTAAGCCAGACCAAAGAGAAGCAATTAAAGCATATCTTGCTGAACATGTAGGTTAAGAAAAATTCCTGAGCGTAAGCTTGGGAATTTTTTGTGGAGAATACCATCAAATTACATATACAATCTTGAGGATAATTTGATGAAAAAAGTAAAAAGAACAGGAATTTATGCATTAATACTATGTTTGTGGGCAGTTGGAAATATACTTGCTTTTCGCTACTATCTAGCAAAAACGATTAATCTAAAGACAACATATATCGCAAAGCATGATATTCCACCACGTACGCAGATTCAAACAGAAGACCTAACAACGATTCAAGTTCCCGAAAAATACATGCAGGCATATACTTGGAATGAGAAATCAGATATTGTTGGCAAGTATACAACGGTTCAAGGAATGATTCCAAAGGGATCAATGTTTTATAAAGATATGCTTTATAACGAAAAAGAAGTCCGTGATCTTGCGATTATAAAACTTCAAGAGGGAATGACAATATTTACGTTAGAAACAAATGTATCTGCGCTAGGTAGTATAGAAGAGGGAATGTATGTGGATATTTATGTATCGATATCGCAAAAGAAAGATGTACCAATTACGGGAATTCTGATACGACATGCGGAGGTAATATCCATTAAAGATCACAAAGGGTTATCCCTCAAAGACGAACAATCTTCAAAGGTTCCATATTTCATCGAACTTGGAATCAATCAAAGTGATATTGATTATCTATCTCTAGCTTCTTCATTAGGGGAAGTAAGATTATTTCCATCTAAAAATTCTTACAAACCAGATAAGTCTACGTTAGAACTTGATTCTAAAGTGACAGAGTACTTAAAGTCTCTTCAACAGTAGTAACTAAAAAATCCGTTGTTTAACGGATTTTTCGCTACAAGGGGCGACTAATGGGACTCGAACCCATGAGTGCTGGAGCCACAATCCAGTGTGTTAACCAACTTCACCATAGCCGCCATGTGCTAAAATATATTATCATATCCAAAAATAATAAACAACATATATTTTTAGTTATATTGCAAATAGAGGTATTATACATACATGAGACAAATAAATATCGGTGGTGAGCTACGAAATTTCGTGGTTGAACACAAGCGAAATAAGAGAATGTATTTACGTGTCAAGGATGATGGAACATTATTCGTTACCTGCCCACGCTATGTCAGTGAGCAGGAAATTCTGTCCTTTATCTTTGAAAAGGAAGAATGGATCTTAAAAGTTAGTAAAAAAGAAAGAAAAAAGAATCGTTATCTTTTGGATGGCACTAACCGTAAAGAAGCGTGTTGGTTAGGTAAGGTATATCCAGTGGAATTTATTATTTCAAAACAGTGCTTTATGGCAGTGGAGGATGATCGTATCGTATTCTATTTACCAGAGATTCGAGATGATATCATCCGAGATATTTTCTATCGCACAGGAAACTTACAACTGAAACTGATGGTGGAAGAAAGACGGAAAGAATGGGATGATCATATCTGTCTTGCGAATTATCGAAATCTTCCGCGTATTACACTAAAATACATGACGAGTAGATGGGGATCCTATTCACCGATGACACATCACATTAGTTTATCATCAAGACTCATCCATTTTCCGGTTGTATGTTTAGGTTATGTTTTATTACATGAGTATGCACATATCCTAGAAGGGAACCATTCGAAACGTTTTTATGATATCATCAGAATATATATGCCTGAATATAAGGAATACAGTGATTTATTGAAGTGAGGTTAATGATGGGAAACATTGTAAAAGAAAACAGTGTGTTTTTATTTGGAAATACAATTTTTGAAAATGGAGCTGTAGGCTTTATCATTACATTTTTAATTACAGTGATTATCGCAAAGATTTTTACGACGATATTGGAAAAGTTAGTTGATCATGCGATGAAGAAAGATGCTAGAGCTAGTATGCCATTTAAGTATCTTCTGAAGATATTACGTACAGTGATTTATGTTATCGCAACATTTGCTATCTTGATGAATGTGAAGCCTTTACAAAGTGTTTCTACAGCGATACTAGGTGCGACAAGTGTTATGACAGTTGTTGTCGGTTTAGCTGCACAGGAAACGTTTGGTAACTTTATAGCAGGTTTCTTTATTGTTATCTACCAACCGTTCCATGTAGGAGATATGGTTAATCTTCCAGAGAAGAATATCTCTGGTACAGTGATTGAAATCACATTTCGTCATACGATTCTAAATACGATTGAGAATACAAAGATTATTGTGCCAAATAGTACAATGAATTCCGCAATCGTAGAAGATAAAGCATTTGGACAGAAGACATATATTCGCTACTTAGTTTTATCGGTTGCGTATAATACGGATATCGATAAACTGGAGAGAGTGATTACTGATGTTGTAGTAAATACGGATGGTGTTATTGATACTAGAAGTGCAGAAGCAAAAGAAAAGAATTTACCAATCAATATTACTGTAAATGAGTTTTTAGATAGCGGTATTCAGATTCGTTTCCCATTTACAACAAAGTCACTTGGTAAGAGTGTAGAGACTGCATCAAAGATTCGTAAGGCTTTACTAGTTGCGTTTAGAGAGAATGGAATTGAAATTCCATATACAAAGATTCAGATTCTTAAATAGAGTATGTAAACGTTTACATTATTTTTGTGAATTTATACGAAAAGTTGTTAAAAGATAATCAAACGATATTGCAGGGAAATAAAATTGCGGTATTATGTAGTTACAGGAACACGAAGTGTATTGATTAAGAGAATGGAGATGATGTAGCATGACTACTAAGCATGTTCTTTTTGATATACAATATGAGATTGTACAAACCCCAGGCGGGGAGGTTTTTGACGGGTTCTCTGTAAACATGATTTTTAGGATGGACATATAATGCCCATCCTTTTTTGTAACTAATTTCTGATAATCATACAGGAGGAAAACGATTATGGATCAGACAAATTTAGACTTTTTTGAAGCAGCAGCCAGTGGTGATTTTGCAAAGTTATGTGCACAGGTTTCTAAGGGTGCAAACGTCAACATCGCAAACGGTGATGGACGTACAGCATTAATGAGAAGTGCTAAACGTGGATACACGGAAATCGTACGTTTCTTATTAGACAATGGTGCAGATACAAGAGCTAGAGATAAGAATAATAAGACTGCTTTAATGGGTGCCGCTAAGAAGGGTCACACAGACATTTGCCGTATGTTAATTCATGCTGGTGCAAATATTGATGCCCATGATAATAAGGGGAGAACAGCTTTGATGAGAGCTTCATTGCTTGGTCATAGTGATACAGTGAAGTATTTAATTTCTAAGAACGCTGATGTAAATGCAGTAGACGAACAAGGACGTACAGCGTTAATGGAAGCAGTAAACGCATATAAGTTAGATGAAATTAAAGACTTAGTAGATAACGGTGCAGATATCAATAAGGCTGATAATAAGGGTTGTACAGCATTGATGCGCGCTGCGTATATTGGAATTCCTGAATTAGTGAAGTATCTGCTTGAAAAAGGTGCAGATAAGACAATGAAGGATTTTGATGGTAATTTAGCCATTCATTACGTACGTAAAGAATGCTTATCAGATTTGAAAGATATTTTAAAGTAGGAGGCTGACAATGAAAGACTATTTAGCAAATGAAGTAAGAAATGTAGTGGTGCTAGGACACTCTGGCGCCGGTAAGAGTTCTGTCATTGAAGCCTGCCTATATTTTACAAAGGCAATTGAACGTTATGGAAAGAATAACGATGGCACAACAGCACTGAATTATGATCCTGAAGAAGGTAAGCGTGGTACATCAGTATATTGCCATATCGCACCTGTAGAATGGAAAGATAAGAAGATCAACTTTATCGATACACCGGGTTATATGGACTATGCGGGTGAAGAAGCTACTGGTTTAATGATGGGTGATAATGCCTTGATAGTTGTAAATGCAAAAGAAGGAATCGAAGCTGGCACAGAACGTGCTTGGCGAGAAGCAGTTTCCAAACAAAGGATTCCTACAATCTTCTTCATCAATAAGATGGATGTAGAAAATGCAAACTTTGATACAGTATATACTAGTATTCGAGATAAGTTTGGCAAGTCCGTCATTCCATTTGAAGTGCCAATCGTAGAAAATGGTGTAGTTGTGGGTTCTGTAAATATCTTGCGTCGTAAAGCATGGTATTACAATGATCGCAATACAGCCAAGGAAGTACCATCTACTTTAATTGGTGAAGTAGAACGTTACTACAATGAAATCGCAGAAGCAATCGCAATGACTGATGATGAACTCATGGAGAAATTCTTCTCAGGTGAAACATTTGATGAACACGAATTAGCCAAGGGCTTACGTATTGGTGTACGTAATGGTGATATCCGTCCTGTATACTGCGGTAGTGCAGAAAACCAAACAGGGATTGAGCGTCTATTAGACTTAATTACAGAATACTTCCCAAGCTATGCAGAAAAAGGAAGAATCCAAGCTGAAACACTTAAGGGCGATACAATCGATATGGAAACAAACGAAAATGAAGCACTCAGCGCATTCGTATTCAAGACCATCGTCGACCCATTTGTAGGTAAGGTTTCTTACTTAAAGGTAATGAGTGGTGTTCTCAACAGTGATAGCCAAGTATATAACTCCAAGAAGGATGTAACGGAAAAGATTAACCAGATCTATGTTATCAATGGTAAGTATCAGATTGGTGTAGGTAAGTTATTTACAGGTGATATCGGTGCAGTTGTTAAGTTACAGGCAACAGAAACAAACGATACACTATGTACACGTTCAAGAGTGATTAAATATCCAGATATCGAATATCCTCATCCAATGTTGGGATATGCAATTCATCCAAAGACAAAGGCAGATGAAGATAAGTTATCCAGTGGTATTCATAACCTGATGTTAGAAGACCATACAATTAAACTAGTTAACAACGAAGAGACACACGAACAGGTACTCTATGGTGTAGGGGATCAACATATCGACTTAATTCTCTCTAAGCTAAAGAGTAAGTACAAGGTTGAAGTAACAACAGAAAAACCAACGGTACAGTATCGTGAGACAATCTCTGCGAAGGCTGAAGCACAGGGTAAGTATAAGAAACAAAATGGTGGTGCTGGTCAGTATGGTGATGTTTGGGTAAGATTTGAACCAACAGATTCTGATGACATGGTATTTGCAGAAGAAGTATTCGGTGGTGCAGTTCCTAAACAGTACTTCCCACCAGTTGAACAAGGTTTGCGTGACTGCATGAATAAGGGTGTTCTAGCAGGATATAAAGTAGTCGGTGTTAAGGCAACTCTGTATGATGGTTCCTATCACCCAGTAGACTCCAAGGAAGTAGCTTTCAAGGAAGCTGCTAGACTTGCATACAACGCCGCAATGCCAAATGCGAAACCAGTTCTTCTAGAACCAATTGGTAAGGTTGTTGTGACTGCTCCAGAAGACTATACAGGAACACTTATGGGAGACTTTACAAAGCGTCGTGGAATTATCTTGGATATGGATACTGATGAAGATAGTCTACAGGTTATTAGAGCAGAAGTTCCAATGGCAGAAATGCTAACATACGCAACAGAACTACGTTCAATGACACAAGGTCGTGGATGTTACGAATTAGTATTTGATCGCTATGAAGCAGCACCTCATGATGTGGCACAGAAAGTCATAGACGCAAGAAAGAGCGAGAAAGAATAACTTTATATGAAGAAAGTTAATGTCGATATCTTTATTGCAGGATTATTTATCTCCGCTTTAATCGGCATAGTAACACTTCTTATCTTTCAAGATTTATCATTCTCAGTATGTGCATAATCGCTTCAGCAATTCTGTATTCAACATGTTTATCTACATTACGAGGATAAAATTGTTAAATAGCTCGAGTGAAAAGTTAAATTCCACTTCTAAAGAATAAACAATAAAGTGGAAGTAAGTCATTCAGAAATAGTACTGGCAAGGATTGATAATCCAAGATGGTACTATTTTTAAGTTGAAAATGATTTTATTTTAGTTAGAATGAAGGTGAAGTAACAGAAAAATGAGCGCATGAAAGGTAGGCAGAATCTACTGTTCAAAAAATTTGTAAGAGTTGATTCTACTTCGTTGTTTGGTGAAAGTTATATGCCGATCCTTCGTGTGTAATTGATTTTGAAACTTCTTGGTTATCTTCTTACTTTAGAAGATATGGTTTTAGAATTACTTCGTCTGGTGGGATTTCGGTAATTCCAAAATCATAGAGTTTCTTGGCCATTTCTTCGTTGTAGAAATGGAGCAGCTGTATGGATGATTTTCCGTGCAGCTTTTCTTTCTATCTAAATAAGATAAATATGAATTCTTTGTTAATATATGATTTTCCTTCACAGATACGAATGAATGGCACTTATATTGAATGAGAAGTGTAAGCTTAAGTTCAACTTTCATACCTTAGAAGTGGAATTTAACTTTTCACTTGAGGCAAGTATATTTGACTTTCCGCTATTGCATTTTAAAAGGTAATCATATAGAATAATTGAGCGCCCCCGTGATGGAATTGGTAGACGTAGGGGACTCAAAATCCCCCGGTAGCGATACCGTGTCGGTTCGAGTCCGACCGGAGGCACTAAGAGACGATTCGACATTTTGTTGGGTCGTTTTTTTTCTTTGAGAGTATATCAATTGCAATGCCATATATGGTTGATACAATATAACTAATCAAAGGAGAAAATTAATTATGGGATTTTACGATTATTATGTAACTGATGCCAAAGGTAATCAGGTTTCTTTAAAAGAGTATGAAAATAAAGTGGTATTAGTAGTAAATACTGCTACTGCTTGTGGCTTTACACCACAGTATGAAGAGTTAGAAAAGCTTCATGAAAACTACAATGAACAAGGTTTAGAAATTCTTGATATTCCTTGTAACCAATTTGGTGGACAGGCACCTGGATCTGATGAAGAAATTCATGAGTTCTGTTCTTTACACTTCAATACAAGATTCCCACATATGCATAAGTCAGATGTTAATGGTGAAAATGAATTACCATTATACACATTCTTAAAGAGTGAAAAGGGCTTTGAAGGTTTTACAGGTGAAAAGGCAGACTTCATGAATGCTCACGTTGGTAACTTAGTTCCTAACTTTAGAGAAACTTCTGATATTAAGTGGAACTTCACAAAGTTTCTTGTTGACCGTAAGGGAAATGTAATAGCACGTTTTGAACCAACTGCTGATATGGCAGATGTAGAAAAAGTGATTAAAGAATTACTGTAATTTTTAGGGAGTTATTTCATCTTCTGTGAATATATACGTAGAAGGATATTCTATGGAGGACAGAAGATGAATGATTTAAATGCAGTTGAAATTAAAGGGACAGTGATGTACGAACCAAGTGTTCGTAGTACAAAGAATGATTCCACAATGTCAACATTCTCAGTTTGTGTAAAGCACAATGAACCAAGTAAAGCGAAGGATTATCTAAATGTAGTTGCGTGGGGAGATGTAGCGGATCAAGTTCGTGAAGAATTCCATGCGGGTACAAGAATCGGTATTAAAGGCCATCTTCGTAAGCAGTTTTATATGAAAGATGAAAATAAGAAGACCGTTGTGCAAATCGTTGCAGAGAAAATCTATCATCCAAAAGATGAAACTGAATAAGTTGTATAAAAGTGCGTTGAACACGCGCTTTTAATTTTGATATAATACGAACGGATTATAACGAGGATGATATGAATCAATACATATTTATATTAGAAATAGTAGGTACCATTGCGTTTGCAATTTCGGGAGCACTAGTCGCAATGAAATCGAAGATGGATTTCTTTGGCGTTGTGATTACCGGAGTCATTACCGCAACGTTTGGTGGAATTATGCGTGATATTGTTTTGGGTAGTGTACCACCAAGTGCATTCTCTAACCCAGTGTATGTCGTTGTTGCGAGTGTCACGTCTGTAATCGTATTCTTATTTGCGTACTTCAATGTAAATACAAATAAGATTACGCAGAAAAATGCTTATAAGAATTTCTTGTTGATTGCGGATGCGATAGGATTAGGTGTATTTACTGCTGTTGGTGTGCGTGTGGCTTTTTTCCTGCATCCAACATCACATAGTTTCTTACTCGTATTCTGTGGTGTATTAACAGGTGTTGGTGGAGGTTTATTCCGTGATATCTGTGTAAACCAATTGCCACAGATTTTTCACACGGATGTATATGCAATCGCATCCATCATCGGGGCAATTCCATGCGCAATGTTAATGCATGCAGGTAATATCTCACTTGGTATCTGGGTGGGAATTGGTGTAACAATTTTAGTAAGAGCACTGGCTATTCTGCATAAATGGAGTTTACCAGTTGCTAAGAATATTCATGACTAACATACATGTAATCAATTGTATCAATTAAAAAAGTAGTGATATGACGAATGACATTTAAGGCTTCTCTTAAAGCGTGATTCGTTTTTTGTTTTGCCCAAAGGATAATAGAGGGAAAACAATACTCACTAACATCAATTCCATAGTAGAAACAAACACAATATAGAATACTTTTCATTTCCATTTCACTCGTACAATATTTAGGAAAACACGTACGAAGTAAATGGTAGATGTAGTGTTGTAATGCATGTTTGATTTGTAGTGTCGTATCATCTTTGCTTGTTTGAAGGATAGAATCAATCTTCACCTTGTATAACATGGAAATTAGAATTCTGTATATCTGTTTTATATGTATATCAGTATGTGTTGAAATAAACTTTTTGCCAATTGTGTGTTCAATATCAAAGACAGAGCGTACTTGTTCACTGTTTGTATTATTTGGTAGTAGTGTAATAGCAGTGTAACCTCTACGGACGGTGCGATGATATGCTTGCCAAGCTTTATACGTTAATACAACTGTGGCGGTTGGGCATTGCGTAAATATCAGGATGATATTTTCTATTGATTCTTCATGAAAGCAACTTAGTTGATTTAGAAACGTTAGATAATTTTCAGGATAAAAGATATTCGTTAAATTTTCTTGAATCATATGTAGGAGTTGCTGTTTTGTTAACGATGTTTTCATAGTATACCTCAACTTCTATATACAGATGTATTATATGAACTCCTTGGTGTATTGATATCTACTTGTTTTCACTGAAAGCGTGATATAATAACAGCATCTAATGGAGGTACTTAAATGGAACAATTAGAGTTTAAATTTGATACACAGTTGTTGATTGATGGACATGATTTAGATGAAGATGTCATTAATGACTATATTACAGAGAATTTTAGAGGTGACTGCTTATTAGTTGTTGGCGATGATACTTTGATCAAGATTCATTTCCATACAAATGAACCATGGAAGGTGCTTGAATACGCACAATCTATCGGTGATATCTACGATGTTGTTGTAGAGAATATGCAACGTCAAGAAGAAGGTTTAAAGGGATAAAAAAACGAGGGTGCCCTCGTTTTTTAATACCCATTTTCATAGAAGAATTGATCAACAGCTTCGGGATAATCTTCTAGATTCATATGCATCTTAGAATGGTGTTCCACAAGCTTATCTGCGATGTGACCATGGAGCCATACGCCCATGCGTAGGCTAGTGAAGATATCACAATGATATGCAAGCAGTGCTGTTAGCATTCCAGTTAATAAATCACCGCTGCCAGCTTGTGCTAACGCTTCATTACCGGTTTGGTTAATATAACATTGTTCGTTTGGTGTAGCGATAATCGTATGTGCGGATTTTAATACGATATATACTTTTAATTCCTTTGCGTATTTTAATGCATAGTGCAAAGGATTACGCATAACTTCTTCCTTTTCTAAATGGAATAAATCTGCGAACTCTCCAATATGTGGTGTTAAGATAATTGGTGATTTTGCAAAGCGTAATTTCCAAGTGTTATATCGCAACATGCGTATACCTTCCGCATCCAATATCAAAGGCGCATGACAGTTTTGAATCATCAGATCAAGACAAGCCTCTTTCTCGTACATCTGTGTAACACCACTGCCAAAGGCAGCCGCACTAACATGTTCAATTGTTGGGGTTAGCTGTTGTTCAATATTGTGTGCCGAGAATGGATGAAATACAGGTGTTGTATGCTTTGCGGAAACAATAGGGTAGATGCCATCAATACAGCCTACTTCAATGTATGGAAAACCAAGTGCCTTTGCGCCAGTAATATTTAGACTGATTGCTCCAGCCATTCCATAAGAACCACCGACAAGTAGAATCTTTCCACAACTTCCTTTATGTGCTGTTTCTTTGCGCTTTGTAAGATTTTGAAAGAACAAGGTTTGATTCATTTCCATAAAACTACTTTGTTTTGGATGTGGTATATCAAGAGAAACAAGTTCTAATTGATCAAATAGATGATGATACTTCTGTAGTATATGGAAAGGCTTATAACAGTCTAGTGCAAATGTGACTGCAGAATGTAATGCGAAGGAATCATGCATGGCAGAATCACATTCTGCACCAGAGTTGATATCAATACTATAGATTGGCTTTTTCGCATTCTGTATCTGTTTGAATACTGCACGTATTTCATCCGTTAATTTACCATGATAACCAAAACCAAAGATGCCATCGATAATAACATCACAGTTTTTCAAGCATGTATCTAAAGAACTAAGTGGTTGAATGATGGAAGGTGGAACTTGTTTATAAAGCTTCATTGCATCAGAATTCTTTGGAAGTCCACTTACTAATATTAGATTGATATGGAATTGTTTTAAGTTGCTGATAAGCGCAAAAGAATCTGCACCATTATTACCGTTTCCAGACAATATTAAAATATTAGAATTAACTTCTAAATAAGGTAATAAATGTGTAGCTAATTTCTTGCCTACAAGATTGATTAATTCAAATGATGAAAGCCCAGATTTTTCTTCAATCTCGAGCATTTCTTTACGACTTACGATCATATTTCGTATCCTTTACAACCATATATTAACACTTACAGAAATCTATTGTGAAAAATTATAATGAAATTGTGATATAATTCGCATAAGCAGTAGGAAAAAGGAGGATTTGCTAACATGCCAACAAAGAAAACTGTTAAAGAAGTAGCAGAAGAAGTAGTTGAAAAGAAGGCTACAAAGAAGAAGGCTGCACCAGCAAAGAAAGCTGAAAAGAAAGCTACAACTGCAAAGAAAGTAAAGAAGGAAGCACATGTAGCTAAGACTGTTAAGAAGGAAACTACAAAGAAGGTAGTTAAGAAGACAGTTAAAGCTAAGGTTGAAGATTTAGATTTAAAGACGGTTAAAGATTACGAAGATGCAATTAACTGGAAGAAGGGTGAAGCTAAGGCATTAGATTGGCTCTATATTGAATTAAGTGCAGATGCATTATTAACTCAATTTGAAGCTGGTAAGGATAACCTTAAGACAGTTTGCCAAGCATTATATAACTGCATGCTTGAAGGTGACTATTATATCGTTGAACCAACAGAAGATAACTGTGCATTAGGTACGGTTGCTGTACGTTTCTATTGCGATAACTTAAGTCCAGAACGCAAGAAAGTCTCTGAAATCAATCAATAGTATAAAAAGCCGGATCATATGATTCGACTTTTATTTT
This sequence comes from Solobacterium moorei, assembly GCF_036323475.1. Taxonomy (GTDB): domain Bacteria; phylum Bacillota_I; class Bacilli_A; order Erysipelotrichales; family Erysipelotrichaceae; genus Bulleidia; species Bulleidia moorei. The sequence goes on from NZ_AP028934.1 coordinate 845,356, forward strand.
GTTAGAATATAGGCGTTGATCCAAAGGAATATAACTTCAGATAAACCAGTAATCTTCATCTGTAAAATACAATCAAAGAAACAGAAAATACATACCACAAAAAACAATGTTCGATATTGAAAAAAAGGTGGTAAGTCTTTTATCAGGATTACATATAGAATAAGTGTACTATATGCAAATATTAGATGCATGTTTTTGATAAATGCTAATTCGATATAAGGAAATATGAGTGTGAGTACCGCACAAAGAAAGAATAAAACTCTTATATATTGATTGGTCGTATCCTTCGATTTCCAAAAAAGATATACGAGTGTAATCCCACATAGGACTAGGGGAAAGATACGAATTTTGGGTTTAGAAAGTAAGATACTGATATTCGTTTCATATCCTGCATAGACAAGCCATAGTATCGTAAATATGAGTGGGATGATAGGGAATATCAAATACTGAATATACGTCTGCTTTCTGTTCATGTTGTTATTATAACAAACTTAGGTGCGATAAATTGGGCTAAACATGCTATAATTTTGTCATTATGAAGAAGAAAGAAATATATATCTTGATCAGTATTATCTTGATTGCAGTATTAGGAATTATTGGTCTCAATATCGTTAAAAACAAAAAACAACCAGCAAAGAAGGATGAATCGACTGCGGAAACAACCCCAACGCCTAGTACGGAACTGAACACTGACACAGATTCTCTTGGCGTTCCATCAGAGAAGCCTATTGGAATTTGGGTGGGCATTGTACATCGTGGAAAAGTTGTACAATGGTTCGATTCAGGTATCGATGGAGAATATGTTGTTAAAGGTAATGTAGGTGAAGTTCACGTTGAAGTAAAAGATAAGAAGTGGCATGTACGTGAGGTGGATTGCCCTAATCAACTATGTGTAAAAATGGGTTGGGCAGATGAAAATAGTATTATCCCAATTACTTGTCTTCCAAACGATGTCTTTATTGGATCTGCAAATCTATTATCTGAGTATATAGGTGTGAAATGAGTATAGCTAAAACGAAACGTTTTACAGTACTAGCACTATTGGCTGCTATTGCTATTACACTGAATATTTTAGAAACTACGATGATACCGCCATTAATGGGTGTCTTCCGTATTGGTCTAGCAAACATTATGGCCTTAGTTGCTTTACGTATGCTAGGTATTAAGGAGATGCTCATTGTAAATGCAATGCGTGTATTGATTGGCAATCTTTTGACTGGAACGATATTTGGAAGTGTATTCTGGATTAGCTTCTCGGGTGTCGTATTATCAAGTTTGATACTAATTCTAATGGATTTATTAAAGTCTTCCTTGATGTTTACTTCAGTTATGAGTTCCATCGGACACTCATTAGGTCAGGTGTTAATCGTTACATTCTTCTATATGCAACCAGCGTTTATTGTTGTGTTACCATATTTCTTATTATTGTCTATTCCAACAGGTTTATTGACTGGATTTGTGGCAACAATTGCTATCCAGCGTGTAAAGCCATTACGTAAGCAAGATTAAGTTCTTGCTTTTAATTTGTTATATATAAGAAAAAAATCATGCGTGTATGCATGACCTATATCCACTGTAAGCAGCAGGCTCGACATATCTAAAATCGAACTATCAATACGTTTCGTTCCTTTGATTAAATTAGTTCCTATGTCAATATATCCATCATCATAGAGATATACTGCATTCAGGAATGTATCAATCAGTTTTTCTTTGTAGTCATAGTTACCATTATCTGCTTTTAAAGTATCAATCCAAAACAGAAATTCATCACGTTCAATTATTGGTGGTTTAGAAAACTTCAACTGCTCAATGGCAGTATGAAGCTGTTGTTTCTGTTCTTCTAACTCTTCCATACGTGATTGTGTTGTTTCAGTTATGATTCCCATTTCAATCGCTTTTACCATGTTTTTCAAAGATTTATTTACACCGTTTAAACGATCTTGTAATACACGTAATTCAGTATCGTCATTTTGTTGTTTCTTTTGATACTCCATGAAACTATCGGCGAGTTTATTTATATAGTCTATATCATTTAATTGGCTTATGAGTTCTGCAACAACAATATTTTCTATCCAATCTTTTTTAGCACGTTTCTTATCACACTTGTGCTTGTTTGCTTTGATACATCGATAATAGTGATATTTCTTTCCAGTCTTGCTAACACCATATTCACCAGTCATAGGACTTCCGCAATGACCGCAGAATAATTTACCGGTTAATAGGTAACGTGTATCACGTGAGCGTGCCGGTGCTTTCTTGTGCCTATTTTTAATTTCTTGTGCTAATGCAAAAGTATCTTTATCTATTATTGCTGGCATCCCATCTGGTACTACATAATCTAAAAATTTATACGTACCTATGTATTTTTCGTTTCCTATAATGTTCTTTAGAGAACATTTATTCCATGGGTTATTTCTGCTATTCAAGATACCATCGTTATTTAAACCTTTGATAATCTCTTGGATTGATTTACCACTTGTATATTCGTTGAATATCCTACGTACTACTGTAGCTTCGGTTTCGTTGATGATGTAATGGTCATCTTCACTTCTTCCATATCCGAAGATTTTTCTTCCGAGCGTTTTTAGCTGCAAGGCACTTTCTCTGTTACCACGTTTTACATTTTCTGATAAATTGGCACTGTAGTATTCCGCCATGCTTTCCATCAAGCCTTCCATGATAATGCCTTCTGCACTATCAGATATGTTCTCCATGGCACTGTATATCTTTACGCCATTCTTCTTCAAACGAGCACGATATATCGCACTATCATAGCGGTTACGTGCAAAACGATCCAGCTTCCATACGATGATAGCCTTAAAACGTTTGCTTTCACTATCTTTAATCATCTTCTGAAATGATGGTCGATTGTCGGATGTACCAGTTTTAGCTTCATCAATGTATTCATTGATTATTTCAAAACCATGATTTTCTGCATATCTCTTACAATCTCTTAACTGCCCAGTAATAGATTCTTCACGTTGTCCAGATGAAGAGAATCGTGCATATACAACTGCTGGTATAAGATCTTTCATTTATTTAAGCTCCTTTCTTGTTTCGAGTAATTTTGACTATTTTTGAGTAACAACTGTATAAATTCTCTTATTTTTGATTAGATAAAATAAAAATAGGTACTTATAATGTTAAAAATCGCATATTTTGACACTTTAAAATCGTTTCAAATATTTGTGCAAACTTGAGTAATGTGTGCTAAAACCAAGTACAGTAAAAGCACTTGAACGTGAGTTTACTGCCGTCCGACTGTTCGCTGCAGTCGGATTTTTTTATTTGTCTATTTCATCCCTACGGTCGTTTATTACAAAAGCAAGCTTGCCAATACATTTAAACGTTTCTACATTTGCAATAATAGGGCTATATGAAGGGTTTTCAGGTAGAAGGATAATTTGTCCATTTGTCATAGAAAGACGCTTACAAGTGGCTATATTATCGTCCACACAGAAGCAGCCAATCATACCGTTAGTTACTGATGATGTTTTCTCGAAAATAACTAAATCACCATCATTTATGTTCGCATTTATCATCGAGTCGCCATGTGCATATTGTGCGAAGTACTCTTTACTAGAACTGAACATTTCAGCTGGAAGGGAAACATAGTCGATAATGTTATCATCGACAAAACCACCAGTGCCACAGGAAATAACTTCATAAAGAGCAATTTTGCGAATAAGTTTATCAATAGTATTCTTTATAAAAGTATTAATAGATAATGTATGATTTTTGATAGCATTTTTATACGTTGATAATAAATCGCCAACAAAAAATGAATTTACAGTTTCACCGTCCTTTTTGATTAAAAAATAATCATCGTCATAGTTTTCACAAGATAATCTATATCCATTTTCAAAAAGAAAATCACTAATATTGTCTAAATCATTGTCACGTTCAAGGATAATTGGATCTTCATAATTATCGTCTTCCCACCCCATAAGATATTGCGGAGTAGTGTGTAGTGCAATTGCTAAAGGCGCAATTATTCCAACAGGCAGATTTTCAATTTCGCCTTTTTCATATCGATAGATAGTTGCGCGGTCTTTGCCAATTTTATTTCCTAAGTCCTCAGGAGATAACTTCAATTCGATTCGTCTTTTTCTAATTCGTTCTCCAACAGTGCTCATCATTTTTCCCTCTTAAATTAATTTCATTATATATTCATAGTCGCATATTTGCAATGTTAATAAAAAATTTTATCGCAAATCTGCAAAAAATGTATTGACAATATTTTTGAAAGGGGCTATATTTTGAATGTCGCAGATGTGCGAAATTAGAAAGGAGGATATCATGGTTGATGTAAAAAAATTAAAGGAAGAGATGGCTTTACATAAAATAACTGTTGATGAACTTGCAAATCAAATAGGTATAGATAGAACTACGCTATATAGAAGATTCTCTAATGATGGCGATACCTTTACGGTTAAAGAAGTTAATTCTATTTCTAAAATTCTAAAGCTTTCAAGTAATAAATCACAAGCAATTTTTTTTGGCGCGAATGTCGCAGATGTGCGAAATTAGAAAGGATGGGCACATGGACAAAGCAACAGAAACAAAAAAGAGTTCCACTATCGCAATTAGTGAAACTCAAGTTACCACAACTATTTCCGACAACACAAAAACGCAAAAATTAGTTATGAAAAGCGATGGTTTACACATTATTGGCCAATCTTTGAGAAATCAAAGTGAAAGCCAGTAGAACCATCAAAAATAATCGGGCAATTCAATTATAGGAGGTTAGAAAGGAAAAGACATGAATGAACTATTAAAAATTAACACAACAGATTCAGAACGCATAACAGTATCAGCAAGAGATTTGCATGAAGCACTAGAAGTTAAAACACAATTCAAAGATTGGTTTCCACGAATGTGTGAATACGGCTTTGAAGATGGAAAAGACTTTTGCTCATTTTTGAGCGAAAGCACAGGAGGAAGACCGTCACAAGATGCACAAATCACAGTAGATATGGCGAAAGAAATCGCAATGCTACAGCGCACAGAAAAAGGCAAGGAAGTAAGAAAGTATTTTATCCAAGTCGAAAAAGAATGGAATAGTCCTGAAAAAGTCATGGCTAGAGCGTTAGAGATTGCACGTAAGACAATCGCTACACTGGAAATCGAAAACAAGGAAATGAAGCCTAAAGCCTTATTTGCTGATGCAGTAGCGACAGCTGATACATCAATACTAATTGGCGATTTAGCAAAACTGATCAAGCAGAATGGACGTGACATTGGTCAAAAGCGTTTGTTTGAGTGGCTAAGAAGTCACGATTATCTCATTAAGGGCGGAAACAGTAAGAACATGCCAACTCAAAGATCTATGGAACTAAAGTTGTTTGAGGTCAAAGAACGTACCATTAACAATCCTGATGGTAGTGTACGCATTACTAAAACAACTAAGGTTACTGGCAAAGGGCAAGTGTACTTCATCAACAAGGTTTTACAAGAGTATGGCAATCAAAAAAACTGATTTGCAATCACTCAACTTCCTTGCACTCAAAGCAATAACTGAAATGAAAAAGAATCCAGAGTACAAGGCACGATTTGAAGAGTGGAAAAAGAAAAAAGCACAAGCCGATTTGAAGGGCAGCAAGTGCTCAAGTGATGATTAAATTCATCACTTCCATTTTAACAGAAAAGGAAGGTAAAAGAAAATGATTAAATTAAACGCAAAAGGCGATCATGTAGAGGTAGCAATTAGCGGATCTTCCGCTGATATTGCAAGAGAACTGCACGCCTTACTTAACACCATTAAAAATAGTGAAGCTATGCAAGTCGCTTTAATGGTTGCACTCACAGTAGATGCTATATCCGAAGAAGAACACAAAGAAAACACCGATGGAATGAGCGAAATGCTAAAGAGAGTATTCGGAAAGGGAAATAATAATGAAAACTTCATGTCTTAGTGAAAGCCTATTCAAGGTTGCCTTATTCGGTATGTACGCATATATGGCTGTAGTAGTGTTCTTACATGTTGTAGGAATCGATTTATAGGAGAAGAAAGAATGAAAGGATATAAAGTTTTTAATTCAGATTGGACATGCAGAGATTTCCAATACGAAGTTGGAAATAGTTATGAAATGGATGAACTTCCTATATGTTGTGATACAGGTTTCCATTTCTGCGTAAATTTAGCAGATTGCTTCAATTATTACACTTTCAATCCCCAAAATAAGGTGGCTGAAATCGAAGCATATGGTGAAGTTGATACCGATGATAATAGCAAATACTGTACAAATAAAATAAAAATTGTTCGTGAACTATCTTGGGAAGAAGTTTTACGAATGGTAAATACAGGAAAAGATAATACAGGACTAAAGAACAGTGGTAACCGTAACAGTGGTGACTGCAACAGTGGTAACTGTAACAGTGGTGACTGGAACAGTGGTAACTGCAACAGTGGTAACTGCAACAGTGGTAACCGTAACAGTGGTGACTGGAACAGTGGTAACCGTAACAGTGGTGACTGCAACAGTGGTAACTGCAACAGTGGTAACCGTAACAGTGGTGACTGGAACAGTGGTAACCGTAACAGTGGTAACTGTAACAGTGGTAACCGTAACAGTGGTAACTGCAACAGTGGTAACTGCAACAGTGGTAACTGCAACAGTGGTAACCGTAACAGTGGTAACTGTAACAGTGGTAACCGTAACAGTGGTGACTGCAACAGTGGTAACTGTAACAGTGGTGACTGGAACAAATGCTCTTTTTCAAATGGTATTTTCAATACTATTCCGCCAAAAATTTATATGTTTAATAAACCAACGAATTTTACATATCATAATTGGCTTGGTTCACTAGCAAAATTAATCATGAACAGTTATCCAAAAGATAGATTAGTTTGGATATATGAAAATGATATGTCAAAAGAAGAAAAAGAAAAGAACCCATTGTATAAAACAACAGGTGGATACTTAAAATTTGAGAAAGCAAAAGAACAGGCTCAAGAATGGTGGGATGGTTTGCCTGATCGAAAAAAAGAAGCAATTATGACTCTACCTAATTTTGACGCAAATATCTTTAAAGAAATTACAGGAATTGATGTAAGAAAGGAAAAACAATAATGAATAAATTAAAAGGTTTATCCGTTACGTTTGATTTGGGTAACGGAAATAGGTTAATCGTATCAAACCAAGTTAGTAAACACTTTATGCTAACTATCGGATCTATTGATAAAGGTTTTACAACAGTAACATTACCAAAAGAACAATTCATGCAAGCAGTTATCGTTCTTGCAAATGAAATGCACATCGAAAAGGGGGAAGGAGAAGAAACAAATGAATGAACAAGATACATTGTTTATGGATGCATCCATGCATGCAAATGAACAGCAAGAATCAATCAAAATCAACAGCCTTGAACTAGAAAACGTAAAGCGTGTTAAGGCAGTCAAATTAGAGCCTACAAAGAACGGTTTAACAGTGGTTGGGGGAAAGAACAACCAAGGGAAAACAAGCGTGCTAGACGCTATTGCGTGGGCTTTAGGTGGTGCAAAATACAAGCCATCGCAAGCACAACGTGAAGGAAGCCTAGTTGAGCCACAATTACATATTGAATTATCAAATGGGATGGTGGTTGAACGCTTAGGCAAGAATGGAACATTGAAGGTTACAGATCCAAGTGGGCAAAAAGGTAACCAATCATTACTAGATAGTTTTATTTCTCAATTTGCATTGGACTTACCAAAGTTCATGGAAGCCGATAAAAATACTAAAGCAAAGATTTTATTACAAATCATTGGTGTAGGTGACAAATTATCAACACTTGATAAGCAGGAATCTGAATTGTATAACCGAAGAACTGAAATCGGTCGTATTGCCGACCAAAAGAAGAAGTATGCTGATGAAATGGTTCAATGGGATGGAGTTCCAGAAGATATCGTAAGTGCAGCTGAACTCATCCAACAACAACAAGAAATTCTTGCACGCAACGGAAGAAACCAAGAACTACGCAATCAAGCAAAGAGTCTTGAAGCACAGAAAACATTGCTAGAACAACGTATCGAAGAAGCACAAAAGACGTTGAATACAATGCATGAGCAAATGGCAGAATTACAAGACAAACTTGTCATTGCGAATACAAACGCAAAAGACTTACAAGATGAATCTACTGCTGAATTAGAAGAAAGCATTGCAAACATCGATTCTACAAATGCTAAGGTACGTGACAACCTAAACAAGCAACGTGCCCAAGAAGAAGCTGACGAGTACAAACGTCAATACGGAGATCTAACAACAAAGATTGAAGATATCCGTAAGTCACGCATGGAACTTCTAAACGGAGTTGAAATGCCATTGCAAGATTTATCAGTACAAGACGGAGAACTTATTTATAAAGGTCAAAAGTGGGATAACATGTCCGGTTCAGACCAGTTGAAAGTTGCAACTGCCATTGTACGTAAGACCAATCCAAAATGTGGTTTTGTCTTATTAGATAAGTTAGAACAAATGGACATTGATACGATGAATGAATTTGGTAAGTGGTTGCAAGATAACAACTTACAAGCAATTGCTACACGAGTATCAACAGGTGATGAATGTTCAATTTTTATCGAAGATGGCTATTCGGTTGATAAAGAAGGTAATAAGACCGCTGACACATTCGAAAAGCCAGCAGAAGCAAATAAGAAGGAGTGGTTTTAATGGGTAAATATTCAGTGAACAAAGGTATTCAATTTGGAAAGGGAATCAAGACACTTATTTATGGTGTTGAAGGTGTTGGAAAATCAACACTAGCAAGTAAGTTTCCTAAGCCTATTTTCCTAGATACAGAAGGTAGCACGGACAAATATAACTTCGTTGAACGCTATCCAAAGCCTACAAGCATTGCAATGCTTGTTGATGAATGCAATGACATCGTTGCAAACGGAGAATATCAAACAATTGTTATTGATACCTTCGATAAGATTGAACAAATGATCAGCGAAGAATTATGCAACGCAAACAACAAACAATCATTAGAAGAATTTGGTTACGGTGCCGGTTATTCGGAACTTGATGAACGAGTTGGAAAGCTGCTTAATTTCTTCCAAGACATTATTGAAAAGGGAATAAATGTAACAATTCTTGCACATGCAAGAACAAAGAACTTCGATAGTCCATTAGGCGATGGAAGTTACACACGTTATGAGTTGAAACTCGGTGCAAAGACAACACAACGTACTGCTTCATTCCTAAAAGAATGGGCTGATATGATTCTATTCTGCAATTACAAAGTACAGGTCATTGAAAACAAGGATAAGAAGAAACATGGCTATGGTGGCGAACGTTGTATGTATACAACGCACTCACCTGCTTATGACGCTAAAAATCGTTTCGGTTTAGACAATGAACTACCATTGGACTTCAAAGCGATTGAACACATCTTTAAGATGAATCAATCTCAAAGCAAGAATGAGCAACCGATTGAAGTGAATTTGAAACCAATTAGTGAAGAAAAAATTGCTATTGAGCCTAAACCAACAGAATTGAATGTGGAAACAATTTATCAACCAACAGCGTATACGGAAGATGAATTAAAGCAAATGTCGCTATTACCAAAAGCGTTAGTTGATTTGATGAAGGCTGACAATGTTAAGCCATCAGAAATCATGGATTTTACGGTATCAAAGGGAATCGTTACAAGAAATACACCACTAAAAAATTATCCAGATGGTTATTTTGATTTCCTAACAACCAAGTGGAATGAGCCGCTTAACTACATCAAAACTCAAAGAGAGTTGCCATATTAAAAACAGAAAAGGGAGAAAAATAAAATGAGTGAATTAAATACAACAAATACATACGAAGGTGCTTTAGATTGGAACAGTGAAATCGAAGAAACATATTTAGACTTACCAGACGGCACTTACGACTTTACAGTCGTTGATTTAGAGCGTGGACATTATGAGCCTAAACCAACAAGCAAGATTAAGGAACAATGTCCACAAGTGAAAATAAATGTTGAAATCAAAGATCCTAATAGCGACCAAGTAGTAAAGGTAAATTCATTACTTATCTTACATACACGTACAAAAGGCTTACTATGCAACTTCTTTAGAAGTATCGGTGTAATGAAGAAGGGCGAATCATTAAAGATGGATTGGAACGTTATTGGTAAGACAGGGAAGTTGAAGCTATCTCATAACGATAAGAACTATATGCAAATTGAAAAGTTCTTATCCCCAGAAGAAACAACCACTCAAACAAAAACTAGTTGGTTTTAATGTCTGAAATCAAATTAAGAGATTATCAAGAAGAAGCAGTAGATTCCATATTTAACGAATGGCAGAAAGGAAACAGTCGCACCTTGTTGGTATTACCAACAGGGTGCGGTTAATATGGAAAAACTATTGTTTTCTCAAAAGTGATAGAACGTTGCGTTGAAAATGGTGAGCGTGTATTAGTGCTTGCACATAGAAGTGAGTTATTAGATCAGGCAAGCGACAAGCTGCAAAAAACAACTGGCTTACAAACTGCACTGGAAAAAGCACAAAGCACATCCGTAGGAACATGGAATCGAGTGGTAGTTGCTAGTGTTCAAACATTACAACAAGAGAAACGTTTATCACAATTTAGTAAAGATTATTTTGACACCATCGTTATCGATGAAGCACATCACAGTGTAACTGGTGGCTATCAAACAATTATCAAGCACTTTGATAAAGCAAAGATACTTGGGGTTACCGCAACTGCTGATAGAGCAGATAACAGAAAACTTGGAGAAGTATTCCAATCCGTTGCTTATGAATACTCATTAGCAACTGCAATACGTAAAGGGTACTTGTCTAAAATCATAGTACAAACAATTCCGCTAGAAATTGATTTAAAGGGAATTGAAGTACAAGCAGGTGATTATAGTGCAAGTAGCGTAGGAACTGCATTAGACCCTTATTTAGACCAGATTGCAGACAAGATGATGGAATATTGCAATGGAAGAAAAACGCTTGTATTCTTGCCACTTATAGCAACTAGCAAGAAGTTTACACAATTACTATTACAACGTGGTTTTAAGGCACATGAAGTCAATGGGCAAAGTGAAGATAGAGAAGAAACAAAAGAGAAGTTTGCTAAGGGTGAATATGATGTTATCTGCAACTCTATGCTATGGACCGAAGGCTTTGATGAGCCATCCATTGATTGTGTAATCATGCTAAGACCCACAAAGGTTAGAAGTTTATATGCACAAGCAATAGGTAGGGGAACAAGATTATATCCTGACAAAAAAGAGTTGCTTGTATTGGACTTCTTATGGCTGACTGACAGATTAGATTTATGCAGACCCGCAAACATTATTTGTAGAAATCAAGATGTTGCTAAGAAGATGACAGACAACATCAACGAGAGTGGTGAATTAGCAGATTTATTAGAAGCTGAAATGCAAGCCGAAAAGGATGTAATTGCTGAACGTGAAGAAGCACTTGCTAGAGAACTTGAAGCAATGCGAAAGAAGAAATCAAGACTTGTAGATCCATTGCAATATGAAATGAGCATACAAGATGAAGATTTAATCAATTATATTCCACAATTAGGTTGGGAATGCATGCCGCCTACAGAAAAGCAAATAAAGACTTTAAGTGATTATGGAATATCATTCGACATGATTGAAACACAAGGTAAAGCAAACTTATTACTTAACAAGATTGCAAATAGAAGAAGTGCGGGATTGAGTTCACCAAAACAAATCAGACTATTAGAAAGATATGGTTTCAAACATGTAGGCATGTGGACTTTGAATGATGCGGATAAGATAATTAGTCGCTTAGCATACAGTGGATGGAGAGTTCCACAAGGACTTAATCCATCAACATACCTACCAAGTTCTTTAGAAGGACAATCATTATGAGAAGAGAAGAAAGGATAAAACGTGAAATAAATTCCCAATTCTACAGATTACGCATGATTGATGATGCAATCACAGGCACTATGACAAAATTTGATAAAGTGCAAGAACCATATTTGCATGCAATCATGCGTCTTTGTTTTGAAAGGGGAAAACTCTATCAATTATTTGAAAGAGAAATAAACGAAAGAAAAATGCAAAATGAACGCACATGAATATATACGCAAAACAGACGTTTTGAAGCTGATTCAAGATTACATGAAGAATGTTCCACATTCACATCTAGTGTGCCTTCAAACGCTTGAAGAAAAGCTCTACAAGGTATCTCCAGTGAAAGTTTCAGAGATAGTTGAACATCTTGAACGTGAGAACTTAGGATTGCATGCAAAGAATGATAATTTGGAACGAAAGCTGCAATACAAACTAGACCACTATACAGATGACAATAAGGTGAGTGATAGATGATGGGATATAGAGAAAATAAAATTTTTACAACTATCGGTGCTTCAAATCATTCTGAAAAAGAAAGACATAAAGATGATTATTATGCAACTGACCCTAAAGCGGTTGAACTACTTTTAGAAAATGAAACATTCAATCATTCAATTTGGGAATGTGCTTGCGGTGAAGGTCATATTGCAAAAGTCTTAGAGAGCAATGGCTACCATGTTGTATCTACAGATTTAATTGATCGTGGATATGGTGTAGGTGGAATCGATTTCTTAAAACAAACAAAAAATATGCGTGGAAATACAGGAGATATCATTACCAATCCACCTTACAAATTGGCTCTGGAGTTCACTCAACATGCATTAGAGATTGTTGAAGAAGGCAACAAAGTTGCAATGTTCTTGAAGCTGACATTTTTGGAAGGACAAAAGAGAAAACAATTCTTCTTAAAATATCCACCTAAACGAATATATGTATTCAGTAAAAGAATCACATGTGCTATGAATGGTGAATTTGAAAACTATCCATCAAGTGCCATTGCTTATGCATGGTTTGTTTGGGAAAAAGGCTACAAAGGAAAGCCTACAATAGATTGGATAAATTGATATATGGAACTAACATTCATCGACTTATTCGCAGGTGTAGGAATGGCACGCATGGGGATGGAACAAGCCGGCTTTGAATGTGTATATACATGTGAATTTGATAAACATAAGAGAAAGGAATATGAAATCATACATGGAAATATACCAGAAGGATGCGACATTAGAGATGTACGAGCAGCTGACATTCCAAGATGTGATGTTTGGTTCTTCGGAGCACCCTGCCAAGACTTCTCACTCGCAGGACTTAGAAAAGGACTGGGGGGGGATAGATCCAGCCTTGTCGGTGAAGTCTTTAGGCTCATCGAAGAAAAAGCAGAAGATAAACCTGAATGGCTGGTCTATGAAAACGTTAAGGGAATGTTATCAAGCAACTACGGATACGACTTCTTATCCATACTTCTTGCAATGGATGGATTGGGGTATGACGTTGAATGGCAGGTGCTTAACACAAAAAATTTTGGAATCCCGCAGAATAGGGAAAGAGTGTACACTATCGGACATCTTAGAACCAGTGGTAGCAAGCAAATACTACCTATCACCGGCTCAAATGGTAAAGATTGTATCCCAAAAGTTATTGGCGGGATAGGTGAAAAGGACAGTAACAATAATAAGCAATGGAAGCAGCAGAATAGGATATACGATAATAACATCTCAATTTCTGTTACTACAAAGTTTCAACCTTTTTACTTAGATAATAATTTTAGAATACGAAAACTCACACCGAAAGAGTGTATGCGACTTCAAGGCGTGCCAGACGAATACACGGATAAACTAATTCAAGCTGGTATATCAGATAGTCAAATCTACAAAGCAGCTGGTGATGGGTTATCAGTACCAATAGCAAAAGAAATAGGAAAAATGATAAGGAAGAATTTAATGGGAATGAGTGTTCAACTCAACCAAGAATACATCAAGAATTTAACAAAAGAAGTCGTAAAACAAGGAATGATTGAAACTTTAGGGAATGAAAATCTAGTCGGTGCAATCATTAGCGAAATAATGAATAAAAAAGTTAATGAAAATGGGGTAGTTAGTTCATACCGTGGAGAGAACAAATATTCTCTACTTGAATATTTAGTAAACAAAGAATTGAAAGAGCAAGTTGTTGAAATTGCAAAAGAAACGATAGAAGAAAAAAAGCCTGTAATTCGCGAAGCAATAAAAAAGGAAATGCAGAAGAAAGCAACTATGGACAAATTTGTATCTGCATTTTATTCGAGCATTATTGATAATTTGTCTAACTCATATCGCACGAAAATTAACGTAAACATTGAAAACGAAAAGGAGCAATATTAAAACTTATGAAGAAAATAATTAAAGCACTAGCATTAGTAACACTATTAACTACAACAGGATGTACCCAAGCAGATACTGTAAGACACAATATCACAGAGAACGCAGACAGTTTTAGTATCACAAGAAGAATCACTGTATTTAACACACGTACTGACAAAGTGTTAATGCAGATGACAGGTGTAATGAGTATCAAAACAGATAAAGACACAAAGGAATTGAATGTACTGGTAAAAGATGGTGAAACATACTACAAGCATTTAATCTATCTAAACGATGACACAACATACGTTATGGAAGATATCGGCGGTGCTGATGTATCACGTTCAGCATACGAAATTCATTTCTTACCAGAAGTATTACAAAGCGGACTATTAGATATAAAGGTGGATAAGTAAGATGAGAAACAAAGACAAGTATGATTTAAGACGGTTGGACATAATAGATTGCAAACGTTCGTCAATACTAGACAGCCATATTAATTCTATTGAAATTGAGTACGATGGAATATTGGTTCGCAGAATTACATATGCAACTGCAAGTGGCTTAAAAAAATTATGGAATGGCTTGAGGAAGAATACTATGAAAAATAAAGAAAAATATGATTTGAACACGTTAAAAATTAAGTGGACACCACAGACATTTAAGAAAAGACTTTTTACAATAAAACTCAAATCTGATGAACGCACTATTTTTTCAAAGGAAATGACACCAACAGAAACTGGTACAAATGCATATAATGCATGGTTAGAACAAGAGTATAAACCACCAATTCTTGATGATGTTGAAAAGGCTTATTTATCAGCTGTCATCAAGCCGTTTAGAAAAGATGTTGAATGTATTGAGAAAATTGAATGTTATTCTGGCGAAAAAGAATACATATATATCACGATGAAAAAAGATTATGACTATTGCGAACTTCCGGCCTTTGAAAAAGGAACTATGTATAAAGGCATGGAAGTGAATAAGGCATACACCTTAGAGGAGTTGGGGCTATGAAGATCTATATCGTACATGAAAATGGCGGTGAATACGAAGATGAATGGGATACCATCTTGGGAGCATTTACCACTTTAGAAAAGGCACAAGAATTAAGGGATAGAAAGAAAAAAGAGAATGATGAATACTTTAAAAAAGTAGAACTTGCATGCAGGGTACAAGATGAAGAGATAACACTTGAACAATCAGGGCTAAGTAAAGAAGAGTATGAAATCTATCTTGAAGGGGATTTTGATGACTACGTGAATTACTACATTACTCAAATTACTTTAGATAAAGAAGATAGAGAGAAAGGAATGAATTTGTAATATGAAATACAGAAAGAAACCAGTAATTGTGGAAGCAATTAAATACAACAAGGAGCATATCGGAAAAGCGTTAAGTTTCTGCGGAGTATTAGATTATAACCCACATGATAATGAATATTACGTCAAAACATTAGAGGGGCATATGAAAGTTACTGATGGTGATTACATCATCAAAGGTGTACAGGGTGAGTTCTATCCATGCAAGCCTGATATTTTTGAACAGACGTATGAGGTGATCAAATGAATAAATATCAAGAAGCATTGCTGAACATTCGATATTATTATGCACAATCGCAAAAATATAAAAAATTGCAAAAGTATAATGCAATACGACAATTAGAAACCTTACAGGAACTTGTGGACAGGGCTACACCGAAGGAACCAATTATAGAATCACAAGATTATGGTTATTCTTACTGCTATTGTCCTACGTGTGATGCGAATGTTGGAATAGAAACACATTTATACACACACAATAAATATTGTCATTATTGCGGCCAAGCATTGGATTGGAGTGAAGAATGATGAAATCAAGTGATATAGAGAAAAGTAAAAAAATTCTTAATGAAATAAACTTCTTGGAACGTGAAATTAAAGTAATGAATCACGCAAAAGAAAATAAGTTGTCCGTTACAATTTCATATGAAAGTAAATCTATATGGTTTGAAAGAGATGTTTCTCAAAAAGTGCTTGATGTAGTTTTGAAAGAATACAACATCAAGATAGAAGAGCACATCAAAAAGTTAGCGGAACTAGGGGTTGAGTACGTGGATGATGGTGTAAAATGATTGGACTAATAATCATACTAAACATACTTCTGGTTGTAGGTTTTCTAATAACTGGGTTTGAAGTATACAAAATAAAAGAAAGGGATAGCAATAATGATATGGAAAATAATAACAGTAATAATAATTTGGCTAGTTTTTTTAGGGATATGTCTGGTATTCAATCGTGCATGTCACAAGAAGAACAAGTAAATCATCCTAATCATTACAATCAAGGACAGTTTGAATGCATTGCAGTAATGGAAAGCATTTACGGAATCAAAGCTACAATGAATTTTTGCTTGCTATGTGCATTCAAATACATCTGGAGAACAAACGATAAGGATGGTATTCAAGATATTGATAAGGCAATTTGGTATTTGCAGAAATACAAAGAGCTGCAAGGAAGAAGTCAAAAACAATGATTGTAGTTTATGAAGATTCAATCGGCAAGGAGAATAAAGTGATGCCAGAGAGTTATGTGAAACTTGATGATGTATTAAAAATCATCAAGTTAGAACGTTCATTCAATCAACTTGTGATGAAGAAGAACAAGAACAATAAGAAAATCGTTTATGCATGTCAAGCAAAGCAAAGCATGATCGATTTAATCACGCAACAAATCATTACTTTAAAAACAACAAAGATACATTGAGAAAGGAGTTAAACAATGATTTTCGCAGTAGTTAGTTTATTTATCCTTGCCTTTGTACAAATGCTTGCACTTGGACAGTTACAAGAAAGAGTTGTAAACCTAGAAAAAGTAGTGCTTGCATTATCAATGGTTACAAAGATGGATAAATTCAAAAAAGGTTTAAAGGACAAACAATAATGGCAGATATTGAAGAAATCAAAGAAGCCTTGCAATACATTGATCCAGTACGTTTAGATTATTCTGAATGGCTACAAATCGGTATGGCAATAAAAGATGCTGGAGCAACATGCGACATATGGGATACGTGGTCCAGAAGAGATAGTGCAAGATATGTGCAAGGTGAGACTTGGAACAAGTGGGTAAGTTTCCAAGATTCTGGAATAACAGAAAAAACACTGTTCAAAATGGCCGTAGACAACGGCTACAAAAACAGTTGTGATTATGGTGGACACGCATTAAATTGGAATGATGAGATTTACGATGTTGATTATGTTGTTGATAGATCATGGCTTGAAAGAGACGATATCAAGTTCCCTAATAAGAACACATGGCAACCAATTAAAGAGATAGAAACGTATTTAACAACATTATTCAACAATGATGATCATGTTGGATATTGTGTAAAATCACGTGAGTTAGAAAATGGAAAGATGATTCCATACGATAGTGGAAATTACAGTCGTACATGTGGGCAACTTTTAGAAGAATTACACAAGACAAAAAACATTGGTACTACATTCGGTGATTACAACAAAAAAGGTGGTGCATGGATCAGATTCAATCCATTAGATGGTACAGGTGTAAAGGATAAAAACGTATCGGAATATCGTTATGCACTCATTGAAAGTGACAACATGGATATCGGTGTACAAAGTGCATTACTTCGCAAATTGGAATTACCAATTGCAGTCATGATGTACAGTGGTAACAAATCAATCCATGCAATTGTAAGAGTAGACGCACTTAACGAAATTCAATACAAGAAACGTGTTGATTATTTATATGGTATTTGCAAAAAGAATGGCTTTGATTTAGATAAGGCAAATAAAAACCCTAGTCGATTATCACGTTTCCCTGGTTTTGAGAGAAATGGAAATTATCAATTTATCATTGACACAAACATTGGTAAAGGCTCTTGGGAAGAATGGGAAGAATATATCGAAGATATTTCAGACAATTTACCAGAGTTTGAGAACCTTGAAAGGCTATTACAAAACCCACCACAATTAGCAGATGAGTTAATAGAAGGTGTGCTTAGAACAGGTCATAAAATGCTTATCAGTGGTGCTAGTAAAACCAGTAAGTCATTCATGCTGATTGAGTTAGCGTATGCAATCGCAGAAGGTATGAATTGGATGGGTAAACGTTGTAAGCAAGGCAAAGTCTTATACGTCAATTTAGAAGTCGATAGAGCGTCATGTATCAACCGTATCAGTGAAGTGTATAAAGCGTTTGAGATGAGTGTAGGAAACCACGCTAATAATATTGATATTTGGAATTTACGCGGACACGCTACAACGATGGAGAAGCTTGCACCTAAACTCATTAGACGATGTGAGAAACAAGGCTACATTGCAGTCATCATAGATCCTATTTACAAGGTAATGAATGGTGATGAAAACAAAGCCGGCGATATGGCTGCATTCTGCAACCAGTTTGACGCTATCGCCAATGCTTTAAATTGCAGTGTTATTTATTGTCATCACTTCTCAAAGGGATTCCAAGGTGGTAAGAAGTCCATTGATAGAGCAAGCGGTTCCGGTGTATTCGCACGTGATCCAGACGCTATTCTTACAGTAACAGAGTTGGATGTACCAGAAAGTCTAGTGGAAACCAACGGAATACCACTTAGAATCGAGTACACTTTAAGAGAATTTAAACCATTAGAGCCGACTGATGTTTGGAACAGATACCCAATTCATTATGTGGATTATGACGGAATTTTAAGCGAATACGAACCAGAAAGTGCAGCTTTATTCAACCAAAAAAACATCTCAAGTTTTAATGCAAAACGTCAAAATTCAACCATCGTTAAATTAGAAAGTGCATATCAAACACTTGTAGAAAAGGTGGAAAATGGTGAAGTTGAATATATTAAATTGCCTGAAATGGCAAAGTTATATGGTGGTGCATATTCTGAAAAAGCTAATAGAAATAAGTTTAAAAAGCTTTTAAGTAAGAATGGATTCGATATAATCGACCACGGTATAAATGGCGAAAAAGGAAGTTTAGCAAGCGAAGTTATCAAAGTTGACGATGATGACGACGACGTATGGTGATAGTTAAATACGGTAGGTATTACAGGGTAAGGAAACAAAAAAAATCCCTACAGGTACATAAGTGTTTTATGGTAGGTATTACATGGTTTCCTTACCGTTCATACCTACGGGTAAGTATTACGACAATTTCTCGTATTCCCCATGGCGGTAGTATTACGCTTATAATATACGTCACTATGTTCCTACCCCTACGTGCGGATGTTGTACCCTAAACTCTGTACGGTTTAACTTACCGTACAAGAGTAAAGGGGAACAACAACTGTCGCGTCGAGATACTTGATACTGAATTTTATTAAAAGTGTAAAAATTAAAATAATTCACAAATTAAAATTTTTGATGAAAGGACAGAAAAAAGTTTTATGATTAAAAAAGAGAGTGGTACAAAGTTTCATAAGTCTTTCTTCATGGCAATGAAACGTGTACCGACTTCGACTGCTCAAGAAAAAAAGTTTAATACAAAAACTGGAGCGGTGTATTTGGACGAAAGAGCAGCTAAAGCCAAAAAGTCTTTGGATGATGCTTTGTCTAAATTTGATAAGTTTATCCCAGTTAAGTTTGATGTGCCTACAACAGAACAAATCGAAAGATTAAAAACGTTGGATGACAAAATCGAAACGAAGGTACATCGTGGATTGCAAGGTGCAGTTAAGTTAAAGACTATCTGGTGCTTTCCAGAAGGTGACAACAAAGAACAGAAGGATGGTATGCCTAAAACAACCAAGCCTGATACCGATAACTTAATCAAGCAACTAAAAGACGTGATGGCAAATCGTGGATGGTTCAACAAAGGTGACCAACAGGTGGTTGATGAACAGACCGTCAAGATCCATTCAAAGACTACAGGGATATTCGTGGATATCTCTGAAATTTGACAGAAAGGAAAAATATAAACATGTGTAAAGTTTTAACTCAAGATAAATCAAGATTGATAGATGTTTCCAATACCGATATTTACATCGAACAGAAAGATAAACATATCTTCAATGTCTGTGTTTACAGATATACTCGTTCCCTAGTGTTGGGTACTTACACTACAGAAGAATATGCAAAGTTTGTTTTGGATTTATTGGGCGATAACCTTGGTAGAGAAAAATACTTCAAAATGCCAGAAAGTAGCGATTCACCAGAATAGTTGCTCTACTAAAGGTGCTGATGTTTGATTTAAGGGCAACAGTAAAGCGATATAAGCGTTTCTTTGAACAGGATGATAAAATACTTGTCCGAAATGAAGCATCGCTTTAAATCGCTTACCTTATAGCCTAAAACGAAAGGAGAATTATTCATGGCTTTAGAAATTAAACAAAGACAACCTAAAGACCTTCCAGAATGTATTGACTGCCAAGATGGCTATTACATCTGGTACGACCTATACAGTTACTGTATTTCAAGAATCAGAAAGGAACGCAGAGAAGATATTGCATGGCACTCTTCTTTGGAAAGTGCAGTATTTCATGTAATCAAACTTAAAGAACAAGAGAATATTCAAACTCTTGGTATGCAATCTCTAGCGGATAGAGTGAAGGCCCTTGAAATAGAACGACATAAACTAGCAG
Organism: Solobacterium moorei; assembly: GCF_036323475.1. Classification (GTDB taxonomy): domain Bacteria; phylum Bacillota_I; class Bacilli_A; order Erysipelotrichales; family Erysipelotrichaceae; genus Bulleidia; species Bulleidia moorei. The sequence goes on from NZ_AP028934.1 coordinate 866,091, forward strand.
AAACGTTGGCTTTACAATTTGTAAAGAAGAATAAGGCTGAAAATTAAATTTAAGGCATGAAGTATGATGTTTATTTCTGTTTCTTGATGATGAACGGTAAAATACTCATTCTGTGATAGAAAACGATTTAAACACGTACCTTGTACCCTTATATCGTAGAAAGGAAAAATTATGTTTTTTGATGATTATAAAAAATTACAAGTGGATTTAAACGAAATCCCAGATAACAAATTCGTTTCAACTCGTAAAACTTTACCGGATACAAAGGCTTGCTTTATTATCTTTCGTAAGAAAAATAGTGAAAGGAAATCTCTCGCTTTATACTATCCTGATACTAACAGTTGGCTCTCTTATCCTTCCCAATCCAACCAGTATGATGATGTTGTTGCTTTCGCCAAAATACCATATTGCCACAAAGGAGAAGTACAAGATCTAATCAACTTGTACGATATGGCGTAGTGACTTTCCAAAAGGGTATTATTCCAAAACAGAAAAATCAATTTGGCAAGGATGGTTATACCCATAGGGGGAGAGCTGCTAAAAATTACATTATGAAAAAGATTGATGCAGAACTAGAAAGCAGGGGCATGAAAGAAATCTCAAAAACTAAAGGTGGAGAAAATCTTAAACTTGCACAGAAAGATAAAGAACTAAACGCAGCTGTTTCCGCAGTTCTTAACAATTATCTGGATTTACTGGATAAAACACCAATCCAAACTCCAGAAGAATGTGCAGAAAGATTGAGAAAATTTTTTGAAGGATGTGCAGAACGTGGTCAACTGGCAACCATTGAATCAATGGCACTTGAGTTAGGGATGACTAACCAGCAAATGAACGATTGGATTAATAATCAAACAAAGGGCGAAGTGGTTTCCTTAATGTTACAAAAGGCTAAGCAGATCATAGCTGCACAGGATGCAGAACTGGCTTTGCGTAATCGGATCAATTCAATTCTGTATATTTTTAGATCCAAGAACTTCTATGGGATGGTGGATAAGAGAGAGATTATCAACAATAGACCAGAGAATGAGCTGGATAAGAAATCAAAGGCAGAACTGGAAGATAGATACGCAGATATTATCGATATCGATTCAGAAAATGAAGAATAAAAATCGCAGAAAGGGCAGAAAGTCGCAGAACGGACTATTTCTGTTCTTTTTTTATTCTACTTTCATCTGGAAATTTTCAATTATGAAAACTATATGTGTATGTTGATTGTATATTGTTTCTGTGGCACTCTGTATAGTGCTTATTTAAAGCGATTTAATAACGGATGATATAATTATCATCCAGATATAAAAGGCTCTAAAACACGCTAAAAACGGCACTGTATGAAGTGCCTTAAAATTAAGATATTAAAAAACCTACTAGTGACCTAGTAGGTTAGTTATAAAGCTGTGTTTTTGATTTTCTTCACATCGTGCTTTTATTTCTGAATCGGTGTAGTAGCGTGCTTTTATTAGTGTTTCTTCTCCGCTATCGTCTTGGTAAATTCCGTGATATAGCGGTGGTGTTCTGTCTGGGTAATGCTCTAAGATGATACGATATTGCATTTTTGACTTGCAACGAAAACAAAGGCGAGCACTATTTGATTTGATAGCGTTTGAAACGTATTTCACGATAGGGTATTGAGTAGATAGTATCAAGTGAATATTGCACGCACGACCTAGCGAGGCTATGCGTTCGATTGTTTGCATTAGTTTTTTATTCTGTTCGATTAGTTCGCTGAACTCATCAATAACCAGTAATATAGGAATTTCATTACTCTTACGTTGTTCTAATTTATCCATCTTTTTATAACGTGATTCCATCAAATCATAAATATTCTGTATCACGTTTTCAGCTTCTTCAATTGTTTTAGCGATTGGTAAAATTAAATTGCTGATATTCTTATAAAAAGATAACTCCACACGTTTTGGATCTACTAACGCCAGTTTATACCCTTGTTCCATTGCTGATAAGATTAAAGCGTGAAGTGCTACACTTTTGCCACTTCCTGAACTTCCAGCGATAAGTAAATGAGTATTAATTTGTAAATTTTGATTATCATTAATTTGTAAAAACATTGTAATTTATTCCTTCCATAAAAGGCGGTTTAACCGCCTTATTCTTCATCTTCCTTCAATGTAAATGTTCCTTTTTCGCCTTCGTCATAGTCGATAACATCGATTTCCGTTTCGTCATACCATTCTGTGCCATCGTATAATTGAATTTGATGATAATAACCGACTTCATCGAGTATATATTCCATAATCTTTGAATAAGGCGGATTTACTTTTTCAACCGCTTTATCCAGTATTTCACAATATATTTCGTTTTCGTCTGTATCTTCGTTATGTTCGGCGATTTCTTCGGCTTGCTTTCTTAAAGCTGCAACGTCAATCTTTCCAAAGTCGATACATGCTGTTTGATATATATCAAATTCCTTCATATATCTATCTTGGTATGTTCTGGTTTCGTTTAATAAGTCCATAACTGCACTTGATCCAAAAGCATAGGCCACTTTATCAAATACTTTAATTTTCTGTGTATCTCTTGCTGTGAATTTAATTCCTTCGATTGTTCTTGTGTTTGTGTTTGTCATGTTATTTTTTTCTCTCTTTCTATTTCTTGATTACCTTCAATTTCCAATTTGCTTTTATGAATAACTTAACTGTTTCGTTTAGCAATTCGTCTTTTGTATAATTTGATAACTTTTCTCTATCAACTTGAGGACCTGAATAATTGCGAGTAATTAAATAGTAGATTGTTGGATTGTACTTGCCTGATTCGTTACCTTTTGGATCTCTTACATAGGTTTGAATCGAACCGCTTGCATGTTGTTCAATTTGCAACGTTTCTCCCTTTTTATTTTGTTTTGTGCATTTATACCATTTAACTGCTCCGGTTGAATAGTGTAATTCTTCTAAGTATTGTAAATAATATAATTTTTTCATGTGTTTATCTCTCTCTTTCTTATCCTTTATAAGTTTTCAAATTCTGCTTTATTCAATCCGCAAAATGCTTTGATGTGCTTTCCTGTTGTTGCGGTAAAACCAAACCATAATCGTTTTAGTTCTCCGTTCGGACTTCTTGAAATAATCGGTGTGTTGTAACTGTATAATGTTTCTGTTCCATCGTTCTCGATTCTTACTAATGCTTTGCCATAAAAACTTTTTTGGTTTTGTGTTGGTTTTAATTCGTAAATCTTAGACATGTTTCTTTTCTCCTTTTGCCTTACTGGCTACCTTTTTATTACATATATATAATAACACATATATATAATAATTAAATACATTTATGTAATTATTTTATAAAATTTATAGAATTTTTTTATTATTTATATGTAATTATGAAAACTTTTTCATACTGTAATTTTTATGTGCATATAAAAAACAACATGAGATAATCACGTCTAATATATTGCGTTTGTGGTTTGCTCTGTAAATTGTGATTGTGTTCTAACGTTCAGCGATTGCATGCGTTTGGCGTTCTGATGTCTAACGATAGCGATGGAAGGTGAAGGGTACACCCCACCCCCTGCACAGGATCAGTTCAAGGGCGGGTTAACCCCATATCCACCCAAAAAATTTTAAAAATGTTTATTACAAATATGTATTGACAATAAAAAAAGCACTGCTATTATATAAGTGTAATTGCAGGGAGAAATTAAATATGAAAATGACAGAACAGGAAATGATTATCAAAGGTTTAAATGTTCGTGGTTGGTCGCAGACTGAATTAGCAAAGAGAATGGGTATGAAGGGACAGACAAATATTGCCAGATACATCTACCAAAGTAAGAACATCGGAGTAAAGAATTTTGTATCAATCATGAACGCTATGGGATATGAAGTTATCGTCAAGGATAAGATGGCTAGTGAGAAGAATAGTGAAGAATGGCTTTTAAGTGGGAAGGAAAATGAGAAAGGAGAAACTTTATGAACATTAAAGAAGTATTAAAGGAAATAATGAAAGCAACAGGAATCAAGAAAGCGAACATTGCACATAGTGAGAACATATCCCCACAGTTAGTCAATTTCAGATTTACTGGTAAAGACATGGTTACTGCTAGTGCCGTACAGATGTTGCGTGGTTGTGGCTATAAGTTGATTGCGATGCCAAAAGGAGATCCATTACCAAAGAATGCATACGAAATTAGTGGTGATAAAGAATGATTTATGGATATGCTCGTGTTAGCACAAAAGGGCAATCAATGTATGGTAATGGTTTGGAAGCACAGATAGAAGAATTGAACAAACACCATTGCGAAGTGATATTCAAAGATGTGTATAGTGGTGCGAAAAGGGATAGACCAGAGTTACAAAAGTTGCTTGATACATTACAGAGCGGTGATTATTTGTATGTTTGTAAGTTAGATCGCATTGCAAGAAGTCTCAAGGATGGATTGGAAATTATCGATACCATTGTCAATAAAGGTTGCAAGTTGAATATCTTAAATATTGGAGAGTTCAGCGACACACCAGCAGGAAGGCTTACGATTAATATTATGTTGGCTATCAGCGAGTTTGAACGAAAGATAATTCAAGAACGTACACTTGCAGGCAAGGAAATTGCGAAAGAAAACAATCCGAACTATAAAGAAGGCCGCAAACAGATACCTATCAACAAAGATAAATTCTTAGAATATAAGCAGCTAGTGGATAATAAAAAAATCTCCATGCGAAAAGCATGTAGAGAGTTGGGTATCAGCACACATAAGTATTATGCAGAAGTAGAAAGGATGGTTATATGAAAAAGGCGATTGCATATTTAAGATTTAGTACAAAAGGACAAATAAACTTTAAAAAATACGAAGATACATCGCAATTTATCAGAATTTCAGAGTATGCAAATAAAGAAGGCTATACCATCTTAGATACTATTATCGATACTTGTAGTGGAATGCAAAAAGGCGAAAGAAAATTGGATGCATATATCAATGAACACAACAACAATCTCAATGGGGTAACTGTTATTGTTTCTGCATATGATAGAGTTGCTAGAGACAAAGAAATTTTGCATTATTATTTAGAGTTATTAAGAAAATATCATATGGAACTTGTATCAACAAATGATATTTTTCCAAAAGAAACAGATTTAGACTTATGCAGTGCTATAAACAGATATTGTGCGAAAAATAATTGTACTGTAGATGAATTTATTGATGAATTTTCAAAAGGAATGGTACAAACTTCTGATGAAATATATAGAAAGGAAAACTTATGTTAAATTTCCTATGTTTTCTAGTATTTGTAACGTTGTTTGTGTTGTATCGGATTGCTACACATGAACAAAGAATGGCTGATAAGGCCTATATGAGAGAATATAAGCGACAACGCAAGTTACAAAATAAAGTCGATAAGAAGTATAATAAACGTAAAGATAGAGATATGTATATATTTCTTGACTAATAGATGAACTATATCCAAAGGGATAATGGTAATTCCGAAGGGAATACACAGAAATGTGTAGTTCCCTTTTTTATTTTACAAAGGAGACGACATGGAAATAATGAATAAAACAGACAGGATGCAAGGGATATTCAGAAATATATTAACTGTTATGGGTGATAGCAACGAATATCAACCATGTGAAGATGGACTTGCGTACCTAATGAAGATGAAAGATGAAGGTGTTTCTAAGAATGAGCTGCACGAAAACGTATTGGACTTAATTGCAGTATCTGGAAACGTCATGCGATATGCAGTAAAACAAGAAGATTTTAACCTTGCAGAGAAATTAAGAGAACTCATTTTCAAGATGTATGTATTCGATGCACAGGATTGGTTTGATAGTTTCATGATTGCACTTGAATACGATAGAAAGCCTAGAGAGCGGTTTTACATTCCCCGTAAGAAGATACTCAAAGGCCACGTAGAAACCCTACAGAAACTGGCAGATGGAGATATACAGGAACTGTTTTTATCGCAACCACCCCGCTCGGGTAAGACCACTCTAATAATTTTCTTCATCACATGGCTTATGGGAAAGTTCCCGCAGTTTCCTAACTTGTATGTATCGTATTCAGCGATATTGACTGGTAAATTTTACGATGGTGTACAGGAAATCTTACAAGATCCACACACATATAATTGGCAAAAGATATTTCCAGATAGAGTGTTACCGAGCACTAATAACGGATTGTCGAACGCTAAGGATCAGACACTATCTGTAGATACAAAGAGACATTATCCAACACTTACTTGTCGTTCATTGTATGGAACATTGAATGGTGCATGTGACGTTGAAGGTGGAATCTTAATATCAGATGACTTGTTAAGCGGAATTGAAGAAGCACTTAACCCAGATAGACTTGAAACCGCATGGGGAAAGGTTGATAACAATATGCTTTCACGTGCAAAGCAGAGCACACGTATTTTGTGGATTGGTACTAGATGGAGCACAAAAGATCCAATCGGTAGAAGAATGGAACTTCTAAAGACGAATGAGAAATTTAAGAATCATAAGTGGGCGGATATCAGTATTCCTGCACTCGATGAGAATGACGAAAGCAACTTTGAATATGATTATGGAGTTGGTTTTTCTACTGAAACATACCAACAGAAACGTGCTTCCTTCGAGCAGAATGGAGATATTGAATCGTGGCTTGCACAGTATCAGCAACAACCTATCGATAGAGAAGGAACAGTATTCAATCCTAACGATATGCAATTCTTCGATGGCACTTTACCAGACTTACCATGTGATTGGGCGTTTACGACAGTTGACCCTGCATTTGGTGGTGGTGACTTTGTTGCCGGTCCTTTGTGTAAGGCTTATGGTGATAAGGTTTACGTTGTAGATGTCATTTACACCAATGAAGATAAGACGATATCACAACCAATGATAGCAAGAAAAGCACTTGATAATGAAATTACAACGTTACGTGTAGAAGCTAATAAGACATTAGAAAGTTATGTTGAAGGTATCGAAGAAGAATTAAACAAATTGAATTATAAATGCAATGTCGAAATGGTTTCTGCACCAACACTTGTTGCAAAGAACATTCGTATTTATGAGAAGAAGTCAGATATTCTTAATCATTTTGTGTTCTTGGAGAGCGGTAAGCGTTCTAAAGAATATGAACAGTTTATGCAGAATGTGTTTAGTTTCAAAGCCAACGGAAAAAATAAACATGACGATGCACCAGATAGTTTGTCAATGGCTTCTAATATGTATCAAGAGATTTTAATTCCTACAGTTGAAGTTTTTGATAGACCTTTTTGATATTTTAATTAAAAAGTACAACTATCCTACTTGTTTTTGAAAATAAAAATGATAGTTTGAAATTGATGAAGGGAAATTGATAGATGGCTTATACAGGTAGAAAGAAAATCTTAGTAAATGCAAGTGAAATAACACAAGACAATATTGTTACATGTTTAAAGAAGGCACTTAACACTCATAAGAAAAATGCACGAGAAGAAATCTACTTGTATAACTATTACAAAGGAAAACAACCGATTCTCAATCGCGAAAAGAAAATCAGACCTTCTATCAATAACAAGATTGTTGTAAATAAAGCAAATGAAATTGTTTCCTTCAAAACAGGATATTTGCTATATTCACCTATTCAATATGCTTCAAGAACGAATGAACAGTCAGATGAAATCAGCACATTGAATACATATATGGATGTGAAAAATAAAGTTACAGTCGATAAAGATGTAGTCGATTGGATGCATATATGTGGTGTTGGTGTAAAGATCCTATTGCAAAGTGATAAGGATGATGATATTCCATTCGATTTATATAGTGCTGATCCAAGAGAAAACTTTGTTGTATACAGTTCATCACTAATTGGTGAGCCAGCACTTATGGGTGTGCGTCACTACGTAGATGTTGATGATACAGGTGTTATCAAAACAGATGTATATGAATGTTATACAAAGGATTTTTATTTCAAAATCAAAGGTGAAAAGATTGTTGATTTTACTGGAAATGCATTAAAACAAATTCCAATTATTGAATATCCGTTGAATAACGCACGTATTGGAGCGTTTGAAATCGTATTGTCACTGTTAGATGCAATCAATGTTGTGCAATCCAATAGAATTGATGGTGTTGAACAGTTTGTACAATCATTATTGCTATTCCACAATGTGGATATTGATACAGAGAAGGTCGAAACGTTAAATGAGATTGGTGCTATTAAGTTCAGAGATATCAATCCAAGCCTACAAGGTGAAATCAAATACCTTGTGTCGCAGCTTGATCAAACGAATACACAGACGCTTATCGATGATTTGATTGATTGTGTACTTGCAATCGTTGGTATGCCACCTACAAAAAAGAGTGGGAGTTCTGCTGAAACTGGTATGGCGACCATCATGCAAGATGGATGGTATCTTGCGGAAGCTAGAGCCAAGGATACCGAAAACTTGTTCAAGGCCAGTGAAATGAAATTGTTAAAACTTGTATCTTATATCTGCAATAACACATCTGATTTGTCATTGGACTATAAGGATATCGATATTAAGTTCACACGTAAGAACTATGAGAATATACAGTCTAAAGTACAGGTACTTACATCGATGCTGCAAAATGAAAAGATTGCTCCACGATTAGCGTTTGCTACATCAAACTTGTTTGTGGATAGTGAAGGAGCATGGATTGAATCTCAAGAGTATATTCAGCAAATGAAGAATACTGAACAGGAGAAGAAAGTAAATGCAATTCAAACTAACTCCTAGACAGATACAGAGAATTGAGAAGGAACTAAACAAAAGTAATATCATTGAAGTCAAGGTTGAACGCAACCAAGTTGTACTCATACAGGTATTGCGAAGATTAGTTCCAGATGAAAAATAAATAGATCGTTTCCAAACGTGGAAAGGAGAAACCCAAAGGGGTATCAATGTATGCATTCATGCATATTGAGATATCTCTTTTCTTTTTATTTATGCTAACCATTTTAGATTTTGACGAGATACATGCAAGCACAGAAAGAATCGTAAATGCATATCTTACTTCCAAGACATTGGAACTAAAGAAGAAGCAAGAATACATCGAGTATGAATTGTATTTACTTCTAGGAAGTTATTACATCGATGGCTTGTACAGCACAGGACTTACAAAGGATATCGATGTTAGTTCATCCGACATGCAGTCATGTATTTACCAAAACATTGCTGGCAAGACATTCAAAGATCGTGTTTATGAATACGTTGCAAATAACGATGTAAAAGCACTCGTTAGATTGCTCGACAGTGAAGCACACAGAATTTATGAATCGGCAGCTTATAAGACTGCTACAGACTATCAAAAGGCAACAGGAAAAGAAGTATTTAAGGTATGGAACACACAGGGTGATTTAAAGGTACGTGATACTCACGAATACATTGATTCATTGGTAAAGAAGCTTGATGAACCATTCATTACTTTCGATTTAGATGAAGCACAATACCCTGGCGGATTCAGCAACGCTGAAAACAACGTGAATTGTAGATGTTGGTTAAGTTATACAACAAGTTCTTAACGGATAAATGGTCCGAAAAGATATGCGGAAGGGAAGTCGCAATACAAAATTCGCACATAAAGGTAGAGAAACCTTAAATCGCAAAAATAGACAGTTAGGGAAAACTATAATCGCAGGAGAAAAAAACAAATATGAGTTCTTTAAAAGAGTTACTAGGTAAAGCCTACAAAGAAGGAATGACACTTGAAGAAATTAATACTGCATTAGCAGAAATGACATTCCATACAGACAGTGATTACACAAATCTGAAAAACAACATTTCAAAACTTACTTCTGAATGTAAAGACTGGAAAACAAAGTATCAAAGCACATTGGATGCTGGTGAACTTGCACGACAACAAGCAGAAGATGATAAAAAAACCATGCTTGAAGAGTTAAACACATTAAAGCGTGAAAAGAATATTGCAGATTTGAAATCACAGTATTTGGGGATTGGCTACAGTGAAGAATTGGCAAGCGAAACTGCAATTGCAACGTTGGATGGTGACACAGCAAAAGTAATGTCAAACCAAAAGAAGTTTGCTGATGAATTAGTTGCAAATACCAAGAAGGACTTGATTAAAGACAATCCTAAGCCAAAAGGCACAGGAAATCAGAGTGGCGATGCAATGACAAAGGAAGTGTTCATGAAATTATCCCCACGTGAAAAGGGTGAATTTATTGCAAACCACAGAGACGAGTATGACGAAATGTACTCAAACAATACAGAAGGAGAATAAAAGAAAATGGCAAACAAACCTTATGACAATTTTGTCTTGGCAAATGAAATCAAAGACCAACTTGTATCACATTTAGATCACTCTATGTTCTGCACTGCTGACGATTCCTTAACAGAATCTGCTGGCATGATCAAGAAGATTAATCGTTACTACGGACATGTAGGTGACGATGCAAACGCTTCTGGTGCAGAAAAGTTAGCACTTGGTGCAGGTAACACAAAGGTTATCGAAATGGGCTTTACACCAGAAGAATACAAAGTGCAAACATTACAGGCTACAGGTAAGTGGCACGATGAAGAAGAAATGACAGATCCAAACGTACCACTTGTTATTGCTGGCAAGGTTGGTGCTGACTTATTCAATCAAACAAATGCAGACATTATTGCTGAATTTGCAAAGGCTCAAGCTGCAAACACAGTTGCCTTAAACGGTACAGATTACTTCGGTGCATTCATTGAAGCACAATCCAAGTTAAAGACTGAATTTACAGAATCAGCAACACCTGGTATCGGAACATTCGCATTAATCAGCGTAGATGATTATGCAAAGATTCGTAAAGCATTAGGTGACAACTTGAAGTATGTTGAAGCATTCGCACGTGAAGGCTACGTAGGTACAGTTGCTGGAACACATGTATTCGTAGATAAGGCTGTAACTGCAAAGGAAATCTACATTGCAACTAAGAAGGCTGTAACAGTGTTCTACAAGAAGGATGTATCTGCTGAATACTTCCATGAAGGCAATCGTTCTTCCGAAGATGCTGACAAGCGTATCAATAAGTTGATTGCTCGTACATATTACGTAGCTGCATTAACAGACGCAACAAAGGCATCCAAGATTACTCTAGCCTAAATAAGAACTAAAGAAAGAAGGTGCTAATGATGACAGAAGAAACCCTAAAAGCAATGATTAAGACCAACATTGAAAGTTCATCGGACATGACGATTTCTGATGATGTCGTTAATACCTTCTTTCAATTATCTAAAAATGCAATCTTGTTAAAACGATTCCCATATTTACAAGACGTAAGCAAAAAAGAATTACCAAGTTTCTATGACAGCCTATGCGTAAGACTTGCGGTTTATATGTTCAATAAACAAGGTGCGGAAGGTGAGATATCACACACTGAAAATGGTGTAAGTATCAAATGGGAAAATGGAGACTTACCGGAAAGCATGATGTCGGAAGTTATACCGATGTCAGAAGCGTGGTGATAACATGCGTGGACTAAAGAAAAACATGTACACGTTCTATAGTGCTAAGTATTTAGGACTACAGAAACAAGTGGATGAATGGGAACAACCAACCGGAAGGCACATTCCGAAATATGCTTTACCCATTAAGCATAGGGGAAATATCAGTCCAAATATTGGTAGTTCTCAATTCTACATGTTTGGAAACTTACTTGAATACAGTAACGTGATTTCTCCACTACCAGTCGATACAGATATCGATGAGAACTCTGTTCTATGGATTGGTATTAAACCTAACGCAGAAAATGACAATTACAACTACATTGTCAAACGCATTGCTAAGTCTAAGAATTTCTTGGCTATAGCGATTGGAAAACGTACAAGCGATGAAGATTGATTTATTTAACCTAGCAGATTTAGATAAAGCGATTGCCATTACAGATAACCATAAAGAGAACATGAAGAAACGCATGATCAAGATTATGGAGAAAGTAAGGCAAGAAGCAATATTTGAAGCTAACAGGTTGTATCAATCTGCAAGTTATGCAGGCTTTAAGGATGTAGTAATCAACGCTACACCAGTACATGTAGAAGATGGCAAATTAACCTTCACATTGCGTGCTATGGGTAGCACAACGCTATTCATAGAGTTTGGTACAGGTATATATCCAAGTGCCCCCAATGAAGCTTATGGACTTATTACAAACGGTAACATTGAACAACATGGTCAATACGGTAAGAAACAAGGCTTAAAGCCTAATGGATGGTTTTACAAAGGAGTAGTCGGACAAAACCCACCTTCTGATACAGAAGTATCAACAAAAAAAGAAGGCTTGGTACATACATACGGAAACGCAGCTACACCATTCATGTATAGTGCACGGAAGGTAGCAGAAGAAACATTTAATAAGTTGATAAAGGAGTTGAAATAATGGTTTTCATTGAACGATACATCATATCGGAAATTACAAAACAGTTGGAGAAAGATTTTCCAAATAAAAAAATCATTGTTAGCAATGACAATATCAACGCAAAACCAACGTTCCCAGTTGTAACAGTCGTACAGTCCGATACATTCCAAGCAAGAAATTTTATTGATTCCAGCGGTAAAGAAACTGTATGCGATGTTACCTTCGATATCAACGTTTATTCAAACGATAAACATGATCCAGTCGAAGAATGCATATTACTTCTACAAAGCATATCGAAGTTGATGATATCGAAAAACATGACATGCATTACCACAATCAAGATGGAATCGATTAACAACAACTCAATTCACAGATACGTACAGAAGTACATAGGGAGAGTTGCTGGACAATATTTATTTACACGATAAGAAAAGGAGAATACTAATGGCACTTCAAGATTTTAAAGCATTTCTAACTAAGTACACATTCTTGATGAACTCTGCAACAAATAAGCATCAAGATATGAAAAAGCTAATTGACATTATCAGTTATCCAGATATGGGAAGTGATCCAGAGAAGGTAGAAGTAACAACTCTATCACATGGAATTAAGGCATATATCGATGGCTTACAGGATGTTAAGTCCTTCTCTTTTGAAGGCTACTACACACCAGAACTTTACACAAAGTTACAAGGTATCGAAACGGCAACAAAGACAAAACATCAGATGTTTGCATTGTACATCGGTGGGACAGATGGAGATACACCTACAGGTGATTTAGGCTGCATTTACTGGACTGGTGAATTAACAGTTTATCTTAAAGGTGCAGGTTCAAATGAAGGACACAAGTTGGCTGTTTCCATTACAGTGGATGACAAACCAGAGTTTTCTGCAACAAAGAAAACAGACTAATTAAGCACTACAAAATAACTCAATAAAATCAAATAGGAGAAGAAGAAAATGGCAAAGGACATTAAGGTAACATTCGAGGATCAAACATTCACGCTTACATTCAACAAGCAATCAGTTAGACAGATGGAAAACGCTGGTTTCAACATCAATGACATCGATACAAAACCTAACACAACAATTGAAATGTTGTTTAGGGGTGCATTCCTTGCACGTCATGTTGGTGTAAAGGAATCAGTTGTAAATACTATCTGGAATAACATGACACAGAAGAAAGAGTTATTGCAAGCGTTAATGGAATTGTATCGTGCTCCAAGTGAAGCTCTATTAGAAGAGCCTAGTGAGAACGATCCAAAAAAATTGACTTGGACTATGGAATAGTCCACTTCAAAGACAAGGGAAACTCTAAGAAACAGTTTACCTATTCCGAACTATTTGAAAGAGAGTGCCCAAGATATATGTCGATGGGTATGACATATAAAGAATTTTGGGAAGGTGATAACGACCTTCCCATATTTTATAGAAAAAAGCATGAATACGACTTACAACACATGAACGAAATGGCTTATCTGCAAGGTATATATGTAGCAAAGGCTATATCTGCATGTTTCTCTAATGGAGAATTTCAATATCCGGAGAAACCTGATCTTCTTAATTTATCTATCAACAAAGAGATTATTGCAGAAGAAGAAAGACTACAGGCAGAGCAGTACACAAAACAGTTGCGAGAGTACATGCAGATGTTGGGTAACAACAGTTTAAAAGCAAAAGAAAAGAAATAGAACGGAGATACATTCGATATGGCTGAATATGAAGGACTAGAGTTTACGGTCTCGGAAGATATAAGCAAAAGTGTAAAAGACATCAAAAGATTATCGAGTGCATTAAAAGACCTAAAGACTGCACTAGAAGCAGTAAAAGGAATGGATGTTGGCAAAGAATTTAAAAACTTGGCAGACCAACTATCCGAAATTGAAGGGAAAGATACAAGCACCTTAAAAGAACTTGGAGAAGCCTTACGTAATACAGGTGATGGAGTAAGCAAGTTAAATAAAACGATTCAAGCAATGGATGTTAGTAAGTTCAAAGATAACATGCATGGAATCGCAGAGAGTATAAAAGAATTTGATTTAGACCGCTTATCCAAGTTATCTGAAGCAACATTAGGCTTGCATGGTTTAGGTGCTCTAGGCAACGTAAAACAGGGCACAGGTGCTACAGGAAATGCACTCAACAACAATCAGAATGTTAGCACTCCACAATTAGATACAAGCAAAAATGTATCTACAGGAAACGTACTAGATAAATTCACCCAGTCTCTTAAGAATGGTGCTAGTAAGATTCAAAGTATCTATAAAAGTATCTATAGTGGAATACTAAGTAATGGTAAGAGTTTTGCAGATAAATTCAAAAGGATATTCGATTCGCTTAAAAGCGGTAGTGCACTACAAAAGTTCGGTGGTTTCATCAAAGGGATTGCAGGAAATTCATTCGGCAAGTTTGGTGAAGGTGCGTTATGGCTAGGTGGTAAGTTAGGTTTCCTTGCAAACCAATTCGCTAGAGTTGCGATGTACAGATTTATCCGTACAGTCATCAAAGAAATAACTCAAGCAATGGTTACAGGTGTAAACAACGTATATGCATACTCTACTGCTATCGGTGGAAGTTTAGCACCAGCAATGGATAGCATTGCGACATCCGGACTATATGCAAGTAACGCATTAGGTGCTATGGCAAGTCCAATTTTGGAATCACTTGCACCAGCAATTGATTTCTTAATTGATAAATTTGTGGCACTTATCAACGTTATCAATCAGTTCTTTGCGTTCCTTGGTGGACATGCAACATGGACTAAGGCAATCAAGCAACAAACGAAATTTAATAGTGAACTTGGCAAAGGTGGCGGTGCAGCTAAACAGGCCAAGAAGGAACTAGACCTATACTTAGCAAGTTTCGATGAACTACATGTCATGAATGACCCGAATAAGCACAGTGGTGGTCGTGGTGGCGGTGCAGGTGGTGGACTTGATCCTTCGAGCATGTTTGAACAAGCGGAGTTTGATGGACCAGTTGCTGATTTTGCAAGTCGTATTAAGGAATTATTTGCAAACAAGGACTGGAAAGGACTTGGAATCTTTATTGGTGAAAGTATCAATAAAGGTATCAACGCAATCGACTGGAAGGGAATGGGAAGAGCTGTAGGTAAAGGCATTGACGCAATGTTTACCGTTTCCTACAACCTTATGAAAACTGTTCGATGGGATACTATCGGTAGCAGTGTTGGTGACTTCTTGAACGAAGCAATGTATCAAATCAATTGGGATCAAGTTGGCAGAACCATTGCACAAGGTTTCTTGATAATTCCACAAATGATACTTGGACTAATTACCACGTTAGACTGGAGTGCTATTGTTGCGAATCTTGCTAGTGCCATCACAGGCTTCTTGAACGAGATTTCAGATGTGCTCGATAGTTACGACTGGAGTGCCATTGGCAACAAGTTAGGAACAGAGTTCGGAGAAATGATAAAAGAAGTTGATTGGCTTGGACTTGGTGATAGTGCTTTACGCTTATTCTTTACTGCTTTGGAATCTGCAATTGAGTCTGTAGGCAGCGTGTTTACTGGAGCTGGTGAAGAACTATTCGGTGGCATCTTCAAAGGCATGAAGAAGAAATGGGACGAAGTAAAACAGTGGTTTCAAGACACCTTCGGTTGGATTGGTGACTTGATTGCTTCTATCTTTGGTAAGGGAAAGGACACAATCGAAAGTACAACAGGAAATGCTGCTGATATCGGTAAAGGTAATTTCTCTGAATTAAGAGATGGAATTACTCATAGTTCAAATGAAATCAATAGCACAGTTTCCGACAGATTCCGTAGAGCAAATACAAGTGTCACCAACAACACTGACTTGATGTCAAATTCTGCTACACGCAATTTTAATGACATGGGAATCGCTACAGAAAGAAACATGTCAAGTATTAGTAATGTAGTTGAAACAAACATGTCTAAGACATATGGACACACTGAAAGAAATTTCACATCAATGAACGCTACTGCAAGTACAAACTTAACTGGTATGAAATATAAGGCAGATACAAGTCTGAATGCGATTGAAAGTAAGTTCAATTACACAAGACTTACATTCCCAAGCATTTCATTCCCACATATCCCACTGCCACATTTCAGTATTAGTGGTAGTGCTAACCCACTTACTTGGTTACGAGATGGATTACCAAAGATTAACGTTGAATGGTATGCAAAAGGTGGCTTCCCAGATATGGGAGAAATGTTCGTTGCACGTGAAGCAGGTCCTGAACTTGTAGGTAATATCGGAAACAAGAATGCAGTTGTAAATAACATGCAGATTATCGAAGGTATTAAGCAAGGTGTATCAGAAGCAATGCGTGGTGTACACGGCAGTGGTGATTCACATATCACTATCAATTTGGATGGCAAAGTTGTCTATGACAATGTAGTGCAAAGAAATAATGAACACGTTGCCATGACTGGCGAAAGCGAGTTTGCATATTAGGAAAGGAAGGACAAGATAATATGGCAGAAATATATAGTTCCCCTTGGTTTCAAGGGCATGCTACAGGCATAGTAAGTGTTTCTACAGATGGACAGACTTGGACTTCCTTGCCTGATCCATCTAGTATTGCATATTCCGTATATGACCTAGACGCAGGTGGAAAAACAGGGCGTGGTTTAGATGGTGGTATGAATAGAGATAGAGTTGCAGTCAAAGAGAAGATAAGCATGACATTTAATGCAATGTTTAGAGCGGACTTTGAGCAAGCAATGTCACTCATCAAAAATGCATTCTTTTATGTGAATTTCTATTCGCCCTATTATGGCGAATGGAGAATTGCTGAAATGTATGTTGGAGATAGAAGTTTTGATTACTATGGAATGATGAAAAAAGATAAGAATGACTTGGTGAAAAGTATCAAATTCAACTTTATAGAAAGGTAAATGAATATGCTAAGAGTAAATGACAACTACAACACTGCTATTTATGAAAGTCGTTCATTTACCTTTTCTGTTTTATTAAATGGTAATGAACAACTTGCAGTAAGACAAATATCAAATATTGAGATTATTGAAATCGGACAATCTGATAAATCATTGAAGTTAGGACAGTTATGTAATAACCAACTAACCATGCAGACTTGGATAAAGAACGACCATATCACAAATGGATATATTGAAGTATCTTCTAGTTTGAATGGTGATGATTCAATGAAAGTGCCATTAGGCAAATACTATGTAAATGAGTATAAGGACAACCACGACAGTACTTACACAATCACTGCATACGCACTTCACCCAAGAATGAATGAAGTTGTAAAGAACATCAATTCAAGAGATGTACAGACTATCATTTCTGAAATCGAAAGATACACAGGGATGCAAGTATTGAATAAAACGATGTTCACTCTTAAAACGATAAATGAGATTGAAGAACACACAACGTATAAGCAGTTGTTGGCTGATATTGCAGGTTATGATGGATATAACCTACGTGTAGATCGTACAGGTAATATTGTTCCTTATAAGTACAGTATGGATGTTGTGGATAGTTCTGGAAATCAAGCGGATATTGTGTTTAAAAATGCACATATGTCACGTAAAGGAAGAACCATCAGTAAACTTGTGACAGAAAAGAAGGTAACAATCGGAAGTGTAAAAGTAAGTGATGGAAAGAATGCATATACATCCGGCACTGGAGAAGGTATCAATTATATCAACCCATACATTACTGCTGAAAGCACAGTGCCTAGTTATATATGTGATATGAACTATGTGCCACTTACTGTTACAGACGTAGGCAATCCATGTAGAGAAATCGGTGATAGAGTATCGTTTACTGATAACAAAGGCAACACCCTTGAAACATGGATCATGTACCAAAAAATCAGTATCAATGGTGGTTTATCCATGCAGACTGAAAGTTACACGAATAGCAATAAGTTGGCAGTAACAAAAGAAAGTCCTATTACAAAGGCTATCCGTGAAGCAAATAGAACCAATCGTAAGTTGATTGAAGAGATGTTTGGCAAAATTGCAGGTGCAAAGGATGGTTATTACAACTTCATTGATGGCGATGGCAACATTGTTCCATTCACAAGTGATAAGATAGCAGGTTTCCAGATATCAAACACACCTACTATTACATCTACTACAAAGGGGTGGAGATTCATCCGTGGTGGCTTGTATCATAGTTCAGATGGTTTTAAAACACATGATGACTTCATGTTGAATGAAGATGGTGAAATCAATGTAAACCTAATTAAATTAGGTAACAAGACATTGACAGAAACCATTTCGGATTTAACAGAAGAATCTAAGGGCAGTATCAAAGGTACAAAGCAATATTATTTACAAACAGTATCTGCTGATAAACCTTCAAAAGACAATAATGGATGGTCCACTGTAAAGCCTTCTACGATTGTCGGACAACACATGTGGTACATGCTTGCAGATGTTGCTAACAATGGTACTGAAATCAAGCATGAGCCGTTTGAATTGACAGGAATTAAGGGTGATACAGGTAGGGGAATCGTAGGTAGTCCTACACTCACATACCAGGCTAGTAACAGTTCGACCACAGTGCCTACAGGTGAATGGTTAAATGATATCCCTTTAGTAAATGAAGGTTATACCCTATGGACTAAAGCAACGTGGAAATATAGCGATGGTACATCATCAGAAGTGTATTCTCCATCGATTGCAGGTAAGACTGGTAAGGGCATTAAATCAGTTGAAACAGAGTACTATTTATCTACTTCAAAGACCGAAGTGACGGGTGGTGAATGGAAGAACGTACAGCCTTCTAAAACTGCTGATACTTGGATATGGACACGATTAAAGACCACATTCACAGATGATAGTGTGGGTTATTCTGAACCACCTATTAAAGATGATTTACTGAATAGCCTTGCGGATATATCTATTAGTAATAAATCAACTATCGAACAGTTGAATGGCAGTATCACTCATCTTGTTAATCAAACAACAGAAAATAAAAGTGGTGTAGATACTATCAAGACAGAACTAAAAACGCTACAACAACAAACTGTAGACGGCTTTAGTAGAACGGTACAACGTACAGAGTTCGATAAGACGGTAAATGTTATCACTGATAAATTGGATGAACACGGTTTCCATATTGGTAGTGATAAAGAAGATACAGTTACTACCATCGATACAAATGGTGTAAACGTGAAGAAGTCTGACGGCACATTGTTAGCAAAGTTTGACAAGGTAGATAGTATGCTTGCATATTTGCGAGTGCTTGAACACTTAAGTGCAGGTGCACATCGAGTAGAAGCAAAGGAAACAGAAGCTGAAATAACACAGTTTGTAAACGGAACTATCAAAACTGCAAATGTCAAAGCAACAATTATAAACTGGATTGGAGATATAAATAATGGTAATGCTTAGTAATAATTGGCAAGTAATCACAGAAGCAACACGAACACCAGGTGCTGCCGAAGTTATTTATGAACTTCAAGCAAGAATAAATTCACAGTATCACAGCATTGAATTAAACCGTGATTATGTTGAAGTTAAAGTTACATATTCATTCAATAAAGGCTATATCTATTCCGGAACTTGGAACTTTACAGCAACAGGTTGCGAAGAGGTAAGTGGCGGTGGAAGATTAGATGGAAGCGGCACGTTGATAAGTGGTGGCTTTTGGGCTTACCACGATAATAACGGAAACTATTCAACAAGTATCAATGCAAATCTAAGTTTTTATTTTAGCGATGCGGATGCATCTTTAGAAAAAAACATTGAACTACCTAATATACCACGTGCAAGTACGCCATCTTGGAAGAATGGAAAGAACCATGTGAAACTCGATGGCACAGATACGCTTACATTAGTGTTAGATAAAAAGGTTGCGGCCTATCGACATTCACTTGTTTGGGTAGTTGGTAGCAGTGGATATAAATGGCTTAATACAAATGATATTGATACGGAATACGTATTTAAACCTACAGAAGAGATGATCAAGTACGCTACTAATACAAAATCTGTATATGGCTATCTTGGAGTCGGAACGTATTCTAGCAGTGATCCGAACGCCACAATGATTGGAGCAATGAATATAGCCTTTTTCATTGATTTACCAGAAGAAAAGTATGCACCGGTAATCAATACTACAAGCGTAAAGGAAGTTGGTAATACTAACATTCCGGAAGATAAAGTGTTTAGGTATTTATCTAAGAAAAAGCTTACCATGCAAGCAGATGTAAGGGGATATGCAACAGTCAAAAGTGTATATGCTTTGCACAATGGACAACAGTTCCCTTTAAGCCTTGCTGACGGTACATATAGCACGAAAGTAGAAGGTATGACGAATGGTGACATACAATTTGTCATTGAAGATAGCCGTGGATTTAAAACAATACAAGAATGGCATGGAACATATGTTCCTTACTTCTATCCAACCATTACAGAATTTACCGCAGAGCGTGATAATCCAACAGTAAATGATGGTTATGCTAACGCAAAAGGAACGTTCTATAATGGCGAAAATAACACATTGACTATTACTGTAAAAGATGATGCTGGACACAGTGTAAATGCTACAAGCCAGTTGTCGGGTAATGAATTTAAAGTCAAGCAACGTATCAATGGTTATTCCTATGATAAGAATTACAATCTTACTCTAAAGGTCACGGACAGTTATGGCCAATCTACTGAAAAAGCATATATCTTATCGGGCAATCTGTGGTCTATGATCTTGGGGAAACTCACAACAAGCGTACACATGCTATGGGTCAGAAAAAACGGAAACAATCCATGTGGAATTTATAACGAGGGCGACATAGCTGTACTGGGAACAACATATGCAAAAGGTGGCTTAGCTATTGGCGGAAATGATACATTTATTGTAAGAGAATTTTCAGCTGATACACGCCCACTACCTGGACAACAGGCTGCGTATATAAATGTTCCGTATTCTATACCGGCAGGATATAAATTGTTGTGTTTCTATGATGCACATACGGTTACATGGTGCATAACAACAATAAAAAATGTATCTGCCAATGGGGTTATGACACACATTTTCAACTGGTCCACACCAAGCGATATAACACCAGCAAGTAAAGTTATTGTTAGCGGATTGTTTGTTAAATCTGCATAGAAAGGGAAATAATGTATATAGATGGTTTAAAATTCACGGAAATCCCAAGTGGTAACAAAAGTGTTGTCACATTTCAGCGCAAAATATTTGAAAACATAAAGCCACTAATTGATAGTTTTGAAGTGGGTGTTATACATGAGATTAGTTTTGATGATGAAAACGTCACACATAAAATGTACACAGATCCAATGACGTTTTCCAAAAACAATGAAGGATATACAATCTCATTCATCTTATCTGATGTTCCGCAGAAAGATCTTGATGCAAAAGCATATAACGAAACAAAGCCTTTAATCAACCAGTATTTGCAAATTGCTGATATTGCTACAGTTTATAAATACATTAAGTATCTTGATAAGTGGGTTATTGGTTTAAAATGTCAAAAGGACATGCGAATTGCATACAATAACGTTGTATATGTTTCGTTAAGCGAATACATAGCAGAAGATGGTAAAACGCCTGATAAAGCATTAGGGTTATATGTTATCGCTAAGAATGACGGAAGCGGAAACCCTAAACCACAATATCCAAACTGGATAAAAGGTAAGGAATACAATGCAGGTGATATTGTTATACACAAAGGCATTTTATGGGAATGCACTTGGAATAATAATGCAAGAGAGCCATCTGAATTAGCACTTGGATGGAAGAGAAAATAACGTCATAATTGAATTTTCATAAAAATGAATTATAGTAAAAGTGACAACAAAATAAAGCAAAGATAGCAAAGGCTATTTCCCAAAAAAACAAGGGAGATAGCCTTTTATTACGTTTAAAGGAGAAATGAAGATGACATTAAAAGGTATTGATATTGCTAGTTGGCAAAGCAATTTAAACTTACACAACATTGACTATGATTTTGTGGTTGTAAAAGCAACGGAAGGTACAGGATATATTAATCCATGTTGTGATATGCATGTGCAGCAAGCAATTGAAATGGGTAAATTATTTGGAGTTTATCATTACGCAAATGGTTTAGATCCTATTGCTGAAAGTAACTTCTTCTTGCAGAACATTCAAGGGTATATCCGTAAAGGAATTTTAGTACTTGATTTTGAATCAGGCGATAATGCAGCTTGGAACGCAAACCCTAATGGATGGGTAAAAGCATGGTGTGATAACGTTTATAACCAAACAGGTGTAAGACCATTAGTATATATCCAAGCAAGTGCTTTAGATAAAGTGGTTGGTATTGGTGATTATGGTTTATGGGTAGCACAATATGCATCATATGAGCCTACATATTATCAAGATACACCATGGAATGAAGGTGCTTACGATTGTGCAATGAGACAGTATGCAGGTAGTAATGGTCATGTTTATGGATATGACGGTGGTGTTGATTTAGACAAGTTCTATGGAGATCCAGAAGCATGGATGAAATATGCTAATCCAAGCGGTGAATATGTTGCACCGCAACCACAAGTACAGACATACGAACAACCATCTGTACAGACTGATGGTACAACATACATCGTACAATCTGGTGATACATTAAGTGGAATTGCAAACATGTATGGTACGACTTACCAGCACCTAGCTGCAATTAATAATATTGCTGATCCAAACAAAATTTACCCAGGACAAGAAATTCGTATTGATGGAACTGCACCTATTAACACTACAAGTGAAGAATATTACACAATTCAAAGCGGAGATACATTATCTGGTATTGCAGCAAAATTCGGAACTACATATCAATATTTAGCAGAAATTAACGGTATTGTTGATCCAAATAAGATTTATGCTGGCACAACTATCAGAACCAGATAGAAAGGGCACTACATTATGAATAACGGTATTGATCCAGTAACAATACAACTTATAATCGGTGCTATTAGTGTAATCATATCCGCAATCGTTGTAGCAATCACTGTAGGCAAAGGAAGCGAATCACAAGCAAAAGAAACTGGAAAGATACTTGCGAGTATCGACAGTATGAAGGAAGTGCTTGCCGATTTAAAATCAACAACCAAGGATGTCACCGCAAGAGTTACATCCTTGGAATCAAAAGTAGCAACAGAAGAAGCAACGCTAGTTTTGATTACATCAAGACTAGAACAATTAGAAAAAAAGAAAGAAGGTAATTAAGTCATGAAAACAAAAGAATATTGGCAACGTTGGTTTGCATCAGCAATTATCAGAGCAATTAAAACAGCAGCACAAACAGCGGTATCACTCATCGGTACTGGGGCAGTTGGCTTTACAGATCTGAACTGGATGCAGATTTTATCAATCGCTGGTGTGACAGCGGTAGCTTCCATTCTTACTTCACTTGGTGGTTTGCCAGAAGTA
Organism: Solobacterium moorei; assembly: GCF_036323475.1. Classification (GTDB taxonomy): domain Bacteria; phylum Bacillota_I; class Bacilli_A; order Erysipelotrichales; family Erysipelotrichaceae; genus Bulleidia; species Bulleidia moorei. The sequence continues at coordinate 889,743 of NZ_AP028934.1, forward strand.
AAAGTCGAAGAAAATACTACCGAAGAAGATTTAAAATAAATTGCTTTTCCTAAATTCCTCCTAACCCTTATCGTGATTGGTATTGCGGTAGGGGGAATTTTATTTTATATTGTAAACATGGAAAATAAAGATGATATTAAACTAAAGGTAAGAAACTATATAAATGTTGCATGTGATTTACTTGATATTCCCACTCCATATATCCATTACAACATACCGAAATATATGAAGGAACAAGGGAAGGAAATTGCAACAACGATAAAAAAAGGAAACCATTATCATATTTACTTGAATATTGATTATGAAAATAAGTCTATATTATATAACGCTTGTTTACATGAATGCAGACATGTTTATCAATATATCGTTTGTGATAGTCCAATGGCTTACATGATAGAGCCGAAAGAATTGGTAGATGCATGGAGAAATAATTTAAAATGCTATATTGGAAATCAAATTGAAAATTATGAATTACAACCACTTGAATTAGATGCGTATGCTTTTGGTGATTATGTGTATAATACAATGTATGATAAAGAAATGATAGTGCGTAAAGACTTTGTACGCAGAGCATTATTAAAAAGAATGATGGAATTATCAGACATCTATACAGAAGAAGAAATATTATCTATTGCAGGTGATTATTTTAATATAGAACAAAAAAGACCGCTATATAGTTAGCGGTTTTATTGTATATAAACTCTTCTTAAACATACGTTGTTTATGATTAGTATTTCAGAGTTCGATTTTGAGTATGTAGGCAGGGGTAGAGAGAATCGAACTCCCATCAGCGGTTTTGGAGACCGATGTACTACCATTGTACGATACCCCTAAAATAAAAAGTGACGCGTACGGGATTCGAACCCGTGAATGCCGCCGTGAAAGGGCGGTGTGTTAAGCCACTTCACCAACGCGCCAAGTGCTTGTATAATATAGCATGCCTAGAAATTGTTTGCAATCATTTTATTCAAAAAAATCAAAAAAATTTGCTCGGATAGAAATAAGTGCTTATTTTAGTGCATATCTAACGTAATTTTATTTATTTAATATAGTGGTCTGATATAATTACATCAACAGAACGACTGATTATTATCGTTATAATATGTAGAAGGAGAGGTTTTATGATTGATTATAGTGAGGGTAGTGGAAAACAGTATCATACTGGTGTTGGGAAAGGTGATGTTGGAAGATACGTATTCTTACCAGGAGATCCAAAGCGTTGTGCCAAAATTGCAAAGTATTTCGATGATGCCGAACTCGTAGCGGACTCACGTGAATATGTAACTTATACAGGCTGGTTAAATGGTGTAAAGGTATCTGTTACTTCAACAGGTATTGGTGGACCTAGTGCTTCTATTGCGATGGAAGAGTTAACTGCAGTTGGCGCAGATACATTTATCCGTGTAGGTACATGCGGTGGCATGGATTTAAGTGTTAAAAGTGGTGATCTAATTATCGCAACCGGCGCAATCCGTATGGAAGGAACTTCAAAGGAATATTCTCCTATTGAATATCCAGCTGTTCCAGACTTAGATATTGTAAATGCTTTGGTAGAAGGTGCTCGTCGTGTTGAACATCCATATCATACAGGTGTTGTTGAGTGTAAGGATGCTTTCTATGGACAGCATCGTCCAGAAACGCTTCCAAATGGACCAGATTTAATTCGTAAGTGGGATGCTTGGCTCAAGATGGGTGCAAAGGCTTCTGAAATGGAATCTGCAGCTCTATTTATCGTAGCTAGTTATTTACACGTTCGCTGTGGCACTGTACTTCTTACAGTCGCAAACCAAGAACGTCAAAGAGCAGGTTTACCAAACCCACAAGTCCACGATACAGACCTAGCAATCAAGGCAGCGATTGAAGCGGTCAAGTACTTGATTGAACAGGATGGTAGTGCTGACTAAAAAACTCATTCATAAAGAATGAGTTAGTCTCTAAGAGAATACCAATCAGTATATTTTCTAAATGCAGAAGGGATTGCAAGTGATTGCAGTTCCTTTTTATTTGCGAGGTAGTAATGTTCATCTAATGTATGTTGGATTTCTGCTACCTTGATTTCATATGCACGCATGTGCCACTCAAGATGCGTAAAGATATGTTTTGCTTCAGGTAGGGTTGTAATCTTAAGGGGAGTAAACCCTAATGATTCAACATGACTAATCATTTCTGATTTTGTTAGATGTGCATCCACTCCAGGGAACTCATATAAACCTGCTAGAAGTCCTTTGTGAGGTCGCTTATGAACTAAAAAGGATTGATCATCACGAATAATAAAGAGAGTACGCGCTAATATCTTTCTATCTTTTAAGGAAGAGCGATATGGGATGCTATCTGCCATCTGATTTTGATATGCGTAACAGTTTTTATTGAGCGGACATTTTTTGCATTGGGGAGCACCGTTTGGTACACAGATAGTTTCACCAAGTTCCATGATACCTTGATTAAATGAGGCATAGTTAGGATTTAACTGTTTAGGACTGTAGAAATCATTGAGTTTTTCTTCGATCATTTCTTTTACCTTTGGTAAACGAATATCCTCTGTGATTCCGTAATATCTTGTTAGTACGCGTAGTACATTTCCATCAATTGCTGGTGCTGGAAGATTATATGCAATCGAAGCAATAGCACCGGCTGTATATGGACCGATACCTGGGAGTATCTTTAGTAGTTCGAAGTCTTTCGGCAACTTACCATCATAATATTCCATCAAAAATATGGCACACTTTTTTAGATTTCTTGCACGACTATAATATCCAAGACCTTCCCAAAGTCTCATCAGACGATCGTCATCGCAGTTAGCTAAGCTAGCTATATCAGGTAACTCATTTTTGAATGCAATATACTTTGGCTTAACAGCTTCAATACGTGTTTGTTGCAGCATAATCTCGCTTAACCAAACATCATAAGGATTGCCTGTATCACGCCAAGGCATACTGCGTTTGTTTTGGTCATACCATTGTGTTAACTTCTTGATATCTGTATTTTTCATCTGATTTATTTTAACAGATATTGTATGGGTTAGTCATTTTAGATACAATATAATCAAATATGCGAGCATAATTTAATGGTAGAATGCAACCTTCCCAAGGTTGATGTGCGGGTTCGATTCCCGTTGCTCGCTCCATATAGAAAAGACCCGCATAAATAGCGGGTTTTCTTATGTAATGGTCAACTTTTGGTCAACTTTTGGTCAACTTTTACTCAATTTTTATGTTTTTATAGCATTAATTTTATCTATCAGTTCTTTATTTGTATCACTTAGTAGATGCGTATATGTTTTTAAAGTTGTCTCAATATCTGCGTGACCTAATCGTTTTGACACCGCAACGATATTTACACCGTTATTGATTAAGATAGTAGCATGACTATGCCGAAGATCATGCAAACGTATATTTTTTACGCCTGATGCTTTAATTGCTTTTTTAAATTGCGTCTGTATTTGTGTAATTGACAGTCCGTGATTACCGCCAAATAAGTAACCATTGCCATTTAATAATGGTTGGATATCTTCTATCAATTTATCATCCAACTGAACAACTCTTGTTGCCTTTGTTTTGGTCGGTTTTAAGCCGTTTTTGTGGTGTTTTTGGCTTGCGTGGATATTTATCCATCCATCTTTAAAATCGCTCTTCTGTAACGCTATAGCCTCACCACGACGGCAACCAGTCCAAAATAAGAACTTGAAGAACAATTTATAAATTGGAATATCGACATATTTAATGAATTTGTTAAATTCATTTACAGTCCATATATCCATTTCTTTCATGATTTCTTCATCTGTTTTTTTGAAAGAGTGCAGAATTGAGGAAATATCATTTATATCATATATCATTGAGGCATATCTAAATACAGATTTAACATAAGAAATAGTATGATTCTTAGTTGATGTTGAATACTCTGATTTTGAAAGCATATTGTACCAGTTGGCTAATTCTTTTTTGGTTATCTTTTTGATTGGAACATTCAAATATTCAGCAAAGCGTTTATTAAAACTTTCCCAGTGTTTTTCTATCATTGTTTTTGATGATTGATGATAACTTTCCCATTGATGTGCCATTTCTCTAAAAGTCAATTCTCCGGAAGTGTCTTGCGCCAATCGCTGTGCATCTGCTTCAGCATTTAAGGCATCTCTTTTCGTTTCAAAGCCACGTTTCTTTTTCCATGATATTTTTCCCGTAATTGGATTTTTTACTTTAAAAACGTAATACCAAAGCCCAGTAGGTTTATCTTTTGCGACGGACATATCTAACCTTCTTTCTTTGTTTATATATTTATTCGTTATTTTTAGAATTCACACTTTTCATATATCCGGCGGTGATGATGCCTGCTGGCAATGCCACAATAGCAATGCCGAATATAGATGAAACCATTGCGACCGCTCGTCCGATAGTCGTTGTTGGATAAATATCACCATATCCGACTGTTGTAAGACTAACGATTGCCCAGTATATTGCGTCAAAGAATGATTTGAACGAATCTGGTTCAACGTTAAATATTATCAAAGCAGAAATGAATACGTATGCTGCTGATAATGTGCCGACTGCCATGAGCGGCTCTTTTGATTGCTTAAACACATCAATAATAACTGATAATGATTTTGAATATTTTGCAGCACGCGCAACTTTGAAAACCTTTAATGCCCGTACCATTTTGAATGTTCTCATCATTCTGAATATTTTAAGTAATTTAAATGAATCATTGAGTGATGTCAAAGATGGAATGATTGACAGCAGATCCATGATAGCCATTGGTGTAAATGGGTATTTTATAAAAGAAAGTAGTGAATGTGATTTATCTCTAATATCTGCGGTAATCCATCGTAAAAGATAGTCGATTATGAAAATAACTACGGTAATTTTATCAATAAATATTAAAATATGAGTATCGTTTTTGAATAAAAGCGGAACTATACTAACAAAAATTACGATCATCATAAATAAATCGTATGCGTCGAAATCCGGAATATTATCACCGGTTGTATCTACGACATCAACTAATTCAAAAAGTCTTTGCCGCCATTTTGAATAATTCATAATTAATACTTCCTTCTTGATTCGACGACTTTACCAATGATTGTTACCGGTTTATCTTTTATGTCTGCAAAACTAAAAAACATTGGTGCGTATTCTGGATTGAGTGAATGGAGAATGATTCCATCATTGCGTTTAAATAGTTTCTTACAGCACGCTTCGTCACCGTTTACTTTCGCGATGACAATATCACCGTTATTTGCATCACTTTGGCTTCTGACGATAACGATATCATTTTCATTAAATTCTGGTTGCATTGAATCACCTTTGATGCGTAACGCCAAGAACAATCCTGACTTTGCTAATTTAGGATCAATTTCTTCCCATTCATCCGGATCATCATAATTTATATCTTCAATCGCCAAATTAGGGATGCCGGCACGGCTGAATCCACGTATAGGAATAAGGGATCCTTTTTTTATTTTCTCTTCCCAATCCTGACCAAAATAAGACATAGCCATAGAAGCATTTTCATCGGTTGAATAAGATGGTGATTTATCGTCGGAATATCCTTGCAACCACAAAATATTCACAGAGAAATAATCAGCTATTTTCTTTAATTTTTCATACTTTGGGGATGATTTTCCGCGTTTCCAATCACTGAATGTCGAAGGCGGAATTCCAGTTGCTTTTGCAACATCAGAACTTTTTACAGAAAACATTTGAAGCAATTCTAAATATCTATCATACATATATGTTCTCACTTTCTAAAATTTAGAAAACCGAAAAATATGCGTTGACAATTTAGAAATCCCAATTTATAGTAATTATGTAGTTAGGAAATCTAAATAAAACGCCAGTTAAACTATGTAATATCTTTCGCAAATTTATTATATATAGGATTTCCTAATTACGTCAATAAATAATAAGAAATTCCTAAAAAAGGGGGTGAAGAGGTGCAACCAGATTATGAAAAATTTGAACAATTGCTGAAACAACGAAATATTTCGGTTTCAACGATTTCTGCTGAAACAGGAATCCCGGGCAGTACATTCAGCGATTGGAAAAAAGGAAAAAGCTATCCTAAAGTGCCGAAGTTCTATAAGATAGCAAATTATTTCGGGGTTTCAATGGAAGCGCTGTTAAGTGATTCTATGGAAGTTTAAAGGAAGGGATGAAAAATGCGATTACACAGCAACGCTGAACTTGTCAGAATGCCTTATCTAAAGAAAACGGATGTCGGAAGATTGTCCGGTTATACGAGAAAAGACTTAGATACATTGTTTAATAAGGCACAGGAAATTGACAAACAAGAATTAGGCATCAATTACATTTTTTCTTACAAAGTAAGAACGAAAACCGTTGCAAAATTAATTGGATACACGCTGAAAGAATTATTGAATATGTACCCGGAACAAAAGAAAAACGCTCCGTCCGTCGAAAGTAAGAGCGCTCAATAGTGGCTGATTAAAGCCACTCTCATTATATCAAATAGAAAGTTGAGAGTAAAACATGAAATTAAAAAAGAACTTAATTAATACGCTTGAAGAAATAGCATTACTTGCAATGTTTATATGCATTTTTGTAAAAGCGTTTTTATTCTTGGTGGGTATCGACCTATGAATGAGTTAATCAGAAATAAGCTTCGCAGATTAAAGGGACTGCCAACCGAAAAAATTAGTACAGAAGGAGTTGTTATCCTGAATGATGAGCAAGCAGAAGCTGCATTTCAATTCGAATTATCGAGGCTGGAGCAATTCAAACGCAAAGTTAATGAAATGAGTGATCAATGTGATTAAGCAACGCTTTGATTGCCAGCAATGCACTAGATGGAATGAAGAAACACAATGTTGCCCACCAATTAAAGCAGGGTACAGGGTGTTTGAAGTTAAGAATGAATGCTTACAATGCAAGTTTTATCAAACAAAAAAACAATTAGAACAGTTGAAACTGTTGATAGGAGAAAAAGAATATGAAGAAACAAGTGACACTAGAAGAATATGAAAATCAATCTGCAAGAGATGCCATTGTCGAACGTACAGCTTCTCAGATATACAGAATTTTAGAAAAAAAGGAGCTTACATATCGGGAAGTATTACGTTCGCTTGCAGGGGCGAGAACACTAGCTGCAACCAATGCAAAACTAAATAAATAGAAAGGCGATAACTGGTCTAACGCTTACGCATTGGTTGCACTAGACCGCTTTAAAAGAAAGGATATGTCACAGAAAATACAAACTAATTGTAAGTGTGGCAAAGGACATATATGAAACAAGGTTTTATTAAGATAGACCGCCAGATATTGGAATGGCGCTATCACGATTGCTACTATGCATTCACGATATGGATGCATGTATTGCTTTTAGCAAATTGGACCGATGGTTACTTTAAAGGGCGAAAAGTAAAGAGAGGTGAATTGATAACGTCAATCAATAATCTGATGCTCGTAACCGGCATTAAATCAGATAACACAATCCGCAAGTGGCTAAAAATATTTGAAAATGAAAAGATGATTACATTAAAATCTACAAACAAATATACGCACATAAGCATAGTAAATTACGACAAATTTCAAGATGTTGGCGAAACCCTTGCGGAACTAAATGCGCAACAAACTGCGGAACAAGGTGCGTATCAAACTGCGGAACAAAGTGCGGACAATATAAGAATAATAAGAAATATAAGAAGTAAAGAAGATATAAATACTACTTGTCCGGAGCAAACTTCGTTCGCATCTGAACAGGCAACCGGATTACCACCTTTAATTCTGAAAGATGGTTCTCGGTTTCACATTTCAGAAAATCATCTAAACGAATTCGTGGATGCTTATCCAGGCGTGGACGTACGCGATCAGATTATGAAGATGAGCCAGTGGCTTAAAACTAATCCAACGAAGCGGAAGACGAAGAATGGAATCATGCGATTTATCAATTCTTGGATTGCACGTTCAGAACGAGAAACGATTAACGCTTCACAATCATCAACAAAAATATCAATGCCGGAATATATCCGACAACAAGAAGCAGGAACTCTACCAGAAGGCACACCAGCTTCAAAGGAACTTATTGAAAGAATGCAGAAGCTGCAGAAGGAAGGATTAGAACATGTCGGAGATTAAACAAAGAGCATTGGAAAAGATGAATGAAGAGATGAATCAAAAACATTCACGGTCAATAGATCCTATTCACAATTGGCTTTGTGAACAGGAAGACGATGATTTATTCGAGAAGATATGCCAGGATGGCAAAACAATTAAAGCAGCGCTTGAATACTGCGCTAATAATGCATATAAGAGCAAAGAAAACAATTGTGCAATGATTGCTGACTCGGTTGTGTTTGGTTGGGTTGTAGATTACTTCAATTCAGACCTTAAAGAAGTCAAATCAAGTGTTACAGCATCGGTGACTACAAGCAATGACAAGAAACCTGTAGCAAAGAAACAATCGCCTAAAATCGATGTTAAAACGAATCATAAGAAGGCATATTTTGAAAGGATTAATCTTTTTGAATTATGAGAGATGCAGATTACTATGTCAAAAGACGCTTGAAAGCTCCGAAAGCATTCTTTGATTGGTGCTACTCACAAATTCCGACAATTATTTTTTCAAATAAAGACAAAGTAATTTCATCAAATCGAAAAGGATGTAAAGTTATACGAAAAAGATTGAATAAGAATACGCGGACAGATTTCTATGATTGCTATAAATGTTTTGCAATCACTCTATGTACGCCAAAACGCATAGAAATACAATCCTATGGTTTTTATTCAAGATACAATCGAGGAATTCAGGATATTAAATGTGAGCTAGTAAATTTCGAGTTATTCGAAAACGATGAACATATTCAGTGTAGCCAAAATTATTTTCTGAATGATGTCTATCAATTTGGATTATGCCGACAGTTCTCAATGGGTGGTCCATATTCAGGAGTGATCATGTATGAGAATGATTTCGATGAGATGCTAAAGCAAAAATCGGAACTAAAATACATTGAATGGAAAAAACCTATAAGCATTTATGAAATTAGGCGATTTTATAAATATCGTCGTGAAATAGAATTCTTGCAAAAGATTAAGGCACGACGGATTGCATATGAACTGATGTATATGTCTGAACAATGCGATATGAGAATCATGAATGAAAAATGGTTGCGAAAACATAAACACGAAATCAAAAATTCAGATTTTGGATTCGAAAAGGTAATTCTAGATGAAAAAATCAGAGAAAGAAACGGAAAAGCGATTGCTGGAATTGAGAAGTATATTTCTCATGTGAATTTTGACAGGATTCCATCCTGTGTTGGAATTATACACTTTCAAAATTGGGCTATTAAAAATCAGATAGATTTCAGATACTATATCGACTATCTGAAACTAATGGAACAATGCAATGTACCAATTAACGATACAAATGCATGTCCTAGAAACCTTAGACAAGCACATGATCATCTTGTGGAACTCAACAATGCTCTTGAACGTGAACGAGAAGCAAAAGCTAAACGAAACCGTGATAGAGAATTAAAAAATAAATTTGATGAACTCATTAAAACGAGAAATTACATGGAAATGGAGATTAATGGTCTTAAGTTCATCTTGCCTAAAAGAGCGAGTGACATTGTTAAAGAAGGTTCCGTATTACATCACTGTGTAAGTACATATGTTGATAGACATGCTTCTGGAAAAACAACAATAGTATTTATCAGAAATTCAGAAGATCCAAATAAACCTTTATATACAATGGAATTTTGCAAAAAAGAAATCGTACAGATTCGTGCAAAGTACAATCAAGAACCACCAGAAGGTGTATTTGAAGCAGCAGAAATCTGGAAAAAGAAAGTAGTGACAAGAGGAAGAAAGAATGCTTAATAAAGAAAAATATAATTTGCGACAAATGGATATTTCTACAAAAACAAAAGATGGAAAGATACTATTCTTTAATTTAAAGATCAGAGGAAAAACAATTCATCAGCAAATCTATCCATGCGGCGTGTTTGCATGTGACGCGATGAGAGAAATGATTGGGTGGTTAGAAGAAGAATATGTTCCTGAAATTCTAACCGAAAAAGAAAAGGCTTATCTATCAGCAGTTATCAAGCCATTTAGAAAAGATGTTGAATGTATTGAGAAAGTTGAAAGTTATTATGGTGAAAATGAATTCATACATATAACGATGAAAAAAGATTATGACTATTGCGAACTTCCGGCCTTTGAAAAAGGCACAATGTATAAAGGAATGGAAGTGAATAAGGCATACACCTTAGAGGAGTTGGGGTTATGAAGATCTATATCGTACATGAAAATGGCGGTGAATACGAAGATGAATGGGATACCATCTTGGGAGCATTTACCACTTTAGAAAAGGCACAAGAATTAAGGGATAGAAAGAAAAAAGAGGATGATGAATACTCTGAAAAAGAAGAACTTGCACTCAGGGTACTAAATGAAGAGATAACGCTTGAACAATCAGGGCTAAGTGAAGAAGAATATGAAATCTATCTTGAAGGGGATTTTGATGACTACGTGAATTACTACATTACTCAAATTACTTTAGACAAAGAGAGCAGAGAAGAAGGGGTAAAAGAATGAATATATGGTCAATAGTAGTTGTTGCGTTATATACGCTTAGTTTAGGCATGGATTTAGCGAAACATGGGCAGCAAAGAACAGGTAAATATAATTTTTGGGCGAGTTTGCTCGCTTTTGGAATAATCATGTTCTGCCTTTATATGGGAGGATTTTTCAAATGAATAAATATCAAGACAGTTTAGATAATTTTGTAAAAGCGTTAAGCCATTTTACAAATTTTAAAAGTATACATGATTGGAAATCAAACTTACAGGAATTGGTGGATAAGGCGACACCTAAAAAGCCAAAAAACTGGAAAGCAGAAAGACGGCTAAATGGTGCAGTTGAATTCAATTGTCCAGTTTGCAACAGATTATACACTGAACGTGTTAATTTTTGTGCGAGTTGCGGACAGGCGATAGATTGGGGTACGTATAAATAATGAGCGTTGTAATCAAATATCCTGGAGCAAAAAATAGAATTGCAAATTGGATATGCAGCTTCATCCCATCGCATGAAGTTTATCTTGAGCCATTCTTTGGCGGCGGCGCGATATTCTTCAATAAGAAACAAAAAGCGCATATCGAAACAATAAACGATTTGAATAGAGATGTATTCAATTTTTTCAAAACACTGCGTGATAATCCAGATAGATTGATTAAATCAATTGAACTCACAGCATATAGCAGAGATGAATATGAATATGCATGGAGCAATCCTGAAGGAATAGACAATGTTGAAAGGGCGAGAAGATTCGCGATTAAGTGTTACATGTCAATTGGTGCTGGAAACAGATATAAAAATGGTTTTAGAAGTGGCCAATGCGGAACATCTCCAAACCCTGCGAAAAGTTGGAACGAGTATCCGGATATTTTACAAGCTGCCTTTGAACGCTTAAAAGGTGTACAAATAGAAAATCTTGACGCGTTGGAATTGATAAGAAGATATGATACATCGGATGTGTTTATCTATTTAGATCCGCCTTATCTGCTTAGTACGCGAAAAGGCAACATGTATCATCACGAAATGACAGACGAGCAACATGTTCAACTGTTAAAAGAAATCAAAAACCATCCTGCAAAAATTATGATTTCAGGATACGAAAATGATATGTACAATTCAGTCCTGAAAAATTGGCATAAAGAAACCAAAAATACACTTGCAGAATCGTCAAATAAACGAACAGAGGTTCTGTGGATGAATTATTTGCCAGAAAATAAATTGTTTTAAAAATTATAGATTGGAGCGAGAAATGATTAGTTCATTAACGTTTGAAGAAATTCAAATTGGCGAATGGTATTGGGATGAAATAGACAAGATTTATTTCAAATGCATTGATAAACGTGAGTACGAAAAAACATGTCAACCCAACTTATTTAATCAAGAAACTTCTGAAAAAATACAAAAGGTTGTACGTGTATATCCCAAAAATGCAAAATATGGTGAATATATAATGTTTAGTCCAAAAAGATTTTATAAGCACAAAGAAGATGCTGATAGATTGGAGTGAAGAATGATGAAATCAACTGATATAGAAAAAGTAGAAACGATATTAACAAAAATAGAATGTTTAAAAAAAGAAACTGCAACTCTTAATCGTTCAAAAGAAGAAGGAATAGATGATGCTCGCGTAAGAATTAATTACATTAATTTTGAAATTGATGGAAATTTATCTATAAAAGTACGCAATGTGATTTTAGATGAATTTAACTCTGAAATGAATGGATATATAGAAGAGTTAAAGCAACTTGGAGTTGAGTACGTAGATGAGACAGCTTAGACGTTTGCAACGTACGAAAGGCTATCTTCGGAAGACACCAGATAAACACGGTAGAGAAATTGTAAAGCCATTCATTAAGAGTGATTTCGATGAAATGGTTAGATGCTGCATAAATCATCGAGATAAATATGATCCGTCGTCTTGGAAGTATCGTATGTGGTATCGGAACTATATTCTATTGATTTTAGGGGTCAACACAGGAAATCGCATTGAGACGTTAATAGAATTAACTCCTAGAGACATCGCTGGCGGTGAATATACGTGTGTAGAAATGAAAACGGGTAAATCTCAGCAATTTAAAATGAATAAGAAAGTATATTCAATTGTAAAGAAATATATTGAGAGATATGAAATACAACTGCTTGAGTACATCTTTGAATCAAGACAGGGCTTAAAAGGGTATCCAATCACGCGACAACAGGCATGGAGAATTATAAAGCGGTTAGCGGATGAAGCTGGAATAAAATATCCTGTAGCTTGCCATAGTCTTAGGAAATCATATGGACGATGGTATTGGGATGAAACACATGATCTATTAACAACGCAGAAGCTGCTAATGCATGAAAGCGCTGCAGAGACTATGCTCTACATCATGTTAGAGCCATCTGATATACAGGATGTTAGAGAGTCTATTAATTATACCGAAAAATGGGGATAGATAAAAACATTCTTGCATGTTCTAAAAATAATACAAATTTATGAGTGAGTGTAACATTCGATTTATGTAACACTCAAAAACAGATAAAAACAAGATAAGCCAGTATTGAAAAGCATTATTAAGAAAATAAAGCTTTGAAATAAGCGTTACATAGTTACGATTCTGTTACACTCACAGACGAATAGAAAAAGGAGATAAAAATGTATTCAATTCAAACACAAAATAAAGACACAATTTATTACAATCCAAACATTAAGAAGCTTTATGTTATCGATAAAAAAATAGACAATAAGCTTCAATATGAAGTACGTGCAACAATAGACAATGATGATCGCTTGTTGGGAAGATATTCAGACAAAGCGGTAGCACAAGAGGTTATGGACGATTTAATCAGCAATAGCTTTTGGGGAGATACAGTTATGTTATGTATGCCGGAGGATAAATGATGATGGTTGCTATTATATCCTTCACATGTGGAGTGTTCTTCGGAGTATTCATTATGGTAGCGACGAGAATTGCAGGTGTAGATGATAATGACTAAGAAAGAGGAAATCGAACTCGCGCTACTTAGAAGAAAAAGAAATGAGCTAGAAAAGGAAATCGCAAGAGTTAAGGAAGCGCATCGCAGACATGAGTTTGCGGAAGTTAATACATTTCAACTCTTTGTTCTGGAAGATCGTTTGCGTTGGGTAGAAAAAAAGATAGCTAGAAGGGTGAAGCATGGTAAATGATGATAAACTGAAATATATTGATGGCAAGTTAAAAGGAATAAAGTATTCTGCAAATAGAGTTGTTGATATTTGGGATAGATTACAGGAGATTGCTATTGAGTTAAATGGTTCGGTTAGATCGCCATCAATTCGTTCTGAAGAAGAAGCAAAGTATCAAAGAGGGACATGTATTTATAAAAGCAATATCGCCGAGTTGATTAACGAAGAAGAAGTGCTATTACTGCAATACAATATGTATGAAACAGAGCTGAATGATATACAAAGATTCTTACGAAAACTATCTGTTAATGAAATAGAACTGTTGTACGAGAGATATGAATGCGGAAGGTCGTTTGAAACGATAGGATATATACTTGGATATGACAATGCATATATTCAGAGACAATTGAAAAAAATTTTATTGAAATATTAAATTGTCATAATTATGACAAGAAAAATATGTTACTATGCGCGTAGGTGGAAAAGGGCACACGTTATTGAGATGTGTGCTTTTTGTGTGGGAAGGCACCAACTGGAATATGTAACTTGACATGAAGTTTTCATTATTAATCCTCCTTTCAATATAAAATTGATGTCTTCCCTTTCGCCTGCACCGGAGGTTATATGGCGAGAGAATTTAGCAAAGCGTTTTATAAATCATCCGCATGGATTAAATGTCGTAAGGCTTTTCTTTCGATACATCCATACTGCAATAGATGTGAACAAGCTGGAAAGATAACTCCAGCTGAACATGTTCATCATAAGATATGGCTAACACCAAAGAATATTAATGATCCATACATCACGTTGAACTGGGATAACCTAGAAGCACTATGTCATGATTGTCATACTAAAGAGCATTTAGGCAAGTCACAAGTTGAAGAAGGATTGTACTTTGATTCATACGGAAATTTAAAGCGCCGATAGAGGGGGCATAGTAGCAAATAATACGCAAACTAAGAGGACCGATGAGCAGTCCTTTTTAAACCTGAAACTGAAAAGCGGCTGATGGGTGTAGTCTAAAAGCCGTGTAGAAAGGAAAAAGATATGGCAAGAAAGAAGAAGGTAGACAAAGAAGCTCTTATTTTAGAAGAGTTTAAGAGACTTACGGTTATTTTCCAAGATATACCAAATGAGAAGAGAGAACTATGTACTAATCTGATGCAAAATGCAGCTTTTATGGTCATATCTCTACGTGAATTACAAGATGATTTGCGTGTTAATGGATGGATTGAAGAGTATCAGAATGGTGAAAACCAGTCTGGAAGAAAACCTTCTAGTGCATCACAGGTATATAACAAATTAATTTCAAACTACAATAACATCATCAAACAGCTTGTTGGGTTGTTGCCTGATGACAAACAAGAAAGTGTTAAGGCAACTGTAGATCCAATGATGGAGTTCTTTAATACTAAATGATTGAGTACGATCATACTAACTACATTCTTAAATACTGGAATGAAATCAAAAACAAAAAGATTGTAGTCAGTAAGAAGATTGAAAAGGTTTATCAGGGGCTGGCTAATGATGTTAAAAGCAAAAGAAGTAAATATAAGTTTGATATAGATAGGGCATCAAGACCTATTTTTTTTATTGAATCATTCTGCAAGCAGTCAAAAGGTGCAATTGGTGAACCGATTAAACTACGACTATTTCAGAAGGCGGCTATACAAGCTATTTTTGGATTTGTTGATAAGAATGGAGTACGCCGATTCAATGAAGTGCTATGGATTATGGGGCGTAAAAACGGTAAATCTGTTCTACTATCAGCAATATCTCTATACATGATGATAGGAGACCACGAAGGTGGTGCAGAAATAGATTGTGTTGCAAGTAAGAAAGACCAGGCAAAGATTGTATTTAATGAATCTAGAAATATGGTCAGACAATCTCCGTATTTATCAAAGTATATCGCTAAGCGAAAGAGTGATATGTATTCTGATTTTAATTTCGGAGTATTCCAGCCACTATCAAGTGACTCAAATACATTAGATGGATTGAATGTACATTGTGGTATTATCGATGAATTACATTCAATTAAGGACCGTAATATCTACGATGTAGTTAAACAGGGTATGTCTGCTAGAAAGCAACCGATTTTGTTTACAATAACTACATCAGGATTTAACAGAGAAGGTATTTATGACGATCTTTATGAATATGCTGATAAGGTCATTAATAAAGACACTAATGATGAACGTTTTTTGCCACTCATTTATGAACTTGATAGTACCAAAGAATGGGATGATGAAAAGATGTGGCCAAAGGCTAATCCAGGATTAGGAATGATTAAAGCAAAATCATTTCTGCGTGAAATGGTAAGCAGAGCAAAAGTGGATTCTAAGATAAAAGCAACTGTACTTACTAAAGACTTTAATCTAAAGAATGTAACATCAGAGACTTGGCTATCTTGGGAACAACTTGATTGCGAGGATACGTTCTCAATAGATGATGTTGCTAATACATATGCGATTGGTGGATGCGATTTATCTGCTACTACTGACCTTACTGCAGCTACACTCTTAATTCGTAAAAAAGATGATGAGAAAATCTATGTTTTACAGCATTATTTTTTACCACAAGCACGAATTGACTACTTAGAAAAGACATCTTCAAAAGAAGCACCATATCAAGTTTGGGCGGACAGAGGATTACTTACTATATGTAACGGAAATATGGTCAACTATAGCGATGTTACGCAATGGTACAAAGATATGCGTGATAAGTATGGAATTGATTTGTGGAAGATGGGATATGATAGAGCATTAGCTGGATATTGGGCTGATGAAATGGCTGGAGAATTTGGACAGTCTGTAATGGAAAAGGTTGCACAGGGCCCATTTACTTGGACTGCACCGATGAAGGAACTTGGTGCAAGACTGGCAAATAAAGAGATTAACTATGACAACAATCCAATGCTGAAATGGTGTTTATCAAACACTGGAATCAAAGCGCAGGGTAGTATTGAATCAATTCAGCCTGTAAAGATACAACAGAATAGGCGTATTGATGGTATGGTTAGTTTGTTAAATGCATATGTAATATATGTAAAGTATCGTGATGATTACTTGAATTTAGTTGGATAGGAGAAGAGATGGGATTATTTGATATTTTTAAACGGTCTAGATCCACATATAATAGCGATTTTAAACCATATGACATCAACACGTGGAGTTATCGCTCGTTTGACGGTCAAACATTAAATATTGACTTAGTACGTGCATCTGTGGATGCACTGGCCAGAAACATTGCTAAAATGTCATTGCGAGCTGTTATTGCAAATAAGGATGGCACTACTACAGTTGATTATGTTTCTGACATTGCAAAGGTTTTAAAGCATCCAAATCCATACATGACAATGTATGATTTTTTATATAAAACAAGTGCGATGTACTTCCTGAACAATAATGCATTTATTTATCCTGAATATGATGAAAAAGGATATCTAATAGCACTACATCCAATTAACTACAAGACATTTAAACTATATGAATTGAACGAAAAGTTATATGCTTCATTCCAGTTGAGTTATACGCGTACGTATACTGTGCGATATGACCGTATCATCCATCTTAGAAATCACTTTATTAGAGATGATTTAATGGGTGATGCGAATGCGGCCCTTTATACAGCATGTGAGTTACTTGATGCTCAAAACCAAGGAATCATAAATGGAATAAAAAATAGTGCTATTATTCGCGGAATTTTAAAGACAGTAAATGTTATTAAAGAAGATGATCTTACAAAGGCAAAGGAGAGATTTATAAAAGATAATCTTTCTGCACAGAATAATGGTGGTGTAATTGCTGTAGATGGAAAGTTTGACTATCAGAATATTGAGTCGAAACCATACATTGTTGATTCTGCAACAATGGAACAAGCGAAGAATAAGATTTTTACATACTTTGGAGTAAATGAAGAATTCCTACAAAACAAATTTACATCAGACCAGTATGAAGCTGTGTATGAAGGAAGATTAGAACCGTTTGCAATTCTTCTAACAGACTCTTTAACGTATGCGCTGTATACAGAAAGAGAACGAGGCTTTGGCAATGAAATAGAAGTCAATATGTCTAGATTGAAATACCAACCAACTGCGACAATAGTAAATGTTATTAGCGCAACGAAAGAACTTGGATTATTTACAAGAGACGACTACAGAAGCATGCTTGGATATACTCCATTAGGACATGAACGTGGTGGTGATGAAATCATGATTGCAGTAAATAACTACGTAAAGGAATCTGATATTAAGGCGGAGGAAGATGAAGGAAATGGAAATGATTCAAAATAAAAAAGAAAATCGCTCATTCTTTTGCGACGTTGTAACGCGAAGCGATGAGCAACACGGAAACGTTATTGAGGGCGTACCGATTGTATTCGATAAAGAAACGGACTTTGGATTCTGTAAAGAGGTAATCGATAGTGGTGCATTAAATCAAACGGACTTAAAGGATGTCCGTTTTTTAATTAACCACGATACAGACCAGTTGCCATTGGCGCGCAGTAGAAACAATAACGCAAATTCAACGATGCAATTATCTGTGCAAGAAGATGGATTGCATGTTCGCGTTGATTTAGATACAGAAAATAATTCAAGAGCAAGAGAATTATATTCAGCTGTTAATCGTCAAGATTGTAGTGGCATGTCCTTTATGTTCACTGTTGACGGAGAGAGATGGGAAGGACTGGATACAGAGAAACCGGTCAGACATATTACAAGTATTTCAAAGGTATTTGAAGTATCAGCAGTTACATTCCCTGCGTATGATCAGACTTCTATTAATGCTAGATCACTGGATAGTGTGAAAGCGTCACTGGATAGTGAAAGAGAAAAAATGCAAGCCAATCATATGGAAGAAATGCGCAATGCATTAAAAGCTAGAGCAGAGCGCCTAGCTAGAAAGGATTCTGATGAGTAAGGAATTACGTGAGTGTATTGAAGATTTAAATAAATTACAGCAGCGAGCAACATTGATTTCTAAAGAAGCTGAAACAGCAGATGAAAAACGTTGCACGGAGTTAAACACAGAACTTGACTCTATCGAGGAAAGAAAAAAAGAACTGTTGCTAAAGAAACAAGAGCTAGAAGAAAAAGACAAAGAAGAAAGAGCAGCAGCCGAAAAAATTGAAAATGGAAAAGGTACGGAAGTAAAACTTCCGACGGAGGAGAGAAAGATGGAAAAGAATATTACAAGAGACATGGTTGAATATCGTGACGCGTTCTATGCGTTCTTGAAGGGTGAAGCAACACCAGAACAACGCGCAGCATTAATTACAACAGACAATGGTGTTGCATTGCCAAAACAGTTAGATGATAAGATTTGGGATAATATCCACACAGCACATCCAATCTTGGCAGACATTGATATTAAGAATACAGGCGTTATTCTAGAAGTAACAAAGCATACAGCAATTACTGCAGGAAAGGCTAAGAAGGTAACAGAAGGTACTGCAAATGATAATGAAGCAAATACATTCGTTAAGGTTGTATTAAACGGTAACGATTACTCTAAGAGTGTTGAATTATCTTATGCAGAGGCAAAGATGACGCAGGGTGCTTTAGAAGATTATTTAGCTACAGAAATTGCTGCAGATTTAGGTGAAGCATTGGCGACTGATGTATTTGCACAAATTAAGGCTGACTGTGTTGCGAATAAAGTTGTAGCAGCTACACTTGATTATGCATCATATATTTCTGCATTTGGAAAGGTATCAGCTGGTAGCAATCTAGTTGTATATGCATCACGTGGAACTAAGTTCGGCTCTGTATTATCTCTAGTGGATAAGAACGGACAACCTGTATTCCGTGATGGTGTAACATTTGGTTCAGAAGTTAAGGAAGATTCTGCAGCTGGTAATGAAATCTTCATCTTAGATCCAAAGATGTTCGTTTTAAACGTTGTGCAACCTGTTATGATCGAAACAGATAAGGATATTAAGGCGCACAAGATTATCTACTCTGGATATACACGTGCACAGGGTACAATGCGTAATGCAGGTGCAGGCGCATTTATTGCTAAGGCTTAATTTTGGATTTAAAAGGAGAAGTGAAATATCTTCTCCTTTTTCTATTTCTGTTGGTGGGAGGTAATTATGAATGATACGGAGTTAAAACAATATGTTAAAACGAATCTGCGTATTACTACAGATGCGTATGATGGTGATGAAATTAATCATCTAATCGAAGCCGCAAAGGAAGATATTGCCGAAGCAACCGGAATAGATTTCAATATTAATAATCAGAATGAATGTAAGCTAGTTGTTTTATATGTTCGTGGCATGTTCGGCAACGGAGATGAAAAATCGTGGAATCTATACCAGGAACGATTAAAGGTTGCTGGATTTAGAAAGAAGAAGAGCGATGAGTAAGTCTGATGTAATTACACTTGTTTCTAAATTATCAGAAAAGAATGATAAGGGTGTATTTGAAACCGTAGAAAGCCATAGGGATGTTTTCTGCTCTGTATCGAGTACAAGTTCTACAGAGTGGTTCAGCGGTAGAAGGATGGGGTTGAATCCGCAGAAACAATTTATTGTTTTTGTTGGTGATTATAGAGGCGAAGAAATCTGTATATATCATGGCCAGAGACTAACTATCTATCGTACATATGAACGTGATGATGATCATATAGAACTGTATACAGAAAAACGCAAAGGAAATGAGTAAGCAAACAATATTACCAGATGATTTATCATCTACAATAAATGACTTACTTACTGAATATGGTGATGAAGCGAGCCAAGCAATTGGAGAAATTATTCCAGATGTGGCAAAAGAAGCCACTAAAAGATTGAAATCTGCTAATAGTTACAATCGTAGAACAGGTAGATATAACAAAGGTTGGTCAACTTTTAAAGAAGCAAAACGAACACAAGTTAAAGCAATCGTGCACAACAAGACAGATTATCAATTAACACACTTACTTGAATTTGGTCATGCGAAAGCAAATGGTGGAAGAACTAAAGCGTTCCAACATATTGCTATTGTAAATGACTGGACTCAAGAAGAACTGGTGGAAAGAATAAAGGAGAGAATAGGGAAATGAGATTTGATGAAATTGCTTCCATGCTAAATGGAATCTTAGGAACTAATAAGTGTGCATATTATCAGTGGCCCGAAGAAAAAGCACCAAATCTTCCGTATATTCTTTTCTATTATCCATCTAGTAATGATGAGTGCGCAGATAACACAAATTATGCAAGCATTACAAACTTAAATATCGAACTATACACTAATACAAAAGATTTTGATACAGAGAGGAAAGTTGAAAATGTATTAAAAGCTAACGGATTGGTGTATGAAAAATCAGAACAATACATCAATCAAGAAAATATGTATGAAGTACTATATGAAAGTGAGGTAGTTATTGATGGGTAAGATTAAATATGGTATCAGCAACGTACACTATGCGGTTGCTACAGATGATGGCACAGGCCGCCTGACATATGGCGATGTTAAGAAATTGCCAGGTGCTGTATCATTAAGCATGGATGCAGAGGGTGATACAATCGAAGAATTTGCAGATAATGTAAGCTGGTATAACGACATTGTAAATAATGGATATGCTGGCACGCTTGAATTAGAGTCATTGCCAGAGGAATTCGAATCCGAAGTTTTTGGCAGAAAGAAAGGCACAAAAGGTGGCATTCTTGAAACGGACAAAGACCAAACGAAGGAAGTTGCACTACTATGGCAATTCGAAATCGGCGGTGATAGCACAGTTAATGGCAAGCGTGGACTTTTATACCGTGTTAAATTCTCTCGTAATGGAGAAAGTGGAGAAACTAAGGAAAAGACGATTAAACCAAATCATGTACAGTTAAAATTCTCTGCACCACCTCGTATTAACGACGGATATGTTAAATTTTCTGCAAAAACAGACGATGAAGTATATACAAAGTGGTTTGAACAAGTAACAGAAATCACAGGATAATGCATGAACAAAAACCAATCATTTGATTAAGAATGATTGGTTTTAATTTGTGTATTAATTGCAAAAGGAGAAACTATGGAAAAGGTTATTGAAATTAGTGGAAAAGAAACAAAGTTTAAAGCATCTGCAACAACTACAATTCGATACAGAAAGAAATTTGGACACGATCTTATTCAAGATTTAAATAAGATTAGTGGTGCAAAAGAACAGACAATGACTGCAGATGTATTAGAAATCTTTGCAAATTTTGCATATATCATGGCAAAACAAGCAGATAAATCAATTCCTGATGATGTTTGGGAATGGTTGGACAGTTATGAAGTTTTCCCATATGAATCAGTCTATCCACAGATTATGGAATTATGGGCTAAATCATTAGGAACTACTGTCGAAATAAAAAAAGCGTAAGCCATACAAACAGACCGATAAGCACAGCGGTATTCATGCTACGTTGCAAAGAATTAGGGTTATCTATGGATGAATTAGATGAACTTGATGCAGGAATGATTTACGACATGCTGGCAGAGAAGATTAACGATGATTATGAATGGGATGTAATGGCATCCGAGAGTGATATAGAAAAATTCTAGGAAGGTGGTTAGTATGGCTGACAAAATTAGAGGAATAACGATTGAAATAGGTGGTAATACAACTAAACTATCACAATCATTAAAACAAGCAAATTCGACGATAGCTGATACACAAAAGCAGTTGAAGGATGTCAATAAATTACTAAAACTAGATCCAGGGAATATTACATTATTAAATCAAAAACATGAGTTACTAGGGAAATCAATTAGCTCTGCTAATACTAAACTTGAAGAAGAAAAGAAACTCTATGCACAGTTAAAAGCAGAGGGTGATACAGGGAAGAATAGAGAGCAGATGCAAGCTCTTGAACGTGATATCATTTCAACTACGGAAGAGCTTAAAAACCTTAATAAACAGTACGGTAATGCCTTAACGCCAGCTTTACAGTCTGTATCAAATGCAACTGGTAAGATGTCTGAACAAACAAAAGGTCTATCTACAGCAGCAGCGGCAGGCGCAGCTGGGCTAATTGGAATGACGATTGCTGCAGGTAAGACTGCAGATGATATTAATACAATTGCAAAGCAGACAGGTTTCAGCACTGAAGAACTTCAAAAAATGAAGTATGCAAGCGATCTGATTGATGTAAGTATGGAAACAATGTCAGGTTCAATCAAGAAACTTACATCAAACATGGCAAATGGCAATGAAGCTTTTGATAAATTGGGTGTGTCTGTAACTAATCAAGATGGAACGATGCGTAATGCTACTGATGTTTGGTTTGATGTAATTGATGCATTATCAAAAGTCGAGAATGGCACAGAAAGAGATGCTCTTTCGATGCAACTTTTTGGTAAATCAGCAATGGATATGGCTGGTGTAATTGATGATGGCGGAGCATCTCTGAAGCAATTAGGTGATGAAGCACAAGCGGCTGGATTGATACTATCTCAAGATGCATTAGATTCTGCTAATCAATTTAACGATGGATTAGACACATTAAAAGCGAAGGCACAACAATCATTCTTAAAAGTTGGTGCTACACTAGCAGAAAAGTTATTGCCTAAACTAGAAAAACTTGTAGAAACTGTTTCAGGAATTATAGAGTGGTTTGCGAATCTCGATGGAGGTACGCAAACTTTTATTTTAACAATGCTTGCACTGGTTGCTGCAATTTCTCCTATACTTGGCATAGTTAGCACTCTTACAGGGCTTGCCGCGGCGCTAAATGTTGCAATGCTTCCGATGATTGCAACAATTGGAGGTATTATATTGGCGGTTGCGGCTGTTGTAGCAATAGGGATAGCACTATATAAGAATTGGGATACGATCAAAGAAAAAGCTGGTGAAGTGTGGACCGCAATATGCGATTTTGCTGTAAATGCTTGGAATGGTCTGGTTGCTACATGGAATGGTATTGGTGATTTCTTCGGAGGAATCTGGGATGGCATAAAGAAAAAAGCATCTTCACTATGGGAAGGTGTTACTTCAATTTTCACGAATGCAATCGATACTATTAAAGGATTATTTAGTTTTGAGTTTAAGTGGCCGCATATTCCACTGCCGCATTTTAGTATTAGTGGCTCTATTAATCCTCTAGATTGGCTAAAAGATGGTATGCCAAGTATAGGTGTAGATTGGTATGCTAAGGCAATGAATCAACCATACACGTTTACAGAGCCAACAATCATTGGTGTAGGTGAAGCAGGATCTGAAACAGTAGTTGGCACAGAATGGTTAAAGAAACATACTAATGGAAACATTACGATTAATGTATATGCTTCTCCTGGCATGGATGAAGATACTCTTGTTAAAAAGATGATTAGACAAATTAATCTAGAACTTGGGAGGGCGATTTAGTGACAATTAGAAGATTTAAAATCCATTTATCATCCGCCACTTTCAATTTGACGGATGGACTTGATCACACTTACTTTTTTGAATCTCCTTCTGGGCTTGGTCTTAATACAGATTATGCATATGAGAAATTAGGAAACGCATATGTACGCGTTGGAGATACTATTCCTCAACGTTCTATTTCTGGCATTTTGATAGTAAGAGGTAATAATAGGCAAGCTGTATACGAAAACTATCAAGCGTTTGTAAATGCTTTATCAAAAGATAATAATGCTTGTAAGTTGGAATATTCATTGCCTAATGGAAGCGTGTATATGATGGACGCTGATATTGTTCAGATAGAAAAATCTGAAATAGAGCATAATGATAGGGCTTTGAAATGTACTATGTCAATCATTGCAAAATCAAAGTGGTATGATGAGGAATATCACTATATCGATGGAAGAAATGATATTGATGTCGGAAAGGTTTATGGATTTGATTACGGATATTCATACACCGAAAGTTTGATTGGTACATTTAATATTCAAAATCTTTCATCGAATAACGTGCCTACTATTCTTACTATATTTGGACCGTGTTTGAATCCTAGATGGACTATTATCTGTAATGAACAGGAAGTTCTACATGGCCAATGTAATATTAAATTAGCTACTGAAGATGAGTTGATTATTAATTCAATAGATGGTCAAACGGAGATTACTCACGTTGTTGGCCAAACATCAGAAAAAAAGAAAGCATATCAATATTGTAACTTTGATATGCAAAACTTTATCAAATTACCATTGGGAGAGTGCAAACTGCTGGTGACTAATGAATCAGGAGATATGGTTAAGAGTGCTGTTGTAATTCGGAGGGAATTTAATGCAGTATAACGTTATATATTTTACTCAAACAGTTGAATATATTGGTCGTTCAGAAGCGTTTTATTGCGTGCCTGCAGTCGACTATATCTCTATGGTGAAAACATTAATTAAAATACCAAAGGTTGAATTTAAACTTGAAAAAGGGATGCTGGTACGAGTAAATGATGATTCTGGAGTTATATACGAAGGTGTTATATCCGATATATCTTTTGGCAAAGAAGATTCTCTTGAATTGTCATGCCTTCCGTTGGATAGCCTTTTAGATGTAAACGTATATACATTGTCCCTTAATGATACTAATAGATATCTTTTCAACTGGATCAAGAGTGCAATGCAAATGATAAGCGTGGATGGTAAATCACCACGCTTTTATTTCGGCAATGATAAGGGTGTTGATGCATTTAATGAGATTCAAGCACATTTAGGAGAGGAACGTATTACAAATATAAGAGATGTGCTTGTGTCATTACTTAGAAACAAAGGATATAGGGTTGATTTATCAATAGACTGGGCAAATGCTTGGATTAAGTGTATTGGTGCCCAAAATGACAATTCTAAAGCATATAAGTTTGATTTATCATTAAATGATTTGATTGACTACAATATTAATTCCGGTTCTAGTGAGTTAAGTCCAAATGTGTGCGTATGCATTGATAAGATAAAAGCTGAACAAAACCAATTAGTACAGAAAAAATACTATTTTATTCCAACTGCAGATGGCATGTCCGGAACAATTGAGAATACGTCAGATGGAATAATTTCTCCCATCGTAACTGCAGTTCAAACAATAGAATATAAAGTTGAAAATGGTGAGAGTTTTGAGCAAAAGGCTTTATCAACTGCAACCGAAACATTGTATAAGAATTTGTATGATGAGGAAACGACGATCAAGTTCTATACAAAATCAAAAGTGTTAGAGCCTTTTGAAATTGGTAAATTGTATCAGATATTCAATAATGGAACATCACATTTTTCTATCTGCACAGGATATGAAAATGAGGGTGATAATATCCAGGTAGTTAAATTTGGATATGCTAGAAAATCACTAACAAGCATCATTAGAAGTATTAGGAGGGATAATCAATGAGCAAAGTAATTAGAGCCACAGGAACAAACGTAACTGCATCTGACGATGCATACATAATCAGCAAATTAATCGATGATGGTTTATTTTCTATACCAAACATTTCAATAAGTGGGAATAAACTGCATATCACTTCTTTCAGAGGTGTTGTGGCCGGCAGAGATTTTCAGGTGGATGAGCAAGATGTAAATGCGACAATGGGTGCAGGTAGAAACGCTACACAATTTAAAATATATGTAGATATTAATTTAGGGAATTCTGATAAGATTCGCATTATTACATCACAAACAATACCGTCTGGTGCAAGTAATACAGATATTTTAGGTGGTACTCATTTTTACTTAGAATTAGGAACATATACAGCAACAAATATTTCCATTGCTAATGTGACGGTTACAGCTAAAAACTCAAAGAATATTGTCACAAAAGATAATTTAGAAGTACCAGGAAAAATTACTGCAAAGGGTGGCTTAGCGATTGGAGGTAATGATACCTTCATTGTTAAAAGATTTAACGGATCTGGTTCTAGAACAACATTCAATGCAACGGTGAATGATAGGGAAGACGTTAGAATTAATATTACTACTCCTCCTGGGTATAAATTAGTAGCTCTATTGCAACCGTACACTGACTACAGATGCATTGTATCGCTGTACAACTTCACGAATAACGTTGCGTACTGCACTATCTACAATCCTAATGGTTGGTCTGGTGTTCCTATTGGTGCAGGTGTAGATGTGCTTTTTGTTAAGTCGGTTTAGGAGGATGACTAATGTTAATTGACAACAAGAAATTTACAGAGATACCAAGTAACAACAAAAGTGTTGTTACTTTCAATAGAACAGTTTTTGAGAATTTAAAAATTCTAATTGACTCATTCGAAGTTGGTGTAATCCACGATATTGCATTCGATGATGGACCTACTGCAAAAATGTACACAGAGCCGCTTACTTTTTCTAAGTCTGGCACAGGATATACACTTTCGTTTATCTTGACGGATGTTCCAGAAAAAGATATTGAAGCAAATAACTTTAAGGAAGTTAGACCTTTAGTTAATGATATTCTTCAGACTGCGGATGTTGAAACAGTCAGAAAGTATATTGCATTCTTAGATGACTGGATTCCAAATTCAAAATACAAAAAGAACCAGCGTATCGCATTCAATGGAGTGCCTTATTCAGTTGTCTCTGACCATACATCAAAAGATGGTCAAACCCCTGATAAAACACCTTTGCTTTATGATGATTTAACGAAGGAACGAGAAGCAAAACCGTGGGATGAAAAGAAAACCTACAACAAAGGTGATTTAGCAATCGCTAGAGGAATTGTATTTGTCTCAAAGATTGACAACAATAAGGGCAATGAGCCAGGCTTTGGTAATGCCTGGGATTACAAGAAATAAATTTGCTATTAAGGCGACCAATGCGGCCGCCTTTTTAGATAGAAAAGAGGAAAATAAAATGATTGAAAAAGCAAAAGAATTAGCATCAAAGGCAATGTCAGAAGTAAATAGTGTTGAGGTTAAACCTGAAGATTGTTTCGTTGTTTGGTTTTGCAAGACTCTTCAGAACTGGAAAGCACTAGTCAGTACTAATGCTTTAAAGTCTGCAAATGGGCAAGCAGATTATTGCGAGGTAACTCATAATGGCGACAAGAACGAAACATATGTTGATGTATATTGCAAAGCAAAGAACATTTGCTATGCAGATGAAAAATAGGAAGGAGAATAAACAAATGGGAAGAATTTATAACGTTCCAGATGTTAGCGAACATCAACCAGATTTTGACTTCACACCTTATGCTGGCGGATATGCAATTCTGCGTGCTGGTGTAGCAAGCCGTGAAGATTATTCATTCAGACGACATGTTTCAGAGTGCCAACGTTTAGGCATCACAATAGGTGTTTACTTCTATTCCTATGCACTAAACACTGCACAGGCAATCGAAGAAGCACAACGCTTCTTATCCATCATTGCTGGCGTGGATATTGGGCTTGGTGTATGGCTAGACATGGAAGATGCTGACCACTACAAAGTAAATAGCGGGGTTGCTATCACGCATGACAATATTGCACCTATGTCCAAAGCATTCTGTGATGTTGTTGCTTCTGCTGGATATTACACAGGCATTTATACATCGCTATCTTGGCTTGGATACCTTGCACCTGAATGTGATCCATACGATAAGTGGGTAGCGGCTTGGGGTAACAACGATGGAAGCCATACAGTTGACACTTCCGCATACGGAACTATTCAGCAGTACACTTCTAACTATGGAACATTAGACGAAAATGTTATCTTTGTTGATCCATCAATCTATCGTACTGGTGCAACAGCAGATAGACCGGATAACTATGCTCCGGCACCATCTGTTATTGCTCCTGAAGCACCGGACGTATATATCGTACAATCTGGTGATACACTGTCCGGAATTGCGGCGAGATACGGTACGACTTGGCAGGAACTTGCGGCAATCAATCGTTTAAATGATCCTAATATGATTTTCCCAGGACAACAGATTGTAATTAGAGGTTCTGCTAATGCAAGTAATTTCGGCGGTGGTGAAGAGTATTACACGATCCAACCAGGCGACAATCTATCATCAATTGCGGCGAGATACGGTACAACGTGGCAGTGGTTAGCGGAGGTGAATGGTATTAGTGAACCTAATCTGATTTATCCTGGCAACACAATTCGTGTCAGATAGGCGGTGGCTTCATGCAAGAAGGAATCAATCCTGTATACATTAGTCTTCTGATTTCGCTCGTTGGGCTCGTAGCAACAATATGGAGCGTAAACGCATCAATCCATAAAGGTAGTAAAGATCAGGCAGCCGAGCTTGGAAAAATGAATGCAAACATTGCCTTTGTGAAAGAGGGGATAACAGATTTAAAAGCAACTACCAGAGACGTGAGCAATCGTGTCATGTCTCTGGAAAATCGTTTAGCACAGACAGAAACATCGGTAACATTTCTAAGCGATAGAATTAGACAAATTGAAGAAAGAAGGGATAATAAATGAAAGACAAACAATATTGGGTAAAATGGGGAAAGGCAGCATGCAGACGTGCTCTGAAAACAGCAGCACAGACATTTGTCGCAACGATTGGAACAACAGCAACAATCGGAGCGGTTGATTGGAAACTAGTATGTTCTACATCTGCGCTAGCTGCAATTTTATCAATTGGTACTTCTCTAGCTGGTCTACCAGAAGTAGAACCTAACGATGCTACTGAAGAAGATTTGAAGTAATTTGAAAGCCTACTCTCATTGCGAGGGTAGGCTATTTTTATATGCTTGCATGCGTAATTTTGTGGTCAACTTTTTGGTCAACTTTTTTAAAAAAACGTGGTATGTCGATGCACGAATATGCAGTAAAATAGCAGTATTAACATAGCCTGTCGCATCAAAAAACATCCTCAATCTTTTCCCGTTGCTCGCTCTTAAAATGAAAGTGTTGAAGAAGCGTATTGCTTTAACGTGTATTATAGATAACTTGCATCATTTTCCTTTATCTTTGGGAAAGTTTATAAAAGGACATATATTTTATGAAACTACGTGAGTTATTTAAGAAACGTGTAGAAGTGATTGCTTGCAACGATTTAACAATTTTCGGTGATGTCATAGGTTACTATCCTGCTATGGATACTGAGTCTGGTGAAGATGAAATTGATATTTTTCTAATGGGAGAAATCTAATTCTTCTTTTAAAAGAAAGTGATATTAGGGTCATTGAGAAATTATTGCCAGAATGAATTTTATGGTATTTGTTTTGATTTTTACCATGGAATACTATTGTAAAACTGTGTTATGGTTGCGTTAATAAGGAATATACAGTAATATCTATGAGTCTTTTATAGAAAACTGATTATACTGGTCGGGAATACAAAAGCTCGATCAGTTTTTCTTTGATGAGATTAAAAAGCAGAGGAAATTTATGAATTTTACAGATTTAGAACTTAAGGAGCCGATACTGAGTGCCGTCAATAAGGCAAAGTATGAAACACCATCACCAATCCAAGAAAAAGCAATCCCTGTTATGTTGGAAGGCAAGGACATCGTTGCCTGTGCTCAAACTGGTACAGGTAAGACAGCCGCTTTCGCATTACCAATTTTAAATAAGCTTGAATATAAGAAGAAACATCAGATTCGTGCTTTAGTATTAACACCTACACGTGAGTTAGCTGTACAAATCTTCGAAAACTTTAAAAAGTTTGGAAGATATTTGAAGTTACGTGCTTGTTGTGTATATGGTGGTGCACCATCTAGCCCACAAAGAAAAGCACTCCGTAGTGGTTGTGATATTTTGATTGCGACTCCAGGTCGTTTAAACGACTTTATGGTTCAGGGTGAGATTGTCTTGAGTGATATTGAAGTATTTGTACTTGATGAAGCAGATCGTATGTTGGATATGGGATTTATTGGGGATGTACGTACAATCGCCAGCCGTATTCCAGAAGCTCGTCAAACTGTTATGTTCTCTGCAACAATGCCAAAAGAAATCAAAGAATTGGCAAATGAACTATTACATGATCCAGTGGATATTCGTGTGGCTCCACCAGCAAGCCCAGCTGAAACAATTACACAGTATCTTGTATACTGTGAAAAAGCAGATAAGAAGCGTGTACTAAAGGATATGCTTGTAAGTCCTGAAGTTACAAAGGCCATTGTATTTACAAGAACAAAGATTGGTGCCGATCGTTTAACTAAGAAGTTAATAGAAGATGATATCAAAGTTCTTACAATCCATGGTGATAAAACACAGGGCCAACGTCAGAATGCCTTGCAGCGATTTAGAACAAATCAAGTAGACGTGTTGGTTGCGACAGATGTTGCGGCACGTGGTATCGATATTTCAGGTATTTCACATGTATTCAACTATGATTTACCAGAGGAAGATGAATCTTATATCCACCGTATTGGTAGAGCTGGAAGAGCTGGGAAAGAGGGTATTTCTATTTCTCTATGTTGTCATGAAGAACTAGGCTTGCTTGTGTCAATTGAAAAGATGTTAAAGAAAGAGATTCCGTTAATCAGGACAGAATACTCTACCGAATTAAAACGTAAAAAAGCAAGTGATGATAAATCAAATCAACGACCATCATTTAAGAAGAAGTTAGATTCTCGAAGTGGTAGTGATAAGAGTAAGAAGCGTGATAAAAACAAGCGTGATAACAAAAAGAAATGTGATGATGGTGCATCGAATAAATCGATACATAAATCTACAAAGCCAAATAAGTCACGTAAGCCTACTGATAGAAAGCCACGTCATCAAACAAAGAGTTACAAGCCAAGAAGAAAGAATCGTGATCGATAAAGAAAATGCAGACTCATATCTGCGTTTTTTACGGCTATTGATTTA
Organism: Solobacterium moorei; assembly: GCF_036323475.1. Classification (GTDB taxonomy): domain Bacteria; phylum Bacillota_I; class Bacilli_A; order Erysipelotrichales; family Erysipelotrichaceae; genus Bulleidia; species Bulleidia moorei. Next base: position 921,057 of record NZ_AP028934.1, read on the forward strand.
AATGTGCAATATAGTTTTCTGCTTGTTTGATACCATCTACTGCACTAGAGACGATACCGCCAGCATATCCGGCACCTTCACCGCATGGATATAACCCTTGAATTGTTGAACTGCTACCATCATCGTTACGAAGTATTTTGATTGGAGAAGAGGAACGTGTTTCCAGTCCTATCATAATACCTTGATCAATCCAACCATGAATTCTTTTGTCGAATTGTTTCATGCCTTCTTCCATCGCAATATTTACTTCGTCTGAGAAGAATGCATGCATGTCTTTCATGATTGTGCTACGTGGATAAGAAGTTTGAATGACAAGTTTATCGGAAGGGGTATGTTTCAAATAGTCTTTGATATTCTGTGCTGGTGCCGCAAAGCCTTCATAATAACCTAGTTGTTCTAATTTCTTCTGAAACTGAAAACCATCAAGAGGATGTCCTTGATCAAAGTCCCTACGTGGTATTTGTACAAGGATAGCACTATTGGCATTCTTACCTGCACGCATGCTATAGGACATTCCATTTACTGCAAGACTGTTTTGTTCGGTAGATGCAGGGATGACAATACCACCTGGACACATACAGAATGAGTATACACCGCGATTGACAGATGTCTTAACGGTTAGTTGGTAGGATGATGCTTTGAGCGTAGGGTGACCATAGTGTTTACCGTAAGTGCTTTGATCGATGAGCCCCTGTGGATGCTCAACACGTACACCAATCGCAAAATCTTTTTGTGTAATTTCAACACCTTGTGCAAGGAGTGTTTCGTACGTATCACTAGCGCTATGACCAGTACATAATATTACGCTATCAGTTGAAAAGTCTTGCTTATTTGTATGAATACCAACAATTTGATTATCGTTTAAATATAGACTTTCTAGTTTGGTATCAAAGTGTATTTCACCACCAAAACGAATAATCTTTTCGCGTATCTTTTTTACAATTGTCTGTAGTACATCGGTACCTAGGTGAGGACGCTGTTGGTATTGAATGGCAGGGTTGGCACCAGCTTCTACAAATTCTTCATATACTTTAGAAACCCGCACATTCTTCATACGTGTCGTTAGTTTTCCATCTGAGAAGGTTCCGGCACCGCCTTCACCAAACTGTACGTTTGATGATTCTAAGAGTTTTCCCTTAGTGAAAAATGCATTGATATCTTTGGCACGTTGTTCAACTGCTTGACCACGTTCAATAATGATTGGATTAAGTCCAACTTCTGCTAAGATAAGACCAGCATACATTCCACTTGGTCCAAATCCTACGATGATAGGTCTTTGCTTAGAAGACTTTGTAGCAGTTGGAAGAACATATACTTCTTTCGTTTCTTTTTTCACATCGCGGTTCTTGAGATATTTATCTTCGTTTTTAATAGACGCATACACACTATAGGAATAGTGAAGATCATCACCTCTAGCATCAATAGATTCACGGTCGATTTCAAAGGATTGAATATCATTAATAGAACAGCGTAATTTCTTAGCAATGTGATGAATGGAAAAAGTCTCTCCAACTTCACAACGTATCTGGTTTATTTTTAGCATAATGTACCTCTTAATAATGATTATACAATAGCATCCTCTCTTTTGATTAGAGATTGATTTGCGTTATAATTTGAACATGAAAATCGCAAAACAAAAGAAAATAAAATCGAGTGAAGATGGTCTTCTTGTAAAGAATATATTATCCAAACATATGGGCTTTTCAAGACGTGAAATCAGTAGATTCCATGTATCTGGTTCAATATATCTCAATGATGAAAAGTGTAGACTGACACAAGAGGTGCATACAAACGATATAGTAACGGTACGTACAGAGGAACCTATCTTAGAATTAAAACCTATAATCCTTTATGAAGATACTGATATTGTTGTGGTAAATAAACCGGCAGGAATTCCAAGTCATGCAAGTGCAGAACACTTTGATGATGATATGGGTTCTATTTTGAAACGTTATTATCAAGACGATACTTTTACAGTTAGAACTGTGGGACGTTTAGATAAAGGTGTTTCGGGAATTGTAGTATATGCGAAAACAAAACAGATGGCCGCACTTTTAGCTTCAGCTCGTGAGGAACAATTATTACATAAAGAATACTTGGCAATCGTAAAAGGGAAGTTCGAAGAAAAGCGGGGTAAGTTAATCTACACTCTTGGAAAAGAGAAGGGCATACGTGGGAGAAGTGTTACTGCAGATGGTCAAAAATGTATTACTAATTATGAAGTGATTACGGAAGGTAATTTCTTTTCGCTTATAAAAGTTCATATTGAAACTGGAAGACTGCATCAGATTCGTGCAGGAATGGCTTACTTTAAACATCCTTTGATTGGTGATCATCTCTATGGTGGTAGTATGCATGCGATGAAACGACCTGCGCTGCATTGTTGGAAGGTGGAGTTTATCCATCCAAAGACAAAGAAACAGATTTCGATAGAATGTGAATTACCAACTGACATGCAAAAGGTAGTCGATAAACTTCAGGAAACAATTACGACAGCGTAAGATTTGTAATCAAAAAAATTTAGGCATAGAATCAATTATAGAAGTACGCAAAGGAGTATCTGTATGAAACAGGAAAATCTTGATAAGATTATTGCGTTTCGTCATGTGTTACATGAACATCCCGAATTGTCTAATCACGAAGTGCATACAAGAAAATTAATCAAAGAATTCATCGCACAAAATATGTCCAAGTATCTTGTACTTGATGAAGGGGATTGGTTGTATTGCATGAAGCCATATCAAGCTACAAAGAAGACAATTGTATTGCGCGCGGACCATGATGCGATTATGAATTCTTCAAATACACCATTTCATGGCTGTGGTCATGATGGACATACTGCAATTTTGTTGGGCGTAATGTTAGAGGAAGAGGATAGAGAAAGTGAGTATAATGCCATCTATCTTTTCCAACCAGCTGAAGAAAATGGTAGTGGTGCAGCTATCTGCAAACCATTATTTGAAAAGTATCATGTAGATAGCATTTTTGGTTTGCATAATATGCCTAATTTAAGAAAGAATGTGATTTACTATCGACCAGAGACAGTCATGTGTGCTTCGGTAGGCTATCGTATTTCTTTAACGGGAGTACAAAGCCATGCCTCAGAACCTGAGAAAGGATGCAATCCAGTCTATGTCTTATCTGCATTTGCTAAATCTATAGAACCTCTAGCAAAGCAGACTGGTTTTAAACCCTTTACATTTGAGAACTATCACTTCAATTCACTTGCGATGATTACGATTATCCATATGAATGTGGGTAGTTTGAATTTTGGCATCTCACCAGCAAATGGCGAAATTTGTTTGACTTTGCGTGCTGCTAAAGAAAATGAACTAGCGGTATTAGAAGGGTATATTCGCTCTTACTTTGAAGGATTAAAAGAAAAGTTTGAGGTAAGTATTGAAGTATTTGATCGCTTTGACGAAAATTACGCAGATCCTGCACTAGTAGAAGAAACGGTTGATACGCTAAAGTCTAGTGGATTAGAGGTAGAAGCGCTAATGGAACCAATTCGTGCCAGTGAAGATTTTGGATATTATAAGAGATTTGCACCATGTATGTTCGTCTTTGTTGGAATGGGAACTTGTCCTTCTTTACATCATGATTCCTATATATTTGATGATAAAATTATTCCTACCGCAGTGCGTATGTTTGGAACAATCATTCGATAGTGCTTGCATGTATTTCACAAGCACTATTTTTCATTGACTTTACAATACTTTTTTGTGAAAAAGGGTTGTTTTTTCTATGGGAATGGAATACTATTAAAAAGCAAGGTGATAACACCGAATGCGCCGATAGCTCAACTGGATAGAGCATTTGACTACGAATCAAAAGGTTGCGGGTTCGACTCCTGCTCGGCGCGCCATTTAAAAAAGCCCGCTACAAGCGGTTTTTTTATTAGGATATTTATGCTATCAAATGAGGGAGGACAAAAAGATGAGTGATTTTGAAAGCAAAATTAGTTCAGCTGTCCGTGAGGCAGTGAAGCAAGTGTACGATATTGATGCAGATGATTCAATATTGATTGTTGAGACCCCACGTGATCCAAAGATGGGAGATTATTCAACTAGTGTAGCTATGCGCCTTTCCCGAACATTGCATAAGAGTCCATTAGATATTGCAGGACCTATCGTTGAAAAGTTAAAGGAAATCTACACAGAAGCTTCTTCTATCGAAGTTGTAAAGCCAGGTTTCATCAACTTCCGTTTAAAGAAGGATGCTTTAGCTGAAGTGATTAATACTGTTATCAACGCAGGTGATGATTATGGCAAGAATAACACTGGTGCAGGTGTGAATGTATTGGTTGAGTGGGTATCCGCTAACCCTACAGGTGACTTACACTGTGGACATGCTCGTAACGCTGCTTGGGGTGACTGTATCTCACGTCTTTACGAAGCAAGTGGTTATAACAACTACAGAGAGTTCTATGTTAACGATGCTGGTAACCAGATTGTGATGTTAGGAGAATCCTTAATTTCTCGTTACTTTGATCACTTTGGAAAAGAATATCCACTTCCAGAAGATGGATATCATGCACAAGATATTATTGATATCGCAAATCAGATTGCGGAAAAAGATGGTGACAAGTGGTTAAACGCTGATCCCGCAGAACGTCTTGAATACTTCAAGAAGACAGGTGTTGAGTTAGAATTAAAGAAGATTGAGAATGACTTAAAGATATATCGTTGTGATTTCCAAAACTTCCAGCATGAAACATTCTTCTACGAAAACAATCGTAAGCGTATCAATGATTGCTTAACAAAGATGGCCGATATGGGTCTGACATATGAAAAAGATGGTGCTCTATGGTTTAAGAGTACTGAATATGGCGATGACAAGGACCGTGTATTACGTAAGAGCGATGGAACATTGTCTTATTTAACACCAGATATCGCTAACCACATCTATAAGATTGAAAGAGGCTATGATCACTTAATCAACTTATGGGGTGCTGACCACCATTCCTATGTAACACGTATGCAGTCTGCTTTAACAGCATTAGGTTATCCAGATGCCCTTATGGTAGATATCATCCAGATGGTACGTATGGTTGAAGATGGCAAGGAAGTGAAGATGTCCAAACGTACAGGTAACGCAATTACGATTCGTGAGTTATGCGAAGACGTAGGCGTTGACGCTGCTCGTTGGTTCTTCGTTTCTAAGGACGTTGCAACTCACATGGATTTTGATATGAAGTTAGCCCGTTCTAAAGATAACAACAACCCTGTATTCTATGCACAGTATGCATATTCTCGTATGCATTCCATTATGAACAATCCTAAGATTCCTGCCTTCACACAGGTAGCTACTTATGATCGTCTAAGTGATGAGAAGGAATTACAGTTGATGAAGCTCATTAGTGAATTCCCAATTGAAGTTGCAAATGCAGCAGCAAGCAGAAAGCCAAACAAGATTACTGAATATATCATTTCTCTTGTTAAGGTTTACCATAGCTACTACAACAGTTCACGTGTAAATAACCCAGAAGATCCTGAGTTAACAAACCAACGTTTAGGCTTAGTGAAGGCTACAATGATTACATTGAAGAACGCTCTTAACCTTGTTGGTGTAGAAGCACCTGAATCAATGTAATTGAAAAACAAGAACGATATATGGAGTCCCTGTAGTGATGATATAGGGGCTCTTTCTTGTGAATTATAGGTATTTTTCAATAAGAAGAACAAGATGATGTTTACAAAAAAATACAAAATTTTAGGCAATATGTTTCCAATTATAGAAAAAAAAACGATTATAATAATAATATAGATTTGAAACCGGTTACATATCATGCGCGCGATATGTAGCCTCAATGAAAAGACAATAGGAGGAAAGCAAATGTCTAACATTCATGTAACGAGTGAAATCAAAACACTCAAAAAGGTTTTATTACACAGGCCAGGAGAAGAATTATTAAATCTTACACCTGATACATTAGGAGAATTATTATTTGATGATATTCCTGATCTTTATGAAGCACAGGTTGAACACGATCGTTTCGCTAAGATTTTACGTGACAATGGTGTAGAAGTTGTTTATCTAGAAGATTTAATGGCTGAAACACTAGATGCTCATCCAGAAATTAAGGAACAGTTCCTTGATCAATGGTTAGTTGAATCAGGTGTTCATACTCCTGAATATCACAAGATTATTAAGGACTACTTAGCTAAGCTTACAAATACTAAGGAATTAGTTCTAAAGACGATGGCTGGTATCACATTCAGAGAACTCGGTGAAATCCACACAAATTTCTTGGTTGACCGCCTTGAAACTAACTCACACTTATTAGTAAATCCAATGCCAAACCTATACTTTACACGCGACCCATTCGCTTCTGTAGGTAATGGTGCAGTTATTAACAGAATGTATTCTGTAACAAGAAATCGCGAAACAATCTATGCAGATTACATCTTCAGATTCCATCCAGAATATGCTGGAAATGTTCCAGACTTATATGGACGTAATAACCATTTCCATATCGAAGGTGGAGACGTATTAAACGTTAATGAAAAACTCTTATTCATCGGTATTTCACAGAGAACACAGGCTGAAGCTATTCAGGAGTTAGCTATGAAGATGTTCTATGAAAACGAAGGAAATAAGATTGAGACAATTTTAGCTTTCAATATTCCTAATTCACGTGCATTCATGCACTTAGATACAGTATTTACACAAATTGATACTGATGCATTTACAATTCATCCAGGTATCATGGGAACATTACAGGTATTTGCTGTTACAGCAGATCGTGCAAATCATGATGTTCATATCGAAGAACATACAGGTAAGTTAGAAGATATTCTTGCTAAGTTCATGGGCTTAGATAAGGTTCGTTTATTCCCTTGCGGAGCTGGAGACCCATTAGCGGCTGAACGTGAACAATGGAATGATGGCTCTAATACACTAACAATTGCACCAGGTAAGATCATCGTTTACAAGCGTAACTATGTTACAAACCAATATCTAAAGGATAATGGATTTGAAGTATTAGAATTAGATGCATCCAACTTATGCGTAGGACGTGGTGGACCAAGATGTATGTCCATGCCATTAGTTCGTGAAGACTAAGTTTAAAATTGAATAACCATAAAAATAGAAAAATAAGAAAAGGAGCTATTATGGGCGTTAATGTTAGAGGAAGAAGTTTTTTGACACTATTAGATTTTACATCAGATGAAATCAGATATTTCTTAGAATTATCTGCTGAATTCAAGAGATTAAAGGCTAATGGTGTCGACCACAGTTATTTAAAGGGCAAGCAAGTTGTTCTCTTGTTCGAAAAGACATCTACAAGAACACGTTGTGCATTCGAAGTTGGTGCACGTGACTTAGGTATGGGTGTTACATTCCTAGATTCTGGATCATCACAGATGGGTAAGAAGGAATCATTAGAGGATACAGCCAAGGTATTAGGTCGTATGTACGACGGTATCGAATACCGTGGATTCAAGCAGGAAGTAGTTGAAGATCTTGCTAAGTATTCTGGCGTTCCTGTATGGAATGGTTTAACAGATTTATATCACCCAACACAGATGTTGGCTGATATCTTAACAGTTAAGGAAGAATTTGGTGATGTTAGAGGCCGTAAGTTAACATTCTTCGGTGACGCTCGTAATAATGTTGCTAACTCATTGATGATTGTTTGTGCTAAGTTAGGTATGCACTTCTGCGCATGCGGACCTAAGGAGTTAATGCCTTCAGATGAACTTGTTGCTAAGTGCAGAGAAGTAGCTAGCAAGACGGGTGCTGAAATTGAATTAACTGATGATATCAAGATCGGTGCTAAGGATGCTGATGTTCTTTACACAGACATCTGGGTATCAATGGGCGAACCAGAAGAACTATGGGAGAAGAGAATCAAGCTCTTACGTCCTTACCAGGTTAATAAGGAATTGATGGCTATGGCTAAGCCAACTGCTATCTTCCTACACTGCTTACCATCATTCCATGATCGTAACACAACAGTTGGTGAGAACATCTATCAGAAGTTTGGCTTAGAAGCTATGGAAGTTACAGATGATGTATTCTTAGGCACACAAGCTAGACAATTTGATGAGGCAGAGAACCGCATGCATACAATTAAGGCTGTTATGTATGCTACTCTGAAGTAATCACATGGCAAAGCGTATAGTAGTAGCTCTTGGAGGTAATGCCTTAGGCAATACCCCTGAAGAGCAGCTTGAATTAGTTCGTCATACTGCTAAGACTATCGTTGACTTAGCACAGGACGGCTATGAAGTAATCGTTGGCCACGGTAATGGACCACAGGTTGGAATGATTAACCTGGCTATGGAATTCTCATGCACAAAGGGTGGCAATACTCCATATATGCCATTCCCAGAATGTGGTGCGATGTCCCAAGGCTATATTGGTTATCATTTACAACAAGCTATTCAGCAGGAATTAAAGGCTCGTGGCATTGACAAGGAATGTGCAGCTGTTGTTACACAGGTAGTTGTTGATGCAAATGATCCAGGATTTGCGAAACCTACAAAACCAGTAGGAAGCTTCTATACGAAGGAAGAAGCAGATAAGATTGCTGCTGAAAAGGGCTTTACATTTGTAGAAGATGCAGGGCGTGGATATCGTCGTGTTGTACCTTCACCAATTCCACAACGTATCGTTGAACTAAAGGTTGTTGAACAACTTGTTAAGGCTGGCGACATCGTTATCACAGTTGGTGGCGGAGGAATCCCTGTAGTTGAAACAGAGCAAGGATTAAAGGGCGTTGCAGCTGTTATCGATAAGGACCGTTCTAGTGCATTACTAGCACAGTCCATTGGCGCAGATATGTTGATTATCCTAACTGCAGTCGACAGAGTATGCATTAACTATAACAAGCCTGATCAAAAGGAACTTCCAACAATGACGTTGGAAGAAGCAGAGAAGTATATTGAAGAGAAGCAATTTGCTCCTGGAAGTATGCTTCCAAAGGTTCAATCATGCATGGAATTCGTTAAGAATAACACACATGGTGGAACAGCTTTAATTACATCATTGCAAAAAGCAAAAGTTGCTTTACAAGGTGAAACAGGCACCATTATTACTAAATAATTAGAAGGGGGGATAGTATGTCTGTGAAAGCCAAAAAACGCTCACTAACAGCGTTTACAATTTTATTTATTATTTTAGCAGTACTTTGTTTGATTTCAGTATTCTTAAATGGACAACCAATTAGCGATAGCTTAATCAGTGGTTTAAACCCTGAGAAGTATGGCGAATTAGTTGACATGGTTGCTAACGGCGAAACCGTTACGGTTGTCGGTGCAAAGTTCAGTGATTTCTTCATGGCATTCCCAAGAGGATTTGTGGATGCTGCTGACTTGATTGTATTTATTATGGCTATCGGTGGATTCATCGGTGTTGTAATGAAGACTGGTGCTCTTGAAGCTGGTGTTTATCACTTAGTTAAGAAGATGCACGGCAAGGAAGAAGTTCTGATCGTTATCTTGATGATCTTATTCTCTATCGGTGGCTCCACATACGGAATGGCTGAAGAGACAATCGGTTTCTACGCTTTGATTACTACAGCATTGGTAGCAGCTGGCTTCGATACAATGGTAGCAGTTGCAACTGTATTGCTCGGTGCAGGATGTGGTGTATTAGGTTCAACAATTAACCCATTTGCTACTGGCGCAGCTATGGCTGCATTGCAGAGTGTTAACGTTCCTTATGACAACACATTAGTTATGATTCTTGGCTTTGCATTGTGGTTTACCTCACTTGCAATCGCTATTTTCTTCGTATTAGGTTACGCTAAGAAGGTTAAGGCTGATAAAGGCTCAACAATTCTTTCTCTACAAGAGCAGGAAGATATGCGTGAACACTTTACAAAGGAAGATGGCAACAAGTTAGAATTTACAGGCAAGCACAAGGCTGTATTAATTGTATTTGCAATCTCATTTGCAGTTATGATTGCTTCATTGATTTCTTACATCGACATCAACTTTGCTGGTGATGAAGAAGCTTACTTAGCAGTACTTGGATGGACTTCATTCTTAACAGGTGAACCTTTAGGTCTATGGTACTTCTCTGAGTTGGCTGCTTGGTTTACATTCTCAAGTATTCTTATCGCTATCATGGCTAGAATGTCTGAAAGAGAATTCATCGATACATTCTTAGACGGTGCGAAGGATCTATTATCAGTGGCAATCGTAATCGCAGTTGCTCGTGGTATCACAGTCGTTATGAAGACAACTCATATGGACTTCTGGATTTTGGACAAGGCAGCAGGTATGTTGATGGGTGTTCCGGGATTCGTATTCGCTCCTCTATCATATGTAATTTACTTAGTATTGAGTTTCTTAGTTCCTTCAACATCAGGGCTTGCTGGATTCTCAATGCCAGTAATGGGTGGTTTAGCAAATACATTAGGCTTCAACGCTTCAATTATGATCAATATCTTCTGTGCTGGTTGCGGATTAATCAACCTCTTCACACCAACATCTGGTGTAGTAATGGGTGGTCTAGGTGCAGCTAAGGTTGAACTAAAGACATATATGAAGTGGGGTATGAAATTATTTGTAGCGATTGGTATTGCAAATATCGTTGTTCTATCATTAGCAATGATGATAATCAAATAATCAAAACTAAAATATGTTTGAATAGAGTTCCGGCTGTGTGAGAGCACGGTCGGAACTTTCCGCTTTTATACAAATATGCTATGATATGTACAACAGAGGTACAAAATTTATGACAAAGACAGCAACTATCCAAGATAGCTGGACGTCGGAAACTAATCCTATTTCTTTTTGCTCGTTTGACTATGAAGCAATTGAGAAGCCAACCAAAGCTTTAATGCATCAGGCTGCCCGTTTTATGTACTTTAATAAAGGCGTCGGTAAGATTAAAGTAGATGGCGTGGAGTATGATATAAAACCACATACACTATGCGCAATTACACCTTGGAAGATTACAGATATCATTGATGTAAGAGATACCTTACACCTTAATCTAGTAGTTTATGATTATCAATTTATTAACACAATGCTCAAGGTAACACCAGGCTTGGAAGAAGAAAGTGTTGACCTTTTGAATTTCCTTGCAGTTGAACCGATTGTATATTTAAACGATGAACAAACAAAGTACGTAGATGGAATCATGTCACACCTACAAGAGGAACTTGGCGTTGATTCCGCATTGGTCAGGCAACCCAATAAGCCGTTGTCTTTCTTATATTCACTTGTTAAAATTATTGAATTAATGGTGGCGTATCGTCGCTATTTTAAGGCTAGTGAAGAAGTAGTGAATGAAGAAAATGCATCCGTCATGCAGAATTCGATATTGAGTTATATTTATTCCCATTCTTCAGAGCGTTTAACGCTTGAAAAGGTTGCAGAAATATTTTTTATATCAGAATCAACATTATCAAAGAAGTTAACTGATTTAACAGGTACTACATTTACAAAATTATTAAATAATATCCGTATTGAAAAAACATCAGACTATTTAATTTATACGGATATGACACTAGAAGAAATTGCCATTTTACTCGGTTTTGCGGATGCTTCACATCTATCAAAACACTTTGTGGAGAAGGTAGGTATTACCCCAAACAAATATCGTAAGATCTACAGTAAGGTAAAATCTGGATATAATCGTGCAGATAAGAACGTTGCATTTGAAGTAACGAACTATCTCTATAAGCACTATGATACAGAGAAGTTACTTGCTAGTACTATGGCTGAGAAATATGGTGTAAGTGTTTCGGAATTAAACCGATCATTACTCTATTATTCCGAGAAGAACTTTGAAACATTATTAAATTTTATTCGTATTAACAAAGCTAGTGAATTATTGATTTCTACAACATATTCTGTCTTAGATATTGCGGTAGCTGTAGGTTATAACAATATCAAGACATTCAATCTTAACTTTTACAAATTTAAAGCAATGACACCAACAGAATTCCGTACAGGCATTACTTTACAAAAAGTAGATCGTTCTGAAAGTGGTTTTGCTGGATAACTATAATTAGAAAGTTGGGTAAATAATGAAACCATTCTATGTGACAGGGCATATGAATCCAGATTGCGATGCAATCGTATCCGCAATCGCGTATGCCCATCTGAAACAACAACTAGGGCAAGATGCTATTGCATGTGCTTTAGGCAAGGCAAAGAGTGAAACACAGTATTTATTACAGAAGTTTGGTTTTGAACATCCTAAGCTAATCCATACAGCTAAATGCATGTTATCGGAAATAGAAAAGGATGATCCATTACTTGCAGGCCCAGATTTAACAATGAAAGAAGCATTAGACCTTATTTTATCTCGTAAAAATAAAGGTATTTTCATCGTTGATGAAAAAGAAAGACTTTTAGGATTGTTATCTGTTTCTGACTTAACAAAGCTTTGGGCAGAAAGTGGTAAGTCTTTGAAAGACTTAATCAGTACTGCTACATTAACCAATATCGCAAGAGTACTAAAAGGCAAGTATTATTGCGAATCAAAACAGTATCATCCAAGTGGTATTGTACAGATTATGCCTTCCATGTCTGATAAGCCAGAAGTATATAAGAATTCTATTGTAATTGTACGCAATAATCCGGATATTCAACGCTTTGTAATTGAGGCAGATGCAGCACTTGTGGTTGTTTCTGGTGAAGATTGGATAGATGAAGTTACTTTATCCTATGCAAAAGCAAAGGGTGTATCCATGCTGCATACGGATTACTCCGTTATTGAATGCTCACGTTTGATTTATCAAACACCATCTGTTAAATCTGTTATGACAACAGATGTTATGACATTCCAAGAAACAGAGTATGTTGACGAAGTAAGTGATCATATTGCGAAGACACGTTATCGTACCTATCCTGTTTTGGATAAGGATGGTAGGGTTGTAGGAGCTATCTCGCGTTATCACTTATTCCACTATGAAAAGAAGAAATTTATCCTGGTTGATCACAATGAAGCGATGCAATCTGTACGTGATTTAGAGTTTGGCGAAGTGGTTGAAATTGTTGATCACCATCGTATGGGTGGCATTGAGACGGTGACGCCTATCAATATCGTTGCACGTACTGTAGGAAGTACAGCCGCAATCATTACTGGTTTATATAAATCATCACATATCAAATTACCAAAGAATCTTGCAGGTATTCTTCTTGGTGCTGCTATTAACGATACGATGTGCTTGCAGTCACCAACAACCACAACTTTTGATCATGAGATGGTGAAGTACTTGGAAGAAGTATCTGGGACAAAGGCAATTGACCTATATCAAGAGATGCTGGATGCTTCAGATTCAGTCACAAATAAGACGGATGTAGAGTTGCTCTATAATGACTTTAAAGAGTTTAGAATCAATGGAACAAGAATTGCGATTGCACAAGTACAGTGCAAGAAGGATGATTACTTTGCAATTAAAGTTCACTTCCATGCATTCATGAAAGAAACTGCAGAAGTACAGCATTATGATTTAGTATTAACATTGTTTACTGATCCTATGGGATCAGGATCCTACTTCTTGGTAGCGGGAAAGAAGTCTAATATTATTGCGGAAGCCTTTGGCGATATCCTCAACAAAGAACATTTTGGAAAGGGTATTGTATCTCGTAAGAAACAAGTATTACCAATTATTATTGATACCTTGAAATGATATACTTGTAGTATAAGAGGTGATAATCATGAAAAAATTTATTGTGGATGGAGGTTTTTGGGAGATATTCCCAGAAGCTTGTATTGCGGTTTTAGCTGTAAAGAATGTTCAGGAGTCTATTCATTTGGATGATGAAAAGGCAGCTGAAATCAAAGCACTATTAGATAGTGCAAATGAAGGTGCTAAGAAGTACTTAACGAGTGAAGTGATTTCTGAAAACGCAGTTGTAAAGACATGGCGTGAGGCATATTCAAAATTTCCTACAAAGAAGGGTGCACGTTGTTCAATCGAAGCTTTACTAAAGCGTGTACTGCATGGTACACCAGTCGGAACTATCGCACCAACTGTTGATATTACAAATGCAATCTCACTAAAGTATGCATTCCCAATTGGTGCTGAAAATATGGAGACCTTCAAGGGAGATTTACACTTAGGTATTATGAAGGGTGGAGAAGATTTCTGGCCAATTGGTTCAGATAAACCAGAACCACCATTAGCAGGTGAAATTGCATACTACGATGAGGAAGGTGTTATCTGTCGTTGTTGGAACTGGCGTGATGGAAAGCGTACAGAAGTAACAGATGATACAACGGTTGAATTCATCGCAATGGAATGTGTTGAACCAAACCGCGTAGGTGAATTACAAGAAGCAGTCGATGAACTAGCAAATCTTTTAACACATTATGTTGGTGCTGAAGTAATCAATAAACAGATTATCAATATCAACACAAAAGAAACAATGATCCAAGAATAAACAAAATGCGCACTCTTTCATAAAGAGGCGCATTTCATATATGTATAAGAAAAGAGATGATATCAATAGTATCATCTCAAGCATTAACCAACTTACTTTCCTGAGTTTGAAGCCATGAAGTCAGACCAGATTGTGTTCAGTTTTTCAATCTGTTCATCTGTTACAGAGTAAACTACAACATCTTCACCTAACTTCTGAACTCTCATGTAGCCGTTGCTGTAAAGAGTAACGTTATATGTGCCTTCCTTGTCAGCTACTTCAACACCAAATGCTGTATCCTTTTGGTTGAAAGAAACCTTGTCTTTAACAACTTTTGTTGAAAGTGTCTTTAATTCATCGGCGATTGCGTTAACAACATCCTTATGGTCTGTGATTGTTTCGCGTTGAATTCCAGATTCTGGATCAACATAGATAACAGAAACCTTTGTTGGTTCCTTTGTTAACTTCTCAGAAATGCTCTTAGTAGATAATGCGTTTGCACCACAGCCAGCCAAGAATAGTAAACCGGCTAATACAAATGTGCCTAATGTCTTTTTCATCTTAATCCCTCCAAATATACTGATAAGAAATATACCTAAGAATATAGCATATATCGTATAAAAAAAGATATATTTTTACCATGCTACTCAATGATAATATAAAGAGAATAAAACGAACAGAAGAATTATCTTTAAAAGATTACAAAATAATTAAATTATGATAATAAAATATAAAATTTACATAAGCATTTACAGTATATGAAAAAACTTACAAATGATGAATTGAGCATATATTTTGTGTTATTTCTTACTGTGATATAAAGTTTAGTTGTATAAAATATAAAGGAGGCAAATTATGGTAGATGTAATTATCATTGGTGCAGGGACTGCTGGTTTATCAGCGGCTATTTATGTACAAAGAGCAGGAAAGAAAGCTTTAGTGTTAGAAGAGTCTACTTATGGTGGACAGATCATCAATACAGCAGATATAGAAAACTATCCAGGTATCAAACATATTTCTGGGTTCGATTTTGCGACAGATCTTTACAATCAAGCAAAAGACTTAGGCACAACTTTTGCGTTTGAAGGTGTAGTGAAGATTGAAAACTGTGAGGACGAAAAGGTCGTTTACACGACAAAGAATGAATATCATGCAAAAGCGATTATTATCGCTACTGGTATGAAGCGTAGAGAACTAGGAATTGAGCGTGAAAAGGAACTAACAGGTAAGGGTGTATCCTATTGTGCAACTTGTGATGGTATGTTTTTTAGAGGTAAAAATGTAGCTGTAAATGGTGGTGGTAATGTAGCGGTTGAAGATGCAGAGTATTTAACACGTTTCTGCAAACGTGTATATATTATTCATCGTCGTGATGAATTCCGTGCTGATGAAGCTGAAGTAGTAAAACTTGATGGTAAGGAAAACCTTGTAAAGGTAATGGATAGTACCGTTACAAAACTAAATGGAGATGACCGTCTACATTCCATTGAAGTAACAGATAAGAATACTGGTGAAACAAAGACATTAAATGTGGACGCTTTATTTGTTGCAATTGGACAAATTCCAATGAATCAGATCTTCTCTGATATTGTTGAATTAGATGAACGTGGATTTATCAAAACAGATGAAGAATGCCGTACATCTGCTAAGGGCATTTATGCAGCAGGAGATTGTCGTGTAAAGACCGTTCGTCAATTAACAACAGCTGCTAGTGATGGTGCTATCGCCGCTTTGAATGCATGTAATACTTTATAAGTATTATTTCAAGATATATGCCTCTGTTAGTACATATAAGTGATATAATAATATTAATAACAAGAGGTAGGTATAATGAATCAGATAAAATGTATATTTTTTGATTTAGGCTGGACCCTTCTAGAACCATGCAGCGGTGATTGGAATTTGAATCAAAAATTCTATGAACTATTTTCTCGAGAGAAAATTTCGAGACTCGACTACAACGTATGGCAACATGCATACAATACAGCGTATTTACCATTTATTGAAAATCCAAAAATGACAAGTGAACAGGAGCAGATCGAAAGATATACCCGTTTCTATCTAACGTTGTTTGATCAAGCAAAGTTAGATGGAACATTTCAACATGCAGTAAAGCTTGCGGTTGATATGGTAGAGAATCTTGCAACAATGAGTTTAATACCAGGTTCCTTAGAAACACTAAAAACATTAAAGGATGAAGGGTATCGTATTGGAATTATTTCTGATACATGGCCATATATTGGAAAACGTATTCATGCATTCAAACTGGATGAATATGTTGATCAATACACGTATAGTTATGAATTAGGTGTTTTGAAACCTAATGTACTTATGTTTCAAGATGCATTAGAAAAATCTGGGTTTAAACCTGAAGAGTGTATTTTCATTGATGACCAGATAAAGAATCTCGAAGCCGCAGGATCTCTGGGAATTCATCCTGTACAAATCGTTTATCATGAAGGTGCTGAAACAGGAGAATATCCAATGATTCAAAAACCAAGTGATATTCTGAATTTACTAAAACAATATCAATAAGCATAGTCAAGGTTTTCAAATCCATTATGTATTATCATTGATATATAGATTGGAGAAATTAAAAATGTTAAATGTAGGAGTAAAAGCACCTGACTTCAAATTGCTGGATCAAAATGGTGTAGAACATACACTTTCTGAATATAAAGGAAAGAAGGTAATCCTCTATTTTTATCCAAAGGATAATACATCAGGTTGTACAGCAGAAGCTTGTAACTTCCGTGATCGCTTGCCACAAATCCAGGAAAAGGGAACGATTGTATTAGGTATTTCGAAGGATAGTGTAAAATCACATAAGAAGTTTGAAAGTAATTATGATTTACCGTTTACATTATTATCTGACGAAAGTACAGAAACCATTCAAGCATATGATGTTTGGGTAGAGAAATCTATGTATGGTCGTAAGTATATGGGAATTGAACGTTCAACTTACTTAATTGATGAAAAAGGTATTATCATCAAGACTTTCCAAAAAGTAAAAGCTACAAGCCATGTTGAGGATGTTGTAAAAGAGTTATAAAGACATAAACTGCCGTAGGGCAGTTTCAGCCTGTTGACAAACAAATAAGGAAAAAAAGCAAAAAATAAAGTATAATAAAGAAGCAGAAGATCTCCAATTCCCAAAATCGGTAATTCTTCTGCTTTTTATTTTGCAAAAAGTAATCATGGTATAATAATAACGGGAATTGGAGAGTGATTATCATGACAATGACATGCAGGAATAATATAAAACACGACAGTATAATATTTGATACTATTGATAACTTAGTACCACCAGATCACATGGTCAGAAAGCTTGAAGAAGCTGTTGACTGGAACTTTATATATCCTCTGGTAAAGGATCTGTATAGTTCTGAAGGAAGACCATCCATTGATCCGGTGGTTTTATTTAAGATGATATTCATTAACTTCTGTTTTGGCATCAACAGTATGAGAAAAACCTGTAAGGAAATAGAAGTAAATCTGGCATACAGATGGTTTATAGGATATGAAATGTTTGAGAGTATTCCAAATTATTCTACCTGGAGCCAGAACTATATACGTAGATATGGAGATTCTGATATATTTGAACAAATATTCAATAGAATACTTAAGGAAGCTATGGATGCAGGATTTGTTGATCTCGAAACAGTGTTTGGAGACGGAACACACGTTAAAGCCAATGCAAATAAAAGAAAACATACAGATGCAGAAATAGAAATCACAAAAAAATGTTTTGAAGATTCCCTGCTTGAGGAAATAAACCAAGAAAGAGCATTAGATGGTAAAAAAGAATTTCACTCATTAAACAGAACAGAACTGGATTTTGATTCTGAAACAGGAGAAGAAATAGAGATAGTAAAAACAAAAAGAGTAAAGCAAAGTACTACTGATCCTGAATCCGGGAATTATCATAAAGGAGAACATGAAGAATGTTTTGCGTATGAACAGCAGACATTCTGTGATAAACATGGATTCGTATTGAGCTTTGATACAGTCCCTGGAAATATACATGACAGTGTTTCATTCTTTGGTGCATACAGACATCTTCAGGGAAAATTTGGAGATCAAATTAAAAATGTATGTTTAGATGCAGGATATAAAACACCAGCCATTGCCAAAGAGATAATAGATAATCATCAGCAGCCAATACTTCCATATAAAAGACCTCAGACGAAGAAAGGCTTTTTCCCAAAAAGAGAATATGTGTATGACGAACACTATGACTGGTATATATGTCCAAACAATCAAACATTGACATATACAACAGTGAACCGACAAGGGTACAGGCAATACAAGAGTAATCCATTAATATGTGCCAGCTGTCCGTTGAAAGATAAATGCACCAAAAGCAAGAATAATACAAAAGTGATAACCAGACATGTATGGGCACCCTATCTTGAAGCAGCAGAAGAGATAAGGTATACCCCATTATGGAAGGAAATATATCCATTACGCAAACAGACAATCGAGAGAGTATTTGCGGAGGATAAGGAGAATCATTGCTTGAGATTCACACGAGAAAGAGGGTTAAAGAAAAATCGACATAGAACGTCGATGATTTTTGCATGCCATAATCTAGAAAGAATGGCACGATGGAAATGGGAAGCAAATCCATTTTTAAGCTTAATACCTCAAAATCAGTACTTTGTCTTATTGGAAAGTCAATATTATTGAAGTTTACAGACAAAATAAAAAGTGACATCGTTTAAAATGTCACTTTGTCAACACTCTGAAACTGCCGTAGGGCAGTTTTTTAAATTTAGATGGCAAAAGAATGTGATTTAAGATAATATAAGATTAGGTATTTGTTAATAAATACACATGGAGGGAAAAATGAATAATTACGCAAAGATTGCACTCAGTTCATTGATGGCTTTGTCTCTTGTTGCATGTTCAGGTGGCAAGTATAAAGCTGGAACTTACACGGGTGTAGCGGCTGGACGTAATGGTGACGTTAAGGTTGAAGTTACTGTTTCAGCAAACAAGATTGAGTCTGTAAAAGTGGTAGAGCAGCAAGAAACAGAGAGTATTGCGACAGAAGCTTTAACAACAGTTCCAGAAGCAATTGTAAAGAACCAGTCAGCAAACGTTGACACAGTCTCTGGCGCAACAATCACATCAAAAGCTATCATCGAGGCAGCTAAGAATGCTTTAGAACAAGCAGGTGCTAAGGATGATGGCAGTGCGAAGAAGCATGAAAATGTAAAGGTGACATATAAGGAAGGTACATATACAGGTACTGGCACAGGTTATAATGGTCCTATCAACTTAACAGTTACATTTACAAAGGATGGTATTTCCGAAATCGATTATAGTGACAACAAAGAAACAAATCATATCGGAACACCAGCATTTGATTATTTAGTAGCAGATGCTAAGGAAGCAAATGGTGCAGGCATCGATGTTATTTCAGGTGCTACATTTACTTCAATTGGTTTCAAGAATGCCCTAATTGACGCAGCAAAACAGGCAGAAGCTAGTGATTTAGATGGCTTTAAGAAGAATACAGTAGAACATAAAGCGGGTGAAGCAATCGAAAAGACAACTGACGTTGTTGTAGTAGGTGCTGGTGGTGCTGGTATGGCTACAGCAGTACAATCTGCACAGAATGGTAATTCAGTTGTTGTATTAGAAGTGAATGCCGAAATCGGTGGTAACACAGTTGCTTCTGGTGGACAGTTCCAGTCTGCACAATCATACTTAGTTTGGGATCCGGCTGATCCAGATGCAACAACAGGAGTTTATAAGGGTGTTACATACAACAAAGTTCATAACGCTACTGGTAACATCAAGGTATTAAAGGAAATCCTTAACTGGAATGAAAAGGAATTCGATAGCAAGTACTTTGATAACACGCCATTTGTAGCAGGTGATATTGAAACATTGTCACATGCTGGTGTGCACGCGGAATACTTAAGTACATTAAAAGAATTGAAGAGTGAGATTCAGGCTTACTTGAACTGGGCGCAGCCACAGTTAGATGCAGGTAAGGCAGAAGGTGAAATCACATTATTCTCAACTCCAAATCTACATATCTTCCAGACATATTATGGTGGATTAAGACCAAACGCTGAAAAGACATCATGGATCTATGGCTCATATGATCTTGTCAAGCAGTTCGTTGATGGTGGACAAGACCTCAAAGGTTGGTTAGAAAATCAAGGTGCAATCTTTGATAACTCTATTCAGCCAATTATTGTAGGTGCTTTATGGAATCGTGAAAATGACTTCAAGGGAAGTGATCTTGATGGAGATGGAACACCAGATCCAGATGGAAAGAATGTAAAGGGTAAGACAGTTTGGAATACATACTTTGCAACAACTAAGAAGACATTACTTGAAACAGCTGCTAACCATGCAGACAATGAAATCATGTTACGTACAAAGGTAACAGAACTTATCACAGATAAGGATGGAAAAGTGGTTGGTGTTAAGGGTGTTCAATATGATGGCACTCCAGTAACAATCCATGCTAAGAAGGGTGTAGTACTCGCAACTGGTGGGTACGCTGCAGATATTAAGCGTGTTATGGAAACAAATGACTACTGGGCTGATGGTGATATCACAACACATACACGTACAACAAACCGTTCTTCATTAGTAGGCTCTGGTATTGATATGGGCGTTGCTGTTGGTGCAGAAACAACAGGTATGGGCTTTGCTCAGATGATGCCTATCTCTTGGGTAGATAATGGCAACCTTGCATTTGGTGGTGGACACTATGCAATCTATATTAACCCTACAACTGGTAAGCGTTTCGTTAATGAAACAGGTGAGCGTGACGTGTTATCACTAGCTGAATTTGAAAATGGTGTAAGCTTTAATGGCACAAATGGAACAATTATGGATATCGCAAACTCCAACCAATTAGTTCCTGGTCCATATCCTTATGGAACACCAAAGGATGAAGATCTAACTCTTTGGGAAAGTGATGTTAAGGATAGACAGTACACAAGAACTGTTGATCAGTTAGGTGAGTTGTTCAAGCAGTTAGGCTTTGAATGCACACAAGAAGAAGTTATCAATACAATCAAGGAATATGATATGGCATTGATGACAGGTACTGAAAATACATTGAATCCAACAAAGACTGGTTGGACAACATTGATTGGTACAGCTGAAAAGGATGAAAATGGTAAGTATATCGTTGATACTTATAAACTTGAAGGTGTGAAGCTAAAGATTAGATTATTAGCTCCATCTACACACCATACAATGGGTGGTTTAGGGGTTGATGCACAGCGTCACGTATTAGATAAAGATGGTAATATCATCAAGGGTCTATACGCTGCTGGTGAAGTAACTGGTGGTATCCACGGTGGTAACCGTTTAGGTGGTAATGCGATTGTTGAAATTTTCGTTTCAGGTCGTACAGCTGCTGATACAATCGTTGCAGACAACAAGTAAAACGAACTTGGGAAGAGGTACAAGTGACCTCTTTCTTTTTTCTATCCTTTCATTCATGGTATAATCGCTAAGAAGAGGTATTATTATGCGCAAAATATTTACATTTCTATCGGTATTATTCATAGCCGTAACAGTTTATATTGTTTATGGAACGTTTCAATCTGCACAAAAGTTTGAAGAGGGTTCTATTCAAAACGCTAATAGAGCCAATGCATTATCACAGCAGATTGCAGATGCACAAGCATTACAACAAGAAACATCTTCAGAAGAGTATACAAAGCTTGAAACGATGTTCAATGCGGGACATGCAGTAGCACAAGCACAGACACAGGCTCTGCAAGATCAAACGGATGTAATAAGTCCAGAGCTGCAATCAGCGATGGAGACATATATTACTGCAGGTGATAATGGTAACTTCATGTCAGTATGGTATCCGATAGATGGCGCATATACATGGTCATTTGCGCCAACGTTTATATTCTCGGGTTCAAGTCAAAAAGTGATTTGGACTTTAAGCGATGGGACAAATATGCTTGCGTGGGTACAAGGCTATTATGATGTTAGTACAAATCATTTTTCAAATCTTGTATTGAATTATAGCCAATATGGAAATCCAAATGGCAGAGAACTAAAAGGAAGTTCTGTGGAGGCTTGGTACTAATATGAAGAGACTGGCGAGTTTTGTTATATGTTTGTTATGTGCACTTATCACGGTAGTTACTTTCGTTTTGATTTGGGAATGGGGTAATCGAAGAAATATGGAATGGCTATCTCAACTACGTGAGATAGAAGGATTAGAGAATCAATTGTCAGAGATACCATCTGGATATGTAAATGGTTTTGGGGAAAGTGATACAATTTATGCTTCCTCTAAGCGTGTATCTTCAGATACTGCAATGATGGATCAACTTTGGACGACTGCCTTTGTTTGGAATTCACCGGAGGAATATGCAACCCAAAGGGCAAGTATCATCTCTACATATAACTTAAAAACAGATACACAGTTTTTTAATGAAGGGATGAAAGATCCAACAAGTATTACGGATGGTTCAAATCCTACGTTTGAGGGTCTATCGGATATGAAGTACCTCAAGCAGGATATACAACTTGTGTCAATAAAGGAAGATGTATATCGCTACTTTGTACGCATCAGTTACTACACGGCAAATCATCGTTCGGAAACACCGTATCGTTTCTGTTATATCTTCTGTGATATTGACGCAAATCAACAAATCACCAACTTGGAATATTATTCCTCAAAGGGTTGGGAATAAGTGAAATGAATCTATCCTATATAGGGTAGATTTTTTGTGGTTAACATATTTTATATGCAAGGGTTTCATGAATGATGAAAGTGAAATCCAATCACTTTCATGGTAGAGATGATTGATACGATAGTTACAAAAATAATTTTGATGAAAAAACATTACATTTTTTAAAAAGTCCTTTATAGATGCGGACTTTTTAAAATGAAAGTTTTTAGGTGATTAAATGAATACAATTTTCATAACAATGATGCTTGTTTTTTATGCGGTGAGAGGGTATTATTCTTGTATACAAAATAATAGTTGGAAATGCAACTATTATTATATGGAGGGGTAAAATGAACGTAATTAAGCGTAGTGGCGAGGAACTCGCTTTCGATGTTTCGAAGATTGAAAATGCGATTACAAAGGCAAATAACGCAACAGATTTGTCACATCGTACAACAGCAAAAGTAATCCGTGATATTACAGAACGTGTTTCTAGCAAGTGCAAATCTCTAAAGAGATCTGTATCTGTTGAAGAAATTCAAGATATGGTTGAAAACGAATTAATGAAGGCACAGGTTTTCCAAGTGGCGCATAACTATATTACATATCGTTATGAACGTGCTTTAGTTCGTAAGGCAAATACTACAGACCAAAAGATTCTTTCCTTATTAGAAAGAAACAATGAAGAAGCTAAACAAGAAAACTCCAATAAAAATCCAACTGTAAATAGTACACAGCGTGACTACATGGCGGGTGAAGTTTCTAAAGATATCACAAAGCGTTTTTTATTGCCTCAAGATATCTATGAAGCACATGAAAAGGGTATTATCCATTTCCATGATTCAGATTACTTTGCACAACCAATGTATAACTGTTGTTTAGTCAATCTAGAGGACATGTTACAAAATGGGACAGTCATTTCAGGTACTGCAATTGAAAAACCTCATAGTTTTGCGACTGCTTGCAATATCGCAACACAAATCATTGCGCAGGTAGCTTCAAACCAATATGGTGGACAAACAATTACACTATCTCATCTTGCACCATTTGTTGAAGTATCACGTCAAAAGCATCGTCGTAACGTTGCGGAAGAATTGGCTATAGCAGGAATCGAAGTTGATAATGACAAGATTAATGCACTTGCAGAATTGCGTGTACGTAAGGAGATCACAACAGGTGTACAGACAATTCAGTATCAAATCATTACACTGATGACTACAAATGGACAGGCACCTTTCGTGACAGTGTTTATGTATCTAGATGAAGTGGAAGCTGGTCAGACAAGAGATGACCTTGCGCTTATCATCGAAGAGATGCTCAAGCAAAGAATGACAGGTGTTAAGAACGAAAAAGGTATCTATATTACACCGGCATTCCCTAAACTGATCTATGCGTTAGATGAAGATAATGTATATGAAGATAGCAAGTATTACTACTTAACAAAACTTGCGGCTGAATGTACTGCGAAGAGAATGGTACCTGACTATATCTCTGCTAAAGTAATGAAGAACCTTAAGAACGGTGATGTATATCCATGTATGGGATGTCGTTCCTTCTTAACAGTAGACCGCTTTACAGATAAAGATTTAGGAAATATTGCGGAAGCAGAGAACTATGATCGTAATCACCATAAATACTATGGAAGATTTAACCAAGGTGTTGTAACAATTAACTTAGTTGATGTGGCATGTTCTTCAAAGGGAAATGAAGAAGAGTTCTGGAAGATCTTTGATGAAAGATTAAATCTCTGCTATAGAGCATTGATGATTCGTCATAAGAGATTGCTTGGAACACCATCTGATGTAGCACCTATCTTATGGCAATATGGTGCGATTGCTCGTTTGAAGAAGGGTGAGGTTATCGATAAACTATTGTTTAATGGATATAGCACAATTTCATTAGGCTATGGTGGCTTATATGAGTGTGTACACTATATGACTGGTACATCTCATACAACAGAGAAGGGCAAAGAGTTTGGTATGCGTGTAATGCAGCACTTGAATGATGCTTGCAACAAATGGAAGGCTGAAACAAATATTGACTTCTCCGTATATGGAACACCGATGGAGTCTACAACATACAAGTTTGCAAAGTGTCTACAAGAGCGTTTTGGAATAATCAAGGGTGTTACAGACCGTGCATATATTACAAATAGTTATCATGTACATGTTGCTGAAGATATCAATGCATTTGATAAGCTAACGTTAGAATCTGACTTCCAACAGTTATCTCCAGGTGGCGCAATCAGCTATGTAGAAGTTCCGAATATGCAGAATAACATTCCTGCAGTACTTGCACTTATGAAGCATATCTATAATACAATTACATACGCTGAATTGAATACAAAGAGTGACTATTGCCAAGTATGTGGATATGATGGCGAAATTAGTATCGTTGAAGATGAACACCATAAGTTAATTTGGAAGTGCCCATGTTGCGGTAATACAGATCAAACAAAGATGAACGTGGCACGTCGAACATGTGGTTATATTGGAACACAATTCTGGAATCAAGGAAGAACACAAGAAATCAAAGAACGCGTACTACACCTATAAGCCTAATGTAAAATAACTTGGGGTTTTAGAAAAAACCGCTTTAAAATTACATGGGGGTAAAAAGGTAGAAATTGTAGATGAGAATAATGTCTCTTGTCTACGATTTCTACCTTTTATATGTGCTAAGAAAGAAATGTTTTATTGTTAATTATTTTTTGTATGAACCACGCTTCTTTCCAATCCTTTTGTTGGATTGAAGGTGATCCGTAATTGTGTAATATAGTTTTCTGTTTAACGCGTAGAGCACTCTAGCACGGAATCTTGGAAAGTTTGAAAGACCATTAGAAACATTGATCAGTACACGTAATCTACTATTCATATATTCTGATAGTGCATTCGATTGTTTTCTGTCATCATACGGTCTTCTAAACGAGTTGAGATACTCCTCTTTCCAGTTTGTGATAGATGTCAAAAAGTCTTCGTACGCAGGTATGTCGGCAGAAATAAACGCATCTAGTATGGAGGTAATTTCGATTGTACAAGATGGGTAAATAGCAGTTCTATTAAAGTTGCGAAATAATTCTTTTAAGTGGTAGGCAAGCGTTAAGACTGGATCAATCTCCAATAACTGATCATATAGATTTCGATAATTCAATTTTTGCCTAAAGAAACTGTTATATTTCGGCTCGTTATCTAAGTTGTAGTCGGTTTCCAGTAATTTATGCCATGTTTTAAGAAGATAATAAGCTCTACTTCCTTTTTCATAATGATTCATGATATCGATACGTAGACGTGAGAATCCAGATGTAAGATGCTCGATGACATGGAAAGGATCTACAGCGACGATGGCGTTGGGCAGATATTTCTTTACAACATCTTTGTATGGCTGCCACATATCCATGGTCACAATCTTCACTCTTTGTCTCTCACTTAATGGGATATTTTCAAAGTAAGTGCTGAGTTCCTTTTTTGAACGAGACTGTATGACTTCGTTTAGAACACGAGCTTTATTATCGACCATGACACATAAGTAAGAACTGTTTTTTAACGCCATGTCAGAATATAGTTCATCAATTCCTAGATACTCGGGTAAGAACTGCCTTGGAATTCTCAAGTAACTATCGGCATAGAGTTCTACCGTAGGAATAGATACATGTGCTCTTAGTGCAATTGTCTTTAAGTTAATGGAGATATCACCTAGATCTTTCATGATTTGATCGACCATAGAGAAGGTGGAGTGCATACCATCAGGGGTAAAGATATTGTCTTCACTAAAAGTACGATGACAGTCATGACACTTATATCGTCTACGTTTCCAGTTGACAATCGTTTTTAGACCAGCGATGTCTTGCGTTTTGAATGTATATGTTAGAAGTCCTTTACTAGATGTATCAGCACCACAGTAAGGACAAATGGGATGTTTATTTATCAGTAGAAGATAAATATTCAAGGTATCATGATTGCGATATGTAGATAGACTTTGAACTTGATCTTGGGACAAGTTCAAAGCAGATGTGATAATATAATCAATAGCCATTTATGGCCTCCTCTCAAGACATTTTCTTTCATAGCAAAAAGATAATAACATGAGAGGTTTTTTTATTTTTGAAGGTACCCCAAGTTTTCTGAAGAAGTATCAAAAAGGCACCCCAAGTCTTCTCATTGCGGTACCCCAACCCCAAGTAATTTTAGAGCGCCCCTATAAGAAATGAAGGGATATGCATTGCATATCCTTTTTTGTGCGATGTACACACCATAAATCGAATGTAAATTACAACGAGAATATAGTTGATATTATTAATAGTTTCTTAAATTGTTAATGTAAACATATAGGGTTATCATAATGGAAAGATGTAAATGGCTATATTGTATGCTTAGATTTAAAGAGTAGAAAACTCTATGAAAAGTATCAGTATAGCCATATATATTGGAAACTCAAAGGGATATAGATTTATACAACAAGTTACAACATAAAAGTGGATAGAATCTATTCGTTGGTTGTCGTAATACCCTTTGGGAGAATGACGATTATGGGAGATGGCAAAATGGAGAGAAAGAAGTTTTTTCGGTATGTATTATCAGTTGTAATGATGTTTACTTTGTTATTTCAAGGTATGATGTGGCGTGTTTCTGCGGCTGGTCCTGCTAGACAAGTTCCATCTACAGTCACTTCATTTGAGATACAGAATAGTTCTGGCCAAACTGTTAATAGTGTATGGTATACAGAACGCTTCCTAATGAAGTTGGATTGGGATGCTAGTGGAACACAATTACAGGCTGGTGATTACTTTGATATTGATTTACCGCAAACAATGAAATTTCCATCAGATACAACAACGTACGATTTCAATGTTATGAGTGATGATGGAACAGCAGTAATCGCAACAGCACATATTACACCTGGGCCAGGTGATGTAGGTGGTAAAGTTCGTCTAACATTTACGAACTGGGTTACAGGTAGAACAGATGTTAGAGGAAATGTAAAAATTGCCTCGAAGTTTTTGTATACATCATTATTGGTTAATCAGAATAATACATTTTCAGTTTCTGTAAATGGTCAAGTCGTAAATAAAATTATTAGATTAGATGGTCCAACACCTTTAGATAATGACGAGGTTCTTAAGAAGAGTGGTGAGGGAGTACTGGGTACTACAGATCAAGCTTTATGGAAAGTACGTATCAATTATAAGAAAGCAACTTTGACAAATGTTGTGATTACGGACCATTTAACAGGTGGTAATGGTAGCGAGACATATATTCCTAGTAGCTTTGAATTATACAGTGTAGATTACTCTACGCTTGGAGAAGTAAGTAATTCTGTTGCGGTAAGCTTGGCTGGCAAGATTTCATTTGGTGCAGATAATAG
Source organism: Solobacterium moorei (assembly GCF_036323475.1). Lineage (GTDB taxonomy): Bacteria > Bacillota_I > Bacilli_A > Erysipelotrichales > Erysipelotrichaceae > Bulleidia > Bulleidia moorei. The sequence goes on from NZ_AP028934.1 coordinate 949,429, forward strand.
AAGTTTTACAATCAACCTTGGTACAATCAATGCTACGCAATATCGTCTAATCTATAAGACAACATATACACCAGATACTAGATTAACAAACCATGTTGATCTCACATCGACCGAGCAAAATGGTGGAGATAGTGGGTATTATCAAACACTTAGTTCAAGTGGTACAGCAACAGGAAATTTGGCTAATAAAATCAAGCTCATTAGAGTGGATGCCGAAGATAACGCGACTCGTTTAGCGAATGCGGTATTTACAGTTACTAAACCGGATGGTACTACATTTGAACTGACTACGGGTGCGGATGGTACAGTTACTTCAGCTGCACTCCCTGTTGGAACATATAAAGTGAAAGAAAGAGTGGCCCCTCAAGGATATGAATTGAATGAGGATGAATATACATTACAGGTAACTGCTACAGATGGTGCAGTACAGACCATAAAAGATAATCCTATCAAGATCGATGTTGCAACAAAGAAGAAATGGATAGGACCAGAAGGCACTTCGGTAACGATTCATCTATATGCCGATAATGTAGATACGGGGAAAACAGTTGTATTAAATGCAGCGAATAACTGGTCGGATACATTTGCTGACTTAAGAAAATATCAACCAGGAACAACTACTGAAATTAACTACACAGTTCTAGAAGATGCTGTTTTAAATTACGATTCTGTCGTGACTGGTAGTATGGTAACTGGTTATACAATCACAAATACAAATACTGAAATAAGATCGGTTGATGTAGAGAAAAAGTGGGTTGGTCAACCGGCAACATCTATTACAGTTAAACTTTTTGCTGATGGTTCTATCAAAGATACAATCACAATCACATCCGCTGATAACTGGAGACATACATTTGTAAATCTACCAAAATATGATGCAAACGATGGCCACGAAATCATCGATACAATTGATGAAGATAGAATTGCTGGATATACGACAAGTATAACTGGCGATGCACAAATAGGCTTCACAATTACAAACTTTAAGGAGACACCAAAGACAGCGGATTACTTTAATCCAATGGTGTATACAACTCTTATGGTAGTTTCTCTTTCAATCATGATGATGGTAGTGGTTAAAAAGAAAACAGCTACGAGATAAGGAAAAATTGAAAACTAAAAAACGCTATTAAATACGTACGATATAAGTTGATAAACACAATTATATAAAGTACTTGAAAGAAAATTTTAGCAAATGAAAATTATTTTGTTTGACAGATAACAATATATGCATTAAAGTAGTTCACATACAAAAGCAATGAAGAGAAAAGTAGTTACTTTAACACTTTTTAGAGAGTTCGGGTAGGTGAAAGCGAACAAGTTAATAAGTAATGAAAATGGTCTTGGAGCTGTCGTGTCGATAAGTAGGCATGACCGGGTATTCCCGTTATAGGATTAGAGTATGTTGGTACTCGATGAGGTTGTTTCAGTGATGAAACAATAAAACAAGGTGGTAACACGTGATGATATATCCCGTCCTTGCAGTATACGAATGTATATTGTGATGACGGGATTTTTTGTATAGTACTTTACGCCAACACGATAAAGGTACAGGGAGGAAAAGATGAGTAAATTTATTAAAAAGTTTGCAGTAATTGCAACAACAATTTTCTTGCTTGCAGGATGCAGTGCAGGAAAGTCCGGCTCTACAGATGAAACAACAACTGAGAAGAAAGTATTACGCTTCGGACAAGCAAATGCAGGAACAGGCTTAGATATGCAGATTAGTACATCTTCCGGTGCAGCTTCGATTGCAGATGAAGTAACTGAATCGCTCTTACGTTTCGATGACAACAATGAAGAAGAACCAGTATTGATTGAAGATTTCCCAAAGGTTTCTGAAGATGGAAAAGTATATTCCTTTACATTGAAGAAGGGTGTTTACTTCACGGATGGTACAGAACTACATTCATCAGATGTTAAGTATACATTTGAACGTATGTTTACACCTGCTACAGGAGCTAAGTCAACAACATACTTCTCAATGATTGCAGGTGCGAAAGACATGCTTGCAGGAAATGCTACAGAGCTTTCTGGATTTGAAATCGTTGATGATTATCACTTCAACATCACACTAGATTATGCATTTGCTCCATTTGTTAAGAACCTAGGAACTTCATATGCAAATATTTTCCCAGAGAAAGCAACAAAGGAAGCGGGTGCTGCTTGGGGTACAGGTACAAACCTCATTGGTACAGGTCCTTACAAGATTCAATCAAACGATGACACAACAGAAGTAGTACTCGTTAAGAATGAAAAGTATCACGGTGGTGATGTGAATCTTGATGAACTACATTTCCTTTACTATGATGATGCACAGACAAAGTTAATCGCTTATGAAAATGGTGATATTGATTTAGCAGATTTACCTGCAAGTTTATTAGAACAATATCAATCTTCTCATAGTGATGAAATTCATACATATCATCCATTAGGAACATCATTCATCTCACTAAATCTTAAGAGTGAATATATCTCTGATGTAAATGTACGTAAGGCAATCTCACTCGCTATCAACCGTGAAGAATTAGTTAAGACAATTCTTGCGGGTGCAGGTATTCCTGCAACATCATTCTTGAACAACCAGATCCCTGGTCATGATGATTCAAGAAAGGTATTAGAATACAATCCTGAAGTTGCTAAGAAGTTATTAGCTGAAGCAGGTTACAGCAATGGAATCTCACTGACAGCTGAAATTCGTGAAGCGGATAAGACAGTATTTGATGCATTACAAGGTTATTTAGCTGAAGTTGGTATCCAGTTAACATTGAATATTGTTGATAACGCTACATGGAACTCTGATCGTGCTGCAGGTAACGTCGCATTAACTGGTATGACTTGGAATGCGTTATATCCAGATGGTGACTTCCAAATGTACAACTACTTCTACTCAAAGAACTCTGTAAATCGTGGTGTGTTCTATGATAACCCAGCGTATGATGCAGCGTTAGATAAGGCTAGAGCTTCTACTGACGAAAAAGAACGTGCAGAATTATACAAAGAAGCAGATAAGATTCTTACATTTGACGACTATGCATGCATACCTCTATACTATCCACAGAGCCAATTCATTGCGAAGTCATATGTTAAGAACTTTACAGTAGGTAACTTAATCTACCACTTCTGGAATGCAGATATTGATGCACAAGCAGCAGCAAAAGAACAAAAGTAAAAAACATTAGGATAGCAGTCTGTGTGTGATGATTCCATACACACAGACTGTATTTCTGTTATTGATGAAAGGATATAGGCATGGGTAAATATATTTTAAAAAGAGCACTGTTGGCAATCATGATTATCTTTGCGATTTCCTTACTTACATTTATCGTTTTAAATGTAATTCCAGGAGACGTCGTAGCCGCAATGCTTGGTGAATTTGCAAGTAAAGACGCAATTGAAACTGCTAGACACCAACTAGGTCTTGATGTGCCTTTGCCACTCCAATATTTGCGTTGGCTTCAGGGCTTGGTTACAGGAAATCTAGGTACAAGCTACTTCCAACGTAAAGCAGTATTAACTTTAATCTTACAAGCATTTAAATATACATTTGTGATGGCGATTGCGGCATACATTATCGCAATCGTAATCGGATTATTATTTGGTGTATTAGCAGCGGTATACCACAATCGTATTATTGATCGTATTTTGATGTCGCTTTCTGTCTTTGGTATCTCGGCGCCATCATTTTGGATTGCGATTATCTTACAGATTTTTGTGGGTTTGAAACTTGGTTGGTTTCCAGTATCAGGTGTGAAATCTACAATATGGTGGGTGTTACCGTCATTTTCGCTAGGCATTCGATCTGCCGCATCGATTACGCGCGTTACACGTACGTCGATGTTAGAAGTGATGAAACAGGATTATATCCGCACAGCATTTGCGAAGGGTATTAGTTATCCAAGAATCATCTTCTTCCATGCATTCCGTAATGCACTAATTCCAATTATGACGATTCTTGGAAATGACTTTGGTGTGCTACTAACAGGATCGATGATTACCGAGAATGTATTTAATGTTCCAGGTATTGGTAAGTTATTGATTGATGCAATCAATCGTCGTGATATTCCACTTGTACAAGGTGGAGTTATCTATGTGGCAGCGATATGTGTACTCGTATATTTTGCGGTAGATATATTATATGCAGTTGTTAATCCAAACATACGTTTAACACAGGAGGTGAACTAATGAAGAAAAACAATTTCTATAGTGAATCCTTCCAACGTTTTTGTAAAAATAAAGTCGCTGTTGTATCAGCGCTCATTCTAATCAGTTTGATTATTATTTGTTTTATCGCTCCACTTATTACTAGTTATGACCCTGAAAAGCAAGCATTGTCAGAGCGTTTACTATCACCTAGTCTAAAGCACTGGTGGGGTACAGACCAGTATGGTAGAGATATCTTTACACGTTGTGTGTATGGGTGTCGTGTATCACTATCGGTAGGTATTATTTCGCAATTAATTGCGACAATTATCGGATACTTTATGGGTGTTACAGCAGGCTATGTCGGTGGTAAAATAGATGACGCAATTTCATTTGTAATGCAGGTATTTTCTTCATTTCCATTTTTGTTATTTGCGATGGCACTAATGTATGCGTTAGGACCAGGTATTACGAATCTATATATCTCACTGGGTTTATTAAGTTGGGCAAGTACAGCCAAATTAATTCGCGGTCAAGTAATGCAGCTAAAGGGCCAAGAATACATTCAAGCATGTAAGGTAGATGGTGGTTCTACATTACGTATTATCCTAAAGCATTTATTCCCAAACTGTATTCCAATGTTAATTGTTTCGATTACGTTAGGTATCCCTAGTGCAATCTTATCGGAAGCTAGTTTAAGTTATTTGGGTTTAGGTGTACCTTCACCAAAGCCAAGCTGGGGATCAATGATTGCCGAATCACAGGATTTTATTCGTAGTAATACGTATTACAGTTTATTTCCAGGTCTATGTATTATCGTTACAGTAATTGCCTTTAACATGATGGGTGATGGACTACGTGATGCTCTAGATCCTAAACTACGTATTTCAAGAGGTGAACTATGAGCCAAAATACAGTATTAGAGATTAAAGACTTAGAAGTAGAACTCTTGTCAGAAAAGGGTCCACTTCCAGTAATCGACAAAGTAAATCTCTCGATTAAAGAGGGTGAAATTGTAGGTATCGTAGGTGAAAGTGGTTGTGGTAAGTCTATGCTGGCATCTGCGATTATGAATCTTTTGAATTCACCCGCAAAAATCGCAGATGGTACGATATTCTATGCAGGTCAAGATATGACAACACTCAGTCTACGTGAATTTCAAAGAATACGTGGTAAAGATATTTCTATGATTTTCCAAGAACCAATGACTTCATTAAATCCATTAATGAAAGTTGGTAAGCAAATTGAAGAAGCTATCAAAGCGCATGAGAAGGTTTCAAATACTGAACTTAAAGAACGTGCCATCGCTGCGATTCGTGATGTAGGGATTCCCCAACCGGAAAAGGTTTATCATGATATTCCATCCCGATTATCTGGTGGTATGAGACAACGTATTATGATTGCGATGGCACTTGTGTGTCATCCAAAGCTACTTATCTGTGATGAGCCTACTACGGCTTTGGACGTAACGATTCAAGCACAGATTCTTCGCTTAATAAAGAAGTTGCGTGATGAAACAAATACTGCAGTTATTTTTATCTCCCATGATATGGGGGTTATCTATCAGATGGTGGATCGTGTTGTTGTCATGTATGCAGGTCAATTTGTGGAAAGCGCTCCATGTAAGAAGTTGTTTGAAAAACCATTACACCCTTACACGATTGGATTACAGAATGCAATTCCACAAATTAATAAACAACAATCTTCTCTACAAGATATCCCGGGTTCAGTACCGATGCTGGATAACTTGCCAGAAGGATGTTTGTTCGCACCTAGATGTCCATTTGCGAAGGGCGAATGTTTTACAAAGAAAGTTAACCTCAAGTACTATGATGATCATTCTGTTCGTTGCTTGTTGGTAGATGAAGGAGGATGGCACAATGAGTGAAATCATTCTTGAAGTTCAAAATCTAAAGAAATACTACCAACAAGGAACACTGTTCCAAAAGAAGGAAAGTGTAAAAGCAGTTGATGATGTTAGTTTTGTTTTACATCGTAAAGAGACACTTGCGATTGTTGGGGAAAGTGGATGTGGTAAATCTACAACAGTAAAATCACTGATTCGTTTGACGGAACCAACTTCAGGAAAAGTTATCCTAAATGGAGAAGACTTTACAAGTTTAAAAGGAAAAGAGCTACGTGAAGCGAGAAAGAAGTTAAAGATTATTTTCCAAGATCCGTATTCTTCTTTAAATCCACGCATGATGGTACGAGATATCATTGCGGAGCCAATTGATATTGAAAAGACTTGGAAAACACGCAGTGAGCGAGAAGAAATGGTATTAGAAACAATGAAACTTGTTGGACTTGACCCAACTTGTATCAATCGTTATCCACATGAATTCTCTGGTGGTCAAAGACAACGGATTGGAATTGCGCGTGCAATTATCTTGAAGCCAGATATCGTTATCTGTGATGAACCGGTATCTGCGTTGGATGTTTCTATTCAAGCAAAAATTATTAATCTATTAAAACAACTACAAGAGGAATTGAACATTTCTTATATCTTTATTTCACATGATTTAGGTGTTGTAAAACATATCGCAGATCGTATTCTGGTAATGTATTTGGGACATGTTGTTGAAGAGGGTACTAGTGAAGATATCTTCAATCATCCTTCACATCCTTATACACGAACATTACTGAATGCGATTCCTACAATTGGTGTAGAGATGAGTGAAAATACACTGATTGAAGGTGATCTTCCATCACCATCTAATCCACCAAAAGGTTGTGTATTCCACACAAGATGTCCTTTTGCGAAAGAGGAATGTACACTCAAACAACCAGAAATTAAAGACCTAGGGAATGGTCATCAATATGCATGCATATTGAATGCAGAAAATGAAAGTGAGTAAACTTATGGAATTTAATCGTGAACAAATTGAAAAGAACTTCCGCCAGCGTATCAAAGGATTATCATCTGTATTTGGACCTAGCGGTTTTGAAGAAGAAGTCGCAGAACTTATCAAGCAAAACTTAGCTGATTCAGACTTTACACATTCTACAGATGTGCTTGGTAATTTAATTTATCATCGTAAAGGAACAGGTAGTAAGAAGATTCTCATTGCGGCACATATGGATGAAATTGGTTTAATTATTCGTCATATTGATAGTAAAGGATTTATCTGGGTAGATACACTTGGAGGTTTCGCACCTCAACAGTTCTTTGGTAAGCGTGTCATCATTAAGACAGATGAAGGTAAGCATATCAACGGTATTATTAATTCACTCCATCCAGGAAGACCTGATCGTTGTACAACAATGCCATCTTCCGTACATGAATTTTTTATTGAAGTAGGTTGTGAATCTCGCCAAGAAGTATTAGATCTTGGCATTGAAGAGGGTAATGCAGTTTCGATTGACTATCCAGTAATTGAACTTGGTAAACATAAGTTAGGTGGTAAGGCGCTGGATGATCGTGCACTCGTGTTTATCTTGGAAGAGGTCGTACGTTTACTACAAGGTAGAGAAGATATTCCTGATTTATATGCGGTTTTTACAACCCAAGAAGAGGTAGGCGCTCGTGGTGCTATCGTAGCCGCAACAAATATTAAACCAGATATTGCGATTGCTTTAGATATGAGTCTTGCGACAGATATTCCAGGTGTTCCAGAATCTGAATATATTAACGTATTAGGTAAGGGAACATCCATCAAGGTGATGGATAAACTTTCTACTTGTATCGGTGGCTTGATTGCACATCCACAGCTTGTGCATGATTTAAAGAAAGTTGCGAAGGATAATCAGATTCCATACGGAATTGAAGCGTATGCGGCTGGTGCGACCGATGCAAGCTTTATGCAGACATTAAACGGTGGTATTATCGCTGGTGGTGTTCAGATTCCAATGCGTTATGTACATAGCTATGAAGTCGTCGATGTACGAGATGTCGTTGATACAGTTGAATTATTATATCGATACATCCTTACACAGGCATAGGGAGGTAATTTACCTCCTTTTTTGATGATAACGATAGGAGATTTACATTGTCTACGATATAATAAGCGATGTGAAAGAGGACGATTATGGAATGGTTAAAAGACTGTTTAAATAAGAGGTTTTTCAAGATTCCGGTGTATGGATATATCGCTGGAATCGGCATGTTTATTATGCAGAGATATATGTATCTTTGGACAAATGATATTAGTCTTGCCTTAGGGATAGGGTGGCATACAACCAAGATTGCATGGCTAGATGATTTGATACCACTATTTCTTCCGTTCATTACTGTTTATATCTTGTCGTATTTTTTCTGGATTTATGGTCCAATGGCCGTTGCAAAGAATGGAACGAAGGAACATTTCAAAGATTTCTTAGTTGGAATGTCTGTGGCATACTTGATAGGTGCGATTGTATTTACAGTCTATCCTACACGTATGGACCGTGTTGCGGAGAACCTTCTCAATGATAATCCTGGTGTGTTAAATCAAGCGCTTCAGTGGATTTACAATATGGATGGTGGCCGCTATGGTACAAACCTAGCGCCAAGTTACCATTGTTTGATTAGTACTTGTTGTTATATGGGAGTCGCAAGACGCCCTGAGTATGCGAATTCCTATCGTATCTTCTCCGCAGTATTCTGCGTATTGATTTTCGCAAGTACAGTATTATGTAAACAACATTATTTCATTGATATTCCTGCAGGAATTATCATTGCGTATATTTCAATGAAACTAGCAATGAAACATCATTGGGGAAAAGTTTTAACATTTTAAAGTAAAGAGGTAGTCATGAGTATATTAAACGTTGAACATTTATCACATAGCTTTGGAGATCGTATCATCTTTGATGATGTGTCTTTTCGATTGTTAAAAGGTGAACATATTGGTTTGATTGGCGCAAATGGTGAAGGTAAATCAACGTTCATGAAAATTGTGACTGGTCAACTCATTCCGGAAGAAGGAAAAGTGGAATGGGCTAAACATGTCATTACAGGATATATGGATCAAACGGCTATTTTAACAAAGGGTAGCACGATACGTATGGTCTTACAGACTGCATTCGATGAACTCTTTGAAATGGAAAGTCGCATGAACCAACTTTATATGGATATGGCTGATGAGTCCATCAGTGAAGCGCAGATGTATGACATGATGAGTGAAGCAGGTTCATTAGCGGATGTATTAAATGCACATGACTTCTATATGATTGATGCGAAGATTGATGAAGTATCACGTGCATTAGGTCTATATGATTTAGGCTTAGATCGAGATGTTGTGGATTTATCAGGTGGTCAACGTACAAAGGTCTTATTAGCGAAGCTTTTACTACAAAAGCCAGATATCTTACTCTTAGATGAACCTACAAACTATCTCGATGTAGAGCATATCACATGGCTACAAAAATACTTACAAGAATATGAGAATGCGTTTATTTTAATTTCTCATGATATTCCATTCTTAAATAGCGTCGTCAATATTATCTATCACATGGATAACAGTGCACTTACAAGATATGCAGGTAACTATGATAAGTTTATGGAAGTCTACGAAGTCCGTAAGGCACAAAAGGAAGCTGCCTATAACCGTCAACAGAAAGAGATTGCGGAGCTTAAGGATTTCGTGGCTAGAAACAAAGCACGTGTCTCTACACGTAATATGGCGATGTCTCGACAGAAGAAACTGGATAAGATGGAGCTGATTGAAAAGAGCATTGAAAAACCAAAGCCAGAATTCTCATTCCGTACTGCATGTACACCTGGTCGGGTCATCTTTGAAACAAAGCAACTCGTGATTGGTTATGATACGCCACTTTCCAAACCACTTGATTTCCTTGTGGAAAGAAAAGAGAAGGTGATTCTAAGTGGTGCCAATGGTATTGGTAAGACAACACTTTTAAAGAGTCTGCTTGGTATCATCCCACCGTTATCCGGTGAGATTGAAAAAGATCAGTACCTAAAGATCGGATACTTTGAACAGGAAGTGCTCGGTGAAAACGATAAAACATGCTTGCAAGAAATTTGGGACACATTCCCAGCATGGACACAATATGAGTGCCGTGCGGCACTTGCCAAGTGTGGCTTAACAACAAAACATATTGAAAGTCGTATTCAAGTACTTTCTGGTGGTGAACAGGCGAAGGTCAGACTGTGTAAGTTGATGAATCGTGATGCGAATATTCTTGTATTAGACGAACCTACAAACCACTTGGATACGGATGCGAAAGATTCATTAAAACAAGCAATATTAGATTATCAAGGAACTGTGCTAATGGTTTGCCATGAGCCAGATTTCTATGAAGGTTTAGCGACTCGTGTTGTTGATTGTACTGAATGGACAACGCGTATTATTTAAGGAGGTCTATGAAAAAATTAACAACAAAAGAATATCTATTACTTGGATCAATGTTGTTTGGGATGTTTTTTGGTGCAGGTAATTTGATTTTCCCAGTATATATGGGACAGCTATCAGGTGCCAATAGTATTCCAGCCATCATTGGTTTCTGTATAACAGGTGTTGGGCTACCACTACTTGGAATCGCCGCAATTGGCATTTCAAAGAGCGAAGGGTTATTTGATGCGGCAAAGAAGGTATCTACATGGTTTAGTTACTTCTTTACTGTCATTCTTTATTTAAGTATTGGTCCATTATTTGCAATTCCAAGAACAGCGACAGTTAGTTTTACAACTGGTATTACACCATTTATTTCATCTAATCAAACACAACTTGGATTATTTATCTATACACTGATTTTCTTTGCGCTAGTACTATTATTCTCTTTGCGTCCATCGAAGATTATGACTTGGATTGGAAAATATATTAACTCTATCTTCTTAGTATTATTATTCTGCTTATTGGTAATGGCATTTGTAAAACCTATTGGTTCCTTTACAAATGTACAACCTACAGGTGGCTATATATCGCATTCGTTTTCTACTGGCCTTTTAGAAGGCTATAATACCATGGATGCTTTGGCATCTCTTGCATTTGCGATTGTACTAATTAACGCAATCAAAGAATTTCATATCAAAGACGCAAAAGAAATTGCGAAGATTACACTCAGAAGTGGAGTACTAGCAGTTGCATTAATGGCAATTATCTATTTTGGATTAACGATTTTAGGTGCTCAATCTGTTTTATTACAAGGTACAAGTGAAAATGGTGGTGTTGCCTTAGCTATCCTTGCAAAACATTATTATGATGCTGTTGGTAATGTACTACTTGCAGGAATTATGATTTTTGCATGTTTAAAGACAGCGATTGGTCTCGTAACTTCATGTGCAGAAACATTTGTTGAGGTATTCCCAAAGACAGTATCGTATCGTACTTATGCGGTTGGTTTTACACTAATTTCATTCCTATTATCAAACTTTGGATTGGATCGTATTCTCAAGTACTCATTACCTGCATTACTATTCTTATATCCAATTACGATTGTATTTATCTTCTTGTTGTTGGTTGGCAGCTTTGTAGGGGAAAATAAGATTATCTATCAATCTACGATTATCGCAACAATTATCGCTGCATTTATAGATACCTTCTCTAAGCCATCCTATACATTCATGCATAGTGCATTTACGGAGGGACTAGTTAATCTATATCAGAAATTACCAATGTATGAGATTGGATTTGCGTGGGTAATCTTCTCTCTGATTGGATTCGTCGTTGGTTTCTTATTATCTAAGATGACAAAAAATAGCCATAAGACTATTTTTCGTTACATGCATTCTGCTGGTAAACTTGGACTTCAGAAAAAGAAGGATCTAAAACAACTTTACAAATAATATAATCCTGTGATTTGAAGGTTACGACTGCTTCTGCAGTTTGTCCAATTTTGTCATAGAGTCTACCAGCACTCATGCATTCTCCAATCACAGTTCGAACGCTATTTGCGACATAACCGATTTTACCAAAGGGGATGTGATTTACCTGAATGGATTCAGTATCGTATTCGTTATTTGTATCTTTCTTGAGATAAAGAATGTCTCCTTTTTCAACCATTTCTGTACCGTAGCGGTAGAATGTTCCTGTAACTGTTATATAAGCTTCTTTCATGGGTTAATCCCTCCTTGCTTGTCTATAAGTACTATATAGGAGGGTCTGTACATAAAATATGCCAGATAAAAAATATTTGATTTTACTCAAATATTTTTTCTAACAGTAAACAAAAATGGCCTATGGAAATGCGATGAAATCAAGTATTTCTCTTATATGTTCCGTTGAATAATATCAAATGTCGTAAAATTCTATCCATCTTTGGCCACAGTTCTACTGCACCTTTTACTCTAAACAGATATACAAACCAATTTAAATAGGATTGTAGATTAGTCATTCTCATCCCAATGAAGCGATAGATATACCTTTTTAGCCATGAACACATATTGTTTATCAATGCCATGTTCTCTAGATATTCTTTGTCGTGTGTATTGGCTTTATAGAATTCTTCTTTCAAATCTAATTCTTTTATCAGCTTGTCATGTGCTCTTTCGCCATCATGTACTAGTGTTGATCCGGAAGCGATATGATTCTTTAGTGCTTCAAAGATACGTGAAGCAGATGGCTTTCCATGACCACAAATAACAGCGTATGTATTTTTGTGACAATCGATTGCCACAACGATACAGAGTTGGCTCTTAGATAATCCTCTCTTCTTGTCTAGGCCATTTTTGTTTACTGTTAGAATATTTTTTTATTCTTGATTGATTGCGGCAGAACTAAGAGGCTCAACTTTGTGAATCATCATTGTAGGATTAGCATCCTGAATTTTTACTAGTTCTTCATCAGGCGCATTAATATCTGTGATCAGATAATTTAGTTTGTTTACACTGGCAGAAATATAATTGTGTGTTTGACCAATTTTTGTATAGTCACAAACAATGAAGATACTACCAAGAGTATTTCTGACCATTGTTTCGTTGATTGCTGTTTCGGAGAAGATTGCAGTTGTAATACCACTTGTGCTACTAATACCACTACAACCCAAGAAACATTTATTTGCGCGTATCTTATGTAGATTATTCAGTGCAAAATCACCAACCATCGCTTCCTTTGGATAGCGCAGTTCACCACCTGTTAACACAATGCTAATTAAGGGACTATGTTTAACTAGAACCATCTTCGCGTTATTGGTAATAATAGTACAACGCTTATTTAAAATATACTGTGGGATGAGTAGGGCGGTAGAACTTGTGTTGATAAATATGGTATCGCCATCTTCGATGTAACTTGCTGCCATTTTTGCGATTGCATGTTTATAGCGCTTATTTGTAAAGTCACTATTATCGTGGTCAACCATGTGTTGGATGATTTTTGCACCACCATGGTAACGGATAATAGCTCCGCGATCTTCCCAGTACTGTAAGTCACGACGAATTGTAATCTCTGAAACATCAAAATCATTCATTAACTGCTTTACAGTAACATCTCCTAATTTTTGAATAATCATCATAATATCATCACGACGTTTTTGAACAATCTTATAATCTACTTTCATATTTCGTTTCCATCTTCGAAATAATTATAACATTTAATGAATGAATAATCATAAAAATATTTTTAATTAATTAAAAAATTCCAAAAATAATGTATAAATATATAAAAATGATTAAATTAAATGAATAAGTCGTAAAAACGATTAAATGAACATATAATTCTTTGATAATCAAAAAATGAGTTGGTATGATAAAACCATCATAAAGGAGGTTATCATGCCAAAAGTAAATGAAATTACAAGGGAGTCTTGGATTTTAGGCGCATTCCCAGAATGGGGGACATGGCTAAATGAAGAGATTGACAACACAGTTGTTGAACCTGGTACATTTTCAATGTGGTGGTTGGGATGTGTAGGTGTATGGTTTAAGACAGAAAATGATACAAACATCGCAATCGACTTATGGTTTGGCAATGGAAAGAGAACACAAAAAGTATCATCCATGGCCCCATACCATCAAATGCGAAATATGATGGGCGTTGAAAATCTACAGCCTAATCTGCGTGCAGCACCAATTGTTTATGATCCATTTGGTGTAACAAAGTGTGATGCAGTATTAGCGACTCATTATCATAACGATCATATCGATCCATTCTTTGCGGCAGCTGTATTAAAGAACTGTAGTGATGATGTGCCGTTTATTGGACCATTGGAGTGTGTGAAAAAGTGGGTCGGCTGGGGCGTTCCAGAAGAGCGCTGTAAGGTTGTTAAGCCAGGGGATATAATTACAATCAAGGATACAAAGATTCATGTATTAGAGTCCTACGACAGAACATGTCTAGTCACAACGGAAGTTGGTGAAGATATTGCAGGTATCTGCCCTACAAACATGGATCAAAAAGCAGTCAACTACTTAATTGAGATGCCTGCAGGAACTGTATATCATACTGGTGATTCACACTATAGTATCTGCTATGCGGATATCGGTAAGAAGTACAATATTGATATTGCCTTCGGTGCGTATGGTGAAAATCCTGTAGGATGCCAAGATAAGATGACATCTGTTGATATGTGCAGAATGGGTGAAGCGACTAACGCAAAGGTAATTATTCCTTTGCACCATGATGTATGGACAAATATGAAAGCGGATCCTGAAGAAATAATGTTAGTATATAACTTCAAGAAGGATGTGCTAAAGTACAAGTTCCATCCATTCATTTGGGATGTAGGTGGTAAGTATACATGGCCATTAGATAAGGACTTATTGAAGTTCCACTATCGTCGTGGATTTGAAGACTGCTTTACAAAGGAACGCAATGTTCCATTCCCAAGTATTTTATAATTGGAGAAAATAAATGTTACTACAAGAAATACTAGATAATCATCTGACTAGCTACCATCAAGAATTTCCAACCTGGCAAGATGCCATCAAGGGTTGTGGGGAAACGTTGATTGAACAAGGATTCATCGATAATCGCTATGTAGAAGCAATCATTAAATGTGTTACAGAATATGGACCATACATTGTGATTTGTCCTAATGTAGCAATGCCGCATTCTACGCTAGGTGCAGAGGGTGTATACAAAACTGGTATTGGTTTTATGAAGGTAGAGAAGCCAGTTGCGTTCGATGATAATGATAGAGAAAAAGACGCAAGGCTATTCTTTACACTCGCTGCTATTAATCACGATCAACATCTAAATAATATGATGCAGCTATCTGAACTATTAATGAATGAAGAGGTCGTAAATGACCTATTAGAAATTCACAATGATGACGACTTAAGAAAGGTCATCGAAAAATACAAATAATATAATTAGGGGGAAATATGAGCGTTTTATATGGAATTTGGGTATGGTTCGCAAGTAATATCTTGACCAAACCAGCATACTTTATTGGTTTAATCGTCTTAATTGGTTACATTCTTCAGAAAAAGACTTGGTACGATTCGCTAGCAGGTTTTATTAAGGCAACAGTAGGTTTCTTGATCTTAAGCGTAGGTTCTGGTGGACTAGTAAGTAATTTCAGACCAATCCTTGTTGGATTAAAAGATCGCTTTAACTTAGATGCAATGGTTATCGATCCATACTTCGGACAAAATGCAGTGCAGTCAGCAATGGAAGGAATTGGACGTAGCTTTTCACAAGTAATGTTCCTATTATTAATTGCATTTATCTTTAACTTAGTTCTTGTTAAGTTTAACAAGATTACAAAATTACGTGCAGTATTCACAACAGGTCATGTGCAAATGCAACAGGCCGCAACAGCATTCTGGTTAATTCTATTCTGCTTCCCACAGTTGGGTGATACACCAATGTTAATTATCATGTCACTCATTCTTGGTTTATACTGGGCAGTTGGTTCTAACCTCACAGTTGAAATTTCTCAGGACTTAACAGACGGTGGTGGATTCTGTGTAGCTCACCAGCAAATGTTTGGTATCGCGTTCTTCTCATACTTATCCAAGAAGATATTTGGTAATAAGAAGAATTCTAAGAGAATCGAAGATATCCAATTACCTGGCTTTATGTCAATCTTTAATGAAAACATGGTTTCTACAGCTATCTTAATGATGATTTTCTTCGGAGCTATCATGGCTGTATTAGGTAAGGATTACTTTATTGAAACTAAGGTGCTAAAGGAAGGCGCAAGCTTCTTCATGTATGTGGTTGATACATCACTTAAGTTTGCTGTATATCTAGCTATCTTACAACTTGGTGTACGTACATTCGTAACAGAATTAACAAACTCATTCCAGGGTATTTCCAATACATTCTTACCTGGTGCGGTTCCTGGTATCGACTGTGCAGCTACATATGGATTTGGTAGTCCTAATGCAGTAACTATCGGTTTCTTATTCGGTGCATTAGGTCAGTTTATTGCTATCATCGCATTACTATTATTGAAGTCTCCAACAATTGTTATTGCAGGGTTCGTTCCAGTATTCTTTGATAACGCAACAATCGCTGTATACGCAAATAATAAGGGTGGCATAAAGGCTGCTATGTTATTCCCATTCCTTTCAGGTTTATGCCAGGTATTCGGTAGTGCTTTAATCGCTGGTGCAGTAGGACTTGCGGCTCATGGTGGTTACTTAGGTATGTGGGACTGGGCAGTTGTATGGCCAATCTTCACTGTTATCATGAAGTATGCAGGATTTATTGGTTTAGCAATTATCTTAGTAGTGCTAATCTTGATTCCACAGTTACAATATCGTAGCCATCCAGATACATATTTCTTATGTGTAGAGGATTACGAAGCTTATAAAGAAAAAGTAAAGAAGGAGTGAACAACAAATGATTAAAGTTTTAGTCGCATGTGCAAATGGAGCCGGAACATCTTTGATGATGAAGATGAGAGTGGAAAAGGCATGTAAAGATTTAGGTGTAGAGGTATCTACAATTCATCACTGTTCTTTATCAGAAGGTAAGAGTGCGGCAACTCAATATGATGTTGTATTTTGCCCACTAAACTTTAAGAACATGTTTACAGATGCAGAGAAAAAAGGCGTTAAAATCTGCGGTATGAAGAACGTACTATCAGATAAAGAAGCGCAAGCACTTTTAAAAGAAGCAGGCTTTGCAGAATAACAACGAAAGCTACTGCTGAGCAGTAGCTTTTTAGAAAGGTTTACTGAATGAAAGTAAATAAGAAAGTATTGGGTACTTTAAATAAGTGTTATGCATTAGCACAGGTAGAATTCAATGGGAAGAACTATCTTGCATGTGCTGCTGAAAAAGAAGACCCATGTTACTTATATGATTATGAGGGAAACTTTGTAGAAAAGTTGTGGGATGGACCTGGTGGTGTGATGTCACTAGAACAGTATCCAAACCAGACATATCCAACAATACTTGCGACTTGGAAGTTCTACTCTCCAAATAATGGGGCAGATTCCAAGATTGTATACTACCTCAGAAAAGATGGTGAGTGGCAGATTCATACATTATGCAAGCTTCCATTCGTACATCGCTTTGGTGTGATTGAAAGAAATCACCAGAAGTATCTGGTAGCTTGTACATTAAAGAGTGCACATGCATTCAAAGATGACTGGACATGTCCTGGAAGAGTATGGGTGGCTAAGCTGCCAGAGGATATCTCCATCTATGATGAAGATCATCAGTTAGAACTTACACCATTAATCAGTGGTCTTACACAAAACCATGGCTTCTTCAAGACAGAAGAAGAGGATTATCAAATTGCCCTGGTCGGCACAAAGAACGGTATCTTTAAAGTTATTCCACCAGCTGATGAAAATAGCGAATGGACATACGAGCAGCTTACAGCTGATCCAGCTTCTGATATGTTGTATCTAGACTTCGATAATGACGGACAAAAAGAGCTAATGACTTTCGCACCATTCCATGGTGATACACTTGCTATCTATAAGCTGGTAGATGGTTCTTATCAAAAGGTATGGGAAGATGAAAGAAAGATGCCATTCTTGCATGCAATCTATCCATTAGAAATGAATGGAAAGGTATATGGAATCTATGGTTATCGTAGGAATGAACTAGAACTAAATCTTTTATCTTACGATGCAGATACGAATACATATATCAGTGAAAACTTAGATCGTAATGCAGGTCCTACAAATGCATTGGCGTTCAAGGATGGGAATGTACAGAAGATCTTCGTATCAAATCGCGAAACAAATGAAATTGCATTGTACACGATTGAGGAATAAATATGTTAGATGAATTAAAACAAAAAGTATATGAGGCAAATATGATGTTGCCTAAGAATGGACTTGTAGTCTTTACTTGGGGTAACGTTTCCGGTATCGACCGTGAAAAGGGCTTAATGGTTATCAAGCCATCTGGTGTTGAATATAATGAACTAAAACCAGAAGATATGGTCGTTGTAGATGTAAAAACAGGTGAAAAGGTAGAAGGCAAATACAAACCATCTTCCGATACAGATACACATCTAGTGTTGTATCGTAACTTCCCTCATATCGGTGGTATCGTACATACTCATAGTAAGTGGGCAGTTAGCTTTGCCCAAGCTGGGGTAGGCGTTAAACCGATGGGAACGACACATGGTGACTATTTCTATGGTGAGATACCATGTACAAGGAAGATGAGTGAAGAAGAAATCGCGGGACAGTATGAACTAGAAACAGGAAATGTCATCGTTGAAACATTCAAGGATATCAAACCAGATGATGTTCCTGCAGTACTCGTACATAGCCATGGGCCATTTACTTGGGGTACAGATCCATTCAACGCAGTGCATAACGCAGTCGTTTTAGAAGAAATCTGCTTTATGAATTTCCATGCATACATGTTGAACCCTGAAAAGGGAAATATGCAGCAGGAACTCTTGGATAAACACTATCTACGTAAACACGGAAAGAATGCATACTATGGACAATAAGGCATATCGTTTGGGCATGTATGAAAAGTCCATGCCAAAAGAATTATCTTGGCAAGAGAAGCTAATTATCTGTAAAGAATCTGGCTTTGATTGGTTAGAGATTTCTATTGATGAAACAGATGATAAACTAGCACGTTTGGATTGGGGCCAAGAAGAAAGAAACGTTATTAAACAAGCAATCATAAAGACAGGTGTTCCAATCCATACGATGTGTCTTAGTGGACATCGTAAATACCCGTTAGGTGATTTAGATCCTGATACAGAATCAAGAAGTCTTGAAATTATGGGAAAAGCAATTTATCTTGCACAAGACCTCGGCATTCGTATTATCCAACTTGCGGGTTATGATGTTTATTACAAAGAAGGTAATAAAGATACAAAGAACCAGTTTATCAAGAATCTTCACATCGCTACCAAGATGGCGGCTAAGTATGGCGTTGTCATGGGTTTTGAAACAATGGAAACACCATTCATGGATACCGTTGAAAAGGCAATGGAATACGTTGATATTGTCGATAGTCCATACTTACAAATATATCCTGATATTGGCAATCTAACGAATGCGGAAAAGATTTACGGAACTTCCGTAATCGAAGATTTACAAAAGGGAAGTGGGCATATTGTAGCAGCTCACCTGAAGGAAACAGTTCCGGGTAAATATCGTGAGATTCCGTTTGGAACAGGACATACAGAGTTTGTACAAGACATCAGATGTCTAAAGGATATGGGTGTACAGATGTTCACTGGTGAATTCTGGTATACAGGTGAAGAGAATTGGCGTGATATCTGCAAGCATGCAGGAAGTTTCCTAAGAGACAAATTAAATCAAGTTTTTGAATAAGGAGCGTATGCTCCTTTTTAAATAAAAAGGTGATGTGCTTGCATCACCTCTAAACATAAATTGATTATAGACTCTTTAAGTAGTTTGCAATTTCTTCATCTTGACAATTCGGATAGAAATATTCAGCAAAGTGTTTACCGGCAATCGTCTCACGTAAGAAGTCTTGGTCAATTTGCTTTAAGATTTCGATTAATGGTCTATGTGTGATTTCCTTAACACCATCAAGAATTTTCTTGTTACGTTGTTCTGGTTCTCTACGTTCCTTTGGATAACCACCACCGAATTGTTCAGAGAATAATTTGGCAAAAGTATCATGTAGGTTGATTTCGGCACCCCAACCGAACCCTTGTGCAAATGGCATTGCGATACAGTTACCATCATTTACCTGACCGAATAAATATGCATCAAGCCCATTTGTAATGTGTCCACATAAAACATTAGGGAAGGAATTACATGCAAGCATAGCACCTTGACCTGTTCCGCATCCTGTAACAACAAAATCTACTGCTTTTGTTGTTAGAAGAATACTAGCAAGTAAACCATTCTTTACATAGGTTAATTGAACATCGTCTTCTGCACTGTACATACCGTAGTTATATACTGTATGGCCTTTTTTTGTAGCTTCCTCATTGAGTACATCATAGATTAATTGGTTTTTTGCTGCCTGTGAGTTTTCGTTGATTAATGCAATTTTCATTTTCTTTTCTACCTTTCTTTACTGTGGTTGTTTTCCAATATATGCAAGGATTCCACCATCTACATACAAGATGTGTCCATTTACAAAGTTACTTGCATCGGATGCTAAGAATACTGCAGGACCCATTAAGTCAGCAGCTTCTCCCCATCTTTCAGCTGGAGTTTTAGCTAAGATAAAACTATCAAATGGGTGACGACTTCCATCTGCTTGTTTTTCTCTTAATGGGGCGGTCTGTGGTGTTGCGATATAACCAGGTCCAATACCATTGCATTGAATATTATATGCACCGTATTCTGAACAGATGTTTCTTGTTAACATCTTTAAGCCACCCTTAGCAGCTGCGTATGCACTAACTGTTTCTCTTCCCAATTCAGACATCATAGAGCAGATGTTGATAATCTTGCCATGACCTTTTTTTATCATAGAAGGGATAACTGCTTTGGAAACGATGAATGGTGCATTTAAATCTACATCAATAACTTGTCTAAAGTCACTGGCGGTCATTTCAAGCATTGGAATTCGCTTGATAATACCTGCATTATTAACGAGGATATCAATGATACCAACTTCTTCTTCAATTTGTTTCACAACTTTGTTTACTGCTTCTTCATCTGTTACATCACATACGTAACCATGTGCATCAATGCCAATTTCCTTATAAGAAGCAAGACCCTTATCCACTAATTCCTGTTTAATATCGTTGAATACAATTGTGGCACCTGCTTTCGCAAATGCACTAGCAATTGCAAAGCCAATCCCATAGCTAGCGCCTGTAACAAATGCGACTTTTCCCTTTAATGAAAATGAATCTAAATCAAACATATTTTCTTTTATCTCCTTTATCTTTTATCGTTGTACACGACCTGAGCCGTCACCATTTGCGAGTGTGAGTACTTCGTCAACTGTTACACGATTGTAATCACCTTCGATACTATGCTTTAAGCAACTTGCTGCAACAGCAAATTCAATAATTTCCTGTGGTTTTTCAAAATGACGTAATCCATAGATGAGTCCAGCTCCGAAGGAATCGCCGCCTCCAACGCGGTCTACAATATGGATTGCATATTCCTTTGAAAAATATGCTTGTCCACCTTGGTATAGCATTGCAGACCATTTGTTATCGCTGGCAGAAATACTCTTTCTGAGTGTGATTGCGACAGTATGACAATGGAAACGTTCACTAATTTCCTTGGCAACTTCGATATATCCTTCGCGATTTAATTCGCCTGTGAGGACATTGGTTTTACTTGCATGAATGTTAAATACCTTTTCGGCATCTTCTTCATTTGCAATACATACATCTACGTATGGCATGATTTCAGACATTGTTTTATTTGCTTGCTCGCTGGTCCATAATTTTTTTCGGAAGTTAAGGTCACATGAGATTTGTAATCCTTGTTTCTTTGCTTCTTTACAAGCTTCTAATGTAATTTGGGCAACCTGTGGATTTAATGCAGGTGTAATACCTGTAAAATGGAACCAATCTGCATCTAAGAAGATTTCCTTCCAATCAAAGTCAGTAGGGGAGGCCTCTGAGATAGAAGAGCCTGCACGATCATAAATAACTTTACTTGGGCGCTGGCTCGCACCTTTTTCAAGATAATAGATACCAACACGATTACCGCCACGAACAATCATTGTTGTATCAACACCATATTTTCTTAGGTCGTTGACCGCACATTGACCAATATCGTGTGTAGGCAGTTTTGTTACAAACGAAACATCTTCATTGAAGTTGGCTAGGCTAACTGCTACATTTGCAGCGCATCCACCAAATGTAGCTTCATAATCTGTTGCTTGAGTGAAACGATAGAAACCATGTGTTGCGAGTCTTAGCATGATTTCACCAAATGTAATAATCTTCATGTTATACCTCCATCTGTACGTCTGGATTGATTAAGTGAACTGCAAATCCACCAATTTCTAAGTCAAGATAAACAAAATTGATTTTGTTTGTTTTTTTATTTCTTGTGATGGTTTCCTCTATAGCATATATATTTTCTTTTGCTAATTGATAGAGTGCTCGCTCAGGGTATCGGGTAAATATACCGATATGCCCATTTGTTCCTCGGCTTGGTTTGTGCATGATTTCAAAGCCTTTACCTGCAAAATTTGATTTAGGTTTTTTATAGTAAGTGAAGTGGAATAACTTGCAGAATTGTTGTGCAATTTCCAGAGAATGCTCTTCACTATTTGCATTGATACCGAGGTGAATTAACTGGTAATCAAGCAATGATTTAATAGCATGAGAGGATAATACTTCAATGCTGTTCCAATCCTCAGCATGAATCAAATCATTTGGTAACATGAAGCTACCACCGATTGCGAGTACATTAGGTAAGTTTAAATAATCGTGCATGTTTACAGCGTTGATGCCACCTGTAGGAATAAATTTAATATCTGCATATGGACCATAGAAATCTTTAAGTTTCTTTGCACCACCACTGCTTTCTGCAGGGAAGAACTTCAATACTTTTAAGTCATATGTAAGAGCTTGTTCAATTTCGCTGGCTGTTGATACACCAGGTAATATAAGGATGCTATGCTCTTTACACCATGAAACGACACTTGGATTAAAGCCGGGTGTCACAATAAAACTTGCACCAGCCTCAATTGCTTCTACAGCTTGTTGAACTGTAGTGACGGTTCCAGCACCTACTAGCATATTAGGAATGTTTGTGCTGATGCTACGAATTGCTTCTGTTGCATATTCGCTACGATAAGTAATCTCAGCAACATCGATTCCACCCTTATATAAAGCTTGTGTCAGCGGTATTGTATGTTCAGGGTTTGTAATCTTTACAACAGGAACAATACCAATTTTAGATATTCTATCCAATATTTCGTCCATAATATAACCTCCATAATCAATGTGATAATAGTTTAGTAAACTGGTTTTGTCAATATTTTTTAGTAAACTGGTTTATTTTTGTGCAAATTTATTGAAATTTGATAGAATTTTATAAAATTTCGTTGACATACGATATTTTATCACCATATAATCAACGTAGCTAGTAAACCAGTTTTGCAGAAGGAGGATCCTGGTGACAAGAAAGATTAATATTGAAACAATTCAGAATATTGATGCTTATTCAAAGGAACCAAATTTATCCGTAGATGAATTAAAAAAGGCAATGGATATATGCATCGCACAAGTAGATTTAAATATGGATTACTTCAAAGGTAAATTTCCATACTCCTGTGCGAAAGGTGGAATTTATCCGATTATCGAGAATATTGAGTGGACAGATGGATTTTGGACAGGAATGCTGTGGTTGGCATATGAGTATACGGGAGAGGAAAAGTATCGCCAATTAGCGGAGAAAAATATCGAAAGTTTCTACCATCGAGTTAAGAATCGTATTGAACTTGATCATCATGACTTAGGTTTCTTATATTCCTTATCGTGTGTAAGTGGCTATAAGTTAACAGGTAATTCACTCGCCAAGAAAGCTGCAGTACTTGCGGCGGACAAGTTGTTAGAGCGTTGGCAAGAGAAAGGACAATTCCTACAAGCATGGGGTCCTAAAGATAGTCCAGATCATTATCGATTTATTATTGATTGTCTGATGAACATTCCATTATTGTATTGGACAACAGAAGTAACGGGTGATGAGAAGTATGCAAAGATTGCTACAAGTCATTATCAAACAAGTATCTGTAATGTAATTCGTGATGATGCTTCGGCATTCCATACATTCTACATGGATTACAACACAGGTGGTCCATCACATGGAGCAACACGTCAAGGATATAGTGATAGCTCATCATGGGCACGTGGACAGTCTTGGGGTATCTACGGTATTGCATTAAATACACGTTATACAAATAACTTAGAGAATATCTCTCTCTTTAAGGGCATGACAAACTATTTCTTAAATCGTTTACCAAAAGATGATATCTGCTATTGGGATCTTATCTTCGGCGATGGGAGTGAGCAGTCTAAGGATTCTTCAGCAGCGGCGATTGCTATCTGCGGTATCTTGGAGATGGAGAAATTCCTCACTTTAGAAGATCAAAGAGTATATCGTGGCAGTGCTAATCGTATGATGCGTTCACTGATTCAAAACTATGAAACAAAAGAAACAAAGCCGGGTCAACCAATTTTATATCATGGTGTTTATTCATGGCACTCTGGGAAGGGTGTTGATGAAGGAAACATCTGGGGTGACTACTATTTTATGGAAGCAATATTACGTCAATTAAAAAAATGGGATCCATATTGGTAAGGAGGAAAAATGAGCACACCAAATATCGTAATGGCTAGAATTGATGAAAGACTTGTACACGGTCAAGGCGCATTGTGGGTAAAATCATTAGGTGTAAACACCGTGATTGTTGCAAACGATGAAGTTAGTGAAGACCATATCTCACAATCGTTGATGAAGACGGCACTCTCAAGCTCAATTGCAGCGAGATTCTTCTCAGTACAGAAAGTAATCGATGTGATTCATAAAGCTAGCCCGCAACAAACAATTTTCTTAGTTGTAAAGGATTGTCAAGACGCTCTTCGCTTAGTAGAAGGTGGCGTTCCAGTTAAGGAATACAATATTGGAAATATCCATAACGCAGAGGGTAAAGAAAAGATTACACGTTCCATCTTTTTAGGTGAAGAGGACAAAGCTGCTCTACGTAAGATGGTGAATGATTATAACATTACATTTAATACAGTAACAACGCCAGGTGGTAACGATGGCTGTGCACCTGTCGATATTAAAAAATACCTATAAGAAAGAAGAAAGGGGAATTATATGGTAAACATTTCAGTAATCCAAGCCATTTTAATTGGTCTTTGGACAGCCTTCTGCTACTCCGGTATGTTATTTGGCATTTTTACAAACCGCTGTTTAGTATTGAGCTTTGGAGTAGGTGTCATTTTAGGAGACTTACCAACTGCATTATCTGTTGGTGCAATCAGTGAACTTGCATTCATGGGCTTCGGTGTGGGTGCAGGTGGGACTGTTCCACCAAATCCAATCGGTCCTGGTATCATTGGTACACTCATGGCGATTACAATGCCAAATGTAACGCCTGAAACAGCACTATCTTTATCAATTCCATTTGCAGTTGCAATTCAGTTCTTACAGACAGCAATTTACACTGTACGTGCAGGTGGACCACAAGGTGCTATTAATGCGCTAAAGAGACAAGATTTTGCTGGGTTTAGATTACAAGCAAACTTGACAGTGGTATTGTTCGCGGTTGTGGGTTTCTTACTTGGATTTACAGGCTCTGTAGCGATGGAATGGTTGAGTTACGTTGTAGGTCTCATTCCTGAGTGGTTATTAAAGGGCTTATCTGTTGCGGGTGGTATGTTACCGGCAATCGGATTTGCAATGATTATGAGCGTTATGCTAAAGAAAGAATTAATTCCATTTGCAATCATGGGATATATCTTAGCTTCTTACTTAAAGATGCCTGTAATGGGTATTGCATTAGTAGCTGCTGCATTTGCCATCAAATATT
Organism: Solobacterium moorei; assembly: GCF_036323475.1. Classification (GTDB taxonomy): domain Bacteria; phylum Bacillota_I; class Bacilli_A; order Erysipelotrichales; family Erysipelotrichaceae; genus Bulleidia; species Bulleidia moorei. Next base: position 975,327 of record NZ_AP028934.1, read on the forward strand.
TCAATGATGCAAGTAAAAATCAGCCAGTAGCTGCTACAACTGGAAATGGGGATGAACACGATGACTGGATCTAATAAATTAACAAAAGCCGATTATACAAAAACAACGTTACGTGCATATTTCTTACAAAATGGTTTCAACTATACAAACTATCAGGGACTTGGTTATGCTCTTGTTATGTATCCTGCATTCAAGAAGCTATACGGTGATGATAAAGAGAGATTCGCAAAAGAATTAGAGAATAACTCTGAATTCTATAACACAAATCCAAACTTCTTACCATTTATTACCTCTATTCATTTAGCAATGGCTGATAAGGGATATGATTATGAATCAATCCGTGGTATTAAGATGGCATTAATGGGACCATTAGCAGGTATTGGTGACTCATTATCACAATTCTGTATTGCGCCTTTATTCTCAACGATTTTCGCTTCATTAGCACTACAAGGTGTACCGGTAGCTCCATTGTTATTCTTGCTTGCTGAGAATATTACACTGGTACTCATTAAACTTGGCGTGGGTAGTTATGGACGTAAACTTGGTACGGATTTGATTGATAAGCTATCATCTCAGATGAGTACAATTTCAGAAGCGGCAAGTATGATAGGTGTAACAGTTATTGCTGGTCTTGCGGCTACATTTGTTAAGATGAATGTAAATATCACTTTAGCTGCTGGTGCGGTTGAAGAAGGTGTAAAACAGTCTACAGTTAATATTCAAGGAATGTTAGATAAGGTTGCACCTGCGTTACTACCAGTACTATATACATATTTAATGTATTATCTAATTAAGAAGAAAAAATTAAACACTTATATCTTAGTTCTAATTACAGTTGTATTAGGAATTGTTCTTAGTTACTTCAAGATTTTGGCTTAGTTTGAAAAGGGAGCGATAGGCTCCCTACTTTTATATGGAGGATAGAATGATGATAGATATAAAACACATTAAAAAGATGTGCCAGAAAGTTATTGATTATAAAGATATTGATCATATCGTCATTCCTGTCCAAGAACAGAAGACAATCATTGCAAAAGCGGATCTTTTGTTAGATCAAACTTTTGTATTTGATAAACCTTGGGATATGGAAAGGTGTAGTATTCCATATAAGTTGGATGTATTAAATTGGGAAACTGTATGCCATGATGATGAAGAGTGGTGTTTCATGCTAAATCGGATGGAATACTTAGATACGTTAATCAATGCATATATAATTAGCAAAGACACTAGATATATACAAAAGGCAAAGTATTATATTATACATTGGATTAATTCTCATGTACGCATAGTAAGTCAACCTAGCACAAGAACCCTAGATACAGCTATCCGTATGATGAGTATGTTTGAGGCTGTACCATATCTATTACATTATTCTGTTTTGAAAGATGAAGAGCTTGAGCTGATATTTACAAGTATATATCATCAAGCGTTGTACTTAAAAGAAAACTACCAACCCAAATATACACTCAGTAATTGGGGAAGTATTCAAGTAGGTATCCTATACATCATATTAGATATATACCCAAATCAGGGCCATCTATACTCTTGGGTAGAACAAGAAATACAGCAACAGCTTCAGATTCAAATTTATGAAGATGGACTACAGTGGGAACAATCCACAATGTATCATGTGGAAGTGCTAAATATTTTATTGAAAGTAATTTATTATAAACGAGTATTCAATCAAATTTGTAATCAATATATCATTGATACGGCAGAGAAGATGTCAGAAGCACTGTATCAACTATCAATGCCTAATAATGAAATTGAATGCTTTGGGGATACAGATAGGGTTACAATTTCTGCCGTTATGGAAAGAGCATCATATCTTTTTAGTAATGGTATATTGAAGTACTTTGGTAATGCAGAATTTGATGCGGAAAATATGTATTACTTTGGTGCATGTGCAAATCAAGAGTATAAAAACCTACCATTACTTCAACCAGCTTTGCAATCATTTGATGGATATGCATCTGGGGTATTTACGACAAGAAGTTGTTGGGGATCATCAGCAAACTTTACGATGTTTACAAATGGTTCTTTAGGTAGCGGTCATGGACATTCAGATAATTTACACGTTTCGTTATGCATGAATGGAAAGCCTGTATTAATCGATAGTGGTAGATATACATATCGTGAAGATCATGAAGAGCGAATTAGGCTAAAATCGGTGGCAGCACATAACAGTCTTGTAATTGATGACCACCCAAGTTGTATTCCAAGTGGTAGTTGGACATATAGTGATTTTACAATTCCTATGAAAACATATGTAAAGCATGATGGCAAGATACACTATTATGAAGGAAGTGTAATATCCAAGAATCCTTTACAGATATGGACAAGAAAACTCGTCACTATCGACAGTGGTATTTGGTTTATCTGTGATGAAGTGAAGTGTGATGGTACGCATCAAATTAAACAGTATTTTCACTTTGATCCAATGTACCATGAAATACCAAAGAATATTTGGACTTATGAGGGTGACATGCATGCGGAAGAGCAATTCTGTTCGTTTATTTATAATGAACAGATGGTTCATCAAGTTGGAATTGTTTCTCATGACTTTACAGATACATTGAATGTAATTACAACGTTTCACCAACCAGAATATTTTGTTGAAGATATTGATGTGATTCAAGCTGGCGAAACGATTGTTAGTAAAGATATTGTAAATGCAAAACAATTTATTGTGAGTAGGACAGAGAATTATACGATTGCGGTCTTCCATCAAGAAATTTTTTCTGGCAGGAAGATTATGTACCTCAATGGGGTACCTTTCCACGCAAAAGTGATTGTAATTCACGAAAAAGATGGAAATAAAACACTATATGTGATGCGTACTTAAATTGGTATGCTAATATATACGCAAGAGGGATTTTATCATGAAAGGAAAATTGACGATTAAGGACATAGCTGAAAGAGCTAATACTTCTAAAACAACAGTTTCATTCTACTTAAATGGCAAAACTGATAAAATGTCTTTAGAAACAAAAAAGCGAATTGCAAAAGTAATTAAAGATACAAATTATGAACCGAGTATTGCAGCAAGAACTTTAAATGCGAAGCATACAAAACTCATAGGTGTTATTATTGGTGACATCACAAATACTTTTGCGAATCAGATTGTAAAGGGCATTGAAGATCATGCTAGAGAAAATCAATATCAACTAATCGTAGGTAGTAGTAATTACGATTATAGGATTGAACAGAGCTATGTTGATCGTATGTTATCGATGGGTGTAGATGGTTTTATTATTCAACCATCTAGCCGGTTTTCTGGTTTGATTGACAAGATCAAAGAAAAAGGACGTGAAGTTGTGTTTATTGATTCGCAAGTATCTATAGAAAATGAGAAGTGGGTCAAGACAAATAACTATGAAGCTGTATTAGAGGCTGTTGAATTACTTGTTAATAAGAAGCACTATGATGAGTTTGTAATGATCAGTGCAGATCCTAGTGTTCTAAGTACACGTATGGAAAGAACGAAAGGTTTTGAGGATGCACTTATTCTAAAAGGAATCCACAGCAAGACAAACATCGTACCTGCAGATATAGACGAAGAGGGACTTCGCAAAATCATTGAAAAGGAATTACGCTTTGGTGTAAAGACTTTGATTTTTGTGGCAAACTGTTTCCTACTACCACGTGTGTTTGTGGCTTTAAAAAACTACCGCAATTTAATGCCAGATACACTTGGCTTACTGGGGTATGATAATACAGAGTGGGCAAATTTATCTGCTCCAACAGTAACAACAATTGTTCAACCTGCTTATAAAGAAGGCTGCCAATCCGCAAAGATTTTAATTGATGCAATTGAAGAAAGATATGAAGAATGTCCAAATCAAATCTTGAAGTGTTATATCAATTGGAATGAATCAGTAATAATTGGAAAGTAAAGAACTCTCATCAAAATGAAGTGAGAGTTCTTTTTGAGACTATAGTCATGATAGAGTATCTGTTTCTAGAATGGACGCAATACCTTCTTCAACAGTACTCACTTGATAAGGGCATATTTCACGAATGGATGGTATTGCTGTTGTCATTGCGATAGGATAACCACAAGTTTGTAAGATTTGTTTATCATTATCATTATCTCCAAACATCACAGTATTTTCTGCAGGTATGCTTAAATGTGAAAGTAACTTTAAAAAGCCTGTACTCTTGTTAACTCCTTTTGGAGCACAATCCAACCAGCATTTGCCACCAATTTGGACAGTAATATCTTTATCGAACATATCTGCATAATATTGATAATGTTCATTTACACCGTCTTTAAAATAAGCGGATATTTTTGTATATGGTTCAGGAATGTTGAATAAATCATCAACAATAGTCACATGATTTTTAACAGTGTTTGCTAAATGCTCATAATAACTTTGATTCTTTGGAGTGATATAGCATGTCTTCTCACCAGAGATGAGTGCTTCAGCGTTATTATCGTATTGGATTGTGGTAATGAGTCTTTTGGCGATATCGGTATCCATTATTTCTTTAGATATGCATTGATCGTGGTAAAATGTTAAACATCCATTTAAGCAAAGATAGATGATGTCATCTGCTACTGGAGAGAATAAACTTCTTAGATTTGTATATTCACGACCTGAAGCTGCCATAAACAGGATACCTTGTTCTCGTAGTTTGCGAATTTCTATAAAGATTTTTGGGTTCAATGTTTTGGCACTATTTAAAAGTAGTGTTCCATCAATATCGCTTGCAATTAATTTTATGTTTTTCATAGATATATAATACAACAGTACTTTGATTTATAATGGTGAATTTATTACGCTGATATGGTATTGCTTTTATGTGAATAGAAGAACATAATTAGATTAGTAGTGAAAACATAGAGGATCATTCTCATGCATGATAAGAATATTTACTATTTTGCATGCTCAATAATTTATCCGTAAATAGAAAGGAGATGAAATGATATGAAGGGGGATAATATTTTATTGACTAGAATTGATAATCGTCTTGTACATGGACAGGTAGGAGTTACTTGGACACAAACATTAAATGCAAATTTGATTGTAGTTGCAGATGATGTTGTTGCAGAAGATGAATTACAGAAATCATTAATGACAGTAACTGCGAAATCGAGTAATGTTGGAATTCGCTTTTTCACGATTCAGAAAACTGCAGATGTGATTGATAAAGCATCTCCTGATCAACGTATTTTCTTAGTTGTACGCAATCCACAAAGTGCTCGTGCTTTGGTAGAGAAAGGTGTACATCTAAAAGATTTGAATGTCGGTAATATGCACTTTGCGCCAGGAAAGAGAGAACTTTCTAAGAAAGTATATGTTGATGATACAGATATGGATGATTTGAAATTTATAGTCTCAACAGGAACAAATGTATTTATACAGGATGTTCCAGGAACACAAAAAGAAATGATTAAATAATAGAGGAAATCAATATGGAAATTACATTTATACAGGGATTGTTACTATCAATCGCTGCAATGATCTTCGGCATCGATTTCTGGTTGGAATCATTCTTTATCTTCCGACCACTAATCGTTTCTACAATTACAGGTTTGATTCTTGGAGATGTAAAACTGGGTTTAACAACAGGTGCCTTAACGGAATTAGCATTTGCTGGATTAACACCTGCAGGTGGAACACAGCCACCAAATCCAATTCTAGCGGGTGTTATGTGTACAGTGATTGCCTATACAACAAATGTTGATGGACAAGCTGCACTTGGATTATGCTTGCCATTCTCATTCTTGATGCAATATGTTGTATTATTCTGCTATTCTTCATTCTCATTCTTTATGGGAGTATGTGATAAAGCTGCAGAAAATGGCGATACAAAGAAGATTGCGCAGATGAATCTTCTGATGACAGGTATTGTTGCACTACTCTATGGTGTAGTTGTATTTGCATGTACATTCTTAGCGCAGGATGCGATGAGTGCATTAGTAAATCATATGCCTGAATTCTTGACACATGGCTTAACTGTTGCAGGTGGAATCTTACCGGCTATCGGTTTTGGTATGTTACTAAATGTTATGATGAAGCCAAAGTATATTCCATACTTTATTGCAGGTTTCTTAGCAGTATGCTTTATCGACATGAAGAATTTACTTCCAGTCGCATTAATGGGTGCAGCGTTTGCGTTATTTGATTTCTTTAATGCAAAGCAACGTCAGGAAGAGATTAAAGAAGCAGTTAAGAATTTGAAGGTGGATGGAGGTGACGACCATGTCGGAATCTAAACGTGTACTAACAAAGAAGGATATTACAAATCTCGCGATTCGCTCATCATTATTACAAGCTGGTTTCAGCTATGAACGAATGCAGGCTGCAGGTTGGCTATATGCACAACTTCCTGCATTAGAGAAGATTTATAAGGATGATAAAGCAGGTCTATCTGCCGCAATGGTAGATAACATGGAGTTTATCAATACACATCCTAACTTAGTTGGATTTTTAATGGGGCTATTAGTTTCATTAGAAGAGCAGCATGAAAATCGTAATACCATCAAGGGTTTAAAACTTGCGCTCTTTGGTCCTATCGCTGGTATTGGTGATGCGATTTTCTGGTTTACACTATTACCAATTATCGCTGGTATCTCATGTTCCTTTGCTTCGCAGGGATTGATCTTAGGCCCAATTATCTTCTTTACATGTTATCTCATTATCTGGTTACTACGTATTGTTTGGACACACATGGGATATAACCTAGGTATCAAGTCATTTGAAAAGTTACAGGAGAATTCGTCTATCATTGCTAACTCTGCAACAATCTTAGGTATTACTGTTGTTGGTGCACTGATCGCAAGTTACGTGAATATTGAATTACTACCTGTTATTACAGTTAGTGGAGATATTTCAGTAGGAGTACAGGAAGCTTTCTTTGATACAATCTTCCCTAAACTTCTACCAATGGCATATACCTTACTCATGCTTTACTTTTTAAAGAAGAAGCAGGTATCACCAGTTATCTTGATTGTTGCAACAATTGCTATTTCAATTATCTGTTCCGCAATTGGACTCTTGTAGAACTACTAAGCCATGCAAACTGTTGGTACGACCACAGTGATGCATGGTTTTTTAATAAAGTATGTATGTGAGTCGATATTATTGATTGCTTACAGTGTTAAGTAAATATGGAAAGAAACCTCATAAAAACATATAATAAAGAAGAAGTTTCATACATTTTTAAGGTAGTATCTAGTATCAGGAGGGGAAATGAAGAAAATAATTTTAGTAGCAGTTTTTGTTGCTATAGTGGTTATTCTGTATTTATTAAATCCATTACTTGCAATTTTAGCTGCTGTATTGGGAGTATTTGTTTTACTAAAGTTATAATTAAGGTGAAAATATGAAAACAATTAAAAAATTTCTTGGAATTAAAATATCTTTATGGTTAATATTGCTGATTGGTGCAATTTTATTAGGTACTTATCTTTATGGCTATACGCAAAATAATCCTAAAAACAATAGTCAGTCATCATCGATGGTGCAATATATACAAGAAGCTAATGAAGTTGTATTTTTGAACGTAGGTATTGAAAAGGTAGTTACTGCAAAGAATCAAACAACGATTCCATGGACGGATATTGGAATTCCTTTTTCAGAGAAAAAATCGATTATTATTCTAAATTATGCTGCAAAGCTTGGAATTAGAACGCATGTAAAAGTGGAACAACTCAGTGAGAAAAAGTATAAAATTATTGTTCCAAAATATGAGGTGTTAGGGATTGAATTAGACAAAAAAATCCATATCAGCTTTATGATAGCTCTGGTGAATTATTAAGTTATTCTACACAAAATATTGATACAGGTACTCTTGTGGCACAAACACTCTCTAACGAAGAACAAGCAAAGTACCTAGAGAAATATGTCGAGAATATAAATGACTCTGCCAAGAGTTACTATAAGGCGTTATTTCAGTCGATTAGTAAAGATATTGAATTAGAATTTGAATTTTCAGAATAAGCCAAATAGGCTTGTTCTAAATATTGGAGAAAAAGCATGACATGTAATTGGAAAGATAGCAGTAAACAAATGAAAGCATATCATGATACAGAATGGGGTATTCCGACACATGATGATCAAAAGTTATTTGAGTATCTTATTTTGGAATCCTTACAAGCAGGATTAAGTTGGGATTTGATCATTCGCAAAAGAGAAACGATACGAAAGTGTTTTTGTGATTTTGATATTGAAAAGGTTGCGTCTTTTGATAATGATGACATTGAGCGTATCATGCATACAGAAGACATGATCAAGTCTTTAAGAAAAGTTACTGCAATGATATCCAATGCGAAAGCATTCATGAATGTTCAACAAGAATTTGGTAGTTTTGATAAATTTCTTTGGTCTTATTGTGATTACAAAACAATTTGTTATAAAGGACATGAGCAGGGAATCGATATATCTAAGAATGCTTTATCTACACTCATTAGTAATGATTTGAAGAAACGCGGGTTTAAATATGTTGGGCCTGTTATTATTTATTCATATTTACAGGCTTGCGGTATGATCAACGATCACGAAAAAGATTGTATCTGCTATCAGAGAATTAAGAATACTTATCCATGTATCACAATGGATGACGGATTATTATAAAATTTGTCTTATTTTTATAAATACTTCTAGTTCATACCTTTTTTATAATTGTAGTAAAGAAATTCAGGAGGGATTATGAACAAGAAACATTTATTATCTATGGTACTTGTTCCAACAATTGCAGTTGGTTTAGTTGGTTGTAGCACAACTAAAAAATCTGCAAGTTTAAAGGATGGAACATATACAGCTAACGCTACAGGACATAATGGTCCAATGACTGTGAGTATAACAGTTCAAGATGGAAAGATTGCTAGTGTTGATGCGAGTGATAACGTAGAAACAAAAGGCATCGGTACGAATGCGATTGATAAGATTTGTGAAGTCGTTGTCGATAAGCAAACCGTAAATCTAGATACTGCAACAGGTGCTACAGTATCTTCAGGCGCTATGATTCATGCATTAAAAGATGCATTAAAACAAGCAGGCGCAACAGATGATAGTTTAAAGGAAATGCCAAAGGAAACGATCAGACAAGTATTGTCTGAAAAGGAATATGCATATGATGTTGTTGTCGTTGGTGCTGGTGGTGCAGGTCTTACAGCTGCGATAACAGCTGCACAAAATGGTGCGAAGGTTGCAGTATTAGAGAAGACAAGTCAGATTGGTGGTAATACACTTGTATCTGGTGGAGGACTCAATGCTCCAAGTACAGATTTACAAGAGAAAAAGGGTATTACTGATTCTGTAGAATTATTCAAAGAAGATACATTAAAGGGTGGAGATAATATTGCGAACCCAGAACTTGTTGATACGATGGCAAGAAATGCATTAGATGCATACCATTGGCTTGTAAATGATGTGAAGATGGAATTTATTCAAGATCGCGTTCAACAGTTTGGTGGACACTCTGTACCGCGTGCATGCATTCCTGTTGGTAACTCAGGTTATGAAATGATGTCTAAACTAGAAACACTTGCAGAAAACAAGGGTGTAGACATCTATAGAAACACAGCTGCGAAGTCTTTTGAGACACAAGGCAATGATAAGGTAACTGGTGTTGTTGCGGAAAACAATGGTAATGAAGTGAAGTTCTCTGCCAAAAAGTCTGTAATTCTAGCAAGTGGTGGATTTGGTTCAAATGTAGAAATGCGTGAAGAATATAATCCGGTATATGGTTCAAATTATAAGACAACATGTATAGCGGCTAGCTCTGGTGATGGTATTAACATGGCTAAGGAAATTGGTGCTGGTTTAGTAGATATGAAACAAATTCAAGTTTATCCAACATGTAATCCAGATACAGGTATTATTTCTTATGTAGCGAATGCACGTTTTGATGGTGCTGTACTTGTTAACCAAGATGGTAAGCGTTTTGTGAATGACATGGGCCGTCGTGATGTAATCTCTAACGCTATCCTAAGTCAACCAGGTGGATATGCATACTTGCTCTGGAGTCAAGAAGTTGAATCTGTCGGTAATATGACAAAGCTACATGAGAAGGAATATAACAATCTCGTAAACTCTGGTTTGTTATTCAAGGCTGATACATTAGAAGAAGCAGCTAAACTAGCAAATATTGATGTTGGAACACTGAAGGCTACAATCGATACATGCAATGGTTATGTAGCAGCAGGCAGTGATCCAGAACAAAATCGTGGTGGTAAGTTGCGTACAATTGCGGAAGGACCATTCTACTTACAAAAGGTTGCTCCTGCTACACACCACACAATGGGTGGTGTTGTTATCAATACAAATGCACAAGTGTTAAATGAAAAAGGTGAAACAATCTCTGGATTATACGCTGCTGGTGAAGTAACAGGTGGTATCCATGGTGCTAACCGTTTAGGTGGTAATGCGATTACAGATATCGTAGTATTTGGACACATTGCTGGCGAAAACGCTGCGAAGTAAAACTATCTAAAGTCGAAGAACATGAAGGTGTATCTTCGGCTTTTCTTTGCTGCATGATAAAATGAAAAAAAGGGGGACTTTGTATGGGCTTGCTAGAGTTGGCTAGTACTCGTAGCATTTATCGAGATTTGTCATATTATAGATCAGGTGCAGTATTATCAGCATCTTTTGATAATAAGCATACAATCACTGCCAAAGTAAAAGGTAGTAATTGTGAGAAGTATGATGTACGAATCGATTTAGATAATCCTAGGAAATGTAAGTGCACATGCCCACATGCACAAAGTAGAAATTATTGTAAGCATATGGTAGCTATATATTTCTATATTCATCCATTTTTAGCGGATTTTAAATATCGAATCATAATGGATGTTTTGCGTGAAGATACAGAGAGAAAGCAAGATGAATACGAAAGTATCAAACGGCAAGTGATGGCGATGAGCATAGATGAGCTACGAAATTATGTAATTAATTCAATGATAGAGGAAAACTATCATAATCAAGGCTATGATGATTATGAAGATGAAGTGGATATGGAACTTTATGATTCATTTTGGGAAGATAAAGAATAAAGTATGAAGAAGTTTTATGATTTGATCATTCAAAAATTTATCCTGATTTTAATTTGTTCTATATTATGTATATCTGCGATATCGATATTTACGATTCATCAAAGAATCCTTCCAAAAATCAATCAACTAGCGAAAAATCATATCAATACACAGGTTAGTGATATTAACTTATGGTTCCAGTTTAATCGCGAAATCATTCGTCAATTTGCGACAAGATTTACCGATGAAGAACTAACAGAAGATAATCACGAAGAAATCCTATATCTATTAACACAGTATAAAAATGATTCAAATATCCAATATGAAAGTTTGGGATATATTACATTAAGTGGGAATAAATATTTAACCGATTTATCGGAATTTAATGTTTCGGATCGTTCTTATTTTAAAGAGTTGCAGGATAGTCAAAAAGATGTTGTCATTTCTGATGTCATCGCATCTAAGTCAAATGAAGAACAAATCGTATTAATTGTTTCAAAAGTTTACGATAAAGATAAGAATGTGAAGGGCTATATTTCTGCTGCGCTAAAGACAGAATATATTTCCAATCTTATTACAAATATTGCAAAAGATTTTCATGTCTATATTACAAATTCCAATGGTAATGTAGTGCTTGGAGATACGAAAGTTGTCGCGGATGGAACGCGTTATGAAAAAAACTTAATCTCTAATCCAAATTGGACTTATGTATTAGAAATTCCTAGTAGTTATTATATGAATACAATTCTTGAGACAATCGCACTGATTACGATTGTTACGGTGCTGATTATTTTAATTACACTATTATTAGTACAAAAAATTGTAACTGAATTTGTAAGTCCTTTGCAGCACCTTGAGACAGTAATGTCTAAGGCGAAAGATGGTTTATTAGAGAAGAGCAATGAGACAACAAATATTAAAGAGTTTTATACACTGAATTCCAGTTATAATACGATGATTGATGAAATTCATCAGTTATTAGAAGAAGTTAAAGAAAAAGAACATCAACGTAATGAAGCAGATAATCGTGCGATGTATGCTCAGATTAAACCGCATTTCTTGTATAACACGCTTGAAACGATTCAAGCGATGGCATTTGATCATGATGATGAAGATGTCGAACAGGCAATTCATGATTTAGCTGTATTCTTCCGTATTGGCTTAAGTGATAATCGACAAATTATCACGTTGGAAGAAGAAATCATGCATGTAAAGAGCTACCTAAATATCCAGAAGTTACGTTATCACGATATTCTAAATGATGAGTGGGATATGGATAATTCACTATTAAAAAGACCATTCTTGAAATTTACTTTACAACCACTCGTTGAAAATGCGATATATCATGGCGTGAAGTTATTGAATAAATCATCTATTGTTCATATTCGTGTTTATGCGGAGGATGATGCTATTGCAATTGATGTATGCAATGCATATCACGAAATTGATCAAGAACATATTTGCCAAATTAATGAGGCATTAAAAAAGGCAGATATTCCAGATAATAATTTGGGATATGGATTATTCAATGTGAATGCGAGAATTAAACATCAATATGGTAATGAATATGGTGTGATTCTTTCGGCAGAAAATCATATCTTTAAGAGCTATATGACACAACCAGGAGAAATAAAATGAATATACTGATTGCGGATGATGAAGAAAAAATCCGTCAGAATTTTACAAAGAGAATTATTAAGGCTAAGCTTCCTGTTACAGATATTGTGTTGGCCGCAAATGGTAATGAGGCTATCACTTGCATGAATGAGCATGATATTGATGTAGCATTAATCGATATTAATATGCCGTTTAAAAATGGATTGGATCTCATTCATGAAATACGTCAAGAAAATGAAGAGATTATTCTGATTATTATTTCAGGATATAATGATTTCCATTATGCACAACAAGCATTAGCGGAAGATGTCTTCCGATATCTTTTAAAGCCAGTAGATTCAAAGGAATTTATCAATATCATTTCTTTGGCATTACAAAAAGCATCAGAAAAGAAGAAGACACTATATTCTGCAAATGCACAAAAGATACTTGATGAGATACAGAAGAATATCTCAAACGAGAGCTATTCCTTAACGGATTTAGCAGAAGCCTTAGAAATTAGTGAGGGTCATATCACAAAGCTGATCAAGAAAGAGTTATCGAAATCATTTATTGATATTTTGACGGAGTTACGCATCAATTATGCAAAGCAATTAATTCGTCAAAATTCATTGGGTTTAAAGATGTATGAGATTGCTGAAGCTTGTGGGTATAGTAACCAATATTATTTTTCTCAAGTGTTTAAAAAGGTTGTAGGTGTATCACCAAAACAATATAGTCAAAATACAGCAGATTAACTTATCTACTGTATTTTTGAAGTGTGAGTTTTAATTGTTCTTTCATTGCTTCCCGTAAGTTTTCTGGTTCGATAATTTCAATTGCTTCCATAAATTGTTGAGCGAGGAAGAGAACACCTTGTTTATTTACGAAAACACTTGTAATAAATGATTCATCATCTCTTTTTAAAATCTTCATTTCTGTACCAAAAATATCGATCATTTGATCCATAATACGGTTTTCACAACGTAAGTGAACATGGAGTTGTTCATCTGAATACATGAATAATTTATTTTTCGCATAGTGATAGGCGTCTTGTTCACTTTCCTTCATGAATGGATTCACTTTCTCTATCGTAATTGATAGTTTACAGATTTTATCAATACGATAATGAGCAAAGCCAGGATGTGTTTTACTTGTTGTGATTAAATAAGGACGACTATCTTGATATACGATGAAACGAGGTTCAACCGTATATACCATTTCTCGCTTTGGGACTAACTTCTTATTTGAATTGTAATGCATGTATACAAACTGGATTACTTTTTTCTTTTGAATAGCTTCAGAAAGCTTGGCAATATTCTCAAATAACAGATCATTTGGAGATTTTTGCATGTTTGGCATGTATACTGCATCATGGTAATCTTTCTGATCATACTTGTTGAGTGTCTTCAATAAACTTGCAATCAAGGCATTGCTTTGTTTACTAGAAATAAAATGGGAAGCGTGAATGGCATTACATAAAAGTAAGACTTCACCCTTACTAAATTGTCGTTTTTCAAGATAATATCCTTTTCCATTATCTGAAAATTTGTTAATGATATAGCCGGCTTGCTCTAAGATCTCGATGTTTGAGTAGAGGGTGCGACGTTCAATACTAATACCTGAGCGCATTTTGATATAGTCAATGAGTTCGTTTGCTGAAAGAATATGAGATTCATCGGAAAGTTCTTCGAGAATTTGTAGCACAATGAATGGTAAAAATTTCTTCTCTGCCATAAATTTTCTCCTGTTTCTTAAATTTTATCATAATTGGCATGTTTTTTGTACATGGTCAATTTTAATCTATAGTCAGGAGGTGGATTGTATCAGAAGATATAATCCGAAATGAAGATGAAGAAAATCATAAAATTCTTTTTAGTAGTAATCGTATTATTTGGTATCACAAAAGTTTTTGGTAAGCCTGGTAATCAAAAGCAAAGCGAAGAGACAACAACCGTTACAACTACAGCAGAAACAACATCTACAACAACTCCAAAACCAGAACAAGAAACAAAAGAAGAAACACCAAAAAATGATTCAAAAGAAGAAATGGTATCTGAAGCACGCACAAAGTATCAACAGATTGTATTAGGAGATCCAATGTATGATGGTGAGGGTGGAACATCTTTTGAAGATGTTAAGGCAATCTTAGGAGAACCGGATTCCGTGAGCCAGAATAGTTATGGTGATACACAATCAATATTTGCTACATGGCATGATTCATCCCTAAAGGGAATGGCTAGTTTTACAGTTTCCTTTATGAACAATCTAGCAACAGGAAAAGGCTATTCAGGTTTTAGCTTTGTGAATCACAACGAGAAGGTTACATTGGATGAATTTAACGCAATCGTTACAGATGGTTCATTCTCCTACGATCAAGCTATTGCACAGTTTGGTCAACCGGATAGTGAATCGGAATCACTATTCTACGGTTCGTATTCAAATATCGTAACTTGGTATAATGCGAACGGAAGCTTTGGAGCTAACTTTGACATTACCTTTAAAGATGGTTACGCAACTGGTAAGGGACAATACGGAATGAAATAGTGTTTACTCCATATCCGAAAATGATATGGAGTTTTTTATACGAGGCAGTTTTTTTGTACCTGTGTTTATCTATACTAGTATCATCAACAGAAGGAGTATTTAACATATGAAAGAAAATGATTTTATAACAATTACAAATATTAAAGAATATATTGAGATAGGAATGATAAAAATAGGTGAAGTACTACATTTAAAGAAAGAACCGGATAATGCGTATGATATGGAAGCTATCATGGTGGAAGATAAGAATGAAATTCCGATTGGTCATGTTGCAAACTCTGTTAATAGTGTTGCGAAAGGAACACACTCTGCTGGGTATATCTATCAGAGTTTTAAAGATTCAATTCTATGTACAGTGAAATTTATCTATCATGATATGATCATCGCACAATTACAATCATCATATGAAGAAGGGAAAGACATGCAGAATTAAATGCATGTTTTCTTTACATTCTACATATTTTATTCAATTAGCTCAATTTTCAACGAAAGTTCCTTTTCAACGAAAGTTCCCCATTTTTAGGGCTAAAGAGAAGAAACATTTTACTGTAATAGTGTACTTATAAGATATTTTGTGATATTGAATATGTATAGACAGGCGATTTGGGCATACGAAAGCTCGGCTTTCAATGATGGTTTAAATTTTTTCTCATCGAAAGTTCCTTTTTGTAGGTTAGGGATATGTGCCAAATCGGCTAGTGGATGATAGGTGTAAGCTTAACTTGTTTGATGTTGAGGTGAGTCAACTTGTTAAGACTTAACACCTTTTTGTTTAGTGATAGAGCGGCGATATCGATAGGTGAATTGTAGTTTAAGGATCTACGAGGATAATTGTTTACCATGTCAGACACATAGTTGATGTCCTTCTGGGTCAATGCATTCATACTCTTTCCCTTTGGAACACATTCTCTAAAGTGTTCATGGTTCTTCTCACATTTACCTTTCTGATCACTTCTTCCGGCCTTGCAGTAGTAGATGGATATTAGTTTTTCTCCTGTATATGCATCGGTCTCTAGACTTAGAGGATCGTGGAACTCAGAGCCATTGTCAGTAAGAATGATTGGAAAGGTCATAGAAAATAGTTCAGGTCCCAGTACATCCTTGATGATTTCGAATGCACGCTGGACAGCCAACATGCTTTTTTCCTTTAACAGAAAATATAACTGTAGATTCGATCTTGTATGCAGGAGTGAAAGGACACATTTCTCTTCATCGCCTTGCTTGCCGAGTATTGTATCCATTTGCCATATATTGATGGAAACATCTTCATTCTCGATACGTTCGAGATAGTCTTCATATCTTCTGCCTTCAAGCCAATCATAGTTGATTGGTATCACGACATGTTTGCTGGAAGAGCGTGTTTTATATTTGACCTGACGCTTGAGGTCTACATTGATGATGGCGCCCATATGACGAAAATGAATATAACGATATGCGGTAGATACTGATATGTCCAACTGATTGTTGTGTATGATGATGTCTGGTGAAAGGTTCTGTTTGACGCCTTTCTCAAAGGCATCGACAATCATCTTCATTTGTGCTTCTGATTTCTTTGGTCCTTCCTTCCAACTACTGACATTGTCATCCCTCTGTTTTTGGGCAACATCGGCCATATAGAATACCTTTGGCAACTTGCAGGTTTTGGCATCTGGGCAATTGTTGCAGACATAGGGGAAACGAGATGTATGTTTGCATATTGGTGAAGAGATGAAATCGGAACATAGATCATTGCAGTTATCATGTTTACAGAACTTACAACGACCTTGTAGACAGTGAGTACATAACCTTGTGCGATTACATTGATTTTGTCTACCACACTTATTATGAGTATTGGCACGGACGACAATTCTAAGATGGTGTGTTATCTCATAGCGAATGGCCTTGGGACTCCTGTTAAGAGTAAGGGCAATCATCTTGAGCGTGATGTTAGGATCAGACAACAGATTTTGAATAATGAGTCGTTCGTCAAAAGAAAGCTGTTTGTATGTGCTAGTCATAAAATATTCCTCCTTTTCTCCACTTTCCTGGCACATATCCCTTGTGCCATTATCATAAAAGGGAACTTTCACTAAGAAAATAGTGCAAAGAGGAACTTTTAAAAATAATTGAGGTTTTATTCAATTATTTTGAAAACATACTTGCATGTTTGATATTCAAATTGATAATATAGTAACTACAAGAGTTGTATATTGATGTAGGAGTAAGATATGAGTCTTACTCGGAGGATATATGAATCATAGAATATTGAATGTGGTGGCTGCCTCGGCTGTGCTTTTGAGTGGTTGTGCTGCTTATTTAAAACCCGTAATAAAACCAGGGATAAAGACTGCAAAGGTAGCTGATGGTACATATGAGGGTAAAGCGGAAGGCTATGCAGTGGATGGTGAGATGAATCTCAGTGTTACGTTTCAAGATAATAAAATTGTATCCATTCAGACAATCAATTCCGGTAGTACTCCTAGTATTTATCGAGGAATTGAGGAAAGACTATTTCCACGTATCATCAGTAGTCAATCTATTCATGTTGATGATATAACTGGTGCGACGATTTCTAGTATTGCCGCAAAATACATCATTCAAAATATCATCAATGAAAATGGTGGTAATGCGGATGAATGGAAAATGGAGATTCCTAAGTCGACAGATGTTGTTAAAAAGTATGGCTATGATGTAATTGTGGTTGGCCTAGGTGCTTCTGGTATTTCGTCATATTTAAGTGCTGCTAGTAATGGGGCAACTGTATTTGGTATGGATTCAGCTGCTAAGATTGGTGGTAATGGTGCGATGTCAGCTGGCGCTATGGCTGTCAATCCACGAACACAAGTTGCACTGAATGACGGTAATCCTTTTGTAAACGAAGAAGATATAATTGAAGATTGGCTTTCCTATACGGATGGTGATGCCAAAGAAGAAATCATTCGCAAAATTGTTCAAGAATCAGGTAAGACTTTAGATTGGCTAGAGACGAATTATGATTTCCATTTTGGTGAAAAGATGTTTGCCTTCTACCATCCCAAATTATGGCCATTATGGACGACGTATACGGATAAATCAGGAACTGATAAAGATACGGCGTTTATTAACTCTATGAATCAGGCAGCTGCACTAAATGGTAAAAATGAATATATGATAGAGCTGACCGCAAAAGAATTTCTAAAAGATACCGATGGAAAAGTGGTTGGTGTAAAAGCAGTTTCCTATGATGGTACAACCTATGAAATCTATGGAAAGTCAGTGATATTAGCGACTGGTGGTTTTCTTGGAAATGAAGAAATGTGTCAGAAATACACGGGAAGTGTATGGCACACCTATGGTATGACACAGTGTAATGGTGCAGGGATTCAAATGGTGCAAGCATTTGGTGGCTCACTTATGAATCCTGATGCAGGGGTTGAAACACATATTGCCCAGATTGCCAATATTATCCGCTCTGATGATGTTAGTGCAGATGATAAAGCAATTCTTACTTCATTACTTTTAGATACTAGTGCAGTGATGGTAGATTCTTTAGGTAATCCATTTAATGAAAAAGCTGGAACGAACTTAGCGTTTAATGCATGGTTAGCCGGAAAAGAATTTTATACCATTTATAGTGCTGAAGAAATTATAAAAATGAAGACAAGTGGTATGGCATCTTTTCATAAGCCAACGTTTTTATCACAAGGTGGTAATTATGAACCTAATACACCAATTCCAAATATTGAAAATATTCTAGCGATTGGTGAAAAGTATGATGATGTAATTACTGCTGAATCAATCTCTGAGTTAGGTGATAAGCTGGGGTTTAAATTATCGATCACTGATGTACATGGTAAAACAACAGGAAAGTTCTATGCTATCAAAGGTGCAGCGTATATCTACTCTACAACTGGTGGATTAAATGTTGATGAGAACTTCAATGTATTAACTGCAGAACATGAGCCTATTTCAAATGTCTATGCGGTTGGAAATGACTCCATGGGTGTATTATTTGCGTCTAAAAAAGCATATATAACATATGGTGGTGTTGCCCAAGGATATGCATTAACTTCTGGACGATTAGCAGGGTATTATGCATCAGAGAATGCCAACTAAGCGATAGAGCCTTTCGGCTCTTTTTTTATGTTAAGATAAAGGAAACAAGGGAGAACCTCTATGACGCATGCGGATATTAAAGCTATTTTTTTCGATGTGGATGGTACACTGATTTCACATCGTAAACATGCAGTACCTGTTTCTACAATTGACGCAATTGCACGTTTACGCAAGCAGGGGATATTGACTTTTGTGGCTACTGGTAGACATCCGATTGAACTAAAGAAGTTATTACCAGATTACTTAGAATTTGATGCATATCTCTGTTTGAATGGGATGTACTGCTTCAATCGGCAAGAAGTCATTAGCACCAAACCAATTCCGAAAGAGGATATAAAAGGTCTATTAAAAACATTAAACTTAAAATCATTTCCATGTACATTTATTACACAGGATGAAATGTATATGAACTACGCAAATGATTTAGTTGCGGAAGTACAGCGTGATATTAGTTCTGATGTATCAAACACCAAAGATATATCACATGTACTACAAGAAGATATTCTACAAGTAATTCCATATGGTTTGGATGATGTAGAAATTAGCACAGTATTAGAATATATGCCACATTGTAAGGCAACCTCTTGGCATAAGCGTGCTAGGGATATTATCATCAAACAAGGTGGTAAGGATATTGGTATTCAAGAAATCCTACAGTACTACAATTTAGACGTGTCTCAAATCATGGCCTTTGGCGATGGAGATAATGATGTAAAGATGTTAGAGATTGCGGGTATAGCTGTTGCGATGGGAAATGGAAATGAGAATGTTAAAGCTGTGGCTGATTATGTAACGGATGATATTGATCAGGATGGTATTGCAAATGCACTGTATCATTATGGCATCTTTCATGAAACACTCATAAAATAACGATAGATTCTACTTTATAATAAAGATAGAAAGAAGGTGTGATATGAAGGAAATAAATTATGCAGACCTAGTATTTCATCCTACGAATATGCTCGCAAATGAACGGATGATTGTATGTGCTGGTAATCAGGATATTGGTTACAATGGTATGACTGTTTCTTGGGGACATTTTGGCTCAATATGGGGATATGATGGAAAACATAATCTTCCTACGATACTTGTTTATATTCGTCCTTCTCGCTATACACTTGGATTTATGGAGAAGGAAGAATACTTTA
Source organism: Solobacterium moorei (assembly GCF_036323475.1). Lineage (GTDB taxonomy): Bacteria > Bacillota_I > Bacilli_A > Erysipelotrichales > Erysipelotrichaceae > Bulleidia > Bulleidia moorei. Next base: position 995,676 of record NZ_AP028934.1, read on the forward strand.
CAGTAAACCTTTTACCACAACCACTAAAAAGGGCTTTAGCGATATTCGGCTCAAAATCAGGTCGTGATTGCGATAAATTTAAAGAGGCAAATGTAACACCAGGATTTACTGATCATACTACTTATATCAAAGAGTCTAAGTATGTCTTTGTGTGTAAGAAGTTATATACAGGTGATTTGAACGAAGAAGGATTCAACGTTCCTGCAATTGTAGAGGACTGTTATCCGAATAAAGATTTCCATTGTTTCTTCGTTGGAGAAATTGCAAAGGTCTTACAGGCAGAAGATGGTGAGTAATGAGTATAGTAATTCATAGCCTTTCTGTTATACTTATCGTTCTTGTTGTGTCGTGGCTAATCTATTATGCAAGACACAAACATGATCCAATGGGTAATCGCATTGATGTAGAAAAGACATATATGCTTGTGGGTTGTTTGATTGGTGCTGTAATTGGAATTTTATGTGGGATGTATCTGATTGACTCAGTCGCCTTAGGAATAGGACTAGGCATGTTAATAGGAATGATGATTGGTATTACAGTACCCAAAATAAAGAAAAAGGAGAGAACATGGCAGCAGAAGTAAAAAAGGAAGTTTCATTTGATGTATTTGGACAATTAGATTTTCGTGCAGGTACAATCTTAAAAGTAGAAGATGTAGAAAAATCTACAAAACTAACGAAGTTAACAGTTGATCTTGGCGAGGAAGAACCTCGAACAATTGTATGTAGTCTTCGTGAAGTACGTGAAGACTATCAAAGTGTAGCGGGGAAACAGGCATTATTCTTAGTAAACCTCGCACCAAGAAAAATCATGGGAATTGAATCTCATGGTATGTTAGTTACACTTGGTTATGATGATGGTATTGCGGATACATTATTATTCCCAGAACATCCATTACCAAACGGTACAAGAGCTTCCTAAAAGAATCAAAAACAAATACCGTTGTATATCTGATATGCATCGGTATTTTCTTTGGCGGATGAAGGGATAGTGATAATCGCTTTGGTTGTATTCAAATATGACTATGATATAATTTGCTCGTTAGAATAGACTAACTTATGTAATCTATCTGCATGTCTCTAATTGTGATAAATATGGCGTGAACACTTTAGTAGTCTGTTTAAAATATTCGCGTTACAATTTGGAAATGGTAGATGGAATCATGATGAATGATTCTACTTACATAAGAGTGATTACACAGGTAGTGTGATTGATAGACATAGGGAGAGAATATGAAAAATATCGCAAAGAAACTATTGGCGACTGTATTATCTGTAGCACTTTTAGCAGGATGCACACCACTAACAAAGAAAGAATCATCCGCACCAACTGAAACACCAAAGACAGTCGAACCAGTTGATGTAAACGTAGCAGCTTTAAAGGGACCAACATCAATGGGCATGGTTCAAATGATGAAGGAAAATGATGAAGGTAAGATTACTTCAAACAATTATAAGTTTGAAATCTTATCTGCAGTAGATGAAGTAACACCAAAGATTGTAAAGGGTGATGTTGATATTGCGGCAGTTCCAGCAAATCTTGCATCTGTACTTTATAACAAGATGAAAAAGAACTTACAGGTATTGGCTATCAATACATTAGGTGTTCTATATATCTGTGAAACAGGTGATTCTATCCACTCCGTAGCAGACCTAAAGGGTAAGACAATTTATGCAAGCGGTAAGGGTGCTACTCCAGAGTATGTACTCAATTACATCTTAGAAAAAAATGGTCTTCAGGTAGGTACAGATGTTACGATTGAATGGAAGAGTGAACATGCAGAATGTGTTCAGGCTTTAGCACAAGATCTAAACGCTATCGCGATGTTACCACAACCATTTGTAACTGCAGCCGCTGCTAAAAATGATAAGATTCACGCAGCATTAGACTTAACAAAGGAATGGGATGCAATCCAACAAAATGAAAAGAACAAGAGTTCGTTGATTACTGGTGTTGTAGTAGCACGTAAGGACTTTGTGGAAGCACACCCAGAAGCAGTTGTGGATTTCTTAAAGAAGTATGAAGCATCTATCAAGTTTGTAAATGAAAAAAACGATGAAGCAGCGACAATGATTGAATCGTATGATATTATTGCGGCAGCTGTTGCAAAGAAAGCATTACCATTCTGCAACATTACATACATTGCTGGTAAGGAGATGAAAGAAAAACTTTCAGGTTATCTCAGTGTATTAAATGAACAGAATCCAAAGTCAGTCGGTGGCAGCTTACCGGAAGATGATTTCTATTATGGAGCTAACTAAATCAAAGATTAAAATTTGGACAATACTGTTTTGGCTACTCGTATGGCAAGCCATCAGTATGATATTAAATCAGGAGATACTACTGGTATCTCCTTTTACCGTTATTCTACGACTAACAGAATTACTAAAAACAGTAGATTTCTACCAATCCATTTTGCGTTCACTCGTGAATATTAGTTTAGGCTTTGTACTAGCGATGATTGTAGGAATTTTGATGGCTATCTTTGCCGCAAAGTACAATTGGTTTAAACAGTTATTAGCTCCACTTGTCTTTACAGTAAAGTCAATTCCTGTCGCATCCTTTATTATTCTTGTGCTTATATGGGTACATTCTGCACAATTGTCGATTGTGATTTCCTTCTTAATGGTCTTTCCAATTTTCTATGAGAATGTACGAAAAGGGATTGAGATGTGTAATCATCAGTTGCTAGAGATGGCAGACGTATTCGAACTATCCAATTTTGCGCGTATTCGTTATATCTATACATCTAGCATTCTGCCATACTTTCAGAGTGCCTGCTCCTTAGCACTAGGTCTTGCATGGAAATCAGGCATTGCGGCAGAAGTTATCGGGTTACCTAAATTTTCCATTGGAGAACATTTACAACAGGCAAAGGTATATTTTGATACAGCTGATTTATTTGCATGGACACTTGTTATTATTATTTTAAGTACAGTACTGGAAAAACTTGTGATGGCTTTAATACGTATGCTTATCAAGTATATAGAAACGGAGTGTTTATGATGGATACAATTCAATTACACGATATTTGTAAAACATTTGATCAACATCCTGTTTTTATAAATTGGAACCATAACTTTGCAACAGGGATGGTACACGTCCTTAAAGGCCCATCTGGTTGTGGTAAGACAACACTGTTACGAATGTTAATGGGATTAGAAGCACCAGATTCTGGCACAATAACACCACTACAGAACTATCGTAAAGCAGCGGTGTTTCAAGAGGATAGACTCTGTGAGAATTTAAGTGTGATGCAGAATGTTTTGATGGTAGTACATGATGTGTCAAAAAAAGATTTACTTGATCAATTAAAACAAGACTTTTATCAAGTAGGTCTAGACGACATGTCCCAAAAGGTATCCACTTTATCTGGTGGTATGAAGCGCAGAGTCGCTATTCTACGTGCTATGTATGCAAAGGCAGATATCCTATTCTTTGATGAACCACTGAAAGGTTTAGATGATACTACAAAAGAAAAAGTCATGAAGTTTATCAAAGAAAGAATCAAAGATAAGACTGTCTTTTGGGTAACACATGACGCAGATGAATATACAGTTTTTGATAAATATCAGCTACATGAATTATAATAAATGTAGCTTTTTATATGAGGATTAAAATCATGTTTAGTAAGAAACTAATTTATGTAAAAGTATATGCAAATCATTGTAGCAATGCACTACTGTTTCAAAGCGAAGATACATCAATTCAACCAAGAGATATCGTGATTGTTTCTTTGCATGGAAAAGAAGTTCCGGCAATAGTTGTACAAGTTTCTCGTAAGATAAAGAATAAAAATATAAATCTAGAGTTTATCTTACGCAAAGCAGGTTTCTTTGAAAGAAATAAACTATCTACAGATGTTCATAATCGTGTGAAAAACGAAAAGCTTGCATGGATAGATGAGATTGAATATTGGAATGCGATGGGTTAGGAATGAGACTATATGAAAACAGAGATTAATAAAATTATTGATGCACAACAGGATGAGATGATTGCGTTAGGCAAAGAGTTGTTTATGCATCCAGAACTTGGTTATAAAGAATTTGAAACCAAAAAGATGATTCTAGAAGAACTGGCTAAATATGGTATTCATGCAGAAGCGGAATATTTTGAGACAGGATTTCAAGTGAATATTGGAGAAGGGAATCCACATATTGGATTAATTGCGGAACTAGATGCGATTCCTGTAGAAGGGCATCCATGTTCAAATCCAAAGGACCATGCAGCTCATGCATGCGGACACAGTACGCAAGTCACAATCATGGTGAATGCAATCGTTGCGTTAAAGAAATCAGGTTTATTAGAGAAAAAAGGAAAAGTAACACTGTTCTTTACACCGGCGGAAGAATATACGGATTTAGACTATCGTCGTAAGCTGATCCAAGAAGGAAAGATTCAATACATCGGTGGAAAGATGAACATGCTAGAAGCTGGTGTATTTGAGGGTTGTGACTGTATCATTCACTTACATGCGATGGGATCTACGTATGCGTATGGATATGGTTCATCTTTAGCTGGATTTAAATACAAGAAGATTCTCTTCAAAGGCAAGGCATCACACGCAGGTGTACTGCCACATTTAGGCATCAATGCACTCAATGAATTTACATTATTCAATACGGCTCTAGGAATGTTACGTGAGACCTTTGAAGAGAAGGATATGGTACGTGTACATGGTATTCTTACAAAGGGTGGAGATACGATTAATAGTGTACCTTCAGAAGTTATATACGAATGTTATATTCGTACTTTAAATCAAGATAAGCTATTAGAAATTGATCATCAAATTACATCAATGGCACAGCACTGTGCTGCCGCATTAGGTGGAAGTGTAGAGTTTGCGGATATGATAGGATATCTACCATTTACCCCAAATCCAATACTCAGCGAAGTTGCACATCAAAACATCTTAGATTACACAACAGAGGATAGAATCATCGCAAATGAAAGAAGTATCGCAGGTGGTGATGTAGGTGATGTATCTTGTTTCTATCCGATGATTCAGTTTGGATACAATGGTTTTAGTGGCGCAATCCATGGTGTAGATTTCAAAATTATAGACACATATAAAGCATTTGTGGAACCAGCAAAAATCGTATGTGGATGTGTTGTTGATTTATTAGAGAAACCAGAGTTAATCCAACAAATTAAAGCCTGTCATCACAGTATGAATAAAGAAGTATACCAAGCATATTTACAAGGAAAATGGGTAGAGAAAGAACTGCTATCCAAAGATAGTAATTCTTTTTGAAAACATTTGACTATAGGTCAAAAATAGATATGATTAAATTGTAAGTAATGAAGGGGGAATTCAAATGACAGATACAGAAAAGAATGCAAGCATGATTTGTCCAAAATGTGGTGCAAGCTTAAAGATTGAGGCATATAACGATAATTACGATCAAATCGTATGTCCATATTGTGATTATAAGAGAATTGAACCAAAGAGAAAGTCTACTGCAGAGCAGATGGAACATGAAGAAAATATCGTTTATGCAAAAGAAAAAGGATATTTACGTGCAAATGATGAAATCGAAGAAATTAAGAAGAACCGTACACGCAAGAGGATTGGAATTTCTATAAGTGTATTATTATTTGCTGTGATTATTTTTAATTTTGTTAAAAAGATGAATCGTCCTAAGGTTGATCCGTTTTCTTACGTAACCATTGACTGTTCAGGTATTGATGGTAAAGGCAAATGTCAAATGAAACTAGAGGATGCCAAAGATGATAAAGGAGAAATCATTAATACAAGTAAGATCAAATATCAAATTTCTAAAACAGATGAATTCTCAAATGATGACACATTTACCGTGACAGCAGAAAGTGATACATATCAACTTACAGAAAAATCAAAGGTATATACAGTTAGTGGTCTTGATGAATATCTAAAAAATGTAGATGAACTGAGTCAAGATAATATTGATTTGTTTGTTTCAGAAGCTTTGGCTAAATAACCTGATGTTACAGATAGTTCAGATGGTGCTACATTTAATTCCGTAACAGCAAAGAAACTCATCGTAATGTCTGCAGATCAAACTAGTACAGTATATGTGATTTCTGAAATTGACTATACTCTACAGGATGGCACGAAGGTTTCTTATTATCTTTCTACATACTTTAAGAATGTGGTACTTAGAAAGAACAGCAGTGGTGAATATTCTGTAGCTCATGGAGAATCTATGTATACAGGTGATATGATTCATCTAGTTGGTAGTAGATTCTTTATTGGCTATGCAAGCCAAGAGGCAGCTGAATCAGCCGCAAGAACCAATCAAACACGAGACGCAGATTATTCCGCAATGGATATCAAGTAAAACGTTCTATTGCATACATGAAGGTATAAGAATCCTGTTTCATATTATGATGATATCTTTGTTATAATAGGATGCAGAGGGCTAACTGCATGACATATTTCTTTCGCTATGAACCAGATGGAGTTCATAACATGTCTATCTTTATTATACGGGTTGTATTTGTGGCAGTTTTATTATTTGCATATATGCAAAAACATAATAAAAAACTGTTACAAATTACCTTATCACTTGGATTATTCTTACAAGCAGCTTTGTTTATTTGGTATTCTGGAAACCCTGTTCTATTTACGAAGGAAGGACTGCCACTATATCATTGCAGATTATCCGCAATCATGCTTGCGGTATCTTACTTCTTGAAGAAGGAAAAGTGGATGCGATACTTTGCATGGCTTGGTTTACTTGGTGCAATCATTGCATTCTCATTCCCGGATCCATCACCATTCTTATGGCCACATATAACCAATGTTACTTATATTGGCAGTCATATGTTATTGGGGTTATCTGCAGTCATCATTTTATGCAAAGAGGAAACTGAGTTAAATGATAAAGATATTTTCTTATATACAGTTTCGATGAATCTTGTAATTTCTTTTGCAAATCATTTTATAGGGAGTAACTACGGGTATCTAAGGGCTTTACCAAAAATGTTTCCATTTGATTTTGTACCAATACAGTTAATCTTTATACTTTCTGTACTCATTAGTGTCATTATTAGCGTTACAGAAAAGATATATCTGTATATACATCGGTTTTATCATAAAAATGTTGAGGAAGACATCATTATTTAATGATAGAATAAAAAAAGTATCATAGTTTATAGAGGGGAATATTATGGACGATATCAAACAGGGATTTAGGAAGTACTTTAAAGCAGGAAATCGTGGATTTATTTTTTCTATGATTGCTTGCATAATTGGTATTGGTTTGATGACATTACCAAGGGTAATGCCAAAGCTGTTGGCCAATGAGAATAGTGCTGTATTGTTTAATGCCGATGATAGTAAACAAGATGGTAAGTATACTTACATTGATATTATCGCAATTGATGATTATAGTGCGTGTCAAGGATCTGACTATTATTATTTAGTAATGGATACTGATCGCTCAAGTGAAAAGTTAAATTCCACTTCTAAAGAATAAACAATAAAGTGGAAGTAAGTCATTCAGAAATAGTACTGGCAAGGATTGATAATCCAAGCTCAATTTTCAACGAAAGTTCCTTTTCAACGAAAGTTCCCCATTTTTAGGGCTAAAGAGAAGAAACATTTTACTGTAATAGTGTACTTATAAGATATTTTGTGATATTGAATATGTATAGACAGGCGATTTGGGCATACGAAAGCTCGGCTTTCAATGATGGTTTAAATTTTTTCTCATCGAAAGTTCCTTTTTGTAGGTTAGGGATATGTGCCAAATCGGCTAGTGGATGATAGGTGTAAGCTTAACTTGTTTGATGTTGAGGTGAGTCAACTTGTTAAGACTTAACACCTTTTTGTTTAGTGATAGAGCGGCGATATCGATAGGTGAATTGTAGTTTAAGGATCTACGAGGATAATTGTTTACCATGTCAGACACATAGTTGATGTCCTTCTGGGTCAATGCATTCATACTCTTTCCCTTTGGAACACATTCTCTAAAGTGTTCATGGTTCTTCTCACATTTACCTTTCTGATCACTTCTTCCGGCCTTGCAGTAGTAGATGGATATTAGTTTTTCTCCTGTATATGCATCGGTCTCTAGACTTAGAGGATCGTGGAACTCAGAGCCATTGTCAGTAAGAATGATTGGAAAGGTCATAGAAAATAGTTCAGGTCCCAGTACATCCTTGATGATTTCGAATGCACGCTGGACAGCCAACATGCTTTTTTCCTTTAACAGAAAATATAACTGTAGATTCGATCTTGTATGCAGGAGTGAAAGGACACATTTCTCTTCATCGCCTTGCTTGCCGAGTATTGTATCCATTTGCCATATATTGATGGAAACATCTTCATTCTCGATACGTTCGAGATAGTCTTCATATCTTCTGCCTTCAAGCCAATCATAGTTGATTGGTATCACGACATGTTTGCTGGAAGAGCGTGTTTTATATTTGACCTGACGCTTGAGGTCTACATTGATGATGGTGCCCATATGACGAAAATGAATATAACGATATGCGGTAGATACTGATATGTCCAACTGATTGTTGTGTATGATGATGTCTGGTGAAAGGTTCTGTTTGACGCCTTTCTCAAAGGCATCGACAATCATCTTCATTTGTGCTTCTGATTTCTTTGGTCCTTCCTTCCAACTACTGACATTGTCATCCCTCTGTTTTTGGGCAACATCGGCCATATAGAATACCTTTGGCAACTTGCAGGTTTTGGCATCTGGGCAATTGTTGCAGACATAGGGGAAACGAGATGTATGTTTGCATATTGGTGAAGAGATGAAATCGGAACATAGATCATTGCAGTTATCATGTTTACAGAACTTACAACGACCTTGTAGACAGTGAGTACATAACCTTGTGCGATTACATTGATTTTGTCTACCACACTTATTATGAGTATTGGCACGGACGACAATTCTAAGATGGTGTGTTATCTCATAGCGAATGGCCTTGGGACTCCTGTTAAGAGTAAGGGCAATCATCTTGAGCGTGATGTTAGGATCAGACAACAGATTTTGAATAATGAGTCGTTCGTCAAAAGAAAGCTGTTTGTATGTGCTAGTCATAAAATATTCCTCCTTTTCTCCACTTTCCTGGCACATATCCCTTGTGCCATTATCATAAAAGGGAACTTTCACTAAGAAAATAGTGCAAAGAGGAACTTTTAAAAATAATTGAGGATTGATAATCCAAGATGGTACTATTTTTAAGTTGAAAATGATTTTATTTTAGTTAGAATGAAGGTGAAGTAACAGAAAAATGAGCGCATGAAAGGTAGGCAGAATCTACTGTTCAAAAAATTTGTAAGAGTTGATTCTACTTCGTTGTTTGGTGAAAGTTATATGCCGATCCTTCGTGTGTAATTGATTTTGAAACTTCTTGGTTATCTTCTTACTTTAGAAGATATGGTTTTAGAATTACTTCGTCTGGTGGGATTTCGGTAATTCCAAAATCATAGAGTTTCTTGGCCATTTCTTCGTTGTAGAAATGGAGCAGCTGTATGGACGATCTTCCGTGCAGCTTTTCTTTTGGATATGAATTAATATGGATACTGATGAGATTTGCCTTTTCTTGTGATGTAAGTCCCAATGCATGGAGATCACATCCCTTTGGGCATATCTCTCTTACCAATAGATGTAGGTTCTCTAGACTACCTTTCTGCCAAGAGGCCATCGAATCACAGTAGAACATACGTGTCCTGCGAGTTCCATCTTCACGTATCTCCGCTTCTTCAGCTAGGACGAATTCACTTCCTCTGTCTGTTAATATGACCTCGGCTTCTTTTTCGAACATTTCTTTTCCTAATATCTTTTCCAATAATAGGATCCCATCCAACATATGTAAGGAGTCCTTTACGGTTTGATAGATACATATCAACAGGTCATACTCTCTGAATTTGAAGGTCTGTAGGAAAGGTCCGTTGGACACGTCGTTGTATACCGTATCCATCTCTACGACCTTGGCATTTGGATTCTTTTCCATGTATATCAAGAAGTCGGAGTACTTTCTTCCTGTCAGGTATCGATTGTCTTTACGTGGCTTGTATGTATTGCGCTTTTGTTTGGACATCTTTCGTCTTACGACACGTTTCAAATCGATGGCACCGATCGATACACCCACATCTTGGAAGACACCATTTTCGATATAGTTGTATATCGTCTTTTCGGATAGCTTGATCTCTTTGTGGCTTTGAAGAATAGAGTAGATGGACTGACCTTTCTTAATCAATGGTAATAAGAGTTCACCGAGCTGCTTGATATCATTTACTGTCGCATTGACACCTTGTCGTGAAGATGTAAGTGTCATCTGGTAGTCGTGCTGTGCATCGAGGGCAGAGTATCGATATTTGTCATAGCGACAAGAGCGATAGTTTCCACATCCATTACAAGCTCCTGGTGACTTGTCCCTGCGAGTACATTTGAAAGGGACATAATCGATACAATCCAGAGTACAATAGCGTTCATGTTTACAGCGTTTGTAGTTAGCACACTCTAGAGGCAGATTACATTTGTATGCAAGGAAGCGATGTAGTTTGATTTCTTTTCCTATAGTTGATTTGTCTTTACCAAGGGTAGTAGCGATAGCTTGTTTGGTAGAACCATTTTCGATACCAGTTTCGATGATCTGTCTATCTGAATAAGACATGTGCGAATTCTTCGTTAACATAATGTTTTCCTCCTAAAAACACGAAGAATCGGCACTTATATTGAACTAGAAGTGTAAGAGTAAATTCAACTAGAGCTTGGTGAATAACTAAATTCAACTTTCGTACCTTAGAAGTGGAATTTAACTTTTCACTTGAGGATGGATACTGATCATTTATTTAATGTTGTTAAAATTGATCAGAGTACCTATAATCAGATGAAAGAGCAACAGGCTTATTGGATTACGTGTGTTGATGATGAAACTGGGGAGTTGGCTCCAAAACCATATCGGTTATATGGTGTTCAAAAGCTATTAACAAATGGATGTCTCGAAGCAATTGGTGCTTCTTATAAAAAGTCACCGGTAGAGATGCACAAGTATGTAGGTTCTTACTACTTCTCTAATGGGGTTGAATATGATAAGGATACAGTAAGAATATTATTCTTAGTAGGCATTGTGGTTATTTTTAATGGTGCGGTGTCTGCATTTAAACTCAATAAGAAAAATAAGAATATTGAAAATACAATTGCATACCTTGAAAGTACAGGTAGATTGTATGAAGCGTGGAATGAATTACAGACATACTTACAAACAAATAAGGATGGTTACTGTGTAATTCTAGATAACTATGTAGTTTCTAAACAGAATGGTATGATGAGACCATATGAAGATATTCTTTGGGCATATCGGTATGTCATGAGAAGAAACTTTGTTGTCGTAAATCAATACGCATTATGCCGGTTGGTTGATGGTGGAAGGATGGAACTAACACCTCCAGGATTTAGCAAGAAGGGCGCGATTGAGGAAATATTAAATACAATTGCGATGAAGAATCCTTCTGTTTTATTAGGCTATACAACAGAAAATCAACGTGCATATAATGAAATGACAAAACACTAAACAAAATATGTTCTTACAGAAATGTAGGAACATATTTTTGCTTTCTGAAGAAGATAATCATGGTTATGGGTATGCTATAATGAAAGCCAAATGAGAGGGGGAATTCTGTGATTAAAGAGCGTCAATTTTATCAACACTTAGCAGCGATGATGATACCTCTTGTGATTCAAGAGATTATAAATTTCTGTGTACAGATGCTTGATACCGTCATGGTTGGATCTTTAGGAGATGCGGCAGTATCAGCGGTTACCTTGGCAGGACAGCCATACTTTATATTTAATGTCTTCGCGTTTGGTTTAACCTCTGCAGGGGCAGTTATGATTTCTCAATATTGGGGACAGAAGAATATTGAAAAGATCAAACATATCATGAGTGTAATGTTGTGGTCAGTTATCGTTGTATCTATACTATATATGGGGGCTTGTTGGTTATTCCCGCGAGAAATCATTCATATATTTGCAAGCGATGAAAAGTTAGTGGAACTTGGTATATCCTATCTTCAAGTAGTTGTTGTTTCGTATCTATTGAATGGATTATCCATGTGGTATTTCTCATCATTATCCGCAAAGGAAAATGTTAAAATCAGTGCAGCGGTATATACGGGTTCTTTCTTTGTAAATCTAATCTGTAATTATCTTTTGATTTATGGAAACTTTGGTTTTCCAAAGCTGGGCGTTGTTGGAGCTGCAATCGGTACGATTGTCGCAAGAGCGTTCCAACTTGTATGTGCAAGTATTTATGCGCGTTATCACGAGAAGGATATTCGATTTGGCTTGCGTGATATTTTTGATTTTGATAAAACGATGATTCCTACATATTTCCATTTAAGTCTTCCTGTGATTGGGGATGATTTGATTTGGAGTTTAGCGGTATCTACACAGTTAGCTATCATCGGCAGGATGAATAGTGATTATGTTGCGGCTGCTTCCATTGCGAGTGTTGCCCAACAATTTGTAATGATTCTTGTCTATTCCATGACGAAAAGTGCTACGATTACTACAGGAAAAGCAGTTGGACAAGGTAATTATGAGCGCGTAAAACAAATCGGTAGAACCTTTTTGGTGTTATCTGCGTTTGTAGGTATCCTTGCGTGTGGAGTTGTACTTTTTATACGAACACCAGTACTATCTCTATATCCAAATGTGACAGTTGAGACAAAGAATCTTGCGTATCAGTTTATGACTGTTATCGCTGGTATTATGTTATTTACAGGGATTGAAAATGCGGCAATTGTAGGTATTTTACGCGGTGCCGGAGATATGCATTATGCATTCCGCATTGATGCGGGTTGCATGTGGTTTATTGGCTTACCAATGGGATTACTTGCGGCTTTTGTTTGGAAGTTACCTGTAACGTATGTATATTTCTTCTTACGCTTTGATATTATTTTCAAAATTATTCTATGTATCCGTCGTATCTTAAAGGGCGAATATATTAAAGACTTTACGCGTAAGCCTGCATCCTAGGAGGTATTTATGTATTACGGAAATATAAAAGAATATGACATTGCGGATGGTCCAGGGGTACGTGTATCACTCTTTGTATCGGGTTGTACCAATCGCTGTAAAGGCTGTTTCCAACCACAGACATGGAGCTTCTGCTATGGAAACTTATATACCGAAGAAGTTGAAAATCATATCCTAGATGCACTAGGAAGAGAGTATATCCAAGGATTGACACTTCTTGGTGGAGAACCATTTGAACCAGAGAATCAGATAGAACTTGTCAAACTTCTTCGTAAAGTAAAGAAGCAATATCCAGAAAAAGATTTATGGAGCTATACAGGCTTTGTCTATGAAAGAGATCTTGTAAAGGGTGGTAGAAGACATATAGAAGTTACGGATGAGATGTTAGATTTATTAGATGTACTGATTGACGGCCCATTTATGTGGCAGAAGAAGAATCTTCGTCTCATGTATCGCGGTTCAGAAAATCAACGTGTCATTGACCTTAAGAAAACACGTAAAGAAGGGAAAGTTGTACTACTAATTGAATGAGAGTGGAAAAAAGAATTCCATTCTCATTTTTACATGATATAGTAATGTTTGAGTCGCTTTTGGAGACTAGATATGTTCTGCCATGCATGTACTAAAATGTTGTATTTGGAAATAAAATATAATCTAACAGTAAACAAAAATGGCCTAGACAAGAAGAGAGGATTATCTAAGAGCCAACTCTGTATCGTTGTGGCAATCGATTGTCACAAAAATACATACGCTGTTATTTGTGGTCATGGAAAGCCATCTGCTTCACGTATCTTTGAAGCACTAAAGAATCATATCGCTTCCGGATCAACACTAGTACATGATGGCGAAAGAGCACATGACAAGCTGATAAAAGAATTAGATTTGAAAGAAGAATTCTATAAAGCCAATACACACGACAAAGAATATCTAGAGAACATGGCATTGATAAACAATATGTGCTCGTGGTTAAAAAGGTATATCTATCGCTTCATTGGGATGAGAATGACTAATCTACAATCCTATTTAAATTGGTTTGTATATCTGTTTAGAGTAAAAGGTGCAGTAGAACTGTGGCCAAAGATGGATAGAATTTTACGACATTTGATATTATTCAACGGAACATATAAGAGAAATACTTGATTTCATCGCATTTCCATAGGCCATTTTTGTTTACTGTTAGAAAAAAAATATAAATTTACGTATTTTTATAAAAGGATTTTATCTAAATTGTATGGATAAAATAGCAGTATTTTTTGAAAGTTATCTATATTCAAGAATACGGCGCATCTTTCAAAGGACAACGAAATATCGCATTCTGAAGAAAGAGGAGTAGATTATGAAGAACAAGAACATCTTAGGACATTTACAGATTATCATGTCCTCATCACTATTTGGCTTAATGCCGTTATTTACAAAGATGGCATATAGCTATGGCGCAACCCCAATTACAGTTGCATTCTGTCGTTGTTTCTACGCGACAATCATCCTTGCGTTGATGTTGCCAATTATGAAAAAGAATATCTTCTCGATTGAGCGTAGACAAATCGTACCAATGCTGAAGATTGCGATTCCATTTGGCTTAATTCCAGTTGCGTTATTTAATGCCTATACACACTTAGATTCAGGTATGGCAACGATTCTATTTTATACGCATCCAATCTTTGTTATGCTGTTGTCAATTATGATGTATCATGCATTTCCATCTAAGAAACAAATTCTATGTATGGTTCTATGTCTAGCAGGTATTGTTCTATTAAACGCAATTCAAGGGGAAATTAAAGTAATTGGTATTGCTATCGCAATTCTTGCAGGATTCATCTATAGCGTATATGTGATTGCTTGTGGTCAAAAGGGAATTGATGAAATTGATCCAACTATATTATCATTCTGGATTAACTTATTTGCGTCTATTGCAGTGGGTATTATTGGCATCGCTAGTGGTCAGTTAATGATTGTAACAGAACCAATGGGACAGGTATCTATGTTTATACTTGCATTAGTGGTATCTGTTATTGCAGTTTTACTATTCCAGCATGGTGTATTAATTACAGGTGGTTTAAAGGCTTCATTACTTAGTACATTTGAACCACTCACAAGTTTATTTATTGGTATGATTGTGTTTCATGAGTTATTAACTGTACGTCAATGGATTGGTATCGTACTTGTTCTTGTATCTGTGATTCTACTGGTCATCCCAGTTGGAGCGAAAAAAGAAAGATAGATTCGTAAAGAAATATGCATCTGGTATTTCTTTTTTTATAGTTCACATTTAATTCATATTTAATTCACATTGAATTTGTTGACGAGAAAATCCAAAAGTATTATATTATCCTTAGTTAGTTTAGCGTAACTAACTAAGGATAATTATGCCGGAAGAACTCATTGTAGAACATTGTGCACCGACATTAGCCGGTGTCAAAACAGGAAACTTATTTAACTGTGGTTATTCTTGTAAAGAGCAGTTAATGAAGCAGATTGCGGAAATCAATCACCGTTTCAGAAATTGTGATCTTAGAATGACCGTCCTCAGTTATCCAAAAGATCGAGCACTCATATATCTGTATCGACCAACATGGTTGAAGACAGATTTATCTAAAGAAGATGTTGTTTCGATACTAAAAGAAAGAGGGTATCCTATCGAAGATATGTCTGCATGTATTGACGTATTGAGTCAACGCATTCAATCGTCAGGACAACGTGTATTCCCACATGAAATTGGATGTTTCTTGGGATATCCTGCAGAAGATGTTCGAGGTTTTATCGAGGATAATAAACCTTGTAAACTTGTCGGAACTTGGAAAGTTTATGGCAATGAAGAGATGGCAAAACATCTATTCCAAATATATGAGAAATGTACATATGCATATTTGGAACATTTTGAAAAAGGAATGTCTTTAGAGCAGTTAGTTAGATTTGTCTAAATTAAAGGAGGAAAAAATCATGAGTAAAGTAGCAGTTGTGTACACAAGTACAACAGGTAACACAGAAAAGATGGCAGAAGCTGTCGCTGAAGGTGCAAAGAGCAAGGGAGCAGAAGTTGTTGTATTAACAGCAGATGCATTCAACGCTGGTGAAGTAGCTAACTACGATGCAATCGCATTTGGTAGCCCAGCTATGGGTGTTGAACAGCTCGAAGAAAGTACCTTCGAACCAATGTTCGCAGACGTTGAAGGTAGTCTAGCTGGTAAGAAGGTTGGACTATTTGGCTCCTATGGTTGGGGTGATGGTGAATGGATGCGTACATGGCAGGATCGTGTAGCAGCAACTGGAGCTGTATTAGTACAAGATGGTGTTATGGCAAACTATGAACCTGATGATGGTGCATTAGCACAGTGCAAAGCGTTAGGCGAAGCATTAGCTTAAGTAAGGATATAAAATAATAAAAACTGTCACTTTCTAAAGATGGAAGGTGACAGTTTTTAGTTTAGAATTCTGCATCATGTAACCATAAGAAGGATTCATCTTCATTGCGATCAGTTTGTAACCAAGGATTATTATCGATATGTCGAATCATCCAACATGTATAAAGCTGATAACCAGGCGCAGCCGATTGAGGGTGTAGTTCTCCTCCAGGAATTGCTGAGAATGAGTTGTTGACACTCTTAAATACCGAGTCACCAACAAAACTTGCACCAAATCCTTCTGGACGATCAAACTTAAAGAAATAGCATTCTGGTTGTGGATGACGGTGTGGTAAATATCCTGACCAGTTTCCTCGATCGTTTAGTACTTCTCCCAGTACCATATTTGACTCTGGAGAGATATCATGATCAAAGATAGTATTAACTCTACGGTTTGCTACATTACCAAACTTATGATGAGAGGATTTTGCATATGCCCACGGAGCATCCTTAGGGGTATAGATTTTTGCACCGAAATCTTTATTGTTTTTAGTTTTTTGTACCAGAATTTCAGTGTTATCGTTAGCATTGATAGTAATCTTTATGTTTTTGGATGCATGCAAAGCCCATGGACCTTCAGAGAAGACATCCTTGCGAGTTGCATGTTGCGATGTATTTTCGAACTCATACAAAATATTGCCAGATAACAGAAGAATTGCTGTTTCTTCGAAATCAGACATAAAACTTCGAGATTGACCTTTTGCAAGTTGATAGACACGTATATCCATATTCATTGCGGAGTATTCATTATCGTATGTAGTCAGTATCATTTCGCCTGCAGAATCAAATTTTGGATATCCAAATAATTTAGACATGTTAATCTTCCTTTCTGGCAATCATTTCGCCATATAGTTCTTTTTCCTCTTTTATAAATGCATGAACTTGATCTGCAGATGGCAAATCATCAGAACAGTTATTGCTTTTTACCATCATGGAAGCTTCTGCAGAACCAAATTCTAAGCAGTCAATCATATCCCATCCTTGATATAGGCCATATAAGAAACCTGATGCGTATCCATCACCTCCGCCAAAACCTTTTCTTGCTTGAACCGGGAATGGTTTAATGGAAAATTTCTCACCATTATTAATGTATGCAGTAGAGCCTTTCATACCATGTTTTATTACAACAATTTTAGCATTTTGAGATTGCCAATAGTTAGCAGATTCCGCATCTGTAGAACTAACATTGATAAACATTTCAGTTAAATCAAATTCTTCTCTAGAGCCCATAATTATGTCTGCTTCTTTTGCTACAGAAGAATAGTAAATTGCAATTTCATCTTTATTTTTCCAATTATATTTTCTGTAATCAATGTCAAAGATAATAATTGTATTATTTTTCCTTGCAAGCATGACGGCTTTTAAGGCAGCTTCACGAGATGGACTTTCAGCTAGTGCTGTACCTGAAATCAATATTGCTTTTGTTGATTTTATATATTCTTCATCAATGTCTTCAACGCTCAGTTTGAGATCAGCCACTTGATTTCTATACATCAAAATATGACTCTTCTTTGGGGATAACATTTCGGTAAATGTTAAACCTAATTTTTCTCCATTTTTGCAGCGTGTGACTCTACTTGTATCAATACCTCTTTCATTAAAGTAATCTGTAACAAAATCTCCAAATTGATCATTTGATACTTTTCCGATGAATCCGGTTTTTAAACCATGCTTATTTACACCAACTGCGATATTGGCAGGGGAACCTCCAACAAACATTTCGAATGTATGCACTTTTTTGAGTGGTTTAAAATCTTCTTTAATAGCATCTTGATAGGATGGATTAAAGTCTATTGCAATTCTACCTAGTAGAACAATATCAAGCGGTCTAGATTGGTCAAAGGTAATATATTTCATGTTTTTACTTCCTTATTTAGTAGGTATGACCCATTCATCTGGTGTATCTGGGTGAAGGGTATATGCAGTAGTTGTATTCATATTATCGAGAATAGATAATTCCTCATTGGATAGATTGAAGTTAAAAATCTGAGCGTTTTCAACCATTCTTTCTTTTTTGGAGGTTTTCTGCAATGGCAGAATATTGTTTTCTAAACAATAACGTAATAGCAATTGTGCAATTGTGTGTCCTGATTTCTCAGATAGTTTTACTAAAACTGGTTCATCAAAAGCTTTGCCACGCATAAGAGGCCCCCAACTTTCAATTAAAATATTTTTTTTAGAACAATATTTAAGTACTTCTTGTTGCTGATACTTTGGATGGAATTCAATTTGATTCACCATCGGTATTATTTCTGCAGTTTCGAGTAAAGCATCAAGATGATGAGGAAGAAAATTTGACACTCCAATTGCTTTTAACTTGCCAACCCTATAAGCTTCTTCCATTGCCTTCCATGAAGATTGAATTCTTTGTTTCCAATCTTTTTTGTGACCCGGTGCAATTGGCCAATGTATCAGATATAGATCAATGTAATCAAAACCTAATTCAGTTAAAGAAGAATTAATAGCATCTTTTGTTTCTGAATATCCTTGGTTGGTATTTGCTAATTTTGATGTAACCCAAAAATCTTCACGAGGAAGACCGCTTTCTCGAATGGCTTGCCCAACTAAATTTTCATTCTTATATCCTTGGGCGGTATCAATATGGCGGTATCCGACTTCAACTGCATTTTTTATCATTTGCAATCCTTCATCGCTTGTAGGTGTTTTATATGTTCCGTAACCAAGAGATGGGATTTCTAATCCATTTGATAATAGATGTAAAGATGGTACTAGATTAGTAGTTTTCATTATTAGTCCTCAATTAACTTTCTGTAGATAATCTTCAAATCGCCAGCACTCAATTCCTTTATTGTATTGCTAGGTGATCCAGATATCATTGCATCATTAGCCATTTTTTCAATCAGGTTTATATATAATTTTTTGTCGTAAATTACATCAGACATTTTCGGAATATTTAAGTGATAAAGTAACTGATGTAATGCTTTGAAAAAGTCATCAGTCGCTTTGTTATTATCAACTTCAATTGATAAGCCAGCTTTTCTTGCAATAATTGCTAACTTATCTGTAATAGGTTCTTTTACATACTGGAGACATTCTTCAATTAACATCGCATTTGATAACCCGTGTGCTATATGGAAGTTTGCACCAATTGGACGCGACATTCCGTGTATGATAGTTACACTTGAATTATTAAATGAGATACCTGCTTCTGTTGCTGCAAGAGCCATCATATAGCGTGCTTCAACATTTTCTGGCTCATCATAACAAATTGGCAGGTATTTAAAAATTTTTTCAATAGCACTTAATGCCAACGTCTGTGATAGAGTCTGTGATTTTCTACTTGTAAATGCTTCTATAGCATGACACAATGCATCAATTCCAGTTGCACTTGTAACGCTTTTAGGTGCTGTAATTGTAAAAATTGGATCAATAATTGCAACATCTGGAATTAGTGAAGAACCTGTTAGTAGCATCTTCACATTGTTGATAGTATCGTTAATAATTGTGAACATCGTACATTCGGATCCTGTACCTGCAGTAGTAGGAATAGCAACCATTTTTGCACGCTCAGTAGTAAAAGGCTTTCCCATTTGTTCTGTAAGTGTTCCTGAACATTTATCCATCATTGCAATTGCTTTCATTGAATCAATAGGGGAACCACCACCAATTGCAATTAAAAAATCACATTTCTCTCTACGGTAAAGTTCTAGACCTTTATAGATCATTGTATCTGTTGGCTCTGCATTAATTTCGTGATATGTTACATAAGGAATATTTACAGAATCCAATATATCAGTTAACTTCTTGTGGTTTCCTAGTTTTAACATCATGTCATCTGTTACAATGAAAGCCTTTTTACCTAAAACTTGCAGAGTTGTTACTGAATCTGATAATGCTCCTGTGCCATTGTAAATTGTTTTTGGCATTAAAAATTGTCTACCCATTTTCATTTCTCCATTTCATTTATAAATATTTAGAATTGCTCTAAATTTTGAACAAGTTTAATATAAAACATATAGAACTGAGGACTTTTATGAAGCATGATCGAATTAATGTAATGGAACAGTATATTCAACAACATCAATCCTTAACAAATGAAGAACTTTGCGAACGTTTCCATATATCTGTACAAACCCTTAGAAGAGATATTGATATTCTTGTTCAAAGAGGAAATATAGGTAAAGTATATGGAGGTGTAGTATGGGAAAATCGTGAGATTAAATCATATGTTGAGGATTCCCAAACTCGCAACACATCAAACACGTCTGCTAAAGAAAAGATTGGTAAAATAGCAGCTAAGGAAGTAAATGACGGTGATGTAATCTTCATCGATAGTGGTACGACTGCATACCGTATGGTCAAGCATTTAGTTACAAAAAATAATATTACGATCATTACCCATAGTATTGATGTAGTTATCCAAGTGCAGGGTTATAATCAGCTCCGCCTAATTGTACTAGGTGGTCAATATAATAATTCTACAAATAGTATATTTGCGGATACGTCAGAAGTTTCATATAAAGTGGATAAGGCATTTATTGCCACTGTTGGAGTTGACTCTAAAGGGTGTTCTAATACAAATCTTCCTGAAGGAAAGATTAAGAAATATATGATTGAAGAAGCAAACAAGACATATCTTTTAGCAGATCATTCTAAATTTAAGGTAAGAGCCTTTAATCGTTTTGCATCTTTAGAGAAGTTTGATGTAATCGTCAGTAATCAAAAAAGCCCAGAGTGGTTAAATGAAATTTGTCATCAATACGATATTACTTATATTCATCAATAACATAATAGTAAATGCTTTTCTTTGGAATATCAACGGGAAAGTGATAATATTATGATTAAGTTGATAATATTGATAATATTATTAGCTTGAGTTTAATGCTCAAGCTTTTTATATCATTCATATATCAAAAGTATTCATAGCAACCTATTGCATAAAATTATTTTATGATAATATGTCATTAACTTTTTTGGGGGTAGATTAAGAAAATGAATAATATGGTATTTATGGTTTCGATCATTACAGTAACATTAATATCTATATGGATTATTGCAGCAATTCGATTATATCCACTATATAGGAATTCGATATATCAAGAGTTATTTGGAAATTTCATTTCTTTTTTCTGGCATTACTATATCCGAAAAGATGCCTCTCAAAGTGGCTATTTAAAGACTCAAATTGGTTATCATAAATTACTTTTCAGTACTTTACAACAAGAAGGAAAACCAAGTATTAATTATTATGTGCTCTTTTATCAAAAAGGGGTTATAGTATTTACTTTCGATAAATTGAAAGGTTCTATAGCTGGTAAAGCAAAAGATAAATACTGGGTAGTAAAATCCGAAAATAATGTATCCTATAAATATCAAAATCCATGTTCAAATTTAGAAATATACCTAAGAAGAATAGCTAACGTATTACCGGATACGCATATCGAAGTTCGTATTATTTATCCAGATGAAGTAATCTTTGAGACACTTAAATCAGATATAGCATGCATACATAAATCTGATTTGCCTGGTGAATTGAAAAACATTAAGGCTGAGTTTCTTACGGATGAACAGATATTAAGTAATTATCATAAATTGACAGGGAATTAATAGTATGGATGAAAGAAAATTAAGAGAAAGTATAATGACATTAATTCGAATTGTCTTTGAAAACCATTCTCTGACTGCACAGGAAATAGCAGCGATGATGAACATTTCCGATCGTACTGTTAGAAAAAGAATAGATGATGCGAATAATTATTTGAAAGAAAATAATTTGGGGATGATTGAAGCAAAACCTAAAATAGGAATTGTTCTATATTCAAACTATGATCAAAGGCAAAGATTAGATAAAATGATTGGTAATGGTACACTAGCAGAAGAAAAAGTAAATGATCAAAGTCGTATTTTTAAGGCATTGAGATTTATTTTACGCTCAGTTAAGCAAGAACCAACATCAATTAAAGAGATTTCTAACGAGTTATTTTTGAGTGAACCAACTACTGCTAAAGTTATTAAAGAGTGTGAGGTTTGGTTGTCTGTTTTTAATATTTCTCTTCAAACGAAGAAGAATTTGGGGTTACAAATTATATGCTCGGAAGATGATTATAGACGTGCATTAAAAGAGTTTGTACAAATGGATAGAGAACAGAGAAGTGCTGAAGAGAATTTGAATTTCTTTTTTCCTAACTTGAATGTTGAACTAGTGAAAAATACATTATTAAAGTATGAAAAAGAGTGGAATTTTAATTTTACTGAAACCTCATTTACTGAAATTCTTGTGTATTTATGTATTGCAACATACGAAAATATTTCAAAAGAATTTATTAACCAAAGTTTTACAAAAGAAAAAGAATTACAGAAGTATACTGAATATCAGTTTGCAAAAAAATTATTTAGGAAAATAAATGAGAGGTTTGGTATTGATGATAATGAATATGAAATTGATTATTTGACTATTCAGATTTTATGCTCTCAATTCATTAGCAAGGATAAGCAATCTTTAAATGATTTGATGGATGAATATGATCATATTATCGACGAATTTGTCAGAAAGACAATTGATGTTGTAAGCAACGTAACAAATATTGATTTAAAAAATGATACAAATTTTTATTGTGGATTATTGAATCACATCCGACCGTTACTATTTAGGTTAAAATATGGACAATCTCTAGATACTACGATAACGGCAAATGTGAGAGAAAATTTCATGGATACGTTAAGAGTTTCTTGGTTAATATCAACTTTATTTGAGCAATACTTTAATATGTGTATTAACGATGATGAACTTAGCTATATTGCTTTGTATATTCAAAGTGCGATTGATTCAGCTAAAACTACGCTAAAAACAATTTTGGTTACGGACCAGACGATGAGTGTTGCAAAGTTACTCACAGGAAGAATTGTTGGATCATTACGAGATATTGAAGATATAAAAATAGTTTCAGTACATGAATATAAAAAACAAGAATATAAAGATGCTGAGTTAATATTGACTACTGTAGATATTGGTAATGATGATCGTATTTACAAACTAACGAACTTATTTTCAGACGAAAATATAGAAAATATTAGAATTAGAATAAAGAATATAAAAGCAAAAAAAGATAGTAAAAAATTTAGCTTTGATCCAATTGTACATGCAATGTTTGAGCCTGATTTGATAATGACAAATATTGAAGTTAAAAGCAAAAATGAAGTAATTAAGATGTTATGTGAAAAATTATTAGCAAAGGGATATGTTAGCAAAAAATATTATGAATCGGTCCTTTTGAGGGAGAGTGCTTCAGATACTTCAATAGGTATTGGTGTAGCTATTCCACACGGGAATATGAACTATACAAATCAGTCAAAAATAGCGATAGCAACACTAAAAAATCCAATTGAATGGAATGATGAAAAAGTAACTGTTATTTTCTTGTTGGCTATTATAATAAGCGATGAAAATGAGATGGATCGTTGGCAATCTTTCTACCGACAATTTATTAAACTAACAGATAACGAAGATACGCTCCAAAAAATTAAAGGGTTTACAAATGAAGCAAATTTGTATTACTATCTCATTCAATAAGAGGTAGCACTGTAAGGAGGAATAAAAAATGGATTTACAGGAGATTTTAAATCCTAATATTATTAATTTAGCAGTAGAAGGTAGCACAAAAAAAGAAGTACTTATAAATTTAGCAAATGTACTAAAAGAAAATGAATATATTGATAATGTTGAACAGTTTGTAAAAGATATTTATTTACGAGAGGCGGAAGGGCCGACAGGAATGGGTTCTAATCTATCGATTCCCCATGGAAAGAGTGAAACAGTTAAAAAAATTGGTATTGCCATTGGTAGAACTGTTCACCCAATCGATTGGGAATCGAGCATTGAAGCATCTGGAATCCAAAATACAAATTTAATATTCTTATTTTGTGTAAGTGCAGATTCATCCTTCGAAACTAATCATATGTTGCTATTAAGTCAACTTGCTGGGAAATTAGGTAATGATTCTCGTATACATGCATTACAAGAGGCATCTAGTGCTGAACAGATAATCAAAATTATCTGTAGTGATGATGAAGAGTTAAATAATTCATGCAAATGTAGTGATGAAGAGATTGTAGATTTAGATATTAATTTATAAAAATAACAAAGATGGCAAAGAATACCATCTTTTTATATAAATAAAAAATTTCCGTTTTGAGTATATTGATAACTTTTTATCATTTGATGTTTACATGATAAATTTCATGTAAAGAGATATACATTGAGGAGGAATAATACATGAAAGTTGTTGGTATTACTGCATGTACTGCAGGTATTGCACATACTTATATTGTAGCTGAAAAAATTCAAAAGGCTGCAGAGGAAGCTGGGTGTACCTGCAAGATTGAAACACAAGGAACAATTGGAACACAGAATGAATTGACGGCTGAAGATATTGCGAATTGTGATGTTGTTATTATTGCTCATGACATTCAAGTTCATGGAATGGATCGCTTTGAAGGAAAAGCTGTAGTAGACATTCCGATTACGGTAGCAATGAAAAATCCTAAGAGTTTGATTGCTACTATTCAAAAGAAGTTAGGTATTCAATAAAAGAAAGGGGATAAATACTTTTATGAAATTACAAGATTTAAAGAAGCATTTGATGACTGGAATCTCGTATATGATTCCTATGGTTGTCGCAGGTGGTATTCTTGGCGCTTTAGCAAAAGGCCTTGGTGGATACCTCATCGGTAGTATGGCTCCGGAAGCTGGAGGCACAATTTTCTCCAACTTAAATGCACTTGAATGGACACAATTCTGGTGGGCAATCTCAAAACTTTCGGACTATGCAATGAGTTTTGCAGTTGCTGTATTAGCAGCTGGTATTGCCTACTCTATTGCTGATCGTCCAGGTATCGTTCCTGCATTTATCATTGGTTATACTGCAAACCAGGCTAAGGCTGGCTTCATTGGCGGTATGATTATGGCATTTATTGTAGGTTATTTAGTTAAATGGATGACAACTTGGAAGATGCCAAAGGCAATGAAGAGTTTAATGCCAGTACTTATTATTCCTGTATTTGCAACATTCGTTACAGGTGTATTCTTCTTTATCGTAGTTGCTCAACCTATGGCAGCTGCAATGACAGCTTTACAAGCATGGATTAAGGGACTATCAACAGGTTCATTATTCATTATTGGTGCTGTTATTGGTGCATGCATGGGCTTAGATATGGGCGGACCAATCAATAAGACTGCATCCATGGCTGCAAATGCTCTATATGCTGACCATCCGGAAGGAATTGGTGCAGGTGCTGAAGCAGCAAAGATTATTGGTGGTATGACACCTCCGCTCGGTATTGGTATCGCTACTTTAATTGCTCCAAAGAAGTTTACATCCGAAGAAAGAGATGCAGGTATCTCCTGTATTCCTATGGGATTATGTTTTATTACAGAGGGTGTTCTTCCATTTGCTGCAAATGATCCAGCACGCGTAATTCCTTCATCAATGATTGGTTCTGCAGTTGCATCTGGTCTTGCGATGATGTTCTGTAAGACACAAGCTGCTCATGGTGGTGTATTTGTATTACCAGTTACAGAAAATTGGCCAATGTTCTTAGTTGCTTTAGCAGTAGGTTCAGCAATTACTGCTGTTATCTATGCTGTAATTAAGAAACCGCTAACTGAATCAGATGTTAAGGAAGAAGAGGTAACAGACGATTTAGACATTAATATTAGATAATTTGTTCAAACAAAAGAAGAGGAGAATTAAAATGCTTGTATCAATGAAAGATATTTTAAAACATGCAAATGAAAACAATTATGCAGTTATGGCATGTAATAGTGTAAATATGGAAATGGCTAGAGCTGTTATTACTGCAGCTGCTGAAAAACATTCCCCAATCATTATTAATTTAGGAGTTGGACAGATGGCTAAACTAGCACATCCAACAGAAATGGTACCTTTGATTAAGGAACTAGCAGAAAGTGTTGATATACCAGTTGCATTAAACCTTGATCATGGTATGAAATATGAAGATGAAATTGCTGCTATGCAAAGGGGATTTACTTCAGTAATGATTGATTGTTCTTCATTACCATATGAAGAAAATGTTGCGCGTGTAAATAATATCTGTACTTTGGCACATGCAAAAGGTATTTGTGTTGAGGGTGAGTTAGGCCACGTTGGACAAGCAGACGTAGGTGATAACGAAGAGTTGGATCTATATACAAATGTTGCACAAGCAAGAGATTATGTGGATCGTACAGGAATTGACTGTTTAGCAGTAGCAATTGGTACGGCTCACGGGGATTATCCAAAGGGTATGATTCCAAAGTTAGACTTCCAGAGACTGGCGGAACTCAAGGCTGAATTAAAGATGCCGCTAGTATTACATGGTGGTTCTGGTGCAGGTGCAGAGAATATCAAGAAAGCAGTAGCAGGTGGTATTAATAAGATTAATGTATGCACAGATGCTTTCCATGCAGCAGAAGAAGCAATGAAAGTAGCTTGGGCAGAAAATCCAAAAACAAGTTACTTAGAGATTATGATGATTGCTGAAAAGGCAATTAAAAAGTTTGTATCAGACTATATTGATATTATTGGATCGGCGAATCGTTATGGCTACGGTGATGTAATCTCTGATAGTAAAGAATAATCAAAGTTTGCTGATAGGCGAAGGTTACTGATCTTCGCCTAGATTTTTAGCATTTGCGTTAAAATAAATGTAGAATAAATTTATACGTATTGGAGATTTGTATATGTCAAATGGAGTGTTTCGTTTTATTGTTATGTTAGTAATCTTAGCAGCAGGAATGGGTTGTATCATATATGCAAAACTTTCTTTTGCTAAAAGACAAAGAACTAATCCAGATAATAAGTGGAACAAACAAGAAAATACTTGGCGTTACTTTGGGTATGCATTGTGTATTCTTGATGTTATTATTGCGGGTTTCTTTAATTAACGATAACTGTATGCATACATGAAAAACACAATCCCTAAATGTATTGGGATTGTGTTTTAATTTGCGACACCGTGATGAGCAGTAAAACTGCCTGATGTTAGTGAAGAGAAATGATACCCATTCTGTAGACCCCAAATGATAATACGTTCAACCGCATCAACAGAGAAGCCTTTCGAATCATGCTGTAATACAACAGAAGGACGATTATTTGCGGAAGCGTTTTGAACTTGAGTTGTTACATTCTCAAATACTTCATCTGCAGTGGAAGCTCCACCCGCATCACCGCTGGATACATTCCAATCAAAGTAAGTATAACCCTTTAAAGCAGCCTGTCTTACTAATGCCGTCATAATACCAGAGGTATAGTTACGGCTGACTGTATTAGAAGAACCACCCGGAAAACGGAATAGATTTGCATATGTTCCGGTCTGTTGGTAGATGATGTTGTTCATTGCGTTAAAGTCATTCCAGAAGGCATCTGTACTTGAATATACATTTGAGTAATCATGCGTATAAGAATGCTCTGCAACAACGTGACCTGCTTGTGCTTCTTTTTGAATCATATGGATATAGTCAGGTTGTAAAGCCGTTACAAAGAAGGTTGCTGGAATATTGTACTTTGCAAGTACATCTAATAGGCGTTGTGTATGTGCACTTGGTCCATCGTCAAATGTTAAGTAGATTGTTTTATTATCTTCTGCCTGAATTTGATTTGCAGGAAGATCTTGAACATGCACGATACGCTGTACTGTTGTTTCGTTGTTATGCGCATCTTTGCATGTATAGGTAAGTGTATAATCACCAGGAGTATTAACATCCACACTACCACTGACTACAGTGTTTGCGGTGATATCTCCATCTAAATCGTCGATAGCTGTATAAGAATCCGCAAATTCATTTCCTCGAATCCATATAATATCATTACCACCAACGAGGGTAATTACTGGACCTTTACGATCATCATAGACAATCTTACGTTCAACAGTGGCTTTATTACCGTGAGAGTCAATGACTTTATAAGTGACGACTCCATCTTTTTCTTCACGTACAACTTTGTCTGTTAAATCACCATCAAAATCATCAAATGCAGTATACCCTTCTTCTTCATATGGATGATTGAAGAGAGTATAACTATCGGGGTTTGATGTAAGTGTAACTTTTGGTGGAGTCGTATCTTGTACAACAACTGTACGTTCTTGAGATGCCTTTAATCCGTCTTTTTCAGCCGTGTACTCAATTTTATAAGAACCTAATTTACTTGTATCAACTGTACCTTTACTTTCAACATCTATTTTTTCACGAAGGAAGGTAAGAATTGTACCTTGTTTATAGGCCACTGCACCTTGATCTTCGTATTTTGATTTATATTCTACTAGCGTTGTTTGATCGCCATTAACTTCAATCACGACTTCCCATTTATTTAGTAACAATACCAGACTTGCACTAAATAAAAATAAGACAGTAGCGAAAATCAAAAACTTTGTTAATGGTTTTTGGATTGCTTTTTTATTCATATAGTCAAATACCTCATCATCTATTCTAACATTAATAGCAATAAAAAGAAAAAACCATCAGTTTTATCACTAATGGTATACTAAGATTTTATTTACTAAATAAATCCTTAGCCTTGTCGAGTAAGCCTTCTCCAGCTTCCTTCGCTATGTTAGCTACATTTTGTAAATCATCAAGACCAAGCTTGCCATCTTCGCCAAGAAGACCTTTAACGATGTCGTTCTTCTTAACTTCAGCAGCGATACGGTCAAAGTCTTCCTTTGTTAACTTTCCATCATCGCCTAAGATACCCTTTAATACTTCGTTGTTTGCTGCGAAAGTCTTTAATTTTTCAGGGCTCTTCTTTAATTCTTCAATCGCTTTAGCAGCTAATTCTTGTACATTAATATCTGACATTTTATTTTCTCCTTTTAGGTTGAAGTTATCATAATGGATATTAATCTTTTGTACAAGCGAAACTATTCTGCCTCAGTTGTGTCCTTTGGAGATGTGATAGGGAAGTGGATTTCGTCCGCATAGAGGAAACTTTCTATACAGGAAGTATACTGTTGGATTGTATCTAGTATTTTATGCATTTGATCATCTGCACTATCTGGTTGAATACGTTCTACAATAGGAACCTCAATCATACCGAAAGCAGGATTATGTATGATTTTATCATGCCATTCTGAATCGGCTAGAAGTATACTGTATGCATGTTTTACTTTCTCATTTTGTGATACTAACCAAAGTTCAATGCCAAGTGTACGGTGGTCTAATGCAATGATAAACTTTAGATAGCGGTCATATAAAAATGCATCATGAATGGAGAAGTAACTGTAGTCCATAAATCCTGGTGTAATTTCACTAACAGTGAACACAGCAGGGATAGAATTATGTAACTTTGTAAAATAATTCATGATTTCGATATATGCAACCTGTAAATCACCTTGATTCACTACTTTTTGGTAGGTATCAAGATAATAGTTCGTATCTTTCGCCATAGAATTAACCTCCACATAATCAAATTATACTTCATATAACTTTAAGATTATATGATTTTATCATACTTCATGATTCATATATAATAAAGAACGGAGGTTCATTCTATGAATTTTGACAGAATAAAAAATAACAGCCGTAATATTCTAAGATCAATAGGATTAATAATCCTTGCACTTGCTATCTACAATGTTGTTTCAGATGTAGTAGTTGGACTAGGAAATAGTTTCTTTACAGATGAACAGATTGAAGCACTAAGCTACTATTTCTTTGATACAGTTATCTGTGTATTAACATGTATCTTGTTATTTGCTGTGTATTACTTTACTTCTAGAAAGAAGACGGGTCTTGCTCTAGCAGATTCTAAGATGCCTAAGTGGCTGATTGTTCCTTTTGCGATTGCAATTACACTTGGTATGGGTTTAGTTAGTGCCCTATGGTTAGACTTTACATATGATCAGCTTGCAAATGTACCATTTGTTGCCCAGAGCATTGAAAGCTTTGACTCTGCTTGGTCTACAATAGGAGAAGATCCATATATTTGGGTATGCTTATCCGTTGTTATCTTTGGCCCGATTGCAGAGGAACTATTATTCCGTGGTATTATTCATAACTCAATCAAGAAGGTATGCAATCCATATATCGCAATCGTATTATCTGGTTTAATGTTTGGTATCTGGCATGGTGAGTTTGTACAGTCAGTATATACAACATTCTTCGGTATCGCTTTAGCAGTGGTATATGAATACAGTGGCTCTTTATGGGTGCCAATTGGCATGCATATTTTGAATAACTTTACATCTACTTTACCACCTGCACTTGATACAACTTCTAACTACTTACTTATCTCACACACGGAAGAGATTATGTTATTACCTACGATACTATTACTCATCTACATGATTCATTCTATCCATAAGAAGGAGAAAGAAAACCATGAAATTAATTCTATATCATGCTAATGCGATGATGAAAGAAATTGCCGAAAACTGGGCAAAAGAAAATCAGATTGAAGTAACAGTATTATCAGAATTATTGACTGCAGAAAGTGTAAAACTTGCAAAGGGATATGATGGCATCATCAACTCTCAAGCTGCAGGTACTATCGATAAAGAAATTTATAGCACATTACGCGATTATGGTATTCGCCAGATTGCTTTAGTTAGTGCTGGATATGAATTATATGATTTAAAACTTGCAACAGAAAATAACTTAGTGATTACAAATGTTCCTAGTTACTCACCAGAATCGATTGCAGAATATACAGTATTAACTGGTTTAAATCTTGTTCGCAATAACAATACTATCATCGCTAGCGTCGCAAAGAACGACTTCCGTTGGCAACCATCCATCTGTGGAAGAGTTATGGGAGATATGAAAGTGGCGATTATCGGAACAGGAAGAATTGGACAAATCACAGCGAGATTATTCCATGGATTTGGATGTGAACTTGTTGGATTTGATCTATATCAGAATGAAGGTATTAAGAGTATCCTGACATATAAAGACTCGATTGAAGAAGCAGTTAAGGATGCGGATATTGTTTCCATCCATATGCCAGCAACCGTAGATAACCGTCATTGCTTTGACTATGAGATGTTTAAGAAGTTTAAGTCAGGTGCTATCCTACTAAACATGGCAAGAGGCTCTATTGTTGATACAGAAGGGTTACTAAAGGCTTTGGATGAAGGTATTCTATCTAGTGCAGGTATTGATACTTACGAGTATGAAATGCCATATATCCAAAAGGATTATCAAGATAAGGCAATCGAAGATAAGGTATTTGCACGTCTAGTACATCATCCACGTGTGATGTATTCACCACATATTGCATACTTTACAGATGAAGCAATTAAGAACCTTGTAGAAGGCGCATTAAACGCTGCTGTTGAAGTGATTACAACTGGTACATCTAAATCTAGAGTAAACTAGGCATATTCTTTGTGTTTTATGCTTACTTTGACTATCATCAAAGTAAGGAGTAAAAGAATATGAAAAAAATATTGGTTCTTGCTTTATCATTGTTTTTAGCTGGATGTATGGTTACTAAGACAAGTGAAACATCCAGTAGCTATCAAACAATTACATCAACAGAGGCTCAAAAGATGATTGAAGAAAACAAGGATGTAGTCATTCTTGATGTTCGAACAGCAGACGAGTATGCAAGTGGACATATCCCTAACGCTATCAATCTTTCTAATGAAGATATTCAAGCAGGTAAGGTAGATAGCTTAAAGGATAAGAAACAGCTCATTATGGTATATTGTCGTAGTGGTAACCGTAGTCGTCAAGCAGCACAGAAATTAGCTGAACTTGGCTATACAAATGTTGTAGACTTTGGTGGTATCCAAAGTTGGCAAGGAGATATCGAAAAGTAAAAAACTGGTCACAAACCAGTTTTCTTTATGATAAATGCTCAGTTTTACAGATTTCCTTTTCATGTTGTAAAGCAAACCACAGTTTTGTGCCATCACCAATTTCGTCAGCTTCTAAACGTATTGGTGTAAAGTTTAACTTCTCCACGATACTTGCATTTATAATTCGTTGAGGTTCATCAACCTCTAAAGAATAGTAATAAGGCTCTGGCTTTGTATCAGGCCCATACTGTGCAATATCAGGGTCTAGTGCAATAGCAGTATATAAATCCGTATTCTCATACGAATAACGTAATGCATGGTCTTTAATCATCTGTACCATGTTACGGAATATCGATTGTCTACGATAAGCAGTAGTTACATATGAATTTGTAATTAGTAAAGTTTCTCCTGAAACTAGTAGGGAGGAGCTTTCTTTATTTGGTGGATAAGCAATCTCAGGGAAGTAATTACCACAGAGACAATAATGTTCAAGATAAGTCCAATCAGATTCATCTGCACAGAAGTTAAATACTTTTTCATTGGTTAAAAGTGTATCCATGGATGCATGTAAACCCGATATGTCTGCAATAATCGTATCACCCTCATACACAAGTATTGTGATACGTTCTAATACATTACTATCAATCTCACTAACATGCTTAATCTCTTTACCATTTGATGAAATCACTGGTAAAGCAAATAAACAGTATACATACTTACCAATAGATAAAACAGAATAATAGTCAGTATGAATTTCATACCAATCTAAAAGTGTACCTCTATCATCTGGCAAATATTTCTCTAATCGAGTTAATGCTTTGGTTAAGTATAATTTTGAAAGGTTATCCATGATTGAATTGTAACATTTTTATCTATTTTTGTATGGAGAGTACTGTGTTTACAAATAGAAAGTAAGTAGGATATGAGCAATATATTGACACCATATATGACACCAATTATAATAAGGAGGAAGATGAATGTCTAAATGGGATAAGCTTTTAAGTAAGATTTTATCTTTATCGAAAGATATGCGTTTTCAGGAATTAAAAAGAGTATTAGAGTACTATGGATATCAAATGAAAGCACCATCAAGTGGTAGTAGTCATTATACTTTTCGTAAACCAGGTAAAAATCCTATTACAATTCCAAAACATGAACCTATTAAAAGGATATATGTTGAAATGGTTAGAAAGATAGTAGAGGAGGATCTTAATGAATACAGTTGAATATTACCTACAGTGTCCATATCGTTTAGAGATTATTCCTGACGTAGACGAAGGGGGATATGTCGCAAGTTATCCTGAACTAAGTGGTTGTATTACTGTTGGCAAAACGTTGGATGAGGTTGCTAAGAACGCTGAAGATGCCAAGAGGGAATGGCTTATTGCTGCTTTGGAAAGTAATATCTCTATTCCAGATCCAACAACTTCTGAATATTCTGGACAGTTTAAGTTACGTCTTCCAAAGAGCCTTCATCGATCTTTGGCACAACACTCTAGAGAAGAGGGTGTAAGTATGAATCAATATTGCGTATATCTATTATCAAAAAATGACGCAATCAAAAAATGTAAATAAATATATTAAAAAGCCAGGGTTGTCTGGCTTTTTGTATTTAGTTGTTTCTGTCTTTCATTGTTGGGAATAAGAGTACATCACGGATGGAATCTGTTCCTGTTAATAACATTACGAAGCGGTCGATACCGAAGCCGATACCACCAGTTGGAGGTAGACCGTATTCAAGTGCCTCTACGTAATCTGTATCCATCTCGTTAGCTTCATCATCACCAAGTTCTTTTGCCTTGAGTTGAGCTTCGAAACGTTCTCTTTGGTCAATAGGGTCGTTAAGCTCTGTGAAGGCATTATCCATCTCAATACCATTTACTAATAACTCAAAACGATCTGTGAAACGTGGATCTTCTGGGTTCTTCTTTGCGAGTGGTGAAATTTCGATTGGATGACCATATACGAACGTTGGCTGAACAATCTTGTCTTCACAGAATTCTTCGAAGAATAGGGAGATGATATGTCCAACTGTCATCTGGTGTGGTTCTACTGTGATGTGATGTTCCTGTGCAAGCTTGTATGCTTCTTCAACACTCATTGGTTGCCAGAAGTCAATACCAGTCACTTCCTTAACAGCGTCTACCATATTCCATCTCTTGAATGGAGCCTTTAATGAAATATCCTGACCCATGAACTTGAAGTCTGTTGTACCACAAACCTCTAATGCAACATGCTCGAATAAACCTTCGTTTAATTTCATCATGCCTTCAAGGTCTGTGTATGCACAATATGCTTCCATTGTTGTAAATTCTGGGTTGTGCTTGAGGTCCATACCTTCATTACGGAAGATACGTCCAATTTCATATACTTTTTCAAGTCCACCAACGATCAATCTCTTTAGTGGTAGCTCAGTAGCGATACGTAAATAGAAGTCCTTATCTAGTGCATTGTGATGTGTGATAAATGGTCTAGCATTTGCTCCACCTAGAATTGGCTGTAAGATAGGTGTCTCTACTTCAAGGTAACCTTGAGAGTCCATGTAACGACGGATTGCACTTACAATGCGTGGACGTAAGATTGCAATCTTACGGGATTCATCATTCATGATGAGATCAACATATCTTCTACGGTAACGTTCTTCCTTATCCTGTAAACCATGGAACTTATCTGGAAGAGGGCGTAGTGCTTTGGAAAGGTGTGTATACTCATGTGCTTCTACAGATAGTTCACCAGTCTGCGTCTTGATAACTGTACCACGAATACCAACGATATCACCTAAGTCGCTTGCCTTAAATAATTCATAGATTTCATCACCAATGATACGCTTGTTAATTACAACCTGAATCTTACCTTCACGGTCTAAGAGGTGAATGAAGCCTAACTTACCCATTCTTCTCTTTTGCATAATACGACCTGCGATGGAAACTTCTGCGTGTAAGCTTTCTAATTCTTCTGCACTCTTTTCGCTATATTCGTCCTTGATGAGTTGGGAATTGCTTGTGCGATGGAATGCTTTACCAAATGGGTCAATACCTTGTTCGCGTAAGGCGTTCATCTTTGCAATACGTGCTTCTTGTTGGTCTGTTAGACGAACTTCTTCAACAGCTTTGACAAGTTTTTTCGCATTCTCCTTGATTGCTTGCTTTGTACTTTCAAGTGCAGCCTGTGCTTCTTCTAATGCTTTTTGTCTTTGAGCGAGTTCCTTTTGGAGTTGCTCAGTAATGTTGTTCTTTTCTTCTGCCATATGATGACCTCCTTTTCATATAAAAAGCTCTACGTCAAGGGACGAGAGCTTTGTTCGTGGTACCACCCTAATTTACAGTATCTATACTGCCTCATTTTTGATTGTTAACGCGATCGCGGAATGACTCGGGAGTCCTTGTCAACATATATCCTCTCTGTTTCACTTTCACCATCAGAAACTCGCTGTAAGATACTCTATATGTTCTATCTCCGTCGTTGTCCTTCAACATGCATAGTGTAACAATTTTTTTTCAAAACTGCAATTAACTTTACTGGTTTTCTTCAGTGTTTCTGAATCGAAGTTGATATTGTCTTAATGAACCGAAAGGGAAAATGCCCCATTTATAGAAAGGAATTGTTATGATTCATTCCATTAGATTGGATTGAATATGAAAAAGATTATATTAACCCCTATGGAAGAAAACAAATACAACATTATTAAAGAACTGGTTGATCATTCTGGCAATAAACGCCGTGCGGCATTAAAACTAAATTGTTCTATTCGTACTATCAACCGCCT
This sequence comes from Solobacterium moorei, assembly GCF_036323475.1. Lineage (GTDB taxonomy): Bacteria > Bacillota_I > Bacilli_A > Erysipelotrichales > Erysipelotrichaceae > Bulleidia > Bulleidia moorei. Next base: position 1,031,582 of record NZ_AP028934.1, read on the forward strand.
GATTACACGTTATAAGTCTGAAGGCAAATCCTCATTTTCACATGGTAATCGTGGACGATTACCATCAAACACATTCTCACTGGAAACGAAAAACAAAATCATTGAACTCTATCTTAACGAGTATCTTGATGCCAACATCACTCATTTCAGTGAAATCGTCCAGATGGACCTCGGCATCTCCATCAGTGACACCACTATTAGAAACTGGTTATCAGAACACGATGTCTTGTCCCCAAAGGCCCATCGAAAAACCAAGAAACAATTAAAGGAACGTTTGACAAAACGATTAGACCAAACAACATCTACAAAGGCCAGAAACGCAATCAATGAACAAATCGAATCAATTGAAGATGATACGCCTCATTCACGAAGATCTAGATCCAAATATATGGGAGAGATGATTCAAATGGACGCTTCAAGCTACGAATGGATTCCTGGCGAGATATGGCATCTACACCTAGCTGTAGATGATGCGACCGGTACTGCTGTTGGAGCCCACTTTGATATACAGGAGACCCTACGTGGCTATTACAACGTTTTCCATCAGATACTAGTCGACTATGGCATACCCGCTCTATTCTATACGGATAAACGAACCGTATTTGAATACAGAAAGAAAACCAAGGCCTTCGACGACGAGGATACCTTCACACAGTTCTCCTACGCCTGCCATAACCTTGGTGTCGAAATCAAAACAACGAGCATCGCACAAGCCAAAGGACGCATCGAACGTCTCAACCAGACTTTCCAATCACGTTTGCCAGTTGAACTTAGACGTGCTCGTATTACTTGTATGGCGGACGCGAATAAGTTCCTAAAATCCTACCTAAAGGAATTCAATGCAAGGTTCGCCCTACACTTGAATAGTACCAATTCTGTATTTGAAGTACAACCAGATATAGAAACAATCAATCAAACATTGGCAATCATTTCATCGAGAATAGTCGATCAAGGCAACTGTATCAAGTTCAAAAACAAGTATTGGATGGCCTATGACAAGGAACACAATAGAATTCCACTAAGACCTAAGATGGAGGTATTGGTTATTGAATCATTTGATCAAAAGATCTTTGTCAATGCGATGGATACACTATACATCTTAGAAGAAGTACAAGTGTTTGAAGAAAATTCGGGTGAGTTCGATAATATCATTGAAACTCCTGAGAAAAAGAAAGTATATATTCCGCCGATATCTCACCCTTGGAGGAAGTATTCATATCAATTATTTACAAAAAAGCAGAACTATTATAGCTCCGCTAATGTTCGTTAATTTTTAAGACATTTTCATTTTTGGTTGACATTAACTTTACTGGTTTTCTTCAGTGTTTTCTGGTTCTTTTGATAAAAGTTTATTTACGATAATACCGAGGATCAATGCACAAGCTACAGATGTGATTGTAATCTTACCGAAGCTTAGTGATAATCCACCGATACCAGAAATTAAGATACTTGAGATAACAAATAGGTTTTTGTTGTGGTCTAAATCAATCTTCTGTACCATTTTTAATCCACTGACAGCGATAAATCCATAGAGGGCCATACATACACCACCCATAACACATGCTGGGATAGTGGAGATGAATGTAACAAATGGGGTGAAGAATGAGATTAAGATACATTCAAGTGCAGCGCCAATAATTGTTAATACAGAAGCGTTCTTAGTGATAGCTACACAAGCTACGGATTCACCGTATGTTGTATTAGGGCATCCACCAAAGAATGCGCCAACCATAGAACCAACACCATCACCAAGTAATGTTCTATCAAGACCTGGATCTTTTAATAAATCTCTTTCAATAATACTTGAGATGTTCTTGTGGTCGGCGATATGTTCTGCGAATACTACGAAGGATACTGGAATGTACGCTACTGCAATTGTTCCGATATAGCCAAAGTCAATATCCTTAATACCTTCTAGTGCTGTTACAAATGTGAAGTCTGGAATCTTGAAGAAGGTAGAGAATGATACACCGTTCGCAAATAAATCAACGATAGGTTGATAGTTTAATATCTGCATTGGTTCATAACCTGTCTGAACTCCGATAAATGTTAGGATAGCGGCTACGATATAACCAGCTAAGATACCGATGATGAATGGAATCATCTTGGCGTGGGACTTACCATAGGTACTTGCAAGCATTACACCAATTAAGGCAATGATACCAACAAGTACAGCAAATTGTGTTCTTGCGCCTGTTAAACTACTTGTTTGTAAATCACCAACTGCATTGGCTGCTAGTGATAGACCGATAATTGCGACTGTAGGACCGATAACAACTGGCGGCATGATGCGATTTACCCAATCAACACCGATACGCTCAATAAATAGTGCAATCACTACATATACAAGTCCTGCAAACGCTGCACCAATAATGAGTCCAACATATCCAGCTGCTACCGTTGTAGCTCCAGCAAACGCAGCGGACATCGAACCAATAAACGCAAAAGAAGAACCCAAAAATACCGGGCTCTTCTTACGAGTGAATGCAACATAAACAAGGGTACCAACACCGGCACCAAAAAGAGCAGCAGCGGTATTCATACCGTTTTTGATGATGAGAGGTACTGCGATTGTTGCGGCCATAATTGCTAGCAACTGTTGGAATGCAAAAATAACTAATTGATGAAACTGTGGTTTGTCTTCAACTTTGTAAATCAATTTCATGTGAAATTCCTCCCTTTAGTTAGGTATGATATCAAATGCATAATGGATTTACAATAATGAATTTTACTAATTTTTAAACTTTTGTTTAATATGATTTATAATAAAAACAGTTAAATCATTCGGAGGTGAATGTTATGAAAAAAGTTGCGGCGTTTTTCGATATTGATGGAACAATCTATCGTGAAGGTCTGATTACAGAAGTGTTCAAAAAGATGGTTACACATGAGATTGTTTCTGGTTCACGTTGGACAGATGAAGTAAAGCCTGCTTATATGGCTTGGGATCGTCGTATGGGTGACTATGATAATTACTTACAAAAGATGGTAGAAATTTTCAAAGAGACCACAAAGGGAATCTCTGCTGTACATATTGAACATATTGCACAGAAGGTTATTGAACAGAAAGGTGAACGTGTATATCAATTCGCAAGAAAAGAGATTGAACGCCATCGAAAACAAGGGCATCTCTTAATTGCGATTTCTGGTTCTCCAGAGCCACTTGTCAAAGAGATGGCTGAGAAGTATAAGTTTGATGACTTCCGTGGTACGCAATATCTGAAGGGTGAGAATGGAATTTACACAGGAGAGGTTGTACCAATGTGGGACAGTGTTTCTAAAGAAAAGGCAATTCTAACATTACAGAAGAAGTATGATTTAGACCTACAAGCATGTTATTCCTATGGTGATACAAATGGTGACTTTACAATGTTTAAGAATACAGGGCATCCTTGTGCAATCAATCCAACGCGAGAATTATTGCAGCGTATCCAGGGAGATAAAGAGTTATGCGAGCGCATGCGTGTTGTGGTAGAAAGAAAAGACGTTATCTACAATATCGATATCAATAGTTTACATCTAGAGTAGAAGGATAAAGAAATGAGCCGACAGAATTTAATCGACCAGTTACAGACATATCAATCATTTAACGAACAAGAAGAAGCTGACCGTAAAGTAATGTTAGATTTATTAGAAACAACGAAAGATATTTTTTATCGCACCAATTTACTAGCACACTTTACTGCATCTGCGTGGGTGTTAAATAAAGCACATACGCATGTACTCATGGCATTTCATAATATCTTTCAATCCTATGCATGGCTTGGTGGTCACGCAGATGGAGAAGAGGATCTTCTTTCTGTTGCACTAAGAGAAGTACAAGAAGAGAGTGGGATTTATACAGTGAAACCTATTACAGAAGATATCTTCTCGCTAGAGACGATTGTAGTAAGTGGACATGAGAAAAAAGGTAAGTATGTTCCAAGTCATCTTCATTTAAATGTAAGCTATCTTTTAGAAGCTGATGATACAGAGAGTTTACATATCAAACAAGATGAAAACAGTGCGGTAAATTGGTTTCCGATTGATCAGGTGTTAGACGTTGTTTGTGAGCCATGGATGGTAGAACGTATCTATAAAAAACTGAATCAAAAACTGAAAGAGAGTAAATATGAAAGTTAATTTAATGGATGTCATCGATGCAATGGAGATGATTAATGATGATGAAACGTATTATTACAACACGCAGAATGAAGAGATTGTGTATGAATTAAACGAGGATGATGATTACGATTTCTATATTCCACTTCCTACAAAATATCAAATAAACGAATATCGGATTATGTCTAATTTCGTAAGAACAATTGAAGATGACAATAAGCGTAGTTGGTTTGAAAACGCAATCCATGGTCGAGGTGCTTTTCGCTTTTTCCGTGCAACACTAGAACGTTTTGGTATGGAAACAGAATGGTATCACTATCGTGACGCATACAGACGTGAAATCGCAATTGAATGGTGTGAAAAACACGGCATTGTCTATGATATGACAGCGAAAAGTGAAGAAGTGGATGATGATTGGGATGAAGAAGATGTTGTTGAAGAGAAAGAACCAATCAAACAGGTACAGATACCACTTCGCTTTGTACGTATTGATGAGGATAACTATATGAGTGCTCTATCACTCTGTGATACATATTTACAAGAACTAGACCAGTATGCCGGTATTTCTTCTTCAAGTGATTATGATCGTGCACAGGATTATCTAGAAGAATCACTTGAAGAAAAAGATATCTATGTACTCAGTGATCATGGTCGATTTATCGCAATGGCAATCTGTAGAATGGATGGTAGTGTAACGACTATCACAGACCTATGCGTTGTCAAAGACAAACGTAGAAGTGGTGTGGCTCATCAGCTCATTTGCGAGATTCAAAAAGAGGAAGTACAACCACTTCATTTTGAAGTACCAACAAATAATCCGAACATGCATGCATTCTTACAGGCAATTGGCTATGCAAAAATCATCCATACAACCTATACAAAGTAAAAGGAAATCGCAAGATTTCCTTTAATATAGGCTATTTAAATATCTTACAAGTCTTTGTGTAATACCATATAATTCAGCACTACCATCATTGTTGTTTGCGCTAATACAGAAAGAGTAACGATCTGTAAATCCCATCATATAGCTGTGAATACGATTATTAGCACATTCAGCAGTACCAGTTTTGGCATATACCATGCCATAACCACTTTCTGTTAAACCATACTCTAAGGCTGCACTATGCATATATTCCTTAAGTTTTTCATTCACATTATGTGTTGTGGTTGTACTTAAGGAATTCTTTGAGGAACGATAGAGCGTTCTTCCATCGGATTGAATAGACTTAACAATTTGTGGTTGTAACATTACACCATCATTTGCGATTGCCTGTGCCATCATCGCAATATGAAGGGGAGTAATGGTTGTATTTCCTTGTCCAAATGCAGTTTGTGCAAGTTCTGCGTTATCATTATTTCCGATGTTGTAACTGGAATGAATGGTATCTAGATATGGGATGGTAATATCTTTTCCTACCATGAAGGCATTCATCATCTTACTGAGTTTATCTGCTCCAACACGGATTCCTAAATCCGCAAAGTAACAGTTACAGGATTTCGCTAGAGCAGTGTTCATATCGATTGTACCAAATACTTGATTTTGGAAATTGGTAATTACAAAGTTACTACCTGCAGGGATGTAGCTGCCAGTATCGTTAAACTGGAAGAAACTATCATCAAGATTTTCGTCTTCCTGCATGGTTAAGGCTGCTGCCGCAGTTACGACTTTAAAGGTGCTGCCTGGTGGATCTTTTTCAAAGGTACCACGACGATATTGTGACTCCGTAACGTTGCTTGCAAGCATACTATCTGGATCATTGACATTAAAGTCGACTGTGCTTTGTGAACTAAGACATAGAATTTCTCCAGTTTGGTTATCAAGTACGGTGATACTTCCTTCCGTACCATTTAATAGTTGGTAGGCATAATTTTGTAAGTCTGTATTTGTAGTGAGCTTTACGAGTGCCCCTTGATTGTTTTTATCAAGCTGGAAGAGGAGATAGTCTTTTAGATTTCCTCGTAGACCAAAACTATTTTGACGATGATCGTTTACGGAGTAGTAACCCAGTAACCATGCATAACTCAGATTCTGTGGATAGTCTGCAGTCGCTCTTGTTTCAGCAGCCGCATTTCCAAGGATGGTATTTCCATCTCGGTCAACAATCGTTCCTTCAATCGCGTAGGATTTAATCGCATCGTAAATAATCTGATATTTTGTTGTGTTTGCGTTTGTATTTATATGTGGATTAATTAAATACTTATAGGCAAAAAATGAGGTAAACACTACACTAACAATGATACCTCCGACTTCTACAAGTCGTATTCTACTCATTGATATCGATTCTGGTGAACGCTTGTTCGTCATTGTTTTCATCATCTCCTTGTTCTAAATCTTCATCATCAAATTCATCATTACGCTCTGACATCTGCAGTAGTATACCCGCAAAGAAGAAGACGATTGCTTGATAGGTTCCGCCACGTGATAAAAACGGGATAGGTAAACCGGCTAACGGAATGATATTACAAGAGCCCAAGATGACAAGCATCGCTTGCATAAACAGGAGTACTGTCGCACCATAGGCAACAACTGCGTCTTGCTTATTTATTTGAATTAAACGTCTACTTAACTCACTACCACGGATGCCTATCTGTAATAATAGGAATACAACAATAAAGCCTAAAGGCATACCAAATGAGTTCACCAATGTCACAAATGCCATATCACTTTCCGGAACTGGGATTGCGGTAAAGTTAACAGTATTACCAAATAGCCCAGACATCCATAAAGCACGTTTTCCTTGGAATAATTGGTAACCTGCACCATATGGGTCGGAGTTGATATTTGCGGTGATAGAGAAACGTAAATATACTTTACGAACAATTGGCCAAAGAATTTTAGTTACTCCATTTAATGTACCTGCAGTAGCGCTAGGCGCAAGAATCTTATACAGTAAGAAAAGAATTATAATCGCAGAGATTGTAGCAATTGCAATTGTTAAAAGATAGATTCTCTTTTTTCTACCTTTTTCCATAAAGATGTATAACATGGAAAGGTGCAAGAAATAGAGAATGTAGAATGAGCCTAGCTCATGAATCAGAACAGATCCAATAAAGTTAACGATAAAGAATGCACTAGAAAGAATTAAAATTGAACGATTTGAATAAGTTTTTCTAGCAGAAAACAAAGAACTATAGAATAGGATTGCGGTGATCTTAGCAAAATCCGTTAACTGTAATGACACAGAGCCAATCTTGATCCAAGCAGTTGTGCCATAGCCATTGGTATCTTTTCCAAAGAAAAGAAGGGCTATGTAAAGACAGGCAGACACGAACAATAAGAAATAGGTCGTATAGTTAAAACTTAATGCTTTTCGTATCAAACGATACATGAGGATTAATACGATTGCGATTGCAAGTCCTGCAAAGTATTTGACCATACTGAACTGTGAAATAACTTGATATTGCGCATCGATTATCACTTGTAATGCAATGCCAATTGCCGCAAGTCCAGTAAATGCCGCAAACATACGCATATCTGCAGCCTTGTTATAGAAATAAGTGCCAGAGAAGGCAATGACTAGCAATAAAGGTACTAAAGTTGTTAAATATTGAATGCCAGCGTTCATTGATTTCCAGAAGACAAATCCACCTAATAGAAATGTAAACAATATGGCAATAATCATCCATATCGCATCTTTACCAGAACGCGTATCAATTTCTTCCACTTCTGGCGAAAGGGTCTTTTTAAAAAACATAGTATTATGCTCCTTAATATGAATAAGAATAACTTTTTTAAAGAAAAGTCGCAAGTAAACAAAATATAGAGTCACCATGTCGAATTTTCATAGTGAAAAGGCTATACTGATGGTAAGTGATTTCGAAAATAAATATCATCATAAGGAGGTATACCATCATGGAAAAGATACTATTTGGTAAGAAACAAAGTGGAGAAGATATCTATCTTTATACTTTAGAAAATAAGAAATTCAAGGTACAGGTAACTGATTATGGTGCCACGCTTGTTTCTTTGATTGATAAAGAAAGTGGTAAAGATATTGTTCAAGGCTATCCAACAGCTGAACAATACCAGAAAGAGACAACCTTCTTAGGTGCCTCGGTAGGAAGAACCGCAAACCGTATTGGGAAAGGCAAGTTCTCCTTAAATGGAAAAGAATATACTCTGTTTATCAATAATAACGGTAACTGTAACCATGGTGGTAAAGAGGGTTTTGATAAGAAGATGTACGCAGTAGATTCTACAGAGGATTCTATTACATTTTCACGTGTATCCCCAGATGGAGAAGAAGGATATCCTGGTAATCTAGACTATGCAATTACTTATCGTTTATCTGAGAAGGGATTACACATCGAAACAACAGCCACAACTGACAAAGATACTTTATTTGCATATACAAACCATGCATACTTTAATCTAAGTGAGAGTGATTCCATACTCAATCATACTCTTATGATTCCTACAGATTACTATGCATTATTAGATGAAACATGTTTAACAAAGCCAGAATTTCATGCAGTAGAGAATACTGCTTTTGACTTCCGTCAGGCAAAGAAGATTGGCCAAGATATTAATCAAGATGATATACAACTTGTATATGGTAAAGGTTATGACCACCACTTTCCAATTCTGGCAGAAGGACTTCGCACAATGGCAATTCTTTCCGATGGAAAGCTAGAACTAGAAATGGCATCTGACTATCCGGGTTTCCATCTATATACAGCGAATTGGTTAAATGGCGCAAGTGGAAAGTATGGTCATCACTATCCAGAGAGAAGCTCTGTATGTTTAGAAGCAGAGTATCTACCAAATGGCATTAACTACCCTCATATTGAACCAAAGCCTATCATTCGTGCTGGTGAAACGCAAAAACATCGCATCGACTTTTTGGTTCGACATGTGAAATAAAGAGAAAATGACTTATAATAAACATGTGGTAATAGGAGGCAAAACATGACAACAGTCAATGAATTAGATAAAAAGCGGATGTTAATGAAGAGAGATACAGATGAATTGGTGCGTGTACATGAAAAAAATGTCGCATCTATGTGGCGTGCAACATATCACGTAGAACCAGTCACTGGCTTAATGAATGATCCAAACGGTTTTACTTACTGTAATAAGAAGTGGCATCTATTTTATCAATGGTTTCCATTTGGCCCAGTCCATGGCTTAAAGCATTGGTACCATGTGACAAGTCCAGATTTAATTCATTGGGAAAATCGTGGCGTAGCACTCTTGCCAACAGGAAAATACGAAAATTGTGGTTGTTATAGCGGTACAGCAATCAGTGAAGGTGACACAATCTATTTTGTCTATACGGGAAACTACCGTGATGAAAATCGTATCCGTAGACCTCACCAGCTTCTTGCAACTCTAGAAGGCGATGAACAATACACAAAGGCAATGCGTCCTTTGATTACTCCAAATGAGAACTATACAGAACATCAACGCGATCCAAAAATCGTGCGTATTGATGATATGTACTATATCTTCTTAGGTGCCCAAAATAAACAAGAACAGGGTGTTATTTTAGTATATTGTTCCGATTCAATTCTGACAGACTGGAAATTCCTTGGTGAGCTGAAAGTCAAAGGATATGAAAATGGCTTTGGATACATGGTTGAATGTCCAGATGTACAAAAGATAGGATTACACGATGTGCTCATCTTTAGTCCACAGGGAATTGAACCTAGTGTAGATGAATTCCACAATAAGTTCAACAGTGTATATCTGATTGGTGATTTAGATTTAGAAACACTTACATTTACACCAGATGGACCAATGCAAGAACTTGACCGTGGCTTTGATTTCTATGCACCACAATGTGCTTCACAGAATGTTTATTCCGATTGTTCAATCATGTCCGCATGGTTTGGTGTTCCAGATTATACATATCCACCAACAGATGAAGAAGGTTGGTCAGGACTACAAACCTTTGCACGCGAATTAACAATCCGCAAAGGTAAGCTATATCAGACACCAGTTCGAGGCATTGAATCCATAAAGAAAGATGAACTCTTCTGTGCAAAGAATGGTGAAATTATCAGCGATAAACTACATGGACAAATGCCAAATAGTGCGATTATTCGCATTGAAAATCCTGATGCAGAATCACTTGATTTAAACCTATTCTCACGTAACTACGTTATCGCAAGAGGATTTGCGATTTCCTATGATAAGTACGCAAAGCGTCTACGTATTGACCGTTCTGATTTAACAAATCAGCTCAATGTAGAATATGGTACAGAACGCCAAATTATCTTAGAAAATGGTTTAACTTCAATGGATATCTTAGTGGATCATAGTACAGTAGAAATTTTCGTTAACGAAGGAGAATACGTATTATCTGCTCGTATCTTCCCAACCAAGGAAGAACATATGATTCGTATGGGTGGCAAGAATCTCAATCTATCTATCTGGAGTGCAGAACAAACTGTGGATGATGCGCCAATATTCTTCGCAGAGAATCAATAAAAGCAGGGAAACCTGCTTTTTTCAATCATTGGTTGAAAAATATCAATGAATCATCAATGAACAGTTGTACTATTAATCTATAAGATGTTTCTAGGAGGTGTACCATGACACTAGGAAAAACACTTAAACAATTGCGAAAAGAAACATGCTTATCTCAAGAACAACTGGCCACAAAACTCAACATCACTGCACAAGCAGTCTCAAAATGGGAGAATGAAGAATCTTATCCAGATATTTTATTCTTGCCAAAAATCGCTGCGATATTTGGTATCAAAATTGATGAACTCTTTGATTACAACCAGGAGAGTGCGTATCAACAGATTGAAAATATGTTAAATCATGAACGTTACTTTACGCATGCGGATTTTAGTAAATCAGAAAATTTCTTATTACAACAATTATCCATAAATCCAAATGATTTACATGCATTAACGTTACTTGGTGACTTATATCATGAATATGCATTGAAATTGGATGAGAAAGCAGCTGCTTATACCAAACAAGCGCTAGCTTTAAACCCAGATGATAAAACACTTCATAATACATTCCATCATGCAATGCATGGAGGAAGACTGGATTGGAATGTCGCAAATCACAGTGAATTAATTCAGTATTATCAAAACTTCATTCAAGAACATCCCACAATCACAAGAACATACTTATATCTTCTAGATAATTTGATTGATGATGATAGACTTGATGAAGCTAAAAAAGTACTGGAAAGAAGAAGTGCAATTATTCAAGATTGTTTTAATGATTTCTATCACTTGTTGATTCACGAGTCGACATATGGTTTTCAAGTGACGTGCAAAGAATATGATATCTATTTAGAAAAGAATCAAGAGTGGCAAGCGTACTTCTTGGTGGCAGGTAGATATGCAAGCCATGGTGAATATGAAAAGGCAATATCATTATTTGAAAAATCCTTTGCATTACAGCCAAAACCTCGCTATATCGATCATCTTGAATCCATTGCCCAACTTTATTTACGTATGCATCAAAATAACAACGCGAAGCAAGCATACAAACGTGAATTACAGTTATTAAAAGAAGAATGGCAACAAGAAGACTCGGCGGATGTACAAAGAGTAAAAGTATTACTGGCAAAGTATAATTGATATGATATAAAAGGGATTAACCTTATTGGCTAATCCCATTTTCTATACTTCTGTTGAATTGTTTTTCTGATTGAGACGTTCTTTTGCGACGGATAACATTAGCTTAATACGGTTTTCTTGGTTAACCTTCGTAGCACTAGGGTCATAGTCAACAGCTGTGATATTTGCGTTTGGATACTTCGCACGGATACGATTGACTACACCTTTACCAGCAATGTGGTTTGGTAAACAACCAAATGGCTGTGCACAGACAATATTTTCATACCCTGTTTCAATTAACTCAATCATCTCAGCAGTTAATAACCATCCTTCGCCCATCTTAACACCAAGGGAGAGGATACCATTTGGCTTTTTCATCAGTTCTTGGAAGGACATTGGACCGTGGAAACCTGCACTTTCCATGGCTTTTGCCATAGCGATACCAATGCTATCTAAGAATGCTAGTAAAAGATCAGCTACTTTGCGTTTTACAAATGAACCACCATAGATTTGTACGTCTAATGTAGCGTTAGCGACACAGTATCCAATATATCCCATAAGACCTGGCATATTGACTTCACAATCTTGTGATTCTAGGAAGGAGACTAGGTCATTGTTCCCCACAGGAGAGAACTTAACATAGATTTCTCCGACAACACCAACTTTTACCTTTGGTGTACGGTTCACTGGAATTTTAGCGAAGTCATTTGCGATGTCTTTGAAGCGACGCTTCATAGAGAAGATTGTGTAGTTCTTATTGTGGTTCAACCAATCCTGTACTTGTGCTGTCCACTTGGCAACACATGTGGCCGCATCACCCTTATTAATTTCATAAGGTTTTACTTGGTTGTGTAATGCGGCAATTAAGTCGCCGTATTCTGCTGCGGCTAGAACCTTGAGCAGAAGACGTAAACTTATTGGCATTGAGGAGCCTTTTTCAAGACCTGACGCATTCAGTGATGCGACAGGGATATAATCATAGCCTGCTTTTACAAGTGCCTTACGTAATAATTTAATGTAGTTAGAAGCACGACAGCCCCCACCTGATTGTGAAATCAATAGGGCTGTATGCTGTAGGTCATATTTACCACTGTTTAAGGCATCTAAGAACTGACCAATAATTAATAATGCTGGATAACATGTATCATTGTGTACATACTTCAAACCAAGCTGGGCAACTTCTGCGCCAGAGTTTTCTAGCATGACAATACGATAGCCTTCGCTTTCCATGGCAGCCTTGATTGCCGCAAACTGCATCGGGGCCATGTTAGGCGCAAGAATCGTATGTGTTTTTAACATGTCTTTTGTAAAGTTAGGTGTCATGTATTCCATTAGGCTTGTTCCTTTCTTTCGTCTAGAGCGGCGAACAATGAACGAATACGGATATTGATGGCACCGAGGTTGGTGATTTCATCAATCTTTAGCTGTGTATAGAGTTTATTTCCTTCTTGTAAAATTTCCTTTGTTTCATCGGATGTTACGGCGTCAAGACCACATCCGAAGGATACAAGTTGGACTAAGTCCATGTCTGCGTGATTGACACAGTATTTCGCTGCGGCGTAAAGGCGGCTATGGTAGGACCATTGGTTTAAGACAGAAGTATCAAATTTCTGAACTAAGTTAGAGATACTATCCTCTGTAATGACGCAAGCACCATGTTGCACAATCAACTTATCGATACCGTGGTTCACTTCTGGGTCGACATGGTATGGACGACCAGCAAGAACGATAATACGTTTGCCTTCATTACGGGCTTCTGTCATCATACGCTGTGCTTCGTTACGTGTATCTTCCATGTGCTTACGGTAGGCAGTATACGCTACTTCGATTGCATTATGGATATCTGCTGTCTTTAAATCTGGGAAGTACTTCTGCATGATTTTTGGCATCAAGCGAACGAAGTCTTTACGTTGTTCTAGGTTGAGATATTCATAAATAAACTTTGTATCTTCTAGTTCACGAATATTGCCGGCTAGAACTTCAGGGTAGTAGGCAACGACAGGGCAGTTATAGTGGTTATCACCTAAGCCTTCATCAATGTTATAACTCATACATGGATAGAAGATGACGTCTACATCTTTTTTGAGTAAAGCCATGATATGACCATGTGTTAATTTTGCAGGGAAACATACGGTATCACTAGGGATAGAGCCTTGACCTGCTTGATATAACTTACGGTTACTAAATGGACTTACGATTACCTGGAAGCCTAGGCTTGTAAAGAAGGCATGCCAGAATGGTAGAAGCTCATACATGTTAAGAACCATCGGAATACCGATCTTACCACGTGTACCATTACCTGGATTTTTCATTAACTGGCTTAACTGTCGTTGCTTGTAAGCATATAAGTTAAGCGTATCGTCATTGGACTTACCAGTAATAGGGCGATCGCAACGATTACCTGTGATAAAGCGTTTACCATCTTGGAAGACACTGACAGTCATCTGACAGTGGTTACCACAAAGTCCACACTGAACGTTTTGAACCTTCTGTGAGAAGTTATTGAGTTCTTCGAGTGTTAGGATGGAAGAGATTGTACCTGGTTTACTGTGTTCTTTACCGTGTAATGCGGCACCATAAGCACCCATCAAGCCGGCAATATCAGGACGTACAACATCCACACCCATCTCTTTTTCAAAGGCACGTAATACAGCTTCGTTATAGAATGTACCACCTTGTACAACAATCTTCTTACCGAGCTGTTCAGGGCTAGAAGTACGAATTACTTTATATAACGCATTCTTAACGACAGAAATGGAAAGACCAGCAGAGATACAGTCAAAGCCTGCACCATCTTTCTGTGCTTGCTTAACACTGGAGTTCATAAATACTGTACAACGGCTACCAAGGTCAACTGGTTGCTTAGCGAAGAGTGCTTCTTGTGCGAAGTTTTTTACACTATAGCCAAGGGCAGCGGAGAATGTCTGTAAGAATGATCCGCAGCCAGAAGAACATGCTTCGTTTAAGAAGATATCAGAGATTGCACCATTTTCAATCTTGAAGCATTTCATATCCTGTCCACCAATATCAATGATGAAATCAACATCAGGCATAAAATGCTTGGCAGCTGTAAAGTGGGCAACTGTCTCTACTAGACCAAAGTCTGTATGTAGTGCATGGGTCATTAAGGCTTCACCATAACCTGTTGTTGTTACAGATTGAATCTTTAAGTTCGGATGTTGTTCATATAATCCCTTTAAGACATCAATGACGATAGGAAGCGGGTTACCACTGTTGGATTGATAATCTGTAAAGAGTAAATTTGCATGATCATCAATAACCGCAACTTTAATTGTTGTGGAGCCGGAGTCGATACCAATATGAACGGGATCGGCATTTTCATCAAAATCAACGCGTGGAACACTTGCCTTCGCATGACGTTTCTTAAATTCGTTATATTCTTCAACATTGTTGAAGAGCGGTGGTAAGCTTGCGTATGTTGCAGTTTTACCATAGTTGGCTAAGCCCTTAACAACATCGTCAAAGACAACTTCCTTATCGGCGTAATATGCAGCACCTAGGGCAACGTACAAAAGGCTGTTTTCAGGACAGATACCTTCAATCTTCAGTGTTTCGTTGAAGCTATCACGTAAGCACTTGGAGAATGTTAGTGGTCCACCTAAATATAAAATCTTACCAGAGATTGGACGTCCTTGGGCAAGGCCGGCAATGGTTTGGTTAACAACTGCTTGGTAAATTGAAGCCGCAATATCACTCGATAAAGCACCTTGGTTGATTAATGGCTGGACGTCACTTTTTGCGAATACGCCACAACGAGCCGCAATTGTGTATTTACGAGTTGCTTGTTGAGCGGTCTTATCCATCTCATCAGCGCTCATCTTTAGAAGGGTAGCCATTTGGTCGATAAAGGCACCAGTACCACCAGCACAAGAACCATTCATACGAACTTCTGTACCATTTGTTAAGAATAAGATTTTAGCATCTTCGCCACCAAGCTCGATGATACAGTCAGTGCCAGGGTTTAGACGGTTCGCCGCAACTCGGTCCGCAAATACTTCCTGTACGAAACTAACACCACAACTATCAGCTAAGCCCATTCCAGCAGAACCAGAAATCGCAAAGTATGCTTTCTTACCTTTTAAATAGGTATCATTTAAAGACGTTAACAGTTCACGTGTCTTCTCAAGAATGTGACTGTAATGTCTTTCATATGCGGAATAGATGATTTGATCATTCTCATCCAGTACAACGCACTTGATGGTCGTTGATCCGATATCCATACCAATACGCATAGTAGATCCTCCTCTAAGTCTAAAAATGCAAAAAGCCGTGTATGTTCACGCCTTATAATTGTCATTTGTCATCAATTTTAATAATTTCTATCTGAAAAAACAATGAAAATGCGATGAGATGTTACAAAAATGAAATATCCAAGCAAGATAAATTGATGTACAATATAGCAAAATGAAAGGATGAAAAAAATATGAAAGCACCATTTTCAGAATATTTAAATACACTTGCGCCAAGTTTAAAGCAATTAGTGTCTAAACTAGGCAAAGATTATGATTATGTTAGTGTTCTTTCGACAGATTCTAAGGGCTTTGCGATTCGCATCTCTCAACAGGTGAAAGTTATCAGTTCTTCCAATCTAACGACAGAACGCGGTAGTGTTGTGCGTGTCTATAAAGATGGTTTATACAGTGAATATGCATTTAATCACTTCGATGCAAACTCCATTGAAGAAACGTATCAAAAGATTAAGAAGGAACTTGATGCACAGCTAGCAGTATTAAAACTAACAAAGACAGTGGTATACAACACAAAGAAGTTAGAGGATGAACCACTCACACTTTTTGTAGAAAAGGAATGTGAACAGTTACCAGAAAATACAGATATTGAAAAGCTAGTAAATGACTTAAATTCTTATTCACTTGAGGCAATCAGTAAGGATGAACATGTTGTTGACTGTATGGTGATTGCACAATCCACACACGTTTCAAAGTTATTCTTAACTGTAAATCGTGATTTAAGACAGAGCTATGTGTATTGCGAAGGGGTAGTCGCACCAATCATCGTGATGGATGGCAAAAATGAAATTGGCTACCAGGGATTATCCGCTTTAGGTGGACCTGAAGTGTTTACACAGTTAAAGGATAAGATTGATTATGCAGTGAAATTTGCAAAAGAAGTATTAACTGCAGATCCAATTGAACCAGGTGAATATGACATCATCACAACACCGGAAGTATCAGGACTTATCGCGCATGAAGCGTTTGGTCATGGTGTAGAGATGGATATGTTCGTTAAAAACCGTGCACTTGGTAAAGACTTTATCAACAAGCGAGTAGGTAGTGATCTTGTGACCATGCATGAAGGTGCACTCTGTGCAGATAACGTAACTTCCTTTGCGTTTGACGATGAAGGAACACTTGCCGGAGATGTCGTTGAAATCGAAAACGGTATCTTACGTAGCGGTATCTGTGATGCATTAAGTGCACTACGTTTAGGTGTAAAGCCAACTGGCAACGGCAAGCGTCAAAACTATGAACATAAAGTTTATACACGTATGACGAATACACTCTTTGATTCCGGTACAGACAAATTAGAAGATATGATTGCGTCTGTGAAACACGGATATTTACTAGAAGGTATGTCCTCTGGTATGGAAGATCCAAAGCACTGGGGTATTCAATGTATTCTCAAGCTTGGACGTGAAATCAAGGATGGTAAGTTAACGGGTAAGGTTGTTGGACCAGTCATCATGACAGGATATGTAACAGAAGTATTAGGTAATGTTTCAATGTTATCTGGTGACCGTGGAGTATATGGTTGTGGTGCTTGTGGTAAGGGCCACAAGGAATGGGTCAAAGTCAGTGATGGCGGACCATATTTAAAGACGAAAGGAAGATTAGGCTAATGTTAGAGAAGATTATTCAAATTCTAAAAGAATCTAAAGCTGATGCTTGGGAAATCACAGACATAAAAACACGTGGCTGGGAATTCTATTTTATTCGTCATGATTTAGACCAAAACCGTGTAAAAGATGTAGAACATATCAAACTTACGGTTCATCGTTCTTTAGATAATGGTGAAGCACTTGGTAGTGCAAGTGATGAAATCAATCCAACAGATTCCATTGAAGACATCAAACATAAAGTGGATCAACTCATCTACACTGCAGGCTTTGTAAAAAACAAGGTATATTCCCTTGTAAAGCCAAGTCAGGATGTAGTATCCAATCAAAAGGCAGTCGATATTGCAAAGGTCGCAGAAGACTTTATTACAACAATGCGTTCCATTCATGAAACGGAAACAGAAGATATCAACAGCTATGAAATCTTCGCTAACGAAGTAGAACGTCGTTATATAAACTCCGAAGGCGTGGATATTTGTGAGACATATCCAAGTTCCATGGTAGAAGCAGTTGTCAATGCCCGTAAAGATGGTCATGAAATTGAACTCTATCGTATGTACAACTCCGGTGGTTGCGATAAAGAAGGTTTAACACGCGATGTCACTAAGACATTACAGTATGGTAAAGACCGTCTGAGTGCAGTACCTACACCAAAGCTACCAAAGATGGCTGTTATCTTTAGTACAAGCGATTCTACAAGCATCTATCAATACTTCATCCAGAAGCTAGCTGCAGGTAGTGTATATCGTAAACTCAGTGATTGGAAGCTTGGCGAAGCCATCGCCCAGGATGTAAAGGGTGATAAGGTTACACTTCAGACAGTAAGAGAACTACCGAACTCATCACAGAACTTTAACTACGATGATGAAGGGGCACCAATCCGTGAAGTAACACTCATAGATGCAAATGTTCCAACGCAATACTGGGGTGGCTGTATGTTTGCTAGTTACATGAACCTCAAGGATAGCTTCAAGATTTCTAACGTCGTTGTCTCAGGCGGACAAAAGGATGAGGCAACACTACGTACAGGTAAGTATTTAGAAGTCGTTGAATTCTCCGATTTCCAAGTAGATCCAGTGACAGGAAATGTCTTTGGTGAAATCCGCCTAGGATACTTACATGATGGAGATAAGGTGACAGTTGTTTCTGGGGGATCCTTATCCGGAAGTATGAACGACTACGTAAAGGAACTATACATGTCCAAAGAAACCGTACAGTACAATAACCTAGTCGTACCATCTGTAACACGCTTAGAAGGCATGACAATTACAGGTGCTGAATAAATCAATCTATTTTATACAAGACTGTAGCGAAAGTTATGGTCTTTTTCATACTCTAGAAAAATATGATAATCTCAAATGACAAAATCAGTGATACTTGATAAAGTTAGTTTGCTGATACTAACAGGAGGTGTCTGATATGAAAGAATATTTAAAGAATGTAAATGATGAAAAACTAAAAACAGTTTTTGAAGTACGTAATGCATATGACGAGGGAAAACTCACAATGGAGGAAGCCCGTGCCATTCTCAAAGAGAAGGTGCACACTTTAGAACCATATGAAGTAGCCCTTATTGAACAAGAATTAAAAGAAGAAATCGATGATGAATGCCGTAAGGAAGATATCCAAGCGATATTAGACTTATTTGATGGCATCTTAAATACAAGTAAACCAAGTTTGCCTAAGACACATCCTATCGCATGTTATTATCGTGAAAACGAAAAGATGAAAGAACTCTTACTATCCGTAGAAGACCTTGTACAATACCCAGTTATCAAGAACCAATGGTTTGAATTATATGATCAGATTATTCAATGGCGTAAGCATCTTTCTCGCAAGCAGAATCAATTATATCCAGTGCTTGAAAAGAAGGGCTTTACACGTCCTACAACGACAATGTGGACATTAGATGACTTTATCCGTGATGAAATCTCACAAGCCTATAACTTAATTAAAGAGGGCAAGGAAGATGAATTCATCGAACTACAAAGTACAGTTGTAGCAGATGTAAGAGATTTAATGCAGAAGGAAGAAACTGTACTTTATCCAACCTCCCTAGCTTTAATCTCTGCAGAGGAATTTGAGCATATGAAGTCGGGTGATCAAGAAATTGGTTTTGCGAATATCACAGTTGAACCAACAAAGACAGAAATACCAGCAGCCTCAAAACCAACAGAAGGATTTACAAATGAACTTGCAAATCTTCTTGGTAAGTATGGCTATCATATTGGTAACGACCAAGAGTTTGATGTGAAGACAGGCAAGATGACACTTGAACAAATTAACTTGGTATATCAACATATGCCAGTTGACTTATCATACGTTGATGAAAACGAAATTGTTCGTTTCTACACAGACACAAAGCATCGTGTATTCCCACGTTCTAAGAACGTTATCGGACGTGATGTAAAAAACTGTCATCCAAAGAAGAGTGTTCATATCGTTGAAGAAATTATTGAGAAGTTTAGAAGCGGCGAACAAAATGAAGCTGAATTCTGGATCAACAAACCAGAAATCTTCATCTACATCAAGTATGTTGCGGTAAGAGATGAAGACGGCAAGTTTAGAGGTATCCTAGAAATGATGCAGGACTGCACACACATCCGTGCATTAACAGGTTCCCAAACACTTCTAACATGGTCTAATAATGAACATGGCATCGTAGAAGAAGAACAACCTGCACCAGTAGAAGAAAAGCCAGTGGCTACAAGTTCTTCTAAAATTGATCCTGAAAGCATTACACCGGAGACAAAGCTAAAGGATTTGTTAGATGCTGATCCTAATCTAAAGCAGTATCTCTTTACAATCAGTGATAAGTTTAGAGCACTTGATACTCCTCTTGCCAGAATCATGTTGCCAAAGGCTACAGTGGAAAAGATGTCTGAACGAACAGGTGTAGCACTGGATGAAATCATTTCTAAACTAAAACAATACTTCCAAAAGTAATCCAATCAGGAGTTTATAACTCCTGTTTTTCTTATCAACTAGTAAGAAAATAGTATAGTTTCAATACGGTTTTGGGCTATACTGTAAGTAACAAAGATTGCGTTATAAATGCCTTGAGATAGTGGCTTGGTATATGATAAACGCAATGAAATAGGAGGAAATATCATGACATACGAAGAGAAACTACAACAATATAAAGATTGGATATTTCGCCGTTCTGCATATCAGATGGCATTAGCAATCATTGGCATAGACAAACAGACCGTCGCACCATCCGCAGGAGCTGCTTATCGTGATGAACGTTCCGCGTATCTTGCGGGAGAATTATTCTCGATTGAAACAGATCCAGCAATGGTTCAACTCTTAAAGGAATTAAAGGATGATCCACAGATTGATGGTGACAACAAACGTGCGATAGAGCTTTACTATAAGCAAGCAATGGACACGATGTGCATTCCAAAGGAAGAGTTTGTCGCATACCAAAAGCTACGCGATGAATCCTTTGATGCATGGATTAAGGCAAAGTCACAATCCGACTATTCTATCTTTGAACCATACTTGAAGAAGATTATCGAAGTTAGTAAGAAACTGTATCGCTATCGCAATAGCGATAAGAATTTATATGATCAAATGCTTGATGACTATGAACCGGGAATGACACAAGAAAAGTACGACGTATTCTTTACGGCACTAAAGGAAAGACTTGTACCACTTATCCAAAAGGTTACAAAGGCAAAACAAAAGAATGAAGCATTCTTGCATCAAGAATTCCCAATTGAAGATCAAAAGAAATTCATGATACAACTACTTGCATATCTACACTTTGATTCATCATGGGGATATCAGAATGAATCTGAACATCCATTTACATCATGGACATGCGAAAATGATTGCCGTACTACAACGAAGTACGTGATCAACGATGTTGTCTCAGCAGTATTATCTACAGTTCACGAAGTAGGACATGCATACTATGAACATAATGTAGATCCTAAGTATGATGGCATGATTCTATCCGAAGGAATTTCATCTGGTATGCATGAATCACAATCCAGATTGTGCGAAAACTATTTGGCACGTACAACAGCCTTCTGGAAATATCATTATCCAAAGCTTCAAGAAACATTCCCAACCCAGCTAGGCAATGTATCAATAGAAGAATTTTATGAAGCAATCAACGTCGCAAAACCATCCTTTGTTCGTACAGAGGCAGACGAATTAACGTATCCATTACATATCTTAGTTCGTTATGAAATTGAAAAGGGACTCTTCAATGGAATAATCTCCACAGAAGGCTTAAATGAGACTTGGAACAAAATGTATAAAGAATACTTGGGTGTTGATGTACCAAATGATAAAGTGGGTATTTTACAAGATGTACACTGGTCAGATGGAAGCTTTGGTTACTTCCCAACTTATGCACTCGGTACTGCATTTGCGGCACAATACATGCATGCAATGCGTAAAGACCTAAATGTAGATACATTACTAAGTAATAACCAATATGATGTCATCATGAACTGGCTTAAGGAACATATCCATAAGTATGGATTCAGATATGAAGCACCAGAACTAATGAAGATGGTATCAGGAGAAGAATTTAACGTAAATTACTACTTAGATTACCTTGAAGAGAAGTATACAAAACTATATAGCCTATGAGAGAGTTAGAAGAGAAGATATTACAGGATGGTAAGGTTTTTCCAGGAAACATTCTAAAGGTAGATAGCTTTCTGAATCATCAAATCGATGTTGAAATGCTTGATAAGATGGCAGATGAATTTTACCGTTTATATAAAAATGAAAAGATTACACGTATCTTAACGATTGAGGCCTCTGGTATTGCGGTTGCAGTACCAATTGCCCAACGTTTCCACGTACCTGTTGTTTTCGCAAAGAAGTCAAAATCTAAGAATATTGGGGATGGTGTATATACCTCGCACGTACATTCTTATACTTACAACAGGGATTTTATAGTAACAGTATCCAAAGATTACTTAAACGAAGATGATCATATTTTAATTGTCGATGACTTCCTAGCAAATGGTTTAGCAGCAGATGGCCTCATTGATATTGCAAACCAAAGCGGCGCAAAGGTTGTGGGATTTGGTATCTGTGTAGAAAAACTCTTCCAAGGTGGTGGAGAGAAGTTACGTAAACAAGGCTATCGTGTTGAAAGTCTTGCAAAGATCAAAAGCTTCGATAACAACAAAGTAAACTTTGAATAATTGATTTGTATCGCTATAGAAAAGGAGAATATACAATGGAAAGCTTTGAACATTACATTCCAACCAAACTCTATTTTGGCAAAGGAGCAATTTCACATCTAGCTAAGAGCTTAAACGAATATGGTAAGCGCGTACTACTTACTTATGGTGGTGGCTCTATTAAGAAAATTGGATTATACGATGAAGTAATGAAGATTCTAAATGAAGGTGGATTTACTGTCGTAGAATGTGCAGGTGTTGAACCAAACCCACGTATTGAAACAGTAGAGCGTGGTTCTAAGCTATGTAAAGAACACAACATCGATGTGATTTTATCCGTCGGTGGTGGTAGTACGCTAGACTGTTCAAAGGCAATTGCAGTAGGTGCATATTACAAAGGCGATGACTATTGGCAGATGGTACTCGATTCTCGCGGCACTTCCAAAGCATTACCACTTGTTGATATTCTGACACTCGCCGCAACAGGTTCTGAATTTGATGGTGGTGGTGTTATCTCCAACATGGCATTAAACAAAAAGATTGGTAGATCCTTTACATTTCCACAGGTATCCATTTGTGATCCAACCTATACATACTCCGTATCTGCATATCAAACCGCTGCAGGTTCTGCCGATATTATGAGTCATATCATGGAAGGCTACTTCTCAAGAACAGATGATTCAGACCTCTCTGAAGCAATCCAAGAGGGTGTACTAAAATCAGTGATTAAGAATCTTCCAATCGCATTAAAAGAACCTACAAACTATTCTGCACGTGCTAATTTGATGTGGAATTCTTCAATCGCATGTTCTGGCATTCCAGAATATGGCAAGCTTGATACATACTGGCCATGTCATGCGATGGAACACGAATTAAGTGCATACTATGACATCACACACGGTGTAGGTCTAGCAATTCTTACTCCGAGATGGCTAGAGTATATCCTTGCAAAGGATCCAACGATTACACCACGTCTAGCAAAGTTTGCAAGAAATGTATGGGGTCTACAAGGTGATGATGAAGCAGCTCTAGCAAAGCAGGGGATTCAGGCATTACATGACTTCTTCAAGTCCAATGGAATTCCAATGACACTGACGGAAGTAAACATTAATGAAGAACACTTCCAAGCAATGGCAGAGTCCGCATGTTCACATGACCGATTAAAGCGTGCATATGTTCCTTTAACAGTGGAAGATGTAAAGAAGATTTACCAGATGTGCCTATAAAATAATGTATATTTAAAAAGTGAACCCCATCGTTTGTATCGACCCCAAAAGTTAGACCAAGAATCTAACGAATGGAGGTCGGTATTTTTATGACAAAACACAGTTTTGAATTCAAGAAAAAAATAGTTTTAGAATATTTGAATGGTAAAGGAGGAATTCTATATCTTTCTAAAAAATATGGATTAGGCTCTAAATCCCAGCTACACAAATGGGTGAAAAACTATAAAGCATTTGGAAATGATGGTTTATTGCGCTCACGAGAAAATGAAGTTTATTCTTTCGAAATGAAACTTTCTATTGTAGAGTTGTATTTAACAAGTGAAATCACATATCAAGAGTTGGCTATACAGAATGGCATTAAGAATCCAGCTACGATTGGCAACTGGGTTAATCGCTTTCGTATAGCAGGTCCTGATGCGTTAAAATCACGTCGGAAGGGGCGAAGGAAAGCTATGGATAAGACAGATAGAAAGACTCAAAACAAACTCGTAGAAGAGGCATCCGTTAATACAAGTGTAGAACATATAAAGAAATTAGAAGATGAACTTCTTCGGTTAAGAATAGAGAATGCATTTTTAAAAGAACTGAGGAGGCTGCGTTTAGAGGACGAAGAAAGAATGAGAGAACGGCACTCGTCATCAACAGTCTCCGACAAAAGTTCAAGCTAAAAGACCTTCTCTTATATACCGGAATGTCAAAAGCGACATATATGTATTGGCAAAAGAGATTTGATAGAGAAAATCCTGATAAAGAGATTGAAGAAAACATACAAGAAATTCGTGCAAATAATAAGGATTATGGCTACCGTAGAATCGTTGGAGAACTTCGCAACAATGGATATACCATTAATAAAAAGAAAGTACAGAGAATCATACAAAAGCTTCACTTACAGGTAACGTCTTATACTCGCAAAAGCAGAAAATACAGTTCTTATAGAGGAACAGTTGGAAGAGTTGCGCCTAATAGAATTCACAGACGCTTCAAGACACATATACCGCATCAGAAAATAACAACAGATACAACTGAATTCAAGTATTATGAAGTCGATAAAAAGGGTCATATGACAATACATAAGCTTTATCTAGATCCATTTATGGATATGTGTAGTGGTGAGATACTTAGTTACGAAATTGGTAAGAGACCTTCTGCAGAAAACGTGATGAATGCCTTGGAGAAAGCTATTACAATCACTACAGACTGCCCATATAGAAGAACATTTCATTCTGATCAAGGATGGGCATATCAGATGAACGCTTATACACGTAGATTAAAAGAAGAAAGAATCTTCCAGAGTATGTCTCGAAAAGGAAACTGCCTTGATAACTCAGTTATGGAAAATTTCTTTGGACTGATTAAACAAGAAATATACTATGGAGTCATGTACTATAGTTTCGATGAACTGAAGTTAAAAATAGAAAGATTTATAAATTATTACAATGAGCAACGAATAAAAGAAAAGCTAGGATGGATGAGTCCTGTTCAATACAGACAACATCTTCTAGCTTCATAAAAAAAGAGGCTGTAACGTTTAAGTAAATTTTATAGATTTACTTGAGGCGTACAGCTTCTTTTCTTGTGCTATTTTCATATGTTGATGTAAAACAGTATTAAAGTAGATGTTTTATATCTATTTTGGGCACACTAAAAACAACCTGTCCCATATAAAGCTATCTTAGGATAGTATCATCCTCATCTTCTTTTGGTGATATTTCATCAGATTGAATCCCATACAGATCAAATAGAGCTCGTTTTCCACATTCTCCATTCCTCTTCTATGGATTCTGTTATATTGCCAATCATTCTTGATGACTCCAAATGTTCCTTCGGCTTGTATACATCTCTGTTGTCTTAGTTGTACTCCTGCTTCACTGTCCAACAGTTTTCTCGCATGTGCCTTCAGTTCATCAAGGATTGGATTGATATGAACTTCTCGTTTCTTGGCTTTTGTACAGTCCTTTTTGAGTGGACATCTATTACATGTCTTGCATTCCCAAACTTGTGTAATGCATGGATAGTCAGTCTTTGTATTTTCACTATCACGTTTGTATACGAACTCTCTACCTTGTGGGCATATCAATTTCCCGTTTTCTTCTCTCAACAGGTTCTCTTTTCGATAGATGTCTTTCTTGAACTTGGCTGTCTTTTCATATCGATAGTTTTGATATTTGAGATAACCTTCGATATCTTTTTCTAAACAGTACATGTAGTTGTCATAACTTCCGTATCCCGCATCTGCTACGACGATACCTGGATATTCTTGATATCTTTTCTCATATCCGTCCATGAATGGAATGAATGTCTTCGTATCACTTCTGGCATTGCTTACCATGACATGCGTGATGAATTCATCTGATTCTGCCAGTTGTACGTTATATCCAGGCTTGAATACTCCTGTATTGTTGTAGTAGTCATACTTCATATGCATAAATGTCGCATCATGGTCTGTCTTACTATAACTGTTTCTATCACTTCCACAAGTATCGATACGCTCTTGGCATTCCTTCAATTTTTCATTGAGCTTTTTGAGTTCCTCATAGGCCTTCTGTACTGGTGTCTTGTGGTGTCCTTTCCCTAGTGCGAATTGGACTTTATTCTTTGAACACCACAGGTATATTGAAACAATATATCCTCCAATAGCCTGTGTATCTTCATAGCTTTCTGTATAAAAGACACCCGTTAGTTTTGTAAGCTGTCCAATTGTCTCTGCTATTCTTGTGAGTGTCTTATCTTTTGTCTTTACAGCTGTCTTCTTCCATACGAAGCTGAACTTATTGGCATTAGCTTCCATGGAAGTTCCGTCGATGTATAAGATACGTGTATTTACCTTCATCTTCTTACAGATGACCAACATGACCTCTGTAAATATATCTGAAGCGTTGCCTTTGATTTGATTCGATATGAATCTTTGAAAGGCCATGAAAGATGGTCTTTCATCTTGGCAAAGATACATAAAGCGGATATCTGTCTTACATTTTTCTTCTATGGCTCGTAGACTATAGACATGATTCATATACGCAAATAAGATGACTCTCATCATCATGATAGGATCATACCCTTGGTTACCTTTATGAGATCGGATAAACCTCCTCAAGTTGATACTATTTACGATCTCTAGGAAAGACCACATTGGATCAAGTTTATCAATGACCAATGATAAATCTATTGGTAAACGTAATTGATATGGGGTATAATCTATTACGTGGGTTAGATTATAATTTATTGTGTTTTCCATACATAAATTATAACTAAAAATAAAATGTCCTTCCTCTTAATTTAGAGGTTGGACATTTTATTTTCTAGGCTGTTATGCGTTACAGCCTCTTATTGTTTCAATTATTCTGATGTATGGTGGTATGAAACGGATAAGTGCTCTTTCATTTGTTGTTATCATGCTTGTTGCGATGATTAAAATTGCTACTCTTAATACAGCAATGGGATTGTGGGGCTTTGTATATGTAATTACATCGTTTTTAGGGTTATTAATATTTATGATGGCAGAACCACCATTTATAGAATTCACTAAGAATTTTGGACGCGGGACAACCTATATATTGAAGGAAAGTGTCAAAGTAAGTGGTAATACAGTTAAACAAGTTGCAACTTCTGCTAAAAATAAAATAGAGATGATGGCAGATGGAGTTAGTGATCATGAATAAATTATTTCGTAGAGCTACTGTCATATTTGTTTTGGTAGTATTTATCCTTCCTGTTTTAGGTTGCAAGAAAAAGGATACTGCAACAAATCAAGAGGCAGAAAAGAAGAAGGAAGAAGAATTGTATCTAACAGTAATTAATGATACAGGCAATATTCTTACCAAAGTGGTTGTGACCATTGGGGAAGGTACTGAGATTCTTGAAACCGAGGATATAAATACAAATAGCTTTTCCTTATTAATTCCTGAAGAATTTAAAGATGAAGGTACCTATAATATTACTTGTATAGATAATTATGAATTTAAATATGGAAAATCAATTGATGTAGAAGATAATCATGGACGCTATGAAGTGAAAATCTCTAAAGATAATCGTATCCCTCAGGACGGTGACTGGTGGCGTGAGGTTGAGCAATTCTTTAATCAAAAATAAAGTTAGTTGTTTTCATTTTTTGAAGCGTTATTATAGTAGTGGCGAAATACTACGTGTGGACTGTTAAATGGGTCTGCGCTTAGTATTTCGCTTTTTATGCTTACAACTTAAAAATCCTGTACATTTTTATAATATTACAAATTACAAAATTTAATTCTTAATTGAGTCATTCATATTAATAAAAGGCGATAACATCATAGTTATCACCTTATATAAAATGTTACGAATGTACTGGTACGCCACATCCAGATATCTGCTTGATTACAAGACTCACGGTCACATAGCGATTTCTTCCGTCTCTACATTCGTAATGTTATTATAGTACTAATAATCGCATTTACAATTAGCTATGAATTGAGCTACACATTTATAAATATAATGGATTATAAAAACCCAGATATGACCGAGTCTTTTACTTTTCAATATTTAATCTGTGTTTACCATGGTATGTAATTGCCATGAAATCTGGACCTACATGACTTCCGATGACAGGTCCTAATTGCATGATTGAAATCTTTGCATCCTTGAATTGTGGATAGGTTTTGATGAAGTCATTGCGGAATGCGACTGCATCTTCGTATGCATCTGCGTGGATGATTAAGATTTCTTCATCTTTTGTATAATCTGCGATGTCGTCTGCACATGAATCGATTAATGAATGCAGTGCTTTCTTTCTGCCGCGCACTTGTTTAAAGGAAACAAGCTTTCCGCTATCGGGAATATAGATGAGTGGTTTGATAGATAGAATTGTTCCAAGTAGGGCAGAAGCGTTGGATAATCTTCCGCCACGTCTTAACCATTGTAAGTCTTCAACCATGAAACGGTGAATGTACTCAAACTTATGTGCATTTCCCCATTCCACAACTTGATCATAATCCCATCCTTCTTCATGGCACTTTACTAATTGCTTTAAGAAGAGAGCAAGACCACCTGTAACACAATAACTATCTAATAAGCTGATCTTACGATCAGGGAATTCTTCGCTTAGACTCTTAATTGCGCGTTCTGCGTTATTAATAGAAGAGGATAGAGCACGTGTCATATCGACGAATAGGACATCGTTACCTGCCTCAAGAATTTCTTTTAAGAATTCATAGTACGCATATTCTGTGATTTGAGATGTATTTGGTTGTTTACCTGCACGCATGGAAGCCATTAAAAATTTACGACTTTCTTCTGTGCAATCATCTATATAAACTTCATCATCAATTGTGTATGTATATGAGATAAAGGGGATATTGTGTTCTTTTAGGTACTCTGCTGGCAAATCCGAAGTAGAGGATGTTGCGATCACATATTTATTCATAGGGCCTCCAAGTATCATAAAGGTATTATAAATAATTAGAGTTTTTTGTCTATTGAATTAAGACAAAATAAATAAAATGTCGCGAAACTTTCACAAAAGAGATATATGAAAAACAGCTCAAGTGAAAAGTTAAATTCCACTTCTAAAGAATAAACAATAAAGTGGAAGTAAGTCATTCAGAAATAGTACTGGCAAGGATTGATAATCCAAGATGGTACTATTTTTAAGTTGAAAATGATTTTATTTTAGTTAGAATGAAGGTGAAGTAACAGAAAAATGTGTGCATGAAAGGTAGGCAGAATCTACTGTTCAAAAAATTTGTAAGAGTTGATTCTACTTCGTTGTTTGGTGAAAGTTATATGCCGATCCTTCGTGTGTGATTGATTTTGAAACTTCTTGGTTATCTTCTTACTTTAGAAGATATGGTTTTAGAATTACTTCGTCTGGTGGGATTTCGGTAATTCCAAAATCATAGAGTTTCTTGGCCATTTCTTCGTTGTAGAAATGGAGCAGCTGTATGGATGATCTTCCGTGCAGCTTTTCTTTTGGATATGAATTGATATGGATACTGATGAGATTTGCCTTTTCTTGTGATGTAAGTCCCAATGCATGGAGATCACATCCCTTTGGGCATATCTCTCTTACCAATAGATGTACGTTCTCTAGACTTCCTTTCTGCCAAGAGGCCATTGAATCACAGTAGAACATGCGTGTCCTACGTGTTCCATCTTCACGTATCTCAGCTTCTTCAGCTAGGACGAATTCACTTCCTCCGTCTGTTAATATGACCTCGACTTCTTTTTCGAACATTTCTTTTCCTAATATCTTTTCCAATAATAGGATCCCATCCAACATATGTAAGGAGTCCTTTACGGTTTGATAGATACATATCAACAGGTCATACTGTCTGAATTTGAAGGTCTGTAGGAAAGGACCGTTGGACACGTCGTTGTATACCGTATCCATTTCTACGACCCTGGCATTTGGATTCTTTTCCATGTATATCAAGAAGTCAGCGTACTTTCTTCCTATCAGGTATCGATTGTCTTTACGTGGCTTGTATGTATTGCGCTTTTGTTTGGGCATCTTTCGTCTTACGACACGTTTCGGGTCGATGGCACCGATCGATACACCCACATCTTGGAAGACACCATTTTCGATATAGTTGTATATCGTCTTTTCTGATAACTTGATCTCTTTGTGGCTTTGAAGAATAGAGTAGATGGACTGACCTTTCTTAATCAATGGTAATAAGAGTTCACCGAGCTGCTTGATATCATTTACTGTCGCATTGACACCTTGTCGTGAAGATGTAAGTGTCATCTGGTAGTCGTGCTGTGCATCAAGGGCAGAGTATCGATATTTGTCATAGCGACAAGAGCGATAGTTTCCACATCCATTACAAGCTCCTGGTGACTTGTCCCTGCGAGTACATTTGAAAGGGACATAATCGATACAATTCAGAGTACAATGGCGTTCATGTTTACAGCGTTTGTAGTTAGCACACTCTAGAGGCAGATTACATTTGTATGCAAGGAAGCGATGTAGTTTGATTTCTTTTCCTATAGTTGATTTGTCTTTACCAAGGGTAGTAGCGATAGCTTGTTTGGTAGAACCATTTTCGATACCAGTTTCGATGATCTGTCTATCTGAATAAGACATGTGCGAATTCTTCGTTAACATAATGTTTTCCTCCTAAAAACACGAAGGATCGGCACTTATATTGAACTAGAAGTGTAAGAGTCAATTCAACTAGAGCTTGGTGAATAACTAAATTCAACTTTCGTACCTTAGAAGTGGAATTTAACTTTTCACTTGAGGTATATGAAAAACATCAATTTATCTTACAGAAAATGTGTCAACCAAAAATGAAAATGTCTTAAAAATTAACGAACATTAGCGGAGCTATAATAGTTCTGCTTTTTTGTAAATAATTGATATGAATACTTCCTCCAAGGGTGAGATATCGGCGGAATATATACTTTCTTTTTCTCAGGAGTTTCAATGATATTATCGAACTCACCCGAATTTTCTTCAAACACTTGTACTTCTTCTAAGATGTATAGTGTATCCATCGCATTGACAAAGATCTTTTGATCAAATGATTCAATAACCAATACCTCCATCTTAGGTCTTAGTGGAATTCTATTGTGTTCCTTGTCATAGGCCATCCAATACTTGTTTTTGAACTTGATACAGTTGCCTTGATCGACTATTCTCGATGAAATGATTGCCAATGTTTGATTGATTGTTTCTATATCTGGTTGTACTTCAAATACAGAATTGGTACTATTCAAGTGTAGGGCGAACCTTGCATTGAATTCCTTTAGGTAGGATTTTAGGAACTTATTCGCGTCCGCCATACAAGTAATACGAGCACGTCTAAGTTCAACTGGCAAACGTGATTGGAAAGTCTGGTTGAGACGTTCGATGCGTCCTTTGGCTTGTGCGATGCTCGTTGTTTTGATTTCGACACCAAGGTTATGGCAGGCGTAGGAGAACTGTGTGAAGGTATCCTCGTCGTCGAAGGCCTTGGTTTTCTTTCTGTATTCAAATACGGTTCGTTTATCCGTATAGAATAGAGCGGGTATGCCATAGTCGACTAGTATCTGATGGAAAACGTTGTAATAGCCACGTAGGGTCTCCTGTATATCAAAGTGGGCTCCCACAGCAGTACCGGTCGCATCATCTACAGCTAGGTGTAGATGCCATATCTCGCCAGGAATCCATTCGTAGCTTGAAGCGTCCATTTGAATCATCTCTCCCATATATTTGGATCTAGATCTTCGTGAATGAGGCGTATCATCTTCAATTGATTCGATTTGTTCATTGATTGCGTTTCTGGCCTTTGTAGATGTTGTTTGGTCTAATCGTTTTGTCAAACGTTCCTTTAATTGTTTCTTGGTTTTTCGATGGGCCTTTGGGGACAAGACATCGTGTTCTGATAACCAGTTTCTAATAGTGGTGTCACTGATGGAGATGCCGAGGTCCATCTGGACGATTTCACTGAAATGAGTGATGTTGGCATCAAGATACTCGTTAAGATAGAGTTCAATGATTTTGTTTTTCGTTTCCAGTGAGAATGTGTTTGATGGTAATCGTCCACGATTACCATGTGAAAATGAGGATTTGCCTTCAGACTTATAACGTGTAATCAGGCGGTTGATAGTACGAATAGAACAATTTAGTTTTAATGCCGCACGGCGTTTATTGCCAGAATGATCAACCAGTTCTTTAATAATGTTGTATTTGTTTTCTTCCATAGGGGTTAATATAATCTTTTTCATATTCAATCCAATCTAATGGAATGAATCATAACAATTCCTTTCTATAAATGGGGCATTTTCCCTTTCGGTTCATTAAGACAATATCAACTTCGATTCAGAAAAACGCTCAATTTTCAACGAAAGTTCCTTTTCAACGAAAGTTCCCCATTTTTAGGGCTAAAGAGAAGAAACATTTTACTGTAATAGTGTACTTATAAGATATTTTGTGATATTGAATATGTATAGACAGGCGATTTGGGCATACGAAAGCTCGGCTTTCAATGATGGTTTAAATTTTTTCTCATCGAAAGTTCCTTTTTGTAGGTTAGGGATATGTGCCAAATCGGCTAGTGGATGATAGGTGTAAGCTTAACTTGTTTGATGTTGAGGTGAGTCAACTTGTTAAGACTTAACACCTTTTTGTTTAGTGATAGAGCGGCGATATCGATAGGTGAATTGTAGTTTAAGGATCTACGAGGATAATTGTTTACCATGTCAGACACATAGTTGATGTCCTTCTGGGTCAATGCATTCATACTCTTTCCCTTTGGAACACATTCTCTAAAGTGTTCATGGTTCTTCTCACATTTACCTTTCTGATCACTTCTTCCGGCCTTGCAGTAGTAGATGGATATTAGTTTTTCTCCTGTATATGCATCGGTCTCTAGACTTAGAGGATCGTGGAACTCAGAGCCATTGTCAGTAAGAATGATTGGAAAGGTCATAGAAAATAGTTCAGGTCCCAGTACATCCTTGATGATTTCGAATGCACGCTGGACAGCCAACATGCTTTTTTCCTTTAACAGAAAATATAACTGTAGATTCGATCTTGTATGCAGGAGTGAAAGGACACATTTCTCTTCATCGCCTTGCTTGCCGAGTATTGTATCCATTTGCCATATATTGATGGAAACATCTTCATTCTCGATACGTTCGAGATAGTCTTCATATCTTCTGCCTTCAAGCCAATCATAGTTGATTGGTATCACGACATGTTTGCTGGAAGAGCGTGTTTTATATTTGACCTGACGCTTGAGGTCTACATTGATGATGGCGCCCATATGACGAAAATGAATATAACGATATGCGGTAGATACTGATATGTCCAACTGATTGTTGTGTATGATGATGTCTGGTGAAAGGTTCTGTTTGACGCCTTTCTCAAAGGCATCGACAATCATCTTCATTTGTGCTTCTGATTTCTTTGGTCCTTCCTTCCAACTACTGACATTGTCATCCCTCTGTTTTTGGGCAACATCGGCCATATAGAATACCTTTGGCAACTTGCAGGTTTTGGCATCTGGGCAATTGTTGCAGACATAGGGGAAACGAGATGTATGTTTGCATATTGGTGAAGAGATGAAATCGGAACATAGATCATTGCAGTTATCATGTTTACAGAACTTACAACGACCTTGTAGACAGTGAGTACATAACCTTGTGCGATTACATTGATTTTGTCTACCACACTTATTATGAGTATTGGCACGGACGACAATTCTAAGATGGTGTGTTATCTCATAGCGAATGGCCTTGGGACTCCTGTTAAGAGTAAGGGCAATCATCTTGAGCGTGATGTTAGGATCAGACAACAGATTTTGAATAATGAGTCGTTCGTCAAAAGAAAGCTGTTTGTATGTGCTAGTCATAAAATATTCCTCCTTTTCTCCACTTTCCTGGCACATATCCCTTGTGCCATTATCATAAAAGGGAACTTTCACTAAGAAAATAGTGCAAAGAGGAACTTTTAAAAATAATGGCTATATTAGCAAAACGGTGAATAAGTTCATTTAATGTACATATACGTGTACAGTAAATGAGTTGTGACTCATTATCATAATAGTGAACTCAAGGAGACTATTATGAAAGACTTAGAAATTATTGAACATTACAATTCCTTAGATCAATTTGCTAAAGATAAAATCGACAGAGAGCTGATTGACCTGGTAAATGCAAAGAAAGAATCCAGAAACTACTGTATTAAAGTGTGTCCTAAATGTGGCTCTGTTAATTCTCGTTTTACAAAAGGCGGAAAGGCAAATAGTGGTAAACCAATGCTTCAATGCAGTAGCTGTCATAAACGCTTTACTATTGATTATGGCCAGCTTACACATTATTCACATCAGGATGAATCTAAATGGGATCTGTTAATCACAGATACATTTGCACAGGTTCCTATAGAAAAAACAGCAGCTACGCTGGATATCAGTACATATACTGTATGGCGTACGAGAATGAAACTACTTCACATGTTTGAAGAACTTCTGAATACTACAGTAGTATCCGGAGAGATTGAGTTAGATGAAAAGTATCTTCTCAATTCTCATAAAGGCGAAAAGATAGCAGGTGTTGGACCTAGAAAACGTGGCGGCTCAGCTTCAAAGCGTGGATTATCTAATGAACAAATATGTTTACCAACAGCAGTGCAGAGAAACGGCACTGCTGTTTTAAAAGCTACGAATACTGCTACTCCAACCAGTAGAGACATAATGAAGCTTGCAGACAATATTGGGGAGCACAGTATGGCGTGGCTTGATGGCAAAGCAGCATATAGTTGTCTTTTAGAAGAGAAGCACTGTGAAAAGAGAATCATGAAAGATCATACATGTTATACATCCATTGATCATTTGAATAACGTAAATGCGTTTCATTCACTGATAAAAAAGTGGTACAAGAAGTATGGAGGTGTTGCCAGTAAATATCTGAACAGATATGCAGCACTATTTGTTCTTGTTAGAGAATACAGTGGATGTGATGTTCAGGAGATTCTTCTATTCATCAAGAAAAGAATGCATCAGATAACTGACTTCTTCCGTATTGTAGATATGAAATCAGAAGATGTATTCATTTATTGAATTGCTACATCTCACCAATTTGCTAATATAGCCAAAATAATTGAGGTAATTTTCTAAAAACCTTATTTTGCAGAAGTGTGCTAATCCGCATATAATCTATATGTTATCTTTAGATAACATATAGATGATTACTTAAGCGGGTAACAGTGTCATCTAGTTTGGCGACTTCTGCACTGTTATCCACTTAAGTAACAGAGGTCGCCAAATGAAAAATAATAAATATCATTCTCATTCTAGGAGAAAAACACCTTGGGATGAGGAAGAAGAAGTTAGTGATGTAGCTTCTTTTGTTCGTGATGAATATAGAAGTCATTATTTCTATCATCACCGTCCTTTAAGTGAAACAGGAGATAGTAAACTGCTAAACAAGTTCATTCCTCAATCGTGCCCGTATTGCCATGGTAAGAAGTATAAGAGAAATGGTCATACCACATATGGTCTACAGAAATATAAATGCATTGACTGCAAGAGAAATTTTACGATTACAACAGGCACTATATTTCAAGACCATAAGCTTTCAATATCCGAATGGATTGAATACTTATTAAACCTATTTGGATATAGTTCGATCAATCTGAATTCCAGGATAAATAAGAACTCAGAAACCACTTCTAAATATTGGCTTGCAAAAATCTTCATGTTATTGAGTGATTATCAAAAGGATATCATTTTAAGTGACTGTGTCATGATAGATGAAACATATTATAGTGTCATCAAGAGTGATATCATCACAAAAGATAAGAAGAAACTAAGAGGTCTTTCAAAAAATAAATATTGTATTGGGATTGGGTGTGATGACCAATGTCTGTATTGCAAATTAGAAGGAAAGGCCAAGACATCGGATACCAAAACGGTACAGGCATTTAAGGAACATATCAGACCATATTCACATTTGATTCATGACGATGAAAAATCACATCATGTCCTTGTGCAGGCATTACATCTTAAAAGTGAATCATATAAATCGACATATCTATCTGAACTTAACGATAAAGATAATCCCTTAGATAAGATCAATCATTATTGTGATTTATTAAAGAAGTTTCTAAATGCCCATTCAGGATTCAACAGAGAAGAATTACAGGGATATCTGAATCTCTTCTCCTTTATGATGAATCCACCACATAACAAGCTAGAGAAGGTTGAGATTCTATTAAAGTTTGCGCTAAATTACCGCAAAACAATGACTTTTAGAGGCTACTATATGAAGAATCCCTATTAAAATGGGGATTTGGTAGCACACTTCTGCAAAATAAGGTTTTTTTCTAATAAATCATTAAAGCAGGAAAAACCGGTGTGCGGTAAGTATGTCATATCGCCATAGCCATAAGCAGGAGAGTGTGTTACTAAAATATCCAATCCTTTTGCGATCCATAGACTTGGTTTGAATCTGTTAATTCTTTTTTGCATTTCAGATTCACTGTACATATATGGTGAATCGTGATATTTCATACTTCCGCCAAGACCGGCAATACGCAAACCTTTATAATCATATACACGTCCGTCAATATCAACACAGCCATCCGGTGCATGCTGTAAATATGCCGTATCATGATTGCCGTGAACATAGAATAGCGGTTTATTTGCGACTGTGACGAGAAATTCTAAATATTTTGCCGGTAAGTCTCCGCAAGATATGATGAAATCAATATCCTTCAGTTTATTCGGCGTGTAGTATTCATATAAATATGGATTGACATAATCACTGATGACAAGTATCTTCATTTGTTGTTTTAATCTCCGTTAATTCATCATGTGGAATACTGATAGAGGATAATTCCCCTTCAATGTTGTTATTGAGCCAATTGATTCGGATAATATCTAATGCTTGCATGTTTTTACCCGCAGAGAGAATCGTTTTGCCGGTACGAGATTCAATCGGACCGCTGAAAGGTAGTATCTGTCCATCTTTCAGAGCAGAAATAAAGTAATGCATGGTACGTAATGTATTTGCCTGTGTTGTTGAGGGAAGGTAGAGTTCTTCGACACCGGAAGATAATCCTAACCAATAACTTTGTTCACTGATTTGGTGATGCTTTAAAATATCATTCATCAGCAGTTCATAAAGTAATGGCCAGTTATAGATCGGTGCTGCCAAGCAGCTCTCCTGTTGATTGCCGAAACGATACAGTCCTTATTTACGTGTTGTTGGACGATTGTCCATAATGACGGCATGATTGAAAGGCTCTTTAATCAGATGAATTTTTTCATGTGGAGCCGTCCATGACACGCCTAATGCAAAAGCATTTACATCAGCAAGTGTATTTTCTGCTTGATTTGTTAAGTAACAAATCGGATTATGATCATAGATCATACCGGCAAGAATTCCCATCAAGAAAAATAATTCGTAGGTACGCAGTGCATAGGTATTGATAATATGAGATACAAGTGGAGTACAGTGATTGATGAATTTATGATTCGGATAATCCGTCGCTGCTTTCAAGGTGTCTTTTAACAGATGCGGACTTGTTGTGATAATCCATTCATGATTCTCGCATGCTTTCTGCAGTATTTTCTCGGTTGACTGTGCGTTAAGACAATCGGTAAACGCTGTTGTTTTAATAATTCCCTCATATCAATTATTCAGATAAATTCTGCCGCTTTCAAGTGATTAAGTCGGTAAATCATTCAGGTTATCTGTTGCATAGAGAAACGCGATTTTTAACGGATTGCGTTCAGAATAATTTTGTTTTCGGAATTTGAGCACAGAAAGAATATTTTCTGATTTCGTTTTATATTCCAAGGTAACATTGCTTTCTGCTCGGTAAAATTCTTTTGCGATACGTTCGATTCGATTCCGTAAGACGGTTCTGTTTTTATCAAGCAAACTGTCAAAAGTAAAAATCGATAAGTAAATCAAGAATGCATCAGAAATATTAATGGATTGATTATTTTGTATGATTTCTTTTGTGACAAGTTCAAAGCGATAAAATGCACCCTGAAAAGTTCGGATTAAATCTTGCGGCCATTTTGTATACAGATCTTGCCCCAGCATATCTGCCAAAAGACGATAACTTCCCGGTATGGTAAAGCAAGGTGTATATAAGTCGGTGACTTTCTCGAATTGTAAAAATTCTTTATAAACCTGCATTTCTTGTGATTCATTATGAATAGGAATCAGGCGTGTTATTTCTGCCATGATAGAAGGTGCTTGCAGATATTTCAATACCGAAACACGTTTGTTGCCTTCTTTGACATAGAATGCATGCATATATTCGTAAACCTGAATCGGATCATGGATGCCTTCAGTGATTTGTGCCTCATATAATCTTGACCATTTTGCCGCAAATTCACTGTTTTCATCCAATGTCGGCAACCAATTTTCGGGAAATGAAACGGCTCTTGCTGTACTGGTGGTACCGATTACCATATCCAGCGGGATTTCTAAAATCCCGATAAATTCCTTTGGCAAATGATTTAGATAAACGGGGGGGTCTAAGACAGGTAAAGTGTTTTTAGAGGATTTGCCTTTTCTTATAAGCAAGCAAATATTCGGAAAGCGGCATAAACATGAACTCCTAACACGTTTATTATAATGGATTACTTCCTGTCGGTCTAATTGTGAGGTGATATTGTACAACATGCTCTTTTCGAAAGTAAATATACAAAATATATTCAGGTTTATTTGCTTTCCCGTGTAAAATAAAAGAGAGGTATGCAGCGATGACGAAATTAAACAAATATAAATCAGTTCTTGGGAATATGACGATTGCAACGGAAGATGACCGATTGGTCGGCTTGTGGTTTGACGGTCAGAAATATGATCGATGGAATATACAGAGTTTTGAAGTCGAAGAGGCGATGACAAATATTGCTAAACTAACAATCCGCTGGTTGGATGATTATTTCTCAGGACAGCAGCCATCATTTTCAATACCGTTGAAACTGAAAGGTACTGATTTTCAAAAAGTTGTTTGGCAATGTCTGCTTACGATTCCATATGGGGAAGCAGTGACATATGGTGACGTCAGGGATTTGGTATGCAAGCAATTGCATTGTAAAAAATGGCAAATCAAGCAATCGGCAGCACGATAGGATATAACCCGATATCAATTATCATTCCATGCCATCGTGTGATTAGAAAAGACGGCAGTTTGCGCGGATATGCCGGTGGTTTGGAACGAAAAAAGTGGTTATTGCAAAATGAAAATGTAAATATTAAATTTTCGCATTGATAGTGTTTATATTTTCCGTATTGCGTCTGATGGATCGATGCAGTTGTTTTCAATTCTTTTGCTGAGAGTATTGTTTGCGCAACACGGATTTCATAGTGTATGAAATATATCCTCCTTTAATGTGAAGATCATAAGGGGTTATATGATCAGATGATTCAAAACCTGCAAGACATTATCTGAATTGTTATTTTCATATTGCATTCGACAGCGGCATCAGTGATGGATGTCGTTTTTAATATGGATTTTGTGGATTGTATCAATCAATTTTATCTGTTAAATTACAAGATATTTTTAGAATATATTTGTGAAATATTATTTCAATAATATATCTCAAAAACAGCCCAAAATAGTCAAAAAAGTTTCAAATTACCAAAATTGCGATAAGTTAGTTAACATTAACTAACATCAATTGACCAAAAAATATAACCTGACTTTAGAGTTAAACATTAAAAAATGGTGTAAAACTACAGATTAGAATCTATAGTTCAACACCTTTTTTAGTTTTGTTGGAGATAAAAAATAATTGTCTAAAGGTAATCCTGTCATGTCTGATAATTCGGTAATGAAGTTGGTTCCTATGGATATGTTTGTATAACTGTCTTCTCCTTCAACGAACTGGAATGCTTTGTAGAATTCATTCAGCTCTGAAGAGGAATATTTGTTTTCCAAGACTTTAAATTGAAATATTCTCTGCAGCAGTACAGTAAGATAACATATTAAGAAATGTCCCTTGATCGTATTCTCAAGCTGTAAATAAACAGGTCTTGCATCTAGGTCTGATTTCATGATTCTGAATGATTCTTCTATCCTCCACAGGTTGTGGTATGTTTCATATATCTGTCTGGCATCCACCTTTGTTTCAGATGTGACAAGCATATTGTAACCGGCCAGTTTCAAGTCATTATCTATCGTTTCCTGATTGATGATGGCCTTTACTTTATCTTCTGCTTCTTCTCCGTTTGAAGTAGATCTGAAAGTGACATATTTTGCGCTTTCCCCATATTCATTTTTCTTTACAAGTGATACGGACAGACCTTTGGCTTTTTCTACAAGCTTGTTTATTTCATATTTGTGTTTTCTTGCCAGTGTCGGATTGTATGTGACGACTCTTTTTTCTTTGATGTTTACTTTTTTCTTTTTCCGCTTTCATCTGTATATGTGTATGGAAATTCATCGATACATTCTTTACAGTAATAAATGATCTTGCCATTTCTGTCCTTGATTGCTTTGTAGTCATTAGGTAGTAGAACCCATACCTTTTCTGTTTCAGGCAGCTGCTTGACTGATTTGGAAAAGAGATATCCATCGCCGTTTGCCAAAGCTGAAAGTATATTCTCTGAACAGTTCAGTCCCTTGTCAGCTACCCGTATCGTTTTTCCGTGTACTTCATGTCTTTCCTTCAAGTCTTTCAGTACATCTTTCAATACAGGCTTTTCTGATTCATTTCCAGGATACAGCTTCATACCAACAGGAATTTGATTCGCATCCAGCAGTAAGCCCAGCCCAATGACAGGAGCTTTCCTGTTTTCTTTGCTTGGACCCTTTCTTCTGAAGTCATCTTCTCTGTCAATTTCAAAATAGAAGTTTGTACAGTCAAAATAGGTGATAGCAGTATCTATGGAATATTTGTCTTGGACTCTCGAAGTGAACAGTTCAACAATTTTCTCATAGTCATTTCCATAAAATGCCAGGGCACTCAATAGTTGATCGTAGTTGAATGCATAAGGAATATGAAGCTGAGGAAGGATTTCATAATATGTTTTGTATTTACTGCAGGGAGAAACACAACGAGCATATACAAGAAGAGAAAGAACTTCATAAAGTTCAAATTCAAAATCGGTAGTGAATTTATACAGATCAATAAACTTCTTGATATCAAGATCTTCAAGAATGGATTTCAAAGGGAAATAGCCAAGATATCTTCTTGGAGAAACGGAAGTAATTTTCTTGATCTTATCTTGCTTGTTATCCAGATTCATTTTTTCTACTTCATCTTTGTAGAAAGCAACAGGATCATCAATACCGGCAGCTTTCAGTTTAGAAACAGAACCAAGAGACCTGATACAACGATGTTTGGTACCTTTGGTAGCAGGAGAATAAAAAGATTCATAAACAGCGAGATACGTATT
The DNA here is from genome assembly GCF_036323475.1 of Solobacterium moorei. Taxonomy (GTDB): domain Bacteria; phylum Bacillota_I; class Bacilli_A; order Erysipelotrichales; family Erysipelotrichaceae; genus Bulleidia; species Bulleidia moorei. The sequence goes on from NZ_AP028934.1 coordinate 1,073,284, forward strand.
GTTTTGTTGTTTAGCAACCTTAAGGAAATAAGCCATAAAACACCCTCCTACATAATACACCATTACACCATTAAAAGGAATAGATAAAAATGAATTTGTCAAGTTTTTGAACAATAAGAAAAGCCCATCAATACTGGACTTGAATTACTTTATTAAAAATGTGCTCCTAAAGATTAATGGTGCTAACTTCTAAACACGGGTATTGCATTCGACAGCGGCATCAGTGATGGATGTCGTTTTTAATATGGATTTTGTGGATTGTATCAATCAATTTTATCTGTTAAATTACAAGATATTTTAGAATATATTTGTGAAATATTATTTCAATAATATATCTCAAAAACAGCCCAAAATAGTCAAAAAAGTTTCAAATTACCAAAATTGCGATAAGTTAGTTAACATTAACTAACATCAATTGACCAAAAAATATAAATGTGTTATAAATATCATACTTTTAGAAATGGAGGCTTTATGACGGGGGAAAAGTCATGGAAGAAATATGGTATCATTGGCGGTCTGATCATACTGATCGCTGCGGTGTTCTTTTATCATTTATTTTTAAATACACCAAAGCCATCGGCAGAGTCATCAAGTGATAAGAAGAATTATGCAACAATTACAATTAAAGACGGGGCAGGTGCAGCGGATACAAATCATGGTGTAAACGGCTTGCATGTATATGATCCACGCTCGAAAGATTTGGAAGATTTCGGCGACGGGGCAGAAGTGGAACTTGGTACAAAATTATCTATTTTTGCATATAACCGGGCAAGTGAAGTTCATCTGAAGATTACGCATAATGGTAAAGTGATTGCGGATAAAGATTATCCGATTCTGCAGTCAGACAATGATGTAGAGTTTTTTGAGTTTATTGTTGAAGGCGATGTTGATGTTGAAACATGGGTAGTCAATTCAAAAGCAAAAGATGGTATTTCCACGGTTCATATCAATAATGACAGTTTAGCAAAAACAGAAATTGGTCAAAGTGAAATCAAGGATAAGACCGATATATACTTCGGTATCCATGATTTTGCAATCACTGCTAATAAAAAAGATATTAAGGCAACGATCAAAGTCGGCACGAAAGAAATTGAGACTGCTGTCATTTCGGCTAATCAAAAACATGTTTTTGAAAAAGTGGAAGTAAAAGACGATGTGTTTATCAGTTTTACGTATGCAAATAAAGCGGATCGTGAAGCCGCAGAATTGAATAAAAAAACAAATCAAACAAACGGTGATTTATCAATGACGGGTACCGGGAACCCGACGATTACAATATCCAATTCAGTAGGACGCAGTGACGTGCAGTTAGATATTCGTTATATTGATTCCAATCTGAATGTTTATGACGTTATATCCGGTAGAGAATATCCGAAGGGAATGATGGTATTCAGCCGTGTTATTAACAGTTCTCCACTCACATTGCGCTTGTCCGCGATTATGGATGGTACAACGATTAATTCGGTCATCATCAAACCGAAACCGGCAAATGATGATGCGACATATTTTGGTATTCCTGAGATTGCATTGAATGGGAATTTGACCTATGTATTGGAGGTTGCGGGCAATGAGCCGACACCGACACCAAATCCATCTGATCAAGGCAATGTACAGCCTGAAAATCCGGTAAATCCAAGCAACCCAACCAATCCATCTAATCCAACGCAACCGGAAACAGAGAAGAAATATCGGATTACAATTAACGATGGGGCAAGTGAAGCGGATACAAATTACGCGGTCAACGGCTTACATGTATATCCAACCGGCTTACCGGATGATCCTGAATATACAGATGGACAATATGTAGCGGCAGGTACAAAGGTTACAATTTTTGAATATAATCTTGCGTCGGATGTACACTTGACGATCACCAAGAATGGCGAAGTGATCACAGATCGAGATTTACCAAAACGTATTCCGGGTGTTGATCATGATGCGTCTGTCGAGTTCCATCATATAGTATTGGATGGCGATTTAACGGTAACGACAAGTGTTGGTCTAAAGGGTGATACACCAAAGAATTATAAAGTTCGTGTAGATCATCCAGAACTTGCTAAAGTCATGGTTGATGGCAAGGAAGCGGAACAAGTACAAGCCGGCGTACATACATTTAGTGTTATGGCACTGAATAAGCCGATCTTTGCAACGCTGAAGATGGGTGATCAAACGATTCAGACGATACAGGTGGAAAAGAATACAACGGTGAATTTTGAAAAAGTTCAAGTAAAGGGTGATATTTCGATTCAAATCAGTGATGAAGCCATCGGTCAAAAGAACCATACTGTAACGATTATAAATCCATATACAGATGTGATCGTTAACCCTGTATGGGTTGAAAATATGACGATACCGCATCAAATTGTAAATGGCGGTAAGTATACGGATGGCACAATGGTGCATACGCAATTTATCAATCGCTCAAATCGTCGTATGAAGTTAAGTGCGAAATATGGTGACACGGTGATTGCTTCTGTGACCTTAAACGCAAAACCGGCACACGATGATGGCTCTTATGGCGGTTTAAATCCATTTGCACTAACGAACGACTTAACATATGTTGTTGAAGAAGTCGGCGAAGCGCAGTATAACGTTAGTTTGACCGGTAATCGGGCAAATCTAATCAATGTATATGACGGTACAACACCGATCAAAGATGGTGCTGTAATCAAGGAAGGAACACATACGTTCTATGCATACAACGGAAGTGGTGATGCTGCACTGGATAACACACAGGTATCCATCTTTGTAAATGGCAAACAGATCGGTGATACAAAGACGGTTGGTTCCGCCTCTGCTCCGGCTGCTTGGGAGGGTGTTGATGTAAAAGGAAATGTTGTCATTTGCATCACAAATCCGCTGGAAACCAAGAAAGCCAAAGTGAAGATTGTAAATGGCGCAAGCGCGGCAGATACAGCAACGGCGGTAAATGCGATCCATATATATAATCCTGATGATGCCCCTGATTATCCGGATTACAAAGATGGCGATGAAATAGAAGTTGGCTCAAAACTGAGTATCTATGCATATAACCTTGCTTCACCAATTCACCTGAAAGTTGTACATAATGGAACGGTCATTGTGGATAAAGATTACGATGAATTTGTACCGTATGTCAGCAAAGAAGACTTTATCGATATTCCACAGGTACAGGGCGATGTAGAAGTATATACATCACTTATTAAAAAACCCGAACAGACTTTCCCGGTCAAAATGACGGGGAAATATCGTGGGGACGTATATGTTTTCGATGAGGATCTGAATCCGGTACAAGACGCAACCATTACGGCGGGCCTTCATAACTTTGATGTTCGTGATGAATTTGACTTCGTGCCGAATAATGCAGTTGTAACGCTGTATGTAGGCGGTAAGAAGATTGGTGAAAAAACATTGGATAAGGATAGAGTTGTATTTGAAAATGTTACGGTTGACGGGGAGGTGACAATTGATGTCAGCAAACCTGCCGTCACGCCGCCGACGCCGCAGACAAAACATGTAATTACAATTGACAACAAGGATTCTGATATTGATGCACAAATGGATGTCGGTTACATTAACAAGGAAAATCAACCGGTACAGATTTCTTCCGGTGATCAAATTGAAGATGGCACACTTGTAACCGCTCGCGTCATCAACAAGTCTGATAAGAAACTAAAGATGACAGTTAAATCCGGTGATGCGGTATTGGAAGTGGTTGAAATTCCGGCAAAACCTGCCAATGATGAAGCCGGCTTTGGCGGTTTCTTGCCACATGAGTTAAAACAGGATATGACATTTATCTTGGAAGTCGCTGAAGAAACACCGCCGGCACAAGAATATACAGTACACATTGTAAACCCTGATCTTGCATATGAAGTTTACAGTGATGGGAAACTCATGAATGATGGTGCGAAGGTATTGGCGGGCAAGCATAACTTCATGGTATATAGCCAAGATGAAGAAATCACCGTAACAGTAAAAGTAAACGGCAAAGTTATTGCGACCAAGGATATTGATGGTGTGTATAATTCATGTAAATTTGAAGATGTTTTTGTAGATGGAGAAGTAACCATTGAAGCACAATTAAAATAAAGTGAAAAATACACCTTCTAAAAGGAAGGTGTATTTCATGAAAGGGGAACTATGAAAAAACTATTACGTGCCTGTATCTTAATTGTTTTAAGTCTTTCTATTGCGGGGTGTTCAACCGGCAAATCAAGCGGTAAGCAGGAAACATCGGCACAAGAAACAAAGCAAAATGTAAATCTGGATATTTCAGAAATTCGGATGCCAAAGTTGGAAGATACACGAAGTGAAGAAAAGAAAGAAAATACAATTACAACATTGAATGGGGATAAAGTCACATACAATATGAATACGAGGAAGATTGTATGTGTCTTTGGCTCACAAGATGTAGTTGCCTTTGGTATTCCGCTTTTGGCATATGAAGGAACAAGTGATATTACGGGTTATGAAGAATATTATGACGGGGCGAGTGCCTTGGTAAACAATACACCGTTTTCATCAGAAGAAATTCTATCGTATGAACCGGAATTGATTTTGGTGAATCAGAGAATGTCAAGTGCAAATATCAGAGCGCTCAGTAAGATTGCACCTGTTATTCCGTTATATACGGATTCAATCGATTTTGCGACAAGATTAAACTATATCGGTGAAATCTTCGGTCTGCAGGAAAGTGCACAAAAGTTAATTGATTATGCGGATAATTTAAAAAACGCAATGTTATCTGAAATGAAAAAATTAAACTTATCTGATAAGACATTGACATTATTTACCTATATGGGCAGTATCACCATTCCGCCTGAAAGAGGCTGGTTTATGAATACGATCCTTTATGATTATTTAGGCATGAAGCGTTTAGAGAAAGTAAAGGAATTTATGGAAGATGAAAGTGGCATTGCATATGAAGCAATTTCTACTGAAAAATTGAAGGAATATGAAGGCGATCTTGTCATCTATGCCGGTTTTGGTGAAAGTACGATATCCACATATGTCAGTGAAAACGTAGGCTGGCAATCTCTCAATGCGGTGATAGAAAACCGCGTGGGAATCATTGATATTACGCCATATGCACAAAAAGGAGTTATTTTACTTGAAAAGCAATATATGCAGATATATGAGGCTCTGAAGGCCGCTTCTAAGGGTGTTTAAGAAAGGAGTATGCATGCATAATCGATTAAAGTTTTGGGTTTATCTTATGAGTGGGATCGGTATATTGTTTACACTCATGATAGTTACGTTATCCTTTGGCGCAACAAGGATTACTTTACCTGAGATTATGCATGCGTTCTTTTCGTTTGATCAGAAAAACTTTGTTGAAGTGACAGTCAGAAATATTCGCTTACCGCGGTGGATTGCGGATGTCATTGTCGGTGCTTCACTTTCGGTTGCCGGAGCAATCATGCAGGGAACGACTAAAAATCCGATGGCTGATTCCGGTATTATGGGGATATCATCCGGTTCTACACTGGGCGTTGTCATTGTACTTGCCTTCTTTCCAAGTGCGGGACGTATGGAGAAAATGATGATTTCAGCAATCGGTGCTGCGCTTGTCACAATTTTAATCTATATCATTGCATATGTTGGCAAAGGAAGAATCACGTCAGAGCGCATGGTATTATCCGGCATGACAATTTCAACGTTGCTGTCTTCTCTCACTACCGCAGTCATTTTGAAGAACGGTTTAATGAACCAGATGATTCGCTACACCAGTGGCAGTTCTGCCAATACGATCTGGAAAGATATTGCAATTGCATTGCCTCTTTTTTTACTTGCACTTATGGTAGCGATTGCAATTTCACGTTCGTTAACGGTGATGAACTTGGGAGAAGAAGTATCTGTCGGATTAGGCGCAAATACAGTATTGATTCGCTTACTGTCAACCATTGTTGTTTTGGTATTATCCGCCATTGCGGTGATTGTCATTGGACCGGTAGGATATGTCGGTCTGATGATACCGTATATTGCACGGTATATGGTGGGTACGGATTTCCGTTTGATTTTGCCGATTTGTGCTGTTTATGGGGCAATATTTGTAAGTTTTGTGGATTTTGTGGCAAAGACGATTCATCCGGGCTTAGAATTTCCGATTGGACTTTTGATTACAATGATAGGTGTTCCTTTCTTCATATACGTTTCAAGAAAACAGGAAGGAGACGGATACAATGGATAAAGTCCCGGCGGATATTCTGCAATCTCGAAAACGAATCATGTATATTGTCGCAATGGCAAGCGTGTTGATCGGTGTTTTCATCATCGGTTGTTGTATGGGACCGTATGCCATCCGCCTGCCGGATGTGTTACGTACGCTTATCGGACAAGGTGACAGTAAGATGAACCTGGTCATCTTTGACTTTCGTTTACCGCGATTATGTCTTGCGGTTTTAGTCGGCATCGGAATGGGTACAAGCGGCGTCATGATGCAGAACTTATTGCATAATGACTTAGCGTCACCGGGGACTCTGGGGATAGCCGACGGTTCTTCCTTATTTGTGACACTATATGTTGCTTTAATTGCCAAAAGAATTGACGAACCGATATTATTGCCTATATTGGCACTGGTCGGCGGACTGATTTCGGCGTTGATTATTTATCGTTTGGCAATCAAAAAAAATAAACCGATTCCACCGGTAAAATTGATTATGACCGGTGTTGCGATGGGCGCCGCATACGCAGCCATTACGACTTTTATGATGTATGCCTTGGATGAAAGCCAACTTGAGTTTGTTCAACGTTGGCAATCCGGCGAGTTGTGGGGGACTGAATGGAAATACATATTGATTTTATTTGTCTGGCTGTTTGTATTTATGATTTTAGCAATGCGCCATGCACATACATTGAATGCAATCTACTTGGGCTATGATATTGCGACAGCACTTGGCATCAACATCAAAGTTTTATTTACATATTTGATTTTTATTGCAGTAGCGATGTCATCCGGAGCAGTTGCCTTTGGCGGAAATTTCTTCTTTTTAGGATTGATCGGGCCACACATTGCACGACGTATTGTCGGCACAGATGCACGCTATTTGATTCCGGCAGCCAGTATTTGTTCCGCACTGATTATTGTTTCGGCAAATATTTTAGTTGAAAATATTGAACTGTTCATCAATATTCCGACCGGTATATTTGTATCCGTTATTTCAGTACCGTATTTCCTGTATTTATTGATAAAGATGAGGTGAGAAAGATGGCAATTGCAATACAGACAAAACAACTTCGCGTCGGTTATGACCAAATGATCATTGTCCCTCACTTTGATGCGTGTTTTGAAAAAGGAAAAATCACCTCCATTATCGGTGCAAACGGTTGTGGAAAATCAACCATACTCAAAGCAATCGGACGGGTCATCCCTAAGACAAATGGTGCAATTATCATCAATGATACGGATATTGCTCATTTAAAATCAACCGAAATTGCTCAAAAAATGGCAATCCTTCCGCAAACGCCCCATGCTCCGGGTACATTAACTTGTTTTGAACTGGTATCTTATGGACGCTACCCGTATCAGAAAGGGTTTGGCATTTTAAGTAAGGAAGACAGACAAATTGTTGATTGGGCTTTAGAAGTAACAAATATGCAGGAATTCAGAAACCGTGAAATTGCATATCTTTCCGGCGGTCAGCGACAACGAGTCTGGATCGCGATGGCATTGGCACAACAGACAGGCATTATTCTACTGGATGAGCCGACGACATATTTGGATTTATGCCATCAATTAGAAGTTTTGGAACTTTTGAAAAAACTGAATGAAGAACAAAATACAACCGTCATTATGGTTCTGCATGATTTAAATTTGGCATCACGATACTCTGATTATTTATTGGCGATGCATGATGGTGAAATATATCGTTATGGCAAACCGGAAGAAGTGTTAACGTCTGATATGTTGGCAAAGTGCTTTGCGATTGATGGGGATATTCAGAAGGATAAAAAAACGCAAAAACCGGTTTGTGTCAGTTACGATTTATTGAGGAAACAAAATGTATAAACGGTTGGTATTGTGTGTATGCATATTGGCAGAGTGTATAAAACAAATATCAAAAATATCAGCCGTTACCGATGTACAAATCAAAGAAACTGATAAAAATGTACTTTATTTTTCTTCAAGAACCTTTCAACAGAAAAGATTACAAACATATGTATTTATGGAAAGTGAGTGATGATGAAAAGAATATATTTAGGAATATTACTGATCTGTATGATACTTTCCGGTTGCGGTGAAAGAAAGCCATCTGGCAAGTTGACAAATGATACACTGCTAACGATACAAGATTTTCCGACAGAAGATTTACCAAAACCGAATGATACGATTGCAAGTTTAGATGATTTTATTAGAGTGTTGGATTATATGGCGTTTTATCGTATTGGAGATAAAGTCTATTTTCAAATTGATGATGTATATGCCGAGAAATTTGTCAATCCATATACAGAATTTCAAAAGGCATATCAGCAATCTGATTTGGCAGATGTATATGCATGCATACTTGATGATGATCGCTATACAAAGGAACACATCATTGGGATTAAGTACTCAATGAGTAAAGATATTGCAAGTCAAACATCATCGGAAAATCCGCAGATTCCGATTCTTCACTCGTTTGATGATATACAGGGAAATAAAAATGATGAACCTATCCCGCTGGAACGATCTCATAAACAGGAAATAGAGTGCGAGAATAGTGAACAGTTATATTTTCTGGTGATGAACGGGTATCGTCCCAAGCCACGAAAAGGCAGTGTGGCAGAGCGTATCTATCAACTAGCAAAAGATGTTATTCATCAGCGAATCGTTACAACGATGAGCGACTTTGAAAAGATAAAAGCAATTTATGATTATTTGACAGGAGAAATTCGCTATGACTATGCGACTGCATATTCACGGGATACATATTTGGTAAAAGAACAGGCATATTATCTTGAAGGTGTGTTTTTAAATCGGCTTGCAGTATGTGATGGCAAAGCAAAGGCATATGCACTTTTACTCAATATGATCAATATTCCGTGTGTTCGTGAAACGGGAACAAATGACAATTCAGGAGATCATGCTTGGAATATGGTACGGCTGGACGGGAAATGGTATGTATCGTGTACGACATATGGACAGAGTAATTTAAAAGATTCGATTGGGCGTATTGTGCCTAACTATGCAATGTTATTGACAAGTAAGGATACTTCTTTCCATACCAAATGGGGATACATGACGCAGAAGCATTTGGAAATATATGAAAAACTGGAAACAGAAGGATATGATGTTTATCAACAGATGTCTAAAAATGTAAATATCAACCTTCAAATTGCAAGTATTGACGAACTGATTGATTTGATAAAGAAGGTAGGTTATACGCCGGAAACAAAAGTGGAGTTTCAATATGTCGGTGATCAACCGGAGAATTTTCAAAAAGAGATGGTTGATTATTTGAAAACGGTTGATAATACCAATGTGATACAAATTCATACAGAAGGAGAAATAGTATATTCAATACTATATGTGAATCAAGATGAGTAATAATCGGTGGAATGAAATCGCAACAGAATATCTGCGGAATAAAAACTATGCAAATGTTTTGTTATATTATCAGAAAGCGGCTGAAGAAGGAGATTATCTGGCAATGTATAACATTGCATGCATGTACTACTTTGGAGATGGTGTAGAGAAAAATGATACATTGGCATTTGAATGGTATAAAAAGGCTGCGCAGCATCAGGATCCGGAAGCAGCGAATCGAGTTGGTGTGATGTTGGAAAACGGAATCGGATGTAGTGCTGATGCGGAACAGGCATACCGATATTATGTACAGTCTGCTGATCTTGGCTCACTTTCCGGAATGGCAAATCTCAGTTTATGCATGTTAGAAGGAAAAGGGTGCGAAAAAGACATTCCAAAAGGACTTCTTTGGATGGATAAGGCATCTGTGAAAGGTAATGGAATTGCCTCAACGCTGATGGGAGATTACTATCAGGAAGGTAAATATGTGGTGCAGGATTACTTGCAGGCTGCAACATATTATGAAAGAGGTATGCAGCAAAAATATGCACCGGCAATTTTCAAGTTGGCAAAGATGTATGAATATGGATATGGTATAACAAAAGATTTGCATAAGAGTAAAGAATTAGAGCAATTGGCAAAAGATACACCGGACGAAGATTAAAATCATTTTGCAGTCATTCATTATAAACGTGATATATGCTTATGCCGAAGCAAATTAGATCTATGTAGGCTTTGCGTTTCTTTACAACCGCATTTGTCGAAACCGCACATTTCTTTGTACAGAAAAGTTGAGTATTCAAGTTAAATATGGCTTTCTCATAAACAATGCCAAAGTATATTTTATTGACAGTTATTTTGGTAATCATTTCCTCTGTGCTGCCGGGATATTTACAAAGGACATTAACATGATACGCATGGTAATCAGTTTATGATAATTGCCAATATCATCAACATACTTGTACAAGTCATGAGCATCTATTTGATAATGAAGTTCCGGATCATGAAGTGGTAACAAGGCATATATCGAAAGTAATTGCGAAAACCGATCAAAATGAATCTGTTTTTCCTTTATGCAGATTATTGATATATTTTCCGTATGTTCTGTTGCTTGATTATCTTTCGAAAATCATGCAGAGGTAGCCTAAAAAGTCATTTCATATTCCCATCTTTGACAGTTATAAATGTAAAAAATGCCATAAACCATGATGTATAAGCCATTTAAAATAGCGTGGGGTTTTCAAAAAACACGCAATAAAATCCCATGGGGATAGATTTTATAGGCGCTCCAAAATTAGATGGGGTGTCGAAAAATAGATTGTAAAGAAGGATGGGGCGAATATTGACCCCATCTTTCTTTGACCATCGCTAACCATGCACGCAAGTGTATGGTTTTTTGTCATTTTAGAGTTGAAATGAAGAAATAGAGGTGGGCTATCCTCTATTTCATATAATTTTCTTTTCTCTTTTTTGGAATGATGGGGTTCAGGCTTGGTACAGATGATTTTCGTAGTACATATAGGCAACGATTGCGGAATCTGTCCCAATTGGTGTAACCATTCGAAGACTTCTTGATCGTCTTGAGTATAGAATTACGATTCTCCATTAATCCGTTATTTAATTTTCGTTCGGATACTACCACTTGGCCTGTATCCTTATCGACTTTATGAGTCTTCTTTACGATGATGAAGGAGTTGATGATTTCATATTGCCAATTACGCAATGTTCCAGAGAAATCTATCATTTCCTCGATGTCACTAGAAGCGAAGGCACGGATCAGTTCCTTGAGTGCCTCTGGTGCGGTCTCGTAGGTGTTATTGTCATAGAAGTCCACTAAATCATCCTTCAGTTGCCATGCGGCCTTTAAATCGGGATGAATGTCTAATATAAGTTGTTGTATGTCGTAGAAATTTAGATAGCGGTTCAGCTTTCGGTTCATCTTCTTCTCATTGTTTGAATCGAACAGTAGCCGTCCTTTCTTGTCGGTAGAGTCCGGTCTTTTGAAGATCAACCAGTTGAACTTTTTTAATAGATAGTATTCATCCGTTTGGATGTTGGAGTCAGGCAATGTCTTTTTAACATCTTTCATGATGCGTATCCGGACACCATCTACCTTACGAGAAAGCTCCTGACTGACGTGGTAGTGGTCTACAGAGTGAAGAGCCTTTGGAAAGATAGAACGTATGATGGCACGATACTCCGCATACATGTCGGTGGCTATCATCAGTACCTTCTTTCTTTCCTCGATCGGTATGTTCAAGAAATAACTACGTAGGTACTCTTTCTTTCTGCTCGGAAGAATGTCACATGGCTCTTGTGAGATGAAATCCAGAATGGTAAATACATATTTGGAGTTCAGGTCAATGTGATGAAAAGCATAGGCCTCATCCCAACACATCAACTCAGGCAGTATTCTTCTGCTTTCTTGAACATGTGTATCAAATATAGAGGCAGCCGAAGTGGCAGAGATATGATATCTTTGGGCGACCGTAGAAAAGGTCTCCGTGTGTGATTTCAGATCCCTGAGGACATTGTGAACGGTAAGTGCAGATATCTTCTGGGATTTGAAACAGAATGGGTTGTCTTCGTAATAGGTACGTTGGCATACAGGACATCGATATCTTCTGGCCCTGTAATGTAGGATACAACTGCGGTCTGAGAGAAGAGAGTGCTTTATCTTCTTGAGCAGATATCCTTTAATGACGACCTTTGTATTTCCACAATCAGGACAGGCTGGGTAATCGGGACGCAGTAAAACATCGACAATGGCTGAGCCAAAGTCATTATGGAATTGGATGTCTTCGATCTTTGATGAATCAAGATTAAAGAGTTCTAAAATGGCATATTGGTCAAATGATAGTGACATAGAGCTTCCTCCTAGGGCAATCATAGCTACCCATCAGAGAAGTGGAAAGGCAAAGTCATCTGTATTAAAGAAGAAAAATGATGACGGTGTGGCAGATGCCAATAGAGCAGTGATGTCTCTAGGTCAAACAGAGATGACAACTTGGTTTTCCAACGGACGATGGTCGAATCACAAGGAAGATCAAACAAGTCGATATCCGGATCATTGTGAATGGCCTTCATGATGGTTTCTATCGTATAGTGCTTGTAAGGAAGAAGGAAATTCGGAAGAGTTCTATGGTACTTGTGGTATGAATCGATATAGACAGGTATCCAGATATAAAAAATATCTGTGCCTGATTTAACGATTCTACGAGCAGTACCTGCAAGCTCCATTGTATGAAGGGTGTCATCGATAGGGACATCACTGCTCACAACTAGAAATCCGATATATGTTTAGGGTGTTTTATGAAATGATAATGTGATAAGATAAGCATGGTTAATTACTGGGAGAGATTTGGAAAATGTGGCTGAATCTCTCTTTCTTTCTATAAGAACATTATAAGAAAAAACAAAGGGGAAGGCATCTCAATAGAGGTCTTCCCCAAAGTGTTTTATAGGGTATAAAGAAGAAACTACAAATTACACCACAAACTTCTTTAAAGGCTATGGCTTAGCCCAACTAATTTTGCATAGTCATTTTATAAAAGACAATTCCAAAGAGTGATTCTCTACGGGATTGTCTTTTTGTCTGGAGGGTAACAATATATTTATTATTTTTTCTGTTTACGATTGTATGCTTGAATGTTTGATGTCAATGAGAAGCCAATCCTGTAGTTTAGTGCATAAATTACACGTGCTCTGAATCTTTCGAAATTACTGAGACCATTTGATATCATAATAAATTCTCGCATCTTTTGATTAAGGCTCTCAGCGAGTGCATTAGACTGTTTTCTATCTTCTGTTGGTCTTTGAAATGAATTGCATATTTCTTCAAACCAATTTTCCAATAGATTAATGAACTCGCTATAACATACTAGTCTAGATTCTTTAAAATACCTAATTAAATCTGTGAGTTCTTCAATACATTCTGGATAAGTAGAATTTCTATTAAAATATCTATAATCTTCCTTTAACCCATAGGCCTTTTTGAGTATCGGGTTGAGATTGAGAAGTGCGTCATATAGATCTCGATAGTTCATCTTCTGACGAAAGAAATGATTATATTTAGGTTCGTTATCCAGAAAGCAATCTGTTTCCAAGAGGTGGTGAAAGTGCTTGAGCAGATAGTAAGCAGGACTTTCTTTAGGAACCTGGTTCATTAAAGATACACGTAATGTAGTAAAACCATCAGAAAGATGTTTGACTACATGGAAAGGATCGACGGATATCTTACAGTTTGGAAAGTATTTGAGAGAGACTTGTTTATAAGGTTCCCACATATCTATGGTTACATATAAGACACGTTTTCTTTCTTCTAGAGGTATCTTCTCGAGATGTGCTGATAATGTTCGTTTTGAACGATCGGGTAATAATTCATTAAGAACGCGAGCATCATTATCTACAAAAGAACATAGATATGAACCACCATATTTGGCCATATTAGAATGAAGCTCATCAATTCCTAGATTGATCGGTAGAGTTAACCTTGGGACTTGAATGAAACTGTCGGCATATAGTTGGACAGTAGTAACCGAGGTATTATACCTTTCGGCAATATCTTTATAGGATAGATGTAGATTTTGAAAGTCAGCAGCAATCTTATACAGTACAGCATAGGTTTGATGGAAATATTCAGGCCCAAAAGGATTTTCTTCACAAAATGTTTTAAAACAATCCTTACAAGTATAACGTCTACGCTTCCAATGAATAGAAGAAGGTGTATCACCTAAAGGAAGGTGATTATAAGTTCTATGAATATAACCCTTAGAGACTGTAGGGCCACCACAGTAAGGACAGGTTGGGTGTTGGTTTACCAGTGTGATATATACAAAAAGACGGTCTTCCTTACGTATCGCATCGATTTCTTGAATTGAATCTGATGTTAGATTTAAGGTTGACGTGATAAAATCATGAATAGCCATATAGGGCTACCTCCATTTCTATTTGATTCTCCAGACAAGAAGATAATAGCATGGAGGTTTTATTATATTTTGGTCTCCCCACAAAAAATGAGCACGATGATTTTTCGCGCCCACAAAAGTTTATAGCCTATCCCCAACCCCATGAGATTTTAAAGTGCCGATGTAGAAAGGGTTTCTGGCATTTTCGTTTTGTTGATCTGTGTAGTGTGGGATTCTATTTTTTCGTTTCAGATATGATCTTTCTCATGGTTCCTGTTGGAACGATCTCTGTATCCGTACAGAATCCAAATTCTTTATGTAGATGATCCGTTATCTTTGTTCGCTTATATTCCGGTATGTATCCTTGTCCGTTTACCTTCAATAGCTTGTATTCTCTCAATGTAGTAATCAGTTCTGATGATGTATAGCTTGGACCTAACTTCTTTTCTAGGATGCGGAAGATCAGTAGGGCCAGATAACATATCAGGAAGTGTGCACGGATGCTGTCCTTCTTTCTGACATATACAGGTCTTGCTTCAAAGTCTGTCTTCATGATGCGGAATGCTTCCTCTATTTGCCATCTTCCTTCGCTGACCTTTAGGATGTCTTCTATCTTGTCATTTACCAGGTCGGTACAGATGGCATAGAAGCCATCATACATCGCTTCACTATCGATCTTGTCCTGGTCTATCGCATAGTGCTCCTCGGATGCGATTTCTCCATCTGATGTGGTAGCTGTGACCCTTACGAATCTTGCAGGATCGTTTGGGTTTCTTCTTTGCTTTTGGATAGAGCCTTTGTCTACCATGGACTCTGCACGTGCAATCTGTGAATCCCGTATCTCTTTTTGATATGTCGCATATCTTGGTGAATAGGTGACGATCATCAATTGACCAGCTACCTTCTTGGTGCCATATGGCTCTTCTTTGTAATAGATGTCATCGATATGCTTGTATGGTTCTCTCTGTATCTCTTCGATATCAACTGTCGCTCCATCCTTCAGACGTTTCCATCTTTGGTTCGACATCGCTTCCTCGCGTTTCTTGCGGTTTAGCTTCTTGAGCGATTGCGTACAAATGAATGCACGTCCTTCGATGTCGTTGAACAGTCGGTTGTTTTCTGATCCTAGACCTCCATCTGTACATATAACGAATCTCTGGAAACCAAAATCCCGTATGATCTTTTGCTCTAGAGGTCTCATGGATGGTTGTTCGTTGCTTGCACCTTCAAAGAGGTCGAACGTCAGAGGAATGCCATCGCCATCCATGAACAGTCCCATCTGTACGATAGGGCTAGGACGGTGCTCCTTACTTTTGCCATATTGTCTGAAGCCATCCTCTTCTTCGATCTCGAAGTAGTAGTTCGTACAGTCATAATATAGGACACTGTTATTTCTCTTTAGGATATGATTGCTGTTCTTGTATACTTCTGCCAATATGTGGTCCATCTCCTTAGATAGCGTTCCTAGTGCACGATACACATCATGCAATTCATACTTTGGCTGCTCTAGAAAGGAAGATGCCGTCTTATATGAGGAAAGTTTGCTTCCGGGATCCAGTATGCGTGCATAGACAAGGTCTGAACATATCGCATCAATGTCGAAATCAAATCTGCCATGTGATGATATGGTACGGAACACGTTCTTCATCTTTAGACCGTAATAGATGGACTGTAAGAATAGATATCCTGCATGGAAGGAACGCTGTTCATCCATAACTATCTTCTTGTCAGGAAACAATGATAATAGTACAGGAGGAGCAGAAGGAGAGTCGTTCATTTGGTCTACCTGCTTTTGTGCCCACTCCAATACCTGTTTCCTAGAAAGATTCATTTCCTTCATGAGCGAGTCTATGCGTCCAAGGCTTTTGACGTTCTCGGAACGGACACCATTCCCTTTACGAACGGAATGGCGGATGTAGAGTCTTTCGTATTGTCTGTCTTTCAGTATATGTAGAAACATACAAGATCACCTCTATCAATATTATAACACAAAGCACACCACCACACTACATAAAAATACATAAATTTTGACAACAAAAAAAGATGGATATCCACCATCAATAAAGGGTTTATTCATTATCTTGTTAAATTACAACTGTAAAACTCCCGAGTCAATTCAACTAGAATTTGGTGAACGACTAAATTCAACTTTCATACCTTAGAAGTGGAATTTAACTTTTCACTTGAGGTTTTTATTTAGGCTCAATTTTCAACGAAAGTTCCTTTTCAACGAAAGTTCCCCATTTTTAGGGCTAAAGAGAAGAAACATTTTACTGTAATAGTGTACTTATAAGATATTTTGTGATATTGAATATGTATAGACAGGCGATTTGGGCATACGAAAGCTCGGCTTTCAATGATGGTTTAAATTTTTTCTCATCGAAAGTTCCTTTTTGTAGGTTAGGGATATGTGCCAAATCGGCTAGTGGATGATAGGTGTAAGCTTAACTTGTTTGATGTTGAGGTGAGTCAACTTGTTAAGACTTAACACCTTTTTGTTTAGTGATAGAGCGGCGATATCGATAGGTGAATTGTAGTTTAAGGATCTACGAGGATAATTGTTTACCATGTCAGACACATAGTTGATGTCCTTCTGGGTCAATGCATTCATACTCTTTCCCTTTGGAACACATTCTCTAAAGTGTTCATGGTTCTTCTCACATTTACCTTTCTGATCACTTCTTCCGGCCTTGCAGTAGTAGATGGATATTAGTTTTTCTCCTGTATATGCATCGGTCTCTAGACTTAGAGGATCGTGGAACTCAGAGCCATTGTCAGTAAGAATGATTGGAAAGGTCATAGAAAATAGTTCAGGTCCCAGTACATCCTTGATGATTTCGAATGCACGCTGGACAGCCAACATGCTTTTTTCCTTTAACAGAAAATATAACTGTAGATTCGATCTTGTATGCAGGAGTGAAAGGACACATTTCTCTTCATCGCCTTGCTTGCCGAGTATTGTATCCATTTGCCATATATTGATGGAAACATCTTCATTCTCGATACGTTCGAGATAGTCTTCATATCTTCTGCCTTCAAGCCAATCATAGTTGATTGGTATCACGACATGTTTGCTGGAAGAGCGTGTTTTATATTTGACCTGACGCTTGAGGTCTACATTGATGATGGTGCCCATATGACGAAAATGAATATAACGATATGCGGTAGATACTGATATGTCCAACTGATTGTTGTGTATGATGATGTCTGGTGAAAGGTTCTGTTTGACGCCTTTCTCAAAGGCATCGACAATCATCTTCATTTGTGCTTCTGATTTCTTTGGTCCTTCCTTCCAACTACTGACATTGTCATCCCTCTGTTTTTGGGCAACATCGGCCATATAGAATACCTTTGGCAACTTGCAGGTTTTGGCATCTGGGCAATTGTTGCAGACATAGGGGAAACGAGATGTATGTTTGCATATTGGTGAAGAGATGAAATCGGAACATAGATCATTGCAGTTATCATGTTTACAGAACTTACAACGACCTTGTAGACAGTGAGTACATAACCTTGTGCGATTACATTGATTTTGTCTACCACACTTATTATGAGTATTGGCACGGACGACAATTCTAAGATGGTGTGTTATCTCATAGCGAATGGCCTTGGGACTCCTGTTAAGAGTAAGGGCAATCATCTTGAGCGTGATGTTAGGATCAGACAACAGATTTTGAATAATGAGTCGTTCGTCAAAAGAAAGCTGTTTGTATGTGCTAGTCATAAAATATTCCTCCTTTTCTCCACTTTCCTGGCACATATCCCTTGTGCCATTATCATAAAAGGGAACTTTCACTAAGAAAATAGTGCAAAGAGGAACTTTTAAAAATAATTGAGGAGAAAAACATCAATTTATCTTACAGAAAATGTTGACAATGTTAGTTAGTGAGTCTAAACTAACATTGGTTAGAGTTCTCTAACTTTTGTTCATTTATGTAAGGAGGCAGACGATGATGCCATTAGCTTTAGGAGTGATTGGTCAAGAATATAAGATTGTAAAAATCGGGGGAGGTGCGGAAGTAAAGCAACACTTAGCAGATCTCGGTTTTGTCGTTGGTGGCTCAGCTACAGTTGTCTCAGAAGTCGGTGGAAACCTAATTGTAAATGTGAAAGAAACACGCATTGCAATTGGGAAAGAAATGGCTATGAAAGTCATGATATAAGGAGGGAAGAATGAGTACATTAAAGGAAGTTGCGATTGGCAGTTCTGCAAAGGTTGTAAAGCTTCATGGTGAAGGCGCTGTAAAGCGTAGAATCATGGACATGGGTATTACTAAAGGAGTTGAAGTTTACGTTCGTAAGGTTGCTCCATTAGGTGATCCGATTGAAGTAACTGTAAGAGGCTATGAATTATCCATCCGTAAGGATGACGCCGCAATGATTGAAGTTGAGTAATTCATAGAGGGATAAGGAGAAAGTAGAATGGCAAACGAAAGATTAAAGATTGCTTTAGCGGGTAATCCAAACAGCGGTAAGACGACCTTATTTAATGCCTTGACTGGTTCTAACCAGTATGTAGGTAACTGGCCAGGAGTAACTGTAGAAAAGAAGGAGGGTAAACTCAAGAAACATCCAGATGTTATTATTGAGGACTTACCTGGTATTTATTCATTATCACCATATACATTAGAGGAAGTTGTTTCTCGTAATTATTTGATTGGTGAACATCCTGATGCGATTTTGAATATCGTAGATGGCACAAACTTAGAGCGTAACTTATATCTAACAACACAATTACTTGAAATTGGTGTTCCAGTCGTTGTGGCTGTTAACATGATGGACCTTGTAAAGAAGGCTGATGATAAGATTGATATCAATGCTTTAAGTGAGAAGCTGGGCTGTAAGATTGTTGAAATTTCTGCTTTGAAAGAAACAGGTATTATGGAAGCTGCAGAAGCTGCAATTGCGGCTGCTGAAACAAAATCAGCTACAGCAATTCATAAGTATGAAGACAAGATTGAAACAGCTCTGTCTAAGATTACGGATGCTGTATTAACAGATGTACCTGCTGACCAAAAGCGTTGGTATGCAATCAAAGTGTTTGAAAGAGATGAAAAAGTACTTGCAAGATTAAATCTCAATGAAAGCCAGACGGCTGAAGTTGAAGCTATCGTTTCTATAGTAGAAAAGGATTTAGATGATGATGCGGAGTCTATCATCACAAATGCTCGTTACACATTTATTACAGAAACACTAAAGGGTATCTATACAAAG
Organism: Solobacterium moorei; assembly: GCF_036323475.1. Classification (GTDB taxonomy): domain Bacteria; phylum Bacillota_I; class Bacilli_A; order Erysipelotrichales; family Erysipelotrichaceae; genus Bulleidia; species Bulleidia moorei. The sequence continues at coordinate 1,092,889 of NZ_AP028934.1, forward strand.
CAGAATGCTGGTAAACTCAGTGTTTCTGATAAGATTGATAACATTGTGACAAACCGTTGGTTAGGTTTACCTATTTTTGCGGTAGTTATGTTTATCGTATACTTCGTATCTATCCAGACATTTGGTACAGGTGCTACTGACTGGGTAAATGATGGATTATTCGGCGATGGTTGGTTCTGGTTTGGCCTAGGACGTGCAGAATTTGATGAAGATTCTGGTACATATAAGGCAGCTCAAGAAGCTAATCAAGCTTTCATTGATGAAGCAATCGAAAAGGGTTATATATCTTCTAGCGAAAACGATGAAGGTGAAACAGAAATTACGGTTCTAAAACCAGAACAGTTAGAGAATTTGGTTGTTTCAGCTGATATTCATAATGACGAAGGTGATGTAGAGGAAACTCGTGAAGTAACTTATTCCGATTATGAAATTTATTCGGCAGAAGAAGAACCTGAAGCTGCTACATATGGACCATGGCAAGATGGTTTACCAACAATTATTGGTAACTTCTTGAAGTCCATTGATGTTGCGGATTGGCTACAGAGTCTTATCCTCGATGGTATTCTCGCTGGCGTAGGCGCAGTTCTTGGCTTCTTACCTCAGATGTTAGTGTTATTCTTCTTCTTAGCATTCTTGGAAGGTTGCGGCTATATGGCACGTATTGCGTTCGTCATGGACCGTGTATTCCGCAAGTTTGGATTATCTGGTAAGAGCTTTATCCCAATGTTAATTGGTACAGGTTGTGGTGTTCCAGGTGTCATGGCTTCACGTACAATTGAAAATGAACGTGACCGTCGCATGACTGTTATGACTACAACATTTATTCCATGTTCTGCTAAGTTGCCAGTTATCGCTTTGATCGCTGGTGCCTTCTTCCAGAAGTCTGGATTAGTTGCGACAAGTGCATACTTCTTAGGTATTGCGGCTATCGTTATCTCTGGTATTACATTAAAGAAGACAAAGATGTTCGCTGGTGATCCTGCACCATTTGTTATGGAGTTACCTGCATACCACTGGCCAACTCCGTCCAACATCTTACATTCTATGTGGGAACGTGGTTCTTCCTTCGTTAAGAAGGCAGGAACAATCATCTTACTTGCGACTGTATTTGTATGGTTCATGCAAAGCTATGGCTTTACTGAGAATGGATTTGGTGCTGTAGAACAGTCTGAATCTATGCTTGCGGCCATTGGTAATGCAATCAAGTTTATCTTTATTCCTTTAGGTTGGGGTGATTGGCGTGCAACTGTAGCTGCTATCACTGGTTTGATTGCTAAGGAGAACGTTGTAGGTACAATGGGTGTTCTCTATGGTGCTGGTGAAGTTGCTGAAAATGGATGGCAGATCTTTACATCTATGGCAAATGCGTTCAACAATAACGCAGTTGCAGGTTACTCATTCTTGGCATTTAACTTATTATGTGCTCCTTGCTTTGCGGCAATCGGTGCTATCCGTCGTGAGATGAATAATGGTAAGTGGACTTGGTTTGCAATTGCTTACCAGTGTGGTCTAGCTTATGTAATCGCACTGATTATCTACCAGGTAGGTTCTGCAGTTACAGGCAACATCCATCCAATCGGATTAGCTGTTGCTATTGTATGTATCGTGGCTATCATCTGGGGACTTGTGCGTCCAGGTTATAAAGAAAAATAATGATTTACCATAAGGTGCAGGGAAACCTGTACCTTATTTAGAAAGGTGTATGTATAATGTCTATACACAAATTGACATCAGCGAAGATTAAATACTTAGTTACATTACTTCGCTTAGATCCAAGTGGTAGTGGTGTACGTAGCATAGCACTTGCAAAAGAACTAAATGTTTCTAGACCAAGTGTCTGTGCGATGTTAACAAAGCTAGCACATGAAGAATATCTCAACAAAGAATACTATGGCATTGTATACCTTTGTGAAAAAGGAAAAGAAATAGGTAAGAACTATAGCGCAGGTTAACTGCATTTAGAAAGAAGGTAGTATGGGTACAGTAGTAGTAGGTGGCGTATTAGTAGTTGTGCTTGCAATTGCAATTCGCTCCGTAATTAAAAGAGGAACTTCTGGCTGTTGTTCATCCGGAGGATCGTGTGGAGGAGGCTGTGACTGTCATGCAAATGTGAAGGTCGCAGATAAGAATCTTGCACATTATCCATTTGAAGCAGTGCTTACCGTGGATGGTATGACATGTGGACATTGCGCTTCAAAAGTTGAGAATGCGTTGAATACACTAGATGGTGTATATGCAGTTGTAGACTCTGATTTAAAGACAGTACACGTTCATATGAAGTCTAAAGTGGCTGAAGCAGTATTACGTAAAACAGTCAATGACTTAGGTGAATACACGGTATTGAGTGTTGATTGAGTGAAATAAAAAGTGGTCACTTCAGAAGTGAAGTGAGGTGACCCCCTAAAGTTAGACTTTTTACGAGATGACTTTGGTCATCTCTTTTTTTATGAAGCTAGAAGATGTTGTCTGTATTGAACAGGACTCATCCATCCTAGCTTTTCTTTTATTCGTTGCTCATTGTAATAATTAATAAATCTTTCTATTTTTAGCTTCAGTTCATCGAAACTATAGTACATGACTCCATAGTATATTTCTTGTTTAATCAGTCCAAAGAAATTTTCCATAACTGAGTTATCAAGGCAGTTTCCTTTTCGAGACATACTCTGGAAGATTCTTTCTTCTTTTAATCTACGTGTATAAGCGTTCATCTGATATGCCCATCCTTGATCAGAATGAAATGTTCTTCTATATGGGCAGTCTGTAGTGATTGTAATAGCTTTCTCCAAGGCATTCATCACGTTTTCTGCAGAAGGTCTCTTACCAATTTCGTAACTAAGTATCTCACCACTACACATATCCATAAATGGATCTAGATAAAGCTTATGTATTGTCATATGACCCTTTTTATCGACTTCATAATACTTGAATTCAGTTGTATCAGTTGTTATTTTCTGATGCGGTATATGTGTCTTGAAGCGTCTGTGAATTCTATTAGGCGCAACTCTTCCAACTGTTCCTCTATAAGAACTGTATTTTCTGCTTTTGCGAGTATAAGACGTTACCTGTAAGTGAAGCTTTTGTATGATTCTCTGTACTTTCTTTTTATTAATGGTATATCCATTGTTGCGAAGTTCTCCAACGATTCTACGGTAGCCATAATCCTTATTATTTATACGAATTTCTTGTATGTTTTCTTCAAGCTTTTTATCAGGATTTTCTCTATCAAATCTCTTTTGCCAATACATATATGTCGCTTTTGGCATTCCGGTATAAGAGAGAAGGTCTTTTAGTTTGAACTTTTGTCGGAGACTGTTGATGACGAGTGCCATTCTCTCATTTTTTCCTCGTCCTCTAAACGCAGCCTCCTCAGTTCTTTTAAAAATGCATTCTCTATTCTTAACCGAAGAAGTTCATCTTCTAATTTCTTTATATGTTCTACACTTGTATTAACAGAAGCTTCTTCCATGAGTTTGTTTTGAGTCTTTCTATCTGTCTTATCCATAGCTTTCCCTCGACCCTTTCGGCGTGATTTTAACGCATCAGGACCTGCTATACGAAAGCGATTAACCCAGTTGCCAATCGTAGCTGGGTTCTTAATGCCATTCTGTATAGCTAACTCTTGATATGTGATTTCACTTGTTAAATACAACTCTACAATAGAAAGTTTCATTTCGAAAGAATAAACTTCATTTTCTCGTGAGCGCAATAAACCATCATTTCCAAATGCTTTATAGTTTTTCACCCATTTGTGTAGCTGGGATTTAGAGCCTAATCCATATTTTTTAGAAAGATATAGAATTCCTCCTTTACCATTCAAATATTCTAAAACTATTTTTTTCTTGAATTCAAAACTGTGTTTTGTCATAAAAATACCGACCTCCATTCGTTAGATTCTTGGTCTAACTTTTGGGGTCGATACAAAGGTGACCACTTTTTAAAGTCAAGTAGTTGGATAGAGAAGCGGAAGCATGTATAGGAAGAGAATGTAGTTTGTCACAAATGAGGCAGTTACAAACTGAATTAAATTAAACTTCTTATGCATACGAATGATAATCAAGAAAAGAGAAATCAAGATGGAAATAAGTAGCCATAGAGCAATCACTCTTCGTTCTGTATAACCGTAAGTAAAGAAGTATAGTCCTAATTTTAAACATGCAAGCAAGTTAAAACATATTGTTGTAAATACCAACATATATGTTTCTGCTTTTGTGTTTGTGGCATCTTCACTTCTTACTAAGAAGCTTAGTACTAGGATAAGAAGGATATTTAAACCCATGATACGGAAGAAGTTCCAAAAACCTCTTACTGCATAGATACAAGAACTCTCTGCACTAGGTGCAGCTAATACAGTGGGTAACTCTGATAATTGAAAAATAAAGAATACAAGATAGAGTGCAAGTAATACAAAATTTGTAATACGAATAGAGATAAGTGGAATCACTTTTTTCTTTAAGAAGAACTCTCTACAACCATCATACGATATAAAAGGTTTATCGCTAAGGATACAACTGCTGATAAGTCCGAATAGATATGCTCCAACTGGTAAACTCCAAATGATTCGGAAGAAATAGATTGTATTGAAAGGATGGAAGATGGATCTAAAAAGACTTGTTGTTAGGATTGCAAAGTTTTGATCAATTGCGGATAGTTGGCTTAACGCGAATAAAACAAGTGGAATTAAGATAACTAAACTAAATACTACTGTCTTTAGTTGTTTAGAATGAATGTGTGTACGCATGTATTTGATGATATGAATAATACGTGCAAATATATGCGAGAATGGTTGAATAATCCAACCTTCAAAGAAATCTAATAGGATTGTTTCGCTCGTGTTTGCTAGTGATAACTTCTGAAAACGACAAAGTGTATAGTAGATGACATTTGCGTGTAGTAATACCAGTTTTTCGGATTCGAAAGAATGATCAAATCCTAGAAGGACACCTTGAAACAATAGTAGACATGCCCATAGGATAGATTCTTTTGTGCGTTCTTTATGAAGGCAAGATGCACTAACTTCTACAATAAGAATGTATAGTACTGCTAGCTTTGCAAAGGCAAAGTAGATTACAACAAGTGAAGCATACAAGTATCCAAATATATATGTTGCGATTGCGATATAGAATAAGAGTGTGTCACGTGCAATCATAGGTTGTTTATTCTGGTTCATAGGTGAGTATATCTCCTGGTTGGCAATCTAGGACTTTACATAACGATTCCAGCGTAGAAAAACGAATTGCCTTGGCTTTTCCATTTTTTAGAATTGATAGGTTGGTTGGAGTAATATCAATTTTTTCAGCAAGTTCACCAGCACTGATATGACGTTTTGCCATAATGACATTTAGATCAACATGAATAGGCATAAGTCACCTCATATTGTCAGGTCTAATTCGTCTTTCATACGAATTGCCTGTTGGAATATATTTTGGATAATACGAATAATCAAAGCAAAGAAGATGGCCGCAAATACAATACTGTAGAAGAGCTTAGACCAAATCGCTGCTAGTAAGAAGGCAAGAGCACTTCCTGCTAAACAACAAAGACTTGCATGCCTTAATAGATTTACATTCTCAGTGATAAATACATTTTCTTTAGAGATATTTACAAGAAGTTGATTGATGATGTATAGAAGGCGAAGTAATACAGCTAAGCCAATATAGCCGATGCCACAGGCAAGTACAATCTGATTTTCTATTGAAATGGATGAAATATTTCGGCTGTAAATAAACTCTGATGCGATAGAAACGCTATTGACAATGATATAGATTGCGATAAGCGCAATAAGCAATATCAGAATGCGTGTAAGTAATATGCTATTACGTATATGTTTTGAACTAGATTCCATAATCAAGTCCTCCTTGTGAAAGTATCATAGTACAGATATTTCTGCAATTCAATAATTATTTATCGAAAAACGATAAATAATTACATTTGACAGATACATATTACTGTATTAATATAATAGTGTATTAAGACAGTAATACATAAGGAGAAATGATGAGTTGGGAATTTAGAAGTGATCAAGCAATTTATCCACAATTGGTCAGTATTATCAAACGAAGAATTGTGACGGGTGTATATCCAGCAGGTTCCAAATTACCATCTGTTCGTGAATTAGCGGAAGAATCTGGAGTAAATCCTAATACGATGCAAAGGGCACTTACAGGACTTGAACAAGAAGGGCTCGTATATACACAACGTACTGCAGGTCGTTTTGTCAGTGAAGATAAATCAATGCTTGATGGTATCAAGAATGAAGAGGCAAAAAGCCTAACAGAGGGATATTACGCTAAGTTAAAAAAGCTAGGATATTCCAAAGCAGAAATGATTGATTTTATTAATATGCAAGGAGAAGAATGATGAGTGTAATGTTTGAATGCAAAGGTTTAACAAAGAAATACGGCAATAAAGTAGCGTTAAATCACGTTGATCTTTCATTAGAGTCAGGGCGTATCGTAGGTTTACTTGGCCCTAATGGCAGTGGGAAGACAACAATGTTAAAGCTTGCCAATGGTTTGTTGACTCCAACAGAGGGTGGTATCTTTATCGATGGTAAAAAGCCAGGAATTGAAACCAAGGCGGTTGTATCGTATCTACCAGATGCGGATTATCTATTAGATTGGATGAATGTTGGTGAACTGCTAAATATGTTCAAGAGTTTCTATGATGACTTCCGCTATGATCGCGCATTGAAGATGTTAGAAGAATTACATATTCAGCTAAAAGATAAGCTTAAGAATTTATCAAAGGGTAATAAAGAAAAAGTACAACTTGTACTTGCGATGAGTCGTGAAGCGAAGGTGTATTTCTTAGATGAACCAATTGGTGGGGTTGACCCAGCGGCTAGAGATTACATCTTACGTACGATCATTGGAAACTATAGTGAGAATGCATTGGTTGTCATCTCTACGCACTTGATTGCAGATGTAGAACCTGTATTAGATGAAGCTATTTTCATCCGAGATGGAGAAATTGTATTCCATCGCAGTATAGATGATATTCGTGAAAAAGAAGGTAAGTCAGTAGACGCATTATTCAGAGAGGTATTCGCATGCTAGGTAAATTAATTCATTTTGAGTTTAAATCAACTTATAAATTATTTCTAATCTTGATTGGTGCTGAATTTTTATTATCCATCGTACTTGGTATGTCAGTGAATACTAATCTTCAGATTATGTCAGAAAGGATGACGAATGACCCATTATACACAAGTAGCTCTTCGACAGCTTCGTTTATTTTGGTTTTGATGGTTGTGGGAATTGTTGTTGCGACATTTATGATGATCTTTGGATCTTCCGTACAGCATTTCCATAAGAACCTATTGTCTGGACAAGGATATTTGATGCATACATTACCAGTAACTACCTGGGAACTTGTATTAAGTAAAGTAATTACGTATTTGATCTATGTTGTACTATTCGTACTAGCACAACTAGTTTGCTTAGTAGGTATAATGATTGGTACTGGTCAATTCATTGATTTGATTCGTACTCTTGATTTTGATTGGTTAGTTCATGCACTCAAGCTAGTATTAGATTTAGGATTCTTAGAGCTATGTGCAGCTTATCTATTCTCCGCATCACAGTTCTTGTTGCTCATTTATCTATGCTATTCAATTGGTAACTTATTCCCAGAACATCGGTTACTCGTTGGCATTGCTACATTTATTATCCTGGGTATGGTAGTTCCATCTCTATTCCAATTTCCATCTATCTTTGTAGTGACATTTGGTGCAGCACAGTTTATGCATGCTCTTAACTATATGAGTTACCAAACAATGACATTAATCTATTCGATTATTATGAATGTTGTATTCTTTGCGGCTAATGTATATATCCTACGTTATCATCTAAATTTGGAGTAATAAAATATGATTCGACACATTGTTATGTTTAAACTTCAGGCTGAAAATCATGAAGAAAGCTTGAAAGAGGCAGTAACTCTAGCTAAAACACTTACGGGTTTAGAGGAAGTGGCTAGTGGTGAAGTGGTATGTAATCACAAGGATGCAGATCCTACAAACTATGATTTTACTTTAGTGTTTGACTTTGTATCCTTTGCAGCATTAAGTGCATACCAAGTTCATCCAGAGCACTTAAAATTAAAAGCTTTATTAAAAGATAAGATTCAGGCACGTTCTTGTATTGATTATGAGATTTAGAAGAAATTCTAAGTCTTTTTATAGTTTGAGCATGTTCCTGTTAACATTAAGTGATTTTGACACCTTAAGTGAAAAAACCCCAAAAATAAACTAGTCTTCATCTTTATAAAGTAGTATTGATAATTCTTTTTGATTCTCTGCAGTTGAGGATTGTCTGTAAGTACGTGAAGATACAATCTTACAATGAATGACTTTTCCATATCTGATGATAAACACTTCTTCTGTAAATACATTAATACGAACATTTACTTCTGTATTTGATTTTATGAAATATGACTTTCCATCATCAGTAACAGGAGCGTAATAATTCTTTTGGAATGAAAATATTCCATTATTGATTTTACGTACATATCGTAGTGTAAAGATTTCACTAAGATTGACTTCGATAGGCATGAAAGCAGAATGTGGATCAATTGGGTTTCTAGCAAATTTTTGATTAAGATACTTACGATATGTAGTATTAAACCATACACTCAATTCGTTATAGTCCTTGATTCCAAAACGCTTAATATCATTTGGCAATCTGCTCTGACAGGTTCCGTTGTATCTTTCGATTCTTCCCTTGGCTTGTGGAGAGCCCGCGAATATCATTCTGATACCTAGGTCATTCATCATCTGACCGAATTGTGTCAGTTCTCCATTCTTATTATGAAATATCGTATGACGATCTGAATATAGCGTTGTGGGAGCACCGTATTCTTTAAACAGATACTTCATCATATGACAATATCCAAGCTGTCTTTCCGTAGGCATGAAATAGCCCGATAGAACATCAGAAGTGGCGTCATCCACTGCTAAATGTAATGTCCACATCTCGCCATTACCAAACCAGTCAAAAGGAGTGCCATCAATCTGTACAAGAAAACCAGACTTTGCGGAAGGTATCCGCATCAAATGAATCGAATGACTTGTTTTTAATGCAGGACGCATATGTGGAGATGACCAGCCCTCGGAGATAAAGAGATTGCGAAACCAAGAAAGGCTACGTAGATGTAGATCTAACGAAGCTACGATATCTTGTTTATTGGGATTCATGTAAAAATCTTCAATAAAGATATCTCTAAATTGTGCTATCGTGATGACGGGATACTGTAGCTTAAGATTACGTATAAAGTTGATTTCTTGGTCGGAAGCAGCCTTATGAGATTTCTTACCTGCATTGCCGTGCAGGAGAATGAATACGGTATCCTTTTTCTCTAGAATGGCCTTCATGATACGAATGAGAGAGGACTTGGACAGATGGGTCAAATTAGAGATTTCCTCATAGGTCCACAACATTTCATTCAATAGTTTTTCGTGTAATAGACGGATTGCGAGTTCCTTATTTTTCTTTTCGTTCAAAGTAAAACACCTCCTGTGATTATCATAGAAGGTGTATAAATTATGCACATATCCAAGGTGTCAAAATCATTTAACGAAGTGGTGTCATTTTTATTTAACGATGACAAGTTTGAGCATGTTCCTTGAAAATGAAAAACATTTCAACTATCTTATAGGTGTTTACAGATAGGAGGAACTCGTTATGGAGAACAAAGTTTCAAAACTAATCAACGATCAGATTAACAAAGAAATGTACAGTGCTTACTTGTATCTAGAATTTGCAAACCATTTTACTGAAAAGGGATTAGATGGTTTCGCTAACTGGTATAACATCCAGGCTAAGGAAGAAATGGACCATGCGTTAAAATTTATCGCTTATTTACATGACAATGATGAAAACGTTACTTATGAAGCAATTGCAAAGCCAGAGTCAAAGTCTAAAGAAGATATTGATGTGTTAAGGGCTGCTTATGCTCATGAGAAGTTCATTACAGCATCTATCAATGCGATCTATGCTGAAGCAAGCAAGGTAAATGATTACCGTACAACACAGTTCTTAGATTGGTTTATCTCAGAACAAGCAGAAGAAGAAAAGAACGCAGCTGATTTAATTCAAAAGATGGACTTATTTGGAAGTGATTCTAGAGCACTATATTTATTGGATCATGAATTCTCAACACGTTCTTATAAACCATCAGCCCAATAAATACCAGGAGGAAAGAGTGAACATGAAATTTTACATTAACAAAACAACAAAGGAAATTATTGAAGTAGTATTAGGAAACGATACAACATTTACATCTGAAGGTGGCGAAATGGTTGAATTAAAGGCTAATTCAACAGACGCTGCAGGTGAAAAGCACGTACCAGTTATCACAGTTAATGGTAACAAGGTTCACGTAGTTGTTGGATCTGTAATTCACCCAATGACTGAGGAACATTCTATTCAGTTCATTGCTTTAGAAACAAAACAGGGTGTACAACGTAAGGCATTATTATCTACAGATCAGCCAGTAGCTGACTTCGTATTAGCTGAAGGTGATGAAGTTATAGCAGCTTATGAATACTGCAATCTGCATGGCCTTTGGAAGGTAGAAGCTTAGTCGAATCTACAAAGGAGAGAAATCTCCTTTTTTCGTTGCATGAAAGTGATAGAATAAAGATGAAGTAGGTGATGATGTGAAGAAAAAAGTAATGTTCTTATTTAATCCTGAAGCAGGCAATAACGCAATCGAAAAGATTGTCTTTGATATTATTAAGAATCTAACAATCTTTGATTGCGAAGTAACAGTGTTTCCAATCATGCCAGATAAGGGCTTGGGTTCAGAAGAAATATTAATTACTCACGCATCAGAATTTAAAACGATTGTTGTATATGGTGGAGATGGAACACTCAACCGTGTTGTAAATATTATGATGCATCAGGATATTCACTTACCAATTGGTTATATTCCAGGTGGTACAACCAATGATTTTAGTAAAGCTATTGATGAAAATGGTACAATTGAATCCTATTGCCGTACGATAGCTTTTGGTAATCCATTCTCTTATGATGTTGGTTGTTTTAATGGCACATATTTTAATTACGTAGCTGCCTTTGGAGCTTTTACCGCAACGAGCTACGAAACATCTCGTGAATCAAAGAAGATACTTGGATATGGAGCATATGTACTCAATGCGTTAGGTAATCTTCCGGCAAGTCTCAGCAATCATACAAAGATGAAGTTTATTCATGATGGGGTTGAAGAGGAAGGCACATTTGTCTTTGGCGCAATCTCTAACTCACCATCTGTTGGGGGATTTAAGTTACCATTCTATGAAGATTCCACATTAGATGATGGAAAGTTTGAAGTATTGCTGGTCGCTGCGTTAGATAATCTAGAAGTATTACATAACGTATTAAGTGGTGTAGCGACAGGTAATATTAATCCTAAATATGTACACGCATTCAAAACAGATAAAATTGAATTTATCTGTGAAGAAGATACTGCATGGACACTGGATGGAGAAGATGGTGGAAAACATCGTTTAGTCACTGTCGAAATTCATCCAAAATCAATGACAATTATGACAAGTAAGTCATGATAATGTATAATATGAACATTGGAGGGTTAGATATGGATAAAATTATTCGTATTGAAAATCGTATTATATCCGTTGGTAAGGCTGATGGAAGCTTAGAAGAATTCGATATTGCGTATTTTAACTTTGTGCCAAGAGTTGGTGATTATGTTAATATCTATCGCAATGATGATAGTATTATCATCACAAAGGCTGAAAGTATTTTTACTAACCAAACTAGTGGTCGTGTTGTCAATAAAATTGTGTACGCTCTTCTTGCGTTCTTCTTAGGTACTTTTGGTGCCCAGGAATTCTATGCAGGTAACACTCGTGCGGCTGTACTTTCACTTCTTTTCTGTTGGACAGGAATCCCAACAATCTACGGAATCTATAAATTCATCATCGCAGTAGCTAAGCCGGCTGATGAGAATGGCTATATTGAAATGTAAAGCGGTATTCTTTGAATGCCGTTTTTATATTTAAAGCGTTTATAAATCGTGTTTCATTAAGGAGGAGAACATCATGAAGCAATATGCACCAATCAAAGAAGGCAAAGTACGTGAAATCTATGACGCAGATGATGCCTTGATTATGGTAGCGACAGACCGTATTTCTGCATTCGATATCATTTTAAAGAATCAGGTAGTAAATAAAGGAATTGTTTTAACGCAGATGTCACGTTTTTGGTTTGATCTTACACAGAATATTGTAAAAAACCATATGATTACCACTGATATACAACAGATGCCAGAATTTTTCCGCAACGAGAAATTTGCGGGTAGATCAATGATGTGTAAGAAGTTAGAAATGTTACCAATCGAATGTATCGTGAGAGGATATATCACAGGTTCTGGTTGGGTAAGCTATCAAAAGGATCAAACTGTATGTAATATCAAATTACCAGATGGTTTAAGGGAATGTGATCAACTTCCTGAGCCAATCTATACTCCATCCACAAAAGCAGAAATTGGTGAACATGATGAAAATATCAGTTATGAAAAGTCCGTTGAAATCTTAAAGAAGGCATATCCACAACGTGGTGAAGAATATGCACAAAAATTAAGAGATTATACGATTGCACTTTATAAAAAATGTGCTGAATATGCACGTACAAAGGGTATTATCATCGCTGATACAAAATTTGAATTTGGTCTTGATGAATATGGTGAAGTTATACTAGCTGATGAAATGTTAACACCAGATTCTAGTCGTTTCTGGCCAGTTGAAGGATACGCACCAGGTAAGGGACAACCATCCTTCGATAAACAGTTTGTTAGAGACTGGTTAAAACAAAATCCAAATAGTGATTACTGCTTACCACAAGACGTAATTGATAAGACAATTGCGAAGTATTTGGAAGCGTACCATCTATTAACAGGTAAAGACCTAACTTTCTAGCTGAGTGATACTCAGCTTTTTTATGGAAATTTGCAAGTAAACGTGTATAGAAAAAGTGGAGGGTCATTATGTGTAGAAGGAAAGATTATTTTAAGGATTTATGCAAAGCATATCCATTACAAAAACAGTTGCAACAAGCACTTGAAATAAAGATGAAACAATCATCATCAGATGAAATGCTTCAGAAACAATACCAAGCAGTTTTAAAGCAAGTTGAACAAGTAGAGAAGATCATGCATTACATGAAAGTGGTACATGGGAAGATGGCAATGGATATGTTTGTGTCTTACTACATTGATGGAGTTAGGCAGAAAGATATTGCATACCAATATCATATGTCCTTGCGGACATTACAAAGACGTTTTCAGAACTATCGTTCTTTATTAGAAGAAGTATTTCGACATCGTATCGATTGTGCGTAGGAAATGATATAATCCTGTCATTAGAACAGGAAGTATATATGAAAAGAAGAAATCGTTTGATTGAACAATTACAATATCGTCTTAGAAGAAGTTACGGTATGGATCGTCTCAATACACATTTACTCATCATGATGGTGGTGATCTTGGTATTGGGTTTATTTGTAAAAAATAGTATTCCAGTTTTGCTGGCATTTGTAATTTTTATTGCATTTATATATCGTTTTGGCTCAAGAAATATCACCAAGCGCAGTATTGAAAATCGAAAGTATCAAGACACAAATCGCTTTGTCACAAGACAGCTTAAAGCAATCAAAAACAATGTTACCAATAAAGACTATAAGTACTTCGTGTGTAAACAGTGCTATCAACTTGTTCGTATTCCAAGGGGCAAGGGAGAAGTTGTGATTCATTGTCCACATTGTAAACAGGAGTTTTCTGCGAAAAGTTGAGAATTCGTCAGTGTTTATCAATTGAAAAATAGGTGAGTTAGTTATAACATACTACATAGAAAGAAGGTAATTTATATGTCTAATATGAATCCTGTAACATTACAGAAAATTGATGCTCTACGTGAGAATTATTTAAAAGATGAAAAGGCAAGAGTTGTTCGTAATGCCTTGGTAAAGAATGATATTGGTACTATCAGTCGTAACTTTGATGCGGAAAGAAATAACCCAAATATCTTCTCCATTGATTTAAAGACGATGCCAGTCACAAATCAATATCAATCTGGTCGTTGTTGGATCTTCTCATCTATGAATGTATTAAGAGAGCTCATCGCAAAAAAATACAACATGGCTGAGTTTGAATTATCACAAAACTATATTGCATTCTATGACAAACTAGAAAAAGCGAACTGGTTTATGGAATGCACACTACAGGAAATGGATAGTCCTGTAGGAAGTGATAATATGCGTTTCTTATTAGACTGGGCAGTTGGCGATGGTGGCCAATGGAACATGTTAGTAAGTCTTGTGAAGAAGTATGGTATTGCGCCTAAGGCTGCAATGCCTGATACCTACCAAGGTTCTCATACTTCTAAGATGAATGCGATTCTTAATCGTCGTCTACGTAAGTTTGTGGTAGATAGTCGTAAGCTTGCGAAAGCAGGTAAGAAAGATGAAATTCCAGCATTAAAGGAAACGGCACTCAAGGAAATCTATGGCTTGATTGCGTCTTGTTTTGGCTTACCACCACAGGAATTTACATTTGAATATAATGATAAAGATGGTAACTACCATGCGGAATATCATGTAAAGCCATTAGATTTCTACACAAACTTAGGAATTGATTTATCTGATTATATCAGTGTGATTCATGGACCTACTGCAGATAAGCCATTCCATAAGACGTATACTGTTAAGTACTTAGGGAATGTCGTTGATGGAGAACAGGTAAAGTTACTGAACTTACCAATGGATGAATTAAAAGCAGCTGCGATTGCACAGATGAAGGATGGTTATCCAGTATGGTTTGGTTGTGATTGTGGTAAGGATGCTGACCGTGATACAGGTCTTTGGGATAATGCACAGTATGACTATGCCAATACATTGGATATGCAGCTAGATATGACAAAGGCTGAGATGCTAGACTATAAGGAATCTGCAATGAATCATGCGATGGTATTAACGGGTGTTAACCTTGTGGATGAAAAGTCAACCCGTTGGAAGATTGAAAACTCATGGGGTGAAAAGATTGGTAACAAAGGTTATTTTATTGCTTCCGATTCGTGGTTTGATGAATATACATATGTTGTTGCAGTGCATAAGAAGTACTTATCTGAGGCTTCTCAAAAAGCATTATTAGAAGAGCCAACTGAACTGTTACCATGGGATCCATTTGGAACATTAGCTGACTAATTGTATAGGAATGGTTTTTGACCAGAAGAAATTCTTCTGGTTTTTCTTTCTGGTGCAATCATAAGCGATTCATAGTGTATAATAAAAATAATGAATTTTATTTGATTTGGAGGATGTATGAAGACATATATTGGAATTGACTTAGGTGGTACAAATGTACGTGTTGCAAAAGTAACTGAATTTGGGGAAGTACTATCTCAAGTAAAGGGACCATCATATGGTATGGAAGGACCAACAAAGGTCATGTCTAACCTCAAGGAAATGGTAAGAGAAATTCCGGGATGGAAAGATTGTTCTGCGATTGGTGTAGGTGTACCAGGACCGGTTGATAAGAAGTCTGGAAGCATGGTGTTAAGCACAAACCTAAAGGGATTTACAGGTTATCCATTTGCGGATGAACTATCCAAGGAATTTGGTATGCCAGCATTTGTGGATAATGATGCAAACGTTGCAGGACTTGCGGAAGCCTTAGTTGGTGCCGGTAAAGATAAGGGTGTTGTATACTACGTAACGATTTCTACTGGTATTGGTGGAGCCTTAATTGTTGATGGAAAGACGGTATGTGGTAAACATGGCTTTGGTGGTGAAATTGCAAATATCATCATTGATCGCAATCGCAAGAAGATTAATAACTTAAATGCTGGTGCAGTAGAAAATGAGGCAAGTGGCACTCATATCACACGCAAGGCGAAAGAAGTGATTAAAGATAAAGAAATCTTGCATGCAGGTAGTGTATTTGATTTAGCTGATGCAGGAGATGAAAGAGCCATCAAGATTGTTGATGAAGCCACAAGAGATCTAGGTCAGATGTTTGCGACAATCGCATGTGTATGTGACCCAGATATCTTTGTTATCGGTGGTGGTATGACAAAATCTGCAGATAAGTTCTTGCCTGCAGTCATTGAAAAGTATAAATCAATGTCTCATACAGCTTTGCATAACACACCATTTGTAATTGCTACGCTAGATGAACCTGGCATTATCGGTGCGGCGATGTTACCGATGAGTGAGGGTATTTAATAAAGGAGTTTTATGTTTCATATTTCTGATTGTAAGAAATATACGCGCTGTTCCCGCTTATTTCTAAATGAAATGCAAGTGGAAAAGAGAAAGTTTCAGCCATTTGTAAGATTGGATGAAGAGGTTAGTGAGCTAGCTTGTATTAAGCTAGGTGTAACTAACCATTTTCTTGGTAAACAAGGTGATGACGCAAGTCTGGCCATGAATGCTTTAGAGAAGTATGACTGGCTTGTCAAAGCACGCTTTGAATATGAACAGTTACGTATTAAAGCACCATTCTTACATCGTAATAAAGATGGATGGGATTTGTATTTCCTGTTTGTGGGATTATTTCCTCATGCGGATGATATGCAGTTCTATTGTGATACGGTGTGGATATTAGAAGGATTGAATATCAAAATCAAGGATATCTATATGATTCATCTCAATAAGAACTATCGAAGAGGGAAAGAACTTGACCCACATGAATTATTTGTGGTCAGTACTTCTTTCTATAATGATAAAAATAATCCAACTGTAGATATCAAGGAAGCCATCTATGATAACATGCATGAATTACATTATCTGTTGCAGCAGATGGAATCTTGTACATTTGAAACGGTAGGAGAACCAATACGGAAATCACAATGTATGACACGTCAAAAGTGTTTATACTATGATGATTGTTTCCCACATGAAAAACAGTTACCGGATAATTCTATCCTGACACTAATCGCCTCTAGGTTTAAGCGTGAGATGTATGAGGAAGGAAGATTATATCTTAGGGATGCAGATCCAGAGCGTATTGAAGGTTCTTCTCAGCAGTTTGCACAAATCCAAGCAGACCGTAATGGTGGACAATACGTTGACTACAATGCATTGGAAAACTGGTTAGGGTACATCCATTATCCAATTACCTGTATTGACTTTGAGTGGGAACGTTTTGCGATTCCACCATATGAGGGAATGCGTCCATATGATGTATTACCATTTGAATACTCCCTACATATCATGTATGAGGATGGTAGAATCGAACATGAAGTCTATCTCAATATCCATGATAACCGTAAGGACATGGCAGAACATTTAATACGTTCGATTCCCAAGGAAGGAACTGTACTAGCTTATAACGCAGAAGGTGCAGAGAAAATCCGTATTCAAGAGTTAGCGGAAATGTATCCAGAATACGCAAAGGACCTATTGCACATCAATGCACGCATGGAAGATCTACAGTTGCCATTTTCAACGGGTGTTATTTATGATACGCGTATGAAGGGACAATGGTCATTGAAGACCATTATGGCAATGATGGATGATCCAGGTTATCATAATCTAGATATCCAACAAGGTATGGATGCGGTATTTGAATGGCGTAATCTAGATAAGAATGTTGATACTGAAGATGTTGAAAAGAGTATCGCTGACTTAAAGGCATATTGTGGTATGGATACCTATGCAATGACGGTCGTACTGAGATGGCTATTTAAATTAGTTGCGAAAACTTCACTGTAAAAGGTGAAGTTTTTATCACGGAATATTCACATAGAATACAAAAATAATTTGATTTATGTTGTATAATATAGACATAAATACAAGAAGTGCGACGAGTATCATTGGAAACATCTGTAGTTGTTTTGAGTGTATCTCTAGCACATACAGGAGGTATTGTATGAGATTTGAAATCGTAGGTAAGAATGTCACTGTTACACCAGCAATGCGTACAAAGATTGAGGAGAAATTATCCGCTTTAGATAAGTACTTACTTATCGATGAAAATACGATTGCTCGTGTCCTTGCCAGAGTTTATCCAAACTCGCAGAAGGTTGAAGTTACAATCCCATCACGTGTAGGTATTTTGAGAGCAGAAGTGGTACATGATGACTTCTATGCAGCAGTAGATTTAGCAATTGATAAATTAGAAGATCAAATTCGTCGTCAAAAGACTAGACTAAATAAGAAACATCGTGAACATCTTGCGAATGCATTTATTGATACACAGCTTATAGAAGAAGAAAATTCTATTCCTGTTAAGACAAAGACGGTGAATGCAGAAGAAATGGATCTTGATACAGCCATTATGAAGATGGAACTCAGTGGACATAACTTCTATATCTATACAGATGATGAAACAGAAACTGTTTCTGTTGTATATCGTCGTGCTAGCGGTGGATATGGCTTACTAGAGGTAAGTAAATAGCAAGATGAAAAGTCGGGAGAAATCCCGATTTTTTGTTACAAAGAAACTATAGTTAAACTGGAATTATAGAATAAAATTAATAGGAATACTGGAAATTTAAACACTGTCGTAGGAAAGTCCTTCATACTGTGTATATAGATTTAAGGGGATCTATATCACATGAAATTACAACGTTTACCATACGAAGAGAAAGTTAAACTATTAGAGAGTTTAGGAAGAATCTATCGCCGGGAGAAAACGCGAGAGTTAATTGGCGATGGTCATGAAGTTCATGAAAGAACGGCTACTTATGTTCAAAAGGGGATAGGGCATATGATTGAGCATGTTATGGGGAATTGCTCCTCTGATACCGTGTGTATCATCAAGCATGATTTTCTAAATCAATCACCAAGAAACTGGTACTGTAACTACTATGCAAAATCATCATATTATCGACTAAAAAAGGAAGCGGTTGAGGAATTCGTTCGTTGCCTAGATATTTGAAAAATGTTAAAATGAACTACAGATATAGATGTTCAAAAGGCTGTATTCATGCGGAAATTTGTACTTTTTATTTTAAAATAAAATGTAACCGTTTCCAAACCTGTAAACAGATATATCCTATACAACGAGGAGGTTCTAAGACATGTTGAAAGGTATAGCAGCATCACAGGGAATTGCAATTGCGAAAGTATATAAGTTGGAACAACCAGTTCTAAAGATTGTACAGACAAGCGCAAATCCAGAGGAAGAATTAAAGAAGTTGGATAGTGCATTTACGAAGACAATCTCTGATATTGAACAGATTAAAGAAGTCGCATCAAAGACATTGGCAGAAGAAGAATTAGCTATTTTTGATGCGCACCTTATGATGATAGGTGATCCTGAATTCCGTAGTTCTATCGAAAATGAAATTACATCTAATTCAGTAAACGCAGAATACGCAGCTGATTGTGTATCAAAGATGATGATTTCCATGTTTGAAAGCATGGATGATGAATACATGCGTGCAAGAGCAGCAGATATCAAAGACGTATCATTCCGTTTACTCTGCAACATCACAGGTAATGAAATTCCTAATCTAAGTACACTAAGTGAACCAGTGGTTGTGGTTGCCAAGGACTTAACACCATCTGATACAGGTTCCTTAAATAAGGAATTCGCAAAGGGATTTGCGACTGAAATCGGCGGACGTACAAGTCACAGTGCTATCATGGCTCGTTCCTTAGAGATTCCTGCTATCGTTGGTGTAACTGATATCTTACGTACATTAAAATCTGGGGATCTAGTTATCTTAGATGCGATCAATGGTGAAGTTATCACAGATCCAACCGAGGAACAGATTGCTGAATATACAAAACGTGCTGAAGAGTTCCGTGCAAACAAGGAAGCTCTTAAAGCATTAAAGGATAAACCATCCGTATCTGTGGATGGTCATAAGGTTGAACTGGTTGGTAATATCGGTTCACCAGCTGACGTTGACGCAGTAAACGCAAACGGGGGTGAAGGTGTAGGCCTATTCCGTACAGAATTCCTCTACATGAAGAGTGAAAATGATTTTCCTAATGAAGATACACAGTTTGCGGCTTATAAGGCTGTTCTGGAAGGTATGAATGGCAAGCAAGTTGTTATCCGTACACTTGATATCGGTGGTGATAAGAAGTTAAGCTACTATCAGTTTGAAGAAGAGATGAACCCATTCTTAGGTGTTCGTGCTGTTCGTTTCTGCTTATCACGTAAGGATATCTTCCGGGTTCAGTTACGTGCATTGTTACGTGCTTCTGCATTTGGTAAGTTATGTATCATGTTCCCAATGATTGCAACTGTTGCGGAATTCCGTGAAGCAAAGTCTGTATATGATGAAGAACGTGCTAAGCTAATCGCTGAGGGTGTAACTGTTGGTGATGTTCAAGTTGGTATCATGATTGAGATTCCTGCAGCAGCAGTACTTGCAGATCAGCTGGCGAAGGAAGCAGATTTCTTCTCTATCGGTACAAACGACTTGATACAGTACTCTATGGCTGCTGACCGTATGAGTCAACCAGTATCTTATCTCTATCAGCCATTAAACCCATCTGTATTACGTTTAATCAAGATGGCTATTGATGGTGCACATAAAGAAGGTAAGTGGTGTGGTATGTGTGGTGAAATGGCTGGCGATGAGTTAGCTGCACCAGTATTACTTGGTTTAGGATTAGATGAGTTCTCTATGAGTGCTACATCGATTTTACCAGCACGTAAGATTATCAACTCCTTAAGTTATGCAGAGATGAAGGAACTAGCTGATAAGGCTGTCGCTTCCTCTACAGAAGCAGAAGTTGTAGAACTGATTAAGAACACAATTTCAAAGTAATGTAATATAAAAAACACTGTATAAGCGAATCAACTTATGCAGCGTTTTTTTAATATATGATAAAGTATTTAAGTGCGGTCTGGCTGCAAACTTGGAACATAGAATTCTTTTAAGTCATCTAAACGTAAGCAACCTAATGATTTACCAAATACACATCCACAATCGATGTGATAGATTTGTTTATTCTTACCTATAGCAATTTTCCCTTGGTATTCATCGCCATAACGAAAGGTTGGTGTGTGACCAACAATCATCGTTGTATCGTTGAAGGGATTTGCATCCAATCCTATCTTCTCCCATACGAGGATATGATGTGGTACAGAGGCGACGATAGTTGTAGGCTTCATATACTCTTCGCTAAGACCTGCGTGAACGAATAGGAATTTTTTACCGTGAACGGTTAATTCCTTATAGTACGGACAGTTTTCAAGATAGAGTTTGATGTCATAACATTCATGATAATCTAAATCCATGAATTGATCAGAAGTGATGAGTCCTCCATTACGTAATGTCCATCTTAGGTAATCATCATCTGCACGTTGTGCACGAAAATCTCGTTTACAGTCAATCATGTATTGAGCATATTTTAATAGCCATACATCGTGATTGCCCATGATGAGATGCATATTCTTGCTGGAGATAATCTTTTGAAGTAACTCCATCGACTTTGGACCACGGTCGCAAACATCACCAACGATCCATAGTTCATCATAATCACTAAAAGATATCAAATCTAACATCTGCATAAATTCATCATAGCAACCATGTATATCACTCATTACATATATCGACATCTGTAGTAACTCCTAATGCAAATATCATATCACAAACAGGGTATAGGGATACGGTTTATGGTTACACTTCAATTGTTTTTTCTTCACAATAGGGCACAGTTTTGGTATAATATCAACGGCTATTTTTATGAAAGAAGGTATTGAATATGGGAAGAGCGCATGAAGTCCGTGCAGCCTCAATGGCAAAGACTGCTGCAATTAAATCAAAGTTATATTCACGTTTTGGAAAGGAATTATATATCGCTGCTAAGAGTGGTGTTCCTGATCCAGATATGAATCTTTCTTTAAAGAGAAAGATTGCTGAAGCAAAATCCAACCAGGTACCTGCCGATGTTATTAAGAGAGCAATCGACAAAGCAAAGGGTGGAACAGACGAAAACTACGCAGAAGCACGCTATGAAGGATTTGGTCCTGGTAACTCTACAGTCATCGTAGATTGCTTAACAGATAATACAAATCGTTCTATGACAGAAGTTAAGACAGCATTCAATAAATCAAAGGGTGCTAAGATGGTTAACGCTGGTGGTGTTTCTTATAACTATGAATCAGTTGGTTTATTCGTATTTAATTATGCGGATGAAGACGCAATGCTTGAAGCTTTATTAGAAGCAGAAGTTGATGTAACTGATCTTACAATTGAAGATGGTGTTATGACTGTTAAGACAGCATTCACTGATTTTGGTAAGGCACAGGATGCGATTGAAAAATTATTACCAAACATTGAATTTGAAACATGTGAAACAACAATGTTACCAAATGAATATGTAACACTTACAGATCCTGAAGAAATTGAAGCGTTCCATAAGTTAATGGATATGCTCAATGAAGCAGATGATGTAAATAAGGTTTATCATAACGCTATCATCAACGAATAACATGCATGAATACTCTTCCTAATTGGAAGAGTTTTTCTTTCGTCAGGCTTGTGCTACTATGAATGCAGAGGAAATGATATGACGAGAATACTACTTGTGGAAGATGATTTTGCGATTGTTCACTCCTTACAGGAATATCTCAATCTAGAGGGGTTTAGCTCAGATTATGCGAGTGGACAAAAAGAAGCGGAACAACTACTAAAGACAAAACAATATCAATTATTGTTACTGGATGTTTCTTTAAAAGATGGTGATGGCTTTGCGGTATGTAATATGGCGCAGAAGATTCAATTACCAGTCATCTTTTTAAGTGCATCTTCAGACGAGGAAACGGTTGTAAGAGGATTAAACCTTGGTGCAGATGACTACATCACCAAACCATTCCGTCCAAAGGAGTTGCTTTCTCGCATCAAGAATGTCTTGCGTCGTCATACAGGCCATCAAACAATCATCCTTTTGGATGAGATACAGGTTGATATTGAAAAGGCAATCGTAAAAAAGAAGGAAAAAGAAATTAATTTATCCGCATTGGAATATAAGCTACTCACACTTTTTATTGATCATCGTGGCAAGTTACTTACAAGAGATCAACTTTTGGATGAGATATGGAATATCGCTGGTGATTTTGTAAATGATAATACGATAACGGTATACATTAAACGCTTGCGTGAGAAGATTGAAGATGATCCTACAAATCCCAAAATCATTAAAACAGTACGTGGACTAGGATACAGGATGGACTAATATGAAGTATTTACGTAATCAAGATATTCTTCGTGAGATATTCATATCTTTTGTGATTGGTGTTGTATGTATGATCAGCACATATCCACTAATTGGTGAATATGCAATACTATTTCTGCTTTTGACGCTTATTCTTATTGGAATCCATTATTATTTCTCTATCAAGCGTTATCAACAAATTGCACAACTCAGTTTATCATTAGACAAAGTACTACATGGTAATGCGATTCAAATTAATGACCACTATGAAGGAGAATTATCTATTCTCAGTGATGAGATATCAAAGATGATAACCAAACTCAATGAACAAACAGAACTACTACAAAAAGATAAAGTACGTTTAACCAATGCAATCGCAGATATCTTTCATCAAATGCGAACACCACTTACATCGATTAACTTATCGCTAACGGTCTTAAATGATGAACATCTTTCCGCTGATAAAGCACTCTATTATCGTAGAGATATCAAGAAACAACTAGAAAAAATACAATGGTTGATTGAGACGTTACTTAAGATGTCTAAAATCGATGCGAAGACGGCTATCTTCCATCGACAAGAAATACTTGTAAAAGATATCCTAACAAAGGCAATGGAACCATTCGCAATTCCAATGGAATTAAAAGAACAAAAATCGATTCTAAGTTGTACAAATGAAAAGATGTTCGTGGATAATCAATGGATGATGGAAGCCTTCGGTAATCTAATTAAGAATGCAGTGGAGCATACACCAGATGGTGGCACAATTCAACTTATCGCAAGTGAAAATCCGTTATATACAGAGGTCATCATTCAAGATAACGGCGAAGGTATTCCTGAAGAAGATATTCCATATATGTTTGAACGCTTCTATAAAGGCAAGAACGCAAAACCTGAAAGTGTAGGCATTGGTCTAGCATTTGCACGTATGATCATCACTGCACAAAACGGTACAATTAGTGTTAAAAACAATCCAGATGGCGGAGCTTGCTTTAGTGTACGTTTTTATAAACAAATCATTTGATCCTGTGAAAACAGGATTTTTAAATCTTACAAACTGTCATCGTTGTGTCACATTTACTTTTTATACTGTAGATATAGGGAGGGTTTTCATATGGAAGTTTTACGTATTGAGCACTTAACAAAAATCTATGGAAAAGGGGAAAATGAAGTGAAAGCCTTGGATAATGTTTCATTTACAGTTGAACAAGGTGAGTTTGTGGCAATTATTGGTCCATCAGGATCAGGGAAATCAACACTATTACATATGCTTGGAGGAGTTGATAAGCCAACACGTGGAAAAGTGTTTGTAGGTGGGCAAGATGTTTACGCACAAAACGAAGAACAGCTTGCAATATTCCGGCGTAGAAAAGTTGGTTTAATTTATCAATTCTACAATTTAATTCCTGTGCTAAATGCAGAAGAGAATATCACATTACCAGTATTGATGGATGGAAAAGAAGTGAATCAAGAACGCCTTGAAGAGTTATTAAATGTGTTAAATCTACAAGAAAGACGTACAAATCTACCAAACCAACTCTCTGGTGGTCAACAACAACGTTTATCCATCGGTAGAGCACTCATGAACGCTCCGGCAATCGTACTTGCGGATGAACCGACAGGAAACCTTGATAGTAAAAATAGCCAAGAAATTGTAGAACTATTAAAGCTATCAAATAAGAAATACCAACAGACTATGATCATCATTACTCACGATGAAAGTATTGCCTTACAAGCAGATCGCATTATCTCGATCGAAGATGGAAAGATTACAAGAGACGAAAGAATTCGTGAGGTGTAATGATGAGTATATTTACAAAACTTACACAACGCTATCTTTCCAAGAATAAAACGAGAACGATTGTAACTCTGATTGGTATTATTGTATCCATGGCTTTATTTACCGCAGTCATTGAAGGTGCATACAGTGGCTATGAGTTCTTAAAAAATCGTGAGATTGCCGTAACGGGTGAATGGCAAGTCATCCTAAATGAAGTTGATGAAAAAGGCTTAGAAGAAGCGAAGGAAAACCAACAAATTGTAAAATACGAAAACGTGTATACGCTTGGTTGGGCGGCTGTTGATAATGAAAACGATGGTAAACCATATCTTCTTGTACAATCTTTAGGAGATACACAACATGCATTATTCCCAATCAATTTAGTTTCAGGACGTATGCCTGAAAAGCAAGATGAAATCCTATTACCAGAAAACTTTATTGCAAATGCAAAAGAGAAGTATCAAGTAGGTGATACGATTACTTTAGAAACTGGACAACGCTACTTAGAAACAGAAAAACTCAGTGAAAATAATCCTTATCTAGAAAAAGAGAGTTTGAAGAATACAACAGAACATACGTTTACCATTGTGGGTATCATGGAACGTTTGCCATTTGAGATTGAAGAGTTCTCTTGTCCTGGGTATACATGCATTACAAATGGTTTTCACACAGATAGTCAGAAACTATTCTTAACAATTCAGTCACCAAGTAAAATGCAGGAATTCTTAATGCGTCAAACGATTTCAGATTCTTATGTTCCACATTCTGATTTATTACGCTTTTACGGCGCATTTAAAGCAAGTGGAGAACGTTCCGTACTAATTGGTTTAACAACAATACTAGTACTACTCATTGCGTATGGTTCCATTTCGCTCATTTATAATTCGTTCTCAATTTCCATCAGTGAAAGAATTCGTCAGTTTGGTATTATGAAATCAGTTGGCGCATCCAATCGACAGATCCATCGTATGGTTCTTTTTGAAGCATTTCTACTCGCAATCATCGGTATTGTTTTTGGCGTTATTGTTGGATGCGTTGGCATTGGCATTACACTTGCTTGGGTTCAAAATAACTTCATTGTGAATCTCGCAAATAAAGTTGGCACAGGTTTACGTTTAGTTATTAGTCCATTACCGATTCTTATCGCAGTAGTGATATGTTTAGTAACGACGATTGTTGCGGCATATATTCCAGCATATAAAGCAATTCATAAATCTGCGATTGAAGCAATTCGTCAAAGTGATGAAATCATCATTAAACCTAACGAGGTAAAGACATCAAAGCTTACCCAGAAATTATTTGGATTTGCTGGTGTAATGGCAACTAAGAATTTTAAACGTAATAAACGAAAGTATCGTTCAACAATACTTTCCTTGGCGTTAAGTGTCATTCTATTCATCTCTGCTGCATCATTAACGCGGTATGTAAATAAGATGTTATTGATAGAGAATAGTAATGATCACAAGATAAATGTCATGTATAATGCCTGCGTAGATGAACAAGAAGATGTTGAGCAACGATTCAATGTCATTAAGACGATTCCTGAAATTCAAAATATCGCAATTACTCAGAAAATCTTTGATGAAGTCTATATTCAACGTAATTACATTGCGTCTGAATATTGGACGGCAGAAAACCAACAGAATCTACGCCGTATCAAAGATGCGGTAGGTGTGAGTGTTGAACTTGTTTTTGTAGATGATGATACATTTAAGAATTTGTGTAAGCAAAATAGAGTTGATTCATCCAGTTATTTTGATGAAAGCCATCCAAAGGGACTATTGTACAATTACGTTGTGCAATACTTTATGAGAGACGGAAAGGCACTTAAAAGAGATGTTTCAGTGATAGATTCAAAGGGAAAAGATGTGCCGATGTTTGTTCGCGAATACAAAGAAATAGAGGGGTATGTGAGTTTATATGAGCCATATATCAAAAATGGAAAGCAGTACTATCTCTTCTATCCGATAGGGTATATTGAAGAAATGAAAGGTTTTGAAAACTTAGACATGCGTAAAGCAAAACTCTATCCAGTTGAAGAAATTGATATTGATATTCCACTTGTGGCAGGTGCACAAATTGAAGAGAATCTATTTACATTAAATCGTAATACAATGCAGCTAATCTATCCAAGAAGTATGGCAACGACACTATTTGCAAATACAGACGCAAGTTATATAAAACGATTATCTAATCCGGAGATTGGCATACAAACAGATAAACATGCTAGTGTTGCACAACAACTAGAAAAGATTAAAAAGGATAATGGTTGGAGTGCA
Organism: Solobacterium moorei; assembly: GCF_036323475.1. Classification (GTDB taxonomy): domain Bacteria; phylum Bacillota_I; class Bacilli_A; order Erysipelotrichales; family Erysipelotrichaceae; genus Bulleidia; species Bulleidia moorei. The sequence continues at coordinate 1,120,086 of NZ_AP028934.1, forward strand.
GATACAATCTTTGACTTTGACCGTGAACGTCAAAACAACCGTATGTTTATTTTAGTGATTAATGTATTCTCGTATGGCTTTATTCTCCTAATTGGTGTAATAGCGATTGCGAATGTATTTAATACAATTTCCACAAACATTATTCTTCGACGGAAAGAATTTGCGATGTTACGATCGGTTGGTATGTCTGAGAAAGGCTTCCAAAGAATGCTTAATTATGAGTGTTTGATCTATGGTTGTCGAAGCTTGGCCATTGGTCTTCCGATTTCGTTTGTCATTTCATTCTTTGTTTATCGAGTGATAAACCAAATGATACAAGTCGATTACATCATTCCTTATGTCAGTATACTACTAGCAATCGCCATGGTATTTGTAGTTGTGTTTATCACCATGTTGTATACAACAAGAAAGATACGTAGAAATAATGTGATTGAAGAATTACGTATTGAAAATATTTAGTGTAACTCTAGAAGGTACTACGGTACCTTCTTTTCAATGAAAAGAACATTAGTGTTACCTAATGTTCTGATGAGATATAGTGAGCACCACTAATTTCTAATTTTAATAAATGTTTTCTTTCTTCACTTGGTAATACACTGGTATAGAGTAGGGTACTACGGTATTCCAGTGTTCTCCATGGGAATGGTACATCTGCAAACTTACTGCAGATACGCATATCTTCCTTACGCATGTCATGGAGCCATTTCTTACCGGTATCATTGAAGGCAAGAATACGTAAGTGGTCAAGTGCTGGTAGACGTTGTGCTTCGTATTTCGTTAACTGTACCATCGCTTGTAAGATACTACGACGAATACGGTTGCTGGTGTAACGATAGGTTGTGGCATCCTGTAAGAAGCCTTCATACGTATCGTTATCTGCTGCACATTTACGCAAGTGATTTTCGATTCCTTCGTTAAATAAGAATAAATCTTCTAATTGCTTACGAGAAGAAGTTAGTAAGTATGTACGCAAGTAAGGATAGAATTGTTCAGGATAAACCAGTGTACTTTCTTTGAGTATTTCTTCTATTGGTGTCGAACTTGCTAGACTCTCATTGTTTTTGAGTGCTTTACGAATCGCTAAGGCACTTGCGTTTTCAGAAATTTCTGGATTAAGATAACCGCTTGTGCGCTGTACGATAACTGGTTGAATATTAGAGCCTTTTAAATATTTTAAATAAGAAACAGCTAGAATATCATTTGGTTCCATAGAACCTGTTAAAAGACTATATGCACGAGGGAAAGACATGCCTGTCTGCATGCTTTCTCTTAAGTTATCTGGATTGAGAGATGTATCCGCGATTTCTTGTAGGTTTTCTAAATTCGCACACTCACTACCAAAGGAGATGTAGTCAACTTTCGCAATCTTTAAAAGTTCCACAGCACCATACGCAAACTTAGAAGCACTTTGGGTTGCGTAAAAATATGGTAGTTCAATTACTAGATCAACACCATTTTCAATCGCTACCTTGGCACGTTTCCACTTATCAATGATTGCAGGTTCTCCACGCTGTACGAAGTTACCAGACATAACAGCGATAACCATATCACAACCACTTTGTTTTCTTGCTTGTTCGATTTGATAGCGGTGTCCATTATGGAATGGATTGTATTCCGCTATGATTCCACATACTTTCATTTCTCAAAATTCCTTTACAGTTGATATGATACAATGAAATCAATCAAACAAGAAAGGATATTTCTTTATGACAGAACTAATTTATAAAATCATAAAACCTGAAACAGAAGTGAAGGCAACACTTGTTTGTGTACATGGTATGCAAGAACATCATGCTCGTTATATTTCCTTTGCAAGAGAGTTATCTAAGCAAGGGGTTGCAGTATTAATTTATGACTTACCAGGTCATGGCGAGGCTTTTAAGGATGAACTAGGATACTTTGCGGATCAAAATGGCGATGAAGTACTGATTCAATCCGTAGACATGATGGTTAAGAAGCTACATGCGGAATACCCAGATGTACCACATTTCTTATTTGGACATTCCATGGGTTCTATCATTGTTCGTTTATATCTAGAACGTAATGATGATTTTGCTGGTGTGATTCTGTGTGGAGCACCAAACTATCAACCAGCAGCCAGTTTTGGTAAGAAACTTGCACAGTTACTTGTAAAGCTCAAAGGTCCTAAATCTAAGACCAAACTATTAACAATACTAAGCCTTGGTGCATTTAGTAAATCTGTAAAGAATGCAAAGACACCAATTGATTGGTTATCCTATAATGAAGAAAACGTACAAGAATACCTAAATGATGAATTATGTGGTGTGCCTTTTACAGATGCAGCTAACCGTGACTTATTTACAATGGTAAGTCACTTACATCATTCATTTACAGCAAAGAATACATCTTTGCCAATTCTATTTATTAGTGGTGAAGATGATCCGTGTACTGGTGGAACGCTAGGGTTAGTAGATAGTATCTCGACATTGCAGAAAAATGGATATGCAAATATTGAAAACATTACTTTTACAAAAATGCGTCATGAGATTCTCAATGAGAAGGAGAATCATCTTGTAATCGAAGAGATTATTAAATTTATTTGTCAGAATCAATAAAAGATTTGGCACAAATATTTTCTGAAAGAAAAGGTTAAGAGGGTATTTTCCATCAATTTTTCGCTTTTACAAGCGTTTTTCGGGGGATATTTGATTGACTTTGAAGTGCGGTTTGTTATAATTTATAAGCGTTAACGAGCGAGGAGACTGCCGTGAAGTGGACAAAAACAGAGTTGCTGCGTGATTTGCAGAATGTAGATTTTGACGAAGATGTAGTAATAAAGAATGATGAACTGAAAAATGACAGCGGAATCTTATCTGTTGAAGATGTTCACGTTGAAGGTCACGGATATATCGACGATGAGGATGATCGCTTCTATGTAGATATGCATATTACAGGCACAATGATTTGTCCTGATGCTATTACAAATGAACCGATTGAAGTTCCTCTAGATGTCGAAAGTCAAGAAACATATGTCTTTGAAGAAACTGATGAAGATGGGGTACGCCTCGTTACCAGTGAAGTCGTTGATCTGATGCCTGCAGTGATAGATGCTATCCTGTTGGAGGTACCACTTCAAGTGACTGAAGCAGTAGAGGGTGAATATCCGCATGGCGATGGCTGGCAGATATTTACAGAAGCTGAGTATCAGGAAAGCCGGAAAGATCAATTGGATCCGCGTCTGGCAGGACTGAAGCAATTCAAAAATGAATAGTAGGAGGTGCTAGACAATGGCTGTACAACAGAGAAGAAATTCTAAGACGAGAAAGAACAAGAGAAGAACACATTACAAGTTAAATGTACCTACACTCGTAAAGAATGCTGCAGGTGAATACGTTCGCCCACACCATGAAGGTTCTTACGTTAAGGAAACAACAGAATCCAAATAAAGTTGGAAATAAAGATGCTGAATTGGCATCTTTTTTTCTGCTTTATTTATGTGAAAATATCTACTAATTCATATTACAAATCGTATAATTAGAATAAATAATATTTCTACTTTTTTATAGGAGAACTTTCATGTTAGACAATAAAGGTTTTGATGTGTGGGCTGAAGAATATGACACTTCAGTTAAATTATCAAATAAAGAAAACACGTATCCTTTTGCGGGTTATAACAAAATCATTTATAAAATCTATAAAACTGTGATATCCAAGCCAAACGCAACTGTACTAGATATAGGATTTGGGACAGGTACGTTAACACAGAAACTCTATAGCTATGGATGTGATATTTATGGTCAAGATTTTTCGTTAAGAATGATAGAACTGGCTTCTAATAAAATGCCGAATGCTAGTCTGTATCGGGGAGACTTTACAAAAGGAATAGTTGATAAATTGAAACAACATTCCTATGATTTTATCATCGCAACATATTCCATTCATCATCTTAAAGAAGCAGAGAAAATTAAATTTCTTCATGAATTATTAAGTCTGTTAAGCGAAAATGGAATGATTTTAATTGGAGATGTCATGTTCGAAACTCAGGAACAATTGGAAAAATGCAGACAAGATCTATTAGGCAAATGGGACTATGATGAATTTTATTGTGTTGTTTCTGATTTACGAAAAGAGTTTCCAAATTTACAATTTGAGCGTATTTCATTCTGTTCTGGGATCATTTCATTATTAAAGTAATGAGATATGATAGTATTTCATGTTGAAATGATTTACAACTTGTATTTTGTTATTCACTGAGAAGATTTCATTCTTCTCTTTCTATTGCTATATAAGAAGTCGTTTGTTAAAGTCTATTTGAATTAAGGAGTTCCTATGAGTGTAAGAGCGGAAGTATTAAATATATTAGAGCGTGTATTTCGTCAAAATGGTTTTGCATCTTTACTTTTAAGAAGGGCAAATATCTCGAAAGAGGAGATGGGCCTTGCAAGTGAGATCATATATGGAACGATACGTAATAAAACACTATTAGAGGAACAGTGGCGTCCGTTTACCAAACATGTAAAGCCAAGAGTGGTTGCTTTACTCAATATGAGTGTGTATCAGTTACTGTTTTTGGATAGTATTCCTTCCTATGCCGTCATCTTTGAGGCAGTAGAGCTTGCTGGTAAATCGGAGAAGGAATTTGTAAATGCTGTCCTTCGTAAGGTACAAGTAGCGGGATTAAGAAAGCCTGCAGGCAATACGATTGAAGAACTTGCGGTTTTAACTTCTCATCCACTTTGGATTTTACAGCTATGGAAGGCTCACTATAGCTTTGAAACAATGAAGGAGATTGCCTTACATAATCAGGAACCATCACTTGTATATGGTAGAGTGAATACCTTGAAGTGTAAGAAAACGGAGATTGCTCAAATGCCGGATGTACGCATGCTAGAGGATGATTGTTTCTTTTATGCAGGTATCTTACAAAGAACAGAACTATTTTCAAAGGGAATGGTTTTGATTCAAGATCGTCACTCACAAAAAGTAGTGCGTAAATTAGATGTTTTACCTGGTATGCAAGTATTAGATGCTTGTGCTGCACCAGGTACAAAGACACAGCAGATTGCTTGCTTAATGAAGAATCAAGGCAAGATAATCGCTACAGATTTGTATGAAGCGCGTTGCAATCTGATTGATGAATTAATGAATCGTACAGGTGTATCTATTGTTAGTACACAGCAGAATGACGCAACAATCACAGGTAAATTTCCGAAGGAAAGTTTTGATCGTATTTTGATTGATGCACCTTGTTCTGGGCTAGGGGACTTATCCCACAAGCCAGAGATTCGCTGGCATCTAGAACCTACATCAATCGATGAACTTGTGCGCACACAAGAAGCGATACTAGATGCCAACGCGGAGTATTTACGTGTTGGTGGAATCCTTGTGTATAGTACCTGTACGTTAAATCGTAAGGAAAATGAACAACAAATCAAAAAGTTCTTAGTGAAGCATCCTAACTATGGCTTGTTAGAAGAAGAAACTCTATTCCCAATGGAAAACGATGCGGATGGCTTTTATTACGCAAAATTAAAGCGTAATCAATAGGGTTATTCGCGTTTGAAACATTGGATAACATATCGAGAAATTAGTGTGATTGTGGTAATATATTAACTATGCAAAGTATATATGATTTAAATATAAAGATGGCGACAGATATGCTCGCTGAAAAAGGACAAAAATCTTATCGTGCAAAGCAATTATTTCAATGGCTTTATCGTAAGCGTGTGGGTTCATTCCAAGAGATGACTGATATGCCTGCGAGTCTATTAGAAGAACTTGCACAGGAATATTCGATTGAACCTGTTAAGGAAATTACGCGTCAGGTGGCTCGTGATGGAACTACTAAATATCTTTTCCAGCTGGCAGATGGTTCCTCTGTTGAAACAGTTTTGATGCATTTCCACTTTGGGGAAAGTTTATGTGTAACAAGTCAGCTTGGTTGTAACATGGGCTGTACTTTTTGTGCGTCTGGCTTATTAAAGAAACAGCGTGATTTAACAGCTGGTGAAATCGTTGGACAGGTTATGTTTATCCAGAAGGAACTCGACAAAATAGGTAAGCGTGTTGATAATGTCGTTATCATGGGTACAGGTGAGCCATTTGATAACTATGATAATGTGATGCGTTTTTGTGAGATTATCAATAGTGATTTAGGTCTAGCAATAGGAGCAAGACATATCACAATTAGTACCTGCGGTATCGTTCCACGTATTAAGGATTTTGCCAAGGGTCATTATCAATATAACCTAGCAATCTCTCTACATGCGCCTAATGATGAATTACGTCGCAAATTAATGCCTATTGATCAAGCATATCCTTTGGATGTCTTGATGGATGCATTACATGAATATAGTGAAGGTAACAATCGTCGTATTACGTTTGAATATATCTTATTACATGGGGTAAATGATACAGATGCACATGCGATACAGCTAGCGAATTTGATTCGTGGTATGAATGCATATGTGAATCTCATTCCATATAACCAAGTGGATGAGAACGGGTATGTTTCGACGAATGAAAAAGTCGCATTGCATTTCTATGATGTACTCATGAAACATGGTGTAAAAGCTACCTTGCGTTCTAAACATGGCGATGATATTGATGCGGCCTGTGGTCAGCTTCGCGCAAAACATGAAAAGGGTAAACTTTAAACATGAAATACTATGGAATAACAGATAAAGGATTGGTGCGTAAAAGTAACCAAGATAGTTATGTCATTGCGACAAATGTAGCGGGTGAAGTATTCGCGATTGTCGCAGATGGTATAGGCGGAAATTTAGGTGGGGATATTGCCAGTAGAATGGCGGTAGCCCATTTTTCGCGTGTATTCTCTGAGACAGAGCAATTTCGAGATGTGGATGAAGTAAAACAATGGTTGAATCGTGAAGTGAAAATCTGTAATTCCGCAATCTTCGATTATGGGAAACAACATGTAGACCTTAAGGGAATGGGTACAACATTATGTGCTGCTTTGATTACACATATTGGTATCTTTATTGTAAATATTGGAGATTCTCGTGCATATGCATGGTGGCATGCAGGTAAGATGAAACAGTTAACTGTCGATCATACACTTGTTAATGATATGTTAATGCATAACGAGATTACACCTGAGGAAGCCAAAACATTCCCACGTCGTAATGTTTTGACCAATGCACTAGGTGTTTGGGAAGATGTAAAGTGTGATATTACACATCATATCGAGAAGATTGATGGCTTACTTTTATGTAGTGATGGCCTACATGGCTATGTGTCAGAAAAGACAGTGTTACGCGTTGTGATTGATCCACATAAAGATCCTTCCTTACGTGCACGTAAGTTAATTAAACTAGCTTTAGAAGCTGGTGGTTTTGATAATACAACGGTTATCTTATTAGACTTTGTTGGAGGCTACACACTATGAACAAAAAGAATGTAGTCGCTAACCGTTATGAAGTTGTACAGCATATTGGACAAGGTGGTATGGCTGATGTATTTTTGGCTATCGATACCATTTTAAATCGTCACGTCGCAATCAAGATTTTACGCTCTGATCAAAGTACAGACGCGATTAGTATCTTACGTTTTGAACGTGAAGCACAGGCTGCCACAACATTAGCGCATCCAAATATTGTAGAAATCTATGACGTTGGTGAGTATAAGAATCATCACTATATCGTCATGGAATATGTGGATGGTAAGACGTTGAAGAAAGTGATTCGCGACCGTGCACCTTTATTAAATCTAGAAGCAGTCGATACGATGAAGCAGTTAACTTCTGCAGTTGCGGAAGCACATAAGCGTGGTATCATTCACCGGGATATTAAACCACAGAACGTCATTGTTAAGTCTGATGGTTCTTTGAAGATTTTGGATTTTGGTATCGCAACTGCCAAGGGTAGTGCACAATTAACACAGGCAAATAATGTTATGGGTTCTGTTCATTACTTAGCTCCAGAGCTTGCGAAGGGTGAACCAGCATCTCCACAATCAGATATCTATGCTTTAGGTATTGTATTCTATGAGATGTTAACAGGGGATGTTCCTTTTAAGGCAGACCAAGCTATACAGATTGCACTACAACATATGAGAGAGCCTATGCCAAGTGTACGTAAAGCGAATCCAAATGTTCCACAATCTGTAGAAAATATCATTATCCGTGCAACTGCGAAGAATCCAAAGCTACGTTATCAAAGCTGTGATGAAATGTTGAATGACCTAGAAAAGTGCATGTCACCAGAACATCAAAATGACAAGCCTTTTAGTCTGAATGATCCCATTGATAAGACACCAACCAAACAAGAAAAAGAAGATATAAAAGCAGGGATGACGAGAAGTACATCTCTTTCACGCATTGCGAATAAACGTACCAAAATCTATATCACCGCAATCTTAGTATTATTTGCGATGTTTGCGGTGATTGCTGGTTTATTCTTGGCAGGAATTCTACCACCGAAATCAAAGAATGTTACAGTTCCTAATGTATCAAATATGGATGTTGCACAAGCAACTGCAGCCCTTCAGGAACAAGACCTTGAAGTCGATCAAGATGATATTACATACCAGTTGTCGAAAGATAGTATTGAAGGGGTTGTCATTGGCACAGAACCTGCTAGTTCTAGTGAAGTAGAGCGTCATTCCAAGGTGAAACTCATTGTATCTAGTGGCGTTGGTCAAGAGATGCCAAACTATGTTGGGAAAAATATTGATGATGTAAAGGCATCACCACCTTCTGCGATTCACTTAATTGAGAAAGAAGAACAGAGTGATAAGAAACCTGGAACGATTATTCGCCAAGAAGGTGTTGCGGCTGGAGAGCTTTATGATACAGCAGGTGAAACAGATCTGACACTATACTATGTGCCATATATAAAGGTTACAATTCCAGCAGATATTATTGGTAAACCGATTGAAGATGCGACAGCACAATTAGAAGCTATGGGAGTAACTGTCGTACGTGCACACCGTGATACATCTGCGTTACCGCAGAGTGAAATTGATAAAATCAAAGTTGGTACTGTCATTGAGACAATGCCAGCTGCAGGTAGCGAATATACACAGAAAAAGGATAGTTATGTCACATTATACTTTTACTAAGGAGTGCTTATGATTGCACGAATCACGAAAATCGTATCGAAGAATTATCGTGTCTTAACTTCTGATAAGAAGTATTATGATGCGATTGTAATGGGAAAAGTGCGTCGTCAAGATGCGCCTGTTGCTGGAGATTTGGTAGAGTGTGAAGAGATTGATGGCCGCTATGTCATTCAGAAAATCATGCCACGAACCAATCGCTTGATACGACCAGCAGTAGCGAACGTTGACCAAGCACTCATTGTGATGAGTGTAAAAGATCCTGACTTTTCAACTGCATTAATTGATCGCTTAAGTATGCTTATCATGCATGCGGGTGTTGAACCAGTTTTAATTATTACAAAATGTGATTTAGGCTTTAGCCAAGAAGTGGAAGAACAGATCCAAGCTTATGAAAAGGGTGCGATGAAAGTCATTCGTACCGCAAAAGGTAGCTTAGATCCATCGATTGCAGGTCTTTTAACAGATAAGATTTCAGTATTAACTGGTCAAAGTGGTGCTGGAAAGAGTACGCTATTAAACCAATTAGAGCCATCATTCCATCTTGCAACACAAGAGATTTCAAAGGCACTTGGAAGAGGTAAACATACCACAAGACATAATGAATTGCATGAGGTTGCAGGGGGGCTTGTGGCAGATACACCTGGTTTTAGTTCCCTAGATTTTTCTCATATTCAAGCTAGTGAATTAGCTGAATATGTACCAGACTTTGTACCATACCTACATGATTGCCGCTTCAATGACTGTGTTCATCAAAATGAACCGGGTTGTAAGATTAAAGAAGCAGTAGAAGCAGGTAAAATATCCAAAGAACGCTATGAGAACTATCTCGGCGTTTTACAGATAATTCAAGAGAGAAGGGAGAAATACATATGATTGTTGCACCATCCGTATTATCTTTAGATTACAGTCACATGACTGAACAATGTGAATTACTAAATTCCTCCAAGGCAGAGTGGATGCACTTTGACGTTATGGATGGACACTTTGTAAAGAACTTAACATTTGGGCCAGATATCCTAAAGGGATTTGTAAAACTATCACCATTATTTAAAGATGTTCACTTGATGGTTACAGATCCTAAGATGTTTGCTGATGTATTTATTAATGCTGGTGCAGATCAGATTACCTTCCACGTTGAAACAATTTACGACAAAGAAGAGATCAAAGCACTTGCAAAACATATCCATGAACAAGGAAAGAAAGCTGGACTTACATTAAAGCCACAAACACCAATTGAAGTACTAAAGCCATTCTTGCATGATTTTGACTTATTCTTGATTATGAGTGTAGAACCAGGTTTTGGTGGACAGAAGTTTATGCCAGAGGCACTAGAACGTATTCGTACACTTCGTACATGGTTAAATGATGAAGGCCTTGATACGCATATTGAAGTTGATGGTGGTATCAACGAAGAAACAGGTGCTTTATGTGCTGAAGCAGGAGCAGATGTGCTTGTGGCAGGTTCTTATGTCTTTAAGAATAATATCCACGAAGTATGCGAGAAATTATGGAAGCTTCAGTAGTTATTATCCTAAAACGTTGTGAATCCATTCCGACTGCAGAAAACTATATTGGTGTAGATAAAGGTGCCTTAACACTTGCAAGAAGTGGTAAGAGAATGTTACTGGCAATCGGTGATTTTGACTCTGTAGAAGAAAGCGATTTATCTTGTATCAAAGAATACAGTGATGCATTTATTCAACTAAATACAATCAAGGATGATACCGATGGTGAGGCAGCAGTTATGTATGCTATCGGGAAGGGATATCAAAAAATACACCTCTATGGTGGACTTGGTGGTAGAGTAGACCATGCGATGATTAATCTACGGTTGGTATCACGCTTTCCTGAAACTGTATATCTCCATGATGAAAATAACTTTATTTATTCTCTTGGTGAGGGCATATATTCCATTGGTAAACGCGATTATACATACATTTCATTCTTTACCGAAGATGAATCAATTATCACCTTGGAAGGGATGAAATACCCATTAACCAATCAAAAGCTTACCAATAAAGATACCTATACAACTTCCAATGAGATTTTGGAAGAGATGGGTATCGTCACTGTGCATACAGGTAAGGTTACAGTAATACAATCAAAAGATGCATAAAAAAAATTCCCTTCGGGGAATTCTTTTTCATATAACCGGCGATTACTCAGCAGTTTTAGCCTTAGCTCCTGCCTTTAATGTCTTTAATGCGCGAGCTGAGATCTTAACTGTCTGTGGCTTGCCATCAACGATCATGTGAACCTTTTGCAAGTTCACATTCCACTTACGACGAGTAGCACGTAGGGAGTGGGAACGTCTGTTTCCTGACATTGCTTTCTTACCGGATACAGCACATACTCTGGACATACCATAACCTCCTTTACTTATAATTTGCTTACAAAAGATATCATAGATTACTTGTAAATGCAACCAAAAAAGTAGTAGTTAGATTTGTTTTTCAAAGATTCATATAGAAGATGCAGAAATGAATTATGTAAATTCTATGAAAATAGGCTGTTTATGGATGGTAATCGACTACATTTTGAAATGCAAATGTGATAAAATACGAATATAACTGAAAGGAGACTTCACGGTGACAGATAAACAGATTTATGCGGCAATTGAGGCTGCTGACCATGAGGTTCGATTAGTAATTGGTGAGTTTTTCAACACCAGATTTAATATTATAAAGGTTGAAAGAGTACCATGTAGCGGACTCTCTTATAATGGCATTACAGACCAACAGGCTTTGATTGGTTCCATCAAACAGGCAATAGCGTCTGCAAAGAAGATGGTTGGTGCTAGTGTACAACAGGTAATTCTTGCAATTCCTGCATTTAATTTAAAGCGTATTTCTTTGAAATCAACAGTTGATATTGAAGGTATCGATGGAACTGTAACGATACAAGACGTACGTAATGCAATCAAGAAAGCGGAAGCAGTAAATATTGGCAATGATAGTGCTTTGATTCAGACGGTATGTGTAAAGTATACGGTCAATGGTATGACAACACGCCGTATTCCACTTGGAGAAAAGTGCTCTCAGTTGATTGTTGATATTGACTTATTGTGTGCAGATCGTAAATTTGCCTATGACTTAGTAACTTGTGTAGAAAAAGCAGGTCTAAAAGTAATGGATATCTTTGCGGATATCTATGCTGTAGGGAAAGAGGCTGCTCTATTTGAACAGTCCGTTGATCGCCAAGTGATTGTCTTAAAGGTAGAACGTGATGCAACGACATTAGGTCTACTCTATAAGGGAAGATTTGCGGCATCTACAATCTTACCAATGGGACTTGGAAATATCGCAAATGCAGCTGTCGAAAAATATGGCATTAATATGAAGAATGCTATTGAGTTAATCAAGTATAGTGCAAGACTTGATCAGACAGTTTGTTCCTCAAATATTATCCATATTTGGAACGATAATGGTGAAAATAGAACCATCAGTGAGCAGGAGTTAGTAGACTGTATTCGCCCTAATATTGAAACATGGTTGAATGCAATTACAGAAACTTGCGAAGGAATCTTGCAAGCAGGTGAAACAACTGTTATTATTACTGGTGAAGGTGGCGAAACTATAGGTTTAGAAAACCTTTTAAGCAAGCGCCTAAATGTAGAAGTTAGAGATTATATTCCGGAAACATTAGGGGGAAGAAATGCAGCATTAACCGCATGTCTCGGATTGTTCTATGCCTACCAAGATAGATTACCTATTATCGGTCAGACTGAAAACAGCTTAGATCTTGATGCTTTTATCAAAAACGTATCCTACCGTGATAGAAAGGTAGAGACTACGAAAGAAGATACCTTGACAAATAAACTCAAGGGATTGTTTCTCGATGGAAAGAAATAAATTGGAGAGGTAAACGTTATGGCAGAATTAACTTACAACCAGGTAGCAAAAATCAAGGTATTTGGTGTCGGCGGAGCAGGTAGCAACGCTGTAAACCGCATGGTACAGGAAGGCGTTCAGGGTGTTGAATTCTATATCGCTAATACTGATCTTCAGGCAATGGATATTTCTCCAGTTGCAAATAAGATTCAGTTAGGTAAAGAAGGTCTTGGCGCTGGTGGTAACCCAGACAACGGACGCAAGGCAGCTGTAGAAAGCGAAGACGCAATCCGTAAATCTATGGAAGGTGCCGACATGGTATTCCTTACAGCAGGTATGGGTGGCGGAACTGGTACAGGTGCAGCCCCATTATTCGCAAAGATTGCTAAGGAACTTGGATGCTTAACAGTAGGTATCGTTACTAAGCCATTCAATTTCGAAGGTAAGAGAAGAGAAAGAAATGCTGAACAGGGTCTTGAACAGCTCAAGGAATATGTAGACTCATTAATCATCATTTCTAATAATAAAGTGTTAGAAGTAATCGGACATATTCCATTCCAGGATGCGTTTAAAGAAGCAGACAATATCTTACGTCAAGGCGTACAGACAATTACTGACTTGATTGCTGTTCCTGCAATGATTAACTTGGACTTCGCGGACATTAAGAGTGTTATGGAGGGTCAAGGTTCCGCATTATTCGGTATTGGTATGGCTGATGGCGATGACAAGGCTAGAGAAGCTGCAGCACGCGCTATTCAATCTCCATTACTAGAAGCACAGATTGCTGGTGCGAAGAGTGCTATCATTAACGTTACTGGTGGTACAAGCATGTCCGCATTTGATGCATCTGAAGCTGTTGACTTCATCCGTGAAGCAGCTGGTAATGATATCGATATCATCTTCGGTGTAGCTATTAACGACAAGATTGGCGATGCAATTATCGTTTCTGTTATCGCTACAGGTTTCGAGTTGTCTGAACCTAAGAAGGAAGAAGAAAAGAAGGCTGCTCCTTCCACAAAGCCAGCGAGTGGTGTTTCATTACAGAATGATGACTCTGCTGTATTTGGCTCTTCAACTTCTGATGCAAGCGACAGTATTCCTGGTTTCTTTAGAAGAGGTTAATTTAAGAGGGCATTTGTGTCCTCTTTTTTCATATCTATCATAAAGGGGAGGTAGTTATGCAGTACAATCATCATGTATCCGTAAGTGGTTTAATTGTGAATGAAAATGACGAAGTATTACTCGTCAAAAATGCTTTCCGTGGGTGGGAGTGTCCAACAGGATTTGTGGCAGAACATGAATCACTACAAAATGCGCTTGAAAGAATTATTTTTGATGAGACAGGTGTGAAGGTCACGATTCTTGATCTTGTTGGAATCAACAAGGACCTAACATTTAACAATGTAAATGTAGACTTTATTTGCAAGTATGAAAGTGGAGAACTTGTAGCTAACGGCAGTAGCCAAGAAGTAAAGTGGGTCAATAGGATGGATGCTAAACTTATGGTAAAAGATGCACTTGTGCATGAGATGCTTCAAAACATGCTTTACTATCGCGGTAAAGTTGGATGTTGGAATTTCAAGAAGAATCCATTTGAAATGATTGAAAAAGATATTTATCCAAAGATTTAAAAATTGATGAAAGATTTGTTTTTACAGTCGCATATTCGCTATGCGACTTTTCATATACTTTTCAAAATGCTCTTAAATGATATCCGATATAATGAAAGTGAAAGGTTGGTTTCGATATGGCATCTGGTGTAAAAGTTAATAAGAATGAATCAACGATGGCATCTTTACAGAAACGATTACCACATTGGATCCATCATACACGTGTTGATGAAAGTAATGTGAATGGAATTGTTTATTTACCGAAGTGCGATTGTTCGGAATGTGGATATACTGTAAGTTTTGAAAAGCCTGTTTGTCCTCATTACCATGTGAAGATGAATGTCTTTCAAAAGAAGTAGTCACTGATGGATTTGCATGCTTTATTGCATGATTTTTCACTATTGTGGTATAATTCCAACATTAGTAAGAAAGGTGAGTGTTTATTTTGGAGGGTTCATCAGTTCCGCCGGAAGACAATATATGTATTAATATGACAAATGAAAGCGAGATCCGCATATGAATCAAGCAGGACAGTATATTCTAGCGATTATAGTGCTTGTTTTCTTTTCGGGTCTTTTTTCGGCTATAGAAACAGCATATTCTGTAGCGAATAAAATTCGTTTGAAGAATATGTATAGTGATGGTGAGGAAAAAGCAGGTGAAGTATTAAAAGTTCTTGAAAACTTTGATCGTTTTTTAGTCACAGCGTTAATTGGTAATAATGTTGTCAACATTATTACAGCGACTGTAGGTACATTGTTATTTACAATGTGGGTTGGTACAAATGGCCCAACTGTATCAACAGCAGTTATCACAATCTTAGTATTGGTTTTTGGTGAGATTACACCAAAGTCACTTGCAAAGCAATTCCCTGAAAAGGTTGCGATATATACAGTTGGATTTGTAAAGCTTGTACAAGTCTTATTAACACCAATTACTTGGTTGATGCTGGGGTGGCAGTGGATTGTTAGTAAGGTTATTCATATCGAAGAAGATGACCCCGATATCGCAGATGAATTGATTACGATGGTCGATGAGGCAGAAAAGGATGGAGACCTTGAAGAACATGAGTCCGACTTAATTTCTGCAGCTATCGAGTTTAATGATCTTGAAGTTATGGATGTGTTTACACCGCGTGTGGATATTATTGCGGTAGATGTTAACGATCCAATTGAAAAGATTGAAGAAGTATATCGTATGAATTCATATTCACGTTTACCTGTGTATGAGTCATCGATTGACCATATCATTGGTGTCATTCATGAGAAGGATTTCTATGAGTTGATTTATCGCAACCAAACATCTTTACGCAAGATTGTAAAGCCGGTTGTTTATACAAGTCCAAACACAAAGATTTCTCAGTTATTAAAGAAGCTACAAACAAACAAGACACATATGGCTGTTGTCCTAGATGAATTTGGCGGTACTGATGGTATTATTACTGTTGAAGATATCATCGAAGAACTCGTAGGTGAAATTTGGGATGAACACGATATTGTTGAAGAGTTCTATACAAAAATCAATAATACAACATACCTCATTAAAGGTGATGCAGAAGTGGATGATATGTTTGATCGTTTCGACATCGAAGATGATGATGAAGATGAGGGATATATCTCTGTCTCTGGTTGGGTGATTTATCGTCTTGGTCACATCCCTGAGGTTGGTGAATCATTTGATTATAAGAATCTGCATGTCACAGTTACAGAAGCAGATCAAAGAACTGTGTTACAAGTTAAAGTAACAATTCAAGAAACAGAAACAGATAAAGAAGACGAGTAATTCGTTTTCTTTTCGATTATGGGAGGAGTTATGCAACAATACTTCAGTGATACACCGCTCGTGGTAGGTCAAGAATATATCTTTAATAAAGACCAAGCACATCATGCTAAGAATGTTGTTCGTTTACATCACGAAACGATTCGATTGGTTTATGATGGAATTGGGTATTTTGCGGATGCCTACAGCAAAGGAAAAGACTTTGTTGCGATGGTTTTAGAGAAAGATGAGCGCATCAATGAGATTGGTGTTGAAGTAACACTTGCGATGGGACTCATTCGTAAAGAGAAGTTCGAGCTTGTATTACAGAAGGCGTGTGAACTCGGTGTAACACGTATTGTGCCATTTGAGTCCATACGTTGTGTTGTGCGTGCTAAGAAAGAAAAAGAAGATAAACAACAAGCACGTCGAATCGATATTCTCCAAGAATCTGCAGAACAGTGCAAACGAAATCGGATTCCTGAAATCACACCAATTGTGCAGCTAAAGGATCTTGTAAAGTATCGCTCTGATGTTAACGTACTGCCATATGAAAATGCATACTCTAAATCAAAATTTATGACAGAGGTTTTATCGCCAGGACAGTCCGTTACGTTTGTGATAGGACCAGAGGGTGGTTTTGCATCTGAGGAAGTAGAGTTTTTACAACAGAATGGTTTTGAAGCCATTACATTAGGGAAACGTATTCTAAGAGCAGAAACGGCAGCAATGTATGCATGTGCTGTCATTAGTGAACGAAATGAAGCATATGAGAATACACTTTAATAAAGGGTAAGACAAATGAAATTAACAGATTTTTTTGAAAATGTACCGGATATTGAAATTAAGAGTTTGATGGATGATAGTCGTAAGAAACGACCGAACTCTATCTTTTTCTGTGTCAAAGGACTCGTAAATGATGGTCACGAACATATCGATGAAGCGATTGCAAATGGTGCAATTGTCATTGTGCATAGTGAGCCAATAGAGAAGATTAATCCTGATATTACATACATCAAGGTGAAGGATGTTGTACATGTCTTTAATCAGGTCGCAGATAGTTTCTATGATTATCCTAGCCACCATATGACGATGTATGGTGTTACAGGTACAAATGGTAAGTCATCCGTTGCTTGGATTATTCGTAACATCTTGAATCAAATTGAACCAACCGCATATGTTGGTACAATTTCCATTGAATACAACAATGTAAAACTACCACCACTTGTCGCCTCACCAAATATCGATGAAGTACATGGTATCTTGCGTGACATGGTAGATGCAGGAATTAAGAACTGTGCCTATGAAGCTTCTTCTATTGCAATTGATCAAGGAAGATTGGATGCGATAGACTTTGATGTCGCAATCTTTACAAACTTGACCCATGATCACTTAGATTATCATGGCACGATGACAAACTATTTCAATGCGAAAAAGAAATTGTTTGACCAGCTAAAAGAAGAGGCGATTGCGATTGTAAACGTTGATGATCCTAGTGGAATGAAGATCGTTCAAGATACGCAGGCGAAGGTGTTTACTTATGGTATTGATTATGAGGCTGACTATCGTGTCACAGATTATCATTTGTTAAAAGACAGTACACGGTTTACTTTGCATGTAAATGATCATGATTATCGCCTAGAGACAAATCTCATCGCACGTTTTAATATCTATAACCTTGTAGCTGCGATTGCGGCAATACATCAAAAGGGCGTATCCATGGATGATATTGCCAGTTACATTCAGCACTTAAACCAAGTGGAAGGAAGAATGGAACGCATCCAAGATGGCCAACCCTTCAATCTAATTGTAGACTTTGCTCATACTGCAGACGGTATTGAAAAGGTATGCCAATACGCTTCTTCCATCACACCAAAGGATTGTAGAATCATTGCGATTACAGGTAGTGCAGGTAAGCGTGATACTGCCAAACGTCCAATATTCGGTGAGATACTAGACCATTATTGTGATATGATTATCTTAACGGAAGATGACTCACGTGGTGAAAGCGTACGTGAAATCGCTGAAGATATTGCCAAAGGTATACATCATAAGAACTATGTGATTATTGAAGATCGCTATGATGCGATTCGGCAGTCAGTTGAATTATGCTCAGAAGGAGATACCATTTTGGTATTAGGAAAAAGCAATGAAAAGTTCATTGCTCGTGAATTTGGACGTGAATCCTATGAAGGTGATGATGTCATCTGCCATGAAGTATTGAAGAAATATTATTTTGGTGATGAAGGAGGACTAGATGAAACCGAGTAAGTATATCGACCATACAATTTTAAAACCTAACGCAACAAGTGAGCAAATTATTAAGTTGTGTGAAGAAGCAGTTGCAAATGATTTTGCGTCAGTTTGTATTAATCCATGTTGGATTCCTACGGCAAAGGCTGCTTTAGCAGGCTCTGATGTGAAGCTTTGTGTTGTTGTGGGATTTCCACTAGGTGCAATGACAACGGAAGCAAAAGTGTTTGAAACAAAGGACGCAATCGAAAAGGGTGCACAAGAAGTTGATATGGTTATCAACGTTGGTAAATTAAAAGACCATGATGATATTTATGTAACCAATGAAATTCGTCAGATTAAGAATGCATGCGGTAATTTAACACTGAAGGTAATTATCGAAACATGTCTTTTAACAGATGAAGAAAAGGTACGTGCATGTAAGGATGCCGAAGCAGCTGGTGCTGATTTCGTGAAGACATCCACTGGTTTTTCGACAGGTGGTGCAACGGTTGAAGATGTTAAACTCATGAAGGAAACTGTTGGTGATCGTTTAAAGGTAAAGGCTTCTGGTGGTGTTCGTACAAAGAAAGACTTTAAGGCAATGATTGAAGCTGGTGCAGAGCGTATCGGAGCATCTGCTGGCGTTGAATTAATTAAAGAATAATTCCTATTCACAAAGTGAATGAACAAAAAAGCAGATATTTTCGTAATCGAAAATGTATCTGCTTTTTGATAGGAGATTTATATCATAATTACGTAAAAAACCTGTGTAATAATCGTATAAATATCTTGCAATGGTGTAATGGATTTGGTATGATACTAATGCTTTATAAAAGAGAAAGGGGGGTTAGGAATGTCTAGAGTCGTCCTCAAAGAAAATGAGAATTTGGATGATGCGCTACGCCGTTTCAAGCGTCAGGTATCCCGCAATGGAACCCTCGCCGAAGCTCGTAAGAGAGAGTACTACGTTAAGCCTGGTGTTAAGAGAAAGCTTAAGATCGAAGCTGCTCGTAAAGCGAGAAGAAGAGGAAAATAAGGAGTGCGCAAGCATTTCTTTTTTTATGTTTTTTGTACTATCTTGATTTGAGTTTGTTATAATTAATTTGCGACTAGTATTTAACCATAAATATAATTCGATTTTATTTAGAAAAAGGTGAATAATCATGTCTAAGAACGACTCAAAGTTTCAAGTGAAGTTTATGTCTTTTATGTTTAAAGGCAAGGAAATCTTCAAGCCTTTAAACACAGGTTTTATTGATGACAGAGTAAGTTGTATCAGAGAGTATGTTGCGAATATCTATTTTTATTCCAAAGATGGACATACGATTATGATCGATGCAGGCTATAACTATGACCGATTTGCAGAGAAGCTGCAGTGGCTTGATATAAATCCAAAGGATATTAAAGAGATTCTCGTTACCCACCAAGATACAGACCATGTTGGTGCAATTGAAAAAGGCAGTGATGAACTTTTCGGCGATGCTACAATCTATATTGGAAAAGTAGAGAATGAATACTTAGAAGGTCGTAAGCATCGTAAAGTCTTCTGGGGCTTAACAACATTACCACAGGTCATCATCAATAATCCCAAAATACTAATTGAAGATGAGCAGGTATTTTACATTGGTAATATTAAGATTGAAGCGTTTTTAGTACCTGGCCATACTTGGGGACATCTTGTATATCTGATTGATGACTGTTATCTATTTACTGGAGATACGATTTGGCTTGGTGCAGATGGTGGTTATGCATTTCTAAATACACTTGCGGAAGACCGTAAGCTTCAATGTAAATCATTACAGAGACTGAAAGAGATACTTGAAAAACGTAATCTACAGTTAAAAATAATTACAGGTCATACAGGATGGACGAATGACTTTGCTTTTGCGTTTGCACATATTGATGAAATCTGTAATTCACTCCGAAGAAAACCAAAAATTCATGACCCTAAAGCACCGTATGATGGTTTTGATGAAAGAGATGATACAGAGGCTAACGCAAAACGTGGTTATCTTGAGCAATGCTATAAAGGAAACTAAAAAATAAACTCCGCTAGTCGGAGTTTATTTATCCAATAATTCATTTAATCGTGTTTTATATTCTTCGATTTGTGCTTCTGTAATTTGTACTGTATGTGCATCATAATCAAAACTTAACATGAAGCCTATAACTTTACCATCACGAATCACAGCTACATATGGAACATAAATCTTATTTGTGCCATCTCCTGAGACATCACCAAGTAACTCTTGGAGTTTGACATAAGTTGAATTGTTTTCGTTACGTAGATCGCTTTCTTTTGTGTTTTCTGGACGTACGTTAACATACTTAATCTTAACGTTCTTTTGAATGGCAACATCATTTAAGATAGGTATTAAATCTTGACACCAAGGACAATCACGGAAGCCGAGGAATACGATGTGACTTTCTTTGTTTTCAATGTAGGAAACAACATCTTCCATCGTGGCTTTTTCAAATGGAGTGTTTTTAGCCGCTAGTAAATCTTCGTAGAGTTTTGCTTTATCTTCGCTTGATTCACATTCTGCAAAGGCGGCACATCCACCAGAATTCTCACTTGTGCTTGTGTTATTTGTATTTGAAGTATTTGATGTTTGAACTGTTTGTTTTGTGCATCCAGTTAATAGCATCAAACTTAATAGAATCATTATTCTTTTTTTCATTTGGATAACTCCTTTTGTATTAAGTAGTTTAGCATAAAACCAAACTGAGCGTAAAGCATTTTCAACTATGGAGATACCTGTTAAGATATTGGTACTAAGGAGACATTATTTTGGAAAATATAAAATCAATTCACTTAGAGGGAATGAAAGAGCAGATTGCGATGAATATCATTGGTAATCATGATAGAAATCTAATTGTTTTAAGTTCGCAATTTGAAAAAGATATTTCTTATCGAGATAATACATTTTTTGTTAGAGATTGCGGTGATGAAGAACTACTGCTGATTCAACGTGTTTTAACAGCATTGATGACGCTTGCAGAACAGAATAAAGTCATCAGTGAACAGGATGTTATCTACGCTAGCCGCTTACTAGCGAAAGAACAGACAATTGACTTTTCGTCAATGAGTTCTGAAATTATCGGCAGAACAATGAGTGGAAAGGCAATTGTGCCTAAGACGTTAGGACAGTATGCTTTTGCCAAAGCAATGGATAGTGCTGCGGTTGTATTTGCGATAGGACCTGCGGGTACTGGTAAAACATTCTTAGCAGTCACAAAGGCAGTTAGTGCATTAAAGAAGGGTGATGTAAAGCGTATCGTTCTAACACGCCCTGCTGTAGAAGCGGGAGAAAGCTTAGGCTTTTTACCAGGTGATTTAAAGGAGAAAGTCGATCCATACTTAACACCTCTCTATGATGCGTTACATAACATGTTGGGTAATGAACAGACAGAGAAGTTAATAGAAAAGGGTACGATTGAGATTGCGCCACTTGCGTATATGCGCGGTCGTACGCTGGATGATGCATATGTCATCTTGGATGAAGCACAGAATACAACCGCATCGCAGATGAAGATGTTCCTAACAAGACTTGGCTTTGGCTCTCATATGATTATCACTGGTGATGTTACCCAGATTGACTTAAATCATAATCAGACCAGTGGTCTTATTGAGGCTACCCGTATCCTAGAGGGTTTAAGTGAAATTAGAATTATGGAATTAAGTGCGGATGATGTCGTACGTCATCCTATCGTACAGAAGATTATTGAACGCTACAGCAAAGAAGATGAACAAAGACGTGAATTGTCTTTGAAGAAGCGAGGCTAATATGGAAATCACATATATCAATAAAACCAACCAAGATATACATGCATATGAGGAATTCTTCCAGTCAATCGCAAAGCGTACAGAGAAGGAGCTCAAATTAGCAAAAGATTTAGAAATCAGTATTACGTTTGTTCGCTCCCGTACTATTCATATCATCAACCGCGATTATCGTGGGATTGATCGACCAACGGATGTAATTAGTTTTGCGATTCGTGATGGTTTAGAAGCTTTCATCCCAGATGAAGAAAAGGACCTAGGTGATCTTTTTATCAACATTGATTATGTAAGAAAACAAGCAAGAGAATATGGTCACTCTGAAAAGCGAGAAATGGGATTCTTATTCACGCATGGACTTTTGCATTGCTTGGGCTATGATCATATGAATCCAGACGATGAGAAGAAAATGTTCGCCTTACAGGATAGGATCTTAGATCCGATTATTAGTCGCAATGAAAAATAAGTTCTATGTGGCATTTGTAGGGCTTGTATCTTCGCTTCGAGATAAGAGTGTACAGATACAGTATTTTCTTGCGATACTAGCGTGTATTGCAGCATGGATAATTGGTTGTAATTATTATGAATGGCTTGCGATACTTCTTTGTATTGGACTTGTAGTAATAACGGAAATCTTAAATACATGCATTGAAAAACTATGTGATTTATATTCAACAGAAAGAAATGAAAAGATTAAATATATCAAAGACTTAGCTGCTGGTGGTGTATTATTTGCATCGCTGATTGCACTAGGTGTTGGTATCTTGGTTTTCATTCATCATCTGATTTAAAGGAGGTCATTATGACACGTGAAGAATTAATTGAAGAGGCTTTTAAAGCAATGGAAAATAGTTACGCTCCATATTCCAATTTCCATGTTGGAGCAGCTGTTCTAACCAAAGATGGAAAAGTATTCTGGGGTGCAAATATTGAGAATGCTTCTTTTGGAGCAACCAATTGTGGTGAGCGTTCCGCAATCTTTGCGGCTTACTCCAATGGTTATCGTAAGGAAACAATTGAAGCACTTGCGATTGTAAGTGATGGAGATCGTATTGCGGCACCATGTGGAATTTGCCGGCAGGTCTTAAGTGAACTTATTACAGGTGATACGCCAATCTATCTATCCAATCGTAAAGATGAGATGGATACATGCATTAATGAATTATTACCTTACCAATTTACAACAGAGGATGTATGTCGATGAGAAGTGGCTTTGTTGCGTTAGCGGGAAGACCAAACGCTGGTAAAAGTACTTTAATCAATTCCTTGATTGGTGAAAAGGTAGCCATTGTATCAAGCAAGCCTCAGACAACACGCTCTGAGATTCGTGGCATTTACACAGATGAAAACTGCCAGATTATTTTTACGGATACACCTGGTATTCATAAGCCTAAATTCCGCTTAGAATCACGTATGAACAAGGAAACTGCAGATGTTATTCAGGGTGTGGATTTAATCTATCTTGTTGTGGATGCTAGTACTCCATACGCTAAGGGTGATGAGTTTGTTTTAAACATGGTTAAAAATACAGGTTTACCAGTATTCTTAGTCTTGAATAAGATGGATAAGATGCAGCCTGAGAAGATTGTGAAAGTAATTCAACAGTGGCAAGAGCGCTATGACTTTGCGGAATACTTCCCATTATCTGCGAAATTTGGACGCTCCTTTGAAGATCTGATCAAGACGACAAGCAAGTATCTTCCAGAAGGTGACTTATTATATCCGGCAGAGATGACAAGCGACGGTGCAGAAAACTTCCGTATTGCGGAGTTAATCCGTGAAAAGATTCTTATCCAAACAGAAGATGAAGTTCCTCATGCGGCTGCAGTACTGATTGAAAATAAAGAATTCAAAAAGGATAAGGTTTATATCCAAGCAATGATACTTGTAGAACGTGATAGCCAAAAGGGCATCATGATTGGTAAGCAAGGACAGATGTTAAAGAAGATTGGTTCTTTAGCACGTGAAGATATTGAAAAGTTACTTGGTAAGAAGGTCTTCTTAGAATTATTTGTTCGTGTAGAAAATGAATGGCGCTCACGAGATGCCCGTATCACTGAATATGGATATGGTGGGGCAAGTCGAGATGAATGACCGCATCACTGGTTTTGTATTAAAGCAAAGCGACTATCGTGAGGCAGATGTGATACTCACTGTACTTACAAAAGAGTATGGAAAGTTATCCTTTGTAGCACAAGGTGTACGCAAGATGACTAGCAAGAATGCTGGCTCTATCATGCCTTATACAAAAACAGAAATCCTATTTGATTATAATGAAACAAAGACAATCTTCCGTTTGAAGAATGCACGTTGTAAGGAGTATTATCGCTCCATGCATGAAGATATTGCAGCCTCTAGCGCAGCTGCAGTTGCGGCTGAACTCATCAATGTTTTAACACTACAAGCAAGCAGCGATATGACAAATAGCGATGAGTATGCATTCCTGGATATTGTTTTTTCAAAACTAGATGAAGGCTATGATCCAACACTAGTACTATCTTTACTATTTGCGGATATGCTAGAACTTGCGGGGTTATTGCCAGATGTGGATGCATGTGTCACCTGTGGAAATACCCATGTTGTTACGGTAAGTCCGAAGGATGGAGGTTTCTTGTGTCAAGAACATGCGGAAGAACATCATATTCCATTTATGAAAACAGAAGACTTACGTCGTTTCCGTTTATTATGTAAAGCAGGACTTGAGAAAATTGGTATCGTCAATCGGTATATCGAAGGTGACATGAAGGATTTACAGTACTTAGTAGATATCTTATATATCCATGCGGATATCCAATTAAAATCAATGGATTTCTATATGCATTTGCATACGATTATATAAAGAAAACGAACCAGTAAATTAGAATGATTTTTCTGAAAACTGCATTGAGTTTGAATCTCGGCGTTTCAAAATTAGATGGGGTGTCGAAAAATGGATTGTAAAGAAGGATGGGGCGAATATTGACCCCATCTTTCTTTGACCATCATGAACTATGCGCACAAGTGTATGGTTTTTATCATGTTAGTGTTGAAATGAAGAAATAGACAACTATATTCTGATTTAGAATTGCTTCAAAGGTCGGGATTTGAAAAAATTGATTATACATGCATCAAAGAATGCTCAAGTTAATTCAAAGAAGAGGCAACAAGTAGTTCCACCAATATTGAATCCATTACGCATTTTCTGGAAGATATAGATGAAAGCTTCTTGGAAATGCTATTAAGAAAGATCAATGTGAGTGGCATGCGTAATGTAGATTGCTATAAGAAAGCAAATATTAATTGCAAACCATTCTCAAAAATACGTTCTGATAGATTATATAAACCATCGAAGCCAACAGTTTTGGCATTCGCACTAGCATTAGAATTATCGTTAGATGAAATACATTCAAATCAAAAGATAGGAATCGTTAGGAGAGCATTACTTATCCGTAAATTATGATCCTCTGGGCAAGATGACCTAGAGGATTTTCCATGTGTCAAAGTATGCTTTTAATGCGGTGAAATGACGTGTTGTGACATTGAAAATACAGTTCGTAAATGCTATACTTAACAAGATTTGAAGGGAATATTATGGAGGTCCGATTTCAATGGATAGACAAAAGACATTCGACTTAATTGTTTCGCATGCAAAGAATACAGGATTTGTATTTCAAGGCTCAGAAATTTATGGTGGTTTGAGTAATACTTGGGACTTTGGCCCTTTAGGTGTTAATTTGAAAGATAACATCAAGCGTGCGTGGCAAAAGAAGTTTATACAAGAAGATCCAAACAACGAAGAGATTCAAGCAGCAATCTTAATGAATCCTAAGGTTTGGGAAGCGTCAGGACACTTAAAGGGTTTCTCTGATCCTTTAATGGACTGCAAGCAGTGTCATACAAGACACCGTGCTGACCAGTTAATTGAATCCTTCTCCAATGGAACAGTAAATCCAGAGGGTTGGAGCAATGAACAGATGGAACAGTACATCAAGGATAATAACGTTCCATGTCCTGATTGTGGTGGACATAATTTTACATCCATTCGCCAGTTCAACTTGATGTTTAAGACCTTCCAAGGAACATTGGAAGATTCTAAGAATACAATTTATTTAAGACCTGAAACAGCACAGGGTATGTTTGTGGACTTCAAGCAAGTGGCTCGTGCATATCGTAAGAAGCTACCATTTGGTATCTGCCAGATTGGTAAGTCTTTCCGTAATGAAATTACACCAGGTAACTTTATCTTCCGTACACGTGAATTTGAACAGATGGAAATGGAATTCTTCTGCAAGCCAGGTACAGATGATGAGTGGTTCCCATATTGGCGTAACTTCTGCATGGATTGGATTGTAAAGTTGGGTGGAAATCCAGAAAACTTACGTTTCAGAGACCATGAGAAGGAAGAATTATCATTCTACTCAAAGGGCACAACAGACATCGAATACAAGTTCCCATGGGGATGGGGTGAAGTTTGGGGTATTGCAGACCGTACAGACTACGACTTAACACAACACCAGAATACATCTGGTAAGGATTTGACCTACTTAGATCCAATTACGAATGAGAAGTATCTTCCATATGTAGTTGAACCAGCAGTGGGTGTTGAACGTCTATTTTTCATGTTCTTTACAGATGCATATGATGAAGAAACACTTGAAAATGGTGAGACACGTGTAGTAATGCGCTTTAACCCAGTGCTAGCACCTGTTAAGGCTGCAATCTTACCACTTCGTAAGAAGTACGCTGAAAAGGCAGAAGAGATTCGTCATGAATTATCCTATGACTTCACAGTGACATATGATGAAGCAGGTTCTATTGGCAAGCGTTACCGTCGTCAAGACGAAGTTGGTACACCATTCTGTATCACAATTGATGAGCAGACAATGGAAGACGGTACAGTTACAATCCGTTACCGTGATTCTATGGAACAGGAACGTATGACTGTAGAAGAAGTACGTAACAAGATTTGTAAGGAAATTCGTTTCTAAGAAGGAGGGAATATGGCAAAGATAAGTGATCATGATATAAATGCCATTCGTGAAAAAGCGGATATTGTCGATGTCATCGGTCACTATATTCAGGTTCATCGCAAAGGGAATTCCTATGTGGCGATTTGTCCTTTCCATGATGATCATGATCCATCGATGTCTATTTCTCCAGAAAAGAAAATCTATAAATGTTTTGTGTGTGGTAGTGGTGGTAATGTGTATACATTCGTACAAAACTATGAAAATATCACATTCCCTGAAGCTGTTGGTAGAGTTGCGTCTTTGATTAATTATCCTTTGCAGGTTGATGTTGATATTAAACAAAGGTCTAGCAAAGATCCTCATAAAGAAGCATTATACAATGTTATGAATGCGGCGATTCAGTATATGATGTATCAACTTGATACAGTTGAAGCACTTAGTGAAAAGAAATATCTTGAAAAGCGTGGGATGACCGCTGATTTGATCCAAGAGTTTCAGATTGGCTATAATCCAAATCAAACAGCGTTATATCACTTCTTACATGCCAAAGGTTTTAGTGATGCGGATATGAATGGTACGAATTTAATACGTATCAATGAATCTGGTATCCATGATACCTTCGCTGGTCGTATTACTTTCCCAATTCATGACCAATATGGAAATCCGATTGGATTTAGTGCACGTATCCTTGATCCAAATAATCCTTCCAAGTATATCAATACAAATGAAACAGATATATTTACCAAGGGTGATATTGTATATAACTATCACCGTGCAAAGGCTGTTGCTCGTAAGGAAGGAAAGATTTACGTATGTGAAGGTGTAACAGATGTCATTGCCTTTGCCAAGGCTGGTATCTTCAATGCAGTGTGTACACTTGGTACGTCCTGTACAGAAAGACAGATTCATCTGTTAAAGAATATCGCTGCGAAGATTGTATTCTGCTATGATGGCGATCGTGCTGGGCAAGCTGCTACCTTACGTGCAGTTCATATGGCAAGAAAAGCAGGCTGTGATGTATCGGTGATTCGCAATTTGACGGGAAAAGATCCAGATGAACTTGTACGCGAACAAGGAAATGAAGGCTTAAAGAGTGTTCTCAAAGATGAAGTTACTTGGATGGAGTTTGTGATTGAATACCAAGTAGCACAGACAAATCTAAATAACTACTCGGATAAAAAAGAATTGGTTCGTAAGCTACAAGCAGATATTGCGACGTTAGCTGACGAAGTAGACCGCCGATACTTTACACAACAATTGGCTGAAATGACACATATGCCAGTTGACTATATACCGCAAACATCAAATAGGTCAATCAACCAAACCATACAGAAGAAACTGACGATTCCGGATGGTTCGCTTGATGCGGAAGACTTAATACTGATGATGATGTTGAAGTCATCAACACATGCTCATACATTTGAAGTAGAGTTAGGGTATTTAAATGACAAGACACACAAGCTATTGGCGATGTTAATTATTGATAGTTTACATACATTCCAAGACGCTGATCCAAGTCATTTGATTGACCGCACGAATAAGCAAGAAGTAAAGGATTTACTAACAAGACTAGTTTCCATGCCTGCATATGATATTGACTATGACGAAGCAGTCCTAAAGGGCGCCATTCGCAAGGTAAAAATTACAACATTGCAGAAGGAGAGAGATGCGTATTACGAACAACTCTCACAAGCTGGTCTTAACGATATGAGTCAAAAGGTACTTATGGAAAAATACCAAAAGTGCATTCAAGAACTGAGGAGGTATCTCGATGAAGAAGAAGGAAGCAACTAAAACTACGAAAGCTTCAAAGAAAGAAAAAGAGGAAGTTGTAGTAGAAAAAGCAACTTCCAAAAAGACAAAGGGAGTTGTGATTGAAGAAAAAACTCCTAAGAAAACAAAAGAAGTAAAAGAGAAAAAGACAAAAGTGAAAGACAACAAGAAAGACACAAAAGAAATTGATACATATAAGCGTTCGGGTAAGGTGAAAGAATTAAAGAACCTTGATGAACTCAAAGAAGATTATAAGGAAATTGCGAAGAAGAGCGGTTCCATTGCACAGAAAGATATCATGGCATCCTTAGAGCACTTAGATATGTCTGACGATGATATGGATGAACTCTGGGATTGGTTCAATACAGAGAATATCCAAATTGCTGAAGATGATGATATTGAAGAACTCACTGCTACAGAAGACGATGATTTAGATCTATTGGACGATGATGTTGATAATGAAGAGGATGAAAATGTTGACGATAAAGATCATGATTTAGATGAAGATGATGAGGAAAAACCATTATCTAATCTACTTGATCTAACATCATTTTCTTCAGGTGGTAATGTACAGTTAAATGATCCTGTTAAGATGTACTTAAAGGAAATTGGACGTGTACCACTCTTAAAGCCAGAAGACGAACCTGAAATCGCAAAGCGTATTGAAGAAGGCGATGAAGAAGCTAGAAATATCTTGATTTCTAGTAACTTACGTTTGGTCGTATCTATCGCTAAGAAATATGTTGGTAGAGGTATGTTGTTTTTAGATTTAATTCAAGAAGGTAACATGGGTCTTGTAAAGGCAGTTGAAAAGTTTGACTATACAAAGGGCTTCAAGTTCTCTACATACGCAACATGGTGGATTCGTCAGGCCATCACACGTGCAATTGCAGATCAAGCTAGAACAATCCGTATTCCAGTACACATGGTAGAAACAATCAATAAGTTAACACGTGTACAGCGTCAATTGGTTCAGGAATTAGGTCGTGATCCTTCTGCAGAAGAAATTAGCCAACGTATGGAAGGCATCTCTCCTGAAAAGGTAAGAGAAATTCAAAAGATAGCCTTAGAACCTGTATCACTTGAAACACCAATCGGTGAAGAAGATGACTCTCACTTAGGTGACTTTATCGAAGATAAGGAAGCCCTCAGTCCGGACCAATACGCAAGTAATCAGTTATTGAAGGATGAAATCAATAGCGTTCTGAGCGGTCTAACAGAACGTGAAGAAAAGGTATTACGCTTACGTTTTGGTTTATATGATGGACGTACACGTACACTTGAAGAAGTAGGACGTGAATTTAGCGTTACACGTGAACGTATTCGTCAGATTGAAGCAAAAGCACTACGTAAATTGAAACATCCTTCACGCTCAAAGAGATTAAAGGATTTCTTTGACAAGTAAGATGAATTTACGTATCCAGAAAATTGCGGATATGATAAACAAAGGCGTGGTCTTGGCAGATATTGGTACAGACCATGCCTTTCTTCCTATTCTAGCAATCAAAAATAAAAAGGTACAAAAAGCATACGCTTGTGATATTGCAAAGGGACCATTAGAGATTGCCAAACGCAATATTCAAGCGGAAAATCTTGATGGTCAAATTGAGACAATCTTATCCGATGGCTTTGAACATGTACCAACAGATGTGGACGTTGTGGTGATTGCTGGTATGGGCTACTATACAGCAAAAGATATCCTTGAAGCTGCAGGGAAAAAACGCTTGTCTACTTGTAAACAACTGATTGTTGAAGTCAATCGTAAACCAGAACTTTTACGGAAATGGATTAGCGATCATCACTATACGATTGATCAAGAAGAGTTAATTACAGAGCGTGATTTCGATTATATCGCAATCAGTTTTACAACGGACTATCATGAATCATATCGTGATGATGAGATTCTCTGTGGAGTTTATCTCCAACAAAAAAAGGGGAAAGAATATCTTTCCTATTGTGATCGCCAGATTGCCTTTATTAGTGGTGTTTTAGCAAAGTATCCTCATAACGATGACTATCGTAAAGAATTGTTACAACAAAAGAAGTATTGGCTAGAGGCAAAATAAAAACGCGGTTCTTAGATCCACGTTTTTTATTTCTGAATGGAATTGACAGCCTTAGCGAGTCTTGACTTCTGACGAGCAGCATAGTTGTTATTCTTGATATGAGATACAACTGCCTTGTCTAAGCACTTATTTGCTGTGTTGTAAGCAGCAGTAGCAGCTTCAACGTCCTTAGCTTCTACAGCTAAAAGAACCTTCTTGATTGCTGTCTTTAGTTCGCTCTTCTGTCCAGCCTTCGCATTCTGTCTTTTCAGATTAGTTAGTGCGCGCTTCTTCTGTGACTTGATATTTGCCATGAGTACACCTCCTGTCCACTTATTAGCATTAGGATTATATCAAAGTGAAGTATAAAATGCAATGAAAACCCCAAAAAAGTAGGGTATAATATCACGGTGGAGGTATGAGAGATGAAACAGATACGAATTATATTTTTTGGTACAACAGAATTTGCTAGCGGTATATTACAGACTTTAATTGACGAAGGATATAATGTCGTAGCCGTTGTTTCTCAACCAGATAAACCGGTTGGTAGAAAGCATACCATCCAGATGACACCAATACATGTATTAGCAGATCAATGTCAGATTCCGGTGATTCAACCAGATCTTTTGAAGGAACACGTGGATGATGTATTACGATATGAACCAGAGTTAATCTTAACTTGTGCGTATGGTCAATTCGTACCAGTACGCATTCTAGAATATCCACGTTATGGTTGTATTAATGTACATCCATCACTTTTACCAAAGTATCGTGGAGGAGCACCAATTCATCACGCAGTCATGGGTGGTGAAACAGAGACAGGTGTAAGTCTTATCCAGATGACAAAAGCCATGGATGCAGGAGATATCTATGCAAGAGTCACAACCCCACTTGGCAAAGATGAAACGATGGCAGAATTAAACCAGCGTTTACTTGTCTTAAGTAAGCAACTAGTCAAGGATAATTTAGAAGATTACATTGCAGGAAAATTAGTGGGAGAACCACAGGATGATAATAAAGTAATCCTTGGATTAAACATTACAAAGGAAGAAGAAAAAGTACAGTTTGCGGTAGAGGATGTACAGACTCTCTATAACCACATTCGTGGTTTAATTGATTGGCCAATGCCATATGGTGTGGTTGGTGGAAAGCGTATGAAGTTCTGTAAGGTTAGAATGAGAAAAGAAGACCATCAAGTTAAACCTGGAGAAATCTTAGGCTTCAAGAATCATGCGATGGAAGTCGCAAGCATTGGCGGTATTATCGAAGTTTATGAACTACAGCCAGAAGGCAAGAGCAGAATGACAGCAGATGCTTATGCCAATGGTGCAGGTAGAAATATGATAGGGAAGGTATTTGAGTAAATGGACCAAAAGCACATACGAAATTTCTGTATTATTGCCCATATCGATCATGGCAAATCGACATTGGCAGACCGTATTCTTGAAATGACAGAAACGGTAAAAGAACGTGATATGAAATCACAACTTCTAGATGAAATGGATCTAGAAAGAGAACGTGGGATCACAATTAAACTCAATGCAGTACAGCTAAGCTATACCGCTAAAGATGGACAGGAGTATCTTTTTAATTTAATTGATACACCGGGTCACGTCGACTTTACATACGAAGTATCACGCTCACTAGCGGCTTGTGAGGGTGCGATTTTAGTCGTTGACTCTACACAAGGCGTACAAGCACAAACACTCGCAAATACCTATCTAGCATTAGATAATAATCTAGAAATCCTACCTGTTATTAACAAAGTAGACATGATGAATGCTCAACCTGATGTCACAATCCGCGAGATTGAAGATATCATCGGTTTGGATTGTAGTAATGCACCACT
Organism: Solobacterium moorei; assembly: GCF_036323475.1. Lineage (GTDB taxonomy): Bacteria > Bacillota_I > Bacilli_A > Erysipelotrichales > Erysipelotrichaceae > Bulleidia > Bulleidia moorei. The sequence goes on from NZ_AP028934.1 coordinate 1,152,958, forward strand.
CATTTCTGCTCGTAGCGGATTAAACGTTGATAAAGTATTAGAACAGATTGTATCTCATATTCCAGCACCAAGTGGAGATGAAAACGCACCACTACAGGCATTAGTATTTGACTCCTTTTATGACCCATACCGTGGTATTATCGCACTGATTCGTATCCGCGAGGGTAGTCTTTCCGTCGGTGATAAGATTCGTTTTATGGCAACTGGTGCAGAATATGAAGTACTAGAAGCAGGCATTCGTAATCCACGTGAAGTAAAGATGAATACTTTAATGTGCGGTGATGTAGGCTGGTTCGCGGCTTCAATCAAGTCGATTCAAGATGTACGTGTTGGTGATACAGTAACGAAGGTAGACAATCCAGCAAAGAAACCTTTATCTGGTTACCGTAAGTTAAACCCAATGGTATATTGCGGTCTATATCCAACAGATGCAGCCAAATATGGTGACTTACGCGAAGCATTAGATAAATTACAGTTAAACGACGCATCCTTACAGTATGAACCAGAAACATCACAAGCCTTAGGTTTTGGTTATCGTTGCGGATTCTTAGGACTCTTGCATATGGATGTTATTCAGGAGCGTTTGGAAAGAGAATATAATCTTGACCTTATCGCAACTGCACCATCCGTTATCTATCATGTATACCTGCCAGATGGTTCCATGGTAGAAATTGATAACCCAGCTAGAATGCCAGATGCAGCAAGAATCGACCGTGTCGAAGAGCCATATGTAAAGGCAAGTATTATGGTGCCAGATACTTATATCGGCGCAATCATGGATTTATGCCAAAATAAGCGTGGTATTTATCAGACAATGGAAATCATTGATACAGGCAGAAACATGATTATTTATGAATTACCACTTTCGGAAATCATCTTTGATTTCTTTGATAAGTTAAAGTCATGTTCAAAGGGTTATGCCTCATTAGACTATGAATTAATTGGCTATCGTGCACAAGATCTTGTGCGTATGGATATTCTATTGAATGGCGAAAATGTCGATGCACTATCAGTGATTATTCATCGCTCAGAAGCGTATGCACGTGGCTCTGCAATTACAGTGAAGCTAAAGGAGCTCATCCCTAAGCAACAATTCGAGATTCCTGTACAGGCTGCCATTGGTGGTAAGATTATTGCTAGAACAAACATCAAGTCCTTGCGCAAGAACGTACTTGCTAAGTGCTATGGTGGTGATATCTCCCGTAAGAAGAAACTTCTAGAGAAACAAAAAGAAGGAAAGAAGAGAATGAAGGCAGTAGGATCTGTAGAGATTCCACAGGAAGCGTTCATGTCTGTTCTATCAATGGATGATGATAACTAAACCAAAGCATCTATACTTGCATGTACCATTCTGTAGAACAATCTGTGCATACTGTGATTTCTGTCATGTAGGCTATCAAGAAACTGTCGCAGAACAGTGGCTAGAGGCAATTACAACTGATATTCAAAATCGTCACATCAATGAAAATCTTGTGACGATATATATCGGTGGTGGTACACCAACTGCACTATCTTCATCACAACTAGATCAATTACTTCGTTTATTGGATCCTTATGCACGCATGGTACAGGAATATACGATTGAAATTAATCCGGAAACATTTGATGAATACAAAGCAAAGATATTACAAAAACACGGTGTTAACCGTGCAAGCATAGGCTTTCAAACATCAGATGAAAAACTACTACAGATGATGAACCGACATCATCGACTAAAAGATGTCGCAGAAACGATGAGACTATTACGTAAGTATGGTATCGATAACATCTCACTAGATTTAATGTACTCATTACCTACACAGACCATGGAATCTTTAGAAAAGTCAGTGAAGGATGCGATTGCACTAGAACCAACACATTTATCGTTATACTCATTAACGATAGAACCAAATACAGTCTTTGCGAAAAAGGGATATGAACATCTTGATGATGATATCGAAGCAGATATGTATGAATGGATTTGTAAGATACTTCCACAGTATGACTATCAACAATATGAAATTAGTAACTTTACGAAAGCAGGTATGATTTCACAACATAACTGTGCCTATTGGAACTATCAAGACTTCTATGGCATTGGTTGTGGTGCAAGTGGACTTGAAGGAAGCATACGTTATGATATTCCAAAGAATGTAAGAAAGTACATCGAAGAACCATCTATCAAAGATACGATCGATTTAGCGCTCCAAGAACAAATGTTTGAAGCAATCATGATGGGACTTCGCTTAAAAGAGGGAATGCATATCCAACTCTTTGAAGAAAGGTTCCACACATCCGTATTAGAAGTTTATCGTACTCAGATTAATAAGTTATGTAATGAAGGAAAACTCATCCTTGAAAAAAACCGTCTTCGTTGTAGTGAAAAAGGATTTGAAATTCTAAACAGTATTTTATTGGAGTTTATGTAGTATACAAATGAATGCTTCTAGAAACAATTGAATCAATTTATTAAAACCCATGCATTATATGATTTATCATATAATGCATGGGTTTTAATTTTGAAAAATGTAGAAATAAGATACATATACAGTGTATAATCAATAGGAAAATATTGATTTTATTACTAAAGTCAATCTATTAATCAGCCAACATTTTATTATGTATACAAAACTATAATGAGAAGTTCATACAAAGGGGAAGGGTTATGAAGAAGTTAATTACTATTTTTGCAATCATTTTTACATTTTTATTGAGTGGCTGCTCAATGTTAAAACCCAAAGTGGAGAGACTGCTTGACTGGTCTTTTCAGTATAATGAGCATACCAATGATTACAGTCTGTTTTTTGGACTTGCTGATAAAAATAATAAACTACTTGCATCAGCTGCAACAGTAAATATACGTATTGTAAATGATGAAAATGAAGTTGTTTATACAGGGACTAAAAATGTTTCTGTTAGTGATTTTGATTATTATACTAGCAAGGTGCGAGGGGAACAGTATCTTGCAAATGTTAGAATTTCAGAATCTGAAATTACAACAGGAAAATCGAGCCATGGCAAGGTTTATTTTTCAGTATATCAGTCTAATGAATTTGCATTTGATGAAGTAAACTGTGAAGTGTTATCGGGATTACCATTAAAAGATGTAAATATTCAATTCAATACTTTTCCATTAGATCTCAATTCGTATGGTTATTTTGAAGATGTTCCATCAGTTATTCAGATACAGTCTGTTGAATACAACTACTCAAAAGATTTCACGCCATCAATAAGCTTCACTGTATATGGAGAAAAACTCAGTGGTAGCGATAATATAACTTATGACAGTATAGGTTATAAATTAATTGATAGTGCTGGATATACAGTTGACACAGGAACAATCATGTTTTCATCTTTACATACAGGTGAAAAGTTTAAAGATGATTCGATATATTTCTATAATGCTATTCCAGGAGAAACATATACATTACTATTTTTCGAGAAAGACTTGTAATCAGACTTGATTTGGGTTTTAAATATTGCATACATAGGGATTGTATGCTATTATCTAATGGCTTTCTTGCTGGGGGTGACGTATCCTCAAAAGTTATGCTCGGTTTGGAAGTTCTATAGAAAGAAAGAGGAAAATGAAATGTTATCAAAGGAAACAGTAGCACAGATTGCAAAGGATTTTGGTCGTAAGGAAGGTGACACAGGTTCTGTTGAAGTACAGGTTGCTCTATTAACACACCAGATCAACACATTAACTGTACATATGCAGGCTAATAAGAAGGACTATTCTTCTAACCGTGGTCTATTAAAGATGGTTGGTCGTAGAAGAAAGATGCTCGATTACCTCAAGAAGCATGATGTTAACCGTTACCGTGAATTAGTTCAGAAGTTAGGATTAAGAAAGTAATTGTGAAAGCAGACATTGAACTGCTTTTTTTGTACTTCAGGTGTACAATTAGATAGGAAAAGGGACATAAGTCATGAGCTATATTACATTTCGAGAAGTAAGAAAAACATATCATGTTGGTGAAATCGATATTCATGCATTGGATGGTGTCAACTTTGAAGTAGAACAGGGCCAGGTTGTCGTTGTGGCTGGTGCCAGTGGTGCTGGTAAGAGTACAATTTTAAACATTCTTGGTGGAATGGATACTGTCACAAGTGGTTCTGTTATCGTAGATGGAAAACATGTTGATGCGATGAATGAAAAAGAGTTAACTGACTATCGTCGTTTTGATATTGGTTTTGTCTTCCAATTCTATAACTTAGTACAGAATCTTACTGCTTTGGAAAATGTAGAATTAGCTTCAGAAATCTGTAAAAATCCACTGGATCCAAAAAAGGTTTTGGCACAGGTGGGCTTACAAGATCGTATGAATAATTTTCCTGCACAATTGTCCGGTGGTGAACAACAGCGTGTAGCGATTGCTAGAGCAATTGCTAAGAATCCTAAGTTACTTTTATGTGATGAACCAACTGGTGCACTCGACTATGTAACAGGGAAACAAATCTTACAATTACTACAGGATACAGCACGTAATCATGGCATGACGGTCATTATCATTACACATAATCTGGCCATCTGTCCGATGGGAGATTTAGTCTGTCATGTCAAAAGTGGAAAAGTTATCTCAATTGAAAAGAATGATCATCCAAAGGATATAACGGAGATAGAGTGGTAATGGCGAAAAAGGTATTTCACAAAAATGTATTTCGCTTAATCAAGTCGACAAAAGGTCGGTTCTTTTCACTATCCGCAATTGTATCGATTGGTGTTGCGTTCTTTATTGGTGTTAGTGCCAGTGCACCGATGATGGCTGCTAGTGTTGATTCCTATGATGATAGTTACGATTTAAAGGACTTTACAATCTATTCAAATTATGGTTTTCAAGAGGATGATATAGAAGCTTTAAAGAAGGTAGACTCTGTACGTACAGTTGAGCCAGCTTACTTTGTAGATGAGATTGCGACAGATAGTAAGGGAACACAACTTGTGAGAATTCATTCTTATGATTCATCACATACAATCAATCGCTTTAAACTTGTAGAAGGACGTATGCCTGAAAATGACCATGAAGTTGTTGCGGAGCGAAATGGCAATATAAAGTCAGGCTTTGAAGTGGGAGATACAGTAAAACTATCACTTCCGGATGGTTCTCGAAGTGGTGTTTTGCCTGTTCAGGAAGTGACAGTTGTTGGTGTTATTGATACACCTCTATATCTAAATATGTCTAAAGAAACTAGTACGTTAGACAACTTACCAATTAATTCGTATCTATACATTCCTTCGACTGCGTTTGATTCTTCAAATTATTTAGAGCTAAATATCGTAACAGATGATGGCAAAAAACTATCTTCCTTCTCAGATTCATATGAAACGTATATTGCGGATGTAAAAAAGAAGATTGAAGAACTTGCGACAACGCAAGAAAAAATAACTGCACTCAAAATTAAAGAAGACGCAATGCGCGAGTATAACGATGGGATGCAGAAGTACATCGAGGGTACAAAGCAATATCAGGATGCGCTAGAAACATATCAAAAAGAAATTGCGGATGCCCAACAAAAATTATCCGATAGTAGAGCAAGTGTCTCTGCTGGGGAAGTGGAGATTGCTAACGCAAAAGAAAATCTAAATAATGCGCAGAATACTTTGAATACAGAAAAGGCTAATCGACAAGCAGAGATTGATAATCAACAGGCAATCATCAATCAAAACCGAGAGATACTACAATCCAGTCAACAAACTTTAAACAATCAAAAGGCTAGTCTTGAACAGAATGAACAGGATTTAACAAAGGCACTTGTTGCTTTACCAGATGCGATTCGTTTATATCAGACGGAAATTCAATTCCGTCAAGGAATTGAAAAGTTTGGAATTAGTGGATCAACGCAGTTAACGTTTTTAATAATGTTCCGAGAAGAGTTAAGGCCATTATGTGAAGCAATGTTTCCGGAAGGCTATACTGGTAAAACGGTTTCGGATTTACAAGCTGCTTTAGATAATCACTTACAACAAATTGACCAAAACTTCTCTTTAACCGCATCCACAAAGGAAGAACGGTTGGTTGAATTACAGAACTTACAAACACAATATACCGCTGACCTTGCGGATGTTCAGAATGCTTTAACGGTAACGATTCCTGCATCTCAACAACAAATTACTGATGGTTTGACGGCGATTGATCAAGCTCAACAACAACTGAGTCAAGGCCAAGCAACTTTAAATCAAAAGATTGCGGATGGTCAGGCTAAGATTACTGCGGGTTGGCAAGAAGTATATGCAAACGAAAATAAGTTAGCGGATGCTAGAGTGCAGATTGCAGATGGTGAAGCACAATTAAATACTGCAATTACAGAAGGTGCAAAGAAGTTAAATGATGCATTGGAAGAGTTGAATCTGTCTAAGGCAAAATTGACGGATGCTAAAAAGAAGATTGATGATTTAGCAGAAGGAGAGTGGACGATACTTGATCGTAAATCTCATTATGCAAGTGTGACTTTCAAGAATACGATTCACCAAATGGAGGCTATATCGCGAGTATTTCCAGTATTCTTCATCTTGGTAGCGGCACTTGTATGTCTAACGACAATGACACGTCTTGTTGAAGAACAACGTAATGAAATCGGTACTCTACGCGCACTTGGCTATACGAAATGGCAGTGTACATCAAAGTACCTATTCTATGCGATCTTCGCTACAATTATCGGTATTGTTGTGGGAAGTATTTTAGGACTTAGTTCGTTTCCGATTATTATTTATCATGCATGGAGAATGATGTATATCTTACCTCCAATTCATTTTGTAATACCTTCTGGGCTGATTGGTTTTACTGCAATACTTTTTATCTTTGCGATGAGTATTGCGACTTGGTTTGCATGCAAAGCAGATACACAGGATGTGCCATCACAACTGATGCGTCCAAAAGCACCACCAATGGGTAAGAAGACATTCTTGGAGAATATTCCATTGATTTGGAATCATCTTAGCTTTACAGATAAAGTAACCATGCGAAATATCTTCCGTTATAAGAAGCGTTTCTTTATGACAATTATTGGTGTAGCAGGATGTACTGCACTCATGTTAATTGGATTTGGTATTCGTGATTCTATTTCCAACATGGTTGATATTAACTTTAAAGAAATTATTCAATATGATGGCATGGTTAACTTTGAAGATGATGCAAGTGATCAAATCAAAGCAGAGGCACTAAAACAAATTCAATCAACTGAGAATGTTATGGATGCACAAGAGGGTTTTGTTTATACGACAAAAACATATGATGATAAAGTGGATGAGACTGCGACTGTTCATGTTTTTGATAAAGAGGATGTATGTCGGGAGTTTAACTTACGTACACGTGTAGGCCATAAACCAATTTCACTTACAGATGATGGTGTTATCATCAACGAGAAGTTAGCAGAGAATCTAGATGTTCATATTGGAGATAAGATTACAATCGAAGATGCGGAAGGAAGCCCACATGAGGTAAACGTCAGTGGTATCACTGAGATGTATGTCAATCACTTTGTTTTGATAAGTCGTAAATATTACAAAGAAGTATTTGGCAAAGATGCCGGTAGTAATACCGTCTATCTATCTACGACAGGTGATGATGTAGCTCAGAAGTTACTCGCAAATCATATTTCAACGATTCAAGGTGTTGAAGGCATTTCTTTATTCAATGGACAACTAGATAATTTCTATTCCATGGTTAAAGGTTTGAATGGAATTATTTGGGTGCTCATTTTCTCAAGTATGTTACTGGCGTTTGTTGTATTGAGTAATTTAATTACTGTTAACATCAGTGAAAGACAACGCGAGATTGCGACCTTGAAAGTTCTTGGCTTTAGAAGATCTGAGGTTAAGAAGTACATTTTTAAAGAAAACAATTTGCTTGCTGGAATCGGTGGTATCGTTGGAATTCCGGTAGGGATTGCGCTACATCGTTATATTATGCGTACGGTTGAGATGGACTATTTGATGTTTGGTAGAAATATCAAATGGATAAGTTTCTTATATGCATTTGTTTTAACGATACTATTTAGTGTGATTGTTAATTGTATGATGACCAAGAGATTAAATAGTATCCGTATGGTAGAGAGTCTAAAGAGTGTAGAATAATGAATTATACCTACATACTGGAATGTGAAGACCATACTTACTATACTGGTTGGACCAATGATTTAGAAAAAAGGTTTCAAGCCCATCTAAATGGAAAAGGGGCTAAGTATACAAAGTCACATCGTCCCTTACGCATCGCGTATTATGAAATGCATGTGACGAAGAAGGAAGCGATGCGAAGAGAGTGGAGGATCAAACAAATGACAAAGAAAGAAAAAGCACAGTTAATTAAAAGTCCATTAACAAATGTGGAATTATTTGATAAAGAGAAATTTAGGAGAGCAAAGTTTAACCGGGAATTACATATTCTCTATGCGCCAAGTAGTGGTAAGGTCATCATGGATATGAATGATGTGGCTGCGGAGATTTTATGCAAAGATGAAAAATTTATCGAATTACCTGTGCAAAACAATGAGGATTGGGAAACGCATGAACCAGTTATCAACCGTAATGGCGATTCTTTCTCAGTAAATATTGCTAGCGATGATCATCCGATGGATGGTAACCATCATATTGCCTTTGTGATTTTGCAATATGAAAAGGGTTATCGTGTTGTATATTTTGATGAAGGTGAAAAACCAGAAGTAAAGTTCTATCAAGATGAGCCAGTTATTGCGGTCTATGCATACTGTAATCAACATGGTCTTTGGTGCATTGAAGCATAACAAAGACATATTCAATTTACAGTGTGGCTGTGATACAATGGGAATGTTGAAAATTTGAAAAGTCGAGAACAGACAGAGGTTAGAAGAAAAATGGAAAAGTACAAGAAGAGTTGGGAATTTCATGGCCGTACATTGACAGTTGAAAACGGTGAAATTGCCAAGCAAGCAGGAGGTTCTGTAGTTATTCGTTATGCGGATACAACAGTACTGTCTACAGCAACAGCAAACAACCAAGCAAAGGATACAGATTTTTTCCCATTAACAGTTTTATATCAGGAAAAGATGTATGCTGCAGGTAAGATTCCTGGCGGATTTACACGTCGTGAAGGTAGACCGACAGAACATGCAACATTAACAGCGCGTTTAATTGATAGACCAATTCGTCCTTTATTCGCGGAAGGTTTCCGTAATGAAGTACAAATCGTTAATACAGTATTATCATGCGATCCAGACGCTAGTTCTGAGATGGCATCCTTATTTGGCTCATCATTAGCACTATGTATTTCAGATATTCCATTCAACGGACCGGTAGCTGGTGTAATGGTTGCGCGTGTCGATGGTGAATACATCATTAATCCAAGCGTTGAACAGGAAAAGAATTCTGATTTAAATGTAACAGTTGCTGGTACAAAGAATGCCATCAACATGGTCGAAGCAGGTGCTAAGGAAGTATCAGAAGAAGATATGCTCAAGGCCTTGATGATTGGTCATGATGCAATTAAGGAATTATGTGCAATTCAAGAAGAAGTTATCGCAGCGTGCGCAAAGGAAAAGATGGAAGTTTCTTTATATGAAATTAATCCCATTGTTAAGCAGTTGGTTGATGAAAAGGGTGCACAGCGTATTCGTGAAGCAGTTTCTATCAAGGGCAAACTTGAACGTTACGGCAAGATTGATGAATTGATTGCCGAAATGGAAGAAGAAGTTGCTAAGTTAGAATGGGAAGATGATAAGGCACGTGAGAAGGCTGTTAAACAAGCACATGAATATGGTGTTGAAGTTGAAGCAGGTGAAGTACGTCGTTTAATCTCTGAAGAAAAGATTCGTCCAGATGGACGTGGACTAGATGAACTTCGCCCGTTGGATTCACAGGTTGACTTACTACCACGTGTACACGGTTCTGCGATGTTCACTCGTGGTGAAACACAGGTATTATCTGTTACAACATTAGGTCCATTAAGCGATGCACAATTGATTGATGACTTAACAACAGAAACTGAAAAGAGATTCATGCACCAATATAACTTCCCACCATTCTCTGTTGGTGAAGTTGGACGTATGTCTTCTCCTGGACGTCGTGAAATTGGTCATGGTGCCCTTGGTGAAAGAGCTCTTTTACAGGTATTACCTACAGCAGAAGAGTTCCCATACGCAATTCGTACCTGTGCAGAAGTATTAGAATCAAATGGTTCATCTTCACAGGCAAGTATTTGTGCAGGCACAATGTCATTGATGGCTGCTGGTGTTCCTATTAAGGCGATGGTAGCTGGTGTGGCTATGGGTCTTATTACAGTTGGTGATACATACTCTATCTTGACAGATATTCAAGGTATGGAAGACCACTATGGAGACATGGACTTTAAGGTGGCTGGTACACGGAACGGTATCACTGCTTTACAGATGGATATCAAGGTAACTGGTATTTCTGAAGAAATCCTACGCGAAGCTTTAGCGCAAGCGCATAAGGGCCGTATGGAAATTTTAGACAATATGGAAACAGCAATCTCCACGCCACGTGATCACGTATCTGAATGGGCACCAAAGATGGCTCAGATGATGATTCCAGTAGAGAAGATTCGTGTTGTTATCGGTAAGGGCGGCGAACAGATTGATAAGATTATCGCTGCTTGTGATGGCATCAAGATAGATATCACAGATGATGGTAAATGCGTATTCTATCATACAAAACAGGACATGATTGATAAGGCAATGCAGATTGTTGGAGACTTGATTCGTGAAGCAAAGGTTGGCGACATTTATGATGCGACAGTATTAGAAGTACGTGAATCATTTGCCTTTGTAACATTGTTCCCAGGAACTGATGCATTACTCCACGTAAGTGAGCTTGCTTGGACTCGTGTAGAGAAGATTCAAGATGCATTACACGTAGGTGATGTAATTAGGGTTAAGGTTACTGGTGTTGATGCAACAGGTAAGGTTAAGGTTTCTGCTAAGGAATGTCTAGAAAAGCCAGAAGGCTATGTAGAACCAAAGAAGAACTTTAAACCACAAGGTAAAGCAAATTTCCATAAAAAACGCGAAGGTGCTAACGTGGAACGCAGAGTTTTCAGAAAAAAAGAAAACGCTGAATAATCAATAAAAGAAGGCGTACAGCCTTCTTTTTCGGAGGAAAAGTAACTATGCGTATGCGTAAAAAGAAATGGGCAGAACCATGGATTGAAGAACATCGTGATTTTGTCTATCAAAACCCAGTAGAAAATAAAGGCAAATGGAAACAATTACTACAACGCGAAACATTACATTTAGAGATTGGTACTGGTAAAGGTGGATATCTTAACGGCATGGCTAAACTTTATCCAAATGAAGCGTGGGTAGGAATTGAAAAAGATATTAGTGCGGGTGCAGTCGCTGCACGTCATGCAGTGGAAGAAGAAAATCCATTACTAGAGAATAAGCGTTTTATCATTGCCAATGCCGAACAACTACAGGAGTGGTTTGCGACTGGAGAGGTTGATGTGATTCATTTGAACTTTTCTGATCCATGGCCAAAGAAAGGCAATCATAAACGTCGTCTTAGCAGTGCGAAGTTTTTAGGGATGTATCGCGATATCTTAACAGAAGATGGATACATTCGCATGAAAACAGATAATAAAGATCTATTTGAAGATTCAGTGTTGTATTTCTTACAGAATGATTTTACACTCACAGAATTCTCTGTAGACTTCCGTCGCAAAGAACATGCGGAAGATGTCATTACAGAGTATGAAACACGCTTTATGGAACTTGGTCAACCAATTTATCAACTTTGTGCCAAGCCATGCAGACATAAATAAACTATGATACGATAATGCAAAGGGGTAAGATATGGGAAAGAAGATTTTAGCAATCCTATTATGTATTGTATTAACTGGTTGTACAAAGTCTAGTCAAGCCATGCAAGAAAGACTAGATCAAGAGATTGCAACAGTGAGTGCGTTACCTATCCCAAGTGCAAGTCATCGAAAACCATTCTATACTTACTATACAGAGCCATCGATTGGACATTATCGTTCAACCGAGACGTCAAATGAGTTTAGCTATCAATCCACAAAGTTTGTGATGAACCTAAACGTACAAGCAATTATGGATTCTTCAACTGATATTACGCAATCTATCTATACACAAAAGCCGATTGCGAAAAATACAGGAAGCTTTCAAAATATGCTAGATGAAACAGTAAGTTATGTATGCGAAATCTATCAGGTTGATCGTCATTATGCCGTATTTTTTACATCATCAGCAGTGAATTTGTTTGGGGTTTCAGATGTTGGCGGAGCAACAGAACTTGCGGGAAAAATGTACTCTATTGCTCGTAGTGTCGTTGTGCGTAAAGATGTTGTTCTACAAGTATATACACATGAAAGTGCTATCAATTATGAAGGGGAAGCAATCAATCTTTATAAGGATATTGCGCCTGAAGAGGGTACCTTGCAAGAACTAATTGAGGATAAGACACGAATCGATAATAAAAAAGATAAGAATAAAATAACTGATAATTGATGAAAACATACTTAAAACGCGTTATTTTATGATAAGATATAACTTAACAAGGAAAGAGAAATAGAATAAAATACTATTGTATATAAGAAAGGATAGACCTTATGCTCAAGAAATTACAAAACTTATTATTTGAGGATGATGATGAATTTGTAGAAGACAACACTGAAGCGGAACAAGTTTCAGCTTCTGCTCCAGTTAAACCTGCTGTACAACCGCAAGTAACTCCTGTAGAGGAGACAGCACAAATTCCAGTTAAGCCCGAGCCGGTTTCTGAGATTCCACCAGTACCAACAATTCCTGTTGAACCAGCACCTGTAAAGACATCCTCAGTATTTTTAGATAATGAACCTAAGAAGTCAACTATGATTAATCTTGATGATGAGGATAGCAAACCAGTAGAAAAGAAGCCAGCTGTTAAGTCTGAAGTAAAACGTGAAGAGGTTAAGCCTTCTAAGGAATACCGTTTTAATCCGGTTATCAGTCCTATTTTCGGTATTGATGAAAAAGATATGGATGCTGTAAAGACAACTACTTCTAAACTTACTGAGAAGGAAAAGGCTAAGTTTGAAAAGAATGTTACACCAATTCTTTCACCTATGTATGGCATCGCTGTTGAAAAGCCAGTTAAGCCAGTTGTGAAGGTTGAAGAATCTGTTATGACTGAGACAGTGAAGAAGAGTGAGCCTGTAAAGATTCCATCACCAACAATTGAGGATGAGATTCCAGAATTCTCATTGGATGATATTCTCAGCACTCGTGATCAAGAACCAAAGCAGGAAGAGGATGATTTGTTTGGTTCAACAGCAACTTCTGAATTTGATTTTGGTAATGATGACCAATTATTCCCAAATCTAAGCTTTGGTGATTTGGAAAAAGAAACTGCTGAAGATAGCACAACGATTATCTCTCGTTCAAGTTTGAACGATCATAGTTCACATAAATAGTTAATCAAAACGGTCGTTAATGTTTGAAAGAGATTCGCTTTCGATGTCGACCGTTTATTTTTTGGAGGTCTTATGGAAAGATATACATTAGATTTTAATAAGCCAGTACATATCTTCTTTATTGGTATTGGTGGTATCAGTATGAGTGGTCTTGCAAAAGTGTTGGCAGATCGTGGTTTTCAGGTAAGTGGATCTGATAACCATGAAACAGAACTAACGAAGATGCTAGAACAACATGGTGCGAAAGTATTCTACGGTGGTCAAAAGGCGGAGAATATTACAGATGATATTGATGTAGTTGTATACACAGCTGCGATTCATCCAGATAATCCTGAATATGTGTCAAGCGTAGAAAAGAAAATTCCTATGATGACACGTGCAGAACTACTTGGCGAACTTATGGAAAACTACAAGCACAGTATCGCTGTCAGTGGTACACATGGTAAGACTACTACAACATCTATGTTGAGCTATATCTTGATGGCAGCTAATACAGATCCAACAATTAGTCTTGGTGGTATGCTTGCACATATTGGTGGCAATATTCGTGTCGGAAGAGGACAAACATTCTTAACGGAAGCTTGTGAATACACAAATAGTTTCTTAGAGCTTAAACCACTTGTTGGAATCATCTTAAACGTTGAAGCAGATCACTTAGACTTCTTTAAGGATTTAGATGATATTCGTTTATCGTTTAGAAGGTTTGCATCTGGCATCAAAGAGGGTGGAACACTCGTTATCAATCATAGTATTCAAGATAAAGAATATATTATTGGTGATTTTAAAGGTACAGTCATTACTTTTGGCGAAGATGGTGATATGCATGCAAGGAATATTGCATATGATGCATTAGGAAACCCTGGCTTTGAGGTATATTACAAGGATGAAAAACTGGGTGATGTACAACTACTCGTTCCAGGTAAGCATAATGTAGATAATGCATTGGCTGCGATTGCGACTGCATATAGCATCGGTATTGATTTTACTGCAATTAAACAAGGTCTAGTAAGCTATAGTGGTGTTGATCGTCGGTTCCAATATAAAGGTAAGTGTAATGGTGCAACAATCATCGATGACTATGCACATCATCCCCAGGAAATTGAAGCAACACTCAATGCCGCAAAACATTACCCACATAAAAAGTTGTATGTTGTATTCCAACCACATACGTATTCACGCACAATTGCGTTATTACCGGAATTCGCAAAGGCATTAGAGAATGCGGATGTCGTAATACTTGCGGAAATCTACGCAGCCCGTGAAGTGAATACAACAGGTGTTAGTGCAGAAGATATCTCGAAGTTAATGAATCAAAGTAAAGTAACATCATTCTACTTACCAACTTTTGAGGAAATTGTAGATTATCTACGTAGCCATCTTGAAGAAGGTGACCTATGTATTACCATGGGTGCTGGGAATGTCACAGATATTGGACCAAAATTAGTGAAATAACATTTAGCCGGTTGGATAAAACCAATCGGTTTTTGTTTTGTTGATGATAATCGTCAAACATCATATAATGAACATAAATAAAAGTAATACCATCCTTAGATTGCATTCATTCTCACTTAATATAGGAGGATTTATGAAATATAAAGTCTTTGAGTATGCAGGATATATCTGTATTTTAGTGTCTTATATCATTGCGACTTTAGCCCAGAGGGCAGAAGGTGTTTTTGTGGTGATTGGATTAGTTGCTTCATTAGGATTGTTGTTAGGTTCTATTATTTGCTATGTGTTATATCGCAAATATAATCCAAATAAAACTACGATATTCAAAAATAAAGCGGAACTTTTGATTCTTGTAATTCCTTTCATAATTGTGATTTTAGTACTGATATCGCTACGTAAATAATGAATCTAGTTTTATGTAGATAATTGCATCAAATACTTCAAATATAGTACTAAAAATAGAAATATCTGATTTATTAGTATTTTTTCGAAAGCGCATTCTATTATTGAAAACTTTTTCATAAATGACTATAATGTTGGAAAGAGGTAATCAATATGGATCAATTGATACAGGATTTACAAATCGTATGTACACAACTATTACCAATCATAGGAGCGGTAGTTTTGGTCTTTTTGTGTATCCTATTACGAAAGGTGTGGCAGACAGTCGATGTTTTAAGGAAAACAATCGAAGGTTTGGATCCTACACTACGTTTAGTAGATAAG
Organism: Solobacterium moorei; assembly: GCF_036323475.1. Taxonomy (GTDB): domain Bacteria; phylum Bacillota_I; class Bacilli_A; order Erysipelotrichales; family Erysipelotrichaceae; genus Bulleidia; species Bulleidia moorei. Next base: position 1,168,521 of record NZ_AP028934.1, read on the forward strand.
AGTATCGAGAAGGTTCAAGCACCGCTAGATACTGTTGCCAAATACAGCAAAACCTTTGATAAGGTTCATGACAAGACATCTGCTGCGATTGGCAAGATGACAGATTTTGCAAATGATAAGTTAGATTCTTTAAAAGAAACAATCAAAACTGGTGTAAATCCAGAGGATGATCTTCCTGCTCAAGTTCAGGAAGTTGAAAAGGAGACTACAAATGGCTGATGAATTAAAGAAAGATGAAAAATCTACATTCAACGAGTTTGATGACAGCACTGAGCCTATTGAATCAATTCAAAAGACTGTTGAGGATCTCAAACGTAAAATTCAAGAATTAAGTACGGAAGAAGAAGGAAAGACTACAACTGAAGAAACTTCTGAAAAGGAAGATGAACAGTTTAAGATTCCTGATTTTATTGCACCGCATGCGGAAACATTACAGCAGATGAAAGATACAACTGTTAAGACTTTTAATACGGTCAAAGAGGAAGTTGTCGATAAGACAAAGAAGGCGGCGTCTGTCGTAAAGGAAAAGGCAGAAAAGCTCAATGAAAACGAAGATATTCGTAAAACATTAGATTATATTAAAAAGAATGCAACTAAGGCTTATGATACAGCGATGATTAAACTTGATGAGATTAAGCAAGAACCTAAAGTGAAGGAAGTATCTGATAAAGCAAGCGATGCTTATCAACAAGCCAAGGATTATATCGTACCTAAGACAAAAGAAATCACAAATGTTATCAAGGATACAACGCAAAAGACAATTACAAAGGTAAATGATTTTGTAAATCGTCCAGATGTGCAGGATACGATACAAAAAGTGAAGGATACTACAAAAAAAGCTGTAGATAAGAGTATTGAAACAGTAAGAAATATGATTCATTCAAAGGATGAGAAGTAGGAGGTATACGATGAAACGAGTAACAATCTACGATGTCGCTAAAGAAGCTGGCGTTTCGCTGGCTACTGTTTCCCGTGTAATCAACGGTTCAAACGTTGTAAAAGCACCTACAAAGGAACGTGTTGAAGCTGCTGTTGAAAAGTTAGGTTATAAACCAAATGCGATTGCACAGGGTCTTGCGTTACAGAAGTCTACTTCTATCGGTTTGGTAGTTCCTGAAGCTAGTTTTACTTATACTGGTCAAGTGATTAATGGTTTGATTGATGTAGCTAAGATTTATAACTACAATATCATGTTACATACAATCACAGCTGGTATTACAGATATCAATACTGTGATTGAGGATATTATCAAGTCACATGTGGATGGTGTTGTTATCTTCAACGATAAGCTGGTTGCTGGTGATATGGATGCGCTAAGCAAGTACAATATCCCAATCGTTGTCATTGGTAACAAGATTAATGGTAAGGGTATTAGTAGTGTTTATGTCGATATCAAGAAGGCTGTCTTTGAACTTGTTTCGAAGTTCTTAGAAGAGGGTAAAGATAATATTGGTATTTTAGAAGACCGTAAGAATCCACAGCAGTATGAGAAGATGGTTACTGGTGCAAAGAAAGCATATGAAGCTCGTGGTAAGAAGTTTACTGGAGCAATCTCTATTCCTTCTGATGCACGTACATCTTATGCATTCTTATCGAAGTGGATGAAAGACCATCGTTATGATGTTGTTATTGCAAATAGAGATTCCCAATGCTTCGCATTGTTAAACGCAAGTAGAGAAAATAATATTTCTATTCCGGACGAAATGGAAGTTGTATGTGTGCTTGATACGAAGTATAATTCCATGGTACGTCCACAGATTTCTAGTTTCTCCATTCCTTCCTATGACTTAGGCGCTGTTTCTATGCGTGTCATGACAAAGTTATTACAGAACGAAGAAGAAAGTCACGAAGAAAAGGGCGAAAGCATTGAATTAAGTTATCTGTTTACTCCAAGACAGACAACAAAGAACTAAAAGCGTTGAATAGAATGAGTAGTCACATGTATGCATGTGTAGAGAGATTCCGGTTGGTGAAAGGAATTTTGTATTGGTGATGAATACATCTAGGAGCTGTTTATCTCAAAAGGTAAACCGTTACTCTGCGTTAAAGAGAAATGAGTGTACGATGATTCGTAAACTAAGGTGGTACCGCGCTGAGGCGTCCTTAGAAATATGGGCGTCTTTTATTATGGCGCTAGGAAAGGATTAGTATATGAATTTTATTGAAGAATTACAGTGGCGTGGCTTAGTCAAAGATTGCACAGACAAGGAAGGACTAGGTGAACAGCTTAAGAATCCAACAACGATTTATTGTGGATTTGATCCAACAGCAGATTCTCTCCATGTAGGACACTTACAACAAATCCTATTATTACGTCGTTACCAGTTACAAGGACATCAACCAATCGCATTATGCGGTGGCTTTACAGGTATGATTGGTGATCCACGTCCTACAACGGAAAGAAAGCTTTTAACACATGAAGAAGTACTTCATAATGCTGAATGCATCCGTGAACAGCTTGCTAAGTTTTTATCCTTTGAAGGCTCTAACGCAGCTATTATGGAAAACAATAATAACTGGCTGGGTGAGATGCATTTATTGGACTTCTTACGTGACTATGGTAAGTTATTTAACATCTCTTACATGTTACAGAAGGATACAATCAAGAAGAGATTAGATTCTGGCATTTCTTATACAGAATTTAGTTATACGATCTTACAGTCTATCGACTGGTATAACTTATTTAAGAAGTACAACTGTCAGATTCAAATTGGTGGTTCTGACCAATGGGGTAACTTAACTTCTGGTATGGAGCTTATTCGTAAGATGGAGGGTGATAATGCGAAGGTATTTGGTATTACTTCACCATTAATTACAAAGAGTGATGGTTCTAAGTTTGGTAAATCAGAAGGTAAGAATATCTGGTTAGATCCAGCTCGTACAAATGCGTATGAATTCTACCAGTTCTGGTTGAATACACCAGATGCAGATATCGTAGACTACCTTAAGAGACTTAGCTTCCATACACCAGAAGAAATCATGGGTTATGAAGAATCTCTCAAGAACGCACCTGAAAAGCGTGAAGGACAGAAGGTACTAGCAGCAGAACTAACGGAACTTGTTCATGGTAAAGATGGATTAAAGAAGGCACTACGTATCACTGAGACATTCTTCAAGGGTGATATTATGACTTTATCTCCAGAGGAGATGAAGGAAGGTTTAGCAGATGCAAAGAAGGCAGCTGTAGAAGATGGTGTGACTTTGATTGATGCGCTTGTTACGGCAGAAGTATGCAAGTCTAAATCAGAAGCACGTAAGTTAATTGAACAGGGTTCTGTATCAGTTAATGGCAATAAGGTCACAGATATTCAGGCTGTATTACATCAGTCAGAAGCTATCAACCAAGAATTCTCTATCCTTAAAAAAGGGAAAAAGAATTACTTTGTATTAACATTCTAGTGCATACGGATAGTCAAAAGGCTATCCGTTTTTATAACTGTTCTATGGTATAATTACAGGCGAGGTATTTGTATGTATAGATGTTTATTGGTCATTGCAATCTGTATCTGCATGTTATCTGGCTGTGCTAAAAAAGACACAGAAACAAATGCGGCCATGGAATTATATGAGAGTTATTATACAGAAGTTTTAAATACAAAAAACTATCGTGAATCTAGTGATTATTTTTCAATCAGTACTGAGATGACACAGTTATCTGATGGTACATATCGCTATTATGTGATTATAGATAATCCTAAGACAGAGATGTATCATTGCCGTATTTTTGCGGTGGAAAATGATATTGCGTTTGCGGATAATGACAAGATGATGCCATCATTAGGTATTTTTGATACGGATGTATCACTTGTACCAAATCAAGTAGATAAATCAAAAGGTTTGATGAAGGGACTTGTTATCAGTGGGGAAAGTTCTAAAGACCACGTCGATTTGAAGCTTGTTGTGGAATGGCGTGATCAAGACAACAAACAAGTTATCAAACAATACATACAAAAAGAGTTAAAATATGAGAAGTAAGAGGAGTTGGATACATGAAAGAAACAAATACAATTAAAAAATCGTTTATTGCCAGTTCCTTAACGACTTCTGCGGGCATCTTTATTACAAAGCTAATCGGTTTGTTCTATATCGTCCCATTTAAAGCAATTGTCGGACAGCAGGATATGATTTATTATTCTGCAGCGTTTGATTATTATACGATTCTGTTACAGATCTGTAGTGCGGGTATCCCGTTTGCCTTAGCAGCACTAGTCGCAAAGTATCTTTCTAAAAATGACTATAAGACAGTTATACTAGTACGTATCTTAGCGACGAGTTTATTGATGGTTTCTGGTTTTGCGATGGCTGTATTATTCATTGGCTTTTCAGGACCACTGGCAGCTCGCGCATTAGGTGGTATATCATATTCTGCTAATGAACTTGCGGCGATGCAGAACTCATTTGTCATTCTTGCGATGGCCTTATTCCTTGTATCTGTTTTGTATAGCTATCGTGGATATTATCAAGGTGCCAAGGAAATGCAGCAATATTCCCTATCACAAGTCATTGAACAATTTGTACGTGTAGGTTTCTTACTTGGTGCAGGTTGGTTTGTTGTGTACATTCTACATCTTCCAAAGATTGTTTATATCTATACAGCGGTAGGCGGGACTGGTGTCGGCGCGATGGTAGCCTTACTACAGTTTATGAACTTTGACCGTAAACACTTTAGGGATGTACAGCAAAAGGCTAAACGACAGTCTACAAACTCCGTCGCAATCAAAGAGCTTATTCGTGAGTTTGTAATGTATGTGATTCCGTTCTTGTTAAGTTCTATCTTGGCAAATTCACAGGTACTTGTGAATACAAATTTCTTTGTGTCTGTGATGGAAGGCTTGGGGATGCAACATAGTCAAGCAACGATGCTGTTGAGTATTATCCAGACAAACTGTGATAAATTAACATCGATTCCACAGGTAATTGGGAATGGTTTTGCGGCTGGTGCCGTCCCATTTATCACTGTTTCTTTGGTTCATGCGGATTGGAAGGGACTACGTAAGTCTCTTGAAGATTGTCTTGGCACAGTATTCTATATTGTGATTCCAGTCTGTGTATCAATGGCTGCTTTATCAGGTCCAATCTATTACATCATGTATGGTGCTAAGGAGTTGGAATATGGACAAGTAGCGTTATTCTGGTCCAGTATCTTAGCGTTTGGCACAACTGTTACACCCGTATTATTATCAATCTTATTGTCTCTTAAGATGAGAAGACATACTTTGATTTACTTCTTAATCGGCTTCTTGGTAAAGGTTGTAACGTTCTATCCATGTTGTTATTTATTTGGCTATTCAGGCGCAATCATCTCCAGTATTCTTTGCGAGATTACCTTCATCGCGCTCAGTATCTATAAAATTCAAAAGACATATCCAGTACGTGTGAAGAATATGATCATTCGCTTGCTGAAGATTATTATCTGTTGTTTTGCGATGAATGGTATCTATGTTATTGTACGTTGGATTGGCATTGATCCTACGCAGTATCCTCGCTTACTTGCGATTGTATTAGTCGGTATGATCGGAAGCTTGGGAATGGGCGTATACTTTGCTAGTAGCGAATTATTCCGCTTACCAAAATCGATCTTCCATCGAGATTTACGTGGAATGTTCAATCGCATTCTTCGTCGAGGTGCGTAAATGTTGCGGCTAGATCGTATCCTAGCAAATGCGCGTGTTGGAAGCCGCAGTGAAGTCAAGAAACTAGTTAAAGAAAAACGTGTACGTGTCAATGGCGAAATCGCAAAGTCGTCTGACATGCGTGTTGATGAAAATACAGCAGAAATTTTTGTGGACGATATACCAGTCACTTATGAGAAATATGTGTATTACATGTTAAACAAACCGGCTGGTTATATCAGTGCTACCGAAGGTAAAAACTGTCCTACAGTTTTAGATTTAATCACAGAAGACTATAAAGGTATGTTTCCATGTGGACGATTGGATAAGGATACCGAAGGCTTACTCATGATTACCAATGATGGTCCTTTGGCACATGAACTGTTATCACCGAAGAAACATGTCGAAAAAGAGTATTACGTTGAACATACACTACCGCTAACAGAAGAGGATATCGCTAAGATTGAATCTGGTGTTACATACAATGGTGTAAGTTATAAACCGGCAGTATATAAAAAAATCTCTGATACTTCTTGTACTCTGACTATTCAAGAGGGGAAGTATCATGAGATTAAATTCATATTTAATTCAGTTGGTGATAAAGTTGTCTATCTAAAACGTCTTCGTATGAAGAATCTTGTTTTAGATGAAACTTTAAAACCGGGTGAATATAGACCTCTTACAAAGGAGGAATTAGAAGATCTTAGATCAATTGCACGTTAACAGTCTTTGGTAATTGCCAGATGCCTGTACGTGCATATTCATTTAAGAAGTCAACGACTTGGTCGGTGATAGAGTTTGGTGTAGAAGAACCACTTGTAATTGCGATTCTCTTATGATTGTCAATCATGGCAGGTGTTAAATCTAAAACGCTATCGATGAGATAGGACTCTTGGATACCTGCATGCTTAGCAATATGCGCAAGTTGATTGGAGTTATTGGAACGCGCATCTCCAACAACAATCAATAAATCAATATCCTGTAGTTGCAGTACCGCTTCTTGGCGCTTGCTAGTGGCGTTACAGATTTCCTTTGCGACCGTTGCGTCAGGGAATATTCCTTTGCAATGTGCAATGATTTCGGCTGTATCTAGCATAGAAAGCGTTGTCTGATTGGTTATGAGAATATTTTTGAGCGATAACTTCTTTAGTTCATCTACATCTTCAATGGATGTTACAAGATGAATCTTATCAGAGATACCAACAGTTCCTTCAGATTCAGGATGATTCTTCTTACCGATGTAGATGATATCACCAATAGTACTATGTTCCTTGACAAGGTTATGTGTGCGGATGACATCTGGACAAGTCGCATCTACACAGGTAAGTCCCTTTGCTTTGGCAGCAGCGATTACATCGTCACTAACACCATGAGCAGTAAAGATAACGATACCGTTTGGAATCTCTTCTAAAAGTTCCATACGGGTCTTATTTTTATCCTCAACAAAGTGAATGCCTAACTTGCGGCAAGCATCAACTACAAATTGATTATGCACAATCATGCCTAACATGGTAACAGGGATATCTGGGTTTTCCTTGACTGTTTTCTTGGCAATGAGAATTGCACGAACAACACCTTGGCAATACCCTCTAGGGATGACTTTTATGATTTCCATAGCAGAGTCCTTTCAAACCGTAAATAAAATCGGTTATACTAATTATAGGTGATAAAATGAAGAAATTTGAAGATTTTAATCTAAAAGATACAACAATGGCCTTTATTGAGAAGAACCATTTCAAACAACCAACACCAATCCAAGAACAGGTGATTCCATCTGCTTTACGTGGCAAGGATGTGATTGGTCTTTCTAGTACAGGCTCTGGTAAGACACATGCATACTTAATTCCAATTATGGAGAAGGTAGACCCTAATAAGGATGAAGCACAGGTGATTATTACTGCACCAACACGTGAACTTGCAACACAGATTTATGAGATGGCGAAAGTTATGACAGAAGTTATTCCTGAACTTCGTGTACGTTTATACGTTGGTGGACGTGAGAGAAGTAAGGACGTTGAGCAACTTGAAAAGTCTCAACCACATATCGTTGTCGGGACACCAGGTAGAATTAAGGACTTATTCCTAAATGGTGGTACTTTGCGTATTGATAAAGCAATCATGCTTGTGGTGGATGAAGCAGATATGACACTTGAGTATGGATTCTTAGATGAAATTGATGCCTTTGCAGGAAGGCTGGGTGACCATTTACAGATGCTTGCATTCTCAGCAACAATGCCAGACCAGTTAAAGCCATTTATCAATAAGTACATGCATCATCCAATCACATATCAGATTGGTGAGAAAGTACGCTTTAATCCAGATATTAAGCATGTGTTGGTACCTTGTTATCATCATAGCTATGCAGAGACGATTTTATCAATCTTGCCTGGCTTTCAACCATATGTATGTTTAATCTTTGCTAATACACGTCAAGAAGCTTCTGCAATTGCGGAAGAACTTCGCAAGAACAAAGTATCTGTCAGTGAAATTCATGGTGATTTAACAAGTCGCAAGAGAAAGCAAGCGATGAAGAGTATTTCCAATGCGGAACATACATACGTCGTTGCGACTGACTTAGCTGCACGTGGTATTGATATTGGAGAAGTAACACATATTATTTCTTGTGGGTTCCCAGAAGACTTAGAATACTATATTCATCGTGCAGGAAGAACAGGTAGAGCAGGTTCTAAAGGTACATGCTATGCCTTGTATCAAGAAAGTGATGATCAAGCAATTCGTTCCTTACAAAAGCGTGGTATTAAGTTTGAGCATGCCCGTCATCGTACTAGTGGTTGGCAGACACTACATCCATACGGACAAAGACGTCTTAAGACGGATGATGAACTAGAAAAGAAGATTGCTATGATTATGACGAAGAAGAGTACAAAGGTAAAACCAGGCTATAAGAAGAAACGTGCAGCTGCCATTGATCGCGTACATCGTCAGAAGAAACGTGAAATGATTCGTAGCAAGATTCGTGAAGAGAAAAAGGCTATGTATAAAGAACGTGCAAGAAAAGATAGAGAAGGACTTTCATAAGTTCTTCTTTTTTAGATATATTTATAAAACTATTACAAAATATTTTTAAATAGAGTTGATATTTGCCTGTGGCAGATCTATAATCTATTTAAAGAAATACTTAAATAGATTGAGAGGTGATGGAATGGCAATCAAAGATATTTTAACGGCACTTGCAGATGACAATCGTAGGAATATCTTAATGAAATTAAAGGAAGGTAAGATTAATTCTGGAGATTTAGCTGAACAGTTAGGGATGTCTCCACAAGCACTATCGTATCATCTAGCAAAGCTGAAAAAAGCCGATTTGATTTACGAAACAAAGTATAAGAATTTTATCTACTATGAATTAAACTTATCTATTTTAGATGAAGCAGTAATGTGGATTTCTGACTTGAAGGGAGAAAAAAATGAAGAATAAAAAACTATATTACATACTTATGTTTTTGCCTTTAGTAGCTAGTGTAATCGCATTACAGTTTCTACCTGATGTGATACCAGCTCACTATAATATCGATAACGTAGTTGATCGCTGGGGAAGCAAATATGAAATCTTGATATTGCCAGTTGTAACGATTGCGTTTGGATTCTTTTCATTAGCGATGGGTAGAATTGCCCAGAAACAAGAACCACAAGGAAACAATAACGAGAAGAGTAGTTTACTAGTAGGTAACTGTGTTTTACTTATCTTTAACTTACTTTGTGGATTTATGATTTATTCAAGTTTGCATAAGGTTGAGAAATTAGAGTTTGCGTCATTTACATTTGTACAAATCTCATTTATTATCATTGGAATTTTCTTAATTGTAATCAGTAATCTCATGCCTAAAGTCAAAAGAAATAGTGTATTAGGCTTTCGGACAAAACAGACTATGAAGAATGATGAGATTTGGAAAAAATGTCAACGATTTTCAGGTTTTACAGGTGTAATGACAGGCTTTGTGATTGTGGTAATTAGCTTTCTTTTTAACAATATAACATTGATTATTTCTGCTTTGATTATCACATTCTTAAAAATAGGAATTGATATTGCCTATAGTTATAAAGTTGATTGTTAAAATTCTTCTTAAAAAGAACAGTACAATTGAGGTGACCCCTAAAAGTTAGACTTTTTACGAGATGACTTTGGTCATCTCTTTTTTTATGAAGCTAGAAGATGTTGTCTGTATTGAACAGGACTCATCCATCCTAACTTTTCTTTTATTCGTTGCTCATTGTAATAATTAATAAATCTTTCTATTTTTAGCTTCAGTTCATCGAAACTATAGTACATGACTCCATAGTATATTTCTTGTTTAATCAGTCCAAAGAAATTTTCCATAACTGAGTTATCAAGGCAGTTTCCTTTTCGAGACATACTCTGGAAGATTCTTTCTTCTTTTAATCTACGTGTATAAGCGTTCATCTGATATGCCCATCCTTGATCAGAATGAAATGTTCTTCTATATGGGCAGTCTGTAGTGATTGTAATAGCTTTCTCCAAGGCATTCATCACGTTTTCTGCAGAAGGTCTCTTACCAATTTCGTAACTAAGTATCTCACCACTACACATATCCATAAATGGATCTAGATAAAGCTTATGTATTGTCATATGCCCCTTTGTATCGACTTCATAATACTTGAATTCAGTTGTATCTGTTGTTATTTTCTGATGCGGTATATGTGTCTTGAAGCGTCTGTGAATTCTATTAGGCGCAACTCTTCCAACTGTTCCTCTATAAGAACTGTATTTTCTGCTTTTGCGAGTATAAGACGTTACCTGTAAGTGAAGCTTTTGTATGATTCTCTGTACTTTCTTTTTGTTAATGATATATCCATGGTTGCGAAGTTCTCCAACGATTCTACGGTAGCCATAATCCTTATTATTTGCACGAATTTCTTGTATGTTTTCTTCAATCTCTTTATCAGGATTTTCTCTATCAAATCTCTTTTGCCAATACATATATGTCGCTTTTGACATTCCGGTATATAAGAGAAGGTCTTTTAGCTTGAACTTTTGTCGGAGACTGTTGATGACGAGTGCCGTTCTCTCATTCTTTCTTCGTCCTCTAAACGCAGCCTCCTCAGTTCTTTTAAAAATGCATTCTCTATTCTTAACCGAAGAAGTTCATCTTCTAATTTCTTTATATGTTCTACACTTGTATTAACAGAAGCTTCTTCCATGAGTTTGTTTTGAGTCTTTCTATCTGTCTTATCCATAGCTTTCCTTCGACCCTTTCGGCGTGATTTTAACGCATCAGGACCTGCTATACGAAAGCGATTAACCCAGTTGCCAATCGTAGCTGGGTTCTTAATGCCATTCTGTATAGCTAACTCTTGATATGTGATTTCACTTGTTAAATACAACTCTACAATAGAAAGTTTCATTTCGAAAGAATAAACTTCATTTTCTCGTGAGCGCAATAAACCATCATTTCCAAATGCTTTATAGTTTTTCACCCATTTGTGTAGCTGGGATTTAGAGCCTAATCCATATTTTTTAGAAAGATATAGAATTCCTCCTTTACCATTCAAATATTCTAAAACTATTTTTTTCTTGAATTCAAAACTGTGTTTTGTCATAAAAATACCGACCTCCATTCGTTAGATTCTTGGTCTAACTTTTGGGGGTCGGTACAATGTACCGTTCTTTTTAGATAATAAAAATCGATCGAAGTCGATTTAGTAGTGACGCGTACGGGATTCGAACCCGTGAATGCCGCCTTGAGAGGGCGGTGTGTTAAGCCGCTTCACCAACGCGCCGTTATTGAAGCTTGCTAATAGATTATACTAAATGAGAATCGATACTTCAATAAAAAGTTTTGGAAAATGCTTGTTGGAAGGGATGCGTAATCAATAGATATATATGATATACTAACTAATGCAAATATGTTTGTGTAAAGGAGTAGTTCTATGTGTGGAATAGTAGGATTTGTAGATAAAAAAACACAGAGTGAAAAAGCAGTGATTATTAAGGACATGATGGATGCGATTATTCACCGTGGCCCAAATAGTGCTGGTCAATATATTGATGACGACGTGGCTTTGGGCTTTCGTCGTTTGAGTATCATCGACTTAGAAGGTGGTAGTCAGCCATTATATAACGAAGAAAAGACAAAAGTTTTAACTTTCAATGGTGAGATTTATAACTATCAGTCTATTCGTAAGGAACTTGTTGAAAAGGGTTATCATTTTAAGACAAATACAGACTCTGAAGTTTTGATTCATGGTTACCAAGAGTATGGTGTAGCACTTTTACAAAAGTTACGTGGTATGTTCGCCTTTGTTATCTGGGACACAGAGAAGAAGGAGTTATTTGGTGCTCGTGACCATTTTGGTATTAAGCCATTCTATTACTACAACACGGATGAAGTATTTATGTATGGTTCTGAAATTAAGTCTTTCTTACATCATCCATCCTTTAAAAAGGAGTTAAATAAGGAAGCTCTAAAACCATACTTAACATTCCAATATCCTGCAATCAAAGAGTGTTTCTTTAAGAATGTATATCGTTTACCAGAAGGACATTATTTCATCTTTAAGGATGATAAGTTAGATATTCAACAGTATTGGGACTTACATCAAGAAGAAAAGGATATGACCCTAGAAGAGGCTGTAAACTTCATCGATGAAACAGTACAGGAGTCTGTCGCTACGCATAAGATTGCGGATGTAGAAGTAGGTTCGTTCTTATCCTCTGGTGTAGACTCTAGTTTGGTTGCGTCTATCTTGAAGCCTGCGAAGACTTACTCTGTTGGTTTTGGAACATCGTACAATGAGTCTACAGAAGCAAAGGCTTTAACGGATATTTTAGGATTACACAATACGTCTCGTACATTAACTGGTGAAGAGGCATTCCAATACTTCCCACAGATTCAATATTACTTAGATGAACCAGATTCAAACCCATCAGTAGTTCCGCTGTTCTTCTTATCGGAACTTGCTGCACGTGATGTGAAGGTTGTTATGAGTGGAGAGGGTGCAGATGAATTATTTGCTGGTTATATTGATTATGGTTGGCATTCTAACTCTATGACCGTACGTAAACTTGGCGAAGCTCTAAAGAAGTTATCCCAAAGCAAGCGTCATAAGTTATCAGAGCACTTAAAGAAATTACCAAACTTCCCTGGTAAGTTACATTTATTAAAGGCTGTACAACCAGCTGAAGAATACTTCATTGGTCAAGCACTTGTATTTACAGAAGAGGAAGCAACAGCAATTGTAAAGCCTGAATATCGTAAGTCACCGTCTGTGAAAGATATCGTGATGGATAAGTATGCAAAAGTTAAGAACTTATCTGAAATCAAAAAGATGCAGTACTTAGATATGCACCAATGGATGCCTGGAGATATCTTGTTAAAGGCTGATAAGATGTCTATGGCACACTCACTTGAGTTACGTGTTCCATTATTAGATAAAAAAATGATGGAATGTGCTGAGGTGATTCCTACAAAGTATTTATTCAATGAACACAATACGAAGTATGCTTTCCGCCAAGCTGCGTTCCGTCATATTCCTAAGGAGTGGGCAGCACGTCCTAAGCTTGGTTTCCCAGTTCCTATTAAGGACTGGTTACGTACAGAGAAGTTCTATCAGATTGTACGTGCAGAATTATCAAAGGACTTCGTTGGAGAATTCTTTGATCAAAAGGCAGTGTTACAACTATTAGACGACAATTTCCAAGGTAAGGTGGACGCTCGTCGTAAGATTTGGACACTCTATACATTTATCACTTGGTATGATGTATACTTCATCCAAGGTGGCAACAAACCTCAAGTTGCTTAGTCGACGCAGATGCGTCGATTTTTAAAAGGAGATATGCATGCAGGTTTTTCAAAAGAAAAATATAAAGTGGGTCATTGTACTTATTTGTATCAGTATCTTCGTATATTTGATGCAAGCAGTATGGGGGAGTCGGGTATTACCAATTGATACTTCTGGTTATGGCTTCATGTCAAAACACTTTATATCTAATTCACTAACACCAGTGATGAGATTGATTACACAGTTTGGTGGTACAATCTTGATGATTGTATGGGCTCTTGCATCATTGGTGCTGATCAAAAATAAAAGAATCGCTATCAGTGTCGTATCAAACTTAGTATTAATTGCATTGTTAAATAACATACTAAAATTGATAGTACGACGTGCCCGTCCAACTGGATTTCGTTTGATTGCGGAAACAGGGTACAGTTTTCCATCAGGGCATTCCATGGTAAGTATGGCATTCTATGGATATTTGATTTATCTGATTTATAAAAATGTTAGAAATAAGAAGCTACGTTGGACTTTAATTACATGTTTTAGCCTATTGATTTTAATTATTGGTATGAGTCGTATTTATCTTGGAGTTCATTATACATCTGATGTGTTTGCGGGATTCTTATTTTCACTTGGATACTTAGTTATCTATACTAAATTGACTGATCCAATTGTATTTCTAAAGAAATAAGTAAAAACAGAGAAGCTATTTTTGGCTTCTCTGCTCTTCTATAATCTTTTCGATTTCTTCAATCAATGCTTGTTTAATTTCTGCTTGCGGTACTGTACGGATAACTTTTCCTTTCCGAAAGAGAATGCCTGACTTTGAACCACCTGCAATACCAATATCAGCACGGCTAGCTTCTTGCATACCATTAACAGGACAGCCCATGACTGCGACTGTGATATTTGCCTTGATACTGTGGAGATAATCCTCCATCTCTTTGACAAGCGGAATCATGTCATACTGGATTCTTCCACATGTAGGACATGCGACTAAATCAGGTACATCTTTAATCAAACGGAAACTACGTAGTAATGCTTTTCCGATGATCAATTCATCCTTTGGAGGACCTGATACGGAGATACGAATTGTATCACCAATTCCTTCATGTAAGAGTACACCTAATGCGGCAGAAGATTTTACGGCAGAATCCGCAAAACCGCCAGCTTCTGTAACGCCTAAATGAAGAGGATAGTTAAATGTCTTTGCGGCGAGTTCATACGCATCAATGGTAAGTTCTACATTAGAAGATTTAAATGATAAACAGATATCATAGAAATCCATACTCTCAAGAATATCGACGTGACGCTTAGCACTTTCGACAAGAGCTTCTGCACATGGACCGCCGTATTTCTCTAAGAGTTCTCTTTCTAAAGAACCCGCATTGATACCAATACGAATTGGTACATGCTTTTCTTTACATTTGGCAACGACGGCTTCTGTATTCTTGCGTGATCCAATATTACCAGGATTGATACGGATTGCATCAATGCCGCTATCTAGACAGATGAGGGCAAGTAAATAGTTAAAGTGTATATCTGCGATTAGAGGAATGTTGATGCGAGCTTTGATTGCTGGAATAGCACGAGCATCTTCTTCATCTAATACTGCTGTTCTGACAAGTTCACAGCCATTTGCGGCTAATTCATTGATTTGTGCGACTGAGTGCTCCACATCCTTTGCAGGAACATTTGTCATGGATTGTAAAACACATTTATTTTGGCCACCAATCTGGACATTTCCTACAAATATAGCACGTGTTTCAGTACGTTTCATTATTTCGTCTCCTTTATGAGTACTATTATCCCACGATTATAAAATTTTATCGAGTTTTTCATCTCGCTCAATTTTCAACGAAAGTTCCTTTTCAACGAAAGTTCCCCATTTTTAGGGCTAAAGAGAAGAAACATTTTACTGTAATAGTGTACTTATAAGATATTTTGTGATATTGAATATGTATAGACAGGCGATTTGGGCATACGAAAGCTCGGCTTTCAATGATGGTTTAAATTTTTTCTCATCGAAAGTTCCTTTTTGTAGGTTAGGGATATGTGCCAAATCGGCTAGTGGATGATAGGTGTAAGCTTAACTTGTTTGATGTTGAGGTGAGTCAACTTGTTAAGACTTAACACCTTTTTGTTTAGTGATAGAGCGGCGATATCGATAGGTGAATTGTAGTTTAAGGATCTACGAGGATAATTGTTTACCATGTCAGACACATAGTTGATGTCCTTCTGGGTCAATGCATTCATACTCTTTCCCTTTGGAACACATTCTCTAAAGTGTTCATGGTTCTTCTCACATTTACCTTTCTGATCACTTCTTCCGGCCTTGCAGTAGTAGATGGATATTAGTTTTTCTCCTGTATATGCATCGGTCTCTAGACTTAGAGGATCGTGGAACTCAGAGCCATTGTCAGTAAGAATGATTGGAAAGGTCATAGAAAATAGTTCAGGTCCCAGTACATCCTTGATGATTTCGAATGCACGCTGGACAGCCAACATGCTTTTTTCCTTTAACAGAAAATATAACTGTAGATTCGATCTTGTATGCAGGAGTGAAAGGACACATTTCTCTTCATCGCCTTGCTTGCCGAGTATTGTATCCATTTGCCATATATTGATGGAAACATCTTCATTCTCGATACGTTCGAGATAGTCTTCATATCTTCTGCCTTCAAGCCAATCATAGTTGATTGGTATCACGACATGTTTGCTGGAAGAGCGTGTTTTATATTTGACCTGACGCTTGAGGTCTACATTGATGATGGCGCCCATATGACGAAAATGAATATAACGATATGCGGTAGATACTGATATGTCCAACTGATTGTTGTGTATGATGATGTCTGGTGAAAGGTTCTGTTTGACGCCTTTCTCAAAGGCATCGACAATCATCTTCATTTGTGCTTCTGATTTCTTTGGTCCTTCCTTCCAACTACTGACATTGTCATCCCTCTGTTTTTGGGCAACATCGGCCATATAGAATACCTTTGGCAACTTGCAGGTTTTGGCATCTGGGCAATTGTTGCAGACATAGGGGAAACGAGATGTATGTTTGCATATTGGTGAAGAGATGAAATCGGAACATAGATCATTGCAGTTATCATGTTTACAGAACTTACAACGACCTTGTAGACAGTGAGTACATAACCTTGTGCGATTACATTGATTTTGTCTACCACACTTATTATGAGTATTGGCACGGACGACAATTCTAAGATGGTGTGTTATCTCATAGCGAATGGCCTTGGGACTCCTGTTAAGAGTAAGGGCAATCATCTTGAGCGTGATGTTAGGATCAGACAACAGATTTTGAATAATGAGTCGTTCGTCAAAAGAAAGCTGTTTGTATGTGCTAGTCATAAAATATTCCTCCTTTTCTCCACTTTCCTGGCACATATCCCTTGTGCCATTATCATAAAAGGGAACTTTCACTAAGAAAATAGTGCAAAGAGGAACTTTTAAAAATAATTGAGGGTTTTTCATCTCTTAAAATCATAAAGCACTTGGAATTGATTTATGAATATGATATACTCATCATGCAAAATCTTAGGAGGATTATTAACAATGGCAAGAGAGAATGTAATCTTGGTATGCACAGAATGTGGTGAAGAAAACTACATCACTACAAGAAATAAGCGTAAGCACCCAGAAAAGTTGGAAGTTAAGAAGTACTGTCCGCGTTTACGCAAAATGACATTGCATAAGGAGAAGAAATAACCTTTGTTGGTTATTTTTTTATATTTTGTATGAGATTAGATATATTACCAATTGGACAGTTTGAAGAGAATTCCTACGTACTTCATGATAATGGTCATGTTCTCTTTATTGATCCAGGAAGATATTATAAGAAGATTATGGAATATGTTGGTAAGGATGAAGTCGTTGATGGTATTGTTTTAACACATGGACATTCTGACCATACAGGAGCTGTGGATGATTTATGTGATGTATACAATTGTCCAGTATATATGGATTATCATGATTTACCACTTATATTACCAAGCAATGCTGGCCATTATGGATATAGTGCACCCGTATATGCATCAATTCATGATTTAAATGAGAAACAGGTTAAGATTGGAACATTTTCTTTAGAAATTCATCATACACCTGGGCATACGGATGGTAGTATTTGCGTTCGATATAAGAATATTCTTTTTACTGGGGATACGTTATTTGCGTCTAGCTGTGGTAGAACGGATTTATATTCAGGTAGTGATGAGAAGATGCGTCTTACATTAGAATATCTCAAGACACTTCCACATGATTTACAAATCTATCCAGGACATGGGCCAGCTAGTACGATAGGAATAGAAGTTCGCAATAATCCATATATGATTTCTTACTTTTAAGAATTTATCAAAGTTGTTTTGTCTTAATTTCGTGTAGAATAGAAGCGAGGTAGTAATATGAAGAAATTTTTGATTGGTTTATGTTTGAGTTCGGTATTACTAGCAGGTTGTCATCAAGAGAAGTCAACCTACGTAGCGAAGGAAGATAAGATTGCGATTTCTACAACTGATTTTAAGGATGAAGATGCCCAAAAATTGGTAGAGTCTGTTTTAAAGAAACAGTATCCGCAATATGAATGTACTATAACTCAGACAATCATTAAGGGAAATAATGTCTATGGTATTTATACATATCAGAAAAATGGACGTACAATGACCCAACAGGTATCTTTATATACGGTTTCCGTCAATAAGAATAATCACAATGATATTATCTACTTGCAGAGTTCCTTTGGTGCAGTTGATCATCGTATCACACAGATGATTGAGGAGAAGACAATTCCTACTGATAATACGGTTGAAAAACCAAAGGATGAAAAAGAAAAGGAATTTGATCTGCCAACAACAGTCGATGATCCAGATTCTGCCACAAGTAAACAAGCAACTGAGATTCAAAATTCTGGTGGACTTTATATTGTGCGTTTCTATCTAAATGCAGGAAGTCTTAGAATCTATGGTAAGCATACAGGTCAAGGAACCTTTGTGGCGAAACTATATGATCTAGAACAGAATATGATTGCAGAGATGGTTAATATTGAGGGATATGGAGAGTATGATCAAACGACACAGACTCCTCCAGGTTACTATTATCTGATTGTACAAAAATCAGATGGAAAATTTGATTTAAGCTATGAATATTGATGTTCGAGAAATCGAACATTTTTTTATGGACTTGTTACATTCCTAGTGAATATAGAAGTGCGAGGGCTACTATGGAAGAACGGTTGATTGAATGTTTAAAAATAGCGATGGAATTTCATGTAACAGATATCCATTTTCATCTAAAAACATATCCCAAAGAGAGTTTAAGTATTGAGATGAAGATTGAACAGGATGTTAGGCAAATGGTTCCGAAAGAGGATGATATACGCTTATTTCGTTATTTGATGTATAAAGCAAATCTAGACTTATCAGATATCCACCATCCACAAACAGGAAGATTTGAGATGGAAATTGACGGGCAACCAGTATCTTTACGCTTTGCACTAGTTTCAAGTTATCACAATACATCAGGCGTATTACGAATTTTGAATCAGCATTCACCACTACACATTGAAGATTTAACAATTGATTATGATACTTCGATATGGCTAAGGAATATTACCAAACATACATCAGGGCTTTTTGTGTTTTCTGGACCAACAGGTTCTGGCAAGACAACAACTCTGTATACCATTCTCAATGAGACAAAGGGAAAGAAAATCTTTACTTTGGAAGATCCTGTCGAGGTATATCATGAAAACTACGTACAAATACAAATCAATGACCATCAGCATTTATCCTACGATGAGGGCATTAAACAATTGATGAGACATGATCCAGACATCATCATGATTGGAGAAATCCGTGATAGCCAGGCTGCCTTAATGGCAGTGCGTAGTGCACTAACAGGGCATTTGGTTGTGACGAGCTTACATAGTCAGAATTGTATGTCTGCGATTGATCGTCTTTTAGATTTGGGGGTGAATATGTATCAACTTAAGGATGTGCTGATTGGTGTATCAAATCAAAGGTTATTTAATCTGGGCGCTGGAAAACGTTGTGGTGTATATGAATATATGAATCGAAAGGAGGTGGCTTATGCCTTGGAACATCGATGTGTTTCCAAAACGTTTATCTCACTGCAACAACAATTACAATGTGCAGTTAAGAAAGGATATATTGCGTCGGATTGTCTGGAGGAATACACGCTTTGATAAACTGGAATGCCAAGGGATTGTAAGTTTGATGGAAAATGGATTTAGCTTTACCGATACTTTACTAATTCTGAAGACAAAAAGAAATGAACAACGCATCACGCATGTATTAGAAAAACTAGAACAAGGACAGACGTTCAAAGATGCATTCTCTTCACTACTGCCGGTTTGTTATAGAAAGTACTTTGATAACTTTATCCGTTATCTACCAGTACTTGAAAGTATGCGTATTTCAATAGAACTAGCAAGCCATGAAGAGCGCACAAAGCAGAAGATGATGAAGGATATGATATATCCGATTATCATGTTGTTTTTGATGTTTTTTGGAATGTATTTGTTCAATGGTTTTGTCTTTCCACAGATGATTACATTAATGACTAGCTTTGAGGTCAATGTTACAAGCTATTACTTCTTACGGAGTTTGATTCAACTATTATCATGGTTAACGACATTCGTAATAGTTATGGGAATGCTGTTATGGATTGTATTTCAACATCCGCAAAGAAAATGTTGGTTATATTGTGCTCTTGTAAAGCGTGTGCCTGATTCACTTATGGTTCAAAAGGCTTCTGCAGAATTTGCAAGATACTTTCTTGAATGCGTAAGAGTGCGCATCTCAACAATACAGACAATGAAGATACTGTTAGATATCAAAGAGAAACCTTTGGTAAGTTTGATAGCACAAGAGTTGAATGAGTCTTTATGTAAAGGTGAATCTTTTGAAAATACGTTACATACACCATATGTAGAACATGCATTACAGCAGTTTTTTCAAATTGCTTTGCATGGTTCAAACTGTGAGAAGATGCTAGAAGGATATCTTGTAATGAACCAGCAACGACATATCAAACAAGTACGTATCTTTACGCGTAGCGTACAACTATCCTGCTATGGGACGATTGCGTTAATATTGCTTGTTGTATATCAAATATTAATGTTACCAATGCAGATGTTACAAAACATATAGATCAGGAGGTAAGCAATGAATAAAAAAGGATTTACTTTACTAGAGATGACGATTGTAATCTTAATTATCTCAATACTGTTTTTATTAGTAATACCAAATATTAAAAAGACACTAACGATTGTAAATGATAAAGGTTGTAAGGCTTTGGAGAAGATTGCGGACTCCGCTATCATCCAATATAAACTAGAATACGATAGTTATCCCGGAAGTGTTAGTGACTTGGTTAATGCTGGGCTATTAACCGAACAACAGATTACCTGTGATGGGGAAAAGAGTCTTGTGATCAGTGATGGACATGCGTATATCGAATAAAGGCTTTAGTTTACTAGAAATGTGTGTAGTGCTTTTTGTGATTTCGATATTTATGATGTTGTTACCAACGAATATGCATATGCCGGAAACGGAATATTATGGTTTTGTGGATGAGTATCTATATTTACAAAGTACTGCAATGAAACAAGCAAAAAGCATATCATTTGATGCGTATGGTGTAAGCTTTAATCAAAAGGGAAATGTGAATCAGGCAAAGACAATTCGTTTTAAGAATGAACGTACTATCATTGTAGAACTAGGTGGTGGTAGACTTGCGATTCAATAAGAAGGGACTATTTACTGTCGAAGCATTTGTTAGTTTAAGCATCACATTATTGTTAGTTGGTCTAATCACGAGTATCGTACAAGTAAGTCACGCACAATATACAGTATTTGAAAGGAAGATACGTGAGATGGAAGAGTCATTATTAGAAGTGATGAATGATGTAGAAGGGTGTTTACAAGCATGTCAAAAAGAAAAGGATTCGCACTCATTGAAATCTTAATTTGTATTTTAACAGTATGTATCTGCATTCCAATTTTGGTACAAGTCATATCTCTAACACGCAGTGTCTTAAAAGATAGAACTTTATTACAAGACCAAATTGCGCTAGTACAATTACGTCATTATCTAGCTGTAGCGTATGACATTGAACTACAACCAACAGCTCTATCATTTCAAAGACAACATGAAGAAATGCGATTGCGTCTTGTTAATCAGAATCTCATCATACAACCTGGTACACAAATGTTCTTGATGGGTATAGAGAGTGCAATGTTTTACTTGGAGAACGATAGCGTGATTTTACGGTATGTTAGAGATAGCCATGAATATGAAGTATTCCTATGTAAACAATAAAGGTTTTATCAGTGCGTACTTTCTTGTTATCTTTCTATATGTGATAACACTTGTAACAGTACTTAGTGTTAATCTAAATTATCAATCAAAAATACTAGAGAACTTAGAAATAATCTATGCCTATGAACGAGAAGAACTTTCAGCTATTGCTGAATTAAAGAGAGATTTATGTACCGATATCCATTTAGAAGAAAAATATCAAATCAAAGATCGTTATATCTATATTCAACTAACAAATGAGATACTTATTGTGGAGTATGATACAGATAAAAAAGTCGTTTTGGATTATGAGGTGATCCGATAAAGTAAGGTTTTTTTGAGATTCTTCATAATTAAGAGTGTCATAAGATAGTCTTTTTGTTTATAATGAAACTACTGGAGGCGAGTTTCATGGAGAAAGTAAGATTTATTGGCAGTAAAAGAAGAACAAATACTCCTATTAGCTACCGTCAGCGTGTTGTACAGTATCGTCATAGAGCGTTTAAACGACATGCAATTTATAAAAGTTTGCAGACATCTAAAGCAGAATCTGTTATCAATCAATTGATTCCTCAGAAGTTTGTTGAAAATATCAAATTAGATGAGAATCTGGATAAGGCAAAAGCTGCACTCGGCGATGTAGGCGGAAAGGTGAAATCTTTCTTATCGGTTGCTGGAAACAAGGCAAAAGTGTCTTCTCAGCATGCATGGCAACTATTACAGGAAAAATATATATCGCTTAAAGATAGTTTTCAAAAGCGAAAAGAAGAGCGCTTAGAAAAGCAGAAGGCACTACAAGTTGCGAAAGCAGAAGAAGTAGATAGAAAAAAGTCTGTTGTAGAAGAAAAGGCTAAGCCTATTAAGATGACGCGCAAAGAAAGATTGATTGCGGAAGCGGATAGAGATATTAGTACTGCAAAGACAGATGCCTTAACAAGACTATTATTCCCAGCGTATGCGATTGATCGTCTTGCGAAAAACCACGATGATTTTATGATGTTCATAGGTGTGGTTATTCGTAATACAATCCATTGGATTGCGTTTACTTATTTCTTATCTGCAATGCTTGCTGGTTATATTAATCTTTCACCTTTTGGATTTACTAGAATGAACTTTAGTGACACATTTATCATGTCACTAAAACTAGCATTCTTATTCATCTTATTTGAAGGAATCTATTTGGTAATTAGTGGGTTTATTGCAAATATCAAGGTATCCTATAACTACCGTCATCAACTTGCGTCATTAACTTCTATCGCAAGCTTACTTCCAACTGTGATTTATATTCTTGCGATTCTATTTTTATCAAAGTCTATGCTGGTCGGATTCTTGTTAGGTGCTCTTGGTATGGTGGCAGGAGTATATCTACGTATTCAGGCATATATAAAGTCTGCACCATTTGCGACAAGTGCACAGATGATTGTACTGATGATTGTGGTTGCTGGATTTATTTGTACTGCATACTTCTATATTCCACTAACAATGCAAAGTACAGTGGAGATTCTAAAGACATTATTAAATATCTAAGGAGGAGAAATCCTTCTTTCTTTTTACTGGTAAGTGTAAATAAACTGGTATATACTAAAGAGGATAAAACTCAGGGCAGGGTGCAATTCCCGACCGGCGGTATACCCCGCGAACCGAAAGGTTGAATCGGTGCAATTCCGATGGCGACAGTAAAGTCTGGATGGAAGAGTAAAAGTTTTTTCATCATCAATTTTTACCCGAGGTGTTATCTTAGATAGCCTCTTTTATTTTGAGGCAAGGAGATGAAACCATGTCAGGAAGTAAGAAAGTTTTAACAACCAAATTTATTGCGAATGTAGCGGTCCTCGGTGCAGTGGCATTTGTACTGATGCTGTTTGATTTTCCGTTACTATTTATCGCACCTAGCTTTTATAAGCTAGACTTTAGTGAAGTTAGTGTATTGATTGGTGGATTTGCATTTGGCCCATGGGCTGCAGTTCTCATTGAAGCAATCAAAATTGTTTTGAAGTTGTTATTTAAGCCTACACAAACAATGTTTGTAGGTGAACTTGCAAATTTCATTATTGGTGTTGCCTTCACTGTGCCAGCTGCGATTATCTATCGCAAGCATAAGTCAAAAAAGAATGCTCTAATTGGAATGGTGGTAGGTACATTTGTAATGGCTGCTGTCGGTATTCTAGCTAATTATTTTGTACTATTGCCGTTCTATTCAACGCTATATGGAATGCCTATTGATGCATTTGTAAAGATGGGGGCTGCAATCTTCCCGTTTATTAAGAGTGTATGGGGCTTACTCTTTGTTTGTGTATTACCATTTAATTTAATCAAGGGCTTTGTTGTAAGTGTTATCACAAGATTGCTGTACAAGCGTATCTCAAGTTTTTTACATTAATCTGAAAATTCAGTGAAAAGGCGCAATAACACGCCTTTTTTCGTGTGTAAATGATAAAAATGTCCAAGCGGGTAAGTGAAATAAATGCGGATATGGTATAATATTTCTGTTTATTGGGAGATGTACATATGGCTGAATTATCACGTATTAAGAAATATAAAGATTTGCGCGAGAGTATTACGCAGGATTTAGATAGTAACGACGTAACAACAACCAAAGAATTATCTCGTTTTCAAAAGAGATTAAATCAGATTGATGCGAATAATTTCCACAGAAGTGGAGATTATACAGAGAGTGCTAACGAAGGCATTCATCGTCGTGTGAGTGCTCCAACCAAAAATGTAGAGCCTGCTAAACCAGTGATTTCTGAACCAGTCACTTCTTTTGAACATGAAGAACCAGCACCTACATTGGCAAACTTTGAGGCTGGTGCTTTTACGACTGTCAATGACTTGGCTGGATATGACAATGACTATTTAGATCAGTATATTCGTGAAGTCAAACAATACAATATCGAGCAGGGTAACTCTTCTTTAGAAAACACATCCATGGATATTTTACGAAAGATTAAGGGTGATTCGATTGCGAGTAAGAAGATTCAAGAAGCACGTAAAACACCTGTGAAAAAGCCATATTCTAATAGTACAGGTACAACTGACATTCCATTTATGTCATCAAATAAACAACGTACATCTCAACCTGCAAAACCTGTAACTCCATCACAACAAGATAATCTGTTTGATGTACCTTATACAGGTGATAACAACCATATTAACGATCCGATGAGTCTTACAAAAGAAGATATCATGGCGGAAGTAAAAAATTTAATGAATGAGAAGAAATCCAATCCACAAAATTCTCTTCCTGAGATTCCTGCCTTTACACCACGTGTTAGTCATATGGATTCTAGAGACTACGTGAGTCAGAATACATCTAGTTTTCCACCACTTGAAAATACTGCGCAGTTTAGTGATGTGTTTGGTGATCTAATGAATCCACAAGAACCATGTAGTGAGGAACAAACAAGTCACACAGCGAAAGATGATGATGCGTTTGCGATGTTTCCAAGAAAGACGGAGAATTATGAAAGCACAAATCAACGTCTATTAAATGAAACAACACAGATGCGTGTTCAATTGGATAACTATGAAGCAAATCTAACGGATGTGAATGAGAAGATGCAGTATACAAACCATGTGTTGAATATTGTGGTTGTTGTGCTAATTCTATTGCTTGTAATCTTATTATTACTAGCAGTTTATGGCATTGTAATGAATAGTGGTAGGGCATAAGATGAAGATAAATATTGCGATTGATGGACCTGGAGCAGCGGGTAAAAGTACCATTGCTAAGTGTCTAGCAAAGAAATTAAATTATGTACATTTAGATACAGGTGCGATGTATCGTAGTACTGCATATAAGGCTTTACAAAATCATATTAGTTTAGAAGATGAAGAAGCTGTATGTGAGATGCTAGAACATACGAAGATGCAATTATTGACGGATGGCTCTATCTTCTTAGATGGCGAAGATATATCAGATAAAATTCGTACTAATGAGATAAGCCTAGCAGCAAGTCTTGTATCTAAGTTGGCAAATGTACGCCGTATGCTTGTTGCACGCCAACAAGAAATGGCAAAGGAAAAGGGCTTCATTATGGATGGTCGTGATATTGGAACTGTTGTTTTAACAGATGCGGAAGTAAAGATCTATATGACAGCCACCCCAATGGCCCGTGCGAAGCGTAGATATGATCAGAATATTGCTAAGAATATTCCGACTGGAAGTATCGAAGAAATAGAGAAGGAAATCGCAGAACGCGATTTACAAGATATGACACGTGCCAATTCGCCACTTAAGAAAGCGGATGATGCGGTTGAAATTGACACAAGTGATATGTCAATTGAAGAAGTGACAGAACGTATCTATGATCTTGCTAAGCCTTTTATTGAAAAGGAGGTTTTGTAATGCATAGTGGAGTAATCGCAATTGTTGGTCGTCCGAATGTTGGAAAATCAACAATTTTTAATCGTATTGCGGGTTCTCGTGTATCTATCGTTGAGGATTTTCCTGGTGTAACACGTGACCGTATTTATACAACGGGTGAATGGACTGGAAAGAAATTCCAACTCATTGATACAGGTGGTATCCAATTAGCGGATCAACCATATCAAGAAGAAATTCGTGCACAGGTACAAATTGCGATGAATGAAGCGGATGTTATCCTTTTTGTTGTAAACGGTAAGATGGGTATGACAGATGATGATTCCTATATTGCAGGTATCTTACAGAAACAGACAAAGCCGGTTGTTCTTGCAGTAAATATGATTGATGATTCAACTCGTATGATGAATATCTATGAGTTTTATAACCTTGGTTTGGGTGATCCAATTGCTGTATCTGGTGTACACGGTATTGGTATTGGTGATGTGTTAGATGAATGTTTACGCTTGATGCCTGAAGAGGATAAAGAAGATAAGCATACAGGTATTCATATCGCTGTTATTGGTGAACCAAATGTTGGTAAATCTTCACTCGTAAATGCAATCCTAAAGGAAAAACGCTCCATTGTTTCTAACGTACAGGGTACGACGCGTGATGCGGTAGATACACCATTTATTTATGAAGGAAAACCATATGTTATCGTTGATACAGCAGGTATTCGTAAGCGTGGCAGGGTGTATGAATCTGTTGAAAAGTATTCTGTACTAAGAGCGATGACAGCGATCGAACGTTGTGATGTGGCTTTATTTGTTATCGATGGTGAAGCAGGTATCCGTGAACAAGATAAGCATGTTGCAGGATATGCATGTGAAGCAGGGAAACCAATCGTTATTGTAGTCAATAAGTGGGATGCAGTTGAGAAGGATGATAAGACAATGAATGCGTTTATTGAGCGTATTCGTATTGAATTTGCGTATCTAAGTTATGCGCCTATCGTATTTGTAAGTGCTCTAACACATCAAAGAGTAGATACAATTATTCCGGTCGTTGATCAGGTATATGAAAATTCATGTCGTCGTATTGCTACAAATATCCTCAATGAGGTGATTACTGATACACAGATTACAACACCAGCTCCAGCACGAAATGGAAAACGTTTCCGTGTATACTATGGTACACAGGTATCTATCCAACCACCAACATTTGTACTTTCCTGTAATGATCCACGACTCATGCACTTTACGTATGAACGATTCTTAGAGAATTCATTGCGTCAAGCATTTGATTTTATTGGTACACCAATTCGTATTGTTGTTAGAAAGAAGGTATCCGAATGAAAATATGTGTATTAGGAACAGGTAGCTGGGGTACAGCTCTAGCACAGGTTTTAGCGGATAATCAACAAGAAGTTATTATGTGGGGTATTGATCCGTGTGAAGTTAAAGATATCGAAGTAAATCATCACAATACAAAGTTTTTTGAAACAGAAATCAATCATGACATTCATGCAAGTACAGATTTATCTGTTGTGGCAAATGCAGATGTAGTATTAGCGGCAGTTCCGACAATAGCACTCGAAGAAGTACTTACAAAGGCTAGTCAACATCTAACAAAGCCGGCGATTATTATCAATGTCGCAAAAGGTTTCCACCCTGTTACACATGAACGTTTGAGTGTTGTGATTTCTAAGATCGTTCCACAAGAAAAGTGTAAGGCTATCGTATCCTTAATTGGGCCATCGCACGCTGAAGAAGTTATTCTACGTTTGATGACTTCAGTTAACGCGGTAAGCGATAACGAAGAAGCTGCTAAGACGATACAGCACTTATTCTCTAATCAATATTTCCGCGTATATCGTAACTCGGATGTGATTGGTGCTGAGATTGGTGTTGCCATCAAGAATGTGATGGCAATTGCGAGTGGTATTCTAGAAGGTAGTGGTCAGGGTGATAATGCAAGAGCTGGTCTTATGACGCGTGGTCTTGCGGAAATGACTCGTTATGGTGTTGCCTTAGGTGGTAAACAAGAAACATACTTAGGTCTTGATGGTGTAGGTGATTTGATTGTTACATGTACATCACGTCACTCCCGTAACTTCATGGCTGGTTACCAGATTGGTTTAGATCAAGGTGCGAAGAAGTTCTGGGAAGAAAATAAGAAGACGGTAGAGGGTGTATTTGCATGTAAGGTTGTTTATGAAGAGGCGAAGAAACGTAATATTTCGATGCCTATCACAAATGAAGTTTATGCAGTACTCTATGAAGGGAAAGCACCATTAGATGCTATGAGAGATTTAATGGCAAGAGATTTAAAGGCTGAATAGTGCATTGGACATCTATGTGTGATGTCCTTTTTTGTGCATAAAAACTTGATAACTTAAGTCAAGAAGAAATTTCTAATCTTTAGTGATTTCTTCTTTTTCGTTTTGTGCATTATTAAAACAAGAGAAATTATATCTCCCATTTTGCTAGATTAGGTTTATACTGTTGCTAAGAATGATATAGAGTACCATTCTTACATAGGCTATAGATTATGACCAGTAATTTATGAGCACTAGCAGTATAGGCAGCTTTAGACGACAATGGGCATTGGGTCTGCTGTCTTTTCTTTTTGGTGAATTCATATAGTGGATCTTCTTTGCGCAATCGATAATTACATTGTGCACCAAGGTATAAAAGGCATCGCAAATACTTATTGCCTTTCTTTGATATCTTGAGATGCAGTCCATCAATATCTCCGGATTGTTGTATCTTTGGATTCAAGCCTGCATATGCCACGATAGCCGCTCTGTTATCAAATCGGCTTACATCTCCAAGCTCTGCTATGATACGGGCTGCCAGATTCTCTCCGATTCCAACAATACTAACAACAGATGCAAAATAAGGACATGTTCGTGCTATCTCTATCATTTCCTTCAATAGTGAATCGCATTTTTTCTTCTGTTCCTGCACGTTCTCTATCAAGCTTGGCAATTTGACTACTTCTATATCATCGATATCACATCCTGAATAGCACTCCTTTGCCTTCTCGTAGATCTTATGTACGATTCTTTCTGTATATCCTTTTAAATGACCTGTACGATGCCCAACGGTCTTAACGATGGTATCCTCTCTATGGCCCAATAGTAAGGATGGATGAGGATATCTTTTTAATATCTCCATTGGGAGTGGATCATACAGATTTTGATTCCCTTTAAAGGTCTTATCAATCCTTGGATATATGATATCCAGCATGGATCTCAAACTCACTTTGCGTTTCCGAAGATGAACCAACTCACTTTCATATATACGGCTCAATTGATAGAGTCTTTTGTACTCTTGTGGTTGTGCTTGATATTGTCTTAGTCCCTTCTCACAATAGTACGCTTTTGCGATATGTGCACAGTCTAATGCGTCTGTCTTATTACTATGTAGGGAGGTCTTGCGATAGGTCGCAGATAATAATGGAGAAATGATGTAGTACCTTATCTTGTGGTCTTCAAGATATTTTTGTAGTGGTCGATGATAGACACCTGTAGCCTCAAAGATAACTGGTATATCTTCTCGTTCTGTCTTAGCTTCAAGGTCTTTGATAGTTTGCCCTAATTTCTGGAAACCATCGATCGTAGCGGAAAGCTGCTTTGGTTTTCGCATTGGATGTCCATTCTCTATGAAGGGCTGGTAGTGACAGGAACCCTTTGATACATCCACTGTAATGATTGGTCCTTCCATGATGGAATACTCCTTTCTTTCTGATATGCATAATGTCTTGGTAAACTTCCCCATCCCCACATCCGACTATTTTTCTGGCTTATATACGACATATCTAACTGTTTCCTGGATTGTCATCTTGATAAAGCAGCCTAAGAATATAGGAGGGAAGCAGAACGCTTTTTATTACGGACTCAATGATATCACTGGTCTAAAAGAAGGTACGTTCTCACTTTACCCAGACCAATTCCCATACATGCCTGTACGAGAAAGGCCAGAAACATTCTAGTGTCCCTGACCTCTATATCATATTCTTCTTCTGAAGTTTTTTCTCTGAAATCAGGACTAGATTATTCCTGATTTCATAATAGAAAAGAATCTATATCGCTATAGATTCTCTTGGGTTATTTTGTATCTTTGGCGGCTGTAGCGTCTGGATCGTAATAGCCAGCATCAGTACAGATGGTTTCTGATTTCTTACCACTACTTGTCATAAAGTAACCACAGGCTTTGATTTTACCTTTGAAATATTCTGGGATACCTGCATACATGTTTGTCTTACTCGTTACGGAAGTAATATAGACATCATCCTGATACAAGTCCGCATAGAATTTACCATTTGCGGATGATTGTAGGAAACTGTTGTACGCAAGACAAGCTCCAGATTTCGAAATGTTGTTATAGTTATCCTTTAGGGATATATTACGGCTGCCAGAACATGTATCTTGTGTTAGCCAATTAATATACACAATTCCATTTGAAATAGAAGCGTTAAGGCCTGCTAAATAACTGTTATTGTTACGATAGGAACTTGTGTATTGTGTCGGTGTGTAATTTAAACCACTAGAAGATACTTGCGAGGTAATTGTCTTGCCGCCATAATTTGAACCATCATTTGTGACGTGCGGATATGTACCATAGAGATAAGTGACATCTTGTACATCACTTGGTTGAGATACGCCTCCAATTGTATCAGGAGAGATATAGGATTCAATATCTAACATATGACGATTGATTTGTCCTGGTGTATTCCAATCTCGCCAAGTAGGGAAGTATGTCATTTCACCATCGATTGCTTGGTCAAATCCATACCATACTGCATTGGTGTATTGTGATGTACTAGCGACCATCCATTTATCTTTCGCAGCTCCACTTGGGATACCGTATTGTAAACCGTCATTACCCCAGTCGGTTGTACCAGTCTTTGCATAGACTGGATAACCACTCTGTAATATCTGCATGTGATTGTAATATTTATTTTGATTAACGTTATTTTCCATCAATTGGTCTACTAAGTAGGCACTACCAGATGAGAGTGCTCGTATGTTCTGATTTTGTGGTTCATATACATTACCATCATCTGTTAGAATTCGACGAATCGTATGTGGTTCGTTATAGACGCCTAAGTTGACCAACATCGCATGTGCAGCTGCCATCTCAGCGACGGAAGCTGTAAAGTCATTACCACCGATTGCGTAGGATAGATGATAATTACTGTATTTCACCTGTGAAAAGCCAATCTTCTTAAGGTAATCGACCACCGCATCAGAACCAATCTTGGCTGTAACTTTCTCAAGAGTTTGGATCGCAGGGGTATTTAAGGAGTTTGCCATTGCGTCCTTGATAGTAACATCACCCTCATATTTGCCGTTATAGTTTACTAGAACACGTTGTTCTGCAGGATAGGTAATTGGTTTATCAACTAAGACTTCATCCAAAGAATATCCTAAATATTCAAATGCAAGTGCGTATTCTAATACAGGTTTGATACTAGAACCTGGCTGTTTGTATTGCTGTAGGGCACGGTTTAATAGACGTGATCCACCATCACCACCATAGTTTCTACCTCCACCAACACCAACGATTTCACCATTCTTATTGTTGAGGGTAATCATTGCAAGCTGTACAAGGTCACTTTCAAAGTCAACGACTTCGCCATTTTGAATCGCTTCAATCTCGGTTTGAATCGTTGGATCTAATGCGGTATAGATTGACATACCGGTTGATAATGGATCAAGACCAGTCATGCGTTGTACTTCATCTAATACAACGTCTAAATAAGATGCGAAACGTGTATTACCTGTATTAAAGTTAGATTTACCAACAAGTGTATCTTCAACTTTGATGGATTTGGCTAGTGCGCATTCTTCGCTTGTAATATAGCCATGATATTGCATCAGATCTAATACATTATTACGACGTTGTGTTGCATAATCTAGGTAGT
This sequence comes from Solobacterium moorei, assembly GCF_036323475.1. Lineage (GTDB taxonomy): Bacteria > Bacillota_I > Bacilli_A > Erysipelotrichales > Erysipelotrichaceae > Bulleidia > Bulleidia moorei. The sequence continues at coordinate 1,200,462 of NZ_AP028934.1, forward strand.
TATATGGGTTATAGGTATTTGGTAAGTTGATAATACCTGCAAGTAGTGCAGATTCTGCGAGTGTAAGCTGACTTGCGTTTTTACCATAGTAGTATTGGGCAGCTTTTTGTACACCACGGATACGGTCACCAAAGTTTAACTTATTTACATATAACTCAAAGATTTCTATCTTGCTGAGTTGTTTCTCTAACTGCATACTCAGCACAATCTGTTGTGCCTTATAGGAAAGGGTAGCAGAACGCTCTGTACTGTTATCACCATCTTCGATGGAGAAGTAAGTATTCTTAACTAGCTGCATCGTGAAGGTTGATCCACCTTGTGTATTGTGACGTAATACGGTTTCTAATACAGACTTCGTAAAACGTGGAATGTCAAATCCATTATGCTCGAAGAAACGTGAATCTTCGACGGATAGGAATGCGTCAATTAAAGATTCAGGCATTTGTTCATATGGGATATTCTCACGATAGTAGGTGCCAATTTCCGTTAGGAGTGTGCCATTACCATCATAGATTTTTGAGGATTCTGTACTAATTAAATCATCTACATTTAACGTTGGCATACCTTTTAAAAGTTTACTTGCATAGCGTACTGCATAGATGCCGCCAACGACATAGATGCCGACGACCAAAACCATAAATACAGTTAATATCTTCTGCCAACGTAATTTACGTATATATTTCTTTCGCAATTTTTCGCGCTGCTTTTCATCTGGCTGTTCGACTTTTTCCGGATGATCAAAGTCAGGCAAAAATGACTTTTTCTTTTGTGTCATGGAACCTCCATTTCTTAGCAGATTTTAAAATATTGAATCGCAATACAGCCAATGCCTGTATGTACTGCAATTGCGTTAGGTAATTCAATGACTTGAATCTTTGCAGTAGGAAAGCGTTCTGTCATTGTGTGATATAGATTCATTGCTTCAGAAACATTTGCAACATGTGCAATTGTAATGAGTGTATTCTCATCGGGGTTATCTTTGGCAATTTCATCTACCGCAGTGCTAAGTGCTTTGCGGAACGTACGAACTTTTGTTAGGGTATCAACTTTACCTGCAGTCTTTTTGTTGATTTGTAAAACAGGGATAATCTTTAAGAGTTTTCCTAATTTTGCCGCAAGTGGAGTCATGCGACCACCGCGAATAAACTGATCCAGTGTTTCTGGAACAAGTAATGTATTTGTAGAGTTGATGATATTTTCAACGAGGATTTGAATTTCAAGATGAGACTTACCTTCTTCATACCACTTCTTAATATGCGTGATTAAGTAATCCTGGACAACTGCAGTTACATAGGTATCGATACAAATTATCTTGATATCTAAACTATTAGCAATTGCGGTCATTGTGCTGATTGTGCCAGAAAGACCATTACAAATAGGTACAGCGATGATTAATTCAACACCCTGTGCCTTTAGACTTTCAAAACATTCTTCAATAATACCTGCAGATGGTTGGGAAGTAGTTAGAGCTTTTCCTTCCTTCATCAAGCGAATACAGTCATTTCGATTCAATGTTTCCATATCTTGATATGTTGTATCATCTACGCTGATTTGCAAAGGAAGACTCACAATTCCTTGTTCTGCGTATTCGTGAATGGATTTTCCAGTACCACTATCTGTAACAAATGCAACTTTCATACTGATTGACCTCACTTTTAAAAATGTATCATTTAATATTATATCGCAGTTTTACCTCTTTTTTAATTTTAAACGACAACATTAACTTTTCTTTTAAGTTATTTCTTAATAGTATCCCCTTAGGGTATAATAATTACATGACTACACATCTATTCGTACGTAGCTGTTACACGTTACTGGATAGCACAATTCGCATTCCAGAGCTTGTTTCAACAGCGAAAAAATATGGATATCAAAGTGTTGCTTTGACCGACCATCATGTGATGCACGGCGTAGCGCGTTTTCTGCATGAATGCAAAAAAGAGGGAATTCATCCTATCATAGGATTAGAAGTTGATGTTTTCTATCATGAACAAAAAGTTCCTTTTTTACTACTTGCTAAAAATAATAAAGGCTATACAAATTTGATGAAGCTTTCTTCTATGCTATGTGATGGAAGAGAGTATGCAACATATGAAGAACTGATTCAATACTGTGAACATAATTTCCTTGTTGTGTATGGTGAAGGTGGATATTTTGATGCAGAACTCATCAGTGAAGATCGTACAGGAATTACACAGAAATTAGCGCTGATGAAATCAGAATTCCCTCCTTTCGATATTGCAATTTCTTATGAAGAAACATCTTTATGGCGCTCTAAGAATGCAGTGTTAAAAGCGTTAGCGAAAGCACAAGGAATTCAGACAATTGCTTTAAATAAAATCTATTATCTTGGACAAAAAGATTATGAAACATTAAAGGTATTATCCGCAATCAAACAGGGTACAACCTTGCGTGACAAGAATGTGACACCAATTACAGGAAGATACTTCTTATCAATCCCTGAAATGGAACAGATATATGATGCGGATGATTTACGTAGGACAGATGAAATCGCAAGCGAATGTCATTGCGATGGGAATCTAGAAAAGACAGGGATACCTGAGTATCCATTAAAAGATGGTATCACAGCAGAGCAATACTTACCGCAATTATGTCTAGCAGGATTAAAGAAACGTTTAAATGGTGATTTAAAACCTGCGTATGTAGAACGTTTAAAATATGAATTACAAGTCATTCACCAGATGGGCTTTGAGGATTATTTCTTGATTGTCTATGACTTTATCCGTTATGGAAGACAAAAGGGAATTTATATTGGACCAGGAAGAGGTAGTGCTGCTGGTTCTTTGGTTGCGTATTGCTTAGGAATTACGATGGTAGACCCTTTACAATATAATCTTTTGTTTGAACGTTTCCTCAACGCTGAACGTGTATCTATGCCGGATATTGACACAGATATCCCAGATATCCATCGCCAAGAAATTATTGATTATGTATATCAAAAGTATGGTGAACAACATATTGCTAATATCATTACATTTGATACTTTAGCAGCGCGTGCTGTCTTACGTGATGTTGGTAAAGCAATGGATATTTCAAAGCGAGAAATCGATATGATTGTTGGACTGATTCCGCAAACGCCAAAGATTACGCTTAAGAAAGCGTATGAACAGAAAGAAAAATTACGTGTATTACTCAATGCAAGTCCACAATTGATGACATATTTTAATATGGCAAAGCGGATTGAAGGACTTCCAAAAAATAAGAGTATCCATGCGGCTGGCATCGTCATGTCGGGAAAACCAATAGAAGAGATTATTCCGACAATACAAATGGCAGAGGGAATGAAGACAACACAGTTTGCTGGAAATTACTTGGAGGAAAGAGGCCTTATTAAGATGGACTTCCTTGGGCTTAAGAATCTAACAACGATTGATGAAATCGTACTGATGATTCACAAGAAAAATCCAGATTTTCATATCCTATCTATCCCACTTCATGATGCAAAAACATATCGTTTATTTGCGCAAGCAGATACGATTGGAGTCTTCCAGTTTGAATCGGATGGCATGCGTAATTTATTGCGGAAGATGAAGCCGAATTGTTTTGAAGATATTATTGCGGCGTTAGCACTCTTTAGACCGGGTCCTAAAGATCAGATCAATGTCTATCTAGAAGGTAGAAAGAATCCATCGTCGGTTGTATATCCATCCAAGGAATTGGAGCCAATTCTAAAGGAAACCTACGGTGTTACAATCTACCAGGAACAAGTTATGTTGATGGCACAGATTGCGGCGAAGTTCTCACTAGTGAAAGCAGATATTCTTCGTAAGGCTATTTCAAAAAAGAATGAGGAAGAATTAGCTGGATTAAGACAAGAGTATGTACGTGGGTGTAAAGAGAATGGCTATAGTGATGAAACGGCTAGTTATCTCTTTGATTTAGCAGAGAAGTTTGCGGGGTATGGTTTTAATAAGTCACATGCGGTTGCGTATGGCTTGGTTGCGTATCAATTGGCATATCTAAAGGCAAACTATCCATTGGAGTTTTATACATCTATCTTAAATAGTGTGATTGGAGATAGTACCAAGAGTGCAATCTATATTACTGAGTGTAGAAGAAAGCATATCTCTATCGAAGCGCCTGATGTAAATCGCTCCACAGATATTTATTATCACAATGGAAAGTCGATTATTTTACCACTATCTATCATCAAAGATGTCGGAACATTAGCCGCTAGAACAATCTTGGATGAACGCGATAAGAAGGGAAGTTTTGGCGATTACTTTGACTTTGTCGCAAGAGCTGTATTACGCAAGATTAATCGAACACAGCTAGAACGTTTGATATCTGCAGGTGCACTAGATTGTTTTGATTTAGGTAGAACCACAATGATGAATACCTTAGATGACGCAGTCAAGTATGCAAAATTGGTACAAGTTCCTTTCGGAACACAATTATCCATTGATCCACAACTTGTATCTAAACCGGTTGTGGTTCGTATGAAGGATAGTCAAGAAGAACTCAGTGAAAATGAAAAAGCAGCACTTGGATTTAATCTGGGTGAGCAACCAATTGTTCATTTAAGACAAAAACTAGGAATTACGTATCCGCCACTTGCGGAATTAAATAGTAATCGAGGTTTATACCGTGGGTTTGCGTATATTCAAAGTGTAAGACAAATTCGTACTCGTAAGGGAGATTTAATGTGTTTCTTAAAACTAACAGATGAAACAGGTGAAAGTGATATGGCGGTAATGCCAAATTTATATTCACAATATGGTCAGTATCTTGTAAAAGGGGTTTATATTCAGTTTTATGCTAAAATTCAAGATGAAGCATCCTTTTTAGCAAATCAAATAGAAATAGTAAGGCAGAAATAGTATGGCAAAAATTTTAATTGTAGATGATGAAGCAAATATCCGTGAAGTCGTACGTGAGTATTGTGAAATCAATGGTTTTGAAACAGAAGAAGCAGAGAATGGTTTAGTGGCAATTGAGAAGGTGAAGAATACACATTTTGATTGTGTGATCCTAGATGTCATGATGCCAGTGTTAGATGGTTTTTCTACTTGTAAACAAATTAAGAGTATCGACCAAGTTCCTGTGATTATGTTAAGCGCAAGACAAGAAGAATATGATAAGTTATTTGGCTTTGAGTTAGGTGTTGATGACTATGTCACAAAGCCTTTCTCACCTAAGGAGCTGATTGCGCGCATTAAAGTTGTTTTAGAGCGTGGTAAAAAGACGCAGGCCAATTCCGATGTGATGATTTTTAAGGGATTACAGATTGATGTGCTCGGTAGAGTTGTGACAGTTGATGGTGAAAAAGCACCATTAACGCCAAAGGAAATTGATTTACTTCTTTATCTAGCAACACATCCAAATGTTGCATTATCACGTGAAACGCTACTTGTAGAAGTATGGAATTATGATTATTTTGGTGATGATCGCACGGTTGATACACATATCAAGATGCTAAGACATAACTTAGGTCCTTACCGTGATTTTATTACAACAGTACGTGGAATGGGGTATAAGTTTGAAGCTTGATACACATGGTATCCGCTTTCGTTTGTGGCTAGCGTTCTTTACGATGGCCGTTGGCATTACGTTATTCATCGCTCTATTACAGACTGGCTTGATTCGTCCGTATTATCGTAATTCTAAGATTGCGGCAGTACGTACCGTCGCAGATCATATTCAACAAACACTCATCACAAATAATGCAAGTGGTAGTGGGGTAGAGTCTGCGATTCGTGAAGCGGTCAATAATAACGTATGTATCGCTATTTATAATGATAGCGGAACACAAATCTACAGTGCAGATAGTTTAGGCGCAGGCTGTGCCTTACAAGATCCTAAGTCCGATGAGATTCAGGGTCTTTTAGACCTTTCAACGATTGACAGTAAACTACAGAATGGCGAACTCAGCATGAACATGACCAACCAACGTACTGGCCAAGAGATGATTATCTATGCTCGCCATATCCGTGAAAATCTTGGGAATTATTATCTGTTTGTCAATACTGCATTAGAGCCTATCGATAGTGTTGTAACATTCTTTACACGACAATATGCACTCTATACGATTATCGTGATTGTCGTTGCCTCAATAGTGTCCTTGATGATTTCGGGTTTGGTAACTGATCCTATCATTCGTATGAAACAAGAAGCAGTAAAGCTATCACAAGCTGACTATAGTGCATATTTTGATGGTGGATCTTTGACAGAACTACAACAGCTCGCAAATAGTTTGAATACGGCTAACCGACAACTATCAAAAATTGATGAGTTAAGAAGAGATCTTTTGGCGAATGTATCACATGATATCCGTACCCCAATGACGGACATTCGTGCATACGCAGAAATGATTCGAGATATCTCTGGTAATGATCCAGTCAAACGTGATAAACACTTAGGGGTCATAATTAAAGAGACTGATTATATGACAAGACTTATCAACGATATGAGCGAGCTTGCCAAGATGCAATCAGGTAATTACGTACTCAATCGTACAAATATGGATCTGGCGGATAAGATTCGCGAAATTATCGAATTAAACCAAAAGTCTATCACCCAAGGTGGACAGATTGTGGAGCTAAAGATTCCTGGTACCCTATATATCTATGCGGATGAAGTAAAGATTGGACAGGTTATTACAAACCTCTTAACCAATGCCTTAAAACATACTGCCGCAGGACAACACATTACAATACAAGCGTATCGTAAGCCTGATGAGGAAACAATGCATTTTGAGATATGTGATGATGGTGAAGGAATCCCTGAAAGTGAACTACCATACGTATGGGATCGTTATCATAAGACATCACGTTCTTTCTCACGCAATCAATTAAATACAGGCTTAGGTCTTGCAATTGTTAAAGCAATTCTAGATGCACATGATGCACAATATGGCGTTATGAGTATTGTTGGAAAGGGTTCAACTTTCTGGTTTGAATTAAGGGAAACACATGAAGCTTGATTATCTAGGTGGAACAGACTTTCTCATTGACCAAGGGGAAGAGTTTTACCGTATGAACGCAGATACAGAATTACTTGGTCGCTTTCTACGTATCAAACATCAACATCGCTTTCTTGAAATTGGTTGTAATACAGGTGCAATATTGCTGTACGCATCATTACGTAAACCAAAAGAACTGGTTGGTGTAGATTTGTTTCCAGAAATATTTGAACTAACAAGAGAGAATTTAGAGCGATATCAAGTAGATGCACAATTACATGCATGCAGGATTCAAGATTATCAAGATAAACCCTTTGATGTGATTGCATGTAATCCACCATACTTTTCTACATCAAATCAAAATTTGATGAATGTAAATCAGTATAAAAGAGCAGGTAGACATGAAGAAAATTTACCGCTTAGTGAGCTATTTACAGCAGTGAAACGATTGTTAAAGTCAAATGGCTCGTTCTATCTTGTGCATCGTGCTAGTAGATTAAATGAGATTTATCAATATGCAAGCAGAATGGGGATGTTACCTGTAAGAGTAACGTTTGCCTATGATCACATGAATGGGGTGGCGAAAGCAGTACTCATTGAATTTCAATTTGCGACATCGCATGAATGTTTAATTCACGAACCAGTTTATCTAAATGATCGTAGTACATTTCCTACAATTGAATGAGCTATGATAAAAATCCACCAATCGGTGGATTTGTTGTTTATAGGCTGTTATGGCGCTACTGTTGGAACAGGTGTTGGAGTAGCGTTAGGATCAGCTTCTGGCGTAGGAGTTGGTGTAACTTCAGGTGTTGGGGTTGGTTCTACCGTTGGCTCAGGAGTTGATTCTGGGGTAGGTTCTGGTGTTGGAGTAGCTTGAGGATTATCGTTAAGTGTTCCTTGCGTTGTATTTGTTTCTGTTGCTGGAGCTGTTGATTTTAGAGTGTAGCATACAACTTCGGCTGGACTTAAGAAACGCATATCTGCACCAATCGTACCGACTCCGTTTGTGATATCAAGCATAAATGAATTTTGAATCAAGTGCTTTCCACGCAGATAATTGACTGCCTTATCAGGTGCATAGTAGGCTCCAAGGAAGTAGTATGCTTGACCTCCTAAAGAATGACCTGCTAGGAAGTAATCTGTTGTATCAAGAGGAACTAGTGATGCAGTGTCTGGTGTATGACAAACAGTAATAACATAGTTATCACTACTTACATTTGCGTAAGCTGTGTTAACATCTGGCGTACTGCCTAATTCATTTTCAAGTCCAACTAATGAGATAAATCCAGATGAACCGTTATGAATGGATACAGAAGTATTTGATAGAACTTCAAAGTTTGCGGTTTGTAGGATAGATAATACATGAGATTTGATATCCGCAGTTGCACAGTCTTGATCACCTAATACTGCAAACTTGCCGAGTGGAGCTTTGATGGAAGCTAGTGCAGTTTTGACTTCATCATCAGATTCTGTTGTGATTGTTGCGTTAGGAGCGTAGATATCGCCACCAAATACAACTGCATCAGGAGCGATGCGATTGATGGTATCCACTAGCTTTTGTAAACGGCTTTGATTCATGTGATTGCCATAATAGATATCAGAGACATATAAGATTTTGGTGTTATTAAGATCTTGTGGAATCTTATCCGATGTAAGTGCTTGGTAGCGTACTGTAAATTTACTTGGCGAAAGTAAGAATGCATCTACCAATAGATATAGAATTAAACCGAATATAATACCCAAAATCAATAATATCTTTTGTATTTGTTTCATGTGTTTTCCTCGCGTGTATTATCATATCACATCTATGTGATACAATAAGCACACGAGGGAAGAAAATGTTAACAAGTAAAGGCTATATCATACAATTAGAAGCATTGATGCAGCAAAAACAAGCCATGCCAGGTGCTAAAGAACTGATTCATGCATTCCAAATGGAGAATATCAGTTATTTGATTTTGACAGAGCGTTCTTCTGTAACAGCTGATGAAATATTAAATCAGTTAGAACATTGTGGAATTCATGGCGTTAGAAAAGAGAATATCTATACGTCTACAATGGCTGCAGTAGAATATATCGTTACACACGATAAAAAGGCGATTGATGTTGATTACATCGGTGGTAAGGGAATTCGCCAGGTGTTGACTGATACAGGTTTTCACATTACCCATCATCATCCACAGTATTTCTTTGTGGGAATGGACAGTAATTTATCTTACGATGAATATCAGGATGTCTTTACACATTTAAGGAAGGGGAGCCAACTTGTGTCTGTGGATCATCGTCGTATTCAAATGGTTGATCAAGTTGAAAAGATTGGCAATGGCACAATTGTGCGTATGCTAGAGTATGCGGCTGGTGTAAAAGCGATGAACTTTGGTTGTGGAACAAGGATCTTATTGAAGTTCGCAAGTAAGCATCTACCATATTCCTTAAGTGAAATAATCATGATTGGAAATCGCTTTAAGAAAGATATTGTACCTGCATTACAGTTAGGAATGTTGACGTTCTATGTCGCGGGTAGTGAAGAGATGATGAAACAAGGTATAAATGATGAATTTCATCCAGATTATATTCTGGATGACTTAACAGGATTATTACGATAGAAATGAAAAGAGGAGAGCGATATGAAGATTTTGGTTCCAATAGAGAATGGTATGATTTATCAACATTTCGGTCATACACCTGCATTTCGTTTGTATGATGTTGAAGGAAATACGGTTCTTCATACAAAGGATTATGTAACAACTGGACATGGTCATGTGGTGATGTGCCAGATAGTGTTAGATTTAGGTGTTAATGTTGTGATTGCAGGAGGATTTGGTATGCCTGTACAGAAAACACTATCTTCCAATGGTATTCAAATTTATGGTGGCGTTAGCGGTAGAGCAGATGATGCAGTACTTGCATATCTTGCTGGTACACTAGCGTATGATCCAGATATTCCCGTCTTTAGAAGTTAGCACCATTAATCTTTAGGAGCACATTTTTAATAAAGTAATTCAAGTCCAGTATTGATGGGCTTTTCTTATTGTTCAAAAACTTGACAAATTCATTTTTATCTATTCCTTTTAATGGTGTAATGGTGTATTATATAGGAGGGTGTTTTATGGCTTATTTCCTTAAGGTTGCTAAACAACAAAACAATACGTATCTCGCTGTTTATGAATCTTTTTATTCTCCTGCTACCAAAGGTACCAAACATCGTTGTATCAGGTCTCTTGGTTCTGTTTCTAAACTGAAAGCTGCCGGTATTGATGATCCTGTTGCTTTCTACAAAGATGAAGTAGAAAAAATGAATCTGTATAACAAGCAAGATAAGATCAAGAAAATTACTTCCGTTTCTCCAAGAAGATATCTTGGCTATTTCCCTTTGAAATCCATTCTTGAAGATCTTGATATCAAGAAGTTTATTGATCTGTATAAATTCACTACCGATTTTGAATTTGAACTTTATGAAGTTCTTTCTCTTCTTATATATGCTCGTTGTGTTTCTCCCTGCAGTAAATACAAAACATATTATGAAATCCTTCCTCAGCTTCATATTCCTTATGCATTCAACTACGATCAACTATTGAGTGCCCTGGCATTTTATGGAAATGACTATGAGAAAATTGTTGAACTGTTCACTTCGAGAGTCCAAGACAAATATTCCATAGATACTGCTATCACCTATTTTGACTGTACAAACTTCTATTTTGAAATTGACAGAGAAGATGACTTCAGAAGAAAGGGTCCAAGCAAAGAAAACAGGAAAGCTCCTGTCATTGGGCTGGGCTTACTGCTGGATGCGAATCAAATTCCTGTTGGTATGAAGCTGTATCCTGGAAATGAATCAGAAAAGCCTGTATTGAAAGATGTACTGAAAGACTTGAAGGAAAGACATGAAGTACACGGAAAAACGATACGGGTAGCTGACAAGGGACTGAACTGTTCAGAGAATATACTTTCAGCTTTGGCAAACGGCGATGGATATCTCTTTTCCAAATCAGTCAAGCAGCTGCCTGAAACAGAAAAGGTATGGGTTCTACTACCTAATGACTACAAAGCAATCAAGGACAGAAATGGCAAGATCATTTATTACTGTAAAGAATGCATCGATGAATTTCCATACACATATACAGATGAAAGCGGAAAAAAGAAAAAAGTAAACATCAAAGAAAAAAGAGTCGTCACATACAATCCGACACTGGCAAGAAAACACAAATATGAAATAAACAAGCTTGTAGAAAAAGCCAAAGGTCTGTCCGTATCACTTGTAAAGAAAAATGAATATGGGGAAAGCGCAAAATATGTCACTTTCAGATCTACTTCAAACGGAGAAGAAACAGAAGATAAAGTAAAGGCCATCATCAATCAGGAAACGATAGATAATGACTTGAAACTGGCCGGTTACAATATGCTTGTCACATCTGAAACAAAGGTGGATGCCAGACAGATATATGAAACATACCACAACCTGTGGAGGATAGAAGAATCATTCAGAATCATGAAATCAGACCTAGATGCAAGACCTGTTTATTTACAGCTTGAGAATACGATCAAGGGACATTTCTTAATATGTTATCTTACTGTACTGCTGCAGAGAATATTTCAATTTAAAGTCTTGGAAAACAAATATTCCTCTTCAGAGCTGAATGAATTCTACAAAGGATTCCAGTTCGTTGAAGGAGAAGACAGTTATACAAACATATCCATAGGCACCAACTTCATTACCGAATTATCAGACATGACAGGATTACCTTTAGACAATTATTTTTTATCTCCAACAAAACTAAAAAAGGTGTTGAACTATAGATTCTAATCTGTAGTTTTACACCATTTTTTAATGTTTAACTCTAAAGTCAGGTTAGATTTAGGTGTTAATGTTGTGATTGCAGGAGGATTTGGTATGCCTGTACAGAAAACACTATCTTCCAATGGTATTCAAATTTATGGTGGCGTTAGCGGTAGAGCAGATGATGCAGTACTTGCATATCTTGCTGGTACACTAGCGTATGATCCAGATATTGCGAAGCAGCATTGTGAGTGTCATCATTAAGCATTGAAAAAATAAGTGATGATTGTTAATATATTGGTAATGCAGTGATAAAGAATAGTAGTGAGTGATTCATTTCCAGAAAGCCGTGGGGTGATGTGACACGGTATGATGACCTACATGAACTCGCCTTTTGAGCAAACGTAACTTCTGCGTTAAAGAAGATTTGAGGTGTATGATTGATTTACAATCATAAACTAAGGTGGTACCGCGTATATAACGTCCTTAGAGTGGGGCGTTTTTTATTTTGAGAAGGAGATTGATTATGTCATTTGATCACAAGAAGATTGAAACAAAGTGGCAACAGTATTGGGACAAACATCAAACGTTTAAAACAAATGGTTATGATTTTTCAAAGCCTAAATATTATGCGTTGGATATGTTCCCGTATCCATCTGGTTCTGGTTTGCATGCAGGTCATCCGGAAGGATATACAGCAACGGATGTTATCTGCCGTATGAAGCGTATGCAGGGCTTTAATGTATTGCATCCAATGGGATTTGATGCCTTTGGTTTACCGGCAGAACAATATGCAATTAAGACTGGTAATAACCCAGCTACATTTACAGAAAAGAATATCGAGACATTCAAAAAGCAGTTACGTGCCTTTGGTTTTAGTTATGATTGGGAACGTGAGATTTCTACTGCAGATCCTTCTTTCTATCACTGGACACAATGGATCTTTAAACGACTCTTTGAAGATGGTCTTGCGAAATGTGTTGATATGCCAGTGAACTGGTGTGAAGAGTTGGGCACTGTACTTTCAAATGATGAAGTTATTGATGGTAAGAGCGAACGTGGAGGATATCCTGTCATTCGTAAGAATATGCGACAATGGGTTATCGATATTCCAGCATATGCTGAGAAGTTATTGGAAGGTCTTGAAACAATTGATTGGCCAGAGTCTACAAAGGAAATTCAACGCAACTGGATTGGTAAGTCTATTGGTGCCCAAGTAACATTCAAGGTTGATGGTCATAATGATAGTTTTGTAGTATTTACAACCCGTTGTGATACATTGTTTGGTGCAACATACTGTGTGCTTGCTCCTGAACATGTACTTGTTGAAAAGATTGTAAGTGGCGAGCAAAAGGAAGCAGTAGATGCGTATCGCAAAGAATGTGCGACGAAATCTGATCTCGAGCGTACAGAACTAAATAAAGATAAGACAGGTGTATTTACAGGTGCGTATGCGATTAACCCAGTCAATGGCAAGAAGATTCCAATTTGGATTTCTGACTATGTACTAGCAAGCTATGGTACTGGTGCGATTATGGCTGTACCTGCACATGATGAACGTGACTATGCGTTTGCGAAGAAGTTTGGCTTGGAAATCATTCCAGTGCTAGCTGGTGGCGATGTGACGGTAGAAGCTTGGACACAGGATGGTCTACACATTAACTCAGAATGGCTAGATGGTTTAAATAAGCAGGAAGCTATTGATAAGATGATTGAATGGTTAGAATCTAATCATATTGGTCAAAAGAAGATTAATTACAAGATTCGCGAATGGATCTTTGCACGTCAAAGATATTGGGGTGAACCAATTCCTGTCGTTCATCTAGAAGATGACCGTTATGTGGCGATTAGTGATGAAGAGTTACCACTTGTACTTCCGGTATTAGATGACTATAAGCCAAGTAAGGGCGGACAATCTCCACTTGCTAAGGATGAAGAATGGGTAAACGTGACTGTAGATGGTATCAAGGGTAAGCGCGAAACAAGTACAATGCCTGGTTCTGCTGGTAGTAGCTGGTACTTCTTACGTTATATTGATCCAAAGAATGATAAGGCAATCGCAGATCCAGAACTACTCAAACACTGGATGCCAGTTGACCTTTATGTCGGTGGACCAGAACATGCGGTAGGACACCTATTGTACTCTCGTATGTGGAATCGTTATCTTTATGATAAGGGTATCGTTACTACAAAAGAACCATTCCAAAAGCTAGTTCACCAAGGTATGATCCTAGGTGCGAATGGCATTAAGATGGGTAAGCGTTATCCAGAGTTTGCAATTGACCCAAATGTATTAATTGAACAATATGGTGCAGATACTGTACGTCTATATGAAATGTTTATGGGACCATTGGAAGCCAGCAAGCCATGGAGTGAGCAGGGTGTTGATGGTGCACATAAATGGCTTGAGCGTGTACATCGTCTAATTGTGGAGTCAAATAAGCTTAGCAATATAAATGATGGTTCCTTAGATGAGGTTTACCATGCGACAGTTAAGAAGGTCACAAGCGATATTGAAAGCTTGAATCTCAATACAGCGATTTCACAGATGATGATTTTCATCAATGAATGTTATAAGGCTGATACACTGTATAAGCCATACATGGAAGGCTTTGTACAAATGTTTGCATGTTATGCGCCACACCTAGGCGAAGAGCTATGGCAATTCTTAGGCCATGAGAATACTTTGACATTTGAAGCTTGGCCAACTTACGATGAAAGTAAACTTGTAAAGAATCAAGTTGAAATGGTTGTACAGGTCAACGGAAAGGTTCGTGGTAAATTTATGGCAAACATTGATGAAGATAAGAAGATTGTGGAAGAGATGGCACTTGCTTTACCATCTGTACAAGCACAGATGGAAGGCAAGACAGTTCGTAAACTTATTATCGTTCCAAATCGTATTGTAAATATCGTTGTTGGATAAAAACTACCTTCGGGTAGTTTTTTGTTTACCGTCATATGTATCATCAGTTTGATATGGTTAGATAGTAGATTATTTGATATAATGCAAAAGGTAAAAATTATGGAAGAATTCAAGGTAACGATAGAAAAATTTGATGGTCCACTTGATCTGATGTTACATCTGATCAAAGAGAAACAAATGGATTTGATGGACTTAGATATGAATGAGTTAACTGACCAATACATTGCGTACTTAAACTCTATGCAACAATTGCATTTAGAAATTGCAGGCGAGTATTTGGCTGAACTTGCGACTTTAATCGAATACAAGTCGAAGCGTATGATTCCTGGTAATAAAGAAGAGCTAGCAGATGAGTACGAAGAAGATCCAAAGGAACGTTTGGTTCGACGCTTGTTGGAATACCAGCAATACAAGGAGGTTAGTGAAAGCCTAAATGCCTTGTTTGAAGAACGCCAAATGATGATGGGAAGACCTCTCAGTACGGAAGTTGATCAATGGCTGAAACATTCTGATGAAGAGATGAAGGTTAAAGGAAATCCGTATGATCTAATGAAGGCGATGAAGCGCATCTTGATGCGCATGCAGTTATCGAAACCAATTGAAGCCCGTTATACAGTCAAAGAGATTTCAATGGAAGATCGTCAGCTTGAAGTGCGTGCAAAGTTAGACCGTCTACCTGAAACCTTTCGCTTTGAAGCATTATTAGACGATGTGCATGAACCCCAGATGTTCATTGCGACATTCTTAGCTGTTTTAGATCTTGCGCGTCAACACAAGTTATTCTTTACGGTTGATGAACAAGAAGTTATTTGGTTTAGAAGAGGAGAGATGGTGAATGAGTGAGATGGAAAATCAGACAATCGTAGAAGATAACGCTGCTGTATTGGATGAAGAATTTGATGAAACAACTTCAGCATCAGAAGAACAACAACCAGATCCAAAGGAGCACATGCTGGCAATATTAGAAGGACTATTATTCCTTTGTGGCGATGATGGCTTATCCATTGAGCAGGCTGCCGCATCCATGGATGCCAGTGAGGAATATGTTGCAGAACTTTTTGATGATTTACAGAAATATTACTTACAAGAAAGCCGCGGTATTGAGATTGCACGTTTTGGTGAGAAGTATCGCTTTTTATCCAAGGCATTTATTCATGAAGCTGCCAAGAAATTATTCCAAACCTCTACCGAAGCTAAGCTTTCTAATGCGGCTTTAGAGACATTGGCAATCATCGCATATAAACAACCAATCACACGTGTTGAAATTGAAGAAATTCGTGGCGTAGGTGCAGATGTAATGTTACGTAAACTGGTGGCTAGAGGTTTAATTCAAGAAGATGGCCGTAGTGAAGCAGCTGGAAGACCAATTTTATATTCTGTTACAGATGAATTCTTAGATTCCTTTAAACTATTGAGTTTAGATGAATTACCAGAGCTTCCACAATTTGGCACAGAAGATTCTGATAATGGGGAGCTATTCCATTCCTAATGGAGATGAGGGTTAGATTCATGTTGAAGAAATTTATTGTTATATTAACGCTATGCTTCCTAGTAGGCTGTACAACTCGTCGTAATACTTCCGTGACACATGATACAAATCGAGTGTTAGACGCAGGGAAAGTCGCTTCCCAATTACTACGAAAATTAAACCTATCAGATTCCATGGAACAAGTGAGTGATAAGGTCATGGATAGTGTCTTTATGCAGGGTGAAGATTTGACGGATGATAAGGTTGCCTATCTTGCGACAGATAAAGGAAACTCGAATACAATTGCTGTTTTTGTTGCAGATGAAGATACAAGTGTTGATGTACTCCGCCAGCACTTACTTACCTATCTAGATACACAAAAAGTAACGATTGAAAACAATTATCCAACCGAAGTATTTAAGATATCAAATGCAATTTTAGAGGATAATGGTAGAGTAGTCATACTCGTTGTGGCTGATAACATCGAGGGTGCACGCAAGTGTGTTAATGACATACTTGAAAAATAAATCAAGCAGTTGTTTCTAATGAAAAAGGAGAGAAGCTATGATTGAAAGATATTCCCGACAAGTAATGCGTGATGTATGGAGTGAAGAGGCAAAGTTTCAGGCTTGGTTAGATGTAGAAATTCTAATCGATGAAGCCTGGTCAAAGCTAGGTGAAATTCCAGCTGAGGACGTAGAAAAGATTCGTGTGAATGCGAAGTTTGATGTAAACCGTATTCTAGAAATCGAACAGGAAACAAAACACGATGTAGTCGCATTTACCCGATGTGTATCTGAAAGTCTTGGCGAAGAAAAAAAGTGGATTCACTATGGTGTTACTTCCACTGATGTTGTAGATACTGCAAATGGTATTCGCTTTAAGAATGCTAATCGTATTTTGCGAGAGGATATTCATACATTTATGGATATTCTTAGGACAAATGCACTTAAGTACAAAGATACAGTTATGATGGGTAGAACGCATGGCGTGCATGCAGAAATCACAACCTTTGGTCTTGTATTTGCGTTATGGTATGAAGAGATGAAGCGAAATTTAGAACGCTTTGAACTTGCATGTAAGGATGTTGAAGCAGGTAAGATTTCTGGTGCAGTAGGAACATTCGCAAATATTCCACCATTTGTACAAGATTATGTATGTGAAAAGCTAGGCATTCAAAGTGCTGCTATTTCGACTCAGGTATTACAACGTGATCGTCACGCGCATTATTTCGCTATCTTAGCTCTTATCGCTTCTTCATTAGAACAGATGGCAACGGAAATCCGTCACTTGCAGAGAACGGAGGTTCGTGAAGCGGAAGAACATTTCAATAAAGGGCAAAAGGGTTCAAGTGCAATGCCACATAAGCGTAACCCAATTGGTTCAGAGAATATCTGTGGTGCTGCAAGAGTGATGCGTGGATATATGCTAGCAGCGTACGAAGATATCCCACTATGGCATGAAAGAGATATTTCTCACTCGGGTGTAGAGCGTATTATCTGTGCAGATGGAACAGAGCTATTAGATTACATGTTAAATCGTTTTGGAAGAATTCTTAAGGATTTAACAGTGTTCCCAGAAAATATGAAGAAGAATATCTGGTTAACCAATGGTGTAATCTTCTCTCAACGTTTCATGTTAAAGCTCATTGAAAAGGGCTGGTCACGTGAAAAAGCGTATGATACGGTACAACCACAGGCAATCAAAGCATGGGAAAATAATCTCAATTTTAAAGAGTTGATGTTAGCAAATTCTGATGTAACAAATACTTTAACATTAGAAGAAATTGAGGATTGTTTTGACCCAATGTACCATGTACGTAACGTTGATGAAATCTATAAACGTGTTGGGATTCTTTAAAATAAAAAGATTAGAATGAAGGCTGTATGGATGAATTTTCATGCAGTTTTTTCTATTATGAAAATAACAACAAATTATAAAATATGTAAGTTATTTTTAATGTAGTAGCATTAACGCTAACAAAGGTTTTTGGATACCGTAGAATATCAGCATTATGGTTTGAAAGTTGAAAATCATATGTTGATATAATCAAAAAATAGGTCACTGATTCAATGAACAAAGATCTAAGAAATTACGTGCAGGATTAACATTTTAACTTCTTTAGTACTTGTTGGTAGTTATATGGCTTATACAGAAGAAACCAACATAGCATCAACGCAAGAAACCCCAGCAGCCACTTCAACTCCAAAGACAGCACAGATACTTCAAATCTTTCTGGATATGTAGCAGCACTTCTTGCGGCTTTTGTAGGATTTAGTGTCACAGCCGTAAATAGATATAAGTTAAATCAGATTTTCTAATGAATAACGAGTTCGATAGTTGATTCTATTAACTTTTTTATAACTACTGAATCATAAATTCAATGCATATTGTTTCAGAAGTATTATCGGGAACATTATGGAATATAGAGTAAATATAGATATCCCCATATGTTTTAAAACCTTCTTTTTGAATTCGATTCTCTAATTGCTGTAACTCATCTAAACTGATTAATTCATTGGTTTTAACTTCTTTGATAATTCTATAAAACTTATGTTTTTCGATTACTTGATAATTACCTTTTATATTCTTGTTTTGTTTATTCAGTAAGAGTCCAGTGTCTTGCGGATAATTTTGTTTGTTTTTATTATTTTCTTGAATTCTAAATACCAATCTAGATACTAGAATTTTGTGTTGATTCTTTGAAGTATTTGATTTTTGAACATCAAAGGTTGGGTAAAAATATTGAGTAGGGTGAATGCCTATATCATAATCAATACCATGATTATATTTTTGTAGTAAATGGTATGTATCTGATGCTAAACGATATTTTGTTTCTGCCCAAAACGCTTCTTCTTTCAAATATTCTAATTGAGTATTAAATGATTCGATTGCTAAAGGTATATTACCATTTTTTAATATTTTTCCAATTTCTGTGAGTGTTATTCCTAGACTACTATAAAACTTTATAGTTACTAGAATATGAATATCACCCATACTGTAATCACGATAATGATTTTCAGGGTTTCTACTCGGATGTAACAATCCTTTCTTTTCGTAAAAGCGAATCATATCTTTTGAAATTCCTGTAGCAATACTAGCTTCTTGTATATTCATATTTCTCCTATCTTTGTGAAAAGTTGAACTAAAATAACTATTTTGACCTTAGAATAGTTCTAATGTTTATAATCAAAATATCAAATAAAGGGAGGGAAAACAATGAATAGAATATTAAAAAGTATTCTATGCGCAACTATTACAGCATCTTTAATTGGCTGTAATAGTTCCAAAGAAGCAAAGTACAAGGCAGGTACATATTCTGCTGAAGCATCAGGACATAATCCAGGGGTTAAAGTAACAACAGAATTTAGTGCAAATGAATTAAAGAAAGTTACGGTTGATGCATCAAATGAAACAGAATCAATTGGCGGTAAAGCAGCTAGTGAACTAGAAAAGCAATTACTAAAAAATCAATCTGCTGAAATTGATGGAGTGAGTGGAGCTACTGAAACATCAAATGCTGTTAAAAATGCATTTAAAGATATCTTGTCTCAAGCCCAAACAAAGCCTGAAACCAAAGAAATGAAAGCTTTAAAAGATGGTCAATATACAGAGACTGTTGCTAGCTTTGGGGTATCCGGTATGATGACGGGCGTTGTTACAATAAAGGATAACAAGATTACAGACATTGAAATTACAGAAGAGCATGACTCTGAAACAGCACAATGGTTTAATGTTGCAAAAGAAAAATTAATTCCTCGTATTCTAGAAGCACAGTCAGTTGGTATTGATTCTATTACTGGTGCCACAACATCTTCAGGTGCTATCAAAAACATCGTTTCTCGTGCAATTGAATCTGCTGGTGGTGATGTAAGTGATTGGTCCAAGGCTTCTGAAAAGAAGACGGATGTAAAAAAACTAGATGGATACGACGTGATTGTAGTTGGTCTTGGTGGATCTGGTGTTTTATCCTATGCATCAGCGGCAAAATCAGGTGCGAAAGTATTTGGTATCGAAGCTGCTGGTGAAATTGGTGGAAATTCTGCATCTGTATATGGCCCTATGGCACTAAATTCAAAGAACTTAAAAGATAAGTACAACAATGGTCAAGATTATATAAATGCTGATGATGTATATAATACTTGGATTAAGTATGTTGGTACAGAAGAGAAGGAGGATGTCATTAAGAAAGCTGTATATAACTCAGGAAATGCTCTTGATTATTATATGGATAACTTTGATTTCAGTTTTGATGGAATGAATGGATTGTTAGGTTCATTTGTTGTTCCAGAATGGACGAAAGAATGGACTGTATATACTGCTGATAATAAGAAATGGTATAAATTTGGACCTGACCATACATATCAGTTTAAACATGCGTTAGATAAGGCAAAACAGATGAATGAAAAGAATGACTATATGCTAGAACTATCTGCTAAGGAATTAATTACAGATAAAGATGGAAAAGTCGTTGGTGTAAAGGCAATTTCCTATGATGGTACAACATATGAAATCTATGGAAAAACTGTTATTTTAGCTACAGGTGGGTTCTTAGGCAATGATGAAATGATGAAGGAAGTATATGGTAGTTCAGTCCATAAGATTGGCGATACAGTGAATGACGGAACTGGTATTAAGATGGGTCAATCTGTTGGCGGTGCTACATATGCGTTAGGTACATTGCCAATGGTACATATCTCACAAGTTCCAAATATTATTCGTGATGATTCATTAACAGCTGATCAAAAGGCGATTCTTTCTGCTCTTGCAATTACTCAAGATGCAAAACAAGTAAATGAGAAGGGTGAGCTTTTGTCGAATCTTGATGAATCTGGTACAGAAAATAAGGAACTAACTGTTGGTGTTGTGTTTGCACCGGGATTCCATTATTACAATGCGTATACGCAAGAACAAATTGATGCAATCAAAAATAAAGGATTATCTGAAGCAACGTCTAAAGTAAGTGTGTTTGGTTTAGACCAAGGTGGTAAGGTTCCTGCTGCGAATACACCAATTACAGATTTGGATAAGATTATTGATGCTGCTATAGCGACAAATAATGCATTTAAGGGTACGGCTAAAGAACTTGCTGAAAAACTAAACATGGATGAAGACGTTTTAGCTAAGACTTTAGGTAGTGATAAAGATACTTATTATCTATTTGAATGCGCAGGATATTCATATGGTACTGTTGGCTCATTGGATGTTGATGTGAATATGAATGTTCTAACTAAGGATGGTAAGCCAATCACTAATTTATTTGCGGTAGGACAAGATTCTGAAGGTGTTGGAAATAAATCTGGTGCAGCATATTCACCGTGGGGTGGTCAGGCACAGTCTTGGACATTTGTATCTGGTCAAATTGCTGGTGAGCAAGCGGCTAAGGTTGCTAATGAAACAAAATAGATATTCACAGAAAAAGAACTTCACAAGCATGAAGTTCTTTTTCAGCAAAAATCCATATCAACGCGTGATATGGATTCTATGACTATTTTAGAATATCTCTTAATACGATATTTGCGTTACGATCTGGTCCTACGGAAACGAGACAGAACTTTGTGCCTGTATATTCTTCAATGAAGCGTACATACTTTTGACAGTTTACTGGTAATTCATCAAATGTTCTTGCATTAGATATATCTTCTGTCCATCCATCGAAGTACTTATAGACTGGTTTTGCTTTTGCATAGTCTTTTAGAGAAGCAGGGACTGTATCATATTCTTTGCCTTCGATTTCATATCCTACACATACTGGCAACTTGTCGTATCCTGTTAGGATATCTAGTTTTGTTAGTGCCATTTCGGTTAGACCATTAATTAATACAGCTTGTCGGACAACTGGTAAGTCTAACCAACCTACACGACGTGGTCTTCCGGTAGTAGCACCATACTCTGAACCTTTTTCACGAAGAGCATGTGCTTCATCACCCTGTAACTCTGTAATAAATGGTCCTTCACCAACACGTGTGGAGTAGGCCTTAGTTACACCGATAATATGGTCTAGCTTGCGTGGAGATACACCAGCACCTTCACATACACCGGCAGCTGTAGGAGATGATGAAGTGACATATGGATATGTACCATAGTTGATATCCAACATATTAGCCTGTGCACCTTCAAATAATACAACTTGTTTTGCGTCTAATGCTTTGTTGATTTTGTCTGTAGCATCGCAAATCATTGGCAATAGACGTTCTCTATATTCCTTGAATGTAGCTACCATTTCATCGTAATTAAATGGTTTTGCATTAAAGAGTTTAACAATTTCTTCGTTCTTTTGTGCGAGTACTACCTTTAACTTTTCTTGGAATACATCCCAATCACGTAAGTCACAAACGCGGATGCCAATACGTGTATATTTATCGGCATAACATGGACCGATACCATTCTTTGTTGTACCAATCTTACCAGCACCTGCACGCAGCTCTTGTAATTCATCAATCTTCACATGATATGGCATGAGAAGGTGAGCACGGTCACTGATCTTTAAGTGATCACATGTAAATCCTTGTGATTCTAATGTATCAATTTCTTTAAACAATACGGAAAGGTTAACAACGACACCAGGTCCAATAATGCATGTGGCATCTGCGTTTAAAATACCTGATGGTAATAAGTGTAAAATGATCTTTTTATTATTAACGACAACAGTATGTCCTGCGTTATTACCGCCTTGGAAACGAACCACCATATTGACGTTAGTACCCAATAAATCAACGACTTTTCCTTTTCCTTCGTCGCCCCATTGGGAACCTACAACTACATATCCCGACATGATATATCTCCTTTAACGCAACAATAATATCATATATATCTTGAATATAGGCAAAATAGAGAAAAATTATCAATGTTTATAGTAAAATGGGTAAAGAGGTGATTAAAAATGAGTGAGAGAAACGCAAAGGGAAAAACACCGGAAGACTATGGCTTCCGTATGCCTAATAAAAAAGGTATTCAAAAATTTGAATTACATGAAGGCGCAAGCGTCAAGAAAGTAATTGGTATTGTATCAGGTAAGGGTGGTGTAGGTAAGTCATTTGTGACATCTATACTAGCAGCTATGATGCAAAAGAGAAATCATAGAGTAGCTGTACTAGATGGTGATATTACAGGGCCATCCCAAGGTAAATCTTTTGGTGTTACATCAAAGGCTGAAGGTTTTAAGGGTACAATCTACCCAGCCATCACAAAGAATGGAATGCAGTTAATTTCTTCTAATATGTTGCTGGATAAGGATGAAACTCCAGTTATCTGGCGTGGTCCAATGGTGGCTTCCATTCTCCAACAATTTTATTCAGAGGTATTATGGGAAGCAGTAGACTATATGTTTGTAGATATGCCTCCAGGAACAAGTGATGTTCCATTAACTTTATTCCAATCAGTACCATTAGATGGAATTATCGTTGTTACAAGTCCACAGGATTTAGTATCTATGGTTGTTGAAAAGGCAATTAACATGGCATCAATGATGAATATTAAGGTGCTAGGTCTAGTTGAAAATATGTCCTATGTACAATGCCCTAACTGTGATGAAAAGATCTATGTCTTTGGTAAATCACATGCACACGAAGTAGCGCAGAAGTATCATTTACCATTACTTGCACAGATTCCAATGAATCCAGAGATCCCAGCTGCTGCAGATAAGGGGTGCATTGATGAAGTAATCGTCCCAGAGTTAGATATTGTAGCAGAATTCATCGAAAGTATTTAAAGTATTCACGTACTGTTCACACGGTTTTACTAAGATATTCATAAGGAGGGTGTTCCATGACAAAGATTTTGATTGTAGATGATGAAGCGAAGATTCGCGAACTGATTATTAAATATGCAAAGCATGAAGGTTTTGAAACGGCTGAAGCTGCTGATGGCATGGAAGCAGTAGAACTATGCGAAAAGAATAACTATGATCTTGTTGTCATGGATATTATGATGCCTCACTTAGATGGCTTTTCTGCAGTGAAAGAAATTAAGAAGACAAAACCACAGTTGCCATTTATTCTTTTATCCGCCTTAGGAGAAGAATATGATCGTATTCATGGCTTTGATGTTGGTGTTGACGATTACGTTGTTAAACCATTTTCTTCGAAGGAATTGATGATGCGTATTCATGCCATCTTAAAGAGAGTACATCCTGTAGAGGCTGTGCCTTCTGAACAGTTTCAGATTGATGGAATGGTGATTGATTATTCTGCACGTACTGTAACGATTGAAGGTCAGCGTATTCAGTTATCACCAAAGGAGTATGAGCTTTTAGTATATCTAGTAAAGAATATGGGTATTGCCTTAACACGTGAACAACTATTACAGAATGTATGGGGTTATGATTTCTTTGGTGATGACCGTACTCTAGATACACATATTAAACTGTTGCGTAAAAATCTAGGTGACTATGCAAAGTATATTATTACGTTGAGAGGAGTTGGCTATCGTTTTGAAAAAGTTAACGCCTAAACAAAAAAAGAATATTAGTTTACGTTGGAAGATTGGTCTATATCTTTCTGTATTCTCATTTGTGCTTGTTGCGATTGTATTCATATTTCAGGCTTTATTATTGGAACCGATGTATGAAGCAAGTAAAAAACGTACAGTTGAGAATGTATCAAATGCGATTGTCAATATCGTAAAAGAGGATGATGATGCGGACGATATTGAAGAGTACATTAACATTGCTCAAGAAACCAATGAAACATGCATACGTGTATTGCGTGAGTCGGAGGTTTTTCCAGGAACATATGAAGATACTTATCTGGAATCAGGTGGTAAAAATCTAGGCTGTCGTTTATATAAAATGTCATCGAATGAAATCTTAACGCAGATTACAAATGCGGAGAATAGTGATAAGGGTGAATCGATGGTTGTGCAAGATACAAACTTGATTACACCAACCAATGGTGAACGCTTCCGCAATATTACCTATACTCGCATTATTAAAGACCATGACGGTAATAAATCAATTGTCATGGTTTACAGTAATATCACACCGATTTCTACGACAAAGAAAACATTGTCAATGCAGATGTGGTATATCTCTGCAATTATCTTAGTTGCAGTACTGGTGTTAACATATATCATGTATCGTACGATTGCGCGTCCACTGATTTTAATTAATCAATCTGCGAAAACTTTACCGGAAGGGAAGTATGAACGTGTAACTGTTCAAAATTATCATGAAGCGGAAGAGTTAAACGACACGCTCTTAACTGCTGCAGAAGATATTCAGCAAGCAGATAAAGCAAAGCGTGATTTAATTGCGAATGTATCGCATGACCTTCGTACACCACTCACAATGATTTCTGGCTATGGTGAGATGATGAAGGATCTTCCAGAAGAGAAGACAGATGAAAATATTCAGGTAATTATTGATGAATCCAAACGCTTAACGGCATTAGTTAATGATTTGCTCGATTTATCAAAGCTGCAAGAAGAAAAGATTCATTTAGAGAAAGAAAACTTTGACTTAACAAAGGTATTACATACACAACTTCAAAAATATGATGTTTATCATATGCAAGAAGGATTTACGATTGATACAGAGTTATCAGCTGAAGCAATCATCAACGCAGATATCAAACGTATTGAACAAGTGTTTAATAACTTCATGACAAATGCTATTAACTATAGTGGTGATAAGAAACATATTATTGTTCGTGAAATCTTAGAGAATAATAAAGTTCGTGTAGAAATTCAAGACTTCGGAGAAGGTATTGCAAAGGATGATATCTCTAAAATCTGGGATCGTTATTACAAGATTGATAAGGAACATGTCCGTGTATCAAATGGTTCTGGTATTGGATTAGCAATCGTTAAAGAGATACTTGAATTACACAATGCCAAATATGGTGTTATTAGTAATCTTGGAGAGGGTAGTACATTCTGGTTTGAATTTCCTATTGTTAAATAAAAAATCATGTACTTCATAATGAGGTATATGATTTTTTTAGAGTGTGACGGGCATGTCGCAAACCTAACTGGTGAAAGTCCAGTCGTAGGTAGTTACCGCCAAGCGTAGCGAACCACAAGCCGTAAGCCGTGAGGCTTTGGGTGAAGGAAGTGGTGTAGCGATTCTTTCGAGGTTACGAACAGAAATCTGATATAAGGCTAAATGGAGGGTGAGATTGCTCTACAAATCGAAGCCCAAAAGGTAAACGTAAAACCAAAACAGTAAATCAGGAACTTGTGAAAGAAGAGAGAAAGGTATGTGACTTACCCCGTGAGGTCTTGTGGACGATGAATCCTAGACGTTTTCAAACAACTATAGTACCATCGGTCGGAAAAGGTCTATCACAAGAAGTCAGCTGAGCCCATAGTAGGTATACACCAGTACTGAAGGGGTTAATGTTTGTATAGTGCAAATCACTATATGTAAGAAAATGAATACTCTGGAATTGAGATATCACCTAGAACCATAGAACGTAACTATGGATGGTGAAAAGGCAAGAAGAGAATTTCATTATTTGTGCAATAGAAGGAGGAGCAGCCATGGAATTAATGGACAAGATTCTAAGTCAAAAGAACTTACAAGAGGCGATGAAAAGAGTCAAGAGTAATAAAGGTGCATCGGGCATTGACAAGATGTCTGTGGAAGAAATTGACGAATACTTCAGTAAACATATAGAAGAAATCAAAACTTCGATATGGGAAAAGAAATACAGACCTCGGGCAGTAAAAAGAGTCTATATCCCAAAACCAAATGGAAAGAAAAGACCATTGGGGATACCCGTTGTAGTGGATAGAGTAATCCAACAAGCAGTGGCACAAGTGTTTAGTGAACTCTATGACGAGTGCTTTAGTGAGCATAGTTACGGATTCAGACCAAACAGAAGTGCCCACCAAGCGATGGAGGAAGTACTCTTCTACCTAAACGAAGGGTGTGAATGGGTAATAGACCTAGATATTGAAAAGTACTTTGACACAGTGAATCATGATAAGTTGATATCCATACTTAGAGAGAAAGTAAAAGATGATGTAACGCTACATCTCGTAAGGTCCTTTTTGAGGGCTGGAATCATGGAAGATGGAATCATCCACAGAAATGAAGAAGGAGTTCCACAAGGAGGTCCGCTCAGTCCAATATTATCCAATATCTACCTAGATAGGTTTGATAAGGAACTGGAAAGCAGAGGGCTAAGATTCGTAAGATACGCAGATGACTGTAATATCCTCGTGAAGAGTGAGATGTCAGCCAACAGAGTCATGAAGTCTGTATCAAGTTGGCTAGAAAGAAAACTATTTCTAAAGGTCAACATGACAAAAACAAAAGTAGTAAGACCTAGCAATAGTTCGTTTCTTGGCTTCACGTTCTGGAAAAACAAAGATGGATGGAAAAGTATGCCTACATACGATAGGAAACAAAAACTATGTAAGAAAATAAAAGAAGTGCTATGCCGTAAAAAGGCAAGTGCACTTCCTTTATCGACTGTATTCACCCAAGTAAACCAAATCGTGAGAGGATGGATAAACTACTTCAGGATTGGCTCGATGAAGACCTTCTTAAAAGAATTTGGAGAATGGTTGCGACACAAGATACGTGTGATAATTCTAAAACAATGGAAGAAACCAAAACGTATCTATACCAACCTACAAAGTCTAAATCGGATACTCAAGGTCAATATCTCTGATGAAAGAATCTACAGTACAGCCAATACTAGACTAGGTCTATATCGACAGGCAAATGGAAACACAATAAAATTCTTATTGAGTCCAAAGGTACTATCGATGAAAAGCAAAGACAGACCGGGATTAATCAATCCACTAGAATATTATCAATCTAAGTAAAGGTAGAAACAATACAAATGTAGCGCCGTATACGAGACCCGTATGTACGGTGCAATGAGAGGGTCGAGGAATATCTGGATAAGATATTCTCACTCTACTCTATTTATCTCGTTTGCGAGTTGATTGATATCTGAAATGATTTGTTGCTCAAATTGATTCGTTTCCGCATGCTTTAAGACAAATATCTTACTATTTGGGTTTGTTTTAAAAACTGTTTGTCCTCTTGTATCTTCACCAGAGAGGATAACGTCGCAATCACAGTGCTCACCTTGGAATATCTCTGGTTGTAGTAGATATTCAGCAACTGCCAAATCAAAGATTGTATGTCTTGTACGTTGATGCTGGCGACCATATATTGCAAAGAAGTCCATGATACCACCAACCATTTTTGTAAGATATCGTTTATCACACATCCAATTTTGTACCGTTTCTTCGCTGATTGTACAATCATCACAACACTCTAGTGGAATAATCACAGTTGGAACGTTACCTGAGAATATTTCTTTCGCGGCATGTGGGTCTGCATAAATATTAAACTCAGCATTTGGTATTACATTTCCTCTATACCAAGAACCGCCCATCATAACAATCTGTTCAATATGATTGATGATTGTCTGCTCTGTTTGTAATAAAGTAGCGATGTTTGTTAAAGGGGCTAGTGCCATGATGGTTACAGGTTCTGGGGAAGAAAGAATCTTTTCCTTCATAAATGAAATAACATCTTGGTTTACTGTTTTAAGATTATGCTTTGGAAAATCAAATCCTTCTAGACCATTATATCCATGAGCAGCTTGTGGAGATGGTGGATAAACAAGTGGGCTTTCTGCACCCATGCATACAGGGATATCTTCTCTATGGATATAATGGAGAACATTTAGCATATTCTCTGTGATGAGTGGTAGTAGGTTATTACCACATACTGTTGTAATACCGAGAATATGAAAGATATCTGGATGAGCAATTGCAGAAAGAACGGCCATTACATCATCGTGTCCTGGATCACAATCAATAAGTACGTATTTCTTTTTCATCATTTCCCCTCGATTCTACAACTCAATAATTGAATAGGTTGATTGGATTCGTTGAGAATCGCTACACAGGATGGAACCAGTGTAAGACTTATCTCAAATTTTTTTGAATTAATATAGATTGCTTGCTTGTTATAATCATAATCGATTGATGCAATTGTTTCATGCATGCATGTAATGAGTTTGCGTGTTATTATGCGATTATAATTGCTGGTAAGATAAACAGTGTTATGATCAACTTCTATTGATTGATAATCATAGCAGCCATGCCACTGGTAGCACATGTGAAGGTGAATGTTATCTTGTGGAATCCATGAAAGGGACATATTATGGATGGAAACATCTGGACCACTGAAGTTGAATTCACTATGTGCATCTAGTAAGAATTGATTATCATGGATTGTTGCATGACCACGATGGATACGTAATCCGGAGATTCCGTAATGTTGTTTTAAACCAATATCATATCCCCAATCTTCTACTGTTAATGATAGAAAATCAATTTGGTAAGAAGGTTGTTTTATAATTTCAAAGTTGTTTACTGTAAAATAGTTTCGTTGAATACGATTTTGGCTACGTATTATGAATCCGTATTCTAAATAGGGAATATCATTAGTGTTTGGGTGATATTCCAAATCTGTTTCTTGCGTAAAATCACTATGATAGATTTTTCCTGAATATCCTTTGATATAGATAGCTATATCAAGAGGAAGATGTTCTGGGTTATCTAAATGGCAGCGAATGATATCTCCTGGTTCAATGATTGCGGCAAACTCTGGTTCATATCGGCAATCATATACATCTTGTGGGCGAAAATAACTATGCTTATATAATTTAAATTCTTGATTTGAAAGAATATCATCTAGGCATATTTTTAATTGATTATTTTGTACACGTAAGTTGCATGCATGGTAACGACTTGTTTCTATCTGAAAGCCATTTGTAGCATATGGAAGAGAAAAGTCAGTCGTATGTCTAGCAATTGTTTCATCAGTAGTTGGAATGTCATGAAGTTTGCAAGCTAATGTAGCGAACTGATATGCAGTTTTAGAAAGTGTTGTAATATTCCTTGTACCAATTGATGAAGAACATAATAGAACATCATTAATTGGCTTGATCCATTTTTCATTGATGTTTTCTATTCCTACCATCATTCCAATAATAGAACCAACATTTCCTAAATTACAATCTGTATCGCGACCGGCTTCTGCAATTAGTTGCATTGTTAAATCGAAGTCATTTTTTCCATACAACATTCCATATAGCATAATAGCAGTGTTTGGTAAGATATGACAAAGTCCTTCGTAGTTATCGTAACTATGCTTGTCCTCAATATACGCAAGGCATTTTTTAGTGTCATTGGGATATTGAAGATGGAAGTCTAACATTTCGCGAATTAATTGTGCATAGTTTGAATCAGGATTGAGATATGTTAATGCACTAGTGATTATTTCTCTAGCATCGAGATGATGCCAAGCAAGAGAAATACATACAGCTACAAACTTACCACCCTCAATTCCATCAAGATCATGGGTAACACTGCTCATTTTTTCTGCTAATGTAGTTGCGATTTCTGGTTTATCTAATGCAAGATATCCCCAGCAATCACTAAAGATTTGGCCACCGATTTGTTCGGAGACAGCTTTTGTATTTTGTTTACAAGAACCAGAAAGGGGAGCATCTACGTGATTGATTAGGTTTAACCATGCGGTATGTTCTGTAGAAATACCTTTTCCTCCCCACCAGAAAAAACCTTTTTCATAAGGAACTACATTCAAAAGATTATTTGCCATATCTTGTACTTTCACATCATCAATGGAATGATGCTTCATTACATCTGCAAAAAACAATGGACCATTTGCATCATCGTCAGCTGCAAATTGTGAATAATCTGTAAGATAATCTGTAATTGGTTGATAACATTTACGCACTTTTGTTCCAGTCCATGATTCAATTGGAGCACCTAGGCGTATACCGATATTTTTTCCTAACCAGGAAGCGTAAATTCTTTTGTATATCTCTTTAAAAGTTGTCATAAGGGCACCTGTGTATGGCAAATATTATAGCGATTATTTTGTATAAATGGAATGGCTGTAAAACGTTTGGTGTCTTTGAGAGAAAGCTTAAGTTTCAAAGTAAACGCAACACGATAAGCAAAGGCAACAGATAACGAACTAATGTAGTCATTATCAGATGATTTTTTAATCTATAATGACTCTTTTTAATGGTAATATGGTATCTTCTATGTAGGGATACTTGCTTTTTGGGCGCAATGAAAACAACTGAAGGGTTTAGGTGTCAACTAAACGCAACAGTTCAGTTTGTGTAAGTCGAGTATCCGTTGGACTTCGGGGACCTATTGAATTAGGTCTAGGCTTAGATTGACTTCATCTGGATCGATTGGTGTTAATCCAAGCTTTTTTATTGTTTTGAGTTCTGCTCTAGTGAGACATTCAAATGGTGAACGACCATCCAATGAGTCACGCTTGACGGAATTGATATGGCTCATCATTAGATTTACCTTTTCTTGTGTAAGGTCGTTAAAGGAAGTTCCTTGGGGCAGATATTTTCGAATATATTCATGATTCTTTTCAATACGCCCCTTTTGTTGGGAAGCACGGGAATCACAATAAAATATACGACAGCGCTGTACGTTGCGTGTACCATGTTCCAAGGAAATGGGGTCCTTGAATTCAGGACCGTTGTCCGTAAGCACTACACGGAACATAGTAGCGAACCTTGCAAAGCCGATTTTCCTTTGGATGTAGTCGAATACTTCTGTTACAGAAGCTTGTGTATTTCTATTCCTTAGGAAGGCAAACATAAATTTACTCTTACGTAATAGTAGGGTTAGAAGTACCTTTTCGCCGACACCTTTCTTACCGATGACGGAATCCATCTCAGCGATATTAGCTTTCGGATGTTGGGCAATGAATTCCTGAAAGGCAGTATAATCGCGTCCCACACGGCACGATTGATTGTCTATCATTGTGTTATCGCCACGTTTGATATTCTTTTTGGAGAGCGGATAGCGAACTCGCTTGGGAAGATCTATATTGCGGATGGTGAGTTTATTGTCATTGACATAGCGGTAAAAAGTAGAACGGGATATTCCCATCTGTTCGCCATGAGTGGAGAATACGTGGGCGACGGTTTGCCTTTGGTCACGAATCAAAGGTGTGACGAGATTATCGAGAAATCTCAGACCTTTTTCCCCAGTACGGATCTTCTCTCTAGACAGATGAAGAGTAGATTCATAAGCACTATGTGCCTGTGCAGGGATGTAGCGATACTTTCTCTTTTTGCATGCAGAGAAACGAGGACAGCCATTGCATATCCAAGGGGCCTTCATGATACGGCTGCAGGTAGGAGCGAGAGGATGAAAGACAGAGTATTCATCAAGGATCCTATGCTTTTCAAGTTCTCTGGAAACAGTAGAAGCAGAGGCATTCAAAGCGGCAGCTATCATACGCATGGAATGATTTTGTTTGACATGCATAAGGATATTAATACGGTCTTCGAGTGTGAAATGTTTACCTGACATAAATGTTTTCTCCTGGTATCTAAAATAGGAGTCCAACGGATACACAGGAATAAAGATAACATGTCACATGTTAACGCAACAGAGTGTTGCGTTTATGTTGAAACTTAACTTCTTTGAGAGAAATGAATGTATCCTACATGCATATTGATAAAAGTATGTTATATTTAAAAATAGAAATGAGGAGGAAATTTTCGACTATGAGTGATATTTTAAATATCATTGCAGATGAAACTTTGACATATCATCAGCAAGTTTTAGCACTAGCTAGATATGCTGAGAATACAGATCATACACTTGAACTAAGTCCAGAATTAATTCAAGCAAAAGCTGATCGTATTATCTGTGATTTAGGTGAGGGAAACGCTCCATACCGTCCACGTTATATCTGTCCAGATTACGAGTTGTTAATGGAGAAGGGCTGCAAATTTTTGCAGTTGGAAGCTCCAAAAAATCTTTATGAAGCATTAAATACACTATTGATTTTCTATCATAGTGTTCCAAGTATTACTTCTTTCCCTGTATATTTAGGTGATCTTGATGATTTACTTGAGCCATTTATACTAAAGGAAAGTCGTGAGAATGCAAAGGCAGCGATGCGTTTATTCTTATTAAATATTGATCGTACTTTAACAGATTCATTTGTGCATGCAGATGTAGGACCACAGGCTTCTGAAACAGCACGTATCTTATTTGAATTAACAGAAGAGATGCAGCTAGCAGTTCCCAATCTTACTTTAAAGTATGATCCAGATATTACACCACGTGATTTTGCGACATTAGCTGTTAAGTGCATGATGAAGACATCGAAGCCATCTTTTGCAAACCACAAGATGTTTACAAGAGAATGGGGCGATAAGTATGCGATTGCTTCATGTTATAACGGATTAAAAGTATGTGGAGGTGGATTTACATTGCCACGTCTACGTATGTATGAATGCTCTTTAAAGGCTAAGGATACAGAAGATTTCTTAGCAAATGTTTTACCTTACTATACTTCTATTATGTTAAAGATGATGGATAATCGGATTGAATTCTTAGTTGAAAAGACAGCATTCTTCAAGTCTAACTTCCTTGTGACAGAAGGCTTTGTGAAGTTAGATAACTTTACTGGTATGTTTGGTATGGTTGGTCTAGCTGAGTGTGTAAACCATTTATTGGGTATCAAGGATCCTAAGAAGGGCTTTGGTAACAATGCAGAAGCGGATGCGTTAGGTCTACGTATTATGGATCGTTTAGAGTCACTTGTAAATGCACATGATTCTAAGTATGCTGCAGCATTTAACCATAAGTATCGTTTACATGCACAGGTAGGTATCGATAGCGATGGACGTGAAGATTCACCGGGTGCACGTATTCCAGTTGGTGCAGAGCCAATTATTCCATTACAAATTAATCACTCCGAAAAATTTCATAAGTATTTCCCTACAGGTATTGGCGATATCTTCAAGTTTGAAGAGACTTGGGAGAATACACCAGAGGCTGTATTAGATATTATCGATGGAGCAATCAGAAATGATATGCGCTATTTCTCAGGTTATCTTGAGAATAATGATGTCGTTCGCGTTACAGGTTACCTTGTTAAGAAGAGCGAGCTTGCAAAACTTGATGCTGGTAAGCAATCCTTGAATAACGTATCTATCTTCGGTAAAGGTGCACGTGACTATGGCGCGGCATTAGACCGTACGATTGTTAATGATGGCGACAGCTCCAATCAATAAAATCATCGAGTTTTCTAATGTCGATGGTCCGGGTAATCGTACATCGATATTTGTCCAAAAATGTCCATTTAAATGTCTATATTGCCATAATCCTGAAACGATTCATATGTGTGTACATTGTGGGGTATGCGTTGAAACTTGCCCGAAAAAAGGAGAAGCCTTGGAAATCATTAACGGAAAAGTAATTTGGCATAAAGATAAATGTATTGATTGTGATACATGCATTCATGTCTGCCCACATTTATCATCTCCAAAAATTACGGAGATGACTGCGGATGATGTCATTGAGCAACTAAAACCATTATTTCCGTATATTCAAGGTATTACGGTATCTGGTGGTGAATGTACGAACTATCCTGAATTTTTAACTGAGTTATTTACTAAAGTACATACATATAATAAAACATGTTTCTTAGATTCTAATGGAGCATATCTCTATGAACAGATGCCTGAGTTAATGGCAGTGACAGATGCTGTAATGCTTGATGTAAAAGCATGGAACAAGTCATGGCATGAAAAGTTAACGGGCATCTCAAATGAAAATGTTCTTCGTAACTTAAAATGGTTACAAGAACATGATAAGCTCTATGAAGTTCGTACTGTATGTATGCCTAACATGCATGATGATAACTTAACTACTGCATTAGGAGTTGTTTCTAATCTAGATCCTAACATTCGCTATAAACTGATTAAATATCGGCCATTTGGTGTAAGAAAAGAAGGTTTGCGGAAGTTAGGTAATACGATAACGACGGATGAAGAAATTCAATTATTAAAAGTTGCGTGTGAAGAACATGGGGCTAAAAATGTCATTATCATATAATTGTTATAGATTTTGGCTCAATTTTCAACGAAAGTTCCTTTTCAACGAAAGTTCCCCATTTTTAGGGCTAAAGAGAAGAAACATTTTACTGTAATAGTGTACTTATAAGATATTTTGTGATATTGAATATGTATAGACAGGCGATTTGGGCATACGAAAGCTCGGCTTTCAATGATGGTTTAAATTTTTTCTCATCGAAAGTTCCTTTTTGTAGGTTAGGGATATGTGCCAAATCGGCTAGTGGATGATAGGTGTAAGCTTAACTTGTTTGATGTTGAGGTGAGTCAACTTGTTAAGACTTAACACCTTTTTGTTTAGTGATAGAGCGGCGATATCGATAGGTGAATTGTAGTTTAAGGATCTACGAGGATAATTGTTTACCATGTCAGACACATAGTTGATGTCCTTCTGGGTCAATGCATTCATACTCTTTCCCTTTGGAACACATTCTCTAAAGTGTTCATGGTTCTTCTCACATTTACCTTTCTGATCACTTCTTCCGGCCTTGCAGTAGTAGATGGATATTAGTTTTTCTCCTGTATATGCATCGGTCTCTAGACTTAGAGGATCGTGGAACTCAGAGCCATTGTCAGTAAGAATGATTGGAAAGGTCATAGAAAATAGTTCAGGTCCCAGTACATCCTTGATGATTTCGAATGCACGCTGGACAGCCAACATGCTTTTTTCCTTTAACAGAAAATATAACTGTAGATTCGATCTTGTATGCAGGAGTGAAAGGACACATTTCTCTTCATCGCCTTGCTTGCCGAGTATTGTATCCATTTGCCATATATTGATGGAAACATCTTCATTCTCGATACGTTCGAGATAGTCTTCATATCTTCTGCCTTCAAGCCAATCATAGTTGATTGGTATCACGACATGTTTGCTGGAAGAGCGTGTTTTATATTTGACCTGACGCTTGAGGTCTACATTGATGATGGTGCCCATATGACGAAAATGAATATAACGATATGCGGTAGATACTGATATGTCCAACTGATTGTTGTGTATGATGATGTCTGGTGAAAGGTTCTGTTTGACGCCTTTCTCAAAGGCATCGACAATCATCTTCATTTGTGCTTCTGATTTCTTTGGTCCTTCCTTCCAACTACTGACATTGTCATCCCTCTGTTTTTGGGCAACATCGGCCATATAGAATACCTTTGGCAACTTGCAGGTTTTGGCATCTGGGCAATTGTTGCAGACATAGGGGAAACGAGATGTATGTTTGCATATTGGTGAAGAGATGAAATCGGAACATAGATCATTGCAGTTATCATGTTTACAGAACTTACAACGACCTTGTAGACAGTGAGTACATAACCTTGTGCGATTACATTGATTTTGTCTACCACACTTATTATGAGTATTGGCACGGACGACAATTCTAAGATGGTGTGTTATCTCATAGCGAATGGCCTTGGGACTCCTGTTAAGAGTAAGGGCAATCATCTTGAGCGTGATGTTAGGATCAGACAACAGATTTTGAATAATGAGTCGTTCGTCAAAAGAAAGCTGTTTGTATGTGCTAGTCATAAAATATTCCTCCTTTTCTCCACTTTCCTGGCACATATCCCTTGTGCCATTATCATAAAAGGGAACTTTCACTAAGAAAATAGTGCAAAGAGGAACTTTTAAAAATAATTGAGGTTATAGATTTTGAAATAATGATTCATGATTTTGATATTGCATTTTCTAGATAATTATGAAAAAATGAATCTGCAGATGAGTTATACTGCTTAATAGAGGAATGCAAAATATGATAAATCAAATGCATCTAAAACTCACTGAAACACCATTTTAAGAAGTTGTTTTAGTGTCGTGTTAGATGCATTTTTCATTTTTTGATTCACTCAATGTATCATGTAGTATCTTATTTAATTCAGGAGGGAAAAATATGAATAAGATTACCAAGTTAGTGCTTGGATCCGTAGTTGCATTATCCATGGTTGGATGTGGTAGCAATACAGATTCCAAGACATCAACAACAGCTTCAGATACAGGAGATAAGACAAAGATTTCATTGATCTTACCATATATTGGTGACCAGTCTTACTTCGACACAACTTACAAGGGACTACAGTTAGTTCAAGATGAACTTGGCGACAAAGTTGAAACAAAGTTAATCGAAATGGGTACAGACGCTGCTGGTTGGGATACGGCATACCGTCAAGCTGCAGATGATGGTTATCAAATCATAATCTCAGGTAACTTCCAATATGAATCCTATATGTTGGCTGTTGCTGAAGAACATCCTGAAATCAAGTTCTTAAATTTTGACTACAGTGATGCAAAGGCTAACTCTTTAGATAACGTATATTCTATTACTTACGCTGCAAACGAAGCTGGTTACTTAGCTGGTGTAGTTGCTGGTGTTAAGACAGAGTCTGGTATTGTTGGATGTATCGGTGGTGTAGACTCACCTGGTATCCGTCAATTCTTAGCTGGTTATATGCAGGGTGTTTACGATGTAAATCCAAATGCTAAGGTAATCTCTGGTTTCGTTGGTGGATTTGGTGATCCAGCTACAGCGAAGGAAATCGCATTAAATATGAACAAGCAAGGTGCTGACGTTATTTATCACGCTGCTGGTGGTTCTGGTAATGGTTTATTTGAAGCTGCTGCTGAAGCAAATTTTTGGGCAATTGGTGTTGATGCTGATCAATACGCTTCTATGAGTGGTAAGCCTGAATTAGCTAAGCATATCTTAACTTCTTCTGAGAAGAAATGTGACGTTGCAATCTTGCAATCTATCAAGTTAATGTTAGATGGTAAGGCTGAATATGGTACACAGAAGACTTTAGGTTTCGTTGATGGCGCTGTTGGTTTAGCTGAAAATGAAAATTATAAGGCTAATATGACTGCTGAACAACTTGAAAAAGTTGAAGAAATGAAGAAGAAGCTAGCAGCAGGCGAAATCAAGGTTAATGATCAGTTAAAGGATGATAAAGCCTACGATACTTGGTTAGATAAAGTTGGTCTCAAGTAATTCACGTTTTGAATACCAAAGATGCTCTATCGAAAGGTAGAGCATCTTCTTTAAAAGAGGTAACAATATGGACAATACAATTTTGAAGTTAGATGGAATCACAAAGATATTTCCAAACGGTACTGTAGCAAACCGTAATATCAGTATTTCCTTTAATAAAGGGGAAATTCACTCTATTTGCGGTGAGAATGGCGCTGGTAAATCAACTTTGATGAATATTATCTTTGCGATTGAGAAGCAGACAGAGGGTAAGATTTCTTATAAAGGAAAGGAGATTAATTATTCCTCTAGTTTAGATGCAATTGAAAATGGTATCGGTATGGTGCATCAGCACTTTATGTTGATTCCATCCTTTACTGTTGCACAGAATGTTGTGTTAGGTGCAGAACCTAAGAAGGCAAATGGCTTTATTGATATGGATAGAGCAAATCAAATTACCAATGAGTTAGCGAAAAAGTATAAGTTTGATGAAATTAGTGCTACTGATTTAGTAAGTGATTTGACTGTTAGTGCAAAGCAAAAAGTCGAAATTCTAAAAACACTATATCGTAATGCTGAAGTTATCATCTTAGATGAACCTACTGCAGTTTTAACACCACAAGAAACAGTTCAGTTGTTCGAACAATTAAAGGGATTTAAGGAACTTGGACATACAATTATTTTTATTTCTCATAAATTAAATGAAGTAAAAGAAATTTCTGATCGTATTACAGTTATTCGTTCTGGTGAAACCAAGGGCACCTATAATGCGAAAGATATTTCGATTGAAAAGCTAACAGAATTGATTATTGGTCATAGTCTTGAAAGTTCATTTGATTCTTTACGCAAGCAAGTTAAGAATAACGATAAGATTTTATCCGTTGAAAATCTATCGCTTGAAGTTGGTGGAGTAAAGAAAGTTGATGATGTTAATTTTGCGGTACATGCTGGTGAGATTTTAGGTATTGCAGGTGTACAGGGCAATGGACAAGAAGAACTGATTAAGGTAATTACTGGTATGGAAGCCTATCAGTCTGGAAAAGTAATTCTTGGAGGTGTGGATATTTCAAAAAATGATATCTTACATAA
This sequence comes from Solobacterium moorei, assembly GCF_036323475.1. Taxonomy (GTDB): domain Bacteria; phylum Bacillota_I; class Bacilli_A; order Erysipelotrichales; family Erysipelotrichaceae; genus Bulleidia; species Bulleidia moorei. Next base: position 1,239,506 of record NZ_AP028934.1, read on the forward strand.
GCGTGAGGCTGGTCTTGCATACATTCCTGAAGACCGCATGCAAGATGGTATTGCGGCTACTGCAAGTATCCAAGATAATGCAATCTCGACATATTACCGTAAACCAGAATACTCTGGTAAAGTCTTCATGAAGGGTAAGAATATTCGTAAAATTGCACAAGAGTTAATTCATAAATTCCAAGTAAAAACAAACTCTGAAAAACAGCGTATTAATTCGCTTTCTGGTGGTAACATCCAGAAAGTGGTAGTTGCACGTGAATGGCAAACAAGTCCTAAGTGTATGATTGCTTCACAACCAACTCGTGGTATTGATATTGGTTCAGCAAACTATATCCATCACCAGTTAATTGATATGCGTAATAATGGTGCTGCAATTTTATTGATTAGTGCAGACCTCAATGAAGTAATGGCTGTCAGTGATTCACTGATTGTTATGTTTGAAGGAAAGATTGTTGCATACTTCAAGAACGCAAAAGATGTATCTGCAAACGAATTAGGTTTCTATATGCTAGGAACTAAGAAACAAAGTGAAGAAGAGATTAAGGAGGCGAGCAAATGAGTACGATGAAAAGAAAGTTTCGTGTTACTGATGATGGACCTTTTGAAGCATTGCGTATTCTAGCTTCCATTGGTATTGCGTTAATTGTAACGCTTGTTGTATTAGCGTTTGTATCAAAACAGCCACTCGCTGATTTTATACGCTTACTGACATATCCACTCAGTAAGCCAAGTTATTTTGGATATGTACTGGTAAAGGTTATTCCTTTAACTTTTGCAGGGCTTGCAACATTACTGTACTTTAGAACAAATTTATTTAATCTAGGTACAGAAGGTGTGTTCTATATCTCTGGTATTGTTGCGACAATATTCGCTATCAATCCAATATTTATGACAGGTAATAGTGTGATAGACTCTATGATTCCAATTGTGATGGCTACTTTATTTGGTGGTGTTATCTCACTTATTCCTGGTCTTATCAGTTTGCGTTATAAAGCCGATGAAATGGTTATTTCACTCATGATGAACAGTATTCTATTTGGTATTGGTTATTTTATCTTGAAGAATTTCTTGGCAGTTGGCGGTGTCAATGGTACAGCTTCTCCAAACTTTATTAAGACAGCTCGTTTACAAAACTTGATTCCAAAGACACAGGTACACACAGGTTTTATCATTATGATAATCGCTGTTATCTTAATCTATGTTCTTCTTTACAAGACAAAGCTTGGATATGCGATTCGCATGACGGGTATCAATGCTAATTTCGCAAAGTACTCTGGTATGGGTGCGTTCGGCATGTTTATGGCTGTACACTTCTTAGCAGGTGCACTTGGTGGTATGGGTTCTTCGGTTGAACTATTAGGCATGTATCAGGCATTTACTTGGACAGTACTACCAGGACTTGGATTTACCGGTGCTTTGATGGCAATGCTTGGTAAAAATGATCCAATTGGTGTATTGATTGCAGCGTTTGGTATTAGTTACTTGCGTGCTTCTGCACAATTATTGGCAAATGACTTACCATATATTGATATCAAGATGATCTCTATTGTAGAAGTAATTCTAACGTTGCTCATTTCCTCTCAGTTCTTCTTGAGAAAGTGGCGTTCAAGACAACTTCTAAAGGAGGAAAAGAAGAATGGCTAATCTATTTAAAGACTTATTGAATGCAAGTTTTATATTCATTGTCATTCGTGTTGCGGCACCACTTGTATACGCATCTCTTTCTTCCTATGTAGCATCTCTTGCTGGAATTCCTAATATTGCGATTGAAGGTGTTATGAACTTTGCGGCTTTATTTGGTGTTTATTTCAGTACGATTTCCGGTTCAGCATGGATTGGTTTATTAGGCGCGATTGCGGTAGGTATTGCCTGTGGTATAGTACTTTCATTCTTTACAATTAAGATGAAAGCAAGTCCTATCATGGTAGGTATTGCGCTAAACTTATTCTCGGCAGATTTTGCGATTTACTTATTGTTACTATGGACCGGTTCAAAGGGAACAACAGCAAGCCTTCCATCAAAAGTTCTTCCAACAATTGACATTCCGTTTATCAAGGATATTCCAGTTCTTGGCGATATTGTTAGTGGACATTATTTCTTAACATATATATGCTTACTATTAACAGTCCTATTATTTATTCTTGTCTATAAGACACCGTTTGGCTTACGCATGAAGGCTTGTGGTCTTGATGCGCATGCGGCTGAATCTGTAGGTATCAAGGTAAATCGTGTACGTACGATTGCGGCAGTGATATCATGTTTCTTAGCTGCTTTAGGTGGTGCATATCTTTCTATGGGATATATGTCATTCTATTCTAGCAACATGGTCGCATCTCGTGGATGGATTGGTATTGCGGCTGCAGCCGTAGGTGGAAATAACCTTGGTATTGTAGTATTTGTGACGATGATTTTCTCAGTTGCACAAGCGATTGTAAATGTGCTGTTGCTAGAAGGCTTACCATCGGAATTAGTAAATATTATTCCTTACGTATCCGTATTGGTAATCTTGATTATCATCGGTATTCGTACAAAGAAACAACTAAAAGCGAAAGCATAGTTTTTTGATTCATTCGCTATGAAGGCAGACTATAAAAGGTCTGTCTTTTAGTTGATTTCTATATTCCGTTGTTTCAACATTTCATGTTTTAGTTTAAAATGGAGATACATAATCGGAGGGTTAAAAAATAATGGATTATAAACAAAGATATGAAGAATGGGTTCAAATGCTACCTGAGGGTGACCCCCTGAAAGATGAATTGTTGGCTATCAAGGATGATGACAATGAAATCAAAGAACGTTTTTATCAAAATTTAGCATTTGGCACTGCTGGTTTACGTGGCATTGTTGGTGCTGGTACAAACCGCATGAACTTCTATACAGTTGGTAAAGCAAGCCAAGGTGTTGCAGAATACATCTGTGCACAAGGTCAAGAAGCGATGGATAAGGGTATTGTTATTGCGCATGACCCAAGACATTTTTCAAAGGAATTCTCACAATTATCTGCTGGCATTTTCGCAGCTAACGGAATTAAGACCTATGTATTTCCAGATTTACGTCCAACGCCTGAACTTGCGTTTATGATTCGTAAGTTAGGTACAACATCTGGTATTAACATTACTGCTTCTCATAATCCGAAGGAGTATAATGGCTATAAAGCTTATTGGAGTGATGGCTGTCAAGTAAGTAGTACTGTTGCGGATGGCATGGAAGAAAGAATCAACGCAGTTGATATCTGGAATGGTATTAAGAAGTCCGACTTCAATGAAGGCGTATCTTCTGGCAAGATTGTTGTATTATCAGAAGAATATGACCGTGCATATCTAGATCTTGTGGAAAGTCTAGCAATTCATAGTGGTGATGAAATTGACTTAGATATTCCACTTGTATATACACCGTTAAATGGTGCAGGCTCTATTCCATTTGCGACTATGATGAAGGATCGCGGATTTACCAACTGGCATATCGTACCAGAACAGAAGGATCCAGATCCAGACTTTACAACAGTAGGTTATCCTAACCCCGAAAGTCCTGCAGCCTTTAAGATGAGTGAAGAACTTGGTAAGAAGGTTGGTGCAGAACTATTGATGGCTACAGACCCAGATAGTGACCGTTTCGCAATTGAATTGCGTGATGATGATGGTAACTATATTCCATTAAATGGTAACCAGACAGGATACTTATTAGTAAACTACATTTTAGAAGGGCATAAGAGTGCTGGAACATTACCTGAAAAGGGTGTCATGATTAAGTCTATCGTTACTTCTACAATGAGTACTGTCATGGCAAATGCGTATGGCGTTGATATGTATGAAGCATTAACAGGTTTCAAGAACATCTGCGGACGTATTCCTGCACTACTTGAACAGGGCTACACATATCTATTTGGTTATGAAGAGTCTGTAGGCTATGCGGCAAGTGTAGATATCCGTGATAAGGATGGTATTTCTGCTGGTATGTTAGTAGCAGAAGCTGCTGCTTACTATCGCAAACAAGGTAAGACATTATGGAATGTATTACAGGAACTCTACGAGAAATATGGCTTCTATGCGGAAGATGAACCAAACCTTGTATTAGAAGGTATCGCTGGAGCAGAACGTATCAAGCGTATGATGGTTTCTATCAGAAACAATCTTCCAACAGAAGTTGCTGGCTACAAAGTAGAGAAGGTAATTGACTACTTGCATGGATATGAAGATATTCCAGCATCTAATGTATTACGTTTCTACTTAGATAACGATAGTTGGTTTGCGGTACGTCCATCAGGAACAGAGCCAAAGATCAAGTTCTACTTCTATACAAAGCAAGCTTCCCGAGAAGAAGCACTTACGGTAAATGCAAAGATCAAGGAAGCAGTATTAGATATTGTAAATGCAATTGAATAAAGATACCTTAGGGTATCTTTTTCTAACTTATGGTAAAATATTGTGGGTGATAACTATGAAAAAGAAAACAAAACAAGTACAACGTATTGAAACAATGGAAGCGAATATGAACGAAGTGACTGCCGTTCTAGAAGAAACAATCAAGGCAACCAAGAAATTAAAATGTGTTATGAAAAAATATGATGCTGTTAGTAAGTATTACAGCAGCCAAGATTGGTTTGATGATGCACAAGCACACAGCGCAGGAAAACTTCCTGAAGATTTAGTTTGTGGTGTTCTATCAGAAGATCTTGCGTACAATATGTTTGGTGATATGTATCAGTATGCATTATCACAGCTTGAGTTTGTAACAAACTTCTTAAAGAAACACTAAAGTATTTTATAGGAGGATGTTAAAATGAGTAACATGAATAAAAATACTACACATATAATTTTTCAAGTTGGTCAAAAATATCCTTCTTGTGAAAATGGAATTTGGGTTGATTTTAAAGAAGATACATTCTTATTTGTAGTAAAGGATGATGTTTGGACATCAGAGGAACTAGGTAGATTAAAGACATCGGATGTGACAGTATCCTTTATCCAAAAGGGTATTATCGATGCATTCATATTAGAGATATTTGATTGCTTGGAGGCTAGTGATTTACCATTCTACGCTAAGGATGGAGATATAGAATTTATTGAAGCAATCAAATCAAAGCATCTTTTCGGATTTGAGATAGTCTTTGTGAACGTAAATGATGAAGTTGTAGCAGTACGACATGAAGCATTCACCAAAGAAGAATCAACGCTATTACACGAGAAGCTGCAAAAGAGATTGGTGGAAGAAACGGACGGATTAATGTTTGAAGTAGCATATGAAAAGTTAATTTCTCGCTTTGAACCATTTGAACTAATAGAGTTTGCATTATTTACAAAGAAGTGTAGTTTACGAAAGAATTGAGGTCGTTATGGTTTATATCGGTATTATTATTGTTACAGTATTTATTGATTTATATTCAAAGATGTGGGCAGCTAGTTTAGGCTTGTTCCATGATATCCCTGTAATTGAAGGTTTCTTTCATATTACATACGTACAAAACACCGGTATGGCATGGTCATTGCTATCTGGACAACAGGGCGTACTTGCACTCGTTGCGGCAGTGGCGATTGGTCTTATGAGTTGGTATCTATTTGTAAAGAAACCAGATATTTTAACAGGAGTATCTCTTGCACTGATGATAGGTGGTGCGGCAGGGAATTTGATGGATCGTCTATTCTTAAATTATGTAAGAGACTTCTTAAATTTCTATATTTTTGGCTATGATTTCCCAGTGTTTAATGTTGCGGACATGGCTTTATGTATTGGTGTATTTTTATTGCTAATCGCAACATGGAAGGAAGAGAAAAATGGCAAAACAAACGTGGATCGTAAGTGAAGATACAAAAGAAAGATTGGATAAATATCTCAGTTCCAATACGGAATTATCTAGAACACGTGTTCAACAGCTCGCAGATGACGGCATGATTTTTGTTAACGGAAAAGTCGCAAAGAGTTCATCGAAGGTTGTAACTGGAGATGAAATCAGTTGTGATATACCGGAAGATCGTCCAGTTGATATTCTACCGGAAAATATTCCATTAGATATTTTGTATGAAGATCATGACATTATCGTTATCAATAAGCCAAAGGGCATGGTTGTTCATCCAGCACCTGGTAATTATTCTAATACGATGGTGAACGCATTGCTTTATCATTGTAAAGATTTATCTGGTATCAACGGTGTGATCCGTCCAGGCATCGTTCATCGTATCGATAAAGATACGACAGGCTGTATTGTGGCATGTAAGAATGATAAAGCACACGAAGCGATTGCCAAGCAGTTAGAGAATAAGACTTGTCATCGTGTCTATAAGACAATCGTCGTTGGAAATATCACACATGATGATGGTTTGATTGATGCGCCGATTGGACGTGATCCGCGTGACCGTCAGCGTATGAAGGTTACTGAAGAAAATAGTCGTGACGCAAGGACACATTTTCATGTATTAGAGCGGTTCAATGTGGCAACTTACCTAGAATGTCGTTTAGAAACAGGAAGAACACATCAAATCAGAGCACATATGAAATATATCAATCATCCTGTTATGGGTGATGATAAATATGGAAAACCTTGTCCATACATGGATACACAAGGACAAGTACTACACGCTAGTGAGTTAACGCTGGTTCATCCAACAACAGGAGAAACAATGACATTCCATGCACCACTACCATCATACTTTGAAAAATTACTTGAGATTTTACGTAAGAGGGTAGCCTAATGAAACAAAGAAAGACAATTGCGACAAATATCATTATCGCAATATGTTTTGGGGTATGGGTGTTTATTCAACTGTTTCCAAGTGATAGTACGATTACAAACGCAATATTAATTGGTGCTTTCTATAAACCCTTTGTTTTAGCTGGAGAATATTGGCGTCTATTGACAGCAGGTTTTGTCCATGTTCATCTATGGCATTTAGCTATGAACATGATGGCATTATTATCGCTTGGCAAAATCTTTGAACCGTTACTAGGAATTAAAAGATACCTGATGATACTAATACCTTCGATTGTTGTAGGATCCTTATTTGTGCTAACTTCGCCAGAAAATAGTTTTGTGGTAGGACTTTCTGGTGGGATCTATGGATTACTCGCGGCTTATGTGACATTGATTTTACGTACAGGTGGTTGGAAAATGCCTCCAGTACGAGCAGCACTAATAAATATGTTGTTTATCAATCTTTTATTGAATTTCTTACCGAATATTTCTGTGCATGCTCATTTGGGTGGCTTTGTGACAGGACTTATGATGTATGGCATTATCACAACAGATAAAGCAGAGATTCATAAATGCGTAAATTATGGTGTTGCACTTGTTGGACTTATTGGAGTGCTATGTTTTATCTCTTGGCAAAATCGTACTATCCCAACACGTTCTCGTTATCTAGGTACAGATTTAAATGTATTACAAATTTTAAATGATGGTCCATTGCATAAGTATTCTTATTTCTTAGCCGAAAGATTGGATGTGGTATATGGATTAGATGATGGATTCGTACGGGTACTAGGAAAGGAATAAGCTATGACAAAAAAAGAAAACATCTTAAGTTGGGACGAATACTTTATGGGCCTTGCCCATTTATCAGCCTTACGTTCAAAAGATCCTAATACGAAGGTGGGAGCTGCTATCGTGGATGACAATCATCGTGTTGTGTCTGTTGGCTACAATGGGTTTCCGAAAGGATGTTCAGATGAAGTTTTCCCTTGGGGACGTGATGGTGATACTTTAGATTCCAAGTATGCCTTTGTCGTGCATGCGGAGCTGAATGCAATCTTAAACTCTAAGTGGCCAGTTGTAGGATGTACCATTTATGTATCGTTATTCCCATGTAATGAATGTGCGAAAGCAATTATTCAATCGGGTATTCATCGTATTGTCTATGAATCAGATAAGTATAATGGTGTAGATACCAATATTGCTAGCAAGCGTATGTTAAAAGCTGCTGGTGTAGAGTTAGTACAGCTCAAAGATACAATTCATTTAAGTGTTGAAAAGATTCCAAATCCAGAATTATAGAAGATTTGGAATCTTCTCTCTTTCTAATGAAAGAAGGTAAAGATGAAGAAATTAATAATCGTAATCCTACTATTGACTTCAATACTAGTAGGATGTACGACAAGAGAATTATCAAACGAAACGGATACAGAAGAGCTCGTGTTTCAACCATGCCAAGAAATACAGAAGGACTCATCTATCCCATTAGAAATACAAACTGTCCCTACAGATTATATGAAACCTGCAAGACAGCAGGGAAAAGTTGTACGTTTTGATTACATGACGAATACCTATGACTATCAAGGTAGAGTCATGAAGAAATATGCGTATGTATATATTCCGTATGGATATGAAACGAGTACAGAGCGATATGATGTTGTCTATATCATGCATGGTCATACTGGGGATGTGACATCCTTTCCTGGCGAATTAGATAATTTAGCAGATATTAAAAATGTAATTGATCATCTGACTGAAAATAAAGAGATGAAGCCGATGCTAATGGTATTTGCGTCTTATTATCACGATAATGTTGATATGGATACAGATGATTATGATGCAAGTCTTACGGAAGTTTTTGGTAAAGAGTTGCAGAATGATTTGATACCACAATTCGAAAATGCATATCGTACATATGCTAGCTCTACGACTGAAGAAGATTTAATAGCTTCTAGAGACCATCGTATCTTCTTGGGCTTTTCTATGGGTGCTGTCACAACATGGTATCGGATGATGGATAGCATGAGATACTTTAGATACTATGTGCCATTTAGCGGATCGTTATATTGGGGCAATCATACAACAGTAGATCAATATGAACGTGATAATCCAAGTTGGATTGCACAATTATTAGAAAATGCAATCACCGCACAAGGATATACAGCGGATGACTTTTATGTATTAGCTCTTACAGGCACAAAGGATTTTGCGTATCGAACGGTTAAGATGCAGATAGAAGATATGAAGCAACATCCAGATATGTTCCATTATGATAGTGATGCAGTAAAAGGAAATTTTACATTATTGCTAGCAGAGAATGAAGAACATGACTATCATGCGAAAAGATTGTATATCTTTAACGCTTTACCAATTCTTAGTCAGATGATAGCGAAGCGGGATATGTCAAGTTCTGCAATTCATTATTGACGAATAGGATTGGATATTGTATCCTAATTAACAGAAAAAAACAGGCTTTAATATAGTACGAGATACTATGAAGGCGATGATAGATTACACTCTAGTAGTTTTTTTAGAGGGACTTGTAATAGATTACTTACAACCTTTGTGTATTTTGTGCAAAGGTTGTTTTTTTATGAAAAAGGAGAAAGTAATATGAAGAAGAGCTCGAAAAAACTGACAGTGAAAATGATGGGTGCATTAGGGTGTGGTCTCATTGTTGGTTTATTAGTGATTTTTCTAAGAGAAACATTAATCAAGGGAAATCAAGCAGAATTGTGGAACACTATCAACAATCTGTTATTTGCGGATATTTCTGCAGAAGGCAACGAGAAAGCAATTGGAATCTTCTACATTGTTGGTCAGTTATTTATACGTGCATTACAAGTAGTTATTATCCCAATGGTATTTACAAGTATTGTACTGGCGATGATTCATATTTCAGATACAAAGAAGTTAGGTCGCATCTCTGGTAAGACAATTGGATACTTTATGTTAACAACGACATGTGCCATTGTGATTGCGGCACTGGTAGGAGTTGTGGCATATAATGCAGGAGCATTTACAAACAGTGCCGTAGACTTAACACAAGCTACAGGAACGGCTGCTAAAAATCCTCTTATGATTGTCGTCAATGCGATTCCAAATAATATCACTACTGCATTTGGTAATAACGGTGCAGTACTTGCGGTAGTAGTCAGTGCAGCGATGGTTGGTATTTGTATCAATCGCCTGCAGGATAAAGTTACGATACTTGTAAAACTTTGCGAAGAAATTAGCGTAATCATAACAGCATTCTTAGATATTGTAATCAATCACTTTGGGCCAATTGCAATCTTCTGCTTAATTGTTAGAACTTGTGCAAGTTATGGTGTAACACACTTACAACCTGCTATCGCTTATGTGCTCTTAACAGTATGTATCTTATTACTGGTACTTGTGATTGGATATGCGTTATTTATCAAATTATCAACTGGCTTAAGCCCAATCCCGTTTGTTAAGAAAATCTTTAAGGTAGCTTTATTTGGATTCTCAACATCTTCTAGTGCGGCAACTCTACCATTAAACATGAGAACAACAATTGAGGAACTTGGAGTACATGAAGAAATCGCATCCTTCGTACTACCACTTGGTATGACGGTCAATATGGATGGTACAGCTATAATGCAGGTTATCGCAACAATCTTTATTGCAGGATGTGCAGGATATCCAATGACTCTTACAAGTATCCTTACAATTGGCTTCCTAGCAATTGTAGCATCCGTAGGAACACCAGCAGCACCTGGTGCAGGAGCTGTCATCCTCTTTACAATTCTAAGTGGTGTAGGTTTCAATAATGAACTTGCATTAATGACATACACATTAATTCTCGCAATCAATCGTCCAATTGAGATGTTAGTAACATCCCTCAATGTAGTTGGTGATAGTGCTTGTGCAATCGCCGTCGCAAAGAGTGAAGGGGCATTAGACGTAGAAGCATACAAAAAATATAATTGATTTAACATATATAAAAAATCAGGAGGATAAATAAAATGAGTAAAGAAGTAATCATCGCATGTGACTTTAACAGCCAAGAAAAAACACTAGAATTTCTACAACAGTTCAAGGACGAAAAACCATACGTTAAAATAGGTATGGAAGTTTTCTATGGTAATGGTCCTGAAATCGTTAGACAAATCAAGCAGCAAGGACACCAAATCTTTCTTGATTTGAAATTACATGATATTCCAAATACGGTTTATCATGCGATGAGCATGCTTGCACAGTTGGATGTCGATATGGTCAATGTTCATGCGGCAGGAACAATTGAGATGATGAAGACTGCCCGCAAGGCATTAGATGATCATGGTAGTAAGGCAATTTTACTTGCAGTTACACAATTAACAAGTACAACTGAAGAAGCTATGCACGAAGAATTACTTATACCAAAGTCTATGCAGGAAACAGTTGCACAATACGCATTAAATGCGAAAATGGCAGGCTGTGATGGCGTTGTATGTTCTCCATTAGAAGTGGAAATCGTAAAGAAGGTATGTGGAAAAGACTTCCAAACAGTTACTCCAGGTATTCGCTTTGCGACAGATAGCAAGGGTGATCAAAAGCGTGTTACAACACCAGCAATCGCACATCAATTAGGTTCTGACTACATCGTTGTAGGAAGATCTATCACAAAAGCAGAAAACCCAGTAGAGGCGTATCGTTTAGCAACAAAACAATTTCAGACAGGAGAGGAATAAGATGAAAAAACGTATTGCGAAAGACCTATTAGATATTCAGGCAGTATTTTTAAAACCACAAGATCCATTCACGTGGGCAAGCGGTATCAAGTCTCCAATCTATTGTGACAATCGATTAACACTTTCGTATCCAAATGTTCGAGAAGATGTAGAAAATGCTTTAGCAGAAATCATTCGTAAAGAATACCCAACCTGCAATATGATCATGGGTACTAGTACTGCAGGCATTGCGCATGCGGCTATTGTTGCGACGATACTCGGTTTACCAATGGGATATGTACGTGCATCCTCAAAAGACCATGGTCGTCAAAACCAGATTGAAGGAAAACTCATTGATAACGCCAAAATTGTTGTCATTGAAGATTTGATTTCTACTGCAGGTTCAGCTGTAGAAGTTGTAGAAGTATTACGCAGAGAAGATGCAGAAGTATTGGGTATCGCATCTATCTTTACTTATGGCATGCGTAAGGCAACAGAGCGTTTAGCAGAGCACGGCGTCCGCAATGTATCAGCTTCTGATTACGATACATTGCTATCTGTAGCAGTAGCAGAAAACTATATCAAAGAAAGTGATGTAGATGCCTTATTACACTTTAGAAATAATCCAAGTGATGAAAGCTGGATGTCAAAATAATCCTTTGAAATCTGTTTTAACTAGTTTATAATCACAGGCATGGACAGAAGAAAATTAGTAACTCTTACGAATCTCTGTATGATTACAAAGAGTGATGAAATCCTTGTTATCGATAGACAAAAGAAGGATTGGCCAGGGATTACTTTCCCAGGAGGCCATGTGGAGGATGATGAATCGATTGTTGATTCTGTAATCCGTGAGGTGAAAGAAGAAACGGGTTTAGATATTCAACAGCCAAAACTCTGTGGTATAAAGGATTGGGTGAACTCCGATGGAAGTCGTTATACCGTATTTCTGTATACATGCGATACTTTTACTGGTGAAATTATCTCTTCTAGCGAAGGTAATGTTTATTGGGTGAAGCGCGAGGATTTCTTGAAATTAAAGTTATCGGTTGATATGGATGTTCTCATTCGAGTATTTGAAGATCCTGATATTACAGAGTTCTATTATCAAAAAGTAAATGAAGAATGGAATATACAATTAAAGTGATGTTCCGTTTTTTCTTTTATGATATGGACGTGATACTATAGTAGTAGAAATAAAGTTCATCTATAAGGAGGAATCATAATGTATATTGAAACAATGCAGCCGGTATTTATTATGATGGCGATTGTAGTTATAGGAATTTTTGTTTTTTCGACAGTATTCCAAAGATATCACTCTGCAGGTGAAGGCACAGACATCCGTAATTACAACGAGTATGGTGAACCAGTAAAATCACTCTATACAAGTCGATACTTATTTAGCTTTCATAAGGATATTGATGTGACGGATGAAAATGATAATGTTGTCTATCACTCTTATTCAAAGTTATTCTCTTTTACAAATGAAACAACAATTACGGATAGGGAAGATAGAGTTGTTGCAACGATTGAAAAGAAGTTATTTTCACTTCACTCAATTCACTATATTGATGTAGTTGGTGGAAAGTCGTTTGAACTTTCAAAAGAATTATTCCGTATCTTGAACATGAAATTTACAATTGACGAACTTGGTTGGACTTTACAAGGAGATTTTACGAATTTGAACTTTGTACTATATAACAATCAAGAACGTGTGATTGCGGTTGTAGGACAGAAGCTATTATCCATGCGTGATAAATATTGTATTGATCTCTATGATGTAAATGAAGAGGCGACTGTAGTTGCAATTGTTATCACGCTAGAAAATATGCTTATGGCTAGAAGAAACGCAAGTAGTTCCTCTTCATCACATTCCCATAGCAACAATACATAAGTAATAAAAATACGTGCATTGATGATTCATACACGTATTTTTTCTGTATTTTTAAAATGTAGTTTAGCAATTTCGCCAAGGCGCTCAAATCCATATCGTTCAACAAACGCTTGTGCAACGATATCTACTTTATCTCCTGAACCTTTCGGAAGAGTCATGTTATATTTTTGTTCCATTTCTTGCCAGGTCTTTAGAAAACCATAACGCGAGATGATAGAACCAACAGCGACCGATAAATACTTATCTTCAGCTTTCGTTTCAAAATGTATACCGCGTATAAGCTGTGGTTCATTTTTAAGATAACGATAATAAGAAGTCTCTGGTGTAAATTGATCAATAACTTTAAAGTTTGGAAGTTCTATTTTCTTGGCGAGATTGATATATGCTTGGTTATGCAGCTTTGCCTTAATAGCGTTTAGGTTATTTGACTCATGAACTTGATTGTATTTTTGTGGAGGTACAATCAATAAACTATGAGGAATGCGTTCCATGAGCAATGGTCCAATTTTTAACATATCCGCATCACTCATTTGTTTAGAGTCACGCACACCAAGTTTTACTAAGAAGTCCACATCATCTTTAGTAACGTAACTAGCACATACACATACAGGTCCAAAGTAATCACCAGTACCAACTTCATCGCTACCAGCTTGGGGATAATGATTTGTAGTAGTACTTTGTGTAGTCGTTGGTTCTTTCATAAATGCAGCAGCGTATACATTTGCGTCTTTTCCTTGGAATACAGTTTTGCCAGATATATAACATGTAATGACGCAATTTTCTGGCTTTAATTGCCACTTTGCATACTGAGGTGGTGTTGTTTGAAATTCACTAAAAGTATTGAACAGTTGCTCTTCTTGAATCGATTTCAGTTTTAAAGTGATTGTGTTATTCATGCATTATATTTTATCATGCTGTTGGAAGTTTGCACTGTTTTGTTTTATCATCTTTATATAGGAGGGTTTTTTCATGTTTACATTACAAGAGAATTGGGCAATCTATTTTAGTGCCTTTATCGTTATATTCTTTATTTTAAAAGCAGTACAGGGATACAATACTGGTATTTTACGTCGATTGATTGGACTTGTAGGTTCTATTATCTCATATTGGGTTGCTTGGATATTATGTGGAGTATTTGCAAAATACGTAAATGTTGTTCCTAGTAAATTTATTGGTTTAGCAGGATCGCCATTCGAAGAGATTGCGAAAACATATGTCAATCAGATTGCTTGGTTTATTTTATTGTTCTTAATCTTACGTGTTTTATTCTTCATAGTTGACCGCATTGCAAAAGGCGTACATAAGGTGCCAGGTATCCATGCTGTTAGTGTGATATTAGGCGCTGCGTTTGGTGTGTTAGAGGCTTTTGTTTGGACAGTTGTGATTACGGTATTCTTATGTACACCACTCTTTAAGAATGGAAGCTATATTGTGGAAAATTCCCTATTTAAACAAGTTAACCAAGTAACAGAGATGGTTGCTAAGGATTATTTAGGACCATTATTTAGCAGTGAAGGTTTCTCTAAGATTGGAGATGGTACAAAGTCATTAACAGATTTACAAAGAAATGCAGTTGAAAACTGGTTAAAAGACAATGGCTTTGTGGATGAAAGTAAGCAAATCAAATAGGAGTTATTATGAGTGTAATTGGTAGTCTAGAATTGAATGTGATATTAGAACAGGTGAAAAAACAATGTTCTTTTTCACTTGGCATTGAATACGTAGATACCATCAAACCATCTTTTGATCCTCTTGTGATACGTCGTGAACATGCATACATGAAGGAGGCACTTGCAATGTGTGTTCATGAAGATCGATTGCCAATGGCTCAAATTAAGGATTTAAGAGACATCTTATTAAACGCAAAAAAGGGTAGAACTTTAACCGCACAAGAATTAATTGATGAAATGTTTTTGATACAAGGCATTCAAGGAATGTTAAATTACTTTACATCTATGAATGCTTTAGCACATGAACATCTCAGTGATCTATACGATACGTTAATTGTTCATGAGAAAATCGCAAAAGAGATAGGTAATTGTTTAAATCAATATGGTGAAGTAATGGATAAAGCTTCGCCAGAGTTAAAGTCGATTCGTAGTAGTTTATCACGCATCGATGGGGAAATCACAACCGCTGCAAATCGATTTGTGGCAAGTCATTCAGATAGTGTGGTTGACTCTATTGTGACGATGCGAAATGGTCGTGCAGTTATCTTGGTGAAAGCATCAGATAAGAATATGTACGGTGGTTTACTGCATGGTGATAGCGCATCAAAACAAGCATCCTACATTGAGCCTGCATCACTAGTTGGTTTGAACAATCGCAAGATGGAACTCATTGAGAAAGAAAAGGATGAGATTCATCGTATCTTAACGATGCTATCAAGAAGTGTTACAGCGATTGCGGATGAAGAAATATCTAATATCGAAACATGCGGTATTTTAGATGCCATCTTTGCAAAAGCGCAATGGGGTAAGCTTCATGATGCTGTCGCGGCTGAACTCACAGACCAAAAGGAAATTGAAATTATACGTGCGAAGCATCCATTAATTGACCCAAAGAAGGTAGTAGCAAATAACTATCATCTACGTGATCCAAAACGTATTCTTTTAATTACAGGTCCAAATACAGGCGGTAAAACAGTATCCATGAAAGTCATTGGTTTATTTGTATTAATGACTTATGTAGGGATTCCTGTCACTGCAGAAAGTGCTGTAATTCCATTCTTTGATAATGTATTTGTGGATATTGGTGATGATCAATCTGTTGTGGAATCTTTATCGAGTTTTAGTGCGCATATCAAGAAACAAGCAGAAATCATCCGCAGTGCAACAGAAAATAGTTTGGTACTGATGGATGAAGTTGGCTCTGGTACAGATCCTAAAGAGGGAGAGAGTCTAGCAATTTCTATCTTGAATTATTTACGAGATGTAAAAGCCACCTGTGTAGCAACGACACACTATGGCCGTTTAAAGGCTTATGGCAAACGTCATGATGATATTATGGTTGCAAGCGTACAATTTGACCAAGAGAAACTAGAACCTACATACCGCTTTATTGAAGGATTAACGGGACAATCCAATGCGTTCGAGATTGCGGAAAGATATGGGTTGCCAAAATCAATTATTAAGTACGCTTCTTTCTTAAAAGAACAAGCAAAGTCTCAAGAAGATGTTTTAATTGAACGTTTGGAAACACAGCTAAATGAAGCAACTTTAAAAAATGATGAACTCAATCAAAAGCTTGCAGAAGTAAAGACATTACAGGAATCCCTTGTAAAAGAGCGTAATCAATTATTAAGAGAAAAAGATGAGTGGCAAAAGAAAGCACAAGCAGAAGTCAACCAATATATCGAAGAAGCACAACATAAGGCAGATGAAATTCTTGCGCAGATGCGTAGTGAACAAGCAAAATACCATGAAGTGCTCAATGTACGCAATCAGTTAAAGAAAATTCAACCACTCGAAGAAGTGGATGATACAAATTATGATGAGATTACTTATCATGTTGGTGATGCCGTAGAACTACGTTCCTCCAATCAAGTATGCGAAGTAATTAAGATTGGAAGAAAAGAAATTACTGTGAGCCTTAATGGTAGAACAATTCATGTAAAGAAAAATCAGATTCGTCCAAGTTCACACGTCATTCCAAAGACAAAGACAAATACATCTGTACATATACGTTCACATAACATCTATGCAAGCATGCCACTGGAATGTAATCTAATTGGTATGCGTGTAGATGAAGGGATTGAAAAGATGAAAGATTATATGGATCAAGCAAAGATTCATGGTCTTAAAACTTTCCGTATCATTCATGGTGATGGTACAGGTAAACTACGTAAGGCAGTACACGAGAGATTGCGTAGTGATAAGTCAGTTAGAGAATTTAGATTAGGAATGCCTCAAGAAGGTGGAACTGGTGCAACAGTAGTAACATTAAACTAAAGGAATACAATGGATAAAGAGTATATCAAAGCAAAACTAAAGAACTTACCAAATGAACCGGGCAGTTATCAGATGAAGGATAAAAACGGAGAAATTATCTACGTTGGTAAGGCAAAGAATCTACATAATCGTGTGAACCAATACTTTGTTGGTGCGCACGATTTTAAGACGACCAAAATGGTAAGCAATATTGATGACTTCGATTTTATCGTTACAAGAAGCGAAAAAGAGGCTTTGG
Organism: Solobacterium moorei; assembly: GCF_036323475.1. Taxonomy (GTDB): domain Bacteria; phylum Bacillota_I; class Bacilli_A; order Erysipelotrichales; family Erysipelotrichaceae; genus Bulleidia; species Bulleidia moorei. The sequence continues at coordinate 1,256,943 of NZ_AP028934.1, forward strand.
TATTAGAAATTAACTTAATTAAGAAGTATCGTCCAAAGTATAATATTCAATTTATTGATGATTCATCTTATCCATATATTAAGCTGACAAAAGAAAAGTATCCACGCTTACTAATAGCACGAGATACGAAGAAAGATAAGAAGGCAAAATACTTTGGACCATTCCCAGATGCGACTGCTGCTAGAACAACTCTAAAACTCCTACAGTCACTCTATCCATTTAGACGCTGCACACACTTAGAGCCAAAGGTATGTCTGTACTATCACATGCATCAATGTATTGGTCCGTGTGAATTTGATATTGATCCAAAGGTCTATGATGAGATGAGCGATAAAGTTGTACGCTTCATGAATGGTGATACCAAAGATGTAGAAGCAGAGCTACAAACAAAGATGCTAGAAGCTAGCCAAGCACTTGAGTTTGAAAAAGCACAAGAATATAAAGAGATGCTAGAGTCGATACGCCATGTGGTAAATGATAAGCAGAATATTGAAAAAGATAATCGTGGTTCACGCGATGTATTTGCATGGTATACAAAGAAGGGATATCTTGCAATTACTGGTTTCTTAGTACGTGAGGGAACAATCCTGAATAAAGAGTTCCGGTTAAGACCACTTTATGGTGAAGCGGAAGAGGAATTTACATCTTTCTTAGTACAGTACTACCAAGATCATCCATCTGCACGTGAACTTGTGTTGCCGATGGAATTAGACGTTACGGCGTTACAAGATGTATTAGATATGCCTATCTTCCAACCACAAAAAGGGTATAAAGTAAAACTTTTGGATATGTGTATTGAAAATGCTAAGAAACAATTAGACTTGAAGTTTAATGCGGTCGCAAGACAAGATACGTTAACAGAGCAGGCTGTAGCACAGCTTTGTGACATTGCGAAACATCCAATGAATCGCGTTGAACTATTTGATAACTCTCATATTAGTGGAGCCTTTACAGTTGCATCATGTGTTGTATACGAAGATGGTTATCCGGATCGTAAGAGCTATCGATTATATAAGCTACATACAGGTAATTCTGATGTAGATTCGATGAAAGAAGTTATCTATCGTCGTTACTTCCGTATGCTAAACGAAGGTACACGTATGCCTGATGGCATTATCGTCGATGGCGGTAGAACACAGATTGATGCCGCCAAGGAAATTCTAGATTCCCTTGATTTATCAGATACGATCAAACTGATGGGTTTGGTGAAGGATGATAAGCATAGTACCAATGCGTTGATGGATGCGAATGGAGATATCTTTGATATTGATAAGGATTCTGGTCTATTCTTCTTATTAACACGAATGCAGGATGAAGTGCATCGTGTTGCGATTACATATCATAGAAAGCTTCGTGCAAAGGCACAGACAAAATCTGTTTTGGATGAGATTACTGGTGTTGGTCCTAAGCGTAAGAAGTTATTACTGAAAGAGTTCGGTAATTTTACAAATCTGAAAGCCGCAACAGTAGAAGATATCGCAAAAATAATACCTTCAGAAGTAGCACAAGCAGTATATGATGCATTACATCAAACATATGAAAATACCGATGTCTGAGCATCGGTATTAGACTTTATTGAGTGAATATACGTTTGAAGATTTCGCTATTACCACGTCTAGCAAATTCTCGCTTACCAGCAGTTAAATATCCTTTGAAACCTTCTAAGCCGTCATCTTGACGATAGGTAAGAATGATAGAAACAGCGATAGGAAGAAGAAGCTTGAATAATTGCTTCTGCATTGTTTTCTTCGCTTTCTTCTGTTCTTGAATTGCATTTGAAACGTACTGTAGATGATCAACTTTTGCTTTTATCGCTTGAATACTAACATTGGTAGTCTTCATTGATTTTTGAAAGTTCATCATTTTTAACAAAAATACGATGAGATAACATATGAGAAATGCACAAGCGGCATATAAGAAATACATGTTGTAGGGATAAATATTCATGGAAATATGCTCCTTTAGGGTATTTTAACATGTTTATCTCTTTTACGTATGACAAAGATTCATTATAATATGTACAACGGTGAATGAAATGTCAAAAGATATTATATTGGTCAGTGACTCTCATAGACAAACTGAATGTTTAAAACAGATTCGCAAAATGTATCCAAATGCGTATGCCTACCTACATGCGGGTGATAGTGAACTACCTAGGCAGTTAACAGAAGGCTATGCCTGTGTACAAGGTAACTGCGATTACTATGGAGATTATGAGTCTGAAGTGGTATTTGAAGTAGAGGGACATCGCATTCTATTGGTGCATGGTCATCATGACATTGGTTATGGTTCATTGTTTGGCCTAGTACGCCATGCAAGAGAGCGTGGTTGTGATATTGTGTGCTTTGGGCATACACATGTTCCATATGATGAGCAGTTTGAAGACATACACTTATTTAATCCAGGTTCACTCAGTTATAATCGTGACGGTTCTAAGCCATCGTATATGATTTTACATTTTGATGGACAACAAGTATCTGCAGAATTAAAACGATACAAAATGTAAATTTAATCTTGAAAACTGACAGATATTTTGATATATTGTTTGTGCTGTCCTCGTAGCTCAGCTGGATAGAGCTCACGCCTTCTAAGCGTGTGGTCAAGAGTTCGAATCTCTTCGAGGACGCCATATAGAAAAGATACCGTCGGCAATCAGTCGGCGGTATCTTTTGTCTAGGAGGCTATATGACAAATTATTACGATGAAATTCTTACAGAGATAGAAGATTTAATTCAACAAGCTAAATATGGTGATGCGAATTTTTTGGTTCAAAAAGAATTAAATATGCCATATATTCCTGTTGATGTAGAACAAAAATTAAAGAGTTTTAAAAGAGAATTGAATTATCGCCTGAGCGATGAAAAAGAGATTCGAGAAGATAGTCTGGATTCCCTATTAAGAAAACTGAAAGGAAAGCCAAAGTCACAGCTAGCGGCTGCGAGTGTATTGGTGACACGTAACTTAAGAGATTGTCTTGTTGAGATTAAAGATTATTTATCCAAAGATCCATGCCCTGAAGCAGCAGCGTTATTAATTGAAGGGTTGGCTGAACAAGAAATTTCTGATGAGTTTACATTAATTAAGAATGGTGTTGAATACACATTCTGGTCAGATGATATAGTTCCTGTACATAAAAGTGAAGGTTTCTTAAAAGCGCAATCTTATTTAAAGGACTGGTTAGAAAATAATCATCCTGACTTCTATGAAATGGCTAGAACATTATTGATTCACGAAGTATATGTATTCTTGCCACTATCTTATGATGTAGATGAAGCAGAGGATTTAGCACTGGCAATGTTAAAACAAGTATCTGATATGATGGATGAAGGTGAAATCTATCAAAAGGTCTCGAATCAACTCGCATATGCAAAAACATTGCATTGACTTTCAGACCTAAACTTTGTAGGATATTAGCAGGCATAGCGATCGAGTGCTAAAATCGACCGTAATATAGTAAAAACATAGCCGAAATATTGTATCTTTGGTATAATATGCAAGCAATAAAAAAGCGAAAAGGAGTTAATAAGATGTCAAATTGGACACTCAAAGAAAAATCAGTTGGAGATTTAACAGTTAAAATTGAAGGTAAAGAATGGGCAGATGCTGTAAAGAAGGCATTCAATAAGATTGCTAAGAATGTATCTATCAATGGCTTCCGTAAGGGACAGGCACCTAAGGCTTTAATCGAAAAGCGAGTTTCTGATAACGAAAGATTCATCACAGCTGTAGATGATAATGCAAATGTATGGATGCGCACAGCTTTAGAAGCTGAAAAATTAGTACCTATTAGTCAACCACAGTTGGATATTAAGGCAGTCGATGCAAATGGTGTTGAATTAGTATTTACATTTGCAGTTATGCCTGAAGTGAAGTTAGGTGATTATAAGGGATTAGAATACAATCTTGATGAAGTTGCTGTAAGTGATGAAGAAGTCGATGCTGAATTAAACCGTATGCGTGAACAGTATGCAGAAGTTCAGACTAAGGATGGTGCTGCTGCTGAAGGCGATACAGTGAATATTGACTACGAAGGATTCAAGGATGACGTGGCATTCGATGGTGGTAAGGGCACTAACTATGACTTAGTATTAGGTTCCCATTCCTTCATCCCTGGCTTTGAAGAGAAGTTGGTTGGTGTTAAGGCTGGCGAAGAGAAGGATTTAAACCTAACATTCCCAGAAAACTATCATGCTAAAGATTTGAAAGGTGCTGCAGTTGTATTCAAGGTTAAGGTTAACGAGGTTAAGACTAAGGTATTACCTGAAGTTAACGATGAATTTGCGAAGGATGTTAACGCTGCTGGTGTTGAAACAGTTGCTGACTTAAAGAACATGATTCGTACACGTATCGAAGATGGAAAGAAGTCTCAGGCTGAAAACAAGGCTGATACAGCATTGATGGATAAGTTAGTTGAAAATGCTGAGATCGACTTACCAGAAGTACTTGTTGAAGAAGAAGTTAACAACCAAATTCAACAGTTAGCACAACAAATTTCTCAGTATGGTATGAATTTCAACCAGTATTTATCCATGATGGGCAAGAAGATTGGAGATGTTCGTGCAGAATATACTGATAACGCAACTAAGACTGCTAAGTTAAGATTGATTCTTGAAGAGATTGCTAAGGTTGAAGCTTTAGAGCCAACTGAAGAAGATCTTGAAAATGAATACAACAACATCGCTGCACAGTATAATATGTCAGTTGATCAAGTGAAAACATATATCAGTGTAGATATGCTAAAGCGTGATGTACGTAACGAAAAGGCTTATGCATTTGTTAAGGAAAATGCTGCTGGTGGTAAGAAGCCTGCAAAGAAGCCTGCCAAGAAGACAACAAAGAAGGCAGATAAGGCTGAAGCTACAGAAGAAAAGCCAGTTAAGAAGACAACACGTAAAAAGAAGAGCGAAGTAGAAGAAACTGCTAAGTAATTCGTTTACAATATAGAATGTTAATAAGACGCTGCTCGCGTCTTATTTTCAAAAGTGATTCAGGAGGTATGAATATGAGCGAAAATGTGAATGTTCGTGTACCTGTCGTATGTACCAGAGGAATTGTTGTATTTCCTGGACATGATGTAATGATTGAAGTAGGAAGACCAAAATCAATCAATGCCGTGAATGAGGCAGGTGCCTCGTACGACAGTATGGTTTGGCTTGTTTGTCAGAATGATATTATGGTAGACAATCCAGCAGAGGGTGATTTATATACAGTCGGAACAATTGCGAAAATCAAAGTTATACGTAAGAAGGAAGGTTTCATGCGTGTAACTTTTACTGGCATGCGTCGTGCAAAGTTAGCAAAACTTTACGATAATAAAGAGCTAATGTATGCAGATGTCATTCCATTAACCGATTCTTATGGTGATAAAAGCGAAGAATACGCATTGGTGAAAAAGGTGGTAGATAAGCTTGAAGGAATGGCTCAGGTTGCGGCAGTATTCCCGCCAGAGGTTGTACAACAGTTATCTCTTGGTGTTAATGCGGAAACATTGGGTGACCAATTCGGTCAGTACTTTAGTTTATTTGATCAGGCAACTCGTCAGCGTTTATTAGAAACAACAAACGTCAATGATCGTTTATTGCTGATTGTTGAAGAGTTGGAAAAACAACAACGCTATTCCGAACTTGAGACAGTCATCAATGATCGTGTCAAAGATCGTATTGATGATAGTCAAAAGGAATACTACCTACGTGAAAAGTTAAAGGCAATCAAAGAAGAACTTGGTGATGTGTCTAATATGACAGATGATGTCGCTGATTTACGTGAGAAGATTGAAAAGAATCCATATCCAGAACATGTAAAAATAAAAGCACGTGAAGAGTTACGTAAGTATGAGATGTTGCCTCCAGGAAGTGGAGAAGCAAGTGTTTCTCGGAACTATTTAGATTGGCTGTTAACGGTTCCTTGGTGGCAAACAACAGAAGATATTGAAGATTTAAAGGCAGTACGTAATGTTCTTGATGAGGATCATTATGGTCTAGACAAGATCAAGGATCGTATTATGGAGTATTTAGCTGTGAAGCAGATGACACAATCTCTCAACAGTCCAATTTTATGCTTAGTAGGTCCTCCAGGTGTAGGTAAGACTTCTTTAGCGAAGTCTATTGCTCGTGCATTAGATCGTAAATTTGTGAAGATGTCTGTTGGTGGTGTGCGTGATGAAGCTGAAATTCGAGGACATCGTCGTACCTACCTTGGCTCTATGCCGGGTCGTATCATCCAAGGTATGAAACGTGCTGAGGTATTAAACCCAGTATTCTTAATCGATGAATTAGATAAGATGGGTGCTGATTACAAGGGAGATCCAAGTGATGCAATGCTTGAAGTTTTAGACCCAGAACAGAATGCTGTATTCTCAGACCATTATCTTGAAGAACCATATGATTTATCTAAGGTTATGTTTATCGCAACAGCGAACTACTTAGAAAATATTCCTAGTCCTTTGCGTGATCGTTTAGAGATTATTGATTTGTCTTCTTATACAGAACTCGAGAAGGTAAGTATTGCCAAAGATTATTTGGTGCCTAAGCAACTTAAGAACAATGGTTTAAAGCCTGCGCAGTTTAAGCTAAAGGATGCGGAGATTCTGTACTTGATTCGTCATTACACACGCGAAGCAGGTGTACGTCAATTAGAGAGAATCATTGCTTCATTATGCCGTAAGACTGTTCTAGCAATTCTACGTGATAAGAAGAAATCTATCACAGTTACTAAGAAACAAATTGGTGAGTGGTTAGGTAAGATCATCTTTGAATATGGTAATAAAGAAAAGAAAAATCAGATTGGTTGTGTAACTGGTCTTGCGTATACGCAATTTGGTGGTGACGTGCTTCAGATTGAAGTCAATCATTTCGAAGGTAAGGGTAGACTTGTCATCACTGGTCAGTTAGGTGATGTTATGAAGGAAAGTGCATCCATTGCGCTTGACTATGTGAAGGCTCACGCGAAAGAATTAAACATCGATCCCAAATTCTTTGATACAAACGATATTCATATTCACGTGCCAGAGGGTGCTGTTCCAAAGGATGGACCTTCAGCCGGTGTTACACTAACAACCGCAATTGTTTCTGCTTTAACAGATACACCAGTTTATCGTGATATTGCGATGACAGGTGAAGTGACACTGCGTGGTAATGTATTACCAATTGGTGGCTTAAGAGAAAAGTCTTTAGCTGCACACCGTGTTGGTATTAAGAAAGTCTTGATTCCTAAGAATAACGTTCGTGACTTAGATGATGTACCAGAAACAGTGAAGAAGGCTATTACATTTATTCCTGTTGAAACTGTTTCACAAGTACTTAAGGAAGCGCTGGTACACTAATGCAGTACCATGATGCCTTCCTGCTAAAGACAGCAGCACTAGAGACACAGTGGCCTATGAGTGATTTACCTGAAATCATCTTTGTTGGAAGATCAAATGCAGGGAAAAGTACACTTATTAATGGCTTAGTGAATCGTAAAAACTTAGCATATTCTGGTAAGACGCCAGGTAAGACAAGACTTTTGAATTTCTTCTCTGTCGATAACAAGGTTGTATTTACGGATGCGCCTGGTTATGGTTATGCGACAAGTGACCGTCAAAGTGCTTTAGCATTCGCTAAGCTAATTGATCCATACTTTGCGAAAAGAAATCAGTTAAAAGCAATGATTATCGTATTAGATGCAAGAAGGGTTCCAAGCAATGACGATATTCAGATGGTTGAATACGGCAAAGAATCACATCTAGCAATCTTTGCGGTCTGCACAAAAATCGATAAATTATCCAGAAGTCAAATGTTACAGAATTTGAAGAAGATTTCTATGACCCTTGGAATTCAAGAGAATGCACTCATTCCGGTAAATTCTGAGAAAAAACAAGGCTTAGAAGTTGTTTGGGAAAAAATTGACCAGCTCATAGTGCAATAAGGTGGTTTCTACTTCAGTGGATACCATCTTTTGTTTTTACTTTGTCCATCTAAAAGCGTAATATGCTAGAATAGGATAGAGATATTAGAGGTATCCTATGAAGATTATGATAGCGACAGGGGGGACAGGTGGTCACATCAACCCTGCACTAGATTTAGCACATATATTGAAACAGCGTAATCCAGAAAATGAAGTTATTTTCGTGGGTTCTGATAACCGTATGGAAGCCACTGTAATTCCGGATGCTGGCTATAAATTCTATGGCTTGCATATTACAACATCAGCAGGTTCTCTCTTTTCAAAAGTGACATATGCGACTTCTTTGATAAAGGCATATTTTGAATCAAAACAAATCTTAAAACAAGAAAAACCAGATATCTGTATTGGTTTTGGAAATTATATTAGTGTACCGTTAATTCTTGCGGCACATCATATTGGTATCAAAACGATGTTACATGAACAGAATAGTTTTGCTGGAAAAGCAAATAAATTTTTGAGTCATTTTGCAGATGCGGTCGTTGGATGTTATGAAAGCAATAAAGCACAGATGGCAAAAGCAAATGTACGTATTTTAGGCAATCCATCCGCATCTGTTGTAAAAGATACAGTATTTAATCCAAAAGTGATTGAAAGGATTGGATTATCCAAAGATATTCCATTTGTTGTATTTATGATGGGATCGTTAGGATCGTCATCTGTTTCTAAGGTTATCGATGCAGCAATTCCGCTCTTTAATCACGACTTTCAGGTTATGATTGTTAGTGGAAAAGCGAATTCCTATCAGTTTCAAAATAGCGAATCCGTAAATGTTAAGTTTGTGCCATATATTGATGGCAAACAAGCACTAAAAGGATGCAGACTTGCAGTTACACGTGCAGGTGCCACAACAATCTCGGAAATTTGTGCTTTACCTACAGCTGCAGTGTTGATTCCTAGTCCATTTGTTGCCAATAACCATCAGGTTTATAACGCAAAGGAACTAGCTGATAAAGATGCGGCAATTATGATTGAGGAAAATGAGTTGAGTCCACAATTACTGGCTACAACTGTAAATACGCTTGTTCATGATCAACGAAGATGTAACAAGTTAAAAGAAAATGCACATAAGCTTGCGAAAGCTGATGCGGCAAATCAGATGATTGATTGGATCGAGGAGGTATTACATGGATAAAATTTTAGAGCGATTACGCTTTTACGCTGTTACAGAAGTAGATAAACCTTTAAGAACGATGACTACGCTACGTATTGGTGGGAATGCAAAGTATGTTGTATACCCAGAAACATATGTTGCGATTGATGGAATCTTCCGTATCATCGAAGAGAATCAACTCCCATTTAAAGTGATTGGTAAGGGCAGTGATTTACTATGTTCTGATGATGAATTTGAAGGTGTTGTTATCTGCTTGGATCGCTTCTTTAATCATCAATACTTTGATGGAAACGACCTCGTGGCAGAAGCAGGATGCTCAATTATTTCTTTATCAACAGAAGCGATGAAGCGTGGACTCTCTGGTTTAGAGTTTGCCAGTGGTATTCCTGGTACAGTTGGTGGGTGTCTTTTCATGAATGCAGGTGCTTATAACATCAGTATGAAGGATGTTGTAAAAGAAGTACTTGTATATAGAGACCACCAATTAACTTGGTTACCAGTATCTGAATGTGATTTCTCATATCGTCATAGTATCTTCCAAACGAATAAAAGTTGGTTGATTCTTGGTGTACGCTATGGACTTACACCAAAGCCAAAAGAAGAGATTGAAGCATTGATGGATTCTCGTCGTAAGAGAAGAGTAGATTCACAACCACTGAACTTCCCAAGTTGTGGTTCTGTATTTAAGAATCCGGAAGGCCATAATGCATGGCAACTGATTGATGGCATTGGCTATCGTGGCAAACAAATCGGTGGAGCGATGGTCAGCGATAAACATTGTAATTTCATCTTGAATGTTCATAAAGCAACCGCACTTGAGTATTTAACTTTGATTGAAGAAATTCAAAGAGAAGTTAAGAATAAATATAACATTGATCTCAAGATGGAAGTGGAGAAGTTCAATTGGAAGTAAAGAAGAATCGATTAAACGCAGATTTTGAGAAGATTCCTGAAGCGGTTGAAAGAATCTTTAAAAATAAGCGATTGGCAGCAAATCTTAAATTATTTCGTTCTAGACAACCAGCATTATTTAATCTGGCAGTGATAGTCGCAATTCTTGTGATTATGGTGATGTATTTACTATCACCAATGTCTTCTGTTAGAGCGGTATCTATTGATGGTGCCAATTATCTGAGTAATGACTATATTAAGAAAATTGCTGGTGTAAATACCTCATCAAAGCTATATTTTACAGTACCTGTATTAGTGGAAAGAAAACTAGAAGTCAATCCACTCATTGAAGATGCAAAGGTTAGTCTTAACAGTGGAAATACGGTTACGATTACCGTTAAAGAAAAGAAATTAGTTGGCTACCAATCAGAAGGTAGTGGATCAATATGGTTTGGAAATGGAGAACAAACGACTATTGATGATAGCAATCGGCAAATAGTCGCAGCACTTCCAAAGTTAATAGGTTTTAGTGATAAAGAGTTATTAAAGAAAGTATCGGCTGCATTAAATGAGATTGATGATTCAATTTTGCAGCAGATTTCTACAATTTCTGTATATCCATTGCGTTATGATGCACATGCATTACTGGTACACATGCGTATTGGCAGTTACTTTGTGGCTTCATATAGTAATCTTAAGATTTTAAATGATTACTTTACAATCTACAGTCAAGCTACTGATAAAACAAAGTGTTTATGGGGTACTAGCAAAGATCAAGTTGCCTATACAGCTGCTTGTCCATGGGAACAGAAAGAATCTGATACGGCAACAGCAGTCACGAATGTTTCGTACTGGTATGACGCGGAGGGCAATGTACGCACTGATGCAAATGGATTACCAATTGAGAAACATTTCTATACAGATGCTGAAGGAAATGTGGCAGTCGATGCTAATGGTAATCCTATCGCAATACCAATCGATGACAAAGGAATTGAGGTCATTGATGATAAGTTCCAAGAAAATTACGCAGCAGGATATTACACTACTGGTGTATTGAATACACCAACACCTGCACAGTAACATGAAAATCCTGTGAAATAGACGATACACAGGTAACATATTTTGTATAATAATGACCATTTTGATATAATACATAGCGTTAGTAAGGAGTAACTTATGACAGTTGAAAAGAAAACAAACTATGGTAGTATCTCCGTTTCGGAAGAAGCAGTTGCTTCATTAGCTGGTGGGGTAATTACAGAATCTTATGGTGTTGTTGGTATGGCCAGCAAACAAATTTTAAAAGATGGCTGGGCAGAACTATTAAAGAAGGAAAACTATACAAAAGGTGTAGTTGTTCGTAATGGTAAAGCTGGTTTAGAAATTGATTTATATATCGTTGTAAGCTTTGGTGTTAAGATTTCAGAAGTTGTAACTGAAGCACAGAAGAAAGTAAAGTATATGCTTGAAAAGTCACTCTCTCAGGAAGTTGCCCAGGTGAATGTCTTTGTTCAGGGCGTTCGCGTCGTAGTATAAGGATATGGGGTTAATGTAATGGAAAAGATTAATGGTTTAATTTTAAAGAATTTACTGGAAAGTGGAGCACACAATCTAAGCAATCAACGTAAAGCAGTTGATGCGATGAATGTATTCCCAGTACCAGATGGAGATACCGGTACAAATATGTCTTTGACTATTTTGAATGGTATCTCAGAAGTGACAAAGAGTGGATCTGAATCACTATCAACTGTTGCGAAGATTTTCAGCCGTGGTCTATTAATGGGTGCACGTGGTAACTCTGGGGTTATCTTATCCCAGATTTTCCGTGGCTTTGCGCAATACGCAAAAGATAAAGAAGAACTAACTGTTAAAGAATTCTCTGAAGCTTTAATGAATGGTTCTAAGATGGCTTATAAGGCTGTTATGCGTCCTACAGAAGGTACAATTTTAACAGTTGTAAGAGAAAGTGCAGAGTATGGGGAAATCTTTATTAATGACCACCCGGAAGCTTCTATGGAAGAGTTTGTAAATTATATTGTTGATGAAGCAAATGCTTCTTTACAACGTACACCTGAATTATTAGATGTACTTAAGGAAGCACATTGTGTAGACTCTGGTGCGATGGGTTATGTAACAATTCTTGATGGTTTCAAGTCTTGTCTACAAGGTAAGCCAATCACGGAGAACCTTGCAGGGGATACCGCAGAAACAGAAGTACATGAAAAGGCTTCTGGATATCGTGTTGAATATATCGTTTCCCTCAGCGATAATGGTAAAAAGACTTTCAAGGAAGAAAGAGTTCGCAAGCAACTAGAACAGATTGGCAACGACATTCAACTATCTGTAAAAGAAGATGCGTTCACATTAAGTGTTCATTCCATGACTCCAGGTGAAGTATTAATGCTTGGCCAGAAATATGGTAAGTTTACCAAAGTTCAGGTTGAAGATATCCAATCCGACTTACAACCATCCTTAATGGAAACTGAAGAAGCTGCAATTGAAAATGCGGCTTATGGTATTATTGCTGTAGCTGCTGGTGAAGGCTTGAAGAAGTTGTTTACAGATTACCGTGTAAACTATGTTGTAAGTGGCGGTCAAACAATGAACCCATCAACAGAAGATTTCGTAACAGCGATTTCAAAGGTGCATGCGGATACAATCTATATCTTGCCAAATAACTCAAATATTATCATGGCCGCAAAACAAGCTGCTGAAGTTACAGAAGATAAGAAGATTATCGTTATTGAAACAAAATCTGTACCACAAGGCTTAAGTGCATGCATTAGCTTCAACCCAGAGGAAGCAGTAGATACCAATACTGAAGCGATGAATGAAGCTATCACATTAGTAAAGACCGGTTCTGTTACTTACGCTGTTAAGGATACAATGGTAGATGGCAAGCAGATTAATTCCGGTGACTACATGGCTATCTTAGAAAAGGACATTATCTTCAATGAGAAGGACAAGTTAGCAGTTACTAAAGAATTAATCAAGAACATGTGTGATGAAGATACAGAAGTTGTAACACTTATCAAGGGTTCGGAAGCTACTGATGAAGAGTGCGAAGAAATTCGTCAATTCATTGAACAGAACTATAACGTAGATATCGACGTTGAAGATGGTCAACAACCTGTATATAGTTTCATTATCGGTGCTGAATAATACAATAGGGAATATTCCAATTAATATGGAATGTTCCTTTTTTTAATTCCTTCATGTATGATAGATACGTTAGGAATATATGGATAATACAAAGCAATTAAATATCGAATACTTTTCATTACAATCGTTATTTTGGATGACGTACTGCATGGTTGTTGGATTTTCTGTCACCTATCTTTTATCGTGTGGATATTCCAATTCGGAAGCAGGTTACATCTTAGCATCCGCGAATATTTGTGCGTTAATCTTGCAACCGTTTTTAGCAGATTTAGCAGATCATTCAAAGAAGATTAATGCAATGACGATATTACTTATATCGATAGCGATTATTTTTGTATGTTCAATCGGATTATTCTTCATTAGTATTCGTTCTGCTGTATTAACGTTGATATATATAGTGATGATAACGCTAGCGAATGCAGTTATTGCTTTTTTGACATCAGTACAATTTTTAATGGATACTTCAAAGTCTAAAATTAACTTTGGCTTATGCCGTGCAGGAGGATCTCTATGTTTTGCGATTCTTTCTGCCTTGATGGGTATAATGATTGAAAGAATCGGAATGAAATCCATTCCGACAGCATTATTTATTGTTACATTATTAATCATCGTATTATGTATGTATATTACACGTCATCGTATTAATGACAAGCAGACAACTGGATCAACTTTAGAGAAGAGGCAATCAAGTTCATTATTTGTTTTCTTTCGTGAGAATCCAAAGTTTATGATTTTATCTGTAGCGATGTTGTTTATCTATTATGCACATGCTTTTATAACAAATTTTACGATTTCCATTGTGCGTAATGTTGGTGGTAATCATCGCGAGATGGGATATTTGATTGCGTTTATGGCACTCATGGAACTGCCAGGTATGATTGGTTTTAAGGAGATTAGCCGTCGTTTTAAAGTATCTTCGTTGCTCTTATTTTCAATGATTATGTTTAGTGTGAAGGCAATCATTGTTTGGCTTTCACCATCGTTAATAACTTTAACATTTGGGTTTGCCTTACAGGTTGTTTCTTTTGCATTATATATTCCTGCATCTGTACAATATGCAAATATCATTATTGATGAGAAAGACACTGTCAAAGCACAGATGATGTTTAACTTCATGCAGGCAGGTGGTGCAGTATTTTCTTCGATTATCGGTGGATGGTTAATTGACTTTAGTGGTATATCCCATGCATTACTGGTCGGTGCTATTTTATCTTGTATCGGTACGATGATTGCCTTTATGGGTATACAAAATACAAAGAGGTAACTATGAAGAAATTTACAAATCATATTTATTACATGGACAATAACCCTGAAACAGATCAACCTTACGTATATCTGATTCATGGTTCTAAGTTTAACTTACAGATAGATGCTGGTAACAGCCCTGAAAACTATCATAAGTTTTTATCAGAAGTGAAAGAATTAGGTTTAAAGGAACCTAAGCTTTTAGCGATTACGCATTGGCACTGGGATCATACCTTTGGTATGGTTGCTTGTAATGTACCGATGATTGCTTCTGTAAAGACCAATGAATACTTAATGAAAGCAAAGAATTGGAAATGGACAGAAGAGGCAATGCGGAATCGTTTAAAAACTGGCGAAGATATTGAATTTTGCTATGACTGCATGCATAAGCAGTATTCAGATATTGGAATGATTCAAGTATGTGAAGCAGATATTACATTTGATAGTGAACTAGAAATTGATTTAGGAGATGTTCATGTAAAAGGTATCCAAATAGATACACCACATACAAGAGATGCAGTTTTATATTATGTGAAAGAAGAGAAGGTGGTAATTGCGGCTGATGCGGAATACGAAGACTATTATGATAATAATAGTCAGTATGATCCTGCGCGCTTAGCATCCTTTATTCAATTTTTAAATGAATTAGATTTTGAATATTATTTACGCGGGCATGATGAGTTTAAACTAACAAAAGAAGAAATCTTAAATAAGCTTAAAGGCGCAATGTAAACGGAATTATTTTATAGGTTCAATGGTATAATAAACATATGGATTTAAGTGATAAGAGACTAAAATTAACTTCAAAAAGATTGACAGTATTACATCAACTAGGGCTTTATACAACGGATGATCTTTTGATGTATTATCCGTATCGTTATGAGACAATCACGTCCTCTGCTTTTGCGGATTGGAAAATCAAAGATAAAGTCTGGTTTGAAGGGGAAGTCATTCAGTTACCAAGAAGTTGGCGTAAAGGAAGACTTGTAACAACCACTTTTCAAGTACGTTCTCAGGAGCAAATATTGACAATCACAATATTTAATCGACCTTGGGCGAAGAGCTTAAATTTAAATCAAATCTTAACAATACAGGGTGTATATCAAGGTAATAGCAAAGTTACTGCTATCAGCTATGATACAAAGCCCTTAGCAGAACATGCGGCCATTACACCTATCTATAGTATTAAAGCAGGGATACGCCAAAAGACATTGCAGACAATTATTTATTCTGTTCTAAATCAATTACAGGATGAAATTATCGATGATATTCCTGATGAATTTAGACAAGCATATCGTTTACTAACGCTGAAAGTTGCATATCGTTGTATTCACATTCCTAGCAGTATGATTGAAGTGCAGGCTGCCGTACGTACATTAAAGTACGCTGAATTCTTGCGTTTCTTTACTGCGATACAACTCATGCGTAGTACAGATGGAATTCGTATCACAAAGAAACCAAAAATCTTTTCTTCAAAGAAAATCCAACAAGCAATTCAAAGTCTTAGCTTTGAATTAACAGCTGATCAAAAAGATACATTAGAGAAGATTTTGAATGATATGGGTAGTACTTATACAATGTATCGTTTGGTACAAGGTGATGTTGGTTGTGGTAAGACTGTTGTTGCGACACTTGCCTTATATGCTGCCTTTCTAAGTGGATATCAAGGTGCAATGCTAGCGCCAACGGAAATTCTTGCTCGACAGCATTACATATCAGTCAACAAAGTTCTTGCGCCATTCGGCGTTAAAACAGAAGTTCTATATTCAGCATTAATGCCTGCGAAGAAGAAAGAGATTTTGGAAGATGTAGCTTCTGGAAAAATCAATATCTTGATTGGTACACATAGTATGATTCAAGATTCTGTTACATTTCATAAGTTAGGATTAACCATTGCAGATGAGCAACAACGTTTTGGCGTTTCACAACGCAAAGCTTTAAAACAAAAGGGAGAGCAAGTTGATTTCCTTTTGATGAGTGCAACACCAATTCCTAGAACACTAGCAGCTTCGCTATTTGGTGATATGGATGTTAGTACGATAGAGACTATGCCAGCTGGAAGAATTACGCCTGTCACAACACTAGTCAAAGAGAATAGTTTCCGTACAGTTCTAGATGATGTAAAATGTTTGCTTAAAAGTGGAAGACAACTTTATGTTATCTGTGCAGCTGTTGATGAAAATGAAGAGTATCATGTTAGAAATGTGTATGATACAACTGAATCGATACAGAAGTTGTTTTCACAATATAAAGTAGCATGTTTGCATGGCCGTATGACGGCAGATGAAAAACAAGCAATCATGCAAGCATTTAACACTAATGATATTCAGATATTGGTATCTACAACTGTCGTTGAGGTTGGTGTGAATGTTGTTAATGCGACAGGAATGATTATCTATGATGCCGATCGCTTTGGACTTTCACAATTACATCAGTTACGTGGTCGTATTCAACGTGGTAGTGAACAAGGATATTGTTGGTTATTAACAGCTAGTCATGAAGAACGCGTATTACAACGTTTGGATGTACTTGTTAAATCTAACAATGGCTTTGAGATATCGTATGAAGATTTACGTTTGCGTGGGCCCGGTGATATACTTGGTACTAGGCAAAGTGGTCTCCCAGACTTTATTTTAGGGAATATTGTTGAGGATACTGCGATGATTAATCAAGCGCGGAAAGACGCGTTAAAAGTGATGGAATCTGCGGATAATCCTGATTATCAAATCTTATTAGAAACCGTTCGAAAACGGAATGAAAAGAATGCGGAATATGCAGATTAGGAGGTATGATTTTGAATATTATTGAATGGCTAGAGAGTCGTCATATCAAGGCAAATAATGCAAAGATGATACAACAGGCTTTTATTCATTCTAGTTATGCACATGAGCATAAAAATAAGAATGATAATGAACGCTTAGAGTTCATGGGTGATGCGGTATTACAGCTATGGTCTAGTAACGCAATTTATCCATTAAACTTAAGTGAAGGCCATATGACACGTTTACGTGCACAACTTGTATGTGAAAAAGCATTAGCGATTTATGGTCGCCAATTACATCTAAATGACTATTTATTATTAGGCTCTGGCGAAGAAAAGACAGGTGGTAGAAACAAGGATGCGATTATCGCAGATATGTTCGAAGCTTTTCTAGGTGCTTTATTCTTGGATCAAGGAATGGATGCGGTGGATAATATTCTTTCTGAAGTGATTACACCAAGACTTGCACATCCTGAGGATGTGGGAGTAATTCATGACTATAAAACAAAACTGCAAGAATATGTACAGTCAGATTCTCGTCAAACAGTGAAATACGAATTAGTCAGTGAAACAGGACCAAGTAATGCACCAGAATTTGTGATGAATGTTCTGGTTGATGGACTAGTACTTGGTACAGGTAGTGGACAATCTAAAAAACAAGCAGAGCAAAATGCAGCTCGAAATGCATTTGAGAAAATGGCTAAATAATAAGGGGGATACAATGGTCATTACAGAAATCATAAACGCAGTCAAGGCAGGTCAATTAGACGAAAAGTTGACAGCACTCTATGGTACAGAAGCACTTGCATCACAGAAAGTACGCTATGAAGATGTACTTTTAAAAGCGAAAGATTTATTAGGGGATAAAGACGCACATATCTTCAGTGCACCAGGTAGAACAGAAGTCGGTGGTAATCATACAGACCATCAATTGGGTCGTGTAGTCGCAGCTAGTATTGATTTGGATGTCATTGCGGTGGTTGTTCCTACAGATGATTCTGTTGTTACATATCACGCTAAGGGTTTTAACGTTAGTCCTGTTGATTTACACAATTTAGAAATTAAAGAAGAAGAGAAGAATACTACGGAAGCGTTAATTCGCGGTATCGCTGCTGGATTTACTAAGAAGGAATATAAAGTTGGTGGATTTAAAGCATATTCAGAAAGTAATGTACTTTCTGGTGGCGGTATGTCTAGTTCCGCTGCATTTGAAGTGTTAATCGGAACTATCTTCAGTCACTTATATAATGACGCAACGATTTCTTCTGAAGAAATCGCAAAGATTGGTCAGTTCTCTGAGAATGTATATTTTATGAAAGCTAGTGGTCTTCTTGATCAGATGGCATGTTCTGTTGGTAGTTTTGCGGCTATAGATTTTGCAAACAAAGAGAATCCACAAGTAACTTCAATTCCATTTAATCCAGCAGATTATGGATATGATTTAATCCTAACAGATGTTAAAGCAAGTCACGCTGACTTAAGCGATGAATACAGTGCAGTACCTTATGAAATGAAAGCAGTTGCGAAGCTGTTTGGTAAAGAAGTATTAAGTCAAATTACTTTAAATGAATTATTAGCGAATGCTACAAAGATTCGCAAGGAAGTAAGTGATCGTGCATTTTTACGTGCATATCACTTCCTAAATGAAACTGGTCGTGCAAAACTACAGGCAGAGGCACTAAAAGAGAATGATATTAAGACATTCTTACACTTAGTAAATGAAAGTGGTCATTCATCTTATATGTATCTACAAAATGTGTTAATTCCAGGTGATAGTCAAAATCAAGCTCTTGCAATTGCATTAGCACTGAGTGAATCAGTATTAGGTGATGATGGTGCATGCCGTGTTCACGGTGGTGGATTTGCAGGAACAATTCAAGCGTATGTACCACATGCAAAGACGCCAGAATACATTGCTTTAATGGAATCAACATTTGGTAAAGATTGTTGCTACAAGTTACGTATCCGTGACTGTGGTGGTATTTGCGTTATTTAGTGAGGGGAAAAATGTTAAAAGAAAACTATATTTTATTAGGAAAAGCTGGCGATAAAGAGATTCGATTATTGCCAAACATGTTAAACCGTCATGGCTTAATTGCCGGTGCATCAGGTACAGGTAAAACTGTAACTTTGAAAGTGATAGCAGAGTCATTAAGTCAAATGGGTGTGTCAACATTTATTGCGGACGTGAAGGGTGATTTATCAGGTATGATCCAAGAAGGAGATTTATCTGCTATTTCAGGTAGACTTGAAAAGCTTGGTATCACTGATTTTGAAGTTCGTAAGTTCCCTGTACACTTCTTTGATGTATATCGTAAGAAGGGTCATCCAATTCGTGCCATTATGGAAGAGTTTGATTCCTTATTGCTTGCGCGTATTTTAGAATTAACAGATGCACAAGAAGGGAATCTTCAAATCATCTTAAAAGTTGCTCAAGATATGAACTTGGATATTATCGACTTGAAGGATCTTCAGGCGATGACAAATTATGTTGGTGAACATGCTAGTGAGCTTTCTTTGAAATATGGTAATGTTACAAAACAGAGTATTGGTGGTATTCAAAGAAAGTTATTACAATTAGAGCAACAGGGTGGTACAAATTTATTTGGTTTGCCTGCACTTTCGATTCAAGATTTGATTACTACTGAAGGTGGTTTAGGTATGATGAATATGCTGGAGTGTCAAGAGTTATTCCAGCATCCACTTCTTTACGCTACATTCCTATTATGGTTGTTAAACCGTATCTATCAAGATTTACCAGAGGTTGGTGATGTAGAGAAGCCAAAGATTGTATTCTTCTTTGATGAAGCGCATTTATTATTCAAGGATGCTCCTAAGGCATTGCTTGATAAGATTGAACAGATTGTTAAGTTAGTTCGTTCTAAGGGTGTTGGTGTATTCTTTATTACACAATCTCCAAATGATATACCTAATTCAGTGCTTGCGCAATTATCTAATCGCATTCAACATGCATTACGTGCATATACACCAACAGAAATCAAGGCTGTTAAATTAGCTGCTGATTCCTTCCGTGCAAATCCAAATTTAGATACTGCAGAACGGATTACGAATATGAAGACAGGTACTGCTCTTGTATCTGTGTTAGATGAAGATGGTGCTCCTACAATAGTAGAAGAGACGATGATCTTGCCTCCAATGTCCTCTATGCAAATTGCAGATGAAGCATTGGTAATACAGACAATTCAACATGACTCTATCTATGGTAAGTATGAAAAGGATATTGATCCAGAAAGTGCGTTTGAAAGTATGAATGCAATTAAGGAACAAGAGGAAGAAGAAGCTCGTCTTGCAAAAGAAAAAATTTCACAGGAGAAACTTGCGGCTGCTCAGGCAAAAGAAGACGCAAAACGCAGTAAAGAAAACGATTGGACTGGACGTATTGCTAAGAAGATTCGCAATCGTACAGAAACAGAATTAATCAATGTTGGAATTCGTTCCGCGAAGAAGTTTTTATCAGGTTTCTTTAAGTAATCTATATGTGGCTAGAACTTCTAGTCACTTTTCTTTATATGCATTTCTATAAAATACATAGCTTAAGTTTCAAAGTAAATGCAACACGATAAGCAAAGGCAACAGATAACGAACTAATGTAGTCATTATCAGATGATTTTTTAATCTATAATGACTCTTTTTAATGGTAATATGGTATCTTCTATGTAGGGATACTTGCTTTTTGGGCGCAATGAAAACAACTGAAGGGTTTAGGTGTCAACTAAACGCAACAGTTCAGTTTGTGTAAGTCGAGTATCCGTTGGACTTCGGGGACCTATTGAATTAGGTCTAGGCTTAGATTGACTTCATCTGGATCGATTGGTGTTAATCCAAGCTTTTTTATTGTTTTGAGTTCTGCTCTAGTGAGACATTCAAATGGTGAACGACCATCCAATGAGTCACGCTTGACGGAATTGATATGGCTCATCATTAGATTTACCTTTTCTTGTGTAAGGTCGTTAAAGGAAGTTCCTTGGGGCAGATATTTTCGAATATATTCATGATTCTTTTCAATACGCCCCTTTTGTTGGGAAGCACGGGAATCACAATAAAATATACGACAGCGCTGTACGTTGCGTGTACCATGTTCCAAGGAAATGGGGTCCTTGAATTCAGGACCGTTGTCCGTAAGCACTACACGGAACATAGTAGCGAACCTTGCAAAGCCGATTTTCCTTTGGATGTAGTCGAATACTTCTGTTACAGAAGCTTGTGTATTTCTATTCCTTAGGAAGGCAAACATAAATTTACTCTTACGTAATAGTAGGGTTAGAAGTACCTTTTCGCCGACACCTTTCTTACCGATGACGGAATCCATCTCAGCGATATTAGCTTTCGGATGTTGGGCAATGAATTCCTGAAAGGCAGTATAATCGCGTCCCACACGGCACGATTGATTGTCTATCATTGTGTTATCGCCACGTTTGATATTCTTTTTGAGGAGCGGATAGCGAACTCGCTTGGGAAGATCTATATTGCGGGTGGTGAGTTTATTGTCATTGACATAGCGGTAAAAAGTAGAACGGGATATTCCCATCTGTTCGCCATGAGTGGAGAATACGTGGGCGACGGTTTGCCTTTGGTCACGGATCAAAGGTGTGACGAGATTATCAAGAAATCTCAGACCTTTTTCCCCAGTACGGATCTTCTCTCTAGACAGATGAAGAGTAGATTCATAAGCACTATGTGCCTGTGTAGGGATGTAGCGATACTTTCTCTTTTTGCATGCAGAGAAACGAGGACAGCCATTGCATATCCAAGGGGCCTTCATGATACGGCTGCAGGTAGGAGCGAGAGGATGAAAGACAGAGTATTCATCAAGGATCCTATGCTTTTCAAGTTCTCTGGAAACAGTAGAAGCAGAGGCATTCAAAGCGGCAGCTATCATGCGCATGGAATGATTTTGTTTGACATGCATAAGGATATTAATACGGTCTTCGAGTGTGAAATGTTTACCTGACATAAATGTTTTCTCCTGGTATCTAAAATAGGAGTCCAACGGATACACAGGAATAAAGATAACATGTCACATGTTAACGCAACAGAGTGTTGCGTTTATGTTGAAACTTAACATATAAAATACATATTTAAGAATGAAGAGAATCAGATATCTTTTTGTGTTAGAATAAGGGGACGAAAGGGAGTAATGTATGACGCAATATTTAAAAGATTTAGTGAAGATTGATAATCAAGATGACTTGTATGAAGAGATTGAAATTGAAAGAGTTCGATTATTTCGTGCACGTAATCTTTTAGAGCTACACTTACATACTCCAAATGTATTATCTTTTGATAGCTATCAAGAAATTCATCACAAATTGAAAGAGCTAACTGGCTCTAATATTCAATTATTCATACAGCCAGAACAGAATCGTTGTAATCAAGTTGAGATCCGAAAATACTTAGATGTATTCTTTCATACAAATCCTGAGATGCGTATTCTTGAAAGTGGTACATTCCAATATGATGCACAGAAGTGCATTATCAAATATGCGTTTGTCAGTGCGACCGATTGTGACCGTGCAAGTAGTTACATTGAACATGTAGAATCCTTTTTAGCAACCATTGGTTTACATGGGGTGACTGTACTTACAGAAACACTGATTCCTGTTATGCAAAATGAAATAAAGGAAGTTAGTGTTACAGTTGTTAGTGAAGAAGCTGAAAGGCCACAAGAGAAATCAACACATAAATATCAACGTACCAAGATGGATGATTATGAGAAAATCAACTTGATCGATGTACATGATCCCATCGCTGATATTCAATTCGAAGGTGAAGTATTTGGAAATGATTACATTGAAATTCGTAAGACTGGTAGAACAATTCAATCGTTTAGTGTCTTTGATGGTACAGATGCGATTGCGGTAAAACGGTTTGAGGGGCGTGGTGTAACAAAGGAAGACCTCTCTTCAATTCATGATGGAGATTATGTTCGTATTTATGGCACGATTTCTTATGATAGCTTTGCGAAGGATTTAACCTGTATTGCGTCTAATGTTGTGAAAATCGAAAAAGCAAAGATAGTTGATACAGCAGAAACAAAGCGTGTTGAATTACACATGCATTCAAATTTATCGGAGATGGATGGTGTTTGCGATATCAAGGATATCATAACCTATGTATACAATTTGGGACATCGTGGTATCGCGATTACGGATCACGCAGATGTACAGTCTCTTGTAAAGGCATATAACACAGCACAATCATTAAAGAAAAAAGACCCGGATAGAGAGTTTAGAGTTGGCCTTGGATGTGAATTTAATCTTGCGAATGATGAATTAACAATTGTTCGTAATGCGACAGATGAGAATCTAGACGACGTAACTTACATATCTTTTGACTTAGAAACAACAGGTCTATCCTGTTATTTTGATCATATTATTGAATTTGGTGCTGTTCGTATTAAGAATTCAACGATTATCGATCGTAAACAGTTATTTATAAAACCACCAGTACCGATTCCTGGTTTTATTACATCAAAAACAAACATTACAAATGACATGGTAAAAAATGCCAAGCCATTTGCCGAAGCAATTGATGAAATTTTAGACTACATCAAAGATGATGTATTGGTAGCACATAATGCGACGTTTGACTATTATTTCTTGAATGAAGAATTACGTCGTATTGGTAGAAAACCATTGACCAATGTTGTGATTGATACCTTAGATATGTCTCGTGCAGTTTTACCAGATCGTAGAGCATATCGTTTGGGAAACTTATCACGTTATTATCATGTTAATTACAACGAAGAAGAAGCGCACCGTGCTGACTTCGATGCTGGCGCATTAGCAGATGTATTCTTGTGTCTGTTAAAGGATGCTAAAGATAAGTTTGCAACAAAGACAATATCTGACTTACAAATCAAATTACAGTCTCCTAAGTCCTTTATGAAGGTAAGACGTAGTCATGTTTGTGCTATCGCAAAGACTCATGATGGTTTAGTTGCGTTATATAAGCTTGTTACAGAATCCAATACAAATACGCTAGCAGTCAATGGAAAAGCGACCGGTAAAGAGGGTACTGACGTAGCTGCTGAACCACGTGTTGTACGTTCCACGCTTGAAAAGTATAGGGAGAATTTATTACTAGGATCAGCATGCTTGAATGGCGAAGTGTTTGAACTTGCATGTAATGGTGATGATGCTCGCTTAGAAGAAGCGATGAAACTTTATGATTACATCGAGCTTCAACCGTTGGGCAACTATTCCACTTCAATTGTATTAGGAAGTATTCCTAGTGTGGATCGTTTAAAAGAAGTGCAAAAACGTATTATTCGCATGGCACAGAAGTTAAATATTCCAGTCTGTGCAACCAGTGATGCCCATTACTGTATACCTGAACAAAAGATTTTTCGTGATGTATATATCATGTCACAGGGTGTAGGTGGCACAATTCATCCACTCTATATTCGTGATGAAGTGCTACGTTTACGTACAAAGAATCCTGATCAACATATTCGTTTAACAGATGAAATGAAAAAAGAATTTGCTTGGTTAGATGATCCAGATTTAATTGAAGAAATTGTTGTACGTAATCCAAATAGTATTTTTGATTTAATTGAAGAGGTAAGACCTGTTCCTGCAGGCACATATCCACCAGTTATTGAAGGTTCAGATGACAAGTTACGAAAGATTTGTCATGATACAGCGATGTGTATGTACGGTTTTGAAGGCAAAGTTCCTGAGATTGTAACTGACCGTTTAAATAGTGAATTAGACAATATTATTCGTAATGGATTTGGTGTGCATTACTACATTGCACATTTACTGGTAAAGAAATCAAATGATGATGGTTATGTCGTTGGTTCACGTGGATCAGTCGGTTCTTCCTTTACTGCTACGATGTCTGGCATTACGGAAGTAAATCCACTTCGTCCACATTATCTATGTCAAAAGTGTCATTATAGTGAGTTCTTTGATGATCCATCCATTGCCTCTGGTTTTGACTTACCCGATAAGGTATGCCCATATTGTGGTGAAACGATGCGTGGAAATGGCCATAACATCCCATTCCAAACCTTCTTGGGATTCAATGCGGATAAGACTCCAGATATCGACTTAAACTTCTCTAACGAATATCAATGGCGTGCACATGCATTTATCAAGGATGTATTTGGTGAAGATCATGCATTCCGTGCGGGTACGATTGGTACTGTGGCTGAAAAGACTGCCTTTGGATATGTACAAGGTTATTGCGAAAAGATGAAAATAAGCAACATGCGTAGACCAATGAAAGATTATCTTGCGCATGGTTGTCAAAATGTCAAACGTACTACAGGTCAGCATCCAGGTGGTATTATTATCATTCCACATGAATATGAGGCAGAAGATTTTACACCAGTACAGTATCCTGCAAATGATCCAACATCTGCTTGGAAAACAACACACTATGACTTCCACGATATTCATGATAATGTCTTGAAGTTTGATATCTTAGGTCATGTTGATCCTACGGCAATGCGTTTATTGCAGAAGATCGCTACGGTAAAACCTTTGGATATTCCGATGAATGATATTGAAACCTTATCCTTGTTCTCGTGTGATGATGCATTAAAAGCTGATACGAGAATCTATAAGAAGGAAACTGGTGCACTTGGTCTTCCTGAGTTTGGAACACGTACAACACGCGGTGTACTGGAAGAGACTCGTCCTAAGAAGTTCTCTGACTTGGTCATTATTTCTGGTTTATCGCATGGTACAGATGTATGGGCTGGTAATGCGCAGGAATTAATTCGTCAGGGCCATACAATCGATGAAGTTATCGGATGTCGTGACGATATTATGACTTATCTTTTAGATCATAACCTAGAGTCATTAGATGCCTTTAAGATTATGGAATCTGTACGTAAGGGTAAAGGTTTAACGGAAGCTTGGGAAAAATCTATGATTGAGCACCAGGTTCCAGAATGGTACATTGAATCTTGTAAGAAGATTAAGTACATGTTCCCAAAGGCACATGCAGTTGCGTATGTTATGATGGCCATGCGTATCGCATGGTACAAGGTACATGAACCTCTCAATTTCTACATTCAGTATTTAACATTGCGCTGCGATACTTATGAGATAGAGACGATGGCTAAAGGTATTGATGTCATTCGTACTCGTATGAATGATATTAGTACACGTATTGCGGAACGTAATCCAGAAAATCCAGTTTCAAATAAAGAGAAATCTTTATTTGATGTATTAGAAGTATGTGAAGAACTATATGCACGTGGTTACAATATTTCTAATGTCGATTTATACAAATCACTTGCAACAGAATTTAGAATGTCACCAGATAATCCAAAGACAATTATTCCACCATTTACAGTAATTGATGGCTTAGGTGTTAACGTAGCAAAGTCAATTGAAGAAGCGCGCGAAAAGGGCGAGTTCTTATCGAAAGAAGATATCCTAAAGCGTACACAGGTTTCTTCATCCATGTTAGTGAAGCTTGCGCACATGGGGTGTTTAGAAGGATTACAAGAAAGTAATCAAATGAGTTTATTCTAATCTTGACGTTTTTCACAAGCAGGTCTAAAATTTGAATATTAAATGCGTTGAAAAGGACACGGTATGTATATTGCTGATAGAGAGAGTATTCCGTTTGCTGGAAGGGATATGAGGCGTGTATGTATTACTACCTTGGAGCAGTACTCGAAAGAGTTACCGTAGTTCTACGTTACAGATATAAAGTGTCAACGTTTATCGTTGGAATTAAGGTGGTACCGCGCTAATAGCGTCCTTTCATAGAAGGGGCGCTTTTTGTTTGCCCTATTAAAGGAGGAAAATTATGAGAAATTTTAAAGAAGATGTGGCATTGAATACGTTAAATCATAGTTGTGCGCATTTAATGGCTCAGGCTGTAAAACATCTATACCCACAAGCTAAGTTCTGGGTAGGTCCAGTTGTAGAAGAAGGTTTCTACTACGATATTGATTTAGGTGATGATGTCATCCGTGATGAAGATCTCGCTAAGATTGAAAAGGAAATGAAAAAGTGTGCTAAGGCTGATAAGCGTATTGTTCGCCAGGAGATTACACGCGAAGAAGCTTTAGAACAGTTTAAGGATGATGAGTATAAGATTGACTTAATCAATCGTATGCCTGAAGGTACACATATTTCTATGTATACACAGGGTGACTTTACTGACCTATGTCGTGGTCCACATACAGAATCTACAAAGAACTGTCGTTACTTTAAGTTAATCAAACATTCTGGTGCATATTGGAAGGGTGACAAAAATAACAAGGTACTACAACGTATCTATG
Organism: Solobacterium moorei; assembly: GCF_036323475.1. Taxonomy (GTDB): domain Bacteria; phylum Bacillota_I; class Bacilli_A; order Erysipelotrichales; family Erysipelotrichaceae; genus Bulleidia; species Bulleidia moorei. Next base: position 1,284,327 of record NZ_AP028934.1, read on the forward strand.
GTGTATGTTTACCAACACAAGAAGAACTTGATTCTCACTTAGCTGATCTGGAGGACGCAAAGCAAAGAGATCATCGTAAGCTTGGTAAAGATATGCAAATCTTTATGTTCTCAGATATTGTTGGTGGTGGTTTACCATTGTGGTTACCAAATGGTCTGACTGTTAGACGTCTATTATCTGACTATATTATGAATAAGGAACTTGCTAGAGGTTACCAGCATGTATTAACTCCATCTGTTGCTAGTACAAAACTTTACAAGATTTCAGGACACCTTGCACACTATAAGGATGATATGTTCCCAATTATGTCACGTGATGATGACGAGTTTGTATTGCGTCCTATGAACTGTCCTGAACACATGATTATCTATAAGTCTCAATTGCATTCTTACCGTGATTTACCAATTCGTATCGCTGAGATTGCTAACGACTTTCGTTTTGAAGCATCCGGTGCTTTGACGGGTATTGAACGTTCTCGTGCATTTACACAGAATGACTCTCATATCTTCTGTACAGAAGAACAGATTGCTTCTGAAATCAAAGCAGTAACTGAGCTAATTTTAGATGTTTATAAGGACTTTAACTTAAATCAGTTTGAGTTCCGGCTCTCTTTACGCGATAAAGAAAATACAGAGAAGTATTTTGGCAATGATGATCTTTGGGAAAGAAGTGAATCTGAATTGCGTGAAGTACTAAAGGAAATGAATGTTCCATATTATGAAGCAGAAGGTGAAGCTGCTTTCTATGGTCCTAAGATTGATGTACAGGTACGTTCTGCATTAGGCCATGATGTGACACTATCTACAATTCAGTTAGACTACCAGTTACCTGAACGTTTTGAATTAGAGTATGTTGCAAATGGTGGTGAAAAGAAGAGACCTGTTGTCATTCACCGTGCAATTCTAGGATCAATTGACCGCTTCGTTGCATTCTTACTTGAAGAGACAAAGGGTATCTTACCACTATGGTTAGCACCTCGTCAGGCAGTTGTTATTCCAGTATCCCCAGAAGCTCATGGAGAATATGCAAAGAAGGTTGTTGAAAAATTACGTAAGATTGGTGTACGTACAGAATTAGATGACCGTAATGAGAAGTTAGGCTATCGTATTCGTGAAGCACAAACGAATAAACTTCCAATTGAAGTTGTAGTAGGTGATGGTGAAATTGAAAACAATGGAATTACATTACGTCGCTACGGTTCCCGTCAGGAAACAAAGATGTCTCTTGAAGAGTTCTTAGCAGCAATCAAAGCTGAAATTGATGAGAAGCGTTTAGCTCCTGAAGTTCAAAAAGCGTAGTATTCATAAGGGATAGACATGTTCTATTCCTTTTATCTTTGCCAAAAAATGAAAAAAATTTCATCAATTCCATAATGACGTAGAATTTTGTGAAATTGTGTTAAAATGCAATTAATAGCGAAGGCCATTTCAGCAATGAAATCCACCTGAAATACTTCAGGTAATTCAGAAAGGGAATAGACATGGAAAACTACAAGAAAATAGCTGAAGAAGTTGTTGAAGCTGTCGGCGGTAAGTCCAATATTCAGGAAAACTCAACATGCATGACAAGACTTCACTTAACTTTAGCTGACAAGTCTAAAGTAGACTTGGAGCGCGTCAAGAAAATCAATGGAGTTATGGGAACTGTTGATGGCGAAGAACTTCAAATCGTATTTGGACCTGGTAAGGTTACAAAGATTGGTGCAGAAGTTTCCGCAATCACAGGCATCTTAGCTGATGAACGTAAAGAAGTTTACAATGAAGATTTAGAAAAAGACATTGACTTACAGGCACGGCTAAGGAAAACAAGGCTGCTCAGCAGGCTAAGCACAACGGACCAGTACAAGTATTCTTAAAGCACTTTGCGAATATCTTTTTACCTGCATTACCTGGTATTGCTGGTGCTGGTTTAATCTACGGTATCTTAAACGTATTGAAGTTATTCTTCAGAGTTCCAGGTATCGCTGCTGTACAACTTGATCCATCTATCGCTCAGTCTTGGTGGTATTTAACACTTAATACAGCTGGTTGGACATTATTTGCTTATTTACCAATTTACATTGGTATGAACGCTGCGAAGGAATACAAGGGTTCACCAATCCTTGGTGGTATGATGGGCGCAATGTTCGTAGGTAACGCTGCTATGCCTTTATTAATGAAGGTTGGTGATCCTGCAGCTGGTATCAACTTACCAATTACTGGTGCTCCATTTGATGCAGCTGCTGGTGGTATCTTAGCTGCTGTATTTGCTGGTATCGTAGTTGCTCACGTTGAACGTTGGTTAAGAAGTTGGGTTCCAGATACATTAGATATGATCTTGACACCACTATGCGCATTATTAATTACAGCATTCTTAGCAATTTTTATTTTACAGCCAGTTGGTGCTGTATTAACAAAGGCTATCTTTGCATTAGCTGATGTATTATTAAACAAGTTAGGCTTTATTGGTGCGTATGCATTATCTGCGTTACAGTTACCACTTGTATCTGTTGGTTTACACCGTGCATTTACTCCAATTCATACAATTATGAATGATCCAAATGGCCAAACTCATGGTGTTAACTACTTATTACCAATCTTACAGGTTGCTGGTGCAGGGCAAGTTGGTGCTGTTATCGCATTGTTTGCAAGAGCTAAGAAGAATCACAAGAAGTTATCTGAAGCTATCCTAGCTTCTGTACCTGCAGGTATTTTAGGTATTGGTGAGCCATTAATGTATGGTGTTACATTACCTTTAGGTAAGCCATTCTTAACAGCTTCATTAGGTGCAGGTTTCGGTGGTATTATGATTTCCTTATTCCATGTAGGTTCTGTAGCACAGGGTGTATCTGGTATCTTAGGATTTTTAATTGTTAATGAAGGTGGCGCTTTAGGTTACTTGGTTGGTTATGTAACAGCTATCATTGCTGCATTTGTTATTACATACTTCTTTGGATGGAATGAAGAGAAAGTGACAGAACTATTCGGCTAATGTTTGACTTTCATCTTCATACAACAAAATCAGACGGGGTATTAAGCATTGAAGAGATGCTTGATACCCTTCATTTATCTTCCATCCAACCCTTTAGTATTACAGATCATAATCATGCACTAGCATATGAGTGTTTCGATTATTATAACTATCCATGCATTCCGGGTACAGAAATTGCCACGAGTTATAAAGGTGAGATTATTGAGCTTTTAGGTTTTGGAATAAACCCATCAATCATTAATGCATGGTATAAAGATTTTTATAGCGAACAGAATTTAGAACGGATTGAAAAATTATTATTTACTAGAATTCAAGAATGTGCACGCACACAAGGTTATCATTTTGATAATACACTTCAATTAAACTCATTTGAAAAAGGTATTTCCAAAAAGATGATGTATCGAGAACTTGTTGATAAAAATCCAACGTTTGTAGAATGTTATCCAACGTATAAATCATTCTTTAGACAAGGATTATCAAATCCAGACAGCCCATTCTTTATAGATGAAGGGGATACTTATCTATCATTTGATGACACAATTAATTTAATTCATCGTGCCGGTGGAAAAGCATTTTTAGCACATATATTTGAATATGATACATTTCGAAAGAATCACTATATTGATGAAGTGAAAGATCGTTTAGATGGAATGGAATGCTTCCATCCAAGTATCCCGATGAGAGAATCAGTCAAACTTTTTCAATACTGTGAAGAAAATGGTTTATATGTAAGTGGTGGAAGTGATTTTCATAGACCAGAAAGACATATTCCAATGGGTGTTCATCTAGACAAATCACTATTATGTAGTTCACGTTTTGATTGGATACCAGAATATTTACGAAAATTATTATAGTTTTTGATTGTCGTTGACACTGGAAAGAAAACTATACTACTATAATGAAGTCAATGATAGGAGAGAAAAATTATGTTCAATTTTTTCAAAAAGAAAGAAGAATTAAAGAATAATATTGTAGTAAATGATGATGCGATTGTCGCAATAGCGGATGGTCAATTAATTGATGTAACAACAGTTCCAGATCCAGTATTTGCGGAAAAAATGATGGGTGATAGTGTTGCCTTTACATATGATGGTGATAAGGTTGTGCTATGTTCTCCGGCCAATGGGGAATTATCCGTTTTATTCCCTACAGGACATGCATTTGGAATTACTACAAAGCATGGTGTTGAATTACTTGTTCATTGTGGTGTAAATACAGTAGAGGCTAACGGTGATGGCTTTACAGTATTATCCAAGAAGCAGGGTGATAGTGTGAAGGCTGGAGATCCAATTGTTGAGGTTGATTTGAAGAAGCTACGTGCAAAGTACAATATGAGTACAATGCTGGTAGTAACAAATGCAAATACACAAACCATTCAATTTATTGAACCTACAACCGTAAAGTTAGGTCAATCAATTATTAAGTAAAGAAAAGCTCTATACGCTTGAACGTATAGAACTTTTTTTACTTATAGCAATTCTTTTAATTTATCAATAGCTTCTGTAACAGGAACTTCCATAGATTCACCAGTACGAGATTTCAATTCAACTTTACCATCCGCAACACCACGACCAACTGTAATTCTAAATGGAATACCAATTAGTTCCATATCTTTAAACTTAACACCCGGGCGTTCATCACGGTTGTCAAGAACAACTTCGATTCCTTGTGCCTGTAATTCATCGTGTAGTTCATTACCAATACGTACTTGTTCTTCATCTTTCATGGAGATAATTACGACAGCTACTTGGAATGGTGCTAGATCTTTTGGCCAGTTGATACCATTTTCATCAGCGTTTTGTTCTGCTAGGGCAGCCATTGCACGAGCAGGACCGATACCATAGGAACCCATCCATACATACTGTAACTGATTGTTTTGATCAAGATATTGTAGGTCTAAAGCCTTAGAGTATTTTGTGCCTAGTTTAAATGTGTTACCCACTTCAATACCATGAGCAAAGTGTACAACTCCTTCGCCATTTGGATTCTTGTCGCCTTCTTGGATATTTCTTAAATCACCATGTCCTGTTAGAGTGAAATCCTTTTGATTTACACCTGTGTAGTGGTAACCCGTTTTATTAGCACCTACTACAAAGTTATACATGTATAGCACTTCCTCATCAGCGTAAAGAGGGCATTGAATGTTGATTGGACCAGCAAAACCAATTTCAGCGTTAGTCGCAGCCATAACCATTGCAGGATCAGCAAGTTCAACGGAGTTGGCTTCTAATAGTTTACGTAGCTTTGTTTCATTGACATCACGATCACCGCGAACCATAACAGCTACTGCTTTGCCATCAACATTATAGATTAAAGTCTTAACAAACTTCTTCACATCTTTCTTTAAGAAGTTAGTAACTTCCTCAATTGTACGTGAATGAGGTGTTTCGACTAGAGTTAGAGTTTCTAGTGTATCTTCTTTCTCTGCAATCTCCGGTACACATGGTGCTACTTCGATATTGCTTGCGAAACTATCATCATCACTTAGCACGAGGATATCTTCACCTAGTGGGGTGATAGCCTGGAACTCTTCTGACAATAAGCCACCCATGACACCTGTGTCTGCACGAACAATACGATAATCTAAATGAAGACGATTCATGATATTCTTATATGCATTGAATTGTTTTGCATAAGATACATCTAATCCTGCTTCATCTTTATCAAATGTGTAGGAATCCTTCATTGTGAATTCACGTACACGAATCAAGCCATAGCGAGGACGTGGTTCATCACGGAACTTTGTTTGAATTTGATATAGAGAAAATGGCATATCTTTGTATGAACGAATCTGCATCTTAGCAGCCATCGCAAATAGTTCCTCATGTGTTGGACCTAGTACATAAGGAACACCTTTACGGTCTTCTAATGAAAACATCGCTTTGCCAAACCCTGCACGTCTTCCAGAAGATACATATACTTCCTCAGGAATCAAAGAAGGCATTGATAGTTCTTGGCAATCAATCTTATTCATTTCATCACGGATAATTGCGTAGATCTTTGATAAAACACGGTTTCCCATTGGTAACATCATATACACGCCTGCCGAGCTTTTCTTGATCATGCCAGCACGTACAAGTAGATTTGAACTTACTGAATCTTCATCTTTCGCATTCTCGCGAATTGTAAAGAAATAACTGTTTTTTAATCGCATAATATACCTCTTATAACCTTTAAGATTATATCATAGTTAACTTTAAATAGAATATTATCTAAAGCATACATCATAAGAAATCTTGGAATTGTTAGAATCGAATTTTTAATATGCATTATAGTGATTATAAATACTACGAACAGCTTGTATCATCATATTTCATGCATATTTGTAAGTTTTTTTGGAATATTTGTTCGGAATTATTTACATAACTTTATTAATTGATATAATTAGTAAAATTATAAGAGGGAGGAATTACGTTAATGGCATACTACTATGATGAACCTTCACATACTTTTAGTGAATATTTACTCGTACCAGGATTTACTGGACCAGAAAATATTCCAGCCAACGTTTCATTAAAAACACCACTTGTTCGCTTTAAAAAAGGTGAAGAACCAGCGATTTCTTTAAATATTCCAATGATTAGTGCAGTCATGCAGTCTGTATCTGGAGATCGTTTAGGTATTGCACTTGCGAAAGAAGGTGGAATGGCATTCATCTTCGGTTCACAACCAATTGAAAGTCAAGCAGCGATGGTTGCTAGAGTTAAGAATCATAAGGCGGGTTTTGTTGTCAGTGATTCAAATGTGAAACCAAATACAAAATTTACTGAAGTTTACGCTTTAATTGAAGAGACAGGACATTCTACAATCGCAGTCACTGAGGATGGAACACCTAACGGTAAGTTAATGGGTCTCCTTACTTCACGTGATTATCGCATATCACGTATGACTGGTAATGAACTTGTCAAGGATTATATGACACCACGTGAGAATCTAATTGTGGGCGGACCTAATACAACATTATCATCCGCGAATGATCTTATTTGGGATAATAAGTTAAATACACTTCCTGTCGTGGATGAAAATGATCATCTTCAATATCTCGTATTCCGCAAAGACTATGATTCCCATAAGGAACATCCAAATGAGTTGCTAGATAGTGAAAAGCGTTTATTAGTTGGTGCTGGTATTAACTCACGTGACTACGCTGAACGTATTCCTGCATTGGTAGCTGCTGGTGTAGATTGTGTTGTTATTGACTCATCTGAAGGATATTCAATATGGCAAGCAGAAACAATTAAGTGGATTCGTCAACACTATGGCGATAACCTTAAGGTAGGTGCTGGTAATGTTGTTGATGCGGAAGGTTTTAGATACTTAGCAGAGGCTGGTGCTGATTTTATTAAGATCGGTATCGGTGGTGGTTCTATCTGTATCACTCGTGAAACAAAGGGTATCGGTCGTGGTCAAGCTACTGCAGTCATTGATGTTGCGAAGGCTCGCGATGAATACTTTGAAAAAACAGGTATTTATGTTCCAATCTGTTCTGATGGTGGTATTGTTTATGATTATCACATTACATTAGCTTTAGCGATGGGCGCTGACTTTGTTATGTTAGGACGTTACTTCTCAAGATTTGAAGAAGCTCCAGGTGAAAAGTTGGTTGTAAATGGCAATACTGTGAAGGAATACTGGGGAGAAGGTTCTGCCCGTGCACGTAACTGGGCTCGTTATGATTTAGGACAAGGTAAGAAGTTATCCTTTGAAGAAGGTGTAGATTCTTATGTTCCGTATGCTGGTTCCTTAAAGGATAATGTCGCAATGACAGTGCTTAAGATTAAGTCCACAATGTGCAACTGTGGTGCATTAACAATTCCTGAATTACAAGATAAGGCGAAACTAACGCTTGTATCTGCAACTTCTATCGTAGAAGGCGGAGCACATGATGTTCAAGTGAAGCACAACGATAATACATATAACAAGTAGTATGTTAAAAGGCTCTTAGGGGAGACTGCTGAAAAAGTCCTTCAATTAAAACCTCACAAAAAACAGTGAGGTTTTCATTTAAATACTTCAAACTAGCGGCTAGTTATGCTATAATATAGCTGTGAGGTAAGGACTATGAGATCTAAAAATGACAAAGCCAAATATGATATGGATTACCAGAAAAGCAAGATGACAAGAGTAACTGTATGGTTTAATCTTGATAAGGATAAAGATATTGTTTCATGGCTGGACAAATCCAAAACATCTAAATCTGAGATCATAAAAAAAGCACTGAGAAATGAAATGAATCGCAGCGAGAATAACTTATGATCAAGCAGGAAGGTATGATTCTCAGTCCCTATATCGATCTTTACGGCATGATCATTCCAAAAGATCACGAGCTCCGGCAGCTGAATGAGCTCGTGGATTTCAGCTTTGTAGACGATCTTCTGAAACACACATATACTTCCAGCAACGGCAGACCAGGCTACAGGCCACAGGTCATGTTCAAATATCTTATGCTTAAGCGAATGTATGAGCTTTCTGACAGAGATGTTGTAGAAAGAGCCCGTACAGACATGGCATTCAAATATTTTCTTGGTCTTGCACCCGAAGAAGATGTAATTGAATTTTCAAGTCTTACCAAGTTCAGAAAACTGCGCCTGAAAGATGAATCCGTCATAGATGCCCTGATTTCAAAGAGCGTACAGATAGCGATGGAGAACGGAATCAAACTGTCTAAAACAATTATTGTTGATTCCACGCATACAGAAGCCAGATATGGAACAAAAAGTGCACGAGAATACCTTCTTGAAGTTTGTAAAAATCTCAGAAAGAAAGTATACAGCGTAAATGAAGAATATGTGAAACAGATGCCTAAGAAACCGGACAACAACAGAATCGGGCTGTATGAAGAAGTAGTTGATTACTGCGAAAAAGTATATAAGTTGGTTGATGGTGATAACAGTTTAAAGGCATATAAGTACATACAGGAAAATATGAATCTTCTCCGTGAAACGCTGGATGATGTAAATGAAGAGCTGACCTACTCTAAGGACAGTGATGCCAAGACGGGGCACAAAACTGCAGACACAGAATTCTTTGGGTATAAGACACATATCGCAATGACTCCAGAAAGAATTATTACAGCTGCTGCTGTCACTTCTGGAGAGAAGCACGATGGAAAGGAACTTGCATCTTTAGTAGACAAGACGGAAGCTAACGGAATAGATGTTGACAATATTGTCGGAGATGGAGCATATTCTGAAAAGGAAAATATAGAGTATGCAAATGAAAATGAAATCAACCTTGTATCGAAGCTAAGCAAAACAGTATCATCCGGGAACAGAAAAAACGCCCTTGACGGAGAATTCAGCTACAATAAAGACGCAAAAATGTATGTATGCCCAGCAGGACATATGGCAATTCATAAATCTAAAACTGGTGTGAAAGATCCAAATAAGCCACAGCGTGAATCCTACTTTTTCGATGTAAAAAAATGTATTCAATGCCCGCTGAGAGAGAAATGTGGATATAAAGAAAATCAGAAAAGCAAAACATATAACATCACAGTAAAGATGAGTAAAATTCATCAGGACCATCAGGATAAGCAACAGACAGAATATTATCAGGAACTGGCTGGTGAACGTTACAAAATAGAAGCTAAAAATGCTGAGCTGAAAAAAGAACATGGATATGCACATACTATATATGCAGGAATGAACGGGATGATGCTTCAGGCAGGTGTCACCATTTTTGTGGTGAATTTAAAAAGAATATTGAAGCTGAAAAAAGATAGATAAGCAAAAATATATTGATAAAAACCAAACAAAAACAGGTATATACCTCAATTTTTTTCTGAAATTTGTGAATATACCTGTTTTCATTCTGATTTGTAAACAATTTGATTAAATCTCGTTTATGACTGATACTTTTTCAACAGTCTCCATTAGGCCCCTTTGATCGTTTTTAGTACTCCCTCTAAGTCTTGTGGTTTGGATTTGTTGAATATGAATTGACATGCATCATCTACGCTGTAGCGTGGAATAATGTGGAAGTGTAGGTGATGCACTGTTTGTCCTGCAACCTCACCACAGTTATTTAGGATATTACATCCTGCAGCTTTTGTGGCATGTACAATTTTCTTAGATAGGTTAGAGATAACTTCAGCACATTGTTTTACAGTTTCTGTATCTGCCTCTAAAATGTTTGCTACATGTTTCTTCGGCATCACAATTGTATGACCGTAGGTTACTTGTGAGATATCAAGTATTGCTAAAACATTGTCATCTTCATAGACGACCTTTGATGGAATCTTATGATCGATAATATCGCAAAATATACACATTCTAATTTCCTCTCATTTCTGTATATCTATATTGTAAAAAAAGTCGCATGATTTTGCGACTTTTATTTCATATCTTGTACTAGAATATCCGGATATTTGTCCTTAACGGAATCGTAGATAGTCTTGTCATAGATGTGGAAGTTATGCTTCTTGAAGAAGTATGTTGATGCGTCTGCAGAAACCTGCTTAATCTTCTGTAGAATTGTATCTACATCATCCTTCATCTTTGAAGCATCATTCTCATCAACCTTGATGACATAGAACTTTGCACCATCACTTGCAGGTGACTCTGTCCAAGGATCGCTTGGTGAGTTTGAAGTGATGATAGTACGTACTAATGCATCTAAGTCAGATGATTCTGTTGTATAAATCTGTGATACAGGAGTACCTGTTCCGTTGTGTGCTGTAGATACTGCAGCATAATCAGTGTTGCCACCTTTTAAGTCAGCTAACGCTGCATCTGCATCTGCTTGTGCAGTGAAAGTTAAGACTGTAGCCTTTACTGGCTTATATGTATCTACTAGAGAATCAAAGTTCTCATCGATATACTTCTTTGTTAGTTCCTTGGCTTGAAGAGAAGGGATAAGGTATTCCTTCAGGTATGATTCTTCATCTAGATTGTTGTTCTTCATATAGGAAGCAAATGTATCACCATACATAGACTTATAGTTTGCAAGGCTTTCTTCTGCTTCTTTTTTCATCTTATCTGTAACTTCAATTTCTGCTACAGCGATTGCTTTACTTGCTTCATTAACTGCAGTAGTAGCACCGGCATTTTGCTTCATTAATGTGAATACATCACCCTTAGTAATATTCTTCTTACCAATGGAGAAGAGTACTTCGTTACTATCTTTTAATTTTGCTACTGCATCACTACATCCAGTTAATCCAGATAAGAGGATAGTAGTACAAACAACGGCCGTAAGTTTTTTAAACTTTGTCATTATTTTGTTTCCTCACTTTCTGTCTTAATACCCATAGCTTTCTTAATTGAGTTTTCAAGTTCATCATTACCCTTGAAATCAATACCTAATTCTTCAGCTTTTGCCCATAGAGCCTGGTTTGAAAGAGTTGTATCGTAATTTTGAACTAATGTTAAGTAAGGATTATCTCCAGCAACTTCTTCAAGCTTAGCTTGTGTTGTTGCATTAGCAATAATCTTGAAGTAACCGAAGTTAGAAGAACGTACCCACTTACTTACTTCACCTTCATTGAGGGCGAGGGAAGCTTCTAAGAATGCAGCATCTAATGTAGATGTGTTCTTATCAATAACACCTAATACACCACCGTTAACAGATGTTGATGTATCTTCACTGTGCTTGGAAGCCACTGTGGCGAAATCATCGCCAGCTGCTAATTCATCATCAACAGCCTTCATTCTAGCTGCTTCATCTTCTGTAGGTTCAGCAGTAGGGTTGTTTCTATCTGTAAACTTGACCAAGATGTAAGATACTTGACGAATCTTTAATTCATCGAAATGTTGTTTTGCGTATTCAGCTGTTAACTGATTCACTTTCTGCTGTTGAATTAAGTATTCTTCTAAATCTGTATAGCCAGTTGATGACATATCGCTGAGTAACTTTGCCTCATAGTTATTACCATATGAGTTCTTGTAGTTAGCGATAATGGATTCAGCTTGCTTTGCAGCTGCGTCTTTGATTTCGTTTGTTGTAGAAATACTAGCATCTGCGATTGCACGTTTGAACAATGTCAATTGAGCACTTGAACCATTTGTTCTAAATAGTGTTTCATAGAATTCAGAAGCAGTTGTATCGTTGTCATCAATAGAATAAACGACATCTTCTCCGTTTGTTTGTTTACCTTTTAATTTGCCTTTGTTTGTATCGTAAATGTAATACACACTGATAGTGAGGAAGACTGCTACCACTAACATTACAAACCAGTTCTTTTTCAAGAATTTGCCCATAATACCTCCTAAAGTTTTATACGTAAAAACGCTTTTTAATTATAGTGTAAATGCGCTTTAATTGCAATTTTCGTAAACTGAAGTTTGTGTGAAGAATCACAAAACAAGAAATTTTCACAAGTGAGATAGTATAATCCCTAGAATTTGAAAGATGATGTTACAATAAGTAGCGGAATGAAGGTGATTGTGTGAAAACTTTAGAGATTAGAGATCTCCACGTATCAGTGGAAGATAAAGAAATTTTAAAGGGTGTTAACCTCACAATTGGTGAAAATGAGGTACACGCCTTAATGGGACCAAATGGTAATGGCAAGTCTACATTACTTGCGGCTATTATGGGTAATCCTGTATATACCGTAACAAAAGGCTCGATTACATATGATGGAAAAGATGTATTAGCGATGCCTGTAAATGAGAGAAGTGTTGCTGGTTTATTCTTGGCAATGCAATATCCTCAAGAGATTCCAGGTGTTACAAACAGTGATTTTTTACGTGCTGCGATGAACGTACGTCGTGAGTCTCCCGTTCCATTATTTACATTTATTAAATCTATGGAAAAGACAATCCAAGATTTACAAATGAAAGAAGATCTTGCCCATCGTTTCTTAAATGAAGGTTTCTCTGGTGGCGAAAAGAAGAGAAATGAAATTGTACAGATGGAGATGTTACGCCCATCTCTTGCAATGTTAGATGAAATTGATTCAGGTCTAGACGTTGATGCGATGCACATCGTAGCAAATGCCATCAATAATCTACGAGCAGAAACAGGCATGTCATTAATGATTGTTTCTCACTATGATCGTTTCTTTGAACTTATTGAACCTCAATATACACACGTACTTGTAGATGGAAAAGTTGTGCTTGAAGGTGATGGTCAATTAGCTCGTAAGATTGATATGGAAGGCTATGACTGGATTTACGCTGAATATGGTATTGGAGCACCTCGTGAAAAGAAGGTTGCTCGTCGTTCAGCAAGCACGATTGGTACTTGTGCTGTTCGCACTGCCGCAGAAGCAGAGGCTAAAAAGCAATGGAAATGATTCATGTCGATACAGATATTCAATTACGTGATTCTTTCAGTCAATTTGAAATTGATACTGAGCGCGATATTGAATTAACTTTCAGTGCGGATGCGGGCGAATATGAAGTATTTGTACGTATCAAAAACTGCGGTAAATTACGTATTCGTACATTTGCTTACGCTGATGCACAAGTTAAATATCTGTTCTGGAATGACAACGAGCATATGTTTGAGATTGACGAGACACATGAAGTCCTACGCAATGCGAATGTTGAGGTTGCTCATTGTGAAGTGAATCCATATCCAGTTAAGCGTAATACATATATGGCTTTAAGAGAACCGGGTGCATATGGTCATCTTGTATCCTCATCACTGGTTGCATCAGATAAAAACTATACGCAGAATGTTGTGAATTTTGCCCAACGTACATTAGCGAATATTGATAACTTCGCGGTTGTACTAAAGGGTGGTAAGTTATTTATCGATGCGATTGGTAAGATTGTTAAGGGTTCTTCTCGTTCGGAAAGTCATCAGAAGTCACGTGTCATGTGCTTTGATGATGGACAAAGTTCAACAGTTATTCCTGAATTATTAATTGATGAAAATGATGTTCAGGCTAGCCATACTTTAACAATTGGTAGAATTGATCGCGAACAGTTGTACTATTTACAATCACGTGGTCTAACCCAACGTCAATGTACGTCTTTGATTAGTTCTGGTTATATGTATCCAATCACTCAATTTTTGAGTGATGAAGCACTCCAACAAGAGCTCCGTGCAGAAATGGAGGCGAAGTTAGCAAACTTATGATCGATGTAGGAAAGATTCGTCAAGATTTTCCAATGATTGTAAATCATCCTGAGTTAATTTATTTTGACAATGGTGCGACAACATATAAGCCTAAGGCTGTAATTGATGCTATTTGTAATTTTTATTGTAACTTTACTTCTAATGTTGAACGTGGGGATTATGAAACAGCAATCAAAGCTGATCGTGCGTATGACAATACACGTAAGATTATTGCTAGACTCATCAATTGCGAGCCTCGTGAAGTAGCGTTCACTGCCAATATTACTGCGACATTGAATCAGCTAGCCTATGGACTAGGTAAGGGTTGGCTAAAGAAGGGTGATATTGTTTTAACAACTCTCAATGAACATGCTAGTAATCTTTTACCTTGGTATCGTTTGGAAAAAGAATTGGGTATTGAAATCCAATACATTCCAGTTGATAACCACGGTGTGGTTATCATGGATGAATATAAGAAGTTGTTAAATGCTCAAGTTAAGGTCGTTACACTGGCACATGTTACTAATGTTATGGGCGCTTTACAGCCGATTCAACAGATGACAGCGTTAGCACATGAAGCTGGTGCGTTGATGGTTGTGGATGGAGCGCAGAGTGTTCCACATCATCCAATCGATGTAAAGGTGCTCGATATTGATTTCTTGGGTTTTTCATCTCATAAGATGTGTGGACCAGATGGTGTAGGTGTTCTTTATGGTAAGTATGAACTACTAGACCATATGGAACCGTTATTACTTGGTGGTGGTATGAATGCACGCTTTACTTCAGATGCGGATGTCATTTTGAAGAATGCGCCAATTAAGTTTGAAGCAGGTACCCCAAATATTGAAGGTGTCATCGGATTAGGCGCAGCTGCGGAGTATCTCATGTCTATTGGCATGGAAAATATCAGTGCATATGAAAAGGAGCTTCGTGCATACTTTGCTGAAAAGTTAAATGAATTAGACAACATCGAATTCTATAACCCAAATAATACTTCTGGACCTATCACATTTAATGCTAAGGGAGTCTTTGCACAGGATGCGGCTGGCTATCTTGGTGCTAGTCACATTGCAGTACGCTCTGGTAATCACTGTGCCAAGGTTTTACATGAAGTAATCGGCACGGATCAAACAATTCGTGCATCAATATATTTTTACAATACAAAAGAAGAAGTAGATCGTTTTATTGAAGTTGCGAGGAACATCAGTTTAGAAAATGCAGTAGGCATCTTCTTCTAAAGGAGTACAAACAATGAGTGAAGTAGAAAGTTTTATTAATGATCCACAGATACTACGGGAATTGATTATGGATCATTATCAATATCCACATAATCATAAATTGGTGAAAGACGATCGTTACTTATCTGTACATATGGCTTCAGATAGCTGTATCGATGATATTACGGTGCAGTCTGATATTCAGGATGGTGTGATTCAGGATATTCGCTTTGAAGGTGTTGCTTGTACAATTTCAACAGCGAGTACTTCAATGATGACGGACTTGTTAAAGGGAAAGACAGTGGAAGAGGCACGTGTAATCATTCAGAATTATTTTGCAATGATTCACGAACAGCCATATGATCCAGAAGTTTTACAAGAGGCAGTTGCATTGAAGAATGTTTATAAACAAGCCAATCGTATTAAATGTGCAACCATTGGTTGGGATGCGATTGAACAGATGATTGATGAAAGTGAGGATAAGAAATGAGCGAACAGTTTAAGCTAACTTCAGAAGATGAAGCAGTTCTTTCTTCACAAGATGATTATAAATATGGTTTCCATGATGATGTTAAGTCCATTATCGATACGGGCAAAGGTATTTCAGAGGAAGTTGTAAGACAGATTTCTGCATACAAGCATGAACCTGAGTGGATGACAGAGAAGCGTGTAGAGGCTTATCACATCTTCATGAAGAAGCCTATGCCAAAGTGGGGACCTGATTTAAGTGAAATTGATTTCCAAGATTTTACTTACTATCGTAAAGTTTCACAAGAAACAGAAAAGAGTTGGGAAGAAGTTCCTGAAGAAGTAAAGAATACATTTGAAAAATTAGGTATTCCTGAAGCAGAACGTAAGTTCTTAGCAGGTGTAACAACACAATACGAGTCAGAAGCTGTATATCACAATATGTTAAAGGAAGTTGAAGAGAAGGGTGTTATCTTCTTGGATATTGACACTGCTTTAAGAGAACAACCAGAACTTTTTAAACAGTACTTTGGCAAAATTGTTAGTGCTGGTGACAACAAGCTATCTGCACTGAATAGTGCAGTATGGTCTGGTGGTAGTTTTATTTATGTGCCTAAGGGCGTTAAGTTAGAAAAGCCTTTACAATCTTACTTCCGTATTAACTCTGAATCCATGGGACAGTTTGAAAGAACAATCATCATCGTTGATGATGGTGCCGAATGTTCCTATGTAGAAGGCTGTACAGCACCACAGTACTCCAAAGACTCCTTACATGCGGCAGTTGTTGAAGTATATGTAGGCAAGAATGCGAAGTGTCGTTATTCTTCTGTACAGAACTGGTCAGGCAATATCTTAAACTTAGTAACAAAGCGTGCAAGAGTGGATGCTGGTGGAACGATGGAATGGATCGATGGTAATATCGGTTCTAGAATCTCCATGAAATATCCATCCTGCATTCTTGCAGGAGAAGGGGCGACTGGTCTTTGTATCTCAATTGGTGTAGGTTCAAAGGGGCAATTCCAAGATACAGGTTCCAAAATGATCCATGCGGCACCAAATACACGCTCTTCAATTATTTCTAAGTCAGTATCGCGTAATGGTGGTGTAACAAACTTTCGCGATGAAGTACACTTTACCCCAGCTGCTAGAAATTCAAAGGCACACATTGAATGTGATACGTTAATTTTAGATAACATTTCTAAGAGTGATACGATTCCTACAAACTCAAATATGAATAACTCTTCGACAATTGAGCACGAAGCAAAAGTTTCCAAGATTTCTGAAGATCAGCTATTCTATTTGATGTCACGTGGTTTAAGTGAAGAACAAGCAACAGAAATGATTATCATGGGATTCTTAGAGCCGTTTACAAGAGAATTGCCGATGGAATACGCTGTAGAGTTGAACCAGTTGATGAAACTGGATATGAGTGGATCCGTTGGATAAAAACATTGCACGTGCGAAGGGATTACAAGCACGTGCTTTACTGTCTTTGAAAGAGCGTAACAAGAAAAGTCATGCGGTATGTCAAGAAGTGATTTCGAGGATTCATGCAGGCATGGTAATAGGATGTTATGTTTCTGTTAGAGATGAATTAAACACAGCGGAAATTCTTAAGTATTGTTTTGAACATAATATTGATATATGTACTCCAAAGGTAGTTGGAAGGACATTATGCTTTTACAAAATCAAGTCCTACGATGACTTAGTACCAGCACCATTTGGCTTATTGGAACCAACGCTGACTGTTCATATTCCTGTAGATAAGATTGATATGATGATTGTACCATTAAGTAGTTATGATTCAGAGAATCATCGTACAGGATATGGGAAAGGGTACTATGACTCAATTCTAATGGATTGTAGAAATAGAATTGGTGTTGCGTTTCAAGAACAAGAAGTTGATCATATTGATGTTGAATCACATGATATTACATTAGATGAAATCATCTCTGCTTAGGGGTGATTTTATTTTACTTGACAATATCGATACTCGATATTATATTCTGGGTAGATGAATATCGATACTCGATATTAGTGGAGGGAATATGATTCATAAGTTTGTCTATTATAATTATTTTGAATCAGATGTATTTGCTAGTTATCTTCATGAAATGTCATTACAGGGATACCATTTTAAAGGATTTGGGTTTGGACTAAAATTTGAAAAAGGAGAACCAAAAGATATTACGTATGATGCGTATGTCTTTAACGAGCAACAAGAGGAAGATCAAGGTTTAAATCCAAATTCTGAGGACTTTTTGGGTTATTGTAAAGAGGCTGGATGGCAATATATTGACGCCTATCAACGCTGGATTATTTTCTATAAAGTGAAAGAAGATGCTGTAGATATCGCAACAAAAGAAGAAAAACTTGATAATGCGTTTGCGGTAAGGAAAGATGATCTAAAATTTGCTCGAATATTATTACCTTTATGCGCTATTTATATTATTAACTCGGTTTTACTCAATCCTAATATTTTTGAACTTCTGGAATACAGAAATCTTACAATTGAACTTGGTTGGTTTCTTTTCATACTTTCACCATTTTTTCTGTACTTTCACGATAAGAAAATATATCAATTATTGCGTAGTAAATATGAAAGTACAGGTGAATTATATTTAGGGAATCCAAATAAAAAACAAATGTATTTTCAACCAAGATCACTATTTTATTTCGTATTTATAATTGTTATTTCTACTCTATTTTTAAAATCCTATTGTGGATTTTTGATAAGTCCATTGATTGGTGTTGTTGTTTATTGTGCATTTCTCTGCTTGCAAAAATTTTTTTGTAGGAGATATGGTTCATCTGGTTATATGGCAATTATGGGAATTACGATATTTATATTCTGTGTAATCATGATGGTGCTGTATGGACAGAAGCAGGCTAATCTTAAGGCGGCACCAGCAGATGATTTTCCATTACAACTTGTTGATATTGATGCAGATAATAAAGGGATTACACATGGAGCTTTTACGGAACAGAAGGGTCTATTTGTGGAATGGACGGAGTATGTAATTGCACAAGGAGATGCAGCACAAGAAGTACTATCATATACGATTTATCATTCATCTTTTCCTTGGTTGATTCATAAGCAATATTTATACTTATCTTCAGGTATGAAGGCAACAGATGTAAACGCATTTTGGAAACAGAAATCAGCCATTGCTTATAAAGAATTTGGTGACTATGTATATGTTGTGGATTGTGGTAATCAACTAATTGAACTTAAGTATTCTCAAGAGCTAACGCAACAACAAATAAATACCATTCTTAGAAAGCTTGTGAACTGATATGGCACGTACACAATTTCAAACATTAACAGAACCAATGTTCTATATTCTTCTATGTTTACAACATGAAGTGTGTGGTATTGATATCATGGCGATGGTAAGTGTGATATCGAATGGTAGAGTTTCGATTGGACCAGGTACTTTATATGCCATGTTGCAAAAATTCGAGGATAACGAAATTATTGAAAAGACTAGAGAAGAAAATCGTAAGAAGTGGTATCTTATCACAGATGCAGGGAAACAAATGCTTGAGGACGAATTGCAACGTCTAGAATCAATGTTGGAAGATGCAAAGACCGCAATGAAAATTGCAAAATGATTTCATATAAATACACTCTATGAATATTATTTGGTATGATATAGATGCTAAATAAAGGAGAACAGCTTAATGAAGGTTGTACTAGTAGCTGAATCAGGTGCGGATATTCCAAAGGAGATAGCCGAAAAAGAGGGTATCTATATCGTTCCAATGCATGTCACTTTTAATGGTGAAACAAAAGATGATGGCACATTTCCGGCATCGAATATCATTGATTATTTTGAAAAGAGTCTAAAGATTCCAAAGACGAGTGGTTCTACAATTGTAGATTTTGATTACATCTTCGATCGCATTCACGAAGATCACCCTGAAGCACATATTTTGTATCTAGCATATTCTTCTGTAACAACTTGTGCGTACGGTTGTGCACAGATTGCAATGGGGAATCGTGATTATATTACGGCAATTGATACAAAGCTTTATTCGATTGGACAGGGTCAAGTATTAGTGCGTATGGCTGAACTATTACGTGAACATCCTGAATGGGGTATTGAGGAAGCAGTAAGTGCTGCCAAAGACTTGATTGCTAGAGGGCATATGTCTTTTATTCCTAAGACATTAGCGTTCTTGGTTGCTGGTGGCAGAGTAAGTAATGCGAAGGCTTTATTAGCAGGTGTTTTGCTTTTACATCCATGTATTGAAGCGAAGGATGGTCGCTTAGTTGCGGGTAAGAACTATCGAGGTAAGATGAATCGTGTCATCTACAAGATGATGAATGACTTCCTTGTGAATAACGCGATTGCTAGGGATGAAGTCTGGTGCTGTACTACGGTTGGCTTTGATGAAACGCTAAAACCAGAAGTAGAAGAGTATCTTCATAACCAAGGTGTTGAAAAGGTTCGTTGGTCACAATGTGGTGGTGTTATTACAACTCATGGTGGACCTGGCGCATTTGGTATCGCAGGATTTCGTACGAAGTAATTAGGGTGCAGATGAATCTGTACCTTTTTTATGAGATAGTATTATTTTAATTTTACTCGTAATAGATATATACTAATGGGCGGGAGAAAAGATTATGTATAACGTTAGAAAGATTCAAGATGATATTTATTGGTTAGGTGCCTCAGATCGACGCCTTGAAAAGTTTGAAAATACGTATAGTGTTCCAGCAGGAATGTCTTATAATAGCTATTTGATTTTAGATGAGAAGACATGTCTTGTGGATGGAATAGATTACAATGTTGCACAACAGTTCTTTGATAACTTGGAGTATGCTTTGCAGGGTAGAACATTAGACTATATGATCGTTAATCATATGGAGCCTGATCATTGTGCAATTATTCCACAGCTTGTACAGATGTATCCACATATGAAACTGATTGGGTCCATGCAAGCATTCAAAATGATGAATCAGTTCTATCGTTTTGAAACGGATAGTCGTTCCATCGTAGTAAAAGAAAATGATACATTGAGCCTTGGTAAGCATAACTTGAAGTTCATAACTGCTCCAATGGTACATTGGCCAGAAGTAATTGTGACATATGATGAAACTGCGAAGGTGTTGTTTAGTGCAGATGTATTTGGTTGTTTTGGCGCAATGAGCGGTAATGTATTTGCGGATGAAATTGATTGGGAACATGATTGGAAAGATGAATGTAGACGTTACTATACATGTATTGTTGGTAAGTATGGCATGCAGGCAGCTGCAGTACTAAAGAAGATTCGAAACCTTGAGATTGAAATGATCTGTCCTTTACATGCGCATATTTGGCGTAAGGATTTTGATAAGATTATCAGTTTGTATGAAAAGTGGACTTCTTATAGTTATGAAGTAAACTCGGTTGCGATATTCTATGGTTCTGTATATAACAACACAGCGCTTGCGGCTGATATCTTAGCGATGAAACTTGCGGAAAAGGGTATTAAGAATGTGAAGGTATTTGATACATCTAAGACCGATTTATCTATCATGTTATCAACAGCGTTCCAATATTCAACACTTGTATTTGCGGCAGCTTCTTATAACGCTGAAATATTTGATACAGTACAGCACTTATTATCGGAGATTAAGAATCATAATCTTGCGAATCGTACGGTTGGTTTAATTGAAAATGGTTCATGGGTTCCAACCGCGAAACTTCTTATGGAAAAACAAATTTCTACTTGGAAGAATACGGTGATTCTTGAGCCAAAGGTTACTGTGAAGTCTGCAGTAAAGGAAGATAGTTTAGCTGAACTTGAAAAATTAGCAGATGCGATAGTTGCATCATTAAATAAATAAATGTAGGCTATATTAGCAAAACGGTGAATAAGTTCATTTACTGTACATATACGTGTACAGTAAATGAGTTGTGACTCATTATCATAATAGTGAACTCAAGGAGACTATTATGAAAGACTTAGAAATTATTGAACATTACAATTCCTTAGATCAATTTGCTAAAGATAAAATCGACAGAGAGCTGATTGACCTGGTAAATGCAAAGAAAGAATCCAGAAACTACTGTATTAAAGTGTGTCCTAAATGTGGCTCTGTTAATTCTCGTTTTACAAAAGGCGGAAAGGCAAATAGTGGTAAACCAATGCTTCAATGCAGTAGCTGTCATAAACGCTTTACTATTGATTATGGCCAGCTTACACATTATTCACATCAGGATGAATCTAAATGGGATCTGTTAATCACAGATACATTTGCACAGGTTCCTATAGAAAAAACAGCAGCTACGCTGGATATCAGTACATATACTGTATGGCGTATGAGAATGAAACTACTTCACATGTTTGAAGAACTTCTGAATACTACAGTAGTATCCGGAGAGATTGAGTTAGATGAAAAGTATCTTCTCAATTCTCATAAAGGCGAAAAGATAGCAGGTGTTGAACCTAGAAAACGTGGTGGCTCAGCTTCAAAGCGTGGATTATCTAACGAACAAATATGTTTACCAACAGCAGTGCAGAGAAACGGCACTGCTGTTTTAAAAGCTACGAATACTGCTACTCCAACCAGTAGAGACATAATGAAGCTTGCAGACAATATTGGGGAGCACAGTATGGCGTGGCTTGATGGCAAAGCAGCATATAGTTGTCTTTTAGAAGAGAAGCACTGTGAAAAGAGAATCATGAAAGATCATACATGTTATACATCCATTGATCACTTGAATAACGTAAATGCGTTTCATTCACTGATAAAAAAGTGGTACAAGAAGTATGGAGGTGTTGCCAGTAAATATCCGAACAGATATGCAGCACTATTTGTTCTTGTTAGAGAATACAGTGGATGTGATGTTCAGGAGATTCTTCTATCCATCAAGAAAAGAATGCATCAGATAACTGACTTCTTCCGTATTGTAGATATGAAATCAGAAGATGTATTCATTTATTGAATTGCTACATCTCACCAATTTGCTAATATAGCCTAAATGTAAAAGAGAAGTTCCGTGTGATAACTTCTCTTTTTCTTGGCTTAGATGGATTTTTGTAGTAGTTCAATGATTTCTTGTTTTGGTTTAGATGAGCGTGCAGTGACAATTTTAGGTGAGCCACCACCACTAGCTTCTAATGATTCTTGGATAGCTGCGTAGATATCTCTTGCTTTTCCTTCTGGTGAAATGATGGAGAAGTCATTGATATCATCAGAAGAAGTAATCAGAATTTTTGTGGAAGATACTTGATTTAGTAGAGCTTGTGATACAGTACGTAATTGACTCACATCCACAACATCCACTAAAACATTAGCTTTCATTTGCAGAATGTCTTTGACTTTATATGCTGTTAGTTCTTTTTGAAGTTCTTCAATCTGTTTCTTATATATCTTATTTGTATTCCGTAAGGTTTGGATATTTTCTAAAATATCATCTTCTTTTGCGTTAAGTGTTTTACGTAGTTCTTGAATTAAGTTGTAGTACTTCTTTAATTTGATATTTGTAGCCCAACTGACGGTTGTATAGATACGTGTACCGCGTGATGTTTTTTCACTGCCAAGGATAATAAAACTGCCAATTTGATTCACATTATTCACGTGGGGTGTACCACATGGTTGAGAGTCGATATCACCAAATGTTACAACGCGTACTTCATCATGATTTGCGTATTTAGGGTTTGGATAGTCACTACCTTTGTAGTATGTAAATTCTGTTGGAATATCTTGCAGTAGTGTATCATTCATGAAGTCTTGTACTTCTTGTAGGTGTTTTTCATCTAAGTCTTTACTGTTGACCTCATACCATTGATTTTCTGGTGATGTAACACCAATCGCAACAATATATAAGCCCATCTTGCCATAATAGCCGTCTAGTAGATGATATGCACTCTGTACGGTCGTATTGATGATACGTGTCTCTTTATCAACTTCCATGTGGATAGGGTTTTGTAAAGTACCGTCAACTTTGTGGTAGAGGACATCATCTTCCCATTTTAGGTCAATAACCTCTAGACCGTTGATGGTTCCTTTATCTCCAGGCATACCACCTTTTTCACCATAGAATACTGTTTCTGCGAAAGTGTAGTAGCCATCTTTTTCAGTTGTGATTGTGGTATCACAACTGAGGTTTAATAGATTATCATAGTGATTCATAAGGCACCTCCATTTTTATTATACTTGAAAAAGAGAATTCCTGCAGATTAGGTTTTCTATGCTTATTTCAAACTGGTATAATACATACATGAGTCAAACAAAACGAACAGTGATTGGTATCTTAGCACATGTAGATGCAGGTAAGACTACATTAATAGAGAGTATTCTTTATCAAACAGGTGCGATAGGTTCATTAGGAAGAGTGGATCATCGTGATTCTTTTTTTGATTTTGATGAACAAGAAAGAAATCGTGGAATCACTATCTATTCTAAAGAGGCACATTTTGTTTATAAGGACATTGAAGTATATATTATCGATACACCAGGGCATGCGGATTTTTCATCTGAGATGGAGAGAACCT
Organism: Solobacterium moorei; assembly: GCF_036323475.1. Classification (GTDB taxonomy): domain Bacteria; phylum Bacillota_I; class Bacilli_A; order Erysipelotrichales; family Erysipelotrichaceae; genus Bulleidia; species Bulleidia moorei. Next base: position 1,308,482 of record NZ_AP028934.1, read on the forward strand.
TGTCCATTTTAGATATGGCAATTGTATTGATTAATGGACAAGATGGTGTACAGGCACATAGTGAAACGATATGGAAATGTTTGGAGTATTATCATGTACCAACAATGGTGTTTGTTAATAAGATGGATATTAGTTATTTTGCCAAAGAAAAGTTGCTTGAGGATATTCATACAAAATTATCTAGCAATTGTATTGATTGGTTAAATGAAAACAAATTGGAAGAGATTTGCTTTTCTAGCGATGTACTCTTAGAACAATTTGAACGTAAGGGTTCTTTAACTGCAGAAGAAATTGTAGAGGGATTCTATCATCGCAGCTTCTTTCCAGTATTCTTTGGCTCTGCATTAAAGGGAAAGGGCATTGATTTGTTGTTGGAAGGGATTGCACAATTTTCAGTTGATAAAAGTTATCCTACGGAATTTGGTGCTAGGGTTTATAAGATTACCGTGACAGAGAATCATGTACGTTTAACGCATGTAAAGATTACTGGTGGCGTTTTACATGCTAAACAAAAACTGGATGAGGATGAAAAGGTGGATCAGATTCGTTTATATCATGGTTCTAAGTTTAGTATGCTGGAAGCAGCATATCCGGGTATGGTTGTGGCACTAAAAGGTCTAGAACACTTTGAAGCAGGAGATGGTTTAGGATTTGAAGAGAAACAGATACAACCTATCTTAAGTGCGTATATGGATTATCGTTTGGTATATCCTAAGGGTACAGATTTACTAGTGTTAACAACAACCTGTCGTGAAATCAGCGAAGAAGATCCAGCACTCGAAATGGATATCCAAAGTGAGACTGGACAGATTGATGTACATATCATGGGTGAGATGCAGATGGAAGTCTTGCAGAAGAGAATATTTGACCGTTGCGGGATTTCAGTAGGCTTTAGTACAGGTAGAATTCTTTATCGTGAAACGATTGGGGAAACTGTCAAGGGTGCAGGTCACTTTGAACCATTGCGCCATTATGCGGAAGTACAGATAAGATTAGACCCTCTTGAAAGAGGGAAAGGAATTGTAATTGCGAGTGAAACAGGTTCTGATCAATTATCATTTAATTGGCAAAATGCGATACTTAGTGCCTTGCGTACAAAGAAGCATCGTGGTGTATTAACTGGTAGTGAACTGACGGATGTTAAGATTACTTTAATTGCAGGAAAAGGTCATTTAAAGCATACCGAAGGTGGGGACTTTAGACAGGCTGCTTCACGTGCAGTTAGACAAGCACTGATGAAGACATCTTCGATACTATTAGAACCGTATGTATGCTTTGAATTAACTGTACCTAGTGAATCTTTATCAAAAGCACTATTTGATTTAGAAAGTAAGAAGGCACAGTTTGAGATACAAGATAGTGGAGATGGTCGTAGTGTCATTATCGGTAGAGGCTGCATTCGATTACTTGCACACTATCAAAATGAAGTAAATGCCTATAGTAAAGGTCAGGGAAGATTTGCTTTTCAACCAGATGGTTATGATGTATGCCAAGATAGAGATGAGATTGTGACACAAATTGGTTATGATCCAGAAATGGATGTGCGTAATCCTTCATCATCTGTATTCTGTGCAAACGGTAGTGGCTTTACAGTGACTTGGGATAAGGCTGATGAGTACATGAATATCGCTCAAGAAAAGGTTGAATCGATATCAACACAACATCGTACGTATCGAATTGAAGAGGATGAATTAAAGCGTATTTTTGATAGATCTACTTCTAATAATCGTAATTTCAATAAACAACATAATCCTATCAAAAAGAAACCGAAAGAAGAAAACCCCAAAGTGATTAAGCACTTACCAGCTTGTCTAATCGTAGATGGATACAATATGGTATTCAGTTGGGATATTTTCCAAGAAGACAAAGAGGAAGAACTGGCAACTTCACGTGAGAAGCTATTGGATATTTTATTCAACTATCAGGCTTTCACAGGAGAAAAGATGATAGTTGTATTTGATGGCTATAAAGTCAAAGATAATCTTGGTACAATATACTCACGTAAGGATATGGAGGTAGTATACACATCTAGTAATTTGACAGCAGATGCGTATATTGAACGCTTTGTGGCAGATCATCGGAAAGATTATGATTTGACTGTCGCAAGCTCTGATGGTTTGATTCAGAATGCAATCTTTGCCCAAGGTGCAAAACGTATGTCCGCAAGAGAATTATTTGGACGTATCACATTTATCAATCAAGAAATAGAAGAACAATTAACACATTCATAGGAGAGGGTATGGCAAAACTATATTTTTATTACGGAGCGATGGGAAGCTCAAAGACAGCAAATGCTTTAATGGCTGATTATAACTATCGTGAACGTGGTCAGAAGACCATTCTTGCGAAAACAAATATCGATACACGTGATGGAAAGAATGTCATTTGGTCTCGTATTGGTTTAGAAAGAGAATGTGTTCTATTGTCTGATGTTTGCGCTATGAGCGAAGCAGAGCTTCGTACATATGATGCGATTATTGTAGATGAAATTCAATTTGCAAAGCGTGAACAAATCGACTTCTTAGCACACATCGTAGATTATTTGAAAGTTCCAGTATTATGCTATGGTTTGCGTTCGGATTTCCAGTTAAATTTATTTGAAGGTAGTGAGCGTTTACTTGCGATTGCGGATGAACTACATGAAGTGAAGACCGTATGCTGGTGTGGTAAAAAAGCAACCTGTAATGCACGCTATAATGAACATGGTATTGTGCGTGTTGGCACACAGGTATTACTGGGTGCAAATGATGAGTATATTGCTTTGTGTCGTAAGCATTTCTTAGAAGGAAAACTTCATGGAGAAGATCCGGTAGGCTTGAAATAATTCATTGTTTCTTTAAATTGCGTTACAAATTTTAATATTTTGTGATGAATGAGATATTTGTTCATCACTTTTTCTATATTTTCTGATATACTTTTCTACATTGCGAAAGGAGAACTGAAGATGTTTAAACAAAGACAAACTGACATGTTGAATGGTGTTATTTGGAAAGAAATTTTACTGTTTTTTGTCCCGATTATGTTCGGTTCTATCTTTCAACAACTTTACAATACTGCCGATGCGATGGTCGTTGGTAATTACGTTGGCAAGGAAGCACTTGCGGCAGTAGGTGGATCGACTGGTGTTGTAATCGGATTACTTGTGAATTTAATTGTAGGTTTATCGAGTGGTGCGACAGTAGTCATTGCACAAGCGTATGGTAGTAATGATTATTCTTCTGTAAAGAAGGCGGTTCAGACTGCGATGAGTTCTAGTGTATTTATTGGGGCTATCTTTACGGTTATTGGCATTATCTTTACGCCATGGGCGATGAACATGCTGAATGTTCCCGCAGATATTATGGATTACTCGGTGCTATATATGCGTATCTATATGCTCGGTATGATACCTACGATGATTTATAATACTGGTGCTGGCATTTTACGTGCGGTTGGTGATTCAAAACGACCACTATACTTCTTGGTAGCTGCTTGTATAACAAACATCGTATTAGATGTATTGTTTGTTGTGTTTTTCCATTGGAATGTAGCAGGTGTTGCGATTGCGACAGTCGTATCACAGGTTGTAAGTGGTGTAATGACGCTGTATATCTTATCAGCGGAAGATAGTGCGTATTACTTTGATATTCGTAATCTAAACTGTGATATGCATATTTTAAAGCAAATATTGGTAATTGGTTTACCGAATGGAATCCAAGGCGCATTATATAGTTTCGCTAATCTATTTATTCAGGCAACAGTAAATGGCTATGGAACCAATACAGTGGCTGCGTATACTGCTTTCGGTAAGATTGATGCACTATTCTGGAATTACTCTGGCGCACTTGGTACAGCAACGTTAACGTTTATTGGACAGAACTTTGGTGCGGGTAAAATTAAACGTATGAAGCAGGGTGTATGGAATGCGATTGGTATCTATACGGTGGGTTCGTTACTGATTACCACATTGTTATATTTCCACGGGGATTATATCTGCAGTTTGTTTACACAGGATGCGGAGGTTATTGATATCTGTGTACAGATGATACGTCAGCTATGTGTATTCTGGCCAGTATTTGTGTTCTTAGAAATTTACGTAGCAGCCACACGTGCATGTGGTGATGTTATTTATCCAATGATTATTACGATGATGGGCATCGGTGTGTTGCGTATTCTATATATCTTATTTGTGCCATCGTCTACGGTCTTTGAATCCTTGCGCATCTTTCCAATTACATGGGTTATTACAAGTTCTATCTTTGTGATTTATTACTTTCAAGGTAGTTGGCTTAAGCGCAGTATTCAAAGAAGAAATATTACAGTCATTGATTAGGAACTTTGTGCAAAGTTCCTTTTTTTATGATAGAAAAAAGTAGCCATATAGACTACTTGCGTTTTGTTCGTGAAGTGATGATACGTTTGATATCTTCCAAAGTATCATGATAGGAATGAGAATCAAGACTAGGGAAAGCATCAATCAAACGTTTTGTTAGGTTAAATTTATCTGAGGTAAGAGTTTCTTTAAGACTGTTGATCTTTTGTTGTAACTCTGCGACTTGATTATCTTTAAACTGTACAGCAGTATCTTTTACATTAACGATATTCTCTTTGAGTTCCGATCCTGCAATTCTAGCTTGAATACCAGCCTCGCTGACTTTCTGTGCTGTTTCCATAGCACCACCACCAATACGCTCTGTCAGTTCATCGCTGACGATACGTAATGATTTTTGTAACTTATCAATCTGTGCAAGCTTTTCGTTTAATCCAATCATGACGGATACAGAGATTACCATATCCATCGTAAGACCCAGATAGGTAATACCTAAGATCCACCAACCAATCTGCTTTGGAATCCAATTGACAAAGTCGATAATCATAGGATGAATAAAGCCGATTGCAACGACACAACCAATACCCCATGCAAGAGAGAATATCAAACATACATAACCATTGATGTTGAATGGCATATCACGATAATCCCACCAACGTGCATGGAAGATTTGATCTAAAATCCAACCGCCAAAGTATTCGATTAAAGTACAGACAATACTACCGACGTTAAAGATAATGAGGAAGTGAATGTGTTGTATCTCAGTATGTGTTACGGTGGTCAGTAAATAAATCATCGCAATCATACCGACACCGTAGATTGGACAAAATGGTCCATTTAAGAATCCACGGTTGATGACTTTCCCGACGATTGCGCCATGGAAGGCAACTTCTAATATCCAACCTAGAAAGGCGTATATCGCAAAGTAATATAAAAGTTGATAAATTGTCATAAAAACTCCATTCCTAAAAAATCATAGCATTTTAACAAATGAAAACAAGAGCTTAAACTCTTGTTTTATCTGGTTTTTTATTTCTTGTGGTATAGCTTTTTGTGTTGATGAACTGGATCGAATGTAACATTGATACCAAGTTTACGTAATACATTCTTATCTTCTTCAGGCAAGATAACAGTGGAGTGAGCTTCACTACCTTTTAGGTTGCCAAGCTGTTTCATCGCAAGATCAGCATCTTTGTTTGTCATTGCGGTAATCGCAAGAGCAATCAATAATTCGTCTGAATGCAAGCGTGGGTTGTGGTTACCTAAGTGATTAATCTTGAGATTTTGAATCGGTTTAACATATTCAGGCTCAATCAAGTGTGTAGGCTTTGAAATACCACTTAGTTTTTTGATAGCATTGATAATCACTGCTGCAGATGGACCGAATAGAGATGATGTCTTACCAGTTACGATTTCACCATTTGGTAATTCTAGTGCAAGTGCAGGAGCACCTGTCTTTTCAGCTTTTTCTCTAGCGATGATAGCTACTTTACGATCAGAAGGGGAAATGGCACAATCATTCATCAATAATTCAATCTTCTTCACTGCAGAAGCAGGAATCTTTTCTTCCTTGAAATCAACGAGAGCCTGAAAGTAACGACGGATGATTTCTTCTTTCGCTGCTGCATTAGCCGCATCCATATCAGTGATACAGAAACCCACCATGTTTACACCCATATCTGTAGGGGAAGCGTATGGGGATTTAGTAAGAATACGTTCAATCGTACGATTTAATACTGGGAATACTTCAATATCACGGTTATAGTTTACAGCTGTTTGGTTATATGCCTCTAGGTGGAATGGGTCAATCATATTGACGTCATTGAGGTCAGCTGTCGCTGCTTCATAAGCAAGGTTAACAGGATGGTGTAGAGGAAGATTCCATACTGGGAAAGTCTCGAACTTCGCATAACCGGATTTTACGCCATGAAGTTGATCGTGATAAAGCTGAGAGATACATGTTGCGAGTTTGCCAGAACCTGGACCTGGTGCAGTAACAACAATTAGGTTACGAGATGTCTTAACATATTCGTTTTTACCAAGACCTTCTGGGGAAACGATATAATCGATATCTGTTGGATATCCCTTAATTGGATAATGGATATAAGAAGTAATTCCATTTTTACTGAGTTGATGACGGAAGTTATCAGCTGCAGGCTGGTGTTCATATTGTGTGATGACAACAGAACCAACAAAAATCTCTAAATCGCGGAAAGCATCTAAGAGGCGGAAAACCTCTTGGTCATAAGATACACCAGAGTCACCGCGTGCTTTGGAGTGTTCAATGTTATTTGCATTGATACAGATTAAGATTTCTACTTGGTCACGTAATTCTGTAAGAAGTTTTACCTTGTTATTAGGATTATAACCTGGTAAGACACGAGCAGCGTGATAATCTTCAAACATCTTACCACCGAACTCCATGTATAATTTACCGCTGAATTGATTGATACGGTTTAAGATTTTATCGCGTTGTAGATTTAAATATAATTCTGAATCAAAAGCTTGTTTTTTCATGGTTGATTTTCCTCCAACGAAGAGTATATCAAATTTATGCTTTCTTTTGCGGATAAATTTTGAAATTGTTATACTATTTGTGGAGAAAAAAATAATGCGTTTAGAAGAGGAATTATTTCGTCGTTTACGACCGAATATACAACATTTAATCCAATATGGTTTTTTGAAACAAAATGGAATATATCGTTATCAAACAAAGTTAGAAGATACTGGGATGTATGCGATTATCACAGTGGAAGGAAACGTTGTAAGTGGTAGAGTACTAGATGAACTGACGAATGAAGAATATGTAGCAGTACATACCGTAGGCAAGAAGGGCAAGTTTGCTACACAAGTTAGAACTGTTTATCTTTCTTGTTTAGAAGATATCGCAAAAAACTGTTTTGAAAAGGTGATGTATTCTAGCAGGCAAGCAAATACCATGCATGAATGGATGATAAATGAATTGCATGATATAGCAGATCATCCATTTACTAAATCACAAAATGGTAAACGTACAACGGATTACGAGTTTACGGCATATAAACCTATTGATAGTGACAAGATGTACGTGCTAATGTTTTCAATAGGTATGCATAAATTAGATAAAGCTTGTGATGAAAATCAGGTGGATGCGATGAATATTAAAGTCGAACCATCTAAGGTAGGTGATTTACTACAGTTACCAGGCTTCTATCCGGCATATCATATGAATAAGAAACACTGGGTAACTGCACTATTGGATGGCACGATTGAAGATGCGGTATTAAAAGAACTTCTAGTAAAGAGTAGAGCTTTGGTAGCTAAGAAATTCTCACTAAATCATCATTGGGTGATACCGGCTAATCCTTCGGTTTATGATATTGATCATGCCTTTGCACAAAGTGATCTGATGTATTGGAAACAGAAGTTGAATTATCAGATCGACGATTATGTGTTTATCTATTATGGTTTACCATATAGAGAGTTGCGTTATCTTTGTAAAGTTGTTGAAAAGGATGTTGTATTCTACGATAAGTCAGGAAAACGAACAGATGAAGAAACATATATCTGTCTGCAGAAAATTTATTTCTTTGATGATCATAAGCTAACAAAGAAGTTTATTTCTAACTATGGTCTTACCAATATTCGCGGTGCAAGATCAATGCCGAAAGAATTAATCAATCAAATATACAAAATGTATCCCACAATAATGATATAATACAGAAACTGAGGTGATATTATGACGGAATTAAAAGAACGTAATCAAATTGAACAAAAATACAAATGGGATCTTTCAACATTGTTTGAAAGCGATGAGGCTTGGAACGAAGCGCTCACAAAGCTAGATGCTTTGATTTCAGAAGCTGCATCCTTCCAAGGAAAGTTAAACAATACAGAAAGTTTACTTACATATTTTACGGTATCTGATGAATTAGATAAGGCGTTAAACAATGTATTTACATATGCAATGTTGCGTCATAGCGAAGATACAAGAGCGACCGATGCACAGGGTATGTATTCTAAGGCATATGGTAAGTATGTTGAAGCGGTGAGTGCAACTTCGTTTGCTCAACCAGAAATTCTTGAAAATGACGAGGAAGTTTTAAAGGGATTTATCGCTGATCCATCCTTAAACGATTTTGCGTTTTTATTAGAAAATCTTGTACGTAATAAGGCGCATACTTTAAGTGCTGCAGAAGAGAAGCTATTATCTACCTTTGGTGAGGTGTTCTCTGCACCGGGAAGAACGAGTGAAGCATTAATGGATGCGGATATGGTATTTGACGCTGTTAAGGATGGAGAAGGTAATAGTCATGAAGTAAATGGCTCTAGTTATATTCTCTTGCAGGGTAGCGATGACCGTGAGCTTCGCAAGAATTCTTTTACGTCTTTATACAAGGGTTATAAACAACATATCAATACTTTCGCATCTACCTATAGCACAACTGTAAAGGCTGCTTCGATCGATGCCAAGGTGAGACACCATGAATCTTCACGTCAAGCTGCGATGTTCTCTGATAATATTCCGGTTAGCGTATACGATAACTTAGTTGAAACAGTACATAAGCACTTACCAACAATGTATCGTTACGTAAAACTACGTAAGAAGATGTTAGGTCTAGATGAGCTGCATTATTATGATGTATATGCACCTCTTCTAAAGGGTAGCGCAAAGGATTACTCCTATGAAGAAGCTAAGGAAATGGTATTAGAAGCTGTTGAGCCACTTGGTACAGAATATACAGATGTTGTAAAGGCTGGTCTAGAAAACCGTTGGGTGGATGTCTATCCAAACAAGGGTAAACGTGGGGGAGCGTACTCTTCTGGCACATATACATCTAATCCATATATCTTATGTAACTATACAGGTACATTAGATAGTGTATCTACATTAGCACATGAGATGGGACACTCCATGCATAGTTATCGTACAAACCATACACAGCCAGTACACTACGCGAACTACACAATGTTTGTAGCGGAAGTTGCTTCTACAGTCAATGAGAACCTGTTAATCGAACAGTTGCTACAAAAGGAAACAGATCCTGCTCAACGTATGGCTCTATTGAACCAATACATGGAAGGCTTTAAGGGTACAATCTATCGTCAGACAATGTTTGCGGAATTTGAAAAGGAGGCTCACGCTGCTTCAGAACGTGGTGAATCCTTAACACCTGAATTCTTAAATCAGTTATATTTAAATCTTGTAAAGAAGTACTTTGGTGAAGAATTAGTGATTGATGATGAAGTACAGTATGAATGGGCAAGAATCCCACATTTCTATAGACCATTCTATGTATATGTATATGCGACAGGATACAGTACTGCAGTTGCGATATCGGAAGGTATTTTACACGGTGGTAAAGAAAGAGTTCAGAAGTATCTTGAATTCTTATCCATGGGTAGTTCTGCATATCCAATCGATGAATTAAAGCATGCAGGTGTTGATTTAACGACCCCAGAGCCAATCGATATTGCATTAGAGAAGTTTGCTAAAATTCTTGACGATGTGGAAGAAACATTCACTAAATTACAACAGAAGTAATCAAGTTGGAGATATGAAAGTATCTCCAATTGACAAATCTAAAATATTGTATAAAATATAATTGTAATAAATATAGGAGGCTAAATTTATGACGTTTTATGATTATTCTTTAACAGATAGAAGTGGTAATGAAGTATCAATGCGTAACTATGAAGGCAAAGTGGTAATTGTAGTAAACACTGCTACTGGCTGTGGATTTACACCACAGTATAAAGATCTTGAGAGCATGTATGAGAAATATCATGAACAGGGACTAGAAATAATTGATGTTCCTTGTAATCAATTTGCTGACCAGACACCAGGCACGGATGAAGAAGTACATGAGTTCTGCACATTAAAATACAATACACAGTTTGATCAGTTTAAAAAAAGTGATGTCAATGGTGAACATGCATTACCATTGTTTACATTCTTAAAGAATGAACAGGGTTTTACAGGTTTTGGAAATAGTGTAAAGGCTCTTGCCATGCGTGCAATGTGTAAACTGAAAGATTCTAGCTATAAGAATAACCCTGATATTAAGTGGAACTTTACAAAGTTTGTGATTGATCGTAAGGGTAATGTAGTGAAGCGTTTTGAACCAACAGAAGACATGCATTCACTAGAAACATGCATACAATCTTTGTTATAGGTAAAAAAATGTAAGCGTTTTAGGCGAATTGTTTCACAAACGATAAAAAAACATATATACTATTTTCTGCGGAGGTAGTGTATGAAAAAGGAAAAATCATGCGGTGCGATTGTATACCGTAAACAAGAAGGTGTCATTCAGTTCTTGTTAATACATCAAGCATTGGGTCATTGGACATTTCCAAAGGGACATGTAGAAGATGGAGAGACAGAACATCAAACTGCTTATCGTGAAATCTTAGAAGAGACTGGGGTTGAGGTTTCTTTTGAAGATGGTTTTAGAGTTGTAAATACATATTCCCCGAAAGAGGATACTCTGAAAGATGTTATTTTCTTTTTAGCACAACCGATTGGTGGACATGAAGAACCACAGCCATCAGAAGTGTCAGATGTACGTTGGTTAACATGCGTTGAGGCACATGCAATCATTACATATCCTTCTGATCGTGCATTATTAAAGAAGGCAATCGATCATATTAGACTCAGAGGGGATTGGAAAGAGTATTAAGAATGATTTCGTTACAAGTTTGTATTGCCAATACTGAGAGTGATACATATTTCTTAAAAAATCAGGACCGATTAATCGCTCTTGAAGCTCAACCTTCAGTACGTCATCTATTACGTAATGATGAACACATTGTGGGTATTGAAGAACACTATCATCATGATGGTGCTGTAGAATCTGCGTTTCTATTAACTGAAAAAGTTTCTGAACAAGATTTCATTGACTTGATTGCAATATTACTAGAATCCTATATCCGTCGTTATCATTGTGCTCGAATTGTATTCCATACGAAAGATGCACAACTGATAAAGGCATACCGAGCAAATGCAGTAAGATGTGACAATAATCAGTTTGTCTATGTTGTAGAACCGTATCGCTTACAGTTAGAAAATGATGTATTTGATGAACGTGGGTATATCATTAACCAAGGCAAGATGGAAAGTATTCCATTCGGTTGGTTTAATACAAGAGATAAGGGCTGTGGTTGGATAGCAGCGTATAACCTTTTAAAACTTAATGGGAAAACCAAGTTGATGAAGGATGTACTTGATGGTTTAAAACGCTTTGCGTTTATCGGTAATTTATTAGGACAAGAGAAGATCTCTCTTTACTTTTGGCTGAAGAAGCAGGGCTTAAATGTTCATATGAGTGCTGGAACCAATACAAAGATTATCAAAAAGATGTGTGCCAGTAAGTCAGGAATCTTGTTATATATCCATCGACATAATGCACATTATGTGGCATATGAAGTATGCAAGGATGGTAGAATTCATCTCTATAACGCTGTTTATGGCAAGAGAAACCATATTATGACAGCGAGTGAGTTCTTATCTGAGCATTCCTTTATTCCATTATCCTCATTGATTTATATTGACTAGGTCCTAACAATGTTAGGGCTTTTGTGATTGTGGGGGGTCTTGTATATTTTCATCTATCAGTATGGTAGAATAAAGGGCGATTAGAGGAAGTTATGATTAATAAGAAAGTTCATATTTCAAAGATTCATTTTACGTATGTTGAATCTGAAGCTTTAATTGATTCCATCGCAAAACGTGGGGTTGCGATTGCGGTACAGGTCAACGTGCACGATGACTATTATGAGTGTGTGGATGGGAATAAACGATTAACAGCTTGCAAGATTTTATCTTTGCAGGATAAGAAATTTGAAATGGTTCCTGTGATGATTATGAACGATTATTCTAAGGCAGGTAGTGCTTTCTGGGGCAATACACAGAATAAGCATTGATAAAGGAGAAAGCATGGAACGATTACAGAAAACAATTGCGAAGGCAGGCATTGCCAGTCGTCGTAAAGCAGAAGAACTCATTGTTAGTGGCAAGGTCAAAGTGAATGGTGTTGTTGTAACAGAGCTTGGAACACAAGTATCTCCTGACGATGATATTAGTGTAAATGGTGTTGTATTAAAGAAAGAAGAAAAGGTATACTACCTATTAAATAAACCACGTAGAGTTATTTCAAGTGTCAGCGATGAAAAGGGTAGAGAAACAGTTCTTGCGTATTTAAGTGATGTCAGAGAACGCATCTATCCAGTAGGTCGTTTGGACTATGATACTTCTGGTATTCTGTTATTAACAAATGATGGTGATTTTGCGAATGCGATGATGCATCCATCTTCACATTTACCAAAGACTTATGAAGTTGCGGTAACGGGTGTACTTACGGATGATATGTTAAATCGCTTAGCGAAGGGTATTATGTTATCGGATGGTAAGACATTACCAGCTGAAGTAGTATTATTAGAACGTTCTGCAAAAAAGAATAAAACCGTACTCCATATTACAATCCAAGAAGGACGTAATCGTGAAGTGCGGCGTATGATGGAATATTTCCATTGTGAAGTTACAAGACTGAATCGTATTTGCTATGGTTTCTTAGATTTAGGAAATCTAAGACAAGGGCAATATCGTAAGCTACGTAGTTTTGAAGTTCGCAAGTTACTTGCGATGGTAAAGCGTAGCACAGAAGACTAAAGGTCTATATATTGGCTAATCTGTTCTTCATCAGGATCAATGTAAATCATCTTATATTTACCTAATTCAACCATTCCGGGTTTCGCACCTGGAATTTTTTTGAGGTTTTTGATAGGACAATACGCAACTGGAACACTAGAGGACATACGACCTGCAGAGAAGTAGGCTGCGATATTAGCAGCTAGACGCATTGTATACTCATCTGGATTATCATCATGTACGACCACATGTGAACCATGATAATCCTTGGTATGGAACCAAATATTACTCTTCTTCGTATGCCAAGTGAGTGCATCGTTTTGCAAGTTGTTTTTACCAAAGGAGATAGCGATACCTTGTTCAGTCGTGATTGTTGTATAAGAAGGTAGTACTTCTTTTTTCTTTTTCTTCTTTTTGCCTTTTTCTTTCTCGAAAAGATAACCCAGTTTGACGAGTTCTTCGCGGATTTCCATTGCCGTTTCAAAGTCGGCGTATTTGAGTTGTTCAGAAAGACCACTGAAATAATCAATTTCCATTTGACAGAGCTGTATCTGTTCCTGCAAGTAGACTTGGCCTTTCTTTAGCTTATTGTATTTTTGGAATGCTTTGCGTGCATTGCCTTTGCCATCTAATTTAGGATCAAGTGGAATCCGAACAGGACTATCATCTACAAAACTATTTAGAATAATTTCTTTGAGTCCCTTTGTATCAGAGATTTGATATGCGTAGAGTAGATCTCCGTACTCACGCCATTTATCACAATCTTTAGCAGATTCATATTCTTCAATTAGACGTGGTAGCTTTGTGGATTGGTGTTTTAGTTGGCGACTAATAAAGTGTTGAATATCGCCAGAAATCTGTTTAATTCGTTCTTTTTCTTCACGGTGGAAGTAGAGAATATCGATTCCTTCAAAAAGAGGATACTCCTTACATGGTCCGACACTGGTTAAATCAATACAGTGGAATACTGGTTCATTATCACTATTAGCGATGAAGATCGATTTACTATTAGAAATTTCTTTCATAATACTATGGAAGGATTGCCCTTTTGACATACGATATTCAACTTCCTTTGCAAGAAATGGTGAAAAACCAGAGAACTGTTTTGTAAGAGATACGTTCATATCTACATTTTGTTCTACAAAAGGATTTTTCTTATCTTGAGAAGGTGTTTCGCTAAACTCTGCACCAGCTTGAATTGTTCGTCTGCTATTTTCAAATGGAGGAATACGCTTCATCGCATCAATGATACGATTTTGTGAATTGACCAAAATAACATTGGCATATTTGCCCATTAGCTCTACATAAAGCTTGAGATATTCAAGGTCACCAATTTCATTATGATGACGAATATCAAAAACCATCCAACGGTCTAGTTCGGCTTGTTGAATTTTTTCTACGATTGAACCTTCTAAATATTTACGCAACACCATCACGAAGTTGGAAGGCTCGTTTGGGGTTGGGTAACTACGATTCGTAAATAGAATACGGTTATAAACAGAATGTGTAGAAATCAATAATTGTTTCTTACCTGCAGTACCATGTGTTTGTAATAAAAGTTCTGTTTGGGAAGTCATATATATTTTCTGAATTCTGAAGGGAAGTGTTGCTTGAATTTCAGGGATCAGTTTGGATAATAAAATACCATCTAGTGCCATTTGAAAACCTCTTTATTTTTCTTATCTAACAGTAAACAAAAATGGCCTATGGAAATGCGATGAAATCAAGTATTTCTCTTATATGTTCCGTTGAATAATATCAAATGTCGTAAAATTCTATCCATCTTTGGCCACAGTTCTACTGCACCTTTTACTCTAAACAGATATACAAACCAATTTAAATAGGATTGTAGATTAGTCATTCTCATCCCAATGAAGCGATAGATATACCTTTTTAACCACGAGCACATATTGTTTATCAATGCCATGTTCTCTAGATATTCTTTGTCGTGTGTATTGGCTTTATAGAATTCTTCTTTCAAATCTAATTCTTTTATCAGCTTGTCATGTGCTCTTTCGCCATCATGTACTAGTGTTGATCCGGAAGCGATATGATTCTTTAGTGCTTCAAAGATACGTGAAGCAGATGGCTTTCCATGACCACAAATAACAGCGTATGTATTTTTGTGACAATCGATTGCCACAACGATACAGAGTTGGCTCTTAGATAATCCTCTCTTCTTGTCTAGGCCATTTTTGTTTACTGTTAGATTTTCTTATTATATCATGATTGACTATGTTAAAATTAATGAGTAATCTATTAGGTAAGGATGGAGGATACAATTATGGCTAAGGGATTGTTAATTGTATTAAGCGGACCTTCTGGTGTTGGTAAAGGAACGGTTCTCAAAGAGTTTATTCATGATAAAGATTTGAAACTTGCATACTCGGTTTCTATGACTACTCGTAAGCAGAGACCAGGTGAAGTTGATGGTATAAATTATCACTTTGTCACGAAGGAAGAGTTCGAACAAGCAAAGAAGAATGGTGAATTATTAGAGGCAGCAGAGTTTGTTGGAAATTACTATGGAACACCAATTTCAGAAGTAGAGAGATTGCGTAATGAAGGCAAGAATGTCATCTTGGAAATCGAAGTACAAGGATGTACTCAGGTTCGTGAAAAGGTGAAGGATGCCTTAACAATCTTCATTGTCCCACCAAGCATGGCGGAACTTGAGAAGAGAATTCGTGGACGTAATACAGAACCAGAAGAAATTGTTCAGGAACGTTTGGCAAAGGCTGCACGTGAAATGGAACTCATTGGTATGTATAAATATGTCGTTTGTAACGACGATGCGAAGTTAGCAGCTGATATCATTCGCGTTATTATCAAACGTCATATGAAATCAAATATTTAATTTGTCTGTCAGTAGCTACTGGCAGTTTTTTTATATACTTGCGAAAGCGTTTTCAATCAATTATAATGGAAACCAATAAATGGAGGATGGTTTCCGATGGGAAATATACAACAAGATATCTTAGAGGCAACTTTACGATTATTCAATAATAGAGGACTAGAGTTTACAATGAATGATATCGCAAAGTCGATGCATATCGCAAAGAAGACAATTTATCGTTTCTTTTCATCGAAAGAAGATTTGTTGATTGCTTTATTAGATTATGGCTTTGAGAATATTCAAAAAGAGAAACAGAAGATTCTATCAACTGATGAAAGTATTGCTAAACGTTTAGAACAAGTGATGATTGCGATGCCAAAGCAGTATACAAAGATTGATTTTCGTATGTTAGTAAATTTGAAGGATGTTTATCCAAAGGCATATCAACGCTTGAATGAACATCTAGAAAATGATTGGGAACCTATCATCAAATTAATCAATGAAGGTATTCGTAAAAAGGAAATTCGTAAAATTAATACGTTTATACTTCGGCAGATTGTAACAGCCACTTTTGAACAGCTTCTATCTACCGATGAGTTACAAGAAAGAAACTTGACTTACACCAAAGCATTAAAGGAAATGATGAATATCATCATGAAAGGAATTGTTGTAGATGATAAGTAGAATGAATAACGATTGGGAATATATTGACCATTGGAGTGATGCGTTTATCCTAGAGGGTGAAGCGGAAGAGGTCGTTAGATTACCACATACAGTACAAGAGTTACCTCTACATTACGCGGATGCAGATAGTTATCAAAAGGTTGTTGGGTATCGTAAGAAATTAATATTTCCTTCTTCTTTAAAAGGTAGAAGATACTTTATACGTTTTGATGGATCAGCACATGAATCTACAGTGTATTTCAATGGGAAAGAAATGTATGTTCATGCATGTGGGTACACCGCATTTACGGTTGAATTAACGGATGAAATTCGCTTTGATGAAGAGAATCTTTTAACGGTGAAAGTGGATAGTCGTGAGAGTTTAAATACACCTCCATTTGGCTTTGTGATTGATTATCTTACCTTTGGTGGTATCTATCGTGATGTTTGGCTTTATGATAAACCTACATATTTTATCAAAGATGTATTTGTGATGACAAAGTCTTTAGATACAGTATCAGTATCTATACAAACAGAAGGAACAGTTCCTGCAGATACATATCATGTAAAAATTTTTGACTTCAAAGGTGAAATGCTCGCAGAGGAGGTTGTGCCTACAAATAATCAACAGATACAAATACCTGTTAGTAATATTCATGCATGGTCTGCCGAATCTCCGACATTATATCGTTGCGTTGTAGAACTCGGTGAGGATAGCTATGAAACAAACTTTGGATTCCGCACGATTCGATTTGATCAAAATGATCTATATATCAATGATCAAAAAGTATTCTTGATAGGTCTAAATCGTCATCAATGCTATCCATATATCGGTTATGCGGCTGTTGATTCTTTACAAGAGGAGGATGTACGTATCTTAAAGGAAGAATTACATGTTAATGCGGTACGTACTTCACATTATCCGCAAAGTCAATCATTTATCGATGCTTGTGATCGTTATGGTTTGTATGTATTTACTGAGATTCCTGGTTGGCAACATATTGGGGATGACACTTGGAAACAACAAGCTATTCAGAATACCAAAGATATGGTACTACAGTATCGCAATCATCCTTCTATTATTCTTTGGGGTGTTAGAATCAATGAATCTCTAGATGATGATGCACTTTATACAAAAACAAATCAAGTTGCTAGAGACTTAGATCCTTCTAGACCTACAGCAGGTGTACGCTATCTTACAAAGAGTCATCTATTAGAAGATATTTATACTTTCAATGATTTCTCGCATCACGGTGATAATAAAGGTGCATTAAGTAAGAGTGAAGTTATGGTAGATACACATCATCCACTCATCATCTCTGAAGCCAATGGACACATGTTCCCAACGAAGAGTTTTGATACACAAGTGCGACGGCAGGAACATGCATTACGCCATGCGCGTGTGTTTAGTGATGCGATGGCTGATGGCCAACATACTGGAGTTTTCCAATGGTGTATGTTTGATTATGCAACACACAAAGACTTTGGCTCTGGAGATCGGATTTGTTATCATGGAGTAATGGATAGTTTTCGTAATCCAAAGCTTGCGGCAAGTGTCTATGCTTCACAACAGGATGAAGAACCTATCTTAGAAATTAGTACTTCCATGGATATTGGTGATTACAATGCAGGTAATCTACCTGATTTCTTCGCATTTACCAATGCCGATGAAGTGCGTTTATACAAAAATGATCAGTTTGTTTCTTCATTTGCTACATCTGTGTATTCTGGTTTAAAGCATGGTCCTATTCGTATCGATGATACGATTGGAGAACTACTTGTAGAAAACGAACACTATACTTCGAAACAGGCAGATGATATACGTAAATGCTTGCTCGCAAGTAAAAAGTATGGTAGTAACTTACCACTGCGCTATCGTTTGTTATATGCAAAAATCATGTTCCAATACAAGATGAGCTACAGTGATGGTGTCGCTCTGTTTGGAAAGTATGTATCTGGTTGGGGTTCCGATTCAATTACTTGGAGATTTGATGCAATCAAAAATGGTGAAGTTGTGAAGTCTATTATCAAATGTCCGTCTGCTAAATTACATCTATCTTATCAAGTATCTCGTAAAATACTGATAGAAGGCGATTGTTACGACATGTCTGCGATTCGTATTCAAGTAAAGGATGAATATAACAATCTAGCTTCTTATGCGCAGTTTCCACTCAGCTTCATTACAACAGGTCCTATCGAAATTGTAGGTCCTAAGACAGTTGTGGCTGAAGGTGGTATGACTGGTACATATATTAAAACAACTGGCGAAGAGGGAGAGGCTATTCTTACGATTTCTGCACCAGATTGTAGTTCAATTACAATTCATTTTACTGTTAAAAAGGAATCATAAAATATGAAAGAATTTGGTAAAAAACAATTTTTTGCCTATGGTTTAGGTGCGATTGGCAAGGATATGGTATATGCCTTATCTGCCTCTTATATTATGTATTACTATCAAGATATTTTAGGTTTATCTGCGACCTTTGTCGGATTTATCTTGATGATTGCACGTGTATTTGAAGCAGCCAATGATCCATTTATGGGTGTCGTGGTCGCAAAGACAAATTCAAAGTGGGGAAAGTTTCGTCCATGGCTATTTACTGGTACGATTTTAAATGCATTTGTTTTATACGCATTATTTGCGGCACCTGCAGTATCTGAAAAAGCATTAATGATATATTTTGCGGTGATGTATATACTTTGGGGAATGACATATACTATGATGGATATTCCATTTTGGTCGATGATACCTGCAGTTACTTCTACGATGAAAGATCGAGAAAATCTATCCGTTGTAGGACGTACCTGTGCAGGTGTTGGTTATGCGTTAATCAACGTATTTACAGTGATGGCTGTATCCAAACTAGGTAGTGGGATTGAGCGTACTGGCTTTCGTTTGTTTGCGCTTATTATAGCGATTTTGTTTGTAGTATTTATACTTTTTACATGTTTTACAATTCATGAGCAAAAAGTAGAAAACATGCAGACAACATCTGTTAAAGAGATGTTTAAAGCGTTATTCGACAATGATCAAGCAATCGTGACTGTTGCTACAATTGTGTTAATTAACTCTGCGCTTTATATTACATCGAATCTTTTGATCTATTTCTTTAAATATGATATTGGTGGAACGAGTTGGAAGGATGCGTACACAGTATTTACATCTGTTGGTGGTATCTCTCAGATCTTAGGTATGATGGTTGTATATCCAGTTCTAAGAAATAAGTTATCTAATACAAAAATCTTTAAACTATGTTTGTTACTAGCAATATTGGGATATGCATTCTTGCTAGCCTTATGTTTATTGGGATATTCATCTGTTCTAACCATGTTAATGGTGCCTGGTGTAATGATCTTTGTATCCAATGGTATACTAACAGTATTAACAACGGTCTTTCTTGCGAATACCGTTGATTATGGTGAGGCTAAAACTGGTCATCGTGAAGAGTCTGTCATCTTTAGCATGCAGACATTTGTAGTAAAGGCTGCTAGTGGTTTAGCGGTGTTTATTACAGGCGTTAGTTTGGATCTCATTGGTTTAACAAGTAAAGATGGTTTAGGAGAAGGGATACCAATACTTGATTCGCCATTATTAGGACTTCGTTTATTGATGACGATTTTACCTATTATTGGATTAGTGCTTGCACTAGTTTTATTTACAAGAAAGTTTATCCTAACAGATGAGAAAACAGAACAAATCCGAAAACAGCTAGAAGAAAAGAAGGTGTGAGTATGCAAGTACAGTGGTTGATAGAGAGTATCGATCAAAAAATTAAATTACAAGGTAATGAAAACTGGCAGGATGATGCACTGCATATTCATGTAACAACTGCACAAATGATACTGGGAAATGTTGAAGTGAAACTTTCTGTATCTATCGCAAAGGATGAGAAGATTTTCATGAATGGATATCAAACATGGACGTATTCTCCTGAACTTACAAGATATGATCATACACATGGACTAAAGAGAGTGCCAAAGAGTTTATTGCGGAAATATGGGTTTGATCGTTATGGGGATTATCATTTTGTGGATTATCCGCAAAAGAAGGGTATTACCCATGGTGAATCATGGTGCTATTTCCGTGATGGGAAAAAGTTTCGCTTATTTGCGTCATTAGATGAAGATCCAGGGTATACGTTATTCTGGTATGATGTAAACAAAGCTGAATTAAAAATTCAAAGAGATTGCAAGGATGTACAGACTAGTGGAGTATTCCATGCATTTGATTTGTTTTATGCAGAAGGTAGTGAAGAAGAGGTCTTTCAAGCATGGTTTGATGCAATGACTCTAAAGCCACTTACAACCAAGAAATTATTTGGATATTCTAGCTGGTATAATCACTATCAAAATATCAATGAAGAGAAGATTCGTTTTGATTTATCTGGTTGTGATAAAGTATTTCAACCAAATGACTTATTTCAAATTGATGACGGTTGGGAACCGTTTGTAGGAGATTGGTTAGAAACAGATGCAGTGAAATTCCCGAATGGATTAAAAGTGCTTGTGGATGAAATACATGCGAAGGGATATAAAGCTGGTTTGTGGCTTGCACCATTTGTGGCAGAGGAGAAGTCCTCACTATATCAGAATCATCCAGATTGGTTCTTACACCATCATGGAAAACCATGGTGCTTAGGTGCTAACTGGTCGGGTTTTTATTCGTTAGATATTGATCATCCAGATGTAATCGCATATCTTAAGCAAGTATTTCATCAAGTATACGATGTATGGGATTTTGATTTGGTAAAGCTAGATTTCTTATATGGTGCAGCTCCATTTGGAAATGTATCAGAGAGTCGTGCTAAGCGAATGAAACGTGCATTGGAATTTTTACGTGATATATCAAAAGGGAAGGAAATTTTAGCCTGTGGAGTTCCGTTAATGCCATCCTTTGGATTAGTTGAATATTGTCGTATTGGTTGTGATGTTGGTTTGGATTGGGATGATGCCTTCTATATGCGTTTATTGCATCGTGAAAGAATCTCCACAAAGAATGCGATTGTAAATACAGTGAATCGTAGACAATTAAATAAACATGCGTTTGTGAATGATCCAGATGTATTCTTTATCCGTACGGAGAATATTCATCTATTGGACAAACAAAAGGATGATTTAGCACGGATACAAGCTTTACTAGGAGGAGTATTCCTAACAAGTGATAGTCCTGCAAATTATACAGATGAAATGGTTAAAAAGTATCAGGAATACCGTAAGCTAGCATCTGCGTTAGTGACATACGTAAATACAGATGAAGGTATTACAATTGAATATGCGTTAGATGGTCAAACTCATTTAGCACATTTTGATTGTACAAATGGTAAATAATATTCAATAAGAACTCTTGCGATTCTGAGAGTTCTTTTGTATTTTTATATGCTTATATATTGATCAAAATAAATGAAAGGGCTTACATTATTCTCTATAAAATGTTAAGTTATAGTTACCAGATATTTCAAAGAGGGGGATCATAATGAAATATAATTTAAAGAAGTATTTATCATTGATGACAGCATTCTTTCTGGTTCTGCTGTTATTACCGATTCGTATATGGGCTAGTACACCAATTTCTATTCTATACACAAACGACGTTCACTGTGGTTTAGAGGGTTATTCTAAACTGGCGGCATACCGTCAATCACTTACGGATGCAGGTATATCTACTGTGCTAGTAGATGCTGGTGACCATGTACAGGGTGAACTGATTGGTACGATGGATCAGGGTGAAAGTATCATTGATATTATGAATCAGATGAACTATGACTACGCAGTTCCTGGAAACCATGAATTTGACTATAAGGTTCCACAATTCTTATCACTCATGAATCGTGCAACATTTAAGTATCTGAGTGCAAACTTCAAACATGCGGATGGCACAGATATTATGGATGCGTATGCGATTAAGGAAATTGATGGACATAAGATTGGTTTCGTAGGTATCTGTACACCAGAGTCTTATACAAAATCAACTCCAGTATATTTCCAAGATGCTTCCGGTAACTATGTATACACATTCTCAGAGGATACTTTTTACGCTACAATTCAGGCTGCGGTTGATGCGGCTAAGGCAGCAGGTGCAGAAGCTATCGTAGCTATTGGTCATACAGGTATGGATGGTTCTACTGAAGAGTGGACTACAAAAGCTATCATTGAAAATACAAATGGTATTGATGCGTATATTGACGGACACTCACATGAAGTAAGTGCTGGTCCTGATTATACACATATGGAAAATGGTGTTCTTCAACATTACAGTTTCTTTAATAAAGATGGTAAGCAGGTATTCTATACACAGACAGGAACAAAGCTAAAGAATTTTGGTGAGTTAAAGATTGAATTTACACCAACAGTTCAAGTGACTTCAGTTATGCATAGTGTTGCGGATTTAACAGATAAAGATCCAACAATCGAAGCGTTAATTACAAATGCACGTCAAAGAGAAACAGCATTCTCCGGTACAGAAATAGGTACTTCTGAAGTGAAGTTATTTGCCAAGGATGATGATGGTACTTGGTTAGTACGGCATCAGGAAACAAACTTAGGTGATTACAACGCAGATGCGTATTTATGGAGAACAGGTGCAGATATTGCTCTTATGAATGCGGGTGGTGTTCGTACAAATGTCAATGTTGGTACAGTGACTAAGAAAGACTTAATCTCTGTGAACCCTTGGATGAACCAAGTAGGTGTGATTGAAGCGACAGGGCAAACAATTCTAGATGCATTAGAGCATGGCGCAAGATTCTATCCAAATAATAACGGTGGTTACTTACAGGTTGCTGGTTTAACTTATGAAATTAACACAAAGGTAACAACATCTCCTGTTGTTGAAGATAGTAAGGGAAGCTTCTTATCTGTTGATCCAACAAAGCCACGTCGTGTACAGAACGTATTAGTGTGTGGCGAACCAATTGATCCTAATCGTACGTATCGTGTAGCCGGAACATTCTATATCTTGCAATATAGTGGAGATGGTATGTCCATGTTTAAGAATTGTCCAGTTATCAGTGGTGATTATCCATCCGATGCGGAAGTCTTAATTGAATACATGACGCAAAAGTTAAATGGTGTTATCAGTGCTGAAGCATATGGTAATAAAGATGGTAATGGTAGAATTAAAGTTGTAGATGAAAATCGCTTTGTGGAAGTGGAGCGTGTTGAACCTACACATAGTGCTCCTGGATACATCAAGTATGTATGTGAAATCGATGGTACGGAAAAGTATGAAGAATTGCCTAAACTAGAATACACATTCCTAGAAGGTGAAAATGGGGAATGGGCAGGTACAGACGATGTACTCAAGTTCCGTATCAATGGTGATGAGACAGATTTACAGAATGTTTTAGTGGATGGAGTACTTTTAACTAGAGGAACACAATATACAGTTAGACACGGTAGTACAATCATTGAATTAACTCCATCATATCTACAAACTCTTTCTGTAGGTTCTCATACAATGACAGTGGTATATACAAACGGTTCTGTTTCGACAACATTCTCTGTTCGAAGAGCGGTTGTTGGTAGTGGTAGAACAGTTGCGACATCTGATAATAGTCGAGTGCAGATGTGGAGTATCGCTTGTATGATTGCACTGATGAGTCTGCTTGTATCAGCATATTATCGTATTAAGAAAGCATAGGGGAGTAGAACAAAGAAACGCATCTATAACGGATGCGTTTTTTGCGGGATAAAAAAAGCCAACTTGCGTTGACTTTTCACACTTGTTATCTGTTGTAGAATTCGACAACGAGTGATTCGTTGATTTCTTGGTTCAATTCGCTTCTTTCTGGAAGACGTACGAATGTACCTTTCTTGTTTTCCTTATCAACTTCAACGAAAGCTGGGATTGTGATAGCTGATTCTAATGATTCAGCAATTGCCTTGATGTTACGTGCATTTTCACGAACAGCAATTGTTGATCCTGGCTTGATTAAAGCTGAAGGGATGTCTAACTTCTTACCATTCACTTCGATATGACCATGGTTTACTAACTGACGAGCGGCCTTACGTGTTCTAGCTAAGCCCATACGGTAAACGATGTTATCTAATCTACTTTCAAGTAAGATTAAGAAGTTAACACCTGCCATGCCTTCCATCTTGGAAGCCTTGTTGAATAAGTTAGAGAACTGACGTTCATTTAAACCGTACATGTGACGGATTCTTTGCTTTTCACGTAACTGTGTACCGTAGCCACCTAACTTAATACGCTTTGTAGGTCCATGTTGACCTGGAGCATAAGTTCTTTTCTTAAGCTCTTCGCCTGTTTCTAAGATGGAGAAGCTTAAGCGTCTAGCTTTCTTCCAAACAGGTCCTGTGTA
Source organism: Solobacterium moorei (assembly GCF_036323475.1). GTDB lineage: Bacteria > Bacillota_I > Bacilli_A > Erysipelotrichales > Erysipelotrichaceae > Bulleidia > Bulleidia moorei. The sequence continues at coordinate 1,333,237 of NZ_AP028934.1, forward strand.
ACGTGCCATGTTTTGTTTCCTCCTATATATGGCTGAGAAACAATAACAGGTGCAGATCATCAATGCGGGGTGTTATCATGAGCCTTTTCACCTTTTGCAGCAGGATACTTAGGAACAAGTTTAACTGTTGATAACGCCTTGTGCATGACTCTACATGCTGCCATTATTTAACGCACTCGATATGATACCATTAGTGTGTATAAACGTCAATTGTTTTCATAAGCTATATATAAGAATATTCATTTGTGAATCACAAGAAAAAAATATGGAAAGATATGTGAAAGTGATAAGGCATATCCCCAAATATATAGATGCTGTGTTAAAATAAGAAAAGATATTACAGGAAGGGTGGAAACATATGAATCAGATATTAACATTGTTATCAGATATCAGATTTATTATTGCCGTAGGTGCAATCTTTGTTTTACTGTTAATTATTTTAATTGTTACAACAGTACGTGCACGTCGCTATAAATCTGAGTATATAGAATTAGAGAATCGCTATCAGTCTATTAAGCAAATCCCTTTATCTTTAAAGATGAATAAAGCAATTGCGGTAAGTAGAGTAAATCAGGATACAGTTGATCGTGTTAATTCAGCGCAGAATAAATTTGATGAAGTGCAGTCATGTATTTCTGCTTTAGCAAGTAAGTTAACAGACTTAGAGCGTTATATTTCAGCGGGTACTTTATCAAAAGCTGGTAATGCCATCAAGGATATTGAAACATCCATGACTACTACAGAAGCGGATGCGAAAACACTTGAAAATATGCTGGATGCGATTCTAGCAAAAGAAACAGCACAACGTGAAGAAGTAACGACTTTGAAGAACCGTTTCCGTGCCCTAAAGGCACAAGCTGCTGAAAATGCACCTAAGTTATATTTTGCTTGGCCTTTAGTAGAACAGAAGGTTGTAGATACAGAGAAGATGTTTGCGACTTTTGAAGAGTGGATGTTCTCTAGTGATTTTGACAAAGCAAACCGTGAGCTTGTCAGTATCAAAGCAGTCATGACTGAACTTGAAGAAATGATTGAGAATATGCCTTCATTATTGGAAGATGCTAAGGGTGTCATTCCTAATATGGCAGAAGTTCTTCACAAGGATTATATTCACAATCGTAATCGTGGTGTTTATTTAAAACACTTGAATGTAGAAGAAAATCTCAATCAGATGACAGAGTCTCTACGTGAATCCTTAAAGCAATTAAAGACAGGCTCTACACTAGGCGTTCGTGAAACGCTAGATACAATGAAGGCAAAACTTCGTGAGATGGATCAGGCTGTTAAGCAAGAAGGTGAAAGCTTTGATGCAATTCAAGAGTTATCAAAGGAATCTACAGCGCTTGCAGATGAAGCGGATAAGAATGCAGCTTATGTAAAAGAAGCATTTGCGAAATCATCATCACGTTTTGGCTTTGCGGATTTAGAAGAAAAGCTTGCAGAGCAGATTGCTCGCTTACAAGCACTTGAAGCTAAGATGCCTGCAGTAATGGATAGTGTACGTAACTATCAAGTTCCTGCTAGTACAGTTGTTGGTTCTTTGAAGGAATTGAATGAAGAAATTGTTGCATGCAATACAGAGTTTAAGAATATTCGTACACGCATTGAAGCTGCATCTGGTGATGAAGAACGTTGCAAGAAGCAACTTGTTAAATTACAGATTGTTATGAATCAGATGCAAGTGAAGATTCGTAAGTACAAGCTTCCAAATATTTCGGAAGCTTACGAGGATGATATGCGCCGTGCAAATGACTATATCCATCGTTTAGATAACTTGATGGAAGAAGTTCCATTAAATATGCAGTTATTAAATGGAACATTACAAGAAGCGCTAGACTTTATCTACAAGCTTTATAACAATGTTAATAACGTTGTTGGTACAGTTATGATGGTTGAAAATACGATTGTATTTGGCAACCGTTATCGTTCCACTTACGCAGATATCGACTCTGAGTTAACACGTAGTGAGTTAAGTTTCCGTAATGGAGAATACACACAAGCGTTAACAACAGCAATCGCTACGATTGAGAAGATTCACCCTGGTAACTACGAATCCATGATCAAGGAGAATGCGAAGAGTGCAGCATAGAGTGTATTTTGATGGCGCTTCAACAACAGCAATTCACCCAGATGTATTACAAACCTATAAGTCTTTATTGGATAAATACTACGTTAATAGTGAGTCCCTGTATGATGAAGGCAGCGAAATCAGTCGAATGATGGAAAAGGCCCGGAGTGCAATTGCCGGGCTTTTGGATGTAAACAGCGAAGATATTATCTTTACCTCAGGTTCTTCAGAAGCGAACTCTTCCGCAATCAAAGGTGTATGTTTTGCACAACCTAGTAAGAAACATATCGTTACAACTAATGTAGAACATTCTTCAATCTTGAATGCATGTTTACAAATGGAACAGGTATTTGGATATCGTGTTACATATTTACCGGTTGATGCTAGTGGGAAGGTATCTTTACAGAAAGTCAAAGATGCAGTATCTGATGATACAGCAATCGTTAGTATCATGGCAGTAAACAATGAAGTGGGTTCCATCAATCCGATTGATGAGATTGCAACATATGTTAAGAAACATACACATGCCTATATGCATGTCGATATGACACAGGCGATTGGTAAAGTTGATGTGGATTTTAAAAATATTGATCTAGCATCTATCTCTGCACATAAACTGGAAGGTTTAAAGGGTAGTGGTATTCTGGTTAAAAAGGTTCATGTACCATTTGTGCCACTCATCAATGGTGGTGAACAAGAATATGGCATTCGTGGTGGCACTTCGAATGCTTGTGTAAACATGGTATTTGCCAAGACATTACGCTTTGCATTAGAAAATGGTAAGAAGTATCATGATTACATCACAACTTTACAACAAGTATTACTGAAGGGATTATCTACAATTCCGGGTATTTTGATTAATCAGCCAAGTGATGCGGTCAATAGTGTAGTCAACTTCTCATATGAGAAGATACCAAGTGAAGTTATGCAAAATGCATTAAATAAAAAAGGATTTATGGTTAGCGCAAGAAGTACTTGTGCATCTAAATCAGATGATCCAAGTTATGTATTAAGCGCTATGGGTTATTCTTCCAAACGTGCAAGTTCTTGTATTCGTATTAGTTTAACATATCATAATACAGAAGAAGAGATTGCTTCATTTATAGATTCATTAAAGGAGATTATTTCGCAATATGGTTAAGTATGATACAGTCTTAATTCGCTATGGTGAATTAAGTACAAAGGGTAAGAATCGAAGAGATTTTATTACTAGACTTTTCACAAATATTAAATATATGTTGCGGGATTATCCTGCACTAACGTATCGTAAAACATACGATCGTATTTACATTAAATTAACGGATGAAGATCCAGAAGAAATTGAAACAAAATTAAAGAAGGTATTTGGAATTAGTTCATTCTCCTTTACAGAAAAGGTGAACAGTAATTTAGAAGATATCAAGCAAGCTTGTGTTCGTATCGCTAAGGAAAGTGATAAGAAGACATTTAAGATGATTACAAAACGTCATGATAAGAGTTTTCCACTTAAGAGTGATGGTGTAAATCGTGATGTTGCCGGAGAGATTCTACGCAATACAGACTTAAAGGTTGATGTACATGATCCTGAATTAGCAATCCGTGTTGAAATCCACAGCAATGAAACCTACATCACATCTAGTAAGATTCCTGGTGCTGGTGGATACCCAGCTGGTATCAATGGTAAGGTATTGTTAATGTTATCCGGTGGTATAGATTCACCAGTAGCTGCATATCAGTTAATGAAGCGAGGATTACATGTAGAAGCAGTACACTTTGCATCTCCTCCATATACAAGCGAAAATGCAAAGAATAAGGTGTTAGAGCTTGCTTCACAAGTTAGTGAATATCAAGGCCACATGAAAGTACATGTCGTTAACTTTACACAATTACAGCTTGAAATCTATAAACATGCAGGAGACCCATATGCAGTTACATTGATGCGTCGTATGATGTTCCGCTTAGCAGATATGATTTCTAAGAAGTATGGATGCCTAGCCATCGGTACAGGTGAAAGCGTAGGACAGGTAGCTAGCCAAACACTAGAGAGTATCAACTGTATTAATACTGTTACAAATATGCCAATTCTAAGACCACTTGTATGTTATGACAAGATTGAAATTATTGATTTGGCACGTAAGATAGGAACATATGAAACATCTATCTTACCGTTTGAGGATTGCTGTACGATCTTTGATCCAAAGAACCCAGTCACAAAACCATCTGTAGATAAGAGTGTTTACTATGAATCAAAATTTGATTATGAAACATTATTACAACAGGCGGTAGATACACTAGAAACTGTGAATGTACAAGCAGTGAAAAAAGAAGAAGATTTCTTATAGAGAGGTGAAACTATGGCAAAGCATAATCAAGATATTCGCAATGAATTCAATGAAAAGATGCAACATTGCGCTACGATGGATGAGCAAGAACTATTGGATATTGCAAACGTTACAATTGTTAAAGTTGAAAAAGATGATACATATAACACAAAAGCGAAGTTAAAGATTTTTGCATTATTCACATCACTCTTTAACTGTGCAGAAAATGAACGTATGAAATACGTAAAACGTATTTACGCAGCTCTAAAATAAATGATGATTGATAGGTATTTCTGTAATGAAGTACCTATTTTTTGGTATGATCTAGTTACAAAAAGATTTTAATTTAAAACGGGAAGTATAATATTATCAAACTTTAGAGAGATAAACTCCAGAGTTGTTAAGGAGGTAAGTAAAATAATGAAAACATATCAGGATATAAACAAAGAAACCATTGATAGATGGGTTGAGGAAGGTTGGAAATGGGGAAACCAATTTCGCATGATGAATATATCAGTGCAAAAAATGGAGAATAGAAAGTTTTTCTTACTCCGACAGCTTTAGTTCCACATGAGTGGTTTAGAGATTTAAAAGGGAAGAAAATCTTAGGTTTAGCATCTGGTGGAAAACAACAAATGCCTATATTTAATGCGTTAGGGGCAGACTGTACTGTACTTGATTATTCTTCAAAGCAAATGGAAAGCGAATTTTTGGTTGCTGAAAGAGAAGACTACAATATTAAGAACTTGAAGGTGATATGACAAAAATTTTGCCTTTTGAAAATGAAACTTTTGACATAAATAAGCTCAATTTTCAGTGAAAGCTCCCTTTTAACGAAAGCTCCCTTTAATTGGAGTGCTTTTCCATTTACAGGTTTTGAATTTATATATTTTAAGCTATAATCTAAATAGATATTGGGCATTTTGACCGCACGAAAAGTATACTTTCAAATGAAATTTTTTTGAATTTCTCTTGAAAGCTCCCTTTGAATATAAAGAGATGGTGCTGTTAGGGTCTGATGCTAATGGAGGATAGGTGTTAGATCAACTGCCTTGGGTGAAATGGGATGAAGGCGGTTTAGTTCTAATACCTTTTCGTTTAGTACTAGTTTGGCAATGCTGTAGGGTGATTGGTAATTTAACTTCCTGCGTACATAATTATTTACCTGATTTGATACGAAATTGATGTCGTATTTTGTAAGGCTGTTCATACTGCATCCTTTTGGGACTTTCTCTCTGAAGTGCTCATGGTTCTTCTCGCATTTACCTTTGTCATCAGAACGTCTAGGCCTTGCGAAATAGATACTGATGAGTTTTTCTCCCGTTTCAGGGTCTGTCTCAAGCGATAGTGGATCATGGAACTCAGTGCCATTATCGGTGAGTATGATAGTGAACGTATCTTTGAATAAGTCGATGCCTAAGAAACTTTTGATAGTATCAAATAGATACGTTACCTCAAACATATTCTTGTGTCGTAAGAGAAAATATAATTGAAGATTGGAACGTCTGTGTAACAGGCTCAGTACACACTTCTCATCGCTCCCTTTCTTCCCGATGATCGTATCCATTTCCCATACGTTTACATCCGGTCCTGCTGTTTCTAGGGCTGCTAGGAAGTCCTCGTATTTGCGTCCTTCGAGGAAATCGTAGTCAATCGATATAGGATGATGCCTTGAAGAACTGCGTTGCGTGTAGCGTACCTGACGTTTTAGGTCGATGTTTGAAATCCCGGGAATCTGGTGCTCACGAATGTATCTATATGCAGTAGAGGCGGATATATTAAGGTCGTTGGTATGGATGATTGTATCGATGGATTGCTTTTTAGGAATATTATTTTGAAATGCCTCCACGATAGATTTCATTTCTGCTTCGCTCTTGCGAGGTCCGGACCTCCATTCTAATTTGTCTTGCGTATATTTATCCTGTGCTATTCGTGCGATGTAGAAGTACTTGGGAAGATGACATTTATGTATGTCAGGACAACCTGAACAGACATAAGGGAATCGCTCTATTCTCTCGCAAACGGGATATGAGACGAAGTCATCACATAGCTCGTTGCAGTCCTTATGCTTACAAGACTTACAATCACCGCTTATGCAATATGTGCATAAGCGATGTTTCTTACAAGAATCTTGCCGTCCACATTTGTTCGTCTTATTCGAGTGGACACGTACGACCCTGTGTGCTCTGATTTCTTCACGTACGCATTTCTGTGAATGATTGATAGAGAGTGCTATCTGTTTGAGTTTGATGTCGGAATGATTCAATAGAACTTCTATAGATTTACGTTCTTCTAAAGATAGATGTTTATAACCGCTGGCAACCATATGATTGCCTCCTTTCTTGAACTGCCAGCACCATCTCTAAAGACATCATATTAAAAAAGGGAACCTTCACCAATAATAAAATCAAAAGAGGAACTTTCAAAAATAATTGAGGTTGACATAAATAATGTGAATTGAAGTGGCTAATTTAGCAGAAATCATTGACGTAAAAGGACTTTACATGTAGTATATCTATGTTATCAGCCCTCTTGTCGAGGTCTGTAACCGCTCAGGAAAGGGTTAAGTACGTAAGTCCCCTTGATGGCGCGTCTTATGATAAATGTCAGGAGGTGTTCAAATTGTACGCAATTATCGAAACAGGCGGAAAGCAACTTAAGGTTGAAGTAGGTCAGTCTATCTTCGTTGAAAAGTTAGATGCTGAACCGGAAAGTACAGTCGTTATCGACAAGGTAGTTCTTGTTAGTGACGCAGCAACAAAGATTGGTACTCCATATGTAGAGGGTGCTAAGGTTACTTGCAAGGTTGTAAAGCAAGGCAAGGAAAAGAAGATCCATATCTTCAAGTATAAGGCTAAGAAGGGCTCTACTCGTCGTAAGCAGGGTCACCGTCAACCATATACAAAGTTGACAGTAGAAGCTATCGAGGCTTAAGTCTCATGATTGATATCCGTTATACGCAGCATGATAATCACATTACATCGTTAGAAATTAGCGGTCACGCTGGTTTTGCTGAAAGTGGTAAAGATTTAGTATGTGCGGCAGTTAGCGGTATTACATTCGGTTTGTTGAATGCATTAGATGAATTAACTGATATTAAGAAAATGACAGTCGGTGATAATCTAATTCAAGTTAAAGTTGATACGCCTACAGCAGAGAGTGATTTACTACTATCTGCAGGTATCATTCAATTAAAGACAGTTCAACAACAGAATCAACGTTTTATTAAAATTAAAAAAATGGAGGTGTAAATACTATGAAGTTCACACTGGATATTCAGTTCTTTGCAAGTAAGAAGGGTGTATCTTCCACAAAGAACGGCCGTGATTCTGCCGGCAGAAGATTAGGTGCTAAGAAGGCTGATGGTCAGTATACAAATGCTGGCTCTATCATCTATCGTCAGAGAGGCACAAAGATCTACCCAGGCAAGAATGTTATGCGCGGTGGAGATGATACATTGTTTGCGACAGCTGCAGGTATCGTTAAGTATGAGCGTCTTGGCAAGGATAAGAAGCAGGTTTCTGTTTATCCTCAAGAAGCTTAATTTAAACAGTAATGGAATGCTCCTGACAGGTTCAGGAGCTTTTTTAAAGGAAAGGAGATTCCTTGATGATTGACTTGGTAAAATTACATGTAAAAGCAGGTGACGGTGGCAGAGGTTGTGTTGCTTGGCGTCATGAGAAGTTCTACGCAAATGGTGGACCTTTTGGTGGTGACGGAGGTAAAGGTGGCGATATTTGGTTCGCTGTTGATACGAATGAAACAACATTAATGAAGCTAAAGTTTACACGCAAGATTAAGGCTGGCAATGGTATGCCAGGATTAATCAAAAAGATGCATGGTAAATCAGGAGATGACATCATTGTGCCTGTTCCACTTGGAACGATGATTCGTAATGCGACCAATGGTGATCTTTTAGCTGATCTTACAAAACCAGGACAAAAGGTATTGATTGCTCGTGGTGGTAAGGGTGGTCTAGGTAATATGCATTTTGCAACTGCAAGAAATGATGCTCCTGAATATGCACAACCAGGTGAAGTTGGTGAAAGCTTAGATGTTCAAGTGGAATTACGTCTTTTAGCGGATGCTGGTCTAATTGGTTTTCCATCCGTTGGTAAGTCAACATTCTTATCGGTTGTAACTAGAGCAAATCCACAGATTGCTGCATATCCTTTTACAACACTAGAGCCAAATATTGGTGTTGTACAGATGCCAAACGGTCGTAGTTTCGTGTTGGCAGATATGCCGGGATTAATTGAGGGTGCTGGCGAAGGTAAGGGCTTAGGACATGAGTTTTTACGTCATATCAAGCGTTGTCGAGTACTGATTCATGTGATTGATATGTCTGGTGCAGAACGTAATCCTGTTGAAGATTACGAAATCATCAATAAGGAGTTAACTACCTACGATTTAGCACTTGAAAAGCGTCCTCAGATTGTAGTCGCAAATAAGATGGATGATGAATATGCGCAGATGTATTTGGAGGAGTTTAAGAAGAAATATCCAGATGTTAAAATCTATGAAACAAGTACGTTAGAGCATAAAGGTTTAGATGAAGTTCTCTATGCTGCACTTGCGGAAATTGATAAAGCTCGCGAGGTTGAAATGGAAACTCCTGAAAGTACAGAAGGGACAGTTGTATATCGCTATGAACCTAAGAAACCAGACTTTAAGATTGTGAAACTTGGACCTGGTAGATTTAAGGTTGACTCAGAGAAGATTGATCGTTTATTTGATACAGTTGACTTCGATAAGGAAGAAGAAACATATCAGTTTGCGATGACATTACAGAAGATGGGTGTTGATAAGGCACTTTATGAAGCTGGTGCACGTAATGGTGATCAGGTTATCGTAAATACTTTTATTATGGATTATAAAGAGTGAGTGATATGATAGCATTTGTAAAAGGTAAAGTCGCATCGTATGGTGCTGATTGGGTTGTGGTTAATTGTCATGATATTGGCTATCAGATGGCATATCCGCATCCAGAAAACTTACATCTTAATGATGAAGTATTCATCTATACATATCTTCATATTACGGAAAATGATATGAGTTTATTTGGCTTTGAAAGCCAAGATGAAAAAGCATTATTCTTAAAGCTTATCTCTGTTAAGGGACTGGGTCCTAAGACAGCGATGGGCATGTTAAGTAAATGTGGTTATCAATCCATCGTTTCTGCGATTGAATCAGGTGATGTAACACTATTAAAGAAGATGCCTGGTATTGGTGCAAAGTCCGCAAGTCAGATTGTATTGGATTTGAAGGGCAAGTTAGTCTCTGTACCTACATCTTCACCAAAACAGGATACAGTTTCATATCCTGCGGAGATTCGTGAAGCGTTAGAAGGCTTAAAGAATTTAGGTTATAAGCAGGGAGAATTATCTGCAGTCGCAAATATGATGAGTGAAAACCCTGGATTAACAACCGAGAAGTATTTAAAGCTCGGATTACAATTTTTAGTCAAACAAAAGTAAGGGAGGCATATGGAAGAGAGTGATCGTTTGTTATCTGCAAATGCAGAAATGGGTGATGATGAAGAAAGTCTTCGCCCGCAAACACTTGATGAATATATAGGCCAAGATACGTTAAAAGAAAACTTACGTATCTATATTCAGGCGGCTTTGCAGAGAAATGAATCTTTGGATCATGTTCTTTTGTATGGGCCTCCAGGATTGGGCAAGACTACACTTTCATTTATTCTGGCGAATGAGATGCACTCTAAGGTTAGAGTGGCTTCTGGTCCATCCATTACAAAAGCTGGTGATTTAGCAGCGATATTGTCAGTATTAGAACCAGGAGATGTTTTGTTCATTGATGAAATTCATCGTTTGCCAAAGCAAGTAGAAGAAGTTTTATATCCTGCGATGGAAGACTTTGAACTAGATATCATGATTGGTGGTGAAAATGGAGCAGGCGGAAGAAGTGTTCGCTTGGATCTACCTCCATTTACACTAGTTGGCGCGACGACTCGCGCTGGTGATTTATCAGCGCCACTAAGAGACCGTTTTGGTATTGTGGCTAAGCTTGAGTACTACAATCAAGAACAGTTATGTTCGATTGTTAGTCGTACAGCACGTGTATTGAATGCACCAATACATACAGCCGCAGTAGATGAGATCGCACGTCGTTCTCGTGGAACGCCACGTATTGCCAATCGTTTGCTACGTCGTATTCGTGACTTTGCACAGGTGCTTAACGATGGTCATATCTCTAAGGAGATTGCCCAGACTGCGTTAGACCGTTTGAAGGTCGACTCCCTTGGTTTAGATGAAGTCGATATTCGTTACTTACGTGGAATTATTGAACGATTCCATGGTGGCCCAGTCGGTCTGGAATCATTAGCTAACGCAATTTCAGAAGAGACAACGACACTAGAAGATGTGTACGAACCATATTTAATTCAGATTGGTTTTGTGAATCGTACGAGCCGTGGACGTGTGGTAACAGAGAAGGCTTATGAGCACTTGCATATCACACATACAGATACATTATTTTAAGAATTGATTAAGCATGCATGTTTAAAATGTATGCTTTTTTATATAAAAATACCCGAAAATACGTGAATTTTATGTGAAAAATTACTGATTTCTTGCAAAGAATACTATGAATCATATAAAATAGTGATATGTTTAACAAGAAAAATAAGAAGACAAGTCTTGTTGCAGTAGCGTATATCGCCACAGTATTATTGGGGGGATATGCTTCTGTACAACATGTATATGCGAATAACACAGCTCCAACAATTGATACAGAGGTGTTACCAGTTATCGAAGTTAGTTCTGCTGATTTAAATCCACAAGAGACAATCAAGCATTCTATCTTACAGGAAAGAAGCCAGTCTCTAACAGATATGGATTATAAGAATATCGATATGGGCAAAACAAAGCTAATATTGGAAGGCTTTGATCGTAACCTTACAGGTATTCAACAGGCAACTGCACGTGTAACTTTAGTCAATAAAGATACTGACGATAAGACACTAGGATATTCCTTTATTCAAAAGGTATTGATTAAGGTTGTAACAAGTACTGCTCCAGTTATCAAGTTGAAGTCTGATTCTGTTACAGTTAACAATGGGGATACTTGGAACGCTTCTAACTATATCTCTTATATCAATGACGATTCTGGTGTTTTACCAGCATTGACAATTACTGGTAACGTAGATATGTCAACAGATGGTAACTACACAGTTTTATATACTGTTGTTGATACGACTGGTAATAAGTCATTTGCACAGTTGAATGTTACTGTAAAGACACCGCAAGAAGTTATCGATAACAAGATTGAAGAAGAGCGTAAAGCAAAGGAAAATGAAAAGATTCAAGCTGCGAAACAAGCGCTTGAAAATAGTTCAAATTCAAGTGCATTCATTAGTTCTGCGCAATTACTTGCGGATGCTGATGAAGTTTGGAAGGCTTATGCAAAAGCAGGATTGATTACAGATCATGAGACTGGTGATACTGGTAATAATTACTCATTTAGCCAATGCACATGGTGGGTATATATCCGTCGTCATCAATTAGGCTTAACTGCTGGTAGTTTGATGGGTAATGGTAACCAATGGGCGAACACAGCTCGTAGCTTAGGTTATTCTGTTTCTAATACACCGATGGTTGGTGATGTTATGGTATTTGCGGCTGGACAAGAAGGCTCTGATGGCTACTATGGTCACGTTGCAATCGTGGAAGGTATTACAACTGATGGCTCTGTTATTACGTCTGAATGTGGTGCTAGTCGAAATGGGCAACCATACTCACGTGTTATCTCTAATCCATCAAGATTCGAATACATTCACTATTAAGATTTTGGAAGATACGTTATGTATCTTCCTTTTTTGATAGTTGAAATCATTACTTGTTTTGAATAAAATACCTATATGAGTAGAAGAGATGAACAACGAAATTTACGCATGAATCAGGTTGCTTACTTCTTGATGACATTTGCGGTATATATTGCGATATATATGGTTTTTGTATTCTTGTTTAATATCGTAAACGGATTCTTGAGTTTACATCCATATATCAAACTGATTATCTATATTCTCTTCTTTGAAGTAGATCGTAGAATCACAGTATTTGTGATGCGATTACCAATTGTAAAATCAATTATTCGTTTATAATCCGGTTAAACGGATTTTTTTGATAATAGAAAGAAGGATTATTATGGAAAAGTGGGATTTATATACAATTGATCGCGAAAAGATAAATCATGTAATAACACGTGGAGATGATGTTCCTAAGGATCTCTATCATTTAGTTGTACATGTATGTATCTTTAATGCAAAAAATCAAATGTTGATTCAACAAAGACAATCCTTTAAAGAGGGATGGCCCAATATGTGGGATGTAACAGTTGGTGGTTCTGCTATTATTGATGAAAATAGTCGACAGGCAGCAATGCGAGAAGTTGCTGAGGAACTTGGATTAAAGATTGATTTAGAAAATACATCACCTGTTATTACAAAGTATTTTAGTGAAGGTTTTGATGATATTTATATTTTAGAAAAAGAGATCGATATTTCAAAATTAATACTTCAGTATGAAGAAGTACAGGCAGTAAAATGGGCGGGTATTGAAGAAATCTTAGATATGATTGGTTTAAAGAAGTTTATACCGTATGATGAAAGCTTTATCCATTTTTTATTTCATCTTCATCGAACGAACAGTTTATATCAAAAGTAAGTATGTGCACGCTGTAGAGTCTAATTTTGCTTAAAGTTCACAATTTTAGTTTATAATAAACAAAAAGCTCAATTTTCAGTGAAAGCTCCCTTTAATTGGAGTGCTTTTCCATTTACAGGTTTTGAATTTATATATTTTAAGCTATAATCTAAATAGATATTGGGCATTTTGACCGCACGAAAAGTATACTTTCAAATGAAATTTTTTTGAATTTCTCTTGAAAGCTCCCTTTGAATATAAAGAGATGGTGCTGTTAGGGTCTGATGCTAATGGAGGATAGGTGTTAGATCAACTGCCTTGGGTGAAATGGGATGAAGGCGGTTTAGTTCTAATACCTTTTCGTTTAGTACTAGTTTGGCAATGCTGTAGGGTGATTGGTAATTTAACTTCCTGCGTACATAATTATTTACCTGATTTGATACGAAATTGATGTCGTATTTTGTAAGGCTGTTCATACTGCATCCTTTTGGGACTTTCTCTCTGAAGTGCTCATGGTTCTTCTCGCATTTACCTTTGTCATCAGAACGTCTAGGCCTTGCGAAATAGATACTGATGAGTTTTTCTCCCGTTTCAGGGTCTGTCTCAAGCGATAGTGGATCATGGAACTCAGTGCCATTATCGGTGAGTATGATAGTGAACGTATCTTTGAATAAGTCGATGCCTAAGAAACTTTTGATAGTATCAAATAGATACGTTACCTCAAACATATTCTTGTGTCGTAAGAGAAAATATAATTGAAGATTGGAACGTCTGTGTAACAGGCTCAGTACACACTTCTCATCGCTCCCTTTCTTCCCGATGATCGTATCCATTTCCCATACGTTTACATCCGGTCCTGCTGTTTCTAGGGCTGCTAGGAAGTCCTCGTATTTGCGTCCTTCGAGGAAATCGTAGTCAATCGATATAGGATGATGCCTTGAAGAACTGCGTTGCGTGTAGCGTACCTGACGTTTTAGGTCGATGTTTGAAATCCCGGGAATCTGGTGCTCACGAATGTATCTATATGCAGTAGAGGCGGATATATTAAGGTCGTTGGTATGGATGATTGTATCGATGGATTGCTTTTTAGGAATATTATTTTGAAATGCCTCCACGATAGATTTCATTTCTGCTTCGCTCTTGCGAGGTCCGGACCTCCATTCTAATTTGTCTTGCGTATATTTATCCTGTGCTATTCGTGCGATGTAGAAGTACTTGGGAAGATGACATTTATGTATGTCAGGACAACCTGAACAGACATAAGGGAATCGCTCTATTCTCTCGCAAACGGGATATGAGACGAAGTCATCACATAGCTCGTTGCAGTCCTTATGCTTACAAGACTTACAATCACCGCTTATGCAATATGTGCATAAGCGATGTTTCTTACAAGAATCTTGCCGTCCACATTTGTTCGTCTTATTCGAGTGGACACGTACGACCCTGTGTGCTCTGATTTCTTCACGTACGCATTTCTGTGAATGATTGATAGAGAGTGCTATCTGTTTGAGTTTGATGTCGGAATGATTCAATAGAACTTCTATAGATTTACGTTCTTCTAAAGATAGATGTTTATAACCGCTGGCAACCATATGATTGCCTCCTTTCTTGAACTGCCAGCACCATCTCTAAAGACATCATATTAAAAAAGGGAACCTTCACCAATAATAAAATCAAAAGAGGAACTTTCAAAAATAATTGAGGTAATAAACAAAAAGGTAGTGTGTTTCAGGAGGCGATGAATATGCTTAGATACACAAAGAATAAATATAAAAGAGAATCGGTTTTTGCAAAATTAATTGATAAAAAAGTGAGTGGGTATTTTGCTGTTCCAGGGAAAATTCCAACTCCAGAGGATTTATATGAATTGGTTTTTATGACAGAAAAAGGAGAAAAGAATTTTGAAGTAAGTGTGTTTATCTATAATGTTGTAAATATTGGTATGGAAGGGACGCTAGTGTTCCAAGGATATCAATTGATATCTTTTGGTGATTGGATAAAAGAGTTTGGTGAGTAACAGGATTTTTTTAATCACAATATATTTTCTAAAATCAACATAATATGTCTTGTTAGCATATCTTTGCTCACGAAGAGATATGTATTGATGACAAGGAAATTATCAAAGTAAACTACAAGGATGAGAAAAAGTTGAATAATATATATTTCTAACAGTAAACAAAAATGGCCTAGACAAGAAGAGAGGATTATCTAAGAGCCAACTCTGTATCGTTGTGGCAATCGATTGTCACAAAAATACATACGCTGTTATTTGTGGTCATGGAAAGCCATCTGCTTCACGTATCTTTGAAGCACTAAAGAATCATATCGCTTCCGGATCAACACTAGTACATGATGGCGAAAGAGCACATGACAAGCTGATAAAAGAATTAGATTTGAAAGAAGAATTCTATAAAGCCAATACACACGACAAAGAATATCTAGAGAACATGGCATTGATAAACAATATGTGTTCATGGCTAAAAAGGTATATCTATCGCTTCATTGGGATGAGAATGACTAATCTACAATCCTATTTAAATTGGTTTGTATATCTGTTTAGAGTAAAAGGTGCAGTAGAACTGTGGCCAAAGATGGATAGAATTTTACGACATTTGATATTATTCAACGGAACATATAAGAGAAATACTTGATTTCATCGCATTTCCATAGGCCATTTTTGTTTACTGTTAGATATATATTTATAATCTAACATAATTCATTAAGCTATTTTGTTGAAAATGATGAATACAATGGTATAATCTAACCAAAGCAAAGAAGAGAAGTAGTAATATTGGCTGTTTTGAAAGAGAGTCTGTGATTGGTGGAAACAGATAAAACGAAGATATGAAGTAGTCTTGGAGCTGTATCTTTGAACTAGTAGTAGAAGATACCGTAGTGATGCACGTTACGCTGTTGAGAAGTAAGCAAAGGTGGTACCACGTTTATACACGTCCTATGCATAGGGCGTTTTTTTATGTTTAAGGAGAAGGTAATATGGAAAAGAATCTAGCACAAAAGTATAATCACAAGGCCGTAGAAGAAGGCAAATACAACCGATGGATTGAAAAAGGATATTTCACTGCGGGTGATAAGTCTAAAGATCCATTTACAATTGTGATTCCTCCACCAAACGTTACTGGTATTTTGCATATCGGTCACGCTTGGGATAATACACTACAGGATATTATTGCTCGTTATAAGCGTATGCAGGGCTATGACATGTTGTTTTTACCAGGTATGGATCATGCGGGTATTGCGACACAGGCAAAGGTTGATGCACGCTTAAAGAGTGAAGGTATTTCTCGCTATGATTTAGGACGTGAAAAGTTCTTGGAACGTGCGTGGGAGTGGAAGGCAGAATATGCCAAGACAATCCGTACACAATGGGGTAAACTTGGAAACTCATTAGATTATAGTCGTGAGCGCTTTACGATGGATGATGGTTTTAACGATGCAGTTCGTCATGTATTTGTAAAACTCTACAATGAAGGTTTAATCTATCGTGGTTGGCGTATCATCAACTGGGATCCGGAAGCCCGTACAGCATTAAGTAATATTGAAGTATATTATCAAGATGACCCAGGTAAGATGTATCACTTCAAATATATAGTAAAGGAAACTGGTGAAGAATTTGTGGTTGCGACAACACGTCCAGAAACAATGTTTGGTGATGTTTGTGTTGTCGTAAACCCTAGCGATGAAAAGTTGAATCACTTGATTGGTAAACATACAACTAACCCAGCAAATGGGCAGGAATTACCTATCATCGGTGATGACTATGTAGAAATTGGTTTTGGTACTGGTGCAATGAAGTGTACACCTGCACACGATCCTAATGACTTTGCGATTGCGGAAAGACATCATTTAGAAAAGCCAATCTGTATGAATCCAGATGGAACAATGAATGAACTTTGCGGTAAGTATGAGGGAATGGATCGTTACGTAGCACGTGAAGCACTTGTAAAACAAATTGAAACTGATGGAAACTTAGTGAAGATTGAAGAGATGACACATAACGTAGCACATTCTGAACGTACGCATTGTGTTGTTGAACAGTATCTATCACAACAGTGGTTTGTTAAGATGAAGCCACTTGCGGAAGATGTACTTAAGTATCAAGCAGATGAAGAGACAAAGATTAACTTCTATCCAGAACGTTTTGAAAAGACATTCAATGGATGGTTGGAGAATATTGAAGATTGGTGTATCTCTCGTCAGTTGTGGTGGGGACATCGCATACCTGCATGGTATAACACTGTGACTGGTGAAACATACGTTGGTGAAACTGATCCAGAGGATACAACAAACTGGGTACAGGATGAAGATGTACTTGATACATGGTTCTCTAGTGCTTTATGGCCATTTGCAACATTAGGTTGGCCAGAAGAAACGGAAGATTTAGCACGTTACTATCCAACCAATACAATGGTTACTGGTTACGATATTATTTTCTTCTGGGTTGCACGTATGGCATTCCAAGCAAGACACTTTACAAAGAATCGTCCATTTAAGGATGTACTAATCCATGGTTTATTACGTGATGCGCAAGGCCGCAAGATGTCAAAGTCACTTGGTAATGGTATTGATCCAATGAAGGTTATTGAAGAGTATGGCATCGATGCATTACGTTTCTTCTTAACAACAAACTCAACACCAGGACAAGATATGCGTTATATTCCTGAAAAGGTTGAGGCAGCAGGTAACTTTATTAACAAGATTTGGAATGCGTCTAGATTTGTATTTATGAATCTTCCTGAAGGAATGAAGGTTGAAGATGTTGATTTAACACATCTATCACTTGCGGATGCGTGGATTATCAATCGTCTTAATGAGACAATTACACATGTAACGGAAAACATGGAGAAGTATGAGTTTGCCTTAGTTGGTAATGAACTATATTCCTTTGTATGGGATGACTTCTGCAGTTGGTATGTAGAGATGAGTAAGACTGCATTAAACGGTACAGATGAAGTAGCAAAGCGTGCAGCACAATCAACACTCTATGTATGCTTAAAGGCTATCGTTGGTTTATTACAACCATTTATGCCTTTTGTAACAGAAGAGATTTATGATTTATTACCAGGTGCTAAGGAGAGTATCAACTTAGAATCTTGGCCAACTATGATTGAAAACGTTACTGCTTGTGATTTAACGGCAATGGCAAGAGCAATCTCTGCGATTCAAAAGATTCGTGAAGTAAAGATTGTAAATGATTTGAAGCCATCAACATTAATTCATATTGCATTAAAGGATCTTGATGGTAATACAATCAAGGCGGATGAAGCAATGTCTGCAATTATCATGAAGCTTGCAAAGGCAGAGTGGCAGGATACACTTGAAGGTGACTTAACAGTAGAAGCAATTCAAGGCGGTAGCTTATATATTCCGTCTAGCGAATTAAGTAATCCAGAAGAAGAAATTAAGAAGCTTGAAGCAGAGATTGAAAGACTTAAGTCTGAGATTGCACGTTCTACAGGAATTCTTTCTAACCAAGGATTTATTGCGAAGGCTCCAGCAGCGAAGATTGAAAATGAAAAGCAAAAGCTTGAAGCATATCAAAAGCAATACGCTGTTATCGAAGAGCGCTTAAATGTATTGAAAAAATAATGAACATGTTATAATCAAGATAACAATTCATGATTGACGGAGGTGCAGTATGTCAAATAAAGAAAACAAGCATACGCTATTAAAAGTATTAGGTGTTACTGCTGTGGCTGGTGCAAGTGCATATGCAGGAGCTGGGTACTATGTATTCCGCAATGCGTTTGATTTACAGAATAGTAGATTTTTACAAAAATGTGGTGCAGCAATGCAGCTACCATTATTACAGATGGAAAGAAATGAGTGGTTCGCACACAGCAACCGTTTCGATGATTTCATCGATTCTTATGATGGATTAAAACTACATGCATTACGTATCGTGAATCAAGAAGATTCTCATAAGTGGATTATTATCCAACATGGTATTGCGTCTTATAGTGGAACATTATTAGAACATATGTGGGAGGCAGACCATCGTGGATTCAATATCTTAGCACCGGATGCACGTGGTTATGGAATGTCTGAAGGTAAATATACTGGTCTTGGGTGGTGTGAACATTATGATTTGATTAGTTGGATTAACTACTTAGTAAACCTTGATCCACTTGCAGAGATTGCATTATTTGGTATGAACGTAGGTGCAGCTTCTGTGATGAATGCGATTGGTGATTATTTACCACGTAATGTAAAGTGTGCCATTGCAGAAGGTGGATATAAAGAAATCAAAGATATTATCCAAACTCAAGTACAGGATATTACAAAGTTTAACGGTAAGTTTGTAATGCCATCCGTAGACTTCTATGTAAGACAGGTATTGCATTTTAGTCTAAATGATATCAGTACACAACGTCAGTTAAGAAACGCTGTAACTCCAATGTTATTCCTACATGGCTTGCAGGATCGTATCGTTCCAATTAGTCATGCGTATGATAACTATTACTCTTGCGCAAGCAAGAAGGAGATGTATGTATCTGAACAGGGTGGATTTGGAAATCTAACAAGTGATCCACAATACTTCCCACGATTCTTTGACTTCATTAAGAAGTATACAAAATAAGAATTTCATTAGACGGTATCGATTAGATATCGTCTTTTCTATTTCATGCGTGCATGGAAAAGATTAAGTTTATTTCTTGGATAATCTCACAAAAGTGATTTGTATGTATTGAGAAATGTAACCGGTTGCTTTATAATCAAACAGTAGATAAAGGGAGGCTATAATGGCTACTAAAAAGTATGTTTATAAGTTTTCTGAAGGTAATGGTTCCATGCGTGAACTGCTCGGTGGTAAAGGTGCTAACCTTGCTGAAATGAGCAATTTGGGTATGCCAGTACCGGATGGATTTACCATCACAACTGAAGCGTGCAATGCATATTACGCAGATGGTAAGAAAATCAACAAGAATATCATGGACGAAATTCACAAGCATGTTGGAATGCTACAGAAGGCAACAGGTAAGAAATTAGGTGGATTAGATAATCCTTTACTTGTTTCTGTACGTTCAGGTGCACGTGCATCTATGCCAGGTATGATGGACACAATTCTTAACTTAGGTATGAATGATGAAGTTGTTAAGGTTGTTGAAGAGAAGTCTGGCAACAAGAGATTTGCATACGATTCTTATCGTCGTTTCGTGCAGATGTTCTCAGACGTGGTTATGGGATTATCCAAATCACGTTTTGAAGAAATCATTGATGAAGTAAAAGAAAAGAAGGGCGTTACGCAGGATATTGAATTAGATGCTGAGGATATGTTCGAATTAACAAAGCGCTTTAAGGCTTTCTATAAGAAGGAATTGAAGGAAGATTTCCCACAGGATCCAACAGTTCAATTAGAACGCGCAATCGAAGCTGTATTCCGTTCATGGAATAATGACCGTGCTATCTTCTATCGTAAGATGAATGATATCCCAAGTTCTTGGGGAACAGCTGTAAATGTTCAGACCATGGTATTTGGTAATATGGGTGATGATTGCGGTACAGGTGTTGCCTTTACTCGTAACCCTGCAACAGGTGAAAGAAAGTTATTTGGTGAATACTTAATTAACGCACAAGGTGAAGACGTTGTTGCCGGTATTCGTACACCATCTCCAATTGCAGAACTTAAGAAGGTAATGCCAAAGGCATATAAGGATTTCACAGATATCTGTGCACGTTTAGAAAAGCACTACCATGACATGCAGGATATGGAATTTACAATTGAACATGGAAAACTATTCATGTTACAAACACGTAATGCGAAGCGTACAGCTGCAGCTGCTTTAAAGGTTGCTGTAGATATGGAGAAGGAAGGTCTTGTAACGAAGGATCAAGCTTTACTTATGGTTGATCCTAAGCAGTTAGATGACTTACTACACCCACAGTTTGATGCTGAAGACTTAAAGAGAAAGAAGAATGATGTAGTTGCGAAGGGCTTAGCTGCCTCACCTGGTGCTGCATGTGGTGAAATTGTATTCACTGCTGAAGAAGCTAAGACAAAGGCAACAATGGGACGCAAGGTTATCTTAGTTCGTCTTGAAACATCACCAGAAGATATCGAAGGTATGCATGTATCTGAAGGTATCTTAACAGTACGTGGTGGTATGACATCTCACGCAGCTGTAGTAGCTCGTGGTATGGGTGCTTGCTGTGTATCTGGCTGTGGCGACATTAAGGTTAATGAAGCGAAGTTACAATTCACAGTGAAGGGTGAAGTATTCAAGGATGGAGATATTATCTCTCTAGATGGTTCTACAGGTTTAGTTTACCGTGGTGAAATCAAGACAGTTCCAGCAACAATTTCTGGTAACTTCAAGAAGTTCATGCAATGGGCTGATGAACGTAGAACAATGAAGATTCGTACAAACGCTGATACACCAGAAGATGCTGCAAGAGCTGTAAGCTTCGGTGCTGAAGGTGTTGGTCTTGTTCGTACTGAGCATATGTTCTTCAACTCTCCAGATCGTATTAAGGCTATCCGTGAATTAGTAGTTGCTCAAAATGTTGAACAACGTCAGATTGCATTAAAGCAATTAGAACCAATGCAGCAAGGAGACTTCGAGGGTATCTTCGAGGCAATGGGTGGCAGAAGTGTTACTATCCGTCTATTGGATCCACCTCTACACGAATTCTTACCAAAGGCTGAAGCAGAATCATTAGAAGTTGCTAAAGCATTAGGTATCTCTGTAGAAGACTTGATGGCTGCTGCAGCAAACTTACACGAGTTCAACCCAATGATGGGTCACCGTGGATGCCGTCTAGACGTAACATATCCAGAAATCGGTGTCATGCAGACACGCGCAATTATCAAGGCTGCTATTAACATCAACAAGAAGCACCGTGGTTGGAAGTTAGTTCCAGAAATCATGGTTCCATTAGTTGGCGAAAAGAAGGAACTTGATTATGTTGCACAGATTATTCGTACAACTGCTGACGAAGTAATCAAGGAAGCTGGAGCCAAGCAGGATTATAAGATCGGTACAATGATTGAGATTCCACGTGCTGCGTTAAATGCTGATGAATTAGCAGAAACAGCTGAATTCTTCAGTTTCGGTACAAACGACTTAACACAGATGACATTCGGATTCTCACGTGATGATGCTGGTAAGTTCTTAGATGATTATTACAGCAAGCATATCTACGATAACGATCCATTCGCTCACGTAGATGTAAATGGTGTTGGTAAGCTTATCTCTATGGCTTGCGAAAAGGGTCGTTCTACACGTAAAGACATTCACTTAGGTGTCTGTGGTGAACATGGTGGTGACCCAGTAAGTATCGAATTCTTCCAACGTGTTGGATTAACATACGTTTCTTGCTCACCATACCGCGTTCCTATCGCTCGTTTAGCAGCTGCTCAAGCCGCAATTCGCGCTGATGTTAAATCAGCTGTTGTAGCAAAGAAGACTGCTAAGAAAGTCGTTGCTAAAAAGGCTACGAAGAAGGTTGCTGCTAAAAAACCAGTAGCTAAGAAAGCAACAACAAAGACAGTTTCCAAGAAGGTAGCTAAGCCATTGGCTAAGAAGGCTCCTGCTAAGAAAAGTGTTAAACCAGTAGCAAAGAAGTCTACAAAGAAGGTTGTTAAACCTGCAGCTAAGAAGGCTACAAAGCCAGTTGCTAAAAAGACTGTTGCTAAGAAACCAGCTGTAAAGAAAGCTACTAAGAAAGTAGCTGCTCCTAAGGCTGTAGCGAAAAAACCAGTAGCTAAGAAAGCTCCTGCAAAAAAGACAACTAAAAAGTCTAAGTAATTGATGATTAGGGCTGCTATTATATTGGCAGTCCTTTTTAATACGTTATAATTAAAAAAACAATTATATGTGTATAGGAGTAGTAGCTTATGGCTGTAGAATTACAAAATGATTTAGATGATATTCTGTCTTTACATTTGAATGAGTTTTTTGACTATATTTGCTCATTAAGGTATGGATATAAGGATCAAAATAATAATTTACACTTTCTTGGCGATGAAGACTTTAAAAAGTATCAGTACTCATTTTCTACGCCTGAACAAATTATTCATAATAATTGTGGGTGGTGCTGGGATTTAAGTGAACTTATAAAACTATATTGTAGAAAAAATGGAATTGCATGCAAATCATTTTTCTTAGAATATCTTTCAAATGATTTTCATCATACACATACCCAAGTACTTGCTTGTATAAATGGGAAATGGAGTGCATGTCCAGATAATAGTATGGGTACAAAAATCATTAACCCAGATTTTAATACTTTAGAAGAATGTATTAAATGGATGAAAGACTCATATATTGAATATTTAAAGTATGTATTACAAGATAATTTTGATAAATTAAAATTAACTGTAAAAGAATATAATTGCATATTTAGTCAAGATATGACTGAAGATGAATATCTTGATCTAATAAGAAATTAAGTTCACTTTATAAAGAATAGAGGTATATGCATGGAAAAATATATTATGTCGATTGACCAAGGAACAACAAGTTCACGTGTGATTATCTTTAATCATGATGCTAAGGTTGTTTCTTCTGCACAAAAAGAATTTCAACAATACTTTCCTAAACCTGGTTGGGTAGAACATGATGCGAATGAGATATGGTTATCTGTATTATCTTGTATGATGCAAAGTATGCTGGATGCTAATATTAAACCAGAACAGATTGAAGGTATCGGTATTACCAACCAACGTGAGACAACGGTTGTATGGGATAAGAAAACAGGTATTCCTGTTTATAAGGCAATCGTTTGGCAATCTCGTCAAACTGCAGAAATCTGTAATCAATTAAAACAGAATAATCATGCTAGCATGATTCGACAAAAGACAGGGCTTCAACTAGATCCATATTTCTCTGCAACAAAAATCCGTTGGATTTTGGATCATATTGAAAATGGTCAACAGCGTGCAGAAAGTGGTGAGTTACTTGCTGGTACAATTGATACTTGGTTAATATGGTGTCTTTCTGGAATGAAAGCACATGTGACGGACTACAGTAATGCATCTAGAACAATGTTATTTAATATCTATGATAAGAAGTGGGATGATGAATTATGTAGTCTTCTTAATATACCGATGTGTATGTTACCGGAGGTAAAAGATAGTAGTTGTATTTTTGCATATACTGCTTCTGAGTATTTCTTTGGTAAGCGTGTACCGATTGCTGGCGCTGCCGGTGACCAACAAGCTGCACTATTTGGACAACAGTGCTTCGAGCGTGGCAGCGTAAAAAATACTTATGGTACTGGTTGCTTTATGTTAATGAATACTGGTAACAAACCACACCCAAGTAAGCATGGTTTGGTTACAACAATTGCTTGGGGTTATCAGGGTGAAATTACTTATGCGCTTGAAGGATCAGTGTTTGTTGCTGGTAGTGCGGTGCAGTGGTTACGTGATCAGTTGAAGTTTTTTAAGACGGCAAAAGAGTCGGAGAAACTTGCTTTATCTGCAAAGGAAGAACATGAATTGATTGTAGTTCCTGCTTTTGTAGGCTTAGGTGCGCCATATTGGGATAATGATTGTAAGGGTGCGATGTTTGGCATTACACGTGGTACAAGTAAAGAGGATATGACAAAAGCAACATTAGATTCTATTGCTTATCAAAATAGAGATATTCTTGATGCGATGAAAGAAGATTCTGGGATTGCGATTCAATCACTACGTGTAGATGGTGGAGCTTCTGCCAATGATTATTTGATGCAGTTTCAAAGCGACATTATGCAATGTGCTATTGAGCGTCCAGAAAATGTTGAATCGACTGCATTAGGTGCTGCATATCTAGCTGGTCTTGCGGTTGGATATTGGCATGACTTAGAAGAGTTAAAGAAAGAACGAAATAGTCATCTCTTTACACCTATGATGGATGTATCTGATGTAAGTCATTTATACAAGCGTTGGCAAAAGGCAGTTGCTTGTGCACGGATGTTTACGAAAAATGAGGAATAATCGCATTGTATAGAGGATAGTGCTTGAAAATCCCTTTAAAATGGGGTATATTGTAAACGGAATAAGGAGAGCGGAAGCTCTCCTTATGTTATGTCTGGAGGCATATGGAAAACATTGATAAATTGACCAAATTATTTCAGCCAGTATTTGACGATTGCCACGTTCGACTTTACGAGATTGTTTGGCTTAGTAATGAGAAGACATTACAAGTCGCAATTGACAACGATGCACATGCGATTGATTTAGATATTTGTGCAGAAGTAAGTGAAAAGCTTGGTGTAGTCTTGGACAAGTATGATCCAATCAAAGAAGAGTATAGCTTAGAAGTCTGTAGCCCTGGTGCAGAGCGAGAGATTAAAGATTATGCCGAGTTTGAACAGTTAGTAGATGAATATATCTATGTTGAACTCAAGGAGCCATTTAAGAATATGGTCGAGATAACTGGATATGTTCGTGCTGCTAGTGTTGCTGCGATTGAGTTAGAGTATCGAGATAAAGCAGTAAAGCGCACTGCTGCGATTGAAAAGAACAATATTCGTTTTGCTAGATTAGCAATTAAATTATAAGGAGAAATCATGGAGATTAAATACACACAACTTCTCAATGCGATTCGCGGTGTGGAAGATGACAAGAATGTGCCTGAAAATATCGTACTAGAGGCATTAACAGAAGCTGTAGCGAAAGCATTCAAGAAGGATTCTGAATTACAGGATATCGAAGTAAAGGCAGAAATTAATAAGAAGAGTAAGACTATTGATATCTACCAATACTATAACGTTGTTGAAGAAGTAGAAGATGATGAATTAGAAATCTCATTAGAAGATGCTAAGAAGTTGGATTCTAACGCTGAATTAGGTGTACAGGTTCGTGAGAAGAAGGAAATCACTTCGATGTCACGTGCAGCTGCCTCTTTGGCTAAGAACGTATTCCGTCAAAAGATTCGTGAAGCAGAAAAGGTTGCAGTATACAACGAATACATTGACCAAAAAGATGAGATGGTTATAGGTACTGTTGAATCTGTTAAGGATAAGTTCACATTAATTAGTTTAGGCAAGACAGTTGCTTTACTTTCTAAGTCAGCTGAAATTCCTCATGAGAAACTAACGGAAGGACAAAGCATCCGTGTTGTAATCACAGATGTACAAAAGGAAACAAAGGGTTCACAGGTATTGGTATCACGTGCTGATGCGACACTTGTTAAGCGTTTATTTGAAAAGGAAGTTCCTGAAATTTATCAGGGTGTTGTTGAAATCAAATCTATCGCTCGTGAAGCTGGTGAAAGAACAAAGATGGCTGTGCTCTCACACAATCCTGATGTAGATCCAATTGGTTCATGTATTGGTCCTCGTGGTTCTCGTGTTCAAAAGATTATCGATGAATTACATGGTGAAAAGATCGACATCTTCCAATGGAATGATGATATAACAGAACTTGTTAAAAATGCTTTAGCACCAGCTGAAATCATCTCTGTTCTACCAGGACAGGATGATAATAGTTTGCTTGTTATTGTTAGTGAAGACCAATTGTCTTTAGCTATCGGTAAGCGTGGTAAGAATGCACGTCTTGCAGTGAAGTTAACGGGTCATAAGATTGATATCAAGACGCGTCAAGAACTTGAAGATATGGGCAAGGATTATGATGAATTACTCGCTCAGGCTGAAGTAATGAAGCAAAAGTTGGCTGAACAAGCGAAGGCTAAGAGCGTTGAACGTCAAAAGGCTGCTGCTAAGGATGAAGAAGAAAAGAGACTTGCGGCAATCGCTAAGTTCAGAGCTGAAAATCCAGATTCTATTGTCGATGAAGATGAAGAATATATCCCAGAAGAAATGATGGAAAGAGTAAACGATACAATCATCGCTGAGATTTCTAATCAGCCAGATGAAGAAGAACATCAAGAAGCTGCTATTGAAACACCTGTAGTTGAAACGGTTGAAAAGGCAGTTGAAGAAGAGAAGCCAGTTGTAGTTGAAAAGACTGCAGAAGAAAAAGAAGCTTCCCGTAAGCATGCAGACTTAGAGGAACTAGCTAGGAAGGCTACTTATGTTTCACACTTTGAAAAACTTGTTGATTCTTCGAAACCAAAGAATACGGATTCTAAGTACAAGAAGAAAAAGAAGAAGGATGAAGAAGAGTACAAGGTTAGAAACAAGGATCTTGAAGAACAGATCAAAAAGAACTTGCTTGTTGCTGATAACCGTCCTATCTATAGTGAAGAAGAGTTGGCTGAAATCGAAGCACAACAGGAATCTGAAGCAGAGAAGGAGTATGACATCGACTACGATGAGTATGAAGAATACTACGATGACGATGAAAACATGTAAGCATGCCTAAGAAAATTCCAATGCGTAAATGTGTAGCAACCGGAGAACAACTTCCTAAAAAGGAGTTGCTCCGTGTTGTTAGAACACCAGAAGGTACATTAGCTGTTGATGTAACAGGTAGAATGAATGGCCATGGTGCATATTTAAAGAAAGACGTAGCAGTTATTGAAGTTGCTAAGAAGAATAATGCTTTAGCAAAAGCATTATCACAAAAGATTCCAGATGAATTCTGGGATGAAATTGCAAAAGCAATGAAGTAGTGGTATCCATTTTTGAAAGGAAGGGATGTTACCGATATAGTATTTCGAGGTGCAAATCTCAAACAAAGAAAGAGAGGTACATAAATGCCAGTTCCAACAAAACGCAAACCTGCAAATAAGAAGAATGTTTCCAACAATCGTAACAATACGAAGAAAAAACCATTTAACAAGAATGATAATCATCAATCTAAACAACCTGTAGAGATTACAGAGATTACATTCAGTGATGGTATTACAGTTGGTGAATTAGCAGATAAATTACATCGTCAATCAAGTGAACTCATCAAAGCATTGTTTATGGAAGGTAAGATGGTTACCATCAACAGTGCGCTTGAAGATGAAATGGTTGAACTTGTATGCATGAATTACAATATTGAAGCCATTAAGGTAAAAGAAAGAGAAGCAGATAGCTTGGAAGATGAAGTGCAAGATGCTGCAGAAGACCTACAGGAACGTCCACCTGTTGTTACTATCATGGGTCACGTTGACCATGGTAAGACAACATTATTGGATACAATCCGTCGTTCTAAGGTAGCTGCTGGCGAAGCTGGTGGTATTACACAAGCGATTGGTGCGTACCAGGTTACAGTCAATGGACGTAAGGTTACTTTCTTAGATACTCCAGGTCACGAGGCATTTACTGCTATGCGTGCACGTGGTGCTAGTGTAACTGACTTGGCTGTTATTGTTGTTGCGGCTGACGATGGTGTTATGCCACAGACTCGTGAGGCAATTGACCACGCCAAGGCTGCAGGTGTTCCAATTATTGTTGCTGTAAACAAGATGGACAAGCCTGATGCAAATCCTGACCATGTTAAGTCTGAAATGGCTGAACTTGGTGTCATGCCTGAAGAATGGGGTGGCGATACGATTTTTGTCAATACCAGTGCGAAAAAGGGTGATGGTATTGATGAACTATTAGAAACAATTTTAATCGTTTCTGATGTGAAGGAATTAAAGGCTAATCCTAACCGTACAGCAACTGGTACAGTTGTTGAAGCAAAACTTGATAAGGGTAGAGGTCCAGTTGCGACATTGCTTGTACAGAATGGTACATTAAAACATGGAGATCCAGTTGTAGTTGGTACATGTTTTGGTAAAGTGCGTCGTATGACAGATGAAAATGGTAACGAACTCAAGACAGCAGGTCCATCACGCCCAGTAGAGATTATTGGTTTAAATGATGTACCTGAAGCTGGTGACATCTTCCGTTCTTATGAAAATGAAAAGGAAGCCCGTGCAATTGCGGATAGACGTAAGCGTCGTAAGATTGATGCGGACCGTCGTAAGACTAGTGCAATGAGTTTAGAAGACTTATCTTCACAGATTGAATCTGGTGACCTAAAGGAAATTCCAGTTATCATCAAGGCAGACGTACAAGGTTCTGCAGAAGCTGTGAAGTCCTCTATGGAAAAGTTAGATGTATCCGGTGTACGTGTGAATGTTATTCATGCTACAGCTGGTGCAATTACTGAATCTGATATCATGCTTGCAAGTGCATCTAATGCGATGATTATTGGTTTCTCTGTTCGCCCTGATGCGAATATTCGTAAGAAGGCTGAAGAAGCTGGAGTACAAATTCGCCTACATGACATCATCTATAAGGCAACAGAAGAAATGGAACTTGCAATGAAGGGCATGCTTGAGCCAGTATACAAGGAAGTTGTTATTGGACAAGCTGAGGTTCGTGAAACATATAAGGCATCTAAGATTGGTACAATCGCTGGTTGTATGGTTACAGATGGTAAACTTGTTTCCCGTTGCAATATCCGCTTGATTCGTGATGGTATCGTTATCTACACTGGAAAGCTTGCTTCCCTTAAGAGATTCAAGGATGATGCCAAGGAAGTACTATCTGGATTTGATTGTGGTTTAACGATTGAAAACTATAACGATGTTAAGATTGGCGATACAATTGAAGCATATGAAGACCGCGAAGTACCATTAGAAGGATAAAGTATGGTAAGTGTTAAACAAAAAAGACTGGAAGGAATTATTCGCAAGAATATTTCTGAAATTATTCAGTTTGGTGTAAAAGATCCTGATGTTGGGTTTGTCACAATTACTGATGTTCAAGTTTCAAATGATCATAGTTATGCGAAAGTATTTGTAACATTCTTAGGGCAGAATCCACGTATGCAAGCAGGGTTACGTGCGTTAAATCGTGCTGCAGGATTTATTCGTTCAGAACTTTCCAAGCGCATGACAATCCGTCGTGTGCCTGAGTTAAGTTTTGTGATTGATGAAACAGAGATGAATGGTCGCCATATTGATGAAATCATTGCTCGTATTCATCGTGAAGAAAAGAAAGAAACGGAATAGTTTGTTAAGCAGAGGAGAAATCTTCTGCTTTTTCTTTTGGGGAGGGATCTCCTTGATTCACTATATAGAAAGTGAAAGGAGGTACTATGAGAAAGATTACCGTAGAACCAATGCAATTAGAAGCGTGTGCCATGCGTATGGAGGAGCGTAATTCGTCCTATCTTAAGAATGTTGCGACACTATTTTCTGCTGTAGATGCGATGAATGCAGGTTGGCAAGGAAAAGATAACCTAGCATTTACTACCAAACTTTCCGCATTACAGTCAGACTTTAAACAACTATCAATTTTATGCACAGAGTATATTGAATTTTTGCGTAATAGTGCACGTAGTTATCGCAATACGCAAGATGAATTAACAAGTCAAGCAGGTATGCTAGGGATGTAAAGGAGGGTATAATGAGTAATATTCAGATTTCATTAGCTGAGGTAAGTGATACAGCAGCCAAACTACGTTCAACCAATCAAATGATGTATGATGACTTAACTGCAATGCAAAAAGAGATGACATCATTAAATGGTACTTGGATTTCTGATGGTGGTGAGGAAATTCGCAATCGCTTCCAATTATTTGCAAATCGTTTTGAGAAGTATCGTGTGTTAATTGATGCGTATGCAAAATTCTTAGATACTACAGTATCTAGTTATGATTCATTAGAATCTACAATTACAGGAAATGCGTCCGGTATTCAGTATTAAAAAGATTGCGGTAGTATTTGTGTTATGTATGTTGATTACATTTGTTGGGTGTAAAAAGAAAGTGACAGATACAATCACAAATGGAGAATGGTTAACAGAACTTACAACACAAGCAGGTATTACAAGCTACCAACAAGATGAACCATATTTTTTAAATATCAGTTCCAATTCACCATACTTTACGGTTGTACAATCATCTGTGGAGTGGGAACTATTAAATCCATCAAAAGCATTTGATCCTTCAACTATCTTAACAAGAGAGACGGTCGCGTACACTTTGATGAATCTAATCTCAAGAACCCATGAAGGATCATCAGATCCAATTAAGGACTTACAAGACTGTAGTTATCCGGAACAGGTCAAGGCTGCTGTTGCAAGTGGTTTAATGAGCCTTGATGAGCGACAACGCTTTCGTCCTAAAGAGGTAATTTCAAAAGAAGAGGCTTTTGGATATCTAACACAGGTTATTGACATTGTTAACAATCGTAAATTTACCGATACAAAAACTACAGTCCAGTTAAAAGATGATGTTCAGTTTACAGATGAAGAGCCAAAACAATTTGATGAGGAAAAATTAACCGCTTTATTTAAATCAGATTCTTTGATACAAACTGGAATGTATATTACATATGATGATGCTTATTATCGTGTTTTAAAATGTGAGTATACAAATCAGGGGATTCTAACATGCTTAGAACAAGTGAACATGGAAGATGTGATTGATCAGTTTGATATTCAAGGTGGCACTGATCTAGAGTTTAATCATGCAAAGATTTTTGACGGAAATGGGAATATTGTACAGGAAGGGACAGAACAGAGTCATTCTCTGTCCCTGATGTCAACTGGTCTAATCAATCATACATTTGATATGAAAGGCTTTCGTGTATCGTTAAAGGGTACTACAAGTTCTCTTCGTGCGGAGGTTTCAAAACAATTACAAGTAGGTGGGCTCTTGTATGCAAATGCTACATTAGATAATTTACACATCCAATACAAGTGGGATAAGGATGAAGACAGAATCCAATATGGCTACTTGAAAGCAGACTTCACTACTTCTGAGAATATTGGCTTACGCAATGGTATGTATAAAGAGTTATATGGAGACTTCTCAAAACTAAATCCAAAAGATTTTATTAGTACAGTACAGAATATCTTTCAATCAAAACAAGAAGTTTTGACGGATACGATAACACTATGTACAGTTAAGATTCCTTTGCCAAATGCACCAATGGTTTCGGTTGTGATGAAGATTAATTTAAATTTATATGCGACTGGTAAAGCAGAACTATCATTTGTGCAGAATCATGTTGTAGGATGTGAAATCAGAAATGGAAATATGCGTATCATTTCTGATCATAGTAAGAAAGCTACCGCATCCATTCGGGCTGAGACAGGTATCACGCTTGGAACTAATCTTTCACTACATGCATTCAATCAAAATGTCATGGATGCGGAAGTAGATGCAGGTGCAAAGGGTTATTTTAAAACTAGAACATACCTATATAACGAAGAAGGGAAAGTAGAACCATATGATATTGATATACAGCCTGACTTGGTTGAAGAACTTTCAGAAGGAAACCCTAATGTCAAAGTATGTACCGAATTAAATGCGTATTGGTTATGTAATCTAAAACTCAATAGTAGCAATAGTCTTGTAGGAAGATTTGGTTTTGGTAGGAATATCGCAATTCTAAATGAATCGAATGCACCCTTGTTTCCAAAGGGGAAAGTTACCTACGAAAACTGGATGAGTGTAGATCATTGTAGTTGCGAAGATAGAGAAAAAGTACCAAATATAGAGTCAATACAAGTTAAAAAGAGAATTACTTTAAAAGATTATTCATTAATTGCTGGTGTTGGAGTTAATACACGTATACAAGTGTCAGGTCTTCCAGAAGGATATACTGTTGAAGATTTAGTATATACAAGCCAGAATACAGATATCACTGAAGTAAGTTCTGTGGGAGAAGTGATTGGTAAAAGACCAGGTGGTACAGATATTCTGATACAAACAAAAGATAAAAAGCATCTTGTGCATTGCCATATATTGGTTGTTGAGATAAATCGAAAATGATTTTATATACCGAGTATAAAGATGAATTATGTTTGATATTGGTTGATGAGAATCGAGTAGAACATACAATATTCGGTTCTCATTTTACGTTATATCAGAAGGATAATTGTGTTGTAATACAAATCATTGAAGATGGTGTTTCTTATTTGTTGTATCACGAACAATCGTGTTTGATTCACGACATACGGTTTACTGCTATAGCTTTACTACAAGGTTGGAATCAATATAAGCCATATCTTTATCAGGATACGATAGTCATTGGTACAGTCATGAATGATATAACCGTTTCTACAGAACTATTAAATCGAAACGCAATTACAATACATTTCGTTACAAAAGAAATTGAAGTGGATTCTTCCATTCATGCATATATGAATCAAAAGCGTATACATAATGTGTTTTATAAAGCAGGCGATTTACTTGAAACATATTATCTACGAATTCAATTTGAGGATGATTTTATCATTGTAAATCAACCATCAAATAGCAATTGTCACTTAAGCTACTTTACTCCTGAGACAACTGTATTATCTCCAATTAAATACGTAGAAAAAACAACAATCTATCAACCAGAAGTAGTCAATGAATATATATTGACAGTAGAAGAGCCTGAACATATCAGTCATTACGAAAAAAGGTCTGTTATCTTCTCTGTAGGTCCAGCAATCACAATGAGTTTAGCATCCATGAGTGGTGCTTCCATCTCTATGTATCGCGGATATATGAATGGTAGAGAGCTATTAGATATGTTACCGATGATTCTACTACCAAGTATGATGTTGTTAAGTACAATTCTTTGGAATCCCTTGCAGCAACTACATGAGAAAAGAGAAAATCAGAAAAAGATAAGCATACGTAAAATGGAATATGAAGCTTACCTTGAACAATTAAAATCTAATATCGATAGAATTTACCAATCATATATTAGTTCTACAATGAAACTATGTGTAAATAATGGTCAGGTATTACAACAACTATATCCTAAATGTATTTATCTTCCACTTGGTCATGCAAAAGGAGTTATCAAATATGTTTTTGAAAAGTCATTCCAATTTCAAAAAAATGATATTGCGTTTCAACAACATTTCAATGAAATTGTTAATTATGCAAGTTCGTTAGATGCACCATATCTTCTAAAGCTTCAAAGTGGTAATCATGTTGTTTTACATCAATTAGATGAATTTGTAGTTGATGCGCTTAGGTATATTTCTATGTCTTATCGACCGCAGGATGTACTGATTTCTTGTCTAATTGATGCGAAAGATTTTATTCACTTTAGTTGGTTAAAAAAGATACCGCATATTTATCATAATGGTTTACGTTGTATTTCTTCTTCAATCCATGACTTAAATGCAAAGACGCAAAACTTCATAGGTATAAAAGTATTGTTTAATTTTACGAATCAGTATCTCAGTGAATTTAAAGAATGGATTACATTTGATACCATAGAACACTATCATGTGACACATTTACTGAATAGAGAAGGAGATATAGTTATCGTTCGTAATCACGAACAAAAGACAGTACATCGGTGTAAAGATTTCTATGAACGAATAAAAATTGATACACAACAAACATTGTTTTCTAAATATCATCTTACAACAAACAATCATTCTTTCTTTTCGATGTATGACGTTGATACGATTGAGGAATTAAATATTAGCGAAAGATGGTGCAATAGTGATATAGCAAAGTCAATGCAAATCCGTTTGGGGAAGGATGCCTATAATCAACCAATCTACTTTGATTTACATGAATGCAAGGATGGCCCGCATGGATTAATTGCAGGTACAACAGGCAGTGGAAAGAGTGAATTAATTACAACATTACTTTTATCTTTGGCTATCTCTTTTTCCCCTAAGAACTTACAAATAGTATTAATTGATTTTAAAGGTGGTGGTGCTGGGTCTGTATTATGTTTAAAAGGACATGAATTACCGCATATTTGTGGCAATCTATCAAATCTTGATGTGGATGATATGAAACGTTCCTTACATGCACTAAAGAATATTTGTTCGTTTCGCGAAAAACTATTTAGAGAAGTATCCAATCATCTAGGATATCCAGTAATAAACTTAAACGCATATCGTAAGGCAATTTCAACAAATAGTGAATATCCTTCTTTAGCTGAACTTGTGATTGTAGTAGATGAATTTGCGGAACTTAAAAGAGAAAGACCAGAGTTTCTTGAGGAGCTGATTGTCGTTGCACGTATAGGAAGATCGTTGGGTATACATTTGATACTGGCAACACAAAAACCAGCAGGAATTGTAAATGATCAAATATGGGCAAATACGAACTTCCGTATATGTATGCGTGTTGCAGAGCGACAAGATTCAATGGAGCTTCTACATGATGCTAGAGCTGCTTCTTTACAAAAACCAGGAGAGTTCTATTTATCTAATGCAGGTGGGATTCAATATGGTATAGCAGGATACGCACATGCAAAGAAAGAACCGATACGGCATATCGAAATCTTAGATCAAGAAGGAAATATTGAAGCATCTTCTTCCTTTCAAAAGCGTCAACCAGCACAGATAACGCAAGTATTAAATGAAATACGTAAACTACATCCAAAATGTGTAAAACAATTATGGTTAAATCCTTTACCGTTATATCCAGTTGATTTTGATGCAGAATTTTCAATTGGCTATATAGATGATTACTATTTATTTGAACAGCCAAAACTTATTTTAGATTTTAATGGTCATACTAGTTATTTGTTTGTTGGTAAATCATATCAAGAAAGAGAGAATCTTATTCAACTCTTGTTGTATCGAATGGGTGAAAGAAACCAACATGTATTTATGATTGATGATTTGTTTTGTAAAAATACAAGTGAAATAAATCTAATTCATTCAGATGAAGTAGATAACGTGTGTGAGTTATTTAGAAATCTACAAGATAGACAAGGTTCGTATTTGTTAATTACAGATTTGACAATATTTTTACAGAATGATTTCTATAAAGAACTTTTAATTAAACTTCTAGAAACAAATCAAAAGTATAATATTCACTTGGTAATATTAAATCAAAGTGTGGTAAATGTACCGTATCGCATTTTAACTCTTATTTCTTCTAAGATTAGTTTAAGCAATGATAACGTACAAGAAATACAAGCACTATTTTCTACTACGGAAAAATGTATTCAAAAGAAACCTGGTTATGGATTAGTGATGTTGCACCAACATGTACTTGAATGTAGTTTTTTTCAGATGGGAGATATTCATGGGTCGTAGTGATACTCTATGTATCTATATTCAGTTTTCAATCATAAGAAGGGAATATGAATGTAGAGTCAATTTAGATAATCATTTTCAGGATATTTTAGAACAATTATTTATATTAAAGGGTCAGGATTTTAGGTGTACGTATCAGATATCAGACGTACCAATCATTCGATGTGTAGATACGAATCAATATTGTTTGTCGAATGAATCGCTAAGAACTTTACGTGTAAAAGAGGGTATGACTTTCAAGGTTTATTGAACGGTGTTAAAATACTGGCATGGAGGCTTATTTATATGACAAAATTTAATGATATGAAATATACCCGTCCTAACTTTGAAGAAACAAAGGCTAAGATGGAAGAACTTGTTTCAGAGATGAAACAGGCGAAGGATGCTGCAACATTTTTAGACGCATTCTGGCGTATGAACAAGTTGCGTCGTCATTTATATACAATGATTACACTTGTTAATATTCGTCACAGTATCAATACAGCTGATGAGTTTTATGATGCGGAAAATAACTATTGGGATGAGACGGGTCCACAGTATTCTGTAATTGAAAACGAATTAGTAAAGGCAGTATTAGAGGCACCATTTAGAGAAGAATTATTAAAGGAAATTCCAGAGACATACTTCCAATTGAGTGAATGTTCTTTAAAGTCATTTGATCCTCGCATTGTTCCACTCATGATTGAGGAAAATAAACTTACTAGTGAGTATGGAAAATTAAAGGCTTCTGCGAAGATCGAGTTTGATGGTGAAGTATTAAACCTTTCTGAAATCAGTGCTAAGGTTGATACACCTGATCGTGAAGTTCGTCGTAAGGCTTATGAAGCAAAGATGGCTTGGTTTAAGGAACATTCTGCTGAATTTGATGAAATCTACGACAAGTTAGTAAAGGTTCGTCATCAGATGGCGAAAGAGCTTGGCTATGAAAATTACATTCAATTAGGTTACTATCGTATGAATCGTTTAGACTACAACGCAGATATGGTGGCAAGATATCGTAAACAGATTCTTGACTATGTAACACCAGCGGCAGGTCGCTTATTTGAAAAGCAGAGAAAGCGTATTGGCTATGATAAGCTTGCTTACTATGACTTAGGTTTCTCCTTTAAGTCAGGCAATGCAAAGCCACATGGTACAGCAGAAGAATTAGTAGAGTATGCAGTGAAGATGTATCATGAGATGTCACCTGAAACTGGCAAGTTCATTGATGTAATGAACTCAAATCAGTTATGGGATCTCGTAAGCCGTCCAAATAAGCAGATGGGTGGATATGAAACTGAAATTTATGAGTATGATGTACCATTTATCTTTAGCAATTTTAATGGAACATCTGGCGACGTTGATGTCTTAACTCACGAAGCAGGACACGCTTTCCAAGCATACTTATCTGATCAGATTGAATTAATTGATGTAAAATGTCCAACAATGGAATCTGCAGAAATCGACTCCATGTCTATGGAATTCTTTGCGTATCCTTGGATGGAGTTATTCTTTAAGGAAGAAACAGAGAAGTATAAGTTCTCTCATATGGCTGGTACAATTACATTCTTGCCATACGGTGCATTAGTGGATCATTACCAACATGAAGTATATGAACATCCAGAGATGACACCAGCAGAGCGTAAGGCATGCTGGAGAAGATTAGAAAAGATGTATATGCCTTATAAGGATTATGAAGATTGCGATATCTTGGAAGAAGGTACATGGTGGTACCAACAGGGTCATATTTTCGAAAGCCCATTCTACTATATTGACTATACATTAGCACAAGTATGTGCTCAGCAGTTCTATATTCGTATGGATAAGAAGGATCCTACATACTGGGAAGACTATAAGAAGTTGTGCAGACTTGGTGGTACATTATCCTTTACAAAGCTTGTAAAGGAAGTGGGTATTCGTGTTCCATTTGAAGAAGGAACAGTGAAGGAAATTATTACTTACCTAGAAAATCATCTCAATAGTATTGATGATACAGCGTTATAGCTAAACGAAAAGGACTTGCATGCATGCAAGCCCTTTTATTAAG
Source organism: Solobacterium moorei (assembly GCF_036323475.1). Taxonomy (GTDB): domain Bacteria; phylum Bacillota_I; class Bacilli_A; order Erysipelotrichales; family Erysipelotrichaceae; genus Bulleidia; species Bulleidia moorei. Next base: position 1,371,148 of record NZ_AP028934.1, read on the forward strand.
CGTTTAATAAATAAAACCCACATGTAACATAGGGGTTTTGTAATAATAAGTCATAGCGCCACTTCATGTTCATGAAGGAGTGATATAGATATTCTCTATATCCCCACGAGATAAACTTGCCAGTTTATACGTTCGGCGACAGTTACCTTTCGTACATATCATCGCTTGCTAGTTCCATACAGTACTCTTTTGCGTTGCTACCTCTATTCGGTTTTTACGTTAAATATACTCTTACATTTGAAATTGAATGTCAAGTTATTTATTTGAATTTTCCCATTCTTCGCCTTTGACCCAGAGTTTGATTTGTTCTTGGTTGGATAAGGAAGTTAGGAAGTTCTTTTTTGCAAATGGATATGTTTGATATATATTTGCTAGTAATTCTTTTGTATCTTGACGCTTTGTAAAGCCATCATTAGGACAAGTACTCTTTACAACAGGTAACTGTTCGTGTCTAACAGTATTTTTGATTTCATCCTCATAGACATACACAAACGGACGGATGAAACCCATACCAGTATTCTTGAGATACATTGCAGGTGTGAAGGTTGAGATACGTCCTCCATAGATCATGTTCATAAACAAGGTTTCAATTGCGTCATCAGCGTGATGTGCAAAGGCTGTCTTATTACAGTTATATTCTTGTGCTGCTTTGACGATCGCTCCTTTTTTAAGGGTTGAGCAGAGTGAACATTGGATGTTTCCGTTTTTCTTGCTAGGGTGCAACTGTAAAATATCATAGAGTTTTGTAGGATAGTCGATATATTCGATATTATGTTTCTTCATAAACTTACGTACTTCTGTAAAGTCCATATCAGAAAAGCCCATCTCAAGATGAATTCCAATAACAGAGAATTCTTTTCCACTTATGCGTTTTGCGGCTTTTTGGTAAATGGATAGTGCATATAGTAGTAGGATGCTATCTTTACCACCTGAGACGCCGACACAAATACGGTCTCCATTTTGGATTAAGTTATAATCTGTATCTGCTTTATAGATAGCACCTATAATCTTTTTTAGTGACATAATATACGCTCCTCAAACTTTGCTATTATATCATGATGTTGCTATAATATTAACGCTATATGGATGCAGTGATACTACTAAATAAACCGGCGGGAATGACGTCGTTTGATGCCGTTGCTAAATGCCGTAAGATATTTCATGAACGTAAGATTGGTCATACAGGGACACTAGACCCTGAAGCTTCTGGGCTGATGATTATTTTGCTTGGTAAATATACCAAGCTTTTACCGTATTGTGTAAAGAATCATAAAGCATACCAAGCTACATTAAAATTTGGTGAGATGACAGATACTGAGGATGTTTGGGGTACAGTTGTTCAAACAAAGACTCCAACGATTCACACGGAAGAAGAAATCGCAAAGGCAGTTCAATCACTGACAGGCGATATCTTACAAGTACCACCAATGTATTCGGCACTCAAAAAAGATGGTAAGAAACTATATGAATATGCTCGTCAAGGGATTGAGATTGAGCGTGAAGCTAGACCTGTACACATCTCTTCGTTAAAAGTAGAGAAGATTGATGAATTAAACTATCGTATGAATGCAGTGGTATCTTCAGGTACATATATTCGTACATTGATTGCGGACTTTGGAAAACAATTAGATGAGCTTGCTATCATGGCATCTCTAGTTCGTACTAAGATAGAACATCTTTCTATTGAAGAAGCTTGTACGTTTGAAGGTTTAGAATCTGGTAAGGCATTCTTATCACCAATACAGGTGATTGACCCAACATATAAGATTGTTGAAACGGATCGTGTAGCGGATATTAAGAATGGTAAGCGTATCAAATTAGATATCACTGATCCACAAGTGATCTTTACATCGAATGGTGAGTTGTTAGCGGCTTATGCATTACAAGAAGATGGATTGTATCATTGTTTAAGAGGTTTATTTTAATGCGTGTAATCAATATCGGAGCTCATACAGTACAAAAGTATCATAATCCAATGTGTGCTTGCATTGGATATTTTGATGGCATGCACTTAGGTCATCAGGCTCTAGTAAAGGCGACAGTGGCACTGGCAGAGAAACATAACTGTGAATCTGCACTGATTACCTTTGAACCTGATCCATGGGTAACAATCAAAGGATTAAAAGATGTAAAACATATTACTACAATGCGACAAAGAATTAATCGTGCTGTTGAGTTAGGAATTCAGAATATTATCATCTTAGATTTTGATAAAGAGATGAGTGAGCTTTCGCCAGCTGACTTTATTCATAAGACGCTTGCTAAGTTAAATTTAAAAGGCATTGTTTGTGGCTTTGACTTTCACTATGGATTACATGGCGCAGGTGATTGTAATACGCTGAAATCTGAAACAGATTATGATGTCGTGGTTGTGGATGCAGTAGAAGATGAAGTTGGTAAGATTTCCAGTACACGTATCTGTGATGCGATTGTGCAAGGTGATATGCCAGCGATTAAAAAGATGCTAGGACAGTATTATAGCCTAGAGGGTGTTGTGCGTCGTGGCCATCAACAGGGAAGATTAATGGGTTTCCCAACTGCGAATATCGAGTACTCTGATGAATACTTATTACCGAAAGAAGGAGTTTATGCAAGCATGGTAGAAATTGATCATCACGTGTATGGTGCGATGACGAATCTCGGACATAATCCGACTTTCAATACTTCTGAAAAACTGTCTTTAGAAACCTATATTATTGGCTATAGCGGTACGCTTTACGGCAGAATTTTAAAGGTGCAATTGTTAGAATACTTACGCCCTGAGATTCATTTTAAGAGCCGTGAGAATTTAATTTTACAGCTTGAACAGGATGTTCGAGATATTAAGAAGATACTATTAAAATATGAATGAGTTATTTTTAGAACGAATGAGAGAGATGTTGACGGGTGAATATCCTACATATCTTGAAAAATTAAATGATTCAGCAAGAAAGGGAATTCGTATTAATACCCTAAAGATTACGCCAGATGATTTTTTTGCGTGTACGAATTATGAATTAGAAAAAAGTCCATTCGCAAAGAATGGATATTACGCAAATATCAAAAGTGGTGTTGGTTTTACGCCTGAACATATGTCTGGTTTCTTCTATATCCAAGAACCTAGTGCAAGTTCTGCAGTTACAATTTTAGAGCCTAAGCCAGGCATGAAAGTCTTAGATATGTGTGCAGCACCAGGCTCAAAATCAACACAGATTTCTGAACTTCTTCATCAGTGCGGTTTACTTGTGGCTAATGAGATTCATCCTACACGTGCACGTGTACTTTTAGAGAATGTAGAACGTTGTGGTAGTGCAAATACGATTGTTTTAAATAATGATCCAAAAGATATTTCAAAGGCATTTCCGGAATTTTTCGATATGGTTCTCTGTGATGCACCTTGTTCGGGTGAAGGAATGTTTCGTAAGGAAGATCAAGCGGTAGAACAATGGAGCTTAGAGAATGTACAAGCATGTGCTGTACGTCAAATCGCGATTTTAAACGAGGCATATAAGTGCTTAAAACCAGGTGGAATCATGGTATATAGTACTTGTACTTTTGCGATGGAAGAAAATGAATTGTGTATACAAAAGTTTATACAGGAACATCTTGATATGCACTTGGTACCTATTAATGTTGAGTTTGGTAGAAAAGCATTTGATCTTGGAAATCATACCGATTACGCAAGAAGAATATTTCCAATGGATGGTGGCGAAGGTCACTTTATTGCCAAGCTTAAAAAAGATGGTAATCATACAGAATCAACAAAAAAGGTAATGCAATCACAACCATTACCAAAGGAAGCTAAAGAGTTTTTTGAAACATCCTTTGTAAAACAATACCCATATTATTTTGCGAAGAATGATAAAGTATATGGTGGTACACAGCCATTCTATGAAGTTGGTAAATGTCATTTACTGCGGCATCAGGTTTTTCTTGGTGAAATGGAAAAGAATCGTTTTACACCAAGTCATGCTCTATTTATGTCTGCCTATACTAAGTTTAAAAATACCATTGATTTACAGGAAGAAGATGTTCTTCACTACATGCGAGGGGAACAATTAAATATTTCTTGCAAGAAGGGGTGGTATGCAGTGTGCTATCATGGTGTTGTGATAGGTGGTGCCAAAAGTGATGGTACTGCATTAAAGAATAAATACCCCAAAAATTTACGTTTACGATGAAAGGATGAATCCATGAAATTAGACTTATTTTCTTTTATTGATGAAACGATGGCATATTACAAAAGTAAGAGTGCGATATACCAATACGCAGAAGGAAAGTTAAACCAATTCTTTTCGGATGAATTTTTAAATGGAGAAGATCCGGTTATTGCTTTACGTTCTAGAATTAAAGCGGAAGATAGTTTAAAAGAGAAGTTAATTCGAAATCAATTTTATCTACAATACGAAGCTGGTAAGGACGCAATCTCTCACTTAACTGATTTAATTGGAATTACGATGCAATGTCGTTTTATTCATAATGAGGATCAACTATATAAAACCTTATTTAATAAATTTACACGAAAGAAGGGAACGCCTTATTTTGTGGCGAATAATGACCCAGACATCTTTATTGATTTAAGTGTGTTCCAGCCTCAGATACAACGTAATGGTTTTACGATTTATCGAATTGATGGTTATTACACTTTTAATGATGAAATCATACGTTTTGAATTACAGATTAAATCACTCGTGCATGCGTTTTGGAGCGAAATTGAACATGAGGTTGTCTATAAAAATCCTGACTTTATACTTTATGATCAATTCAATAAAGATATGTTAGGTGCGATACGTGATAACTTAGATGTCGTTGATAAACAACTTGAAATCATGTATGACGAGATTAGCCATCAAAGTAGGCAGACCCAGATTGGTATGGATGAAGTTGGTTTTAAGCAGTTTGTGGCGCGTAGCATTAATGAATTAGTGAATCGTAAGATGAGAGAATCGGTTGGGTTTACATCTGATTTTAAGAAGTGCTCTGCAATGATTGCACAGTATGTTTATGTTCGTGATTTTATCAACGGAGAACATAACAAAGAGAGAATGATGGATTATCTAGAAACACTCAATATGCTTGCGACTAGTAAGCTTGATTTATCGGAAGAAATTCATCTAGAAAGAGAACATCAAACTGATGATGAGTTCTGCCGAATCTTGGCCAAATATTGGCAAGAGCAGCTAAACTCAAATTTCCAATGGCACATCTTCTTTGCAATGTTATTTAGTATTCAGCCAGGAAGCAATATCGATGATTTTACAGATTTCTGTATCATCATCAAACGATTACTCATTGAGCCAAATTGGTATTACAACACATTTAGGCAGTTTGATGATGATAAAGCACTTGCAATTCAGAAAGATTTAGAACTTGTATTAGCGAAGGCTCTTGTGAGAGTTGATGATATTGAAATTGTCCATGAGGATAAAGTGTATTTGTGTATGCAGACATTCCGTCACTATGCAACACAATTAGAAAATGAGTATAATGATTACACAGAATTTATACAGTATTATGAGAAAAATAAATTAGAACTCTTTAGGTTGATTACGGATCATTTCCATTGAGTCTGATATTTTGTTATAATAAACTAGTAAATATAAGAGGTGAATAACATGGCACAAGATTATGTTGTTTTAAATGAAAAGAACGAAAATGGCTTAATAGCTATTAACAAGACGGTATTTAAGTCAATTGCAGAAATCAGTATTGATGACATTGAAAATGCGATTCGTGTACCACAGGCGCGTTTTACAAAGCCTTTAACGGTGAAGGTGGACGATAACCAATTACATATCACAGCTGATATTAAAGTGAAGTATGGTGCTAATGTAGCTGCTACTTGCGAGTTAGTACAAAATAAGATTTATGAAAACATCGTTTTCATGACAGGATTTAAGCCAGCAGATGTGACTGTAAATGTCATTGATTTTGAAATCTAGTATTGACATTTATAGAGAAATTTAGTTAAATAATATAGTAATTTGAAAAACGGAAAGAAGGAGCACCGCTTCTCACCTGATATCCTACGGATTTGGGTATATGCCGAGATGATCAAAACGATTATTTTAGCAGGTGCAATCTTCGTACCTGCTTTTAAATTTATAGGAGGTTTACTTGGGTAAAATTAAGAATAACAAAAATAGAAGACCAGAGTCCCACGACATGGTTAATGACGACATTCATTTCAAAGAAGTACTGGTAATTGGTCCTGATGGGGAACAGCTTGGCACAATGTTGCGCCGTGAAGCTTTAGAAAAAGCATACAGTATGGAACTTGATTTAATGTGTGTTGCGCCTAATGCGCCAGTACCGGTATGTAAGATTCTTGACTATGGCCGTTACCACTTCGAAGATCAAAAGAAGCAAAGGGAAGCTAAAAAGAATCAACATGTTACAGAAGTTAAGGCGTTACGTCTTTCTCCGGTTATTGATCAACACGATTTTGAAACAAAGTTAAAGCGTTCAAGAGAATGGATTGAAGCTGGACAAAAAGTTCGTATCGATATGCGCTTCCGTGGGCGTATGATTACAAGACAGGAAGTTGGTCGTGATGTTTTAAACAAGTTTACTGAGCAGATTTCAGATATAGCAGATGTAAGTAAATCCGCCGCTATGGAAGGCAATACATTATCTGTTGTATATTCACCAAAAAAAGGTAAGTAAAGGAGAATACTATGAAAGCAAAAGCAAGAAAGCCAAAGAAGATCAAAATGAAAACAAAGAAGACCTTCGCTAAGCGTAGCAAGCTTACAGCAACAGGCAAGTTGAAGGTACAGCACAACTTCGTATCACACTTTGCAGCAAACAAGACACACAAGCAGAAGATGCATTTAGCTAAATCTACAACTGCACACAGTTCTGATTTAAAGCGTACTAGACAGTTGTTGCAAGGTTAATTAGGAGGTAAAGAAGATGAGAGTAAAGGGATCAACACCTACACGTAATAGACGTAAAAAAGTATTAAAACTAGCTAAGGGTTACTTTGGAAGCAAACACTTACTTTACAGAACAGCCCATGAGCAAGTTATGCGTTCTCTTCGTTATGCATATATTGGAAGAAGACAGACAAAGCGTGAAATGCGCAAGCTTTGGATTGCTCGTATCAACGCAGCAACAAGACAGTATGATTTATCATATAGCCAGTTCATGCACGGTCTTAAGTTAGCAGAAATCAACGTTAACCGTAAGATGCTTTCTGAAATCGCCATTCATGATGAAAAGGGATTCGAAGCATTAGTTGACGCTGCTAAGAAGGCATTAGTTAAGTAAGAACATAACCGATTTCACTGAAGTCGGTTTTTCTTTTGACAATAGAAAAGGGATGGTATCACCCAGATATCATCCCTGTAATGATTTATTGTTGGAGTTGCTGAATCGATAATTCTAGACGGCGTAATGTTTCTTCTTTGCCGAGGATAGAACTGATTTCTATTGCACCACCCGGTGTAAACTGCATACCTGTAATTGCTAGACGCAACGGGAATAGAACTTGTCCATTCTTCATTTCTAACTTGGCAGGCAGTGCAAGTAATGTTGTATGTAAGGCTTCCTCAGACCAATCTTCTTGGTTCTTTAAAGCTTCATAAGATGCCTGTAAAGACTTTAGAGCGATAGTTGGATCTGTCTTCATCTTCTTATTGATGAATAAATCATTAGAATAAGAAGGGAAGTTATCAAAGAATGTTAACATCTCAGGAATTTCAGCTAATGTTTGAGCACGTTGTTGTAAGATAGCTGCTATCTGTCTACGGTTAAAGCTGCCTTTTACAGCTTCGTCAATATATGGCGTTACTAACTTTTCATAGGAATCTAGGTCCATATTTCTTAACCACATACCATTCACCCATTTGAGTTTTTCGGGGTCAAAGATTGCACCAGAAGTACCGATATGCTTTACATCAAATGCCTGTACTAATTCATCAAGTGTAAAGATTTCACGATCCTCCGTTGGGGACCAACCTAATAATGCAATGTAGTTTAAGATAGCACCTGGCAAATAACCCTTTGCCACTAAATCCTGGAAGGATGCGTCACCATTACGCTTAGATAGCTTGGAATGTTCGTCCTTCATAACTGGTGGACAGTGAATATATCTTGGGATATCCCAATCGAATGCATTATAGATTAAGTTGTACTTTGGCGTTGATGATAGATACTCCATACCACGCACGACATCTGTGATTCCCATTAGATGGTCATCGATAACGTTTGCAAAGTTATAAGTAGGGAAGCCATCGCTCTTAATTAATACCTGTTCATCTAATGTATTATTTTCAACAGTGATACGTCCAAATACTTCGTCATCAAAGTATGTAGTTCCTGCTTCTGGGATTGTTTGACGAATAACGAACTTTTCGCCAGCTTCAATTCTTGCTTCACATTCTTCAATAGTTAATAACTTACATGGGTCATCAAACTTAAAGGATTCACCACGTGCTTCCTGTAGTTCACGTTGTGCCGCAATTAATTCTTCATCACAGAAGCAATAGTGTGCTCCACCACGTTGAATAAGTTCCTTTGCATATTTGAGATATAGACCGCTGCGTACACGTTCAGATTGTATGTATGGTCCAAAGTCACCACCATTATCTGGTCCTTCATCATGTTTTAGACCACAAGCCTTCAATGTATCATAAATAATATCTGTGGCACCTTCTACTAAACGACCCTGGTCAGTATCTTCGATACGAAGGATATAAACACCTTCAGGATCTTTTTTCGCAACTAAGTATGCATATAATGCAGTACGTAAATTACCGATATGCATATAGCCGGTAGGACTTGGTGCAAATCTTGTTCTAATAGCCATTGTAATACTCCTTTTTATTCCTATATATTTTACGCTTTTTATGTCCTTATAACAATGCAGAAGATAATATTAAATGCGTAAATAAGCAATTCTTGTTAAAATGCCAAAGGAAAAGAGGTAAATATGAAGGGAATCGATTTAACAAAATCAGTTCATGAACTAGCGACAACAATTCCTGAGTTCTTAGATATGATGGAAACTTTAGGATTTGATGGTATGCGTCATTGCGTAGAGGAGAATCCTCATACGAAGGTTATGACTCCATTAATGGCAGCTGCTAACCATGGTGTTGAACCATCTATGATTGTAAAGGCATTCCAGGATGCTGGGTTTACAGTCATAAACCAATAAGTTCATCTTTTTAGATTCATTTATTCGCAATAACTGAATTGTCTTTGAAAAAAGTCTTTGCATATGAAAGGTTTTTCGCTATAATAGTTATTGCGCTATTGGGATATAGCCAAGCGGTAAGGCAGCTGGCTCTGAACCAGCCATTTCGGGAGTTCGAATCTCTCTATCCCAGCCTAATTAGACCTGTTATTCAGGTCTTTTATTTTATATAATAATAGACATGGATGAATTACAAAGTTTATATAAACAAGACTATCCAGCGTTTATCGAACCATATCTTGCCTCAAAGTCCATGCAACGATTAAAAGGAGTAGATATGAACTGTGGATTACAGTTTACATCAAATACTGGATTTTCTAGTTATGGACCATATTCACGCTATGAACATAGTGTTGGTGTGGCGTGTATCATATGGCGTTTTACTCATGATAAAAAACAGACGTTGGCAGGTCTATTTCACGATATTTCAACGAGAGTATTTTCTCATGTGATTGATTTTGTTAAGAAAGATTATTTGGTACAGGAATCTACTGAAGATGAAACAAGGCAAATCATATTGCAAGATTCTGTAATTATGAATCAACTATTGTGTGATGGAATATCAGTAGATGAAGTTTCTGATTATCATTTATATCCAATCGCAGATAATGATTCACCAAGATTATCTTCAGACCGTTTAGAATATACACTTGGAAATTTGCTAAATTATCGCAAACATACAATCAAAGAAATAGAGAAATATTTTAATGATCTTGTGGTTGGCATTAGTGAATATGGTAGCCAGGAAATCATGTTTCAGCATCCTGAGATTGCGGAAGAGTTTGCGTTTGGTGCTCTATCGTGTGGCATAATATATTCTTGTGACTTTGATCGTTATGGAATGGAAAAACTTGCCTGCATTTTACGAAAGGCATTTGAAGAAACAATTCTTACAGAATCAGATTTATATCTAACAGAAATTGAAGTGATAAAAAAGTTATCAGAAAGTTGTTTACATGATGCTTGGAATGAATATACAAGACTTCAAGATGCTACGAAAGATTTTGCTGGTGATTTGATGGTGGATGCGAAAAAGAGATATATTGACCCATATATATGCAAGCATGGAAGAGTTACAACCTTCAGTGCTGCATTTCAAAATGCAGTAAATGAATTTAAGAATACAGATTATCATTATCTGATGAAAGGAATCTATCGAAATGGATAAAGTTATTGTAGTTGCTAGCAAGAATGCTGGTAAAATTAAAGAATTTAAAGAGATGTTAGAACCAAAGGGATTTGAAGTTAAGAGCTTAGCTGATTTCCCGGATATTGGAGAGATTGATGAAACTGGTACAACATTCTCTGCTAATGCTATTATCAAAGCCCAAGCGATTACAGATAAGTATAATATCATGGCAATTTCAGATGATTCTGGTTTAGAAATTGATGCATTTGATAAACAACCAGGTGTTCAAAGCGCACGTTGGTTAGGGTATGACACACCATATTCCTACAAGAATCAAGTGGTGTTAGATCGTATGAAGGATGAAACCAATCGTAGTTGTCGTTATGTTTGTGCAATCGCTGTTACAAGACCTGGTAAAGAACCGGTTGTATTTGAAGATACAGTGGAGTGCGTAATTGCCAAGGAACCTAGTGGAAAAAACGGCTTTGGCTATGATCCAATTGTGTACTATGAGCCATTTGGTAAAACAATGGCAGAGATGACAAATGAAGAAAAGAATAGTATTTCTCATCGTGGTAAGGCTGTTGTTCGTTTAGAAACGTGGATGGAACATGAAGGGTTATAAGTTCTTATCTGCAATTGCAGGACTAGCATTATTTCTGTCCCTTTTATTAACATCCATTGACTTATTGTGCTTTAATCGTTCTTTCTTCCGCTTGCAATATTCTTTGAATCATACAGCGGAAAGCATTGGAATTTCTGAAGATGGACTCATGAATGCAACAAATGCTTTACTAGATTATATGCAAGATAAAAGGGGTGATATAAAAGTTATTGAAAAGGTAAATGGTAGCGAACGTGAGATCTTTGATGAACGTGAAACGCTACATATGATAGATGTTAAAAAATTGTATCTAAACGCAATGACCACAAGAACAATTCTATTTGTTGGAAGTGTAATATTATTAACATTGTTGGTGCTAACGCATCGAAATGAAAGTTATATGATACTAGCAAATGCGTATAGAAATGGTTTACTGTTTTTGGGGTCATTACTTCTGTTTGTGGGTATTTATGCAATCGTAGATTTTAATGGATTCTGGATGAATTTCCATTATGTTTTCTTTGATAATGATTTATTCTTATTAGATCCAAACATATCAATTATGATTAATATGTTTCCATCAAACTTCTTCTTTGCGGTTGTTTTTGGGATTATACTATTGTTTGTAAGCGTAATCGTTTTATTAAAAGTTTTACTCGTGTTATTTAAACGTAAAATTGAAAGAAGGTTAGTATGATTAACGTTGTTTTGTATGAACCGGAGATTCCACAGAATACTGGTAATATTATGCGTACTTGTATGGCGATGAATTGTCGTTTGCATTTGATTGAGCCAATGGGTTTTAAGATTACAGACAAATCATTGAAACGTGCTGGTATGGATTATGTAAAGGAATTGGATTATAAAATCTATCCAGATTGGCAGACATTCTATAACATGCATGAAGGTTCTTATTATTACATTACGCGTTATGGAGAAAAGACACCTTCAGAATTTAACTATAAGGAAGATGAAGGGAAGGATATTTATCTAGTCTTTGGCAAAGAAAGTACTGGTATTGATAAGCATATACTCCATGATAACTATGATCGTTGTGTGCGTATTCCAATGGTTGCACAAGCACGTAGTTTAAATCTTTCTAACTGTGTTGCGATATGTGTCTATGAAGTTTTAGATCAGCTTGGATTCCCAGAGCTTTCACACACAGAGGTAATTAAAGGGAAGGATTTCTTACAACAATTTGAATAGGCATATATTTGGACAACCTCATTATTCATAGGTATACTTACAAGGAAAGATGGTGATTACGTGTTAGAGACCTTTGATGATTTCATTTCATTAGTTGTCATTTTGGTTATGTTAGTCCTAACTGTGTATTGTTGTCTTGTGATGTCGAGTAAAAAGCATCTGAAATTGATGCAGAAAAGACAAGAGAAACACCGTAATTTTCTAGCGACGCTTTCTGATGACTCGGGATGTAATAGTGAGGAGTAAACAATGATTCAAGAAACGATTAGTTCAAACAATGCCCCTGTAGCGGTAGGACCATATTCACCCGCTGTTCGTGCAGGGGACTTTATATACATCTCTGGACAGTTACCAATTGATCCTACAACTGGTCAACTTGTTTCAGATGATATTCGTATTCAAACTGAACAAGTACTGAAAAATATTGAATCCTTATTAGCAGAGGCTGGTTTAAATATGTCTTATGTTTTAAAGACAACTGTATTTGTTAAGAATATGGAAGAGTTTGCGGCAATGAATGAAGTATATGCTCGTTTCTTTCAAAAGCCATTTCCAGCAAGAAGTGCTGTTGTGGTGAAAGATATCGCATTCAATGCCAAGGTGGAAATCGAAGCATTTGCGATGGATACCCGTGCACTTGAAGTCCTATGTGCAGAAGATGGTTGCCATACATGCGATGATTATTGTTGTGAAACAAAGTTAGATATTCAATAAGACCTTAGGGTCTTTTTTGGTTGAACTGTGTTATGATATTGCTTGTACGTAGTGGAGATTAAATTCGTATGTCTATTCATAAACTAAACATGACTTTCACAAAGAAAGATATTCAATACATTCTTACAATCGCATTATCCGCTCTTGTGTATGCGTTTGGAATTGAATCGTTCGTAAGTTCAGGTAATTTATTCCCTGGAGGGTTTGCTGGTATTTCTCGACTGGTTGTAATGTTAGTAGAGAGACATCTTGGTTTGGCAATTCCATTTGGTGTTATCTACTGGGTAATGAATTTTACGGTTGTGCTGTTTATCTGGAATCGTATTGGGCATAAGTTTGTTCTATATTCCATTCTTTGGTTCTCATTAAGTTCGTTATTTTCAATTGTTATCAATGTGCCTATCGTTACACAGGATATGTTGTTGATTGCTGTGTTTGGTGGTCTGATCAATGGATTTGCGATTGGACTTGCGCTTCGTTCGAATGCAAGCAGCGGCGGTACAGACTTTATCGCAATTGATTTATCAGTACGATTAAAAAGACCTACTTGGAATTATTTACTTGGCTTAAATGCATTCGTCTTAGTACTTGCAGGTTTAGCGTTTGGTTGGGATAAAGCTTTGTACTCGATTATCTTCCAATATGTTTCTACACAGGTAGTAAATACAATGCACCAACGTTATAAGATTACACGTGTTCAAGTCATTACTGATCATGCGGATAAAATATGTGAGGCTGTATTTAGTACAGTACGTCATGGTATTACAAAAATCGATGTTGAAGGTGCTTTCAAGCATCAACCGCATACAATGTTGTTGATCACTGTCAATAATTATCAGTTACCGGAAGTGATTAGTTGTATACGTAAAGCGGATGAACATGCATTCATGACCTTTAATGCGGTTGAAAAGATTATCGGTAATTACTATCAGAAACCTTTAGAGTGAATCACCACTCTTTTTCTTTTATAAAAAAGATGTGTATTGTTTGATACACATCCTATGTTTAAAGAATTTCCATGCCAATGGCTTTCTGAACTTTGTTAAGTTTTTCAGCCGCAATCATGCTTGCTTTCTTGGCGCCGTTTGCTAATGTTGTTTCGATTAAGTTACTGTTGATAATTTCATTGTAACGTGTTTGAATTTCTTCGAGTTTAGCACATACTGCATCCGCAACTGCTTTCTTGAAATCACCATAGCCCTTGCCTTTGAATTCCTTTTCAATATCTTCAAAAGAACGTTCGTTTGATAGAGAGGATAAAATTTGCATTAAGTTAGAGATACCTGGCTGATTTTCTGGGTCGTAATGTACTTTACCTAAACTATCTGTAACGGCAGACATGACTTTCTTACGAGCTACTTTGAGATCATCTAACAAATAGATACAGCCTTTGTTTGTTTCATCTGACTTAGACATCTTCTTTGTTGGATCACTAAGGGACATAATTCTTGCGCCAACCTTAGCTACTAGTGGTTCTGGAACTGTAAAAAGTTGTCCATAGCGATTGTTCATTCTTTCCGCAACATCGCGTGTTAATTCAACGTGCTGTTTTTGATCTTCTCCAACTGGTACATAGTCAGGGCTATAGAGTAAGATATCCGCAGCCATTAATGCAGGATAGGTATAAAGACCACCAGAGAGGTTCTTTTCACCCTTAGCTTGTTTATCCTTGAACTGTGTCATACGATTTAATTCACCCATATAGGTATGACAACACATAATAAACCCAAGTTGTGCATGTTCCTTAACGTCTGTTTGAAGGAAGATTGTAGCTTTGTTAGGGTCAAGTCCACAAGCTAGATATAATGCTACACAATCCTTCAAATTCTTTTGTAGTTCTTGTGGATTCTGTGGAATCGTAATACAGTGTAAGTTTGCGATAAATGCAAACATTTCGTATTCGTTCTGTGATTCCACAAAGTGTCGTAAGGCACCAATATAGTTTCCTAAGTGCAATTGTCCAGTTGGTTTAATACCGCTTAACATTCTTTTCATAGTGAGTTCTCCTTGAAATTAAAAACGTCTCTTCAATCATATTGAAGGGACGCATGAGACGATATGCGCGGTACCACCCGACTTATCCAAAAGGATCACTTAATTTGGGATAACGGGCCTCCGGTATTCTATTTGTGGAACTCCAAACATACTTTGCCGAAATATCAGTTTACACCAAACACTGACTCTCTAAGAATTCAACGCGTAATTGCATTCCGAATACAGGTTGATTCTAACACAAATCAATATAATTGATAAGTGCTTTTTGAATGTGCATTTGCGAAGCATATTTTTTGCGTGTTATACTCGTAGAGGAAACGTTATTTTGTTTACATGACAATCAATCTTTCATGCATGTTAAAAGGGGATTCCTATATGTTAGAAATTAACAATTTAATGAAGAAATATAAGAAGGTAGCAGCTGTAGATCATATTAGTTTTACAGTTCCTAGTGGTAAAGTTGGCATCTTATTAGGGCCTAACGGTGCTGGTAAATCTACAACAATCAAGAGTATTGCAGGTTTGCTGCGATATGAGGGTGAAATTAAGGTGAATGGTCTACCATCAAAGTCGGTTGATGCAAAGAAGGTATTTGCGTATGTACCTGAAATTCCAGCTATGTTTGGAGCTCTAACAGTGATGGAGCATATTGAATATGTTCGTCGCGCATATCATTCCCACATTACAGATGAAGAAGTAGAGCAACTTTTGATTCGTTTTGAAATGTTGGATAAAAAAGATAAACTTGGTGATGAATTATCAAAAGGTATGATGCAGAAGGTGAGTATTATCTGCGCTCTATGCATTAAGCCTGAAGTTATTTTATTTGATGAGCCTATGATAGGCTTAGATCCAGCTGCAATCAAAGAACTTAAAAAAGTTATCTTTGAAATGAAGGATAAAGGTGTAACCGTTCTTCTAAGTACGCATATGTTAGAAATGGTTCAGGAGTTATGGGATATTCTGTATATTATGGACCATGGTAAAGTGATTGGTACTTACGAAAACGATGGAACACAGAATCAAAACATTGAAGACTTGTTCTTTTCACTTACAGATAAAGAGGGTGAGAAGGAGCCACAAGAATGAATGTCTTATTCTACTTACATAAACGCATATTGATTAACGGATTTAAGCGCTCGATTCGAAAGCCTGCTTTTGTGTTAATGTTAATCGCAGCTATTGCTTATTTTGCGTTGCTTACGGCTGGATATAAAAGTTTTTTTAGCCAAATTGGTATTACAAATGCTTCGGAATTTATTGTATTAATCATGGTGATACAACTTTATTTAGGTGTTCCAGGATTAATACAGTACTTTAGGCGGAAAGGACTATTATTTCGCAAAGCAGATGTCCAATTTGTCTTTCAAGCACCAATTCACCCAAAGGAAATTTTGTTGTTTAGTGGTTTAAGAAGTATTGTAGTTTCATCAATCTTCATGATTATTTTCTGTATTTTCGGTTGCGTTTTATATCCTGCAAGTACATTACAGTTTTTATTGTATGTAGTGGTCTATTTGAGCTTAGATTTCTTTATTGAAATGAGTTTAATTGTTTTGTGTTACGGGAATGAAACTATCCCTAATACATATATACGTTTAATTTCCTATCTTTTATATATAGTATTGGGTGCTTTAGCGGTTGGATTCTTATTACTTGTAATCGATCGTGGCTATAGTATGGCAGTTGTTGTGGAGTATCTAAAGTCTCCCTTTATTAAAATGGTTCCACTTTTTGGATGGAGTATAGGGTTATTGCAATGGATATTTTATGGCTATGATTGGAGTAACGTTGTCAGTACAATATTATTTATTCTATCAGCAATTTTTTTACCACTTCTTGCCTATAAATCAAAGTGTGAAGGTGATTATTATGAAGAGGCAGAGAAGTTCTCAGATGAATATGAACAAGCTATTGGAAATGCAAAAGCTGGTGAAGTATCTATTGTGGGTGCAAAGCCTAAAAAGTACATGCACGCATCGATAAAGTATAAAGGCTATAATGCAAAAGCTATCTTTTATCGTCAATTGTTAGAATATAAGAAAAACCGTTTCTTTATCTTCTCATTTAGAACATTCTTATTCTTACTTGCAGGCATTGCCTTACATTTCTTATCCCGTAAAGATAATGTTATGCATGATTTAATGAGCATTCGTTTATTTGTTATACCTATTATCGTTACGTATTACATTACATTCTTTGGAGTTATCCGCTCAAAATGGATGAAAGAATTACAGAATTACTATACATTCCTACTTCCGGACACCAAGATACATAAGACATGGAATGCAACGAAAATTGAGCATATTCGTGCTTTTATTGATACGATGATTCTTGCGTTAATTGGTGGAGCGGTACTAGGCCTTTCGCCTTTGCAGATTCTTTTAACTGGACTTGTTGGGGTAAGTGTCAATGCTAGTCGTATCTATATCAACATGATGGTACAGACAATTATTTCGCCAGCAATTGGGGATTTTAAACTCTTTGTGCAGTTTATTGATATGTTTTTGATGCTAGTAAGTACTGGTGCTTCGGTATTCGTTGCAATAGTTTCTATGATTGTATTTAATAATCTAGAAGCCGCATTCTTAGGCATGATTATGACTAGTAGCGTTATGGCGTGTATTGCATTCTTCTTATCATCATTTGCATTTGAAAAGATGGAAGTTATGGAATAGGGAGTTTATAAAGATTTTATAAAATATAAATTATGTCCTATTTCATTTCAAAATATTGCGTGATATAATCACTAAACAGGAGGATGATTATGATAGTTGTATACACATCTCCAGGATGTGCAAGTTGCCGTAAAGTAAAACAATGGTTAAAAGATCGTAATCTTCCATTTATAGAGAAGAACATCTTTAAGACATTGTTAAATGATAACGAAATAAAGCACCTATTGATGAGAAGTGAAAATGGTAGTGATGATATCATCTCTAAGCGTTCTAAGATTATTCAAGAATCGCATGTTGATATTGATTCGATGAAGATAGATGAATTAATCACTTTTATCAAGCGTAATCCTAGTGTATTAAAACGCCCAATCATATTGAGTGAGAATAATTTCCAAGTCGGCTATGACGAAGAGGAAATCGGTGTATTTGTACCGGTAGAGTTACGTCGTTTGGCAGATCACAGTTGTAACGAAACCTGCCCAAATTTCAAAGCTTGTCAAACAATGCAAACAGCATTTCAGAAAGAAGTCCATTAGGGCTTCTTTTGTTGTATAATAGGCAGTATGAAAAAAGTACTTGTAGGTTTATCGGGTGGCGTAGATAGCGCCGTCGCAGCGTATTTATTACAACAGCAGGGTTATGATGTGACCTGTGCTTTTATGCGTAACTGGGATTCAGTCGCAAATGAAGATTTCAGTGGAAATCCAACGCTATACGATCCAGTTTGTCCACAAGAAGCAGACTATAAGGATGCGGCAGATGTCGCTGCTAAATTAGGATTAGAACTATTACGTATCGACTTTATTAAAGAGTATTGGGATGATGTCTTTCAGACTTTTATTGATGAGTACAAATTAGGAAGAACACCAAATCCAGATATTCTATGTAATCGATATATCAAGTTTGATAGCTTTATGAAGTTTGCGAAAGAAAAAGGATTTGATATTGTGGCAACAGGTCACTATGCAAGACTTGGTGAAGAGGGTAATCATCATGTTTTATGTAAAGCAGTTGATCATAATAAAGACCAATCATACTTCTTGACCGAGATACGTCGTGAAGTATTAGAACATGTTTTATTCCCGCTTGGGGAAATTGAGAAGCCTGAGGTACGTCGCATTGCGGAAGAACTTGGTTTATCTATCGCAAAGAAGAAAGATTCGACTGGAATCTGTTTTATTGGAGAACGTCGCTTCCGTGAATTTCTCGGTAATTATCTGCCAATGAAATCTGGGGATATTATCGATGTAACGACTAAACAGAAAGTAGGTACACACCAAGGTGTTATGTACTATACAATCGGTCAAAGAAAAGGTTTAGATATTGGTGGTATTGGTCCATTCTTTGTGGCTGGCAAAGATGTGTATAAAAATGAACTATATGTCGTTGATGCAAATCATCAAGACTTGTTATACGCTACATCTTGTATTGTGACTGGTGTCAATTGGTTAGCTGATCGCACATTACCATTACAGTGCCATGCGAAGTTTAGATATCGTCAAGCTGATAATGATGTTGAACTTGTGCTAAATGAAGATGGTACTTTGACTGCGTTATTCCCTGAGGAAATTCGTAGTATTACGCCAGGACAAGAGGCGGTGTTCTATGATGGCGATGTGATGTTTGCAGGCGGAAAGATTGAGAAAGTCTACAAAGATGGACTAGATCTGATGGAACATGTAAAAGCACTTGTTCATCCTGAAACAAATTAATAAGGAGATTCATGGACAATTCATTGATTACGTTAACTGGTAAATTTACATATATTCTCTTCCGTAACGAAGGGAATTTTTATACTGCTGCGAAATTTGAAGTCAATGATGAAAAGGGGAGAGTAATTTCTGTTACTGGAAATATTCCGGAAATCGTTACGGGAATACAATATCGTATTAATGGTAATTACATTGAACACCCTCGTTACGGAATGCAGTTTCAGATTCAGACACTTGCAAAATTATTGCCAACGGAAAAAGAAGGCGTTGTTCGATATCTATCTGGCGTAAACTTTCCTGGTATTGGAAAAAAGACTGCAGAAAGAGTTGTAGACGCATTAGGGGAAGATTGTTTAACTTTGATACGTGAAGATAATACGTTATTAGAAAAAATTGGTGATTTATCTGAGCGTCAAATCCATGCCATTATTGAGGGGTTACAAATTGATAATGGTATGGAGGAACTAGCAAAGTTTTTAAATATCCATGGTTTAAGTCAAAGAAATCTTTCAAAGATAACACGTATCTACGGTAAAGAAGCGTTAAGTAAATTAAATGAAAATCCTTATCGGTTAATCGAAGAAATAGATGGTTTTGGCTTTAAGACTGCAGATAAAATCGGTAAGAGTTTAGGAATCAGCGATACTGACAATCGTCGTTTATACGCTCTTCTTGTTTCCCTTGTAAGTGATTTGTGTATGCGGGATGGTAATAGCTATGTACGTCTAGAAACATTAGAGACTACTTTCTTTAAAGAGTTGGGTTCCTTAACATGTGATTTTGAAGCAATCTTTGATGAGGCTATCTTAAAACATCATATTTATCGTGAAGATAATCGTATCTTTCCGATTGCACAATATGATGCGGAAATCGGTATCGCAAGATTTTTAGCAGAGTTTCCTTATCAATTTATGGATCCTTATGATCCAAAGTTATTACTATCATATCTAGAGGACATACAAGAACATTTAGGCATCACATATGATGAAACACAGATACAAGCGATAGAAGTCTTTTTTGAAAGACCATTTATGATAATGACTGGTGGGCCAGGTACAGGTAAAACAACCGTTGTCAATGCGATGATTAAGTTATTTAAATTGATGTATCCTTCTTCATCGATTATCTGTGCTGCTCCAACTGGTAGAGCTGCCAAACACTTAGCAGAAGTAACAGGAGTAAACGCCACAACCATTCACTCGTTATTACAATGGGATTTAGAAACAAATACGTTTGGCAAAAATGATGAAGAACCTATTTTAGCAGATCTTTTAATTGTGGATGAATTTTCTATGGTGGATAACTGGTTGTTCTATAACTTATTACTTGCTAGTAAGAGAATTAAAAAAATTTGTATTATTGGTGATAAAGACCAGTTACCAAGTGTTGGACCAGGTTGTGTATTACGTGACTTAATACAGTCCAATGAATTTTCATTAATTGAATTAAAATATATCTATCGTCAACAATCAGATAGTGATGTCATTAATTTAGCGCATGCAATCAATACAGGTAATGTGATTGTTGGTGATTATCATCATGATGTGAAGTTCTTTGCATGCATGCCTGAGGATATACGACGTAATATTTTAATGATGGTTGATGATGCATTGCAGAAAGGATACTCGATTGATGATATTCAGATATTATCCCCAATGTATGCAGGAGTTGCAGGCATTGATTACCTAAACAATGCTTTACAGGAATCGTTTAATCCACCATCGAAGGACAAAGCAGAAGTGAAGTCAGGGTACATAACTTTCCGTGAAGGGGATAAGATTTTACAGTTAAAGAATCAACCGGACGATGATGTATACAATGGTGATATTGGTGTATTAGTAGAAATCATTGACGCAAAACATGCGGAAGACCATAAGACTACGATTATCTGTCAATTTGGTGAAATCATTGTTGAGTATAAACCAGAGAATTGGATCAATATTACGCTGGCATACTGCATCAGTGTTCATAAATCACAAGGTAGTGAATATCCAATTGTGATCATGCCGATTATTCGAAGACATGCAGGCATGTTACAAAGAAAGCTTATATACACTGGTGTAACGAGAGCACGTAAAGTATTGATTATATTGGGAGAACTTGAAGCTTTTAAACGTGGGATTCAGGTATTAGAATTACATCCACGAGAGACTACACTGACACAGAAACTAAAGCAGTTTTTAGATGGTGATTATGGATTTTAAAAGGTGAGAAAATAATCTCACCTCTCGTCTTTTTTGGTAAATGAATCTTTGACTTTATTGAATTGTTCTTGAACTTTTGACATATAGTCATTTGCGAGTATGTTACCACTATCTGAAATCATGGTTCCAATTAAGCGTAGAATAACGGATGATTTCTCTGGTGGTAATTTTTGAAGGGCAGTAATTATATCCTTTAAAGAATCAAATCCACCTTCTTTTAGCTTTGCGAATGATTCTGCATCTGTTGATTCAAGAATAGCAAAGATTGCGTCAATCGCAATCTTCGCTTCCTCATCGGATAAATTCTCTAAGAACTTATCAACTGCTTTGTTTAAGAATACGGAGTTGGCAGATAATGATTCTGCTTTTTCAAAATGATTGCGCTTTACAATCCATGTAAGGGCATCGTGTTGTTGCACGTTATTGACAGTACTTTTGATAATTTTTGGTTCAACGTTATTCATTAAGATTCCAATAATTGAAGAGTCTGGAATGATAAGCGTGATTTTCTCCTGTATGGATTGATAAGCAGGGGATTGTAACATTTCACTCTGGAAGCCAGGTCCATCATTTGACCAAACCTTTGTAATATGACTACGAATGGAATCCATACAATGACATGCGGCGTATATCGCAAGATTACCACCTTTGGAGTGACCACCAACATGGATTGGTAAAGTTTCATTCTCAAATAATTGATTGATATATGCGACAGCTGCTTTTTGTCCATTGGTTCCGGTTGTATAGGATAGATAGAAATCTTCTTTCCAACCAATGAATGTATTATCTGTACCCCGATAGGAGATATAGATCATATCGTCGAGTTTAAAGGTTACTGCAGAAAACTGGACAACAAAGTCTTTATCAGAATAGCTGATGTAATAACCAATCTTAATATCTTTGAAGCGTTCTATATCACATACCTTATCAAGTAATCTAGCGTTTACGCCATTATAGGTTTCTATTTCTGCAATTTCTTCACGTGTATGTAGTTTATAAAATGCATCTCTCACTTTATGAAGTGGTTGAAATGTTGTTTCTATGTTAGGAATATCATCATAATGAACATAAGCTAAAAGACTAAGGATAGTATTATCCACTTCATTAAAAGGTTCAGTTGTAAATGAAAGATCTCCACGCCAATCAAGATAGTCATAAATCGTTGTCATTTTTAAATACCTCGTAATAAGAGTACCATATCATCTTTCTATCGTCATTGATTTGATTTTCATGTAGTTTCATTTGAAATCATTGAATTCTGACGTTATCGATGAAAATTGCTTTATTTTAAAGTGTTTTAATGTTAGAATTTCATAGAAATCGATAACAAAGGGTAAGTAGATATTGGCTGTGTCGTAGAGAGAAGATGTTTGGTGAAAATCTTCCATAAGTGATATTGAAGCTTCCTTTAACAGAGTGCTTAATCAGCAACGTATCTCTACGTTACAGAGCAATTAAGGTGCGCACATTTTGTGCGAATCAGGATGGTACCGCGTGTTAACGTTCCTGGATATGGGAACGTTTTTTATTTGTTCAGGAGGAAAACAATGGAAAAGCAATATCGACTCAGTGGAAATGAAGTCAGACAAAAGTTCTTGGATTTCTTTGCGTCAAAGGGTTGTATGATCGAACCAGGCGCAAGTCTTATTCCACATAATGATCCAACACTGTTATGGATTAATGCTGGAGTATCAGCGTTAAAGAAGTATTTTGATGGTTCAGAAAAGCCAGCTTCCAATCGTATCTGTAATGCCCAGAAATCAATTCGTACGAACGATATTGAAAATGTGGGTCGTACAGCACGTCACCATACATTCTTTGAAATGTTGGGTAATTTCTCAATTGGTGATTACTTTAAGAAAGAAGCGATTACTTGGGCTTGGGAATTCTTAACATCTCCAGAATGGATTGGTTTTGATCCTAAGCGTTTATATGTAACTGTTTATCCGGATGATGACGAAGCATATAACCAATGGGTTCAGGTAGGTATGATTCCTAGCCACATCCGTCGTACAGAAGATAACTTCTGGGAAATTGGCCGTGGCCCTGGTGGACCAGATACAGAGTTGTACTATGACCGTGGAGAAAAGTATGACCCTGAAGGCATTGGCGAAAAGTTATTCTTTGAGGATTTAGAGAATGACCGTTATATCGAAGTTTGGAATATTGTATTCTCTCAATATGATTGCCGTCCTGGTGAAGTTAATCGCCATGAGTACAAAGAATTACCTCAGAAGAATATTGATACAGGTATGGGTCTAGAACGTCTTGTATGTTTGATTCAAGATGGTGAAACAAACTTTGATACTGACTTATTCTTACCAATTATCCATGCGACAGAGAAGTATGCTAAACACTCTTACAGTGAGAAAGAATATAAGATGGCATATCGCGTTATCGCTGACCATATCCGTACAGTCACTTTTGCGATTGCGGATGGTGCGATGTTCTCTAACGAAGGTCGCGGATATGTATTACGTCGTGTATTGCGTCGTGCTGTACGCTACGGTATTAAGCTAGGTATCGATGGTGCTTTCATGTATAAACTTGTAAAGGTTGTAGCAGATAATATGATCTCTTACTATCCATATTTACAGGAAAAGATTTCATTGATTGAAAAGTTAGTGAAGCAGGAAGAAGAATCTTTCCACAAGACATTAGCAAACGGTGAAGCACTTTTACAGAATGCATTGGCTGAACATGCGGATACTAAGATCTTACCTGGCGAAGTGATGTTCAAGTTATATGACACTTATGGATATCCAAAGGAACTTACTACAGAGATTGCGGAAGAAGAAGGCTACCGTGTTGATTTAGAAGGCTTTGATAAAGAAATGCAGGCTCAGAAGACACGCGCAAGAGAAGCACGTGGAAATATTCAATCCATGCATGGTCAATCTGCTGACTTAATGGATTTTACACAAGAAAGTAAATTTACAGGTTATACAGATACACATTCTAGGGGTAAGGTTATTGGCTTATTCAAGGATGGTGTACGTGTTGATACATTAACAGACGAGGGTGATATTATCCTTGATGAAACATGTTTCTATGCGGAAAGTGGCGGACAGTGTGCTGATACTGGTGTTGTTTGGAATGATCACTTTAAGGCAAATGTAACGAATGTACAAAAGGCTCCACATAAACAACCGCTACATCACATTACAATCGTTGAGGGTACAGTATCAGAAGGGGATGTATTAGAAGGTGAATACGACTATGAAAAACGTCAACGTACACGTGCAAACCATAGTTCATTACACTTATTACAGGCTGCTTTAAAGAAGGTGTTAGGTGATCATATTGCCCAGGCTGGTTCTTATAACTGTGCTGAGTATGGAAGATTTGACTTTACACACTTTGAAAAGCCTACAGAAGAACAATTGAATGAGGTTGAACGTCTTGTCAATAAACAGATTGCTTTAGCACAACCAATTGTAACTGAAGTGATGGCTGTAGAAGCTGCGAAGAACTCTGGTGCGATTGCATTGTTTGATGAGAAGTATGGTGATACAGTACGTGTTGTATCAATGGGAGATTTCTCTAAGGAATTCTGCGGTGGTACACACGCAAATAATACGGCTGATTTATGCGTGTTTAAGATTACATCTGAAGAATCTATCGGATCTGGTATTAGACGTATTACATCTGAAACAAAGTTTGATGCATATAAGGATTTCAAGGATGAGGAGCAGTATTTACTTGAATGTGCGAAGTTAATGAAGCTACAATCTTGGCAAGGATTTAAAGAGAAGTTAGTCGCTTTACAAGAAGAAAATGCACAGCTTCGCAAGGATAATGATGCACATAAACAAGCAGAACTATTATCTTCTGCGGATACAGCAGTACAGAAGGCTGAAACCATTAATGGCTTATCCTGCGTACTACTTAGCTTAGATGGCTTTGATACAAATAGCTTAAAGACATATGCTGAAAATGTTCGCAATAAGCTTGTGGATGGATTTGTATTCGTATCTAATACAACAGATGGTAAAGCGACATTTGTATGTGCTAGTTCGAAAACTGCAATTGCCAAGGGCAAGAAGGCTGGCGATATTGTGAAGGCTGCTGCACAGTTGACTGGTGGTAATGGTGGTGGTAGACCTGACATGGCGCAGGCTGGCGGTAAGGATACTTCTAAAGTACAAGAAGCACATGCATTAGTAAGAGAAATTCTTGCACAATAACATCGCTAAGGAATAGGTGCCGATATGGTGCCTATTTTTTGACAGTTTTCATGTTACAAACACAATGAAATGATGCTGTTGTATATACTTTTTATGAAATATGACATAAAATATCTACAGAGATGGAGGTAGTCAAAATGATGAAACAAAATAATTTGACTGAAACGATGAGCTTTAATTCTGAAGAGATTCGTCGTGAAACAATCCACGAAGTTTTAAAACAGGTAGAAGCTTCATTAAGTGAGAGAGGATATAACGCTATCAATCAGTTAGCTGGTTATTTGATCTCTGATGATCCTGCGTATATTTCTTCACATAACAATTCAAGAAGTTTGATCCAATCCGTGGAACGTCATGAAATTATTGAAGAATTAGTACGTTTCTATTTAGAGGCTCATCACTAAATGACACGCTATCTAGGCTTAGATCTTGGTAGCGTAACTTGTGGTGTCAGTTTTAGTGATACGGGGTTTATTGCAAGAACAATTGAAACGATTCGTTTTAAACCAGATGATTACAATATGGCATTAGATAAAGTGTTAGATATTGTCGATCGTGAAAAGCCAGATGTGATAGTGCTAGGTTTACCGCTATTGTTGAATGATGATGTTGGTCCTCGTGCACAGATATGTCTAGAGTTTGGTGAAGTTCTGGAACAAGAGTCTGGTATCCCTGTTAAGATGCAAGATGAACGATTTACAACAGCGGTCGCTGAAAGTATTTTGTTAGAGGCAGACGTATCAAGAAAGAAACGTAAAAAGAAGATTGATCAGTTGGCTGCAGTACAGATACTACAGACTTGGCTTGATCGCAATGTAAAATAAGGCGGCAAAACGCCTTTTTTAAGGAGAGATGATAGTATGATTGAAAACAATACAATGATGATTACTGATGATGCAGGCAATGAACATGAAGTTGAAATTCTTTTGACGTTTGAAAATGACGACAAGACAAAGAAGTATGTATTATTTACAGATCCAAATGATGAAGAAGGGAATGTTTATGCATATAGTTATAACGAAGATGGATCAATGGATGAAGTTATTGACGAAGAAGAATGGGAAATGTGTCAAGAAGTATTAGGTGCATTTATCAGTGAAGGTGATGGTGAATAAGCATGGCTAAGCGAAGAAAAAAGAGAAGTTTGATTCCGCTATTATTGATTTTAATCTTAGCGGTAGGTTGTGTAAGTTCCTATATTTATTATTCTCAATCAATTAAGGCTGTTTCAAATACTTCTGAAGAAGTAGAGTTCAAAGTAAATGCTGGTGATACATCAGCAGATATCTTACAACATCTTAAAAATGAGAATTTAATCAAAGATGTGAATGTCGCAAAACTATATATTAGACTTTATCAATTAAGTGATTTTAAGTCTGGTACATTTGTATTAAATCGCAACATGGATTTACGTGCAATCTTAGAGAAGCTAAATAGTGCTACTGCGGCAGCTAGTGATACTGTATCTGTGACTGTTACGGAAGGCGATTGGGCAAAGCATATCGCTGAAAAGATTGCGGCTGTAACAAATGTTACCGAAGAAGACTTGCTCAAATTATGGAATGATAAAGAATGGATTTCTTCCTTGAAGTCTACATATCCATTTATTACGGATGAAATGTTCCAAGATAATATACGTATTTATCTTGAGGGATATATAGCTCCAAATACTTATGAACTTTATAAACAGACAACTGCGAAGGATGTAACACTTAAGATGTTAGACCAAACAAAAGTTGTCTATGAAGCAAATAAAGATGCGATTGCTAAGAGTAAGCTTTCTATTCATCAGTTATATACATTAGCGAGTATCGTACAGTACGAAGGTGGAGGCGATGAAACAACACTTCGTACAATCGCAGGCGTGTTCTATAATCGTTTAAACCAAGGTATGTTGTTACAGTCTAGTGTAACGGTATGCTATGCGATAGACTTTGATCGTCAAACAGATAAATGGCAGGCTTGTGAAGTCAATGCAGAGTTTGATTCCCCATATAACACTTATCTACATAAAGGATTACCTCCAGGACCAATTGAGAACCCTGGCGAGAAGGTATTTAAAGCTGTGTTGAATCCAATTGAAACAGATTATCTATACTTTGTGGCAGACACAAAGACGGGTGAAGTTTTTTTTGCCAAGACTCTTACAGAGCATAATCAAAACGTGAAAGATCATGTTAATTTAAATGATTAAAAGTACAGTATGTTATCTAATCCGCGATGGAAAATGGTTAATGTTGCTACGAAATAAAAAACAACATGATTTAAATTATGGAAAGTGGATAGGTATAGGTGGAAAGCTTAAGAAAAATGAAACACCATATGAATGCATGGTGCGTGAAGTTACGGAAGAAACAGGGTATCTAGTACAGTCGGCACAATATTGTGGTGTTATCTATTTTCATTACAATCACCATGAAGATGAAGAAATCTATGTATATCAGTCAAATGATTATGTAGGTACACTTCAAGAGTGTAATGAGGGCACACTTGCATACATTTCTCAAAATGAAGTTCTAGATTTAGAACTTTGGGAGGGTGACCGCATTTTCTTAGAAAAAATGTTTCGAAATGAAATCCCATTTTCAATTCGTTTGTACTACGATGAAAATGAGACACTAATGAAATCAGAAGTGAAAGAGGCAAATACGAATGAGTAAACCGATTATTATTGGAATTGCCGGTGGTAGTGCATCCGGAAAGACATCAATCTCTGAAACGATCAAGAAGACATTTGCGGATAAGAAATCTGTATTGATTATCCGTCAAGATGACTATTACAAAGATCAAGCACATAAGCCGATGGAAGAACGTATTAAGACAAATTATGATCATCCGTTTGCGTTTGATAATGATTTATTGATTGAAAATATTCAAGATTTAATTGCGAATAAAGTGATTTGTAAACCAATCTATGACTTTGTCAATCACACACGTAGTAATGAAACAGAACATTGTTACCCATGCGATGTATTGATTTTAGAGGGTTTATTCGTTTTAGAAGAAGAAAAGATTCGTAATTTACTCGATATTAAAATTTTTGTAGAGACCGATGCGGATATTCGCTTCATTCGTCGTCTGGTACGTGACGTAAAAGAACGTGGCAGAACATTAGAATCTGTAGTGAATCAATATGTAGGAACTGTAAAACAAATGCACGAAGCCTTTGTAGAACCATCTAAGAAATATGCGGATGTTATTATTCCTGAAGGTGGAAAGAATACGGTTGCAATCGATTTACTCACAACAAAAATCAGTAGCGTCATCACGCACACAATGCTATAATAACCAAGCGTAAGGAGTAATAAAATGGCTGAAGAAAATAAAACATATCTTACTGAAGAAGGTCTAAAAAAATTACAGGACGAATACTATAACTTGATCCATGTTGTTCGTGAAGAAGTTAAGCAGGAATTAGCTGAAGCACGTGCACAGGGTGACCTTTCGGAAAATGCGGACTATGATGCGGCTCGTGATGAGCAGGCAAAGATAGAAGCACGTATTGCGACTTTGGAATACATGCTACGCAACTATGAACTTATTGATACTAAGAAGGCTGGCAAGAAGTCGGCTGTTCATATCGGTTCTAGTGTTACATTATTTTTCAATGATACTAAGGAAGAGGTAACTTACAACATTGTTGGTTCAACAGAATCAGATCCTTTAAATGGTCGTCTATCTAATGAAACACCATTAGCACAGGCGATCTTAGACCATAAGGTTGGCGATGTTTGTGAAGTACGTGTTGCAAATCCTTATACAGTTGAAATTATTAAGATTAAGTAAGGAATCACTAAGATTACAACAAATACAGTAAGTGGAGGACATATGAGACTATTACTTACTGTTTTTTTATGTTTAATCATATTATCATCAGGCCAATTCCACATTATTGATATAAATCAGTATAATAAATCTTCGATTCAAGTTACTGTACATGGAGGTGTATTAAGACAAGGTGTCATATCCTTAGATCCATATGCGACAATAGAGGATTTATTATCGAAAGCAGGTTTAAGTGAGGATGCGGATCTATCAAGTTTAAATCTAGAGACAGTATTACATGATAAAGATGTTTTAACGATACCAACTAAATCAAATGACATAAGAATTAATCAAATTTCTATTAATACAGCTGATTTAAACGGATTATTACAAATTCCTAAAATCGGTGAGAAAACTGCACAAGCAATAATTGATTATCGTAATCAATATGGATTGTTTCAAGCATTAGAAGATTTAATGAAAGTGAAAGGGATAGGACAAGCAAAGTTTGATTTCATAAAAGATAAAATTTGTTTATGAAAGGAATTATAAAAAATCCCTTACTTGTATTACTGATGTATCTTCTATGTTTATATATGAAAGATATCCATAGATTAATTGTTTTCCTATTATGTATTCTATATTGGTATCGACATCATAGTTTCAAAAGCTGTATTTTTCTTAGCTGTATCCTATGCATGACGTATTTTCCCCATATTCATTTTATTTGCTCAGATACATATCGAATTGTTGATGTAAAAAGTAATTATGCAATTATTGAAAATCACGATAACCGAATCGTAATATATACAAATACAACATTACCGTTTGATGCGGATGTTGAAGTCAGTTCTCATATACATTCTTTTGATTATGATTCAAAATTCTATGGGTTTTCATTATATCAATGGTCAAAAGAGAATAATTTTAATGGATATACATATCAATCAGAAATAGAAGTGATTCAACAGCATTTCACATTACGGTCTTGGGTACAAAAACAAATTGAAAAGGTTAATGACAATCTACAAAAAGAGATATTGTATCAAATTATCTTTCGTATCAAGAGTAAAGGAATTGATATATCAGATATTTTTGATCAAATTGGCTTTTCATATATCGCGGGTATTTGGTTACTGTTGTATGTTATTAAGTTTTTAAGTACACAAAGACAACGTAAAATTATTAAAGTACTGTGTCTTATCTTATTAAATATTTTTTATCATTACCAAATTGTTTTAGTGTATTCGTTATTGTATGGATTGTTGCAGTTTGCAAATATTCCTACAAGAGTAAAGATACTAGTCTCATCGGTAGTTTTATTGGTTATTTTTCCTCATGCACTATATTCGTTATCGTTTCAGATACCACTCATCTATCGTTTACAAACTCTATTTATAAAATCACATCGAAAAATTATTACAACACTGATTATCACATGCATTTGTAGTATTAAATTTCAATCAGTACAATTACTTTCGTTATTGTTTTATCCGGTGATACGCTACTTTTTGGGTTTTACTTGGATGATGGGGTTTATTCAATTATGGACGGAATTTAACATTATTGAGTTCTTAGCAATTGTTTCTAGAACGATTTCGATGATGCAATCAATAAAAATCTACGGGAATATCATTGGTATGGGGACGATATTCGTACCAATTGTATATTTATCTTTAAAAAATCAGAAATTTAGAATATACACTATTGCGTGTTTAATGGTGATATTTCTTGGTATATCGGTGATACACCCTTTATCAGAAGTGACAGTTTTAAATAGTCCAAAAAATACAAATATCATATTAAAGCCAATGCTTTCCAATTGTGCAACAGTAATATCTGAGTCAAATTCTGTTATATCAAAAGATTTGCAAAGCTATTTACACGCAAAAGGTATTAATAAAATTAATACAATCTTGCAGAAAGCAGATGACATGGAAGGGATAGAGATAATAGCTTCTCCTCAAAGTAGCCTCACGCATCAATTAAACCTAGAAAATCCCGATCATCCAATCTGGTACTTTCATTACAATCAACTTGTTTTTATCGTGTTTACATATTTAGACTATAACGATATCACGTATTTTTTAAATCATTATGATCATTTAGATGTTGATGTGATGATACTTGCAAATCATGGTTCTACAAATGCCAATCCATCAGAACTATTTGATAGTATTCAACCAAAAGTCTGCATCTGTACCAATCAACCATATTTAACGAGTCATTTACCGTCACGTGCTGTTATCAAAGAAATGAATAAAAGGGGGATTATGTGGATGGATACAGGGACTTATGGTGATATTTCATTTTTTGGTATCTTTCATAAGCATTTTGCTCTAACATCATCTGGGAAAATTGTTATAATAAATTAGCGTATGACAGTATATTTATTGAGTGGAAAAGATATGTTTCGACAAGAGGAGCGTTTAGCAACTCTTTTAAAAGAGTTTTCAATAGTGAAAGAATATGTCACAACCTTTGATGCATCAAATGCCAAGACATTTCGTTTTGATGAAGCATTGATGGCTTGTGATACTTTTTCGCTATTTGATGATTCAGCTAAGAAAGCGGTCATTATTAAAGAACCACACTTCTTACGTGCTGTAGCAAAAACATCTAAGAAAGAAACAGAGAAACAAGAGACAGAGAAAGAACAACGCTTAAAATCCCTTGAAGCGTATCTTAAAAATCCGAATCCTAATACGTTACTGGTATTTTATTGTCATACATTTCCTGCAGATACTAGAAAAAAAGAATATAAACTCTTAACGAATTATGACGTTAGGGTTATAAAATTTGAACTCATGAAGCCTTGGGAGTTTGAAAAGTATGTGGATAATCAGTTAAAAGAGAATAAATTCAAACTTACACGTGATGCAAAAACAGAGCTATTAGAACGTGTTAGTAATGATACTTTGAAGTTTCATAATGCTCTTGTGAAGATTGATCTTTATGGAAAGAAAGAGCTGAATCTTGAAGATATTATGCATATCGTACCAGTGAATGCAGATTTGAATATCTTTAGAATGAGTAATGCATTTGTAGCACATGATTTATCTTCAACATTACTAGCAATAGATGAAATGTTACAAGCACGTTATGACTACGTTGCGATGATTGCGATGCTTGCAAGTAAGCTACGTAGTTTATATAACATTAAAAAACTGTATGAACGTGGCTTATCGGATAGCATGATTGCCACAAGATTACATGCGGATGATTGGGCAATTAAAAAAGGTTTAGAAAGCTGTTATCATCTACAATCGAAGACATTATTACGGTATTTAGAAGAACTTGCAACGCTTGAACAAGGTATCAAAGCAGGACGAATTGAACCTAAGAATGGTTTTGAACAGTTTATATTAAAGAATGGGAGTTAACATGCAATCAATTAAAGAACTATATAAAATTGGACGTGGACCAAGTAGTTCACATACACTAGCACCTGAGAGAGCATGCAAGCTCTTTAATGAAACATTTGGTGCATTCCCATACTATGAAGCAGAGTTGTTTGGCTCTTTATCCTTAACAGGAAAAGGACATCATACTGATGCGGTGATTGAACAAACTTTATTAGGAGAAGTGAAAGTAATCTTTTCACTAGAGTGGCAAGAGGAATTTCCTAATGGTTTCTATATTCGAGCATATAATGACAAACATGAAC
Organism: Solobacterium moorei; assembly: GCF_036323475.1. Classification (GTDB taxonomy): domain Bacteria; phylum Bacillota_I; class Bacilli_A; order Erysipelotrichales; family Erysipelotrichaceae; genus Bulleidia; species Bulleidia moorei. The sequence goes on from NZ_AP028934.1 coordinate 1,404,193, forward strand.
TACAACAACGTTGGACTGTATTTTCCATCGGTGGTGGTAGTATTCGCATTGTAGAAAAAGATCTTGATTGGAACGATGAAGTATATCAAGAAAACACACTAAAAGAAATTAAACAAGTATTACAAGATAAGAACAAAACGCTGCTTTCTTATATCTATTCTTATGAACCAAATTTAAGTGAACATCTTTTAGATATCATAGATGCAGAAGTTGAATGTGTTCATGCAGGAATCACTGCAGAAGCTGGAATTTTACCTGGCAAGTTAAAATTACAACGTGTTGCACGTAAGTTATATTTGGAGAGCTTGAAAAGCAAAAGTTCTTATGCAAACGATTTAAAACTGATGAGCTATGCTTACGCCGCAGGCGAAGAAAACGCTGATACACATAAAGTAGTAACTGCACCTACGCTTGGAGCGTGTGGTGTTATCGCTGCATTAACATATCACTGCATCCATGACTTGAAGATTGATAAAGATACAATGATTGATGCGCTCGCTATTGGTGGTATCTTTGGAAATTTGATTAAACATAATGCGACAATCTCTGGTGCGGTTGGTGGTTGTCAAGCTGAGGTAGGATCTGCTGTATCGATGGCAAGTGCTGCGTTTGCATATATTTTAGGTGGTAGCTTAAATGATATTGAATACGCAGCTGAGATTGGTATTGAACATCACTTGGGTTTAACGTGTGATCCTGTTATGGGATATGTTATGATTCCTTGTATCGAACGTAATTCACAAGGTATCTTACGTGCGATTGATGCGGCGAATTTAGCGATTCATATGAACAAAGTTCGTGCTACCCATAGAGTGAGTTTCGATACGATTGTTGAGACAATGAAGGAAACTGGTAATTGTATACCGATGAGTTTGAAAGAAACATCTATCGGTGGATTGGCTAAGTATTTTGATGAAAGCCAGTGTTAAAAAAGTTATACATCCCTTGGAAGCAATCTATGATGAACAATCTAAAGTATTGATATTAGGTTCTTTTCCATCTGTGATTAGTAGACAAGATAAGATGTATTATGCTAATAAAACAAATCGTTTTTGGTATGTAATGGAGGCTTTATTCAATGAAGAAATTACAGACCATGCATTATTTTGTCATAAGCATCATATTGCAATATGGGATGTGATTCATTCCTGTACAATAGCAGGATCTTCTGATTCATCTATCAAGAATGTTAAAACGAATGATATCGCTGGATTGGTTCAGAAAACAAACATAAAGTTGATCGTTACTACAGGTAAGAAAGCAGCTACGTTGTATGAACAATATATTCATTTAGATATACCACATATTAGTTTGCCTAGTACATCTGCCGCAAATGCAAAGATGAAGCTAGAGAAACTGGTTAACGAGTACCAAAGGATTAAGGAGGTTTTATGAAGAAGGCTGAATTACTTGCGCCAGCAGGAAATATGGAAGCGTTAATTGCGGCAGTACAAGCTGGTTGTGATGCAGTTTATTTAGGACTTAATTCTTTTTCTGCTCGTGCATTTGCAGGAAACTTTTCAAGAGAAGAGTTAACGGAAGCAGTACGTTATTGTCATGTTCGTGGTGTAAAAGTTTATGTGACAATGAATACGATATTATATGAACCTGAAATCGAAGCAGCAAAAGACCAAATTCGTTTTTTATATGACCATGATGTAGATGCGTTATTGATTCAGGATTTTGGTCTATTTCATTATGTTCGTACATGCTTCCCAGATTTTGAAGTTCATTGTTCAACACAGATGCATATCCATAATATGGCTGGTATTGAATATATGAAAACACAAGGCGTTAAACGTGTTGTATTAGCACGTGAGACGCCAATAGAACTAGTTGAAAAGGCATGTAAGAGTGATATGGATATTGAAGTATTCGCGTATGGTGCTATTTGTATCAGTTATAGTGGTCAATGTCAGTTTAGTGTAGTTACTAAACAACGTAGTGCTAACCGTGGCATGTGTGCACAATGTTGCCGTATGAAATACTACAAAGAAGATGGTTCTAAATTTGAGGAAGGGGAATATATTCTTAGTCCAAAGGATTTGAATGTTATTGATCAATTACCAAAGCTATTAGCGGCTGGTGTTAGTAGTTTGAAGATTGAAGGGCGTATGAAACGTCCGGAATATGTATGGCTAATTACAAAGACATTCCGTGAAGCAATAGATGCCTATTATCGTAATGAAGCATACCGTGTTACAAAGAAACGTCAAGAAGAGTTAAAACTGATGTTTAATCGTGGATTTTCAGAAGGTCACTTATTCCATGATGATGTTACTGAACGTATGAATCAATATCGTCCAAATCATCAAGGAGTTGTGATTGGCGAGGTTGTGGATTTCTATAAAGGTAAGGTAAAGGTGAAGCTTTCAAAACCGCTTTACCAACATGATGGTTTACGTATTCTGAGTGAACCTGAAGATATTGGATTAACAGCTGTTAAAATTTATGACCAAAAGAATCTATTAGTGAATAGTGCTAATCCTGGACAGATTGTTACTTTGGAATGCAAAGAAGGAAGGCCTAAGAGAGGACAAAAGCTACATAAAACAACGGATACTAGACTGTTAGATGAAGTACAACATCACATTAAAGAATTTAGAAGACTAGTCGATATTACAGTTTCCTACGAAGCGAGAATTGGACAACCTTTAAAACTGACAGTTTCTGATGGTGAACATATTGTTATGCAAGAAAGTTCTATGAATCTAGAACAAGCTAAAAACGCACCACTAACAAAAGAAAAGATTGAAGCTGCTCTTGCGAAAACTGGTTCATTTGCATACCGAATTGCAAACTTTACAGGAGAAATCGATAATGTCTTCTTGCCAGTTAGCGTAATAAATGAAACACGTAGATTAACACTAGAAAAGTTAGATGATTTGCGTGCTGTTAAACATATAAGACAAGGCAAACAAGAATATCACTATCACACAGAGAATGTGTTTAATCGGAATTATAAGTATATTATTCAAACAAAGAAGCCAAGAGAATTTGATTGCGAAAATTACTTAAATGTGGTCGAAAATAATACAGTTACCCCTGTAATTCACGAATCACAAGAGGGTAGGACAACACTTATCAATACAGTTGTTTCCCAAGCTGGTGATTTTAATAATGAACTTGTGGATTGTATCGGAGGTATGACACTTAACGTCGTAAATTCTTATGCAATCGCATACCTCTTATCGATTCCGGGTATAAAAGGTGTCATTCTTTCAGAGGAAATGAATGATTTGCAAATTGAAAAAACACTGGATGCTTTTGAACAACGATATAGCTTTAAAGCACCAGTTTATAAGTTAATCTATGGTAAACGTACGCTGATGCATATCAAAGATCGCTTCACAAATCAAAAAAATCTAAAGTTCATGTGCGATTTACGTGGCAATCATTATGAAATATCATATAATGCTAGCGAGGTTTCAATCTTAGAGTCGTCAGCCTTTAAAACTAACAACCCATTCTGCATGGGTAGTTACTTGATTCTAGATGATGAAACTATCGACTTAAAATCTATATTGGAGGATAAAAAACATGAAGAATTTTATTGAAGAATTTAAGGCGTTTGCGTTACGCGGTAATGTAATGGACATGGCTATTGGTGTTATCATCGGTGGTGCATTCCAGGCTATTATCAAGTCATTCATTGACAATATCATCAACCCATTAGTAGGTGTTGTATTCCAAGTTGACTTCTCAACTGTAGTTATTCATTTGGGTGCTGTTAATTTGATGATTGGTGCATTCATTTCATCCGTAATTAACTTCTTCCTATTAGCATTTGTATTATTCATTATGGTTAAGACAATTAACAAGCTCAAGAAGCCAGAAGTAAAGGAAGAAGCTACTCCTGCAAAGAGTGACGAAGCGGTTCTATTAGAAAAGATTTTAGAACAATTAAAGAACAAATAATTCTTCTGAAACAGCCTTTATATCATTGGCTGTTTTTTCAATTAATATTCGTTAAATTTCCCGTTTTAGTGGTTAGAAGAGGGCGATTTTGTTATAATGTCTAAGAGATTTAAGGAGATTTTATGTTTCTAAAGCGAATCGAAATGCAGGGATTTAAGTCCTTTGCGGATCGTACAATAATCCAGTTTGATCATCCGATTACTGGTATTGTAGGTCCTAATGGTTGTGGAAAATCAAATATCGCAGACTCAGTTCGTTGGGTACTTGGGGAACAAAGTGCTAAAAGCATGCGTGGCGATAAGATGAATGATGTCATTTTTGCGGGCAGTGCTGACCGTCGCAGGGTAAATATGGCGGAAGTTACGCTAGTATTTGACAATACAAATCACATTTTAAATGATGATAAAGACGAGATAGAAGTGACACGTCGTCTTTTTCGTGATTCTGGCGAAGCAGAGTATTTAATTAATCGTAAGAATGTACGCCTAAAAGATGTCGTTGATCTATTCTTAGACACCGGTCTTGGTAAGGATAGTTTAAGTATTATTTCTCAGGGTAATGTCTTATCCTTTGCGGAAGCAAAACCTCTTGAACGTCGTGGTATCTTTGAAGAGGCTGCAGGCGTAGCGAAATATAAGAAGAGAAAGCTAGAATCTTTATCTAAGCTAGAAAGAACAAAAGCCAATCTTGATCGTTCAAACGATATTTTAATTGAGCTTGAAAAGCAGGTATCTCCTTTAAAGAGACAGGCTAGAAAAGCAGAAATTTATCGTGAGAAGAAGCAACGCTTAGAAGAAATTGAAATCTCAGTATTAGTACAAGATATCGAAAGTATCCATGTGGATATCGAGTCAGCAAAGAAAGCACTGTTTGACATTGAAACAAAGACAACCATGTTTTCTACAGATATTCAAATTAATGAAACAAAACTCTCAGAAAGCAGAAGACAGATTTCTACATTAGACCGTGAAATTAATGACTTGCAAGATGAACTTATGAAGAAGTTCAATGAAATTGCGGGTTTAGAAGCACGTCGTACAGAGCTCGATGAAAAACGTAAGTATATTGTAGAAACAGGTACAAATGAACAAAAGGCAAAGCAGCTTGCAGGATTAATTGAAGAGGCTCGTGTTGAGTTTGAAGATCGTCAAAAACGTTTAGATGATTTAAATACTGAAATTCGCTTATATTCCCAACAGTTAAGTGCAGCCGCTGCCAATATTGTTGATAAGCGTAGTGAATACGACCAAGCCTCCAATCGTTTGCGTTCTCTTGAAAATAGAAAGAATGTTATCGATCAGTTAATGCGTAACCCATTTAATAACCAACAAGGTATTCGTTCCATTATGGAAAATCAGAATGCATTGTCAGGTATTCTTGGTGTGATTGGACAAGTATTGCAGGTTGAAAGTGGTTATGAAGAAGCTGTATCAACTGCATTAGGTGCAGCGATGAATCATATCGTTACAGTAGATGAGCAAGATGCTCGTGATGCAATTCGTTTCTTAAATCGTAACCAATCAGGTCGTGCTACATTCTTACCATTAACAGTTTGTACACCACGCTATGTATCTCAAGATAATCAAATTATCTGTCAGAATACAAAAGGTTTTTTAGGTGTTGCATCAGATTTTGTGAAAAATAATGACCAGTTTGAGCCAGTTATTACTAGTCTTTTAAATAATGTGCTTGTCGTAGAGGATATGGAAGCTGGCAATGAATTATCAACTTTAACAAAGCGTTTATATAAGATTGTTACACTTGGTGGAGAAGTGATTCACCGTGGTGGATCTATGACTGGTGGCAAGACTCGCCATGATACTAACATCATGACAATGCGTAAAGAAGCTGAAGAAATCATCAGATTGATTGATGCGGAATCAGCTCGGGTTGTGCTTGCGACGAAGGCATTAAGCCAAGCAAATGAAGCACGTGATAAAGCTGCACAAGCCATGAGCGAAAAACGTTATGCGGTTGCGGCACTTGAACCTGTCGTAGATGCTAAGAAAGCGAAATACGAAAAGTTAAAGAATGATTTAGCATTATTGGATCCAAGGGGTTTAAGTAAAGACTCTGATGAATCACATACAGAAGAACTCATAGTACGCTTAAATCAAGCATATTTAGAGCGTGATACAATCACGAATGACATGAAGGCCAAGCGCGAACAAAGATATCAAATCAATCAAGAAGCTGAACGTAAAGAACAGCAGACACGTCAAATGCGTAAGGAATTAAGTACTGCAGAAGCCAGTGCTAATGCGATTAAGATTGATCAAGGTAAACTTGAAACACGTATGGAAGCTTGCTTGCAAAGACTTGCAAGTGAATACCAGTTAACATATGAATTTGCTAAGACAAAGGTAACTGATGAACAGATTGAAAATGCTAAGGAAGAAGTAGCACAGCTACGTGCAGATATCGAACGTCTTGGTAATATCAATATGAATGCACCCGAAGAATATAATGAAGTGAACGAACGCTACGAGACACTAAAGAATCAGATTACGGAATTAACAGAAAGTGTTGATAAGATCTTAGCCGCAATTGATGAGATGGATACTGTTATGAAGCGCCAGTTTAAGGAAACGTTTGATAAAGTTAACGCTGAGTTTAATGATATTTTCCGTGCTCTTTATGGTGGCGGTAAGGCGGTTCTTACATTACAAGATCCTTCTGACATCTTAAATACAGGTATCGATATCGATGCGCAACCTCCAGGAAAAGCAGTTCAAAATAACATGTTATTCTCGGGTGGTGAAAAGAGTTTGATTGCGCTTTGCGTACTCTTTGCGATATTAAAGGTTAAACCTGTGCCTATGGTAATTCTCGATGAGGTAGAAGCAGCGTTAGACCCAGGAAATGTAGAACGCTTTGCACAATACCTACATCACTATACACACCAAACACAATTTATCGTTGTTACGCACCGTCCAGGTACAATGGAAAACACAGATGTACTATATGGTGTTACCATGCAGAACCAAGGTGTATCACAAATGTTAAAGGTTACCTTACATGATGCGCTCAATATGGCAGATGCAACAAGCGAGGAGGTACAAGCATGAGTTTTTTAGATAAGTTAAAAGAAGCCTTCTCTAAAAAAGATGATAAAGCAACATACTTATCGGGATTTAAAAAGTCAAAGCAGACATTTGGCGATCAATTAAACCAAATACAATATAAATATAAAGGAGTAGATGATGACTTCTTGGAACAATTAACCATTATCCTTTTGGAAAGTGATGTCGGTATTGAAACAGCTGACTATATCTGTGAACAGATGAAGCTAAAATGTTCTGAATATCCTTCTATTACTTTTAAGTGGGCAATGAATTTCTTGCTTGAAACAATGAAAGAAATTTATGAAGCAACACCGGATAAACCAATTTCATTTAATGACAATGGCACAACAGTATTTTTATTAGAGGGTGTCAATGGATCGGGTAAGACTACAACATCTGCTAAACTTGCACGCATGTTTCTAGATCAAGGAAAGTCAGTTGCCTTTACAGCAGCGGACACATTCCGTGCCGGTGCGATTGATCAGCTTGCAAAATGGGGAGAACGCTTAGGAGTTCCATGCATTAAGGGAATAGAAAACGGTGACCCTAGTGCAGCCATCGTCGATGGATGCAGATATGCTATCGAAAATAATATAGATATCTTATTGTGTGATACAGCAGGTCGCTTACAGAACAAAGCAAATCTAATGAATGAGTTATCTAAGATGAATCGTGTGGCTGCTAAGGAGATTCCTGGGGCACCACATAATACATGGCTCGTATTAGATGCTACAACTGGACAAAATGGTTTATCACAAGCACAGATTTTCGCGGAAGCAACAAATCTAAGTGGCATTATTTTAACAAAGATGGATGGCACAGCAAAGGGGGGTATTGTAATTGCAATCAAGCACAAGCTACATATCCCTGTATATTACCTAGGTCTTGGTGAACAACCAAAGGACCTGCGTCCATTTGACTTAGATGCATATTTATACAGCATTTCAGAAGGGTTAGAAAATGCAAAGTAAGTTATATTACAACAGTTTATTAGACTTCTATGAAAAGCTATTAACACAAAAACAACAAGAGATTTGTAATTTCTACTTCCGTGATGATTTATCGTTACAGGAAATCAGCGAACTAGTGAATACATCACGTGCAGCGATTCATGATACAATCAAGCGCTGTAGAATCGAATTAGATTCCTATGAAGAGAAATTATGCATGCATGCATCTTATACAAAGCGATGCAAGCTATATGATAAGATACGTAAAGTTGGTTCAGCAAAGGTCGTCAAATTAATCGACCAATGCTTAGATACAGAAATTGATTAAGGAGGAAGACATGAGTAAAGTCATTTCAGTAAATTCAGGATCGTCATCACTAAAGTTTCAATTATTTGATATGCCTAGTGAAGCAGTATTAACAAGTGGACAGGCAGAACGTATTGGGCAACAAATGGGTGCGTTCACTATTAAGTACAATGGAAAAAAGGAAACTGTTGAGCTTCTAATTCCAAACCACAAGGTAGCTGTTGATATTCTGTTAAACAAGTTAACAGAACTTGGAATTGTAGAAAACTTAGACGAAATTAAGGGTGCAGGACATCGTATTGTGCAAGGTGGTTCCTCATTTGATCAGTCTGTAGTTGTAGATGATAAAGTTGAAAAGATTGTTGAAGAATATGGTGAATTGGCTCCATTACACAACCCGGCACACTTGGTATGTTATAGAGCATTCAAAGAATCTTTACCAAATATTGGTCATGTATTTGTCTTTGATACAGCATTCCATCAAACAATGCCGGAAGAATCGTATATGTTCCCAGTACCATATGAATGGTATACAGATTATAAGATTCGTCGCTATGGCGCACATGGTACAAGTCATCAATATGTTAACCGTCGTACTGCAGAATTAATGGGCAAGGACGTTAATACATTAAATATGATTACATGCCACTTAGGTAACGGTGCTTCTATCACTGCTATCAAGAATGGTAAAGTATTAAACACATCTATGGGATTAACACCATTAGGTGGAATCATGATGGGTACTCGTTGTGGTGATATTGACCCAACTGTTGTATTCTACATGATGAAGAAATTAGGATGCACACCAGATGACATGGATACATATTTAAATAAGAAGTCTGGTATGTTAGGTATTTCAGGTATTAGTTCTGATGCGCGCGATGTTCAAGCAGCTATTGATGCAGGTAATCCACGTGGCATCTTAACTGGTAAACTCTATACAAACCGTGTTATTAACGTTGTTGGTGGTTATTACTTCCAATTAGGACACGTCGATGCGATTGTATTTACAGCAGGACTTGGCGAAAATGATGATGCATGCAGAACGCGTATTTTAAAGGCGATGGAAGAAGCTTTAGGCTTAAGCATTGACTATGAATTAAACGCTACAATTCACGGCAAAGAATGCCTCATTTCCAAACCAGATTCAAAGGTTCAGGTTTGGATTGTTCCTACAAATGAAGAAGTTGTGATTGCGCGCGATACTGTTAGATTGTTAGGACTATAATGAACCTCAATTTTAAGGCGTTGTTAAGAGCAATTGAGGATGCGGATATTATTACATTATTTAGACATGTGCATCCTGATTGCGATGCTCTGAGTTCTCAAAATGGATTGTATTGCTGGATTAAGCTAAACTATCCAGAAAAAAGGGTGTATAGACTAGGCGAAGAGACAACAGATCAAACTGTTTATCCACCATCTGATATTGTTGATGAGGATGTAATACGTAATAGTATTGCACTTGTATTAGATACAGCAAACAAAGAGCGTATTGATGATCAACGTTATGCACTTGCAAAACAAGTAATTAAAATCGATCATCATCCAAACAATGATCCATTCGGAAATAAAAATTATGTCTGTGAAGAAGCAGCTGCAACTTGTGAAATTCTCACAAGCTTCTTTGCAAGTTGTAAAAAACAGATTATGAATCATGAGATTGCGACATATCTATATAAAGGTCTTTTAACAGATACTTTATGTTTTAGAACAAGCAATACAACACAACATACATTAGAAATGGCAGCAAAATTAGCATCATATAATTTAGCGATTCCAGAGATCAACAGAGAATTATTTGATGTTAGTTACAAGACATTTCATTTCAGCAATTGGATCCGTTCAAATACACAGTTGCTTGGTGAGCATTTGGCATACGTTATTATTCCTGAATCTATTCGGCATCAATACGATATTAGTGCATCATCTGCACGCAATCGTATTGATGAAATTGGTCATGTGAAAGAATTTTCAATTTGGATTATGTTTACAGAAAAAACAGTCAATAGACAAAAGCTATATGATGGCTCATTGCGTTCTAAAACAGTAATTATCAATACAATTGCGAATAAGTATCATGGTGGTGGTCATAAAAATGCTTCAGGTGTAAAAGATCTTACTGAAAATGATTTACAAAATTTACTACAAGATTTATATAAAGCTAGTAACTAGCACATATAAACAAAAAATGTCAATATTGAATGTGCTATAAAAACTATAGTAAAATACAAACATATTAGGAGGAAATAAAAATGGCAGAAACATTAAATAAAAAGAGCATTGCTGAGTTAGTAGCTGAGAAGCACAACTTAACTAAGAAAGAAGCGGCAGAGATCATTGATTTAGTATTTGATACTGTTTCGGGTACTTTAAAAGATGGTGGTCGTGTAGATATTTCTGGCTTTGGTAAGTTTGAAGTGAAGACACGTGCAGCACGTACAGGTATCAACCCACAAACAAAAGAAACAATCACAATCCCTGAATCAAAGGTTCCAGGATTTAAGGCAGCTAAGAACCTAAAGGAATTGGTTAAGTAATCAACCAGACACTCAAAAGAGTGTCTTTTCTTTAATATAAATAACTTCGTATAATGTATGTTCTTAAATTTTAGTTTAGTCAACTTAAAATTAGAAAGGTGGAAGATATGGAAAATAAGGTAGTAGTAGAGATTGAGAGAGAGATAGTTGATAAAGGTGATAAGCATTATAAGAATTATTATCTTCTAGTTCCTAAGTATAACGGTGAAATCAAGCGTTTAAGTTTATTTAAGCTTGATAGTTATGCTAAAGAGTTTATCGGTGATTATTTTGATTTAGATAAGAAGTAATTTTGAAAGGGTAGAGAAATGAAAAAGATATTTATTATTACACTTGCAGTTTTAATAGGTATACAGGTAGTTTCTCTACCTGTTTTTGCAGATAACGATGGTTATGTTATTCCGTTTGATTCTATTGACGCATATGCGTATTTTGATTCTAAAGGTTTAACTAATCATGCTACTGGTGTTGGTGTTTCTGGTCAGACGATACAAGGGGGTACTTATTCGCTTTATTGTGATTCTAAGTCAAGTGTAACTTCAAATTTCTCTTGTCGTTTTATTCAGACAGGTACACAGGTAGCACAGTCTACAGATAAATTTGTTGCACAATTGCCATCTATTAGTGGTAACTGGCGATACACTGGAACATATGATCCTAAAGCTTTTTTGTCTTTTAATGATTATGATAACTATGTTTATCTTGAATTTTTATCTAGTAGACAAGTTTGGTCTAACGTCTATATAGGGCGTGAAACTAAAGGTGTTATGAGTAATGTTGAATTACTTTTTTCACAGTATGTTATGTCTGCTTCTAGTACTCCTATGTTTCACTACGCATACAGGTTTAAACCAGGTGAACGTATTTTCTCAATTGATTTCCCGGATTTTGCAGATATAAAAGATTTGATTGTTGTTCCTGTACTTTTAAAACAGGAAAAGCAGTTAACAGATCTGGAGCGTTCTCGTTTTGGACTTCCTACATCTTCAGTTAGTGCGATTAATGATTTTAAGGCTACAACTGTTAAGAAGTTTGATGAGTTAATAGCTCTAATGGGTGGTTATGCTAATGATCCAAAGTTAAAAGAATCGTTAGGGTTAGTTGATAACACTCGTTCTCAATTTGATAATACGTCTAATCAGCTTCATGATACTGAGCAACAGTTTAGTAACGATTTGAATAACAATCTTGGGAAGATTGATACTAAACCTAAGTTATTCACAAATTCAAAGTTTATAAATTCGATGAAGTTTGTATCTGATACGTATACGAAGTTAGTTGTTAATACACCATTCGAGCATGTTTTGATGTTCTGTCTTACGTTAGGTATTGCATTGGTTTTAATCGGTAAACTTAGAAATAGGTGATATATGTTAGATTTTCTTAAAACGTTTGTTGATACGCTTGGTTCTCTTCTTACATTTATTTTCAATGCTATTTCTTCATTAGTTAATTTAATTTCTAAGTTGCCGTCATTCGTTTTGTTTTTGACTAATAGCGTTGCTTTAATGCCTATGATTTTAATTCCATTTGTGTTAGCTGCTATTAGTATTTATGTTATTTTATTTATTCTTGGGAGAAATTGATATGGCTGAAGCTTTAGAACTTTTGTTCCAGATTTATTTTAAATTTGTAGATTTCATTTTTGATAAGGCACAAATTTTTAATGGTGTTACTTTAGGTTGGATTGCTCTTAGTGTTTTGATTTTCGGAGTTCTCATTCGTTCGTTGATGGCTGTTCCTAGTCGTTCCCAGGGGCATACATTCAGAGGTGATAAAGATGAGTGATACAGGTTGCACAGTTACTTTTGATGGAGACCAAGGTGGAACTTATTTTGTCGATTGTAGTTCTGTTAAGTATATTGATTCTATAGATTTAACTAACACTTCATCTAGCACCATATATCTATATCGTGATAAAAATAGTAATCATTTTATGATTACATTATCACCATATACATATCCATCTTATTATTATCAATCGGGATATAATTCACAAACTCGGTATATTACTAATGCTGCTAATATTAGATTTAATGCGATGTCTAATATTTATCGGAATATTGATTACGTTTACTTATTTGTTTCGTTTATTGTTTCTGTTTATTGCTTGTTTAAGTTACTAAGGGGGTTCATTCGATGATAGACCAGATTATGGTGTTCCTGGGAAAAAATGATTATCCGTTTTTGAGTCAATTTTTATCTGTAGTTGTTCTTACTGTGATTGTTCTTGTAGCTCTTAATATTCTTCAATCTACGCTTTTCTGGGTAGGTGGGAAACGATGATACAAGTTGTTAATTTCATTTTTAAGCTTATGTCAGATTGGTTAGCTATTGTTATATCGTCTTGGTTATTGAGTATATTCGTCTTATTTAGTGTTATTGCATTAATTGTTAATTTAGTTGTTAATAGCACTTCTAATAAGTCATAGAAAGGGGGAAAGTATGGAAGCGTTACTTGCTAGTATTGCGTTAGTTGCTGCTGAAATTTTTAAGTATGTAGGAACTATTGCTACAACAATCACTACAACACCATTATTACTACTTACAGTAGGTTTCTTGGTAGTTGGTGGTGCTGTTGGTATTTTCGGTCGTTTATTATCTAGAAATTAGTTAGGAGGTTATTTATGGGAGGTGAAGCTGTTAACCCTATGGTCGAATTGTTAAAGTCAATTGCTTTAATTGCTAATGCGATTTTTGCATACGTTGGAACGATTGCAAGTACGATTACGAGTACTCCGCTATTGTTACTTACTGTTGGTTTCTTAGTTGTAGGTGGTGCTGTCGGTATATTTGGTCGCTTGCTTTCACGTAACTAAGTAGAAAGGTGGGAGCTTAATTGCTCCCTTTATTTTATGGAAATTAGTTTAATTGTTAATTTTGTTATCAATGCTATTAAGATGATTTATACGTCTAATTTTGTTGTCATTTTCTTTTGCTTTGTGTTAGTTGATTGTTTATTTTCTTTTGTTACCAGGAAGTTAATGTGATGATTAAATTTATTGTAATTTTGATTTTATCAATGTTCTTGTTTCTAAAGCTTACAGATAAGTATGTTAACCCTTATAAGTTAATAATGATTTTCGGAAAAAAGGGGAGCGGTAAAACAACTACACTTACAAAGATTGCTCTTAAAGAATTGAAGAAAAAAAGAAAAGTTTATTCAACTGTAGAAATCCCCAGCACATATCTTTTTAACACTGATGATATCGGAAATATGACTTTTGAGCCTAACTCAACTGTACTTATTGATGAAGTAGGTATGATTTGGGACAACAGAGATTTTAAGAATTTTAAGCCATCTGTACGTGATTTTTTTAAATATCAACGTCAATATAAATTAAAGATTTATTTGTTTTCTCAGACTTTCGATATAGATCTAAAATTAAGAAATCTCACAGATGAGATGTATCTGCTTTCTAATTGTTTTCGTGTATTTTCTGTTGCCAGGAGAATTTCTAAAAAGATAACAATTAAGGAATGTGCTGATGGTACTAGTACTTTATCTGATACATATGAATTTTATCCGTTATTATTCGGTGGTTTAAAGTTTACTTTTATTCCTAGATATACGAGTTTCTATAAGTCTTATGATCCTAAGAAATTAGCTTATATCAATGGTACTTATCTTGAATTAAATGATGTCCAGAAACGTTATTTAAGTTCCCAGAAATGGTTGTTTGATAAATTTAAGATTGGTTTTATTAATGTTGTTGAATTTATAAAGCGCTCTGTGCGCCCACGCAGTCGCACAGGAGCGACGAAAAAGAAAGGATGTACTCATACTCATGTTTAGAATGATTAAGCCCTTAATGCGCTTGTTTTTGCCCTTATTTTCGATTTTATATCATTTGTTAATGATACTTCTGTTTTTTGCTCCTAAAATTAAGAGATATGTTTCTTTTGGATATTATTTTTTTAGAAGATGGTGTTATTTATGATTTTTGAAGATAAAGGTTTTTTAGAGAAATTTTCTAATATTGGTTATCTTGTTAAGCATTTGCAGCATCTCAATTTATTAAGTGATTCGATTGTTGTTGTTACCAGTTCTGATAATGAATGTATGTATTGTATGTTTGGTAATAAAGATTTAAGGTTACTTTTAGAACATTATAAACATTCTAGTTATTTTTCTTGTCATCATTATTCTGTAAAAACATATCGTGAATATCCGGTTGATTTCTTTCAAATTCTACTTTTTGATGATCTTCAATCCGCTTCTCCTACAGTTTTTTTATAGAAATACACAAACATAATAGCTATAAATTCGAAAAAATTTATAGCGTTAGCTTTGCTGATTTTGTTTGTGTATTCTGCAAACGTAAGTGCGCAAGAGTCGGCTATCTCTGCCGTAACAAAAATAGTGAGGTTCCTATTACTTGATATATACCTCACTATTCAAAGTCTCGATTGTATCAAATATAATTTTTTGGGGGGTCTATGCTATGTGAAAGAAGTCAAGTTGTTAAGTATTACGATTCACGTTTAACACTCTATTCTGATGGAAAGTTAGTTATACGTGATTATGATTCAGTCATACAGAAGATTGATGATGGCTTTGAAGAATTACCAGGAGAATTACCAGGAGAATTACCAGGAGAATTACCAGGACAATTTCCAGGTGTTACTCATTGCTCAAAAAAGGAGTGCGATAAGTTTGGATCGTGCCGATTTGATAATCTTTTTAGAAGTCGAAAATTAGTTATTGATTTAGCATATGAAAATAAGGATATTTGGAAATCGTTTTTAACTCTTACATTTGCTGAGAACATAAAGGATATTGATTTTGCGAATAAGTGTTTCAATTCCTGGTTAACTTCTATTAGACAAGTTTTCCCAGATTTTTCTTATTTGTGCGTGCCAGAGTTCCAGAAGAGGGGAGCTGTTCACTATCATTTATTGTCAAATCTCGTAGTAGGGGGGGAGTTACTCCCAATTCAAAATGAAAAAAAGAAAATGTATGATGTTCGTTTCTGGAAGTATGGTTTTACATCTGCTTTTGATTTAAAGCTTGCTGATGATAGATTTAATGTTTCTCTTTACGTATGCAAGTATCTTTACAAGGATATTGATAGTCGTTTATTTGGGCGTAAAAAGATAATGCATTCCAGGAATTTAAATTTACCGAAAGTTGCTACGATGTTGCAGAATAATGATTATGTCCAATCTGTATTAGCTCATATCATTGACGATAAAGAAATTACAGAGTTTACTTTTGAGTCAAGAAAGAAATTCCAGGTAGGTTTTAAAGAACAGACAGTGTTCTTAACTTCTGATGATATGAAAAAAATTGATTTCTTATTTACAAATAAAAATTAGTATTGTATTTTATTAGTAGGAGGTACATATACATGTCGAAATCTGACTATAGGTCATATTTCGCAAAATGTATGGAATTCTTGAAGATACGTTATTTCTTGGATTTAGCTGATATTAATTCTTCTAATTTTTCTAGATTTCTTCATGGTCTCGATTGGACTGTGTCTATTGAAAAGTTAGAATATCTTAAGAGTATTATCGAGAATGTGATTTCTGATACTATATAGTATTAAAAATCGCATAACATACATTATGCGAAGTTGTTTAATTCACCAGTAAAATTTGACATTTTTCAATAATTAATGATTTCAAATCTGATAATTTATTAGTACTAACTTCATAGTCAAAATTATCATTTTTTAAAAATCTACAAAAGGCACTTCTATTAATTCCTAACTCATCAAGAAACGGAGCAAATTTAATAAAGCCTTTAATACTGGTGAAGAACTCGCGATAATAGTTCTTCAATCTAGCATAATCTCCTTTCTATAATCTAAGTATACTAAATTTAAATTTAAATACAATTACTTTTTTTAAAACAAAAAATCAATTTTCTTCATCTCTTCATCAGTCAAGAATACTGTTTGTTCCTTGAAACCTACCTGGAATTTCTTTCTTGACTCAAAAGTAAACTCTGTAATTTCTTTATCGTCAATGATATGAGCTAATACAGATTGGACATAATCATTATTCTGCAACATCGTAGCAACCTTAGGTAAATTCAAATTGCGACTATGCATTATCTTTTTACGCCCAAATAAACGACTATCAATATCCTTGTAAAGATACTTGCATACGTAAAGAGAAACATTAAATCTATCATCAGCAAGCTTTAAATCAAAAGCAGATGTAAAACCATACTTCCAGAAACGAACATCATACATTTTCTTTTTCTCACTTTGAATAGGAAGTAACTCCCCCCCTACTACGAGATTTGACAATAAATGATAGTGAACAGCTCCCCTCTTCTGGAACTCTGGCACGCACAAATAAGAAAAATCTGGGAAAACTTGTCTAATAGAAGTTAACCAGGAATTGAAACACTTATTCGCAAAATCAATATCCTTTATGTTCTCAGCAAATGTAAGAGTTAAAAACGATTTCCAAATATCCTTATTTTCATATGCTAAATCAATAACTAATTTTCGACTTCTAAAAAGATTATCAAATCGGCACGATCCAAACTTATCACGTTCTTTTTTTGAGCAATGAGAAACACCTGGAAATTCTCCTGGGAATTGTCCTGGGAATTGTCCTGGGAATTGTCCTGGTAATTCTCCTGGTAATTCTCCTGGTAATTCTCCTGGTAATTCTCCTGGTAATTCTTCAAAGCCATCATCAATCTTCTGTATGACTGAATCATAATCACGTATAACTAACTTTCCATCAGAATAGAGTGTTAAACGTGAATCGTAATACTTAACAACTTGACTTCTTTCACATAGCATAGACCCCCCAAAAAATTATATTTGATACAATCGAGACTTTGAATAGTGAGGTATATATCAAGTAATAGGAACCTCACTATTTTTGTTACGGCAGAGATAGCCGACTCTTGCGCGCTACCGCTTGCCTAATCTTTAAAAAAATTGCTAAAGCACTATGATAAAACTTATCGGTTTTATCATTATTTTTTTAAAGATTTCTACAGAAAAACAGTAGGTGCTACAGATTGAAGATCATCAAAAAGCAAAATTTGAAAGAAATCAACTGGATACTCTCGATAAGTAAAAACTGAATAATGATGGCAAGAAAAGTAACTAGAATTCTTATAATGTTCTAAAAGTAATCGCAAATCTTTATAACCGAACATACAATACATACATTCATTATCAGAACTGGTAACAACAACAATCGAATCACTTAATAAATTGAGATGCTGCAAATGCTTAACAAGATAACCAATATTAGAAAATTTCTCTAAAAAACCTTTATCTTCAAAAATCATAAATAACACCATCTTCTAAAAAAATAATATCCAAAAGAAACATATCTCTTAATTTTAGGAGCAAAAAACAGAAGTATCATTAACAAATGATATAAAATCGAAAATAAGGGCAAAAATAAACGCATTAAGGGCTTAATCATTCTAAACATGAGTATGAGTACATCCTTTCTTTTTCGTCGCTCCTGTGCGACTGCGTGGGCGCACGGAGCGCTTTATAAATTCAACAACATTAATAAAACCAATCTTAAATTTATCAAACAACCATTTCCGGGAACTTAAATAACGTTTCTGGACATCATTTAATTCAAGATAAGTACCATTGATATAAGCTAATTTCTTAGGATCATAAGACTTATAGAAACTCGTATATCTAGGAATAAAAGTAAACTTTAAACCACCGAATAATAACGGATAAAATTCATATGTATCAGATAAAGTACTAGTACCATCAGCACATTCCTTAATTGTTATCTTTTTAGAAATTCTCCTGGCAACAGAAAATACACGAAAACAATTAGATAGTAAATACATTTCATCAGTTAAATTTCTAAGCTTTAAATCAATATCAAACGTTTGAGAAAACAAATAAATTTTCAACTTATACTGTCTTTGATATTTAAAAAAATCTCTTACCTGTGATTTAAAATTTTTAAAATCTCGATTGTCCCAAATCATACCTACTTCATCAATAAGTACAGTTGAGTTAGGCTCAAAAGTCATATTTCCGATATCATCAGTGTTAAAAAGATATGTGCTGGGGATTTCTACAGTTGAATAAACTTTTCTTTTTTTCTTCAATTCTTTAAGAGCAATCTTTGTAAGTGTAGTTGTTTTACCGCTCCCCTTTTTTCCGAAAATCATTATTAACTTATAAGGGTTAACATACTTATCTGTAAGCTTTAGAAACAAGAACATTGATAAAATCAAAATTACAATAAATTTAATCATCACATTAACTTCCTGGTAACAAAAGAAAATAAACAATCAACTAACACAAAGCAAAAGAAAATGACAACAAAATTAGACGTATAAATCATCTTAATAGCATTGATAACAAAATTAACAATTAAACTAATTTCCATAAAATAAAGGGAGCAATTAAGCTCCCACCTTTCTACTTAGTTACGTGAAAGCAAGCGACCAAATATACCGACAGCACCACCTACAACTAAGAAACCAACAGTAAGTAACAATAGCGGAGTACTCGTAATCGTACTTGCAATCGTTCCAACGTATGCAAAAATCGCATTAGCAATTAAAGCAATTGACTTTAACAATTCGACCATAGGGTTAACAGCTTCACCTCCCATAAATAACCTCCTAACTAATTTCTAGATAATAAACGACCGAAAATACCAACAGCACCACCAACTACCAAGAAACCTACTGTAAGTAGTAATAATGGTGTTGTAGTGATTGTTGTAGCAATAGTTCCTACATACTTAAAAATTTCAGCAGCAACTAACGCAATACTAGCAAGTAACGCTTCCATACTTTCCCCCTTTCTATGACTTATTAGAAGTGCTATTAACAACTAAATTAACAATTAATGCAATAACACTAAATAAGACGAATATACTCAATAACCAAGACGATATAACAATAGCTAACCAATCTGACATAAGCTTAAAAATGAAATTAACAACTTGTATCATCGTTTCCCACCTACCCAGAAAAGCGTAGATTGAAGAATATTAAGAGCTACAAGAACAATCACAGTAAGAACAACTACAGATAAAAATTGACTCAAAAACGGATAATCATTTTTTCCCAGGAACACCATAACTTGATCTATCATCTTACAAACCCCCTTAACATTTTGAACAAGCA
Organism: Solobacterium moorei; assembly: GCF_036323475.1. Lineage (GTDB taxonomy): Bacteria > Bacillota_I > Bacilli_A > Erysipelotrichales > Erysipelotrichaceae > Bulleidia > Bulleidia moorei. The sequence continues at coordinate 1,424,070 of NZ_AP028934.1, forward strand.
ATAAACTGAAACAATAAACGAAACAAACAAGTAAATATAATCTAAATTGCGATACACATTAGACATTGCATTAAAACGAATATTTGTAGCATTCGTTATATAACGTGTCTGTGATGAGTAACCGTTAGTGAAGTAATAACTAGCATAAACACTAGGCGATAAAGTTATAATCGTATGATTGTAATTCTTATCTTTATACAGATAGATATGACCTGAAGAAGTATTAGTTAAATCCTTATCGTTTATAAACTTTACTTTGTCACAATCTACAAAGTAAGTACCGCCCTGGTCACCATCAAATGTAACTGTGCATCCTGTATCACTCATCCTTATCACCTCTGAATGTATGCCCCTGGGAACGACTAGGAACAGCCATCAACGAACGAATGAGAACTCCGAAAATCAAAACACTAAGAGCAATCCAACCTAAAGTAACACCATTAAAAATTTGTGCCTTATCAAAAATGAAATCTACAAATTTAAAATAAATCTGGAACAAAAGTTCTAAAGCTTCAGCCATATCAATTTCTCCCAAGAATAAATAAAATAACATAAATACTAATAGCAGCTAACACAAATGGAATTAAAATCATAGGCATTAAAGCAACGCTATTAGTCAAAAACAAAACGAATGACGGCAACTTAGAAATTAAATTAACTAATGAAGAAATAGCATTGAAAATAAATGTAAGAAGAGAACCAAGCGTATCAACAAACGTTTTAAGAAAATCTAACATATATCACCTATTTCTAAGTTTACCGATTAAAACCAATGCAATACCTAACGTAAGACAGAACATCAAAACATGCTCGAATGGTGTATTAACAACTAACTTCGTATACGTATCAGATACAAACTTCATCGAATTTATAAACTTTGAATTTGTGAATAACTTAGGTTTAGTATCAATCTTCCCAAGATTGTTATTCAAATCGTTACTAAACTGTTGCTCAGTATCATGAAGCTGATTAGACGTATTATCAAATTGAGAACGAGTGTTATCAACTAACCCTAACGATTCTTTTAACTTTGGATCATTAGCATAACCACCCATTAGAGCTATTAACTCATCAAACTTCTTAACAGTTGTAGCCTTAAAATCATTAATCGCACTAACTGAAGATGTAGGAAGTCCAAAACGAGAACGCTCCAGATCTGTTAACTGCTTTTCCTGTTTTAAAAGTACAGGAACAACAATCAAATCTTTTATATCTGCAAAATCTGGGAAATCAATTGAGAAAATACGTTCACCTGGTTTAAACCTGTATGCGTAGTGAAACATAGGAGTACTAGAAGCAGACATAACATACTGTGAAAAAAGTAATTCAACATTACTCATAACACCTTTAGTTTCACGCCCTATATAGACGTTAGACCAAACTTGTCTACTAGATAAAAATTCAAGATAAACATAGTTATCATAATCATTAAAAGACAAAAAAGCTTTAGGATCATATGTACCTGTGTATCGCCAGTTACCACTAATAGATGGCAATTGAGCTACAAATTTATCTGTAGACTGTGCTACCTGTGTACCTGTCTGAATAAAACGACAAGAGAAATTTGAAGTTACACTTGACTTAGAATCACAATAAAGCGAATAAGTACCCCCCTGTATCGTCTGACCAGAAACACCAACACCAGTAGCATGATTAGTTAAACCTTTAGAATCAAAATAAGCATACGCATCTATAGAATCAAACGGAATAACATAACCATCGTTATCTGCAAAAACAGGTAGAGAAACAAGTTCAATACCTATTAATAACGCTAACGTAATAACAAATATCCTTTTCATTTCTCTACCCTTTCAACTACTTATTTAAATCGAAATAATCGCCAATAAATTCCTTAGCATAACTATCAAGCTTAAATAAACTTAAACGCTTAACTTCACCGTTATGCTTCGGAACTAGAAGATAATAATTTGTATAATGTTTCTCACCTTTATCTACAAATTCTCTCTCAATCTCTACAACAACTTTATTCTCCATATCTTCCGCCTTTCTAAGTTAGTACTAATTAAATTTATACATGTAATGTATGTTATGCGATTTAAATAATTATAAAAGGATGAGTATCTTGTTAGCTACTTACTCATCCTTATCCTTCTTCTTTGAAATCTCTAAGTTTTGTGAAGCTAATGGATTAAAATTATTATATGCATCAAACAATTGTTTATTTTGTACGTGCGTATAGATTTCCGTCGTTTGAATATTACTGTGGCCAAGAATCTCTTGAATACTCCGTAAGTCAGCACCACCTTGTAACATGTGTGTTGCATAACTATGTCTTAGCTTATGAGGTGTAATATGCTTCTTAAAGTCAAGTTCAACACATTTACGCTGTAATAAAAGTTCTACATACTTACTAGTAATCTTACGACCAAATCGATTCAGAAAGAATATATTTGTCTTTTTCTGAATTAAATTAGCACGAGTAATCGAAATATATTGTTTTAGAAGTGGAATGCTACCCTTAGGAATTGGAACAATGCGCTCCTTATCCCCCTTTCCAAGTACACGAATTTTTCCTGTATCAAGATCTACACGATTAATTGTAAGATTGCATACTTCAGATACACGTAAACCGCAGCTATAAATCGTTTCTAGCAATGTATGATCTAAATTATCTTGGATATTTGTATCATCGAAGGATTGCATTAAACGCTTTATTTCATCCACTGTACAGTATATAGGTAATGTTTTAGGCCCTTTATGTACCTGTAAATTTAAACTTGGGTCAGGTTCATCATGCATCATTGTCATAAATTGGTGAAATGAACGTATGGCAGCTGTCATTCTTGCTAATGATGTAGATGCTTTATATTCACTTTGATTTGCTATGAACTCTTCAATTAATTCTGGTTTTATCTTCTTTGTATTAGTAATACCTTGTTCATCTAAAAACTGCATATATTGCTTTAAATCATTTGTATAAGAAGATACCGTACGCTTACTTTTACCTTCATTAATTTTGATATTTGTGAAATATTCTATAAATGCGTCATGAATCTTCATGGGTATTCTCCTTTAAAAGATTACTGGCTCTTACAAATGCTTTTTTTAATCCAAGCATATCATTTAAATCGTTAATAATATCTTTTGTCTCCGCTTTAAATGCTGCAGCTTCATCAAATAAATTCAGCTGTGACAAGATATAATTTTCATCCGCAAAATCACCCACTGTAATACCGAGTAAGCGTACCGCTTCCCCCTCTTCCCAGTTATCTTCAAACAACGCAATAGCTGCATTATAAATCTCATCAGCACGCCAAATTGGTGCAGATAACTTCATGGCACGAGTTATATTTCTAAAATCATAGTAACAAATTCGAATATGAATAGAACTACCTATTTTGCTTGCATTTTTAAGACGCTTTGAGAGCGTTCTGGCTAGTGTTCTAATTAATCCAGCTAATTCTTCATATTCATTAATATCTTCTAATAGCGTCTCTGAAATGCCCATCGATTTTGCATCCCATTCCGTTTCTAATTCACGATGATCAATACCATTAGCCCGTTCGATATAATCATCTGTATTTTTCCCTAATAATTCTCTTAGATTAGCGATATCTTTATAATTTGCTAAATCACCAATCGTTTGGACACCAATTTCTTGCATATATGGAACTGTTTTATTTCCGATACCACGCATATCCTTGATTGGTAGAGGCCACATCTTTTCTTGAATATCACGAATACGAAGAACAGTAATACCATTCGGCTTCTTCATATCACTCGCCATCTTAGCTAAAAACATATTCGGAGCAACACCAATAGAGCAAGTTAATCCTAGTTCGTTATAGATTTGTTTTTGTAAAGACCATGCAAGGTCTAAAGGTTTTTCAAATTTTTTAATTGCCTCTGTCATATCTGCATAGCATTCATCAACCGATGCTTGTTCTACAAGATTTGTGTAGGAACGTACAATCTCCATGAAACGTTCTGAAAGATTGCGATACCAGGTATAGTGTCCCTCTACGATAATCAAGTCTCTACAAAGCTTCTGTGCTTCACTGACAGGCATCGCACTATGAATACCATATGTACGTGCCTCATAACTTGCAGTAGATACAACGCTACGTCTGGTAGCACCAGAAATTACGATTGGTTGTCCTTTTAATTCTGGATTTAATAGTACTTCCGCATTTGCAAAAAATGCATTTAAATCAATATGAAAATAAACGTGATACATCAGCTATGATTTCTCCGATAGAGTTCTTGTGCAGCTTTCTTAGAAAGCTCTGTAATACTGCCGCTCGAAATTAATGCAAGTTGATTGATACGTCCTTTCTCATCAAGTTCACTAACATGCGTAATTGTTTTATTATCCTGGTCCTCTTTCGATACAAAATAATGTGTATCAGCACAAGCTGCTACCTGTGCTAAGTGTGTTACCGCAAAGACTTGGCATGACTTTGATAACGCCTTCATCTTTTGACCAATTGCTGTTGCAACTGGACCACTTACACCAGTATCAATCTCATCAAAGATAACAGTTTGAATACCTTGTAGTTTTGTAAAGATAACCTTTAAACCAAGCATCAAACGACTTAGTTCACCACCAGATGCAGTTTTTACAAGAGACTTTGGCACTTCCCCTTTATTCATGGAAATCATAAACTCAACATTCTCATTTCCATGCTCACTAGGACTGCAGCCTGTAAACACTGTTTTAAAGCATGCATTTGGTAACATGAGTTCATTTAGATTGATAAGAATTGCATCATCCAATTCTTTTGCACGTGTTTGACGAATCTTAGATAACTTAGAAGCATTCTTTTGATATGTAATGTGCGCAGCTTCAATCTTTTTATCCATCTGCTCAATAAACTCTTTGCGATGTGTAAATATCTGCACTTGTTGCTTGAGTTGTTCTTGTTGAGCAAGAATTTGTTCAATGGAGTTTCCATATTTTCTCTTTAACTTTTGAATTGTAAAGAGACGTTCTTCCATCTCATTAATTTCTTCTTCATCCATATCATATTCACCAACAAGCTTATGAAGTTCATCAATACTATCGGAGATAGAATAGTATGCATCAGAAATAGAGGTTTGAATTGCAGTTGTTTTTTCATCATTTCCTAAATTTGAACATAGTTTTTGCAAATCATATAAAGAATCAGCTAAGCTATCTTCATATAGTGAAAAGACTTGATTGTATTTATCAAGTGAATTTTTGATTTGTTTATACTTTCTTTCCTTTTCGGCAAGTTCCTCATCTTCGCCAATTTTTAAATCAGCTTGTTCAATTTCTTGAATTTGATATTGAAAGTATTCTAAATCATTTTCATTAAATTCATTCTGGAGAGCTTTTTCTTTTTCTTTTAATAGTTTTGAATATGCTTGATAGGAATCTTTTACTTGTTGTAGTTCTTCCTCTACTTGCAAGAAAGTATCAAGTAATCGAATATGATTAGTAGTATTTAACAAATACGCAGTATCTCTTTGACCGTGGATATCAATCTCATCACGTAGTATATCTTTTGCCAGAGATAATGTTACAATGCGATGATCGATACGAATGACAGACTTACCTGAAGATAATAGTTCGCGTGTGAAAGTTACATCTTCATTTGTTTCTAAACCCGCATCTGCTAATACTTCTAATGCATGTTTGTTATGGGATAAATCGAAAGTACCCTCAATGATAGATTTCTCTTTTCCCTTTGAAATATAAGAAGCACCTGCACGCTCTGCGCATAAAATTGAAATGGCATCTAGCATAATTGATTTACCAGCACCAGTTTCACCAGTAAATGCGCTAAACCCAGACTTAAAATCCAGATTTAGTTCATCAATAAGTATGAAGTTTTTGATATACAGGTGTTTCAGCATAACGTTCTCCTACAAATATTGTTGTACATCAGCTAAGAAGGTATTCATATCAATGTGATATTCCTTTCGTAGCTGTGCGCTTGTTCCTTGTGGTATAAACTTGTCAGGCAATCCGTAAATCTTGATTGGAAGACAAATCTCTGACTCATTTAGATATTGTAATATCAATGAGCCTAAGCCATTTGTCTTATAATCCTGTTCATAGACAAATAGCTTTAATTTACGCTTTACAAGAGACATAATCATCTCTTGATCGAGCGGCTTGATATAACGTGCATTTACAATTGTTACTGGAAGATTATTAGACATTACCTTATCTAATAACTTATTTACCATATCACCATAAGTGATAATAGCCACTTTATTTTCAGGTGAATCATGTAATAGTTCCCACTGTCCAATCGGAATTAAATTTGCTTTACATACAGCAGATGTTTTTACTTCACCCTTAGGGAATCGAACTGCAAAAGGATGATTTTGATTAAAAGCTGTATATAACAAGTCCTTAGCTTCTTGTGCATCTTTCGGATGGGAAATAATCATATTAGGTAGTCCGGATAGAATACCAATATCAAATATTCCTTGATGTGTTTCACCATCTCCTCCAACAAGTCCAGCATGATCTACACCAATAACAACCGGCAAATCCATACGACAAATATCATGGTTAATTTCATCGTATGCACGCTGTAAGAATGAACTATAGATACACATATATGGCTTCATACCAGAAATTGCTAGACCTGCAGCGAAAGTCGCTGTGTGTTCTTCCGCAATGCCAGTATCAAAACTACGCTCTGGATACTTAGCAAACAAAACACCCATACCGCTACCATTGATCATTGCGGGAGTTAATGAAACAATGTCTTTATCATTCTGTGCAAACTCCGCAACACAATGACTCATAAATGGCCCCCACGCACTAAAACCACAAGGCACTTCATGTAATGGTTTGCCAGTTTCGATATTGAAAGGACCTACACCATGCCAATGCCCCTCACTATCCTCTTCACACGGAGAATAACCTTTCCCCTTTTTTGTCATAACATGAATTAAAGTCGGACCACTATGATGCTTTGCAGTTTCTAAAACTTGAATTAAATCATGAATATTATGTCCATCGACTGGTCCCATATAATCAAGGCCAAATTCTTCAAAAATACCACCATCAATAACAGCTTCACGCATAGAATCCTTGACTACCTTTAAACCTTTATATAGCGCATCACCAATTGGATTGCCTGATAATGAACGCTTTAAAGATGACTTAAATGTATTGTAACCTTTTAATGTGCGTAGCTTTGAAAAACCTGCATTCATGGCACCGACATTTTTTGAGATAGACATATTGTTATCATTAAAAATAATAATAATATTGCGTTTTTCAACACCAATTTCGTTTAGTGCTTCCAAAGATAAGCCATTACTAATAGCACCATCACCAATGACTGGAATGATACTATAATTCTCTTTGTTTAAATCTCTAGCAACAGCCATACCTAATGCGGCAGAAAGTGACGTAGAACTGTGCCCAGCTTCCCAGACATCGTGTATACTTTCACTACGTTTTTGGAAACCAGATATGCCCTTATATTGACGCAACGTCGAAAAACGATCAGCACGACCGGTTAAAATTTTATGTACATATGATTGATGGCCTACATCAAAAATAATCTTGTCTTTTGGTGAATCAAATACATAATGTAATGCAATTGTTAATTCAACAATTCCTAAATTACTAGCTAGATGTCCACCTGTCTTAGATAAAGAGTAGATTAAAAATTTACGAATTTGTTCAGCTAGGTCTTTTAGTTGACTGTTATTTAAAGTTTTTAGAAATGCGGGGTCACGAATTTCATTTAATTCCATAGAATATATCTCCTACTTACGACGTTGTTGGATTTGACAAACGTATTCCAATAATTCTGCAGATTCAAATCCAGTTAATGTCTGAATTTCTTCAATCGCAGTTTGATATAAGTCGTTCATCACTTCTTTAGCGCGTTCAATTCCTAAAATCGAAACACTAGTCCCCTTATGATTCTTTTGATCAGAATTTGATTTACCAAATTCTTTCGCAGTTAATTCGATATCTAAAATATCATCTTGAATTTGGAAAGCTAGACCAAGTGAAAATCCTATCTTCTTCCATGTAGGAATATCTTCTTCATGTTTAGCAAGTGTACATGCTATTAAGAGAGGTGTTGTTAGTAAGCAACCCGTCTTATGTTCATGAATTCTTTGAAGCATATCCCAATCAATTTCTTTATATTCTGCTTCTAAATCTAGCTGCTGCCCATATACCATTCCGCTAGGTCCAGCCATCTTAGACAGTATAGAAATACATTTTAGCACTGTACCACTAGCTTCGTTTGAACCGGCCGCAATTTCAAATGCGTATGTTAATAGTCCATCACCAGCTAAAATTGCAGTTGCTTCATTAAATTGCTTATGACATGTCGGCAAACCTCTACGTAAATCATCATTATCCATCGCCGGTAAATCATCATGTATCAGAGAATATGTATGAATCATTTCTAATGCACAAGCAAATGGATCGCCGATTTCCGGATTAACACTGTACCCCTTTAAAACAGTGTAGAGAAGCTGTGGACGAATTCGTTTGCCTCCAGCGGTTAATGAATAAAGCATCGCAGATTTCGTTGTACTATCTGGAAGAGATTTTATGTAGTTTTCCAGAAGCAACTCAATTTGCATTGTCATTCTCTCCATTTTTACGAATTACATCATTGATTTGTGATTCAAACTTCTTTAACTTTGTATCACAAGCTTTCACTAATTGAAGACCTTCTTCAAATAGTGTAATGGTTTCATCTAAAGGCTTTTCATTTTCTTCAAGATCATTGATAATTTCTTCTAATCGGTTCATTGATTCTTCAAATGACTTATCCTTTGTTGGCATGACTGACCTCCTTTGTTTGAACGATAGCACCTACTGTACCATCCGCTAAACGTATATTAATTTCATCACCAATCTCTAATATATCTGTTGTATTGACAACTTTGTTATTTTTATAAGTGACGCTATATCCACGATTTAATACTAATAGTGGTGAATATGCATTTAATAAAGACATATTCTTTTCTAACTTTGTTCTTCTATCATCAGCGGTAATACTTAATGTATGTTTCATTTGCGATTGATATTGAATAAGTAAATTCTTATTTGATTGAACAGATTGCTTTGCGTACATTAACAATCTTTGTTTATCTTCTTGTATTGATTCATGTAATGCTGCAGAACGCTCTCGTATCAATTGAGAAAAGCGGTGAAACTTGTCATTCAATTCATGGCGTTTATCCTTTGGAAGTTCTTGAAAACGTATAAGTTTTTCAGCCAAATAATCCAAGCGAGTAATATAATCACGATACAAACGTTCTGGCTTAGCAAGCACTGGTTGACTTGCGTTATAAACAAATCGTTTCTTCGCATGCATGAATGTATTACGCATTGCATTCATTAAACGACTTCTACTATTCTGTAAAGTTGCTAGAACCTCTTGTATATCAGGAACGGTAGCTTCTACTGCGCCTGTTGGAGTATTAGCACGATAGTCAGACACAAAATCAACTAATGTAAAGTCAATCTCATGGCCAATGCCAGTAACAATTGGCGTTTTCATCTGGAAAATATATCTAGCGAGTGTTTCATCATTGAAACACCATAAATCCTCAATAGATCCTCCACCACGTACTAGCATAATAACTTGGTGATTTCCATCATCCGCAGCTTGTAAAGCTGTAATGATTTTTGGGGCAGCATCCATACCTTGTACAGGAGCTGGATATTCGGTTAGTTTTGCGATAGGCCAACGTTTCTTTAATGTAATTAAAGCATCTTCTCTTGCGGCGGTATTATTGCCGGTCACAAGAGCGATATCCATTGGATATGCAGGCAGTGGTTTTTTATATCTAACATCAAACAATCCTTCATCACTTAACTTCTTTTTTAATAATTCAAACTGTTGATACAATTGCCCAATACCGCTACGCTCCATATTGGTCGCAATCATCTGCATACTACCATCTACAACATAGACACTAACGTCACCCTTTAATACAACTTTATCTCCATTTTCAGGCTTGAATCCTAACTTCTGATTTGCTGAAGAAAACATTACACACTTTAAAGTCGCATGATCATCTTTCAGTGAAAAATACCAGTGTCCACTGTAAGGCATACGTATATTAGAAATTTCCCCCTCAATCATGACTCCATGTAAGACTGGATTTTCGTCCATTACTTTCTTTAAGTAATTTACAAGAGTACTGACAGGGACAATACGTCTACTCATATTACATCTAATACGCTGTTTACTAACTTATATGTATCAGAGTCACAATAACGTTTTGCTAACTGAACAGATTGGTCAATAATAACAGCGGACTCCGTTTTCTTTAAATCAAATTCAGCACATCCGTTCAATAAGATTGCTTTCTCAATTAAGCCTAAACGTTCATAAGACCAGCCCTTCTTTAAGACTGAGTCAATATACTCTCGATAACGATCTTCGTTTGCAATTGATGTCTTAATGACATCAATAAAATATGGATCGATTTCACTTTCATCAACTTTAAAAACATCATTGATAAGTGCGTGAATATCTCGTTGAACAATCAGGTATTGATATACCGTAATCATTGCGTTTTCTCTTTGGTCATGACGATTCATTTCTCTATAATCTCCTAACATATATTTTACCATGTTCATCCTTGTTTTGGGCATATTCTTGCCTGTTTTCATCGCTTGGATTAAAATAGTCGCATGAGTAAAAATAATAAACCAACATTTCTCCAAAAAACATTTCATCATCTAAAAACAATTGGTGAACATCGAAGTCTTGTTAGAAAGTTTTGCTTTCAGTGCGGTTTATATAAGCAGGGTTTAACACATGATTTATCAAAATATTCGTTTGCTGAGCTTATCCCTAGTATTCGTTATTATCAAGGTTATCGTTCCCCTTATACAAGGGAGAAAGAACTGAATGGTTATTCATTAGGTTGGCTTCATCACAAAGGTCGCAACAAACACCATTGGGAATATTGGTGGGATAAAATTGATGGTAAATGGCAAGCTATCAAAATGCCACAAACCTATGTTGTTGAAAGTATCTGTGATCGTATCGCAGCGTGTAAAGTGTATCAGAAAGAACAATATACACAAGCATCACCGCTAAACTATTACCTCAATAGTAACGATGAACAAAATCTTCACCCTCTTACTGCCAATCTATTTGAACGTATTCTTCGCTACATTCAAAAAAATGGTGAAGAAGATACATTTAAGAGAATTAAAGAACTCTTACACCAACAGAAAGATTTATATAAATCATTTTGACCTATAGCTATCTATAGGTTTTTATTTCGACAAAATCAAAAGGCCCCTAAGCGAGACTGTTGAAAAAGTATCAGTCATAAACGAGATTTAATCAAATTGTTTACAAATCAGAATGAAAACAGGTATATTCACAAATTTCAGAAAAAAATTGAGGTATATACCTGTTTTTGTTTGGTTTTTATCAATATATTTTTGCTTATCTATCTTTTTTCAGCTTCAATATTCTTTTTAAATTCACCACAAAAATGGTGACACCTGCCTGAAGCATCATCCCGTTCATTCCTGCATATATAGTATGTGCATATCCATGTTCTTTTTTCAGCTCAGCATTTTTAGCTTCTATTTTGTAACGTTCACCAGCCAGTTCCTGATAATATTCTGTCTGTTGCTTATCCTGATGGTCCTGATGAATTTTACTCATCTTTACTGTGATGTTATATGTTTTGCTTTTCTGATTTTCTTTATATCCACATTTCTCTCTCAGCGGGCATTGAATACATTTTTTTACATCGAAAAAGTAGGATTCACGCTGTGGCTTATTTGGATCTTTCACACCAGTTTTAGATTTATGAATTGCCATATGTCCTGCTGGGCATACATACATTTTTGCGTCTTTATTGTAGCTGAATTCTCCGTCAAGGGCGTTTTTTCTGTTCCCGGATGATACTGTTTTGCTTAGCTTCGATACAAGGTTGATTTCATTTTCATTTGCATACTCTATATTTTCCTTTTCAGAATATGCTCCATCTCCGACAATATTGTCAACATCTATTCCGTTAGCTTCCGTCTTGTCTACTAAAGATGCAAGTTCCTTTCCATCGTGCTTCTCTCCAGAAGTGACAGCAGCAGCTGTAATAATTCTTTCTGGAGTCATTGCGATATGTGTCTTATACCCAAAGAATTCTGTGTCTGCAGTTTTGTGCCCCGTCTTGGCATCACTGTCCTTAGAGTAGGTCAGCTCTTCATTTACATCATCCAGCGTTTCACGGAGAAGATTCATATTTTCCTGTATGTACTTATATGCCTTTAAACTGTTATCACCATCAACCAACTTATATACTTTTTCGCAGTAATCAACTACTTCTTCATACAGCCCGATTCTGTTGTTGTCCGGTTTCTTAGGCATCTGTTTCACATATTCTTCATTTACGCTGTATACTTTCTTTCTGAGATTTTTACAAACTTCAAGAAGGTATTCTCGTGCACTTTTTGTTCCATATCTGGCTTCTGTATGCGTGGAATCAACAATAATTGTTTTAGACAGTTTGATTCCGTTCTCCATCGCTATCTGTACGCTCTTTGAAATCAGGGCATCTATGACGGATTCATCTTTCAGGCGCAGTTTTCTGAACTTGGTAAGACTTGAAAATTCAATTACATCTTCTTCGGGTGCAAGACCAAGAAAATATTTGAATGCCATGTCTGTACGGGCTCTTTCTACAACATCTCTGTCAGAAAGCTCATACATTCGCTTAAGCATAAGATATTTGAACATGACCTGTGGCCTGTAGCCTGGTCTGCCGTTGCTGGAAGTATATGTGTGTTTCAGAAGATCGTCTACAAAGCTGAAATCCACGAGCTCATTCAGCTGCCGGAGCTCGTGATCTTTTGGAATGATCATGCCGTAAAGATCGATATAGGGACTGAGAATCATACCTTCCTGCTTGATCATAAGTTATTCTCGCTGCGATTCATTTCATTTCTCAGTGCTTTTTTTATGATCTCAGATTTAGATGTTTTGGATTTGTCCAGCCATGAAACAATATCTTTATCCTTATCAAGATTAAACCATACAGTTACTCTTGTCATCTTGCTTTTCTGGTAATCCATATCATATTTGGCTTTGTCATTTTTAGATCTCATAGTCCTTACCTCACAGCTATATTATAGCATAACTAGCCGCTAGTTTGAAGTATTTAAATGAAAACCTCACTGTTTTTTGTGAGGTTTTAATTGAAGGACTTTTTCAGCAGTCTCGCCTAATGCCCTTTTTCAATATATCTAGAGGATTTATAAAATATGTGTGAAAATTAATACCATAATTACAACGAAAATAATTATATAAATGAAATATCCGAAAATACTCTTTTCATTTGTACGATATCTTCTTTCAAAAAGACTTTTTTCGGTTTGTTCTATCGGATGATACGAACCATAACGATTCGTTTCGATCGATGCTTTTTTAGTTAATGCTTGTTGTCTACGAATATATGCTAGAGGGTCTTCTTGTTTTAGTATTAATTCAAAGAAATATTCAATTTCATCAATATCTTCCTCAGTACACTCTGAACATTCTGTACTATGTACAAGATTATTTCGTAATCGGCGCTGATATTTTAATCTTGAATAGAAATCTCGCCAATCTTGTTTCGAATTGATGCGAGAAATTACCCTATCCATTTGATTGATGTATTCTGTAACACCATCTTTACTTCTAAACATATCTCTACATAATTGATCTAGTCTTTTATATGAATCTAAATAATCTAATGCACACTCATCCATAATCACACCATTATTACTTTACATTCAATCGTTTTAACATTGCATCATGTGCCGCATTTTCCAGTATATCTTGTAATGTTTCTAGATGCTCTACAACATATCTACGATTTAAACCACGTAGAATGACTTCATCAGCGATTGCTGGGTTTTTTGGCAATAGTGGTCCATGCATGTAGGTTGCGATTGTCTTTGCATCCATATAGCCTTCATATCCACCTTTGTATGTATTTCCATGTCCAACTATCACCTTACCAAATGGATTGGATACAGCTTTTGTTTGACCACCATGATTTTCGAATCCTACAACAGTAACCTGCTTATCGCCAATCTTTGCTTCGACAATAATATTACCAATACAACGATGATCACGATCACTGCTTTCTGTATAGTAATCATAAATACTCAAGCCATCAATCTTTTTGCCATCCTGATCTAAGTAGTATTGACCAAACAATTGATATCCACCACAAATTAATAAGAATGCAGTACCACTTTCTTTTGCCTTTAAGATGGATTCTTTACGTGCTAGTAAATCTTTATAAATAAGTGTCTGCTCTTTATCTGCTCCACCACCCAAGAAGAAAATATCATAATCTTCAATATTTCTTTCTTCTTGTAATGTACAAGTATCAACAACGACATTTATGCCACGCTTACTTGCGCGATAGCGTAGAGTTTCAATATTACCCTTATCTCCATAAAGGTCCATGAGGTCATGATACATCCATAAAATCTTTAATTCCACGATTATCTTGCCTCCTTCTTTAAGATGCTACGCACAACATGTAAAGCAGTATATGTAGAAAGAATATAACTATCCCTATCTGCTTTATCGATATACTTGATCGCTTCTTCAAAGTTTTCAATGACCTGAATATGGTCTTCTAAACCTTCATACTTCAAGCGCAAAGCCATATCATATGCACGTGTTCCTGAACATACAATCGTATGAATATTCTCTTTATTAAGACGTTCAAAATGTGCATCCCAAATCCAACTGATATCTCTACCATCTTGGTCATTATCGTTTAAGAAGATAGCGATATTCTTATCACCTTCTTGGCTAACGATATACTTCATTACTTCATTTGCACCAGTTGGATTCTTTATTAGATTTAATACAGATGGTTTACTGAGCACAAATACTTCATTACGTCCTTCCTTCATAGAGAACGTTTTAAATACTGTATTAGCCGCTTGTAAATCTAAACCCAATAAACGCATCACTGTTAGTACAACTGCACAGTTATAGATTGCATAGATTGTATTCATAAAGGAATGATACTTTACACCATCTACTGTGAACGTCTGATTTTGATAATCAATTTCTGAGACATATGTATATGGCGTAATCTTTCCAAATTGGCAGGATGGGCAAGCAAATCTTCCAATATGTGAATATTGGTAATACTCATAGACTAGCCGTGCACCACAATGTGGACAGAACTTACCTTCACTAGCTTCATTAGTGGTCTTTTGTGATACCTCATTTTCACCAACTGAGAAGTAATGTACTTTCGCTTTCTTTGCATTTTCAGCGATACGAACTACATTAGGATCATCTCCATTCATAATGAGATCTCCCTCAAAGTCTTCTGTTACTTCTTCAATCTTACGGATAATTGTTTCCATCTCTCCTGCACGATCTAATTGATCACGAAAGAAATTATTAACTACAAGTGCCGTTGGTCTTAACGATTTAAATTGACGATATAATGTTAATTCATCGACTTCAATAACAGCCACGTCGGCTTGTACATTGAAGTCTGCATCAGAGCTAGCTGCTAATAATGTAGCAATACCTACATTCAAGTTATCACCACGACTATTATTAATTACCTTCAAACCTGCTTGCATGAGTGATTTTGCGATAAGATTTGATGTAGTTGTCTTACCGTTTGTCCCTGTTACAAGAATCACATGCTTAGGCATATGGAATTTCTCAATGAAGCGAGAATCCATTTTTAGTGCTAATCGTCCTGGTAAGGAACCACCACGACCTACTGCAGTTAATGCTTTACGAACAATTTGAACTGCTACTAAACGTAAATCCATGTTTATTCCTTTCCTTTCGGTTTATAGAATTGACGATTCTCTAACGCAAATAATTTTGGTGTCCATGTGCCTGGCTTGATTGATGAGAAAGCCTGACTTAACATATTCAAACGCGCATCTAAGTTATCTACCAAATATAAAACTTCAGCTTCTTGAAGTTTTGGTAATACTGGAGAGCCAAATTCCATCTTCCCATGATGTGAAAGAATCATATGATGTAACATGATTGTCTCTTCACAGTCTTCTAGATGTTCCTTAGCAGCTACTTCTGTTAACCAACCGTTTGCAATGGAAATATGGCCTTCTAGTTTTCCTTCTAAAGTATATTCTGTTGCAATCGCACCGCTCATCTCTGCTGTCTTACCAATATCATGTATTAACGCACCTGAAACTAATAAGTCATAATCCAATTGTGGATAGTGCTCACATAGCATCTGGCATACTTCAACCATACTAATGGAATGTTCACTTAGACCACCTAAGTAGTTATGGTGAATTTGTGAAGCTGCTGGATACTCAATGAACTTTCTTCCCGCATGAATTAACATTCCCTTTACTAACTTACGATATACCTCATTCTTGATAGAATCTAAAATCTCATGAAGTTTACGACTGCGTTCCTCTTCACTTTGTGCACTCGAGATAACAAAGTCACTCATATTCACTGTAGATTGATCTAATGGCTGAATACGATTGATACGTATCTGTAAGTTATGATTATAGTCTAATACTTCAAAACTTACTTCTTGTACTAAACCAACTTGGACAATATTTTTATCTTCTTGTTTGACATCCCAAAACTTGCCATCAATGGTACCTGAACTATCCTGTACAACAAGAGATAGATATTGAGCCCCTTTATTTGTTGTACCATTCTTTACATCTTTTATTAATAGTGGCAAAACATATCTCTTACCTACTTCAAATTCATTAATCTTCGTCATGACTCCACTCCATTCTATCCATCACTGCATTAATATCTTCGCTATGAAATCCTTGTGTTAAACAATAGCGATAGATACGTGTCTTTAAATCATATCCACGATATTTTCTCTCATATCGTTTCATAGCTTTCTTAACTAACTTCTCTAATAGTACATCTTCATTTTCTTTATTTGAGGAATAATCTAATTCCGATACAACTTTTTCGATTGTATTATTTGAATACCCTCTTGTCATCAGTTTATTACGAATCGTATTCTTCGTCTTTGTAACTGATGACTTCTGACTTTGTCTTAAAGCCTTTGTGGCATATGCTAGTGCAAATTCATATTCCTTGAGTTTAGACTGTTCCATGCATGCAAGAATACAATCCTCCTTCACACCACGCTGTTTTAACTTGGAGATAATTTGCTTTGGACCATACAGACTATTAGATAGTGCCTGTATTTGCTCCATACATAACTTTTCATCATCAAGATATCCTTTTTGAATTAGCTTATCAATCAAAGCATTCACTTCTTGAAATTCCACAAGTTCCGTTTCTTTTAGCCATTTACGCATTTCATAAATTGTCCTATCTTTTAATGATAGTTTGCGCAAGCATCTTTGATATAACTGTTCAGAATCAATATGTTCTTCAAAGCTATGCAACTGTTCTTTGGTAATTGCAATACCTTTTCTTAACCCATACTGCATATAATCATCTAGCGTTATCTTGATTTCTTTTGATAAAGTTGGATTTAATTGTATCACTAATTTTACGTATTTCTTCTGTAAGTCTACGCTACAAATACAATACGATTCTAAAGCATCCTGATATTTTTTGAATACATCATTAAAGTTACATTGAAGAATTTCTTTTTCAAATACAGGAAGTTTTAACTGTGTCTTACAGAGATTGATAAGCGGGTCATCAAATGTTGCTTGTAGAAGATCAAAATGAAACTCTCCCAATTCCATCACATCATTTAAATTCTTAAATGGTAATGATAAAACATTACTCTTTTTATCATATACATAGCTATCACTAAAACAAGCAATAACGATAACTTCTTGCTGTTTCTCTTTTACCCATTGATAGAAGGATGAAATCTGACTTTGCTTATCAAACGGATATGCATTTGTTAGAAATCCAATTCTCATCACTCACTCCTTCTTTCAAAATAACGCTCATTAATATGTACTAATTATACTATTTTGCCTACTCTATCACAACGAAACAGATAGATTTACAATCTTAACAAAGATTTTATATAGCATGCTATATTTAGAAAACCATCACGTCTTGTTCATATGATGTTCACATACCACCGATATATTATGAACAACCAAAGGAGATTATAACAGAAATGAACGGAACAAAACTATTTCAAAGATTAGCAATTGTACCAATCCTAGCTCTTGGCTTAACAGTAGCCGGTTGCAACAAGCAAGCAGATAACGGGACAATAACACCTACTACAACTGCAAATACTTCTACAACAACGACTACGGGAAAAAATACTACTCTGAACTATTCAAAGAATTCTCCTTTAGATACATCAAATATGTTTACACAAACAGATCTTACACAGACTGTCGATACAACTAACGCAAAGAAGATAACTTTAGAAGATGGTAAGGATGTTACTATCGATACAGCCGGCACTTATGTTATAACCGGTACAGCAAAGAATTCCACGGTAATCGTTAACGCTTCTGCAGATGCGGAAGTACATCTTGTATTTGATAACGTATCTATCACAAATACAAATAAGCCAACTGTATATGCAGTCAATGCGAAAAACGTCTATGTGACAACTACACAAAACTCCACAAATAACTTAAAAGTTACTGGCGAATTTACTGAAGATGATGGAAATGACATTGATGCAGTTATCTTTGCAAAAACAAATATTACACTTAATGGTTTAGGTACCCTAAATATCGATTCATCCGCAAATGGCATCGCTTCTAATAGCGATTTAAAGGTGACTGGCGGTACATACAATGTCAATACAACAAAGCATGGATTCAAAGCTCTTAACAGTATCCGTGTAGCAGATGGTACATTCAATATCAACGCAACAAAGGATGGTTTCCATTCTGAAAATGAAGATGATCTAACAACAGGATATGTATATATCGCTGGTGGTAACTTCACAATCAACTCCGAAGATGATGGTATCCAAGGTACAAGTATCACAGAGATTGATGGAGGTACATTTGATATTAATGCTGTTGAAGGAATTGAAGGTACTTACGTACAGATTAACGATGGCACAATCAAAATCTACGCTACAGATGATGGTATCAACGCATCCGAAAAAGCTACAAACTATGATGTACAGTTAGAAATTAATGGTGGTAACTTAGACATCACAATGGCTGAGGGTGATACAGATGCTCTTGATGCAAACGGTACATTAACTATCAATGGTGGATATATCAATATCACAGCACAGTTTGCATTCGACTTCGATTTAACTGCTTCATTAAACGGTGGAACAGTTATCGTAAATGGAACACAAGTCACATCAATTACCAACTCCATGATGGAAGGTGGCGAAGGCCCAGGTGGACAACCAAGCCAAGGTGGATTTGGCGGTCCTAGATAACCATATACATTCAACTCTATGGAAACATAGAGTTGATTTTTAATATGAAAAGGAAGGTCATTGACCTTCCCTAATTCTATTCAGTTTTTTACAAGTTTTTTAATGTAATTCAGGCCAGAATTCTTTATTTGCAATAATAAGATCATCTAAAATCTTTTGCGCAACATCTACGCTAGGAACCATCTTTGATAAAGAAATAGCCTGCAATAACTTGAGATAACTCTTTTCAATATAAGCCTCTACAACAAGTTTTTCTACTGAAACCTGCTCATACATTAAACCTCTTTCAAAATTCGGAATCTTCCCTTGTGATAGTGGCTCTGGTCCATTATGTCCAACGATACATGGAACTTCAACCATTGCATCATCGTCAAAGTTTTCAATTGAACCTTTATTTTCAACAATACACAGCATAATCTCATGTGTATTGAATGCAAGAGCTCTTGCTAAAGATACGATAAATTCTGCATGGTTATCCACTTCGAATTCGCCACCTGTTGCAGTACCCTTTTTTACAATTTCCTTAGCTGCGTCAAAAACTGTCTTTTCTCGACCCTCAATAACTTCATCCGCACGCGTATGATTGATATCAGAATGTTCCACAACATAATCAGGATATAAATAATATTTTAAATATGTATTTGGTAAGAATTTTGGCTCAACCTTCATTAAATCAGCAGCTTTTCTATGCGTTGCTTGCCATGAAGCATCCATATGCTGTGTATCAATTGCTTTTTGTGTTAAATATCCATTTTTAGAAACATATTCTAATAATTTAGGCAAATAATCTTCACCAGTATGAATATCTTTGACACTTGTCCACCATCCAAAGTGATTCAAACCAAAATAACGAACATCAAGATCTTCATATTTCTTCCCCACTATATAGGACATTCTACGACGTGTCCCTACAGGCATGTCACAAATATTAATGACTTTGGAATTAGGTCTCAATACACGACAGGCTTCTGCAACAATTGCAGCAGGATTAGAATAATTAAGCATCCAACAACTTGGTGAATACTTATCCATATAGTCAATAATTTCTAACATACCAGTGATAGACCGCATACCATATGCAATTCCACCAGGTCCACATGTTTCTTGACCAACTACTCCATACTTCAATGGAATTTGCTCATCAAGTTTTCGCATTGCATATTTTCCAACGCGAATATGTGCCATGCAAAAATCTTTGTTACTAAATGCTTTTTCAGGATCTGTTGTATAAGAAAATTTAATCTCAGGTGCGTCTTCTCTAATAACAATCTCTAGAGCCTCTCCTAAAATACTCTGACGTTCAGCATCATTATCATATAAAGTAATAGATTCTAGTGGGAAAATATCCGTATGCTGAAGCATCATTTTTACGATACCTGGAGTATATGTACTTCCTCCACCTGCAATAACTACATTAAATTTCTTATCACTCATAATTACTCTCCGATTCCTAATTTCTCTTCAACTGCTTTTCTAACAGCGTTAATTTTCATACCATAGATAACTTGTACAGTAGTTCCTTCTTTTACTACACCAAATGCACCAGTTTTTGATTTAAGAGTTTCTTCATCAATTTCTTCCGAAGATTTAACTACTAATCTTAATCTTGTAAAGCAACTATCAACTTTTACGATATTATCTTTGCCACCCAAGCACTTAATGATTAGTCCAGCATCAATTCCTTTCTTTTCCGATTTATCGGAACTTGCTGCCACTTCTTTCTCACCTTTAACTTTTTCGTTATACTCAGCCTTTGAATGTAACTTCATATCTTTCTCATCATCTTCACGACCTAATGTCTTAAGATTAAGTTTTTGGATTAAGAAACGGAAAATAAAGTAATAAACAAAGAATTCTACGATACCAATAACAATGTACATTGGCCAATGAGTTTTTGTAATACCTAAAGGTAAGTTATATAACAAGAAATCGATGAAACCATTTGGACCAATTGCTCGAACATTTAATACATTAAATGCAACCATACCTAGACCACTTAAGCATGCATGTACGACAAATAAGATTGGTGCAACGAATAAGAACGAGAATTCAATAGGTTCTGTTACACCTGCGATAAATGAAGTAAATGCAGCAGCAATTAAGATAGCCTTGATCTTACCTTTATTTTCTTTTTTGGCTGTGTGATACATTGCTAAGCATGCACCAATAAGACCAAACATCTTTGATAATCCGCGTGCATCCCATACCACAGATTTTGATAATACTTTTACAGATGTATCAGCAATTTCCGCAAAATAGATATTTCTAGAACCTTCAAGAACTTTACCACCCACTTCAGCAATACCACCTAACTTCGTATATAAGAATGGTGTATATACTAAGTGATGTAATCCTGTTGGAATTAACAAACGTTCGAGTGTACCATACAGGAAGATTCCAAAATTGCCTGCGTGATTAATAAATAATCCTAATGCATCAATACCAGCTTGGAAAAATGGCCAAACATATGTAAATATAATTGCTAATAAAACGACTATTGGAATTAATACAATAAATACAAATCTTGCACCACCATAAATTTGGAATGCATTATTAAATTCGGTATCAATAAACTTATTGTGAACTAATGCAGTTACAACACCTAGGATAATACCTAGGAATACACCCATATCTAGCACTTGTACACCTAAAACCATTGTCTGTCCTGTACCCGCCAGTGAAGGTGCATCCTTTAGTAATACTCCAGTTAGGCCCATAAATTTGTTCATTGCATTAATAAATACAAAATATGCTAATAAAGCAGTAAATCCAGCCTCAGCACGCTTCTTCTTTGCCAATCCTAATGCAATACCAACACAGAAAATAATTCCTAAGTTTTGTAAAATGGTTACTAACGAACCTGATAGAATTGTTCCAAATCCCTTTGTAAATGGGTTATCTAAAAATGGTAATACCGCTAATAAGCGAGCATTTGTAAACAAATTACCAATAGCAATTAAAATACCTGCGATTGGTAAGATTAATACTGGAGTAAACATAGCTTTTGAAAAGCTTTGCATTGCCCCCATGATTCTGTCTTTCATATTCCTCCTCCTTATAACACTCCTCTTTACTAGTTCGAACTTAAGTATGTCTATACTGTAATGCATAAAAAAACAAGTGTATACGCTTACAAGCCATATAAACACCTGTTTCCAACATTTAAAACTTGTTACCTTTTATAAAATTATCTTTTATAGATTAAGCAATTGGTATTCATAAACTAATAACTCAATCATTTCAATGATACGTGCATAAAACATAGTCGGTTTTTGATTACGGTCATCATAGCTTTGGTCATCTTCAATTTTGATAGCACAATCAGCATTTTGAGATAGGTAACTATCTGTCATATTAGTAAACCCAACTGTATATATTGAATTTTCATTAGCAGTTTGCAATCTATTTACAATGTTTTTTGATTTACCACTCCGTGAAAACAATATAAGCATTTTAATACTATCTAAATTATTCTCAAAAACGCCAATAGAATCATCGCCATTTGAAAAAATCAGTTTTACACCCAAGCCAAGAAATTTCTTTGATAAATATTCTGCCATGATACCCATAAAACCAGAACCATAAACATAGATAAGGCCTTCTGTTTCTGTAATGTGCTTTGCGCAATCTTTCACACTCTGATGTAATTTATTTGATACTTCATATCTTTCTGTATGATTTAGCGGATTTTTTATCTGAATATCATCATTCATTAGACCATTGCCAAATAATTTATAGTACATATCGACAAATCCTTTATAGCCTAATTTTTTAGATAGTCTCATAACTGTTGATGTTGAAGTAAAGTTTTCTTTTGCAACCCCTCTAACACCTAATTTTAAAATACGATTTTTATTTTCAAATAGAAATTCTAGCACTGATACTTCAGCATCAGATAGTTGTTTCCCCTGAGAAATTTTTTGCACATTTATCATAAATTATCTATTCCCTTAAAAAAAATTATATTTTTAAATCTTTAACTAGATTTGCAGCTTCCTTTGCTAATCTCTCGATTTCATCGAATCTCTTTTCATTTATAAGATTAGATTTAACCATCCAACTACCACCAGAAGCATAAATTTTATCAAACTCTAAATATTCTTTAACATTATTTAAGTTAATTCCACCAGTTGGCATAAAGCGAACCTGTGGGAATGGCCCACAAAGCGCTTTGATAGTTTTTAAACCTCCACTTGCTTCTGCCGGAAAAAATTTCAGATCTGTCAAACCGATACTTAGTGCATTTTGAATATCTGTAGGTGTACAGGTTCCAGGAATATATGGAATACCTTTCCCAATTGCATATAAAGCAACTTCTTTATCACAACCTGGTGCAACTAAAAATTTTGCTCCTGCATTGATTGCTTCATCCACTTGTTTTTTTGTGATAACTGTACCAGCGCCAACCAAAAAATCAGGTAATTCTTTAGCAATTATTTCAATTGCCCCAGAAGCTGCTTTAGTTCGAAATGTAACTTCAGCACAAGGAAGACCTCCATTTTTTAATGCTTTTGCTAGCGGTAACGCATCTTCAACTCTCTCAATGACAACAACCGGTATAATACCAATTTCAGAAAACTTATCAATGATACACATTTCTATATACCCTTTCTACAAATACCATCTACTAATTGATTTATATGTCTAAATATGCACCCTTCATTGGGCTTACACAGTGCTTCGCGAACATTCTTAAAAGAGCAGATTTGTTCTTAGAAATAAATGGTTTAAGTTTCTTTCTTCTTTCATTTAATACAGTATTTATTTCATCTTCTGACTTCAGTTCGCCATTTATTCCTATAATATTTAATTTTCTAGCAAACACATCAATTTCAATCAAATCATTTTCTTCAACCAGAGCAATTGGACCACCTTGTGCTGCCTCTGGTGAACAATGTCCAATTACAGGTCCCGTAGAAGCACCCGAAAAACGTCCATCCGTTATTAATGCAATAGATTTTCCAAGTTCAGCATCTGAAGAAATTGCCTCTGAAGTATAGAACATCTCTGGCATTCCTGATCCCTTAGGGCCTTCATATCTGATAAAAACTGCATCACCTTTTTGAACTTCATGATGTAAAACAGCGTTTAAACATTCCTCTTCACTATTAAATGGTCTTGCACGTAAAATTGCCTTATACATCTCCTTAGGACAAGCAGTATGTTTAATAACAGCTCCTTCCGGTGCTAGATTTCCCTTTAAAACAATAACAGAACCATTAGCGGAAATTGGTTTTTCAAACGGACGAATTATATCTTCTTTTTTCTATTATGAAATCAGGAATAATCTAGTCCTGATCATAGAGAAAAAACTTCAGAAGAAGAATATGATATAGAGGTCAGGGACACTAGAATGTTTCTGGCCTTTCTCGTACAGGCATGTATGGGAATTGGTCTGGGTAAAGTGAGAACGTACCTTCTTTTAGACCAGTGATATCATTGAGTCCGTAATAAAAAGCGTTCTGCTTCCCTCCTATATTCTTAGGCTGCTTTATCAAGATGACAATCCAGGAAACAGTTAGATATGTCGTATATAAGCCAGAAAAATAGTCGGATGTGGGGATGGGGAAGTTTACCAAGACATTATGCATATCAGAAAGAAAGGAGTATTCCATCATGGAAGGACCAATCATTACAGTGGATGTATCAAAGGGTTCCTGTCACTACCAGACCTTCATAGAGAATGGACATCCAATGCGAAAACCAAAGCAGCTTTCCGCTACGATCGATGGTTTCCAGAAATTAGGGCAAACTATCAAAGACCTTGAAGCTAAGACAGAACGAGAAGATATACCAGTTATCTTTGAGGCTACAGGTGTCTATCATCGACCACTACAAAAATATCTTGAAGACCACAAGATAAGGTACTACATCATTTCTCCATTATTATCTGCGACCTATCGCAAGACCTCCCTACATAGTAATAAGACAGACGCATTAGACTGTGCACATATCGCAAAAGCGTACTATTGTGAGAAGGAACTAAGACAATATCAAGCACAACCACAAGAGTACAAAAGACTCTATCAATTGAGCCGTATATATGAAAGTGAGTTGGTTCATCTTCGGAAACGCAAAGTGAGTTTGAGATCCATGCTGGATATCATATATCCAAGGATTGATAAGACCTTTAAAGGGAATCAAAATCTGTATGATCCACTCCCAATGGAGATATTAAAAAGATATCCTCATCCATCCTTACTATTGGGCCATAGAGAGGATACCATCGTTAAGACCGTTGGGCATCGTACAGGTCATTTAAAAGGATATACAGAAAGAATCGTACATAAGATCTACGAGAAGGCAAAGGAGTGCTATTCAGGATGTGATATCGATGATATAGAAGTAGTCAAATTGCCAAGCTTGATAGAGAACGTGCAGGAACAGAAGAAAAAATGCGATTCACTATTGAAGGAAATGATAGAGATAGCACGAACATGTCCTTATTTTGCATCTGTTGTTAGTATTGTTGGAATCGGAGAGAATCTGGCAGCCCGTATCATAGCAGAGCTTGGAGATGTAAGCCGATTTGATAACAGAGCGGCTATCGTGGCATATGCAGGCTTGAATCCAAAGATACAACAATCCGGAGATATTGATGGACTGCATTTCAAGATATCAAAGAAAGGCAATAAGCATTTGCGATGCCTTTTATACCTTGGTGCACAATGTAATTATCGATTGCGCAAAGAAGATCCACTATATGAATTCACCAAAAAGAAAAGACAGCAGACCCAATGCCCATTGTCGTCTAAAGCTGCCTATACTGCTAGTGCTCATAAATTACTGGTCATAATCTATAGCCTATGTAAGAATGGTACTCTATATCATTCTTAGCAACAGTATAAACCTAATCTAGCAAAATGGGAGATATAATTTCTCTTGTTTTAATAATGCACAAAACGAAAAAGAAGAAATCACTAAAGATTAGAAATTTCTTCTTGACTTAAGTTATCAAGTTTTTATTTTTAAACCTGAAAGTTTATTTCTAATGTCTAATAAATTTTGACATTTTTCATAAAAGCCATTCTTCTTTAAATCATCTAAGTTTTCTCTGAGTGTTTTCCCTGTTACTGTCATAACATCTAAATGCAACACCGAACGAAGCTCTTCCATAATTGCTGGTACACCTCCAGCATAATAGAAAAATTCTGCTGGCCATTCGCCAGATGGTCGTACATTGAGTAAATAATGGGCGCCGCGATGTAAGCGGTCAAATGTATCTCCATCTATATCAATACCAAATTCATGTGCAATTGCAGGAATATGTAGCATTGCATTTGTACTTCCTGCAATTGCAGCATGCACTAGAATTGCATTTTCAAAACTTTCTTTTGTAATAAAATCATGTGGTTTTAATCCGGTTCTTGCTAATTTTACAGCAAGTCTTCCAGATTCAAATGCATATTCTTCTAAATCTTTCGAAGTAGCTGGTAATAGAGCAGAACCAGGTAAACTTAGCCCTAATGCTTCAGCAATGATTTGCATGGTAGATGCTGTTCCAATAAATGAACATGCACCACAACTTGGACATGCGTTTTGTTTTGCCCAGTTTAATTTTGCTTCGTCTATTTCACCACGCTCATATTTAGCACTATACATGCCCAATTGTTCCAGAGTAAGTAATTCTGGACCGGCATTCATTGTTCCACCGCTTACTACTACACTTGGAATATTAATTCTTGCGAGTGCCATAAGATTTGCTGGTAAGCCTTTATCACAGCTTGCAATAAATACACCTGCATCAAACGGAGTTGCATTTGCCTGAATTTCAATCATATCTGCAATGATTTCTCTACTAGGAAGGGAATAATTAATTCCATCAGTTCCTTGACTTTCACCATCACACATATCTGTTGTAAAATAACGAGCTCCATGTCCACCTTCTTTAGTAATCCCTTTACGAGCTGCTTCGACCAATCGCCCCAGACCTGCAGACCCTGGATGTGAATCTCCATATGTACTTTCAATAATAATTTGTGGTTTGCTAAGATCTTCTACCGTCCATCCTGCACCTAAACGTAATGGGTCTAATTCAGGAGCAACTTTCCGCATTCGTTGGCTGATTAATTCTTTATCACTCATTTCACACACCTCTAACTTTTATATAAAAATAGCATACAATCAAAAAGATAAAAAGGTAGATAGTATAGTAACATGTATCAATAAAACCTCTAAATTGCGTAACATGTTACTATTACTAAGTAATATTACTTATAATATTGACATAATATTTACATATAATTATATTTATGATAATTGGACATATCTATTTTTCATGCATGCATATCAAATAAGAAAGCGAGGAATATAATGAAAAAAATCGTAACACTTGGTGAAATAATGATGAGACTATCGCCTACTTCAGTTAATCGTTTTGTACAAAGTGATGAATTTAAAGTTATCTATGGTGGTGGTGAAGCAAATGTAGCCGTTTCACTTGCAAATTATGGTAATGAATCGTCATTTGTCACAAAACTTCCAAAACATGAAATTGGTCAATCTGCAGTAAATTCCTTGCAACATTATGGCGTAAATACAAAAAATATTGTCCGTGGTGGTAATCGCGTTGGTATCTACTTTTGTGAGACAGGTTCTTCTTTACGCCCTTCTAAGGTAATATATGATAGAGCTCATAGCGCAATCTCCGAAGCTTGCGTTGAAGATTTTGATTTTGACAAAATTATGCAAGATAAAGATTGGTTTCATTGGACGGGTATAACTCCAGCGATTTCAGATAGTGCTGCTGAAATTGTATTAGAAGCATGTAAAGCAGCAAAAAGAAATAATGTAAAAGTTTCTGTAGATTTAAATTTCAGAAAGAAGTTATGGACATCTGAAAAGGCACAATCAATCATGCGCCCGTTAATGAAATATGTTGATGTGTGCATTGGAAACGAAGAAGATGCGGCATTATGTCTGGGATTTAAACCCGATAGCGATGTTGAATCTGCTTCAACCGATGCTTCGGGATATTACAATATATTCAAACAAATGCGTGAAGAATTTAATTTTGATTTAGTAGTATCTACACTACGTGAAAGCTATTCTGCAACACATAATGGTTGGAAAGCACTATTATATGATGGAGATGAATTTTATGAATCTAAACACTACGATCTAAATCCAATTACCGATAGAGTTGGTGGTGGCGATTCATTTGCAGCGGGATTAATCCATGGATTGCTTAATCTATCTAATAATCATGAAGCACTGGAGTTTGCAGCAGCTGCTTCAGCTTTAAAACATACAATTACAGGAGATTATAATCTTGTTTCGGAAGATGAAGTATTTTCGTTAATGAATGGAAATACAAATGGAAGAGTACAAAGATAAACTACATAGGGCTTTGGCCCTTTTAATTTTAAAAAGGAAGGTACTATGACCTTCCCTAATTCTCTTTCTGTGCTTTAATGACTTTCATACGTGAGAACTCTTCACGTTCTTTTTCTTCCAAAGATTCAGTCATTTCTTTAATAGATGATTGATAACGAGGTATCACAACATTCTTTAAAGCATTTGCACGTTTTTGTGTTTTGGAGATTGCATTTGCTAGACGATAGATAGAATTATCTACCTCTGCTAAAACCAATGTAATCTGTTTTACTTTCTGAAATTGGATGTACGCTTCATCGATACGTGACGATGTGCCCTCTAAACCGTATGGCACTTCCACACTCTCAGGTTGGTGGTAGATAATATTAGGAACTTCAACACCCATAACACTACGATATGTGAGTTTAATTGAATCATCTACTTTTATCTGTTCTGTGATTGCAGTAATCATACCACTAGACATATTTGCCTGTTGTAGTAAATAGTATCCTGTTTGATACGCACTGGTAATCTGTTCACGTAGAACTTTTACCTTCTCTACCTGGGACATCATTTCACGAATCAAAATATTACGCTTACGATCCATTAGTTCAAAGCCGTTTTGAGCAAGAGCCAGGGATTTGCGGGCTTTGATAAGATTACCCTTTGTCGCAACTGCCTGCGCTGCCATAACTACTCTTCTCCTTTAATAATTAACTGAATCGTATGCTCAGCATGTTCAGAGTCGTAGTTAGCTTCAATGATCTTAGGATCAAGACGATCTAACGCTTCCTTAGGAAGTAAGGATAATAATGCCCAACCAAGTCCAAGCGTTTCCTTCATGGAACGATTGACACGATATCCCTGTCCTAAAAATATAGATTCAAATCTCTTACCAAACGCAATATATTGTTTATCTAATGGAGATAGTTCATCTTCACCGATAACACTCGCTAGAGATCTTGCGTCCTGTACTTTTGCATAACATGCAAATAACTGGTTCGCAACATCCTGATGGTCTGCTCTTGTATAACCCTCACCAATACCATCCTTCATCAAACGGGATAATGAAGATAGAATTCCGATTGGTGGATTGATGTTATTGAGATATAAGTCACGATCTAATACAATCTGACCTTCTGTAATATATCCAGTTAAGTCAGGCACTGGATGAGTGATATCATCGTTAGGCATTGTTAAGATAGGAATCTGTGTAACAGAACCCTTTCCACCTTTAACGATACCTGCTCTTTCGTATAAAGAAGCTAAGTCAGAATACATGTATCCAGGGAAACCTTTACGTGAAGGAATTTCACCCTTAGAGGATGAGAACTCACGTACAGCTTCACAATACGCTGTCATATCTGTCAAAATAACAAGAACGTTCATATCACATTCATATGCAAGATATTCAGCAGCTGTTAATGCACAACGTGGAGTCATAATTCTTTCAAGGATTGGGTCATCAGATAAGTTAATAAACATACATACCTTATCCATTACACCCGTTTCTTCAAAAGAACGTCTGAATGTATCCGCTACGTCATTCTTAACACCCATCGCACCAAACACAATACAGAAGTTTTCCGCATCCTGTCCTGTTAGTGATGCTTGTCTAACAATCTGGCTAGCAAGCTTATCATGTGGTAAACCTGAACCAGAGAAAATAGGTAATTTTTGTCCACGAATTAAAGTATTTAATCCATCAATCGCAGAGATACCTGTATTGATGTAGTTACGTGGATATTCACGAGAAACTGGGTTTAAAGGCTTACCATTTACATCCTCATATTTGTTGATGTATACAGGTCCAAGGTTATCAATTGGATCACCTACACCATTAAATGTACGACCAAGAATTTCTTTGGATACCCCTAATACCATTGGATGTCCTAATAACTTTGTCTTTGTATTTGTTTTACCTAATCCATCTGTTCCTTCAAATACCTGAATAATGGCACGTTCCCCTTCAATTTCAACAACTCTGCCTTTACGTCTCGAGCCATTGTTTAGAAGAATTGAAACCATTTCTTCGTTTGAAACATTTTTTACATGATCCAATGCAACAAGAGAGCCTTGGATTTCATCTAAACCTAATAACTGTAAACTCATTGAAATCCTCCTCTCTTATTGAATTGATGCTAATGCGGCATCAATTTTCTCATTGTATGTATCTAGTAACGCTAGATTATTATTTGGTACATCATATTTCATCTTGATAACTTCATCAAATACACCAGTCTGTGTCATTAGGGATACAGGGATATGTTTTTGAACATATGGTGTACATGCTTGTCTTAAGTAATGAATTACCTTTAGCATCTTATACTGTTTCTCAAGAGAAACGTAAGTATCTTCTGGATGGAAGGAATTTTGCTGGAGGTATCCAACACGTACGACACGTCCAATCTCTAGTGTTAACTTCTGGTCTTCAGGTAATACGTCAGAACCAATTAACTTAACGATTTCCATCAGCTGCGCTTCTTCATGTAGGATAGACTGCATTTCTTGACGTAAGTCAATAAAGTCATGTGCTACAGACTTATCATACCAACGTGTTAAATCATCGATATATTCAGAGTAACTATCTGTCCAGTTTACGGCTGGATAGTGACGCATATATGCAAGTGATTTATCTAAGGCCCAGAAACTACGTACGAAACGTTTTGTATTCTGTGTAACTGGCTCTGAGAAGTCACCACCCTGTGGTGATACTGCACCAATTAAAGTAACAGAACCCTTCTTACCAGATAAGGCATCTACCATACCTGCACGTTCATAGAACTGTGCAATACGTGATGGTAAGTACGCTGGGAAGCCTTCTTCTGCAGGCATTTCTTCCAAACGGCCAGAGATTTCACGTAAGGCTTCCGCCCAACGAGATGTTGAGTCAGCCATGAGTGCTACATGATATCCCATATCACGATAGTATTCAGCCATCGTAACACCTGTATAGATAGATGCTTCACGTGCAGCTACCGGCATGTTTGAAGTATTGGCAATTAACACCGTACGGTCTAACAATGGCTTGCCAGACTTAGGGTCAATTAATTCCGCAAATTCTTCTAGAACCTGTGTCATTTCGTTACCACGTTCACCACAACCTACATAGATGATGATATCCGCATCACACCACTTGGCAATCTGGTGCTGTAGCATTGTCTTACCTGCACCAAAGCCTCCAGGAATTGCGGAAGATCCGCCCTTGGCAATTGGAAACATTGTATCGATAACACGCTGTCCTGTAATCAAAGGAATTGAGATTGGTTCACGCTTAATAATTGGACGTGGATTACGAATTGCCCATTGCTGCATCAGTTTTACTTCAACCTCTGCCTCATCAAAATCACTCTTTACAACGAGTAATACATCATTAACAGTATATTCTCCACTTGGTAGTGCTTTTACAACCGTACCGTTTAAACCAACCGGAATCAAAGAGCGATGTTCAATTAATGATGTTTCAGGGGTTGTAGCGAAGATTTGTCCTTCTTTAACAGTATCGCCTTCCTTTACTAACATCGTCACATTCCATTTCTTTTCAAGATCAAGTGCAGGTACAGATTTACCTTCCGCAATGAAGGCACCCTGTTCCTTGGCAATCTCATCTAGTGGTCTTTGAATACCATCATAGATATTACGCAAGATACCAGGACCTAATGTAGCATTTAGTAAATGACCTGTTCCCTTAACTGGTTCATTTGGTCTTAACCCCGTTGTAGATTCATATACCTGAATCATTGTCTTATCTTCATCAACACGAATCACTTCACCTAGAAGTTCCTTCTCACCAACATACACCATCTCACGCATGGAGAAAGTTTTTGTGTTAATGACGGAAATAACTGAACCATTAATTGAATAAATTACATCACTCATGATCGTCACTTCCTTCCGTAATGATGAATCCAGAATGTTCGCGGAATAAGAGACGTGATTCTTCAAGCTTTTCACTTAAATCACAACGATATTCCAAACGATTTTCTAAATCTGAATATGTAAATCCACCAAAGCGGAAATAACCAGTTTGAACATTCGCTGTAATATTCTTCTCTTTTAATAATTCATTGAACAATTCTTCATCTTGTTTTCTAACTGTAAAGATACCTGTAGGTGTAACCTTGATCAGATTAATATTCTCTACAAGATATTCTTTATATTGACTAGACTTAACAAAGTTCTCAATTTTCTTACTAGCACCTTCTAGCAATTGATTAATAAAATCCATACGAAGCTTTAATAAATCGTGCTTGATCTTTAAAGTCTCTTGAGATAGCTGTGAAGAAGCACTTAAACGTAAATCGTTTGTCTCTTTTTCAAGATAGGCTTCTGTTTCCTTCTTTAGTCCTACCATAAAGTAATTCAACTGCTCATCATGCATCTTTTGAATTTCCTTCATAACAGTTTCTTCTACTAAAGTAGATTGGTTCAGCATATCGGATTTAATGGATTTGATTATTTTCTCTTCAAATTCTTCCATTGCTCACCTCTATAGTTTTACGCCGATTGCCTCACTGATATAACGGTCGATAGTTTCACCAATTTTAGCGGAACCATGACGATCAGAAATCTCAGTAATTAATGGACGTTGTAATACTAATTTCTTTCTTGCGACAACATCAGCAACCTGTTCCATCGCTTTGGTTGTCATTAAGACAATCGCAATCTCTGGATCAGCAATCAACTGATTAATTTTATCTAATATTTCTTGGCGTTCATGTAATACGATGCCTTCAAATCCAGCAAGACGCATCCCCATTAACGTGTCAGTATTATCACTAATACAATATGCTTTCATGCAGCTTCCTTAGAGTGCATTGATAATCAAGATAGAAATTAGCAAACCGTAAATCGCTACACCTTCACCAAGGGCAACGAAGATAATAGCACGACCGAAGTTGTCTCCATTTTCAGAAACAGCACCGATAGCAGCTGGAGCAGCAGAAGCAACGGCCCAACCAGCACCTAAACAGGAAGCAGCGACAGAAATTGCAGCAGCGATAAATCCTAGACCCTTTGCCAAATCACCTGTAGCAGCAGTTGTAGTAGCCTCTTCAGCTAAAGCAGTAAATGAGCGAGCTTGGAATAATAATGTAACTAAGAACACACCAGCAAAGATAGCAATCTGTGCAAGGATTCTTGTCTTGGCATTTGTAGTATTAACACCTTTACGTAATAGAATCCATAATGGACCGACAACCAAAATAACAGCAACTAATGGTAATAAAATTTCTTTTGTAGATAATAACATGATTTCTCCTCCTAAGTTTTTATTCAGCATCTTCGGCAGTATATGCCTGATATTTAATTCCACCACCGTTATAGTAACGGCTAAACATCTCATAGTATTCCAAACGTAACGTCTGAATACCTACAATCAAACCTTCTAACGCCATAACGAAGATATTACCAAATATTGCTACTGCAATACCTGCATTACCTGTCATCTTTACAAGCGTCATTACAACAAGCATCATGCCTGCATGGCTTAATACGAAACCACCAACACGCAGATATGACATGGAGTTTGTTACAAAACTCAATAAGATTTCGAATGCTTCAAAGAAATTCATAACGAAGTAGTTACCCCAACCGCCTTCTGGTTTTAATGGGTGTCCTTCAAACTTTCTTTCAAAAGCTTCCTTCATCATAAATAAAATAATTGGAACAACGATAAATGGAATGATAAACATTGGTCTTAGTACATTCACCTTAGCTACAACCAGTAACACAGCAGCTACGATGATAAATCCATAGAATACAAATCCTGCAACACCATTCTGTGAGAACAAGAATTCAGCCCACTCTTTCTTACGAGCACGATTCCACATATTCATAATCATCGTTACTAAGATAAGTACTGCACCAATCGCAATCGCACCAATCAGAAGTACCATTGTACTTGATGAAGCCATAACTTCAAATAATTTCTCTCTTACGCCAAATAAGGATTGGTGAATTGGATCTAATAGTGACTCATTTCCAAATACAGAGCCAAACAAGAAGCCAAAGATTGATGATGTAATGCCAACTCTTCCAACGATACCAAATAACTTACCCTTCTTTTCAAATAAGAAGCCTAGAATCATAAGTACAAGCCCTTGTCCAAAATCACCGAACATGATGCCAAACAAGATACAGTAGGTAATTCCAATAAAGACTGTTGGATCGAAATCATCATATGCTGGCAAACCATACATCTCAATAAATAATTCAAACGGTCTAAAGAACCAACTATTCTTTAATAGAGTTGGAAACTGGATATCTTTTACTTCACTTGGATCTTTGATTCTAAAGTCAACTGGTAATCCATTAAAGGCTGCTTTGTATGTCTCAACATCAGAAGCCTTTACAAATCCACTGAGGATTTGTTTTTGGTCTAACACCGCAACATATGGATACATATTGCAGATAGAACCTTGACGTACACAATAGGAATACATATCAACCATCTTGATACGGCATTGTTCTACTCTTTCCTGAATATCAAACTTTGGAATTGTAATTGGTTCAAAAAATAAACTCTGGAAAATCTTAAAAGTCTTAGCAGCGTAAGTATCACTCGTTACATACACGAGCCACACATATTGTGCTGTGGAATGTAAACGATGTAATATAAACATCTCTTCACGATACAAAGATAACTTCTTAAAACTATCCATTGGTAATCTACCAAAACCAAAGTTTAAATAGTTACATGCATGCATCTTTTCAAAGTTTAATACACTTAATTCCTTCAAAGCCTTCTCATCATCAGGTGATAATGTTTCACTTTGTGCAACGGAATCCAAACCAAACTCTTCATTTAATTCTTTAATATATGCTTCAATTTCAGCATTGGTATAACTAGATGTAATCTTTTCTTTTACATTCAAATCACATCCAACTGCATGCGCAATACTCTTAAATGTCTGTATGTAATCCTGATATGGATTTTCTGTACTAATGACGCTTCCATTGTTATCATCATTGATAATTTTGGTTGCTATCACTGGCTGTAACAGACCTGTGTTCATCCCTGCCAGTAACATCTCATCCCGATGTTCTGGGTCTGTGCATGCACTGACGAACTTCATTTTTTCTATAGCCATGTGCAATCCTTTCTTAATAAATCAGCAGAGCTTTCACACGCTCTTGTGGAATTTGATATCTAACACTTTCGATAATATCTATAACATTTTGAATCTCAATATCTGCTAATAGTACATATGCTAATAGCGATAGATTCGGGTCAGTATCCGTACGAATGAAATGTGCACTCATATTGAACGTAATGCGTTGTGCATAATGTTCAATATAAAGAAATTTTTGATTCGATAGATATGCTTTGTATCTCGATTTCTCTAAACGTGTAATCACTTGATCTGCAGTATCATTGTCAACCATGTCGTATAAATCCTTCATTCGGAAGAAGCAACAATAGTCAGCCAACATCTGCTTAATGAATTCCTTGGAAACAGTAAAGTATTTCTTCAAACGATAAATAATCGCAATATTCTCCAACTCAATACGAGATAAGATAATTTCTTTCATCTTTTCCTTTGAAGTAGTATTAGAGTATTTCTCAATCGTTTCCAAGCACGTTGCATAGTATCTAGTTCGTAAGGAATGTTCCAAATTGATAAAATCCATATCCTCTAAGGATTTTTGCTCATACTTCTTTAATACTTCATAATAAGAAGTATCTTTCAATAACGTCAATACATCTTGGAAAGAAGAACTATCAGCCAATTTCTCTAATGGAAATGAAGTATAGCTTCCGATATATAACGGTAATTTAGAAATCATATTTTGTCGCAACATTTCATTATCTTGGTCAGACAATGAATGTAACTTCATCAAAATTAATTCAATTTCAGTTTCCATGACCGCAATATGACCAAAATGTTTTGCGTTATCATCCGCATAGCGAATCAGCTTTGCAAACCGATTGAATACACCTGTACGAAGTAAAACCTCTAACTGTCCACGATGTATTGCCTTTGGATTAATTCCTTCCAAGGACTCTTTATAAAGAGGTTGTCCTTGCAAAAATACTGCAATATCACCAACCGTCTTTCTTTGCAACATCGTTGCGTAATCAACAGGTTTCAAATGTTCTGCAAGCATCGCTCTCGCCTTAGCGGTAATCGCATTACTTGATTTGCTCATTCGCTACTCCTGTTCTCTTCTTCCAACTGTATAATCCACAATCATCTGAATCCAGCGTTCCTTATTTGCATTAAACATATCAGTAATACGCTTTGATTCTTTCTCATACATCGCTTTTGCTTCTGCCTGTTTCTTCTCATGAGTTGTACGAATTTCTTCACGCATTGATTTAACCTGTGCCTCTACATTGGCCCAAGCATCATCCGTCAGTTTCTTTTTTTCCTGCTCAATTGCCTGCTTCAATTTGTACTTCAATTCATGGGCATTATTAATCTTATTACGAGTTTCTTCATCCATCTTAATAAGATCTTGAATTACTTCTATTTTCATAGTCACCTCCCATAAACATTAGCGCCTATAATTATAGTCCTTTTCACCTAAAAATTACAGGTGAAACAAAGATAAAACTCACCAACTTAGTCCTATTTTCTCTATTTTAAAAAAGAAAGCAGTTACAAAAAGACATCCACAACAGTAGATGTCCATTTTCATTTTGATTCATTTGTAAGATGCTCAAATAATGCGATACAGCCTTCTTCAATTTCACGATATGCTGTATCGAAATCACCACTATACCAAGGATCAGAGATGCTTTTACGAATACCTGTATATTCTAGTAGTAGATGTATCTTTCTTTCTGGATCATTATGATACATCCGTTGCAGATTATGGATATTCATCTCATCCATTCCGATAAGTAAATCATAATACGCATAATCTTTTGCGGCAATTCGTCTTGCACGTTTCTCATCGCAATTCATACCATGCTCACATAGTTTTTGTTTGGCAGCAGGATAAACAGGATTTCCCCTACCATTCCATATCTCTTCTGAACTTGTCGCAGCAGACGCAATCTCATACATATCACCAACACTGGCATCATTCACTATCTTACGAAAGATATATTCCGCCATTGGCGAACGACAGATATTTCCATGACAAACAAATAATATCTTTATCGTCATAACTCGCTTACTCTTCTCCTGTATAAGTTCTCTTGTAGTATACTTTACAGATTACACCAGTGACAGCAAATACAATTACCGCTATGATAATGCCCGCAAAAAGATATGAATTAAAGAAACTGGATATTAAAGCAATCACTAGCAATAAGTCCTCCGCAATCATAAATGTTTGGCCCTTTGATAAAAGTTCAATTTGACGATTCCTTTCATCATGCATTTCATTATACAAACGTAGAAGATCTCTTTCATTCTTCATCGCCTTATAATTCTTCCCTACATTATATAAAGCAACCATTCCAATTACTATAAATAACCCTGTATAAAATCCATTCATAAAATCTGCAAAGTTACTATCTGCATAAGATTTTGTAAGATATCCTAATCCATTTGCAGTAAGAATTAATCCTGAATATATTCCGATAAATGCCCAAATTGTAGTATATTTTTGTAATTCATGCTTTGCCTTTAATAATTTTTTATCCATGTTTATGCCTCTTCCTCTAATTCCGAAAAATCAAATACTTCTTCAATGCTTAATGAAAACTGTTTTGCAATCTTGTAAGCTAATGGTAGTGACGCTGTGTACTTCCCCACTTCAATTGAAGTTATCGTCTGTCTAGTCGTACCAACTAAATCCGCAAGTTCTCCTTGTGATAGCTTATGTTCCTTTCTCAGTTCCTTTATTCTATTTTTCACTTTAATACTCCTAACTAATATATCGATATATACGCAAAGTTTGCTTTGCATTTATAGTATAGTTAACTTTGCATTATATGTCAAGTATGCTTTGCACAAAAATCACCCAGAAATGGATGACTTACAAATATAATCA
The DNA here is from genome assembly GCF_036323475.1 of Solobacterium moorei. Classification (GTDB taxonomy): domain Bacteria; phylum Bacillota_I; class Bacilli_A; order Erysipelotrichales; family Erysipelotrichaceae; genus Bulleidia; species Bulleidia moorei. Next base: position 1,462,632 of record NZ_AP028934.1, read on the forward strand.
ATATTACTTAAATATTATATGAATAAAAACTAAAGATACTTGATACTATTTATATGTTGTGCTTAATTTATCAAAATATAACTCCATAACACAATAATCTAATATGTGTTTTTTAGGCAGCAAAAATTTTTAATCATATATATTAAAACTTTAAGTTAATAATTCCAATATATTCTCAAATAGTTTTAACCTATGTTAAAAGCATCATTAAATGAAAATGCTTTTAATTATTTAACTATAAACCCAAACATAAAATTGGAATTGTAATCACTGATAATGCTGTTGATACTAGAATTAGCTTTGCTGCAAACTTGGCATCACATCCATACTGCTCCGCAAGAATTGCTGCTGTAGATCCTGCTGGCATTCCGGTCATAATAACCGCAATAGCCTTAATCAATGTAGGAGCGTTCGCGAATGTTAATACAATAAACACAATGAAAGGATACGCAATTAAACGTATAGAACAGAAGAATAAGACTTTCTTATCTAATAGGTTATTCCACTCAATATCAGATAAGATTGATCCAACTACAAACATAGAGATTGCTGTAGTACACGACGCAATACTGCTAATTGTTTTCTCAATAAATATTGGAAACTTGATACCAGTAAGCATAATTATAAATCCAATCAATACTGCAACTACAGATGGATTTCTAATCACAGACTGCAATGCATGTTTGTGATCAATTGGTTTAAATAATGCTAAACCTATTGTCCACATCGTTACAATAATTGGAATTTGGAATACAGAGGCAAACATGACTGCTTCACTACCATAGATACTTTGAATAATTGGAATACCAATAAATGCTGAATTAGAAACAATCATGCCATAGGTTAATACATTGGCATCCATCTTTTCATATCTGTTAAAAAGGAATTTACTAGCAATGATAGATACTGTCTGAATAATTGCAGATATTACAACAGCCAATAAACAAGTCATTAATAAGTCTGAATTTACAATTGAATCATTCATAAAAGACAGAATCACTGTACATGGCAAAACTACATTGATTAATAGCGCAGATAATCCTTTTCGAATTTCCGCTGTTACAATTTCCTTTTTACGCAAGAAAAAGCCGATACCTAGCATCAATACGATTTGCATCTGTAATTGTATCATCTGCGTAAATAATGACATAGTTCTACCTCATAAATAATAAAATACCCTACTATTCTAATATAAAGACTATTAAATAGTAAGGTATTTAATTTAATCGGATAAAATCCTAGTTCTTTCCACCAATGAGTTCAATGAAGGACTCACCGTTTTGTGGTGCTTCTACATTAAAGTAATCACAACAGCTAGCACCCATGTCAGACATTGTTTTACGCGTACCTACTTGTACTCCTTCTAATCCTTTGCGATAGATTAGAAGTGGAACGCATTCTCTTGTATGTTTAGAATGTCCAATATTCGGATCATTGCCATGGTCTGCTTGGATAATCAAAATATCATTTTCAGTTAGATGGGGAAGAATCTTTGCTAGTCCTTCATCTGCTTGTTTCAATACTTCAACATATCGAGCTGCGTTTTGCGCATGTCCTGCCAAATCTGTCTCTTGTACATTTGTACAGATAAATCCTTGTTCCATTTCAAGAATAGCATTCAAAGTGATTTCCATAACTTCTGGTGTAGGAACACATGAAATGGACTTCCCTAAATCATTAGCGACAATATCTGCAACCTTTCCAATAAGCGTACATGGGATGTCACTCTTGGTTAGTATTGTAGGTGCTTGTACTTCTTTATCCACACCATAACCTAGATGAAGACATTGATAACCTTGGTCGTACGACTTTGATTTAGCTGAAGCGATCCCAATGTACTTTCCTTCGCGAATCTCTTCAGCATTATATAAATCCTGCATTGTATTACCAGTTCCACCGAACACAATTACACGACCTACCGTAGAAACTTCACGAACTAGCTTTGCAATTGCGTACTCTTTTTCAAATGGCATGTAATCGAGTGGTGCTGTTACGTTATAGCACATACCTAGATCTGCTTCTAAGTTATCCGCAACTGTAGCATAATCATCTACAACGACGTAACGAAGACCATTTCGGTTCATAATTTCAACCTTGTGTCCTGCATCTTTAAGATGCTTCGCAACTTCATCTACTTTCTCTTGGAAAGGAACAAACTGTGGTTTCTTTGGTTTGGTTCCCATGATTTCTTGGTGTCCCATGAATGTATCTGCACCTTGATGCATTAACTCACTTCTACCAAAGTTTGCTTTAGGTTGAAACTTCATGCAATTACTTTCTCTCCCAAATGCATTCATCAATCCTAACTTTTCTAGTGTAGGTAGTTTTAAGTCTGGAAATTCATCAAGTATAGAAGCTAGTGTATTCGCCTTTTCATCACCTGCTCTAGCTTGCGCAGCATCATGCATCGCTCCAATCCCAAAACCATCTAAGACAATAATAATGAATCTCTTTTTCATTTCTTGCCTCCTAAACTATCATATACACCTACAATCTCAGGAGTTCCTGATTGAATTCCCTTAATTAGACACACATCACTACGTGTTACAAATATCTGATAACGAAAACATAATATAGCACTATCACCGATATTATGTGGATTCTCCAATCCAAAATGATAATCAATGGAATCCATATCCGGAAGAATAACACTATCCTTTTCTAGTTCTTCATAAGAAGTACCAACCAATGCATTTTGAATATGACCACGTCTATAATATCCACCACCATAGATGTATGCATGATTATCTAATACGTGACTTACTTCCGAAAGATATAAAATACTTGGAATTTCCACTGTATCATGATTAATATGATACGGAGTCGTACCCGAAAGACCATGACCTGGTTCAGCAGATGTAATATCAGGATATTGTTTCATCAGTTCTAATGTATGCACGCATGTGGCTGAAGGTGCGTTGACATTTTGAATATGACAACCTAGTGCTTCTAAAATCTTCTTTGCCTTTAGGACTGTATGTAGATTTTCTTGTGCTTTAATCTCTTTTGTTGCTTCATCATATAAAAAGCACGGAAAATTATCGACACCTGCAAGTTCAATATGTGTTAAGTCTTTTGACTTTTGTACAAGTTCTTTTAATTGGTTTAAATAAAAGCCTGCTGTCTGTCCACTATAAATTCGATCATTTTCACCAATGACACGTACACAGACCTTTTGAATCATACCCATCTTTTTAGCCGCTTCATTCACTTCAACTAATTTTTCATACGAATACACAGTGACATAGTCACAACCATACGCTACCAGCCGGTTTACCATCATTGATGGAATCTGTACCAAATGTCCTGCATGTGCAATGTGTAGTTGATTTTTCATCATCACTTCTGCTTCTTTAAAATCAACTACAACTGCTCCTTTATAACCAATTTTTTCTAATTCCTTTGCTAAATATGGATTACGTCCAATTTGTTTTAGCATGTAATAAAGTTCGATATTTTGTTCATTTGCTTTTTGTAAAATCGCTTTTGCATTCTCTAAAAATTGATCAACATCCACAACATATGTATCAGGCATAATCTGTTCCTGTTGATGCATATGCACAGCTGTTTGAATAAGATTTGGATTTGTCTTACATAACTTATCTAGAAACATCTTTCGCCTTTCTAATACTCTCTTTTAGAATACGTATAATCGTATCTGCTCCACTTCGATTTGGATTGATACGAATCATTCTTTCTTCTAGTGTTGGATCTGCTTTTCTAAATGTTCCGGATACACGATAAAACATAGGAACTGCTTCATATTTGGATTCAGCACCAACCGGATTTGGTAATCCACCTAGCTTCTCTGCTTCATCTAATACTGCTTTTGCGATATCACCTTCAAATTCAACTAATAATACTTTTGATTGTGCATTTGCTAAGAATGCTTCTTTTACACCTTCAACTTCATGATTGTTTAAACGTCTTACAAGCTCCTCATTTACTTCCGCTTGAATCGCTAGTGCTACAGGTGCATAGGTAAAACCTCGTAACACTTCCATTGCTTGCCAACCCTGAACTTTCGAACCACCAGAGTAATTCATCTTTTCAATTGCATCTACTATAGATGCTTTACCAACCACAACTCCAACTCCCTCTGGTCCTAATAGTTTAAAACAAGAGAAAGCAGATAAGTCAGCACCTAATTCAACACCAATTTTATGTACCTTCATTACTGCATAATTATCATCTGTGATGATTTGAATATCTCTTATGGATTTGATTGTCTGAAGCACTTCTTCCATATCATAAGAATCATCAATCGCTTGACGTGTGTATTGAACAAGAGCAGTACGGATATTCTGATGTTCCTCTAGAACATGCTTGATATCTTCCAAATCGTTAAAGTTAGCCCTGACTGGAATTAATCCCATAGATGAAAAACTAACTTCAGTAGTTGGATATATTGGAGAAGTATGTACTAAGATTTCTTCATTTGCAGAAGCCATGACTTGAAGCCCACTACGAATAGCACCTGTACCAGAACCAATTAATAACAGCGCCTTCTCAGCATGAAAGAAATTCGCAATGACTCTTTCAACCTTTTCAGCATATACTGGTTTATTTAAACCAGGTACTACACCAAAATCTCCGGCAGAAAGAAATTCCTTCCCTTGAAATTCTTTTGTGATCGCATCAATTAGTTGAAACTGTTTTTGTTTAGCTTCTTCTAAACTGATGGATTTTAAAGGATATGTGTTCATGTAATACCTCCAGTTAAAATTAGGCTCAGAATATCTCTGAGCCGTTTATTTTATTGAATATCAAAAATCCTACTTGGATTCTTTATCAATAGATGATCAATATCATCTTGACAAATACCGCGTTCTTTTAGAAGTGGTATAAACTTATCTAAAACAGCTGTATATCCGTTATATTCTCCAAAAGTCTTCATATATGATTTTCTAGAGATATCTGCTGAAAGAATAATATTGTTTACATAGCCTTCTTTGATAAGTTGTGCAAGATTATCAGCTCTACTTTCGTCTTTTAGATACGACGTTTTTCCTATCGTATCAAAACCAATGTTTGCACCACGGTCCATTAATGATTTCATATATGCAATATCATTAGAAAGATCAATGTGACCAAGTATAACCTTGTTAAGTGGCATAGCTTTCTCTGTAAAGATATCCAACTGTTGATGGCCTAAAGTTCCCATTTGGCAATGCGTAGAAACACAACATCCAACTTTCTTTCCAGCAATCGCAGCAGCAGCAAGAACCTTCTTTTCATCTTCGGTCATTACTTTACTTGTCGCAACTTCTCCGATTACGCCAGCTCTAATATTAGTGTCATCAATACCTACTGTTAAATCTTTAATGAATATTTCAGCAATATCATCCTCGCTCATTTCATGAATATACTGTGGGTGATACTGTTCTAAATAGAAACCAGTTGGTGCAATAATATGAACATCACAAGCATTTGAAAGCTTAAGTAAATCATTCACATTTCTTCCCATATCATTTGTGGACATTTCCACAAATGCTTGAACACCACACTCTTTTGCAAAGTTGATTTCATCAATTATCAATGGTGAATATCCAAATGTTGAATCAGGATCATTACGAATTCTGCCAAGATCAACAGATAAGTGTTCATGACACATAGTGACTCCTAATTTACTAGGATCAATATAGCCTCTCACAGTACGAATCATAAAACCCTCGCTTTTCTAACCAGCTAGTCCAATAAGCTGAACAAGATATAGTAAGTTTAAGATAATTCCACAAGCGATAGCAGCGATTGGACCAATAGCCATACGCATTACTTTTCTACCTGTAGCTTCATTAATTAAGTAAATTGTTCCACCGATGAAGAATCCACCAGCTGCGCCAATCGTTGTAGCAGCACCCATAGATGCACACGCTCCAATAGAACCGATTAATAATGCAAATTCAACAACTTGGTTCATTGATGAACGAATATTGTCAGAAGCATCACGGATTGATGGGAATCCACCTAAGAATTTACCTACAAATCCAAGTAACATTACTTCCGCAAAGATAATACCAGCACCAAGTACCACAGCAATAATTGGGTTAGGACTTAAGTATCCTGCAACATATACGAATGTGAATCCTGCAACACCATATACACCTGTTGTAATCGCTGTTGTTGCAATTAATGGAATAAAGCTTAAACCACGCATCAATTCATTAGTAGCAGCTGTACGAACTAGATCCACATTGCCAGAAGCGTATGCTGTAGATAAATCAAACATAGATACTGTTGACCCTGCAAAAATATGTAAATTACAGATTAATGCAATCAACGCACCAGCAGCCATTAAAAATGGTAAATTTTTCTTAATTCTGCCTACTCTTTCACTAAAAATATTATTAGAATCATCTTCAGTTTCTTTATTTTTGTTGCTCAAGTCTTTAATGATGCATAATCCAATTAAGATAATAACACCAGTCATCATTGTCCATGCATCAGCACTAATTGTAGAGAACTTAGGACCCAGAATTCTAATTACTAATACAACTAAAGCAGAAATTAACCCCTTCTTTGTACCAAATTGCATGAAGATTGCAACAATTGGGAAGATTGCAAATCCAGTAACTACATAAGTTCCTACTTGACCCATACCACCAATTAAGTCGATTGGTAATCCTGTAAGTACAGCATTAATAGCACTAATACCTGTCAAGCATAGTAAACCATATAGACCACCTAAAATTGGAGCCAACCATTTCTTAGGTGAAGCGATACCGATAATATCAGTCGCTAAGAATAATAACCATGGATTCATCAAGTTTGTTGCTAAAGCATTACCAATACCAACAGAAGCAATAAATCCTACACTTAAACCAAACGCAACAGAAGCAATCTCTGAACGCTTCATACGTTTCTCAAGATACTCTGGGATAACAGGTCTAATTCCATCATGGAATACAGCCATACCCATGTGTGACATAAATGATGTAAGTGCACATAATGCAATTACAGATAAAGCATTAATTAGATTAATTTCCATAATAACTATCTCCCTTATTTATTTTTTAAAGCATCAATTAAAATTGGAACTGTATCGGTAATACTTGATATAGTCATACCAAAGCAGATCTTCCCATCATTAACTGCTTTGACAATTTCATCTTTATTTGGTCGTTGACCATTTTTACAAACAGTCGCACATTTACTATATCCAACTAAACCAATCAGAATAGAAATTGCAGAACCTCCACCACTTTCACAGGCACCTAAATAATAATCAGCTTCACCTGATTTAAGTAGCTTTGATGCGTTTAAATCATTTGTAATAATTGTTTCAATTTGTGGATCAGCTTTTTTTACAGCTAATTCCATCTCATTCTTTTGCATTCCCCCAATAGCAATTTTCACTCCCATCACCTATCTTTCTAGCAAATTGCAAATATGGATTAATAATAAGATTTTTTCTCCTTCAGGAATTTCTACCTGAAATAAACCTTCTATTTCATCAAGTATTTTAGAAGCCTCAGCGAAGTTACCATTTTGCTTAATTTCGTCAACAATATTCTCATCGGCGCAAGCCTCACATTCACCTTTTTCAACACGTGATAATGCAATTGCTAAATGAACACAAAACACATCCATCTTCTCTTGGCCAAAATCGTCAGAAATATCTAAAAATTTATCTACTACTAATTCCGACTTTTCTCTCACTGTTGATGAAATGATATTAGCTTCATGCAAAATATCTAAACGTTCAATAATACTATTCTTATCAATCATATCTTTCTCACTTTTTAATATTCAATATTTTGTATTTTGTAAATTAATAATAACATAATCAATATTACCGTCAACAAATATTTAAAATTATTCTAAAAATTGTTCTTTGATATAGCAGCAAAGATCCGTATCAACGCCATATTCTTTTAAGAAGAATTCTTCATAGTTTGGGTATATATCTAAAATACCATCTATCATTTCCCTACCCATTTGTTCATCAACACCTGCTTCCATCATGATATTTCGTTTAAGTGATGGATTCTTTTGAATTGCAGCTTTATTCTTTGCTAATGCCAATTCAATGCGTGCGTGATAAGCCCTATTTGATAGAAGATAGTCTTCTATGATATCTTCTTTTGGTACACCTAACAGTAAATATAACAAAACTGCAATTGCCCCTGTTCTATCTTTTCCTGTTGCGCAATGAAATAACAGTGGAAATTCTATATTTTGTTTAATCATTTCAAGAATAAACATGAATCCTTCATTCTTAAACATCATATTCCTATATAGTTCTGCCATATGCTTATGTAGTGTTTCTTCGTCACTATCATCCGCAATGATCATCTTATGAATACCATATGGAGAAAAATCTACTCCCTCGCCATTACGATCACGCATACCGCTGACACGATAATTAACAATTCCGTCGATGAGAGGATCTGGTTCTTCATACGCTTCATAAGAAGTACGTAAATCGAGTACTGTTTTGATACCCAGATTTTGAAGATGTTTTAACTCCTCTTTATTCATCCAGCCAAGAAAACAGCTGCGATATAATAATCCAGTCTTTACACTTTTTCCATCTACTGTAGAATACCCGCCAAGGTCTCTAAAATTACAAATCTCACGGAAGTTGCTATCTAATATTCTCATGCATAATTTCCCTAATAACTTGGTGTTACAGTTCCATCTAACACTAAATCTTGAACTGCTAGTGTTTCTTTTACATCAAGCATCTGCCGTAATAACTCCGTCATCTCTGGTGTTTTACCATTTGTTACAATGACCGCATTTGTATCATCATTATCATCGATTGAAACCTTCACGTAGTTTACTTTAGACATCTTATCGATAATTTCATCTTCATTCCATACTGCCGCATCAATTTCTCCATTTTGAACTAAACGCAATAAATTATTTGATTCTACAGGGATGAATTCAACTTTCTTCATTCCGCATGCACGCTTTGTCATATCACTTTGATCAATCGAATCTCGATCAATCCCTACACGCATACCATCTTGAATTTCTTTGGCATGAGGATCATGGAATACAATTACGTGTGATGAACAATATGTCCCTTCTCCAAATTCACATACAATATCAATTTGTCCCTTATGTGCATCTAAGAATTCTTTTGCTGCATATTTTGAAACAACTGCGAAATTATAGCGATTCTCTAATACCATCGCAATTCGATTCTTCGCACCTCTCATATAAGAAAGTGTCATTGGAATTCCATGTTTATTTTCCATTGTGGTAATAATGCCAGTCGCTAACCCCTCATACTTTCTAGAGTATGGTAAAGGCATAGCACCAACTAGTAAATTGATTCCAGCAAGTTCAAGTAGAATCTTGTCATTCTTTTCGATAACATAAGATCCTAAATGCCCCTTACTCACAATGTGAATTGCGTTATTATTCTGTAGTGTTTTAATTGCAGATTGCGCAGTTCCTCTAGAAATATTCAATTTCTCACTTAGCTCTGTAACAGTTGGCGTGCGATCTCCTACTTTGTATTTTAGAAGTGCTTTTGCTAGACTCAATACCGCAAGTCCGTTTTTACTCATTAGTTGATTATTATAGTTCATAGTTTAACTCCTATAAACATTATAGAATGAATATTCATTTATTTGAATATTCAATTAAACTTAAATTTTATAAAATTGTATTTATCATTAGCAATACCTTAGTGATACAATTTGTATAAAGATAACATCTCGATTCATACATATTTCATAATTGATAGAAAGTGAGGATAAAAATATGTTTGTGGATAATAAATTTTATAATGATGTTTATCGGATGAGTAAAAAGAGTTTTATGAAATACTTTATTTTGTATTTGTTTTTACAATTATTATTGACTACCATACCTGAATTACCGTCCATTCAGATGATTTTAGCTGGTACTATAAATCCTTTTAATTTTACTGAAGTAGCACATACTAGCTTCCTTCTATCATTTAGTTGTTCAATTATAATACAGTTTTTTACACTTCTAATCCTTATGCAGATTTTCCGAATCATACAGGGTTCTTATACAAAACTAATTGATTTATTTGAACCTTTAAGAGAAAAATGGTTGATTATCTTATGTATCTCCGCTTTTATCGCATTTCTAGATAATTTATTTACGCATAACATTTCCAATACAATTTTATTGGTAATTCTAAAGTTAGCACTTTACTATTTAACAATATTTATTGCTTTTTCGATTTATACTTATCCAACACATGCATATCAAGACGGAATTAGAAGTAGTATCAAAGAAGCCATTGATTCATTAATAGATATAATAAAGATAGACATTCACTATATGTGGATTTGCTTAGCTGCCTTACTCTTTACCATTGTCATCATATTTCCAATTCTAAGAACTATCTTTGGTGGGTCTTTACTTCTACCACTAGTTGCATTGGATAATCCTAGTGCTTTAAATACACTTTCTAAATCAATGATGCCATTATTTACCGCAATGTTTATAGCTATACTTCTTGTATCGATTCTTACGCAATACAGATTATTCTGTGCATATTATGCACATGCATTGTATTACTTCAAAAAGTATGTAGAAATAAAACCAGACGAATCAGAAACACTTACACAGTCAACTGAATCAACATATATGATTGATAAAAATGAAGATGCTTAAGATTTCTAGCATCTTCATTCTATTTTTATAATAATGGTGCAAACAATTTCGTAAAGCCAACAAACAATCTATGTAAAATACCATCCTTGATTTCACCCCTTTGAATCTGGTGTGATTTACTGAAGGTATCTAACATATCATCACGTATATCTAATACCTTCTTAGAACCATAGAGATATGTACCATTCTCAAAGTGTAAATATAGTGAACGATAATCAAGGTTGATTGTACCAACTGTTGCTACAATATCGTCACTTACAAATACTTTTCCATGTATAAATCCTGGCGAATATTCATAGATTTTTACACCACCATCTATCAAATTCCGATAGAACGATCTTGTAATATTCCAAACCATCTTCTTATCGGGGATGCCTGGTGTAATAATCCTGACATCAACACCGCGCTTTGCGGCTAAGATTAAAGCATTCTCTAATTCTGTATCGATAATCAGGTATGGTGTGCAAATATATACATAGTTATTGGCACGATTCAGTATATTCATATAGACATTCTGACCGGTATTTTCTCCATCAAATGGAGTTTCACCATATGGTGAAATATAACCATCTGTATTTTCCATCTTGGCATCAACTTTGAAAACAGTATAATCATTATCTGTCTTACGAATCGCATTCCAATTCGCTAGAAAGAGTACAGTATATGACCAAACAGCCTCCCCTTTAACACGAATGACATTATCTTTCCAATGACCAAATACCATCTTTTGATTAATGTATTCATCTGCTAAATTCATTCCACCAGAGAATGCTACTTTACCATCAATTACCATAATTTTACGATGATCACAATGATTCATAACTACGCCAAGAAATGGATTAATCTTGTTATAACGAACACACTTAATTCCTTCACTCTCTAGCATATTTGCGTAATTTGGTGGAAGAGAATGAATGGTTCCCATATCATCATACATAACACGTACATCTAAGCCTTGTGCCACTTTCTCTTTTAGAATAGTATGCATGCATTCCCAAAGTTTACCCTTCTCAATTGTAAAGTACTCTAAGAAGATAAGCTCTCTGCCTTCTTCATTTCCTCTAACATAACAGGATAGCCAAGGTCACCTAAAGCATAGTAATCAAAATTTGAATTACGATAGATTGGATATCCTTCTGTCTTAGATAAGTAATAAAAATCTCCCTTCATATGTGGTGCAATTTCTTCCATCTCCTCCAAAACTATTTCATCTTGCACAAAATATTTCTTAGACTCAACTGTATTCTTAATAAGCTCCAAAAAAGTTTTTGAGGTAATTAAATTTGCACCCAACAGCAAGAATAATGCGGTACCTGGAATCGGGAATAAAATAATCAATAAAACCCACAACATGTCTGCCGATAGATGCCGTGAATTATTAATAATATACATAACAAGTAATATACTAAATAAACGAAGTGCCATTTCAATCCATACAAAATGTTCCGTAAAGAATAAAAATAGATTACGTACAATTATAACTTCTACGATTAAACCTATCGCTATAATTCCAAACCGAAATATTTTCTCAAAAAAATTCATAGTTGGTCTCCTTACTAGTAATGTTAATGTATCACTTTTAAAAATCATTGGCCAATCAATTCAAATTTAGTCAAAGTAAAAAATATATAAACTGGTTCAACAACACAAATAATTTACTTTTTTCAGTTGAAAAGGTTGTAAAAAAGCCAATATTAAGAGAAAATTATATGCGGAAATTGAAAGGAGTTAATACCATGATTCAATCAACAGAAATTAAACCAGGTCAGTGCTTCGTTTGGGAAGGTGATTTATATCAAGCAATCACAGTTGACCGTAATAAGACAGCTATGGCTAAGATGAAGGTCGCTGTTAAAGTAAAGAACCCAAGAACAGGTGTTGTAAAGGAACTCAGCTTAATTGGTTCTGACCGTGTCGAAGAAGCTTTCATCGATAAGAGAGAAATGCAGTATCTCTATAACGATGGTGCAAACTTAATCTTCATGGATACAGAAACATATGAACAGATTGAAATTCCAGCAAGCCGCTTAGAGTGGGAAAAGAACTTCCTAAAGGAATCTTCTATGGTAAACATTCAGGTTTACAACGGAGAAATCTTAGGTGTTCAATTACCAGATAAGGTAAATCTACAGGTTACAGAGTGTGAAGTTGCAGTTAAAGGTAACACTGCGACATCCGCTACTAAAAATGCTACTGTAGAAACTGGTTTAAATGTTCGTGTACCATTATTCATCAACGAAGGAGAAGTAATCGAAATCTCTACAGCTGATGGTAAGTATTCTGGACGTGCTTAATCACTTAAAATAGCTATGACATTATATGGTGTCATAGCCTTTTTTTGCTTAGATTGTATATCCCTGTTTAATCTTACGAATGACTTTTTCAAACTGTGTAACATTCCAAGTGACTGGTGTTGGATAAGTAGGATTCCCCTCCTTCTCTGCACCAGTCGCAAGATAATGAATATCCTCCTCTTGAATTTCTGGAATTGAAGTTGGAATAGAAAATATTTGATTTAGATCTTTTAGTTTCTGAATAAACTGCTTTGACTTATCCTGGTTAGTAGCACCAGTGATACCTACTACATCCGCAATCGTTGCAAGCTTACCAACCACTGCACCACCATACTCTTCTAATACAATCGGTAAGATGATAGCGTTAATCATTCCATGTTGTAAGTGATACATCCCACCTATTCCATGTGCTATCGCATGGACATAACCAACATAGTTATTGGAGATTGCTACTCCCGCATTATAAGAAGCTTCCAATAGTTCTAATCGATATTGTATATTCAAACCATCTTCAAAGCTAGGTACTAAGTATTGGCAAATGGACTTGATTGCACATAATGCATATTCATTGGTCTTACGATTATTAAAACAATTTATATACGCTTCAATAGCATGTGTCAGAGCATCCATCCCTGAATAGGCTGTCATTTTAGCAGGTAATGATGTTAATAGTGAAGCATCTAACACTGCATACTTAGGAATTAAAAATAAATGACTTAATGCATATTTACGTTTTTTGATTGGATCTGTAATCACAGCACCTGCAGTTACTTCAGAACCAGTACCAGCAGTAGTTGGTATAGCAATCAATAAAGGCAACTGCTTACTTACCCTTCCTGTATGTAATATTGTTTTAACATCTAGATTTTTCATTGGTACACTTGCAAGTGCTGCCTTTGAACAATCAATAACCGAACCTCCACCAATTGCGATAAGCGCTTGGCATCCATCCTTGATAAACATCTCTTTGAGTTTTTCTACATCAGAAATCTCAGGATCAGGTTTTACATCATGAAAGATACTATACTGAATATCATTCTGCGTTAATGCCTCAAAAAATGATTGTAGAGTTCCTCTTTTGATAAATCCTGGTGTAGTTACAATCATGTAGTGTGTTAGATGTTTCTCTTTTAAAACATCTACAAGATCAAGTAATGCATGTTCACCTTTTATCATCCTTGGCTGCATATATAACTGTGTCTTTTGTATCGGACTAAAGATCGCTTGTCTAACTCTTAATAAAAAATGAATCATTGTTATACCTCACTATGTTTAGTATAGCACTCTCCAGTCTCATAATAGAAAAAAGACATATCCCCTAAATATAGAGAATATGTCTTTGTTTGTTTAATTATTCAGAAGTTTCTTCGTCTTGAACTCTCTTCTTGAATAAGAGTCTGTTATAACGCTTTTCAGCATCCTTACGAGCCTTCTCAAATAACTTGTCTGCTTCTTCTTGACCTAATACCTTAGGTAAGTTGAAATAACGAGCTTCGTTGAGTAAGAACTCTGTGAACTTGGAGAAGTCTGGAGTACGAGAGTCAATCTGTAATGGCTTCTCAAGTCTTGGGTCGAAGCGGTAAAGAACTGTGTAACCACAAGCAACCGCATTCTTCTGAACGTTAGGCATGTTAATCAAGCCACCCTTAATACCGTGCTCTAAGCATGGTGAGTAAGCGATGATGATTGATGGTCCCTTATAGCTTTCAGCTTCTTTGAATGCCTTGATTGTCTGTGACTGGTTAGCACCCATAGATACCTGTGCAACATAAGCTGTACCGTATTCCATGAAAATCTGACCAATATCCTTCTTAGCACCCTGTTTACCACCGGAAGCAAACTTCGCAATAGAGGAAGCCTGAGATGACTTAGAAGACTGTCCACCTGTATTGGAGTAAACTTCAGTATCAAGTACTAATACGTTTACATCTAGGTTATTCGCCATTACATGGTCTAATCCACCGTAGCCAATATCGTAAGCCCATCCGTCACCACCGATGATCCAAACAGACTTAGAAACAAGATCTCTTTCGAGTTTGAGTAGTTCCTTAACCTCTTCATTAGAAGAAGCCTTAACTTGTTCAACTAACTTATTAACGATTGTTTTTTGAACCTGACGGTCGTCATTAGCAGCGATATAAGCTTCAAATGATGCCTTTAAGTCAGCTTCAACCTTATCGAGATTATCTTCCATAATCTTGAGGATACGAGCACTCTTGTATGACTGAGCAATTGCCATACCATAGCCATATTCAGCGTTGTCTTCGAATAATGAGTTAGCCCAAGCAACACCTTCACCATTTTCATCCTGTACAAATGGGTTCGTTGGAGTAGCAGAACAGTAAATCATTGAGCAACCTGTAGCGTTGGCAATTAACATATCGTTACCGAATAACTGAGAAGCTAAACGATAATAAGGAGCTTCACCACAGCCTGGGCAGCATCCAGATACTTCAAAGTAAGGCATCATTAATGACACGCCGCCTTCAGTGTTATTGTTGCCATATTCCTTCTTATATGTTGTGTGCTTGTATAGATATTCAGCGACTGGTTCTTGACCTAACTGAGTCTTAACATCTGCTGCTGATAATGCCTTAGTAGGACATACTGTAATACATACACCACAGCCTACACAGTTACGTGTAGATACTTGAATTCTAAACTTGAGGTTAGCTTCCTTAGCTCCCTTATATGCAGGAGAAGGATCCTTCAATGTTAATTCAACATTGTTTTCAGCTGCAATCTTCTGAGCTGTAGCAACTTCTTCTTCATCCATTAAGAATGAACGAATTGTTGCGTGAGGACATGCAAACCCACACTTACCACACTGGATACACTTATCAGCTTCCCATTCAGGAACAAGTGTAGCAATTGTTCTCTTCTCTTCAAAAGCAACATTAGGCTTTAATGTACCATCTGTTACACCAAACTTCAAGAAAGCAGATACTGGCATATCTTGACCCTGTAAGTGATTGATTGGTGTTACGTGTTCATCAAAATATGCATCACCAGTTGTTCCCTTAACAGACTTATCAAACTGTAAGTCAGCCCAAGCTGGATCTACAGTTACTTCTACGATTCCAGAAGCACCTGTTTCGATAGCCTTGATGTTCTTATCTACCACATCCTGTCCCTTACGAGCATATGTATGACGAGCAGAATCCTTCATTAATTCTAAGGATGTGCTATATGGCATAATCTGTTCATTTAAGCGGAAGAACGCTGCCTGTAAGATTGTATTTGTGAAACGTCCCATTCCTGTATCTTGCGCAATCTTAGTTGCGTTAATGATATAGAACTTCGCATGACGTCTAGCAAGTCTAGCTAAGATACGGTTAGGTAATCGATCTGCGATTTCTTCTGCTGGGATAGTTGTGTTAAGTAAGAATGTTCCACCTTCCTTAAGGTCACGAATCATACCAAACTGGAAGCAGTAACTATCTAATGAGCAAGAGATAAAGTCAGCCTTATCAATATAGTATGGGCTGTGGATTGGACTCTTACCAAATCTTAAGTGAGAACGAGTTACACCACCAGACTTCTTTGAGTCATATGCAAAATAAGCCTGTGAGTAAAGATCTGTATTGTTACCAATAATCTTAACTGTTGACTTGTTAGCACCTACAGTACCATCAGAACCCAAACCATAGAAAATACATGATGTATAGTCTGCATCAACTGTAATGTCAACTGGTTCAATTGAAAGATTTGTAACATCATCTTCAATACCAATTGTGAACTCTTCCTTTGGAGAATCCTTCTTCAATTCTTCAAATAGTCCATTGATATGAGATGGGTTTGTATCCTTAGAAGATAGACCATAACGTCCACCAACGATTGTTAGACCCTTGATATCACGTAAAGCATATACAACATCTAAGAATAATGGTTCACGAGCACCCTGTTCCTTTGTACGATCTAATACAGCAATCTTCTTAACAGTTGCTGGAAGAACAGACTTCAAGAACTCAACAGAGAAAGGACGATATAGGTAAACCTTAATTAAACCTACTTTTTCGCCTCTCTTAACGAGTGTGTTGATTGTTTCTGTAATTGTATCTGTTACAGAGCCCATAGCGATAATGATACGTTCAGCATCAGGAGCACCTACATATGTAAATGGTGCATAGTTACGACCTGTATGCTCAGAAATCTTCTTCATATAATCAGCTACTACAGCTGGAATATTTGCAAAGTGATTATTTTGAGCTTCTGCAGCCTGGAAGAAGATATCATCATTCTGTGTACCACCACGAACTACTGGGTTTGTGTGTGGGTTTAGTGCTAATGCACGGAACTCTTCTAACTTCTCTTGGTTAACTAGGCTTCTTAAATAGTCATAGTCCATCACTTCAATCTTATCGATTTCGTGTGATGTACGGAAACCATCAAAGAAATGCATTACTGGTACACGTTGATCAATTGCGACTAGGTGTGCAACACCAGCAAGATCCATACAGTCCTGTACGGAGTGGGAACACATCTGAACAATACCTGTTTGGCGGCAAGCATAAATATCAGAGTGATCACCGAAGATACTTAATGTGTGTGTAGCTAAAGTACGAGCTGCTACGTGGATAACTCCTGGTAACATTTCACCCTTTAACTTGTAAATATTTGGGATCATTAATAATAGACCCTGTGAAGCTGTAAATGTTGTAGCTAAAGAGCCAGCCTGTAATGCACCGTGAATTGCTCCGGCAGCACCACCTTCAGACTGCATTTCCACAACCTTAACACGATCTCCAAACACGTTCTTACGACCTGCTGTTGACCATGCATCAACATTTTCCGCCATTGGCGATGACGGTGTAATTGGATAAATACCGGCTACTTCCGTAAAAGCATACGCGGCGTGGGCAGTTGCGGTATTACCATCCATAGCTTCGAAAACTTTTTTGTTTTCAGTACTCATATGTCCTCCTTCATAATACCTCTATATATTATAAGACTAAAAGACATGAAATAATAGACATTTGCGCAATAAATACCCTATTCCCCACTATTTTCACATGATTTTTTTACTACCAAAAATAATCAACTAACATTGTTTTGTAAATGCTATCTAATTTGTTTATTTCTATGTCACTGTATGAAAAAAAGAAGTACTAAGACTTCTTTTATTGATTCATGGATTTCATAACAGAACGAATCTGTGCCTCACTTGGCTTACGTCCCATTTGCATAAACATTGCACGAACCATCTTCTCATTGATTGGTGGATTTTCCTTCAGCTGCTTTTCGAAATACTTTCTTGTTAAGAAGAATGTTACGATTGCACCGATTAATCCTCCAGCAATGAAGAATCCTAATGAACTCCAAAATTCCATAAATTACACCACCTATTCTTCATGTACCTTGTTATTTTATCTTGTTTTGTACATGCTTGCAACGGCTAAAACAGTGTTTTATTTTGCTCCTCAAGTGAAAAGTTAAATTCCACTTCTAAGGTACGAAAGTTGAATTTAGTTATTCACCAAGCTCTAGTTGAATTTACTCTTACACTTCTAGTTCAATATAAGTGCCGATTCTTCGTGTTTTAGGAGGAAAACATTATGTTAACGAAGAATTCACACATGTCTTATTCAGATAGACAGATCATTGAAACTGGTATCGAAAATGGTTCTACCAAACAAGCTATCGCTACTACCCTTGGTAAAGACAAATCAACCATAGGAAAAGAAATCAAATTCCATCGTGTCCTTGCATACAAATGTAATCTGCCTCTAGAGTGTGCTAACTACAAACGCTGTAAACATGAACGCCATTGTACTCTGGATTGTATCGATTATGTCCCTTTCAAATGTACTCGCAGGGACAAGTCACCAGGAGCTTGTAATGGATGTGGAAACTATCGCTCTTGTCGCTATGACAAATATCGATACTCTGCCCTCGATGCACAGCACGACTACCAGATGACACTTACATCTTCACGACAAGGTGTCAATGCGACAGTAAATGATATCAAGCAGCTCGGTGAACTCTTATTACCATTGATTAAGAAAGGTCAGTCCATCTACTCTATTCTTCAAAGCCACAAAGAGATCAAACTATCCGAAAAGACGATATACAACTATATCGAAAATGATGTCTTCCAAGATGTGGGTGTATCGATCGGTGCCATCGACCCGAAACGTGTCGTAAGACGAAAGATGTCCAAACAAAAGCGCAATACATACAAGCCACGTAAAGACAATCGATACCTGACAGGAAGAAAGTACTCCGACTTCTTGATATACATGGAAAAGAATCCAAATGCCAAGGTCGTAGAGATGGATACGGTATACAACGACGTGTCCAACGGACCTTTCCTACAGACCTTCAAATTCAGAGAGTATGACCTGTTGATATGTATCTATCAAACCGTAAAGGACTCCTTACATATGTTGGATGGGATCCTATTATTGGAAAAGATATTAGGAAAAGAAATGTTCGAAAAAGAAGCCGAGGTCATATTAACAGACAGAGGAAGTGAATTCGTCCTAGCTGAAGAAGCGGAGATACGTGAAGATGGAACTCGCAGGACACGTATGTTCTACTGTGATTCGATGGCCTCTTGGCAGAAAGGTAGTCTAGAGAACCTACACCTATTGGTAAGAGAGATATGCCCAAAGGGATGTGATCTCCATGCATTGGGACTTACATCACAAGAAAAGGCAAATCTCATCAGTATCCATATTAATTCATATCCAAAAGAAAAGCTGCACGGAAGATCATCCATACAGCTGCTCCATTTCTACAACGAAGAAATGGCCAAGAAACTCTATGATTTTGGAATTACCGAAATCCCACCAGACGAAGTAATTCTAAAACCATATCTTCTAAAGTAAGAAGATAACCAAGAAGTTTCAAAATCAATTACACACGAAGGATCGGCATATAACTTTCACCAAACAACGAAGTAGAATCAACTCTTACAAATTTTTTGAACAGTAGATTCTGCCTACCTTTCATGCGCTCATTTTTCTGTTACTTCACCTTCATTCTAACTAAAATAAAATCATTTTCAACTTAAAAATAGTACCATCTTGGATTATCAATCCTTGCCAGTACTATTTCTGAATGACTTACTTCCACTTTATTGTTTATTCTTTAGAAGTGGAATTTAACTTTTCACTTGAGCGTTTTATTTTGCTGAGTCCTTCGCTGTAGTGATTTTAATTAAATCTGCGTAGATGTTATAAATTTTTTGATACTGCTCTTCTGTCATTTTTGGATTTACATCTAAATCATAATCATCCAAGATACCTACATGGAAATCTACAACTCTACCATTCTTAACCGCCATAACATCAGGAATATATAAGGATTTTCCTCCCTGTTGGTTTTCGAGATATGTTACATCAATAAACTCTTCAACCTTTTCGCGATACCGTGTAAATTCTTCTTCTGTCTTGTAGAACTTTCTACTTACGTCTACATAGTAAACTGTAACCCCCGCATCCTTAGCAGCTTGATTTAATACCGCAAATGCTTTTTGACTATAGCGTGAGTCAGGTTTTGCAAATACCATCACACCTGAATATTTATTTTCAAAGAATGCAATAGCGGATGGTAATGAAATCTCCTTAATGGATGGTTCCTTGTCTGTAATCTCAGTAAATTGTGAGATACTGCCATCTGTTACATAGTCTAATTTATATTGTTCCTTCGGTGTGCAGCCAAGCATAAATACACATAGAACAATCATCATTAACTTCTTCATCATTGAATTCCTCATTTTATCAAAAAGTCGGTATTATAACCGACTCAAACAAATATTAAGACCGAAGGTAGATATAGTTCCCTCTTCTGTAGAGGTGGGTGTCCTTGGTAAAACTTCTGGATCCTCGCTCGCAACGAGTTTTCACTCCATCTTACGCAATCAGAACTCCCTTATATCATATTGTAGGAAAAATATGTTTCCTCCGGCACATGTATTATAGCACTAGTGGGAAATAAGAATAGTCTTGACACTTTTATTTTTCTTGCTTAGAGATTTCGATACCTAAAATATCTAATTGTTTCTTATCAACAACATTAGGTGCCTCACTCATAAGGTCAAAGGAACTATTTGTTGTTGGGAAGGCTACAACATCACGGATGTTATCTGTACCAGCTAATACCATAATCAAACGTTCTAGACCAATACCAACACCACCATGTGGAGGTGTTCCATAACGGAAGGAATCTAAGAAGAAACCAAAACGTGCTTTTGCATCTTCTAGTGAAAGTCCAATCGCTTCAAATACCTTAGCTTGTAACTCTTGGCTATGAATTCTAATCGAACCAGATAAGAGTTCATATCCATTTAATACTAAGTCATAGGCACGTGAAGATACATGCCCTGGATCAGTGAATAGTTTATCTACGTCTTCTTCCTTTGGTGCTGTAAATGGATGGTGTGCTGCTACCCAGCGCTCATCTTCTTCACTGTACTCAAACATTGGAAAGTCAGTAACCCAAAGGAACTTATAAGTTGTTTCAGTAGGAATTAAGTTTAGCTCATGGCCTAAACGTACACGTAATGCACCTAAGGATGCCTGTACGATTCTTGCACTATCCGCAATCACTAATACCAAGTCGTTATTTGCAAGACCCAACTTCTCAACTAACTTCGCCTTTTCTTCCTCACTTAATACCTTAGCGATAGAACCAGTTAATACATCGTTTTCCATCTTGAGGTATGCAAGTGCCTTTGCCTTAAAACCATGTTTTACAAAGTCTTGTAATTGATCTAGACCCTTACGACTATACTTATCAGCCGCATTCTCAAACTTCACGCAGTTTACAATTCCACCGTTTTCAATTGTATTCTTGAATACTTGGAATTCTGTATTTTCAAATACAGACGTAATATCTTGAATTTCATTGCCAAAACGCATATCTGGCTTATCACTACCAAAGCGTCTCATACATTCTGCCCATGGTATACGTACAAAATGGTCTTCTAGTGTATAGTTTTTTGTTTCCTTGAAGATATTTTGCATAAGGTCTTCAACGACAGCGAAGATTGTATCTTCATCACCAAAGCTCATTTCAATATCGATCTGTGTAAATTCAGGTTGGCGGTCAGCACGTAAGTCTTCATCACGGAAACATCTTGCAATCTGAAAGTATTTCTCCATTCCACCAATCATCAATAACTGCTTATAAATCTGTGGTGATTGTGGAAGCGCCCAGAACTTACCATTATAGATACGAGATGGCACGAGATAGTCACGCGCACCCTCTGGTGTACTTCTCGCTAGGATTGGTGTTTCAACTTCTACAAAGCCTTGTTTATCCAATACATTTCTAGCAACCATGCATACCTTATGACGCAAGATTAAATTCTGCTGTAATATAGAGCGACGTAAGTCAAGATAACGATACCTTAAACGTGTATCTTCACTTGTATCTGTGTCATCCGCAATTGTAATCGGAGCTGTTTCAGCACTGTTAACGATATTAACAGACTCAACATGAATTTCAATCTCACCTGTCGCAATCTTAGGGTTTGCGTCCTTGCGCTTTTCAACTGTACCTGTTACCTGCAAGATGTATTCATTACGAACATCTTTTACTGCATCCGCAATACTTTCATCAAATGTTAACTGTACGATACCACTACGGTCACGTAAATCAATAAATACAAGTGATCCTAGATTACGGCGCTTCGCAACCCAACCAACTAGCGTAACTTTTTCACCTACATTTGCCAGGCGTAAAGTACCATTTTCATGTGTTCTTTCCATTATTTGTTCTCCCATTGTTTGAGTGTCTCTAATAACTCTTCTTGCTTGATTGTTACCTGTGACTTATCAGAAATATTCTTTATATTCATTGTGTTGTTCTTGACTTCATCTTCACCAAGAATGATTACATATCTTGCGTGGTTACGATCTACACTCTTAAACTGTGCCTTCAACGAACGCTGTACAAGATTGGCTTCTGCACTATATCCAGCATGACGTAGCTGCTGTACTGTCTTTAAGACAGATGCACCTACATCGCCCAAACCGATGACATACACATCACAAGAATTCTCATCTCCAAAATCATGCCCTTCCTCAGCCGCTAAGTTAATCAAACGTTCCATACCAATCGCAAAACCGATACCGGACATCTCTGGTCCACCATAATACTCAACAAAGTGGTCATAACGGCCACCCGCAAAGATCGTAGCCTGTGCGCCACTGTCAGGTCTTGTGGATACGACTTCGAAAACTGTATGTGTATAGTAATCAAGTCCTCTTACAAGATGATCATCTACTTCATACGGAATCTCTAACGCATCTAAACATGCAAGCACGCGATTGAAGTAGTTCTTAGATTCTTCATTTAAGTAATCCGCAAGCTTTGGAGCCGCATGCATGCATTCCTTATCGTGGTCTACTTTACAATCCAAAATACGCAAAGGATTCTGCTCATAACGACGATGGCAATCTCCACAAAGCTCTTCTAGATGTGGCTGAAAATATTCCTTTAAAGCTGTACGATACGCGGCTCTAGATGCGTCATCACCAAGTGTATTAATGCATACTTTAATACTTGAGATACCCATTTGTTTCACAATGTCATATCCTAGAGCAATCGTTTCCGCATCTAATTCAGGAGATTTTGCACCGATGTTTTCAATCCCAAACTGTGTAAACTGTCTCTGTCTTCCCTTTTGTGGATTTTCATGACGGAACATTGCACCAAGATAATAGAATCTACCAGGCATCTCCATTGAGCCATAAAGCTTATGTTGATCGAATGCACGAATTACACCGGCAGTTCCTTCTGGTCTCAATGTATAGGAATGTGTACCCATATCAAATGTGTACATCTCCTTGTTTACCATGTCACTGGAATCATTTTCACGCTTAAATACTTTTGTCTCTTCAAAATATGGTGTACGGAT
Source organism: Solobacterium moorei (assembly GCF_036323475.1). GTDB lineage: Bacteria > Bacillota_I > Bacilli_A > Erysipelotrichales > Erysipelotrichaceae > Bulleidia > Bulleidia moorei. The sequence goes on from NZ_AP028934.1 coordinate 1,486,398, forward strand.
TTCACGGTAACGATAACGCTTTGTCGTTTCACGAATGACTTCTTCTGTGTGATGCCAACGATTCATCTCATCCGGTAAAATGTCGTAAGTTCCTCGTGGTGTTTGATAACTCATAGTTCTTTCCTCCTTTAAACAAATATAAAAGCGTCCCTTTCCAAGGACGCTTTGTGCGCGGTACCACCTTAGTTCATGATTTCTCATGCGCTCTTTCCATAACGTGGAATACGTTTATCCCTACTCAGTTCAGGATACCTTCTCCAGAGTGTCAATCCTGTAAGAATCCGCCAATGCTTGCACCATACCATTGTCGCTCTATCGTCTTCTAACAAGAACTCTCTTTCTTCGAATTTAGTAGTATTATAGCCCTTACGCTTACTTTTCTCAAGTAATTTCTTAATGTGTTGTACGATCAACACTGAGCACAGATTCTACTTTGCGAATATTCGCAAATACGTTATCCATCTGTTCCAAGTTTCTTACTCGCATTGATACTTTTACTGTAGATGTTAGTGTTTCATGATTTACTGTGACATTAATTGCTTCAAGCTGTACCTTACATTGAGAGATTGTATTTACAATATCTGTAAGTAAGTGCGATCGATCATTACAAATGATGCTGAGATCGCAATCATACATACGATCCGCATCACCATCATCCCATTGCACATTGATGAGTTTTGTCTTCTCATTACGGATATTAGGACAATCTATACGGTGGACCTTAACACCCTCATTACGTGTAATATAACCAATGATTTGATCACCATAGATTGGTAAACAACAATGCGCTAGTGACATCTTCATCGATTCAACCCCAGGCACAACAAGTCCTGATTTTGATACACGGTGAACAGTCTCTTTGTTTAGTACACGTGATAAGCTCTCATCCTCACTTGTACGCTGTTTTACGTTTGTTAAACGTTCCGCCGCAAGAGATGGACTGATAGACTTTACTGCGATTCCATACATGAATTCGTTATAGTTAGATACTTGGAAACCAGTTGTAATACTGTCAATCTTTTTACGCTCCATGTATTCCTTAGGATCAAATCCACGCTTACGAAGTTCTTCAGAGAGAATCTTTTCTCCTTCTTCAATCTTCTCTTCACGCTTCTCGGTTTCTTTCTTTAGTAAATATGCACGAATCTTATTTCTTGCTTGGGCAGTCTTAACAATCTTTAGCCAGTCCTCAGATGGACCTGTTCCCTTTAAGGTCTTGATATTAACAACATCGCCAGTATGTAGTTCTGTCGTCAAAGGCACAATCGCATCATTGACAATTGCACCGACCATCGTATGACCTACGTCGGTATGAATACGGTATGCAAAGTCAATTGGTGTAGCACCTGCCGGTAGGTCAATGACTCTTCCCTTCGGTGTCATAACATATACATTGGCTTCAAAGACATCCTTCTGCAATAACTCCATATAATCTGTCGCAGAAGTATTGGTTTCACTTTCACTATACGTTGCAAAATCTTTGAACCAAGACAGTTTATCTTCAATTTCTTTTTGTTCGGCCTTTGCATCATAGCGAGAACCCTCTTTATAACGCCAATGGGCCGCAATACCTTTCTCCGCAATCGCATCCATGTCTTCTGTACGAATCTGTACTTCGAAGATTTTCGCATCTTCGCCAAGAATCGTTGTATGTAAAGACTGATACATATTCGGTTTTGGGACTGCGATATAGTCTTTTAATCTACCTGGAATTGGTTTGTATTTCGCATGAATATAGCCAAGGATTTCATAACAATTTAATTCCGACTTAGACACAATGCGAATCGCAAGTAAGTCCAAGATTTCATCAAAACGTTTATGCTTATGAATCATCTTCTTATAGATGGAATATAAGTGTTTCGAACGGCCAAAAATACGGAACTTAATTTTATGACTCTTTAACATTGCAGAAATATCTATGATCATCTTGCTTACAGCCGCATCACGTTCTGCTTTCTTGGTTTCCACTAGATGAGCAATATGATAATACTCTTCAGGCATCAGATAATAGAAACATAAATCTTCTAGTTCATTCTTAATGGAGCTAATACCTAAACGGTGGGCAATTGGTGCATATACATCCAAAGTCTCCGCCGCAATTCTCTTCTGTGAAGCTTCTGGCTGAAACTCTAACGTGCGCATATTATGGAGTCTATCCACAAGCTTAATCAGAATTACACGAATATCCTTTGCCATTGCAATAAAAATTTTGCGATGGTTGGCTGCTTGATACTCTGGATCATCTTTCCCTTTAAAGTTCAGATTACCAATCTTCGTAACGGCCTCTACTAGGCTTGCGATTTCATCGTCAAAGTCTTGTGCCAACTCTTCACGTGTAATATTGCAGTCTTCAATCACATCGTGTAAGAATCCTGCCGCGATCGTCTTTGGACCGACACGTAGTGTCGTAAGAATATATGCTACATTTACAAGGTGTACAAAATATGGCTCGCCACTCTTGCGGAACATGCCTGCATGTTTCTCTGAAGCATACTTAGCCGCCTTCTCGATGAGAGCTAGATTTTCAGGCAAATGAATATAGGTACTTGCCTCTTTCATGACATCCGCTACTGTTGGATTTTTATGTTCAGCCATATTTTTCACCCCCTACTATTTTGCAAAAAATCGAAGATTACTCTTCGATTATACTTATTTGTCGCTTAAGCGAGTCATCGCATAGATGTCATAGCCTTCAAGCGCTTTACGGCCATCCATATCATCACCGTATAATTCAATCACAAACGCAAAACCGGCTACGACACCACCTAATTGTTCAATCATCTTCGCAGTAGCCTTCGCTGTTCCACCAGTCGCTAATAAGTCGTCAATGATAACAACACGCTGTCCTGGCTTAATTGCGTCTTTGTGCATGTGCACTTCATTAGAACCATATTCTAATTCATATTTGCAGCTAATTGTCTCACGAGGAAGCTTACCTGGCTTGCGAACAGGCACAAAACCCAGTCCTAGTTGAACTGCGACTGGACAGCCAAAAATAAATCCTCTACTTTCAGGACCAACAATCATATCTGCTTTAACACTCTTTGCGTATTCACATAAACGATTCGTTACTTCTCTAAACGCTTCTGCGTTTTCTAGAATCGGTGTAATGTCTCTAAAAAGAATTCCTTTGATTGGAAAATCCCTTACAGACGCAATGTAGTCTTCAATCTTTAATACCATGATAAATCCCCTCCTGTGCGGATAAAATAATTTTTGTAATATGCATCCTTTAGTATAGCAGATTCAGACAATATCTTCGAGTATCATTTGACAGGTTGTACGATTCCGCCATCTATGAATGGATAATTTTCCAATCAAACGCTTTGGTAAAATTGGAGCTGCTATATTTCTGCTCTTATACAGTACTGCTTCAAAGCCTCCACTACTATTTGCGATTAGGTATTTCACCATCTTCGCAGTTTCTTTACGCTCTACAACATTCATATCCTCAAGCGCAAAGTTAGGCTCAATCATTTCTTTTGGATATGGTGTAAAACAATCGATATCAATGATGTTGTTAAAATGAATATCCTCTGCATCAATACGAATCGCATCCTGAACCGGTTCTATATATTCATAACCCGCATTCGCCATCTTCTCTTGTGCTTGTTGATAGAATTCTTCAAACTTCTCAATCAGCACTGAAATACCAACTGCTTGTTCATGCCCACCAAAGGCCGCAAGGTTTTCAAAATCCTTAAAGAAATCAAAGAGATTAAACCCCGATACACTTCTGCCACTGCCCTTGATTGTATTATGGCTTTTCGCCATGACAAGCACTGGACGATGTAACTGTGAAACGATGCGTCCTGCAACTAGACCACATACTCCTTCGTGGAAATCTTCTTGATATAGGATAGGAAACTTCTCATCCGCAATCATATTGATTGCCATCTCACTAATCGAAGAACTGATTTCTTTTCTCTTCTCATTGATTTGATTTACTTGTGTTGCATAGTGTGCAATCTGTTCTTCATTGTTTGAAAGTAAGAATGGAATCATTGTATTCACATTCGCAAGATCGCTCATACGTCCTAGGCTATTGAGCTTTGGAACGATAGAGAATGAAATGGAAGTCATATCAATACCACTACCTGGATTTAAAAGACTGATCAAACTGCGCGGTCTCCCCTGTTTTAATATAGCTAGTCCACGCTTTACGATACGTCTTGTCTCTTTCCATAGAGGCATCACATCTGCGATTGCCGCAACACACGCAAAGGCTGTTTGGATATCATTTTCGCCAATCAGGTTGCGTGCAATCTGTAAAGCAACACCTGCACCAGAAAGATAGCAAAATTCACTTTCCATATAGTTAGGATGTACAACATATGGTGTTTCTATCTCTTCATCAATCTGGTGATGATCTGTGATAATAATATCTACACCAAGTTCATTGGCTTTTTGAATTGCCGCATGGGCTTTGACACCGTTATCGACGGTAATAATTAGGCTATATCCTTTTTGATGTGCTAGCTCAACTGTATGTGCAGATAAGCCATAGCCTTCTTTCATGCGATCTGGTATGTAATAGCCATGTTCAATCTTTAGCTTCATCAAGGTCATCTTCATGATTGTCGTCGAACAGATACCATCCGCATCATAATCTCCAGCAATCATGACTTTTTCATTATTATCCCTTGCCTGTAATAAACGTTTACAACATCTTTGAATACACGCAGCCTTACTGGTTGTAAGTGCAGTATCCGTTTCGAATAACTCATGAATTTCTTCATCATCTAAATGAGAAGCCTTCAAAAGTTTCGCACTCAAAAGACCAATCTTATATTTTTCTTGTAGAGCAGAAGCGTCTACATCAATTACGTTATACTTCATTCTTCAAAAGCCAACTTTCTAAATACATCTCCACGATGTTCAAAGTTCTTGAAGTGATCATAAGAACTTGCGGCTGGAGATAAGACACATGCATGATGAGGTCTTGTCAGTTTCTTTGCAAGTCTAACAGCTTCTTCAAGATCTTCTACTTGATGTAGTCCCGGTCTTAGTAAACCCTTCTGTTCCATTTCAGAATAAATGCGTTTCCCAGTCGCATACATAAAGATGACCTGTACATCCTTGCGTGCATGTAAGTAGTCTTCTACTTCATCATATTCAATACCACGATCCATTCCACCCACAAGTACAGTATCGACGTTCTCAATCGATTCTAATGCCTGAATACAGGATTGCCCAATTGTGGAAATAGAGTCATTGATAAAACGAATTTCTTTATACTCTCCTAAGTCTTCTAAGCGATGTACTAGCGGTCTAAAACTAGCAATCGCCTTCATAACACTTTTATCACTAACACCTAATTTGTTTGCGATAAAGTAGGCAACCGCAAGATTACGATAGTTATGTTCACCAATTAACCTCGCGCCAGATGCGTCAAGTTCATGTCTTGGAATGTATAACGTCGTTCCATGGGCTGTAATGTCTTTACCAATTAGATATGGTGTATTTAACGATAACTTGATGAAGTCTTTCATCTCTTCATGCATGATGATCGTATCGCCTTGTATTTGATTTGTAAAAATATGAGATTTCGCGAGTCCATACTTTTCCATCGTTCCATAGTGATCCAAGTGTTCTTCGTATAAATTTAAAAAGACAGCGTATTTTGGTGAATAGCGACAAATTTCTAGCTGATGACACGATAGCTCTAGTGCAGCGTATGCACCATCTTCCATCTCATCAATCGCCTCAAAACAAGGAATACCAATATTACCCACCAAGCATACCTGATACTTTTCCTTTAATAGTGCAGCCACAAGTGATGTTGTGGTGGATTTTCCCTTTGTGCCCGTAATACCAACAATATGGTCACGATAGTGTTTGATAAACAACTCTGTTTCCCCTGTTATCTTACTAACATCAATTGAATCAGGAATCACAATACCAGGTGATTTGAGAATCAAGTCAAAGCTATTCAAATTCACATCTGCTTCACACGTGCAGATTGTATGAACAGTATCAGCCTTTGCCTTTTCTAAGGATGGTCCTGGTTTTGATTCTACGATTGTTAATTCCTGCTCAGGAAGTAAACGGCGAATCAAACGATAAGTGGCTTGTCCTTCACGTCCATACCCCCATATCACGACATTTTTATTGGCAAATTCATTTTTCCAAACTTGTAGGCTCATACAATCCTCCTTACTTATTGACGAAGAAGTTGTATCACTTCTTCTAAATTTTCGGCTTGATATTCAATCATTTCTTTCATACTCTGATCTGGTTGAATGGTATCTTCGATAAAACAAGAATGCATCCCAGCTCTTCTTGCGGCGATAATCCCTTGTTTAGAATCTTCTAGAACAAGGCACTCTGATGGTTGTACAGATAATATTTTAGCACCAACCAAGAATATTTCAGGGTCTGGTTTTGCGTATGTTACCATATCGCCTCCAACAATGGCATCATACTCTAAGGGCGTAGATACCGTCGACAATAACGCTTCCACATATGTGCGATGACTACTGGAACAAATACCAATACGATAGCCATTTTGTTTAAGCCACTGAAATAGTGTAATTAACCCTTTCTTATTCAAACAATCTTTCTGAATCGATGACCAAAAAGAAATATCAAATCTCTTTTTCTTCATCACCTCAAACAAGTGCATTCCATTCGGGATAGATGAAAGATAACGGTTGAGTGCTTCTCCTCCAGAACCAGTAATATTGATGAAAAAATCTTCCGGTAAAGTAAATCCTAATTTCATGGCTTCATCTTTCCATATTTGTTGTGAGATAAGCTCTGTTTCAAACATCAAACCATCACAATCAAACAAGACAGCTTTTATATCTAACATACATTCTCCTAAAATATCAAAGCAGCGGTATACCCGCTGCTTATTGTTCATTAAGCGTTAATACCAGAAATGGTATATTCATCAAGAAGTTCTTTCTTAACTTTCTTATCTTTCTTTTGTTTTGTAATCTTCTGCTTTGGCTTAGACTTCTCACGGAGCAAGCACCATATATAAGCCGCAACGAATACTGATGAACTTGTACCAGCAATTAATCCGATCAACATTGCAAATACGAATGTAAAGATGGAACTACTACCCATGATGAGTAAGAGGATTACAGGAATAATTGTTGTAAGTGATGACATCAAGGACATCTTAATGGCTTCATCAATCGCTTCATTAGCGATAGAACGATATTCTGTGGGTTCAATACGATTACGTAGATTTACTTCTTCACGTACACGGTCAAATACAATAATCGAGTTATTGATTGAGTAACCTATGATTGTGAGTAATACAGAAATCAATTCAATATTTACTTCTAGTCGTAAGATGCCAAACACTGCAGTTACAATTAATACGTCATGTACAAGCGCAACCAAGCAACCAAACGCATAGTCAAACTCATAGCGGAATGTGATGTATGCTAGCATTGCAATCCACGCTACAACTGTTAAGATCACTGCACTTCTTACAAGTTCAGAACCTACCACTGGAGTAACAATGTTATCACCAGGTTCAACACCATACTTCTTCTCAAAAGCAGATTTGATTGTTGTTAACTGCTCTTTATCTAAAGACGCCTTTGTTGTGGCGTAAACAGTATGTTCACCGGCACTCTGATAACTAAAGCCCTTATAGCCTAATGTTTCCATTTTTGCTTCAACATCAGAAACATTTACAACCTGCTCAGAAGTAACTGTTAACTTTGTACCAGACGCAAAGTCGATACCTAAGTTTAAGAAACCATTCCCCTTAGCTAAGTTAAAGAAACTTAATGCTAGAGATAATACGATAATAGAAACACCAGCAGCTACCGCATACTTCGCTTTACCCATGTAATCAAACTTGAATGCACCTGTGTAGAATTGTTTTTCACCCTTAGATACATCAGGAATTTGATTCTTCTTAACAGCGAATAATCCTGGCTTGCCATCGCAAATGCCAGAGTCAACGATGAGGCTCAATAACCACTTAGAGAAACCTACGTTAAGAAGCAATGTCATCACAACAGTGATAATCAACATAGTTGCAAAGCCCTTAACTGTACCTGTTCCCCAGATATACATAATTAACGCAGCTAATAGTGTTGTAAACTGTGCATCAAAGATTGCCGCAAAGGATAGCTTGCCACCCTCCGCAACTGCGGCACGAACACTTCTGCCTTTGTATAGTTCTTGACGAATACGCTCATAGTTGATGATATTTGCATCGACAGTCATACCAACACCTAATACAAGCGCGCCGATACCGGATAATGTAAATACAGCGCCCATTAAGGAGTAGATTCCAAATACAGCCCATACATAGAATGCAAGCATGATAGATGAAATCAAACCAGGTAAACGATATACGAAGATCATAACAACCATAACAATCGCAACACCGATAACACCAGCAAGTGCTGTTACCTGTAAAGCATCTGCACCATAAGAAGCAGACACAACGTTACTAGAAAGCTCTGTTAACTTGACTGGTAAGGAACCAGAATTGATGAGATTTGCTAGCGTTCTTGCGGAGTCCTCTGTAAAGTTACCAGAGATAATGCAGTCGCCATTGATTTCTGATTGTACAGAAGCAGCCGAAATATACTTAGGCTCTTCACCATTCTTCGCCTTCGCAGCTTCAGCAGCGTATGTATCGCCATCCTGCCAATCGAGCCATACGATCATTACATTAGCACCTTTACCCTTTTTCGCAATTGCCTTCGTCATTGCCGCAAACTTCTCTTTATCCGCAATTTTTAAGGATACGATAGGTTCGCCATCTTTATAAGCAAGAGATGCTCCACCTTCTTGTAAGATAGATGAATCCGCTAATTCATTATTATCTACATCTCGGAATGTTAGATTCGCTGTTGTACCAATTAATTCACGTGCAGTTTCAAGATCTTTCGCACCTGCAATCTGTACACGAACACGGTTATTACCTTCGACAGTAATCTGTGGTTCACTAACACCCAATACGTTGATACGCTTTGAAATACTGTTAATCACAGCAGACATATCAACTGTAGCACCTTCATTTAACGGTTCTACCTGATATAAGATTTCAAAACCGCCGCGTAAGTCTAAGCCTAAATTTAAACTAGAGATAATTGAACGTATTGTTGTACCGATTAAAGTACCTAACAATAGAACAATTAACACAAATACGGCTAACTTACTTTTCTTTGTAGTATTTTTTGCCATAAGTTAATTCCCTCCAATGACATCCGCAAAATCTTCAAGGTTTTTCTTCGCACCATCAATAACAGCTTGTGTTGATAAGAAGCGTACAACATCATTTGCAGCAACGTTCCACACAACATCAACAGCTTGATTGAGCGTTCGCGGTGATTTATTGCGCCATAAATGATTCAGATAATCCTCAAGATTCCCATATGTAAGAGTAGGCAAATCTTCTTTTTGTAATTTTTGCAATTTGAGAACCATCGTTAGTTCCACTAATCGATGATTCACATCAAAAGTACTTTGTGACATGCCTTCCTCCTAACAACTTAATTATTATACCAAAAACATCTTTCGATAACCATACTCCAAAATGATAATACTCGCCAATATTATACTCTGTTTTCAATCATCTGTTTTCAATCTACCAAAACAAAACAAAAAAACCTAGAATTTTCATCTAGGATTAACATATTCCAATGAGTAGTCCAATTCCTGCTAGAATTGCCTCTACAAGCCAGAACATACGTACGATACTAACTTCAGGCATACCCTTAATGCGGAATGCATAATGAATTGGTGTATATGGGAATATCTTCTTATGTCTCATCTTTACAGAACCAATTTGAATCATTACGCAAAGTGTTTCAATCACCGGTACACCCGCAATCAAAATTAGTAATAATTCTGTTTTGGTAATCATCGCCAAAGCTGCTAATACACCACCTAAGGCCAATGATCCTGTATCACCCATAAATACACGTGCTGGTTTTTTATTATAGTAAAGATATCCGAGTAAAGCACCAATCAAACATACTACAAAGATAGCTAAACCAATCTTCTCTTGTTTTAGTGTAATGACTAGATATGGTATTAAAGCGATAATACTAACACCAGAGGATAATCCATCCATACCATCCGTTAGATTCACTGCATTGCTTGAACCAGCAAACATAAATAGTACCAAGAAGAAATATGCGATACCTAGTGGTAATACAATACGAGTGATTGGAAGTGTAATTTCTAAAGATGCATGAGAGCGATATAACATGAAGAATACCACCGCTAATAGTACCTGCATCAAAAACTTATGAAGCGGTTTTAAGCCTTGATTATTTTTGAGTACTGCAATCAAAAAATCATCCACAAAACCGATCAGGCCATACCCCATAAATGCCAGCAATACAATTAGCGTGTCCAGATCTTGGAAAATCCCTTTTACAAATACCAAAGTTAATACAACCGGAACAACGATAAACAAGATACCACCCATGATAGGTGTTCCTGCCTTTTTCTTATCATCCTCCAATGCATATTCACTAACAGTTTGCTTGAAGCTTAGCTTTTTGAGGTATTGAATCAAAAATGGCATCGTCACTAGTACAATACTAAGACTTAATACGAAATATAAGCTCATTTGAAATATTGACATATTTACTCCTGACTACCCACCAAAGTGGATCGATATAGCTGTTCCCTTTTCAATGTATGAACCTGGCGGTATATCTTGTGAAGTTACAACAGATGTTTCATCACCTGTGATGGTAACATCCAATCCTGTTGCTTGCCAGAATCCAGCCACATCTTGTCTACTCCATCCGAGCATATTCGGAATGTAAATCGTATTGGCATTGGTAACTAAGAATACCTTTTGTCCAGTCGTTACTGAATGACCAGCTTGTGGATATTGACGAATAACAGTATTTCCATCACCTAAGTTATACAGTTCTGTTCCATACGAAGAAAGAGTATTTTGTACATAACTTAAACTATGGTTGATGAGGGATGGCATCTCATATACAGAAACAGTTTCTGCTGTATTTTCTGGTGTCTCAGCTACCTGCTGTGCAAAGCCATATTGCATCGTAATACGACGTAGTAAGTTTACCTGTGGTTGTTGGTTAACTGGAGCACTTGAATCAATTTGGAATGCATAGTAAACCAGAATCTGTGGGTTATCTGCAGGTAAGGCACCCATAAAGGAATAGATATACTTACCAGATTGATAACTACCATCAACCGCTAATTCAGTCGTACCTGTCTTACCCATGACTTTACATTCTGGGATACGATAGCCACGACCTGTACCCTTATCATCATTTACAACACGATAGAGAATACTCTGCAACTGTTTTGCGGTATCACTTGTAATTGGATGGCCTACTACAGTCTTATTTGCTTTATAGATATATTTCGAATTATCATATCCATCACGAATAGAATCCACGAAATATGGTTTTACCATTGTACCATCAGAGAATACAGCACTATACGCCTGCATCAACTGTAACATTGTAACCGTAGAGCCCTGGCCAAAGGATAAGGAAAGCTTATCCGATGGATAGGTAAAGTTTAATGTTCCAGTTGCTTCTGGTAAACCATCTGTATCCACATCTTTGAAGAAACCAAACTTTCTTAAATACTCTAGGTTAGTATCTGGCGTTATCACTTCATTTTGAACGGTACCTGCTACAGAGTTTAGCGAGTAGATAAGACCTGTGTCAAAATCAACAGAACCGTATTGATAATGATATGCATTGTAAACACAGCCTAAGCTATTATCTGCCGATGCGCGAATTGGATTGTTCTGGCTATCTGTTCCATAGCAGTAAGAATTACCATTTGTTAATTCGGAGCCACTGTACTTACCTTCATTGATAGCTGCAGCCCAAGTAAATGTCTTTAAAGTAGAACCTGGTTCATAAGGAAGCTGTGCACCTGTATTTGTATAATCTGTAATCTCCCGAATATTTGGGTCGAAGGAATTAGATTGACCCCAAGCTAAGATCTTACCAGTCTTAATCTCCATGACACCACCCCAAACATTATCTGCACCAAATTGGCTTTGTGTCATACTCATGGATTGTTCGAGCGTCTGCTGAATGGAGGTATCTAGTGTTAGATAAACGTCATCACCATTTACAGCGCTGACCACTTCATCCTTCATTCCAGGTAAACGATAACCATCTTTGTCTGTCTGGTATGTACGTGTACCATTTGTACCAGATAGATAAGAGTTTAGGTAAAGCTCTAATCCCATCTGGCCAGTTGTAATACCATGATCATCTTGTTGTGCATAACCAATTAAGTTCGATGCGAATTGCCCATTTGGATAGATACGCTTAATGGAATCAGTAAATTCAATACCCGGTAACTTGTAAGATTCAATAAGTTCCTTGGTTGCTTGTGATAAACGACGACCACCAATGCCTAACTCTGTTTGATAGATATCTTGAGAAAGGTATCCCATAATTTTGTCATAATCAATTCTCAATATCTCTGATAGAACCTTTGCGGTACCCTCTTTATCTTTAACATATGCAATCTGGCCTTCAACGGATTGACGAGCAGAAGATAAAACACAAACGATATCGTATGTACGATTATCCTGTGCAATCACCTGACCATTTCTATCATATATAAACCCACGTAAAGCTAATGTAGTGTCTGTAACCGTATTGGCAGAATCTGCATAAATACTCAAATCTGTTCCGGAACGTAAATGTACCTTCCCAATGGTTACGAAAAAAACATTAGAAGCAATCAGCATCATTGCTGCTAATGTCACAATCAATATTCGGCGTACTTCGTTACGGTATTTCTTTCTTTTTGCCATTCTAATCTCCAGTTGTCTTGCTAGATCCACCTGTGATAGTGACAATATTCTCCTGTTTCTTACTTAGACCGTTGCTTGCCGCAATTTCATCAACGCGGTTATTTGATCCTAAGTTCAAGATTTCTACCTTTAGTGCATCATTCTGCGTACCTAATGTTACGATATCAGCTTCCATTTGTTGTGTCTGAGCACTTAAGGCATTGTTATAAGTTCTTAAGAATATGGAACTAGCCAAGTAAAGTGTAGCAGAAATCATGAACATCCATATAGAAAAATTTAAAAAAGCTGTATTTTTTTTCCGTTTTTTTCTTTTAACAATCTTGGCCATATCCTTATTCTCCTTTTTTCTCTATTACACGTAGCTTTGCACTGTGAGAGCGATGATTCTCGTCTAACTCCTCATCAGTAGCTGTGATTGGTTTTTTTGTGATTAAGTTATAATCGGCTTGTTTGATATCTGATGCCTTAACCGGAATACGCGGGTCAATGTAAGGTGCTGATGAATATTCTTTGAATACATTTTTGACCATCCGATCTTCCAAAGAATGGAATGTGATAATTGCACATCTACCATTTGGCTTTAATATGCTCAGCGCTTCTTCCAATCCTTTTTGTAGTGCTCCAAGCTCATCGTTTACTTCAATACGTAATGCTTGGAATGTTTGTTTTGCAGGATGTCCTTTTTGACGTAACACCTTGTCAGGTAATGCTGACTTGATTACATCCACCAATTGAAATGTCGTCTCAATTGGTTGGATTGCTCGTTGCTTTTCAATTGCTCTTGCAATTGACTTTGTAAATTTTTCTTCTCCATACTCGCGTAAGATACGGCAGAGTTCTTCGAAGGAATATGTATTCACAATTTGATATGCATCTAATTCTTGCTCTTGATTCATACGCATATCTAAACGTGCATCATATCGATAACTAAATCCTCTCGTTGGATCATCAAACTGCGGAGAACTAACTCCTAAGTCCATCATGATTCCATTCACTTCATAAATCCCTCTTTTTGCAAGTTCTTCCTTCATAGATCGAAAGTCATTGTGAATCATCGTGATATAAGACAACACATCTTTCAAGTTCTCTGTAGATTCCGCAATCGCTTGACTATCTTTATCAAATGCGTATAGATGACCACTCTTTAATTTGGAAATGAGATAACCAGAATGTCCACCGCGTCCCAATGTTCCGTCCACATAGATGCCGTCTTCTTTTACATTGAGTGAATCTACTGTTTCTTTTAATAAGACTGATGTGTGCCTCATGCTTGTAATAACTCCGTTAAGTCTTCTGCAAAGTCTTCTAATTCACCCATAGATTCTTCGTTGTATTGTTCAAATACTTTCTCTGGCCAAATTTCAAAGTGATCAGAAGCGCCTACGATGACACAGGCCTTTTCAAATCCTCTATCAGAGATTTGAAATTGAGGTAATAAGATTCTGCCTTGATTATCCACACCACATTCATCCGACTTTCCTAAAATACTACGTACGAAAGCACGGGCTTTTTTATTTGTGATTGGTAACTTATTTAGCTTTGACACCAACTCGTTCCATTCATTTTCCGCAAATGCAGCTAAGCATCCATCCATCCACTCAGTTACGTAAATCTTTGTTGTTAACTGGTCTCTGTATTTCGACGGAATAATCAGTCTGTTTTTCGAATCTAGATTGTGTCTGTATTCACCTGTGAACATCATCATCTGAATATTCCCTCCACTTTGCTCCATTTCATACCACTATTCTACCACTTTGTTATTATTATACAAGATAAAAAATATAAAAAAAGAAGAAAAATCTCGCTTTCCATCGGCATTTTTTACATTTTTGCCATAACGTGATTTTTCTTCTAATTTCTATCTATTTTCCAAGCGATTTATCGAGAAAAATACTCTTCTCGAAGAATCCCCATGGTCAAAACATCATAAAACTGACCATGGTGGTAGGAAGCAGCTCTTCTTCTACCCTCTAATACAAAGCCAACCTTCTCATACATCTTGATTGCATTTTCATTATATGAGAATACATTTAACTCTACTTTATGAGCATTCAATTCTTCAAAACAGATACGAATTGCTTTACGCATCGCTTCTGTACCATAGCCCTTACCTTGATGCTCTGGTCCTACTAGGATACCAATTGTCGCAATCATCTCAGGCATCGATAGATTGAAAGCTGTAATATGCCCTACTACTTCACCCTGTTTATTTTCTATCGTTAAACCAAAGCCAGTTCTCGCTTGGTTTGATGACCAACTATGAAATAGCGAAGAATTCTCTTCGGTAAATGTAGGAACAATTCTTGAACGATTCCCTAGTAGCATTGTCTCTTCGTTCCACCACTTTGCTAAAATTGCTTCATCTTCAGCCGTCGTACCTCTGAGTGTAATTTTTTCACCACATAATAGTTCTTTACGATATTGTAATAAATCTTTCATATAACTCCTTTAATCTAAATACATCGGATTGATATCAATCCGTAACCCTGTTACATCTATCTTTGTCGTAGATAAAAACCTTGCAACAGAGTGTCTCATCGAATCTAAATCCTTCCCCTTTAACAAAATTCGATAGCGATATAAATCTTGTATCTTTAACAACGAAATAATACCAATCGTTTTAAAGTTACCCACGATTTCATCCTTGATTGCCATTGCTTGATTCATCACCACATCATCCTTGCGGCCTTGGATCGTTAAGGCAATCAAGTAAGTATATGGTGGATATTGTCCTGCATGGCGAAACTTCATCTCGTTGCGGAAAAATGCTTCGTAGTCTTGCCTTGCAGCACACTGCACCGCATAGTGGCTTGGATCAAATACTTGATATACAACTTCACCCACTGTATCAGCTCTGCCACTTCTTCCACCTGCCTGCATCAATAAATCAAAGGTCATCTCACAACTACGGAAGTCCGTACGTTGTAAACCCTCATCCCCATTGATGACACCAACCAGTGTAACGTGTGGATAATCTAATCCCTTGGCTATCATCTGTGTACCCAATAAGATATCTGCTTCATGATTACCGAAAGCTTGTAATATCTTTTGATGCGCATTCTTTCTACCTGTTGTATCCGCATCCATACGCAATACCTTCGCATTAGGAAATAATGCATGTACTTCCGCTTCTAGTTTCTCTGTGCCAAAACCCATTGTGGTAAAACCCGTACGGTTATGACAATGTGGGCATTCCTTTGGCACGGTGATCTCTGTACCGCAAGTATGACATTTTAAGCGATTCACATCACGATGATAACTCATCGCAATATCACAATGTGGACATTTCACAACCTCTTGGCAAGACTTGCAGCGAAGCTGAGTGACATAACCACGGCGATTTAACAATAGAATACTCTGCTCATTTTTTTCTAATCGCTCTTGTATCTTCATGCGTAATTCGTCTGTAATAATATAGTTACCATTCTTCTTAATGCTATCCTTGATTGATACAAGTTGAATATTTGGTCGGCTTTGATTGATACGTTCATTCATCTTTACCAAGTGATATACATTTTTTAGAGCACGTGCATAACTTTCAAGTGCTGGTGTTGCTGAGCCAAGTATCACTTTACAGTGATGATAATGGCCTCTCCAGATAGCCACATCACGACAATGATATGTTGGCTGGTTTTCTTGTTTATAAGAATTATCATGTTCTTCATCCATGACAATCAAACCTAAATTCTGAAAGGGCAAAAATACCGCACTTCTTGTGCCAACGACAATAGATGCTTTACCAGTCTTTACCTTGCGGTACTGCTCATACTTCTCTTGGTCGCTTAGTCCACTATGATAGATTGCTAATGCATGTCCAAAGCGAGAAGAAACACGATTAATCATTTGTGGGGTCAAACTGATTTCAGGCACTAAAATCAATACCTGTTTATGTTGTAAAAGTGCTTGTGCAGCCAGTTGTAAATATACCTCTGTCTTACCAGAACCAGTGATACCATGTAGAAGATACACTTCGTCCTGACTATTGTTAATTTCATCCATTGCAGACTGTTGTAATGGTGTTAACTGTAATGCAGATTCAATATTGATATTTACATCATCTGCTGCTTCTCTTTCTTTTTCTTCTAAGAGAATTGCATTTTTCTCAATGAGTGCACGCGCTTGCCCTGGATATATTTTACGTAAAGCTGTATATGTCAATGGTTGATGCTCACGTGCGTAAAGATAGGCTTCTAATTGCTTAGGTGTTAAACTAACTTCTTCGTTCGTCAGTTTAACCCATTTCTCTTTCACAATTTTTTTATTATTCGTAGTTGGTTTCAGCTTCGATGGTAACATCGTCTGAAAACAAGATATTGTTGTCGATAAAGTATTTTCTTTAAGCCACATCGCTAAGTCATGCAATTCATCTGTAATTAAACTCTCAGAGTCTTTAACATCTTGAATAAAGCGCAATTTAAAACCAAATCGTCTTTCAATCTCTTCCTTTGTTTCATCCGTATCTTGGATACTTTCTACAAAACCAACAACACTACGATTTAAAAGTGGAATCGTTACACGGCTACCCACTTCAATATCTTCATCGTCATATAAGTATGTAAAAGTCTGATCCAACCTACGTACAGGATGTTCTAACCAACATTGCACAATCTTCATAGTCTCTCCAATTTCTTACTCTATTCTACTATAAAATGAAAATTCCACGGTAAAAGTTTAGATAAAAAAACAGCAGTGACTATTCTGCTGTTTCAAGTTTCATGATATGTCGTAATAACTCTTTTGTGTATGGATGTTGTGGGTTTTGCATCACATCCTTTGTTCTACCCTCTTCTACAACCCTGCCATCCTTCATAATCATCACACGATCACAGAGATTACTAACTAACGGTAAATCGTGGGACACAAAAATTGCTGAGATATGATGCTGATGACATAGATGTGTTAATAGACTGCAAATCCTCTCTTGTGTGATAACATCCAATGCACTTGTGATTTCATCACACAACAATACCTTTGGATCACACGCAAGTGCACGTGCAATCGCTGCACGCTGACATTCTCCTCCAGACATCTCATAGGGATACTTTTTTGCAAAGGAAGTATCCAACCCGACCTCCTGTAATAAGAACCGATTTTCTAAAGCACTAGGATTTAAATGTTTCCGTATCTCATTCAAACTTTGTTCTATCGTATACTGCTTATCAAAAGAAGCACGTGCATCTTGAAATATCATCTGCAGATTGCGAAAGCGACTACGATCTTTTGTATCAAGCGATTTACCAAATAATGTCACTTGCCCTTCATCTGGTTGAATTATCCCCGATAGTAATCGCAAGATTGTACTTTTCCCACTACCACTTTCACCAATGATACCAAGTATCTCCCCTTCATCAAGATGAAGAGAAACGTGATCAACTGCTAATACTTGCTGCTTCTTATCACGGAACCTTTTAACGATATTCTCTGCTTGTATTAATCGTTCCATAAATCCTCCGTCTTCGGTAAAGCAGCTAATAATTGTTTTGTATATGCATGCATAGGATTTTCAATTAAAGTCTTTGTTTCTTGTACTTCTACAATATCACCTTGGTACATTACCGCAATACGATCACATAGCTGCACAGCTAGCGCAATGTTATGCGTAATCACTACCATCGTCATACCATTTTCTTCTTTCAATCGCTTTAACTGTCGAATCATTTCATATGCACTTTTTACATCCAATGCACTCGTTGGCTCATCACATAAAAGTAAATTTGGATCATTCATTAGTGCAAGCGATACAGCTACACGCTGTGCCATACCAATTGATAACGCAAATGGATAACCATTGAAAATACGTTCAGGATTTTTTAATTCGAACTGTTGAAATAACTCATATGCTTTTTGACGAGTCTCTTCTTTGCTTAGTCTTCCCCTTGTTGTCTCGTAAAACTGAGAAGATATCTTTCTTGTAGGAACAAGTGTAAAGTTACTGTTCTGAAAAATCGTCGCCATTTCACCTTGAAATAACCGTCGATATTCTCTCTGATTGATATCCAAAAGATTTTGATTAGAGTACAAGATTTCCCCTGCATCAATTTTAAGAGCTGGTTCTAATTGAAGAATACAATTTAATAAGCTTG
Organism: Solobacterium moorei; assembly: GCF_036323475.1. GTDB lineage: Bacteria > Bacillota_I > Bacilli_A > Erysipelotrichales > Erysipelotrichaceae > Bulleidia > Bulleidia moorei. Next base: position 1,505,241 of record NZ_AP028934.1, read on the forward strand.
TCTTTCCACTACCACTTTGTCCAACAATACCAATCACTTCTGTTGGGTACACAGAAAGTGAAACATCATGTAACACTTCTGTATTGCTATATCCAGCAGTAATATTTTTTAGTTCTAAAATTGGTTGTCTCATGATTGCAGTTCTAAATCAACTGTAATTTGGTAGTAGTCCGTAACGTGAGGGGTAAAATTCTTCAATTCTTTTCTTGTTGCGAAAATCAAGTTATTAAATCCAATGTACGTAATGCTATAACTTGACAACAATATTTCTTCAATCTGCTTAACAATTTTATTACGTTCCTTTGTATCGTAGGAATTATTCAACTGTTTTAACAACACCTGCATTGCATGGTTATCATACCCAGAGTAATTCACAGAGCCGCCTTCGGATAATAACGCGTTTAAGTAGTATGCAGGATCTCCTGTAGGCATTGTTACCATAGAATAGAAACCTAAATCATATTCTTTATTTGCTAGATACTTCGTGCCTTCATGTAATTGAAGTTCGGAGTGAATACCAATCTTCTTAAGTGCAGACTGTAATTCAGTCGCAATTGCTTCTTGCGATAGACGTTTGTAGTAAGCGATTGTAAGAGAGATGTTTTGACCATCCTTTTCTACATACCCATCACCATCTGTATCTACATAGCCTAGAGATTCTAAAATTTGCTTGGCTTCAGCTTCGTTATAAGAAGTTACATTAGAACTTGGTAATGCATACTCAGAATCACTTGTAAATGGTCCATCTGTAGCAGTCATTGTACCATCCAGCAAGTACTTTGCAATTGATTCTTTATCAATTGCTTTCGCAATTGCTTTGCGTAGTGATGTATCTGAAAGAGTCTCTGTATTCATATAGAGAGAATATACACGGCTAGATGGAATCATATGAATATCAAATTCATCAGTATCCTTTAACTGCTTGATTCCCTCAGGATTCATTTCTGTATATGCATCTAATTCATGATTTTTGAGTGCTAGAATTGCAGTTTCTTTCTCAAGCATCTTCGTAACTGTAATCTCATCTAATTTCGGCGTTCCATTCCAATAGTTTGCATTTGGCTCAAGGACAATTTCTTGATCAGCTATAAATGACTTCACCTTATATGGACCAGTACCGATAGGCATCGTAGCCTTATCTTCCTTTGAAGCTAGATTTAACATCGTAAACATCGGATCACTTAAATCAGATAATAATGTTGCGCGTGGTTCTACAGTCTTAATTGTGATTGTATGACCATCGATTTCATATTCAGCACCCTTTAAAAAGTTAGCTCTTGCATTTTCTTGTGCAATATGATGTAGATTATCCACTACACTTTTAGCATCCATTGTTGTGCCATCTGAGAATTTAATATTCTCACGTAGTGTTAACTTCCATGTCTTCGTATCAATATTTTCTGCGTTCGATACGAGCCATGGTTTGATTTCCATATTATCTTCTACTTTAAATAAGGTTTCCCCAATACCGTATCGAATGGTGAACCATCCATTCCACTCTAAAGCAGAATCTAAAGATGCAGTGAACTGTTCTGTACCAATGCGGATAGTACGTTTTACAGTTTCATCTGTTTTTTGTGTTGGTGTACATGCAGACAACACTAACGTCATAGCCACAAATAATGCTTTAATCAATCGTTTCATACCGTTTCCCCTCCTGATTATGAAAAGTCTTCGCAAATTGATTTATCAAAAATACAGTGATGAAGATAAACAAACATGGAAATAAAGAAATCCATGGTGCGGATGTTAAATATTGTCTTCCTTCACTGATCATAGAGCCCCATTCTGGCGTTGGAACTTTTACTCCAATGCCTAAAAAGCTAAGTCCTGCAAGAGACAATAACATATTCGCAAAGTTTAAGGTCAATGTCACTATCATTACGTTTCGAATATTCGGTAGAATATGTTTCAATAGTATTTCGATATCACTTAATCCTGCAAATTTTGCAGCTGTTACGTATAATTCTGATTTCTCTTTGAGTGTAGCAGATCTTGCCAAGCGAGCAAACAACATCCAATCGCTAATTGCTAATGCAATCATCGCATTATGTAAGCCACCTCCTAGTATTCCCGCAATCGCTATCGCAATTAACATTTGTGGAAATGCTAGGAACAAATCACAAATAGCCATGAGCACTTCATCCAAAAAACCACCCATATAACCACTAATCATGCCGATAAAGATACCAAAGCCTCCAGCAACTACTACGATTACTATCGTAGATAGAATACTAATTTTCGCAGCTGCGATTGTTCGTACAAATACATCTCTTCCAAAAGCATCTGTCCCAAAAAAGTGATGAATACTAGGTGCTTGTAAACGAATAGCTAGATTTGATTCTAAAATCATCTTTGGTAACATTAATTCCATCACAACACTGCATAATAATAAACCTGCAAGCATGATAATCATCATCCACTGTTTACGATTAAGCTTCATGACTATCACCACCTAACCGTATCCGTGGGTCAAATATTCCATAGAATACATCTGCCACTAAATTAATCATGACATACGCAAGCACAAGCCACACTACAACACCCTGAATAATTGGGATATCTTTACTAATGACCGCATCTATCAATAGTTTGCCAAGTCCTGGCCAATTAAAAATGGTTTCAATTAGTGCAACACCACTTAAAAGACTTCCAAAAGAAACAGCAGTTAAAGTAATCACTTCAACCATTGCACTACGCAAAACAGTATGGAACAGAATTGAAACTGTACCAATTCCTCTGGCGCGTAAGCCTCTGATGTAGTCTTTCTCTAATTCACGACTAGCAATCTTTTGAATCTGTTTGATATATCGAAATGACATACCAAGCATGATGGTTAAACTAGGCATAATAACACCTGTATTACCCTTTGGTAATACACTAAAGATATGGAACACGGAAGTAAATAAATACAACAACAATAGCCCAATTATAAAGGTGGGAATCGATATCCCTACCTGTGTTATCGCATCAATCAACTTTGAAAGTCTTGATTGCTTGCGGTATGCACAATAGATTCCAAGTGGCAAAGAAATTACCAGTGTTAATACCATACTGTTAATCGCAATCGATATTGTATATGGTGCAGCTTTCATAAGCTTTTCAAAAACGGGACGACCATCCTGATAAGAAGTACCTAGATCTCCTTTCAAGAAAGAAACCCACCAGTTTTGATATTGGATAAAAAATGGTTCATCCAAGTGATGTTCATGACGGAACTGTTCTAACATCTCTTCAGTTGCCGGAGTCCCTGCTTGGTGGAAATGCATATGTGCAGGATCACTTGGTGAAAGATAAATTAAACTAAATGTGATAAGCGTAACTCCTATGACAATAGGAATTGTACGCAATAAACGCTTGATAAAATATTTCATTGTAAATTCCTTTGCATAGTTGAATATATCTTCAACTAATATCTACAGAAACAAAATACATTAGCACTATCGCTAATGTATCACTTTTGCCTGTATTTTAGCTACATAAATGCTGTTTCATGCACAACAAATGGTATGGGAATTCATTGCTTTCGTCAAGTCATATCACCATTCAATGGGAATAATGCTATAATTCTATCGTTATAAAGGAGGTATCATCATGTTACCGAAGCTAGAAAACAGTAATAATATCACTGCTATTGAAGAAGAAATTCAAATACTCAAGAATCTTTTAAATACCGCAACGCAGAATATGATTCCTTCTGATAAATTTCATCTTATTGATGAACTCTCAAATTTATCCGCAAATCATGAATACGATAAGTTAACAAATTTGATTACTTCATTATCCAATGAAGATTTAGATATTATCTCTAGATACTTCTCTGTTCTACCTTTATTAATCAATATCACAGAAGACGTAGACCTTGCTTATCAAGTTAACTTACAAAATAACATTGACCAAGATTACTTAGGTAAGATCTCCACTCAGATGAATATTATCTCAAAGAGTAAACATGCTAAGGAAATCTTAGAAAACTTGAATGTAGTACCAGTACTAACGGCACACCCTACACAAGTACAACGTAAATCAATGTTGGATCTAACAAATGAAATCCATCATTTATTACGTAAAGACCGTGACTGTAAAAAAGGATCCATCAATAAACGTAAGTGGAATGATAACCTTCACCGTTTAATTGAACTGATTATGGAAACGGATATGATCCGTGAAAAGAAGTTAAAAGTGAAAAATGAAATCCGTAATGTGACTGACTATTACAACACTTCTTTGATTCCAGCTATCACAGCTTTAACTGCACAATACCGTAAAGAAGCCGCAAAACACGGTATCGATGTCAGTGCTGCCACCCCTATTACTATGGGTATGTGGATTGGTGGTGACCGTGATGGAAATCCATTTGTTACCGCTGAAACATTAAAAATCTCTGCTACTACACAAGCAGAAGTTATCTTGAATTATTACATCCGCAAGATTGAGGAAATGTATTTCTACTATGCAGTTTCATCTAGCATCTCTCACGTCTCTCTAGATGTTGAAAAGATGGCTTCTCTTTCAAGCGATACTTCTGTCTACCGTGAGAAAGAACCATATCGTAAAGCGTTTCACTATATACTAGAAAGACTACAAAATACATATCGCAATTTTACGCAGAGTACAAATTATGAAGTATGTTATGAAACAGTAGAACAGTTCCAGAATGATTTACTCACGATTAAAAAGTCTCTTATCGAAAATAATGATGCGATTCTAACAACCGGCAGTTTTAATGAAGTGTTACAGGCTACAGAAATCTTTGGCTTCTATCTTGCAAGTATAGATATGCGTCAAGACTCAAGTGTCTTAGAAGCGTGTGTTGCAGAGTTATTGAAGTCTGCAAATATCGAACAAGACTACAGTAGTCTTGACGAAGAAAAGAAGTGTGCCTTATTACTGGAACTATTAAACAATGACCCACGTATCTTATCAGCAACACACGCACCAAAATCAGAATTATTATCCAAGGAACTTGCGATTTTCCAAACCGCAAGAGAGCTTAAGGATCGCATGGGTGAGAATGTAATTCGTCAACATATCATCTCTCACTCCGAAAGTATCTCTGATATGCTCGAATTAGCGACCCTACTCAAGGAAGTTGGATTAGTTGATAACGAACATAGTCGTATGCAGATTGTTCCACTCTTCGAAACAATTGAAGACTTACAAAACGCAAATGAAATCATGCGTACATACTTAAATATTCCTCTTGTCAGAAAATGGTTGAATGATCAAAAGTTCTATCAGGAGATTATGCTTGGATACTCTGATTCCAATAAAGATGGAGGATATCTGTCCTCTGGTTGGTATTTATACAAGGCACAGCGTGAACTATCTGCCATCGGTGATGAATGTGGTGTAAAGATTACCTTCTTCCATGGTCGTGGTGGAACAGTTGGCCGTGGTGGTGGACCATCCTACGATGCGATTACTTCTCAACCATTCGGTTCTATTAAAGACCGTATACGTCTAACCGAGCAAGGAGAAGTCATCGGTAATAAGTATGGTAACCGAGACTCAGCATACTACAATCTAGAAATGTTGATTTCCTCTACTTTAAACCGCATGGTTAATCCAATGGTATTAAGTAAAGAAACATTGAGTGAATACTACACGATCATGGATCCAATCGTAGAAAATTCAACTGTAATCTATCGTGATTTAGTATTCAATAATCCACATTTCTATCCATATTTCTTTGCGGCAAGTCCAATCAAAGAAATATCCAGTTTAAATATTGGCTCACGGCCAGCAGCACGTAAAACAATTACAGATATCAACGGCTTACGTGCAATCCCATGGGTATTCTCCTGGTCACAGAATCGAATCATGTTGCCAGGATGGTATGGTATTGGCTCAGCCATGCAACAATATATCGACCAAAACCCAGAAAAAAACCTAGCAAAATTACAGCAGATGTATCAGACATGGCCATTCTTTAAATCATTACTAGAGAATGCAGATATGGTGCTATCTAAGTCAAATATGGATATTGCAAAACAGTATAGCAATCTTTGTAAAGATGAAGAAACCCGCTCTGTATTCGATCGTATTGAAGCTGAGTGGCAGCTTACAAAGAAAGTCTTACTACAGATTGAAAAACATACTGAACTCATTCAAGACTTACCTGCATTAAGAGGAAGCTTAGATTATCGTCTTCCTTACTTCGATATTCTAAATTACATTCAGATTGAGCTGATTAAACGTATCCGCCAAGGACAATACACAGAAGAGCTTGAAAAGACAATCCACGTTACCATCAACGGTATCGCAACCGGATTAAGAAACTCTGGATAAGGAGGATTCATGAACTTTACTACATTGGCGAAAGAACGGCATTCTTGCCGTAAAATTTCTTCAAGACCTATTGAAGCAGAAAAGTTAGAAGCTATTAAACAAGCAGCCATCGCTGCACCTACTGCTCATAACTTTCAACCACTAAAAGTCTGGTTGATTCAATCACCAGAAGCACTAGAAAAAATCAAATCCGTAACACAGCAAAAATTCCTACATACATCCCCTACGTGCTTCATCGTTGGTAGTGACGCAAGCAAAGGATGGGTACGTGAAGAAGATTCTATGAGCTTTGCGGATGTAGACGCAAGTATTGTTGCGACACACATCATGCTTGCAATCCAAGATGAAGGGCTAGCAACAACTTGGATTGGAAATTTTTCACCAGAGAAGATCAAAGAAGTATTCCCAATGATGAAATCTTATAACTTGATTGCCATCTTCCCTGTTGGATATGCTGAAGAAGACGCAAAACCATCACACTTACATACTACACGTAAGAGCGGAGAAGAATTTATTGAAACACTATAAAGAAGAATAGAGAGATGATTATGTTCATCTCTCTATTGTTTTTATCCTACTTCAGTCATTACTTTTCCAATATAGTAAATTCCATATACCAAACCACTTACAATTACTAGGCGGAATAACGCAGATAAGGCTACTGTAAAATATCCCCGTTTGTCATTGGTATCCAGTGGAATACATAGTAGTATTGCAAGTATCTTCATGATAATACTTGTGGTTACAATATATGCACCAAATCGGAAAATAAAGCCAACCATTAGAAATCCAAATTCAACACTACATAAACCCAATGCAAAACCTAGCACAAAACATATCACTAAAATGATATCAATCGCAATGGATGCCCATAAACTTAGTTTTATATAATTCTCTTTTGTGTTCATTTAACTTACCTATCCACTACCAAAGTAGTCCTACTAATTGTCAATCGAAAAGTCTTTAATAGCAATTTCATCTTAGCATAAGAAGTGAATTTGTGAATATGTTTTATACCAATGATTGCTTATAGACTAAGTACTCCCATGAATTTACAAAATAAAGTTATACACCTTTGCTCTCTAATTCTTGTAGAACTTCAAAGATATCTCCATCAACACAGATACTACGTTCCACAATTTCCTTAGGACAATATGATTCTTGATAGTTTAGACATGCATATACAGCATTTGAATTCTCATACACCATTTGCCAAAAAGGATATTTGATGATAATGGGAGTATTCCCACCTACTTCAAGTTCTAGATATAAAACATGTTTATTCTTATATTTCTCTAAAAACGCTGCGTATGCCGCAGATGCTTTATGCCATCCTTCATCTTCCACAAAGTTCTGATCTGCGCGTAAATTCATTTCCATATCCGATACATCATCCATACATTTTGGAATCAAAGCAGTAGGTATCTCCATACGTATATTATGATTATTAGGTACTTGGAAGATACCATGTTCATCCCTTACAAAACCCTGTGCTACCATTGCCTGCATAACCCATTCTTCATTATCATATGTCTTTTGATTTTTTTGATTAACACTTTGGAATAAGCCATAATCTCCTTGTGTATAGAATATCCGTTTCTTGTCAAAACCACTTTTTTGAAACATGTGGTCTACATTTGTTGTAATTACAAAGTACTCCTTCTCTTGAATGAGTCCTAATAGTTTTTGATATACCGATTTAGGTGGATTTACATAGCGATTAAAATAAATATGTCTTGCCCACCATGCCCAATAGATTTCCATTTTTGGAAATGGATAGAATCCACCTGAATACATATCTTGGATACCATAAGTAGCTGCAAAATCAAAGAAGTATTGTCTAAATCGTTTCCCACCATATGTAAAACCTGCAGCCGTAGAAAGTCCAGCACCAGCACCAATAACGATTGCATCAGCAGTTTTTATCGCATTAGCAAGTTGTTCTATTGTTTCTTGATCTAACTTTATACCCTTATACATTTGACCACTAAAATTCCTTACACCGCGTAAACCATTTTGTATTGTTGTTTGGTACCCGTTTGGCAAACTACGATAAGAGTTGTTTGTAGATTGCTTTGTCATCATTTTTAAAAACATTAAATATCACCCTTTCCATTTTATCAGGATTACATTCCAGCCATTTTTCTACTGTCTTTACAGCCAGTTCTGCTGCCCGCTGATTTGGGAAACGAAATATACCTGTAGAAATACAACAGAATGCTACTGTTTTGAGATGATATTCTGCACACATCTCTAATACATTCCAATAACAGTCCATCAACTGTTTCTCTAATGTACTATTTAATTCATTTTCTATAATTGGACCTACCACATGAATCACTTTCTTTGCAGGTAGGTTATATGCATCTGTAATCATTGGTACTGCTGTTGGTTGTTCATAGTCATTACCGTATTGCTTTCTTAACGCTTGCATCAATTGATTACATTCTTCTCTTAACTGTACGCCAGCATAGCTATGAATACAGTTATCAATACATGTATGCATAGGAATAAAACAACCTAGCATTTGAGAATTAGCCGCATTGACAATCGCATCAACTGCAAGTCTAGTAATATCACCTTGCCAAATAGATATGCCATGTTTTATTTCGTTAATCGAATCAATCTGAACAATTCCATTTTCTTCGATACATTCTTTTAAATATGCATTCTGAACTTCTAGTACATCATCTGACATCTGCTTTGGCATACGAATATTCATTAAAGAACGCAAGATACGCTTCTTCTCTTCTATATTATTTGGGACGCGAATGTACTTATAATCTTTTGAATCCTCTTTAAATTTATCTACCAGATATGATAGTCGCTTTTCTTGTAGTTCACTTTTTATCATTGTCACACCTCCAATTGTTTTAAAAAGATTCCGAATCATCGGAATCTAATTTTGCTTTTGTAAAAGATCTTTCAACTCTGTTTTAAGATCAGCGAGAGTATATTTCTTCATCTCATTTTCCATCACAGTTTGAATCGAATATAACTTCTGATCTAATAAAGTATGAATATTTCTTCCGACTGAACAGTTAGGATTCGGACTTTCATGGAAATGGAATAGTTCTCCATTTTCTAAAGGTTCAATTGCGAGATACACATCACAAAAACTAATTTCATTAAGTGGTCTAGTGGTATCTACTCCACCAGTTCCTCTTGCAACGGTAACTAATCCAGCATTTTTAAGTTGTGTCAAAATATTTCGAATAATAACAGGATTCACATTTATACTCTGCGAAAGAAAATCACTAGTGAGTTTATGTGTACCTTTAAATGTCTCTACACAGGCAAATATATGTAATGCGATTGTAAAACGGCTAGATATCTGCATTTCAATTTCCTCCCGCCATCATTCTATTACTTTTTTGTTGTAAGTTAAACTATTACATTAGAACTTGCCATTTTGGTTCTGCCATGTTTCCTTTTCAGCAATTGTTTCCATTACATCCCAATGTTCCGCAATCTTACCGTTTTCAACTCTAAATAGATCGTAGAAAGAAGTTGGCTTACCAGCAAAAGTTCCTTCAGATACAGCAAGAACATAATTACCCTGTGCAAGTACTTGATAAGTTGTATTATAAATCATCTGAATTCCTTGTTTTGCAAGAGTTTCAAGTGCAGCACCCAATCCAGATACACCATCTGCAATTGCAGTATTATGCTGAATATATGCATCGCCATTAAAATAGGATAATGTATTTTCTGGTGCCTTATTCTGTAATACATCATAAATGAAATTACTTACAAGTTTACGATTCTCTTCTGTTTTCTCTAAATCCTCAAGGTTATCATATCCGTCAATCTGTGAGTGTCCTGATGGATTCACAGAAGCCTTTGTAGCAAGATTGTCCCAGTGTTCAGCAATTTTTCCTTCTTTATCAAAACGGAAAATATCAAACGCCACCTGTTTACCCATACCAGCAAAGTTATACACAGTTTGCAAGAACACCTTATCACCATCTTCAAATGCTCTGATATTTTCAACTGTTGTCTTTACTGGTGCAGATGCTAGATATTCTACTGCTTCTACAAATGCACCGGATCCAGTACCATACGCTAGATTATGCTGAATATAATCCTCTGCTAATAATTCCTTTGCCTTTTCTGTATTGCCTGTTGTAAATGTGTTGATTAACTCTAATGCCTTTTCGATTTTTGTCATGTTGTTATTCTCCTTTACCTGCTTGTTGTAACATTTATCATTACAACTTGTAAAACTACATTAGCATTGCGCAAATGTAATGTCAAGCATTACAACCAAATTTTTTGAACGTTAAATCCTTGTATTATAAAGAAAAAACTATGCTCTATCTCTTGCTATATTTGAGATATTACATAGCTAACTTCAAATCAATTACTTGGTTTCTATTAATTTTTCAATATTGAATACTTTTACTAAAGTCCAAATTAATCCAACTGATAATAAGATATGTCCTAAACCACTCATTCCATTCAACGCTGACATATTGATGGTATTTCTATTCATGTCTAAAGCTTCAACAATTAGACTCACAATTTCATGAACACCAAGCACAAACATATTTACAACAGTAAACACGAGTCCTGCCTCCATCACATAAATTGGACGCTTCAACTTCTGTAGTTGTTCATCCGACATATTACCTGTCAAAAGATATAAGAGCAACATACCAATAAAGCCAAGTGTTAAGACATGTCCATGAATCTTACCTAAATGTGTTGGCTCGTAATATAAATAGAATTTACTGAACTCACGATAGAAAACACCAGTAAGCAATCCCATAATTAGGTTTGTAAACGCAAGCCCTAGTAGATTGATTCGCTCAAAAGTACAAATATAATACTTATATCCAAATACAACTATCAATAAATATGCAACTGTCTTAGGCATCATAAGTGCGCCAACGATTGGATATGTATCACTCCATAATACGACTGGAATATAGAATAGAAAGCTAAGAAGAATCAAAATCCACATATTAGCCAGTCCTTCTTTCACCCTTTCCTGATATGACCAGTAAATGAGTAAAGCACCCATAATTGCGAAAGGAATATTACGATAAATACCAAACATATAATTTCCTTCTGCTGTGCCCCAGTTATTCATTGGCATCAGAACTAGAATGATTCGTACTAGCGCTAATGCATAGATTATTAACATTTTATTTTTGTCCATATCACCACTTTGTCTACGATAAAAGTAATAATACAGAACATAGAAAACAGTCATAGTGATACTAGTTATAAATTGCCCCCATGACAATACAAAACTATATGTTTCAAAGCCAAAAGGACTAAGATGTGCAACGATTCTTGGAACTAAGTGGAATGCATCCCCCATGCCTAATAAAATTGCCATGATACCAAATAACTTTGCACCTTTTGTTTTTTCTAGCAATAGTCTAACGCCTAAACCAATTACAAGTGATAAATATGTCACATCAAATAAACTCTCAAAGATTGCCATTATCATTTACTCCTTTCATGATCCAATGAATATGCTGGCTAAATTTCTTTTGGAATTCCTGTGAAGACCACTGCTCCTGAAAGTTCCTTTTAATTAGCATGTGTACAACTCCTTGCAGATAATACATTTTTTCTCTTTCAATTGAGTTTTGATCTGTAAAAATTTGAATTTGATTCTGATACTCTTTTTTCCATCTCACATCCAGATTTTCATCCCAGTAAAGATATCTATTCTTATAAATAGGATATGCATTCGGGGCAAAGAGAATATCTGAAATTAACTCACTATACTCCAGCAAAGCTATTTCAAGATTACCTTTTTTCTCATAAAGTAGCTTCATAAATAACTTATGAATATCCGTCACTTCTACATTCAAAACGGTAAAGTATGCATCTTCAAGATCATCAAAGTATTGATAGAAGCTCCCTCTTGCAATTCCTAACTCTTCAACAATCTCCTTGACCGTAACCTCTTGAAATGGTTTTTCTTGAAATATCTTTTTTAAAACAATCAACACTTTTTCTTTCTTATCAGTTTTCAAGTTTTCAAAAGTATCTTTCGCCAAATACATCACCTCCAAAAAATGACACTGTGTCACTTCATAAATTAATTATGAATGACACAGTGTCATTTGTCAAAATATTTACTCTGATTTAAAGATAAATCATTAAATAATCATTGCTTCCTTCTATATACTTTCCTTTTGCTACTAAACGAAAATATCTTATAAAACAAAGCGATATATATTTACTTTTCTTTTACCAACTTGATACATATCACTTGTTTCCGGAATATCCGCGATTTCCAAAAGTGTTCCACCCAGCCTTTCACAAGTTCGCAATGATGCAATGTTATTTGGTTCACATGTAATGATTAAATAGCCTAACTCATGTTCTCTTGCTAACGCAAATAATAGTTTACAAGCTTTTGCAGCGTAATGATGCCCTCTAAAATTCTCGTCAATCTGATATCCGATATTGCCTCCAAGATATGTTTTATCATTATGCCCTACTCTTAAATTACATTCGCCAATTTTCTTACCGTCAAGCAAACAGATATGAAAATGATAAGCAGGAAGCCATTCTTTTCAGGTTGTTCTTCCGTTGTTTGTATTAGACATAAATAGATCTCTTGATCCTTCAGTTTATGCGCTGTAAAAATATTTTCCACGCTTAATTTCACGCACACCTCCATTACATAGACAAACTCGCAAAATGCATTGCAATTCAACGAGAATCAAATCTTTCTCTCAGATAAATATTGCTTGATTTCATCCGCATTCAATTTTCTTACTTGTGTATTTGGATATTCCTTATATTCTTTCACTGAAAAAATAGGGCTCATTTTTTCACAAGATTTCCCTTTATTCTTTTTTAAGTATAAGTGTAGTTCTTCATCGGTTGCGAAAATTTTATAAGAAAGTTTGCCATCTTTATTTTTCAGTTCATAAATGCCGCATGGTTTTTTCATTGTATAATCAGCTGTTCTTAAGTATAATTTTGCAATTTCTAGCGACTTAAATGGAAAATTCCATCTCTGTAATAGTCTGTTCGGATCACGTTCAATACAAATGCATCTACCGCAACTGCCACAAATATATTGCGTATGATTCTCTAAACACTCTAACGGATTTAATAGCGGGTAATTCTACTTTTATCAACATAACATTCAACACACATCTTACAATCACATCCTTTTCGATTCCAATGTATATTGAAATTCTCAAAAAACACAATATGCTATTTTGCCAAGCAAATTAATTGCGTGGCTTTCGTAGTTAGAAACTAAGCAAGTGGATCAACTGGGGAGGAGAAGCAATTGTAATGGTTTTACTTCCTTCAAGCATAGAGCCCTGTTGTATTCCCACTATCTCTGTACCTGTTTCCCATTGACATGGGGCCATGCGAATATACTTCCATGTTTTATTTCTTGTGTCTCATTTCGTCTTTCATACTTCTGTTCCTCAAGAATAATGTGGGAAAACTTTATACAAATTAATAACAGTAGCATATTTCACGAGAAAATTTATAGAAAAGAACGTTCTTTTCAACGATTGTATTTCACAAAAATGTTTTTAGATTTTCGCCCTGAAAATACTAAATTGCTATCCCATTTAGTTTCTATGCAATTGCTCTAACAGTTAATAATCATCTCTTATTCAAACAACTCAGCGAATTATAATTAACCCATAATTATTACCATAGTAAATGATCCTAATTTCCGAGCTACACTTCAAATCACAACTCCTTTGTATAATAATATCGCTTCCCTGTATATGGATATTCTTTCAATATGAGCACCTCTTTATAACCATGCTTTTCATAAAAGTTTGGTGCTTGAAAATTAAACGTATTAACGAATGAATACTTACACCCTCTAGTTTTCGATTCCTTTTCTGCCATTTCTAAAATTTTTGAACCAAAACCTTGCCCCCTTAAATCATCTCTAACATACAAATATTCAATCTCAAGCCAATTCCCAAAAGTCTCCGCTACCATTCCAGCCATTAAATTACCCATTTCATCTTCCGCATAAATGTTGAGAGGTTCACTTTTTGATGGCTCTCTATTAGATCTATTATATGTTCGGATTAAATTTGCCAATTCTTGTGTCTTTTCAGATTCTATATTTTCTAATTTCAAATTCATACTGCCCTCCATTTTTTGAGCTTTTCGCTATTCCAATGTTAAAATTTGCTAAATTGAACTTATCAATATAATGAGTATCCCATATACATAGCTATCAGTCTATTCACATTTGCTTCAATAACACTCCATAGGCTCCATAGTCTAGCAGAAAATGTGTTTTGAACACCTAGAATATGCCATATCTAGCACATATAATAAATGACTCGTACATCTCCTCTTTGAAGATAGACACAAGTCATTTTCTATTTTGTATTCTTCCCTTTAAACAGTAATATACGATCTTCCGTTTGGATCAGCGTACTACCTGTCGCTGGTATAATTTCATCATTCCGATTAATTGAAATAATCAACTTATTGTCCGGAAGCTTCAAGTCACGAATATATTTATGATTCCATGCATGATGTTCTGTCACTGTAAATTCTATGAGATCTTGTCCGTTTGGATCAAAATACTCTTCGCCGCTCCAAACAATAACATCATTGGGTTTTAGAACAAGACTTCCATTAGGAACTAATGGCTTATCATCACGAATTACCTTTGCAATAATTAAGTGCTTATCTAAAGAAATATCTTTTATCTGACGATGTGCGAGAATACCACCCTCATCTACTACTGATTTTACAAATGTAATATTCCCTTTTCCAACATAGTAATTAAATGTTCTTAATACTTCATTACGAGGATCAATCATATGTAACTTTTCTGTTACCCACTTCATAGAGGAGCCTTGTATGAGTGATGATAGTAAGCAGACGCCAAAGACAATATGGAAGATATCCACAGGACTTGTTTTATACTGATTTACTACCATAATTGCAAAGGCAATCGCAGCTGCGCCACGAAGTCCTCCCCAAGATACTAACCACTTTTGATTGAGCTTCAAATCAAATGGTAACATCAGTCCAAACACTATGATTGGTCTAACAATAAAAATGAGTACAATTGCAATGACAATCGCAAAGAATAAGTTCGTCAAGATATGTGCAGGTGTCGCAAGTAATCCCAAAATAAAGAACAACAGGATATTCATAATGTTAGATACACCATCAAAGAAGAATGTCACCTCTTTCTTTGCGATAAAAACTTGATTTCCTAATATCAATCCAAGAATATATACCGTTAGGTATCCATTACCATTCAACAGTTCACTAATCGAGAAAGATAATAGTACAACCGCAATGATAAAGACTGTAATAAATCCACTCTTTTGAAGGTCTGTATACTCCATGAATTTGCGAACAACATAAGCAACGATTACACCAATGAGAATACCCCAGAATATCTGAAAGAATAACATTATACCGATAGAAATCTGTTCACCTTTGATTAATGCTAAGAAAATACAAGTTAGTGTAAACGCCATCGGGTCGTTTGATCCACTTTCAAGTTCTAAAAGAGATGCAGTATTGTATTTTAAATTTAGATTCTTTGAAGAAAGAATATTCGATACAGATGCGTAGTCCGTAGAGCCAATAATTGAACCAATTAAGAAGCTCTCTATCCAGCCAAAGCGTAGAATAAAATGTATCAACGTTCCGGTCAGTAATGACGTAAATATTACTCCTAATGTTGATAGAATTAATGATTCAATTACGACAGTTCTTCCAGCTTTCCAGTTTGTGCCAAAGCCACCATAGAAGATGATAATTAATAATGCAATCTTCGAGAAGTTTTCCGCAAATTGGTAATCGTTAAAGTTAAAACCAATTAGACTGCTTACAATACCCAAAGACAAGAACAACATCAAAGAAGGAATCCCTGACTTCTTCGCTATCTGAACCGCAATCAGAGCAGCCAGTAATATGACTGATATATAAAACATACGCTATCCACCTCCTATTGTTGTCATTCTATCAAGATTTAGTATATCTTTCAAAACAAAGATATATGTGCATGCATGTTTGGATATACTACTATATATAGTAAATGAACTGACTCAATACATCATTAAAACATACACTCAACTCACCTGCTATAATTCTAAGTTTGTTAACAATACTATCTTTACTTATTATAAATAATCTCCAATATATCCTCTATCGGATTAGATATACCAGAAATTACAGCATATCTCCTAAGCTTCCATATATTTTTATTTTGATTTCCTAAATATAAATTCCATACTCTTGAAAATTTTTTGGATCTTGATTTTTCCTATCACGGATAATATTGCAAATTGTATATTCTATATCATAAACATTAACTGTATTTCCCATCATTATTTCTACATGCATTATACCCATTTAATACCCACGAATCCATCTTTATCTGATAAACGCTGACTTTCTTTTTAAACTGTTTTTGTAAAAAATATAGTTCATCAAAATCATTAAAAGTTAGATCAAAATATATTCCACGCGATACTTTCTCAAGTTTTCCTTTACGAATCATATCCGTGAGATACCATGAATCAATATTATGACTTTATACTTCTCAGGCTGTAATGATCCCATTATTTTGTTTAATAATATTCATCGAATCAGTATTCATATATATCTTCTTTCTGCGCATTATTATATAATTGAAACCACACAAAAAAAGTAATGATTTTATTAGAGTTGAGGAAATCAAAAACTCTTTATTTCATAATAAAAGGCTATTGTCAAAAACCGTTATGACATAGCCTAGATATCATTGTTACTTAATTAAACCAAAAAATCATTTAATGCTTCAGCCATTGTTGGATGTGTGAAAATCTGATTTGCAAGTACTGTATATGGTTGCTTCGCAATCATTGCAGTTACTACGATATTGATTACTTCATGAGATTCTTCAGCAAATAGTACTGTACCTAAAATCCGGTTTGTATCAGCGTCTACAACCGCCTTATAAATACCTGTTTGATTACCAAGAATCTTAGCCTTAGGAATTGCAGTAACTGGTAATGTCGCTACCTTAATGTTATATCCAGCCTGACGCGCTTCCTTCTCACTTAACCCAACTCTAGAATATGTTGGATGTAAGAATGCCGAGAAAGCAATTGGTTGTCTATCATTTCTTATATAAGCACCATTACCATCTAAATAGCTCTTCACAATACGATAGTCATCTAAAGAGATATACGTAAACTGTGGTCCACCGTTTACATCACCCATCGCAAAGATATGTGGCTTATTTGTTTGTAGGTGTTCATTCACATTTACAAAACCACGTTCTGAAACCGAAACACCAGCATTTTCTAGGTTGAGTTCTTTTGTGTTTGGAGTTCTACCTGTCGCAACAAGTAATACATCAGAAAAAATCTTACCAGTCTCTCCATTTACTTCATAAGATACAGTCACTGTATTTTCATCTTGTTCTACATGCTTTGTGTCTGCACTAAAGATGAAATCTACACCTAATGACTTATAGGATTCAAATACTGCACTTGCTACATCGTTATCTTCTCTAGCAAGTAACTTTTCTGCCTTGTCGATAACTGTAACCTTTGTACCAAACTTCGCATATGTTGCCGCAAATTCTAGGCCAATGAAACCACTACCTAAAATTGTTAATGTCTTAGGGAAATCCTCGAGATTCATTAAAGTTTCACTTGTGTGAATTCTCTTACCTACTTCTAAACCTTCTACAGAAGGAATAAATGGCTTAGCACCTGTATTGATAAAGATACGATCTGCAGATACTTCCTCAACTCCGTTTGCTGTTTGGATATTTACTGTATGCTCATCCTTGAATGAAGCTAGTCCTTCAATCACTTTGACGTTACTGTTCATCGCAACCTTGTCATAGTTTGCCTTATTGAGTTTTGCAATCAAAGCTTTTTTATTGATAACTGCATTCTTATAATATTCTTCGTCGTTTACTTGGCTGTAGCTTCTACGATCAGCTGCAGTTGCTAAAAACTTAGATGGAATACAACCTACATTGATACATGTACCTCCATACATATTAGAAGACTTTTCTACTAATATTGTTTTTTCACCTTTATCTCCTAAGTAATTTGCCAGTGTTTTACCAGCCTTACCAAAACCAATAATAATATTTCCTACTTTCTTATTCATATTTAAATGGTATATACAAATTAAGCTCATCCAGCTAAGCAAAATCTGTATACATCTCCTTTCTTGCCCAGATTAGTATCGGTCTGGGAAACCGTGTAGAATTGAGATCGTGAATGCGTACTAGAATCTTATATGTTTGTAGCTTTGACTACGTGAGGTATTATCTGACCGCTTCGTTGTATAGAAATTGTTATTAGTTAGATGAGCCCTTCTTTTATTGAAGTGAGTTCCCATTTCGCACCATATTCTTTGATACTTCTGAAACGGTGGTACTGGTATTCATCACAGCTTAATTTTGAAAGGAGTCATTTACATGATCAACATTGGTATCGATATCGGTAAGTTCAAGCACTGTGCTCCAGTACTCGATGATTCTACCGGTGAAGTTCTCATCAAACCCTTCTTCCTCACAAACGATCGGAAGGGATTTGATCTACTCTATTCTAAAACGAAACAATTTATTCGCAGGAAACATTCTGTCGGTATGGAAGATACCGGTCATTATATGATCAATCTCACAAATTACCTACTCGACAAGAAATTTACTGTCAAATACATCAATCCAAGGGCTACCTGCCTACGTCGCAAGGAACTTGGTATATCTGCCAAGAATGACAGAAAAGATGCGCTTTTAATAGCAGAAATGTTAAGTGAGAAGAAATTCTGGCGTTCCATTTCTCCACGTTCTATTGAAAATGGTAAATTTCGTGATATCACTCGTCTTTATCACCAACTCCAAGAGCAGCAGAATCAAGATATGAATCGACTACAGAGAGCGCTAGATATCGTATTTCCAGAAGTGAATTCACTTTCATGTACACGCTACTCAAAAGCGTATATGAAATTCTTGTCAGCTTACCCTAGTGCTTCATCAATCGCCTTTGAAGATATCCGTAATCTTCGCAAGGCACTCAAAACAGAGGGAAGTGGCAGACAATGCAAAGTGACTGCAGAAGAAATCAGATACCTTGCCAAGCATTCTGTTGGCGAAGATAGCAGCTCCATTGATTTGGAAGTAACATCTATCATCGCTATCATCAATGCCAGAGAAGAACAGATTCGTATTTTGGAAAAGAAAATAGAAGAATTCAGTCACAAGCTAAACTCTCCTATCATTTCCATCCCTGGCATTTCTCATATCTCAGGAATGACAATTCTTGCGGAAATCGGAGATATCAATCACTTTCATAACACGGAAAATTTGATATCCTTTGCAGGAATGGATCCGCTTGTCTACCAGTCCGGCAAATATGACGCTACACATATGCCTATATCCAAGCACGGCTCAAGATATATGCGCAAGGCTCTGTATCAAGCCGTATTCACTGTCTGTAAATATTCTCCGACCTTCCATGCCTATTATACTAAAAAACGTAATCAAGGGAAGTCTCACAGATGTGCCTAAGGTCATTGTGCACGAAAGCTTCTCCGTGTGATATACAAACTTCTTAGTTCGAACGCTCCTTATGATCAAAATCATATTCACTGATTGATTCATCAACCTACAATAATCATCTACATAGTCAAAGCTACAAATGTAGTTGTTTTAACTGTACTCTATTCACGATTTCAAAGATCATTTTTGAGACTCTTCTGGATTTTTGTGAGTCTCAATATTTTTCAAATTTTACTTGATTTTCTTATAGTTAAATACCTTATTTCTAGTCTTCTAAAATCGATACTTCAAGGTCTATCGCTTTAAATTCTTTTGTCTTTGTTGCTTCTTCTAGTAGGATTTTTATTTCTTCATCTGTTAGTTCTTCTGCATTTTCTATAAGGCTTTCTAAGATTGCTCCTCTTGTTATGAGCCTATGAGTTCTTTCTTTTCTTCTTTTTACTATATCTTGTTTTAATACTTTCTTTCCTTGATTTTTTAGTTGCCTTAATCTTTCTTCTGTATCGTCTATTTTATCTTTTATTTCTTTTGACTCTTGTCTTATTTGTTCTAAATTTTCATTTTCTTGTTTCCTTTCATTTATATATCAAATAAAAAGCGACTAAGAGTGCAATCTTAGTCGCTACGCTATAATATAGCTTTTAACTTTAGTCTAAAAACAGCAAAGAGCAAGATGATGCTAACAATCAAACCTACGCCAAATTTCACCCACATTACCATTGGCGAAACACTCCATTCAGGATGATTTGCTGCTGCTATATAATCTTTAACTAACAAATATGTCCCGATCATAGCAGGAATTAAAGAACCGAAAACTTTTGCTACAACTTTTAATGTCATATAATATTCTCCTGCTTAATAATCTGAACTTGCTACAGGAGGATTTCCATAATATACAGTTCCAAAATATGGAATGTCTACCCCAGTAGAATACAAATTACTATAAGATTTTATACTTTGAACTGTAGCTGTTGGAGTATTTGGAACACCTGCACTAACTGTTGTAGAACAAACTGAATTCCAAACTTTTGTTGCAAACGTTGAACAATTTGATAACGCAGTCCATGAGTCATTATTCTTTATGTTTTGTGAAACTGTACTCAACAAGTTAGAAGATAAATCTACCCTTAATGATACGACCTTAGCATATGCATTGGACCTATTTTGGAAATATCCCTCAAGATTATACCATAACCCTGTATGTTCATTTTTATTTCCCCAAGTTCCTACAGTAACAGTCTTACCAGAACCAACTGATAATCCTCCAACAGTAATTGTCGAACTCGAAATATTCTTTATACTTAAAAAAGCATGTCCAGATGTATTAAATGATGAACTTCCTCCATCATTAATCGCAAATATTCTCATAATTGCAACAGCAGACGATGATGCTCTATCACCAAAATCATTATCCACTCTTGCTTGAGCTTTTTCGCTTGATGAAGCTTCAATAATCAATAATTCATCAATATCACCACTGTTTGCACTTCTGCTTTCAAGCTCTATGTTAGATGGGAAACTATATGGGTTAAAATTGTCATCTATATTATTCTCAGAAGCAAATACATTAGCAACTCCACATAATGAGAATACAACTGTAAATGCTAATAATGACGACACAAATTTCTTTAATATATTTTTCATTATAAACCTCCTGGTATATTCAATTTGACTCATATAGCTGACTAAATTGAATATACGTTTTCTTTCTACCTGACCTCGTATCCGTCAGGACTGTTTTTGATAGAATTGAAATCGTGAATGTGTACTTTGACAACCTCCTATTTTCAAAATATATTCGCAAATTTTACCAAACTAAACATGCTCAGTCTCCGTTCTTATACCTCTGAGGATTTAAATATACCATTTAATCGCCTCCTGTACCTACATGACACTGCTCACACTTAAATTTATCAAAACCAAATAATGTATAAATACATGTATTTAGTTTGTTTGCAATTTCCATTTCTACTGGAATCGTTGGTTGAGCTTCTCCTCGTTCCAAAAGACTAATGTATTGCCTTGTTACACTTAACTCATCAAACCCTAGTTATAATTTATAAACGACATATACTCTTACTTTAACATTATCTCCACTAAGCCATCTTACACCTGTTTTTTCATTATCGACTCTACCTGAATGGTTTCTTACGCCAACATCTTTTCTATTATTGTCGAAGCCAGTGATTATTAAAGTATGATATGCGCTATCTTTAGAGTTTAAAAAAGATATAGGGTATCCAGCTTGTGCATAGTTGTATAACCTTGAAAGTTCTCCATTTTTACTCAGATCGAAATCCTTATAAGCATATGATCTTATGACCCAGTGCCACTTAAACATTTTGCACCACGCCACGTAGAAGATACTTGGCTTGGTTTTTTTCTGAACCATAAGAAAACCAGTTTCTACTATCGTCTATTTTAGGATATTGGTGTTTCATCTTTTTTTCTCCCGCATACAGACATTGAGAAACAAAATTAGCACAATCAACACCCCAATCAGGAAAGGTGGGATTATAATTCTCCCAATACGTTTTTGCATAAGCAACACCTTTTGAAGCTGCATCTTTTTCAGAGCTTCTATATAAAATGTTTGTTTTCAAATATTTTTTAGCAATTGTTTCGTCGAAATTATCTCCTGATTCCATATCTTCAATATATAACAATGCTGATTCTTTGACTTCGTTTGGTAAACTATTAATATGTCTTTTTAGAATATTTATATTTTCTTCTGTCGTGTCCAAAGTAGCGTAGTAATTAGGCTTGAGATTTTTATTTATATAGTCGACAATGGCTTCATACCCATCAGGTTCTTTAGCTGAGCGGATTATAATATCCTTAGCTTCATACTCTGAATCATCAATCATATACTCTATCTTATTTAACATATTAGCTTTTGCTTTTTCTGCGATAGCCTTATTTGAAAGATTTGGATACATGCCCCTGTACATATTGAAAATCTCAATATAAGATGATATATATTGATTTATATACTTTTTTTCCATGGTCGGATATAG
This sequence comes from Solobacterium moorei, assembly GCF_036323475.1. Taxonomy (GTDB): domain Bacteria; phylum Bacillota_I; class Bacilli_A; order Erysipelotrichales; family Erysipelotrichaceae; genus Bulleidia; species Bulleidia moorei. The sequence goes on from NZ_AP028934.1 coordinate 1,528,050, forward strand.
GTTCTGTAGTTCTGTCAAAAAGGTTTTGGTTTCATAGTTGTCGTCAATATTAACTTTTGAAACTTCATTAGCACTAAGTGCTTTTAAAACTTGACTTGGCTCATAGTTTACACTTAATTGTTCCTCTTTACTTAGACCATTAAACCATTCTTGCCATTCTTTAGGGCTGACTTTTGAGTTATTATTTGCTGATGAAGCAAATACATTTGTTGCCATTGCTGTTAACAGCATCACCATGGCTATTAATAGAGTAAATCTTCTCTTCATTTCTAACCTCCTCATATAATTTTGTCTGACCTCAATATATTTGACATTAAAATCAAATATATTCTATTTTTCCAATTGTTGTTTCTAGCTATATTATATAATATAGCATCTAAACTAATCGCCATTACTATATCTCATAGGATTTAAATTCATTATTTCACCTCCTCACTATCTTACATATGAGTTTATCTTTACCTTTCCTGATAATGTTTTATTTGATCTATTATCAATCGTAACTATATATTTACTACGTCTATAAGCTTTTACTTTTAATGTTGAGTCTGAAGCAAATCTTTCATCATAAATAATTTTTCCATCTTCTTCAATAATTACTGAATAATCAACTCCTCCTGAACAAGACATATCTTTTAATCTAACTGTAAATCCATCATGGACTGGACCAAGCCAAGTATCCATATTAAATTTATAATCTATGTTATCAAATCTTTTTAATCTTATATTCTCATCAACATTTGCTGCTCTAAGACCTATCGTCGATACTTCTCCTAATTCTAACTTTTGGTATTCTTCGTCACTTATTATTTGAACCCTATCTTTAAATTCCGAATTAATATTAGTAACTATTTCACCTTTTGTATCAATCCTATCTTGATTTAGATCAGTTACATTGGCAAATACTGGTAAACAAAATGTAAATGTAGACATAAAAACCACCAATCCTGCAAGTGTCTTTTTCCATTTTTTCATAATTAGCATCCTTTCTTTATTTGGATTTAAATTTAGGCTTAATTAACTCATAGTGGACTTAATATCATTGATGAGGGTTCATATGCACATCAATATTGAAAATGCATAATAGATTAGTCTCATGATAAAGGAGAAATCTATTATGCATGAAACAGAATTAATCACTAACTTTAATAAACTAACACAATATATCCTTCAAGTTCATCTATCTTACAAATGCTATGAGTAAGCCGAGTTCTTGGCTTATATACATCACTCTTTAAGCCAAATTAGCCAAGTAATATCAATACACACCCCAAATGTTTTTATTGACACCCTTTTTGTCAAAATTGACACACCTAAAATAAAAAATCTAGCCTTTCGATTAGCTAGAACAACGATTATTTTTATTCGATTTTTGATTTTTCTAAAAGCCTTTATTTTAAGTACATTGAGTAATATAAAGTGTAGATTTGTGTATCCTTTTGATATACTTCTTCTCTCCTCCACACGATACAGTACATTTCCTTCTGCATAAAATCCTCATATCTAGGTGGGTGCATTTTTTCTTGTTATCCATTCCCTAGTGTCAACTTTTGTCTATGGATATGTTCCCACTTAGTTGATTTTTATCACAAAAAAGCTTACTCCTGTCTATCGATACCTTTTAACAATAGCCTATGAATAAGCCGTTATTTTCTACACTTTTTTACTTCGTGTGTGCAACTCTTGACATCAATATCACACACTCCACATGTGTCAAGGCTACTCTAGCGATAACCCTGCATCAAGAAAAGAGTCTTAACGCTCGTTGCACGATGGAAGATGGCAAAGGTAATCTTGTTGGAGGATGAGTACCTAAGTCTGCTGCAATCTGATATAATTTATTCATTTTTCATTTCAACAACAACTATTTCAGGTCCGTTATTCCTCCGATTTTGAGGCTGCCCACTCCATTGCTTTTTTCATTCTTTCCTCAAACATCTCCGCCGGGACCATGGCTATGCCTTCCTTATCGTCACTGAGCACGATCAATCTTTGCCCGCCTGTAAGACCGAATCTTTCACGCGCAGCTTTGGGAATTACAAGTTGTCCGCGCTCGTTTATTGTCACCGAACCTCATATATTTTTTCCCTTTGGCGCTGGCGGAATGTTCTCTTTTCCGTCTATTGTTTCTGTTTTTATAAGACTATCAATCGTAACGCCGTAGATATCCGCAAGACGCTTGCATTTTAAAATATCCGGAACGGTCGCGCCGCTCTCCCATTTCGCGTAAGCCTGACGGGAGATATCTATTTTTTCGGCAATTTCTTCCTGAGAAAAGCCATGTATATTGCGAAGCATAATAAGATTTTCTTTTAACATAATGTCCTCATTTCGGCAGCAGCGAGTTCACCGCCTCAATATAGAAAGCACTGTGAGCGGTACGGATCACGTGCTCACTGTTTTCAGTCTCGACCAACTGGCAATTGTTGCCTACATATGCCGTCGCTCTCTCTGCCTGTTCGCGGGATGCCGCGCACAGATATGTTCCGTCCTCGTTAACGTTCTCCTTCGCGTGAATATAAACACAGGGAACTTCTATCGCGGACAGTATTTCCTCATGCTTAAGACCGTGATTCCAGCTCAGGTCATAAAATCGTTCACCATACATAAAATCATATTTCTTGGCGTATTCAAAGACATACCAAAAAGAAGACGGCAGGAAACCTATCTGAACAGCCGCGTCGGTTTTTTCAGATGCCGCTTTTGCGCGTAGTCCGCGATTTTTGGCATCGCGTCTGCCATGAAAAGCTTTCCCCAGTAGCAATGCTACAAATAGTAACTTTCCCAACACTCCGTTTTATCTGAGCGGTTCCAATCATGCAGAGGCCTATAGGTATCAAGATAAGCGAAGCTCTCTTCCCAGCCTTCCCCCCGCAGAGAATACCGGAGGGTCTTCCAGCACCGCTCCGGCTATGTTTTGACCGCCGTATGCCGCAATATAGGCGGCAGTGAGAGCTCCGTTAGAATGGCCCCGCCACAACTGTGGGCGCGCCGATAACATTATCGATAAAACCAAATGAGATCATCTCCGTTTATGTCAAGATAATACAGGCTTTCATCATGCGCCGATTCTCCGTGACCGTAAACATCGACCGCGTAGATATGCCAATTTTTACTGAGCTCCGGCAACACAAGAGCGTAGTCTTCCCAAATGCCCATCTGCCCGTGAATTAGCAAAAGCGCGAGTTTTTCATTGCTGACTTCACCATAGTTTATTAAATTCCCGTTCGGAAGAATAACCTGTTTTTCTTCCGCGCCCGCTGTCTTCAGCGCTTTTTCGTATTTGTCATACCAGTGAACGTTATGATGCCAATAAAATCCGAAAGCGACAGTGAGAGCCGCGATTACAGCCAATAACACGATTACAAAAATTTTCATGGCTTTTTTCATCGGTACCTTCATGTTTGATTCTTATGAAAATTGTAATTAAAAGTTGCCCGATTATCAAGCAATCAGAATTGCCAAAAATCATCAATCTTTGTTATGTTTGGTTGCGTAGGAAAATTTCAAGACATATCGCAAAGTTTTTTTGATTTTTTAGAGAAATATCTGTTTTTCTATGAAAGAAACTTGGTTTTGTTACATTTTAGAGTTATATGTATTGCATGCAGGTTTATTTTATCAATTTGATACATCTTTTAAAAGACCATTATCCAATGATCTGATTTGTTTCCGGATTGTAATGTATGTATTGTTAAATAACGATATCCTTCAGTTCAGGGAACTGCGGAAAGTTCCTGTATGAACATCTCCTCTGCCGTTCGATAATCAAATAGTTTTCTTGGGTAGTTGTTGATCCATTCTTCTATCGTCTTAAACTTGCTTTCAGAATAGTCATCAAACTCCGTCCCTTTAGGAATAAACTTTCTGATCAATTTGTTTGCAACTTCATTGCTGCCACGTTCACAACTTGTATATGGATGACAAAAATATAATTCCGTTCTCTTCTGTGTTTCATCTGTACAGGATCGTTCTATCTTTTCTACATAGGAAAACTCTGTCCCATTGTCACAGGTGATCGTTCTGAAGAGTATATTGAATTTCCCCTGTAATCGTTTTTCAAGATTGTTTAATGCTTGTACGACAGCTTCGGCACAATGATGTTTCAACTTGACGATGATTTCTTTCCTGGTCTTTCTTTCCGTCATAACAAGCATACTGCTGTGGGATGTATTCTTTCCTTTGACGGTATCCATCTCCCAATGTCCGAATTCATCTCTGGTCAAGATGTATTCCGGACGTTTCTCAATACTTGTTCCTACGATCCGTTTTGCTTCCTTGTTCTTCTTTACCTTCTTATATTTCCGCTTTCTTTTCCCTTTGACAATCAAGTCTTTGTTAGTGACTCTATCAAATACACCGGCATCGATGTAGTTATACAAAGTGGTTACACAGATCGATTCTCGGAACTTTAGATTCTTACGTTTAATTTCACCCAGTACAACTGCAGGACTGTACTTGTCATCTGCAATCTTGTTTTCAATATATCGAGCAAGACGTGGATCCCTAGATATTTTCTTGGCAACTCCCTTTGACCGCATCTTTGTTTCATGACGCTGTTGTGCCAGATCAGAGCTGTATGTTCTTTTATGAGAATTGCCAACCTTTTTATAATATTTGCCATGCTTTATTTCACGATATATCGTGGATATATGCACTTTTAAGATCTTTGCTATATCCTTGATTGGTACTTTCTTCTCATATAAAGTTTCCAATTTGACCCTATCGGTCTGTGTCAATTGTTTAAAACAGCGCATGATAATCAACTCCAAAATCTTATATGTACATTGTATAGCCTTAGGCGCAGAATGTTTAACTTAACTTTTTAGGAATCAAATTATTAGAATCAATCATTCTTTTCCATTATATTTTTCTGATAATGCTTTCAGATTTCCTCCAGCATCGATGACGGCGTTTTTAATCTTTGTTGACATCAAATATTCTGCAACTTTCTGGGTTGCATATCCTTTTGCAATAGCTCCAACATACACACTTATGCCGAGATAGATTACTATCTCGGCAATTTCTTTATTCTTAAATGATCTTCGTGCAAAGTTTCAGTATTTCCTGGTTCTGTTTCAACTCTTCATCCGCTTTTGTACGACACTTATGGAACATCTCCCATTTACCACCTTCCTCTTCGGGATGATATACACCTATACAACCTATATGAGGATACTTTTTAAAGTAATCGCTATACTTATCCAGGATTACTTTTTTCTTATCCATTGGGACTACCACAAAGTTCTTATGGCAAAAGTCAGAATTCAGATATGCCTGAGAAAATGCCTTATCAATATCTGCCAGTTTGAATTCAAAACTACATAATTCAATATGGAATCCTTTATCATCTTTTACTTTTTCTACAGTCAATAGATCAACACCTCCGGTTCGAGCCTTGCACTCAAACTGATAGGAAACAATATTTGATCTGTATCCATATTTCTTCCAAAATTGTTCCTTCAACGCTCTTTCTTCTACATATTTCACTTTACTTTTCCTCCTCAAAATTCATCGTAAGCTGCATATCTGTTTCTCTGCTGTTTTCTTTATGTTTTCTTTGTTTCTTATTGATCGGTTTGACATCCAGAATCTCCCCGGTTTCCGCATCCGTCATCTTCATCATTTCTTCAAAATCATTTACTTCCCGTTTTTCAGTTTCCACCCTATGTGTAAACAATTTTTTATATTCTTCCGTCAGTGAGAAAGTATGTAATTCGCTTAGTTTGTTTTCAATCTGAAATTTATCTTTATACAGATACGCCGATCGATTATAGATATACCAAAAATTCGGATAGAACCTGGTAATGATCGGCATCTTTCGCTGCCTTAAAATGACTGCTTCGGAAAGTGACAGATGCATCAATCTGTCTTCAGTAATGACCGGCACGGTATCAAAGCGTTTTGTTTCTTTATTCCATTTCAACTTCTTGCCGGCACGATTAGAAAACTCCTTGACGGTTTTATTGTTGGTTGCCAACAGATAAATGGTATTCATGATATTTCCTTTGATCGTTTCCGCCATCTTGTCACCGTACTTCTCATCAATCTGAGAGTATTCCTGAACAACGATATGCCATCTGATTCCTCTGAAGCGGGATGCCGCAAAGACAGTATTTGGATCCTTCAATGCCGGTGATATGCCAAACTCATCCCAGATGATGTCCCAGGGGATAGGCAATCTTTGATCCGGATACTGTCTGGAAGCAGCTGCCAACTCGTTATAAAGCTGTGTAACAAACAGGCTTACGAAAGGATGATATGTTGTTTTTTCATCATTGGTAATCATGAATATCGCCGTCGGCTTAGTAACCATATCTTTAAAGCTGAAGGTAGTCTTTGAGGTCATCTTTCTGACACGTTCATTGATCATACCTATCTGCATTTTATTGGAGAACGTAGACAGAATGGATCCTCTTTCGTCTGCACCCGTATAACATATCGTGATCAGTCTTTCATAAGATCGATCTGTCACATTACGGAGATTTTGCAGATACCACATTAACAGGAACATCCTTCCGGATGGTGTATCAACGGTAGAAAAACCCTCGCTTGCAAGTGCATTGATATTCGGGAAGTTGATCTGATCTTCATCCAACTGGCAAATGTTCCCGTCATCATCAACATACTCATACTCCAAAAGAAAAGACACACATCCTTCCATGAGCCGCTGTGCCTGTTGCCAGAAGTGTGCTTTTGATGTTTTTTCTTCACACAGTGTCCGGCAAATATCCGTCAACTGTTCATTGGCATCAGAAAGATCCGGTCTTGGAAAGTTCGGTGATTCTTCGATCATCATCTTTTGTTTCTTCAGCTGGTTATATCGTTTTTCGACCGGATCGATCGCCGCCTTGGCTTTTTGCTGCTGATCTTTGTCTTCCGAATCTAGGTCTTTGGCAAATTCTTTATTTACTTGCAGCATCTTTGCCTGCAGCAAGAGGTATTGTTTCTTTATCTCTAGGTAATTTCCCCGTTCATTTTCATTTTTCCAGCACTGATCCGCTGCTTGCTGTGCTTCCCGGTATTTTGCATATACGATTCCAAAAGGATTCCAGCATTCAGATTTCGCCGGATCCACAAAATCCAGAACAATAACATTGTACCCGTCCGCCTTCAAGCGTCCGTAATGCGCCTGTAACAGATTCTTTTTAATATCATTGACAAACATGTTTGATCTGCCAATGCGCACACCTTCAATAAAGCCATGCACTACCGTAGTTGTCTTACCGGAGTTCGTTGTACCAATGACCAGACTGTGATTATCATCCGGATCCACGTAAGTACATGATCTTGATGTTTCCATCGGCAAGCCGCATCTTCGATTCGTATCTTCCCCATTGATATTAAACCATCTGTATTCATTTACTTTCCATTTATCGGAGAGCTTCAAACGCTGTACCAGTTTATTCCACAAGTGTTTCTGCGGGTTGAATACAAAATCAGCATAATCTTTGATATGCGGTCTGAGCAGTACATATACCGCATTCCATCTCAACAGCAGATCTGTTCTCCAATTTCCCATATTCGCCTCGATCTGTTGAATATGTCCGCTTTTGATCAGCTGCTTCAGCTCTCTTCGCTGCCGAATCGTATCTTTGATCATCGTTAATTTATCCTTGAACAGCTTCCGGGCTGATTTTTCCCATACATTAGAGCTGATCAGAATCTCCAGGATTAGCAGTCCCAAAAAGATCACAATATAAAAGAACATATGATCCAAAACTGCCGGCAGTGTTAATTGAATCCGCAGCATGTTTGACGGAATATATTGACCTATCCGGTTGATCAGATTTTTTATTGTGATCATAACAATGACCACTGCTGATACAAACTGAATCAAAAATGCCGCATTGCCAAACCACCACCGGACATCTTTATAATACTTTTTGGCGGAAACAAACTTATGATCCTGTCTTCCATCCGCATCGAAGCGGAAGCGCTGCAATCCTTTTTTAGCCTCGTGCCTGCTTGCAATATGTGTATATGAATCCATTTCTTCATGCGTCAATCGCCGCTTCATCGCACGCATTTCTCTTTCTGTCTTAGACGGCCGCAATGACATGGTCAAAAAGTACAGCAGTCCGGCCAGAATCAGATATGTTACCAGGCGGAAGTATTCTGCATTCCCCTGCCAGAACATGATTGCCGGATCCAGACAGACATGCCGCACATTGATCGCATCAATAAATCCCATCAGATCATCTCTGTAAGATAAAAGCCATGCTATCTGCATAGCAAGAAAGTATGCAACAATCACATAGGCAATCCCCCAAATGATCGACTTCAATATTTTCTTCAAAACAATCATATCTTCTGTTCACCTCTTTTCACTTTATAACTAGGATATTCTCCAGACTCTTTTTCATATATCTTCTTTTGATTCTGCTTCAGATACTCATCAATTTCTTCCTCAACTTCTCTCTTTCGATTGTTCAACATGCGTTTAAAAAACTTTGGCAACCGCATTCCAAATCTTTGTTTGTATCCATGGAACTCATTTTTTGTAAAACTGACACTTCTGTTAAAAAAGTTCATAAACTTCTTTGCCTGTTTGTTTCCCTGCTCAGATGCAGAATGTAGATATTCGATACCTCTTTCTTTTTCTGCATCTTCTTTAGAAGCAATCACAATCACGCTTCCCTTCAGATATTGATCCACAGCAGAGCTGCCAAGATTCTTAATCGCCATTTGTGCCGCCACAAAGTTTTGCTCCTTTAGTTCCTGAACCACAATTTTTTGTTCCGGCAAGAGATCATCTGTTTTTATCTGCTCTAATGCATTCCACAAAAGCTGCGTACCGTGATCCATCTTCCAGGTATGCACTTTATTTGCTTTTTCAGTCGGATCCTGTTTGATTTCTTTGAATCCTTTGAGTATCTCATTAGCGATCATCACACGCAGTTTTGTATCTTCTCTTTCCATCATATGAGATATTTTTTCGTTGCCGATCGCATTCATATTGTTATCAAACTTTTTCAGATGATCCGCAAACTGTTCATACGTCCCTTTCAGTTCATCACTCTTCAAAATCTGTTCCACGATGTTATCCAGTTGGTTTTTATATGGTGCCATGTTGGCGGAGTTGTACTGTAAGCGTCCGCTTCTTGGCAGTTGTGAATAGAGATTGGATACATCCTTTAACGTCTTATAAGAAAGAGTTTCCATTTGACTGATGACTTCTTTTTTAAGTGGATTGATCATTTTAAGTGCATCTTCTGATTCCTGCAGATACAGTTCCTTATATCTTTTTCTTGCCGCAATTTCTGTGATGATTGTAGTTTTAACTTTATCGATTTCTTTCTCAGTAAACTTTCCTCGATCTCTTGTATGTTCTTTTTCAAGGAACGTAATATGCATATGCGGGTGATCCGTATTGGTGTGAAAATCTTCCCACCAGATCATGTTCTTCGGATCAAGTCCAATCTTCTTAAATGTTTTGTTCAGCGCTTTTTGCGTCGTACTTGCAAAATCCTCCTGCGTCTTTAGCTCATATTCATTTAACAAATCATAATTATCCAATGAAACGACAAGTGTCCAAATAAGATCGCCATCCTTGGAAAATGACTTCATTGAATTTCTGATCCACTCTTCACGTTGTTCTTGTGAATAAATCTTTCCTTCGTTTGTCATCGTAAAGTATGCTTTATCATTTGAATTTTTCGTTGCATTTTCTCTGCTTGTATAATCCATCAGTGAACCATCCAGTCCATGTTCGGAATGTAAAAGAGAGCTTACAGTTTTTTCTGCTTGCTCTCCTTTACCTCGTACTAATTCATCATCCATTGAATTGCTGATGGCTTTGTCACGTACCAGATAATTTACAAATCCGCCAAATACGGATTCTGTTGTGACGATTCCTTTGAACCCGGAATTGCTTGGTGCGTGTTTACCATATTGCAGAAATGCCACATCAACGATTACATCTGCATGTCCCATTTTACATCTCTTCCTTAGTGATTAAAGTATTTGCTGATGTCTGCTTCATCATCTGTCTTTTTTTCTTCTACTGCATTTTCTGTAACATCTGCCTGCACTTTTTTCTTTGGCTTCGTTCTGCGTTTTGGTTTCAGATCAAGATCCATCAGATTCAAACTTTCAATCTTCTTTTCCAAATCTGCTTCGATACTTTCATATTTCTTTTGCAGTTTCTTCACTTCAGAAATGTTTGATTTCAGGATTCCGTTTTGTTCATTCAAGACTGCAATCTGTTCTTCATTTGCCTTTAAGACAGCTTCCATTTTTTCTAACTTGCTATTCAGTTGTTGTAAATTCATTTTTCATTTCCTCCCATAATCTGTTTTACTTTTTCTGTAATGATCTCTTCAAACTTCATATTGTTATCAACTGCAGTTTGCACACTATCTAAATGTTTTTCTGCACTTGCACTGTACATTAAAACTTTTAACATGAGCAATTCTTTTATGTTTATTTCTTTAACAAAGTCCTGCAACAGTTTTAACTTGCCTGTGATCATTGCATTATTTTTATTAAAGTAATCTTCTAATACACTCTCCAAAGTAATTTGAATTGATTCGGAAAATGCATTGGAAGTTTTCTTGTCTGTGCGCTTAATGTAGTAATCTTTGATCGCCTGTTTGATGATCTGCGTCTTATTTAATGCAATTCTGTTTGCGGTAATTGCATCTGTTTCTTCCTGTGTTACCAGAAAATCAAGCATGGATATATACTCATCTTCTGCTCTGAAGTGTATCTCTTTTCCATTTGCCATATTCTTACTATATTGCTCCCTTCTGCTTAAAAAACACCGAAAAAGATTTACCGAAAAAACAAAAAAACGAATTTTTAAACATCATTTTTTGTCATTCATTTTGTGGACACAACGTGGACAACATGTGGACACAAAAAATCGGTATGTATGTCCACACTGTGACACAATGTGTACACATCAAAAAAGCCGCTTATAAAGCGTGAAAATGGGCATTGCCCATTTATCCAAAGTGAAGTTGTGGACACAATTTTGTGGACACACACTTCCTTACCCTGTTTCTCTAAGATATTTTGAGAAAATTTCAAACTTTCCGCAAACTTCCATTTTCGATTTTAGAAAAATCCGATTTCATTTTTCCGATTTTCCGATTTAGAATTTTCGATTTCTTCGATTAAAATTTTTTGCTGTCTTGAATTTTTTCAATACGACTTTGCGTGTTTTTCGTTTCAAAATTTTTGAAATTCATGATTTGATTTTTCCATTGTACATGCAGGAAAGTCCATCAAAAATTTTCGGTAGCACTTTGTAATTGCTAATAATTTCCAAATAATTCATATTGCCTTTTCCTTTCATCAGTGTTGAGATGAGTGGAAAGATTTTTTCTTCCCACTCACTCACTCACGCATTTATTCTTCGTCCAGAATTTCGTTCACATCATCTGTGACCGGTGATAATGTTTTGAGATATGCTTCATAGAGAACTTTGAAATCTGCGCTTCTATCAGCAGTCTTTTTGAGTTGGTCTTCATACTTCAACTCTGCCATTTTTTCGTCCATCAATTCTTCAAGTTTAGAACGCTCTGATAATGCCTGTTGCTTTTTGAGATAATTGGTAACATCGACCAAGCAGATAACATCTTCAATACATTTGCGTTGATGACCGGTTAACGCTTCCAGTTCACTCACCGGCTCTAAAACCGTACCGATTGCAAATTGTTTGCCATAAGAATGAACAACAGCAACGTCATCTTTCTTTAATTCTTTTGGACTGATGAAGATCCGTGTTTCATCTTCATCGTAGTTGAGAATAAATCTGTAGTAGTGTTTCATTTTGAATTTCCTTATCTACCTTTAGGGTAGCACTTTCTAATGCCTTATCCTTGGCACGCCCAAAATGAAGCATAGAAAAGTGCAGCATGAAGAACCTAGCAAATGAAATGCGGTTGACTTGCAAGGTACTTGTACCGTAGCCCTTGAGTATTTTGAACTTGCAAGCACAGAGTGCGCCGTCCTTGACAGCTGGCTGTCACAGGATTCAAAAAGGTCAAGGGTCAACCCATAAGATCTTGTTCGTAATGCGTAACGCCAAGAGATAAAAAACAAAGGACAGCGACAGATAATATCTGGAAGCTGCTTGATAGAGTTTCGTCAGAAACTCGTATCCTTGTTTTGTATCTCGTCTATGCGAAAAGCGTGGAGTGCCAAGGATCTTTGAAAGATAAATCAGAATTAATCTAGCAGTCTGTTTGTTAAAACAGATTGCAATAAAAAAAGGAAGCCTGAGCAGATTGTATTCTGCGAAGGCATCCATGTATTTAAAGCAGCACATGAAACCTGAATGGTTGAGTGTGCTGCTTGTTTAAGCCGAAAACAAATTGCTATTGTGGTGTTTTTTCAAAATCTTTGTAATAATATCGTTTCAATCTTTTTGCTAACAGAATGAATTTTTTATCTTTACTTGTCTGAAGACTCATCACCATGAAATGATTTTGATCATTTGCCTTCAGACCGGAATCGATTGTTGAAGCTTCCTTTGCTGCAGTGTACCAATTCTTAAAATCTTCCTTATTTTTGAAATTGCGTTTATTGATTTCAAATTCCGGAACTTGACTCAAATCAAATACACAATCGACCTGAAACCAATCTGCAAAATCATCATATTCGACCAAGAACGTCTTATTGTGTTCATAGTTTTCCTGAATTCCAAGAATATCTGCTACATAGCCAAGTCTAGCAACATCTCCGGTACTATAACTATAGACCGTAATGACTTGATCATTTTTCAGATCTGCAGCTTTATCAAAGAATGGTTGCCCTTTATCGGTCGTTCCACCATTGGCTGCATGATCCAAATATTTTTCGTTATCATTCGTCTTCATGATTTCTTCCTGCACCATTCCGGTATCCCATAACATCCATCCATAAATGTCATAATTATCTTCCGTTAATTCACGCATATGCCTTCTGGTGTTCTCAAACGCACCTTCATATCCAGCATCCCATGTGAAGTTGTTGTAGGTAATCGTTGGATGCTCCTCTTCCGCCGGAACATCATCTGCAGCAATATATGGATTATCATCCGGCTTTTCTTCCGGTTCGACCGATGTTTCTTTCGTTTCGACATTACTGCTGTGTTCTTGTGCCACGTTTTCCTTTGATCTGTTCCTTCTTTGATTATAACCATATGCAAATAATCCCGTTAAAACAACGGCAATCAAACATCCTAAAATAATCTTCTTTTGTTTCACTTCCTCACTTCCTTCCCTCTGGGGCGTTTACCAAGGTACGCCTACGGTGTCGCCCCCAGACTTTAAAGCGCTATGAACCAGTATATCTTAAAATGCCATCCCAGTTGGAGTCCCAGTATTGCGCAACACTGATTTCCGTACCTGATGAATCACCATTTACTCCATCCCAATCCCAATGCGCTCCAAGGCTCATTCCACCGCCCAGATATAGTTCTGTGTGATTTTGTTCATTCAATAATATATCACCTCTTCTAAGCGATGATTGACCGCTAAGGACACCATAATTTGATAAATCACCTAATTGGTAACTTGGAATCCATTCCCAATGCCCTTCAGCCAAGAACATATTTTTCATACTATGGGTCGAAGTGATAGCAATGTTGAATCCTGCAGCTTGCATCGCATAGCATACCAATGATGAGCAATCATAGTTCGGATTCCCGTATCGAGTGATCTGAGAGTAACCATGACTATTATCGTTAGCGATAGCCGTTCCCCATTCGATTGCCGCTTCGATCGGTGCCGCAACCAGTTCACTTCTTCCTAACGACATGCTGTTAATCGTTTTACTGACGATCTGTGTCTTTAAGGTCTTAATCCTGGAGATTTTCTCTTCCGAAAAAATAAATCCGGTAATTTCTTCAATCTTTGTATAGACCTGCTCGAGCTGTTCATCTCCGGTAAAATAATTCATATACTCCCGCATGGGGATCTTTGTATTGATATCTTCCCCCGTTTCCAAAAAATAGTAGCAAGATATTGCTTCAGCGTAACCGACTTCTTCATGGGAACCATAGTCTTCAAAATTCGGATATACTTCTGCATGCCATTTTGATAGCAGATCAGTTGCTGTATTTTCGTCTTCAAACCAACCAACAATCCAGGTCTTTGCCGCATCCAGGGCGATGATTGGTGCCGCCACAACACTTGCTGCAGCCAATAGTGAAAACAAAAGCGGCAACAGTAAAACCGATATCGCAAATATCGTTATAAACTTCTTCAGTTTTCCTAATTCTCTTGTCATTTCCCTGTAAACATCGCTCCCATCTCCCATAACTCATTCTGCGTTGCGTTGACATGGATCGGAATTCTTCTTTGATCCCCAATCAACAGTAGCGCATCACCTTGTGAGAATATATGTTTTACCCAGTACATTTCATTCTCATTGACAGATTCCAACTTTTCAAAACCTTCTGCAGCTGCCTTGTTTAATTTCATCACAATCTTATACGCAGAATTATTAAACATTGCTCTTGTATGCATGATGACCGCATCAACAGCAAAGTCCTGTGGCTCTTGCGTAATCAGAAACATCAGATTTTTATATTTTCTTGAACGTCTGACGAACTGAGCGACCATTTTTGCCGTATGCGATGTCTGAATAACATCGTGTGCCTCATCAACAATGAATGCTGACTCTACATTTTCATCCAAACACAGTGACCAAGAGTAGTTAAACATCAAGTAATACAAAGCATTCTTTAATTCCTGGTCAGCATTGAATAGCTCTTTGGTGCCAAAAGAAATGATGTTTCTGCCATCATCCTTTAATTTGATGGTCGTATGTCCGACGAAATAAACAGACCATTCCGTCAAGATACGCTGCATCTTTCTGACTAGGGAACTAAGCAGTTTTACATCTTCTACATGTCCGCTTCCCATCTTTTGATAGGATTTCAAAACTCTTAATAAACATGTGTTAAATGTTTCAAATGTCGGCATATCTTCCGTTGTAAGATCTTTAAATGATTTCCACATACCATTTTCATCCGCTTTAATGCCAACTTCCGCATAGGTCATTTTAACGATACCGCCGATAAAAGACAGTGCGTCCTCTTCCATCTGCGGGAATAAGAATTTAAACAAAATCGTAACATCCTCAATTACTCGGTTGATTGCCAATCCCGTATTCCACATTGCCGAATCATCTTCACCTTCATCAGATGAATTTGGCTTTAAATCAAATATATTGATAACATTCCCCAACTGTCCCCAGCTTACATAAGTTCCATTGTAACGCTTTGTAAGGATCTCATTCTTATTCTCTGGATCCACCCATATTGTAAAGATACGCTTTCGTATCAGCCATCTAATTACCAATGCCGTTAAAGTAGTTTTTCCTGAACCGGCAGTACCGACGATAACAAAGTTTCCGTTTAAACGATTGGTGATGGCAGCCTGTTTTGGCTGATGCAGATAGAACTGGGGATCCAGAAAGATTTTACCGCCGTTTGCTCTTTCTTCACCCAACAGAAAACCGTACAAGTCGTTCAGTGTTTCAAATACATACGGATACATGCCCGCCACCGCATCTGATGTTAACGGTGCGCCTATATTCTCTTCTATCGTCTGATTGAGTCCTGAAGAAACAAATAACGGCGTTGCCATTTTAAATAGCTGCTCTTGTATCATCGGCGCAGCACTAACCTTAAACTTATCCAATGTCAATCTGGAGCGAAGCCGTTCAAACCTGTCCTTCAATTCCTTTTCATCATCGGCGACGATCTGGAATATAACGGTCAGCTCATGTGTTCGATCTGCTTTTCTTACAACCTCCGATATGTATACTTCCTGCGATTCGATTTCAGACAGAATCTTTTCCTTTTCAATCTCGTCCTTTGATCTACGATATCGTTCCTTCAGAGTCCGCAGATCTTTATTAAGCATCTTTGTCAGATCGTTATTGGAGCGTTTCGCCTTCATGAACACTTTGATGTTCGGATCCGTCAAATAATCACACATAAGTCCAAGATTAAAGACATCCGGAAGTTCCGTTACCAAAAGATTCTGAACGTATTTATCACCAACCTCCAAATACCGGTTTTTTACCAGCAAGCCAACCGGAGCGATCTTGGAACGCTGAATCAGGTTTTCTGAAGGTTTGATATTTAATATCGGCTCACCACCGTACTGTGAAAAGTCCTCTGTATGATCGATCTTTTCATATTCATCTTTCTGCTGATTCAGCTGCATCTGTACATTCAGATATGAAAAAATACCTCTGCTGAAGGTATAATCATTGATCATATTGTTTTCAAAATAAAAGGATACCAATGAATAATAATCACGTTTATTCAATACCTTAGGATCAAATCCGGCATTTGCCCAATGACGATACAAATCCTCCAGGTTCTTATGAAGTCTTTTCTCATCCGTATCACGTATCAGTAAAAAGAATTCTTTCTCTCTGTGATACTTCTGAAAGTCATAAATTTTTTCCAGATCCGCTTCGATCATGCGAGTGATGACCGGATCGCTTTCTCCACGCAGTTGACGATTCAGATCATTGATCCAGTTATCTGCATTAACCGGTGAGTACGGAAACTCAAACCATACCTCATCAGGCATCTGATTGAGTGCCAGACGGATATTATTCAGAATCGCACGCTGTTTTCCTTCATCGTCAATAAAAATATCATGCGGTTCCAGTTTGATGCCTCTAACGATATATTTTTTATCTTTACCAACAATCATGCAATCATCTTTGACTTCTTGCAAATCCATCCATCTCAGCGAAGTGGCTACTTTCTTTTTGATTGCTTGGGCTGCTTTTTGTGATGATTTCAATTTTTTATATTCCGCTCTCTCCAGGCGTGTCATCGCACGACCGTTATTTTTCTTCAATCGAATCATGTTTGTAAATTCCTTCCCATATATACTTTTTATTTGTCATGACATACCTTACAATCACTTTTAAAAACTCTATATTGTTGTGGTAGATTCCTGCCGGCAGTGTCAAGAAGTAAGTGATCACCGCCGGCAATAACAGCAATAATACAATCCATATGTTGAATTGGCTCAAAAAACCAACATAAATAATCAATCCAAGAAAACTGAATACAACACCTGCGATCACTATGATCAGATCACTCAATCTGAAGCGGTTCATGATCAATCTTCCGTATTTAAAATTTCTTGGTGACGTAAAAACAATCTGCTTATTCTGTTCCATTTGCCAGATCTCCATTTCTGCCGGCATTGCGTATCGCATTCCCGAAGTATCGCACACCTTGCCCTACATTTTTTATCGTAGAGCCAACTGATTTTGTGTCATTGAGATGTTTTCGTTGAATATTTGACATGAACAGCCGATCGGCTGACTTCTTATACATGTATGAAGCAAATGAGGCAGCCATGCCACCTGCTCGACTGTTTTGTCCAATCTGTCCCAGTCTTGAATCTGAATCAGTTACTCGATTATCAGCATAGCGTACAGAACCACGCTCATTGATATACGGACTTGCCATAGCACTTCCGGATGATCGTGAAGCAGATGGTTCTGCATTCCAATCTATGCCTGCGTCGCCTCCATTCGCAAAGGTCTCCGATATTTGGTCCGTACCACCGTTCCCTAATTTTCCCGCAAACCCACCGGAACTCCCTGTTCCACCGCCAACATTCATTGGATTCAGGCTTCTAGCACCCAGTTTTCTGCCTATCCCATAGATGCCCAATGCACCGGCAGTCTTTCCTAATTTCCCCGCTGTTAATGCAGCGCCTGCTGCCATTCCAACCCCAGCTTTGGCAAGCCCAGCACCGGTACTAATCGCTCCTGTCATCATTTGTATGGATTGTAAGGATTACATTGCGGCTTGTGTACCTATATCTGCACCTAAAATTTGTGCAATACCACTAGGCGCATTGATGATTGCAAAGATCGCACCCACAAATGCGATTCCTTTTTCAAAACCGCCCCAATCTGCCGGTAGTTTTGTCGCAAACAACATTGCAATCCACATCGTTACCACCTGAAAGAAGATAGCCAGATAATCGGAAAAACATAATTTGAACCATGTATTCGTCCCCTGATCATCCGGATCGACCAGACCTGATACCGCATATGGTGCAAGTACCATTTTTAATAATAATGAGATCATGCGGATGATCACCTGGATTGCCACGTTCAGAAATGTGTATGCACAGATTCCAGCCAACACCAAAACAAGTACAATTCCTTCCGTCTTTTTGAAATAGACATACTCCCCTCTGCTTTTATCGTTGATTGTCTTTTCGGTAACTGTCTTTAATGTTGCTTTTTCACCGGTAGAACTGCTATTGCCAATAAACTCGGCATTTCCTGCTTCGATGATCACATCACTCGGTAGTATTTCTCCGATTGAGATCATCTTTGGGAAAGTCTTGGCTGATTCAGCCGCAAAATCATTTAATCTTGGCATCATAAATGGAATGAATGACAGTATGACCAATGCTACAATGATCCGTCGTGCTAGTTCCATTCCATCCAATTTGTCCAATTTGTTTTCGCCCCATATTCCTTGTACAAACATTGCTGCGATACGAAACATCATAAAGAAACCTACCGCACTGATTATGATGATGTAGAAACTCTTGATAAATGGAAACTGATTGATATTCAAACTAAAAAATTTCATGATGATCTTATAAATGTAATCCGTTATCTCAAGAGCCAAACTTGTAAATATCCATAATACGGATCGAAAGATACCCATATCTTCTTCCTCCCTTCTTTTCCCTTATCATTTCTCATTCGGTAACAATGGATACGATCTTCAGAATAGTATTGATCGATACCGCCACGATCGCTACGGTCACGCCTTTTGAAACGGTCGACCAATAGGATGGAACCTGTTCTCCCTGTGCGTCCTTCTTAAACCAATCTACCGCTTTGAGCAATAAATAAATGACCAATGCCAACGGAATGATGCCATACATGATTCTTGTTGCCGGTGCTAAATAACTGTTGAACCAATTCCACCACTCTGCTTCATTGACTCCGTCCGCATGTGTCTGCAGTGTCATTAATTCCATCATGCATACAAGTATTGTTGTCTTAATAATCATCTTTGTTCTATTTATTTTTTTCATCTTACTTTTCTCTCCTTGATACGTACGTATCTTTCTACATAAGTTTTGATTTTTATCCATTCGTACCGATTGAAGATCTTTTTTTCCATATCCAATACGAAGGTCGTTGTTTTATTGTTGATCTGTATTTTCAATCCATCCGTTTCTTCCTGCACATCTCTTTTCAACACAATAAAAAACAGCCCTTTCATTGAGCTATCATCCGGAAAATAGATATGATATTCATCATCAACTTTTTTGTATCGAAAATATTTATCTGGCAGATATGTCCCTATCAGATCATACATAACTATCACCTTGTAATGTCATACCGCTAAAGACCATATCTGGCATCGTTATATCAACGATCATCTGTGGCTTGTCCAACATGAATGGATCGATGTAATAAATATTCTTGTTGTTGTCATCCTGTCGAAAAGAGTAATTCATCAAAAACTTCCAGCATAACGCATTGGCACCAACATTTTCATATTCGATCAAATTTTCTTTGACTAGATGCTTTATCGCCGTTGCTAGGATCTCAAATATTTCGACCGGCAAAGCACCTAATGATTTATGAATGATCAGTAACGCCGCAATCGTACATTTGTAATTCATTCTCTCTTCCAAGACTTTATTTTCCATTCGTCTCTCCTTTCCTTTGGGGGCGAAACGCCCCCAGCCTTCTAGTACGTTAATTTATACCCTTTATATAGCCCATCATCACCCATGATTGGTTCACATGAATACGCTCCAAAAGCTGAACCAGCAGCAATGCACGCACTGTATCCAGAATCCAAGTTATACCCATCCGAGAACATAAAATACTGTGTTCCATGAGACGTGCTTGTGCTTGGGCGTTTCGCCCCCAGAAGTATTTCCACCACCTCCACTTGGTTGATAGATAACGATCGTCTCTGGTGTAGGTGTAGGTTCTGGGTCTTTGTAATGTACACTTAAAATGCTCTGTGACTCATTTCCAGCCTTGTCTTTAGCGCTGTATGTAATCATTTGGTCATTTATACTCTCATCTGGATTTGTCCACGTAACGTTATCTGTAACGTCTCCATCAACATCATCCATAGCACTAGATAGATAAGCCTTACCATGAAAGGTATCCTTCGTTCGAGTGAGCGTTACATCTTTTGTGTTTAATGTGATCGTTGGTGCTGTCTTATCTTGTATTTTGATTGTTAGCTCCTTAGATATGCTCTTCAGTTGATTTTTAAGAGTGTAGATGACCTTGATTTCACCAATCTGTTTTGTTTCAACAGCTTCCGGAAGTATCAACTGTATACCATCTGCTTTTGTATAATCTTCGATATAATCTATAGGATTAAATACTTCTCCATATTTCAATTCAATATGATCGGATTTTAATTTGATCTCCATCGGCTGATTAAAAAGCATAAAGTATTTTTTGCCGAAATAACCGATTGCAACTCCGCCTACGATTACAACAACAATTAACAAGACCATAAATAGATTTTTCAGTTGTTTCGCATGCAGTTTAGATATTGCCTGCTCATCGATCACGTTTGCATTTTCGATCTTGATTCTGGCATGGTTCATCGCTTCATAATTGATTCCTGGATCCAAGAATACGCTCATTTCTTTTGCGCTAAGTCCATGTTCCAACCCAAGCCGTATCTCCTGCATCTGCATGTGATCATATTCTGGTCTTGCATATACATCTACCTGATCGGTAGTTAATGTTTTTAAACCTTCTCTGACCTCCGCCATTTGGAAACCGTTTAACCCCCTGCTTTCAACTTCCTTTAAATAATTCATCCTTTATCACCCCCTTTCTCTTTTTGGATTTTTATCTCTAGGACATTTCACGGTGTAACGATGGCACCGTACCCAGACTACAGTTTCCTACCTTTGGATTGTACGTTTTGAATTGGATTACCAATTTCAACATGTACTGTCACCACCTGTGACTTGGAAAAACGCAAGCAAGTGGCAGCCATCTTATTGCGATCCAAATTTGCTAAAAATTTATTGTTCATCCCCTGCAAATTATGAAATTGATATTCTTTAATTACTGCTGCACATCTCTTGCATTTCTTCTTCAGAAAAGCCCTCTTGACTATCCTCAATCATTTTGATCAGTTCTTTATCCATTTATAATTTCCTACCTTTCCTTTCTTCTTCAGTATTTTCTTCCATTACAGATTGATTTGGAACGATACTGGGAGATTCTTCCAGATTTCGTAAGTGATCCATATACATACTTGCATCAAGCATCAAGTTTTTGAACTCAGCTCCATTGATCACCTTCTTATCAATGATATTGCCTAATTTACCGTTTTCTTTGGAATATTGATATTCGGTAAATTGAAATTTTTGATAATGATTGACTTCATAGGCATTTGCTTCTGCATTCCATTTCATAATCTTCTTTGGCACCCATAATCCATCCATATCTGATTTCATAACTGCTTTTGGTATTTTGATGAAATATGCCTTTTCCGTTTCATGATTGACTAAATCATCGTCCACTAAAGTTTTTAGCTGTTTTCCTTGATCCTGTTGCAATGTGTTCGTAGCTTTTTCTATCATTTTATCTGATACCCATTGCATTGACGATTGCAATGTTGATATACGATAGCCAATATTTTCTAAAACATCTTGCAGTTCCTCATCAAGAAATTCTGAATATGTCCATCTAAGTTCGGAAACGGCTTTAGCGGCATTTTCCAAACAGTTTGCTTCTACTATGGAATGGGCTACCGCTTTGGCAAATTTCTGATGATTGAACTGCTGTTTTTCTTCTGCATTCTCTGGGGGCGTTTCGCCCCCAGAAAGTTTTTTTGCATCATACTGATTCTTAATTTCTTCCACCATTGTATTAACAGCGATTCTTTTATCCGTCTGATCTAGTATTTCTTCATAACTGACCAACTTTTTATCATTGAGTGATCTTGCATATTCTTCTGCGTCATTCTTATTTGTAAAAATATCATCCTGTATCGGTCTTAATACACCATCTTTGATATGGACGATCCTGTAATAATTATTGATCATCCCGACCGTGCCATCTTGATTAACAATATCCTTTGTCATACTGATGTCTTGCTTAAATTCCATATCTTCAAAATCTTCCGTTGATTCGATTGCTATCTTTTCCATGATCATTTACACCTCCTTTCCTTATGACAGTTTTACTAAGAAATCGCTACTGTAGGCGTACCTTAGTGAACGCCACTAATCATTTCGTTACTATATCGATTATTCTTCAAAACCAAACGGTGCTTCAGATTCAAATCCTATATCGACTGATTCTACAGTTGCTTTCTTCTGTAAATGGCAATCATCCACGTATACTTCCGTTACGTATATCTTCTTGCCGTCCTTCTCATAGCTTCTCACATGTAGTTGCCCTTCCAGTTCAATACGTGATCCCTTTTCCATAGTTTCCAAGGTAATCGGCTTGTACGCCCCATGCAACACAATTGATGAAATCTGCAGTATCTTCTTTAGATCGTGTACGATGAACCGCAACTGTAAAACTCGTAACGTGTTTACTATCTTTTCCTTCCGTTACTTTTACCTCAACGTCTTTCACTAAATTTCCTGATAAAATGACTCTGTTGTTCCACATATTTGTTCTCCTCTCTTTACAACATTTCTTCTAATCTTAAAAAACTTGGGGCGTTTCGCCCCCAGCATTTTTATGTCTTTACTTCATCAATTCCTTCTTCTTAAGAAATAAGAACACTGCTGCACCCAAGCTACCAATCAACATACATGCAAACAATGCTGCATTGAATGTATCACCTGTTTTAACTGCTGGTAAAGCTGTATCGTTAACTACTACCTGTACAGCGTTATTCACTGCAAAATCATAATCTTCACTCAATACAACTTGATGATGTTCATTATTGATTCGGTAACCTTCAGGTGCTGCTGTTTCCTGCACATAGTAACCACCCAAGTCATCGGCGAACTCTACAGCCCAAGTGATAACTCCTTCACCATCAGTGATGCCTTTGCACTCCTTACCGTCCTTATCTAAAGCAACCGTGCCATCCGCTTTAAATAACGTCAATTCAGCACCCTTTAATTTCTTTGAGTTATCCATAGCATCTACCTTGATTGCACTCACGTAGAACACTTTACGTGTATCTACAGCCATCACAACTTGTTCATGTTGTCTTGTACCTGTTACTTCAAATTCGATATCTTCAAATTTTTCAAAACCAAATGGTGCTTCAGATTCTCTAAGGATATATTTTTTTCCACCTTCGACATATTTGCTGATATCTACCGGTTTATTTCCTGTTGTATATGCAAATACAATATTACCGGTATCTTTTTCAATTACTTGGAGAATGGCACCTGAAACATTGTTTCCATGATCATCTACTTTAGCTACGTCAATGACGATCTTTGCATCTTCATAATCGATGCCAACAATTGTTTTATTATCTTTGATTTCAAATGCTTTTGGATCAGTATTCAGATAATATCCTTCAGGGGCTTTGGTTTCTACAAGTTCATATTTTCCAGCCGGAAGGAAACTATCGTTTGATTTCCAGTATCCGTTAGCATCTGTTGTGATTGTATATGGTAAACTTTCACCAGCAGCTGCTGTAGCTACAACATCTCCATTTTTATCTCGAGCAACTACATCATAGTTATTCTTATTAACAATCTGGAATGTTGCAGTACCTACATTTTCATTTGTATCTGCATCTTTCTTTTGAATCTCCAACCCACCACGTACAACACCTTCAACTACGGTATATTCATTACCACTCCGAATTCTACCAATACCATTCATGTCCACAATATTAAACAGAGCTTTACCGTCTGTTATTACTGCTCCACCGATACTCAAAGTCTTATTATTGAGTGTATAACCGGCTGGAGCCTTGGTTTCCTCAACTGTAATTGTTCCAAGAGGAATAGTTGCTTTACCTTCGCTTTCATATAAAGGATCTCCCGAAACCAAGAAATCTTTATCAAGTATAGTTCTATACTTTCCTGTTTGAGTTTTAACAGTTTTAATTACCCATGTTCTTGTAGGCTTTGCAGGAAGGTTATTCATTGTGTATTGCCCGTCATAATACTTAACTGTAAATTCAGCGTCTGCCAAACTTGCAGGATTTTCCACAACTGTTCCATCCTCGGTTATTTTATTTAAAGTTATAACCAGCGGATCGTTCATTGGCTGATCAACCGAGTCGATCGTCCAGCTGTCCCCATCGTACTCAACCGGATATACCTTCGGATCCAGTGCAAATCCCTTCGGAGCTTTGATTTCCTTGACATACACCTTTGTAGCAGTAGGTCCAATTTCAAACTCTTCTGACTTACCTTTTCCTTCAGCGTCTGTTGTGATCTCAGTGATCTTATCCGTTGCGTTGGCATCTCTGTAAACGCCATATACAGCACCGCTTAAATCACTTGCATAGCAGCTGTTTCCTTTTGTCAGTGCCGGATTACCGTTTTTCTTCTGCACTGCCACATACATCATCTTCTTACGTGGAGCGGTCTGAATTGTCCAGTCGGCACCGCAGTTCTGATACGGAACTGTTCCCAGTTGAGCATTCCATCCTGTCGCTTCTTGTCCTGTATAAGGATTTAAGTATCTCGGTACATCAATATGGATCGTTACTCTTCCGTCAGGCTGTACTGCTGTTACTGTCGCATTGTACGGATAATAGGTCTTTGGATTACCGGGCAGTTCATAGTCTGTTCTGTATGTCAGACCGATATATCCCGGCTCTAAGCAGTAAACCGCCAGGTTGTTTAAGATCTGGCCGGCTGCCCCGCCAAGCAATCCGTCAATGTAGTCGATATAGAAAGTCTCATTTCCTATATCCGGATTGGTATTGGACGTTCCCAGTGTTCCAGAGAAGGTATCACCTACCTCCAGTGTGTCCAGACTGGCAGTGCTGCGTCTTCTTCTGCCTGAGCGCCGTTGTGCCTGCAGTCCCTGTCCAACGGAGATATACGCATCACCCGGCTGCACGGTATAGATGACATCTTCATTAAAATGACTTTCTGTCGTGCCGTCATTTCTCCAGACAACAAAGTATGATGCATTCGCTGCTGTAACCTCTAAACTGTCTGTTTCAACGTAGCTGATCGTATAGCGTGCAGAATCTCCTCCGACATACGCTTCCGTTTCACCGTTCTTTGATACAAAGACCGTATCATTTCCGGCAACATCCATGATCAGACTGTTTGTGTCTGTCACAGTTTCACCCGGCTGTTCTGCCGGTGTTTCCTGCCCCTCTTCAGCAGTCTCTTCCGAAACGGCTTCCGGCTGTGTTTTGGATGTTTCCAGATTCAGTTCCGTCTTTTCAACATCCGGACTTGTTTCACTGACTTCTTTTGTATCAACATCTATTGATTCTGTTGTTTCCCCTTCTGCATATGCAGTCAAAGGGAAGGAAGAAAAAGCCATCAAGGCACTGAGTGCGATGGTGGCCGTTTTCTTCAATGAACTTTTCAAATTCATAAATCCTCCTTTAAGATCTTAAATACTCTGCATTGTATGAAGCTTGTCGTGTGCTGCAATATATCTCATCACCCGCTTTTAGCAGAGTTTTCAAAACGGGCAATGTTATTTTTGTTCTTCCCAAAAGAAAAAGACGATAGATCAACGTCTACCGTCTTCTTTCGGAAAGGGAATTTTTATATGTTTTTGATTTTATCTGTATCCGACTACCACCTGCTCGTCCCAGGCAGCCTGATCGACTACCCAGACCTGCTGGGTAACAGCGTCATGGTGGATAGAACTGGTCTGGACTTGTTCCGTTTGTACAGAATATGAAACATCATTTTCATCACAATATTCCATTAAAGCCCATTTATCATCAAATCTAACACCATCACTTGTCAAATAATATGAACGAGGTTCATACACCGGTTCATCCCAGGCTTCAGACACGACTTGTGTTTCGTAATGCCCCACCTCATCGTGATGTACCGTTTCATAGATCGGTTGTGGTTCTGGTTGAGATGGAGTTGTATTCGTAGTTGGAGTATTTATTACTGAAGAATTGTTGTTATTGTTCTGTACCTCAGTACTAGTTGTATCTGTAGTTGGTGTAACAGACGTTTCGGATGTAGTGGAAGTATCTTCTTTCTTATCTTCCTTCTTACCAGTGTCATCCTTCTTCTTATCATCTTTCTTAGAAGTTTGATTCTTTTTATTGTCATTCTTCTTAGATGATTCCTTGGATGAAGAAGTTTCAGTGCTAGTTTCGTGCTTTGCTGAATTGTTGGTTTTTGGCTTTGGTAAAACATGCAGAACTGCAAATAGTACCACTGCAACTATCAATATAGCAGCAATGATTTTGACTGACTTCTTTTGTCGATCATTTAATCTGTTGAATAAGTTTTTCATTTGTTCTCTCCTTTGGGGGCTTGCTATGCACGCCTACGGTGTCGCCCCTCAAACTTTTCAAGATAAGAAAAAGAGGAAAATTCAAGTTTACTAAACTGTAAGAACTTTCCTCTTTCTTATACTTTTATCAAGTATAGATATTTTAGTACCCTCTTTTGTTTCCATTCAAGGGGTGCTTTAGGAAACAAAAACGTCATTTTTTGAAAAGTCCTTTATTTATGCGATTTTTTTAATGTCATATATCTCTTATCTTACCGAAAGTTATAAACCATTTACTAAATAATGCAAATAAAACTACTCTTTTTACTGTCTTGAAATAGAATATTTCTTTCGTTATTGCGTTTTATATTCCATATATCCATCATTTTTGATTTCTGCCTCAATGGACTCCAAGTTATCCCATGTACTATATGAATGCATCTTGCCGGAATTCTTGTCTTTCAGAATTACCTTGTTGTCAACAACATCCACTCCTTCATAACCAAAATATGTGTAATATGTTTTCTCACTGGATTCTAAATATCTAAACTTCGTTTCAAACACTTTGGTGATTTTATAAACCGTTCTGACATTTATATATCCGCCCAGATCATCATCTACATAAGCTGCTTTATATGGTGCCTTGTATTCCAAATAATCTTTTTGTTTCTCAACTGTATACGTAGTGGTTCCTAAATCAGTATCGCTGTTCTGTGTTTCCGTTTGCATGTAGGTATTTACTTTGTCATACAACTCATCTAACCCACTGATCATTGATACTTCCGGTAATCCTGTCACTTTCTTTTTATATTCACTGATATTGTCCTGAATAACTTTTCCTTTTTTAGCAAGTTCTTCGATTGCCGAATCTTTGATCTTTATTTTGATTTCAGAATCATTCGTTATGGTATCGTTGATCTTTGTATTAATGTCATAGATAGTATCATCAAACTCAACTCTTCCAAAATGGTTGTATCCGATAAAAGTAATCGGATATTCCTTTTCAAGATCATCGGTTGTGATCTTCTCGGTTTCCTGAAGTCCTTTTACCTCATACTCTTTTGTTTCCTTTGCAAACGGGCATTTTTCACCGCTGCACGTCACGGTAAAGATGATCTTATCTCCATTCTTCAAATGATCTGTTTTATCAAAACTGTAACTTACTCTCTGTTTTTCTTGTTCAGCCTTTAAATACTTCGGAACTGCGTTAAGCAGACCATCCAAACCTTTTTCCGCATCCTTGATATCCTTTTCCGTAAGACCCGCTTCTTTATACATTACTTCGGTGACTGTTTTATCTAATTCACCATGATTGAATTCAACTTCACCGTATCCATCATATCCTTTGAAATCTATCTTCAGCATGTCTGATAGTTTCTTAGGTTGTGATCCAAAATAGACCGCAATGATTATGCTCAATAAAAGCAGTATTGCGATACCGCCAGCAATTTTCTTATGCTGCATGACCATATTTTTTACTTTATTGATTAGGTCATTTCCTTTATTGTCAGTTTCTGACTGTTCAAGTGTTTTCTCTTTACCTTCCTTTAGATTGCCTGCTTCCTGCGGTCTATCATTCTCTTCCGTCATAACTTTCGGCATTATTGTTTTATTTAAGTTTTTTTCATTCATATTTTTATCCCCTTTTTATAATACGAATTCTGCATCAGCAAAAAACACGCCATGTATTAAAAATATTATAACAATTTCTTAGTTAATTATATCAACATTGAAAATTCGTCATCCAACACCGGATATTTACACCCTTTCTTCTGGGGGCGTTTCGCCCCCAAACATTAATTCCTTTTTCTACCTACCAACTCATCCAATGTTACATCTAATGCATCCGCAATCTTTATAAGTGTACTTATGCGTAGATCTGTATGCTTTCCTTTTTCAAATTCAGATAAGGTCGATTCAAGCACACCTGATCTTTTATGTATTTCATAATTGTTTATTCCTTTTTCTTTCTTTATCCGCTTAAAGCTTTCTGTATTCATTGGTTCCCTTTCTAACTTCATATTTATGAAGTATAATTTGATTACATATCTCGGAGGTTTTATTTATGGATTTTCTCTTCAATTTAATATCCTTACTTGCAAATCTGTTTTCTATTGAAGACCACTTCAAAAAAGATAATGATGCCAAAACCGTTATAAATAATAACTATAATTTCTATGTTAATAATTCCTCCTCAAACATCGATCCAATATCAAGAAACATAAATATGTCTGACAGATCATCATTGTTGTTATTATTTTTCGTTTTAGTGTTTACTCTCATTGTTCAACTTCTGCTTACAAAAATACTTAATCTCATATATCCGAATTTAACATGGCTCCGACGCTTTGAAAAAGGAACAATTTTGCTTAACATCATTCTGGCACTTTTAGTAATCACAATCCTTGTTATCCGCATAATACATTTCAAAAAAAGAAATTTTTCTCTACGAAAAGTATTTGCATATAATATTCCTTTCCTTAGCACTTTGTTCTTTTTTGTATCATCATTCGCATATGAATCATCAATTCCCAGTAGTCAAATTTTCTCGACAGTATCCTTTCTGCCACTTTTCCTTATATCTCCAATC
Source organism: Solobacterium moorei (assembly GCF_036323475.1). GTDB lineage: Bacteria > Bacillota_I > Bacilli_A > Erysipelotrichales > Erysipelotrichaceae > Bulleidia > Bulleidia moorei. The sequence goes on from NZ_AP028934.1 coordinate 1,557,007, forward strand.
ATTATTATTTTCTTTTTCTCGTATTGCATTTATAATCACGCAGTTTGTACATATAGTAATTTACCAAATCAATTAAAGAAAATTTACAAAGTGTATTTTATGTTTTGCTTATCCCCGATCCTTGTCTTGCTCTTTGCAGCACTTCCATCTGTTTTCCAGTTTCTTCTCCCATTTTAAAAACAATAGTTTTAATGCATAGCAGATACAGTATGTTGGTATCAAAAATATCGAGCCTGTATAACAAATGATATTTGCTATATATTCTCCTTCCTTTCCAAATGTATATTTAATAATCTGCATATCAATATTCATAAATAATAGATAGATTATTGATAATTTTGTTATTCCAATAAAAATTTCTGCAACTTTATCATTTGTATCAGTAATTTTTGGTGCAGCGATTGCAAAATGTAATGTAACAAGTAAGCCAAGTAATATTATTTTCACATCCTTATCCTTTCTTCTGGGGGCGTTTCGCCCCCATACCTATTGTTTCTTCCTACCAACCAATTCATCTAGTGATACACCCAATGCATCCGCTATTTTTATGAGTGTACTAATTCTGGGATCAGACGTTACGCCTGTTTCAATTTCTGAAAGCCTTCCAGTACCTAGACCTGTCATTTTCGACAGTACTGCTAAAGTAAGATGCTTCTGTTCTCTATATTCTAGTAACTCTATTTTCATAATATTTCTATTTTCTTCATATCTCCATAATCACCTTTGAGGATAATTTTCACAAAATTCAAAAATTAAAGGATACACTTTCATAAATAAAATCGTCATTACAATCGCATATATAACCATAGTTACAGTAACCAAAAGCAAACGAGATATATATACTTTCTTGTCATCACACATTATTCGTAGTAGAGCTACTGCACTAAAAATATATAAACTTGCCAAAACAAAACATTTCATATATAGATCAGATATCACTAACCAAAATGCCAGACTCAATATCAGCAACAATGTATTTAAAAGTAAATATCTTGTATAGAATTTTTCTTTCATCTTATTCCTTTCTCTGGGGGGGCGAAACGCCCCCCCAGACATTATCTTCCTTTTCTTCCCACCAATTCATCTAGTGTTACATCTAGTGCATCTGCCAATTTTATAAGAGTATCCATAGTTGGATTATTTCGTTTTCCTGTAGCCAGATCGTATAGTCTTCCTGTACTGATTCTTGTTAGTTCAGATAGCTTTGCAAAAGTGTATCCTTTTTCTTTTCTTAATTGTTCAATTTTATTTGATAACATATTAGCGCTTTCGCATTCCTTTCTCTGGGGGCGAAACGCCCCCAGACTTTTACATTACCTGATATTGTTCAACTGGATTGTCATTTGAACCCTTAAAAATCGTAACCAGATAATCACTTTTATCTCTGATTCTGTCCGCCCACTTCTTGGCTGCATGCATATTGGTGAACCATGCTGTTTCAAATGCCCTGTTATCTTTAGAAAGAATAACCATGATCTCATCATCCATTCTGTTCACCGACACTCTCTTCTAATGACAGCTCACAACATCCATAAAAGCAATGACTGCATAGTGTTTTCGTATCATCCACCCACCAGCAAGTGCCAATTCCGGACACATAACAAGCACTATTTTCTGTGCAGCCGCACTTTCGGCATACTCCTCTTTTAATTAACTTATATTCATGATTTTTCATTATGATCATTTACTTCCTCCTTCTGGGGGCAAAACGCCCCCAGACTATTTCTTTCTCAAAACACAAACTTATAGTTGGTTAATCTCTTGAAGCTTCAGACAAAGCAATCTCCTTAAACTTTGTACCTAGCGCATACTCATCGCTATATAAGTACAAATTTCCATCCAAGACAAATATTGATAGATCTTCATTGATTGCCAAATGAAAACCATGTGGTGCATCCAACCCTTCAAAGATTTCCTTTATTAATGAAATCTCATCTAAGATCCGATCAGATAAAAATTTCTTTGCAAGCATGCTAACATATTAATTTCATTTCGTTTTTCCCTCAAATTTACTAAGATCTAACAATCCATGTCTTTCTAAAATCATTTTCGTTTCCTCTTCAGATGGATAGAAATGTAAGTACCATTGTGGATACTCTGCCAAATAGCCACCATAGATCCCAGTTCTTGTTTCTCGCAACCAGTTCCGTGCATCACGTCCCAATATCTCTCCACTGTCACATGCCCGACCATAAAAGTCCAATGCCCATAGCTCAATCAGTTTTTCTTCTGCTCTTGCTAATACTTTAGGTAAAGTCTTAGATGAAATTTGGAACTTTTTTAAAAGATATTCTCTGCTGATCCGTTTGGTTGCTTTAAACCATTTCCACACAATCGCATGTCTTTCAATTTCCGTAAGAAATACATTGAAATATCTTAATGATCCATAACTCAGCATTTTATTTTCGTAGTCATACATCATGGAAGCAGAATATCTTTCATCATATTCGCAGTTTCCTTCCGGAATTTTAACTATCGAACCGCCAACCTTGATCCGATTCAATCGGAATACTTCTTTATCAAATCTTGCAATGCATTGATCATTAAAATAGAATCTTTGATTGCTGTACAATGCGTTGATGTCCTGCAGCAAACCCATAAACTCATTCAACCTTTCTTCCGGATCACAATGCATTTCAACGATTTTTACCCATCTATCCATCTGTACCTCCTGCATTTTTATTCAATATGCATTTTGCGATGATCGTATATTCTTCCGGTCTTAAAGAATTGGATTTGATCTTTTCACTCAGGCTGCCAACTGTCATCGATAAACCCTGCATGCGTAATTCTTCCACCCATAAATCTATTTCATTAATCGAACAGCTCTGCAGTTCTTGCAGTACAAGTCGTTTCAGCAACTCATTTTCTTCATCTTTACTTGCAATACGTTTTTGCATTTCATAGATCAGCATCCTGGATTCAAACAAACAGATTGGATCAAAACAATCCGCTATCGGAATGCTTTCGTTCATTCTGATATTTGTTGCATTCAGTCGGCACAATATGGACATTTCATCCTCGACATATTCAGCCAATGCATCCACGCTTTGTTGATTATTGCGGATCATCTTGCTCCCCTTTCCTCTGGGGGCGTTTCGCCCCCAGAACAACACCTACTACTTTTTTTCTATGACATTAATTCTCTTTCACCATTTGCTGTGCATTCTTGTAGATGAAGACTTAGTTCAAAGCATTTGCTTTGAAATGTATTTAATTCATCTTCAGATAAAGTTGCTAATACATAACTGTCCAGTTTTTCAAACTTCTTGATGCATTTATTGATCTGTTTGAGCAGTTCCTTATAGGCTTTCTCTTCTTCCGATACTTGCTTGGATTGTCTGATCTTCGCAAGCGTTTCCGGATCTTCTTCAGCAAATTTAATTTCTCTATTTTTACTTGCTAAATAATCTTTTACATAATGTTCTTTAATTCCTGTGATCGAAGAGATTACCGTTGCCTTGCGTTTGCCTTCCCAGGAGAACTTTCCACTCATCTCCTGCTTTTCTAAAGCTACTAAGGTTGTGTCTATGATTCTATTTTTTTCATCTGACTGTAAATCTCTATGAGCATTTGCAGAAATCATAAACATTGTTTTTGTATCTCCTGAAGTTTGCTTGATGTAGCAAATTGGAGCATATCCAGTTATATCTTCACCATTGTAAGAATATGTAAGTCCCTGATTCACAAGATATTTCAATGCCGTATATCTGCGTTCTCCGGAGATCAACCGTATCTCACTGCCTTCTTTCTGTGCAGTAAGTGCCTGGAACAGTCCGTATTGTTCAATGTTCTCAGCCAATCTTTGAACGGATTCTTCTTCTACTTCGTATGGATTCTCCTCTGATGGAAGAATTTTATTCAACTTTACTAAGTATGTCTTTAATGCAGCTGCTTTCTGCATCTCCTGATTGCTGTCCCCAAACATCTTTCCTAAATCTAAATTTGTCATGCATGCACCTCATCCTTTTGAATTACTTCTTTTGTCAAATTTCTATAGTCTTCAGCTACACCAGCTTTCATGTCTAATAGGGACTTCTTACTAAATTCTGCATCCTGCACTGGCTTCTGTTGGAATCGAATCTGTGTATCAAATACATCTTTTCCAAATGCTGCTCTTAACTGTTTTGCTCCTTCTTTACAGTTATTGTTTCGTGTCATCATTGTAAGGACAATCTTGAAGTTTAAAGGCTTGCTAAATGGCAATGCATCTAATGCTTGCACGCATACACCACGTGTATTCATAACTCCCTTCAATGTCTTTTCACTAATATTTGTAGGACAGATGATTACATCTGCCGCATAGATGGAGTTATAGGTCATCTTATTGATGGAAGGGTTATTGTCGATGATGATCTCGTCATAGTCCAATCCCTTTAATGCATTTCCCAACAAGAAATCTGCACCACCTCTTCCCTGCATTTCATAGATGACAGTGAACAAGTCCATACTGGATGGGATCAAGTCAATGTTTTCGATCTTTGTATGCCAGATACAATCCTCTATCTTTTTGTTTCCTTTCAGATAGTCCACAATGGTTCCCTTTTCCGGGGGCGTAACGCCCCCAACATTTTCAGGTTGATCAAAATTGATGTGTGGCATTAAAGAAGAAGTAATATCCCCTTGTCCGTCTGCATCTACTACTAATGTTTTTCTACCTTCTTTTGCATATCCCCTTGCAAGCATTTCAGCTGACAGTGTTTTGGAACAACCACCTTTGATGTTTAGTATTGCTGTGATCATAAACTAACCCTCCATATTTTGTTCAAATTGCCAATAAACATGTAATTTCGTTTGTACGTTCAACATCATTTGGAATAACTGAAATAGTTTTTCTTTTTTTCGTGATTCCGGCAATGCTTTCCATTCAGAATGTACTTTTTTAAGAACATCGTCATACTCTTTGATCAACATCTCATCCATTTTTCTCTTCTCCTTAGATTCCATACCGGTATTTCATCCGGAATTCTTCAATTTCCTGATTAAAATCTTCGACCAAACTGTCCAGATTCTCCTGGACTCTCACCACATTCATGAACGGTGAGAATGATAGTTTTAGTTTTCTGTTTCCTCCAACTTTTTTATTGAAAAAACCATTTTTGAAACGATTTAAGTATCTCTGTGCAATCACCATGAATCGGTCATATGTTTTCCTTTCTTGTAGGAAATAACCATCCCTGAGTGCAATCCACTCCATCTGCAGTTCCTGTTCTATATGTTGTATGGCTGAATTTATCCTGGTTAGATTGATGTTTTGATACTTATTGAGCCAATCATGACGTTTCAGCTTTGGAAGTAGGAATGTTTTGTTAAACTGAATCTTCAATTTAACAAATGCTGCAGCAATACACTGGCGTATATGGCTTAGCAATCTATCAAAGCCAATTCTCTTTTTTCTGTTTGAATGCTTTCTGGCAAATCCATCAGCCGTAAACATTCGGCTCTTTAGGCTGAAGTGTGATATCCAAGTCTTCCGAATGTCACCTGCCTTTACAATTCTTCTGGCTTGAGGATCGTCTGCTTTACATAGTTTCCCTGTGAGCTTGTTTTGAAACCTATCCGACTTCCATCTATCTTCATAGATAAGTTCTTCTTTACTGTAATATCGTTCAGAAATAAGTATTTTGATATACTTCCCCTTTCCTCTTGTTTCCAACCATGCCGCATAGGGTAGATGCTTTTCATGACCAAACAATTCATGCATGATGACATGTACACAATGTTTGACATCCGTTATTCCGGTAGGTAGCAAAATCTCTAAAGACTTTGCCTGGATATTGAAGGTGGATGCTCTCTTGCCTGCCCTACTTATCTCAAATTCTTCCAACATACAGAAGAATTCTTGCCAGCCAAGATCCGTAACCGTGGAATCCACTACCACATCACCAGTGCAAGCGGTAATCCAATCACTAATACTGAACACAGACTGCAGATCATCATAAATATTTGTCCTGTTAAAAAATGTTTCCATAAAGCTCCTTCATTCAATTAACTACACATCATAGGTTTCCTATGTTGTTTTTTTATTTTATTTGTGATTTTTAATAAATCTTTAACATCTATAAAATTGCTTTTTTTAGTTAAATCTTATATATTTATATATGCAAAGAGGTCGGTCAGGTCATACTGATAGTATCTGAGTATCTGAGTCCTCTACATATGCACTATATTGAAGGCTATTAACCTTCTCCCTTGATCACAGAACACTCTAGCTTGGTAGGCGATGGGTAAATGTTCATGTGATTTTTTTATTCTCTTTTGTTTTCTTTAATGATTCGATAGATCGTTGCCAGATGTACTTTAAATCGTTCTGCAAGGTCTTTACTGCTATATCCTTGCTTATTCAACGCTAAGATAGATTCTTTATCATCTTGCGTTAATCGCTTAAATGTAGAACGTTCTACAAGCCCTTCCAGATGTAGCATGATTACCGGAATACTATGATTTGTTATCCTTGCAATTTGTGCCGGCTTTTTCCCTTCTTGATATAATTGACGGATATATTGATGTTCATCATCTTTGATCTTATGAACCTGCTTTCTTACATCCTTTAATACCTTTGCGATTGTCGGCTCTGTCCATCCGGTTTTTTCACGGATTTCTTTAACAGATAAGCCTTCTTCCCAAAGTGCATGGATTCTCTTATCATCTGCTTCCGTAAGTGATGTGCGTACATATTTTCCGGCAATCACATTTTTCACGGTTGATTCGGCTATATCCAAAACTCCAGCAATGACATTTGGATCAACGTTTTGTATATGCAACTCTTCTATTTTCTTAACGATCTTTTTACTGACTTTTTCCAATGCCATTAGCTTATCCTCCTTTCTCAAAATAAAAACAATGCGACCAAGAGTTATATTTCTCTTAATCACATTGTTTAATGTTTCTATGCGATTTGAGTTATACCACTCTTTTCGCATTTATCTTAGAATTTACGATGTTTGGTTGCGTAGTTTCCCACGAAAGCCTTGTTTTACTTGATATATCACAGCCAAACCTACACGGCGTCCGACTCGGCAAAATTATCTTGAATTTATAAGCGCCGAAGCTGCCACCGAGCGGTTAGGGATCGCGACTATATTAGTTCCGTCCGGAGCGGTTCGTATTTATCCATAAATTACTCTAGCATCGGTTTCAAAACAGAGTCAGTAGATATCCGTCAAGCGCCGCGACAAAAAAATACAGAACCAGCGCTCTTAAAAAAGCTTCAATGTGCTTTTTAGGATTTTGGTAGAGTTCCTTTTGCGGTATTTTTAATAATCTGACCCTCTTTGTGTTTCTCCACCATATCAGATCAATAACGATAAGGTCAAAAGCATTTAACGTCTCGCCTAAAATCAGCAAACTAATAAAGTTATGCATAAAGTTTGCCTGACGAATGAAGATGCCCAACAATAAAAACAAGATAGTAAATAGTAAAAAATTCGCAATCCACGCGGCGAATCTGCCTGTTTCCTTATATTTTCCCTGATACTCTTCAATCTCTTTGATTTGCTTTTGAACTTCATCAGGATAGGACCTGTAATTTCTTAAATTTTTCTCGTCCGTGCCGGTACCCAAAAAACAGAGCACAAAAAATGCAGCGCATAAAATGACGCTTTCAATTACAAGCATAGATTTTCAAATCTCTTCTTTCCATACGTTCCACCGATGACCTATTATCCATAACAGGCGAGTTGTCTTGAGTTATCCTTCTTATAAAGAATAACTCTGAGTTCTCGCATCTCCAATTTCCTCTTCTTCGTCTTTAGATTAAGATTTCAATAATTCAGTAATTTGTTCCTGCGCCTCTCTGCCTTCTCTAAAAAACCTTGCCATAGGATAACAGTGACACATTCCTTTACCTACAATGATTTCATATGGGACATGGTATTTTTCCATTGCTTTTTTTAATTCGTCCGCAAAGGCGTAGAGACATTCATTTTCGCCGTAATAAAAATATGTTTTCGGAAAGTCGGTAAAATCTCCTACCGTTCCGTCTAACATATATTCCGGTAAATCTTCATCTCCCTTTAAAATTTCTCTTGCGGTTTTAATATATGTAGGTTCAATCATTATGTCCTTATGGTTAAGTTCATTTAATCTCTCCCATATTCCCTTATTTTTGTCAAGACTTACATCGGGAATTCCGCCCGGAGAAACCGAAATAATTTTGCCCGGCATGTTAACAGGTCTACCCAATGCGTTGTTGTGCAAAAATATTCCAAGAGCCAGACAAGCTCCCGATGAAAATCCAAGGACACTTATGTTCTCCGCCTTGTATTTTTCGGTCATCAGCCTATAGGTTTCAAATGAAACTTCATATGTCTTATCCACCTTTACATCTTCCGAGCAAAGTGGATAGAATAAAAACCAAACATCTTTGCCGGTTTGTTCCATTATTCTTTCCGACAAAGTAAAATCCAATTTGTTCGGTTGTGTAATCATTCCTCCTCCGAAGAGATATAGCACCGCTCCATGGGCAGGGCTTTTATTTTTTTGATATGAAAGAAGCCTGTATCCCATAACATCTCTGTCGTAAAGATAATAATTTTTTCTCTTTGCCCTCTTCATTGCCTTATCTAAATCAAATACAGCTTTTGCGTTTTCTCCCTTTGCGTACTCAAGCATCTCTTCTTTGTTTTTTAAAAACATTTTTTTGACGTTTAGTAATCTTACTATGCCTGATGCGATTTTATAAGTTAAACTCATTTTATTTTCCTCCATTAAATAACTTATAACTCTCGATTTTCCGAGTTAACAACGCCCGTGTCTTTTCCTTATTACTCAGGTTCATTCTCTGTCGCCTGTAATAAAATAATCGCAGCAATCAGCTCCGTTTGCTATCGTGTCTTTTCTGTGGAGTACTCCATGTTGAAGACTGATCATAACTTCATCTAATTCACAAAATAGCGGCATTAATTCCGCCACCCCCAGTTTCTTTGTGTAGGCGCAAATCGGGCAGCGTGTAATTCTATAATAACAGGCGCCCTCATATGGCTCTCCCACAAAATCAACTTTAAATGACGTGGGATAGAGCTTTTCTTTTTCCTCTGTATACCACTTATAATACTTAACTATATTTTTCTTATTGGCCTCTTTTCCCCTCTCAGTATTAAGGTCAGTTAACGAAAAATACCGGCTTATAAAATAAAGAGAGCTCCGCATCATTTCTTGGATTATTTCAGGAGGAATGCTTTTCTCACTTGCTAAGTATGGAGAAACAAATACAAGAGCGAACCTCTCATTGTATGCCATCGGATTGTCATTGCCGATATCATCCGCTTCTTCTATCAATTTCCGGTAAATTGTCTTGCTTTTTTTGATTATTTTTTTAGCATATTCCCGTCCATATTTTTCCCACAAAACTTTTTTCATTGGATGTTTAAACAGATAGAAATAAAACCCATTATATTTCATATTTTACCCCCCGTACTTTTATTTGTTCTTCATTGAAGACTTTATAAGTTTGATAAACGCAGACGCAAGATAATCGTCTTTTTTCCACGGTCGGCATTCTTCATTGAAAGTCGGCTGATGAAGTTCGCGCGCTTACCGAGTATTTCCCGAATTTCTGAAAAAAAGAGTTTTTCCTCTAAAAGAGTCACATGAGCTTCTTTGGCAAATTCAGAGCTGTCATCTACCGCAAATGTCATAATAGCGTCTGCATTTCCGGTGCGTTTAATAAACCGCTTTCATGTTCAATCCCCATAAAGCACATTCGCTTAATATACGTATTTACTGCAATGTCACAAAACTTTTAAGAATTAACCATAATTTATTCTATGAAACAGCTATATTGCCCCCATTTCTCTGGTTAGCCTCCGCTAACATCATATTACTGTTTTTGTTAATTTTCCATACAATATTGCGAAACTTGCGAAATCTGTTATTAGCCTCAAGTGAAAAGTTAAATTCCACTTCTAAGGTATGAAAGTTGAATTTAATCATTCACCAAGCTCTAGTTGAATTTACTCTTACACTTCTAGTTCAATATAAGTGCCGATTCTTCGTGTTTTAGGAGGAAAACATTATGTTAACGAAGAATTCACACATGTCTTATTCAGATAGACAGATCATTGAAACTGGTATCGAAAATGGTTCTACCAAACAAGCTATCGCTACTACCCTTGGTAAAGACAAATCAACCATAGGAAAAGAAATCAAATTCCATCGTGTCCTTGCATACAAATGTAATCTGCCTCTAGAGTGTGCTAACTACAAACGCTGTAAACATGAACGCCATTGTACTCTGGATTGTATCGATTATGTCCCTTTCAAATGTACTCGCAGGGACAAGTCACCAGGAGCTTGTAATGGATGTGGAAACTATCGCTCTTGTCGCTATGAAAAATATCGATACTTTGCCCTCGATGCACAGCACGACTACCAGATGACACTTACATCTTCACGACAAGGTGTCAATGCGACAGTAAATGATATCAAGCAGCTCGGTGAACTCTTATTACCATTGATTAAGAAAGGTCAGTCCATCTACTCTATTCTTCAAAGCCACAAAGAGATCAAGCTATCCGAAAAGACGATATACAACTATATCGAAAATGGTGTCTTCCAAGATGTGGGTGTATCGATCGGTGCCATCGATTTGAAACGTGTCGTAAGACGAAAGATGTCCAAACAAAAGCGCAATACATACAAGCCACGTAAAGACAATCGATACCTGACAGGAAGAAAGTACTCCGACTTCTTGATATACATGGAAAAGAATCCAAATGCCAAGGTCGTAGAGATGGATACGGTATACAACGACGTGTCCAACGGACCTTTCCTACAGACCTTCAAATTCAGAGAGTATGACCTGTTGATATGTATCTATCAAACCGTAAAGGACTCCTTACATATGTTGGATGGGATCCTATTATTGGAAAAGATATTAGGAAAAGAAATGTTCGAAAAAGAAGCCGAGGTCATATTAACAGACAGAGGAAGTGAATTCGTCCTAGCTGAAGAAGCGGAGATACGTGAAGATGGAACTCGCAGGACACGTATGTTCTACTGTGATTCGATGGCCTCTTGGCAGAAAGGTAGTCTAGAGAACCTACATCTATTGGTAAGAGAGATATGCCCAAAGGGATGTGATCTCCATGCATTGGGACTTACATCACAAGAAAAGGCAAATCTCATCAGTATCCATATCAATTCATATCCAAAAGAAAAGCTGCACGGAAGATCATCCATACAGCTGCTCCATTTCTACAACGAAGAAATGGCCAAGAAACTCTATGATTTTGGAATTACCGAAATCCCACCAGACGAAGTAATTCTAAAACCATATCTTCTAAAGTAAGAAGATAACCAAAAAGTTTCAGAATCAATCACACACGAAGGATCGGCATATAACTTTCACCAAACAACGAAGTAGAATCAACTCTTACAAATTTTTGAATAGTAGATTCTGCCTACCTTTCATGCGCTCATTTTTCTGTTACTTCACCTTCATTCTAACTAAAATAAAATCATTTTCAACTTAAAAATAGTACCATCTTGGATTATCAATCCTTGATAGTACTATTTCTGAATGACTTACTTCCACTTTATTGTTTATTCTTTAGAAGTGGAATTTAACTTTTCACTTGAGAACTCTATTTCTCTGGCTGTGGCTTTACAATAGATGTGAGACCTTAGGGGTAGAAAAAAGCGATTGAGTCCGTTAGAATGGTTTTTATGGCGCTCTAAAATTACTTGGGGTTGGGGTACCGCAATGAGAAGATTTGGGGTGCCTTTTTGATACTTCTTCAGAAAACTTGGGGTACCTTCAAAAATAAAAAAACCTCTCATGTTATTATCTTTTTGCTATGAAAGAAAAGAACTAGAGAGGAGGCCATAAATGGCTATTGATTATATTATCACATCTGCTTTGAACTTGTCCCAAGATCAAATTCAAAGTCTATCTACATCTCGCAATCAGGATACCTTGAATATTTATCGTAAACGCTAAACCAGTTGTACCATATAGATAAAATAAAATCGTATTTGAGATAGTGTTGTAAAGTATCTCAAGTACGATTTTTATAAATGTTATCTGGTAGTTCTTTTGACCAAGGTAGTAATCTATCTGGTACCTCCACCGTTAGGTCATGTATCGTTTTAGGAAGTTCTTCTAACAGATAGCGAATATATTCGTATATCTTGATATCATTTGCTTTACATGTTTCTACGATACTATAGAGTACTGCACTGGCCTGTGCTCCTTTTATCGTATCGATCATGATCCAGTTCTTTCTTCCTACTGTAAATGGTCGTATCGCTCTTTCTGCCGCATTGTTATCTAGAGGTATTCTTGCGTCCTTTAGAAATTCTCTGAGATAGGATTCTTGATTCAGGGCATAGGTAAAGCCTTTTCCTGTTTCTGATTCTCTTGATACATTCTCCCAATATCTTTTTACCCATGTGAAAAATTCATCCACTAGGGGTGCTACTTTCTCTTTCCTCTGTCTTAGCTTTTCTTGTTCGCCCAATCCCTTCAATTGATTATCTTCGTGATAGATTCTATTGATCCTATCTACCGCTTCCTGGGCAAGTGTCTGACTCGTCTTCACTGCTTTGATGAGCGTCGTGAACTTTCTTTTGAGATGGGTCCAGCACCCAGCTACGGTAAAGCTTTCGGGATCTTCCTTGGCCAACTGGTGATAAGCACTGTAGCCATCACATACAAGTGTCCCTCTAAATCCCTCTAGGAATCTTTGCGGATGTTCATGGGACCTCGTACGTCGATAATCATACAGGACGATCCGCTTTTCTTCCTCATGTGCCCCTGTACGATATACCCACATATAGGACTTACTGCCAGCTTTTCTGCCATCTTTGCTTACCTCGAATGGTGTTTCATCCACATGCAGTATATCCTGTTTGATCATTTCTTCTTTTAACCTATCGTAGAAATGTATCAAATAGTTGTCGGATGCTTGGATCATCCAATTGGCCATGGTGGATCGTGAAATGTTGATCTGGTTTTCTTGGTATGTCTTTTCTTGTCTATATAACGGTACGGCATTGACATATTTGCCCCATATGATAGATGACACCAGTGATGGGGTAGCGATACTGTTTGGCCATAGTTCTACAGGCTTCTGTGCTCGTATGATTGTCTGGTTATCCTTTGCGGCATATACACCAATTTTATAAGTGACCGCTTCGAAAGATGCTGGTATATGTTCCAGTTTCGTTATGATCTGATATGGCAGTCTCTTCCATCCGCTCTTGCCAAATCTTTCATTCAATTCTTCTTCGGATAGTTCGATATATTCTTCACGGTGGTTCGTGATCTTCTGGATGTCTGATGCCCGCTTTCCTTTTGCCTTCTTCCTTGGTGCAGCTTCCTCTAACGTTGGCTCTGGTTGTAGTAAATCAAACAATACTTCAGGTTCATTAAAACCGAGTTCCAACTGTTCAAAGATTCCAGAACTCTGTTTCTCTGTACTTCTGCCAAAGCTTCTTTGATTCATGATCTTGATCTGTTCACTAAGAAGTTTGATAGTAGCTTCTAGACTTTCTACACTGCTTTGCATACTCATAAAGAGCTTTATGATGATGTCCTTTGGCAGGCTTTCTACTTCTTCCTCACTTAGTTTTTTCATTTCCATAGCTTATGTATAAACCATTATGAGGGTGCCGTCAAATGTGGAAAACTTTGATTTTCCACACAAATATTTTACTGGTACCAGCGCATATCTATGGCGTAATAAAAAGGCACGTATCAAGCAGTTTGGGGGCTGGAGTGTAGAAATTCATCTACTGCTTTTTATGTGCCTTATACGCCATCTATAGGCCTATCTTCTTAATAAAAGTTGTGGATAACTTTTTTACAGTATCATCTTTCGTTCTACTTTCTGAATTGTCTTCCTCTGTATGATTGCCATGCCTTCAAACAGCCAATGATACTGTTCGATACTAATGTTCTCTATGTCTTCTGTCTTTCTGGGCCATTGGAATCTTCCTTCCTCCAATCGTTTATACAATAATAGGAATCCATCTGCCTCCCAAAGCAGTCCCTTCATACGATTAGTCTTTCTTCCACAAAACAAGAATAACGTTCCTTCATCAAAAGGATCTAGGTAGAAATGGTTCTGAATGATCGAAGCCAACCCATCTATTCCATTTCTTAGATCTGTATATCCACATGCAATATAGATCTTCTTAAAACCACAATACTCTTTAAGCATGGGATACCGCCCGAATGATCTTTAGTAATAGCTCATCTGAAATATCTTCACCGATCTCTATCTGATGATTGCCCAATTGAATGTGTGCAGAACCATGTCGAATAGGTTTCTTCAATTCTTGAAATGTGACATCTGATGATGGCGGTAAAGTTGCAGGAAAGATATCCATATGATTACCGACTTCTTGCGCCAAGTGGTTACGCAACTTTCGGTGATAATACCAATATTGTTTTTCGTTGATTCCATGTTCGTTACACCACTGTAGAACAGATTGACCACTTGTCTTACATTCCATAATGATCGATACCCATCGCTGTGCCTTTAGCTCTGCCGCTGTCATTATCATAAAATAATCACCCCCAAACCCTCACGATTCTTAAGGGTTCTAGGGTGATTATGACATGACTTATGATTAATATACAGGTACTACCTATTTAGCGTTTACGATTTATCTTCTACTGATAAATAAACACCCCATTTGCCCTTACTGTGGTGCTGATACATCTAGCAAAGGACTTCTAACATATACATTCAAAACGCAAGACATCGCTGGTCTAAAAACGATTGTCAATTGGAAACGTAGACGATATAAGTGTCGTGACTGTCATCGTACTTTTAGTGAAGACAATATCTTTACCCCTGATGGTATGCACTCCACCTTCTCTATGGTCGATCAAATCATGAAAGATCTAGGTGATATCTCCATTAACTTAAAGACAATTGCACTAAGAGCACATGTATCTATTCCTACGGTAGAACTCTATGCCGATAGTTACTTGAGAATTCCAAGGCAGTTCTTACCCGAGTATCTAGGAATTGATGAACTATATTCTGACATGGCGTTAAAAAACAGTTCTTACTTATGTGTCATGGTCGATAATAAAGCTCGTGTTCTAAACGAAGTCATACAGTCTCGTTCAAAAAAGGAACTCAGCACTTACTTTGAAAATATCCCATTAAGTGAGAGACAAAGAGTGAAGATTGTGACCATGGATATGTGGCAGCCATACAAAGATGTTGTAAAGAAATATCTGCCCAACGCCATCGTCGCTGTAGATCCTTTCCATGTCATCGAGCATCTTACATCTGGATTCTCACGTCTACGTATCGATATCATGAATCATTATGAAAAAGGAAGTAGAGCTTATTATCTTCTTAAAACATGGCATAAATTACTGGAAACCGACTACAACTTAGATAACGAGCCGAAATATAACAGTTTCTTTAGGCAAAAATTGAATTATCGAAATCTATATGATCAGTTATTGGAGATTGATCCAGTTTTAACGCTTGCCTACCACTTAAAAGAATTATTTCGCAACTTTAATAGAACTGCTATTTACCCATCTTGTACAATCGAAATTACCTCCATACTAGATGCGTTTATTTCTGCCGACATACCTGCGTACGAAGACTTTTTGACATCTATCACAAACTGGAAAGAGGAGTATCTCAACTCGTTTAGAAGACCGTATGATGACAGAAAACAATCGAATGCACTATCAGAATATATGAATAGTAGATTACGTGTACTGATCAATGTTTCTAATGGTCTTTCAAACTTTCCAAGATTCCGTGCTAGAGTGCTCTACGCGTTAAACAGAAAACTATATTACACAATTACGGATCACCTTCAATCCAACAAAAGGATTGGAAAGAAGCGTGGTTCATACAAAAAATAATTAACAATAAAACATTTCTTTCTTAGCACATATAAAAGGTAGAAATCGTAGACAAGAGACATTATTCTCATCTACAATTTCTACCTTTTTACCCCATGTAATTTTAAAGCGGATTTTTCTAAAACCCCAAGTTATTTTACATTAGGCAAAAAAGGAGCTTATAAACGAAGGCACTTTAAAATCTCATGGGGTTGGGGATAGGCTATAAACTTTTGTGGGCGCGAAAAATCATCGTGCTCATTTTTTGTGGGGAGACCAAAATATAATAAAACCTCCATGCTATTATCTTCTTGTCTGGAGAATCAAATAGAAATGGAGGTAGCCCTATATGGCTATTCATGATTTTATCACGTCAACCTTAAATCTAACATCAGATTCAATTCAAGAAATCGATGCGATACGTAAGGAAGACCGTCTTTTTGTATATATCACACTGGTAAACCAACACCCAACCTGTCCTTACTGTGGTGGCCCTACAGTCTCTAAGGGTTATATTCATAGAACTTATAATCACCTTCCTTTAGGTGATACACCTTCTTCTATTCATTGGAAGCGTAGACGTTATACTTGTAAGGATTGTTTTAAAACATTTTGTGAAGAAAATCCTTTTGGGCCTGAATATTTCCATCAAACCTATGCTGTACTGTATAAGATTGCTGCTGACTTTCAAAATCTACATCTATCCTATAAAGATATTGCCGAAAGGTATAATACCTCGGTTACTACTGTCCAACTATATGCCGACAGTTTCATTCAAGTCCCAAGGTTAACTCTACCGATCAATCTAGGAATTGATGAGCTTCATTCTAATATGGCCAAATATGGTGGTTCATATCTATGTTCTTTTGTAGATAATGATGCTCGCGTTCTTAATGAATTATTACCCGATCGTTCAAAACGAACATTATCAGCACATCTCGAGAAGATACCTCTAGAAGAAAGAAAACGTGTCTTATATGTAACCATAGATATGTGGGAACCTTATAAACAAGTCTCTCTCAAATACTTTCCAAACTGTAAGATATCCGTCGATCCTTTCCATGTAGTCAAACATCTTTCTGATGGTTTTACTACATTACGTGTATCTTTAATGAACCAGGTTCCTAAAGAAAGTCCTGCTTACTATCTGCTCAAGCACTTTCACCACCTCTTGGAAACAGATTGCTTTCTGGATAACGAACCTAAATATAATCATTTCTTTCGTCAGAAGATGAACTATCGAGATCTATATGACGCACTTCTCAATCTCAACCCGATACTCAAAAAGGCCTATGGGTTAAAGGAAGATTATAGATATTTTAATAGAAATTCTACTTATCCAGAATGTATTGAAGAACTCACAGATTTAATTAGGTATTTTAAAGAATCTAGACTAGTATGTTATAGCGAGTTCATTAATCTATTGGAAAATTGGTTTGAAGAAATATGCAATTCATTTCAAAGACCAACAGAAGATAGAAAACAGTCTAATGCACTCGCTGAGAGCCTTAATCAAAAGATGCGAGAATTTATTATGATATCAAATGGTCTCAGTAATTTCGAAAGATTCAGAGCACGTGTAATTTATGCACTAAACTACAGAATTGGCTTCTCATTGACATTAAACATTCAAGCATACAATCGTAAACAGAAAAAATAATAAATATATTGTTACTCTCCAGACAAAAAGACAATCCCGTAGAGAATCACTCTTTGGAATTGTCTTTTATAAAATCTATCCCCATGGGATTTTATTGCGTGTTTTTTGAAAACCCCACGCTATTTTAAATTACCTAAACGAAAATTCCGTTTATAAGCTCCTATACTTGCGCGTTAGTGAATCGAAAGATAAGTGGAAAACTAGAGGTGTTTCGAATTGCCAATGGTTTTAAACCAGCTTACAGTTAACAATTTATTCACAGCACGCATTCAAAAATATGTAAAATACTAATATTACTAGATATAAAACTTACACACTTAACTTGACAAAGTCTCCAGCACTATCATTTTGGTTACAGTTCCATTATCAATGGGTTTTGTACCTACTATTCTTCGGATTCTGACTCAAATTTTTACTTAAATATTTCAAAGTAATTTATTCTTGTTCATCTTCCTTTTTTCTTTTTTTGAAACCAATAAGGGCTAGTAAGCTTCCTGACATACCCATAATTCCTGCAAACATGCTTAGATTAGCAGTATCGCCTGTCTTTGGTAATGAAGAAGCTACATTCTTTTTCTTAACAACAACCTTCACTTTTACAGTATCTTTACTTCCGTCCGGATATTCGATTTCTAAAGTTCCCTCGTATTCACCAGGTTTATTTGGATTAATCGCTCCATCTGGCGTGATGTCCTTCACCTTTGTTCCCTTAGGAAGTTTGTCGAGATTAGTAACATTGTCTTTTAAGTCAGGTTTTTCTCCTTCTTTGATGACTTCCTCTTTCACTTTTGGTTCATTTTCATCTGCCTGAGACTTTTTGTCTTGAACAACAACCTTCACTGTTACTTCTTCTTTACTGCCATCCGGATAATTTACAGTAACCGTTGCTTTGCGTTCTCCTGCTGTATTCGTATCTATCGGTGTTTTCCAAGCGTACGTTGTTCCCTCTGGCATTTTATCCTTGTTTTTGATAGCATCTTCTGCCTTTGGTTCTTCTGCTCCCTTATTGACAGTTATCTTTTGCCCTTCCGGTGCATATTTTTCCTTAGCGTCGCTATAGTCAATAGTTACATTGATATTGTCTTCTGTTCCGTCTTCGTATACTACGGTTACCGAAACAGTCTGATTTTTACCATCTTTTCCAGGTTCAGGAATTTCTCCTACCTTGATTTCTTTGACTACCTTCTTCTGTTCTGCTTCAGGTAAATCTTGGTTGGATTCATCCTTTACAGTAACTTTCTTTTTAACATCTTCCTCTGTTGCTTTTTCACCATAAGGCTTATTTACGGTTCCACCCTCTGCTGTATATTTTTCAGCATCTGTCTTTGCCGGTGTAGTTTCCTTTACTTCAAAGTCAACTTCCACATCTTCTGTAGAGCCATCTGGATAAGTTACAGTAACCGTTGCTTTGCCTTCTCCTGCTGTATTGGTATCTACAGGTTTTTTCCAAGCGTAGGTTGTTCCCTCTGGCATCTTATCCTTGTTCTTGATAGCATCTTCTGCCTTTGGTTCTTCTGCTCCCTTATTGACAGTTATCTTTTGTCCTTCCGGTGCATATTTTTCCTTAGCGTCGCTATAGTCAATAGTTACATTGATATTGTCTTCTGTTCCGTCTTCGTATACTACGGTTACCGAAACAGTCTGATTTTTACCATCTTTTCCAGGTTCAGGAATTTCTCCTACCTTGATTTCTTTGACTACCTTCTTCTGTTCTGCTTCAGGTAAATCTTGGTTGGATTCATCCTTTACAGTAACTTTCTTTTTAACATCTTCCTCTGTTGCTTTTTCACCATAAGGCTTATTTACGGTTCCACCCTCTGCTGTATATTTTTCAGCATCTGTCTTTGCCGGTGTAGTTTCCTTTACTTCAAAGTCAACTTCCACATCTTCTGTAGAGCCATCTGGATAAGTTACAGTAACCGTTGCTTTGCCTTCTCCTGCTGTATTGGTATCTACAGGTTTTTTCCAAGCGTAGGTTGTTCCCTCTGGCATCTTATCCTTGTTCTTGATAGCATCTTCTGCCTTTGGTTCTTCTGCTCCCTTATTGACAGTTATCTTTTGTCCTTCCGGTGCATATTTTTCCTTAGCGTCGCTATAGTCAATAGTTACATTGATATTGTCTTCTGTTCCGTCTTCGTATACTACGGTTACCGAAACAGTCTGATTTTTACCATCTTTTCCAGGTTCAGGAATTTCTCCTACCTTGATTTCTTTGACTACCTTCTTCTGTTCTGCTTCAGGTAAATCTTGGTTGGATTCATCCTTTACAGTAACTTTCTTTTTAACATCTTCCTCTGTTGCTTTTTCACCATAAGGCTTATTTACGGTTCCACCCTCTGCTGTATATTTTTCAGCATCTGTCTTTGCCGGTGTAGTTTCCTTTACTTCAAAGTCAACTTCCACATCTTCTGTAGAGCCATCTGGATAAGTTACAGTAACCGTTGCTTTGCCTTCTCCTGCTGTATTGGTATCTACAGGTTTTTTCCAAGCGTAGGTTGTTCCCTCTGGCATCTTATCCTTGTTCTTGATAGCATCTTCTGCCTTTGGTTCTTCTGCTCCCTTATTGACAGTTATCTTTTGTCCTTCCGGTGCATATTTTTCCTTAGCGTCGCTATAGTCAATAGTTACATTGATATTGTCTTCTGTTCCGTCTTCGTATACTACGGTTACCGAAACAGTCTGATTTTTACCATCTTTTCCAGGTTCAGGAATTTCTCCTACCTTGATTTCTTTGACTACCTTCTTCTGTTCTGCTTCAGGTAAATCTTGGTTGGATTCATCCTTTACAGTAACTTTCTTTTTAACATCTTCCTCTGTTGCTTTTTCACCATAAGGCTTATTTACGGTTCCACCCTCTGCTGTATATTTTTCAGCATCTGTTTGTGCAGCAGCGTACTGAGCAGTAAACGTACCACCGTTATCAAATTTTTCCGGAATTTCCGGTGTCCAGCCCGTATGCTTGAAATTTTCCGCTGGAGCAACAGTTGGAACAGTTACATCTGATTTTAATGTTCCTTTTACTACATCCAATACAGTTTTAGAATCTTTAGCAAATATGCCGTGTTCCCCTTGTTCAAAAGTCACTCTTACATAGCCTTCCGGTGTTTTCGCATCAGGATTTTTTGTCTGATCAAGGACTTTTGCAAGTACTGTTACCGGAACTTCCACATCTTCTGTAGAGCCATCCTTGTATTTTACCCTTACCTTACCTGTGTATTCACCTGGTTGGTTGACATTAATAGCATCTTTAGCTGTAATATCTTCAAATGGAGTTTTATCGTCAAGCTCGGGAGTAGCTGCGCTGCCTTTTGCATCTGTAAATTTCTTGATATTATCAGTCAAGTTATACTTTCCGCCAAAAGGAACTGTTTCTTTTTCTGCTTCCGGCTTAAACTTGTCTGCATCTGTCGAGTTAAAGTTAAGAACTGGTCCAGCAATAGGATGTTCCCCATTTGGTGCGTAGGCTACAATCTGGCCCTTTGAACCATCTTCTACTGTATTAGCAGCTAATGGCATTTCAAATTCGCCTTTTTCCAATTTATCAAATGGAATTTTTACTTCAGCAATTACCTTATCCTTATCATAGGTCTTTGTCTTAGCATCATATGGATGAAGCTTTACAATAGCATCTCCTGCCGCTTTATTTGTAACCTTTAAATCTTCCTCCGGCTTTGCAGGGTTCTTGATTAGAGGTTTTGGAAGTGTTCCCTTAATCTTGTTTTCTACAGCAGGGTTGTAAGTTGTATTTTCGGCAGTTGGTGCCTTTACGATATAATCAGAAGCATCGTTTGGTTTCGTATTATCCACCAGTGCTTCCTGGCCATCAGGCACACCGTCTCCATCTGTATCTACTAGGTTAGGATTTGAACCGAATTGATACTCAATAAAGTCAATAAGACCATCACCGTCTGTATCCCTTACGTCCAGTACGCTGTTGTGTTCAGAGTTTTCCAGAATCTTCCAAGGCTCTCCGTCATCTTTTGCAAAAATGCCATACTTCTTATCTGGCCAATCTGCATAAAGGCGAGAAGAAAACGGTAGGAAGCTATTGTTATCTGTCTGCTTTGCAGCTTCAATAATCTTCTTTGCCGCTTCCGGATTCTTCAAGGAATCCTTTAGCTTATATGAGATTGTATAGAAACCAACTTGTCCTGCAGCAGCAGTTAACACATTGGATTGAATGTAACTTCTAACTTTAGCAACTTCACCATTAGAACTTACATTTTTATGACTCATCGCAGGAGAATTAAAAGTATTAACAACTCCATCTTTAGATTTATCAATTCTAGTTTTCACTACATTTTTTGTAGGATTACCATTGATATCTGAAGAATAAATATACACATTATCCCAGTCAATGAACTCTACAAGTTCAGCTGGGAAAGTTTCTTCAATTACAGCTGCATACCCACCTCCTGGAGTAGAAGATTCGTACTTGATGGCAGGCTTATATTCATGAACTGTTTTGATTTCATCAAATTTCTTGCTTTCCCCTTCTACAAACATGGCCTTAGAAGTAAAGCCATCCATTGTAAGATTGGACTTATAGTTATCTTTTCCTTTTGTCTTATCGTAGATGTATCCACTACTGATAGATTCTTTTGCGATTAGATTTGGAGTTGTATTTCCTCCCTTGCCAGTAAGCCACATAGAATCAAACTTAAGTTTCTTATCTTTTAACCCCAAAGATTCTAATGTTCTACCATTAGCAAGTTTAATGGTAACGGTAGAGATGGTGTTGGCGCCGATAATGTTCTCATTCAGAGCTCCGCCTAGGATTTTGTATGTCCAAAGTGAGCCACCTTTTTCAGGATCTCCATCGTAGTACTTTTCCATGTTCACTTTGAAAATACCACTTTTTACTTCAATGGATTCAATCTGTTTGTAAAACTCAGGATCAGAGAATTCAAGAACATATCTACCTGCAAAATACTCAGGATCCTTCTTGTCATCTGTAACCGTTTCCCAGTAAGTACCTGCACTATTCCATTTGCTCCATTTTAATGTGATGGTATCTCCTTCTGTTTTTTCAAAAGTAATACCGGCATAGATAAGTGTTGTATCTCCCACGCCGCTGGCACTGACCGATCTTGAAGGCTGTACATCATCTTGTGGTAATCTCGCAGCAATCGGACTAGCCTCCTGAGCATAGGCTGGCATCATTGGCACAACGAGGATAATTGCACCAATCACAACGGAGCAAAGACCTACACTAAGTTTTCTCATGCCCCATTTTAAATTTACCTGCTGGTTTTTTTCTTTCATATTTCCTCCTTCTGATAGAAAACTACCCTTTAATTCAAACATCAAAAAATACGGACTTACCCCTTACATTTTGCTAGAGAAAGTTCATCTGCCTTAAAATATAACATTTGCACTAAGATTGTTTGTTGTGACAATGTGCCTATGCTTGCTTAGGGATTTTTGTTCCTTAAAATCATATTTTTCAATACATGTCACATATATACCATATTTTCTTGTTTTTTTCAACCATCTCCAAAATTACTGAAATCTACGAAGAATGATTAGTTATTTTAGACTGTTTTTAAGATATTTTTTGTGAAGAATCCATGGTATTTCTTCCCATACCCCCCTGTTTCTGGCAATACAAATTTCATTTTTTCCGTATTTTTATCGTAATACTTCCCGATGAAATTGCTACATCACTTGATATCTTGGATTCTGTTCCGTTGTTCTTCATATAGCTTGTATCATGGTCTTTATCTTCTTTTTCTCGAACATAGTAGATATATGTGACATCTTCTCCATCTTTATTTTCCCTGTCAGTGGTAGCTTTTCATAAGTCTTGGTCCAGCCATCAGCTGCACTTATTGTTTCTTTAGATTTATATACATTTGATGAAACTATTCCATCTTCCGTAGTCTCCACCTGTATCAAGTCATAGGTGAATTGCCCCACCTGTTGACTGTTCCATCAGAATTCACATCAAGGATTTGTACATAATTAATAGTGGCATTCACACCAAAACCATCCTCCCACTGTGGATCTACAATCTTAAAATTATGGGCATAAAGATTACAGCCAAGATGAATCCCATATTGACTGTATATGCTATTAGATCTGGAAAAGCAAAGCATGGTGGTATAACTTCCTGCATTTTCTGATTCTTCTTGAGAAAAAGCCATATACTTTCCTTCACTATCAAGGTCAAATACCAAGCCTTTATGGGAGCTATTTCCACTTCAGACGTTTGTACCAATCTTTCCGATATACTTACCATCACGATAGAAGTGATTTCCATTTTCGTCAAAAGTAGCTCTTTTGTTTTCTGAATTAATGGTTCCTCTATATAATCCAATCTCCCATACGGTGATTTGCACATACCTACTGGCGTTATTAAAACCGAGTAAAAAGCTGTTATAGTTTTGCCTCATAAAAGTACCAAACTCTCCCTTTTTCACCATCGAGGAAATCGAGCCTTCCATAACGGATATTTTTGAGATTGCCGTTTCCGCTTTTTCTTTCGCTGCCTCTATATCCTTATCCTTCACCCTCATCCAGTCAAAATTTAAAGATGAAGATAGACTTTCTGATGAAGTATAGAGCCATAGTTTTCTGGTATTGTCCTTGTATGTAGATATGAAGCGTGAGACATTACCTGAGGTCATATCTATTGATGAAGTGATGAAGTGAATGTTAACATTTTACCTGAAGGTGAATATGCACTTATGATTTTAAATTTCATTACAGGCAAGCCAATAGATATAGTACCTTCAAGAAAAAATGCTACTACAGAAGAGTTTTTCCTTAACATACCACCTTCAGAAAGAAACAAAGTCAAATACTTGATTAGTGATATGTACAATCCATATATTTCTTTTGTAAATAAAGACTTTTACAACGCTGTATCTGCTGTTGATTCATTTCATATCATTAAACTCATAAATGATAAACTTAATAATTACTGTATTAAACTTATGCGTAAATTTAAGCTTAGAGATGAGCAAAGGCACAGAAAACTAGAAAGAGAAAAAGGATTTAAAATAAGGTTTCATCAATCTGATGAGGTTTATCTATTAAAGAATTTCAAGTGGCTTCTCTTGAAAAATCCTAACAAAATTGATTATTCACGCAAGTCTAAATTTGATAAGCATTTTCGTTATCTAATGGATGTATATGATTACGAAGATATATTCTTTAATATAGATCCTAACTTGTATGAATTTAAAACTCTTAAAGATATGTATCTTGAATTTAACAAGACTTATCTTAATGACCTTGAAGGTGCAAAAATACGTTTAAATGAAATCATTGAAATATATAAATCTTCAAATTACGCAATTTTTAAAGACATAGCTAAAACACTATCTAAATATCAAGGTAGTATCATTAATTATTTTATCACCGTAGAAGTTGATGGCATTCAGAAAAGGCTTTCTAACGGTCCTATAGAATCAATAAATCGTATACCCAAAGATATGATAAGGCATTGCCGTGGTTTTAATAATTTCCAAAATTTCAGAAATAGGTTCTTATTTGCGACAAGAAAAAATGCACCTATACTAGCAATACCAAAGTCAAGAGAAGATGCATTAGTAAGATCAGATAAATCAAATAAATAATATTCATAAAATTTGCTCGTACAATAATAGGCACTATAAAATCACTCGGGGTCGGGGCGACCCTGTACAATCGCTCGGGGTCAAATTTTGGCCTCTTTTTTTACAACTCGGGGATACCCTATAAAATCTCACGGGGTATACTATTCATAATAAAAACTCCTATGCTAAAATTCAGTCTTGCAAGTGATTGAAATGAAACATAGGAGGCGCCATATGGCTATAAATGATTTTATCATATCCACACTTAATGTTAGTGACGATATGATTTTTTCGATTGATACACATAAATCATCTGACAAATTACACATCTTAATAAAACTGAATGATACTCACCCTACCTGTCCCGGGAGTTTTACAGTTGTAATTTAACAAGATAATGAATAAACCCTTTATTGATGGTGGATATCCATCTTTTTTTGTTGTCAAAATTTATGTATTTTTATGTAGTGTGGTGGTGTGCTTTGTGTTATAATATTGATAGAGGTGATCTTGTATGTTTCTACATATACTGAAAGACAGACAATACGAAAGACTCTACATCCGCCATTCCGTTCGTAAAGGGAATGGTGTCCGTTCCGAGAACGTCAAAAGCCTTGGACGCATAGACTCGCTCATGAAGGAAATGAATCTTTCTAGGAAACAGGTATTGGAGTGGGCACAAAAGCAGGTAGACCAAATGAACGACTCTCCTTCTGCTCCTCCTGTACTATTATCATTGTTTCCTGACAAGAAGATAGTTATGGATGAACAGCGTTCCTTCCATGCAGGATATCTATTCTTACAGTCCATCTATTACGGTCTAAAGATGAAGAACGTGTTCCGTACCATATCATCACATGGCAGATTTGATTTCGACATTGATGCGATATGTTCAGACCTTGTCTATGCACGCATACTGGATCCCGGAAGCAAACTTTCCTCATATAAGACGGCATCTTCCTTTCTAGAGCAGCCAAAGTATGAATTGCATGATGTGTATCGTGCACTAGGAACGCTATCTAAGGAGATGGACCACATATTGGCAGAAGTATACAAGAACAGCAATCATATCCTAAAGAGAAATAACAGTGTCCTATATTATGACTGTACGAACTACTACTTCGAGATCGAAGAAGAGGATGGCTTCAGACAATATGGCAAAAGTAAGGAGCACCGTCCTAGCCCTATCGTACAGATGGGACTGTTCATGGATGGCGATGGCATTCCTCTGACGTTCGACCTCTTTGAAGGTGCAAGCAACGAACAACCATCCATGAGACCTCTAGAGCAAAAGATCATACGGGATTTTGGTTTCCAGAGATTCGTTATATGTACAGATGGAGGTCTAGGATCAGAAAACAACCGACTGTTCAACGACATCGAAGGACGTGCATTCATTTGTACGCAATCGCTCAAGAAGCTAAACCGCAAGAAACGCGAGGAAGCGATGTCGAACCAAAGATGGAAACGTCTGAAGGATGGAGCGACAGTTGATATCGAAGAGATACAGAGAGAACCATACAAGCATATCGATGACATCTATTACAAAGAAGAGCCATATGGCACCAAGAAGGTAGCTGGTCAATTGATGATCGTCACCTATTCACCAAGATATGCGACATATCAAAAAGAGATACGGGATTCACAGATTGCACGTGCAGAGTCCATGGTAGACAAAGGCTCTATCCAAAAGCAAAGAAGAAACCCAAACGATCCTGCAAGATTCGTAAGGGTCACAGCTACCACATCAGATGGAGAAATCGCATCCGAGGAGCACTATGCGATAGACCAGGACAAGATCGATAGTGAAGCGATGTATGATGGCTTCTATGCCATCTGTACCGACCTGGTAAATGACAAGATAGAAGACATCCTAAAGGTCAGCGAAGGAAGATGGCAAATAGAGGAAGCATTCCGCATCATGAAGACAGACTTTGAAGCAAGACCTGTATATGTCAGAAAGAAGGACAGCATCCGTGCACACTTCCTGATATGTTATCTGGCCCTACTGATCTTCCGCATCCTAGAAAAGAAGTTAGGTCCAAGCTATACATCATCAGAACTGATTACTACATTGAGAGAATACAAGCTATTGAAGGTAAACGGACAAGGATACATACCGGAATATAAGCGAACAAAGATAACGGATCATCTACATAAAGAATTTGGATTCTGTACGGATACAGAGATCGTTCCAACAGGAACCATGAGAAAGATCATATCTGAAACGAAAAAATAGAATCCCACACTACACAGATCAACAAAACGAAAATGCCAGAAACCCTTTCTACATCGTGGTTTATGGCATTTTTTACATTTATAACTGTCAAAGATGGGATTTTATCATATCCACACTTAATGTTAGTGACGATATGATTTTTTCGATTGATACACATAAATCATCTGACAAATTACACATCTTAATAAAACTGAATGATACTCACCCTACCTGTCCCTGTTGTGGAGGTTATACAAAAATAAAAGATTATTCTTCGTACAGCTATAACCACCTTGACGTTGCAGGTATACCATCCATCATTGATTGGACAAGAAGACGCTATGTCTGTAAAGAATGTGGGAAGTCCTTCTCTGAGCCAAGTCCATTTGGCCCAGAGAACTTCCACCAGTCATACGCAGTACTCAATGCGATTGCCTTAGATCTACATAACGTTCGTATGACATACAAGGATATTGCACTCAAATACCATGTATCCAACACGATTATACAAGTATATGCCGATAGTTTCATCCGTGCACCTAGATTAACACTTCCTGAGAACCTTGGTATCGATGAGATATCTTCTTCCATGGCGAAATATGGTGGTTCATACTTGTGTGTATTCGTAGATAACAATAACAGGACATTAAACGAGATACTGCCAAATCGTTCAAAAGTAACCCTATCGAAACACTTTGAAATGATTCCACAATCGGAGCGAGACAAGGTAAAGTACGTTACGATTGATATGTGGGAACCTTATAGAGATGTGTGTAAAAAGTACCTAAGACATTGCGAAATAGCAGTAGACCCTTTCCATGTTATCAAACACCTTACGGAGTGCTTTACACGCATACGTGTAGAAATCACGAAACAGTGTGTCTATGATAGTCCCAGTTACTATTTGTTGAAGACCTGGCATAAGTTATTAGAAACTGATTCATTCGTCCTCGATAACGAGCCAAGATACAACTCGAAATTTCGCCAGAAGATGAATTACAGGGATCTTTTCAACATGTTGTTGGAGATAAGTCCTAATCTAAAGCTTGCGTATGAATTAAAGGAACTATATAGAGACTTCAATAAACGCTGCTCATTTGAAGAAGCTGGTGCACAACTTGATTATCTGATTGAACTATTTGAACACTCTGACTTAGACTGTTATAAGGAATTCATATCTTTACTAAAACACTGGAAACCAGAAATCATCAACAGTTTCAGAAGACCGTATAACGATAGACGACAATCTAACGCACTGGCTGAAAATATCAATCAGAAACTTCGATTACTGATCGAGGTGTCCAATGGATATACAAACCTAGAACGCTTTCATGCACGTGCACTGTACTGCCTTAACGACAAACTATTCTATTGCTTGACAACATGTCTATATTCCAGAAAACGAGAGCACAAAAAACGTGGCACATATACCAAACATCTCTCTGATACACTAACTAACGACTAATAAACTGATACTATCAATCACTCGCACACACAAAAAGGATGACTACATCAGAATGCCACTACTAGCACTCTATAGTCATCCTTCTTTACTATCCCAAACCCATTACTGATTTTAGAGGAGAGTTTAATAAAACCCCCGACTGATTTTACTTAAGCCAATAATAAAAGAGGCTGTAACGCATAACAGCCTAGAAAATAAAATGTCCAACCTCTAAATTAAGAGGAAGGACATTTTATTTTTAGTTATAATTTATGTATGGAAAACACAATAAATTATAATCTAACCCACGTAATAGATTATACCCCATATCAATTACGTTTACCAATAGATTTATCATTGGTCATTGATAAACTTGATCCAATGTGGTCTTTCCTAGAGATCGTAAATAGTATCAACTTGAGGAGGTTTATCCGATCTCATAAAGGTAACCAAGGGTATGATCCTATCATGATGATGAGAGTCATCTTATTTGCGTATATGAATCATGTCTATAGTCTACGAGCCATAGAAGAAAAATGTAAGACAGATATCCGCTTTATGTATCTTTGCCAAGATGAAAGACCATCTTTCATGGCCTTTCAAAGATTCATATCGAATCAAATCAAAGGCAACGCTTCAGATATATTTACAGAGGTCATGTTGGTCATCTGTAAGAAGATGAAGGTAAATACACGTATCTTATACATCGACGGAACTTCCATGGAAGCTAATGCCAATAAGTTCAGCTTCGTATGGAAGAAGACAGCTGTAAAGACAAAAGATAAGACACTCACAAGAATAGCAGAGACAATTGGACAGCTTACAAAACTAACGGGTGTCTTTTATACAGAAAGCTATGAAGATACACAGGCTATTGGAGGATATATTGTTTCAATATACCTGTGGTGTTCAAAGAATAAAGTCCAATTCGCACTAGGGAAAGGACACCACAAGACACCAGTACAGAAGGCCTATGAGGAACTCAAAAAGCTCAATGAAAAATTGAAGGAATGCCAAGAGCGTATCGATACTTGTGGAAGTGATAGAAACAGTTATAGTAAGACAGACCATGATGCGACATTTATGCATATGAAGTATGACTACTACAACAATACAGGAGTATTCAAGCCTGGATATAACGTACAACTGGCAGAATCAGATGAATTCATCACGCATGTCATGGTAAGCAATGCCAGAAGTGATACGAAGACATTCATTCCATTCATGGACGGATATGAGAAAAGATATCAAGAATATCCAGGTATCGTCGTAGCAGATGCGGGATACGGAAGTTATGACAACTACATGTACTGTTTAGAAAAAGATATCGAAGGTTATCTCAAATATCAAAACTATCGATATGAAAAGACAGCCAAGTTCAAGAAAGACATCTATCGAAAAGAGAACCTGTTGAGAGAAGAAAACGGGAAATTGATATGCCCACAAGGTAGAGAGTTCGTATACAAACGTGATAGTGAAAATACAAAGACTGACTATCCATGCATTACACAAGTTTGGGAATGCAAGACATGTAATAGATGTCCACTCAAAAAGGACTGTACAAAAGCCAAGAAACGAGAAGTTCATATCAATCCAATCCTTGATGAACTGAAGGCACATGCGAGAAAACTGTTGGACAGTGAAGCAGGAGTACAACTAAGACAACAGAGATGTATACAAGCCGAAGGAACATTTGGAGTCATCAAGAATGATTGGCAATATAACAGAATCCATAGAAGAGGAATGGAGAATGTGGAAAACGAGCTCTATTTGATCTGTATGGGATTCAATCTGATGAAATATCACCAAAAGAAGATGAGGATGATACTATCCTAAGATAGCTTTATATGGGACAGGTTGTTTTTAGTGTGCCCAAAATAGATATAAAACATCTACTTTAATACTGTTTTACATCAACATATGAAAATAGCACAAGAAAAGAAGCTGTACGCCTCAAGTAAATCTATAAAATTTACTTAAACGTTACAGCCTCTTAATTTTGACCCCTAAAATTATTGGAGTTTTTTCAGTTGCCCCCTAAAGTACACCCCAAAAGTTCTCGGGGAAACCCCAAAACTTATTGGATACCCTGCTTTTGCATAAGAGCGGTTATTTTTGTTTTTGAATATATGGTTTGCTTTTGTTTAATAGATCTTATTTTTCTTTTCTATAGATTCTATTTATAACTAGTACACCGCATGCTGCGAATGCAAGTCCAAAAGCATAGAGCATATTCATTCTATTATCACCAGTGTTTGGTGTTCTGTTATTCTTTGAGTTCAAACTTGAAGTTCCACTAGACTGTGTTCCATTTTTATCCTTTGATCCTGGTTCACTAGGGTTGACATCAGAAGTGCCTGGTTTTTTATTCTCTTCCCATGCAGCTATGAAAGTATGGTCTTCAAGTGCCGTATAGGTATCTCCTGGCTGATACTCTGAACCCTTCCAATACTTGAATTTGAATCCATCCTTTACAGGAGCATTCATAATCGTAATTGTAGTTCCCTTTTTGACTTCTATTGTCCGATTTGCACTGTCATTATTCCAGTTGCCACCATTAGGATCATATGTGATTTTAATCATAATATCTTTCCAGATGGCTTTTACTTCTGTATCTTTTTTTATAGTGATTTCTGTTCCTGGTGCTATTTCTTTACCATCTACTTCCCATGTTTTGAATTCTTGTTTGTCTGATGGTGCTCCGAAAGCATTTTCTGGTAATTTATATTTTTCACCTTTTTTAACGGTTGCAGAATCCATTGAACCTGTTCCAGTATTTCCGTTGAATGTTACTTTGTATTCAATGTCTTTCCAAATAGCTTTTACGATTGTGTTGTCGTTGACGGTGATTCTGTCGCCGACGGATTTCTTTTTCGTGCCTACCATCCAGCCGTCAAATTTTTTGTTTTCCGGGGCGGTAAAGCTGTTGTCCGGAAGTGTGTATTCACTTCCTTTGGTGACGGATGCCTTTTCCATGCTGCCGCCACCACCGGCGCCATCAAAGGTAATGTCGACTGTATTATCTTTCCATGTAGCCGTAAGGGTTACGTTTCCGGTAATTGTTATTCTTTCTTTGGCTTGTTTTACGCCCTCTTGATCCCCAACTTTCCAGCCGGCAAACACTTTGTCTTTCGGTGCTGTAAAGGTCGGTGTCGGAAGTTCGTATTCACTGCCTTTTGTAACAGTTTTATCTTCCATCGAACCGGATGCGCCTTCTCCAGCCTTGAAGTCTACCTTAAATTCGATGGGTTTCCAGATTGCATTAATTTCTGTGTCGCCGGTAATCGTAATTTCCGTTTCCGGCTGCTTGAGATTAGTGTCATCACCAATTTTCCATCCGGAGAAATCTTGATTTTCGTTCGGAGGTGTAAAAGTATTTGCTGCAGGAAGTTTGAAAGTTTCGTCTTTCTTCTTGATTTCAACTTTTTCATCTCCGGTGCCGCCATTCGGCTTGACCGTTACTTTAAATGTCTTGGTTGCCGTAGCGGTAAAGACATTGTTACCGGCTGCTGCCACAAAATTGTTGGCATTGTTAGCATCTTGACCCTTCCACACAGGTTCGGTGTACCCTTTGTCAGCCTTTTCGTCGATAAGATCAAAGATGGTTTTTTTCAGAGTCGGATGTATATAAGTTGAGAGATCGGTGCCCGGTTTTACCTTATATTCTTTATAAAGTACCGGACTATCTTTACTACCCTTAGTGGTCTTTGTAACTTCTCCCGTGTTCGGATTTTTATCTTCGACCTTTACGCCTTCGCCGAGTTTAAATTGAACATCTAAGGCGTCATTAGGAAGTTTTGGGTCAGTTGTTGATGTTACATGGTCGCAAACCATGAGCTTTTGGTTTTCAACAACAAGTTCAGAACCGTCATCAAACGTTACTTTAATCTCACCTATAAATTCTCCAGATTTTTCTGTACTTCTTTTAGTTTCAGTTTTATCTGTAAAAGTTGCGCCAACTAAAAGTTGATCTACATCATCTTTTTTTGCATCCTCTTTAGCTTTTACGCCGTCTTTCCAAAAGCCTTCTTTGATTTCGTTTCCAACCCATTTTTTCATAACTACCGGGTCGAGACCGCCAAGGGCTTCGACTTTTTCAGCTTTTGTTACTTCTAAATTTAAAGTTCCCGGATCTGATGTGAGTGGATCTTTATCGTCATCCGCTATTCCACCCTTGTCTGTTACTTTAGCCGTTACTGTTGTATCGCCTTTTACCTTATCTTTAGGAAGAGTAATAATGCCATTTGCCACTGTTCCTTCACCGGTAATAGACCAAGTTCCATCATCAGCTTTTGTAGCTGTAGTTGTTTTTGTACTACCATCTTTTCCTGTATAGGACACAGAAATACTACTAGCATCTGTATCTACTTCAAGATTTGGAGTGATTGTGATGTTTTCCTTATCTTTATTTAATTCAACTGTAGGTGCGTCCGGTTTGATGTTTTTTACAAGGTCTTTGGCTGGGATTGTTATTTTTGGTTCAACTCCGTCTTTTAACTTGACTGAGCCATCTTCATTTTTTTCCGGAACAAAATGCCCATCATTGTCCCAAGTACCTGCTACATCATTACCACTAAATATTTTGGCATTGCCGCTGTCATCTATTTGTATAACTGCCGGTACTTCATCCCAGTCTCCGGTTCCGTTTGGTAATTTAGATGTGCCATCTTTTGCTGTATATGCTGTTTTAATGGTTTCAATAATTTTTCCCTTGTCATCACCAGTTATTTTTCTAGGGTCTTTAACTTCTGTCTTTCCAGGTGTTACCGGTTTAACAGTTGTTGTAGAACAAGATACAAATTTATGGGGTTCTTTTACAGAAACTCCAACTATTTGTTTAAGTTCTAAACTTTCTCTTTCTTGTAAAGTATAGGAAAAACTTCCATCATTTTGTAACGTTACATCTACCGGTTCAGATGAGTCTTTGTCAATTTTGCATCCTTTGTCAGTACAAAAGTCTCCTGATTTCTCCTTTTTAACATTAAGGATTAATCGTACCTTTATGCCATCAAATGGTCCTTCACCTGCTAATTTCCCCTTAATTACATTGTCTACAATTGTAATACTGCCAAGAGTAGCTCCTCTCGAATATTCTATAACTTGTTTTATTTGTAAATTTGTAGCTTCTACTTTACCTGATGTTGATTCGTCTGTATAGGTTACTTCATAATAAGCATGTTCAATACCGTCAATAGAAAACTTAACTGATTTAATATCGCCGGCTATTGCAGTGTTTGCATCTTTCAACTTTTGAACAGCTTCTGCTTGTTCGTCTTCATTAACTATGTTAGAACTTGTTTGCTCTATCCAAATTTTGCCTGTCGGCATTGTAAGATTAACTGTAGATGCCTTAGATGGTTGTGCATTTGCAGTTACCTCCGGTGATTTATCTTCACCGATTTGTTGGTAGACCGAAACCTTATCGCCTTTTGCAACTTTAACGCCTCCCGTTAAGTCTACCTTCCATTTTGTTCCTCTTTTAGGTGTAACAGAAAGCTCTGCTTTTACTGTGCCATCTTCACCCTTTAATGTTACATGGACTGTCGCTATTACAGGCTGTTTATTAACTTTAGCTTTTGCTAAATTGCCTCCGGAAATCGTTGTAGCATCGTACAATACAGGGTTAACGGTCGGTGCTTTTACAGCTACACCCACGGGTTGCCCAATAATCTCCGGTCCGATCTCTAGACCATCGTCCTGTTCATCAACAAACATTGTCTTAGGCGTTTCAGCATTAGAATTTGAAGCTTCATCTGCCTTTACGACAGGTGCCAGTAATGACAACATAATCATAAATGAAAGCAGCCCCACTGAAATCGAAATTTTCTTGGAGATATTAACATTCTCCCTGAATAGCTTCATCAATTTTGCTTTTAAATTCATTTTTTCCTTCCCCTCATATTTCTTTAATATTAACTGCGTTTTAAAAATTTTCTGTTTTATCTTATAATCACAGATATTATACCACAGTTTCAGGCATTTGTTAAGCTTTTTTGATATTATGAAAATACCCAACTCCTCCGTACGTTACGACAGATACCAATATACCGGCAATTATCACTCCAACGGTTATTGCGGGCAGTGCTCTCCTCATCCTTATGTCCAAAACAGTTGCAACCAGTGCACCTGTCCACGTTCCTGTTCCAGGTAGTGGATGGCAACAAGAATGATCAGACCGATAATTTCGTACTTATCCACTATGCTTTTTTTACTTTTTGCTCTTGATTCGAGCTTTTCGACAATATTCTCAAAGCCAGGACTAATTTTTCTCATCCAAAGAAAAAGCTTCCTAAGAAAAAGAAGGATGAACGGAATAGGTATTAAATTTCCAATAATAGCGCATGTCAGGGCTTGCTTCACGGTAATCCCTGCGGCCGCAGTTCCTGCTGCACTTGCACCTCCTGCAACTCCCTCAACGGTAGTTGCTGCTGTTGTTCCAGTAATCAGACCAATCAGTCCACCAAGAGCAGAGGTTATTGTTCCAACCGCTGTGATGACTTTTCCTATGACAACTAAAACAGGTCCTACAGTTGCTGCAATAAGAGCAATTTTTACAATGGCATCTTGCATACCAGGAGATAGACTATTCCACTTTTCATTTAATGATTTCATCATCGCGGAAAACTTTGTAAGCATTGGTGCAAGAACTGTCAGCAGTGAATTACCAACATCAGCTCCTACTATCTTTAGACTGTTCATCGAGGTCTTAAATTTATCTATTGGATCTAAGGTTTCATTAAAAGTGCTATCTACATTTCCAAGGTTATCTTTTAGGGATGTTCCAAGTTCTTCAAAGGAAAGTGAACCATTCTTACAAGCCTGGTAAATTGCAGGTCCTGCTTTCTTTCCAAATAAATCTATAGCTACTTGAAGTCCATCTGTATCACTCTTGGCATTAACCATGCTATCTTGGATATCTTTTAGTGCCTCTTTCATAGGCTTTCCGTTTGCTGTTGCATTAGAAAGTGCCTTAGATAAACCCGTCATAACCTGCGAGGTATCGGCTCCTGACATTTCAACATTGCCTAGAAAGTTTGCTGCATCTGATGCCGAAAATCCTAGTTGCTGAAGTGATGCTGAGTTTGTCACCATACTCTTCGCAAGAGTATCCATACTAATACCGGTTCTTTGCCCAACAGCATTCATGGTATCAAGGAGTGCCCCTGCATCTTCAGCTTTAAGTCCAAAGGCAGATATGACCTTTTGCGTATTATCAATAGCAGTAGATACATCTAAATTATTTAGCTGTGCAAACTTAATAAACTTTCCAGATAGCTCCTCTAACTTTTGACCTGTAAGTCCAAATCTAGTATTCACCTCACCAATTGCAGCACCTGCTGTTTCAAAGTCTGTAGGAATTGAAGTCGCAAGATTTTTCATGCTATCTTGCATTTCATTTAAGGCTTTACCTGACGCACCTGTTTTTTGGACAATTATATCCATACCAGCATCAACATCATTAAATGCCTTTAAAGAAGCAGCACCCATCGCTACGATAGGTGCTGTTATATGTGTGGATAGACCTTTGCCAACTTCAGTAGTCTTATCTCCAACTTCCTTAATCTTATCCCCTGCCTCTTTCATAGAAACAGATAATGCAGATGGTACTTTCTTTGCTTCTTCCTGAAGGGATTTCAGATTATTTTCTGTTTCAATAATTTCTCTTTGAAGAGCGTTATACTTATCTTGGCCTAGTTCTCCATTTTCTAGCTGAACTTTTGCTTGTTTGTCTGCTTCCTTTAAGGCATTTAGCTTTTCACTGGTTTCAGAGATTTCCTTTTGCAATAGTTGCTGTTTTTGAGCAAGTAATTTAGCATTGGAAGGATCAAGTTTTAATAGTCTATTTACGTCACGAAGCTGTGACTGGGTGCTTTTTATAGTAGAGTTTACACCTTTTAAGGCTTTGTCTAGACCTGTTGTATCTCCGCCAATCTCAACCGTAATACCTTTTATTCTATTGGCCACTTTAACCCCTCCTTTCCTAAAAATGGGCATGAAAAAAGACATCTACTTTCGTAAATGTCTTAGTTATATATTTTATTCAATTCGACAAACTGGGATTTGTGATTAATATCTATTTCCACTTTTATCAAAAGTCTTCTTTAAAGCTCTTTCAGTGAAAATCATAATTACAATAAAACTCATCATTTGAATAATTGTAATAGCAAGTCCTATCCACCCTATTGTATCTATTGGCTTGCCAAAAAACATCGGCATTATTGTAATCGCTAAAATCAGTGCTGGAAAAAACATATACAGAGATATTTTCGCACAATATTTTTGCGAGAAATCCCATGTATCTTGATTTTTCATAGAGCGTGATGTCCTATATCCACTTGCATTATGAATTGTTTTAAATCTTGGGCATAGATACCATGTTAATAATAAAGCAGCCGGTATCAATAATGTTACTATGAACATAAAAATCCAGAACCCCATAATTCACCTCCACAAATTTTAATTTGTGCAATATATTATATCATTGATTTAAAAGTTCAAAAACCCTAGAATTTATCAAACTCAGCTTGGCCAGCCACCTTGCTATATTTCACTCCATCATTTGCTTTTTCAGTCCAAATATCTAGTACCATTCCAATTGTAAGTAAATCAAGTTCTGAAATGCTTATCCCCATTTCTACACATCTTAGTAGAAATAGGGCTGTTGTCATTTCCCTGCTACTTTTTGGAAGTTTTTTTTAGACTGAACTTCCGTTTCAAGGTTTGCTCCCCAAAGTTCAAGAATTTCAGGCAAGACTTCATAAATAGAAAACATTTCAAACTGGTCAAGCCAATCATCAATATTCCCCGGAATACTCCTATCTGCATGGTAAGCCATGATATAGGCTACATTTTCAAATATCTCAAGGTCATCAATTTCAAAAGACCCTTCATTGGCCTTGAATGTTTTCTCCAGCTTTGAGAGGTCTTTGAAAATATCTCTTTTAAATTTAATTCTATATAGTCTAGGGATTGTAGCAGATGAACGAAACTTTACATCAACCTCTCCTACTTTTACTGTTTTCTCAAGCATATTTTCCCTCCTTATTTTCCTACCGGCTTTGGTGTTTCAGAATTAGCCTGTGGAATATAAACGCTCTTATACCAATTAGCATAGGTATCAGCTGATGTAGTATCTCCAGTTCTTGATTTTACAAGTCCATCTTCTCTTGGATCTGCAGTGAGTGATAGTGTTTCTGTTCCTGGTTCAATCGTATCTTCCTTTGTTTCAGATTCAATAGAAGGTCTTGATGCCGAGCAGTTATACAAAACGTGTCTGATTGCATTTATATCTCCATCAAATTCAAATAAAAGTGCAAACTTTTCTGTTTCTGATACATCTGCCTTTTCTACAAGTACTCCGTTTTTATCCAGTTCTTCTTTTAGGATTTCCGTTCTAAACCACTCTGGTATCAGTGCAATTTCAAGGTCACCGCTATATCCGTTATTGGCAGTAGACCTAAAATACACTATGCCATCAGCATAAAAAGGACTGGATTCTCCTTCAGCTTCAAGGCTGATACTTACCGCCCCAGGAATTGCTTTAGGATTTTCATAAGAAAATGTCCCTTCGCTTGATTTTTTAAGTTTTGCTGCATGGACATTTTTAAGGTTATATTTCACTTTATTTCCCATGATTTTCTTCCTCCATTTCAAAAATATATAAGACTTCATAGAGCTTTTCTGACTCTATAAAGACCTCTGATTTGTTATAAAAAATGCCGTGCTCATCGAGCACAGCTTCTACTTTCTTTTCTATGTTCGGACTTTTGTAATCCGTATAGATTTCAATATGAACTTCATTTGCTTTGAAGTAGACCTTCCCATCTGCTGAAAAGTTATCGCTCGCTGGCAGTAGATAAATAAGAAAAGGTGGCTCTGGCGATTCCCCTTCAGCAAAGTGGTGATAAGCATTTGGAAGTCCTATACGCTTTATAATTTCAAGTAGCTTATCCATTGGAAATAGCCTCCTTTATCTCTTCTTCAAATACCTTTATAGCCCTTTCTTCAGCATTTGCTATATGTGGTCTAGCAGATACTCTTCCTCCTCCACGCTTTGCATGACCAAATTCGAGAAGGTGGGTAAGCTGATATTTGTTTTTTGAATGAACTACAAGCTCTAAACTGCTAGATGTTTCTCTCACAGTTTTCACAGTCCAGCTTTTAGAATACTTACCTGTATCACTTGGAGCATTCGCACTGATTTCATCACGCACTGTCTTTCCGGCTTTTTGAACTGCCTTCTTCACATTTTCCGTTGTAACATCAGCATATTTTTCCAGTTCCTTCATCACTTCAGATGAAAGGCTATCAATTTTTATCTTGCTCATCTCTCACACCTCTTACAATGAAGTTTTAGACTTTTTTTCCTATAATTCATGTGGTCAATTCCTTCAATTTCATAAATATCATTATGAAAAATAACTCTATAACCAACGGAAGATAAGACCGATACTTCCTTACTATAGCGAATGGTAAAGTCAATCTTGCTTTCATCCCATATAGCACCACTGCTTGTTTGTTCCTGCGGACTTTCACTGCTGATAGTTGCATGGCAAGAGTAGTATTTACTCCACACATTTTTATGGTTTCCTATTTTATCCACTTCAATTTTGCTTTTTTCTATAGTAATGCGTTCATTTAATAGTGAAACTTTCATTAAAATCCCGCCTTTCTTACTCCAAATAACATGGATCTAAGTGTAATCGTTAGCTCATGATGGTCTGCCTCTTCCCTATGTTCATAAAGATAGGCGGCAGCATATAGCACTGCCACCTTGTATTCTTCAAAATTTTCAACAATGATTTCATCTTCATCTTTTCTTGCTATAGCAAGACACATTTTTTCAGAAGACTTTATAAGGGTGCTAATCAGATTATCATCTTCACTTGTATCCACCCTCAGATAGTTTTTCATTTCTTCAAGACTTACAACCATAACTAGCACCCCCTTTCATTTTTTATGCACTAGCAGTAAGTTTTACCGGAAGAATCTGAATGGCCTCTTTTAATACAAGTTTGCCGTCTACTCTTTCTTTTGCCACAAAACCAATCATGCCGTTACCAGCAAATAATTCAGTAAGTTCCTTAAAAGAACGAGTCCCTCTATCTCCGATATTGTAATAACTATAATCACCAAAGGCGATAGCATTTTCTGGTGCAAAAGCTGAAGTATATACTGGATATCCTAGAACTCTATTTGGTTCTCCTTCCTGGTAAGAAGGTTGCCAAATATATGCACCGTTATTATCTTTGAGCTTTCTAACTAGTGAGATGGTCTTATCATTCATGATAAAAGCGGCCTTTTTACGATATGGTCGTTTTAAGGAATGGATAAGGTCAATCAAATCATCACTCTTAATTCCTGTTACTTCTTTTAAGAAAGTGCCTCCCTCTTTCTTGTTAAAGATGCCTGTTGGCTTTCCTGTTCCATCACCGTTTAAGAAGGCATCTTCCTCAGCATTTGCCAGTGCTTTTCCAAAAGCCTCTAAAATATGATTTTCTAGTTTAAAGGCATTATCATATAAAAGTTCTTCTGTAATTTTGACTGCAACATGGAGCTTATGGGCATCAAGAAGTACCTGTGCAAACTTGGAATCACCAAAGTTTAATGCTCCACCTTCTTCAATCCAAGCAGCTGCAGGATCTGACATGGCAATATTAATCTTATGCTGACCACTTGTGGTAATAACAGTCGCCAGTCCACGCATGATATTTTCTTCTTCAAGCGTTTCAATTAGTCTACTATCATATTCTTCCGGTACTAGATAACCACCATCGGCATCCACACCTTCCTGCAAAATATCACTTACTTTCTTGAAGTTCGTTCTAAGTGCTGTAAGCATGGACTCTTTATATTCATCTCTTGCTCTACCTTTCTTTTCAGGCTTATCATCAACCTTCATTGGTTTTGTTACAATAGCATCAGACAGAGGCTTAGATAGTTCTTTATCCATTTCCTCAATCTTCTGCAGACGCTCAATTTCTAAGCTATAGTTATGGACTTTCTTTTCCATTTCATCATAGGCCTTAGCATCTTCTTCAGAAATAAGTCCATCCTTATCTCTCTTGCTATCAAGGAATGCTTTCGCACCCTCCCAAGCCTTATTACGTTTTTCAATCATTTCTAAAATCTTACTCATAGTGTTCTACCTCCAATTTTTTATTAAAAAAAGACGGTCCATTAATTCATCCGCCTTGATACCTTTATTTGTTTCTTTGTTTTCTATCTTGCATTTTGATGCAATCTTATCCATCAGTGAATTAACTACCTGTGCTTTTGAATACATCGTGCTCACTTGCGGAACTTCCATATCAGTTGTTTCACTTCTTTTTAAGATATCATCTGCAAAGCCAAGCTCCACTGCTTTATGTGCATCCATCCATGTTTCCGAATCCATTAGATGGGATAGTTTTGCTCTGGACATCCCAGTCTTAATTTCATAAGCATTGATGATAGATTCTTTCACTTCATCTAGCATTGAGATTGCTTTTTCAATCTCACCCTTATTTCCAAAAGCGATGGTCATAGGATTATGGATCATTAGCATGGACACCGGACTCATTAAAACTTTTGTACCTGCCATCGCAATAACAGATGCTGCACTTGCTGCTATTCCATCAATTTTTACTGTGACATCTCCTTTATAGTCGATTAGCATATTGTAGATTTGGGCTGCTGCCACGCAGTCACCTCCTGGCGAGTTAATCCAAACAGTAATGTTTCCATTCCCCTGATTTAACTCCTCTTTAAAAAGCTGTGGTGTCACATCATCATCAAACCACGATTCTTCAGCTATCGTTCCATTAAGGAATAGGATGCGTTCTGTCACTTCCTCTTCGTTTTGGTTTCTCATTACTTGATTCTTCCACTTCCAAAACTTCTTCATTAGGTTCTTCCTCCTTTCCATCTTTACCTGCAAATGCTCCTGCCCTTTTAAGCGGGAGCATATTTCCATTTATGAGATATAGGTCACCTCCATCTTCACTTGGAATACGGTCTAGGTTTTCTAATTCTCTAATATCGTTCGCTGACATCCATCCGTTTTGTCTTGCTGTAGCATAGCCATTCATTCTAGATTGATAATCACCACGAAGGAGTCCATCCACATTGAATTTGACATAGTACTTTTTCTTTTCCTCCTCAGTAAAAAGCCTTCGAACAATAGACTGTTCCCATCTTGCTACCCAAGGATCAAGGGTGTACTTTACAAACTCAAGTGACTGTTGCTCAATATTAGAAAAGCTCGACTTCTCAAGGTCACCTACCATGTGAGGTGGCACTCTGAAAATACGAGCA
The DNA here is from genome assembly GCF_036323475.1 of Solobacterium moorei. Classification (GTDB taxonomy): domain Bacteria; phylum Bacillota_I; class Bacilli_A; order Erysipelotrichales; family Erysipelotrichaceae; genus Bulleidia; species Bulleidia moorei. The sequence continues at coordinate 1,599,013 of NZ_AP028934.1, forward strand.
ATCTCATTGATTTGAAATTTTCTTGTTTCTAAAAACTGTGCTTCATTTGGAGAAATGGAAATGGGTGTATACTTCATTCCTTCTTCCAATATTGCTATCTTATGACTGTTTCCTCCAAAGAATCCTTTTGACCAGCTTTCCCTCATAGCCTTAGGATCCTTTACTGTTCCGGGGTACTCCAAGATTCCACTTGGCGTTGCTCCATTAGCAAAGAACTTAGCTCCATATTCTTCGGTTGCGATTGCCATACCTATGGCATTTTTAGCCATCGCAATTGGTGAATAGCCGACAAGTCCATCAAAACCAAGTCCAGGAATATGAAGAACATCTGACTCGTTTAACTTAACAATCCCTTGTCTTTCTGTTCCTGCATCTGAATCACTTACAAAATATTCATAGTAAATTTGGCCTTTATCATCTCTATCTACCTTCATCCTATCTGGCATAAGCGGATAGAGTCCTAAGACTTCACCCTTACCATTTCTGATAATCTGAGCATAGGCATTACCCCAAAGCAGTAAATGCGTCATCATGGTTTCCCTAAAGACAAAGCTTGTCATCTCTGGATTTGGTTCATCATACAGTACCTTATATAACGGATGCTCTATTGCTTTTTCAGTTCCTGTATCGGTTCTAAGGTATACATGAAGTGGCAAACTTGCAACTGCTTCAGATAAAATACGTACACAACTATATACTGCGGTCATCTGCATAGCCGAGCGTTCATTTACTCTTCTTCCAGATGATGAGCCACCCATCAAGAAGCTATATGCACTTCCATTTGTTCTATGTTATAGGCTTATCACGACTTTTAAATAATCCACTTAATATTCCCATTAACATTCCTCCTAATTTTCTATATCAAAAAAGCACCTACTGTAATTAGTAGATGCTTATCGTTATGTTCTTTCATTATTTTATTTTAATAGCCATTCAATTACATCAATAGATTGAATCCCATCATATTCATCGTCAAGTGCTTTATCTAAAGTAATAACCATTTTTTTATAATTATTATGGATTTTTTGTAACGATTTTAATTCTCTTTCTCTTACCAATTCATTTTTCATGCTTTCAGTTACTTGAATATACATTTTTTCATTTGCACTTGTAGCAATAAAATCTACCTCTAAATTATCAATTTTTCCAATTGCCACATCAAACCCGCGTCTTAGCAATTCAAAGTAAACTATATTCTCTAAAGAATGTCCTCTGTCTCTATCTCTAAACCCAAGTAAATAATTTCTTAGTCCAATATCCACTATATAATACTTGCCAAGTGTTCTTAGATACTCTTTTCCCTTTATATCAAATCTCTTAACATCATAAAACATATATGATTCTTTTAATGCTCCTACATATGATGCAATAGTTTGCGTTGCTGGTTTCCCTTGTCGTTCACGATTTTGGATCATGTTTTCAGATACAAGCGTATTGCTTACCGAATTAAGAGATGTATTATTTCCAATATTATCTGCTAAAAATAATATGATTTTCCTAAGTAATTCTGCATCAGTAATTTGTCTTAAGCCTCTTCTTTTTTCACGTTCAAAGATATCTCTAACAACTACAGTTGAATATACCCCATCGAGTAAAGTCATCGCTTTGTCTTGTTCAAGCCCAACATCTGCTATCCCGGGCATACCACCATATCGCATATAGGCATCAAATAAGTCTCTGATTTCAACAATTTCATCATTCTCATTTACTGCTCTTTTTCTCTTTTCCCCAATTGGTGTTTTATATTCCTTTAATTTATATCCATGAAAATCTATAAATTCCTTAAATGATAATGGATACATTTTTATTTCTACATACCTACCAGATAAATATGTAGAGTATTCCGATGACAATAGATATGAATTGGACCCAGTTATATATATGTCGCAGTCAAAATCAACTCGAAATGAATTTATAGCATCTTCCCACCTTTCTATCCTTTGAAGTTCATCAAAAAATAAATAAGCCCTTTTTGTGGTTGGAATTTTTTTCTTTACATATTCATATAATTCTTTGTAATTCATCTCTTGAAACTCAAGGGATTCAAAATTTATTGCAATAATCTGATCTTGTTTAACTCCAGAATTTAAAAGATATTCCTGCATTAGTTTTAATAAACTTGATTTTCCACATCTTCTAATTCCTGTTATAACCTTTACAGGTTCTTTGTCTTTAAATGCAATCAATTGATTCAGGTATATATTTCTAGTTTTTAGCTTTTTCTCATAGTGCAACATACCATATCCCTCCTTTTTGATTACATTATACCCTAAACTTTTATTTTTATCAAGTTTGAGGTATCAATTCCCTAAACTTAATCTTATTTCAGAAAATCAAGTTTTTCTGAAATAAGGATGACTCTTCCCTATCCATATTTCAAAAACAGATACCTACATAAATACACTCCCTATTTCTTTCGCCTAATTATAGTATATTTTTAGGCGATTATTTATACTTGGCACTTTCTTCTGTGCGTTATAAAAGAAAAAACAACGCACAAAAGCAAGTCTTATCTTTACAGAAATAAAATACCTCTACTATCATAAACACTTTCTGTATTTTGATTCCCACACCTAATTGCCCTATCAAGTGCCATGATGGTAGCAATCGCACCATCAATTTTTTCTGTAGACTTTTCCTTATCTGCTTTGATGTTTCCTGCAGGGTCTGTCCTAATAAATATATTATCCATATTCCATCTAAGAACAGGATGCCCACCATGAGCAATTTTTTGTTCTAGTGTTAATTTCATAAGTTCTTTCGTTGGTGGGGACATATCCTTAAACCCTTGTCCGAATGGAACAACAGTAAATCCCATATTTTCTAAGTTCTGCACCATCTGAACAGCACCCCATCTATCAAAGGCAACCTCTCTGATATTAAATCTTTCTCCAAGTTTTTCTATAAAGCTTTCTATATATCCATAGTGAACTACATTTCCTTCTGTTGTCTGAATGTACCCTTGCCTTTCCCATATATCATATGGAACATGGTCTCGCTTGACCCTTAAATCTAAGGTATCCTCTGGTAACCAAAAATATGGAAGTATCACAAATTTATCTTCTTCATCTGTCTGTGGAAAGACTAAAACAAAGGCTGTAATGTCTGTTGTAGAGGAAAGGTCTAAGCCTCCATAACATACTCTTCCTTCAAGTTCATCTTCATTAACTGCAAAGGAACACGAATCCCATTTTTCCATTGGCATCCACCTAATTGCTTGTTTTACCCACTGGTTAAGTCTTAACTGTCTAAAGGAATTCTCCTCACCAGGATTTTGCTTTGCTGATTCACAGGCAGCTTTTACCTTATCCATCACTCGTATATTTTCAGAATCTAAAGTTGGTGTAATATATGGCTCTGCAGGTGTAGGAAAATCCACACTAATAAATCATGTTTCCCACTATTTGAATGATGCAGCCAAATTATACCTAACCCAAACAAATCCCGCAAAAGAGAACTTGATGCGAAAGATTGATGCTGACAATACAACTTTTTCAACGATTGAAAGTTTTAAACGCCAAGGCTCTTTTACAGAATATAAATTATTGGTTATCGATGAATGTAGTACCGTTAGCAATAAGGATATGGTTGAGGTTCTGCAAAAGGCAAATTTTGAAATGCTCTTACTGGTTGGAGACACTTATCAGATTGATGCGATTCAATTCGGAAATTGGTTCTCGGTATTAAAATCATTTTTACCAGAAAGTGCCGTATTTGAACTTACCCAGCCTCATCGAACTAAGGATGAACGATTGCTTGAACTGTGGGACAAAGTTAGACAGATGGATGATACAGCTAAAGAAGTCATCGAAAGAGAAAGCTATTCCTTAAAAGTAGATGAAACCTTACTCTCTTCACTTGAACCTGGCGAGGCTATTCTCTGCCTAAATTATGATGGTTTGTATGGAATCAACAACATCAATAGATTCCTACAGGAAAGCAATCCTAGCCCTGCTGTTCAGTGGGATGTTCAGCAATATAAAGTTGGAGATCCGATTCTCTTCCTTGATTCGGATAGGTTCTTTCCTGTCATACACAACAATATGAAGGGAATTATCAAGAGAATAGAAATTCTAGACCCCGACACCCACGATGAACGCATTCAGTTTGATGTTGAGATACCTAAGGTAGTAGATGAAAGTGACCTTAGGCACATGAGTCTCCAACTACTTGAATGTTCGGAAACCGAAGAAAAATCACTAATCAGATTTTGTGTACACAAATTAAAGAGTGCTGATGAGGTGGAAGAATTAGTAACTCACAATATCTTCTACACTGCTATCACAAGAGCCAGAGAAAAATTAAAAATCTACTGGACTCCTGAAGTCGAGGAAAAGGTTATTAACCGAATCAGACCACGAGATATCAGTAAAGATGTCGAACTCTTGAAAAACTATCTCACAGAAAAACAGCAAGAAGAATCATTTGATTTTTGGTTGTAAAGCAAGGAGGTTGATTATGCGAATCAGTTACAACAAATTATGGAAGATGTTAATTGACAAAGAAATGAACAGGAATGATCTTAAGGAGGCTGCCGGAATCAGTGCAGCTTCCATTGCCAAATACTTCTATCTATCCAACTATAAAAATCAACCTCTTTGCAGCTATCAAAACGCAAAAAATCCGAGGACCTAGATTTATGTCCAAATCCTCGGAAAGGCCTTATATTTCGAGCATTTTCACACTATCAATTATGTGTTTTAGTCAACAGACATACGCTCTCAACATGTATTGAGTGGTCAGTATGGATAAAATTTCATATTTCTCAAAAGCCTCACATGTGGGAATATGTCCATAAATGCTAGAAACTTTTAAGGTCTTATGGCAGTAATAGGTATTACGTAAACACCATCATTTCTTTTATAAGCAAATGGTACTCTGGCGCACAGAACGGCCATAAATGATGGCTTGACCATGCTTTCAGTATCTATTTTAGATGCCATGTCTTTCAATGTTTCCGCACCTTGATCGATTAATTTATCTCCACCTAATTTGATTTCAATAAGGCCATATGCCCCATTTCTTAAGTGGATCACCGCATCATATTCCAAGCCATGCTTATCTCTGTAATGGTAGACTGTTCCATCTAAATAATCCGTATAGATTCTCAAATCACGAATGCACAGGTTCTCAAATAAAAAGCCCATGGTATTTTGAACTGCACCCCTGAATTTGGAGAAATAAAAAAAGAACCGATTCAGGAGGTGCAGTTCACAAAGACTGCCAATTCATCTTCCTCAATTGCGCTATCTAAATGGTAGTTTATTTGTAGTTTGAACAATAATGCAACCGTCTTGTCTTATCAAACTTGCTCGATAATCTTCGTGACTAACAAAAAAGGATGGAACACAACTGTATTTATAACAGTGATGTTCCATCTGAATGGTCATAATCACCGACGATCAATCGTTCTGTATTTCTATTTTTTATTGATGCCTTGTTAATAAAATATCTGAATAGATGTGTTAGTCATATTTTGCCGAAGCAGCTACGTGATTTTTTGGGAAACTCTACAGTAATCACAGTCCCTTGATTCGGTTCACTCTCTAACGCTATCTTTCCATGGTGATATGTCACAGCATGTTTTACGATACTAAGTCCGAGTCCGGTACCGCCGGACTGTTTGGAATGACTTTTGTCCATACGGTAAAATCGTTCAAAGACACGCTCTTGATATTCTTCTGGAATCCCAATACCCGTATCTGCCACCTCAAGTCTGACATACTTATCGTCCTCGGAAACAGCAATTTTCACGCTGCCACCACTCCTGTTATACTTAATTGCATTATCACAGAGATTATAGATAATTTCATAGAGAAGTCTTTGTACCCCGCACATATTTCCATCAGAACAGCTCCATGAAAGTGAAATATTTTTTGATTTTGCAGAGTCAAAGAGTATTTCACAGACTTCATCCGCCAGATTACCAAGCGAAACCTCGGAAATGGGCATATCTGTCCCTTCATCCAACTGCGATAACCGGATAATATCCTCAATGAGCGTCACCAGTCTGCTTGCTTCCTTTCTGATATGTCCCACAAACCGGGGAATATCTTCCGGTTTGGCAAGGCCACTTTCCATTAAGTCTGTATAGCCTATGATTCCCTGAAGTGGTGTCTTAAGTTCATGGGACACATTTGCTGTAAATTCCCGGCGCCTTCTCTCTGCCTCTGCCTGTTCCGTAATGTCAAACGCCAAAATAACCGTTCCAACCACCTCATCATCGGACAAGATCCTGCTCAGATCAAACTGATACTCACGCCCGTTTCGATGTTCTCTGAACTCTGCATGCCCATTTTCCATAGATTCTTGCATGAAATCACGAATATTTTGATGGCGGTCAACCTCAATAATGTTTCTTCCAATACAGGTATCAGTCACACGGAACAGTTTTTGTGCTGATAGATTGATAGTAATAATTGCCCCAGCATTATCCAGTAAAATCAAACTTTCACGCATATTGCTGGTGATTTGATGAAATTCATCCTGTTTCTGTTTCAAACAGGAAAGTGTTCGTTGTATCTCATTTTGCTGCCATTGAATGCGGCGTAATAGAGGAGATAGTTCTTCATAGGTATCATTTTCTAGGGGGTTATCTAAATTCAATCTGTTTAAAGGGTCAACAATGTGCTTTGCCATACGTTTTCCCAATACCGCTGACAGAAGAATAGCAAGAATACCAATGATAAGAATCGGTTGTATCACGCCAAGAAGAAGTACAACCACTGTGATGCGACTGACAGAAATTCGTAAAACTGTGCCATCTGTTAACCTTACTGCCTCGTACAATGTCTTTTCTGTCAGTGTTGTGGAATAGCGGGAACTGCTGCCCGTTCCATTTTTAAACGCTTCTTTGATTTCTTCTCTATAGGCATGATTTTCCATGTTAGCGGGACTAGTTTCGTTGTCAAACAACACTTTTCCCTTTTTGGAAACCCATGTGATGCGATAATTTTTTGAATCAAGTTGATTTAAAAAATCCTTTCCTGCAGCCTCCGTTCCTCGTGCGGCGATTGATAATTCATCTACCAACTGATTCTTTTGAACCGTTTCGAAATAGTCAAACATACAGGCAGTAATAATCAGAAGCGTGCCTAATAATGTACTGAAAGCAACCAAAAGAATGGATTTAAAAATTTTACTGCTCATATCTCGCCTTCCATCGATAACCGATATGACGAACCGTTTCAATGCATTTTCCATACCGATCTAATTTTTTTCTCAGGGTTTTAATGTGCATATCCAGTGTTCGACTGTCTCCCATGTAATCGGTATTCCAAACCAAATTGTAAAGCTGTTCTCTCGTAAAAGCGGTTCCCGAATGGGATAAAAATAAATATAGAAGTTCAAATTCCTTAAAGGTAAGCATAACACGCTCTCCTTCTATTGTAAGCGTTCGCTCGTCTAAATTCAGAATTAAACTGTCCAGTTGCAAAAGTTCGGAAATCCGTCCTTTCTGACATCTGCGTAAGACTGCTTTTACACGTGACACCAATTCCATCACACCAAATGGTTTCACAATATAGTCATCGGCGCCTAAATCCAGTGCCTGAATTTTTTCATATTCAGCACCTCTCGCCGTTGCCATAATGACCGGAATATTTTCCAGTTCCAGCGAATGCTTCATCTTACCCAAAAGTTCTACGCCATCCATTCCCGGAAGCATCACATCCAGTATCACCAATTCTGGTTTTTCTTTTTGAATGGCATTCCAAAACTGCAATCCATCGGAAAATCCTATTGCCTCAAACCCAGTGGAATTTAACGTGTATATCTCTATTTCTCGAATGTTTTCATCGTCTTCTACACACCATATCATTTTTTCCCCTCCTTATGCTTTCCTGTCATTGCATAAATGATCCATTCGGCAATATTGACTGCATGATCTCCGATACGCTCCAGATACTTGGCAATCATCAAAAAATCAAGTGCCGATTCGGCATCCGCATATTGTTTTATAATCAATTCTACAACTGTATTTTTCATACGGTCAAAAAAATCATCTACAATATCATCTTCCAAAATCACATTTTCTGCAAGTGCTATATCCTTCCGAACGAATGCATCCACACTGTCTGTTACCATTTTTACAGCTGCTAGAGCCATATCATCGATAAGTTCTGCCCCTTTTATCTGACTGCCATTCAATAAAATGACAAGTTCTGCAATGTCCTCCGCTTGATCCCCGATTCGTTCCATATCGGTAATCATTCTAAGTGCAGCAGAAATTTGACGCAAATCACCTGCTACCGGCTGCTGATGCAAGAGTAATTTCATACAGAGCTGTTCAATGTCTCTTTCCAATTGATCAATTTCTCTGGCATACTCTTTCTTCTCTCTTGCTAAAACTACATTTCCTTCAAACAAGGATTTCGTTACCCCTGCGATTATTTCTTCACACATAGCTCCCATTCGGATCAGCTGGGTGTTAAGTTCATCCATTTGCTTGTCAAATTGATTCCTCATTATCCAAACCTCCCCGTAATATAATCTTCAGTTCTTTTATCCTGTGGCTGGTCAAAGATATTGTCCGTTGCCCCAAATTCCACCAGTTCACCAAGCAGGAAAAATGCTGTATAATCCGAGACCCTAACTGCCTGCTGCATATTATGCGTTACCATGACGATAGTATAATCTTTTTTCAGTTCCATAACCAATTTCTCAATCTTAGAGGTTGAAATCGGGTCCAAGGCACTTGTTGGCTCATCCATCAAAAGGACATCCGGATCTACTGCCAAAGCTCTTGCAATGCAAAGCCTTTGTTGCTGACCACCGGACAACCACAATGCATTTTTCTTCAGATGATCTTTAACTTCATCCCAAATTGCAGCACCTCGAAGTGCCTTTTCAACAATCTCATCCAAAAGTGCTCGATTTGTTGTTCCATGAGTTCGCGGACCGTAGGCGACATTATCATAAATACTCATCGGAAACGGATTCGGTTTTTGAAATACCATTCCTATTTGTCCACGCAATTCATTGACATCAACATGATGTGCAAAAATATCCTCTTCCCTATAATAAATCTCTCCGCTAATTTTTACGGACGGAATCAGATCATTCATGCGATTCAATGTCTTTAAAAAAGTAGACTTTCCACACCCTGACGGCCCAATCAATGCAGTAATACTCTTTTCCGGAATTTCAATATTGATCTTTTTCAAAGCCTGATGTTCGCCATACCAGAGACACAAATCTTTGGCAGTAATGATTGAATCCATATGTTTCTTTCCTTTCTTCATTTATCGCTCATTTCTCTTCTTGGTATAATATTTCTGTGTCATTTCAGCCGCAAGATTTATCATCAATGCTAATAGCATAAGTATTGCGGCAATTGCAAAAGCAATGCCAAATTCTCCATTCTCCTTTGCATAAACATATAAACTGACGGTAAGCGTTGCTCCGGGAGAGATAAGGCTGTCTACAAATCCATGCAGCGTATGGGCAAATCCTGCGGTGAAAAGAAGTGCAGCGGATTCTCCTAATATTCTTCCTACGGATAAAATACAGCCGGTAATGACACCATCCACACAGCCGGTAATGACTACTGTGCGTACCACACGCCATTTTCCAGCACCAAGTCCGAACGCTCCTTCCCGATAGGACATTGGAACACTTTTTAAACTCTCCTGTGTATTTCGCATAATAATCGGCAAATTCATGACTGCAAGTGTCAACGATCCTGCCAAAAGGTTGGTTCCTATATGATTTGCAAATATCAGCATACCCACCAACCCATAAATGATCGATGGAATACCCGACAGTGTTTCTGCCGTGTATTCAATGGCAGAAACTATCTTTTGATTTGTCGCATATTCTGTCAAATAGATTGCTGTCCCAACGCCGAGTGGTAGCACAATCAGTAAGGTCGCAATCATAATGTACAAGGTATTCAGAATGTCCGGTAAAATGCCAATACGGTCACTGATATAACTGGGTGCTGTAGATAAAAAAGTCCAGTTGATACCTGGCAATCCTTTTACCAAAACATAAACCAGCAAAAATAACGAAATGGCTGCTGTCAAACCGGTGCAAATATACATCAGTCCTTTCATGAACACTTCATATTGCTTTCGTCTTAGTTTGTGATATTCTGTATTCATTTCCTATTTGACACCCCTTTTCAAAAAGAAATTTAATGTAGCATTCAAAAGCATGATGAACAGGAACAAAACCAAGGCGACAGAAAACAGAGCTTCTCTCTGCAATCCGCCGGCATATGACATTTCGCTGGCAACTGCACTGGTCAGAAAACGCACGCTTTGAAACAGGGAATCCGGCATATTGGCAACATTGCCTGCCACCATCATTACTGCCATCGCCTCTCCGATTGCCCGACCGATACCAAGTACGATTGCAGCGGCTATTCCACTTTTCGCTGCTGGAACAGACACTCGGAAGTAGGTTTCTATCTGTGTCGCTCCCAAAGCAAGAGAAGCGTCTTCATATTCCTTTGGTACTGCATCCAGTGCAGTAACGGACATCTTAATTACCGAAGGCAGGATCATAATGGCAAGCACAAGTATTGCCGCCAATAAACTTGCTCCGTTCGGAACATGAAAAAACCTTTGAATTCCCGGTACTAAAATTAACATGCCAACAAGACCATAGACAACAGATGGAATTCCTGCAAGCAGACTTACGAAGGACTGCATAAGTTCTTTGATTTTCGAATTTGCTACTTTTGACAGATATACAGCCGTAAAAAATCCAACCGGGACCCCAAGTAGAACCGCACCTGCCGTGCCATAAATACTTGTAAGGATAAACGGCAGAATCCCATATTGAGGATTCGTCTTAGTAGGTGCCCATTCTGTTCCGAAAAGGAATTTTATAAGACCGATCTTATGAATAGCTGGAATTCCCGATATGACTAAATAAACAGTAATCAGAAGCACACAGCCAACTGTCATTAAGCCCAGCAGAAGGAACAGTCCATGGACAATATTTTCAATCCTTTGTTTTTTCTTCATAAACTTTTACCTCGACAAGTGGAGATACTACATCCTGTACTATCTCCACTCTGCTCTCCTATTCTTAATTTGCAGGGACGACACCTGCTTTAGAAATCAGATCATTAGATGTCTTGGATGTTGCATAGTCAAAGAATTTCTTTGCTGCATCCGAAAGTTTCCTATCTTTTTTTGTTACTAGTACAAAGGAACGTTGTACGGTATAACTTCCATTTTTTATATTTTCCTCGTTAACTGCTACCTTATCAACCGTCAGAGCTTTGACAGAATTCTTAACAGATGCAGCAGATGCATAACCTATAGCATTCGGATTCTGCGCAACAGTAGTAATGACATCGCCTGTTGAAGTAAGTTCCTGTCGATACTTGCAGGCACCTTTAGTCTCTGTAATAGATTCAAATCCATCACGGGTACCGGAACTGGCTTCACGACCAATCACAACAATCTCTCCATCCTTACCTCCCACCTGAGACCAATTGGTAATTTTTCCTGTATAAATTCCTGCAATATCTGTGAGGCTTAAATCCTGTATTGGATTATCGGGATTTACAATGATTGCGATACCGTCATAGGCGAGTACCGTTTCTGTAAGACCAGATGCCTTCTCTTCGTCCTTTAAATTTCGAGAAGACAATCCTATATCACATCGTCCCTCTGAAACTGCTTTTATACCTGAACCGGATCCGGTAGGATTATATGTAAATGTAATCCCCGTATCATTTTGAAATGATTCTCCCAAAATGCCGATGACTTTTTCCATGGATGTAGAACCATCCGTGGAAACAGAAGCCGAACCGGTCTTCTCATCGCGAACTGTATTTTTCTGACTTGTCTTTCCTCCGCATGCTGTTAAAACACCCAGGCAAAGCACACCTACTGCAACAATCGACAACATTTTTTTGATTTTCATAGTCAACACCTCATCATTTCTTATTTTGTGATTTTTTCCTTTCATAATGGTAAGTTTACATACTGCTTGTAAAGTTCAAAAGACAAGGTTTGTAAAGTTGTTGTAAAATATATAATGAACTGCATCAAAATCTACATAATCATTTTAGAACCTCCGTTTGGCTATGAATATTGTCACTCCCGTGTTTAGAAGTTAGCACCATTAATCTTTAGGAGCACATTTTTAATAAAGTAATTCAAGTCCAGTATTGATGGGCTTTTCTTATTGTTCAAAAACTTGACAAATTCATTTTTATCTATTCCTTTTAATGGTGTAATGGTGTATTATATAGGAGGGTGTTTTATGGCTTATTTCCTTAAGGTTGCTAAACAACAAAACAATACGTATCTCGCTGTTTATGAATCTTTTTATTCTCCTGCTACCAAAGGTACCAAACATCGTTGTATCAGGTCTCTTGGTTCTGTTTCTAAACTGAAAGCTGCCGGTATTGATGATCCTGTTGCTTTCTACAAAGATGAAGTAGAAAAAATGAATCTGGATAACAAGCAAGATAAGATCAAGAAAATTACTTCCGTTTCTCCAAGAAGATATCTTGGCTATTTCCCTTTGAAATCCATTCTTGAAGATCTTGATATCAAGAAGTTTATTGATCTGTATAAATTCACTACCGATTTTGAATTTGAACTTTATGAAGTTCTTTCTCTTCTTGTATATGCTCGTTGTGTTTCTCCCTGCAGTAAATACAAAACATATTATGAAATCCTTCCTCAGCTTCATATTCCTTATGCATTCAACTACGATCAACTATTGAGTGCCCTGGCATTTTATGGAAATGACTATGAGAAAATTGTTGAACTGTTCACTTCGAGAGTCCAAGACAAATATTCCATAGATACTGCTATCACCTATTTTGACTGTACAAACTTCTATTTTGAAATTGACAGAGAAGATGACTTCAGAAGAAAGGGTCCAAGCAAAGAAAACAGGAAAGCTCCTGTCATTGGGCTGGGCTTACTGCTGGATGCGAATCAAATTCCTGTTGGTATGAAGCTGTATCCTGGAAATGAATCAGAAAAGCCTGTATTGAAAGATGTACTGAAAGACTTGAAGGAAAGACATGAAGTACACGGAAAAACGATACGGGTAGCTGACAAGGGACTGAACTGTTCAGAGAATATACTTTCAGCTTTGGCAAACGGCGATGGATATCTCTTTTCCAAATCAGTCAAGCAGCTGCCTGAAACAGAAAAGGTATGGGTTCTACTACCTAATGACTACAAAGCAATCAAGGACAGAAATGGCAAGATCATTTATTACTGTAAAGAATGTATCGATGAATTTCCATACACATATACAGATGAAAGCGGAAAAAAGAAAAAAGTAAACATCAAAGAAAAAAGAGTCGTCACATACAATCCGACACTGGCAAGAAAACACAAATATGAAATAAACAAGCTTGTAGAAAAAGCCAAAGGTCTGTCCGTATCACTTGTAAAGAAAAATGAATATGGGGAAAGCGCAAAATATGTCACTTTCAGATCTACTTCAAACGGAGAAGAAGCAGAAGATAAAGTAAAGGCCATCATCAATCAGGAAACGATAGATAATGACTTGAAACTGGCCGGTTACAATATGCTTGTCACATCTGAAACAAAGGTGGATGCCAGACAGATATATGAAACATACCACAACCTGTGGAGGATAGAAGAATCATTCAGAATCATGAAATCAGACCTAGATGCAAGACCTGTTTATTTACAGCTTGAGAATACGATCAAGGGACATTTCTTAATATGTTATCTTACTGTACTGCTGCAGAGAATATTTCAATTTAAAGTCTTGGAAAACAAATATTCCTCTTCAGAGCTGAATGAATTCTACAAAGCATTCCAGTTCGTTGAAGGAGAAGACAGTTATACAAACATATCCATAGGAACCAACTTCATTACCGAATTATCAGACATGACAGGATTACCTTTAGACAATTATTTTTTATCTCCAACAAAACTAAAAAAGGTGTTGAACTATAGATTCTAATCTGTAGTTTTACACCATTTTTTAATGTTTAACTCTAAAGTCAGGTTACATACTGCTTGTAAAGTTCAAAAGACAAGGTTTGTAAAGTTGTTGTAAAATACATAATGAACTGCATCAAAATCTACATAATCATTTTAGAACCTCCGTTTGGCTATGAATATTGTCACTAATATCGTTAAAAGATAAGCCCTCCTAGAATTCAAATCTTTATTATCCATTTCCAATCACAAAAATAAAGGCTTTCCAACAGCCAATCGTACTCATTAACGATAGCCCTCTGAAAAGCCTTTTATTTACTACATATTTTTTTTACTTGTTAGGCTGTAACTTTTGACATCAAGACTACGCACTCGACATGAGATTGTTAGGCTAATTTCGGAAATTGGTCAATAAACTTAATTTTCCTCACGTAATCAGGGTCCTTATGCTTTGTTTAATCTTATTTTTTTAACCTTAATTAGGCTATTTTTTAAAATTACAGCCCTATAGTAATTTTTCTCCTAATGATTTGAAAAGTTTTTTAGAATAGTTGCATCATCATTTTCTTTTGTTGAGTCTGCTGAATAGCAAAACTGATGCTACAGTCGTCTTTGTAATATTTGAATAAGTTCTTTCTGAGCAGTTTTGTTTTATCGGCATTAAACTCGCTTCTATTTTTTCCCTCAGGGTTTCTTTTGACACCAGTGCAATAAATTTTGTTTGGATCTTCCGAATCGCTTTTGTTTAGCGAACGAACCATCGCTTGTTTTTCTAGATTCGAAGGTTGGAGTTTAATCTCAGTAGGAATACATCCACCTAGTCTTTCTGTAAATTGTTGAAGTATATTGCCTAAATTATTAGCATATTCAATACCAAAGTATTCTCTTAATGTCTTTGCATCGATAATTAACTTTCTGGAATTAGCTCCCATAATCAAAGAGTCATCTAGATTCGCTTCTTTCATAAACTCTAATTTCACTAAAGCATATCGGTCTATTCTTTTTTCTCCACCAACAAATCTTTTTACCAAGACAATATAGTTAATACTTTTATATCGAAACGTGAAGGTACAAATTGTCCACCCTTTATTCTCCATATCTTCTTTTAATAGTTTTAAGTTTCCAAGCATACTTCTATCTCCCTTTACCAACGCTTCTTCGAGCTATATTTCTTACTCTTTCTGTATAGTTTTCCATCTTCTCCATGTTCCATATTACTGCGAGCTGCCATCTCTATCTCAACTGCTTCAAACGTTTCTTTAGAAATAATGCCTGCATGATGATCTGTATTCAAACCGCATTTACTGACAATTCCCGGAACAGCAATCGCTACATCACCTGTATATTTACGCCTAGTCAAAGTGCTCTCAACAGCCCGTTTACTCCAGATGTCTTTCCCCTTGGGAGACTTAACACCTCTACTTTTTAGCCTTTTAATAATACCGCCGATACTTAATCCTTTTAAATACCAGTCAAAGATATCTCTTACCACTTGTGCTTTAGCTTCATCAATAATCAGCATCCATGCTTATCTTTCTTATAACCATAACAAACTCTGTTATAAAGACCCGACGTGCCATCTTATGCTCTACGCCTTAATACCCAAACAATATTCTCGCTACGCCAATCATTCTCTGCTTGACTACAAGCCTGAACCACACTAATTAAAAGCTCATTATCAACCGTTTCTGTATCAATCTTATCGGTTTCAAAGATAATTTTTGTTCCACACGATCGAATCTTTCTAATAGCTTCTAAGCCTTCTTTCGTGTCACGACCAAAACGGCTCACACTTTTAGTAAGAATAATATCAATGCTACCTTTCTCACACTCATCAATCATTCGGTTAAATTCAGATCTTGTTGAACCAACCTTAGCGGAAGCAACATCTAGGAAAATATCAGCAACAAACCAAGTCATGTGAGCTGCAGCAAGGCGAGTAAGACCAGACACCTGAACAGCAAGACTATCCAGCTGCTCTTTACGATTTGTGCTCACGCGAGCATAAATGCCCACCGCATAATCCTTAATTACACGCTGAGGGTGGATGACTATCACATCTTTATTTAGCTCATCTATCTTATCCATAGCCATCCCTCTTATTTTTAGATTAACGAAACTTAGATTTCCTCTCCATGATAATTAGCCTAAACCTTATTTTCCCACTTCACCAGTTGGGTGCAAAGTGAGTGCACCTTTTAACGTTAACATCCTGTGCACTAGGCCCTAGAGCGTCGACATGTTTCCTTATACAGCCAAAACACACTCAAAAACCGCGAAAGCCCAGCTTAAAGCCGCTTCGCATTAAACCTTTTAACGATAGCCCTCGCTAAGCCTTACTACACAAAGGCAAATTTGCACCCGGCTATTAAGCCCTTGACATCAATACAACACTCTCAACTTGCTCATCATTGTCCAAACTTATATTTAGATCCTCATCAATGATAGGTAGCTTAAAAGTAATGGATTTTAGCCATTGTCCATTTGGCTGCTTCTCTTCATAAATTTGAATTTCTGAAATGAGTGCTTCTATTAACTGCCTTCGCTCTACATCATTCATGACTTTATAGAGCTTATCAAAATAGATCAGAACCTTATATATGTTATCTCCTGTAAGTTTTTCAGCTTCAATAGTTTGTTTCTTTGCTTTTGCATCAATTAACAATGATTCTAATTCTTCAATTTTATCGTACATACGATAAAGTCTATCATCTAAATCCTGTTTTCTTCGTTTGTAGTGCTTATCTTCAACATCTAAATTATCTATTTCCTCAATGAGCTTAAATTTTGTGGAATGACTTTTCCTTAGCTCTTTTTGATAATTATCTATCTCATTTTCAATCGCTGATGTATCAACTTTCATGTTAATTTTATCCTGCATCATAGATGCAAATTTAGGATTGCTAACTAACTTAATTATTACCTCAGCAACAGCATCATCTAACAATTCTTCTCTAATTTGCTTACTGAAAGTACACTTATAACCTCTTATCATCTGCCTATGTTTACAACCATAATAATAAAAATCTTTATACTTTGTGCCATCTTTCTTTTTCTTGATACACTTGTTTCCAAACATTCCCACTCCGCATATCGGGCATTTTACAATTCCAGAAAGCAAGTGTGTGCGTGTATCTTTTCCTTTATTCACATGCTCATATTTCTTTGCTTGAGATTTTAGCTTAACCTGAGCAGCTTGCCAAACTTCATCGGAAACTATAGCTTCATGTATCCCTTCAGATATTAGATACTCATCTTGTTCAACCTGCTTATATTCATTTCTTGTACCATGAACTTTTTCTAAAGTTCTTCTTCCAAATGCTATTTTTCCATTATATACAGGATTCTTTAATATCTTTCTTATAAGACCTGCGTCAAACAATGGATTTTTCCCATTTTGCCTTGGTATTTTCCTTATACCATGATTTTCTAAATATTTTGAAATACCATTAGCTCCAATACTTGTATTTACATACTGATCAAAAATAGTTCTTATTGCAATTGCTTCTTCTTCATTTATTAACAACTTTCCATCAATCAGTTGATAACCATATGGAGCAAATCCACCGTTCCATTTACCCTCTCTTGCCTTTTGAATACGACCTTCCATTGTTTGGACACGAATATTTTCTCTTTCTATTTCAGCCACTGCTGATAAAACAGAAATCATCAATTTACCCGCATCTTTAGATGAATCAATTCCATCTTCAACACAAATAAGATTTACTCCAAAATCTTGCATTATTTGCAAAGTCGAAAGTACATCAGCAGCATTTCTTGCAAATCTCGATAATTTAAATACAAGAACGAAAGACACTCCATCCTTTCCGGATTTTATATCTTCCATCATACGAGTAAACTGAATTCTGCCTTCTATAGATTTTCCAGACTTACCTGCATCTTCGTATTCACCAACAATCTCATAATCATTATAGAGAGCAAAAGCCTTCATTCTTGATTTTTGTGCCTCTAAAGAATAACCGTCTATCTGTATTGATGTAGATACTCTTGTATAGAGGTATACTTTTATTTTTTCTTTTGACATAGCATTAACCTCAATATCCTTTTCTATATCTTTATATTTTTACCAATTGTGGTTTGGACTTATATATCAAGTATATTATAGCACTTTTATTGCTTTTTCTCAATCTGTGTTTTTGCTATGTCAAATTTATTTTTATCTTCTATATTTTTTACTGGAGTTGGATTTGGAAGATTATCTAAATCTAAAACTCCAGCGTACTTTGTAATCAGATTCGCAATTAAATCAGCCAATCCATTCCAGTCATTATCCACTAACACACCTCCTCCGCTTTAAATTTTCCTTAATTAACTATTATTTATCTTACTAAGTTTTATGACATTGGTAGGTGCTTGGCAGCAACATAGGAATCTCACCTCCGCCTCTTATTAAGACGAGCCGGCTTAAACTATTGAAGTATCATTATCACTACTTGTATCACCGAACAGATTGCCACCTCTGTTTTTTATGTATTCTTATTTATCGCTCGCTTTCTTATATCCTTGGCTAACCAGTATTCATAAAACCGAAAACTTTCAGCAGAAAGGTCATGGCGTAAGTCATAATCCTCCACAAGTAGATAAAGTCCTACCTTGGTCTATTCAGTTGTCAAAGATCAATATTTGAAAGGGATTGTTTTCTTTACATTTTCCTATTTGCCATAAGCAGGCTATCTCTTATTCAAGAAAGTAAAGGAGGTCAAACTCCCCTTCACTTTACATAAGGAAAATTTGACCCCTTTGGTTACCGAACTTCTAAAGTTCTTCGATGAATTTTTTCAGCTTTTCAAGAATTTTGTTTCTTCTTTTGATTAAAGCCGGATGTGTAATACTTTTGAGCTTTGCCACTGAGCGAACCGTTTCATCATTGAAATACAAGCGTTCAATAATATCTCTTTCTTCTGCATTGAGCCTTGATATAGCATTTCTGACTGTTTCAATCATCATCTGTGTTTCAACAATCTTTTCTACATCAACACTTTCATCAACAATATTATCTACAAAATGTCCGTCATGATCCAATGATGAAAAAAAGAGCAAGTGGTTTTTCCTGTCCACCTGCTCTAAATACTTCTCGTGTTCTCTTTCTCGCCAGTAGACTTTATATATCTGCTCGCTGACTTTGACCTTTTGCCCATTGACATAAAGGTAATATTCTTTTGGCATACATGTTTCCTCCATTCTTTTTTTGTCTGCTTGTTTTCAGGCAAAAAAAGGAGGACTCCTGCACCTTGGCATAAGAAGTCCTCTAAAACGAAAGAAACTTGTTCTTCCTTTAATTATATTTAATTGTTTAGACAAGCATATGGAAAGATAAATAGCTATAAAGCTTATAGGAAAAAGGACTATTCTTATTGTGGTTTATTCTTTCAAATAAATATATAGACTTTTCCATTTCTATCCCTCCATTTTATAGCTAACTATTTCCCATAAATTAAATCCTTCTAATGTTTCAAATTCTAAACACCTAATAAGAAGTTTTATGCTTGAACTTTTTCTTTCCCCATTTTATTCAGTTCCCCAATCATCATGAAAATGCCAACAACAATCATAATGAAATCTACAAGTGGCTGTGTGAACCAAACAGCTTTTATTCTAAAGGCCATTGGTAAAAGAATCATTGCAGGAACAAATAAGAATAACTGTCTAAGCATAACAATAATTCCTGCTTTCTTTCCGTTTCCGATTGATTGGAAGAAAGTAACAGTCATAACCATTACTCCATACAAGATAAAGACGGAATAGAACAATCTAAAATTTCCAACCCCATGTGCAATGATGTTTGCTTCTACACCAAATAGCGAAAGTATCTGACTTGATAGCAGTAGAGATGGAATCCAAAAGATTCCTGCAAGAACCAAACCGCCGATAGAAAAGACCTTCATAGCTTCTCTTACTCTGTCATATTGCTTTGCTCCGAAGTTCGTTCCAATAACAGGCTGTAAGCCTTGACTCATTCCCCAAAGAGGAATAAATGAAAAGGCATATACACGAAGTGATGCCGCCATCAAAATTCCATTGGTATCTCCGCCATACTTAAATGCCATTTTATAAAGCATAGTTTGTTGTATCATAAATAAAAGCTGCATCATCATAGCTGATGATCCTACCCCAAACATTTCTTTTTTTATTTCCGGATCAGACTTTATCTTATGGATTTTAACAACTTTACTCTTTTTCAAGAAATAATGTAGTGTTGCCACTGCCTGAACAAATTGTGCTGTGATGGTTGCAAGGGCAGCACCTTCAATCGCATATTCACCCATAACAGTCATTAAGATAGGGTCAAGAATAATGTTCAGTAATGCCCCAAGTCCCATAATCGTCATAGCTTTTTTCATCAGTCCTTCTCCACGCATAACCATGTTTGCGGACTGTGTGAAGTTTACAAATAGAGAGCCTATAAAAATCACTCTAAGGTATCTAATACCATAGGCTTTGATTTCACCCGTTGCACCGACCATATCTAAAAAATGCGGAGCAAGAAGTATTCCTCCAACCGTAATAATTACAGAGAAGAAAATCACCCAATAGATTAGGTTACCCATAATTTTATCTACAGTTTTTTGATCTCCTTTTCCTATCGCTCTGGAGAGAACGGATGCCGAACCAACGCCAAGAAGCGTAGATACACCGCTATTAAAGAATGTAAGCGGCATTGCAACGCCGCAAGCAGTCATTGCTGTTTGTCCTATAATTTTCCCTGCAAATATACCATCCATTAACGGATATAGACCGATTACTATCATTCCGATAACTGCCGGAATAGATAACTGAAAGAGTAAATCTATCGGTCTTTTGGTTAGTAATTGTTCTTTCATATCTTGTTTCATACTAAAACTCCTTTCTAAAAATTTACTATTCTATTATCCATCCGATTGCTTTTTTCCTTTGGGAAATAAATTGTTTGTAAATATCAGATTTTTCGAGTAGCTCCGCATGGGTTCCAATATTTTCTATCTTACCCTTATCCATCACAAGAATTTGATCAGCCCCTTGAATTGTCTCAAGTTTATGCGCAATGACAAGAACTGTCTTTCCCTGCAATAGATTTCTTAATGCGGACATAAGCTGTTCCTCATTTTCAGGATCAACACTTGAAGTTGCTTCATCAAGAATAACGATTCGGCTCGGTTTCAACATTGCTCTGGCAATAGAAATTCTCTGTCTTTCGCCTCCTGATAAATTAGAACCACCTTCTTGTAAAACAGTTTCATAGCCTTCAGGTAGATTCATAATAAAATCATGGCATTGTGCCTGTTTTGCAACTTCTATCACTTCCTCATCGCTTGCATCTGGATTTCCAAACTTTATATTGTTTTTTACGGTATCATCAAAAAGGTACACATCTTGAAAAACAAAAGTGAAATCAGAAAGAAGACTATCATATTGAAAATCTTTTACATTATTTTCATCAATTAAAATTTCTCCGCTATTCACATCCCAAAATCTTGCAATTAAATTACAAAGTGTTGTTTTTCCGCTGCCTGACCCACCTACAATAGCTGTAGTCTTTCCTTCAGGAATAAAAACATTGATATTTTCAAACAAAGGCTTTTCATCATACGAAAAATGTACATTGTTTAGACAAATTTCTGCTTTTCCTATTTCCGTTATAGTCCCTTCTGAAATTGTTGGAAGTTCACGAAGTTTTGCTATTTCATCTAAATTTTGAACTGCCACACCTCTTATATTTTGCATACTTCCTGCCATTTCAAAACCGGCAAATACAATAAAGCTTGATACAATTAACATAACTGCTTTGTATGGTGTAATGTCTCCAGAACAAAATCGTACAACAGCTGATAAAATAATTGCACAAACACCCAATTTAAAAATAGATAGAAAAATCAGAACAGCAGGTGCAACAGTTTTCTCGACATTGATAAATCCCTTTCGATTTTCAAGAATACTGTTATCTAATTCAGCTATCATTTCTTTCCCTTTTCCAAAGGATTTTATAACACTAATACCTTTAACATATTCCAAAGTAGTTGCATTTAAGTTGATTTTTAACACTTGTAATTTCTTGGTTAGTTCATCTGCTTTCTTTTGGAACAAGGCATTAGTCAGCATTCCTAATAACAAGGTTACTAATATAATTAACCCTGTAACAAAATCAAAAGGAAGCATAAAAAGTGCCATTATTGTCGTTTGGATAACTCCCACAAAAAGTGTTTCTATTATATTTACTCCTACCGTTTCAAGCTCACCGATTATTGTCGTTAATCCTCCGGAAATAGTTCCAAGACGATTACTGTTAAAGTAACCCATATTAACTCGTTTTAATTGATCTCCGATATATAATCTGTTCTCTGCTCCCATATTATAAGTAGCAATGTACTTGTTACGGTCTGCCAAATAACTGCACAATACTTTCCCTACAACGCTTAGCAATGCTACCCCAAAGACAATATATACATCTTGTATAACAACAGCTCTATGCTCAAAAATGTTTTGAAATACTCTAAGCAATAAAAGCATAATCGCTCCAAGTGCAACACCTTCAAAAATACTTTTAAGAACTTCAAATAATAACATTCTGCTGATTTTAGAGGATTCTTTTCCTGCAATCATATACAATTTCTTAATTAGCTCTTTCATTTATATCACCTCCGCTTTTTGATATGCACTAATGTGGGATTTCCACATTTTTGCGTAGGTTTCACTTTTATCAAGAAGTTCTGTATGACTACCTTGAGCTTCTATTTCTCCGTTTTTTAGTACAATAATTTTATTGGCATGAACAATTGTAGAAAGTCTATGAGCAATCATAATCACCGTTTTATTTTGGACCAATGCATCTATAGATTTCTGAATTTCCGCTTCATTGTCCGGATCAGAATAAGCAGTGGCTTCATCCAAAACAACAATAGGGCTGTCTTTTAATAATGCTCTTGCAATTGTAATCCTTTGTCTTTCTCCACCAGAAAGATTATTTCCAGCTTCACCGATGATTGTGTTATATCCATTTGGCAAACTCATAATAAAATCATGGCAACTTGCTTTCTTGCATGCCTCTTTAATTTCTTCTATACTTGCATTCGGTTTCGCTAATTTCATATTCTCTAAAATGCTTTTTCTGAAAAGATAATTTTCCTGTGAAACATAAGTAACAAGATCCATATTTCGTTCAAGTGAAAGGTCTCTCACATTCACATTCCCTATGCGAATTTCTCCACCATCAACATTCCAGTATCCTGCAATCAATTTTGCAATGGTAGATTTTCCACCTCCTGAATACCCAACAATCGCTGTAAGTTGATTTTCTTCTGCACTAAAAGATAAATTATTAAAAACTTTTTTTTCATTGTTATAGCCGAAGTTTACATTTTTAAAATCTATACTATAAGAGGATATTTGTTGATTACTGTCTCCTCTTTCAAGTTCTGGCAAATTCATTACCGCTTTTATTTCATCAATTACAACTCTTACATTTGCCATAGTGTCCATATGGCTCATCGCCTTAATTAAAGGCTTATAAGTAGCATATGATAAAAGTACGCACATGATTAAAATCCCAACAGATATGCTTCCCTTTAAATATAAGAATAACGAAACTGGCAAAACAAATAATAAAGTAGAAGGAAGAATTTCCATTGCAGCTGTCATATAGAAACAAACACTTAAATACCAATTTAGCATACTGTCTCTATTCTTATTAACAGCGTCTACAAATTTCCCATAAGAAGAAGCTGATTTATTAAAAGCCTTTATAACCTGAATTCCTCTTATATATTCAACAGCTGTGGTGTTCATGTTTTTAGCAGCTTGTTGGTAGTTACGAGATTTTTCTTCGTATCCACCCATCATTAAAAAAGAAAACAATGCGCCAAGAGGAAGCGTTATAAGATTTGCAAGACCTATTCTCCAATCAAGTACAAATACTGTTATAACTAATACAATTGGAATAATAACATTGGCAACAACTTCTGGAATCACATGTGCAATAGGTTGTTCCATTTTATCAAGAGTTTCAACCATAAATTGTGTCCATTCTCCACTACTCTTTTTTTCAACTTCTCCCATAGATAATCTGCTTATCTTTCTCGTAAGTTTCTTTCTTTCATCTTCGATAATACGGAAGGCAAGATTATGAGAAGTCAGTGTTGAAATCTCATGAAAAATAACACTTCCTAAAAGTCCGCTTAAAATTATAAGCATTGGTGCTTTATAAACCAAAAAATTTGTATTCCCCATTGCTATGTGTTCAACAATTTTTGCCATTGCAAAATAGGGTAAAACGCCACAAAGCACCCCTAATACTGCGACAAAAACTGCTAAAAAAATTTGTCCAAAATGTTTCTTTAACATACCTGTTTTCGCCTCCTAAACATTCATTGACTTCAATAAATCTTCTATGTTTTTCAAATAATAATCTTCTGTAATTTCTCCTCTATCAAGTTTTAAGATTCTATTGCAAGTTCTTGCAACAAATTCAATATCATGTGAGATAATGAAAAATTTCGTCCCATTTTTTTGTTGTTCCTTAATTAAAGTTCTAACCTTCTCCATACTATTAAAATCTAAGCCGGATGTTGGTTCATCTAAAATAATCATTGGAACATTTCTCATCATAGCTACACCTAAAACAAGCCTTTGCTTTTGTCCGCCAGATAGAGTTGCGGGATGTTTCCTTTTTAAGTCAATCAATCCTAATTTTCTTAATATATCCTCTGCTTTATCTATATTCTTATCAGAATGTTTTAATCCCGTTGTTAGTTCATCTATTAAATCCTCTCCAAAAAGCTGAGAATCTAAATCCTGAGGAATATACCAAATTTCTCCAATACGTTGTTTATGCTGCCTCAATCTACCATCTACTAAAATTTTTCCGGAATTTTCTTTTATTAAGCCCGCAATGATCTTTCCCAATGTACTTTTGCCTACACCATTTGCCCCAACTAAAGCAATAATTTCATTGTTATCATATTGAAAGGTTATATTTCTTAATAAATGATTATTCTTGAAACTTTTGCTTAAATTCACCACTCTTATTGAATGCAATGATTTGCAATTGCTTGAATCCTTTTCCGGAATAGAAATGTCATCAAAACGCAAAGAACGAAGCCCTTTTTTGTTAAGAGCTTCAGATTTCTGTTCCTGTATTTCATTTGCTGTGTAATCCTTAACGACTTTTCCTTTTTCCATAAAAACATATCTATCTGCAATGCCACTTAAATAAAAAAGTCGATGTTCTGCAAGTATAATGGTTTTTCCATCATTTTTTAATTTTCTTATTAAGTCCGCAAGAAGATATGTCGCTCTTAAATCAAGGTTTGCTGATGGCTCATCAAAAACATATATATCTGGGTTCATTGCTTTTGCTGAACATATTGCCACTTTTTGCCTCATTCCATATGACAAGGCGTAGATACTTGTATCTAATAAATTTTCAATCTCCATTTCTTTTACAGTTCGACCTACTTGCTCTATTATCTCACTATGCGTAAGTCCCATATTTTCACAGCCAAAAGCGATTTCTCCCGCAACCTCATTAGAAAAAAATTGACTTCTTGGATCCTGAAAAACATTCCCTACCATTTTCCCTATTTCCCAAGAGGACAATTTACATAAATCCTTTTGTTTTATTAAAGTTTGACCACTCAGTTCGCCTTTAAAAAATGATGGAATGAGTCCATTTATTACTCTTGTTAATGTTGATTTTCCACAACCTGAAGCACCTATAATTGCAACACATTCGCCTTGTGAAATATTTAGATTGATATCATTGAGTTGCAGTTCATTTTTATAGTACGAATAGTTCACATGACGAATCTGTACTTCGCATTCCATTATTTTCACCTCCTTTAAATGACACAGACAAAGAGTAACAATGAACTTATTGTTAAAATCACAATATCTGTTTTGCTCATTTTCGTTTCATAATAACTTTGTTTTTTGCCAGGATTTTCGATTCCTCTGACAATCGCTGCTGCCGCAAGTTCATCTCCCACTTTGATGGAACGAAAAATTAGAGGCACTATAATATACTCCATAGTTTTTAACGGATGTAAAGCAACGTGTATTTTACTTCCCATAAAACCACGAACTCTCATTGCTTCTTTTATAGTTTTTATTTCTCCTGATATAGTAGGAATAAATCTAATAATTACTACTATGAGCAGGAGAATATTTTGCGACATTAAGCTTTTTTGAAATACTGCAATCAATTTCCCTGATGGTATTTTAAAAGTTAAATATGCTGCCATAATGGGAACAATAAATTTATATATCATACCTAAAAGCATAGGTGATATTACATAAATCCCTTTAGGAAACATTATTATCAGCCAAAATGTTGTAAACGCATAAAGCAATACATATTGCACGCTTTGTCTTAGAAAGCCAAAGTACGCAAGAAGCAAAGCTAACCAAAGAACAAACAAAGCGTGCATATAATAACTTTTCGTAAAAATAGATACCATACAGGCGAGAAATGTTAATAATAGCGAACCTATACCGCTTAATTTGTTTAATCTTTTCTCGCTACTCATCATTTAACTCAAGATACCTGCTTTCTCAAAATGCTTTTTAAGAATTTTTTGAGAAAGTAGTATACCAAGGGCAGATAATATTACTGTAACAATTACACCAACAAGCATCAATTTAGGAGAAGAAACCATATCATATTGAAGCTTCATTGTAGTATTTGTAAATCCGCTTGCAATTGCCTGTTTTTGATAGCTTTCCCAAGCAATCCAACAAGGAACACCTATTCCTAACATCATACCAATCCCGTAGGTACTCCAACCAATCATATTTCTAATCGGATTTCTATATGTGTTTTTCCCAATCATGACAAGTTCAGAAATTACCGCAACTGCTATAAAATATGGAACCATAAACATATAACCCATTGCTGCGGTGATAAGTGCATATATCATTACCCATACAAACAACAGACCATGTTTATTTACTCTATTGGCAGCCACCAAGTAAAAAATTGATCCTAAAAACATTTCAATGCCGGCTGTTCCATAAAGGTAAAGAATAGGAACAGCTACCGTACCCATCCCAATCACAAATGCTATTGCATAAAATAATGCCATCATAACGGCTACAGTTACTATATCCTTTACCGTCATCTTTTCTTTCATCATAAAAACGCCTCCTTTTTTAATTAGACAGAGCTAACATCTGTTTAAAAAAAATAGGAAAGCCTGATGGCTTCCCTAAAACAAATGTCCATCTTTCATAAATATTTTACAATAAGATAGACATTTTCTTTATAACCTATAAGACCTTCTTTTGCTCCAAAAAGGTCAAATAGATTTGTTCCTATATTGTTGTGGCGTTTCTCCAAAATGTTTCTTAAACGCCGAAGAAAATTTACCTTGATTTAAGTATCCTGCTAAATCTGCTATTTCTCCAATAGGCATACTTTGTTTATGAGCCAGCAAATCCGCCGCTGCTTCAAGACATGTACTTTTAATAAAACTACCTATTGAATTTCCAGTAATATACGCAAAACATCTCTTAAGGCTTGATTCAGAAATTGCATATTTTTTTGCTAACTCGGAAATAGAATACCTATCGAAAGGATTATCCATAATAGCTTTGTAACATTCCTGAGTTGCTTCATACACCGGTTCAGAAAAAGATGGGAGCTTGTGAGTATCTTTACTTTCAATCAAACTCAAAAACAGCAATAATTCCATTGTCTTAATTATTGAATATGGAAATCGTATCCTATCATCAACCTTATATAATTCGCTAATAATATGGTTTATTTCATGACGAGAACGAACAATTAACGCCGCTCCATTTTTACACAACTTATCACGCATTTCACTTAGATTTATATTTCCGTATGGGAAAAATTTAGAAATAGATTTTTGTGCTACTTCCATATCAATAAAGAGCGATAACCCCACATATTTTTTCATAGGAATACAGGAGTTTTCAAACGGTACTTTACCAAGTTCAAGAACACTTAGATCACCTTTTCCAATAAATGCACGCTCATTGTTTTCAAGTTTAAATTCATAGCACCCTTCAAGACAATGATCAATCTGTAAAATTCCTTGTTTGGGTGATATTTTTTGGTGAGATGTTTCCATATTTAAGTTGTTATAGGATAACTGCATCCCTTCAAGCAAATCATAACAACGCATTTCTCCTGTGCCTGTTTCATTGCTAAAACGATAAACTTTAACATTATCAATACTTTTCTTTTCAGAAAAAACATAACCCTCATAGGCTGTTTCTATAATATCATTTTCGTTAGGTTTCAAATTTCTTTCATCCCCTCTTAATTTTACATCATATTATTATACCATATTTTAATGTTGTCTATTCCTTTATTAACGAAAATTTGATATAATAAATAAAATACTTAATATGCTTAACGCTTGCTACCCTAATCATTCTTTTGTAGCAAGCACAGTAAGTGTACGGACACTTACGAAAAAATTGATGAAGCAGCCCTCTGGGATCTGCTTCTTTTTTTATCAATTTTTAACTTGTTAGGGTGTACCCTAAGACCCCGAAATACATTCAAAGGAGGATTTACCTATGGCAAATAGAATACGAAATGAAAGACTTGAAATTAAATTAACCGAAGAAGAAAAGGATCTTTTTGAAGAGAAAAGAAAACTTGCTAAGTGTAGAAATATGAGCCATTTCATTCGCAAATGCGTTTTAGAAAAGGAAATATATCAAGTGGATTTAGAACCCTTTAGAGATTTACAGGGCTTGCTTTCCAACGCTACAAACAACATAAATCAGATTGCAAAGCGTGTAAATTCTACCGGCATAATTTACAAAGATGATATAAACGATATGAAAAAGCAGATTGAATATTTCTCAAAAGAGTTGTGGCAAATACATTCTCTGCTTCTTAACAGAACTTCCGGAGGTGATTAAATTTTATGGCTATTACAAAAATACATCCTATAAAATCAACCCTTAATCTTGCCATTTCATATATTGTTAATGGAGAAAAAACAGATGAGCAAATCTTAGTAAGCACTCATAAATGCCATCAGGAAACTGCTCATACTCAATTTTTAAGAACACGAAATGATGCGGGAACAAACGGAACTGTTCTTGCAAGACACCTCATTCAATCCTTTTTACCCGGAGAAGCAAGTCCTGAAATAGCACATCAGATCGGTCTTGAACTATGTAAAAAGATATTAAAGGATGAGTACGAATTTGTCTTATCTACCCATATAGATAAAGGGCATATTCATAATCACGTCATATTTAATAATGTGAATATGGTTACTGGTAAGTGCTATCAATCCAACAAAAGAAGTTACCACCAAATCAGGTATCAGAGCGATAAGTTGTGTAAAGAAAATAACCTATCTGTGATTGATGAGTTCTACGAGAGCTATAAGAGAAAGTACAAAACAAATGGAAAGTCTTGGTATGAAAATGAGCAATCTAAGAAAGGTACTTCTTGGAAAAGCAGGCTTCAATTTGACATTGATCGTTTGATAAAACAGTCTAAGGATTGGGAAGAATTTCTAAAGAAGATGGCGGAACTTGGTTATGAAATAAAACATGGCAAACACATTGCCTTTAAGCCAAAAGATAAGCAGAGATTTACAAGAGCTAAGACGATTGGAGAAGATTATACAGAAAAAAGATTAAAAGAGCGTATTATAGAAAATCAATCTACTAAAGCCCCGCCTGTCAAAAAACGAATCGGAAATGTCATCAATATGAATACCAATGCCAAAGTAAAAGAGAGCAAAGGCTATGAATATTGGGCAACAAAACATAACCTTAATACAATGGCTGAATCAGTTATTTTCATCAGAGAACATGGCATTAACTCCGTTAAGCAGCTTGATGAATACATTAGGAAAAGTGCTGAAGAAAGACAAAATTTACAAGATAAAATCAAAGTTATTGATAAGGAAATGCACGAGCTTTCCACAACTATGGAGCAAGTTCATACCGTTAAAAAGTATCGAGCCTACTACAAAGAATATAAGGCAAATCCTTCTGATAAGGCATTTTTTGAGGAGCATAAGGCTGAAATCACACGCTACGAAATGGCTCTTACAAAACTTAAAAAATCCTATTCAAAGCTGCCTGATTCAAAGGATATTTTAGATAAACTTGATAAATTGCAAGAAAAAAAGAATACCCTAATGCAAGAGTATTCTTCTACAAAATCTACTATGGACGAGCTTTATCAAATACGAAAGAACTATGGAATTTACATGGGCAAGGAGATGGAGAGATAGTGTTCTCTCCTCTTTTTAAATTCCTAAATTTGTTTTCATAACTATTTTTTACGAACTCTCATTTTCTTTAGTATTCTATGTGAAATAAAACAGCAACCAATATTTACGATTATGCTAATCAGCAATTCCATAACTGGTGTTTTATATAGTCCCGATAAAACGAATACAGATGATATTGGATATATGGCTCTTACAACTTCCTTTGAGGCAAAGAAAATTCCTATAAAGGAGTATATTTCAGCGATAATCAGAGCTATCCAGTAGCTTCTTTTTACAAGTCCAACAAATGCAATAATTGGAGATATTGCCATAAAAACACCTATTCCAGTTAATACATATACAACAAAATAATGAACTACCTCACTCATGTTTACCGCATTTAAATGCAATACCGCTTCTATAATTAAAGATACCATAAACAATATTAGATAAACAAAAATGCTACCCAACAGAGTAATTATCATTTTTGCAGTAATCATATTACTCTCATCTATCGGTATTAACTTTAATGATTTGAGTACATCTTCTTGTTCTTCACGACAAATAATATATCCTCCAAACAATGCTATCAAACTTGGCAATACAAAATATGTTGTTAAAGACTGCACTTGTAAAATATACCATCCAAATGTGTCTATATACTTTTTCCCACCAAATGAAAATTGTCCTTGAAGAAATACAACTCCCAAAGTCATCATGAGTGCAAATACAAGCAAAAATATCAATTTTGATCTGTGAAGTTTTTTATATTCAGCTAATAAAAGCGTCTTCATTACCATCCTCTCCTTTTCAATAATAATTTTGTAACTATTGTAAATCCAACTACCCATACCCCTATGCAAAGAAGAGAATAAAATATATTTATATCTTGATTTAATATTATTCCCGGAACATCCCTCAAAACAATTGCTGTAGAGCTTGATAATGGATGCACATACATATTAACCATTAAAATTACAAATCCAGAAAACGCATAAACAATTGTCAAGCAAATAGGTAGAATATATTTTTTTGTCAAAAATGCGACAGATAAAATAGGAAGCATAGAAACTGCTAAAAGTCCACTAATCTCAAAACACTTTCTAATAAGAAAAATAAACAAAGAATAATCTATCTCTATATGATGAATGATTTTCCCAAAAAGAAGCGTAAATAGAATTGAAAGACTCATAAATACTAAAGTGTAAATAAGCACAATTACAAATTTGCTAATCAAAAGTTTCGTCTTTTGTACCGGAACAATCCATAATGCTTTAAAAGTATCATTCTCATACTCTGCTGACACAATCATTGTGGAAAATATACCTAATATAATTGGCAAAATCAGCCATAAATTATAACTAAAGATTGTCCATTTGAAATATTTCATTGCATTATCTGAAAGATCTATATTCCCAAAATATATAGTGGCAAGCAATGGCATTAAGAGTGTTGCCAGAAACATCATCCAAACAATCTTTTTCCTTTTCAATTTAAGAAACTCTACTTTAACTAAATTAAGCAATTCCCTCTCCTCCGGTTATTTTTTTGAAGTAATCTTCCAAAGAATCATTACATATTTGTGATGAAATCACTGATATTTCATTCATAACCAACGACTTGTTAATTTTTGCCATATCTAATCCATGACTATATATCCTTATATGATTATTATCTTCAACAGAATAATTTGTTATTACAAACTCTTTTTCCAGAATAGTCGCAGCTTTTGATACATCTGATACTTCCAAAATAATGTACTTTCTATTTTTCTTATTTAATTCTTCCATACTGTTTTCTTCTAATAAAACTCCTTTATCTATAATGCCCACTGTATCAGCAAGGAGTGTTATTTCAGATAGAATATGACTGGAAATCAAAATTGTTTTTCCTTTTTTTACACTTAAATCTTTTATAAAATCTCTAACTTCTGCTATACCTATTGGATCTAATCCATTTGTCGGTTCATCTAAAATTAAAACTTCAGGATCATGTAAAATTGCATTAGCTATTCCCAGTCTTTGTTTCATTCCTAAAGAATAATTCCCAAAGAGTTTTTTATCTTTATATGGCAGACCAACTACTTCTAAAGCATTTTTAACTGCATTTGGAAAAGCCGTTCCTCTTAACATTGCAAATATTTCCAAATTTTCTGTCCCTGTAAGATTAGGATAAAATCCCGGTGTTTCAATAATTGCACCAATTCTTGGATAAATCTTTTTCTCATTACCTTTTATGTTTTGATTGAAAACACTTACTTCACCATTTGAAATATCCGTAAGACCCAATATCATCTTCATAATGGTTGTTTTCCCTGCTCCATTTCTCCCTAACAACCCATATATAGAACCTTTTTCAATGTGTAAATTTACAGAATTGACAACCGTTTGTTCTCCATAAACCTTTGTCAAATTCTTTGTTTCGATAATATAATTTTTCATTTCACTTTTCCTCCTTATTTTGTAACATCATTTTCTGCACTCTATTACATATTATTTTTTGCTAATCAAATCACTAATATTATTAAAAATTCCCTGTTTTAATTTCCAAATACCAGTATAGGGCTGTTCAATATAACAGTTGCCTTTCTCCTTATATAAATATGCTACACTTGGATTTTTTCCCTCATCTTTGTGATAGAATTTTATTATGATATAGCTATCAACATTCGTAGGTTGGTCATTTGCACTTTCTTTATTAGTATTTTCTGAATTATCTTTTATATCACTAACCAATTTTGATATTTCTTCATTAGTATTAATTATCTTAGATGTTTCGGAAGTACTCTCCATAATTTCAACTTCTGCTATATTTTCAACTTCGGGCAACATTATCTCTTTTTTATTTACGCATGCCATTAAAGCTAACAAGCAAATAATAATTAGTGTTATTTTCATATATTTTTTCATTTTCTCACACCTCTATCTAAAAACAATAATTTTTATGAATTAGCCTAATAGTTTTGTCTTTTCATGGATTTTATTGAAAGTATAAAAAATACTATTCCGATTGATAAAATAGATACTAAACAACTAAACGAGGATGCCTTTAGTGAATATCCACCAATACTATTTTCTACCATTTCTTTAGCAGCCGATGACACATTTTGATAAACTCCTAATAAACTTGCAAGCGGATGTATATGGACTAATATTGATGCTCCAAATATTCCAATTCCTAAATAAAGCAAGCACATAGAAATAGGTAAAACATAACTCTTAGAAAAAGTAGCAATGTAAATCACTGGAAGCATTGCAATCGGAATTAACAAAGCTGCTACTACATATAAAATAGCAGCTTCTTTCAATGTAATTAAATTAAAATCTACGAATCCAACACTTAATACTGCTCCCAAAACTGATGACATATATGTTAATATCATCAAAACTATAGTTAGTAATTCTATCAAAATGAATTTTGCAAAAAATACTTCAAATCTACTAATCGAAGTTATTAGTACATTCTTTAACGTGTCATTCTTCCTTTCGTCAAAAAATAACATCGTAGAAATCATTCCAATTATGATTGGCAAGAAGACAAAAGTTATATTCTTAAACGCTAAACAATATAAGTCTCCAAAACTATCCATGATAGGACTTTCTCTTGAAATTGAAAATGCTCTTTCGATTGCAAATAAATTCAAAACAACAGTTAATATAAAAACACCTATCAAAATTCTGCTTCTCTTCCATTTTTTTATTTCAGCTTTTATTAAGAGCATATCGCACCTCCTTACAATAAATATTGTAAATGATTAACCTTGCCATAATCTTGCGGCACTCTTGTTTTTATCTTGTTTCAATAAAAAAAGCCCCAAAAGAGGCTTTCTAAATCAGCTATTTACATTGCAAACTCTACAGTAAAAACAGTTTTTATATTTGGCACACTACTTACGCTTATTTTAGCATTATTTACTCGCAATAATTCTTTGGAGATTGATAATCCAAGTCCTGAACCTTTTGTTAATCTTGAACTATCTGCCTGATACATTCTGTCAAATATATATGGTAAGTCCTTTTCACTTATACCATCTCCATTATCTAAAATCGTCAAAGTAACTTTTGTATCCGATTTTTCTAATTTCAAGTGTACTCTATCGCAATTACTATGAACGATAATATTGTTAATTATATTGTTTAAACTTCTAAAATAAGCATTCTCATCTATCCTTATATTACATTCCTGTTCCGGAATTTCAATTTCATAACTTATATGTTTTTCTTCAAAAATAGGAATCCAATCACTTATCACATTTCTTGTTAATTCGTTCAAATCCTTATCCGCAAAAGAAAACTTCCATTCTCCTGAATCCAATTTTACCCAATCAAAAAGTTTTTCTACAAAATCCTTTAAGTAATGTGCTTTACTTAAAGAAACTTTTATATAGTCATCTTTTTCATCACCTGTAACAAGTCCTTCTTGAACTGCTTCCAAATACCCAACCATAGATGCTAAAGGAGTTTTTACATCATGAGATAAACTTGTCATGAGTGATTTATATGCCTGCTCGGATTGTTTCTGCTCTATTAGTTTATTTTGACTTCGTAGTGCTATCTCATTTATATCGTGGCAAATTTTTTCTGTAGTATCATTTTTCTTAATTAAAATTCTACGATTGTAATCACCATTTTTGATATCAACAAGTACCTCTTGAATCCTATCTATTTCCTTTTTTATATGCGTAATCTTTTTTACTAAATATAGGATTACACATAAAAGCATCAAAATTATGATAGTTTTTATATCCATACATCATTCCCCCTTACTAAAACGGTAACCCACACCTCTTACTGTCAAAATATAAGTTGGTTCTTCAGGGTTAGGTTCTATTTTTTTTCGGAGTTTACTTATAAAGGACATTATATTACTATCATCAAAAAGGTAATCTTCCTCCCAAACATTAGTATATATTTGTTTTTTTGTAAAAATTCTCCCTTTATTGGATGCGAGAAAATATAACAAATCAAATTCTTTACTTGTTAATTCGATATTGTTATCGTTTATTTTTACAGTTCTATTCTCTTTATCTATTCTCATATCTTCTATTATGATTTCTTTAAACTGGTCTATGCTTTTCTGATTAAAGTCTGTGAATCTTCTAACCATAGCTTCAACTCTTGCTTTAAGTTCATTGATATTAAAGGGCTTAGTTAGATAATCATCCGCACCTTGTTTAAGTCCATAAATTTTCGAATCATCATCAGACTTTGCAGTCAACATTAAAACTGGAACAGTGTATTCTTCTCTTATCATCTCCAAAACTTGAAATCCATCAAAGTCAGGGAGCATAATATCTAATAAAATCAAGCACAGATTGTTTGAACTTCGGATTTTTTTATATCCATCTAATCCATTATTAGCAATGTCTACAGAATATCCATCTGTGCTTAAACATTTTTTAATTAAATTACATAATGCAATATCATCATCTATAATTATTATCTCTCTCATATCTCATACCTCCATAATACCTATTCAACATAGTCATCATCAAAGGAAAATACATCATTTGATATACAATCTAAAGTCTAAAGGTTCTTTATAAAAATTAAAACTTATTTATATTATTCGTCCTATTCAATGAAATTAGTTCACCAAAATCTGTATCCAGTTCAATACAAATTCTATAGAGAATTTCCATGCTGACAAATTCACCTTTTCCCATTTTAGCTATCGTTGCAGGAGCTATACCAACTTTTTCCTGTAGGTCTCTTTTGTTCATATTTTTATCTATTAAAAGTTTCCACAGCCCATTATAGTTTATTTTCATATTACCATCCTTAATATTCATATAGTTGAACTTTTATTTCATTAATTATATCATAATTTCACCAAATAAAAAAGAGTCGGTGCAGTCCTAAGACCACACCGACCGTAAATTTATCTCTCAGTTTCTTTGCTTACTTCTTTCTTTTCTTTCGGCTTTTCCTTATCTTCAGCCTGATATTTTTTGATAGCCCCAAGTACAGATTCTTTCTTTTCTTCTTGTCCTTTCATTTGTTCCTTTGCCTTTAACAGTTTTGAAGAAAGTATTCTGATATTGCTATGTTCCTTTCCGTTATCATCAATGGATGTTCTGATTTGTCCAAAGAGCTTAACAAAATCCCCCTGCTTAAAGTCCTTTGGGATATCACTCTTTTCTCCATAAGCGGAGCAATTATGATATACTTTGTTACCCTCATCGTCTTTGGATACTACGGAAAAGTTCGCTATCTTAAAGACTTCTCCGTTCTTATTTTCCCTTTCAACTACATCAACCTCTCCAACGATATTTCCAACAATATTGATAAGATTATCCTTTTCTTCCTCAACATAAGGCACATCTTTTATCTGCCCCTGTTCCCTTAAATCCTCAATCATATAGTCAAATTCCTCATGTAGCAAATTAAGGCTGTCATTGTCCATATAAGCGTCATAGAGCTTATCTAAAGCACTTTCATCATTGATACCTTTTTCCATGCTTATAATCGCCTTTACAAAGTCCTTGTGGTTATCACTTACCATATCTTCAATCTGATTTCTCATTGTTTTGTAATCCATGTTTTTATATCTCCTTTCATGGTAAAAGGGAGCTGTTCGCTCCCTTATCTTAAAATTTCCTGTTCTTTTGTTTTCTGCTTTTCTTCTGTTTTACTTTCATTTTGATAGGCTCTTATCTGCCCTAAAATAGATGGCTTATCCTCAGATTTTTGTGCGATTTCTTCTTTGCTATGAAGATTGTCCTCCACATCATAGGTTGACTCAAAATAATCACTGTCCTTAAAGTCATTGTCATATCTGTCAGGAATACCGTCATTATCAAGGTCTTTAGAAAGTGGATCATAGAAGTTTCCTTCATCATCAATATCAAGTCCTGTTGCTGCCTTTAAGTCTTCGGAATCCACATAGACTAAATCTTCAAAAGAGGATAGCTCTATTTCATTTTTCATATTCCTTAGAGCTTCATTCTCTCCCTTGTTTTCATAGTCGAAGCTCTCTGTTTTGATAGGAGTATCATCAATATACTGTGTCCATGTTTTCTCCTCTAAATCAAGCTCATATTGAATACCATGTCTTTCATCCGGTGTATTGGTATAGGCGATGCCGATGTGCTTTTGGTCAGGATATAGAGTATTAAATTCATCATAACTATGGTTTTCTTCATATTCTCTGTTGCAAAAGTCTATGATAGCTCTTTTTACATCTTCTACAAGGGGATTATCATTTCTCATTTCTTCCACTTCTCCCATATCAAGGAGCTTATTTAACTCTGCCAAGCGAAGCACTTTTGATTTTAACTCATCTGCCTTTTCAAAAGGTTTCTTTAATTCTTCTTTGGCATTTTCAAGCTGTTCCTTTGTACTGATAAGTTTTTCTTCAAGCCTGTTTAATTTCTCGGGCATTTTCTCAAGAGCGTTATCAAGTCTTGTAATGTTACCATCCGCACTTGTTCCAAGCTCTCCTGAATGCTTTGCAGCACCATTTAGGCTAAAGTTATGTTCATTGGTAAAGAAGTTATAACTTACCTCTAAATCCATATTCCTATACTTACCTATAACCTTGCTTTCATTGATTTTCACTTTAGAAATGGCTTCAAGTAGCTTTTCTCCGGCTAATTTCTTATCGGTAATTTTTTCGCCTGCAATGGTAATAGAAGTAAACTTTTCCTCACCTTCCGCTTTTGGATCTACATTGGATATATCTTTTTTGACAGCTTCAATGAGCTTTTCCGTTCTTGCGATTTCATCCGGGTAGTTTTTTGCCACCTTATCCTCTAATCTGTAACGGTTAGACTTATAGTTTGCTTCAAGCATTTTAAGTTTTGTAACCTCATTATCCAAGTCCATCTTTTCTTTAATCTTAGGATCGCCAGTGGCAAGTGCTTTAATCTCTGCATAGTTAAGTGAGCTTTCGTCCACA
Organism: Solobacterium moorei; assembly: GCF_036323475.1. Taxonomy (GTDB): domain Bacteria; phylum Bacillota_I; class Bacilli_A; order Erysipelotrichales; family Erysipelotrichaceae; genus Bulleidia; species Bulleidia moorei. The sequence goes on from NZ_AP028934.1 coordinate 1,637,015, forward strand.
TCTTCTGCAACTCTGACGGGAGTCTTACTGGTCATAATCTGAGAAATGAATTTCTGCTTATTCTCTATCGTCTGCCATAAGTAGCTGTCAAATGTATTCTCTGTAACATAACGATAGATATTTACTTTCTCATTTTCGTTCCCCTGTCTTACAATTCTCCCTGCTCTTTGCTCTAAGTCAGCAGGACGCCAAGGCACATCGAGGTCATGCAAAGCAATCAGTTTATTTTGCACATTCGTTCCTGCTCCCATCTTCTGCGTTGAACCCATTAAGATGCGAACTTCGCCTTTTCTTACTTTCGCAAAGAGTTCATCTTTCTGTTTGTCTGAATTTGCTTCATGTATAAAGGCGATTTCTTCTTTCGGTATTCCCATAGCTACAAGTTTTTCTCTAATATCATCATAGATGTTAAATTCTCCATCTCCTTTTGGAGTGGACATATCAGAAAAAAGTAGCTGTGTTGACCTGTTTTCTTTTGTATTATCCCAAATAGCAAATACATTTTTCACGCATACATTGACCTTGCTATCAGGATTATCAGGAAGAAGTGGATTGATTAAACGCTGATCCAAGGCAAGTTTCTTACCATCATTGGTAATTTTAAGCATATTATCAACATCTGGCTCTACAACCCTATTTCTGACATCATCTGCTCTTTTAGAAAGGCTCTTTAGGATTTCCTTTTGTTCTTCAGAAGGCTCTGTCTTAATAACCTCGTAGTTAGCTTCAGGTGTAGGAAGATTAAGCATATCTGCCGTCTGAATATCAGCAACTTCCTTAAACATAGACATAAGCTCAGGCAAGTTATAGAACTTTGAAAATCTCGTCTTTACCCTGTATCCTGTTCCTTCCGGAGACAATTCAAAGGAGGATTGTGTTTCTCCAAAAGTGGAAGCCCATGAGTCAAAATGCTCCAGTCCGTTCTTTTTAAGACTTTCATACTGAAGATACCTTTGCATAGTATAAAGCTCGGTCATTGAGTTACTTACAGGTGTTCCTGTTGCAAAAACCACGCCTTTGCCGCCTGTCATTTCATCCATGTAGCGGCATTTCATAAACATATCAGAGGACTTAAAGGCTTCTGACTGTCCGATACCTGCAACATTTCTCATTTTTGTATAGAGATAAAGGTTCTTAAAGCCATGTGCCTCGTCAACAAAGAGCTTATCAACTCCCAGTTCCTCAAAGGTAATCACATCGTCTTTCTTAAAATCATCATTTAATTTCTCAAGCCTTGTTTCCAGTTTTTTCTTTGTCTTTTCAAGCTGTTTTACTGTAAAGTTTTGGTTTCTGTCATGCTTGTATTCTTCTACATAGTTTACGATTTCATCAATCTGATCTTGGATGTGCTTCTCCTGATATTCCTTTGACATGGGGATTTTTTCAAACTGCGTATGTCCGATAACAACCGCATCATATTCCCCTGTGGCAATCTTTCCGATAAATCTCTTTCTGTTTTTCGGCTCAAAGTCTTTCTTATCAGCCACCATAATGTTAGCTGACGGATATAGCTGCATAAACTCTCGACCGATTTGCCCTGTTAGGTGATTTGGGACAACAAACAAGGACTTACTGCACATCCCAAGCCTTTTACTTTCCATTGCAGAAGCTACCATTTCAAAGGTCTTTCCACTTCCTACTACATGGGCAAGTAAGGTATTTCCTCCATAAAGACTTCTTGCTATGGCATTTCTTTGATGAGTTCTTAAATCAATCTCCGTATTCATTCCTTCAAAAGAAAGATTGCTTCCATCATATTCTCTGTTACGGATGGAGTTAAAACGCTCGTTATACAGTTTTACAAGACGGCTTCTTCTTTCCTGATCGTTAAATATCCAGTTCTTAAATTCTTCTTTTAATAGCTCCTGCTTTTGTCCTGCAAGCATGGTTTCTTTTTTATTTAAGACAGAAGTTTTAGAGCCGTCCGGATTTACAATTTGGTCAAATACCTTTGTTTCTTTAAGGTTTAAGGCATCTTCAATCAGCTTATAGGCATTTACCCTTGATGTACCAAAGGTCATTTCAGCAAGGTCATTTCCTCTGTCCCTGCTTTTTCCTTCTACATTCCATTCGCTTGTAAGATTGGAAAATTTAACCTTAATATCCCATTTGGCATACCCCGGAGTTTTTAGCGTTTCAAAGATGAATTTCTCAATATCTTTAATCGGTATCCAAGTTGCACCAAGACGCACATTGATTTCACTTGCTTCAAGTTCCTTTGGAAGAACTTTGGTAAGCTCTGCTTTTTGGTATTCCAAACGGTTCATTTCATAGCTTATCAGCTCTTTCTCTTTTCCATTCTCGGCAAAACCAAGATGAGGGAGTTCTCTTTCCGTTTGTCTGAGCTTTGATAAGTAACTGTCTACTATGGCAATCTTATCCCTGATATTTCCACTTAAATATTCATCCTTTGTTACATAGCCATATTTATAGGAATTACTGCCATTGGCACAGGCAAAAGGTAAATCACCATCTTCTAAGTTAAAGGAAAGCGGTCTGTAAAAGTTTTGTTCCTCTCTAATATTTAGGTAGATTTCCCCTCGAAGCTCCTCAATCAAAGTCGGTCTGTCTTTTCCTGTAAGACTTCCCATATAGTCAAAATCCACATAGCCTTTTTCAGACACCGATAAGACAAGGGCTTCTAAAGAAGTATCCACATGGTCTATAACTTTAGCCTTTGTAATAGTTCTTTTGGAGAAAATATCTCCCTTTGCCTTGAAATTTTCTTCTTCATCAAGGATTTCTATGGAGGAAACAAGAGGGAAGTTACTATCTTCTTTCAAGGCTCTGGTATTGCTTAAATTATTGACAAAGCCATGCTTCTTTGAAAAGTTATCATAGACTTCATTTAGTTTTTCCTGTGAAACCTTGATTTCTTCTTCGCTAAAATCTTCTTTCTGCTTGTAAATCACATCTTTTAAGGCAGCATTCAGCTCAAGGTAATCCTTGATTTTTTCTTTATTCTTGTCTGATACTTCCTTTCTAATAAAGAGTGAATTTTCTCTGTAATAGACTTCATCATCAATCAAGGTGTATGAGAAGTTCTTTACATCATCGGTTGCAGGGATAGAAGTTATTTCATCATCAAGTAGCTCTATTTCTTCATACTTGGCATCTTTTGAAATTCTTTCTCCTGCAATCTCGATACGATCCTTTAACGAAGCCATATTTATCTCTGTACCTAAAAAAGCTATCGGTTCACAAGTTAGAGTTTTCCCAAACCTTCCGCTAACTTCACGCATAGAACCAAGCACCTGCTCAGGATGATCGACAAAGTATTTGTTATATGAAAGTCCATTTTCATCTTCCGCAAGGTGTATCCAGTCCTCATCTCGCTCTAATACACTATCTCTTTTCTTTAAGAAGATAATATCTGAAGTAACTTCTGTGCCGGCTACGCCCTTAAAGGTATCGTTTGGAAGCCTTATTGCTCCTAAAAATTCGGCTCTTGCTGCGAGATACCTTCTAACACTTTCGTCTTTTTTATCCATCGTTCCTGAAGATGTGATAAAGGCGATAACGCCACCATTTCTAACCTTATCAATGGATTTTGCAAAGAAGTAGTCGTGAATAAGAAAGTTATTACGATTGTATTCCCTGTCATTTACCTTATACTCTCCAAATGGAACATTTCCGATTGCGATATCAAAGAAGTTGTTGGAAAATCCCGTTTCTTCAAGTCCCTTAACCTGTATATCACTTTCAGGGTATAGCAGCTTTCCAATACGCCCGCTTACCGAATCAAGTTCCACACCATAAAATTTTGACTTATTCATTTCATCAGGTAGATTACCGATAAAGTTCCCAACACCCATTGACGGTTCAAGGATATTGCCCTGTTTAAATCCCATACCTGAAAGTGTCTTATATACGCCATCAATAACGGTTTTCGGTGTGTAAAAGCTCGTTAAGGTTGATTCTCTTGCAGCTTCATATTCTGATGACGATAGATTTTCCTTTAAGAAAGCTCTTGCCTCTTTCCACTGTCCATCCTTACTTTCATCAAAGACATCAGCAAGTCCACCCCAACCAACATATTTCGCTAAAACTTCCTGAGCTGTAATATCAAGCTCTCGTTCTCCGCTTCCCACTCTGTTAAGCATAGAGATTGCTTCAAGATTATTGTTTAACCTCTCACTTGGAGATAACTTTGAAGGAAGCGTTTCTTCTGTAATCTTGAAATTGTGAGCCTGATTTTTCTTTATCTCTGCTTCCTCAAAAGTCTTTTCGGATTTTATATAAGTCAGATTTTCAAAGATTTTATCAAGCTCACTTTCCTTACGATAAGGAATTACATCGGAGCCTGTAATCATACCTCCAAGATATTCGGTATTATCCTTAACCGTTACTGTGTTTAGGTTATTTCCCATATCATCAAATCTTGTGATGGTATAGTCTTTTCCCTTATATTTCACTTCATCGCCGATGATAAATTCAGGTCTTTCAAGACTTACTTGTCTTAATAAATCCTCATTATCAGTAAAGGATACAATCGGTATTTGATGATTACCTTGCCTTGCAGGATCAAGCCACAAATCATTTCTTCCTGTGATTTGATTTTTAGAAATCTCCCTTACTTTGTACTCCTCATGATTAAAATAGACGGTATCGCCTTCTTGAACTGCAAACTCATCTAAAGGGCTGTCCTCTTTTTCGTTAAGCTCTACTTCTTCTTTTTCCTTTAGATAATCTAATAAGGTAGCCTGAAAAGGTTCTGCTTGTATTCTTTCTTCTACTTCTTCAGGTGCTTCAAGCTCTGCAATATTGTCCTCAAAGCTAAGTTCTCCGTTAAAAACATGCTGAAGCTCCTGCTCATCCATCTGCTTTTTAAGTTCACTATCTTTCAGTTCTCTAAAGGTCTTTGGGAAATCCTCTAAAACAAGCCTTTGGGCATTTAATTCCTTTAGTTCATCAAGATTAAAATATCCCCATTCAGGTTCAATTCCTAAAACAAGTCCAAAAGCGTCTTTGCTTTCTCTATCGTACTCCGTCATATACCAAGTCCAGTTGCTTCTAAATGGAATGATATATGCTGCATGAACCTGTTTATCCGCTAAAGCGACATCCTCTTGTGCATAAAGCTCAGGAACTTTCTCAAGCATTTCATCAGTCATTAGATTATTTGGATCATCTTTAGAATAATAGCTTGGCTCTTTTTGTTCTTCTATCTCATCCTTTCTTTCAATGTCCTTTTCTTCAAGATAAAGATTTTTTGAAAGCAGCTCGTCTATATGCTTTGCTACATTTGACCATGTAAGAAATACATCGTTACAATGATTCTTCTGTAATTTAAGTCCCTTTGCATCGTGCCATTCATCACTTCCCTTTGCTCCTGAAACAGCATGAGAATGACCTCCGATTCCATACTCATCTTTTAAGAAATTTGCTTTTTCCTGCAAGGTATGATTTTCTTTGAAAAACTTAGTAATTCGCTCTTTTCCCTTATCGACTCCACTTCCCCTTGAAATCGTAGCAAGGACTTCATCTTCTGTAATAAAGCCATGTACTTTTGGAAGTTCAGTTAGGTTAGAGATATATTCCTTTCTTGGAAGTGCAAGCTCCTGTAATTTCTGATAAAGGCTATCTACCTTGTGATAATGAAACCTTAGTATGCCCCTATCCTCTCTATATGCTCTCAAGAAACGACCATATTCAGAAATAACATTTTTTAGGTAGTCGGGATTTTTAAGTTTTTCGGATAGCACTCCTGTTTCTTTCGGAAAGCCTCCACCTCTTTCTATAAAGTCAAAATAACCCTGTGCTTTTCCTTCTTCACTTAAATCGTGGTATAGATACCATAGCGATTCTGAAACTCTATCTCTTTCATAGTCCTGTGCTTCCAAAAGCTCTATATTTGCAGCAAACTCTCCTGTTTCTAAAAGCTCACTGATTCTTCTTGCAGCATTACTCCAGCTTAAAATTTGCGTATCATCTTCTCTTGCAGAAGTTCCATAAGCTAAATGAATGCCTTTATCCGAATACCAGGAAGATACTTCTGCTCCATTAAGAAATAAACCGTTTCCACCTCTAAATGTATCTTTAAGGTATTCTCCCAATGCTTCTACTGTTTTACCTTTGGAAAATTCAGCAATGATAGGAAGTCTTTCGCCCTCATGGTTTCCACCGTTTACAAGAATACTGTCAATATCATTTTGAGTAAGAGGTATTGTAAGTTTAATCTGTCCTGATCTGTTTTCGGGTAAAGAAAAAGAAGCCTTATCAGCTTCTCTTATCTCTTTATCCGTATTTTCTTTTAGATTTCCACTACTTCCTTGATTGTCATTTCTTTGAGGGCTGAAATCATTGCTTTGTACTGCGGATGGCTCTCGTCCTCTATCTGCCAAGCCATCATCAGTTTCGGCTTCTCTGCTCTCATAAACTCTATCGCCTGTTTCTGAGTATCCATCAGGTGTTTTGTCAGCTTCTTCTCCTTGTATAGATCCACTAACATCTCGAAGTTGCTCTGCTCCTCGCTGCTTGAAAGATAATCCAGCCTCATCACTGCGTATGTCGGATTCGGATATTCCCTCATAAAGTCCGTCTCTTCCTCTAACTGATTCAGTGTATTCTCTTTGATTTTCTCTATTATCTCGTCCGTACTCTCCATTTCGGAAAATTCGCTCGTTTTCACTAATTCTTTCCTGATCATCTCGTCGAAGTACATTTTCTTCTACCTCCTCTAATTCTTCTTTTATTTTATTATATCCTGCTTCTTTACCTCTTAAAACTTCTTTTTGCAGCTCTAACTCTTTACTCTTTTGAATGGTCGCATCAATTATATTTCCACTAATGTCTGATACGATTTCTCCCAAGCTCATAAGGGAAATACTGTCAAGCATTGCAAAGTTTTCCTTTAAAAGTTCATTATCCATAGGATAGTCTAACTTAAATCTTGAAGCTACTGCATAGCTTACTGAATCCCTAACAAATTTAGTAAAAGATATTCTGTCCTCATCGGATATTCTAAGCTCATTTATCAAGCTATCTATTTTTTCATCTCCGTAGAACCTGCTTAAAGAAAAGATATTTTCTAAGGTGCTTTCGCTTTCTTCATAGCCCTCAGCTTTTATCATTTCTTTTAATACATCTCTATGAGCTTCTTTATCAAATCTCCAAAGATTTACCTCATTGACATCTCGGTTTCTTGAAACAGTCTGACTTATATCAAAGATATAGTCCACTTTTTTGTATGTGCCATAATCCTCTAAAATGGGGATACCTTTTTGTCCACGCATAACCGTTCTGTTAAAGCGTTCTCTCCAGTAATCAAACTTGGCACAAGCTGTCGCTTCAGGATTTTTATCATAAATACTTAACTGACTTCTAAAATCGTACTTCTGATTGTTCCCGACAACTTTTAAGAGCTTCAGATACTCTGCTTCACTCTGCAGAACATCTTGTTTTATAAGCTCCAAAATGTTATGAAAATCATTTATTCGCATATTTACCTCCTTCTTTTTTACAAACAAAAAAGGCGGTTAGATTTTACTCTAATCACCTTTAAATTCTGTGTGCTGCAACTTAATGTTTTATAAATTCCTCAATGCTATTTTTCTACTCATTTTCTTCTTCTGCAATTTCTGTATACTCTTTCAGCTTTCTTTGCAACAGGTTCTTATCTATTAGTTTTAAGGTGTATTCCGATACCATAGTAGGAGAAAGGCTTCTACTAAGTGCAAATTCTACAACCTCATCATCTTTTGAAGCACAAAGAATAACACCGACACTTGGATTTTCAGTTTTCTTTTTTACTTCTCTATCTAATGCTTCTAAATACAAGTTCATTTTGCCTATATATTCCGGTTTAAACTCCCCTATCTTTAGTTCAAATGCAACTAAGCAAGATAACCCTCTATGATAGAATAATAAATCTATATAGTAATCATGATTGCCAACCTGTACCCTGTATTCATTTCCTATGAATGAGAAATCTTTACCAATTTCCAATATGAAATTCTTCAGATTTTCAAGAATTGATTTTTGAAAATCTCTTTCACTTCCAATCTTTGGTGCATCAAGAAATTCCAAGACATAGCTGTCCATAAACAAATTATGTGTTTCTTTCTTTGCCTTTTGTGTGGCAGGCAAGCTCTCACCGCTTGAAAGCATATACCTCTCATAATAACCACTATCCATTTGTCTTTCCAACTCACGCTTTGAATACTTTTCTCTGACTGCCAGTTCAATATAAAATTGTCTTTCTTCCTTGCTTTTTGAACCAGACATTATTTTCAAGTGATTTGTCCAACTCAATTGTGTCACCAGTGGTGACACTTTTTCATCGTCCTTATATAACTCGTAGAATTGCTTCATTCTATAAAGTCCTCTGCGAGTAAACCCTTTTAGATCAGGATAATTTTCAGAGAAAAAATCAGCAACATTTTCCACAAAATTTGATCCATAACTTGCTTCTTTGCTTTTCTCACTTATATACTTTCCCACTTCCTGATACATCAAAATCAGTTCTTCGTTGACTTTTCTATAAGCACGATCCTTTGCACCTTCGATAATCTTAACAATATCATCAAACTGATGATTATCTTTTCCCACATTTGTATTCTGCAATACCATCTTATCTTTATCCATTATTTACCTCTATAAATATACTGTTATTTATCAATATTTTCTTCAATAAAAATTTTGGAGTTTTGAATTTGCACTTTATCGTTATTAACTACAAAAGTAACATAATCTCCATTTTGTAAGTCCAAAAGTTCTCTTATCCTTTTTGGAATAGTAACCTGCCCTTTTGACATAACTTTTGCAGTATCCATAAATGTATCTTTCATACCTGTTTCCTTTCTCCCTACTTTTCCTACAAAAGATTATATCATTTTTAGGGCATTTTTTCCAGCTTGAAATTAGTGTCATATTACTTGATATAAGTGGAAACCACTTCTTTTATCTCATTTTCAATCGCTTCTAAAAAATTTTCCTTTGAAGATTTTCCCTGTGCAATATCCGATAGCTCCATTTCCCACTTTGCTGTTGTTTCTGCTGATTTAAAAGTATCGGCTACAATCGTTACAAGGCTGATTCCCTTATGTGTATTAACTTATCTGTTGATTTAGCCACCTTACCATTTATCTTTTTTTAATTCCATCAGGCTTTTGATGTTGTAGTTGTTATTCATCCCGTATTTCTTTCATGTCTGTTTTTTCGTTTTCTGCCATTTAGTTCATCATTTCGACTTCCACAAAAAAAGATTTCCTGCACTTAGGAAACCTCTTTTTCTCTTGCTTATATTTTGTTTTTCGTTTTCGGTATTGATTTTAAGTTGTGGATTGTAGCTTTTTTCTTGCTCTATATTCCCTTGCTTTTACTTTCTCATACTCTCTAAATTTTTCAATATTTTTAGCTCAGTATTTTTTGGAATATTCTCTATGGTAGGCTAGTGATTTTTCTTTCTTTGCTTCTTCAATTTCTTCTCTCATCTGTATCATTTCTTGTTCTGTTGGCTATATTTGTTTTGTGAGTTCATTCTCAAATCTGCCTATATAGTTAAAATAAACTTCTATACGCTGAACAACATATCTTGCTCTTTTGACATCTCGCTCATGCACTATATTATTGAAAAATAATATTCGATAATATTTTGCAAAAAGCTCAACTTGAAGTTGTATACTAATTATTTTTTCTCTTAGTGAAAATGTCTGCAACTAAAAAACCAATTACACCACCTAAAACATTTGTTATCACATCTGTTATATCTGATGCCCCAATAGACATAATATACTGCATTATTTCAAAAAATAAACTTACTACTAGAAAAATTAAAAATGCCTGGTTAATTTTAATACCACAACTTATTTTTTTTATTAAAATTCCAAAAGGAATAAATATTAACATATTAAAAATAGGTTCTAACCAAAACAAATCTCCTTCTATAATATTGTCATAATAGAAAGGAATAAAGTTTACGTCTCTAACCCTCCTCATATCACTAATAGAAAAACCTAGCTTAAAAAGAACTAGCCAAGACAACAAAATCAAGTATATGAATAACAATATTTTTAATATATTTTTTTTCTTCATTATTATAACCTCAACCTTTTATGCATTTGTAAAAAATATTCCCATAACACTCTCCCAAAACTTCTGCCAACTGAATTGCTCTCTGTATTGTCGGAACTATTATACCTCTTTCCACACTACTTATATACTGCTGCGAAATACCAGTCAACTCCGATAATTGAATTTGGGTATATCCTTTACTTTTTCGTATTTTTGCTAGTGAATTACACACTTTTATTTTTTGCATCATTAATCCCTCCACTGCTTAACAGATAAAATGAATCGATTAAATCCTGCTTCATTTTTAATTCCCTCGAATTCGGGGGAATTAAAATTTGTATTATACATTTCTTCCCAAATACCTAAAAACTCTATTGTGTTCTTGTTTCTAAGCCATTTTTCTATTAAAGCAGAACCGTTCTCAATATTTCTAACCATATCTGTCAAAGAAATGTAGTCCCTATTATCTATGGCAATAATGCTGATTTCTGAACCTTCAACATTTATTTTAGACACATAATCACCTCTCAATCATTAAATTGATTACCTTATATTATATCATTTTTAGGGCATTTTTTCCACCTTGAAATTAGTGGCATCTTACTTGGTATAAGTGGAAACCACTTCTTTTATCTCATTTTCAATCGCTTCTAAAAAGTTTTCCTTTGAAGATTGCCCCTGTGCAATATCCGATAACTCCATTTCCCACTTTGCTGTTGTTTCTGCTGATTTAAAAGTATCGGCTACAATCGTTACAAGGCTGATTCCCTTATGTGTAGCAATAAGGTTCTTTTTATCTCTTTCTACAAATCCCTTGAAAATCAGATTTTCAATAATCCCTGCTCTTGTTGCAGGTGTTCCAAGTCCTTTTCGCTCAACTTCTACACCTTTTTCCAATGCGTCATTTCCTGCAAGCTCCATCGCCTTTAGGAGAAGATCTTCCGTAAAATGCTTAGCTGGTTGAGTGTATTTTTCTTTTATCTCTTTATCTTTAATATCAAGACTATAACCAATCTTTACATCCGGAAGCACTGTATCTTCATTTTTCTTTTTCGCATATTCGTTTAGGTAATTGGTAAAGCCATCATCTACAATCACCTTTCCACTACTTGTAAATTCAAATCCATCAAATTCAGCCACAATCTTCGTTGTATTCTCAATTAAAGGATAGCCTACACTTGCATGTAGCTTATTTAAAATAAGTTCATATACCTTCAATTCACTTTCCAGAAGAGAAGTTAAGTTCTCATTCATACTGCTTGCTGTCGGTATAATCGCATGATGGTCTGTAACCTTTTTAGAATTAAATACCGTCTTGATACGCTCTGTGTCAAAATCATTCTTTCCTAAAATGTTATTAACCGTACTTACAATCATATCTTCCGTAAGGCATCTGCTGTCTGTTCTTGGATAGGTAATCAGTTTCTTTTCGTAAAGACTTTGAGCATAATCAAGTGTCTGCTTAGCTGAGTATCCAAAATATTTATTGCACTCTCTTTGAAGCGTCGTAAGGTCAAATGGCAGCTCAGGCTTTGTTATCTTTTCCTTTTGAATAACATCGGTAATTTCTATCTTATCGCCTACTAAATTTAAGAGCTGTTCCGCTGTTATTTCATCATCAATTCTATCTGTTGATAGTGTAAAGCCATTAAGGCTTAATTCCACTGTAAAATATTTTTCTTTCTTGAAATTGGCTATCTCATCATCTCTTTTTACAATCATTGCAAGGGTAGGTGTCTGCACTCTGCCCACACTGTAATTTTGCTTGTATAGACACGAATACAGTCTGCTTAAATTCATTCCCACAAGCCAATCTGCTATTGCTCTTGCTTGTGCAGACTCAAATAGATTATCGTAAGAACTTCCATCTTTTAGGTTATCAAAGCCCTCTTTTATGGCACTATCTTCCATTGATGAAATCCAAAGACGCTTCATCTTCTTTTTACAATTTGCCTGATTATATACAAGCCTGAAGATGGATTCTCCTTCACGCCCTGCATCGCAGGCATTTATCACGATGTCTATATCCTTATCATTCATCAGCTTTTTAAGAATCGTAAATTGTTTCTTTGTGGACTTTGCAATCTCATACTTATATTCCTTTGGAATAATCGGTAAATCCGCCATATTCCACTTAGCATACTTTTCATCATAGCTTTCCGGATTTGCCATTTTAATTAAATGTCCAACACACCAGCTTACCTTATATCCGTTTCCTTCATAATATCCGTCTTTCTTCTTTGTTGCTCCGATCACTTTTGCAATAGAAATTGCAACACTTGGCTTTTCAGCAATTACTAAATTCATCTATTTTTTCCTCCTGTTTTTCAAAATAATAGGGCGGAAGATGTTACTCTCCCGCCCTGTCTTTTGCACCAAATATTGTATAGTTTTGGGTGCAAATTTATTCCAATTCATCTTCTTTATCTTCTGTTTCTGTTTCATCTACTTCATTTTCACTTTCTTCTGCCTCTGAAAAGAAATCATCATCTTCCTCCTCAAAGCCTTCAAGCTCCTTATCTTCTTTTTTCTTAACGACCTTGAAATAATATCCTGCACCTAATGCTCCTGCTACTACAAGAATGAGAATTAAGTAGGTTCCCATATTGCTGCTTTCTTCCTTTTTTACTGGCTTAGGTTCTTCTTTTTCAGGTTCTTCCTTTTTAATTTCCTGTTTCGGAGCTTCTTTCTTTTCAACCATATTGAGAAGATCATCTTCTGATACTTCTGTTAGGAGCATGACATTCTCGCTATCCTCATCGTGATTGATGATTAGATGGAAAGTCTTGCCATTCTTAGTAGTAAAGGTAACAAACTGTCTTGCGTCCGCTGAATACATGTCCGTTTCTTTCTTATCACTGCTATCTCCATGATGAATCGGATAATCCTTGTTCGCATTATCCTTATTTTCCGTAACAGTTCCTCGTGCCTTTGATGGAGCAGAAGCAACTCCTTTATTGGTATTTACATTCTTACTTGAACCATCCATAGAGGAATCCTGACCGCTGTTATTGGCAGGCTGTTTCGGTGTCAGCTTATTGGGATAACGAACTTCTTTTTCTTTTCCATCGGTCTTGTCAACATTTGTGTCCTTTGTAATCTTTCCTGTATTATCCTGTGATGATGAGCCTTTACCCGTATCACTTACAGATGTTTGAGGAAAGTTTCCTGTTCCTGTTTTCATTCCGGAGATAGGGCTGATTGGTGTTACAGTAGGATTATGCGTAACTGTAGCCTTGCCAACCTCATTCGTCTTTTTCTCAAGCTCCTTAATTTTCTCAGTTAGCTTGTCTATCTCCTTTTTCATATCCGCCGATAAGTCCTTATCGTCTTTGCCCTTTTCAAGTTTTTCCTTCAGCTTATCTATTTTTTCCTCAAGGTCTTTGATTTTCTCCTTTTGCTTGTCGCTTAATTTATCCTTGTCCTTAATCTCCTGACTTAGCTTATCAAGTTTTTCCTGAAGTTCCTTAGATTCCTTTTCCATTTTGGAAATATCATCTTTGCTAAGCTCTGTTTGAGTTCCCTTATCTTCTGTTTTTTGCTTTTCCGTCTGCGTCTGAGCATTACTTTCTAACTTTTTTACAATTCGGATAATACTATCGCTTCCATCACATTTTACTTTGTAGCTTACAAAATTGTCATTAAAGCTCATGTTATCAGGAAGCATTTCAAGATCAGAAGCGTCAATCACCTGATTTTTATCAAAATAAGCTGAATACTCCTTATATACCTTTCCATCCTGATATTGATATTTGACCTTTACTTCACTTTTTGTCTGACTTTCCTGATCCTTTGTATCCTTATTGTCTGTTTGAGTTGACGCATTCGATACTCTCTTATATAAATCCTCTAAAGGTAATTCAAGGTAGGGTACACCGGTATGAAATCTGTTCCATGTTTCAATAATCAGCTTGTCTTTAACAATCTTAATTTCTTTTACATTGTTGATATTGGGATTTGCTTCCTTTACTCTGCCAATAATAGCGTTCTTTGTTTCCTCTTTAAGCTCTCCCTCATAATCAACCGTTACTTTCTCAATATTTCTATTTAACTGTAGAACAGGGCAGGTATAGACAATGACATTTGCTTTCTTTCCTTTTACAGTTCGTTCTTCTGCATTTTCTGTAATATCTCCAATATAGTAATTATCTTTATCTCTTGGAGAAACGATACTTGTAAAAGCACCTGTCCCTACATTATGAATTCGATAATATGGATAAGTTTTCTTTGTCATATATCTTAGATCATCTAACTGATTTACCTTGTCCATATTCTCATTGGTAAAGGTTTCATTATACTTATCGAGAACTACACCGCCCTTTTCTTCAAAGGATTTTGATAAGAAAAATTTAAAGTTCAATGGCTGACCTTCCTTATTTCCTTTTCCGAGATGATAAAATCCTCTAAAGGTGTCATCTGAAGTATGATCCTCAAATTTCAGTTCATAATATGTTTCATATTTTTCAGGCGGTTCATTTGACGCAAACACTGTCTTTGCACCAACTTTTAACACCCCTAAAACTCCACCCATTAACAGGGTAAAAGCTACAACAATGGCTGTAATTCTTTTATTTTTCAAACTGGTTTTCATTTGTTTTCTCCTTTTTCATTTCTGCTTTTTCTCTGTTTACTTTTGCCATTAAATCACTGATTGTAATGTTGTTCTTTCTGCAAATGGCAATAATTTCTTCGTTTTCAAGTTCTTCCTCACGAATGAACAAAGGCTCCAATTCTTCATCAATTAGAGCCTTTTTATCTTTTAACTTCTTTATTCTGTTTTTTACTGCTGTCAGTTCTTTTTTCAAATTGTGTCCTCCTTATCTGTTTACATTTGGCGGAAAGCCGAAGCCTACTGGATGGTGCTTGCAGAAAGACGCTATCCAATCATCTAAAGTTGTTACTCTGATTCGACCGATATTATCTATTACCTTGCCATCGCCTATATAAATGCCTACATGACCATAGGTAAGTCCTGCACTGCTTCCACTACTACTACTTTCAACTGCAATAAGCATTCCTACCTTGAGTTTTGATTTATCTGATGTAAAGGTGTGGTTTCGGTACATATCACAGGCATTTCCTCCGATATATCCAAGTCCTGCATTTTGATAAACCTGCGATACCCACATAGCACACCAGCCTGCACCCGGAGATGGCGTAATGTATGCAGCATTTACAATCTTCTTTTGAACTTCCGTAGAAGCTTCATATTCTTTTCCACCTCCGATACCTCCATTGGAAGCAATAAGGTCGCTATTACCAAAGGCTTCTCCCATATTGCCTTGAGCAAGGAATAAAGCTTCATAGTGTTTCAGATTGTCAGGATAGTTTGCAAAGACTTCCTTTATAATGCTGTCCATTTCCCTTTTATGAAGGGTTACAATGAGTTTCTTGTACTCGTAAGGTTCTTCATGGCTTTCGGTATATTCATTTCCATCTTCATCGGTATAGGTTTCTGTAACTGTCCTGTATCTGATTTCTACTTCTTCCTTATACTCAAGGTCATACATGGACTTAAAAAGCTCATTTAATACAGAGCTTACTTCCGATACATTCTTTACTTCTCCGCACCTTGATGTAATGTAGGATAAAAGCTCATGTACATTATGCCCGATGTACTCTGTGTTATTTAGGATGTACTCGTCATATCCGGGATAATTCTCTTTGACATGATCAACCTCGTTTTGAAGCTCACTTTCCATAGCGGAAAAGTTCTGATTGATTTCATTTAGGACATTTGGCTTTGACAAATAGCTTGTTGTAAGAACAGAACTTGTGGAGTTCATAAAGCCTGTCATTCCCGTTCCTGCAAAGTTGATAAAGAAAGTTCCCAAAATAATAAGACCTATGAAAATAATCATAAGTCCCTTCGCTTTTCTTAATATAACTTCCTTTGAACTTTTAAGACTTCCTATAAGCCCTTCCTTAATGCGATCTCTAAGCCTTGACTTATTCTGCCTTTTAATGGAATCTTTCATCTGCTTTCGCTTTTGAAATCGCTTAAAGTTATTTGCTTTTTGATACTCCTGTGTCTTTTTTAGCTCCTCTTTGGCATCTCGAAACTCTAACTTGGATTTTCGCTTTCTGATTTTATAGTCCTTATTCGTAAGGTCATATCCTTTTTTTGCTCTTTTCTTATCTGAATAGTTCTTAATGCCATGAATGAGTTTTGAGCTTGTATCGGCTGTTTTTTCTCCTGCCTCTACCCCTTGATTTTCATCACTTCCATGTGATAAGTAATCTCTTACAGTTTCACTTCCTTTAGCAAGTCCTGATAAAGCGGACACCTTAGAAGCCTTATCCCTAAAAGTTCTTTCCTGTTCTTTAGAAAGCCTGTTTTTCTTTTCTCTATCCAGAATGGCTTCTTTTCCCCTTTGTTTATTGTCAGCCTTTTCCTCTTTGGCTTCTTTGTCCTTTTTTCTGGTATAGAGCTTATCGGAATAGTTTTTTCTCTTATAATTTTTCCTTTGAGCCTTTTGGCTTTTTGAAAAGCCTTTTGTATCTTCTACTTTATGATGAAGATTGTCCTCCACATCATAGGTTGACTCAAAATAGTCGCTGTCCCTAAAGTCATTGTCATATCTGTCTACAATCCCATCATTGTCGAGGTCTTTTCCTAAAGGATCATAGATTTTTCCATCCTTAACCTCAGTAATATAATCAACTTTTCCAATTTCTTTATAAATTACACCTTCTGTTTCAGTTACAGAAGCTACGCTATCCTTATCGGAAGCTCTATACCTTGCGTTTCTTTTAGAAGTTTTTCCATTTAATTCAGTTTCTGCAATTCTCTTACTGACCTTTTCATGAACCTTATCTTGAAAACGGTCTTTGTCATGGACGATTTTCCCTCTGTAATCATCGTTATGCTTTAACTTACTTTCTTCAGGCTCTATGCTGCCATTACTTTGCAGCCTTTCCTTTTCAATCCTTGCCCTTTGCCTTTCCTTAAAGTCCTTTTTCAGTTTCTTTCCCATAAGCCTACCTCACTTCTTCAGGCTTAGTTGTCATCTTCTGATAAAGGATTGTGTCTTTCGGGAATTTATCAAGGAAAGGGACAATGGTATTTCCAAAGAACAAAAGTCCTTCTCCTGCATTGGAATTGGTTACATATTTTAGCTGTGGCTGTGAGATTTTAAGTTTCCTTGCTAAAATTTCTCTATCGCCTGAAGCCTGATTGAGCATTAAAACAAAGTCCGTATTGTCAAAGATATTTTCTATCTCCTTACTCATCAGTAGGTCTTTGACATTCTGTGTAATGCCTGTCGGAATTCCTCCCCACTTACGAAATCTTTTCCAAATTTCTACGGAATAGGAAGCTGTCTGCTCGTCTTTTAACAATAAGTGAAACTCGTCGATATAGTACCTTGTAGCCTTATTTCCTCGGTTTTGCGACACCTTGTTCCACACCTGATCCTGAATAACAAGCATTCCGATTTTTTTAAGCTGTGAGCCTAACTCCTTAATGTCAAAACAAAGAAGCTGCTTATTTAAGTCCACATTGGACTGATGGTTAAATACATTAAGAGAACCTGTTACATAAATCTCCATTTCCGTTGCCAGCTTTTTACCGACTTTTTCTTCCTGATTTTTTAACATATCATACAGGTTTTGAAGAATCGGCATATTATAAGGCTTTGGATTTTCAAAATACTTTTCATAAATCTTAGGAAGGCATCTATCTATGACCGACTTTTCTTCTGCTGTAAGACCGCTGCCACCTACAACAAGCTCCAGCATGGACATAATAAAGTTTGCTTTGTCCTTTAGTGGTGCATCCCCATCGCCATAGTTCATATTGATGTCAAGGGGATTGAGATAGTCCTTTGACTTACTGCTTACCTTTATGACTTCTCCTTTAAACTGACGCACAAGGTTTCCATACTCGCCCTCCGGATCGCAGATAATCACATCATCATCGGTTGTAAGAATCGCATTTGCCATTTCTCTTTTAGCACTAAAGGACTTACCACTTCCCGGAGTTCCGAGGATTAGACCGTTCGGGTTTTTCAGTTTCTTTCTATCTGCCATAATCAGGTTATGACTTAGGGCATTTAGTCCATAATACAAACTGTTCGCCGAATTTATGAAAAGCTCCTCTGTGGTAAAAGGCATAAATACTGCCGTAGATGATGAGGTTAGTCCTCTGTCAATTTCAATCTTATTTACCCCAAGTGGAAGTACACTGATTAATCCCTGTTCCTGTGAGTGATCAAGTCTTTTTAACTTGCAATTATGCTTATTGGCAATGGAGCTGATTTGAGAAATGGTATTATCCAGCTTTTGAATTGTCCTTGCAAAGTTCATAAAGATAATGGTTACGACAAACATACGCTCATCTCTTGTCTGGAGATCTTTTAAAAGACTTTTTACATCTTCTCCATAGGTAATTAAATCACTTGGAAGAATGTCCATATCATAACCACTTCTTACAGCCTTTTTATTTTCCTCAATCTTCATCTTGTCAATGTCGGTATTTTTTCTTTTGACCATCTTGATGGCTTCTGACTGTTCGATTGCCTTGATGTGAAAAGAAATATTGATGTTATCATCTATATCCAAAAACTCGGCAAGCATACGGTCTGAAAGCTCACTTGCAAGGATTTGAAAATGACTTGCCGCTCCGATAAACTTTCCAAACTTAAAATACCTTGACGGTGTAAAGTTAAATTCATCAGGCACAATATATGTCTTTGTGCTTTCCTTTTTCTTTAAGTCCTTATATGAAAATTCAAAGGTCTTATTGGGATTTAAAACATCATGAAGTATCTTTAGTCTTTCCTCTCCGTTCAGGCTTTCTGCTCTTACTCCCATACTTTTAAGACTTGATAATATATCTATCTCCAGTCTTTCCAGTTTTGATGTTGCCTGCTCTAAATTATCCGCTTCCACCGTAAAGGTTACATACTTTGATTTTTTCAGTCCGTTATTTCCCTTTACAATCTGACTTTTCAGCATTTCTCTAAACTCAAGGCGTATATCGTCAAAACCGTCCTTTTTATCCGGTATTTGAATAGCTGATTTCATTTCTTCATTTCTGCCAAGCTGATTGATATATGAAAACTCTATGCTGACACTTGGATCAAAGGAATTAAGGAAATTTGCAAACTGATTAAAAATCAAATCTCTATCTTCTTCTAAAGCAAGCTGATAGTTTATATCCTCAAAGGCGATACTCTTATTAAAATGCTTTTCATCAATCTGACATATCCCGCTTTTTAAGAGTCTAAGATAGGGAATGGTATCTTCAACAGTGTATCTTTTCGGTTCTTTCCTAAAGATAAGGTCAAGTAATCCGCCCCTGTCTTTTTTAGACTTTCCCTTATTTTGCTTTAAGTCCTGTTTTTGACTTCTTAACTTCTTTTGGTTTTGTTCTAACTTTAGCTGCTGAATCTTTCTTTTGTCTTTCAAGGTAAACCTCCTTTCTCACTCTTTTTTGTGGCTGATAAAATTTGTGAAGGTAAATATACTTAAAATATTTCTCAAAGCTAAGTCCGTCCTTTTCAAAAAGAGTGATGAAAAATATAGGGAGAGTGGACACAATGAGAAAGATGACTGCTATATCATTTGGAACAACCTTTCGCATAAATAAATAGATTGGTATTCCAATCAGTCCTGCAATCGTAAAACCGATGAGTTGTCTTTTTGTCAGGTTGAATGCAACCTTTGTTTTTACCTTCTTTAAGTCTTTTGGGATAGGTACATACGCCATAACTTACCTCCCATCTTCTTTACCCTTTGAAAGCTCCTCTATATGCTCATATACGGAGCCGATTTCTTCCTGAATACTTGCAATCTGTTCATTTGTATTTCTGTTATATCTTTCCTGCATTAGACAAAAATCATTGTGGCAGCGACCGATGTCCTTTGTTCTTTCTTCCAAGTCATTCACTTTGCTGTGAAGCCTGATTCTATCCATCACTGCCAAAATACCTGTTCCAACTGCTACTGCTATCAATACTGTTTTTCTTTTGTTCATCATATATTTCCTTTCTTTTAGTGTGCATTTAATACGCTTTTGGCCAGTGTTCCGCTCTTTAGCATCATTAACCCTAGCAAAACCGCATATCCAAGTATCGTAAAGGTACTTGTGTGTATATCTGTTATCTGTATTGTCTTAACTAATACTGCGTATATTCCAAGACAAACCATTAAAAAGAGTCCTTGTAAGCCTATGGCAAATAAGCCTTTGATATAGTTTGTTCCGATTTGTCCCCACTCTTTGTTTCCCATTGTGGCAAAAGGAATGGCTGAAACGGATGAGTAAACATAAATCTCAAACATTCTGCCGTATACCACAAGCATAATCACAATGGAAATGACCTGTATTGCCACCTTTATGAGCGAGGTTTCAAAGAGTATCATGACAAGCTCTCCAAGACCTTTATCTTTTAAGCCTTCTACCATCGTTACAATCTGATCTCCGGAGATAACGGCAGAGGTATTAATTACCCCTGCCGCTTTATTTACCATGTGCTGTGCCACATCAAAGACTGCCATAGAAAACTGAAAAGCATGGGACACTAACCATACGGCAATCCACATCTTTATGATGTACTTGAAAAATTCAAAGGTATCTGTATCGTGCATATTGTTCTTTTGCATAACCATATTGATAAGCTCGATACAAAGGACTGCCGTTATGATTAGCCCTGCAATGGGGATAATGACAGAGTCGTTAATGCTTTTGATAAAACTAAAAACCTGTCCGTTCCACCCCATCGGTGTCTTTCCCACATCCGTTGCAATCGCACCAACTTTATCGTTGATGTCAAGAAACATGGACTCTAAGTTTGCTTGGATACCGCCCAGTAGAAGATCTTTGAAAAACTCCTCTATCTTGTCGAATATCCCAAACATTTAATTTCTCCTTTTCTTCTTACTTGAGTATATTTGCAAGAAGCGGAATCAGCTTTAATCCGATAAGGACAATACCGCCTCCTGCCATAAGCTGCTTAATGCCCTGAGATTTTGCTTATGTGCGATAAAGAAGTAATAGAAGTGTAAAAAATTTTGCCGTTCCTATCCGGCACTTGCGCATTGTGTCGGATAGGTCGGGCGTTTATTCGGGCAAGTCCACCTTGCCAACAAAAGAATAATAAATCTCAATGTCCTGTCTGCGGGTCTTGTTCTCGTCATAGCTGCACTCATGCACAACGATTTTCTCTACAAACTCCCGCAGCAGAGTAGGGGTAAGTTCTTCAAAGCTGGTATGCCGCCGGACAACATTCATAAACTTTTCTGCGTTCACGGTGGCTTCCTGTGCTTTGGAAAGCTCCGCTTGGATAGCGGCGGCTCTTTCTTTCAGTTCCCGTTGCTCTGCTTCATAGTCTGCCGACAGTTCTGTGAAACGCTCGTCTGATATGCGCCCGGTCACGCTGTCCTCATACAGCCGCTTGAAGATAGCGGATAACTCGGCTATGCGTTTCTCGGCGGCTTCCAGTTCCTTTTTCTTGGCGGCGTTCCTGCGTTTGCCTCCGTCCTCGTTCTGCTCAATCAAGAGCTTCATAAACCGGGCTTCATGCTTTGCCGCATAGCTTGTCACTTTCCGCAGATTGGAGAGTACACCAGCGGTCAAGAGGTCGGTGCGGATAAAGTGCGCCGTACAGTCATGGGTGCGTTTCTTGTAGTTGCCGCAGATATAACAGTCCTGCTTGCGTTTGTCCGTCTGGTATCGCTGCTGATACATCACACTGCCGCAGTCCGCACAGAACAGTATGCCGGAGAACAAGCCCACTTCATCATAGCGGTTGGGGCGTTTGCGCTGCTTGCGAAGCTCCTGCACCCGTTCCCATGTTTGGGGGTCTATGATAGGCTCGTGGTGATTCTCGAAAATCACTTGCTTTTCCGGGGGATTTTCTACACTGTGCTTGACTTTGTAAGAGAGTTTTTCCGTCTTGAAGTTTACCAGACAGCCTGTGTATTCCCGGTTTTCAAGGATATGCACAACGGTATTGGTCGCCCACTTGCACTCATAGCCGGGGTGGTAGCGGCGGGTGCTGCCCGTCCTGCGGTATTCCAGCGTCCCCGGCGTGGGGATTTGCTGCTCTGTGAGCATACGGGCTATCTTGGTCGGACCATTCCCGGCAAGGCAGAGGTTGTATATCTGCTTGACTACGGGTGCAGCTTCCTCGTCAATAATGAAATTTTCGTCCTCGTCCATGAGGTAGCCATACACAGGCTTGCTTGTGATGGGCTTGCCACTCATGCCTTTTGAGCGTTTTACTGCTTTGATTTTCTTGCTCGTATCTCTCACCAGCCATTCGTTAAAGATATTCCGCAGCGGGGCAAAGTCATTGTCGCCCTGTGCGCTGTCCACTCCGTCATTGATAGCGATGAAGCGGACACCTTTCTGTGGGAAAATCATTTCCGTGTACATTCCCACTTGCAGGTAGTTTCGCCCTAACCTCGACATATCCTTTACGATAACTGTCCCGACTTTTCCGGCTTCAATGTCCGCAAGCATGGCTTGAAAACCGGGTCTTTGAAAGTTCGCACCAGAATAACCGTCGTCCGTGTACCAGCGCAGATTGGAAAAGCCGTTCTGCTTTGCATAGGTTTCAAGGATACGCTTCTGATTGGAAATGGAATTGCTCTCGCCTTGCAGCTCGTCCTCATGGGAAAGTCTTGGGTAAAGGGCGGTAATTGGTTGTTGGTTGGTCTGTCTTAACATAAAATCCTCCGTTTCCGACAGCCAGCCCCACTATTCCGTACCTTGATTGTACCACATGGGGCGGCTGTCTGTATAGCGGCAAAAGCGTCAAATCTGCTTCTTTATGGTCGGTCAAATCGCCGTTTTTTGTGTAGCAGCTTCCGCTTCCAGCACTTTCATCATCTTGTCGGCTGCGGTGTCGGTTGCGCCCTGCTTGAAGAAGCCGGAAACGGTAAGGACGGAGTTGCCCATGCGGATTTCCGTCACACAGTCCGGGCGGCGGTCTGTTTTGGTGGTGCTTGTCTGTTTCGTTTCTGTCATAGGCTCTCCTTTCGCTGCTTCATCAGTTGCTTTAAGCGTTCCAGCTTTTCCTGTGCGGTTTCCTTTCGGAAGTTGCTGCCCGTGAAGCGGACGGGGGCGCACATGGAAGTCAGCCTGTCATAAATACGGGCGTGGGGCGTGTCCTGCGGGTGCTGCAATTCCTCCAGCGTGAGGTTGGTCGTGGCGATCAGCGGCTTGCCGCTTCGGTAACGGCTGTCAATCACGCTGTAAACCTGTTCCAGCCCGTATTCTGTCCCTCGCTCCATACCGAAATCATCAAGTATCAGCAGGGGGTAGCTGCAAAGGCGGGAAATATATTCGTTCCTGCCCTCAAAGCTGGCGGCAAGGTCACCCAGTATCGTTGCAAAGTTTGTCATGCGAACGGCAACCTCTTTTTCCATAAGGGCGTTGGCAATACAGGCGGCAAGGTAGCTTTTTCCTGTCCCCACGCCGCCCCAAAACAGGTAGCCGATATTTTCAGCCTGCATGGTTTCCCAGCTCTCCACATAAAAGCGGGCGGTTTCGGTCTGTGGGTTTCTGCCGTTGTCATGCTCAAATGTCCAGTTCCGCATAGCGGGGTCGGTAAAGCCCCGGCGTTTCAAGTCCTCCACTGTTTCAAGGTGCTTCTGTCGGCTTTCGGCGGCTTGCTGCTTTTCACGGGCTGCCCGCTGGCAGTCGCACTCTGCCGGGTGTCGGTCATGCCCTAACCATTGGGCGGTTTCTTTTGAAAAGTAGGCTTCTTTTGGCGTATGGCACTTGCCGCAGTATAAAAGCCCGTCCTCGCCTGTGTAGTCCTCCGCTTCGGCGGTAGTGGTTGTAATGTCCGTAATCATAGCTTCAATCTCGTTTTTCATAAGCTCTCGCCCTCCTTGCATGAATAATCGGGTATGCCCTGTTTCGGGGCAGCCTTGCCTTTGGCAACGTCCTCCTGCGCCCACTTGTAAATGGTGGCTGCATGGCTGTGGTACTGCTTCCCGGTGGAAGCGATATGGCAGGAAAGCCGGTCAATATAATACTCCCACTTGTCGGGCAGCTCTGTTTTCAGCCCGGAAAGCTCTGTATCGGTCAGTATCACATTGTTGTATCTGCCATAAGCGGCAGGGGCGGGGTGTCCCGTTTCTCCCTCTCTCTCTTTTTCTAACTCTATCTCTTTCTCTAACTCTATCTCTGGTGGACGAATGTCGGACAAATGTCCGCCTTTTGTCCGGGGCGGTAAAAGTGCCTTGTTTTCCAGCCTTGCAGCCCGTTTCCTCTCGGCTTCGGTAGAGGACTGTCCTATCATCAGCTCAATGTCGGTCATATAGAAAGCCCCGCTGTCAAGCTGCTCCACAAGCCCCAACTGCCGGAAAATCTCTAAAGCCCTCTCAACCGTCCCTATCTGGTGGCGGGTCAGTGTCGCTATCATCTGCGCTGTGTAGGGGATATGCTCGTCAAGCTGCAATTTCCCGCCGTTTTTCAGCGATTTTAAGTACAGCTTCAAGAGGATATTGGAATATAAAATCCCGTCTTTCATATCTTCCAGCAGCACAATGGAGTCGCTGTCAAAAAAGTTCTCTTTCAGCTTGAGGTAGTAATACTTGCGGTTATCTGCCATTGTCCCTGTCCTCCTTTTTCCGGCGTTTGGAGTAGTAGCGGGGGCAGAGTATGATAACCGCCCGGAAGCTCTGCTTGCAGCTATGGGTACAGCCCCGGCAGAGGTCGTTGTATGTGATACGGTCGCAGGTGGTATTCCCGACTTTTACTTGCCGCAGGAAAAAAGACCATTCCAGCCGCCGTTTCTTGCTCATTCTTGGCATGGGTGCGCTCCTTTCTGCCGTTTCCGCTGGTGTGACGGTATCGGCGGTAATTCTGTATCATCTCGGTATCATTTTCGGGGTTTTTCTGCCCTGTAAGTCCCTTAAAAAATCCTTTGGTATTGCGGGTAAGGTACGGGGCAGCCCCCTTGTTCTGTATGGGTTCGGGTACATTTTGGGGTGGTTTTTATCGCTCCTGTTCCTGCCTTTTCACAGGCTTGCGCTCCCGGCGTAAAATCTGGTCGATATTGCACTTGACGGTCTGTAAGCGGCGGTATTCCTCCCGTTTTGCCCGGTAATCGTTGTAGCCGCTGTTTTTCTCTTTGATAAGGCTTTCAATCTCTGCTTGCAGGGCTTTATAGCTTGGCAGCTTGGAAATACCGTTCTCTTTGAAATAACGGGCGGCTGCGTCTGCTATGATAAAGTCGCTTTCGTGCTTCTGTCGGTAGGCTGCTTTTGCTTTGGCGTTTTTCTGCTGTTTCAGCCCGTCCCGGACAGGGCGGGTCTTGGAATAGGCAAGTACCTGCCGTTGCAGCTCCTTTTTCCCGTTCAGCGTCTTTTCCACCTGCTTCAGCTCTGTAAGGCTTTCCTGCATGGCGGCATAGGCGGCAGAACAGGCTTCGTCCAGTTCCTCCGGGGAAGAAAAGCCGTACTGCTGGTAGGCGGTAACAGTAGCCGCCATCTGCTTTAGATTGTGCTTTGCCGCCCAGCGGTCATAGCCCACGCCCTTGCCCTCGGCTCGCTTGGCTTCCCGGTCAACCATGCGCTGCAAGGTGTTGTCTGCCGGGGTGGTTTTTGCGGCTTTTTCCTCCCGCAAGCGTCCCTTTTGGGTGTGGGGGTATTCGGGTATGGCTGTGGTCTGTTCGACGACCCTGTGGGCGTTCTGCGTGAGCAGGGCAAGGACAGCAGCCTTGTCAAAATCGTCCCCCAGCTTCCGGGCTGTGATAGGCTTTGTCCTGTCCGGCGTGAGGTAGGAAAGCCGCCCCCGGCTCTCCTTGACGGTCACGCCCTCCCGCAGCAAAAGGGAAGAAAACTCGTCAAAGCTGCCAGCTTGGGAAAGTGCTTGCCGTATCGTCCGGCGCAGCTTCGCCTTGTCCGTTTCAAACTTGGTGGGCTTGGTCGGCTGTCCTGCGGCTTCTCTGACAGCGTTCTCTTTATCAAGGGCAAGCTGCCCTTTCTTTGCCGCCCAGTATTCCCGTTCGGTTATCCGTTCCTTGCTGCCGTTCAAGAGGTCGATTTGGTAAAGCCCCTCCCGGTGGCACATCTCCATGACTTCACTCTTTAAATATTCCATAGCGGCGTTGGTGCAGCGGTGCTTGCAGCCCTCCCGTGTGTCGGCGGGTCTGTCCATGTAGGGCAGAAGCGGGACTTCATAAATCCGCAGGGAGTTGATGACGATATGCACATGGATATTGCCGCTGTGGTTATGCCCGTCCGGGTGGGTGCAGATTAGGGCTTGGTGTCCGGGAAAATGCTCCTTGCAGAACTGCTCGCCCAGCTCCTGCGCCCGGTCTACGGTCAAGCCGTTGTCTGTCCCGTCCCGTGGGTCAAAGCTGATGATATAGTGGTGGTTTTTCACATCTTCCCGTTTTTGGTTTTTCTCATAGTGGAGATTGGCTCGCATACAGGCAACGGCGAAATCCTCGCCCCCGCAGTTAAGGGAAGAAATGCGGTAATCCTCCCTCGGTATCAGCCGCCCGTTTTCATCAAGGGTGGGCTTCATGGTAAACTCGTCATGCTCAAATGTGAGGTAGGCTTCTGCTGCGCCATAGTCGGCATTTTTAGAGCTGATATGTTTGAATGTTGCCAACAGCGTCACCCACTTTCTGCAAGACTTCAAACTTTAGGGCAGCAAGGTCGGAAACCGCCGCCCGTACCTCCCCGGCAAGCTGCGGGTAGGGACTGTGCCACTCGTTCAGCGTCCGGGCTATCTGGTTTAAGTTGCCGCCGATCCTGCCGTATTCGGCGGTCAGCTTCCCGACAGCGGCAAGCAGCTCGTCATTGACGGGGGAAACGGTTATGATGGGGCGTATGGCTGCCCCGGTTATGGCTTGCCGGATAAACTCGGCTTGGCTCATGTTGTAAGCAGAAAGCCTTTCCGCAAACTCGGTGTATTCTTCCTCGGTCATGCGTGTCTTGACTACCCGGCTGCGGTGGGGCGTGTTATATCGTTTTCGCATGGTAAAAACCTCCTTTCGGCTGCCGCATGGCTGCGGCGGGATAAGCGGCGTAAGCCGCATAAGCAGGGTTTGGGGAAGGCACTCCCCAACAAGATTCCCGCAGGGGCAAAAATAAGCGGAGAGCGAATTTTGGCACCTCGGTAGAATCTTGCTCTGAAAAACTCCGGCGTTCCCCGGCTCCCGTCCTTTCCGCTAACAAAACGTTTCAAAAGGGCTTTGCTACCCGCTATTCCGGCTTATCTTGAAAATTTTCCTTTCACTACCTACAACACCACGCAAAGCAAAATGGACGGAGATTTTTAGAATTTCCCCTCTATTCCCTACAACACCACGCAAGCCGGAATAGGCGGACAATGGCAGTATTTTTTTCTTTGATACCCTCTACGGATAAGTAAGGGATTTTGCCAACTGCGGCGGCTATTTTCCCTTTTGTTTTTTCATACTGGGGATTTTCAAAAATGCCAAACAGGAACGAAAAAAAGCAGCAAATCTGTTGAATAGATTTACTGCTTTCTGGTTGCCGGCGAAGCGGCGGTTATTCAGTTGTAGGCGGTAGGGCTATCTCCCAAAGCGGAACTTGAAAATAGCTGTGAGAAGCGTCTGGGTGATGTAGTCCTCTGTATCTTGGTCTACCCGTCCATTCACACGGGCGGCACATTGTATGCGGCGGCGGTAATACTGCAATACAGTTCCCACCGCTTCCGGCTCCCCGCTGGCGGCTTGGACGATTGTTTCATAGGGGAGAAGCCTATTATTTCTCATATGCCATTCCCTCCATTTCCGCTTGGAGCTGCCGTAGGGCTTTTCGGATATGGTAGCCCGCTGTGCTGCGGCTGCGCCCGTACTGTCTGCCAATTTCGTGCTGTGGAATACGCTTGAAAAAGGACAGGTAAATCATTTCCCGCTCCCGTTCGTCCAGCCGTGACAGGGCTTCCGCAAGTAAACCGCTGCTGAAAATGACCGTATCGCCGCAAAGGGTAAGTATGTATTCCTCGTCCGGCTCCGGGGCTTGGAAATATTCATCTGTCGTGCCTAAAGGGTAGTGCTTTTCGTCTGTGAGGTATTCAAGGGATATTTCTCTTTTGTGCTTCCTGCTCCGTGTCCTCGCTGCGTTGATCGTTGCATTTCGGATAACGACTTTGCAAAAGGCATGGAAAGTGTACTCGATATGTTCCCGATATTCTTCTGTACAGGTCATGGAAAATCCCCCTTTCCTCCCAAAAGGGCTGTGGCTGGTTAGTAGTTGCTTTTTATGATAGTAAGGGGCGGCAGCACTTTAGGCTGTCGCTCCTTGACTGCCTAACTGCAAAACCGGGCGGGGCTGTCAACGGCGGGCGAAGCCCGTTCATCTTGACCGTTGACTGGCTCGGCCGGGTTTGCTATTTATCCGGCAAACTTGAATTTATTTTAAGCTATCACGTTTTACCTTTTTAAGCCTTACTATCATTACCATAGGAATTTCTTTATTGTTTTTGAAACATTCTTCATAAAATCCATCAATGACAAATCCAGCTCTGAAACAAAGGTTAAAAATATCTTGTATGGAACGATGATAATAAATCTGCTCCTCCGGCTGCCCTTCGATCGCTATATCATAGTAACTGTGCGGTGTCATATATTTTTCAGTCAATGTGATAAAACAAGGGTGCTGCGTTGCAAAGACAAAAATCCCGTTTTCCTCCAATAGTTCATAAACAGCCATAAAAAGCGGTTCAATATCCGTAATATCCATAATTGCCATATTAGAAACTGCTTTCGTAAAGGCTCGATTTCTTTTTAATCCTAATAAGCTTTCTCTATTGGTCGCATCCGCTACGCAAAACTCAATTTGTTTTGCATATTGTGATCGCCGTCTTTTAGCCAATTCTATCATTTTTTTGCTGTAATCAAAAGCGACGACCGAAGCGCCTCTCTGTGCAAGATACGAAGAATAATTTCCATTGCCGCACGCAATATCCAAAATGTAATCCGAAGGATCAGGAGAGAGAAGTTCCGTTACTTTGGGACGTACTACCTCTCTGTGAAATTCATTGGATTCGTCACCCATTGCATCATCCCAAAATTGTGCGTTTTTCTCCCAGATCTTTTTGCTTTCCTCTGTTCCCATGTTCTCTCCCACTCCCAAAATTTGCCTTTTTGCTTCCATTAAATCTTCCTTACTATATTCCATTGTTACCCTCCATAACTTCTGATTGTTGCCGTCTTGACTATTATGTATCTTTTCTTTCCAAAATGGTATAGGCTTTTATTTTTATAATGCTGCAAAACTTTTCTTCTGTAAGGTATTCAAAGGATATTTCCCTTTGCCGCCGCTATTGGAAAGCCAAAAGCAGCGGCTTTTTTACGCGATATGACCGAAAAGACTAGAAAGCAGGATATGTCATCATTTGTCATTTCTTCTCAATGTAATAACTGCATGGCATATCAAGCCAAATACAAGAGAAAAACAGCCACCGCCAAATAGTGATGCTCCCCACCCTGCACCCGACATTGTCATAAAACCGCCAACAAAGAAAATACCAATGCCAAGAAATATCCCGACACCATAAAAAAGTCCAATTGCCATATCATACTTATTAAATTGTCGTTTCTCTTTTTTTCACATGTTTCCATTTTTGTTATTACCTCCTTCGCAAAATCGTCCATGTGGACTCCAAAAAGAAAACAAATTTTTTTCAACGTATTTAAATCGGGTTCATTAACATCTCTCTCCCAATTCGATAGCGCCTGCCGGGTAACATTCAATTTCCCAGCCAGTTCTTCCTGTGTCATTCCCGATTGTGTTCGCAGATGACGTATTTGCTTTCCTGTTGTAATATCCGTCTGTTTCTGGTTCAAAATGGTTCCTCCTCTCTGATGCTGATTTTATCAATGATATTTCGCAATAGCCAGCAATGAACGTTTGCATTGCGCAAGATGTTACATTATCTTCTGAAACATATGCCGGATCTTGTCTAAACGGCTGTTCGGGCGGCGTGGCTGAAACACAGGCTCGCCGGAAGTTTCCTGATACCCTTTTAATTCTGTAATGCAGACACTTCTTCCATTTGTATAAAAATTCAAATCATTTCTATATTCACCAATACAACGGGCAGGGATTTCCCCCTTAAAAATAACTTCATCTTTTTCAAGTCTGGTTGATTCAATGATTGCGCAATACTTTGGTGCGTCATTATAAGCCCGTGAAAGATATTCCTGCGGTGCAAAAAGGGTAAAGGAAAGGTATGGTTCCAACAGTTGTGTTCCTGCTTTTTTCAATGCCTGCTCCAACACGACAGGCGCAAGAAAACGAAAATCAGCGGGGGTGCTGACCGGGCTGTAATAAACTCCATAATCAAAACAAATTTGGCAGTCTGTCACTCCCCAGCCATATAAGCCCTGCTCCATTCCATAACGCACACCCTCCATGACGGCATTTTGAAAACTTTGGTTTAAATAGCCGAGAGATACCTCGCTTTTATATTGTGTTCCGCTTCCAACAGGAAGCGGTGTTACAGTCAAACCAATAGATGCCCAAAACGGATTCGGCGGCACTTCAATATGAATCGTGTAGCTCGCTTTTTTTTGCGGTCTTTCCAGATAAATAACCGAAGGCTCTTTCATAGCCACGCCCACATGATATTTTTCTTCTAATAGCGAACAAATAACTTCTAACTGTACTTTTCCCAAAAAAGATAATATAATCTCATGTGTAACAGTATCAATGTCAAAATGCAAAAGAGGGTCTGTATCAGCAATCTCTGTGAGGGCATTTAACAGGGCTTCCCTTTGCTCCGGCTTTTGCGGCTCTACCGTTGTCCGAAGTAATGGCATGGGATTATCAATCCGTGTTTTGTGAGGCAGGAGTTTTTCATTTCCCAGAATGTCGTTCAGTTTCAAAGTATCATCAGCTAAAATAACAATTTCTCCCGGACAGGCATGGTCAACCGGGACGATTTCACCATTTGACGGAATACACATTTCTGTAATCTTTATTTTTTCCTTTTTTGACAGCAGCAGGGTATCCCGTAAATGGAGCGTCCCATGATACAGGCGTAAATAAGAAAGCCGTTTTTTCCGCTCTGTATACTCAACCTTAAAAACATATCCACATAATTCAGACTGAATATCGTCTGTTTCTGTAATGAAAGTTTCTGTAATCGCTTCAATCAGTTTTTCTGTTCCTAAATTGTCTTTTGCACTCCCATGATAAACAGGAAACAAAGAGCAGCATCTGGTTCTTTTGCACTTTTCATATTGTAATTCCTGTATATCCAAAGAATCCTCTGCAACATATCGTTCTAATAGTTCATCGCTTCCGGAAATAATCATATCCCATTTGTCCAAATCAGAAATATCGGTCATGGTTATCTTTGGCGACAGGGAAACCTCCTGCATGACAATCATATCACTGGTAAGTTTATCTTTAATGCTTTGGTAAACACGCCGCAGGTCGATCCCATTTTGGTCTATCTTATTTATAAAGATAATTGTCGGAATGTCCATTTTCTGAAGCGCATGGAATAATATACGGGTTTGTGCCTGTACGCCGTCTTTTGCCGAAATGACTAAAACAGCTCCGTCAAGGACAGATAAAGAGCGGTATGCTTCGGTTAAAAAATCCATATGACCGGGAGTGTCCACGATATTGATTTTATAATCATTCCAGCAAAAAGAAGTAACCGCTGTCTGAATGGTAATTCCGCGCTGCCGTTCCAAAATCATAGTGTCTGTTCTTGTAGTTCCTTTATCCACGTTTCCTTGTTCCGCAATCGCTCCACTGGTGTACAGCAGGCTTTCCGTCAATGTTGTTTTTCCTGCGTCTACATGGGCGAGAATTCCAATATTGATTATTTTCATGTGATTGTCCTCCTTTTACAGCCCCAAAAGGGCATAAAAATCCCCAGCAGTAAAATACTTTTACCACTGGGGATTATAATTTGCGGACATACACATATACAGCATACACCTGTTTGTGATTGCTGTTTTTCGGATATGTCAAAATTGATAAGGCAAAAGTATTCTTAAATTGGGTACAAAAAACCAAGCCCCCACAAAAGGGACTATCATAATCCTTTGTTCCCACTATTTGATTATAGTTTTATTTAAGAATACCTTGCCGCATATTTTTTACTCCTTTTTTGGAATGATGCTATTATATCACATTAGTTTTAGGAAAGAAAGTACCTAAAAGAAATTTTTCTTCCCCTTATATGTAACAATCATACCGACTTTCTGGCGTTCAGAATGGTTTCTGCTGTCTGCTGTGGTGTTTGGTTGGAATTGTCCAGCCAAAAGCCGATCCGTGGTGTTGTCTGCATAAATGTATCGTATAAGGTTTCAACCGTAAAGCCGGAATAGCCTGTTTTCTCCCTGTATCGTTCCCTTCCTTTTATTGTTTCCACATCTGGACAAAGAACGACAACCTCAACAGGGTATTTATGCGGCACAAAAAATATGTACATGTAACTAATTCAACACATTTATAATTTGAATAGGGACATTATAGCATTTACTAAATACAAATTCAATGTATACGGAAATAAAGATATAAGGAGTGGGAAGGATTCCGCCGTAGTCGGCATTGTAGGAAAATCCAAAAGTTTAGATTTTCCCACAATGCTTATCTTTTGGTCTTTGGTTCGGAATAGTGTAGTGCTGGCGGTCTATCTCTTGTTTTCGGTTGCTTGCTTCCTTACCGCACATGAGCATTTGCACCCGGATTGTCATTACCATAACCTTCCATCAGGTTAATAACGCCCCATGCTCCAAGTCCTGCACCTACTGCCATAACTAAAATCTTTAATACATTTACTGCCTGTGTAAAAAATTCCATAATTTATTCCTCCTCGTGTTCTTCTTTCTTTTCAATCTTGTTGTATGACTTCACAACAAAGTTTTTGTAAGTCTTTCCATCTTTTTCACGCTTCTTAAAGTATCCAAAGATATGGATCAAATCGCCTTTTTCAAAGGCTTTTGCTGTTTCTGACTTTTCACCATAGGCTGCACAATTGATATATTCCTTGCCTTTCCCATACTTTTTTACAAGCGTAAAGTTTACAACTTCAACCGTTTCTCCCTCTTTGTCAAAACTTGAAAAAGTTGGTTCTGCCAATAAGTTGGCATTGATGTTAATCATTTCTTGCTTCATTAAAAATTTCTCCTTTTCTTTTCAAAAAAAAGCGACTGGAGTTTTTTCTTTTCCAATCGCTGATACTCTTGCTATTTAGTTTTCCTTAGTGGGACTTCTTATCCTTACCATCTTTCCTCCTGATTTTGAGTAATAAAAAGCAGCAAATCTATGTTCTTTAGACTTACTGCACTCTTGTAATAACCGTTTCTCTATTTAATTTTGCTTTCCCTTTTCTCTTGATATATTCCTCAATATCAAAGGCATTTTTCTTATTAAAATCTTCAAGTAACTTGTAATTCTTATGCTTTGTAATATCAAATTTATCTGATAAAAACGGTCTTACACCTCGAAGCTGAAAAATACATTTACTTCCATCCATAACCGTTATTTCGTCTTGGCTCATCAGCTCCTTTCCTGTCTTTTGATAATTGAGTCCATAACTATTAGCATTGGAGCGTGTTTCAGAAGTGTTATATAGATCTATTGTTTCCTTTCCAAGCGTTTCTGATAGCTCTTTAAGTGTTGTTTTCTCCTTTCCACCCAAGAATAGCGTGCTATCACAGTTACCTACAATCGTATCTGCATTGTCCTTGTAGATTGCCTTTAGCTGAGATTGTGCCTGAAGAATTATACTTGCTGAAATTTCTCTTGAACGGATTGTCGCAATCAATTTCTCAAACTTTGGAATTAAGCCTATATTTGCAAACTCGTCAAGCAAGCACCTTACATGAACAGGTAATCTTCCTCCATACTCATCATCTGCCTTATCACAAAGTAGATTAAATAACTGTGAGTACATGATAGACACCACAAAGTTAAAAGTATCATCTGTATCGGAGATAATAACAAAAAGTGCTGTCTTTCTATCTCCAAGAGTATCAAGCTCAAGTTCATCTTCTTTCATCAAGTCCCTAAGTTCCTGAATATCAAAAGGAGCAAGTCTTGCCCCACATGAAATAAGAATAGACTTTGCTGTTTTTCCTGTAACAAGTTGTCAAGGACTTTCTAATCATTTTTATGAGGTTTTTTATCTTTTTCTCGCTCCATTTCTCTAAGCATTATCCTTTTCAATTTATCTTGCATAGTTTCAGTCGCATTTTCATTAAAATGGACAATAACCTCATAAGTTACTTTTCCAATCTTCTTTATAGTCTTTGTTCCTGTATTATGTTCATTTTTATTTTCGTGCATATTATTTTCCTCCTATTAGTTGCAATAAAAAAAGACGATAGAGTTTTATTTCTACCGCCTTTCACAAGTCTTATAGCTATTCATTTAATAACGCTTTACCATTTACATATTAAATTTTCAAATCCTTATTGTTCAGCATTCCGCCAAACATCGTATGATACATATCCTTGGAAGATTCCTCTATCTTTGTAATACTTGATATTTTATTTCCTGCATCTTTTGATGATGCT
The DNA here is from genome assembly GCF_036323475.1 of Solobacterium moorei. GTDB lineage: Bacteria > Bacillota_I > Bacilli_A > Erysipelotrichales > Erysipelotrichaceae > Bulleidia > Bulleidia moorei. Next base: position 1,671,508 of record NZ_AP028934.1, read on the forward strand.
CCGCAAAGATAAAAGGCTTCATTTTCTGTTCCATAGTCAATAGCAATATACCTATCGTGATATTTTTTCCCTGCGACTTTCATCTTAAGATTGATATTAGGGTAATCTTTTCTAAAATCGTTTAGGATATTTTTTGTCAGCATATCCTTGTTTTTCACATTGTCGCTAAAGACTATAATTTCAACATTGTCTTTTGCAGCCCTTAATAATTCTAAGGTTTTCAAGCCTATATAGTTGTCTATCACATAAATACTTTTCTTTGCAGACTTATATATTTTGGTATAGGCAACATCTGCTTCAATCTTATCTCCGTTCATTAAAAGGAAATGCTTGTATGTGTCCGGATCTATAAAATTATCCATAACCTTTTTCAAATCTTCTTTTGTAGCCATTTGCGACTTTATTTCAGCTATATCCTTTGTGTTTTGATTTGTCTGTACTGCTATTTGAACTAATTCTTTTGAACCGATAAAATCTTGGTTTTCTATGATAAAATCTTTCATTTGCTTAAATGTTCTAACTAAAGCTCTACTTTGCCTAACAGCAAGTTCACCTCTTAGTACAGTCATAAGCATATAGATTCCTTGTTCTGTAAAGGCATAAGGATTGTATTTAATATTACTTCCTCTACCAGTCCCTCTGTTCAAGGTGAAATTTTTGCACCTTGAAAGTTCTACCATTTCTTCGTCCGTTAATTGGAACATGAAGTCTTCACCTTCAAATTTTTCTGCGTTGTTTTTCACCTGTCTATTAAAGTTTTTAGTTTCATACCCATATATTTCGGCTAAATCTGAATCAAGCATTACTTTTTGCCCACGAATAAAATATATTTTTTCTTGTATAGTTTTATTATCCACAATAACGATCTCTCTGTTTTCTTCTGCCATGAATGCACCTCCAACATTATCTAAATATCCTTTTCCAATTTGCTATGCAGTGCGTAGCTATTTGAATAAGTCTTATATTTTTTTGTATTTTTCTACTCCACCTTCAGCTTTTCCGATGTGTTCCACATTTTTTACAAGTCTCTTATTTACATTTTCGTAAAACCATCTGCCAATCAATGCCGGAGGTGTTGCGATTAACTCTCTCAAAACAAATTCTTTGCCCTTCGGTAAAGAGCTAATTTTGTTTAATAAGGTAGTATATAAGTCAGCATAGCTTGTATTTTTTTGTAAACTGCTACACTTACAATATTCAGTAACGCTTGGGAAACCTCCCTCTATTGCTTTTTTAGTTAAAATTTTCAGTTCTTCATCGTTTACTGTAAATTGAATTCGCATTTATATATCCTCTCTTTATAACTGAGTTTATTATCATATCACTGTCATTTTATCATAAATACGATGATTTTTCCATACTGCAATTTTAAGCCCTCACATGATGTTTTCACACTTAGCTATATTCTGATACCTCTTTTGCCATTAACGCTCTAAAAAAGCCTCTCCACCGTCTTATATGAGATTATAAATGTTCTCCATTGTCATAATCTTCAAGGGTATATACTGTTGATTTACTACACTCCTTTAATTTCCCTTTATCTTGTTCATACCAATGAATTAAGGTCGCATAATGGTCTTTGTAGTTTCTTCCTGTGCTTTGCATATAAGTCGAAAGCTTTTCTATCATTTTCTCCCTATGACCTTGCATTTTATCCTTTAACTTTCCATATTCTTCATCTGTTAAGGAAACATTTTTATATTCTCCGTAAAAAACGGGGGATATTTTTTCTATCTCCCCCTCTTTTTCTAACTCTATATCTATTTCTTTCTCTATATCTCCGTTGCAATTTTGTTGCAAAAGGTTGCAATGTGTTGCATTAGTGTTGCATTGCAACGCTTTTTGTCCTCTCGATTTTCTCGAACGCCTTGTAGACGCTGTTTCTGAACCTATAAGACTTGGGATTTCTGTTAAAAAATACTCGTCATTTTCTGTGATTATCTCCATCAATCCTTGTGCCATAAGATAGTTCACTATAACCATTACATCATCTTCCGTTTCATCAATCGTTAAGGCAAGCTCTTTGATAAAGTCTGTTTCTACTCCATCATAATACAGCTTCCCACTATCTTTTAAGCTAAGTAAAAGCAATTTAAGATAAATGATTGTATAGGTATCTCCTCCTGATATTTTTCTTAGCCTTTTGATTCTCTTATCTGTAAAAAAATCTTCTTTCAATTTTAACCAATAGTATCTTCTGTTGTCTGCCATTTTTATCTTTCCTCCCCTTTATTTTTATAATTTTCTTTAGCCTTTTCTTTTGCTTTTTGTTTGTACTGCCCCTTTCTTTCCTCTTGCTCCTGAAATTTTTTCAGTTGTGCAATAACACTTGGTTTATCTCCTCTCTTAATTGCCTTGTCTATTTCTATGATTAGGTCTATTCCATACTCGTCATTGACAATCTTTACTGCATATTTGATATGGTCTATCTGCTTAAATTCATCTTGTACTTTAGCTTTATCTTCGGTTAAATTTTGTATCTCTTTTTCAAGGATTAATATTTCTTTTTGCCAAACACTCGACTTTATGGCTGATGTCCCGGTAAACTTTTCTATGGTCTTTCTTGCTCTTAGGTATCTGTCTATTTCCTTTTTATGAGAATTGTAAAAACTGTCTTTGAATATGGTTTTGCTTTTGTATTCCTGATAGACTTCTTTGTTTTCTTTTATAGAATCTATGCAGCGTACACACTGATTTAGGTCTTTAATTCTTTGTGTTTTACTCTGAATATCACCACTTATCTTTTTACTTTGCTTTGCCAGTTCAATGACTTTTTCTTGTAGGTCTGCTATGGTTTGAAGATGATTATCTTTTAGATAGTAGATTGCTTTTACAAATCTCTTTAGGTCTGCATTTCCCTTTTTTATCTGTCCATAGTAGGATAGATTTTTTGTTTTTTCTCCCTGTATTTCGTTGTAGATAGAAATATATTCATAAAGGTTAAAGAGTTCTGCTTTGTTCTCCAGTTCATCTTTCTTGGTCTGTTTATACCCATCGTATTTTGCTTGCAGATTTCCAAGTAAAGAGTCTATCCAAGAAGTGATTTCTTTTATCTTGTTCTTGATAGCTTTTACTAAAGAGTTATGTTTTTTTATTTCTCTGTTGATGTTTCCTTTGTCGGTTTCGATTCCTTTTTTCTCTAAGGCACTGGCACTTGCTCCCATGTGAATGGTTGGGATTTCTTCTATCCCTTGCCTTTTGTAGGAACGATGATCCACTCTCTTTTCTTGATGATTTTTTTCTAAATACTGATTACAAAGTCTTGCAAAATTCTCTCTCCATTTCTCTGCGTTTCCTTTATTGTTCCAGTCTGTCAGCTCTACTTTTCTTGTTTTGTAGTTCCCGCTTTTTAGTTTTATCTTTTCTCCATTTTCATCAATTACATATTCTTTTTTGCTTTTTGCCTGCCACTCTCCTTTTTCATTGATTGGTCTGAGGGTAGTCATAATATGTGCATGGATATTATTATTTTCTTCATCACTTTCATCATGGATTGCAAGGTCTGCTATCATTCCTTTTGATACAAAATTTTCTTGTATGAAGTCGGTAATGAGTTTCTTATTTTCTTCAAAGGATAATTCTTTTGGTAAGGCGATAATGAAGTTTCTTGCAAGCTGTGCGTTACTTGCTTTCTCATTTAGTTCAACGCTATTCCATAAAGTAGTTCTATCTTTTAATGCTATGGGAACATTCTCCGGCAAGAAGATTTCTGAATGTAAAAGTCCTTTTTTATTATGATAGTCATGAACTTCTCCGTCCCATTCATTTTTGATTTTCTCACAAGAGATATATGCTGCACTTGCAACTGCTGATTTACTCTTACCTCTGCTTATCATGGAAATATTAAAGTGAAATGTTTCTGCCATCGGTATAAGCTCCTTTCATTTTTTGTTTATTTTTCATATAAAGAAAAAAACAGACAGGTTATTTTTTGTATCTTTTCCTATCTGCTTTATCCGTATATTTTTATTAAGTTTTGTGTGTTTAAAGACTTGCTAAAATCCCTTAGTTTACTAAGGGCGCAATTATACACCCTAAAGAGTGCTTTGCGTTCTGCGAAGCTTTTTGCCCTTGCAGGGAGCTTCTGAAAAAACTAAAGTTTTTTTATGCTGTTCCCTCAATATCTGTTTCATCTTCCATATCTTTTCCATTTATCATTTCTTCATAGGCTTGTCTGTATTCTTCTGTGTGAGTAGAGATGTTTAACAGCTTTTCTATATCCTCATTGGTAAACATAAGAGGATTTTTAATTACCTTTTCTACTATCAAGCCTCTTTGAATAAGCCTATGATTTCTTCTTGTTCTCTCTTTTTTATTTGCTAACTTGACTAACATTTTTTCTCTATTCTTTAGTTGTCGTAACTGAATTTCATAGCTTTCTTTTTCTTCCTCAAGCTCTGCAATTTCTATTTGTACTTCTTGTAATGTTTTTTCTTTTTTCATTTTCTATTTTCCTCTCTTTCTAATTTTGAGCAAAGAAAAAACAGTAAACCTTTTTGATCTACTGCTTTTCTCGTTAGCCATTATTTAATTATTAGTTAAACAAACTGATAGTTAACTACCAATTAAAATGAGTAATAGCACCTAACACCATTATTAATATCCCGGTCATTCTAATCCAAATTTTTAAATTAGAATATCCTTTATAGTTTTCAGGTTCTACTGGATTTAAAACAAAAAACAATCCAAAAAGACATGCTCCAATATTAGAAAACCATTTAACATCTGTAACACTGCTTATAATAAACCCTAAAAACATACAAATAATTCCAATTGTTATTTGCCTATTAAAAGTTAAATTTTTCAAAAATCTCATCCTCTCATAAATTTTCATTCATTTATCTCTATATTTAATTTTATTTTTACTTCATAGGTATTTTCTTTACATCAATTGCAAAACTTTACAGATAAGCTATCTCTATACAATTTCCAACAAATAATCAACATTAAGCTGCATAATATGAACATAATCGTTTGATATGACAACTCTAAAAAAATCATCATAGTAACAGGTGTTGCAATCATCAAGATTGCAATAAAATTTGTTAGTATGGCTGCTGTACTATGCTTAACTACACTTATCTCATCATTCCATTTAAGTTTCATGTATCGCATGTTTAGATAAAGACCTACAACAGAAATAAATAATGAATAACATATCGGAACAATCAATACAAAACTCATTTGAAGCAAATTCAATTTAGTTTTCAAAAGAATCATCATTACTGCAAGTACATATCCAACAAAGTGTATTAAAACATTAACCGCTATTTTACTATTTATGATTTTTCTTGTAGACACTGGTGATGATTGTAATATCCATAGGTTATTGCCTTCCAATGATATGGACGATGATGTAGTGCAAGACATTATTAAAAATGAAGCAATAAACAATGAACCATATTGAGTAAGTATTGATTCCAATGAGCTTATTCCTAACAGATTTTCTATATTAGAAATTCCAAATATAATACATCCACATGATACAAAACACAAAATCATAATGCCCAAAGAAGTATTTATCACATAACTACTTGAGCCTAAATACCTCCTCAATTCTTTTTCAAACAACGCTCTAAATGGTGTTTTTGTCTTAATAATTAAGTTACTCTCTCTTTTCCCTTGAAAACTTCTATTTAGAAATAGATGTATTTTATCATAATTTTTCATTGAGAAAGTGAAATACAAGCTAAATATCGCAACTGAAATCAACAAGAAAATAACAAGTCTAATTTGTAAACTTTCTCCGATATATAATAGCTTTGCAAAGGGAAATATTTTTATAAGTTTATTCTCAATAATTTTTTCTAACGCTAAATATTTCGCCCCACGATTTATTGATATAACTATAAAATATCCCATGAAAAGCAAAAATGATAATGTGATGTTCACAATATTTTTTCTTTTACATAAACTACCTAACATCTCAATTAAAATCGCCAAGCCAGAAGCCACACACATAGGAATAATAGGGATAATTATGCTTGCTACTAAAAAAATCAAAAATAGTTCAATTGAAATGTATTGTTTTAATAATAATAAAATTACATCTGGCAGCAATACGCTTTCACATATAATTAAGTCTATTAAATATAATAGAAAAAACTTACTTGCAATGATTTCAGATTTTTTTACCGGAAAAGAACTAAGCATTTCAAAATCTTTGTTATAAAAGAAAATAGAATTACTTCTAAAAATCGTTGCTAAAACCACAAAGAAAAACGATATGGAAACTCCATACGATACAGCATACTTATATAACCCAATTTCTATAATTGATTTTATTGAAAAGAAATTGTACAAGCAAACCAACATAAATACAGAAAATAGACTCAATGAAGTATATATCAATGTTTCTTTTTTGTTTTTCTCTCCATTACCGATATTAAGGAGATTGATCACTTGATTTTTTACAAGTATGACAGTATTTTTCATTTTTTAATCATCTCCATAAAATATTGCTCTAATCCATCAGAGTTTTTTAATATTTCTGTTGTTTTACCCTCAAAAATCAAATGTCCATTATCTATCATGGCAATTTTATTACAAAGCTTTTCTGCAACTTCTAAAACATGTGTTGAAAAGAAAATTGCTCCACCATTTCTCGCTAACTTTCTCATTTCTTCTTTTAGCAAATATGATGATTTGGGATCTAATCCCACGAAAGGCTCATCCATTACTAATAACTTAGGGGAATGAATCAATGCTGAGATAATCACAATTTTTTGTTTCATACCATGTGAATAGGATGAAATTGTATTGTTTAGAAAGGATTTCATTTCAAACAAGTTTGAGAAATAATCTAACTTTTCCTCTCTTACATTTTTTGCGACTTCGTATAAATCAGATACAAAATTGACATATTGAAAGCCTGTCAAATTTTCATATACATCAGGATTATCCGGTATATAAGCAATATCTTTTTTATAAGTTTCATTTTTTCTGCTTACTTTTTTACCATTAACAATGATTTCACCATCAAAATCATGTATTCCCACGATAGCCTTTATAGTTGATGTCTTACCTGAACCATTAGAACCAATAAACGCATATATATCACCTGCTTCTACCGTTAAATTTAAGTTAGCAATTGCAACATGACCATTACTATAGGTTTTCGAAAAATTATTTATTTTCAGCATAATTCCTCCTAAAAATAGCCCCAGCAGAATAATCTGTCTGGAGCTATTTTACTCTGCACTATGTTCTTATCTCAAAGCTAAAAATATTACCAAGAAACTAATTGCTATTACACTTAATGGTACAAGATAGTATTTCCATGTTGCTTTTTCACTTCCTTGAAACTTTGCAAATGCAATAAAGTTAATAAGCAAATATGCAAATGGCGCTCCGTAAGTTAAGTAGGTTTTGGCGATAGTACCATTAACATTTCCAGATGAATCCCAATGTACTGGTACTATATCTGGTAAATTCTTACCAAATACCAAGAAAATGCCAACTGTAGCTAAGCATAAAATACTACTAATAATTAGGTGCTTAATCTTTGATGATTTCATTTTTCTCCTCCTTTTCTTTTTTTAATAACACAATGGAATATATCAATGGAATGACATATAGCAGCATTGCATAACTAATCATCCAAAACCATTTATTTGAAAGACCAACGGATAGTATCAAAATGCCACATATAATCCATAAATATCCCGCCAACCTATGCACTTTAAACCATAGTACCGGTCTATCTAATAACCAGAAAAATTTCAGTCCTACAAATCTACTTGGTTTTGTTTTTGGCAAATAATTCCCAACTGTAATAATGGTTAAAGCTACTAAAACATGTATTATTTTCTGAGTATAGTTTTCATTCGCTTGATTAAAAACATACTTTCCATATTGTGATATAGAAAATAACGCAGGAACACTCATTGCAATAGGCAATACTAATTTATGTGGCAATCTATCTCTTTTCGCCAGCATCCCACCAATTATATCTAAGCCTATGCTAAATACCGAAATTATCATTGGTAGTATATACAACTTATAGAAACTAATTTCTCTATTTCCGTTAGTTAATGAGTATATACTTGCTGAAAAACTAAGTAGTATTATTACCACATACCATTTTTTATTCTTCATTTTCCACTCCTTGAAACTGTGATAACCAAATTATCATTTCCTCAAATACGGATATATTTATGTCATAGTATATAAAATTCTTATACTTCCTCTCCGTTACTAATTCTGCTTTTTTTAGCAAGGATAAATGATAAGAAATGGTTGAATTAGATAAATCATATTTTTCAGCAATTTCTCCTGCTGTAAGTGATTTTTGCTTTAAGGAAAGTAAAATATCACGCCTTACAGGATCTGCCAATGCTTTAAATGTATTCGGAAATCCCACTCAAATTACCTCGTCTAATCTATTTTAAACTTCAAAATTCTATTTCGATATATTTCTAAATAGATTATACTATTTTACAGAATGTATGTCAACTCTATTTCGAAAATATTCGAATTATTTTCAATTAAATTATTTGAAATCTGTTTTATGGGTACACATATATTCAGTAATTGGTATACCCACTCTTTTTAGAACCTTTAATTTCTCCTGTTTCTTCTGCTCCCTTCTTGCCTTATATTTATCTTCATACTCTTTCTGTTTTCCACTCGCTTTACGCTTCAGGTAATTTTGATGTAGCTTGTCTTTTCTTTCCTTGATTTTTCTTTCTTCTTCCTCAAGTTTTTGTTTTTCTTCCTCGCTTAACTCCGCCTGTGGCAGTTCATAATTTCCTATGAAATTAAAGTAAATTTCTATCTTTTGCTTTGATGTCTGACTTCCTTTTCTATCTCTTTCATGTACGATAATCTTTTCTACAAACTCATTTATCATTGTAGTTGTAAGTTCATCAAAGTTTTCATAACGACTGATAAGAGATATAAATTTCTTAGCTCTGTCTGTTTCTTTTTCATATCTTGATATTGCAAGCTCTAAGTCTTTAATCTCTTTACTTAACGTGAGTTGCTCAGTTTCATATTGGTTATTTAAAATTTCATAGCGATTATTCGGTATCTTATTTAAAATCATATCTTCATAAATTCTGCACATAAGTCGTTCGAGTTCCTGAAGTCTGTTTTGGCTTTCCGTTAATCTTATCTTTTTCTTTTCTATCTCTATTTTTTCCTTTTCTTCCATTTCATTTTGAATGGAACGGATAAAGGCTTCGTTATCTTCATCAAGATATTTTTTAATATCTTTTAGTGTGTCTTGTATTAGATTTAAGACTACTTCCGCTTTTATTCTGTGTGCTGATTGACAAAGTGTCCCACAAGGTGTTTTGGTATAGGCACTGCAAGTGTAATAGGGAATATTCTTATAATTGCTTGTTCTATGAACATACATCTTGCTCCCACAATCTGCACAATACATCAGTCCTGTTAGTGGGTGATATTCGCCCCAACCGTCAGGATACCTTTTTACATTTCCCCTTATCCTTTGCACATTGTCAAAGGTTTCTTGGTCTATAATTGGCTCGTGTGTATTTTCAAAAATAAGCCAGTTATCCTCGGATACATATTTGCTTTTCTTGTCCTTGAAGTGCTTTCTTGTTTTGAAATTGACTGTATGTCCTAAGTATTCCTGTTTCTTTAGAATGCTTGCTATGGTTGAACTACACCAACGATAGGGATGTTCAAAGTTTTTGCTTTGATGTAGTCCGTAGCCTAATTTTTGTTGATGATAAGCTGGTATATCTATTTTTTCTGCTTCCAATATCTTTGCTATTCGATACGGACCATTGCCTTGCATGGTCAGGTTAAATATTCGCCTTACTATCTCTGCTGCTTTTTCATCTACAATCCACTTATCTTTGTCTTTTTCATCTTTGATATAGCCATAAGGTGGAGAACTTGCCGTATGCTTTCCACTTTCTCCTTTTGATTTGAACGTCGATTGTATTTTTCTTGATGTATCTCTTGCATACCATTCATTCATAATATTTCTAAAAGGGGTAAAATCATCTTCTCTGTAAAAACTGTCTACATTGTCGTTGATAGCAATTAGTCTTACGCCCTTTTGTCTTAATATCTCCATACATTGACCGACTTTTAGATAATCTCTGCCGAGTCTACTCATATCTTTTACGATGATACAACCGATATTTCCACTGTTTACTCCGTTCATCATTGCCATAAATCCCGGTCTATCAAACTGTGTTCCGCTTATTCCGTCATCTGTAAAATGTATGATGTTGGATAAATTATTCTTACTTGCATATTCTTCAAGGATTTTCTTTTGATTGACGATTGAGTTACTTTCTCCTTGAAGTTCGTCATCACGACTTAATCTCTCATAGAGTGCTGTTATCTTTTCAAAATTCCTCATTTTTACCCCCTTTCCCTTAATTTCTCAAATAAAAAAGAATTAAGAAGTACATATTTCACTAAAACAGTGATTAAGTGTTCTCCTTAATTCTATTACTCCAGCAGCAAGTTTGTATTTCTTATATTGCTTTACCGCAAAGTGCGTAGGCTCTTTCTTTTCCAATGCTTCAAATAGTCTATCAATGGGATTCATATATGTTTCATCATCTTCCCTGACTTCTGAAGCATCTATCATATCCAGTAGTGTCGCAAAGTTCTTTTCTTCTCTTGGAGCTTCATAAAAAATATAACCTATCAAAGCCGTATAGTAGAGCTTTTCGGCTTTGACCCAAAAATCCTCACCTGCTTTTTCCCCTTCACCCTTAGTGTTTGCAATGATTGTCTGCACCAATTTGAGGATGTCTTTTTCACTTCTGAGATAGGCAAAGGGATTGTACTTCATACTCTTTTTGAAGTTGATGGTATTTAAGATTTTTATCTCATAGCCATTATCCTCAAGCATCTTCCCACACTCAATGACTATTGTTCCTTTTGGATCTGTTACGCAATATGACGAGTGCATTTGCATTAGGTTTGGCTTTACATAAAATCTCGTCTTTCCGGAGCCAGAACCACCAATAACAAGTACATTCTTATTTCTCGCATACTTTGGATTAGCCGGTCTGCCATTCATGGTTAATCGCTCAGTTTGGGTAAGTAAGATATTATTTTGGAACTTTTCATCAACATAAGGCTCTATATCTTTTCTAGTTCCCCATCGTGCTGATCCATACTCTTTCCCCTGTCTGAACTTTTTTGCATTTTTGCCTTTGGTATAGACAATAAATTTAATTATAGCTGCCACTCCCACGCCCATTAAAATGTCAGAAGGATGAATACTTGGAATAAAGCTCATGGTATTAAGCTCTAATATTCCTTGGAAGGTTTTGTCTATCACATCGCCACCAGTATAGGCTCTTACATGATGAGAAAAGATATTGCCAACATAGAAAAATGCAAGGTAGGGAATGTTCTGCTTTAGAAACTTTGCCTTATCTTGCACCTTAAATAAGCCTTTGATGTCTTTTAGTATCTTATCTATCATAGGCTCTGCTCCTTTTGTTTATTCTTAACTTTATCTTTAGAAAGAGAGTTCTTTGCCATCTCCTTGAACTTCTCAATATTCTTGTGGATAGATTCTTTTCTTTCCGTTTTCTTTTCTGATTCTGCAAGAGCGTGTTTAAAGGCTTTATCCATGACTTTCATGTCTTTTGCCTGAAAGAATACGGAGTATTTACCGCTTTCCTTATCTTTCATTACTGAAAACTTTACCCCATATCTGTTCAGCTCTTTTTTCAGTTCCTTCAGCTCTGCTTCTTCTACCGGAATTTCTTCAAGCTGTCCCTTTTTAACCATATCTTTGAGCTTTACTTCATTTCCGTTAGCATTAACCAGCTTTTCCAGTCCTCCAAGTTTTTCAGCCTCTTTCATCAGTTTCTTTAATAAGTTCAGAATTAGCTTTCCTGTTACTTTAGCAGCTTTCACTTCCATGTTAAGCGTTTTTCTTGCGATTTCTTCATTGATCAAGTTCTCTCACCTCCAGTCAGTAATCTTTCTTTATTCCTCTTTAATTTTTCTTCCTGAATAACTTTCCTGTAATCTTCTCCAAGTACCATCACAGGAATACACATCTCAATAATTCTTGAGTAAATTCTTTGGTATTCCACACTCTCCGTACAGTTTTCAATTTGGCTGTATGAAAGATTTGTAGTAAAGATTGTCGGCTTATGCTTTAAGTACCTGTTATTCACAATGTTATATACCTGCTCTTTGGCATAGCTTGTATCTCTTTCAATTCCTAAATCATCTAAGATAAGAACGGAAGTATTTACAAGGGATTCGATATATGCGTTTTTATCAAGGTCAAATCCGCCTTTTTGCAGTTCGTTGATTATCTGTGCAAAGTTTCTAATCTTAACGCTTATCTGATACTGTTCAATCAGTGCATTGGCAATAGAGCAGGCAAGATAGGTCTTTCCGCTACCCACCGAACCATAAAACAAAAGTCCGATGTTTTCTTTTTTCATCAGTTCATAATCTTTTACAAAATTCTTTGCGATAATAAGGCTCTGATTTTCTTTTCCATGATAGTTTTCAAAGGTATATGCCCATTGAATCATGGATGTGAAGCAGATACTTTTTAATCTCTCGATTTCAAGCTGCTTTTGTCTTTCTTTTTCTTTTGCTTCTCTATCTCTATCGCATTTACAAGCTGTCTTAAATATCATCTGCTTTCCGAAAAATTCTAATGCTTTTCCATCTTTTCTTTCATGGCACACTTTACAGTAGGCGTGTCCGTCTTTGATGTATTCTTTTTCAGGATTGAAGCTGTATTCCACATCTTCTATCATCACTTTCTCTAATTCTTTAATCATAAATGTACTCCCTTGTTATATTCCTCCCATGTAGGGATATTGGTTTTTTTCTTACTTCCCTGATCTTTATAAAACCAAGAAAGGATTGTTGCTTTATGGTCTTTATATGTCTTTCCGGTGCTTTGAAGATAGGTTGATAGTCTTTCAATGTAGTTATCAAGCTCTCCTGCCATTTTTATTTGTAATTCGCCTATATCCTCATCCTTTAAAAAGACATTTTGAAATGTTCCAAGTCCGTTTTCCCCAAAACTATATTCTCTCTTACTATACTTACTCTTATTATTCTCTATATAGTTAGAGTCAACATTTTGAACTTCCTGAAGTTCATTTTTTTTACTTCTGAGGTTAAAATCTTTTACTTCTGAAGTTAAGTTTTTTGACTTCTGAAAGTCATTTTCTTTTACCGCTATTATGCTCATAAAATCTTTAACATAAATGACATTCGGCTTACCAAGTCCAAGCCTTACTCTTTCAATCAGTCCTATTCCTTTTTTGCTGTCTAACTCGTCTAATGTTTTTATGGCAGTAGGCTTTGAGATATTTCTTCTTCTCATAATTTCTTCAACTGTGAAATAGATAAATACTCTGCCTTCCTTGTCCACCCAGTTATTCTTAAATGACATTCCTGTGCGTTTCAAAAGCATGGAGTATAGGATGATTGCTTCCGCAGACAGCCCCTTAAATTCTTCTCCGTCTACTAATATTTCAGGCACTTTCAGAAAGTTAAATCGCTCTGCTTCTCTGTTATAGAAATAGTCAAAGTCCATCGCTTCACCTCCTCCCTTAAATTTTGCAAAGAAAAAGACGATAGTTTTTTCTTCTATCGCCTTTGGTAACCATTTTTATGAAATTTTTTAGATTGATTTTATTGCTTCATTGATACCTTGCAAAAAAGCTATAACAGTTGCACCAACCATCGGTATTCCGTATGGACTTAACAGTAATCCTAATATCAATGCTTCTATGCCAATTGAAAAATCTTTTTGAAACAATGATACAACCCCGACAACTACACACATAATCATTAGCAAATACAGTATTGTTGTTCCTATGGCAAGTAAAAATGATAGAAATGCTGTGAGGATACTTAATGCCAAGCTAATTGGAAACAAGATTATTTTTATTATCCATCTCATAAATACCCTCCATTTCTTTTAAATCATTTTAAAATGCCTTAAAGCATCCATGATGGCTTCCTCTTTTTCCGGTGTGCATTGTGGAATAACCTGTTTCTCTTTTTTCGATTTGTTATAATGCTCCCTCAGTTTAATTCCGCATTTCTTTTTTATCTGAGCAATATATAGTGTAGGTACTTTTAATCCAAATTTATTCCAAACATATTCTTTGATTTGAGCATATGTTGCCTTGCTCTCTGCACTTGTCAAATCCAGCTCATCCAGCTTAATTTCAACATCTATATGCTTATCGACATCGAGTTTGGACAAAAGTGCTACCGTCTCGACGTGTGGTGTAAAACAGAATAGATCAACTGGTACAATCTTTTTAATCTTATATCCAGCTTTCTTCAACGGTTCAATATCTGTTATCTGTGTATATGGATTACAAGAGATATACACAACTCTATCTGGAGAAAGCTGTGCTAGTTTATGCATGAATGGTAGTGTCATTCCAGATCTTGGTGGATCTAGAATTACTACATCTGGTTTTATATTCATGCGTTGAATAAACTCTGCCGCATCTGCTGAATAGAATTCTGTATTTAATAATTTGTTGTGCTTTGCATTGTTTTTAGCATCTCGTATAGCTTGTGGATTGATTTCAACTCCAATAACATGCTTTGCAGATTGAGCCGCTAGTAAAGAGATTGTTCCAATACCACAACATGCATCCAATACAACATCAGTATCTTTAATCTTCGCAAGTGATAGTGCTCTACGATAGAGCACTTCCGTTTGTTCTGGATTAACTTGATAGAATGACTTTGATGAAACGCGGAACTCTAAGCCACCAATACGGTCAGTGATATAACCTGGACCATATAATACTCTTTCATCTTTTCCAAGTATCATCGATGTATGAGCACGATTAAAATTCAGAATAATCGTTTTAATCTGTGGAAATTTCTTTACCAGTGCGTTTACGAAATTCTTTGAACTTGGTAGTCCCTTTGAACCAATTACGATATCAAGTAAAACATCATTTGTTGCTTTCGAGATACGAATATACGCATGACGTAACATACCCCTACCACTATCTTCATCGTAAATTTCAATACGCATGGATTCTGCTAACTTACAGATTGTCGTAAGAATCTCATTTGCGAGCGTATGTTGAATCAAACACATCTCACTTGGCACTTTACGATGACTATTTTCTTCATACATGCCTGCATAGATCCTGTTAGTCTTTTTATCTCTTGCAAAGCTTGCATAGATTTTATGACGATAGTGATACGGATCTTTCATGCCAAGCACCGGTTCAACTGCTTTGGTACGGAAAATCTTACGCATCTCTTCACGTTTCATTTTTAATTGTTCTTCATATGGGACATCGATGTATGCACATCCACCACACTTTTTACTCACTGGGCAATACTTCATATGATTGGTATATACAAATTAAGCTCATCCAGCTAAGCAAAATCTGTATACATCTCCTTTCTTGCCCAGATTAGTATCGGTCTGGGAAACCGTGTAGAATTGAGATCGTGAATGCGTACTAGAATCTTATATGTTTGTAGCTTTGACTACGTGAGGTATTATCTGACCGCTTCGTTGTATAGAAATTGTTATTAGTTAGATGAGCCCTTCTTTTATTGAAGTGAGTTCCCATTTCGCACCATATTCTTTGATACTTCTGAAACGGTGGTACTGGTATTCATCACAGCTTAATTTTGAAAGGAGTCATTTACATGATCAACATTGGTATCGATATCGGTAAGTTCAAGCACTGTGCTCCAGTACTCGATGATTCTACCGGTGAAGTTCTCATCAAACCCTTCTTCCTCACAAACGATCGGAAGGGATTTGATCTACTCTATTCTAAAACGAAACAATTTATTCGCAGGAAACATTCCGTCGGTATGGAAGATACCGGTCATTATATGATCAATCTCACAAATTACCTACTCGACAAGAAATTCACTGTCAAATACATCAATCCAAGGGCTACCTGCCTACGTCGCAAAGAACTTGGTATATCTGCCAAGAATGACAGAAAAGATGCGCTTTTAATAGCAGAAATGTTAAGTGAGAAGAAATTCTGGCGTTCCATTTCTCCACGTTCTATTGAAAATGGTAAATTTCGTGATATCACTCGTCTTTATTACCAACTCCAAGAGCAGCAGAATCAAGATATGAATCGACTACAGAGAGCGCTAGATATCGTATTTCCAGAAGTGAATTCACTTTCATGGACACGCTACTCAAAAGCGTATATGAAATTCTTGTCAGCTTACCCTAGTGCTTCATCAATCGCCTTTGAAGATATCCGTAATCTTCGCAAGGCACTCAAAACAGAGGGAAGAGGCAGACAATGCAAAGTGACTGCAGAAGAAATCAGATACCTTGCCAAGCATTCTGTTGGCGAAGATAGCAGCTCCATTGATTTGGAAGTAACATCTATCATCGCTATCATCAATGCCAGAGAAGAACAGATTCGTATTTTGGAAAAGAAAATAGAAGAATTCAGTCACAAGCTAAACTCTCCTATCATTTCCATCCCTGGCATTTCTCATATCTCAGGAATGACAATTCTTGCGGAAATCGGAGATATCAATCACTTTCATAACACGGAAAATTTGATATCCTTTGCAGGAATGGATCCGCTTGTCTACCAGTCCGGCAAATATGACGCTACACATATGCCTATATCCAAGCACGGCTCAAGATATATGCGCAAGGCTCTGTATCAAGCCGTATTCACTGTCTGTAAATATTCTCCGACCTTCCATGCCTATTATACTAAAAAACGTAATCAAGGGAAGTCTCACAGATGTGCCCAAGGTCATTGTGCACGAAAGCTTCTCCGTGTGATATACAAACTTCTTAGTTCGAACTCTCCCTATGATCAAAATCATATTCACTGATTGATTCATCAACCTACAATAATGATCTACATAGTCAAAGCTACAAATGTAGTTGTTTTAACTGTACTCTATTCACGATTTCAAAGATCATTTTTGAGACTCTTCTGGATTTTTGTGAGTCTCAATATTTTTCAAATTTTACTTGATTTTCTTATAGTTAAATACCTCTTTTAATGTATATACAACGTTATCTGTTACCTTGCGTAAAACTTCATATGATTGATGACCATTTGCAATCAGTACACAATCATGAATACCAAGTGCTTCCGCAACTTCTTTATCATGAACAGTATCACCGATGTATTTACATTCAGATGGTTCCGCATGACTCTTTTCCATCCAAATCTTTGCCATCTCGACTTTTGAAGCCGCAAGCATATTATCAATCCCTAGAATTTCATCAAAGTATTGATCAATTCCTAGTAATTTACACTGCTCTACAAGTTTATCATGACGAGATGCGGACAGAATAACATTGCAATATCCAAGCTGGATTGCCTTTTCTACCATAGTAATAAAATCATCCATCAAAGAACACTCATCGAAACGACGGTCGTATTCTTGATTAAATTCAAGAGATACTTCCTCATAGCTTTCTGTATCAAAGGTATAACCAATATGGTAATAGTAGTTAATTACCGGAAACGAGAATGTGTTGAGATAGTCTTGTTTTGTGACAGGATACTTCTCCATTTCCCTCTTTTTTAACATTTCATTTTCAATCGATAAGCACAATTGTAAATCATCTAAAATTGTGCCATTAAAGTACCAAATTAAAGTTTTCATGGATTGATTATATCATCTCTTTTCGATGTCTAAGAAAAAAGATGTCGCCATCAACAGGATTATGTATCCGCGTTAATATCGACATCGATTTCTTGAATCTTATTTTCCTTAAATTTCCAACTGCATACTTTTGTAGGCTTATTTATCATATATGATGTAGTTGAAACATGGTTATCAATTAAATCATATATTTTATACCCAGCCATATCATAGAATGTAACACTGTCATTTTCAGTATTATTTTTTCCCTGAAAGGATGTACTTGGACCTACGCTATAGTATGTATCATTGATTGTATAGTCTTCACTCCAATGTACATGACCTTGCATGACTAATACTGTATTCGTATTTTGAATATGCTGAATAAACTTTCCAGCTTGTGGTAAACATGGTATCCCTGGATATTTTCTGACTGGATGATGCATCAAAATGATTTTCTTTTCAGGTGTATTTAGTTTTTTATCAAGCCAAGAGAAATCCTCCTCTGTGAATTTCCCATTTGCATTTCCATACTCAGAATTATTTAATGCAAGAATCGTATAGTCCTGTATTTGATGCATAGTATGACTTTTAGTTCCAAATACTTGCTGATAATTATCATTATCATGATTTCCAGGAATCGCTATGCTTAGGATTTCCGGAAAGTATTGCTTAACAATACTTTCCACTGTACGATAATCATCAGCACTTCCATTATCACAGATATCACCCGTCAAACAAACACAATCATATTCTCCGTGTTGTAGCGCATCTTGCAAGCACATCTCCAAGTGCTTTAATGGACTCTCTAGTTTAGCAAGTAGTCTTTCATATGCATCATCGGCTGTGTAATGTGTACGATAATGTATATCACTTAATTGCAAGATTCTCATTACTTCAGCTTCTTTCTAAGCCATCCATTTGCGATATCTAATACAAATACAGTCACAACAACTACCAGTAAGATAATGCTTACTTTATCCCAGTTTCTTGCTTGGATTGCAAAGATTAATGGTGCACCAATTCCACCTGCACCAACAAGACCAAGTGTTGCGGCAGACCTTACACCAATTTCAAAGTGATTTAAAATCAGGGATGTATATGTTGGCATTACTTGTGGAAGACGCGCATAGAAGAAAGTTTGTACTGGGTTGGCACCTACTGAATGCATCGCTTCAATCGCATCCTCATTCATTTTTTCCATCTCCTCGGTAAAAAGTTTCCCTAGCATACCGATTTGATGAACACCAATCGCTAATACTCCCGCAAATGGACCAGGACCTACCATCTTTACAAAGATGATTGCATATATTAATTCTGGGAAACTACGCAATACATCCAAGATGATTTTAGTGATCTTTGGTACTAGCGTATTTCTTGACCATAGGTTATGGCTAGCTAGTAACATCAATGGAAATGCCAAGATAGTACCGATTGCTGTTCCTACGAAAGCTATCGCAATTGTAAGAATCATGAGTGAGAATACATCTTCTCCACTGCCATCGAAGAAATATGACCAATCAGGTTTTAACAATCCTCTGACTGTATCTATTACCATGGAGGGTGAAAAATTATTCAGTGCTGAATAATCTAAGCCATAACCTGATAGGATAATCAATAATATAAGGCATAGTAGTATCCATATCGTTGAATACTTTCGAAGAGTTCCTATCATACACACTTCCTCCTTGCGTATTCACTGATTGTATCTACTAGAATAACCAATATCAAAATCATTAGGATAATGATTGATACACGATCATACTTAAATAGCGCTAGCGAAGTATTTAAGATAATACCAATTCCACCTGCTCCAACATAGCCTAGTACAGTTGAAGAACGTATATTAATTTCTAATGCATAGAAAGTATAGCTGATTACAGCTGGTAATATTTGTGGCCAAACCGCCCATACTGCAATCTTAAACTTATTAGCTCCCACAGACTCAGCGGATTCAACAGGTAGTGTATCAATCGTTTCAATAGATTCATACAGTAGCTGCGATACTAAGCCAAAGGTAAAGATGGTCAAGGTAATCACACCTGTAACTTCCCCAATACCAACAATCGATACTAAGATAGCTGCTAGAAGTGTATTAGGAATTGTACGAATGATATTCATCACAAAGCGAATACAACCTGTTAGTACGGCATTCTTCGTAATCAGTGTTGTCGCAAGAAAAGAGAACGGAATGGCTAAAAGTACACCTAGTAAAGTACTTAATATTGACATTTGAATCATCTTAATAATCGGTGTTATAAGTGATGGAAGATACGACCAATCTGGATGAAGTAGTTTCTGTAGAAACAATTGCATCTGTTTTGTATTTGAAAGTACTTCCGAAAGATTCGCATTTGTAATACGTATGCAGGCATATAAGCATATTACCAATACTGCAAATGTCCCTAAATGTTTATACCATTGATAATGAACTGTATCCTTAATCTTCATCTTGAACTTCCTCTTCAAGATTTGAGATGCCTTTGTAAATATAATTTAATTTTTCATCCGTAAGTTCTTCAGAAGTACCCTCAAATACCAACTTACCATCTTGTAAAGCAATAATCTTTGTCGCAAATGCCTTAGCTAGTTCTACTGAGTGAATATTTACAATAACTGTGATACCTAGTTGTTCGTTAATATCCTTTAGATCAGATAGAATCTTCTTCGATGTTACAGGATCCAAGGAAGCTACAGGTTCATCCGCTAGGATGATAGTTGCTTCTTGAAAGAGTGTTCTAGCAATAGATACTCTTTGTTGCTGCCCACCTGATAATTCATCGCAACGACTATGGAGTTTATTCTCTAATCCAACTTTAGCTAAAACTTCATTACATAACTGATAATCTTTATTAGAGAATAATCCTAACGTACTTTTTAGCGTACTATAGGTTCCAAGTTTTCCAGATAGTACATTCTTCTGTACTGTATTACGCTTAACCAAGTTAAATGATTGAGATATCAAACCAATTTGTGTTCGTATCGTTTTCAATTCTTTCTTATTGGCTTTGGTGATTGATTTACCATCTATCAAAATTTCACCATTCGTAATCTCATTAAGACGATTAATAGAGCGCAATAATGTTGATTTGCCCGCACCAGAAAGACCGATAATCGCAACAAATTCAGCATCTTGAATCGTTAGATTTACATGATCTAGTGCATGTACTCCATTTTTGTATATCTTTGAAACATTTCTTAATTCAATCATTTCTTATTGTGCTGCCTTTTCGATATAGTTAGACATTGTGTCATATGCCTTTTCATCTGCTTCTATATAGCCAGTATGATTCCATAATGACATTGCATCTTTTGCGGCTTCATCTTGATTCATATTTAAGAATACTTCTTTAATCAGCTGTTGTAGTTTTTCATCCATCGTTGGTAATACCGCAATCGCATCATTTGGAATATCACCCTTTGTCAAATATAGAACTTTCAAATCTTTAAATAGATCATTTGTTCCTTCAAACTTCTTTTGGAAAACGTAACGTGCGCCTTCAAATACAAATGCAGCATCTACTTGTCCATTTAAAACTGCTGTAATTTCAGATGGAATATCATTAACTGTTACAATTGTGCAATCAGTCGTTGGATTAATACCAGCATCCTTCATTTCTGCTACAGGATAGATATAACCAGAAGCAGAATTAGGACTTAGTGTAGCAATCTTCTTACCCTTTAAGTCAGCGAGAGATTGAATATTTGAATCTGCTCTAACAATCACTTCTCCTTTAAATGAGTTTGTTGATGAACCTTCAATTGGCATTTCTGTTTCTTGATCATAATCTACCAATTTAGAAGATAAGAGAGCTTTCGCTGCACCTTGGTTCTTTGCCTGTACATAGGCAGCTGGTGGCATAATACCTAAATCAACCTTACCGGATGCCATTGCTTCAACAATTGTTGAATAGTCAGTTGCAAGTGTTACCTCAACTTTACGTCCAAGTTTTTCTTCTAAATACGCAGCAAATGGTTTTGTCTTCGCTTCCATTGAGCCGTCGTTATTTGTTGGAACAAACTGTACAACAAGTGGTTTATCTTCACTTGTAGAAGAAGTTTCTTTTGTCCCTGTTGCGCCACATCCGCCAAGTAATGCCATGCAAAGAGAAAGTACTGCAGATACAAATATTTTTTTCATATTCTTTCTATCTCCTTATTCGGAGCTCCTTATACAAACATTCTAAACGAATATTAAAAATTGTCTTTGCAGAAAGTGACATATGTCATATAAAATGAGTTCATGGAATGGATAGATAACAGATACTTACTAACAGAATATTTTAAGAAGACTAAATTCTCTCAATATTTCGGATTCCCTGTCAAAGACATTGTAAAACTGTGTCGTTTTCACAGAGGAGAACAAATAATCAAATCTGATATGATATCCGACTTTATCTATTTTCTATTAGATGGTGAAGTAAAGTTTTTAGTAACTAGTGATAGTGGAAAAATTGTATATCTAGGTGGCTGTAAGGAATTTACTGTTCTAGGTGAGGTTTCCTCCCTTTGGAAAATGAAACCAATGACTAGTGTTGTTGCCTCAACAGAATGCATATGTTTTTGCATTTCACTAGACACATACCGCAATCGTCTTTTGGATGATAATACATTTTTACGTTATATCAGTAAGACAATGGCTTATCGCCTAACCAAAAGAGATGATGATGTAATCGTCGATAGAACAGAGACAGCATATACAAAAATGTGTGCTCTTATCATACAAAACTCACAAAGCACAATGTTTACTTTAGATTTACAGGAATGTGCACGTACACTATCCATCAGTTATCGCCAAGTCATTCGTGTAATGAATCGATTACTCCAAGAAAAACTCATTAAAAAAGTAAAAAAGAAATACTATATTTTGGACTACAGTGCTTTATACGCAAATACGAATGAAAACTATTTCTTCTATGAATAGTTATATAACTAACTCGATAAAAAAGTCAGACCAAATTGATCTGACTTGATACGATTAGCGTAATTTCTTTCTGATAACTTGTGCCGCAAGCGCTACTACGATAACTGCTCCAACCAGTAACACAACAGACTGTGGTGTCGTCTTAGGCTTTGTTGTTTCTGTTTCAGTTGTAGCTTCTTTGCTTTCAGATACTGTATATGCAATGTGTGTTGCCTTTGTTGTAAAGACATACTTATCATCCTTTACTTCAGCAGTAATTTCATTTGTGCCATCTGTAAATGTAGGCTTTCCATTGAATGCTGTTGTAGGAATAGAATATGTTAAGTCTTGTTTTACTTCTTCAACTGGATTTCCATAGTGATCTACAATATTAAGTTCACCAGACATCATATCTTCAGCAGGTGCCACACTTAACTTCATTCCAATATCTGCACTAGCTTTCGGAACGAGTACCTCTGTTCCTGTAAAGACAGCCTTAGCACGTTTTCCGAAGAACTTGATTGTATAGTCATTTTCTTTGATATACTTTTGGAACTTCTCAAGGATTTCCGCATGGATTTCCTTCATCGTCTCATATGCCTTTGTCGCAGCTTCGTGGTTTTTAGTTGTTGCTTCATCTGCTGTTAATATTGTCGTAACAGCGTTTTTAATTTCTTCACTTTCCAGTGCTTCAAGCTTCTTAGAAACGATTGGTTGGAATTCATCACGGTTATATTCCACCATGAATAATGTGTCCATTGCTAACCAATATACTGAATCTTCATTAAATTCATTATTTTCATTCTGTGCCTGTTCAATACCAGAATTCTGAGTTGGATAGTATGCCACAAATGGTGAAGTTAATGGGGAACCTAATGATAACCACATTGTTCCTGGATATTCTTTCGTTGCGGTTGAAGGAAGATGATAGATATGTGCTTCCATTGTGTTGCGGTTGCCAATTGGATATAGGTTTCCACGACCTAAGTCATCTGCTACCTGGTTAATGGTTTCCAAACGGTTACGTGTAAATGCCATTGCATCAGCTAATGTAATCTTCTTTGAAGTCGTCTGTAAGAATGGATATACATCACCTTCGAATTTAGCATCTGGATTAAACTGCTTAATACCAGAACATACGCGTGATACGTTGCTTTCGGATAGTTCAGGTAATGCATAGGATGCGTACAAATCAATGGTACGTGTTAACTCATCACCCTTGAACGTCTTGGCTTCTGTTGGGACTTTGAAGATATCCTTGGAATAGATATAATTTCCATCTTCAGAAATGTTATAGTTTTCCTTTTCTTCCCCTACGGTTAATCTGCATTCATTCAACCAAAATGAGTTAGGGAATACGGAATACTTATCACGTGGATATCGCATTGCCACAAACTGGTGACCGGTATAGATTTCCATGTACCAAAGTTCATTATGGTCTGCTACGACTAGACCATTACCTTCTCCAGCACCCTTTGTTGCGACTTCTTGTGCGATAAATTCGACTGCTTGTCTTGCATTATCACAACTTCCTAATACTGCTGTTGTGATAATAGCCTCTGTAATACCAATTGGCTTTGTTGTATCTGTGCCATCCAAATATGGATCTACACCCAATACATCCTCATTTGCACTTGCGGAAACCGTCATATCCGCAATTAAGCCTTTTTCATTAAAGCCTGTTTCGTCAAAATTACCATATTCTGGTGTTGTATCGCTGACGGATGTATAACGATAAGAATCATGTGTAAATGTAAAGGAGTAGCCATTGTCTGGGTCTACAGAAACGTCTTTGATAGTTTCACCAGCCTTATGTTCTCCTGCTTGATGGACTTTATATACCTTATTATGATTGACTTCTAAGTCTTCTGTACGTCCAAAAATCGTACTACCATCTTCTGTTAAATCGCCACCGATAATCACACCGGTACATGCATACGCTGAAATGATACTGGATGAGGCTACTAAAGCAGCTATTGATGCGCTGAATAGCCTTGAAATACATTTTTTCATTTTATTATCCCTCCAATGATATATGAACAAAGTGTAAGAAGATTGAATTCCTCCCTTCTTGTAATCTTCTTCTTGGTACCTTCATTATAGAGAATACCTCTACAAAATTGTGGAAATATACATTCTTCTTTCTTGTATATTCTCGTATGAAAAAGGCTACTCCCATTGGAAGTAACCTAGGCTTTCTTAACTTGTTCTAACCAAAGCTCTGCACTAGCATCAGATGGCATACGCCAATCTCCTCTTGGAGAAAGTGTAACAGATCCAACCTTTGGACCATCTGGTAAGCAACTGCGTTTAAACTGCTGGTTAAAGAAACGCTTGAAGAAACGTAACATTGCCTCACGTACTTTTTCTTTCTCTAACTCAGGATATGCAGTTAATGCTAGAACCATGATCTTTTCTGGTGAATAGCCATAGCGTAATACATAGTATAAGAAGAAATCATTGAGATCATATTTACCAATCTTATCTTCAGTCCTCTGTGCAATCTTACCATTTTCATCATGTGGTGTTAGTTCTGGTGAAATTGGTGTATTACAAATCTTTAAGAGTACTTCTTTGAGATCTTCTTGATTGCAGATATATGCATAAGTTCTACAAATATACTGTACAAGTGTCTTTGGTACAGAGGCATTTACCGCATACATAGACATGTGATCACCATTATATGTGCACCATCCTAGTGCTAGCTCAGAAAGATCTCCTGTTCCAACAACGAGTCCATTTGCCATATTTGCGACATCCATCAAGATGTAAGTACGCATACGTGCTTGTGCATTTTCGTAGGTTGTATCGCCATCTCCTTGATAACTACCAGGATGACCAATCTGTTTGAGATGGGCTTGTACACCCTCTTCAATCGCAACTTCATGCATCTCTATATCTAATGCACGCATTAAATCTAAGGCATTGTTATATGTGTATGAAGTTGTATTACCATGGCTTGGTAATGTATAGCCGATGATATGGATATCAGGAACTAACTTTCTTGCTTGATGACATACAAGTAATGCAAGTGTGCTATCCAAACCACCCGAGATACCGATGACCAGATTTTTAATTCCTGTGGAACGAACACGTGTTGCTAGACCATTTGCTTGGATCTCTAAGATCTTCATACAACGACGACCACGCTCTTCATCATCAACTGGCACAAATGGATTACGGTTAACGACATAGCCTTCTTTGCATAATGCATCTACTAGTTCATCTACTGTAATTTCATCTTGATTAGAGATTGGTTTGATAGAAACATCTACGTATACATAGTCATCGTGATTTTCTTCTAAATCAAACGTAGTCTGATGACGACGATTCTTTTCAATGGACTCTAAATCAATCACAACAGTTTCAACCTTTGTATCTTCTGGGAAGATGGAATCTGTTAGTAGACGTCCATTGCATGCAATCATACTATGACCAGAGAAAACTAGGTCAGTGCTACTTTCATCCGTTGCACTAGATACATATAGATAGGCACAATAACAGCTAGCACTCTGCTGTAATACCATCGTGCGACGATAGTCCTGCTTACCAATCATTTCATCAGACGCAGATAAGTTTGCAATGATATTGGCTCCCGCAAGACACGCATGTGTACTTGGTTTATCAGGTACCCATAAATCTTCACAGATATCTAGACCAACGATGGCCCCACTACGACTATCACATGCTAGTATATTTCTGCCGAATGGTATAAATTCATCACCTAATTGAATCGTTTGGCTAACGATATTCTTACCACTTGTAAACCATCTACTTTCATAGAACTCGCTGTATGTTGGAAGATTGATCTTAGGTACTATAGCTACAATCACACCTTCAGAGATATATACTGCACAGTTATATAAATGGTTTTCAAAACGTAACGGTGCACCAACCACAACTGTTAGTCCCTCTAGTTTATTAGACGCATTAGCAATCTTAAACAGTCCTTCTTCCACTGCATCTAACAGTGTAAACTGTCCAAAAAGATCGCCACAAGTATATCCAGTTAAACATAATTCTGGATAAACTAGGAAACCTGCATCCGCATTTTCATTCATTGTTTGGATGATTTGTGCAGTGTTATATGTGACATTCGCCACTTTCATCCTTGGTACAACAGTACCAACTTTTATCATTCTATTTTTCATGATTATCCTCACTGAAAAGGTAACTACTTAGACCATGTAATTCTTTTGGTAATGTTTCCTGTAGCATTTGTATCGCATCTTTTGCGATGAGAAATTGCTTACGTACTTCAGTAGAGGAAATATGGTGATATTCCTTTGGTGTATGTACGACCTCAATATACTGAGAAAGACTTGATAGATATGGATCATTTGCAATCATCTTTTCGCAATCATCGTCATATCTTGCCATACACACAATGCCATATTCCTTCGCAATCTCTTCTACATGTTTCCAACCAGTTTTTAATTCTGGCAACTTATCAGAGCCAAACAATAACTTGCAAGCATATCCCTTCTCTTTTAGATAACAGAGCGTTTGATATGTACGTGGTTGACTTTCTTCCTTTAACTCATAGTCACTAACCATAAGCTTTAGATGTGCTTTACAGATACTTTCTAGCATCGCTAGTCGCTCTGTATCATGAAAGGCAAAGTTCTTTGCTTGATCATGTTCGATATAGCTCATTTTACTAGGCATGAAGATAACCTTTGTAGCACCTGTTTTTTCACAAGCATATTCTGCTAGTTCGATATGAGCTTTCGTCGGTGGATTAAAGGCTCCCACAAATAACAGATAACTCAAATGATGCCTCCATGGAGTTTCTCATATAACTCCTCTCTGAGCTTGGCTACTGCCGGTGTTAAGTCTACATAGTGTTTGTGCGGCATCTCTGTACGTAGTTCAGATTCCCAAATACGATACTGTAATTGTTCCTTAACATATTCCTTTTTCGCACGAATGTCTGGTAAATCTAGAACAATCTCTCCATTTAACATATGTGGAATTAAAATCTTTTCTACGTGATTTGGAATAATTGTCTTACGTCTTTCAAAGGCATCTGAATCAAGGTTAACAACCTCAACAGGCTTACCGTTTTCAATCACTTCTGTATCAAGAGAGATAATATCACACTGTCCTTTTCCTTCTTCATCGAATACGCGCCAAGCCATTAGCTTGCCAGGAATAACTGCCTTACTAGAAGAGTCAGAACACTTCATCTTTGGTGTATAGCTACCATCTTTTTCTTTAACGGCGACCAACTTATATACACCACCAAAGACAGGGTCTGTCGCAGCTGTAATGAGTTTTTCTCCTACTCCATAATAGTCAAACTTTGCATGTTCATAGAGTTCCATGTTTGCCATCTTCTTTTCATCTAAAGAATTAGATGCGACAAGTTTGATATATGGCTTGCCAGCTTCATCTAAAGCACGGCGTAAACGCTTATAACCACGTGCTAAGTCACCAGAATCAATACGTGCACTCTTAACACGCTTATTTGGATCATTTGGATATTTCGCAATCAACTCATCATCTAATTGAATTAAATGAGGAAGTCCTGAATCAAAGATACTATAAGTATCTAGTAACAATGAGACATTTTCAGGATAAGTTTCCGCATAGGCACGGAAGGCATCCATCTCGGTTGGGAAGAATTCGATATAACTATGTGCAACTGTACCAACAGCCTTCACATCAGGTCCATACTTCATCTCCGCAAGGCAGTTAGCAGTACCGATACAACCACCTAAGATAGCCGCATACGCACCATCATTACCTGCAGACATACCCTGTGCACGACGTGTACCAAATTCCATGACATTTCTTGGCGTCTTATTACTTAGTCCAGTAATACGAGTTGCCTTTGTGGCGATTAAGGAATGGAAGTTCATTGTCTGTAATAGATAGGTTTCAATTAAGACTGCACCTACCATATCACATTCAATACGTACCATTGGTACCTGAGGATAACATACAGTACCCTCACGCAGCATGTATACATCACCCTTCCACTTATAGTTACGTAGATATTCACAAAACTCCGGACTCATACCCTTGGTTAACAACCACTGAATATCAAAATCTGTAAAGTGATAATTCTTTAAGAAACGTAATAACTTCTGTTGACCACAGCTAATTGCATATCCACCATCATCCGGATTATCTCTAAAGAACATGTTAAATACCATAATGGTATCTTTATATCCATGCATGAATAGTGAGTTTGCCATGGAGAATTCATAGAAGTCTGTGACCATTGCAGGATTGTCATAATCTTCATCTGGGATATATGGTTCTACTTGAATGTTGCTCATATCATTTCCTCATTTTTCTATTTCAATCTGACAGGAAGTCATTACATCGAGTGCTTCCTTTTGTTTGTCTATCGTTGTTGCAGCGCATGCTTGCGATACTACAGTTATCTTTGTGTTTGGTAAATGTGTTCGTAATAGTAATGCATTTGTCACAACACAGATATCTGTACAGATACCGATTAGTACAATTTCTTCCGGTGCTAGCTTCTGTAGTTCAACTGCTAGTTTTAGCGATCCAAAGGTATCCTTCTCAAATATTTTAGCATTACGTTTGTGAAGTGCTTCTTCGATACTCTTTGGAAATCTCCAACCCTCTGTATCTTTAATACAGTGTACAACCGGTAAGTATTTACCTTCCAAGGTATTGAGATAATTTGTATCATGTGTATCTTGTGTTGCAAAGACAATATCATATTTTGGTGAGTTGATTTCTTCAACCATCCTTGATAGTGCTATCTCTGCCTCTTTTGTACCAAGTGAACCTGATACAAAATCATTTTGAATATCAATTGCGATAAGTGCTTTCATTATAACGTCTCCTTTACAAATGGTAGTAATGGATTAAAGCTATAGGTAGCAACCTTTCTGCCATTTACAATCGTTGTATTCCCTGTAGCTACTAACATCTTTTTAATATCACGCCGAAAATTACCTGTATCAACTGGGTGATTGACGATAGCCTCATAAACCTCTTGAATCTCACGTAGTGTACATTCTTTCGGCAACAAGTTAAACATAATTCCTGTAGAAGCTGCACGATTACGCACAACATCAATTGCCATATTAATCG
Organism: Solobacterium moorei; assembly: GCF_036323475.1. GTDB lineage: Bacteria > Bacillota_I > Bacilli_A > Erysipelotrichales > Erysipelotrichaceae > Bulleidia > Bulleidia moorei. The sequence continues at coordinate 1,701,056 of NZ_AP028934.1, forward strand.
CCTTGATGTGATCAGCTGCTAGTTTTGCATTCGAGCTTTCTAGTAATAGCTTCGATTTTGTCTGTACGTAGTTATCATGCGCTGTATCATAGATTTCATACCGTAGATGAATGTCTTTTTCTTCTTCATCTAACATTAATACACTCTTACGTTCGTAACCATCCGTTGTCGTTGTTATCTTTTGGATGGTGAACCAACCCGTATCCATCGCATCATCACCAGCAGATGTCATCCTAATGTTTTCAGCTGGTGTCATAGACAAATAAACAGTTGTAATCACACGTGTGCGTGGATCACGATCCGCATTTCCAAATGTATATAGTTGTCTAAAGTAAGTAGAATCAAAAAGATTGGTTTCCTCTTCTAATTCTCGTTTCATTGCGGCGTCTAGATCTTCATCAAAATTCACAAAACCACCAGGCATTGCCCAATCATGAATAAATGGGTGATCCTTCCGCTTGACTAGTAATACCTTTAACTTCCCCTTTAATACTGTTAGTAAAATCATATCAACAGTATTACTTGGCCTTCGATACTGTGTCTCATCATACCGAGCAAGGAATTCCTTCAGTGTTTCACCACGTTCATTTCTTTCTTCCATGGCTTCTCCTTATAGTCATTTTGACTATATATATTATAACCTACTTTTTCTGTTTGTCAAAAAAAGTGATTGCTTGATTACAATCACTTCTTCATCCGCTTATATTTATTACCAACTTTTTCTTTCATAAAGGCCAATACATCTGCTTTTTGTTCGAACTCGTACTCAACAAGTTCTACATTTGTGCTTTCTTTCTTGGAAGATGAAGTTAGATATAGATTAAAGAACTTCTTATCATCCTTATAATCATAACCACTGAGTTCCTTCCATGCATGGAATTTACCATTGGTTACGTAACCCTCTTCTCCAATACCATCTTTAGCTAACCAATACGCAACAATCGCAACAATGATTACGATAACACGTAAGATATCAAAAACAGTAATTGTATTACCAATCAAAGAAACTAAAGTTAAACCTACAATTACGATGAGAGTGATTTTAGTCGCATCCCATTGTCTTCCAGCATACTTAATCTTTCCCTTTGTATTGGCTAAACGATAAAACATCAAACCTGCAAATGCGCCGAATGCTAATGTAACTAATAAGTTTCCGTAGAATAATGGCTGATTCATTTTCATTTCCTCACATACTTATAACAAGTTTCATTATACCATAGCAAATATGAATAAGCACATCTTCGAATTCTTTTTGATTTTTGCATTTATAGAGGATTGCTTGCCATTCTTCTTTGAACAAACTAAAATACATCTATGGTAAAAAAAGATATTAAACTCTTTGCGACAGATTTAGATGGAACTTTATTTGCTCGGCCTGCACACTTAACGCAATACGCTGCAGAAACATTACGTATGTTACGGGCGAAAGGAACACATGTCGCAATCTGTACTGGTCGTCATTACGAACGTATCCTCAATGGATTTCAAAAGGATATCTATGACTATATTGTTTCCAATAACGGTCAAGATATCTACTTTGTAAAAGAGAAGGAACATATCACCCTTCCCATTTTAACAAAAGAAGAAATCCATAACTTACTACCGCTTGCGGAAAAATATCCTGTCATCTTAATGGCATCGACAGATAAAGATTTTCTAACAACTGGTTCAAAGAAAAACTATATTGCACTAACGCTGTTTCGCCTATGCTCACAAGTACGAGATTTCATACAATATCACCGTTTCCATCATGCCGAGATTGATTTCAATCTTGAAAATCTCGAAAACAAATATATTATCAAAATATGTTTTTCAGGTACTACAGGCACACTCAAGAAACTAGCCAAAGAGATTCCTCTTGATAAGTACTCTGCATTCTTTGTTAATCCAAACTGGTTAGAAGTTCAACCACATGGGATTGATAAAGGTAATGGTCTTCGTATGATTATGGAGCGCGAGAACATCTTACCTGAGCAGGTATGTGCAATTGGAGATGGCGAAAATGATTTAGCCATGTTAGAGATTGCTGGTGTAAAGGTTGCGATGGGCAATGCGATGAATTGTCTAAAAGAAATTGCGACTGACCATGCGGACCACTATCTCCAAGAAGGTTGTGCAAACTGGATTCGCAAGAATCTACTATAGGAACTATTTCTCTTTCTTATAAACAGGAGTAAACCAAAATTATGAATACATTAGAAAACGATATTACAGAAGCCATCTTCGCAGCCGAAGATGCACTACAGCATCTATATCAAGCTAAGAAATATCTCAAAAAGGCAAGTAACTGGGGTATATTTGACATCTTTGCAGGAGGTTTTATCACCTCTATGATCAAGCATAATCATATCGACAATGCGCAAGATGAAATCCAATACGCAAAGGTTGCCTTAGAGAATTTATCTCGCGAATTACAGGACGTAGATAATTACATTAAGGTTGATATTGAAATCGATACCTTCGTTAAGCTTACTGACTACTTCCTTGATAACTTTATTTCAGACCTTTTTGTCCAATCTAAAATCACTTCAGCTAGTAAGCAGGTTGATGAAGCAATCTATGAGACAGAAAATGTATTAAATGTACTTAAGAATGCACAGTAGTACATTTTAGACTATTCATAAAATGGGGTATAATGAAGTGAACCCAATTTTGTACCGACCCCCAAAAGTTAGGCCAAGAATCTAACGAATGGAGGTCGGTATTTTTATGACAAAACACAGTTTTGAATTCAAGAAAAAAATAGTTTTAGAATATTTGAATGGTAAAGGAGGAATTCTATATCTTTCTAAAAAATATGGATTAGGCTCTAAATCCCAGCTACACAAATGGGTGAAAAACTATAAAGCATTTGGAAATGATGGTTTATTGCGCTCACGAGAAAATGAAGTTTATTCTTTCGAAATGAAACTTTCTATTGTAGAGTTGTATTTAACAAGTGAAATCACATATCAAGAGTTAGCTATACAGAATGGCATTAAGAACCCAGCTACGATTGGCAACTGGGTTAATCGCTTTCGTATAGCAGGTCCTGATGCGTTAAAATCACGCCGAAAGGGTCGAGGGAAAGCTATGGATAAGACAGATAGAAAGACTCAAAACAAACTCATGGAAGAAGCTTCTGTTAATACAAGTGTAGAACATATAAAGAAATTAGAAGATGAACTTCTTCGGTTAAGAATAGAGAATGCATTTTTAAAAGAACTGAGGAGGCTGCGTTTAGAGGACGAGGAAAAAATGAGAGAATGGCACTCGTCATCAACAGTCTCCGACAAAAGTTCAAACTAAAAGACCTTCTCTCTTATACCGGAATGCCAAAAGCGACATATATGTATTGGCAAAAGAGATTTGATAGAGAAAATCCTGATAAAAAGCTTGAAGAAAACATACAAGAAATTCGTATAAATAATAAGGATTATGGCTACCGTAGAATCGTTGGAGAACTTCGCAACAATGGATATACCATTAATAAAAAGAAAGTACAGAGAATCATACAAAAGCTTCACTTACAGGTAACGTCTTATACTCGCAAAAGCAGAAAATACAGTTCTTATAGAGGAACAGTTGGAAGAGTTGCGCCTAATAGAATTCACAGACGCTTCAAGACACATATACCGCATCAGAAAATAACAACTGATACAACTGAATTCAAGTATTATGAAGTCGATAAAAAGGGTCATATGACAATACATAAGCTTTATCTAGATCCATTTATGGATATGTGTAGTGGTGAGATACTTAGTTACGAAATTGGTAAGAGACCTTCTGCAGAAAACGTGATGAATGCCTTGGAGAAAGCTATTACAATCACTACAGACTGCCCATATAGAAGAACATTTCATTCTGATCAAGGATGGGCATATCAGATGAACGCTTATACACGTAGATTAAAAGAAGAAAGAATCTTCCAGAGTATGTCTCGAAAAGGAAACTGCCTTGATAACTCAGTTATGGAAAATTTCTTTGGACTGATTAAACAAGAAATATACTATGGAGTCATGTACTATAGTTTCGATGAACTGAAGTTAAAAATAGAAAGATTTATAAATTATTACAATGAGCAACGAATAAAAGAAAAGTTAGGATGGATGAGTCCTGTTCAATACAGACAACATCTTCTAGCTTCATAAAAAAAGAGATGACCAAAGTCATCTCGTAAAAAGTCTAACTTTTAGGGGTCACCTCACAAGAGTTCCCTTTCATTTCATCCAAAAGGTTTGGATGAAATCTTCAATTTTTTAAAATCCTTATATTTTTCAGCAAACTAAACTATTAAACTATCTAGTTATTTCACAGTAACAATATACTGCTCATCGTTTGCGTCGACGTAAATTGTCTTACCACTAATATCTGGGTTTTCTAGAATCACCTTCGCAACTGCCGTCTCAATTTCACGTTGAATATGACGTTTCATTGGTCTAGCACCGTAAAGCGGATCGACACCACAAGCGATGATACGCTTCATTGCACTATCACTGACAGTAAGATTAATATCACGGTCTTTCAAACGATTGCGTAGCTGTGCTAAGAACTTCTCAGCAATCTGCGCTAATACATCATTACCCAATGCATTAAAGACGATGATTTCATCAACACGGTTGATAAACTCTGGTTTAAAGAACTTATGTACTTCACTCATGTAGTGCTCTTCACGATGTTCTGGGTCATCATCGAAGGCGTATTGACTACCTAGGTTACTTGTCATGATGATAATCGTATTCTTGAAGTCTACCGTTACACCCTTAGAGTCTGTAATACGTCCATCATCCAAGATCTGTAATAGGATATTGAATACATCTGGATGTGCTTTTTCGATTTCGTCTAATAGCACAATTGAGTATGGTGAACGACGTACTGCTTCCGTTAACTGTCCACCCTCTTCATATCCAACATATCCTGGAGGCGCACCAACGAGTCTAGATACGGAGAACTTCTCCATGTATTCAGACATATCAATACGTACAATCTTGGATTCATCGTCGAATAACTGTTGTGCTAATGCCTTGGCAACTTCTGTCTTACCAACACCTGTTGGGCCTAGGAACATAAAGGAACCTAACGGACGATTTTCATCTTGAATATTTGCTTTAGAACGCATGATCGCATCTGATACAAGGCGTAAGGCTTCTGGCTGTCCCATGACACGTTTTGCGAGTGCTTCTGGAAGATGTAGAATCTTTTGTCTTTCTGTACTCATCAAACGCGATACTTCAATATGTGTCCATTGTGATACGATTTTCGCAATCATATCTTCATCAACAATCTGATGTACCATCGCATCTGACTTTTCGACATCTGCTTCGCTAATCTTCTTTTCAAGATTTGGAATCGTTTCGTATTTGAGCTTCGCAGCTGTTTCATAGTTGGCTGCGTTTTCTGCTTGTGTTAAAGCAAGCTTAGCCTTTTCAAGTTCTTCTTTATAGTTCTTGATCGCATCTGCTTCATTCTTTTCAGCTTGCCACTTAGAGAGTTTTGCGGACTGTTCTTCCTTAAGATCTGCTAGTTCCTTACGGATTTCTTCTAGACGATCTTTTGCCTTAGGATCTGTTTCTTCCTTGAGGGATGTTTCCTCAATCTGCAAAGTCATAATACGTCTAGAGAGTTCATCTAACTCTGCAGGCATGGAATCCATTTCAACACGAATCGTTGCACAAGCTTCATCAATTAAATCGATTGCTTTATCTGGTAAGAAACGATCTGTGATGTAACGATTGGATAGTGTTGCAGCTGCGATGATGGCTTCATCTTTGATACGAACACCATGGTGTGATTCAAAACGATCTTTGAGTCCACGTAAGATACTGATTGTATCTTCAACAGATGGTTCCTGTACCATAATCTTTTGGAAACGACGCTCTAAAGCTCTATCCTTTTCGATGTATTTACGATACTCATCGAATGTAGTCGCACCAATACACTTGAGTTCACCTCTAGCTAGCATTGGCTTTAATAGGTTTGCGGCATCCATGGAGCCTTCTGTCTTACCTGCACCAACAAGATTATGAATCTCATCGATGAATAAGATAATGCCACCATCTGCCTGTTGTACCTGTTTGAGTACACCCTTTAAGCGCTCTTCAAATTCACCACGATATTTCGCACCAGCAATTAGTGCACCCATATCAAGTTCAATTAACTTCTTATCTTTGAGTCCAAGTGGTACATCGCCTTGCATGATACGCCAAGCAAGACCTTCTACGATTGCGGTCTTACCAACACCAGGTTCTCCAATGAGGACCGGATTATTTTTTGTCTTACGAGAGAGGATTTCAATGACTCTACGAATCTCTTCATCTCTTCCGATAACCGGATCAATTTTTCCATCTTTTACTTCTTTGACTAAATCATGTCCATATTTGCTTAATGCATCGAGTTGGCTTTCATTGGTCTTTTCATCCATCGTCATTCCACCTCTTCTTTCTTCTTCTGCTTTTTCAATATCACGTGTTGTAATATGAAACTGTTGTTTGATTTGCTCAATAATTGTAGCTTTTGTATCAAACAAGCCAAGTAAGAATGTAACAGTACTCATGTAGCTATCGTTTTGTTTCTGCATACGTTTTAATGCATGGTTATATGCTTGCATAACATCACTAGATAGCTGTGGTTGTGTAGATCCACTCACTGCTGGAATTCTTGTTAGTGCTTGTTCGATGAAGCTTCTTAATTCTTCTTGACTGATATGTAGCCTTTGCCAGATACCCTCTAGACTATCGTCATTTACCATTGCATAGAGGATATGTTCAGGCTTAATATCAGGACTTTGTTTTTCTTGTGCAAGCTGTACTGCCTGCATGATGATATTTTGCAGGATTTCTGTCATCTGCTCAATGTTCATCGTAACACCTCCTTAGATAGGTGATGCCTGTTAATTAAATGAATTTCTTCTTGAACTTTTCCCAGGCTGTTTCACCTTTGCTGGAATTTTGCAACTCTTGTAACTGCTCGTATAGTTCACGTTCTTTACGTGAAAGTGATCTTTCTACAGTAACACGTACCGTAACGATTTGGTCACCGTCTCTTCCACCATGAAGATCTGCAGTACCTTTACCCTTTAGACGCATTCTTGTGCCATCTTGGGTTCCAGCTGGAATCTTCATAGTAACATCACCATGGATTGTAGGAACATCTACACTAACACCCAAAGTCGCATCAACTGCACTGATTGGAATATCAAGGTAGATATCTTTGCCATCACGCTCAAAACTTTCATGTGGTAATACATTGATTTCTAGGTATAAGTCACCATTTGGACCACCATTGTAGCCACGTTCACCCTTGCCGGATACACGTAACTGCTGTCCTGTTTGGATACCTGCAGGAATCTTTACATCTACGCTAATACGCTTCTTTTCATAACCTGTACCACCACATTTTGGACATGCTTTACGAATCTTCTTACCTGTACCACGACAGTCTGGACATATACCTTGAGATTGAAATACACCAAATGCCGTGCGTTGCTGTGTAATAACGCTACCAGCACCATGGCAGGTTGGACAGGTTTCTATATCACTTGGAGAAGCTGCACCTGTACCATGACATTTGTCACATTGTTCTTCAACTGTTAAAGAGATAGTCTCAGTCTTGCCAAAACATGCGTCCATAAATGAGATATTCATGCGCATGTAGCGGTCTTCACCCTTGCGTGGTCCATTACTGGAACGACGTGAACCAGTGCTGAATCCACCCATACCTCCACCGAAGAATGAGGAGAAGATATCGTTGAGATCATCAAATCCACCAGCGTTAAAACCACCGCCAAAACCACCGAAGCCTCCACCTGCTTGAGAACCGTTCATTCCTGCAAAGCCAAACTGATCATAAGTCTGACGCTTTTGTGGATCACTTAATACTTCGTAAGCTTCATTGATTTCTTTAAACTTGGCTTCTGCACCTGCCTCTTTATTTACATCTGGGTGGTATTTTTTGGCTAACGAACGATAGGCTTTTTTAATTTCCGCATCGCTTGCTCCTTTGGATATTCCTAACACCTCATAATAATCTCTTTTTTCAGCCATATCTTTTAGCCCTTTCTTCTCTTAAAAGAATGCGGAAACAAGCCCCGCATTCCTTTCAAACTTTACTTCTTTTCTTGGAAGTCTGCGTCAACAACATCGTCGTTTGCGCTTGTTGAATTACCTGCAGTATCACCAGTAGCCTGCTGACCTGCTTGGCTTTGATACATTGCCTGAGCCATGTCATTCGCTGCCTTTTCAAGAGCATCTAACTTAGTCTTTAAGCTTTCTGTATCATTTTTATCGATAGCTTCTTGTAATTCATCACGTAACTTCTTCACTTCAGCCTTCTGCTCTTCAGTTACATTTGCATTTTCATTCTGCAATGTTTCATCAATCTGATGAATGAAAGCTTCTGCACGATTCTTTGTCTCGATTTCTTCTTTACGCTTGTCATCTTCTGCCTTGTGAGCTTCAGCTTCCTTAACCATACGGTCAATTTCATCCTCGCTTAAACCAGAAGAGTTTGTAATCGTAATAGACTGCTTCTTATTTGTTGCCTTATCAACTGCAGTAACGTGTACAATACCGTTTACATCGATATCGAATGTTACTTCGATCTGTGGAACACCACGTCTTGCTGGGGCAATACCATCTAACTGGAAGTTACCAAGTGTCTTGTTATCCTGTGCCATTGGTCTTTCACCCTGTAATACATGGATATCTACAGCTGGCTGGTTATCTGCAGCTGTTGAGAAGATCTGTGACTTACTTGTTGGGATTGTTGTGTTACGTGGGATAAGAACTGTCATAACACCACCCATTGTTTCAATACCTAATGAAAGTGGAGTAACGTCAAGTAATAATACATCCTTAACATCACCAGCGATAACACCACCCTGAATAGCAGCACCTAAAGATACGCATTCATCTGGGTTAACGGACTTGTTTGGTTCCTTACCTAATTCATTCTTAATTGCTTCTTGAACAGCTGGAATACGTGTAGAACCACCTACAAGTAATACCTGATGAAGATCATTTGCTGTAATACCTGCATCCTTTAATGCTTGACGTACTGGAATCAATGTTCTTTCAACAAGTCCCTTTGTCATTTCATTAAACTGTGCGCGTGTTAATGTAGCTTCTAAGTGTAATGGACCTGCAGGACCAGCGGAGATAAATGGTAAGGAAATCTGTGTCTGTACCATTCCAGATAAGTCCTTCTTAGCCTTTTCTGCAGCTTCCTTTAATCTCTGTAAAGCCATCTTATCTTGTCTTAGATCAATGTTATTTTCACGTTTGAAGTTATCTGCTAACCAGTTTATGATAGCTTCATCGAAGTCATCACCACCAAGTTTTGTATCACCATTTGTAGATAATACTTCAAATGTACCATCCGCAATATCCAAGATAGATACGTCGAATGTACCACCACCCAAGTCATATACTAAAATCTTTTGTTCCTTAGATGTTTCTTTGTCTGAACCAAACGCAAGTGCGGAAGCAGTTGGCTCGTTAATAATACGTACTACATCCAAACCAGCAATCTTACCAGCATCCTTTGTTGCTTGACGCTGTGCATCGTTGAAGTATGCAGGTACTGTAATAACAGCCTTTTCTACCTTCTCACCTAAGTAAGCTTCTGCATAACTCTTTAAATATGTAAGAATCATTGCAGAAATTTCCTGCGGTGTATATTCCTTGCCTTCTAATGTTACTTTTTGATTTGTACCCATTAAACGCTTAATGGAATATACTGTATCTTTATTTGTAATTAATTGACGCTTTGCGGCATCACCGACAATACGTTCACCATTCTTAAATGCTACTACGGATGGTGTTGTACGATTTCCTTCTGGATTTGCGATTACTTTTGCTTCGCCACCTTCCATAACGGATACGCAGCTATTTGTTGTTCCTAAGTCAATACCAATAATCTTGCTCATGTTTATCTTCCTCCTAGTTATTCACTTACTTTGACCATCGCTGCTCTTAGCAGACGATCCTTTATACGATACCCCTTCTGTAATACTTCAATTACAATTCCAGGTTCAACATCTTCTTTTGCTTCTGTCATCAATGCTTGATGCCAATTGCCATCGAATGGTTGGTTCAATGCATCGATTTCTGTAATACCTTCTTTACTTAAAGCATTCTGTAATTGTCCATAAATCATTTCGACACCCTTACGATATGCTTCATCTGTTGTTGCTTGCGCTAGCGCTCTTTCACAACTATCTAATACAGGTAATAACTCTAATGCAAAGTTCTTCATCATAAACTTTGTACGACTGTCGAAATCAGCCTGTAGACGTTTTCTTGTATTCTCTGTATCTGCATATGCTTTTGCATATTCATTCTTGAGAACATTTACCTGTTCACTTAACTCTGTAATTTTCGCTTGAAGTGTAGCAACTTCATCTACTTCTTCAACTACTTCAGGAGCTTCAGTTTCAACTACCTCTTCAGTTTCATCTTCTGTCTTTTTGATATCTTCACTCATTGCCACTTTCACCTCCTGAGTTATACATCTTTTCAATCAAACGTGCCGCATAATCGATTAGATTTACGACTTTTTCATAATTCATTCTGCTTGGCCCAACAACCATCAATTCTCCACTTTCCGTATCATTGACATGGAACTTGGAACGTACAACTGCTAGATCGTTATACCAAGTAAGCTGTGCACCCTTTGTAGTAGTAACCGCAACCGCATTTTCGCTGGAATCTAATCCACGCCATACCTTCGTATCATCAAACATCAACATCAATTGCTTTAACTTGTTGATATCTTCAAATTCAGGTTGATATAATACACGATCTTTTCCAGAGAAGTAAACACTCTCACTAGCAAACTTCACAAACGCTCTAACAAACGCTGTAAAGAGTAGATCGTGGCGATGTACAACGCTACATAAATCAGGTTTGATATCTTCCATACGACTAGGTACTTCCGCAAGTGGAACGCCCTTTAATCGTTTGTTTAAGATATCCGTACAAGCTTCCAAATCTTTGAAAGGCACATCATCTTCAAAGTGAAAATTCTTCGTTTCCGTATGACCCGTATTTGTGATAAATACGCATATCGCATTACGCATATCAATTGGGAACAATTTTATATGTTCTAGACATTGCGTATTAGCATCTGGTCCAATTGCACCAGCTGTCATATTTGTCATTTCACTTAGGATTTCACAACTTTGATGAACCGCCTCCTCAATGTTCATACTCGACACATCAAATGCGCTACGAATTGCAAGTTCCATACGTTTATCAATGCCAGCCGCATTGTTCAATAAGTTCTCACAATAGAACTTATATCCCAACGTACTAGGAACACGTCCACTGGAAGTATGTGTCTTTTCCAAATAACCCATTTCCTCTAAGACCTGCATGTCATTACGGATGGTCGCACTGGAATATGGTAAGTCATACTGTTCTTGCAATGTACGAGAACCAACCGGTTCCGCCGTACGAATATACTCATCAACAATCGCCTTGAAGATTTCTATTCGTCTTGGTGTTAACATCTCCAGCACCTCCTTTTAGCACTCTTTTTCAATGTCTGCTAATATAGTATACCAACCACTTAGCACTGTCAACAGTTTAGTGCTAAATTTTGCAAAAAGTCTCACACATAAGCAATCGCAAAGTGTTGAAAATGAGTGGTATACTTGTGTAAACATTAAAAAGACAATTCTTAGAAAATCTCTCCTTGCAATTGTCTTTTCTTAAAATTATTCTTCCATGTGTTTTCAACGTAGGCAAACAACAATAATAATTTGTATTTAAAATCAGTTCATCAAAAAAAAACTGGTATTTTTTAATATCTACCACTATATCTACATTTTGCCAAATTTGTATATTTTTTATAAAATTTGTTTTTGCGTTAGTGTATCCATCTCGATCATGCTCAAATTCTTTCCAGAGAGAAAGTTTTAATACTTCATATTCTTTAGCTATTTCCTCATGTTCGTTAAGATAATCTCTAAAAAACAGTTCATCATTATCTCCCATAATTCTAATATGAAGATGAAATACTTTTTCCGCAAAACCTTGTTCTGTATATCCCTTATTGAGCGTTATTCGGTTTTCCGTCATATTCATACATAACCAGCCATTATTTACAAGAGTATCCTTAACTGCATCTAAATCTAACTTGTTATTTACTTCAATCAATATATCTACAATATTTTTTGCCCATATTCCTAAAATTGCGGTGCTACCAATATGGGATATCCTCATTATACTTTCACTTGGTACTACCGATAGAATGATGTCTCTTTCTTCTTCATACCATTGTTTCCAAGCGGTATTATGTTCAACCAAAAATATCGGGAACAACTGCCAAAGTTCATGCAAGCTCATTTTCTCCAATTTTTTACTCATAATCATCCTTAGAACTCCTAATTTATCAAGTTAAACATTGATTCTTACAGCTATATTTGATATTCTGAGTGCTTTGAAAGACCCTTTTCGTATTACTTTCAATCAAACACTATCTGTTAAATAATAACAGAAATTCAATGAATAAACTGAACGGTATCATGCACAAATCTAAAAGAAATTCCGAACTGATATTTCTCTTACGAAAAACACATACAAAGCACAATAATATAGGTACTATTCCATATGGAATAGAAGCTTTAGTATATCACTAGACTTTCCTAGTTTTTTATGCTGGGATGAACATTTCAAGAAAAACTTTATCCCACTCTTGATTTCCTTCCCACATAATTTTTGCCATTTTTAACACCTCTTATATTTCGATTGGATTAGGGGTCATCGCATCCTTGATACGATCTAGTAACATAGCAGTTTCTAAACTACTTTGGATAGGCATAATTGGAGAACTTTGTTTTCCATTTTCCAGCAAGCTTACAAAGTGGGATATCTCTCCATAGAAGTCATCTACTTCATATGGACAGTCTATGATTTCTACTTTATCTTCAGTCTTTAGTTCTGCACTTGTAGGTCTATGCAAATCTTGAATTCGGATTTCACCCCTTGTACCCTTAATCAATACTTCTTTCTTTTCTGGTTGATTGATTGCGGTTTCTAGAGTTGCTAGCGTATCCCCTACATGCATCTGTACCTTTGTATGTAAGTCATATTCATCCTGCAAGTCTACGTTGATGTGATCGATGCGTAACTTACCTTTGGTATATTCTGTAATCCATGTTGCACAATAACAACCACAATCTAACAGTGCTCCTCCATAGACTGGATCACTCAGATAACTATTTTGAATCACTTCATCTGATTGTTTTGAGTTGAGTACTGTATGAATTTCTTGGATATCTCCAAGTATACCTTCTTGAATTATCTTCTGTATCTTTTGATAGAGAGGTGTAAAGCGAGGTTTCATAGCTTCCATCCATAATACTGGATGTTGTTTTAACACTTCCATAATTCCCTCAATTTCAAATGCATTTATACCAGCTGGTTTTTCAACCAGTACTGCCTTACCTGCTTTGATAGCTTGAATAGACCACAGATAATGATAGCCATGTGGCAAGGTAATATATACTGCATCTACGTTTGGATCTTGTAAGACTTCCTCATAGGATCCATACGCTTTTAACGCATGATATGTATCCGCAAACTGTTGTGCTTTCGAAAGCGTACGACAGCTAACAGCATAGAGCTGACTATTTTTTTCATGTGCTAGACTCTTTACAAAACGCTGGGCAATTTTCCCAGCGCCAATAATTCCCCAACGTATCATATCTGCCCCTGTACACTCTTTAAGTTTTCAGCTACTACGGCCATCTTTTCTTTCAGAGGTCCTTCTACCTGTGAAGGTACTAGATTTAACAAATCTCCTCCATTGAGGGCAATCTCTTTACATACAGAGGAAGATAGGAATGAATATTGCGGTTTCGCAATTAAGAATGCTGTTTCAATCTCATGTGCCAACATCATATTCGCAGTTGCTTGTCCGAGTTCATATTCATAATCACTGACGGCACGAATACCACGAATAATGACAGCAGCACCAATCTTACGGGCAAACTCTACTGTTAGACCAGAGCCAATCATCACAGTTACATTCTGTGGGTTACCAATAGATTTTAAGCTATCGATAACCATCTGTTTTCTTTCTTCACTATTGAATAAACAAGTCTTACGTGGATTGAACATAATCAATACCACAACCTCATCAAATAAACGTGATGCACGCTCAATAATATCCAAATGACCGTTAGTAATTGGATCAAATGTTCCTGGATAGCAAGCTTTCATCCTTCCACCTCATTTCGATAATAGGTAATACGTGTAATACCGTAGATTGCTTCTTTATATGGTTTTAAAGAACCAAACTCTTTTTTAAATTCATCTTCTTTTGCGGATTCAATCACAACTACAGCATGATCCGTAAGCATTTTATTCTCTTGCAAGTATTCTAGAATTTCATTATTGCGTTGTCCTGCGTATGGTGGATCTAGATATACCAAATCAAAACATAGTCCTTCTGCCTTTAAAAGTGATAATGCTTTTTTATCTGGCATATGTAAGACTTTTGTCTTCCCTATACAACGTAATGACTCTATATTTTTACGGATGACATGAATTGCATCTTTAGAGATATCCGCAAATACCGCATAATTATATCCACGAGATAGTGCTTCTAAGCCATTAGCACCGCTACCTGCATATAAATCTAATACTGTGCCACCATCAAACATCCCTCCTAGGGATGAAAAAACAGCTTCTCTAACCTTATCTAATGTAGGTCTTGTCTGATTGCCAGAACGTGTTTCTATCTTGCGTGAACGATATTCACCAGCGATAATTCTCATCGAATCTCACCTCGTTTATAGGAGGCAATCACCGCTTGTGAGATACCAACGCAAGCCATAATAGACATCGTAGAAGAGCCACCAGCAGATACCATCAAAAGTGGTACACCTGTTAGAGGAATTAATCCTGTAACACCACCAATATTAAAGAATATATGTACCAAGAAATACATCGCTGTACCAACAAGGATGATACGTCCCTTCTCGCTGCGCATTTTCATCGCATAGCGTAATAAAACAAAGATAATAACTCCATATACTGTAAGTAAGCCAATAAAGCCTATAAAGCCAAGCTCTTCAACTACAATCGCAAGGATATAGTCCGTACTAGCAGCAGGGAAGTTTGTATACTTACGTACAGAGTTACCGAGTCCCTTACCAAACCATCCTCCAGTCGCAAAGGAAATCAAACCACTAATTAACTGATAACCAGTACCATATTGATCCATAAATGGATTAATCGCAGATACGAAGCGTTTGATCTGATATGTCTTTAGGAATGTCATCTTCATGATGAGATGTTCTCCCGATGGAGATAAGATATAGAATCCTAAGAGAACTACACCATAGAATAAGATTGTTAATACTCTTTGATACCTTCTTAATTGAGGATGATTTGGAACCAAGAAACAAACGCAGATAATCACAAAGATAACTGCCATCGATCCAAAGTCAGACTGTAAAATCCATACAATAAACAAAATCACACCATCAATAAAAAGTGGTCGTTTGATCAAATCAAATCTCTTACTGTAGTTATGTACATTATCACCTAAATACAAGGCAACCACCAAAATCGCGATAATCTTTGCAAACTCCGAAGGCTGTAGAGTTACTTCTGTTACACCAAGTGGAATACGAATCCAAGCTCTAGCACCATTGGTTTCCGCAAACAATAAGCACAATAACAAGCTTGCGATTGTCCCGAGTATCACTAGGAAAGTCGTTGATGACTTCAATTTCTTGAGTTGGAAACGATTTGCTAAAAATGTCATGGCAGTATAACCCGCTACTGCATAGACAACCTGTTTAACAATTGTAATCACTAGAAAACGATTATTACCACCAGCAACACCCATGGATGCACTACCAACCATAATAATGCCAAACAACATCAAAATAATCATCGCCGCATGTAAGAAGTGGTCGGATGATTTTGGCATACGTAGATTCAGGAACTTCCTCTTTTTCACTGGTGCATTTACCTGAATTGGCTCTGCTTTTTTCGTTTTCTTTTTCTTTGTTTGCATACAAGTATTATTCTAACATACTGTACGAAATCCACACATCGAACATCACAAATATCATCAATTTTCATAAATTATTTCTAACAGTAAACAAAAATGGCCTAGACAAGAAGAGAGGATTATCTAAGAGCCAACTCTGTATCGTTGTGGCAATCGATTGTCACAAAAATACATACGCTGTTATTTGTGGTCATGGAAAGCCATCTGCTTCACGTATCTTTGAAGCACTAAAGAATCATATCGCTTCCGGATCAACACTAGTACATGATGGCGAAAGAGCACATGACAAGCTGATAAAAGAATTAGATTTGAAAGAAGAATTCTATAAAGCCAATACACACGACAAAGAATATCTAGAGAACATGGCATTGATAAACAATATGTGTTCATGGCTAAAAAGGTATATCTATCGCTTCATTGGGATGAGAATGACTAATCTACAATCCTATTTAAATTGGTTTGTATATCTGTTTAGAGTAAAAGGTGCAGTAGAACTGTGGCCAAAGATGGATAGAATTTTACGACATTTGATATTATTCAACGGAACATATAAGAGAAATACTTGATTTCATCGCATTTCCATAGGCCATTTTTGTTTACTGTTAGAAAATTTTTTATGCTAAACGCTTACATCGATGCGTGTTAGTTGAATTCCGCTTTTAGAATGTTAAAATGTATGCTGAGGTAAGAATTATGTTAATAAATAATGACACAATCATTAAAGATACCAATCCTTTAATTCGAGAAAAATCTGAGCTTGTTTCATTGCCCCTATCAAAGGAAGATGAAACTTTATTACGTGATATGTTGCAATACGTAAAAGATTCCACTGATGAAGAAAAAGCCACAAAGCTTAACCTCAGACCAGCTGTTGGTATCAGTGCAATCCAAGTTGGCATAAAGAAGAGAATGTGTGCCGTTGCATTTGATGAAACTGATAAAGATGGCAATATGGTGAAATATGAATTTATGCTAGTAAACCCTAAAATTGTTTCTCGTTCCGTACAACCTGCGTATTTAGAAAGTGGCGAGGGTTGCCTCTCTGTTGAGAATGAACATCGAGGCTATGTTGTACGTAATGCACGTGTAACAATTAGAGCGTTTGACCTAGTTCAAAACCAAGATGTAGAAATCCGTGCACGTGGTTATATCGCTATCGTATTACAACACGAATTAGATCATATGGATGGCATTTTATTCTATGATCACATCAATAAAAAAGAACCAAACAAACCAATTGAAGGTGCCCTTGTTTTATAGGGAGACTTCTTCCTTTTTCATTGAAGAATGATATAATATAGGCGAATAAAACTACTACCTTCACCAATAATTAAATAAATGAAAGGAATTTTTATAATGACTGAAAATAATAGCAGTAAAAGAACGACTCGCCCACTTCGTCGTACTCGTATTACTGAACCTGATTTAAGCGACTTAGCGATTAATCATAAGACAGATACGATGGTCTATGCACTTGGTGGCTTAGGTGAAGTCGGAAAGAATATGTACTGCGTTGAACATGATGATGAAATCATCATTGTCGACTGTGGTGTACTCTTTCCGGAAGATGCCTTACTCGGTGTCGATTATGTTATCCCAGATTATTCCTATCTGGTAAAAAACCAAAACAAAATAGCCGCAATGGTTATCACTCATGGTCACGAAGACCATATTGGTGGTATTCCATTCTTTTTAAAGACAATTCGATTAAAACAGATTTACGCTCCTCGTTTTGCGAAAGCGTTAATCGAAAAGAAATTAGAAGAGCATCGTCTAACACGTGTATGTAAGATTACGGAAATCAATTCAGAATCCAGTATTAAAACAAAGCATTTCTCAATTGGTTTCTTCAATGTAGTTCACTCAATTCCAGATGCACTTGGTGTACTAATTAATACACCAAACGGGCGTATCGTTGAAACTGGTGACTTTAAGTTTGATATGACCCCAGTTGGCACAAACGCTGACTTCCAGAAGATGGCTTACATCGGACAAGTTGGTGTTTCTCTTCTCATGAGTGATTCTACAAACTCCTCTGTTCCAGGTTCTTCTATATCTGAAAAGACTGTAGCACGTGCCATCATGGAACAGATGCGTAAGACGCCAGGACGTATGATTGTTTCTACTTTTGCATCTAACGTATTACGTTTAAATCAGATTCTAGAAGCAGCTGTCGCATGTAATCGTAAGGTTGCGGTGTTTGGACGCTCAATGGAGAATGTATGCGAAATCGGTAAGAAGATGGGGGTTATCCAGATTCCTGATAGTAGCTTCATCTCTGGTAATGAGCTAAATACCCTACCATCAAATCGTATCTGTATCGTATGTACAGGTTCTCAGGGTGAACCAATGGCTGCCTTAAGCAGAATCGCCAACGGTACACACCGTTTCATCAAGATTATTCCTGGTGATACAGTACTATTCTCATCCAATCCAATTCCAGGTAACGGCACCTCCGTTGGTAGTGTTATTAACCAATTAACACGTGTTGGAGCTAATGTTATTACAAACTCACCACTAACTTCCTTCCACACAACAGGACACGCTCCTCAAGAAGAACAAAAGTTAATGTTGAATCTCATTAAGCCTGAATGGTTTATGCCATACCATGGTGAATACAAGATGTTAAAACAACATTCCGCAACAGCGCAAGAAACAGGTATTCCTGAAGATCATTGCTTGATTTGTTCTAATGGGGATGTCGTTGTATTACGAGATGGTAAGTGCTTTATCGCAAATGAGCGCGTACAGACAGATGATATCTACGTTGATGGTAATGATATTTCCGGTCTAAGTACATCCGTTATTAAAGACCGTAAGATCTTAGCAGAAAATGGACTTGTGGCAGTTATCGTCACAATCGATTCTCGCTACAATAAGATTCTCTGCCGTCCATCTATCGTGTCTCGTGGCTTTGTATACATCAAAGATTCTCAAACACTTCTGAAAGAAGCAGAGTTACTTGTATATGATTCCCTTAAGAAGAAGATGCAACAGCGTACAACCTTTGGTGAATTAAAGAACTGTATCCGATCTTGCCTAGAGCCTTTTCTCTTCCAGAAGACAAATCGTAATCCGATTGTTATTCCGGTTATCTTGAATCAGAAAGCAGCAATTGCAGAGATTCAAGCCAAGATAAAAGCTAACGCAGCACGCGGCCCAAGAACAACCAAGAAAACACAAGAGTCCTAATCGGACTCTTTTCGTTATGCATGCATACAAAAAAAGAAAAGACGTTTAACCGTCTTTTCTAGATGATTACTTAACTTCTACGATCTTCATCATGTTCGCAGATCCTTCACCTGTTGGATAACCTGCTGAGATGATGATTAATTGACCCTTCTTCACACCAAAGTTCTTAGCAACTGTTGATGCGAGTTCGTCATCGTTTGTTAACTGGTTTTGTACTTCAGAGTAAACTGGTAATACTCCCCAGTAGCTCAATAGCTTACGTTGAATGTCCTTTGTGAATGTAACTGCTAATACAGGTACGCTTGGACGGAACTTAGAAATACGACGAGCTGTTGTACCACCCTGTGTGAATACAACAATAGCACCAATATTGTCTAATGTTAGTGTAGCATCACTAATAGCAATAGAAACTGCATCCTGTACTGTCTTACGTGTAGATTGCTTTAACCAATCTAACTTCGTACGGTAGTTGATAATCTTCTCTGCTTCTTCAGCGATTTCCGACATTGTTTCACAAGCTTCTACTGGATAGTCACCAGCAGCAGATTCAGCAGATAACATAACACCATCAGAGCCATCTAATACAGCGTTGCATACGTCAGATGCTTCGGCACGTGTACAACGTGGGTTGTGTGTCATAGAATCCAACATATGTGTAGCAGTAATTACTGGCTTACCAATAATGTTTGCTTGACGAATAATATGCTTCTGATAGATA
Organism: Solobacterium moorei; assembly: GCF_036323475.1. Classification (GTDB taxonomy): domain Bacteria; phylum Bacillota_I; class Bacilli_A; order Erysipelotrichales; family Erysipelotrichaceae; genus Bulleidia; species Bulleidia moorei. The sequence goes on from NZ_AP028934.1 coordinate 1,720,974, forward strand.
GGAACTAACATTGTAGGGATTTCTACGCCTAAGTCACCACGAGCAACCATAACACCATCAGCTGCTTCAAGAATTGCATCGATGTTATCATAACCCTCTTGGTTTTCAATCTTAGGAATAATGTTAATATGTGGTTTACCTTCTTCAACACAAATTGCACGAATTGCATTTACATCTTCTGGTCTTCTTGTAAAGGAAGCGAAGATAAAGTCAACGTCATTACGGCAACCGAAACGAATATCAGCCTCATCCTTAGCAGATAAGAATGGCATACTTAGCTTAACACCTGGTACGTTACAACCCTTACGTGAACTGATAGGACCCGCAACTTCAACACGGCACTTTAATTCGTGACCATTGTTTTCGAGTACAGTAAGCTTCATCTTACCATCGTTGATTAAAATATAATTTCCTTGCTTTAAGTCATCGAATAGCTCTGGGCATTGAATATGGAAACGTTCATGTGTTCCTTCAATCTCTGCCTTTGTTAAGTAAACGATTTCACCGATTTCGTAGTTTTCTACATCGTTCTTGAAAGTACCTAAACGGATTTCAGGACCCTTTGTATCTAACGCAATCGCTAAATTTACACCTGTCTTTGCACTTACGGAACGAACTAAGTTGATTCTTTCTAAGTGTTCTTCATGTGATCCATGGCTGAAGTTTAAACGAGCGATGTTCATACCTGCACCCACAAGTTCTGTAAGTGTCTTCTCATTTTCTGAAGCTGGGCCAATCGTACATACTACCTTTGTTTTCTTAAATAAATGTTTGTTTTCCAAAGCAATCATCTCCTTCTTATACTAAACGATCAAATAATCGATATAGTTTCTTTCTACTCTTGCGTGGTTTCTCTAGTGCTTCTTGAATTGGCATTGAACAAATTTCGTTGTCGATAATACCAACACAATGTCCACCAATACCTTCCATCAATAAATCAATAGCCTTTTCACCCATTCTGCTTGAAAGCATACGGTCAACTGGCGTTGGGGAACCACCACGCTGGATGTGTCCCAAAATCGTTGCACGACCACTGAAGTTTGTATGTAATGAAACCTTCTTTGCTAAACCATCCACGTCACAAATCTTTTCAGAGATAATAACGATTGCGTGATTCTTCTTCACTGCATCTCCAAGATAGCGTAGCTTTTCTAGAATTTCTGTTTCATCATAACCTGTTTCTGGTGTGATGACGATTTCTGCACCACACGCAATCGCTGTATATAGCGCAAGGTCTCCACAGTGATTTCCCATTACTTCGACGATGGAACAACGGTGATGTGAACTAGATGTATCACGTAGTTTATCTACGTTTTCTACACAAGTCTGTAACGCTGTATCAAAACCGATTGTGAAATCAGTGCCAGAGATATCGTTATCAATTGTACCAGGTAATCCAATACAATTAATTCCCTTATTTGTAAGTGCGAGTGCTCCACGATAGGAACCATCACCACCAATGACCACCAGTGCATCAATGCCTGCTTTACGCAAGTTTGAAACACACTGATCTTGAACCTCTTCTTCTTTAAATTCAGGTAAACGAGCCGATCCAAGTGTCGTCCCACCGCGGTTTAAAATATCCGATACATCTGTACGTTCTAATACTTGAAACTTCTCTTCTAGAAGACCTCGATATCCATCGCGAATACCGACAACTTCAATTCCATTACTGAGTGCAATTCTGGTTACGGCACGAATTGCGGAATTCATTCCCGGCGCATCACCACCTGATGTCAAAACGCCAATTTTTCTAACCATGTAAAGGCCCTCCAAATCTCAATTATTTTATACCATTAAAGTGTATTATTAAAGCATTTTACAATGTTTTTCGCCTATCTTTTCCTGTAAGCGTTTTTATCTTTGCCATACTCGTAATTCTCTCCACGATACGGGCTGCTTTCAGTTCATCATCCTTGCCTTTTCCAACATAACGGAAGTGTTCTTTGAGTGATTCAATATCACAATTGGATGTAAACCAAGTTGGCAATCCTTCTGTATATCGCTTCTCTAATAGCGGCAACAATAATTGATCGCGATTCCATTCATTCACACTCTCTGCCCCAATATCATCTAAGACAAGAAACTTTGCACGCATCAATCGACCAAGTTCGATTTTGTATTCTGAAGTCTTCATCGTTGCGATGGCTCTTGTACAATATGTTGGATAATGCACAAAAGCTACCGTTTCGTTTTTGCGAGCATGATCATTTGTGGCACAAGCGGAAAGATATGTTTTCCCACTTCCCATTGTACCATGTAGATAAAGTCCTTGATTATGAATACTAGCACTTCTACAAGCTTCCCAAACAAGTAAGTATTCTTCCATCTCTTTGATTAAGTTGATTTTATCAAAAGATACTGTGTACATATTAGATGGCATATCATTTACACTAAACTTCTCTAGATGTGCTGTCTTTTCCATATATGCCCGTTGGAATTTACATGGTGTTTGTACATTTTGAAGAATACCATTATCCTCTAAGTCATCATAGTAACCCTTCACTCTCTGCTTGCATTGATTTAAGCCTGTACAGTGCAGGCATGGTTCAAAGCCTTTTCTCCATGCATGAATCTTCCATGGAGATGTGTTCAAATATCTTTCATTGAGTTTGTTTCTTTGAAACAGCTCGACAACTACAGGGTCTTTACGTAATTCATCTTGGAGCGATTGAGTTTCTTGTTTCTGCTGATCCGTCATCGGAATCTCTTTGATATTTAAGGCTTCCATGAATTACTCCTCTCCCTTCTGTAGTTTTTGTAATCGTTCTAATAGTTCTGCTGATGCGACTGTACCTTCTGGTAGAGTGCCATCTTCTTGTTGGCGTATATAGTCTGGCATGCCAATCTTAACACCGCTATTAACCTGCGGGGTTTGGCGAACAATTTTCTTACGCTGTTGTAGCGCTTGTTGTTTGGTAGTCACACCATCTCTAGCCCACTCTGCCGCAACCATATCCACAAAGTTACGATTCAAACGATTTTGAGAAATCTTTAGGATATGTTCAATCATCATGTTGATAACTTCATTGCTGAAATGCATGTCGATTGCTAGATGTTCTAAGATACTCTTTTCTAATTGGGTAACCTTTGCACCACCTTGCTTTGCCTGTAAGAAAGATACAGGTGGTAAGGAGTATGGATCGCTTCCCGGTTTTACATCCGATTCTGCGCGTGATGCGTAAATCTTTAGCTTTGCACCATCGAATGTCATCGTTTGTAAATTAATACAACGATTGACTAAGATACGCATCTTGTCAACAGATAGACCATAGATTGTCGCAAGCTTCCCGATGAGGCTTAAGTTATCCTGTGTACGAAGTTCAGCAGGGAATACCAGTGTACTTGTCGTCGCAATAAACTTCTCATAATCAAAGTTAATCGTTTGATCTTCCATTGCGAATTGATAACGTGGCTGTAGTGCATCAAACTCAATATGTCGGTCTAAGAGATCTTGTGGTAAGAACTTAACTGCCTTTGTGATTTCTTTATAGCCACGCAAGGATACATTATTTGCGTTTAAGTGCGTCATTGTAGTAGTTGTCTCATCTTTTCCTACAACACGTTCATAGCGATTCATAAATACATTAGATTTCAAGAAATCCTTTGTATGTATCGGACTATTTAACACATAGACATATTGATTACATAGTTCTGTAGTTTTTACATATGTTCTCATCAGCATGTACTCTTCTAATTTTGTACATGCTTTATCTAGTGCATTGATATCTAAGTCAGTTAGCACAAGTAAACGTTGGTGTTTTTCAAAACCCTTTTGGGTTTTGCCTTCCGCAATGAGTGTTAAGTATAGAACTGTCGCATCTTTACCAATTAATGGTTGGTATAACATCATCAAAGAAAGTAAAGTTTCCTCAGAGATACCATTGCTAAAATCAACGCGATATGTACTAGTTGGCATTCTTTCCATTTCTGATGTCCTTTCTAAGTTCTCCTAACCATCGGTTGATTTGTGAATCTAGTTCTTTTAAATCACCTTCGTTATAAATCACTTTATCCGCTCTAGCAATCTGTTCTTCTGCAGGTATCTGCATTGATAGTCTTGCCTTCGCTTCTTGACGTGTGTAGTTTCTTTCTTCCATCATTCTTTGGATGGCAATTTCTTCACTACAAGTCACAACTACAGTACGGTCAAAGTATTGATCCCAACCTGTTTCAAACAACAGTGGAATCTCTGCACAGATAATTGGTTGTTGGTAGTTTGTTGCGAAGAATTTCTGCATTCCTTCTAATACGAAGGGATGCACAATTGCGTTTAGTTGTTTGCGTTTGTTATTATCTTGAAAGATAATTCCTGCAAGCTTCTTTGGCTCGATATCTCCACTAATGCCAATAACATCTTCGCCAAATACTTCTCTAATTTTTTCATAACAAACAGAACCTTGATACAAGGAACGCTTTGCGTATTGATCGGCATTAAATACTGGTATTCCTCTTCTTCTAAATAGAATCGCAACAGTTGTTTTCCCTGCCGCAATCGTTCCTGTAATTGCAATCTTCATAAAACTCCTATTTCTGACAATGTGGGCAATAATAACTTGACCGTCCACCGATATATTTTACGTGAATTTGTCCTTTACAACGAGGACATATTTTCTGCATATGTACGGTACACTCCGTTTGAAACCTACCGGTGACACCTAAACTAGAAGTATAGGTTCTGATCGTCGTACCACCAGCCGCAATCGCAGCCTTCAAGATTCGTCTTGTATGCATTACAAGATTTTCTTCATCCTTACAGGTGATACGTGCACAAGACCTACCCGGTCTTAGATTGCAGGCCGCAAGAATTTCATCTGCGTAGATATTTCCAATTCCTGCAACAAAGCTTTGGTCTAATAGCAGGCTTTTGAGTGGTGTACGTTTTCCCTTGCGATATGCATGAATGTAGGACGCATTGAACGCTTCATCAAAAGGTTCAGGTCCTAGGCCATGGTAATGGCTAAAATCCGTATCCAACGGAAGGATTTCCATACGTCCAAATTTACGTGTATCCATGTAGCGTAACTCTTTCCCATTATCTAGATGGAATATCACATGCATATGACGATTTGTTGGTTCTGTTGGATCTTGAATATAATATCTTCCTTCCATGCGTAAATGACTCATGAGGATACAATCATCTAAACCAAATAGTAAGTACTTACCACGACGCATGAATGTATTAAATGTTTGATTCTTTAATTGTTGCTTAAACTGTTCTATATCATTTTCAATCATCTTTGAATAACGTACATCCACATCCAAGATTTTTCTTCCTTGAATCTGATGTTCTAGTGTGTGTAGGACAGTTTCTACTTCTGGTAATTCAGGCATATTACTTTGCCTCGTACCAATCGCTACCGATAGAACATTCTGCTGTTAAAGGTACTTGTAGGCGCATCGCATTGACCATGCCATCATTGATAAGCTTCGTCATGACATCTACTTCTTCCTTTGGTACATTAAAGATTAATTCATCGTGTACCTGTAGAATCATCTTACTCTTTACCTTCGCATCCTTCATCATCTGGTCGATATGAATCATCGCTAGTTTGATAAGGTCTGCGGCAGAGCCCTGAATTGGTGCGTTCATCGCTGCACGTTTGCCGAATTCACGCGTTGCGTGATTCTTATCGTGAATCTCAGGAATCTCTCTACGTCTACCACAAAGTGTCTCTACATAGCCCTTCTCTTCGCAATCTTTCACAATTTGATCCATGTAGATGCGAATCTTTGGATATGCCGCATAGTAGCGTTCAATAAAGTCATGCGCCTCATAACGACTTACACCAAGCTGCTCACTTAATCCAAAGTCACTGATGCCATACACAATACCGAAGTTAACCGTCTTAGCACTACGTCTATCTTGTGCTGTAATCTCATCCTGTGGTTTATGGAAGACATCCATCGCTGTCTTAGTATGAATGTCAATTCCTTCCTTAAACGCCTCAATCAGACTCGTTTCATTTGCCATATGTGCTAACATACGTAACTCAATCTGATGATAGTCACTCGAAATTAATACACAACCATTCTCTGGCAAGAATGCCTTACGAATCACTTTACCCTGTTCATCACGAACACTGATATTCTGTAAGTTTGGTTCGCTAGAAGATAGTCTTCCTGTTTGGGTTGCGGATTGGTTATAGATTGTATGAATCTTTCCATCCTGTTGAATATACTTCTTCAAGCCTTCAGCGTAAGTACTATAAATCTTAGATAGCTTACGATATTCGAGAATATAATCGATGATTGGTGATTTCCCTTGTAGCTTTTCTAATTCACCAGCTGCAGTACTTCTCTTTTTACCTGTAGGAAGCCCTAAATCATCGAATAACACTTCTGCTAATTGTTTTGGAGAATTGATATTGAATTCTTTAGCTGCAAGCACATAAATTTCTTTCTGTGCTTCGCTAATCTTCGCCATCGTTTCTGTCGCAATGCGATCAAGAATATCGATATCACAACGAATGCCTTCTCTTTCCATATGATAGAGAACTGTCGTTAGTGGCATCTCCATTTCATAGTAGAGTTTGCCCATCTTGTATTCTTGTAGCTTTGGTGTGATCTCTGCATACAAGCGAAAGATATTTCTCGCAAATGCGCATGCATACATGCATTGTTTTTCTTCATCAATAATTAAATTTGGCTTTGTAGGTTTTCCATATACATCTTCATAACTCACTGTATTTTCAAAGCCATAACGCTCAATAATCTTTGCGGTTGTTGTCAAAGATGAGTCTACAAGTGATGCCGCAAGCATCATATCATCATGGAAATTGAGTGTTAATCCTTCGTTTTCTGCTAGATGTAAATTGCGTTTTACATCAAATCCATACTTATGTGGCATGTCACTAGAAAAATATGCAAGCAAATTACTATCTTTCTTCGCATCTGCTAAGGAAATGTATACTGCTTGCTTGCCATTATATAGCGCAAAGCCATTGATTGTCGCATGCATGAATGCACCATGATCATCATCCACAAATACAGCACAAGCATCCTTCAACATCTCTACAGGCGCCTTTGTAACTCGTTTATCTTCACTTGGAGTCACCACTATTTCTTCTGTTGTATTCTCTTCAATAGTGATCTTATCAGAGAAGCGTCTTGCGAGTGTGTTCATCTCTAGCATCTGTAAAAACTTTACAAGTTGTGGGTAGTTTGGTGTAAAGGATAACTCCTTCTCACTCATCTCTACATCTATATCACGCCGAATTGTCGCAAGCTTTTTAGAAAGTAATGCGGAATCATGCCCCTCCATTACCTTCTTCTGTAAAGCACCCTTGAGCTTATCTTCATTTGCGATGACATTTTCAACTGTACCGTATTCTTCTAAGAGCTTGAGTGCTGTCTTTTCGCCAATACCAGGAATACCCGGGATATTATCTGACTTATCACCCATTAAGCCCTTCATATCAATAATCTGAAGTGGTTCAATTCCCATCTGTTCCTTTAGACTTTCAGGTGTCACGACATCCATATCTGTAATCCCTTTTTTCATCAGTAATACAGAAGTCGTCTCATCTATTAGCTGTAACATATCGTGATCACTTGTTAATACATAGGTTTGATAGTCCTTTGCTTTTTTGGAGATTGTTCCAATTAAGTCATCAGCTTCAATATTCTGCATCTCCACCCAAGCAATCGCAAAGGCATCTAAGAAATCTCGAACGAGTTTAAACTGCGGCACCAAATCATCTGGTGCTGGCTTACGACCACCCTTGTAATCTGCGTATAGTTCATGACGGAAAGTATGTTTTCCTGCATCAAAGGCAACTAATACTGCATCTGGTTGAATGATATCAATGGCTTTTTGAATCATAGACGCAAAACCAAATACAGCGTTTGTAGGTGTTCCATCTGAAGTAGTCATCGGTCTACCGTATGCTGTAGCGTAATACGCTCTAAATAACATCGAGTTACCATCTGTCAGTAATAATTTCTTCATTTCATATTCTCCCATCTGTCTAAAAACACAGGTTTATTTCTTCTTATCAATCATCGTAAAAGACTTTCTTTTATTATAGTCTATTTTGGCTTTCATACCGCAATGTGACTCTCGTTTACCCTTAAAATTATCCTTATTATTTTACCATGTATTAGGTTGTGATTCCATGTGCACATTGGTAAGCCTCCATACAAGTTTCAAAGAGTTCTTCTCTAGCAAAACTTAGAAAACTTGTTTGAGAAACAATGAGATGATCTAGCACTCTTACACCCATGAGTTTACCACATTCCATCAACTTTCCAGTTACGACCAAATCCTGAGTACTTGGTGTTAATACACCGCTAGGATGATTGTGTGCCAGCAGAATATCCGTACTACCAATGAGTAGTGCTTCTTTAAAGATTTCACGGGGATATACTGCACTTGCGTTGATGGTTCCTACAAACAAGGTCTTTGCGGAGATAATACGATGCGCAGTATTCAGATAAACAACCAGAAATTTTTCTTGACTACCTGTTCCAATTTCATTTCTTAGCCACTCGATAATACGCTCTGGATTATCGATAATTTCCTCTTCATAAGCAGCCTCTAATGAAGCCCTTCTACTAATTTCAAAGATTGCTTGTAATTGTAGTGCTTTTACCTTGCTGATTCCTTTGATTTTACACAGTTCTTCATTTGACATATGTACGAGTCCTTTGATTCCCTTAGACATCTGTAATAAATTATCAGCCATTGTTAAAACAGACTCTCCTTGTGAACCTGTACGTAATATTAATGCGAGTAACTCTCTTGAGCTAAGAGACCTCACTCCATATCTCAGACCCTTATCCCGTGGTCGTTCTGTACTTGGCATTTCACGAACAATCATTCCCCAAACCCCTCCTACTCTTTATTACAAATCATTCCAAAAATCCCATGGCAAGATTAGTAAATTGGCGCAATATCGTTTATCATTATCCCGAGGTGTTCCTATGAAAAATAACTATCCTACTATCACAATTTCAAACGAAGGGGAAACTTGGCTTCAAAAAGGGCAAATGTGGATGTATCGTAATAACTTAGTCCAGGCTGATGAAAATATTCCAGATGGCGGTATTGTCAATATCATTTCTACTGATGGAACATACTACGGTACAGGCTTCTACTCCCCAATCAGCCATATTACTTGTCGTATCTTAACCAAAGATGGATCAGAGTCCATTGATCAAGCATTCTTCGAAAAACGCATTCGTTTTGCCTATGACTATCGTAAGACAGTAGAACCAAATAACTTGTCAAATTGTCGCTATGTATTTGGTGAAGCTGATTTTTTACCAGGTCTTGTTGTGGATTGCTATAACGATATCCTAGTGACACAGATTTCCAACACTGGTATGGAACAACACAAACAAATGATTTATGACATTTTGTTAGAAACATTTAAAGAAAATAGTCATGTCATTCAAGCAATCTATGAACGTAACGATATTAAAGTAAGAGAAAAAGTAGGATTAACATCCTACAAAGGTTTCTTCTACAATCCAAATCATGTATCTCCACAGACGATCATCAATGAAAATGGCATTCAACTTCAGGTAGATATTGAAAATGGTCAAAAGACAGGTTACTTCTTAGACCAGAAATCAAATCGTGTATTATTGCGCCATATCGCTCGTGATAAACGTGTACTAGATTGTTTTAGTCATACAGGTGGCTTTGCGTTAAACGCAGCCTACGGTAACGCAAAAGCAGTCACTGCAGTCGATGTATCAAACGTTGCCTTACAACAAGGCTATCAAAATGCCAAACTCAATCACCTTGAAGATAAAATTCAGTTTGTACAAGCCGATGTATTTGATTATCTTGAACAACTGAAGGGTAATGAGTTTGATATTATCGTTTTAGACCCGCCTGCATTTACTAAATCTCGCAAGACAGTGAACAATGCCTACTATGGATATAAAAATATCAATATGAAAGCCATGAATGTACTGCGTAATGGAGGCTATTTGATTACTTGTTCGTGTTCACGATTCATGGAAACAAAACTCTTTGAGCAGATGTTACTAGAAAGTGCCAAGGAATGTGGAGTTACACTACGTCAGATTTCCGTTACCCAACAGAATCCTGATCACCCTATCCTTTGGACCATGGATGAAACAAGTTATCTAAAGTATTTCATATTCCAAATCCTATAAAGTCCGAAAGGACTTTTTCTATTCCTCATAAGAAAAGACTCACATCAGTGAGTCTTAATCATCATCTTATTGTCCTGGCACTACATAATAGGAAGGTAAGTAACCAGAGATATCCTGAACTGTTACACCAGTACCATATGTAGCTGCGTGAACCATTGTACCATTACCAAGTGCGATACCTACATGGTATGGAGCTGAATCAGAACCATAGAAGTATAGTGCACCAGCTGGAGCGTTCCATACATCATACTGGTGAGTTCCAAGTGCTTGTTGTGCATATGTTGTACGAGCACTTAAACCATAACAATATTGAACTAAACCAGAGCAGTCAAATCCTGCTGGAGTTGTACCACCCCATTGATATGGAGTACCAACAAGAGATAACGCAGCAGCGATACCACCAGCATATAAACTTGAATCATACTTAGATGGGTCAAATGTAGATGTAGCAGCTCTAGCAGTGTTTGTAGCTTGTTGAGCTCTAGCAGCCTCTTCAGCAGCCGCTCTTTCAGCTTCTTCTCTTTGACGTTGTTCTTCTGCCGCAATTCTTGCGTCAACAACTTCCTGAGGAGTACGAACAGATACTGTCATAGTTGCTGTAGACTTATTACCAGCAGTATCAACGACTGTATATGTAACTGGATAATCACCATCCGTGTTCATATCTACAGTACCCTCCACGGTTAATACAGGAAGAATACCTGAATCATCATTGATATAAGAAATATAACTAGATGCGTTGAATGTATCACCATTGTTTACCACAACAGATGAATTCTTCAACCTGATGACAGGGGCTGTACTATTGACAACATTTACAACAGCTTTCTGAATAAAGGAATAACCTAAAGTCTTTTGTGCTTCGATATCACCAGTACTTGCAAGTGTAACCTTGACAGTAACTGTTTGGATACCTGTTACAGAACGATTGAATCCTTCAATATCCGCAACACTCTTCTCAATTGAGATATTTGTAAGATCGTATGTTCCATCAAAAGCAGCTCTCTCTTGAATTACCAAACTCTTAATTGTATCCAGAGGATTTAAATCCTGCTGACTTACCTCAATGACTGGTAATGTGTTTTCCTTTTCAACTGTAGTAGCTTTGTTGTCATCAGCGTATACTGTTTTTATTGAATATGTACCGGCAATGAGTAATGCGGATAATAATCCAGCACCAACTCTACCGAGTTTTTTGCTCAATTTATTTTTTACCATGACTCTATTCTACTTTTTTTCCTGCTGATTATGCAACTTTTTGGACCGCATTTCACACAATTTCACAAGTTTTTCAAAAAACTATAGCATTTTTAAGTGTTTTTTCACAAATTTCGCAAAAATAAAACTCCTTTTCAGGAGTCTTATTGTCCGATAATTACATAGTAGGAAGGCATGAAGTATGTGATACCAATTACCTGAATACCATCATTTTCATTCATCGCCTGTACTGTCTGACCTCCACCAAGAGAGATAGCTACATGGTAAGGTGCAGATTCAGAACCCCAGAAGTATAGTGCACCTGCTGGAGCATTCCATACGTCATAGCGGTGTGTTCCTAATGTTTGCTGTGTATATGTAGTTCTCTGTGGAATACCGTAGCAGTACTTAACAAGACCTGAGCAGTCGAATCCAGATGGAGATGCGCCACCCCATACATATGGTGTGTTACCTACGAATGATAACGCAAGGTTGATTGCGTCAGTGTATGCACCGTACTGTCCATATTGTGGAGTTGGGGCTACGTACTGTTCGCTTTGAATATATTGTGCATATACCCAACCAACTTGTCCGTTGATTACGATTTCTTGCCATCCGTTGGAAACTGTATCTGTACAGTAAACAGGATCATTTACATTTAATGTAGTAATAATAGAACTAGATGTACTTGGAGCTGTACGAACATTGAGACGTACATTTGGGTACATTGTCTTTGTTGGTGTAGGAACTGGTGTTGGTGTAGCTGCTGGAGTCTCTGCTACAGCTGGTGCTGCAGGTGTAGGCTCTGGTGTAGCGACAGGTGTTTCAGGAGCTGGTGTAGCTGCCGGAGTTTCTGTAGCTGCTGGAGTTGTAGGAACATCAATTGTCTCGTTGTTGCCTACTGCAGCGTTTGCGTTATTACCAATTTCCTTAATGGAATCAATTTCCTTCTGAAGCTCAGTTAACTGTGTTTCCAAACTATTTGTAGTAGCAGTTGTAGCTGCGTCAGCTGTTGTACTTGTTGTTGGATCCGTTAATGCCTTCACCGCCTCAAGCTGTGCTGAAATTTCGGCTGCCTTTGTTTCTGCTTCAGCTTGTTTCGCTGCCGCAACTTCGACAGGAGTCTTAACAGTTACTGTTAAGACTGCAGATGCAGTATGACCAGCTGTATCAGAAACTGTATAAGTTACTGGATACTCGCCATCTTTATCCATATCTACTTCGCCACTTACTGATAATACAGGTAGGATACCAGAATCATCATTAATATAGGAAATATAACTAGAAGCGTTGAATGTATCACCATTATTTACTGTAACGGCATCACTCTTAAGTTGTACTACAGGTGCACTGTCTTGTGTCAGTTTAACAACAACCTTCTGTACAAAGGAATATCCAAGCCTCTTTTCAACCTCCTTATCCCCTGTACTTGCTAGGTTGACTTTCACTGTAACAGTTTGAATACCTGTTGCGTTTCGATCAAAGCCAGTAATATCAGCTACACTCTTTTCAAGTGAGATATAGTTTAAATCATATCCACCGAGTAAAGCACGTTGCTTGATAACTTCGTTCTTGATCGCTGTATAAGGATCTTCCTCTTGTGCATCTACAGTAATAACTGGTAGCGCATTACTTGTGAACGGATTGGCAGTTTCTTCTGCCTTTACATGTGTTATTGATACAGAACCTGCAACTAATACTGCAGATAATGCACCAGTCACAATCATTCCCATTTGTTTTTTGATAGTATTTTTCATCATGGCTGTATTCTAACCACTTTCCTATTTCATTTGCAATCATATTCAAGTGTTTTTCGTGTTTTAAATTTACGAAAAGTGTTAAATATCCTTATTTTATGCGATTTTTTCGTATTTTGAATTTTTAAAAATATTTTTAATTTTGTTACAAAAATTGTGGAAAAATGTGAAATTTGTTACTTTTCCCAATTTTTTTGTTTTTTTCGTCAAAAAATAAGTTGCACTTCCAATCAATCTCACTATTTCACTAGAAAACATATGAAAAAGAAAGCCAATTAGGCTTCCTATACAAACAAGATTTTCATGTTTATTTATGCGATATCTTCATCCGGATGTTTTTCATCGAAGTCTACGATTTGACTATGCCCTGCCTCTACTGCTAAAGCGGCTAAGTCATTGACGTTATGGATATAACTTCTAGCCATACTTGCTTGCAGAACCATTCCGATATTCAAACCAGCAACCACATCGATATTACATTCTGCCGCATACTCTTTGGCAAGTGTGCACGCTTCACGATAGGTTGTACTATCCTGTACATCTGCCATGATGAGGATATTGCCACTTTGTTTCATGGATTCAATTGCAGTACGTAATCTATTAATGAATTGATCAACAGTTTCTTCTAATAGAAAAGATACGGTAGTATAGTCTTCTAACTTTCCAGAAAGAATTTCAACTGCACTACTTACGCCTTCTGGAAATTTACCATTGCCAGTAATGATCAGTCCAATCATAGTACTACTCGATTCCATTTGGATTCATTTGGGTGAAATTCCATGAATCCTTGCACATTTGGTCAATGTTGTACTGTGCCTTCCAACCTAATAATTCTAATGCCTTTGTTGGATCAGCATAGCATTCCGCAACATCTCCTGCTCTACGTGGCAAGATTTCATATGGTAAGTCTCTACCACATGCCTTGCTATATGCTTTAACAACCTGTAATACACTATATCCATTACCTGTACCAAGGTTTACCTTTTCAACACCCTTATGCTCTAAAGCATATTTAACAGCTGCGATATGACCATCTGCTAAATCACATACATGGATATAGTCACGAACACCTGTTCCGTCAACTGTATCATAGTCATTTCCAAATACACGTACCTTCTCACTAGTACCAATCGCAACACGAGCAATATAAGGTACTAAGTTATTAGGAATACCATTTGGAACCTCTCCCAATAATCCACTTGGGTGTGCACCGATTGGGTTGAAGTAACGCAATAACATGATAGACCACTCTGGATCTGACTTACTTAAATCCTGTAAGATCGTCTCATTCATTAGCTTTGTAGAACCATAAGGATTTGTCGTGGATACTGGGAAGTCTTCTCGAATTGGACAAGACTCTGGAGAACCATAAACAGTTGCACTAGATGAGAATACAAGTGTCTTACATCCAACTTCCTTCATCGCCATATATAGGTTTAAAGAGCCAGTAATATTATTTTCATAATATGTGAGTGGAATTTCTACAGATTCACCAACTGCCTTATAGCCAGCAAAGTGAATTACTGCATCAATATGATTCTCAGCAAAAACCCGATCTAATCCCTTGCGGTCTAAGACATCTGTCTTGTAGAACTTTGGCTTTTTACCTGTTAATTTTTCAATACGGTCTAATACAACTTCTTTGGAGTTATAAAGATTGTCTAATACAACTACGTCATACCCTGCATTCATTAAAGATACGCAAGTATTTGAGCCAATAAAGCCAGTACCTCCTGTCACAAGAATTGTTTTCATTTTATTTAATCTCCTCTACTTTATAAATAACTTGGAAATATCGTTCCATGTCGCAAATATCATAACACTGATTAACAGTAGCCAACAAATAATCATAATGGCAGTCTTTAATTTTTCATTAAAATGACGTCTTGTTATCCATTCTAGTACTGTAATCACAACCTGTCCACCATCTAATACTGGAAGTGGTAATAGGTTAAAAATACCTACATTCAAGCTAATTTGTGCTACTAACATCATATAGGCACCAAAGCCAAGACTTGCATAAGTGGCAGTGGCTTGATAGATTCCAACAGGACCAGATAATTGGTTCAAGCCCTTACCTCGTACAAGGTTTAGTAGTGCCTGAATTGTCATTGATGTAATAACCTGCATCTCAACCAAACCATAATACCAACAGTTCAAGAGATTAATCTTTACCTGTTCTCCTGCTTTCGCACTGATACCAAACATATAGCTGTCTGTTTCTTTGTTGTAGGTTGGTGTAACCTCAATGGTTAATGTTTGACCATCTCGTAGGATAGTAAAGGTTTCTGTACCCTTATTATCACCGTTGAACGCTTGAAATTCTAAGAATGTCTTCGGCTCAATGGATGATCCATCTTCTTTAACAACTTTAATGATACGATCTCCAGCTTGCAAGCCTGCTCGTTCAGCCGGGCTATTTTCTAAGACGGTAGCGATAACTGGCTCACTTGATTTTGTAAATGTTCCAGTATTTAACAAGAACATGGAAAAGATTACCCATGCAAGTAGAAAGTTCATTGCGACACCTGCAAGCATGATACAGATCTTCTTCCACGGTTTTTGATCTGTAATTCTTCTTCCCTCAGGAACCTTTACATTAGGATATGCTTCATCACCCTCGGTTTCTCCTGCCATTGCAACATAACCACCGATAGGTAATGCACGGATAGAGAACTGTGTCTCTTTTCCCTTCCGTGTAAATATAGCTGGTCCCATACCGATTGAGAATTCAAAACAATAGACACCAAATGCCTTGGCAACTAAGAAATGTCCGAATTCGTGAATCGTTACAATAATGGAAAGTAATACGATAAATAAAACTGCTGTCATTGGTTCACTCCTTGTATTTGTTGATGTGCGAAGTCTCTTCCCCAACAATCCGCATCAATTAAATCTTGTACTGTATTTACTGTTTGATAAGCTACAGTATGCACTGCGTTTATAACGATGTCTTCAATTTCTAAAAACGAAATCTGTTTCTTTCTAAATGCAGCATTTGCAACTTCATTTGCGGCATTCATGACAGCCGGAAGATTGCCTCCCTTTTTACCAGCTTCATACGCTAGTGCAAGTAATGGAAATCTTTCGAGGTCAGGCTTTGCGAAATGCAAGGTTGCAACTTCAGTTAAGTCTAATGGCTTCTCTAAATCAAGAGGATAACGATGAGGCCACGTTAAAGCATACTGAATTGGCAAACGCATATCAGGTGCACCAAGTTGAGCCATTACACTATGGTCAATATATTCTACCATGGAATGAATCACTGACTCTGGATGCATCACCACATCAATATGGTCATAATCAATATCAAATAAATAATGCGCTTCAATGACTTCAAAACCCTTGTTCATCATATCAGCACTATCGATTGTAATCTTAGCGCCCATCGCCCAGTTAGGATGTGCAAGTGCCTGTTCTACAGTAACGTCCTTTAACTCTTCTCTTGTACGATTGCGGAAAGAACCACCTGAAGCCGTAATTAAAAGTCGCTTAATTTCTTTATGTTCATTCCCTTGTAATGCTTGGAAAATGGCAGAGTGTTCACTATCGATTGGATATAGTGATACACCATACTCCTTGATTGCCTTTTCGATTAACTCTCCACCAACAACCAGTGTTTCCTTATTGGCAAGAGCAATATTATGACCTGTTTGAATCGCAGTCAGCGTCGGCAAAAAACCAACAAAGCCAACGAGTGCATTCACTAAGAGATCATATTCGCTCATTTTGGAAAGTGTAAGCAACCCTTCATCTCCAAAGTAGAAATGAATATCCGGATATTGATGAGCTAGCTCCTTCATATCCTTTTCTTCACATACACATACATGTGATACAGAAATCTTCACTAGAATTTCTTTTAAGATATCGATACGATGTCCAACACTTATTCCAACGAGTGCAAACGCATCAGGATGTTGTAAGACAACATCAATTGTTTGTGTACCAATGGACCCACTGGCGCCCAATAACATCAAACGCTTCATTTTAGATACCCCATAAGATCATCAAACCATTAAATGCCATCAAGCAGAAGATGAGTGAGTCAATTCGATCAAAGATACCACCATGTCCAGGTAAGATATTTGAGAAATCTTTTATACCAAATCTACGTTTAATTGATGAGAAACTTAAGTCACCAATCTGTGCAACTGCAGGAATAATCAAACTAGCAGTAATCACAAGTTCTCTTGGAATATACGTAGTAACTAGTAGTCCCCATAATAAAGCACCAATCGCACCAACAAGATATCCACCAATCGCACCTTCCACGGTTTTATTTGGTGAAACATGAGGAATTAACTTATGCTTTCCAAAGAGTGAACCAGAAAGATAGGCACCCGTATCACAAAAGAAACAACCAATTAATACAAAGATAATTGTTAAAAATCCTGTTTTGGCGCCGTCTTGATAAATGACTGAGATGCAACGTAGACCTAATCCTAATAAGATAGACATCAATAATGTATACGCTGTTAAATCACTACTTTCATTTTCACGTAGCAATTCTGTAACAAATAATACGATTACCCAAACTGCAAGGATGGCTGGAAACATTGAACGATTGATGTAGTACATTGTCATCACGGCAGCTAATGTCATCAAAGATAAGAACCAGTGTTTCTTTTGGTCCGTTAAAGACGCAATCTCAAGAGAACCTAACGCACTAACAAGAATCAAAAGCGCTTGTAATAGATTTCCACCAAAATAGAGCGGTGGTGCTA
The DNA here is from genome assembly GCF_036323475.1 of Solobacterium moorei. Classification (GTDB taxonomy): domain Bacteria; phylum Bacillota_I; class Bacilli_A; order Erysipelotrichales; family Erysipelotrichaceae; genus Bulleidia; species Bulleidia moorei. The sequence goes on from NZ_AP028934.1 coordinate 1,738,783, forward strand.
CAACAAGAATAATCACAACCGCAACGATTGTTTTCAATTTCATTTTAGACATTCTTAACCCCTCCAAATCGTCGATCACGATTTTGATATTCATCTAGACAGCGCTTTAATACTTCTGGTGTAAACTCTGGCCATGACTCTGGCACAAATTCTAACTCCGCATACGCAATCTGCCATAATAAATAGTTTGAAATACGTTGTTCACCACTAGTACGGATTAAAAGATCGACTGGCGGGAAATCTTTGGTCATCATATATTGATCAAAGTCTTCCTCTTCAATATCCAGTGTAGCTTTTCCATCCACAACATCCTGCGCATACTTTTTAGCCGCAAGTAAGATTTCTCGTCTAGAGCCATAGTTCATGCAGATATTGAGTGATAAGCCATGATTATCTTTTGATTCTTCCTCCGCATCACGTAATACCTTTTGTGTTGCCTTTGGCAACATATCCAATTCTCCAATAATACGCATACGGAAGCCTCTATCTAAGAACTCCTGCATATACTTCTTAAAGAAAAATGCTGGTAATTTCATAATGTAGTTTACTTCATCAGCTGTTCGCTTCCAGTTCTCAGTCGAGAAAGCATAGAGTGTAAGATATTTAATTCCCATCTCATCTGCCGCAATTGCGATGGTACGAACATTATCACTTCCAACAAGATGTCCTGCCGTACGAGGTTTTCCCTGTGCCTTGGCCCATCTGCCATTGCCATCCATGATAATCGCTAAGTGTTTACATATATTCATATCAATTCTCCACTAACTCTCTTATTATACCTTTTTACTACAAAAAAATCAGCCTGTACACAGACTGATCATAAAGTATAACTTGAGATTAAACCTTTAATACTTCAGCACTCTTAGCAGATGCTAAATCATCGATTTTCTTAACATACTTATCCGTAAGCTTCTGAATTTCATTTTCGCAATCCTTTTGGATGTCTTCGTCCATTGTCTTATCCTTCTTTACAACAGACATTGCATCACGGCGGATATTACGGATTTGAATCTTGCATTCTTCGCCCATCTTATCAACCTTCTTTGTCATTTCCTTACGTGTTTCACCTGTTAACTGTGGAACTGTTAAACGTATAACTGTTCCATCGTTAGATGGTGCAATGCCTAAGTCAGCTTCATTACAAGCATGTTCAATAGCCTTTAAGCTACTTGGGTCATAAGGCTTAATTACAAGAGTACGACCTTCAGAAACGGATAAAGCCGCAATCTGGTTGAGTGGTGTTGGGGAACCATAGTAGTCCACTTCAACACGGTCTAACATCTTAACGTTAGCTGCACCTGTACGTACTGTATTTAATTCTGATTGTAGATGATCGATAACTTTATCCATCTTTACTGCGCTGGAATCAACGATTGCGTATGCCATTATTACTTCTCCTCCTTATTAATGATTGTTCCAATCTTTTCGCCCTTCATTGCTTTGACGATATTGTCTTTTTCATTCATGTTAAATACCATGAGCTCCATGTCATTATCCATGCACATGCTTGTGGCAGTGGAATCCATGACTTGTAGTCCCTTATTTAGAAGGTCCATATATGTTAGATGTGTATACTTCTTCGCCTTTGGATCCTTCTTAGGATCTGCACTATATACGCCATCCACACTATTCTTTGCCATTAAGATAACTTCCGCTTTAATCTCACTGGCTCTTAAAGCTGCGGTTGTATCGGTTGAGAAGTATGGACTACCAGTTCCTCCACCGAAAATAACAACTCTTCCCTTTTCCAAGTGACGAACCGCTCTACGCTGAATAAATGGTTCCGCAACTTTAGACATTTCGATACTTGTCATCACTCTGGTATCAACACCGATACCTTCAAGGGATGATTGTATTGCTAGAGCATTGATAACAGTTGCTAACATGCCCATATTATCGCCTTGTACGCGATCAATTCCTAACCCTTCAACTACTTTTCCGCGGATGAAGTTACCTCCACCAACAACGATAGCAATTTGAATTCCTAATTTCTGTGCTTCTTTGATTTCCAAGGCAAGATTTTGTAAAATGCTTGGATCAAAGTTCTTTTCATTCCCTGCTAAAGCTTCTCCGCTTAGTTTCAACAGAACTCGTTTATACATGATGTTTTTCCTCCATATGTATTTCTATAGTATTATAGCATTGCTAGAAAGAGTTTTCATTCCTTTTTATTTATGTTTAAATGAGAACAGTGAGGCTATTCTATGACACAGTACGCAATCGCCGATATCGGCTCCAATACCATCGTCTTATTAGTATATGAGATGGTCAATCATTACCCTACACCTATCCTACATATTTCTACTCCAACGCATCTGATTGACTATGTTGATGGAGATAGGATCATGTCAAAAGAAGGTATCTTAAAAGCAACCGAAATACTACAATCCTACGCAGATAAGCTTGATGAAATGCATGTACAATACCGCTTTGCGGATATTACGGAACCATGCCGCATTCAAAACAAAGAAGAACTCGTCGCATCTCTTCAAGCAACAGGATGGGATATCTACCCACTGAGTGGAAATGAAGAAGCGCTCTACGATTTCTTAGGTACAAAGTACTCCTACCCTACTTTAAACAAAGGAATTGCCTTCGACGTAGGTGGTGGTTCAACCGAACTGATTTCATTTGAGTATGGACAGCCAATCGACGCAATGAGCTTTCCATTAGGATGCGTACGTTTACGTCATTTATCAGTTGATACACCTGAATGTGCAAAACAAATTCTTTCTGCACGCACACAATACCCATCTCTAAATACTACATGTGAAGAACTCATTGGCATTGGTGGAACAATGCGTGCAGCAGGCAAAGTGTATCAAGCCCTCTTCCAAGAAGAGTTAGTTATTGAAGTTAACAAGCTTCAAGACGTCTTTGATAAATTATGCATGCATGATCCTATCTTTGAGGAAGCTATGAAAGCTAGCGTTGCCCCTAGTCGCCAACCAGTTTTCTTACCAGGTTTACATATGATTTTAGAGATTGCCAGAATCTATCATGCAAAGCGTATACTCATTTCTAAAACAGGCATCCGTGAAGGTTTCCTTAAAATCCGACTAGAAGAAAAGAAATTAGAAAATTAACCAATAAACAATATATTAGGAGGAGTTTTAAATCTCTTTAAAACTTCCGATCTCTCACACCACCGTACGTACCGTTCGGTATACGGCGGTTCACAACTTAATGATTATGCACTTTTTGGTAGTGGTCTGTTAGTGATAACAGACCTTTTAATTTTAGAATCTTCTCACTGATGATTCTTCCTAGTCCACCTTTGGCACTGATAAGACCTCTCAGAGTAAGACATACATCTTTCCTGTCATCTACCCGCCTCAATTGAGATTCGTGACCCTCAGGCCAGCAGTTTGCCTAGCTCTTCCTTCCGATTCCACCTCACGATGGGCACCCTTGAATTCAGCTAAACCTTAGGAACTACACCCCTTGGTTGGAGGTACCTTTCAACCTCCAAGATATATGCCATGTCTGGCACGAAAAAAAGAGAACAACACACTTGTTGTTCTCCAAAATTGAGCAATTCTTACTTAGCCATTGCTGCTACTTCGGCAGCAAAGTCATCCTGCTTCTTTTCAATACCTTCACCTACGATGTACTTAACGAATTTAACAACTTCAGCATTATTTTCCTTTAAATACTGACCGCACTTGAGGTTTGTGTCTAAGAAGTATTCCTGGTCAACTAAACACATATCTTGTAATGACTTAGATACACGACCTTCAATGATTCCAGCCTTAACTTTTTCAGGCTTGTTTGCAAGGCTTGGATCATTTGCCATAATTCCTTCTTGAACTTCGCGTTCATGAGCTACTACATCCTGTGGCATTTCATTACGTGATACATATGTTGGGTTCATAGAAGCAACTTGCATTGCCATATTCTTAGCAACTTGAGCATCTGCTGTACCCTTAACAACTGTAACAGCAACAATACGTCCACCCTGGTGTGTATAAGAACCGAATAATTCATCATCGCTCTTTTCAACGATTTCAAATCTTCTCAATGTAATCTTTTCACCGATAACAGCAACTGCACCAATGAATGAATCATTCAATGTGCCTTCTGCTGTAGGAAGAGCTAACGCTTCTTCAACAGTCTTAGCGTTAGAGTTGAAAATTGCCTTAGCAGCTTCATCTAAGAGAGCTAAGAAACGATCATTCTTAGCAACGAAGTCTGTTTCAGAGTTAACTTCTAATACAACAGCCTTGTTACCTTCAATTAAGGTCTTAGCTAAGCCTTCAGCAGCAATTCTGCCTTCCTTCTTAGCAGCCTTAGCAATACCCTTTTCACGAAGCCAGTCAATAGCCTTCTTTGTATCGCCTTCACATTCTGTAAGAGCCTTCTTACAGTCCATCATTCCTGCGCCTGTTAATTCACGCAATTCTTTTACTTGAGCAGCTGTGATTGCCATTTTTACTTAGCCTCCTCAGTAGCTGGTGCTGTTGCAGCTTCTGCTTCAGCAGCCGGACGTGTTGTCTGACGGTTTCCGTTTGCGTCTCTACGGAATACACGGCGCTCGCCATTGTAGTTTCCACGACGTTGAGCCATCTGAGCACGACGTTCTTCGAACTTCTGTCTTCTCTTGCGTTCATATTCAGCAGCCTGCTGTTCAACGTTGATGATTACATCCTTCATTGTGATGTCTTCGGCTGTCTCATCTTCTTGGTGAGCAACTTCTAATACACCACCCTTAGCTTCTAAGATAGCGTCAGCAATTACACTTACCATTAACTTGATAGAACGTACTGCATCGTCATTTGAAGGAATTGGAAAGTCTACTAAATCTGGATCAGCATTTGTATCGATTAAAGCGAATACAGGGATGTTTAACTTACGTGCTTCAGCTACTGCGTTGTGCTCTTCTAATGGGTCTACAACGAAGATTGCATCTGGCAACTTCTTCATTCCCTTAATACCGCCAAGGAAGTTTTCAAGTCTTTCCTTCTTCTGTAAGAGAACTGCTTGTTCCTTCTTTGTGTAAACTGCTAACTGTCCATTTGCTTCCATTTCTTCAATCTCTAATAACTTCTTGATTGACTTCTGGATTGTACGGAAGTTTGTCATTGTTCCACCTAACCATCTCTGGTTGATGTAGAAGCTTCCACTTCTTAATGCTTCTTCAAGAATTGTCGCCTGAGCTTGCTTCTTAGTTCCTACGAATAAGATCTTTCCGCCATCTTCAGCAATCTTCTTTAAAGCGTTATAGGCTACTTCTAATTTAGCCTGTGTCTTTGCTAAGTCGATGATGTATACACCGTTCTTAGCTGTGTAGATGAACTGCTTCATCTTTGGGTTCCACTTGCGTGTCTGGTGACCAAAGTGTACGCCGTTCTCTAACATTTTCCTCATTGAAACAACAGTCATATTTTCTATTTACCTACCTTTCCGTTGTTTTCCACCACAGTTTCGAACACCATCAACATACGGCATGTTCCTAGCGAACCCATATGCACGGGATAATGAATTCACTGTGTGAGAAGTACATCTTCCTTTTGCATAACAAAAGTACAAAAGATGCCATTCATGATATTAGCATAAAACCCTATAGAAGTATAGGGTTTTATGCTGTTTTTCTATCATACCTCAAGTGAAAAGTTAAATCGGAAATTTCAAGACATATCGCAAAGTTTTTTTGATTTTTTAGAGAAATATCTATTTTTCTATGAAAGAAACTTGGTTTTGTTACATTTTAGAGTTGTCTGTATTGCATGCAGGTTTATTTTATCAATTTGATACATCTTTTAAAAGACCATTATCCAATGATCTGATTTGTTCCCGGATTGTAATGTATGTATTGTTAAATAACGATGTCCTTCAGTTCAGGGAACTGCGGAAAGTTCCTGTATGAACATCTCCTCTGCTGTTTGATAATCAAATAGTTTTCTTGGGTAGTTGTTGATCCATTCTTCTATCGTCTTAAACTTGCTTTCAGGATAGTCATCAAACTCCGTTCCTTTAGGGATAAACTTTCTGATCAATTTGTTTGCAACTTCATTGCTGCCACGTTCACAACTTGTATATGGATGACAAAAATATAATTCTGTTCTCTTCTGTGTTTCATCTGTACAGGATCGTTCCATCTTGTCTGCATAGGAAAACTCTGTCCCATTATCACAGGTGATTGTTCTGAAGAGTATGTTGAATTTCCCCTGTAATCGTTTTTCAAAATTGTTTAATGCATCCACAACAGCTTCAGCACAATGATGTTTCAACTTGACGATGATTTCTTTCCTGGTCTTTCTTTCCGTCATAACAAGCATACTGCTGTGAGATGTATTCTTTCCTTTGACGGTATCCATCTCCCAATGACCGAATTCATCTCTGGTCAAGATGTATTCCGGACGTTTCTCAATACTTGTTCCTACGATCCGTTTTGCTTCCTTGTTCTTCTTTACCTTCTTATATTTTCGTTTTCTTTTCCCTTTGACAATCAAGTCTTTGTTAGTGACTCTATCAAATACACCGGCATCGATGTAGTTATACAAAGTGGTTACACAGATCGATTCTCGGAACTTCAGATTCTTACGTTTAATTTCACCCAGTACAACTGCAGGACTGTACTTATCATCTGCAATCTTGTTTTCAATATATCGGGCAAGACGTGGATCTCTTGATATTTTCTTGGCAACTCCCTTTGACCGCATCTTTGTTTCATGACGTTGTTGTGCCAGATCAGAGCTGTATGTTCTTTTATGAGAATTGCCAACCTTTTTATAATATTTGCCATGCTTTATTTCACGATATATCGTGGATATATGCACTTTTAAGATCTTTGCTATATCCTTGATTGGTACTTTCTTCTCATATAAAGTTTCCAATTTGACCCTATCGGTCTGTGTCAATTGTTTAAAGCAACGCATATTATATTTCCCTCAAAACATGTATCAATATACATACATTGTATAGCTGCACGCTTGTATCATTCAACTTTCCTTAGTAATCATATCTTTATTTTTCTATTTCATAAAAAAGACTGCATTTAAGCAGTCTTAAGAACAAATGGCACTATAAAATCGCTCGGGGTCGGGGCGACCCTGTAAAATCTCACGGAGTATGCTATTCATAATAAAAACTCCTATGCTAAAATTCAGTCTTGCAAGTGATTGAAATGAAACATAGGAGGTGCCAAATGGCTATTAATGATATTATCATATCCATGCCAATGTTGGTGTCGATATATTTGTTGATGACAACATACACACTTATGCCGAGATAGATTACTATCCCGGCAATTTCTTTATTCTTAAATGATCTTCGTACAAAGTTTCAGTATTTCCTGGTTCTGTTTCAACTCTTCATCCGCTTTTGTACGACACTTATGGAACATCTCCCATTTACCACCTTCCTCTTCCGGATGATATACACCTATACAACCTATATGAGGATACTTTTTAAAGTAATCACTGTATTTGTCTAGGATCACCTTCTTTTTATCCATCGGTACTACAACAAAGTTTTTATGGCAAAATGAAGAGTTTAAATGTGCCTGGGAAAAAGCTTTATCAACATCCGCCAATTTAAACTCAAAGCTGCACAGTTCTATATGAAAGCCTTTATCATCTTTTACTTTCTCAACTGTAAGTAGATCCACGCCCCCAGTTCGAGCTTTACACTCAAACTGGTAGGCAACGATATTGGATCTGTATCCATATTTCTTCCAGAACTGTTCCTTTAATGCTTTTTCTTCAACGTATTTCATTTCATTAACTCCTTGTACCATTTATTTTTTGCTGATTCAATTGATCTAAAACACTTGTATTTACTTCCTGGGCTATGCCACCTTCCGGTGTTTGGAAATATTCCGGTATTAGGTTATCACCCCGATGATTAAAATCATCCAATAATGAAAAGATCTTATATTTTGCTGTATTCTTGCTCTTCTTAGAAATAGCAACACCTTTTCTGTTTTTATAAAAAATATATTTAAAATACGGTGTGTATCTTGTAACGATCGGATTCCTTCTTTGTCGAATGATGACTGCTTCGGATAAAGAAAGTCTTCTTAGTCTGTCCGGAGAAATGACCGGTACCGTATCAAAGCTTCCTCTTTCTTTATTCCATTTCAATGTCTTTCCACACATGCGTGATACAAAGTCTAGTGTATCCGGATCACCACCTAAAAGGTAGATCGTATTCAGCATGTTGTTTCGGATCGCTTTGGCAACGTCTTTGTCATAATTTTTATTCAGTTGTGAATAGTCCTGCAAAACAAGATTCCATCTGACACCTCTAAAACGTGATGCTGACAGCATGTTATCCGGATCATTTAAAGCTGGTGAGATTCCAAATTCATCCCAAATGATATCGACTGGTATTGGTAATTGCTGCTCCTCAAACTCTCTGGATGTCTTGACTACTTCGTTATAGAATTGACTGACAAACAGTGTTACAAACGGATAATATGTCTTCTTTTCATCATGCACCACCATAAATACCGCCGTCTTTTCCTTTGCAATCATATTGAAATCAAATGATGTCCGGCACATCATGTTCCCTATTTTTTCATTTAACGTACCTAATGCCATATGATTATCAAAAGTCTGGAACACGTTGGAACGTGTCTCTTCAGCACAGCTATCCGCTGTGATTGTTTCTAAGAATCCACGTGATTTATCAATCTTCAGACGGTAATAGTCTAGGTAATACTTCAATAATAAGCGTGGTCTTCCGTTTACCTGTACGTATTTGAATCCCTCTTCTTTTAAAAGCTTGATGTTTTGGAAATTGATCTGTTCATCATTTAAATGCTGCAGCTTTCCATCTGCATCAATGTATTCATATTCCAAAAGGAAACAGATGATGCCTTCCGTGATCGACTTGGCTTGTTGCCAAAAGAAAGGTTGCTTTGAATCCTTTTCTTCACACAATGCACGGGTAATATCATTTAATAATTCAAATGCTTCAGAAAAGTCCGGCTTCGGAAAACTGTCACTCAATATCTCCTGAACCAATGCTTCTTTTATGGATTCAATTTCTTTTTCCATCTTCGCAATCGGCTCGTCCAATGTCTTCTTTAGCTTTTTATCCAATGCATCTCTGTTTGCATATAGATCGGATAGTATCTTGTTTTTCTTCAGCAACTCCATACGTTTCATGATATAGGATTCCTTTTGTTGCTGACTTGCAAAGCCATTCATCATTGCTTCCTGCGCTTCTCTGTAACGTTTGATCACCAGACCAAACGGATTCCAGGATACGCCCTCCTCCGGATGTACAAAGTTTAAAACGATCACGTTATATCCATCTCGTTCCAGGCTTGCCTGATGATGTCCTAGTAATTCACCTTTTAGATCATTAATGATCATGGAATGCCCAGACATCCGAGAAATCTCTATCATGCCTTCGATTACACTTACAGTCTTGCCAGCGTTGGTCGTTCCAATAATGATCGTATGGTTATTTTCAGCATCTACCCATGCTCCTCTTCGCCAAGTCAAGATAGGTACACCGCCTTTTCTTGTGACAGTTTTGTTATCAATATCCCAAGCCTTCAGCTCATTGATCTTATTGTCATCCGGCATCTTCAGATCAACGATTATTTTATTGTATAAATGTCTAAACGGATTCAATATATAATCAAAATAATCTCTTATATGTGGTATAAGCATTCGCAAAAATTCCCTGATCACATTGAAGATCGTTCCTCCGTTCTCTTTGGATCGATCTCTATATTCCTTTAGATCTTGCCAATAATTTGGCTGCATAAATTTTATGCTGAAGGCTATTGCAATACCAATACAGATCGTTTCTATCCAAAGCAAGCCTCTTACAGTACCAACCACTGCCGGCAGATGGTAATCTGGTAAAAACTGTTGAATGATCCACTGAATGCCATGTGGAATCATTAAAAAAAGGCAGATTATTTGCACAACAAAGCTGGTAATTCCGATCCACCATTTTAAATCCTTATAGCAACTTTCTTTGTAAAAATACATGTGATCCAACATGCCCTTATAATCAAAATGTAACCTTACCAGACCTTTTTTTGCTTCAGCGTGTGTAGCAATATGTGAGAAATATTTCCTTTCTTCAGCCGTCATATTTCTCTCTCTTGCCTTTCGTTCTCTATCGATCCTAGATGATCTAAATAATGAACTTAGCAAAGTACATGCGACACTGATTCCAATTATGATCATGATCTTATTAAAAAACAATTTATTCCCCTGCCAATACAATATGTTGGGATCCCAACATATACGTGGCGCATGCATATAAGCAGCGAGATCATTATGAAATGATGCAAAATATGCCAGCTGCATTCCTAAGAAAAATTCAATTACCGCAACAAGCACACTATATATCACGCCAAAAATCAAACGTTTCATACTTCAATACCACCTCTTTCCGCAAATTGTGCCGCTATCTTTTCCTCGTGGTTGATGGCAGCCAATCGTTCCTTTTCCTGCAGGAACGCTTCTATTTCTTCTTCCACTTCTTTGCCTTGCGCTTTGATGATGCTTCTGGCAGATCTCTTTAAAATCGGTGTCACTCGATGAGATATTTGATGATGTACCTGCTTATTCATCGGTATACCGGATCTTAAAAAGTTCGTATATCGTTTCACAAAATGTGTTTTATTCTTGACCGCTTCAAAAAGTTTTTCTTTTGCATTCAAAATCTCTCCGGAAGTGCTTTTCGGATCCAGTATCGTGATTGAATTTTCTAGAAATTCCGTTCTTTCTGAAGCGTGTACTCCCTTAAGTAACTCTCTTGCCTTGTCAAAGTCATTTGCTACGATCGCTTCAGATACGTTTTTTTCTTCTCTCGGAATATCCGGATCTTTTATAAATTTTTGGTGTACATCAACCAGTATTTCTTGACTCGTTTTTTCTTTCCATACACGCATCTTCTTTAATTCCTTTAGATCCGTTTTATTGATCTCTTTAAAGGATGCAAGAATCGAGTTAGCAATCTGCTTACGCAATTTTGTATCCTGTTGTTTCCATAGATTTGATACCTCTTCATAGCCAAGGCTATTCACATTGTCTTCTAAATCACAAACTTTTCCTTTAAAAGTACGGTAATCTTTCTGCACGGAATCAATCTTCAAAATATCATCTACAATGTCATCCAACTGTTTTCGATATGGTGCCATATGTACTGAATCATATTGCAATCTGCCGGTCGTTGGTAATTGTGAGTACAAATTCAGTACGCTCTTCATAGATGTATAGGATAATTTCTTTGCACTTTGAACGACCTCTTTTCTAAGCGGCTGTATCTCTTTCAACGCATCCGTTGCGCGTTCCATATACTTTTCATAATATGTTTTTCTGGCAGCCATTTCAGTAATGAATGTTCGCTTTAACGCTTTCATTTCTGTTGCGGTAAATTTGCCTCTTGTCCTAGTATTCTCTTTTTCCAAGAACGTGATATGCATGTGTGGATGTGCTGTATTTGTATGAAAGTCCTGCCACCAGATCATGTTGTTTGGATTCAAATGCAATTTTTCAAAAGACTTATTTAATGCAACGATTGCAACATCAGCCCATTGTCGTTGATCATTCAAACCATATTCTTTGGCAGTATCAAAACTGTCCAATGACACGACAAGAGACCAGGCAATATCACCTTTTTGTGAAAAGGCGGAATTGGAATTTCTCAGCCACCTGTTCTTTTCTGCCTCTGTATAAAGTTTACCTTCATTGGTCATCGTGAAATACTTATCATCATTATTTGAACGTTTTGTTGCATTCAATCGTGATGTATAATCCGCAAAACTCCCTTGCAAAAGATCCGGAATTTCCGGTTGAATCACTTCACTATCAACAGATATTTCTATATCTGATTGCAGCTGTTCATGCTCATCCTGATTCATAGAATTGTTGATTGCATCTTCTCTTCCGGTATATTCAAACCATGTTCCAAATAATGAATTCGTGGACATCAATCCACTGTAATTTGAATTTTTTGGTGCATGTTTTCCATACTCAAAAAAGAAGGCATTTACAATAACGCTCATAACTTACCTTCTTTCAAATGATTAATGATTGAACATATTTTCTACACCAAACGATGTATTACTACTTTCGGATTTCGTTTCTTTATTCGTATCTTCTTTAACACTTTCCTTATTGCTTTCTGTTGATAGTTTTACTGTCTTTACGGTTTTTGTAGAACGATTTTTCTTTCCGTATTGACGGAATTTCTCTTCAAACGTCATATAATCCTTTTTAAATTTTTCTAATTCTACACGTTGTTTCTTCAGCAATTGAATTCTTTCATGTGTATCTGAAAGTTGCTTTTCAGCATCTTCAAGTTGTGCAATCGTATTCTTTAATTTGTTTTCAATATCACGTAAATTCATTTTTATTTTTCCCTTTCCTTTAGCATTTCGCTAACTTTTTTGTTGATCACTTTGATAAAAACCGGATTCTTATTCAACAGTTTTTCTACATATGCCTCGTCGTTTTCCAACTGTGTTCCCATCAAAATTAACTGCAAAGTTTTTAATTCCTGTTCGTTATAGATAGATATGTTTCTATTCGTTACGCTATAACATTTGCAAATCAGATCCGCTTGTGATTGAAAAAGCGGTTCAATGATTTGCCGCAATTGTGCATCAATCATGTTAGATAATTGTGATTGATTTTTTCCGTTTGCGTGCATCGTGTAATATGTTTTGATTGCGTCAATAATGATCTCACTTCTCTTCTTTGAAACAAAGTTTTCTGTCAATTCCTGATTTTCCAATACGTTTAACATGGAAATGATCTCATCTTCAACACGTATATCAATGCGACTTTTCTTGCTCATACTGTTATCTAAAATTCCTTTCTTTTGATTAAAAACTGCGATTTTTCCAACACAAAAAGCTGTACAACTTTTGTACAACAGCATGTACAACAAATGTACAACAATGACACTTTTTTGTTGTACAAACGAAACTCAAATGTTGTACAACGATTACCGACCTTAAACCCGACAAAAAACACCGATTAAAAGCCGAGAAATCGGGCATCGCCCGATTGTCCAAAACCGAATTTGTTGTACAGATTTGTACAACAAAATTCCTTATCCTGCTTTCATACTAAAATGAGCCGATTTTGCGAAGATTAGTATGAAGAAAAATAGAAGAGCCGCGAGCATTTCATAAAATGAATAGCGAAGTGGCGAGCCTTGTATTTGACTACACCGCAAAGCATAAGTCAAGGAAGAATCTTGACTTGCCTTGCAGGAAGTCCGTCGGAAATTTTTTCAGTGTTACATTATTCTTCCCTTTCGATTGCTTGTGTCAGTCTTGCCAACCAGTGATTTTGGATTTCAAATTCATCTTGTATTTTTATGAGATAATTTTGAATACCTTTCATCACCTGCAAGGTATTTTCTAAAACTTCTGTTTCCTGTTTTGTCGCTATTTGGTTTAGCCCTTCATGCGCATGAGTATATTTATATTTTTCATACTCTAACCTTTCACGTAACTCATTACTTAACAAATAACAATCATCATTGTTCGTATAAAAATCCATCAGCCTGTTAAGCAGCACTTCATTTTCTTCGCACAGTTCAAAAGAGATAATTGCTTTGATGAGTTCATCGTAGTTCTCATCGGAAAATTTTTGTAAATCATCTTTGATTTGTAAATATCTTGGTCTTAAATTTTCACTCATACCTTTTTCCTTTCGTTAGTGATGAGTGGGAAGATTTGTTCTTCCCACTCAATCGCTCCTTACTCTTCTTCAAGCGTTTCACTTACATCATCGAATGCAAGCAGTTCCTCATCTGATAATTCTGTTTTCTGATATGCTTCATATAATGCCCTAAACTTTGTGTCTTTCTCGGCAATCTTACGGAACGTATCAATCTCTTTGAACTCATCAAGTCGCTCTTTCATCAGAGAATGTAGTTGATGACGTTTGATACGTGCTTTCTGTTTGTCGGTGTATGGCTTGGTGTTGACAACTGTGATAACATCTTCAACCTCACCACACTCTGTCAGTGCTTTCAACTCGGAGATTGGTTCAACAACTGTACCGATTGCAAATTCATCCGCGTACACCGGAATGACAGTTACATCACCTTTCTTGAGTTCCTGATTGACTGAGTGAATAGCATACTCGTCCTCGTAGTTGATACTGAATTTGTAGTAGTGTTTCATTTTGAATTTCCTTATCTACCTTTAGGGTAGCACTTTCTAATGCCTTATCCTTGGCACGCCCAAAATGAAGCATAGAAAAGTGCAGCATGAAGAACCTAGCAAATGAAATGCGGTTGACTTGCAAGGTACTTGTACCGTAGCCCTTGAGTATTTTGAACTTGCAAGCACAGAGTGCGCCGTCCTTGACAGCTGGCTGTCACAGGATTCAAAAAGGTCAAGGGTCAACCCATAAGATCTTGTTCGTAATGCGTAACGCCAAGAGATAAAAAACAAAGGACAGCGACAGATAATATCTGGAAGCTGCTTGATAGAGTTTCGTCAGAAACTCGTATCCTTGTTTTGTATCTCGTCTATGCGAAAAGCGTGGAGTGCCAAGGATCTTTGAAAGATAAATCAGAATTAATCTAGCAGTCTGTTTGTTAAAACAGATTGCAATAAAAAAAGGAAGCCTGAGCAGATTGTATTCTGCGAAGGCATCCATGTATTTAAAGCAGCACACGAAACCTGAATGGTTAAGTGTGCTGCTGGATGGATTTTTATTTTTGATAATCACTGTATGGATAGCGTTTCAATCGTTTGGCAATCAAGATAGTCTTTTCATCCTGGCTAGTTTGTACAACCAAAACTATGAAGTGATTTTTTCTTGTTGCTGTTAATCCGGAGTCGATCGTAGATGCATTCTTGGCTGTTGTATACCATGTTTCAAAATCGTTTTTATCTTTGAAATCTTTTTTGTTGTAATCAAAACTAGTTGCTGATTTTAAATTAAAAACCGCATCCACTTGATACCAATCAAGATAGTCTTTATAGAACATCAGGAACGTTTGATTCTTATCATAGATATCTTGATTGCCCAGATCGGATAAGTATCCTAATCTGCCTTCCCCACCAGTACCATAACTATATACGGTCACTATGCGATCCGAAGCATAATCAGAAGATGGATCAAGGAATGGCTGCCCTTTAGGTGTCGTTCCGGTATTTGCAGCATGTCCAACATAATAATCCATATCTTTTTGCATCACCTCTTCTTGGACGATTCCGGTGTCCCATAACATCCATGCCACCATTTCCGGATATTTCTCTATTTTGCTTGCCATAAATGAAGCACTGGAAGCGATTGCCGGATTCTCATGTGGATTCAATGTCATTCCACCATAAGTAACTTCCGGATATCCTTCTTCCGGATCACTTTCATCATCCTCTTCTTCGATATCCTCTGATTCTTGTATGACCTGTTTTTGCTCCTCGATTTTTTCAGCCTTTTTTGTATTTTGTATATACATCCATAATAATCCTGCTGCAATAAAAGTAAGCAGAATAATCATTGTATATATGATCGTTGATTTTGGTTTTTTCACTTTTCTAACATCTCCTTCTCTGTGACAATGCCTCTAGGGCGTTTACCAAGGTACGCCTACGGTGTGTCGCTCCCCCAGCGTGTTATGAACCAATATAACGAAGAACACCTTCCCAATTTGAATCCCAGTATGGAGCAATGTTGATCTCCGTTCCAGACGAATCACCGGGTCTTCCATCCCAGTCCCAATGCGCACCAATATTCATTCCATCGCCAAGATAGATCTCCGTATGTGTCTGTGTATTCAGCAATATATCACCTCTTTTCAATAATGTATTGCCGGCAGCAACACCGTAAACAGAGATATCGCCAAGTTCTGATCGTGGAATCCATATCCAATTTCCAAGACCGGTGTAATTCAGCTGCATCGTAAATGTCGCAGAAATCGGAACGTTGAACCCTGCATATGCCATTGCCGTATTCACGAATGAAGAGCAATCATAATCGGGTCCATATCTGGATGTTTGTGAATATCCATGTATGTCATCGTTTGCAATGTCTGTTGCCCAGGCAATCGCTTTTTCGATTGGTTCTGCTACCGGAGAACCATATGAAGAACTCACTTTATTTTTAAATGTTTTGCTTTGCATGGATAATGCGGCAATCTTCCCTTTCAAGCTGTCGATTCTTGAAATCGCTTCTTCGGAAAAGCTATATCCGGTATCTTCAGACAGTTTCATATAAACCGTATTCAAATCATACGTACCACCAAAATAATTCATATAATCCTGCATGGAGATTTTATCTGTAATATTTATACCTGTATCCATGTAGTAGTAACAGGAGATTGCTTCAGCATATTCGATCTTTGTATATGATGAATATCTTTCAAAACTCGGATAGATGTTTTCTACCCATTCCTTCGCCCTTTCTTCAGAATTGTCAAACCACCCAACTACCCAATCTTTTATCAGATTATATGTGATCTTTGGTGCTTCAACAATCATTACTGGGATGATCATCACCGGCAATAGTAACATCAATACAATTCCTATCCCTGAAAACAAAAGTATGGATCTCCCTTTTCTCACGAGAACATCGCACCCATTTCTGCAAGTTCTTCATGTGTTGCAATCACATGGATCGGTATTCTTCTGTTACCGCACATCAACAAGGCATCACCTTGTCCGAAACGCTGTATCCAATACTCTTCATTCTCATTTATATTTTCAAGTTTCTTCAGGTCATTACATGCGTCCTTATTCAAGCCGAGAATAATCTTATAAACGGAGTTATTAAAGATTGCCTTACCATCCGTCAATACCCTATCATCAGCGAAATCACGTGGCTCTTGTGTCGCTATGACCATGATGTTCTTGTACTTTCTGGATCTGCGCACAAATTGCGCAACCAAATGAGAGATCTTCCCTTGTAATATCATCGTATGTGCTTCATCGATCACAAATGCTGAGGTATTCTTTTCATCCAAGCACAAAGACCAGGAATAAGTAAACATGATGTGATATAACGCTTTTTTAAGGTTATCTGAAACAGTCTGTAATTTCTTTGTGCCAAACGAAACAATACTTCTTTCACTGTCATTAATTTGAATCGTTGTATGACCATTCAGATAAACAGACCACTCATTCATGATGCTGTACATCTTTCTGCCAAGCGATCTCAGTATTGCCACATCCGTTTCATATTCTTTCTTATTTTCATAATAAGAAACGGCTTCTTTGATTACATCGTTGAATGTACTGAAAGTCGGCATATCTGTAGCTTTTAAATACTTGAATGAAGTCCATTCACCATTCTCATTTTTTGTAATACCTACTTTCTTGTAAGACATGATGACCAGATCACCAATCAGAGATAATTCATCTTCAGATATATTTTCCCAAAGGTATTGGAAGACCTGTTTAATATCATCGATGACATTAAAGATGGCAAGTTCTGTGTCCCATTTCTTCTTTTCCAGTTCTGGATCATTATCGTCATCGTCAAAAGAGATCGGTTTCAAGTCAAATAGATTGATGATATTACCACGCTTGCCCCAGTCAATGTATGTTCCCTTATAGTGTTTCGTCAATTTTGCATTCTTATTTTCAGGATCGATCCATATCAACTTCAGCTTTTCTTTAATGAAGTTTCTTACCAGCAGATTCATTGCCGTCGTCTTACCGCTACCGGCACGTCCGGCAACGATGAAATTTGCATTTACCCGGTTATTACGTTTTGCTTCATCGGGATGATGGATATAGTATAGTGCATCTAAAATAATCATCCCACCATTCTGTAACTCTTCACCAAGAAGAAATCCATATTGATCATCCAATGTTTCAAAGATGAACGGATATAATCCAGCAACCCCTTCAGAAGTCATAGGTACACCATAGTTTTCTCGGATAATCGGTTCTGTTTCAGAATGAATGAACAATGGTGTTATATCCTTAAACGTATTAGCCTGCAAACCATCCATCATGATTGCTTTCCAGCCTTCCGTTTGCAGCCTGTTTTTAAGCTTTTGTGAGCGTTCATTCATCTCCTTGAGCGAATTGCCAAATACTTCAAAAACGATCGTGATATTATGCGTTAAATCGTTTTTACGCACGACATCATTGATGTATTCCTTTTGCGATTGCAGATCCTGTAGCAATCGATTCTTTTCGGTTTCATCTTTTGAACGATCAAGTTTTACCAATTTCTTCTGATAGTCCTTATTCAGCATTGTGGATAGATCCATATCCAGTCTTCTTGCAGTCATAAACACTTTGACATTTGGATCATTCAAATACGTTGTCAAAATGCCCAGATCATATACCGGCGGCAAGCCATAGCCTAAAATACATTTAACATAGCGATCACCAATTTCCAAGTGATCCTTATATTCTTTAAAGTATGTAGGTGCCAATTTAGATCGTTCGATAAGATTTGCATCTTGTCGGATATCATAGATAGGTTCTCCATATTCTCTAAAATCGGTCGTATGATCCACTGTATGATATTCCTTTTTGACGGCATCATATTCCAGTTCCATATTCAGATAGGACATCAAACCTCTTGAAAATACATAATCATTGATCAGTGTATTTTCAAACGTAAACATCAAATATGAATAGAAATCTCTTTGGCTAAGTTGTTTCGGTGTAAAACCTGCACCGTACCATCTTGAATACAGATCGTTCAACCTTTTATGAAGTACTTTCGGGTCTCTGTCTCTGATCATGATAAAGAATTCTTTTTCTTTATGCGTATTAACAAAGTCATAAAATTTTTCCTTATCATCCTGGATCATCATCTTACAGGTTTCGTCTTCTTCATTTCCTAAAGCTTCGTACAATTGATTGATGTGACCATCTACATTTACTGGGGAATATACAAAGCCAAAGTATAGTTCTGTATCCGTTTGGTTCAGACAAAAACGTATATTATCGATCCATTGTTCCTGCTCGATCATTTCATCAATGAAAATGTTATGTGGTGTCAATTTGATTCCTTGTACATACACGACTTCTTTATTCTTTTCTAAGATCAATGTATCTTCTGTGACCTTCTTTACATCCATCCAATTCAAAGTCGTTGCAAGTTTATTTCGTATCCGTTTAGCGGATCTTTTATTTTGATTGATCGCTGCTAACTTCTTTTTATCTAAGCGTGTCATCTTCGGTCTGAATGCAATCATCCTTATACACCCCTTCCCAAATATATTCTTTTTTAGATCGATAGAAATGTATTAATGTTATCAAAAAAAACAGATTGTTATGATAGATTCCACATGGCATCGTTAAAAGATATGCAATCATTCCAGGCATCAAGATCAATACAATGATCCTTAAATCAGCCTTTCCTACATTTGTTAAATAAATAATTGTAAAAATAAAAGAAAAAGCAGTACATACGGCTAATAAGATCAAATCAGATACTCTATATTGATTCATGATTAGTCGCCCCTGCTTAAAATTTCTTGGCGCAACAAATCTCATTCACTACTCACCTCTTTCTAATACATGTTTTTATATTCATCTGTGGATACTGTTTTATTCATATCTATATTTGTTGAATTGCTCTGTTGTGATCGAAAGTTAGTATAAGTTCTTTGATAGCTATATATCCCTTCTGAAACCTTGCTAGCAAATGTTCGACTGCCCATCTGTTGTCTCTGTTGCGGATCCGCAAAAAGCTTTCTTGCGGCATTTTGGTATAATCTTGCACCATAGTTGCCAACCATGGCACCCATCAAGCTTTGTGATCCTTTTGAATAATTTGGATTAACACGTCCGTCCGTATAATGCATGATGCCATCTCTGCCCGCAACAGCTCTTTCTCCTGCTGTATTCTGCATAATGTTAGAATTTGTATTTTCTTTATTCAGCATCTCACCTCCGGCAGTATATGAACCACTTGACTCACTAACACCGCCGCCAATACCATCTCCTCCGCTGGAAGTACCGGTAAAGCCATTTACAAAACTCATGGGATTAAGAGTTCTGGCGCCCATCTTTCTGCCTATGCCATAGATACCCAAGGCTGTTCCTGTTCCAACTGCACTGCCAAGCAAATTAGCACCAAAGTGTACCCCACCGCTTAGCAATCCACCGGCAACCCGTGCGACTCCGGACATCGTTTGTGCATGTTGCATCATCATCATTCCACTTTGCGCTCCTACATCATTGCCCAGCATTTGCGCAATGCCGCTTGGTGCAACAAGTACGGAGAATATTGCACCAATAAACGCAATCCCTTTTGTAACTCCACCAAACGCATCAGGTAGTCGTGTCGCCACCAACATAGCGATCCAAATTAGCAGCATCTGGAAGTAAGCTGTCGTAAAATCGGCAATGCATAGTCTAAACCATAAAGATGTAGAATTATCTTTCGGATCTACCAATCCGGATACTGCATAAGGTGTCAAAACGATCTTCATCAATAGCCCCATCATACGCTGCATAATCTGAATCGCAACCATGATAAAACAATAGATCAATCCACCACCTAATATCATTGATAAAAAAAGATTTTCTGTGTTTTCAAAATAAACATATTTATCGTTTACTTTGTCGTTGATATTTTTTAGTGTTATCACATCTACGGCATGCTTACCTTCTTCCACCGTGATCGAATTAGATTGTCCAAGATCCCCACTCAAATTTGCCAGTCCGGCATCAATGATAATATCGGAAGGCAGCACTTCTTCTCTTAAAATCGCAGTCGAAGCTGCAGCTACTGCATTACTCATCATCGGCATTGCAATCGGCAACAGTGTCGTTATCAATCCGATCATCATTAGTCGTGTTATCAAATTGATCCCAGGCAAATGATTTACACCATCCGTATCGATCATGGATCGCACCAACATCATTACCAAACGTGCTGTTATAAATATTCCCAGTCCAGCAACCAAGACCCAATAAATGTCCCATATCCAATCAAAGTCACTAAGCTGTAATCCAAAGAATAAAGAGATTATTTTATAAACGTAATCCGTGACCTTCAGAATAAGATGTACGATTATCCAAAGAAGCCATCTAACTATACTCTCTGCAATATCCATCTTTCTCTTCTCCTTTCTATTTTGTCATCATTCTTTATCCATTTACGATAGAGAAAGCCTGCAAGAAAATATCTACTCCCATCAATACTGCTGCCGCTATCAAGACTGGTTTTATCTGAATGATATATGGTTTCTGTTCATCGCCATCTGCCTTTTTATCAAGATAACGTATCCCTATAATAAGACAAACAACACCGGTAACAGTTGGAACTCCCCATAAGAGAACATCTTTCAATGGAACCATATAACTTGTAATCCAGTCCTTGAGCGGCTGGATATTCAATCCATCAGCTCGAACCGGTGTGATGTTCATAAATGTGATAAATGCTGTTGCAGTTAAGATAATTCTTGTCTTAATACTTTTCATAGTTTTCATAATCATTTTTCTCCTTGCTCCTTTTTGAGCTGTTATATTTTTCAATCTGAAAACATAATCTTTGCCAGGATATTTCCATAAAGGTGTTCGTTATCATTGAAAAAACAGGCATCATATACGTTCTTTCTAAAATCACTTCATAGCGATCCTCATAAATACTGGTATATTCTTCCGGAATATAAAAAAATTGCCCAGCGTATGGACAATCATCCGGGAAAAACACCCTGTAGTTTTCTTCTACCTTCGTTATATGAAAATAACCTATCAGCAAAATCGCTGTCTGTTTGGGAAATCTTGTCTTCATTGTTTAACCTCCCAAAAGCTGATTTGCTTGCTCTGTAAATATATGTTTTGGATTATTTACATCGATGATATATACATTCTTTCCCATCCGATATGGCTCAAAGTAAATTAGATTCCTTGTAACACCGTTTAATGAAACTCTATATTCACGCAATATCTTTTTCTTTATTTCAATAGGTTCCTCAATCTCTGAAATATTTTCTCTATTTACAAATTGTGCAACAAACATCATTAAACTTTGGTTACTTTCTTTTGATAATAGACCTGCTGAAGCACGAATGATCAGATCTACTGTCTCTCTGATTTTATATTTCATCGCTTGCTCCTTTCTTTGTAAAGGTTCCTTTGGGGGCGAAACGCCCCCCCAGCCTTCTAGTACGTTAATTTATATCCTTTATATAGCCCATCATCACCCATAATAGGCTCACATGAATACGCTCCAAAAGCTGAACCAGCAGCTATGCACGCACTGTATCCAGAATCCAAGTTATACCCATCTGAGAACATAAAATACTGTGTTCCATGAGAGGCGCTTGTACTTGGGGGCGTTTCGCCCCCAGAAGTATTTCCACCACCTCCACTTGGTTGATAGATTACGATCGTCTCTGGTGTAGGTGCAGGTTCTGGGTCTTTGTAATGTAGACTTAAAACGCTCTGTGACTCATTTCCAGCCTTGTCTTTAACGCTATATGTAATCGTTTGGTCATTTATACTCTCATCTGGATTTGTCCACGTAACATGCTCTGTAACGTCTCCATCAACATCATCCATGGCACTAGATAAATAAGATTTACCATTAAAGGAATCTTTGGTGCGGGTTAAAGTAACATCTTTTGTATTTAGTGTAATCACAGGTGCGCTCTTATCTTGGATATTTACCGTTAATTCTTTAGAAATACTTTTTAATTGATTCTTAAGTGTGTATATAACTTTCACTTGTCCAATATGCTTCGTATCAATTGCATTAGGCAACACTAATTGCACTCCATCATCCTTAGTATATTCATCGATATAATCTATAGGATTAAATGCTTCTCCATATTTCAATTCAATATGATCGGATTTTAATTTGATCTCCATCGGCTGATTTAAGATCATGAAATATTTCTTTCCAAAATATCCAACCACAAAAACAGTAAATATTATCGCAAGTATCAATACGACCCTAAAACCTACGCCTACCCTTTTCTTGATCAAATCTGCAGATGCATGTTCATTGATAGCATTGACATCCTCCAATTGCATCCGGTTGATACGCATTGCTTTGTAATCAATGCTCGGATCCAAGAAGACAGACATTTGCTTTTCTGATAAACCATTCTCTAACCCAAGCCGTATCTCCTGCATCTGCATGAAGTCGTACTTTTCATTTGCGTATATATCGACTTGATTTGTTGTTAAATGATGCTTTAACCCAAGTATTACCTCATTCATCTGATCATTATTTAAGCCTCTTCTCCTACACTCCTCAATGTAGTTCGCCATTGAATATCACCTCCTTTCTTCTCCAGAGTCGCTTCCATATACGTATCTTGGGGGCGAAACGCCCCCAAGTTTACATCTTTGTTTTTATCTTGATTGGAATCACACTTTTTTCCGGATCATGCTCAAACAAAGAACCAATATAATCAACATGTTCCATGAACTCATTTGTCTTTTTTACCATCTGCAGAAATGTTTCCGCATTGACTGTAGATTTTGATTTGATTACTGCAGGCTTTCCATTAGTTGGGAAAGAGTATTCGCAACGATCAAATTGAAAATCACTATATACATTCACCATATAGGAGTTTTTGCGTTCATGCATGATCTTTTTAGAAATCCACAAACAATTCTCATTTGTATCTAACGCTGCAGCTGGCAATCTGACCATAAACGCCTTATTGCTTTCCGCTTTGATCAGTGACTTATCCAAGAATACTTTTTGAATCTTTTCTTGTGTTATGTTTTCATCTACTACATCATCGATCTTTTGATCCAGCCCGTCTTTTATCTTGGTTATTGCATCTAATGCTTCAAAACATTTATTCATGGCATCTTTGATATTTCCATGCATGATATCATCGATCTCATCACTATATGAATCCTTGAATGCTTGTAAGGAATCTATCGCTTGCTCGATTCCGGAATATTGTTGAAAGACATATTTGTATGCATGGATATTATCTTTGATCGTCTGCTTCAAATCATCGGTATGTTCTTGCAAAGCAGAACCTTCAGAAGTTATTAGATCCTTTGCATCATTTTCCACGGAACTGTTCGGAGAATCGCTCTTCTTATTATTAAGTAAACTTTCGCCACCGTGCATCATCAGATTCTCCAAATCCTTCCCATTCACCTACCATACCATTCACCCCCTGTTGTTCATTTCATTGATTCTATTTTTGCTATAAACCGAATTCTCCTTCTCAAAGAAAAAAGCCGGAAACGAGATATTCCCAGCCTTCTTCCTGCTTATACATATATTTAAAAGATGATAACCAACCTACTACAATTGGTCTATGTAGAGTCTTATCTCTACATAGATATTCTACCACATTCCCGTTGTATTTTTTATCTTTTGATTCGGAAATAATGTCGGTGTTATTGTGCCGGTCTTAAACTCATCCGGTTTATTTTCACAATTTAAGATGTTATCTTGTTGCAAGCTCATCACAAATAATCTACCTGTCGCTTCGTCCGCAATCACCGGTTTTTCATATTGATGCAGTTTGTTATATTCTTCCAAACTCATTAAGCCGCCGTGTAGCTCCATATAATCCGTTGCGAGTTCGGCAAGCTTTAATGCTCTTGGTAATACATCCGGATCTTCTTTGATATGGTTCACCCAGCTTTGTACATATGCTTGATGGTTTTGAGCATTCTTTGCCAAATAATCATCAATGCTCTTTTCCTCTTCAGGTAATGCCGTAGCAACCATAGCGCTTGTCATTTCAGCTACTAATTCTTCAAAAGCATAATCGGATGTTCCGAAAAAGTTTTGAATATTTCTATCCAATCTATTGGCAGCCCCTGTTGAATGTGCTAATTCATGCAATGCTGTTGCATTATATGTATAGTCTGACGTGAAGTCTGTTGGCAGCGGCATATGGATCGTATCTTCCAATGGAGAATAATAACATCTTTCTTCTTTCGGATCGTTGATGATCTTTACGCCTATGCTTTCTGATATCTTCGTGACCAGTTCATGCTGCGTCACTTCATCATTCGTAACCTCTTCGATATACTCCGGTAATCCTACACACTGTTCAGCATTAAATACTGTTGTATATTTTGGGAATACATTAAACTCCCCAGTCTGTTCCGGATGATCTTTTAAAAATTGATTCATCTCTGATATAGTAAAGAATTTCTTCATTTTCTTTGTCATTTCATCATAAATGGGAATTGCTTTTGCTGCCATCCAATATTCAACTTGTGTCCCATGTTCACCTTTTTTGATATACGCACCATCAAAATCTTTCATGCCATGAAAGGTCACCCATCGAGGATCCTGATACCCTTTCGCATAGGCTTCCATCATCAAGACAAATTTGTTGATTCCTTGATATTTTCTGCTGCTATTCAAATTTTGTTGTCCTCTATTGCTACGCCAATTTTTGATCCACCCAAAACTTTTTATCGGATCATTCGAATCAAGCATCTTTAAAAATCGTTCGGCGACAGCCTTTCTAAAACTATCTTTTCGGCTTGCCTTTTTTGTTTCAACAGCCGGCTTTTGATCATTCTGCTTTGTTTCATAGATTCCCGCTTCTTCCGAAACACCGTCCACTAAAGAATTCATAATTCGATCACTATCAAATAAATTTGTAGCCATCTTAAAAGAATAAAAGTTATCATTCCCGGGTGCTATGATAATATGATCTAGCACCTCGATATTCATTAATTTGCCTGCAGCAATTAATTTTTGTGTGATCATAATATCATTTTCACTTGGCTGCAAGCTTCCACTCGGGTGGTTATGGAACACAATAACTTTATCTGCATTTGATAATATGGCGGTCTTAAATACGTTTTGCATAGGTGTCATAGTTTCATCAAGATCCCCAACCGTCACAACATGGAAATTGATTGGTCTATTATGCGTATCTAGATTTGCAACTACTACCTCTTCTCGGTCTAGTTCTTGCATATATGGTTTTAAAACATCAACTGCAACCCATGGTTTATCAATCGGAACCTCACTAAACAATTTCCCCGCATCTTCAATCTTTAATCTCGCGGTTACCTCTTGGAATTTATATTCATTCATTATAAGTATCCTCAGGGTAAACCGTAATGCTCATACCAGGCTTTAAATTTTTCATTATTTCCTTAAGTTCTGCTGCTGTACAGGATATTTGATTATCACTATTTTCTAGATCTTCTTCCTCAAATAATGCGTTTAAATCATCTTCTGTCAATTCATCAGTACAATCAAAAATTACTTCCTTTCTCATTTTCATTCTCTCTTTCTACAAAGATATCTTATGTAGTTGTTGCAATTGCAATTTATTATCATTTATTTCGTAAATCTTGTTATCTAAACATTTCACCACTTCTTCTTCGCTTATGTTCCACCTATAAAGACATTCCATCCCCGCTGTATATACATTTCGCGTTTCCAGATTAAAGAAAAGATCCGCATGTTCATCATTTTGTATAAACTCTTCAAATGAATAACCCTGTATATTTGACATCCCATCCTTAACTAGATATGAATCCCCATCTTGTTGTGCGTAGGTGCTTTCTTCATTGGTAAATTTACGTAGACCAATGAAGTGGAAATCATTATACTCGAAAGGTTCTATTATATCTTTTGCCGTTGTTAAAATTTCTTTGTACTTTTCATCCTGCATAGATAGTTCAACATCTTTTAATACTGTGTCTTTTTCCAAATCAAAAGATCCAGCTCTCCATGCATTTTTGCACTCATCAAAGACCAGTATCTGTTCGACCGACTCACTAATATTTGTTTTATGATAATAATTATCATTTCTTTGAATAAGAAACGTTTCTAATGCATGGATATCATAATCCAACAAAACATTAAAATCACCAGTATGGTAGATTCCTAAATGTCTTATAACACCATTTTCAGGCTGAATTGCCAAATACTGGCTTTTGATTTGAGTTGTGGGATGTGTCATTTCTACGATAACAGCATTATCAATATTCTCCATAAATTTCTTAAATGTATTGATTCTCTTCTTCACCTTATTACTGACACTATATCCATGCTTACTACCAATGATTCCCAGAATTTCTTCATCACTCGTATTAAAATGCTTTATATTCCTAAGTATTATCTTGCCAGGAAGTGTGTTATTGGACATTTCCATATACTGTAGACCAAGCAAATGAGATAGTCCATCTTTGCTTAGATGTATCATAAAATCCTTACTTTTACTGACAATTCTATAATCTTTTTCTGACAGATTTTCAAACCAATTGATTGTCTCTATCGTTTTATAATTTGCCATTTATCTATCCTTTCCAATAAAAAAACCAAGCACATCATATGTCTTGGTTGATTTTGAAATTAGCTTTTCGCTGGATATCGCACCACGCTAGGCTTACCGTAAAGCTAACGGTAATAACTCTTGATGATCTTCACATTTCATGCCCTTGAAGCTGAGGCGAGGTGGTTACTACCTCTTGGTCCAATTTACCAATTTCATTATAGCATAAACATTTATTTTTAGTCATTATAATTCAGATTAATTTGATATTCATCACTTTCACTTTCTTCACATTGCTTTCCTATAGATTTCTTTTGTAAGTGGCAATCATCCACGTATACTTCCGTTACGTATATCTTCTTGCCGTCCTTCTCATAGCTTCTCGCATGTAGTTGCCCTTCCAGTTCAATACGCTTGCCCTTCTTACCATAAGAACCTAAATAATCAGCAACCTGTTCCCAAGCAACGCAATTGATAAAGTCTGCAGCATCCTCCTTGGATCGAGTACGTTGCACAGCAACCGTAAAGTTTGCTACATGCTTGCCACTTTCTCCTTCTGTAACTTTCACTTCAATATCTTTCACTAAATTTCCTGATAAAATGACTCTGTTGTTCCACATATTTGTTCTCCTCTCTCTGTTTACAACATTTCTTCTACTTCAAAAAAACTTGGGGGCGTTTCGCCCCCAAGCATTTTTGCTACTTATATTACTAAGGGAATCTTTTAAATACATCCATCTGCCTAATCGTACCTATTTTGAACTTGTATCCACCATTCTTCAGATAATTTAGGTACTGCTCCTTCCTGCTCTGCTAGTTCTAGACAATCTAGGATTGTGCGTAGTCCAATACTAAATTCATGATATTTATCTTTCATCGCAAATATATAGTCTTCTTGGCAAGCTTCACAATCACTGTGGTCTTCAATAGTATTTTGATTCAAACTAGCAGGATTATTCAATACCTTTTTCATATTTTCACCTCATTCCACCATCTCTCCAGAAGTTTAGGAACACAACATTCTCCTTTCTATCTTCTGGGGGGGCGAAACGCCCCCCAAGCATCTTCACACCTTTACTTCATCAATTCTTTCTTCTTTAAGAATAGGAATACTGCCACTGCTATACCACCTACAAACATCATTGATAATCCTGCTGCATTGAACGTATCACCTGTCTTAACAGAAGGTAATGCCATATCGTTTACAACCACTTTAACAGCATTGTTTACAGCAAAATCATAATCTTCACTCAATGTAACTTGAAAGTGTTCATTATTGATTCTGTATCCTTCAGGTGCTGCTGTTTCCTGAACATAATATCCGCCCAAATCATCGGCGAACTCTACTGCCCAAGTGATAACTCCTTCGCCATCTGTGATGCCTACGCAAGGATTTCCATCCTTATCTATAGCCACTGTTCCATCAGCCTTAAAGAGTGTCAATTCAGCACCTTTCAGTTTCTTTGAGTTATCCATAGCATCTACCTTAATTGCACTCACGTAGAACACTTTACGTGTATCTACAGCCATCACAACTTGTTCGTGCTGACGTGTTCCAGTTACAGTAAATTCAATATTCTCAAACTTGTTAAATCCAAATGGTGCTTCATCTTCACGTAAGATGTAAGTCTTGCCACCTTCAACAAATTTAGAGATGTCGGTGTTCTCTTTTGTTGAAGTGAATGTAACGATTTCATTGCCTGTTACTTTGTCAATCAAAGTCATTTTTGCACCAGCAACGTTATTACCTTTGCCATCTGTCTTCGCTACGTCAATCACAATCTTTTCATCTGCATAATCAAGACTAACGGTTGCTCCATTGTTTTTGATTTCAAATGCTTTTGGATCAGTATTCAGATAATATCCTTCAGGGGCTTTGGTTTCTACAAGTTCATATTTTCCAGCCGGAAGGAAACTATCGTTTGATTTCCAGTATCCGTTAGCATCAGTAGTAATTGTATAAGGTAGTGTCTGACCAGCTGTAGCTGTAGCCACAACATCACCATTTTCATCTCTTGCCACAACATCATAGTTGTTCTTATTAACAATCTGGAATGTTGCTACACCTACATTTTCATTTGTATCTGCATCTTTCTTCTGGATTTCTAAACCACCACGTACAACACCTTCAACTACGGTGTATTCGTTGCCACCAACAACTGCTGCAACATGCTGATGATCCTCAGTAATATTAAATAATGCAATTCCATTAGCAACTTCCTGACCACCTGCACTTAACATTTTATTCTGTAGCGTATAGCCTGCTGGCGCCTTGGTTTCTTCTACCGTAATTGTTCCTAACGGTAGTGTGGGAATCCCAGCATCTAAATAGAATGGATCGCCTGATACAAAATGCTCATTATCTAAGTAAGCTCTATAATTACCACTAGCAGCTTGAACCGTTTTTAGTATCCATGTTCTTGTTGGAGTTGTTGGTAATGTATCCATTGTATATTGCCCAGCATAATATCGTACTGTAAATTCAGCACCTTCAAGACTTGCTGGATTTGCCACTACATTACCATCTGCACTAACTTTATTTAAAGTGATTCTCAAAGGGTCATTCAGCGGATAATCTGTAGATTGTACATTCCAGGTTTCACCATTGGTTGTATATGTATGCTGATGAGTTTGTGCATCTAAACTAAATCCTATAGGTGCTATTAATTCTTTTGTATAGAGATTCGTATTCTTTGAAACAACGATCCCATTCAACTCACCATGTCCGTTGGCATCCGTTGTGATTCTACCTACTTCATTTGTTAAACCAGAATCACTATACACTCCATATACTGCACCAGATAAATCCTGTGCATAGCATGTAGAATTACCCTGTGTCATAGACGGATTCCCGTTTATCTTATCCAATGTAATGTTGACCGTGATTTTACGTGGAGCAGTTCTAATCGTCCAATCAGCAGCACATCTTTGGTAAGGCACATCAATGCCCAAATCATAATTGTGTCCGGTTGCTTCTTCTCCTGTGTATGGATTCAGGTAGCGTGGTACATCTACATGCACAGTGATCGTTCCATCCGGTTGAACATCCGTTACTGTCGCATGATACGGATAATATGTCTTATCTCCAGGTTCATAGGCTGTTTTGTATGTCAGCCCGATATAACCATGTTCCATACAATATACTGCCAACTGATTTAAAATCTGATCGGAGGCTTGGCTTAAAATGCCATCAATATAGTCAATATAGAATTCTTCATGACCGATATTGGCATTGGTATTGGATGTCCCTAACGTGCCAGAAAATGTATCACCCACCTCCAATGTATCAATACTTGTTAAGCTTCTTTTCGCTCTTCTGGAAGATTTCTGAAGTGACAATCCTTGCCCAATAGAGATATACAAATCTCTTGGTTGCACATTGTAAGTCACATCTTCTCCAAAATGACTTTCTGTTTCACCCTTAGTACGCCAGATAACAAAAAAAGATGAATTTGGTGCAGTGATTATTAAATCATCTGTTTCCAAATAACTGATTGTATAACGTGCTGTCTTGCCCCCACCAACATATGCTTCTGTATTGCCATTCTTGGTAACAAAAACCGTCTCGTTACCAGCTATGTCTAAAATCAGCTTCTTATTTCCTATTCTATTTATTGTTTCTGTTGTATCTCCTTCTTCCGCAAATGCGGTAAAAGGAAGTAAAGAAAAAGCCATCAAACCACTGAATACGATGGCAACTACTTTCTTTAATAATTTTCTTAAATTCATTTTTCAATTCCTCCTGCTATGAATTTCATTTCTCTGCACGGTATGGTACTTGTTGTTGAAACTGTATTTCGCATCGCCAACTCCCTGGCAGAGCATTGAAAGATGGCAATGTTATTTTTAATGATTTTCTTCTCCACGAAAAAAGGCGGTAGATTTTTACATCTATCGCCTCATTAGGAGAAAACTTTAAACTTATGAATTTTTATTATTTATCTGTAACCAACGATTACTGTTTCGTCCCAAGCATATTGATCAACGATCCAAACCTGCTGAGTAACCGCATCGTGGTGTCTAGTGCCTACTTGCACATCACCAACATGATAACCTTCATCGCCATTTGCATTATCACCCCATTCTGAAACAGAGTTATATATCGTTCCAGTATTGTTACCAATAATCTTACGTTCATATACTGGTTCATCCCAAGCCTCTTGAACAACTTGGGTTTCCCAATGTCCGACCTCTTCATGATGGATCGTTTGATAAATAGGTTCTGGAGCAGGTGCAGCAGGTGTCGTATTCGTAGTTGGAGTATTGGTTACTGAAGAACCAGTGTTATTGTTCTGTGGCTCCGTATTAGTTATCTCAGTTGTAGGAGCAACTGATGTTTCGGATGACGTAGTGGAAGTATCTTCTTTCTTATCTTCCTTCTTACCAGTGTCATCCTTCTTCTTATCATCTTTCTTAGAAGTTTGATTCTTTTTATTGTCATTCTTCTTAGATGATTCCTTGGATGAAGAAGTTTCCGTGCTTGTTTCGTGCTTTGCTGAATTGTTGGTTCTTGGCTTAGGTAGCATGAATAACATAACTGCTAATCCAATTGCAGCAAAGATGCTAACAATGATGAATAATTTCTTCTTGTTCATAAGTTTTCTCCCTTCGGGGCAATTTGCCCCCAGACACGTATGTGATGTCCCCTTGATATGTTTTAAAAGTAAGAAAAAGAGACAGCGTTTTTTGACATCTGCCTTTTACTTACACTTCTAACATCATACATATTTTAACACATGTAAATGTCTTAAAAATGTGCAAGAAATACCCATTTTACCCTCAAAAATCGCATTTTTTTACTTTTAGCCCAAAAAGTGCTGTTTTTTACCATTTTTATCTGTTTTTTTGTGTGAAAATTTGGTGAAACTTTTATATTTTTTATAACTTTACTGTCTGGGGGCGAAACGCCCCCAGAAAATATCTTATTTATTTTCTCCTTCTTGCTTTATCAATTCCATCTGTTTCTTTGCGTTTGAAAATCGGATAGCAGATATGATTGGAACGATAACCCCAAATACAGTAATTGTTCCATAGGTTATCCAATCAAACACCTTATATACCGCGTTCCATTTAAAAATCACTGCAGCAATCGCAAAGATAAAGAAACCTAAAATTAATCGTGGCTTTAGCACAAATGGCACCGGTAATGCTGCAAAGAAAGCAAATAAACAACCACCACTTAACGTTCCTTTCAGATTACGCCCTTCAACAAAATATCCAAATACCATTCCCAATAAAAACCAAATAAATGTAAATACAAATCTCATCATTTTTTCTTTTTGAAAATCAGAATAAAGTAGCAAATTATTATATCTATTTACTCTATCTTGATAAATTTGTTGTCTTTGCTTCTCTGCAGCTTCAATCTGCATCATTTTAGAAATCAGTTCATAATTAGGCATTCCGCACTTCGGACATTTTTCGGCTGTATCACTAAATTCATATCCACATTCATTACACTTTATCAGCATTCTCATCACCTCTATAATTATTTTGCAATTTGAAGTATACAAAAAAACGTACAATCAATACTTTTTTATCAATTACCGTTCATATACTCTCTGGGGGCGAAACGCCCCCAGACATTATTTTCTTTTTCTTCCCACCAACTCATCTAGCGATACATCCAATGCATCCGCAATCTGGATCAAATTATCAATGGATGGATTTTTTGTTTCTCCTTTTATGATTCTCCAAATCCTTCCTGCACTTACACCAGATTCTTTTTCCAATCTATAAATGCTCATGTCTTTTCTATCGGCAATTTCTTTAATATATTTCCCGTTCATCCTGTCCTTTCTTGATTGCAAATTTGCAATTATAATTATTTTAATCATTGGAGGTAATTCACAATGTCATCATTTGCGTTCAGAAATAAAAACTATAATATAAATTCAGATCATCCCGTTACTGCTAAAGAATGTACCGCAAAAGATGTACACTCTAATTTTTATTGCCCTAACCCAAACTGTAGATGCAAAATGATTTTAAAGGGATTTCACTCTAATCATCTCCCTCCACATTTTGCAAATCTTTCTTCTTCACCACATGTAGATAATTGTTCCTATTCAAACAATCACAGCAACTACTTAAAAACAAAACTGGATGACACTTCTTTTGATCCACAAATTTTCTTAAATATGATTTCATCATCAAAATCACAGTCAACTAACAGTAAGTTAGATCATGATAGTCATTACACAGAGCCGAATGAACACATTAATGAATCGCTTCCTGTAATCGTTTCAAATAATTTAGATCAAATTGAAAGCAAACTGTCGAAAAATAAAATTACTTCCCTGAGAATCCTTTATAAGGCATGTATAATCAATCCAATAACTACCCTACTTGGAAGTGAGCATATTTGGGAAATGATCTGCTTTGAAGCTACAGAGCATATTTATATCAAGTACATTGAAGGTGTGAAAATCATTAAGTGTACCCTTTCTTGTTTTAGAGATGATACACACACACAATTTATTTCAACTATCCAGCAGAAACAACTTCCGAAACAAGACGGTTCTTGTTAAAGGTTAAATGTCACAATAAGGAACTATATTCTAAGCTTCGCAATAAATTTTTTAATTATTATGAGCCTGTTTTAGTTTTCGGTGCATGGAAAACATTTGTAAACTCCGATAAAAATACGCAGCATCCTCGTGTTATAACAACCATATCATCCGTAAATCAGATCATTCCCGTTCCTAAAAGATAGTTCTTGCTCCATCTGTATTGCATTGAATTCATATTGTACAAATAAAGACAATCAATCTTGATTCCATTGTGCTTTGTTTCTGTGATCGTATATTCAAATGCATAATCTATGTCCAAAGTATTTTCTTGTTTGCTTTTCCAATCATCATCTATGTGTATCGTGCATTCTCGATCAATCTCATCCGGTATTCCAGAATCCACAAGCGCTTGCCATCCATCATCCAAGCTGTACAATTCAATTACGGAAGTATCTTCACAGCAGTCATCATATTGCAGCCCGTTCAAATATATTCCGCTCAAATAATTTTTTCCAAACAGCAGTGGTATATCCCGATGTTTCTTGATGAAATGAAATAACTTTTCTGTTCTGTTTTTTTCGCGCATTTTTAATTGCTGCAGGTACTCATGGATTGGCATATCTGTATTTTTTAATGCTGTCAAATGGTTATATGAAAGTTTTATCTGTTTCCCAGTTACATTCCATAAAAACAATGTTTCCTGCCACTGCATATTTTGCCAGTAATAACGCAGATCAACCAGTGTTTTAACAACAGTATCATATAGCTCATTTGATATATTACTCATTACTTTTTCAACTAGATTTTTATCTGGATCATTCAGTAGTTCCAAGTTAATTGGTTCTATTTCCTCTGTGGAATCTTGTATCTTTATATATAGCATCCCGCTTTCAACTATATAGTCAAAATGATGTATGCAATATATCTGTCCATTCGTTCTATGATCTTCAATGTTGAATGGTTGACCGATACCCTTATGTTCTTTCAGCCACTTTATTAATCTATTTCGATCATCCATATCCTTATCCTTTCTTCTGGGGGCGTTTCGCCCCCAGACATTATTTTCCTTTTCTACCAACCAGCTCATCCAACGTTACATCTACGGAAACAATAGAGCAATACATTCTAGAAATAGTGAAAATCATTGATTCTTCATATCATGCAGCATCATATCCACACTTACTTCTTGTTGGTTAATATACATATCCTGATATTTTTTAAGTAATTTATCCATAAAATGAATATATAATTTTTTATATGCTTGATTGATGTAATTACCAATAATCATTGTTGCTCTTCTATGAAGATAGAAGGGTTCATCATAGTTTTTGATTCCCCCTTGGATATCTTCCACACTAAATCCATCTAATATGGATGGTTTTTTTCCCGTTTTCATTTGCATTGATTTCAATTCTTCTAGTGTATATCCCGTAGCCAATTCATACTCTTTCATAGTGAATCCTTTATTTTTCATACCCTGCATCCTTTATCTCTTTTTCTATCATTTCATAGCTAACTTTTCTACCAGCCTCATAAATCTCTACATATTTCTTTCTAATTTCATCTTCATGTTCTTTTCTGTACTGTTCAAACGCAGCATCAAACATATTCCATATAAGACCTTCCGCACGTATTTCTGCATATTCCCTATTCCAATATGATCTGATTGCACATTCTATTTCTCTATTACTAAAACATGCATATTTAGCTACTGGAGTTCCTTTAAGACGGTTTCTAAATTCTCTCTGCAATTGTGTTAATTTATTAGATGTAGCAAGCACTTCTACATTCCATTTTTCTTCATCATCCATATCCTTATCCTTTCTTCTGGGGGCGTTTCGCCCCCAGGCTCACTTTTGCTTTGGAGCTGTATTTTAAATGTTTTCTGGCAGTTGTCTAACATATTTTCCCCAATTAAAATCTATTGCTTCAGACAATATTTCATAATCCTCTTCCGCAACATGTTCCTGTTGCATCAGTTCTTTTGTAATCTGCATATATGCTAGCATGTCAACGACCATGGATTCCTCATT
This sequence comes from Solobacterium moorei, assembly GCF_036323475.1. Classification (GTDB taxonomy): domain Bacteria; phylum Bacillota_I; class Bacilli_A; order Erysipelotrichales; family Erysipelotrichaceae; genus Bulleidia; species Bulleidia moorei. The sequence goes on from NZ_AP028934.1 coordinate 1,774,418, forward strand.
GTGGTTCTTTATCATCCATGCACCCGCAACACATATACCTTGTGTTAAGTTCCATCCGTTATTTCTACCAACCAATTCATCTAGCGATACATCTAATGCATCCGCTATTTTGATCAACGTTGATATCTGAGGATCTGCTGTGTCTTCTCTCAGAATTTTATATAGCAGGCTGTTTGAAATCCCTGTCATCTTAGATAACTGATACCCTGTAACATTCTTTTCTTTGCAGATTCTTTTTATATGTTCGTGTAACATATTGCTTTCCTTTCTTAGTGTCAAATCAAGCGGTATAATATAAATATCTCGGAGGTTAGGCATGAACAATAATTTTAAATACGATTCATTTTACTATTCTATCGACAATCGTGATGATCACCCGTTAGATGAAGTTGTTGATTCATCTGACAGAGAATATGCGGAAAAATACAGAAATAATATCTTTTGCCCTTTTTGCCATTCTGTATCTTTATCTTTGGTAAGAAGTAAATCATCATTTTTAAGAGAATTTCCCAATCAGGAACATTCTGTTATTGATGGTCAGCAATGCCCATATAGTCTTGAAGTTGCAAAACCTAAGCAAACAAATGACTATATAAACTCTTTGCCTGTGAAAGATGTTAATCGTAAATTGGATGCTACGTTACGATGGTTATTTTTAAAAGATATAAAACCCGCCAAGAAATCTCCTGCCATCACCAGCTCAAAGCCAAAATTAGAAAACACTTTACTTACATTTACTACTCCCAACACAAATAGACATTTGCAAACACAAAAATACTCATTACTCCATTGGGGTAAAAACACACCTGTCAACACTCCTTTAATTACATACGGGAAAGTTTACTTGCAAATAATAAGCAGAAAGCAAAAATTACCAGATGGCTCAGAACATGCAATTTATTTTTTGGATGTACGGAAAGATGCTCATTCAAAGTCCATTACTTCTATTTACTTTAAAAATGATCCTCAATTTCAAGATGGAATATACTATGTCGTTGCTTATTGTGAATGCAGACCTCGACAAGTAAACAATAGAACCTACTATAACTTACATTTGGTGAATCCATCTTACCTAAAATTCACCAAGGTTTACTGACATTATTTTTATCTAATATCATTTCATAAGGAGTGCTTTGCCCTATTATCAGGTTTTCCCTTTTCTCTGTTAAAGCTAAGACTTTGGCATCCGTATCAAAAGCAGTAAACTCTAAACCGTTATCTGTTTGTCGTTCCCAATCAATCACTACATACCAGCATTCTCCACCTTTATATCTATCCTTATCAGTAAGCAATTCAGCTTTAATATTCCACTTTTTACATAACACATTCAAATTACAATCAATCTTTTTTATAATTCGTTCTTTCGTATAATACCGTTTTAATTTTTCCCAGGTTTCACATTCTACGATAATTGCATCATATTCTATAAGTTGTTTCACATCCTTATCCTTTCTTCCGGGAGCGACACCGCAGGCGTACCTTGGTAAACGCCCCCAGACATTATTTTCTTTTTCTCCCCACCAATTCATCCAACGTTACATCTAATGCATCCGCCAATTTTATAAGAGTACTAATTCTTGGATCAGATGTTACGCCTGTTTCAATTTCTGAAAGCCTTCCAGTACCCAGACTTGTCATTTTCGACAGTACTGCTAAAGTAAGATGCTTCTGTTCTCTATATTCTAGTAACTTTATTTTCATAATATTTCTATTTTCTTCATATCTCCATAATCACCTTTGAGGAAAATTTTCTCAAAATTCAAAAATTAAAGGATACACTTTCATAAATAAAATCGTTATTACAATCGCATATACAACCATTGTTACAGTAACCAAAAGCAAACGAGATATATATACTTTCTTGTCATCACACATTATTCGTATTAGAGCTACTTCACTAAAAATATATAAACTTGCCAAAACAAAACATTTCATATATAGATCAGATATCACTAACCAAAATGCCAGACTCAATATCAGCAACAATGTATTTAAAAGTAAATATCTTGTATAGAATTTTTCTTTCATCTTCTCCCTTTCTCTGGGGGCGAAACGCCCCCAAACATTACTTCCCTTTTCTTCCCAATTTTTCATCCGCACTCCTCAACTTTCTATAATTATTTTTCTTCTTAAATTTATCTTTCAAAAGTAACCACAGAATTAACGCCGCAACCAAATCAATTAAAGAAAATTTACAAAGTGTATTTTATGTTTTGCTTATCCCCGATCCTTGTCTTGCTCTTTGCAGCACTTCCATCTGTTTTCCAGTTTCTTCTCCCATTTTAAAAACAATAGTTTTAATGCATAGCAGATACAGTATGTTGGTATCAAAAATATCGAGCCTGTATAACAAATGATATTTGCTATATATTCTCCTTCCTTTCCAAATGTATATTTAATAATCTGCATATCAATATTCATAAATAATAGATAGATTATTGATAATTTTGTTATTCCAATAAAAATTTCTGCAACTTTATCATTTGTATCAGTAATTTTTGGTGCAACGATTGCAAAATGTAATGTAACAAGTAAGCCAAGTAATATTATTTTCATTTCCTTTCCTCACCTCCAGTGACCTATAGTATTTTTAGCACTGTCTTTAGTCTTAAAATAATGACTGACAATATGTTGAAATATTATCAATCCTGTCATAATTCCAAACAAATAATCTAATGAAGTCTCCTTCGAAGGATACATATGAAACCTCGGATAGACGACTTCTAATATGATTTTTATCTGTATATCCGCATAAACAAATAAAGCTATCCAATCTAGTGTTATCCAAAATATTTTTTCTCCTTTTCTCAATATTTCAAATGGAATATAGGTATCATAGTAAAGATGGGCAAATAACCATATATTAATAATTGCAAAATAAATCGCCAATTTCATTCCCTCACATCCTTTCTATCCTCTGGGGGGCGTTTCGCCCCCAAGCTTTTTATCTCACCATATACTGCTCTATCGGTTCATCATCACAGCCTTTAAAAATTGTTACAACATAATTGCTAGTATCTCTAATCTTATCCGCCCACTTCTTAGCTGCTTTCATATTACTGAACCAAGCAGAATCAAATGCTCTGTTATCTTTAGAAAGAATAACCATTAATTCATCGTCCATTATTCGATCTCCTTTGTAACATATCCACCAGATATCCCAGTACGTTCCGTTCTCCGTTTATCAATCGTATTTTTCCATAAAATACTACCGGGCATATCTTTATCTTGGTGTCCATAATAATCACAATGTAATAATTCAATTAATTTTTCTTCTGCTATATTCAAGAGTGTTTTTTCATCTGAGAATCTTTCCTTTTGATTGGTCATAGTACATAGGCTTTTCATATATCTTTTTATGATCACCCACCTTTCTTTTTCGTTTAGACCTTCATTGAAGTATGGAATAACATGTATTACAAACAAATAGTCTCTTGCAAATGATTCCCATTTCTTTAGATATGGATTTTGATATGCCATATTATCATCCGGTATCTTGACGATCGATCCACCAGTGCGATAAACATATGGTTCATAAGCATGCATGTTATAGATCAACTGATACTGATCATTAAGTATGATCAACGTATTTCGGTACTTCTCATTAATTAACAATAATGTTTTAAGGATCTTTCTCATTCTGTCTTTTGGACATCGATATTCCATCAGTATCTGCAATAATTTATTGTGCATTTTCCATTCCTCTTATGATACGGTGAAGTTGAAAGTATTCGCTTTCTGTAAATTCTTCAGCTTCTGATCTTCTTAATAATTCATCAGCATCAATATCAGTAGATGATCTTCCTTTAAAACTATCTGCCAAGAAGTTCAAGTCATCAGTAGGTAGCTCTCTTATTTCTTCTTGTATGTCATGACAACTGTCCTTAATCCATTCATCACGCATTAATTCAACAGGGAATAGTGATTTCAGCTCTGAAACGGCTTCAAACAATGTAAAATAGTCAATCTGCATTTTTTTGGTTTTTCGCTCAAATCGATAATTAATCGTTTCCATAGAGGCTTCCTCAAGATGCTCAATGATTATTTCCAGGCGTGAAAGAGCCTTTCGATATTCTGCTGTCAATCCATTATTTGAAATCATCATTTCATCCCCCTTCAGACAATACGTTGATACTATTCTTCGTTCGACATATGTTCCTGCAGATACATGCTCAATTCAAAGCATTTGCTTTGAAATGTATTTAATTCATCTTCAGATAAAGTTGCTAATACATAACTGTCCAGTTTTTCAAACTTCTTGATGCATTTATTAATCTGTTTGAGCAGTTCCTTATAGGCTTTCTCTTCTTCCGATACTTGCTTAGATTGTCTGATCTTCGCAATCGTTTCCGGATCTTCTTCAGCAAATTTAATTTCTCTATTTTTACTTGCTAAATAATCTTTTACATAATGTTCTTTAATTCCTGTGATCGAAGAGATTACCGTTGCCTTGCGTTTGCCTTCCCAGGAGAACTTTCCACTCATCTCCTGCTTTTCTAATGCATTCAACGTTTCATCAATGATCCTGTTCTTTTCATCTGCCTGCATATCACGATGAGCGTTAGCAGAAATCATCATCATTGTCTTCATATCACCTACTGCTTGTTTAACATAGGATACTGGCACATATCCGGTAATGTCTTCCCCGTTGTACGTATATGACTTCCCTGAATCTGCCAAATATTTCAATGCCGTGTATCTGCGTTCTCCGGAAATCAACCGTATCTCACTGCCTTCTTTCTGTGCAGTAAGTGCCTGGAACAGTCCGTATTGTTCAATGTTCTCAGCCAATCTTTGAACGGATTCTTCTTCTACTTCGTATGGATTCTCCTCTGATGGAAGAATTTCATTCAACTTTACTAAGTATGTCTTTAATGCAGCTGCTTTCTGCATCTCCTGATTGCTGTCCCCAAACATCTTTCCTAAATCTAAATTTGTCATGCATGCACCTCATCCTTTTGAATTACTTCTTTTGTCAAATTTCTATAGTCTTCAGCTACACCAGCTTTCATGTCGAATAGGGACTTCTTACTAAATTCTGCATCCTGCACTGGCTTCTGTTGGAATCGAATCTGTGTATCAAATACATCTTTTCCAAATGCTGCTCTTAACTGTTTTGCTCCTTCTTTACAGTTATTGTTTCGTGTCATCATTGTAAGGACAATCTTGAAGTTTAAAGGCTTGCTAAATGGCAATGCATCTAATGCTTGCACGCATACACCACGTGTATTCATAACTCCCTTCAATGTCTTTTCACTAATATTTGTAGGACAGATGATTACATCTGCCGCATAGATGGAGTTATAGGTCATCTTATTGATGGAAGGGTTATTGTCGATGATGATCTCATCATAGTCCAATCCCTTTAATGCATTTCCCAACAAGAAATCTGCACCACCTCTTCCCTGCATTTCATAGATGACAGTGAATAAGTCCATACTGGATGGGATCAAGTCAATGTTTTCGATCTTTGTATGCCAGATACAATCCTCTATCTTTTTGTTTCCTTTCAGATAGTCCACAATGGTTCCCTTTTCCGGGGGCGTTACGCCCCCAACATTTTCAGGTTGATCAAAATTGATGTGTGGCATTAAAGAAGAAGTAATATCCCCTTGTCCGTCTGCATCTACTACTAATGTTTTTCTACCTTCTTTTGCGTACCCTCTAGCTAGCATTTCAGCTGACAGTGTTTTGGAACAACCACCTTTGATGTTTAGTATTGCTGTGATCATATTTCTTCCTTTCTGTTTTGTGTGTATTTCTGATAGACACTCAATCTTGTTTCCACTTTAAGTAAATCATCTATTATAGATTCCAATTCTGCCTTCCCATTTACAGAAACCGTAGATTTTGCCGCTTCATTCACTTTATAAATCACCTGCTGTAGTTCTATAACTATCTCTCTGTCCATAGCAGTTTCCTTTCTTAAATTCCATACCGGTATTTCATCCGGAATTCCTCTATTTCTTTATCAAAATCTTCTATGACGGTATCTATGTTTTCCTGTACCCGGATAACATTCATGAATATTGAGAAAGATAGTTTTATCTTCTTTCTGCCACCATCAATAGGATGATTTGAGAATCCTTGTTTCATCTTATTTGCATACCGTTTTGCCAATGCCATGAAGTGGTCGTATATCTTCCCTTCTTGTAGGAAATAACCATCTCTCAGTGCAATCCACTCCATCTGCAGTTCCTGTTCTATATGTTGTATGGCTGAATTTATCCTGGTTAGATTGATGTTTTGATATTTATTCAACCAATCATGACGTTTCAGCTTTGGAAGTAGGAATGTTTTGTTAAACTGAATCTTCAATTTAACAAATGCTGCAGCAATACACTGACGTATATGGCTTAGCAATCTATCAAAGCCTATTCTTTCTTTTCTGGTAGAACGCTTTCTAGCATAACCATCTGCCGTAAACATTCTGCTCTTTAGGCTGAAGTGTGATGTCCATGTCTTACGGAGATCACCTGCCTTTACAATTCTTCTAGCTTGAGGATCATCTGCTTTGCACAATCTGCCAGTTACTGTATTTTGAAATCTATCGGACTTCCAAAAATCTTCATAAACAATAGGTTCTTCACTGTAGTAACGTTCAGAAACAAGAATCTGTAAATAACGTCCCTTTCCTCTTGTTTCTAGCCAAGCTGCATAAGGCAAAAGTCTCTCAGAACCAAATAATTCAGACATGAGAATGCGGACACACTGCTCAACATCCACCAAGGATGCTGGTAATAATACTTCTAAAGATTTTGCTTGAATATTGATTGTCTGGGTTCGCTTGCCTGCTCTACTGAGTTCAAACTCTTCTAACTGACGGAAGAATTCCTTATAACCCAAAGATGAAACAGTAGCATCAACCACCAACTCTCCAGGAATAGCACGCAACCACTCGCTGATACTAAGAACAGACTGAAGATCATCATAAATATTTGTCTTATTGAAAAATGTTTCCATAAAGCTCCTATATTCCATTAACTACACATCATAGGTTTCCTATGTTGTTTTTTTATTTATCAAATTGTTAAAAATCTAAATATATTCGTTAAATTTCATTCTGATTTTTAAGTGTTTGTACCATCTTTCTGATGAAGTTATCCGGGGTTGATCCAACTGCTTCAGCGTATTTGCAAATGAATCTGAGCGTGATGGCTACACCTTCTCCCTTTAGTTGATATGCAATCGTTTTACGTGTTAATCCTGTTCTTTTTTCCAATTCAGTTATTGTCAGCCTTGTACGCTCAATGCCTTTGGGAACATTTCGTTGCCGATAATCTTCTAATAAATACCGCTGTACGGCGGCATCTATCTCCGTTCCACTCTTTCTACCTTTCATCTTTCTATCTCCTTAAATCACTTTTAAACGTTGTCTGATTGATAAATTCAGTCGTTTAATGTACTATTTATATGTGCAAAGAGGTATCAGGTCGCGCTGAGGGTATCTCACTGAGGGTATCTCACTGAGGGTATCTCACTGAGGGTATCTCACTGAGGGTATCTAAGTATCTCTGAGTATATCTGAGTATCTGAGTATCTGAGTCCTCTACATATGCACTATATTGAAGGCTATTAAACCTTCTCCCTTGATCACAGAACACTCTAGCTTGGTAGGCGATGGGTAAATGTTCATGTGATTTTTTTATTCTCTTTTGTTTTCTTTAATGATTCGATAGATCGTTGCTAAATGTACTTTAAATCGTTCTGCAAGATCTTTACTGCTATATCCTTGCTTATTCAATGCTAAGATAGATTCTTTATCATCTTGCGTTAATCGCTTAAATGTAGAGCGTTTTACAAGCCCTTCCAGATGTAGCATGATTACCGGAATACTATGATTTGTTATCCTTGCAATTTGTGCCGGCTTTTTCCCTTCTTGATATAATTGACGGATATATTGATGTTCATCATCTTTGATCTTATGAACCTGCTTTCTTACATCCTTTAATACCTTTGCGATTGTCGGCTCTGTCCATCCGGTTTTTTCACGGATTTCTTTAACAGATAAGCCTTCTTCCCAAAGTGCATGGATTCTCTTATCATCTGCTTCCGTTAGTGATGTGCGTACATATTTCCCTGCAATCACATTTTTCACGGTTGATTCGGCTATATCCAAAACTCCAGCAATGACATTTGGATCAACGTTTTGTATATGCAACTCTTCTATTTTCTTAACGATCTTTTTACTGACTTTTTCCAATGCCATTAGCTTATCCTCCTTTCTCAAAATAAAAACAATGCGACCAAGAGTTATATTTCTCTTAATCACATTGTTTAATGTTTCTATGCGATTTGAGTTATACCACTCTTTTCGCATTTATCTTAGAATTTACGCTTCGAGACTGTAATTGGTAATACGAATGCTAATAAAGCTTGAATAATAACAAGAATTGTAATTACACCAACATATCTACCATTATCCTTAATTAGCCGAAATACATTTTTCAATTTCATAAAAATGTCCCCCTTAAACACTATTCAAAATTGGTTATACCGATCAACCCTTCTTTATAAAAGATTTTAGTACCAAATTTTATATATATATCCCAATATTATTTTTGAAAATATTAAATTATTTACTTGATATTTGAAAATATTTTCATTTTCACCGATATATTTTGAAGGATATTTGAAATTCTTAAGAATACTGCGACCATATAATTTATTGTAAAAAAAATGACTATACCAATACTAGTATCAGTATTCTATAGTCATCTCTATCGAATCACAATTTATTCTCGCAACAAGCTCTTTGCTAGTTTTACTGCAATATCGAAATACAGGAATCTTGTATCTCTTTCGTTATCCCCAAGGATACGTGGTGCCCACTCTAACTTACTTAGATCATCTGCAGTATATAAGAATTGGTATAACTCATATCCTCTAAAATCTGTGACTGCCTGCAATGCTGCACATTCCATTTCTACACAGATACAGCCTTCTTCAACGCGCTTGTTTTTCTGATTCACTGTCTCACGATAGAAACAATCTGTTGTCCATGTTTTACCAAAGACGTATTCAGCACCTAGTTCATCGAATAGTTTGGCAATTACATTCGCATTCTTCACACTAATATAATCGCTTGCTGAAGCGTAGTGATAACTGACACCTTCATCACGATATGCGTGCGTTGGAATAATACAATCCCCTTCTGGAATTTGTACCAGTGCACCACATGAGCCAAAGATAATAAACTTCTTTACACCGAAGATAACTGAAATTTCTTCAATTAATCCACTGGCACCGACTGCACCCACCTCATTTTGATAGATACCGATAGATGTATCTTTATAACGATATACCGCATGTTTCCCACTGGCAGATCCTGGCATCTTTTCCATAGGTAGTTCTGTTAAATCTCCAGAAGAGATGAGTTCGTTCATCACCTTGTGAGAGAAGATACCGATACATACATCTAAAGTTACTGAATTTCGTGGATATAGTCTTTCTGGCGAAATAAATACATCACTGTTATCAAATGAATCTGTAATCATATTTACCTCTTTCTTATTTCGCACTCTTGGAGTGTGGGTGTGCTTCATCCACGACTTTACGGAGTCGATCTTGTGTAACGTGGGTATAGATTTGCGTCGTACCAAGATTTTCATGTCCCAGTAATTCTTGTACGATACGTAAATCCGCACCATTATCTAGCATATGTGTCGCAAAGCTATGACGTATCATATGGGGATGGATATGAATTGGAAGATTTGCGTCTTCCCCTGCTTTTTCACAGATGAGCTGAATACTTCTAGCAGAAATAGGTCTACCATTTTGATTCACAAAGAGAATATCGTGTTCGTGAGTCTTCTCCATGAATGTCCCTCTTGCATTATTCATATAGTATTGGATGAGCTGTTTACATCTTGGATAGAATGGAACCATTCTTTCTTTACTCTCTTTACCAAGTACTGTTAAGAAGCCTTCTACTAGATTGATGGATGATATTTTTAAACCCGCACATTCACTGACACGTAAACCACATGCATACATGACTTCGATAATACAGCGATTGCGTATTTGTACAGGATTGTGTAAATCAAATTGATTTAACATCGTTTCCATTTGGTCAAATGTTAAAAATTCAGGCAGCTTACGACGAATAGAGCCACCCTTAAAGATACGTACTGGATTGGCTTTGATTCCCTCAAAGCGATTTAAGTAACGATAAAAGGATTTTAGAGAAGAGAGATTACGAGCGTAACTACTATTGGAAAGTGGCTTGCCACCAATCTCACCATCACGCAATTGCGTGATGTAATCACTGACATCTGTTTTTGTGACATGTTCAAAAGAATCGATGCGATGTTCGCGGAGATATTCTAGAAATCTCTCTACATCACGACGATATGCGTTTTCTGTATCTTTTGATCCCGTGCGAACACGTGCAATCTGTCGCAAGAACCGATCCAATGATTTCTCAAAGTTCATCCTTTTCTTTTAACTCCTGAATGATTTTTAAAGCTTGTGGAGCGTAGGCGGCTTTACGGTCTTTCTTCTTCACTTCACCTTCTAAGTGCATAATACCAAAGTTTGCGTTCATTGGTTGGAAGTGATTTGGATCTGCATGCGTAATATAATGTGCCATTGCGCCCATCATTGTATTTACACCAAGTACTACTGGCTCTTCACCCTTTAGTACATGGGCCATATTAATACCTGCTAGCATTCCTGATGCAGCGGATTCTACATATCCTTCTACACCTGTCATTTGTCCTGCAAAGAACAAGTCATCTCTATCTTTAAACTGATATGTTTCGCGTAGATAGATTGGTGAGCAAATATATGTATTTCGATGCATGACACCATAGCGAACGATTTCGGCATTCTCAAGTCCTGGTATCATCTGAATAATACGTTTCTGTTCTCCCCACTTGAGGTGTGTTTGAAAACCAACGATATTGTACAAGGATGCTTGTGCGTTATCTTGGCGTAACTGTACAACTGCATAAGGACGTTTCTTGCCTTCTTGTTCAAGTCCTACTGGTTTCATTGGACCAAAGAGTAAGGTATCTCTTCCACGTTTTGCCATGACTTCAAATGGCATACATCCTTCAAAGAATACTTCTTTTTCAAAGGCATGTACTTCCGCTGTTTCTGCTTGGATTAGTTCCATGTAGAACGCATCAAACTCTTCGCGTGTCATAGGACAGTTAATATAATCTGCTTCACCCTTATCGTAACGCGACTTCTTATAGGCCTTGCTAAAATTAATGGATTCTGCAGTTACGATTGGTGCGGCCGCATCATAGAAATAACAATAGCGATCATCAATCAGAGTACCGATAGCCTTCATCATACCTTCAGAACTTAATGGCCCTGTCGCGATAATTGTTGGTCCCTCCGGAATCTTTGTTACTTCTTCTGCAATCACTTCAATATTGGGATGATTGCGTATCGTCTCTGTGACTGCCTTAGCAAACTTTTCACGGTCTACTGCTAAAGCACTGCCTGCCGGCACCTTGTTGTTATCAGCTATCTGCATGATCAATGAGCCAATCTGACGCATCTCCTCTTTCAAAACACCGACTGCATTTGTGAGTGCGTCAGAGCGTAATGAATTGGAACATACCAGCTCCGCAAAGTCATCACTATGATGCGCTGGCGAATGCTTCACTGGTTTCATCTCATAGAGACGAACATGAAATCCTCTTTTGGCTAATTGATATGCGGCTTCACATCCTGCTAAGCCTGCACCGATTACTGATACATCCATTGGCTATTCCTCGTTTTTCTTTGTACGTTTTGTTGTTGTCTTTTTGGCAGTTGTTTTTTTAGTAGCTGCTTTCTTTGTTGTCTTCTTAGCCGATGTCTTCTTTGTTGCCTTTGTTGTCTTTGTTTCCTTTTCTGCCTTGGCCTTATCCTTCTTGGAGACAATACGTTCTCCTTCTAGATTTTCCATGTAATGACACTTAGGGAAGTTTGAACAACCTAAGAAATATGTTCCATAACGACTCTTACGTTTTAATAGTTCACTGCCACAATCAGGGCACATCTTACCTGTTGGTTCTGGCTTTTCTTTTTCTGGTTTATCAATTTGTCTTGTATATCGACACGTTGGGAAGTTTGAACAAGAGATAAACTTACCAAATCTACCTGTACGATAGACAAGTTCGCCACCACAATCAGGACAAATTTCACCAACCTTTTCCAACTCTTTCTTTTCCATGTTTTCGTATGCATGTTCTAGTAATGGTTGGAAACGGTTATAGAAGTCTTTTAATGTTGTGACTTCTTCTGCTGTACCATCTGCGATTTCATCTAACGTGGATTCCATCTTGGCAGTATAGCGAACATTGATAATATCTTGGAAGAATTCATCTAGCTTCTCCGTTGTTAGGATACCCTGTTCTGTTGGTTTGAATACTTTTGTACGACTGCTTTCAGAAGCCTTCTCTAATGTTACGTAGCCTCTTGCTTGAATTGTATCGATAATCATCGCATATGTAGAAGGTCTACCGATTCCATCTTCTTCAAGTGCCTTGATTAACTTGGCTTCTGTATATCTTGCTGGTGGTTCTGTGAAGTGTTGGTTCGCTTTGAGTTCCTTTGCGGCGATTTGTTCTTGTTCTTCAAAGGATGGTAATACGACATCCTTACCAGATTCATATTCACCATATACCTTTAAGTAACCATCAAACTTCATCGTGCTTCCAGAAGCAGTAAAGTCATAGCCATTCTGACTGAGTGTTAATGTGAGTGAGTCGTACTTCGCTGCCGACATGAGTGATGATAAAGCACGCGCATAGATCAATGCATATAACTTATACTGTTCGCTTGTTAAGTGCGCCTTTAGCTTTTCTGGGGTATTGGCAAGACTTGTTGGACGAATTGCTTCGTGAGCGTCTTGAGAATTTGCATCATTACTTACATGGTATCTACCCAGATACTGTTTCCCATATTCATTTTGAATGAGTTCTCTAGCACCATTTACATATACATCTGATAAACGTGTACTATCAGTACGCATGTAAGTAATCAAACCTTCTTGACCATTTCCTACGTCTACACCTTCATATAACCGTTGTGCGATTGACATCGTACGCTTTGCGGAGAAAGAAAGTTTCGTGGAAGCTTCTTGTTGTAAAGTACTTGTAATAAATGGTGGACGTGCTTCACGCTTACGTGTTGTAGACTTGATATTAGACACAACGAAATTACCCTGACATGCATCATATGCTTTCTGGGCTTCTTCTTGTGTTTTTAATTCTGCTTTTTTTCCATTGATCTTTGCAAGGCTTGCTGAGAAATCGATCTTATCCTTGTGAAACTTCGCATCTAATGTCCAGTATTCTTCTGGAATGAATGCTTGGATTTCTTTTTCGCGTTCAACAACTAACTTCAACGCTACTGATTGTACGCGACCAGCAGACTTGGAGCGAATCTTATTATGTAATAGCTTTGATAACTTAAAGCCGATAATACGGTCTAAGATACGTCTTGTTTCTTGGGAGTGTACAAGGTCCATATCAATTGCACGTGGAGATTGGAACGCTTCTTGTACTGCATTTTTTGTAATTTCATGGAACGTAACACGATCGATTGCTTCTTCAGCTAGTCCTAACTCTTGGGCTAGATGCCAACTAATAGCTTCCCCTTCACGGTCTGGGTCGGTTGCTAGATATACACGCTTTGCTTTGGCAGCTTCTGCGCGTAGTTCTTTTACTGTTTCTTTTTTATCCTTTGATATCTCATAGGTTGGTGCAAAATCATTTTCAACATCAACACCAAGACCCTCTTTTCCTCTAGTCGCTAGATCTCGAATATGTCCCTTACTTGAAACAACAGTATAGTCTTTTCCTAAGTACTTTCCAATCGTCTTTGACTTTGATGGTGACTCCACAATCACTAAGTTTTTCATGTTAGTTCCTCCTTGTGCAAAATTCTTTTCCAAGAATAGCCGAAAAATTCTGATTTTTCAATCATCTTTTTTCGGAATCATCTCTTTTATCTGTATCGTATCGTATAAAATCTGTGCTCCATCCGCAATTAATTTGTTACAACCCATCCCCTGTTCACTGCGATATAGATGAGGAAATACATAGATATCCTTATCTAATGCGATGGCTTCATTTACAGTGCACATCGTACCTGAACGTATCTTTGCCGCAATCACAATCACACTTTCTCCAAGCGCCGCTAAAATGCGATTACGCCATGGGAAGTGATGCTTGCGTACACCTGTACCAGATGGATATTCACTTAATATTAAATCTGTCTTTTGTAACTGTTGATAGAGATGCTCGTTTTCATATGGATAGTGAATATCTAAGCCGCTACCGATAACCGCAATCGTATGACCGCCTTGAATTGCCATGGTATGTACATAACCATCAATCCCTTTGGCAAGTCCAGAAACTAACACAAAACGTTCTTTTAAGTTCATTACGCTTTCTTCAACTAACCACTTTGCATAATCAGTCATTTGTCGACTGCCGATGATCGTTAACATTGGCTTACGCAATAATGAAATATCTCCACTATAAAATAATACCCATGGAGGAAATCGTAATTTTCGTAAACTATCGGGATACTCACTGTCGTAAATTGTAATATACGAGTCTTTGATTGGAATGTCAATTGCTTGTACATCATCTTGTAAAGCTTTCGCAATCGTATCCCAATCTCCTTGGTACATTACTGATAGTGTAGCTAATTTTTTTCTTTTGTCCATATAAAAACTCTCCTACCTATTTATAGAAGAGTTTCTTGTTTATTCCCTAGAACAATTTCATCTTCATGTATTCTTCCCGTACAGGGCCAAAACTCTTACGATGAATCTTGGTTACCCCATAGGTATGTAAGGCTTCCATATGTTGCTTGGTTGGATAACCTTTATGCTTGGCAAAGCCATACTCTGGATATTCTTTATCGTATTCCAACATCACACGATCTCTTGTAACTTTCGCAAGGATACTTGCAGCTGCGATAGAGATGGATTTTTGATCACCCTTTACAAGTGGGATGATTTCTTTTCCCTCAATTATTAATGGCATCGCATCTGTTAATACGATTTCTGCGTCAGAATGGATGGCGATTTGTTCCATTGCGAGCTGATCTGCACGATAGATATTGTACTTATCAATATCTTCTGGTGATACCTGAATGATTTCAAACCATAGTGCATCCTCTTGAATCTGTTCAAATAGTGCATTACGCTTCTTTTCACTGATAGATTTGGAATCATAGATATCTGGGTTTTCATATCCTATTGGAAAGACAACACCCACAACTGTTAATGGTCCAGCTAGCGGTCCACGTCCTGCTTCATCAATACCGACAATCAATTTCTCAAGTGGCCAATATTGATGTTCATATTCATTCGGACAGATTTTTTGGTTCTTCATCAACTCTCTCCAATGTTAATCTACCCAATTTCCCATGGCGTAGTTCCGTTAAGAATAACTCCGCAGCACGCTTTACATCTAATTCACTATCTGCTTTGAGTAAGTTTCTCTTTTTCGCAATTGCCTTTAACATGCCATTTGGATTGACTTCACCACTATCATAGATTTCTTCCAATAGATTTGGATAAAGATCTTGAATATAGTGAATGGCATCCATAGCTACCATTTTACGGTCTAAGATATCATCATTGATAGAACCGAGTGCCGCAAGTAAGGAACCTGTCTTTTCATCATCAAACTTTGGCCATAGTACACCTGGTGTATCTAATAAATCTAAGTTTGAATCTGCGTGTAACCAGGTTAAGGAACGTGTTACACCTGGCTTATCTGCTGCCTTTAATGCGTTCTTACCGTTAATACGGTTAATCATCGTCGACTTACCAACGTTAGGGATACCACAAGCCATCGCACGAACTGCACGTGGGCGTATTCCTCTCGCAATCTGTTTCTGACGCTTTTCTTCCATGAGCTTGATTGCTTCACGGATAATCTTTTTACCACACTGTGAATCTCTCATTAAATCTAAAGCTAGACATGCATTCTCACCTTGGCTTAGATATTCTACCCACTTCTTTGTCTGAACTGGATCTGCCATATCAATCTTTGATAAAACGATTAAACGAGGTTTTCCCTGTGCCATCTGCTTTAACATTGGATTGACAGATGCCTCAGGAATTCTAGCATCCCGCAGCTCTATCAACATATCAACCGACTTCAAGCGCTCCGTCATTTCACGACGGGCTTTTTCCATATGTCCCGGATACCACTGAATCTTTACCATGTGTATACTCCAAATGCCTTAAATGGATAGATTATAAATACACCCTTGGATACAATATCGGACTTGTGAAATGCACCATAGTAACGTGAGTCAGAAGAATGTGGACGATTATCTCCCATACAGAAGTATTCATCCTCTCCAAGCTTCTCTGTCTTAAAATCACCGGTGAATGTTCCAGGATATGTACTTGTATAAGACGCATCTAAGAATGGCTCTTCTACTGGTTCTCCATTTATATAGAGTTGATTATTACGATATTCAACTGTCTCACCAGGCAAGCCAATGACACGCTTGATGAGATATTCTTTTTTCTCTGCTAGATAAACAATGACAATATCAAAACGCTTTAATCCTGTTAAGCGATAGCCAATTAAATCAGAAACGCCAAAATACCCATCTTCTAATGTGTTATACATGGAGCTTCCTTTTACCTGAATTGGTCTAACCACAAAGTTCACAATAATTAATACCACCGCAAGAGAAATAAATACTTCTTTAAAGAACGAAAAAATCGTACTTTCTTCCTTGTTATCTTTCTTCTTTGGTTGGTTTTGTTCATTTCTAATTTTTCCCATATCGATGACAGTTGTCTCATCTGTCAATCGTTCCATAACTCTTGTTTCATCAAGCATTTCTTGATCTTTATTCATATCCGTATTCATATCATGTACCTACCATTGAGTATTATATCAAAAAAAGAGAGAATAATTTCTCTCTCTTTGTAGACTACTTACGACGATCTTCCTTGATACGAGCGTTCTTAGCAGATAATCCCTTGAGGTAGCCGAGCTTGGCTCTACGAACCTTACCGTAACGAACTACTTCAATCTTTTCAATGATTGGTGAATGAACTGGGAATGTTCTCTGTACACCTACACCGTTGGAAATCTTACGAACTGTGAATGTTGCGCCAATACCACCGTTAGAACGATCCACTACGACACCTTCATAAGCCTGAATACGTGTCTTCTGACCTTCCTTAATACGTACGTTAACCTTAACTGTGTCACCTGACTTGAAATCAGGAACATCTGTACGTAGCTGACTCTTTGTAATCTTTTCTACTAAATTCAACTTCATTTTCTTTTCTCCTCTTACGATTAATCAGCTGCTCATGAACTTAAATTATATCAGCGGAACAGTGACGCACTACATGTGCCGTTAAATGATACCATAAGCTACGATTCTTCGCAAGATTTTATTTCTTTATAGAAGTTGTATGGAAATGACACCAAACGTTATATGCCACAAAGACAATCATTGCGGCCGCAACGAAGATAAATACTTCTACTAGAATAATACTATCAATCTGACTACGTAAGAGAACAGTTCCTGCATCCATAACGAAATGGAATAGTAGCGCAAGGAAGAAATATTTCTTATGTTTAAACTTCACCGCAAACCAAACAAGTACAGATAAGGAAACTTGTGCCATCAAAGCAGAAATACGTTCTACACCACTTAATAAGAATACATAAGATGGTGTCGTAGACAGCGTCTGCATCGCTAACTGCATCTTGGCAAGTGTAGCAGAATCCAATTGACTGAGCGTTTCACCAATTGTGCCCTTGTTCATCATGATAGAAATTGTAATGTAGTTTAACATCATGAAACCTACAATCATGATTGCCTCGCATCCACCATGACCCACACCATACATAAGTGCGTTAGAATCATTCCCCATACGATTCTTTAATATCGTACGATATGCAATCCATCTTCCACATTCTTCGAATACAGCAGCCATTAGACCACCATAGACCGCATATAAAATCTTGTTATTGCGAATTGTTTCTCCAATTGCGCTCTTAAAGATTGTTTGATTGACTGCCGCTTCTAGTGTAAATACAAACACAAACATCACTGCAATACCCACAATCATTGGAATAAACTCACCCTTCTTCTTGTGGAAATAAAGCGCTAAAAGAATTGGTAAACCAAACGCAATCACACATGAAACAATCATGCATGCAATGGTTAAATTAGGAACTGTTAAATTCATCGCTTATCCTCCGTTATCCATCCAAAGTGGACACATGCTTTATAGATTCCATCATTGACATTCAAATCCGTCACATAGTCTGCGAGTTCCTTTAATGGCGGATATGCATTTCCCATGGCGATGGAAGTCCATCTTTTATCAAACATAACTATATCATTTTTTCCATCTCCAAACACTACTACATCGCTTGAATCTGCATGTAGATACTTCAACATATCTAAAATTCCATCTTTTTTCTTATCATGCTGAAATACACAGTAGGTTTTAGTCATACGTAAATGACCAATCACATCTACCCATGGATTTTCCTGTTCATACGCATCATCAAATGCAAGATATACCTTAAGGATATTTTTCTCTTTTGTGTAATCTAAACTTGGATCATAGATGTAGGTTGTAAGTTCCTTTCGTAGACCCGCTTGTTCAAGGAAGCGATAGTCACGCATGTATACTTTATCACTATCATCTAGCATCAAAAGCCAGCCAATATTCTCTTTGTCCGCATATTTTAATAGTTCCTGTACTTTTCCAAATGGAAGTGGTTCATTTTTTATAATTTGATGTTGATACTCTAAGCAACCACCACCTGCACATACGATATTATGAATACCTATCTGATTTGTAAACGAAACTGTCTTGTAGTGTGCTCTACCAGTTGCGATAGATACGAAATGACCATTCTTTTCTAATTGATGTAGTGCAGCTTTGGCACTTGGTACAATGCGATGTGTTGCATCATCTGTTAGTGTGCCATCGATATCAAAGAAGAAATATTTCTTTTGATTATTCATACTTCACCCACTCGCTTTGAATTTGCTTGCCGTCCTTAGAAATGACATTAACACCACTTATGATATCGACCTTTGTACATAGCCAAAAGTCATCTTCTGGAAATTGTGGTTTGTTTGGATCAAAGAACTTGGCACCTTCTTGTTGTTTTAGAAGGTCAACTCGCTCTTGTAGGTCATCGAGAGTACGATTTTCTAATAGAGCCTTTAGATAGTCTGCACATAAGGCATCCTCTTCCGTCTCAATCTTTCCTTCCCATCCCATCGGTACAATTGATACGACATCTGGATTTTGTTCAAGAATGTATTTTGCAGTCGCCTTCGCATTAACAAGGGCTCCAGTTACAATCTGGCTTGCACTCACTGCAGAAGCTAATCCTAATACACCTGCACTGGTCGTATGAATTAATGTCTTTCCACTTAAGTCAACTCCTACAAACTCGCTTGGTGAATTACCGTAGTCAAAACCCTCAACCTTAATACCCTTTCTTTCACCAACAAGGATGTAAGATGGATTCTCTTTCTTGAGTGCTAATGCGTCTTCTACTGTCTTAACAGGTATTACTTTCTTTGCGCCACTTGTGTACATATACGCTTCTAAACTAAATGCACGAAATACATCAATGATGACAGTTAAGCCCGTAGCTTTCTGTGCTCCTGTCACAAGTGGTAAGATTTGAATTTTCATATTCTTAATTTCCTCCAATCCTTTTAGCTGATGCTTGCGAAATATAGTTATCAAGGATATTATATTGAATAAAGGAGATGGCCAAATGAACGAACAAAAGCTCATTTACCCATTTGATTACCTACATCATCGCGTAGCGACAGTTGCCTTATATGGCACCAACAACCCATTGGTCGTTGTCGGCAACCTTGTTCTACGTACTTATTATACAGATGATACGAAGAAAAATGTTGATATTGATCACACTTCAGAGTACGTAATGGATGCGGTATTTTACGAAACAAATAAAGTCATTCGAGAGTCTTTAGACGATCCATATAACGGTAAACGTGAACTTGTTGAAGTGCCAATGCCACAGCTTGGTCAAGGATATTGTGTCATTTATAATGAAGCTGAAATTCCATCTCAACGACATGACGATTTTATAACAATTCTCGGTCATCTGGAAGATGATCCTCATGGTGTTGCGATTATCATGAAGCGTTTAGAAGATGGTTCTTTAACTTGGCTCGGTGAAAAAGAAGCCAGAAAATTAGCCGCAAAAATGCGATAAGGTCCAATAATCAGGACCTTATTTTCTATTATGAAATCAGGAATAATCTAGTCCTGATCATAGAGAAAAAACTTCAGAAGAAGAATATGATATAGAGGTCAGGGACACTAGAATGTTTCTGGCCTTTCTCGTACAGGCATGTATGGGAATTGGTCTGGGTAAAGTGAGAACGTACCTTCTTTTAGACCAGTGATATCATTGAGTCCGTCATAAAAAGCGTTCTGCTTCCCTCCTATATTCTTAGGCTGCTTTATCAAGATGACAATCCAGGAAACAGCTAGATATGTCGTATATAAACCAGAAAAATAGTCGGATGTGGGGATGGGGAAGTTTACCAAGACATTATGCATATCAGAAAGAAAGGAGTATTCCATCATGGAAGGACCAATCATTACAGTGGATGTATCAAAGGGTTCCTGTCACTACCAGCCCTTCATAGAGAATGGACATCCAATGCGAAAACCAAAGCAGCTTTCAGCTACGATCGATGGTTTCCAGAAATTAGGGCAAACTATCAAAGACCTTGAAGCTAAGACAGAACGAGAAGATATACCAGTTATCTTTGAGGCTACAGGTGTCTATCATCGACCACTACAAAAATATCTTGAAGACCACAAGATAAGGTACTACATCATTTCTCCATTATTATCTGCGACCTATCGCAAGACCTCCCTACATAGTAATAAGACAGACGCATTAGACTGTGCACATATCGCAAAAGCGTACTATTGTGAGAAGGAACTAAGACAATATCAAGCACAACCACAAGAGTACAAAAGACTCTATCAATTGAGCCGTATATATGAAAGTGAGTTGGTTCATCTTCGGAAACGCAAAGTGAGTTTGAGATCCATGCTGGATATCATATATCCAAGGATTGATAAGACCTTTAAAGGGAATCAAAATCTGTATGATCCACTCCCAATGGAGATATTAAAAAGATATCCTCATCCATCCTTACTATTGGGCCATAGAGAGGATACCATCGTTAAGACCGTTGGGCATCGTACAGGTCATTTAAAAGGATATACAGAAAGAATCGTACATAAGATCTACGAGAAGGCAAAGGAGTGCTATTCAGGATGTGATATCGATGATATAGAAGTAGTCAAATTGCCAAGCTTGATAGAGAACGTGCAGGAACAGAAGAAAAAATGCGATTCACTATTGAAGGAAATGATAGAGATAGCACGAACATGTCCTTATTTTGCATCTGTTGTTAGTATTGTTGGAATCGGAGAGAATCTGGCAGCCCGTATCATAGCAGAGCTTGGAGATGTAAGCCGATTTGATAACAGAGCGGCTATCGTGGCATATGCAGGCTTGAATCCAAAGATACAACAATCCGGAGATATTGATGGACTGCATCTCAAGATATCAAAGAAAGGCAATAAGCATTTGCGATGCCTTTTATACCTTGGTGCACAATGTAATTATCGATTGCGCAAAGAAGATCCACTATATGAATTCACCAAAAAGAAAAGACAGCAGACCCAATGCCCATTGTCGTCTAAAGCTGCCTATACTGCTAGTGCTCATAAATTACTGGTCATAATCTATAGCCTATGTAAGAATGGTACTCTATATCATTCTTAGCAACAGTATAAACCTAATCTAGCAAAATGGGAGATATAATTTCTCTTGTTTTAATAATGCACAAAACGAAAAAGAAGAAATCACTAAAGATTAGAAATTTCTTCTTGACTTAAGTTATCAAGTTTTTATTCAAATTCTTCTTTTAATGCAGGATTCTTTTCAAATGCATGTGCTACATAAGAACATTCAGGCACAATCTTTACCTTCTTTTCTCTTGCGTGTTCTAATACGCAATCTAAAAGCTTACCAGCAATGCCCTGTCCCTTCATGGATGGATCAACAACCGTGTGGTTTAATACCCACTTTCCATCCTTTTCATAATACTCGCAAAGACCCACTTCTTTGCCTTCGTCGTTATAGGCTTTTGCACCATTTTCTTCAAAACGAATTTCCATAAAGTTCTCCTATTCTTGTCTTATTATACTCAATTTACAAGAAATACTGGAATAGATGTTGTGACATGCTTCTGCGGTGTGAAACGGAAGTATGCTTTTTGCTTGGCTTTGTTACAAAGCTTGAGAGCATACGCAGTCACTGCTAGGGCAAAACGACAATACCAAATCTGTACATCCACTTCGTTTAATCCAATCTGACTTGCAAGCATTGCCGCTTCCTTGTTGTAGTAATATCCATTCAAAAGAGCTACCCATTGTTCTGGACTTAGATGATTGTTCTCACTGTGATATTGTTCGTAAGCAAACTCGCGTAATGCAGTATGTAATGTTTTCTGTTTCATAAAGAAATCCTCCTGGCATTATCGTAACTGTCAGGAGGATTATTGTTGTGCACATAAATACACTTTAATGAAACATTGTCAGATAGTTTAAGACAAAGATATAATGGCAAAGACTTCCTAGTAACACAAAACAGTGAAAGATCTCATGATTGCCAAATGATTGACTAGATAAAAGCTTTGGTTTCAATGCATAAATAACTGCACCTACCGTATAGGCAATTCCACCTGCCAGTAGCCACACAAATGCCTGTAACGATACTGCACTTAGTATCTGTGGTAAAAACATAATACAAAGCCAACCCATAAGCGAATACATCACTGAGGATACCCACTTAGGGCAAGTTACCCAAAATACCTTAAAGACAATTCCTGCAATTGCGATAATCCAAATCATCGTCAATAACATTTGCCCTACAGTATCCTTTAACGCTGTTAAACAGATAGGTGTATAGCTTCCAGCAATTAAAATAAAGATGGAAGAATGATCAATCTTCTTTAGAATCATATCCACTCGATTTGATACATGGAAGCTGTGATAGCTTGCAGAGGCTCCATACAATAAAATCATACTTAACATAAAAATCATAAAGCTAATCATCGAAAGAAATGATGCTTGATAAGAAGCTGCTTTAATGAGTAGAATTGGCATACCAATAATCGCAGCCACCATTCCTATAAAGTGTGTTACCGCACTCCAAAAATCCTTGATACGAAATACAAATATTTCTTTTTCATGGCTGATTGTCATATCTTTATATGTCATATATCAGTACCTCCATTCTCAAAAACTTATTATCGGTTTTTCGTTAACCTATATACATATTATCGGTTATTTAAAAACTCGTCAAGAGTTATAGTAAAACGTTGACGAGTTCTTCACTTATGTATACACTTAAATTATGAAAACAAATACGCAAATTGAAAATACCCTACATGAATTTCGTTTGCCTGCATATAACGAGATTCCTGATGTTGGTCTCTATCTTGAACAGGTCGCAAAGTTCATCAATAGCTATTTCACTGAGTTTCCTGAGATGCAGGTTACTCCTTCGATGATTTCAAACTATGCAAAACAAAAGCTCTTTGACCGCGTAAATAAGAAAACTTATACACGTGATCAAATCTCCATCTTATTATTTATTGTTTGTGCAAAGACTGTATTATCAATTGAAAACATTCGTTTAGCACTGCATGAATTCCAACAAGGAAATGATACAACTGAGGAACTACATCAATATTGCAGTAAATCCCTTATGAATACGCTATCCTCTTTCTATCATCATGAACAAAGTGAAACACCTTCCGTTCATGATGACAAGCATCCAATGCTAAATAACATCATTACTGCTGTTGCACATAAGATGTATCTCGAAAGATACTTCGCATCGCTAAAGAATTGATGATTTACTATATTTAAAACTCATTTTGCCTGTATGATGCCATTTTCAAAATCAATGATATGATCAAAACAATTTATTATATTATTGTCTACATGATGAGCTATAAATATAACTGTTTGGTTTAGGGATGTTAAGTATTTTATCATCTCTAAATTCTTTGCTTTATCTAATGCATTTGTAGATTCATCAAATAAAATGATTTTATGACCATGGATAATCTCTCTGGCAATTGCTATCCTTTGATTTTGACCGCCAGATAAATTATTTCCGTTTTTTTCAATCATCTGGTCATCGTCAATTATAAATTCGTTAACCTGGCTATTTTCAATTGCTTTCTTATATTGTATCTCAGAGTGTCCATTATCAAATAATGTAATATTATCTTTTAGACTAGCATTAAATATATGTGTTTTTTGAGTTACATATCCAATTAACTTATGTATAGTATACGCATTTAAATTTTTATAGTTATGGTCACCTAAATAAATCTCTCCTGAATAATTTTCTATGCTTTTAGTCAATAGATTAAATAATGTTGTCTTTCCCGTCCCTGATGGACCGGTTATGATATATTTTTTACCAAACTTAAATTCTAGATTAATATTGTTTAATACCTTTTTTTCTCCATATGAAAAACTAAGGTTTTTTATTTTGATATCATAATTTTCTATTTCTTTTAAGCTTTCATCAATTTTCTCAAATAGAACACAATTATCTTTTACTAATCTGTTTATCCCTTTAACTTTTACTATATTCTTTATGAATTTTGATAAATGAGAAAATAACATTCCCGACAAATTTCCCACTGATAATATGACACCTGGTATAACAATCTTAAAATATATTAATACTATTGCAAAAAGCATTAGCAAGTCTTGTCCTATTAAGCTCCCAAAACTTGGGATAGTCTCAATTAGACTTGTAGTATTGTTTATCTTATTTTTCTTCTGTTCAAATATCAGATTTTCTTTATCTAACAACCCAGTTAGAATCCCTTTTTTGTTATATAAATTCCATACAGAATATCCTTCTAAAAAGTCGGTTAAGTTCCTTAAATAATTTTCTGAGTTTTGCGATCTTAACCTTTCGTTTTCTTCTGATTTTTTCTTTAATAATCTCGGTAATACAAGGTTTAAGGAAAAAATTACTAAACTTGCTATTGCAATTCCCCAATGCAATATAATTAATCCAACAAAAGCTGAAATAACATATAAAATTGCATCAATTAAATTAAAAATTAATTCTATTGCGTTTTCAATTTGATTTCCATCGTTATTTAGCTTTGAAATATATTCGCTTTCTTTTATCTTAGATTCTGAGTTTCTTATTATCTGTGTAATATATTCTCGATATTTTAAAGTGCCTAGCATCTTTGCTTTGTTTTTTTTGATTAAATAAATATAGTTAAAAGAATATGCAACTATATATAATCCTAAATTTAATAAAATCATATACATTGCTTCTATATACTTTCCCTCTATTATTCTTTGTACAAATAACGTTAACGATAAAGATGCCGCAACAGAAAATATTGCAGCGATCATATTTAGAATAATACAGTATATAACATTCTTTTTTTCAGATTTAAATATGTCAATTAGTTCCATAAACTGCCGCCTCTTTAATTTTATATCCAATGGCTAGTTACTCAATTATGTCTACTTAAAGTTAAACTAATATTGCTTTTTTTAATCCCCCATATCTTTTATTAACTGCAATACATAAGATATTGTTATCTTTTTATCTCCCCATTAATTACTACACCACTTCAACAACATGCATGCAGATATTTTTATTTCTCTAATTTTTTACCACAATTTGTACAGAAGATTGCATCTTCTTCCAAGACTTCTGCACCACATTCCTTGCATACTTTATGCGTAGGTTCTTTTACTTCTGCCGTATCATTCTCAATTGCAGTTGAGATCACTTGTGTATATCCTTCTGTTTCTACAGGATCTACCTTCGGTGTTTCTTCAACTGTCTCAGTTGGACTTGATTCTGGTTCAGATTGTTCTTCTGTCTCAGTTGTGGCTGATTCTTCTTCAACCTTTTCTTCTGCTTCTAAAGGAGCCGTTTCTTCTGTCTTTACTTCTTCAACTGTAGATATTTCCTTTTCTACCTCAACTTCTTCACTATAGTCTTTCGCAAAGAGTGCCTTACGACGTACAAAGTAGATAATATTTAGACTAACATAGATAATACCTGCAATTAGCCATACAACCACAAATACAAGTAATGGAATATAGGACACAAAACTTGCTGGTACTTTAATACCAAAGTTTACTAGGTATCCCATCACAACAGTAGATACAGTACTTGGTGGTAGGTACATTAATGCTCCAACCATCACACCACCACAGATGACATACATTACAACTAAGTAAAGATTCCATAATACTGTGGAAAGACCTTCCCACTTAATTAGTCCTCTTTCAATTTCAAATACCCAATAAACCAAGATAATCAATGCCAGTAAAATGGAAAGAATTGGCCAAAAAGCAGAACCTAAATGATTTGCAGCGTAGCCATAGATATTTAGAACAGGTGCTAATAAATGCGGTAACATATCTGATCCAAATAATTCCATTAAAATACTAACGAATACATAAATATAAAACAGAATCTGTATTGGTAAACTTATAAACTTTAGAAAATTTAACCACTTTAGTGGTGTTTTTTTACGTGAAGTATATTTCATATATATTCCCCTTTTTATCTATTATACGTCAATCCAGAAAAAAAGAGAGTAGCATTGTACCGACCCCCAAAAGTTAGACCAAGAATCTAACGAATGGAGGTCGGTATTTTTATGACAAAACACAGTTTTGAATTCAAGAAAAAAATAGTTTTAGAATATTTGAATGGTAAAGGAGGAATTCTATATCTTTCTAAAAAATATGGATTAGGCTCTAAATCCCAGCTACACAAATGGGTGAAAAACTATAAAGCATTTGGAAATGATGGTTTATTGCGCTCACGAGAAAATGAAGTTTATTCTTTCGAAATGAAACTTTCTATTGTAGAGTTGTATTTAACAAGTGAAATCACATATCAAGAGTTAGCTATACAGAATGGCATTAAGAACCCAGCTACGATTGGCAACTGGGTTAATCGCTTTCGTATAGCAGGTCCTGATGCGTTAAAATCACGCCGAAAGGGTCGAGGGAAAGCTATGGATAAGACAGATAGAAAGACTCAAAACAAACTCATGGAAGAAGCTTCTGTTAATACAAGTGTAGAACATATAAAGAAATTAGAAGATGAACTTCTTCGGTTAAGAATAGAGAATGCATTTTTAAAAGAACTGAGGAGGCTGCGTTTAGAGGACGAGGAAAAAATGAGAGAATGGCACTCGTCATCAACAGTCTCCGACAAAAGTTCAAACTAAAAGACCTTCTCTCTTATACCGGAATGCCAAAAGCGACATATATGTATTGGCAAAAGAGATTTGATAGAGAAAATCCTGATAAAAAGCTTGAAGAAAACATACAAGAAATTCGTATAAATAATAAGGATTATGGCTACCGTAGAATCGTTGGAGAACTTCGCAACAATGGATATACCATTAATAAAAAGAAAGTACAGAGAATCATACAAAAGCTTCACTTACAGGTAACGTCTTATACTCGCAAAAGCAGAAAATACAGTTCTTATAGAGGAACAGTTGGAAGAGTTGCGCCTAATAGAATTCACAGACGCTTCAAGACACATATACCGCATCAGAAAATAACAACTGATACAACTGAATTCAAGTATTATGAAGTCGATAAAAAGGGTCATATGACAATACATAAGCTTTATCTAGATCCATTTATGGATATGTGTAGTGGTGAGATACTTAGTTACGAAATTGGTAAGAGACCTTCTGCAGAAAACGTGATGAATGCCTTGGAGAAAGCTATTACAATCACTACAGACTGCCCATATAGAAGAACATTTCATTCTGATCAAGGATGGGCATATCAGATGAACGCTTATACACGTAGATTAAAAGAAGAAAGAATCTTCCAGAGTATGTCTCGAAAAGGAAACTGCCTTGATAACTCAGTTATGGAAAATTTCTTTGGACTGATTAAACAAGAAATATACTATGGAGTCATGTACTATAGTTTCGATGAACTGAAGTTAAAAATAGAAAGATTTATAAATTATTACAATGAGCAACGAATAAAAGAAAAGTTAGGATGGATGAGTCCTGTTCAATACAGACAACATCTTCTAACTTCATAAAAAAAGAGATGACCAAAGTCATCTCGTAAAAAGTCTAACTTTTAGGGGTCACCTCACATTCGCTCTCTTCCTGTGTGAACTATCTTTGTTTTTTGAAACAATTATTTATTCTGTTTGCTTTCTACATCGCAATACTTGCAGAGATATTTACCACTTGTTTTATCTGCTAAATAGAATACATGTGGTATCTCACGTTCTACGGATGTAATACATCTTGGGTTTTGACACTTGATTACATTTACAAGTTCTTTTGGTAGTTGTAGATGGTCTTTACTAGACAGTACACCATCCACAACTTTATTGATTGTGATATTTGGATCAATAAAGCCAAGAATATCTAAGTCCAGATCAATCATGGAATCAATTTTAATAATATCCTTCTTGCCATATTTTTTAGATACTACGTTTTGAATAATCGCAACGGAACAATCCAACTTTTCTAATTGTAATAAGCTGTAGATTTCCATGGATTTACCAGCCTTGATATGATCTAGTACAATTCCTGTTTTTACACCATCGATATTCATTATTTGACCTCCTTGACGATATTGAGAAGATTTAGAATCAGAGCCATACGGATATATTTGCCACAGAGTGCTTGTCTAAAGTAGGCAGCACGTGGGTCATCATCAACTTCGACAGAGATCTCGTTAACTCTTGGGAGCGGGTGTAAGATAGCCATATCTTTCTTTGCACTTGCAAGTTTGTCCATATTCAAGATATAGGTATCCTTTAAGCGAATGTAATCTTCTTCATTAAAGAATCGCTCACGCTGTACTCTTGTCATATATAAGATATCTAACTCAGGCATAACAGCTTCCATAGTTTCTACCTGCTTATATTCAGCCCCTGCCTTTTCAAGCATGTCAATAATATATTGCGGCACTCGTAATTCTGGTGGTGCAATCAGTACAAACTTTACATTCTCATACCGTAACATCGCTTCGATTAAGGAGTGAACTGTTCTACCAAACTTTAAGTCACCACATAAGCCTACTGTAAGATTGTTAAGTCTTCCCTTTTCTCTTGTGATGGTAAGAAGGTCTGTTAGTGTTTGAGTTGGATGATGATGTCCACCATCACCACCATTGATGATAGGTACTGTTGTTCGTCTTGAGGCTACGATAGGTGCGCCTTCCTTTGGATGTCTCATGGCGATGATATCCGCATAACAACCTACCGTTTGAATCGTATCACTCACACTTTCTCCCTTCGAAGCAGAGCTAGAGGAGGCTTCAGAGAATCCTAATACAGAACCTCCAAGCTCTAACATCGCTGCTTCAAAGCTAAGTCTTGTACGTGTGCTTGGTTCAAAGAATAGCGTTGCCAGTTTCTTTCCCTTACAAATATCGATGTATTTGTCAGGGTTGGTCATGATATCCCCTGCAACTCCAATCATTTTATCGATTTCTTCTACCGAAAAATCTGTGATGCTGATTAAATTTCTAATTTCCATTATGATTTCCTTTCATCAATGATTCATCACTACTGTTGATTCTTGAAACTTCAATAAAACGTCTTTTCCCAATTTTGATTTATCTGTGAACGATTCTCCTTCCTAGTCTTTATGTGCAGTCCCTATGATTTCATCAAGTGAAGTAATTCCTAGTTTTTTCATAACTATAGGTAGCTCTTCTATGATTTCTTTACATGCCATAGGATTGATTAGATTTGCGGCTCCAATCTGTACGGCAGTAGCCCCTGCCATCATCATCTCAATGACATCTTCTGCACTTGAGATACCACCAATGCCAATGATGGGAAGATTTGTTGCCTCATATACTTCATATACCATTCTTAACGCAACTGGAAAAATTGCAGGCCCTGAGAAGCCACCTTTTTTATTGGCAATGACTGGTTTTCTACGATTGATATCAATGCGCATTCCCATCAGTGTATTGATGAGTGAAATACCATCTGCTCCACCTTCTTGTGCTGCACGTGCAATTTCTTTGATATCTGTTACGTTTGGACTAAGCTTCATATAGATAGGTTTTATTGTGACTTCTTTGATTTTCTTTGTTAGTTCTCTAACATTATCCGCATTTGTACCAAATGCCAGTCCTCCATGGTCTACATTTGGACAACTGATATTGACCTCGATAATACCAACGTTATCAACCTTATCCATTTCTTTTGCCAGTGTTACATATTCCTCTACTGAAAAACCACTGATATTTGCAATAACTGGTTTTCGATAGATCATCTCTAAATCTTTGAGTTCTTTCTGAATTACATTTTCCATGCCTGGATTTTCAAGACCTACAGAGTTAATCAATCCAGAATAACATTCCGCGATTCTAGGTTGAGGGTTTCCCTTACGTCTTTGAACAGTAGTTCCCTTGATGGATATTGAGCCTAAGATATTGATGTCATAAAAGTCTACATATTCTTTGCCAAAGCCAAAGGTGCCACTAGCTGGAATCACTGGATTATCTAGAATTAACCCACTTAGATTCACTTTTGTATTTACTTCCATAACAACTCCTTATGTAAAAGAACTGGTCCTTCTTTACAGATACGCTTATTTCCTACAAGTGTTTCGCATGAACAACCCATACAGCCTCCAAAGCCACATGCCATGCGTGCTTCAAAGCTATATTGACCATCCTGCGCTTTACGATAAATCGCTTCTAACATACGTTCAGGTCCACAGGCACAAACATACTCTGCTTGATCAAACCCATTTGTCACAAAGCCCTTTTCTCCATAGGAACCATCTTCTGTATACACTGTGACTTCTAAACCGAGTTTTCTAAATTCTTCATCATAGAAAACTTGATTCTTCTCTCGAAATCCAAGAATGATTCTTGGCTTCTTTCCCGTTTCAGCCAATTTTTTCGCTAAGCCATACATTGGAGGAACACCTACTCCACCACCAATCAATATCGATGAATTAGGAATCCAAGTTAGGTTGTAGCCATTTCCCAAAGGCCAAAGAATGTCTAATGCAATTCCTGTTTCCATTTGGCTTAATGCCTTTGTGCCTTTTCCTACTACCTTGTAGATAATGGTTAAACTTTCATCATTCCAATCTGCGATGGAGATTGGTCTTCGTAAATAGAAGCCCTCAATTTTGATATTGATAAACTGACCTGGTACTAAAGCTTTTAACTTCTCAGATTCTGGACCAGTTGGTTGTAATATCATCTTGTATGTATCCAGCGCTATTTTTGTATTCTCAATGATTCTCACTCTTTTCCCTCCACAATGATTTATCTTTCTTTCTCGTCTTGATAGACGAGTTTTCCATCTACGAATGTAGCGATGACTTTTCCTGTAAGATGCATACCCTCAAACGGCGTCGATCTTCCTTTGGTAAAGAATTCTTCTGGATTGACTTGCCAACTAACATCTGTATCAACAACACAGATATCTGCGATTTCTCCATTTTCGATATATCCACCATCTAAACCAAATCGTTTTCTAGGATTGACACTCATCAGTTCAACGAGTCGTTCAAAGGAAATCACATTCTTCTTTACAAGTTCTGTATAAGATACCGCAAAGGATGTTTCTAGTCCCACAACTCCAAAGGATGACTTATCAAAGCCTTTCGACTTTTCTTCTAAGCTATGTGGTGCATGGTCTGTCGCAATCATATCGATAGTGCCATCGACGATAGCTTCTAGGATTGCTTTTTGATCCTCTGGAGACTTGATTGGAGGATTCATTCTGAAGTTTCCTTCATGCTTGATTGTATCGGCATTAAAGGCAATATAATGTGGTCCCGTTTCGCAAGTTACATCGATTCCTCTTGCCTTTCCTTTTCTTACCGCATCTAAAGTTTCCTTCGCGGAGACATGACAAATATGATATTTACAACCGGTTTTAGCGGATAGTTCGATATCTCTTGCGGCTTGTACGCTTTCACTTGCGGAAGTTGTACCAGTGTATGGAATTGTATTGAGACTTTCATCTTCACAATGGGCAGAGATGATCTTGCCTAAGCTTGCGACTTTCACCATCGCATCTTCCATCGTAAAGTCTGCTTGTACACCAACACCATCATCAGAGAAACCTGCTACATGGTCAGCCATCTCATCCATTTTGGATAACATACCACGACCTTTTTGATTTTCTGTGATAGCACCAAAAGGCACTACTTTGATTACTGCATCTTTTTCAATGATATCGAGCTGTTGTTTGAGACTTGCATAATCACAAGGAGGCGGATTTAAGTTAGGCATCGTAAATACTGTTGTGAATCCTCCATGTGCAGCCGCCATTGAACCTGTGCCGATCGTTTCTTTATAAGAAAAACCGGGCTCACGGAAATGTACATGTACATCAACGAAACCCGGTAAAATATATTTATTGTTGAAATCAAAAACAACGTCGTCACTTTGAACAATGTCTGAAACATCAAATGGGACAAGAAGTCTATCACCAGAGATAGCGATATCCATCTTCTCAAAACCCTTTCGCGTAAAGACTGTTGCGTTTCTTAAGATTGTTTTCATATGAAACCCCTTCTAGAGCCAACTACTTAAATCTTCGATATTATAATTGAACTTTTTTACTTTTACAATAGATTTTTGATTAATATTTGGAAAGACTGAGTAGATTGAGTAAGCGATTGCCTGAGCTCAAAATATACAAAAAGAGAGCACTATTCACTCTCTTGCTCGCATAGTTTCTTCCAGACTTTTTCTTCATATTCTGTAAACTGATGTTTTTCAAAAAGGTCTGGTCTTACCGTCTTTGTAAGTAGTAAGGATCGTTGTGTACGCCACTCTTGAATTTTTGCATGATGACCACTCAGTAAGATATCTGGTACCTTATCGCCCTGGTAATCTGCAGGTTGTGTGTATTGCGGGTATTCAAGTAATCCATTTTCATGAGATTCATCATCGGTAGAGCCTTCACGGATAACACCATTTAGTAAACGAATTACACTATCCATGATGACCATAGAAGCCATTTCCCCACCCGTTAGAATGTAGTCACCGATACTGACGAGTTCATCTACATGTTTGTTAATACGTGCATCAAATCCTTCGTAATGGCCACACAATAGAATCAGATGATCTTTTTGGGATAACTGTCTTGCCTTGGATTGATTATAGACATTGCCCGCTGGTGACATCATCATACTGTAGCTATTTTCACTCTTTACAGAATTGAGTGCGTCCAATACTGGTTGACACTTCATGACTTGCCCAAGTCCTCCACCAAACGGTTTATCATCCACATGACGATAGTGATCATGGGCAAAGTCACGAATCTGTACGAAGTCTACTGTAACAAGTCCTCTTTCAATGGCACGGCCAATGATTGAAGTACTGACAAAGTCACGATACATCTCTGGAAATAGTGTTAATACAGTAATCCTCATAACAAGCCTCCCATACGATGAATCGTCATCACTTTCTTTTCTAAATCTACATTCTTTACAATCATTGGAATATATGGAATTAGTACTTCTTTTGCGTCTTCTAATTGAAGACGTAAATTATTTTGGGCACCTAGTGTTTCTTCAACACTGATGATTTTACCTACTGTAATACCTTCTTCATCCACAACTGTTAAACCAACAAGGTCTTTGCGATAGTATTCACCTTTTTTAAGTTGTTTACGATCTGCTTCATCGATATAGATTTCAAATCCCTTATACTGTTCTACAAAGTTAATATTCTGCAAGTCAACAAAGGATACAAGTGGAAAGCCTTTATGCTTACGATAGGAAGCTACCGTAACTGGTAGATACTTCTCATCGACACAAATATATACTTGTTTACCCTTGGTATATCTTTCTTCGTCAAAGTCAGAGTAGCTTTCAATCTTTACTTCGCCTTTGATACCATGCGTATTGATAATCTTGCCAATACAAATATATGCCATCTTCCTTCTCCTTTGTTTTCAAAAAAAGGATGCCATAGCATCCTTAAATCTGTTCGAACTTGATTGTTACTTTCTTGTTATTACTATGAGAAGCAACGGACATTACCTGACGTAATGCACTTGCCATACTGCCCTTTCTGCCAATCAGACGAGCAATATCATCATTTTTCGCATAAACATGTAACAAAACTTCTTTATCATCTAAGCTAGGCATCAGACGTACATCCAAGGATTCCTTGTCTTCAACCATTGGCTTAACTAAATTTAGAAGTACCTTATCCAGCTCTGCCATGATGCTTACGCTTTCTTCTTAGCGGCTATCTTCTCATCATGGAACTTCTTCATGATACCTTGACGAGAAAGAATGTTTCTAACTGTATCAGAAGGCTGAGCACCGTTTCTTAACCAATTAAGAGCCTTTTCTTCATTTACTACTACTGTTTCAGGTTCTGTTGTTGGATTGATATGTCCGATTGTTTCAATTTCACGTCCATCTCTAGCAAAACGTGAATCTGCCGCAACGATACGATATCTTGGAGCCTTCTTGGCACCCATTCTCTTTAAACGTAATTTAACTGCCATGGTATAAATACCTCCTATTTCTTACATGTTTATTATACTGATTCGAAATTCACTGTCAAGTAAAAAACCTTTACACCATTAAAATTTAAATGGATTTCTTCCACCAAAGCCATTTGGAAAGTTTTGACCTGCACGCTTTTGTGCATTGCCCATCATCTTTTCTAGACTTTCTTGGTTTAAGGAACCGTTTCTTTGCATGTTACCCATGGAGTCCATAAGCTTCTTCATCTTGCCGAATTGATTGATTAACTTATTGACTTCATCCACGCTACGACCAGAACCACGTGCAACACGTTTCTTCATTGTGCCACGCATCTTTTCTGGATGTGCACGTTCTTCAAGTGTCATAGACTGGATAATTGCCTTCATATGACGCATAGAGTCGCTCGCCTTGGCCTCATCTAACATACCAGCGTATTGGTTCATACCTGGAATCATCTTCATGATGCCTCCAAGAGGACCTAGCTTTTGAATCTGTTCAAACTGCTTTAACATGTCATCCATTGTGAATTGACCCGCAAGCATACGTTCAGCCATCTTATTGGCTTCTTCAAGGTCCAACTTCTCCTGTGCCTTTTCTACAAGTGTTACAACGTCACCCATTCCAAGAATACGGTCAGCCATACGATCAGGATGGAAGATATCCATATCTTCAATCTTTTCGCCTTCACCGACAAATTTGATAGGAACGCCTGTGATCTTCTTAACAGAAAGAACACCACCACCTCTTGAGTCGCCATCAAACTTCGTTACAACTAAACCTGTTAGTGGTAACGCATCCTTAAAGGCTTGCGCTACGTTAACGATATCTTGACCAGTCATCGCATCGACTGTCAAGAGAATATCATTTGGATGAACGAGTTCATTGATATCCTTTAACTCATTCATTAACGCTTCATCGATATGTAAACGACCAGCAGTATCGATAAATACTGTATCGAAACCATTCTTTTCAGCATATTCCATACCCTGACGAACTGTTTCAACAGCTGGAGTCTCAGTACCTAAGGTAAATACCTCAGTATCGATTTCCTTACCTAATGTCTGTAACTGGTCAATCGCAGCAGGACGAATCACGTCGGCCGCAATTAACAATACCTTCTTATTGAACTTCTCTTTACAGATACGTGCAATCTTAGCAACGCTGGTTGTCTTACCTGTACCTTGCAAGCCGACAAGCATAATTTTAGTAATGCCATCTTCTACAAAGTTAAGACCTGCTTCCTCTGTACCAAGTAATTCAATGATTTGATCATGAACAATCTTAACAAGCTGTTGTCCAGGTTCTACACTCTGTAGTACTTCTTCACCTCTGGACTTTGTACGAATCTCATCTAAAAATTCTTTTACAATTCGATAGTTTACATCTGCTTCAAGTAATGCTAAACGCACTTCTTTCAGCATGTCTTCCATGTTATTATCCGTTAACGTACCCTTACCGGCCACATTACGTAACGCTTTATTCAGTCTGTCACTTAAGGAATCAAATGCCATATTTATACCTCACTTTATCAAATGCCCTTATTTTATCATAGTTATCTCTGCTTTAGATATAGCGAAGTGTTTCAATTCTCTACTTATCGGATAAATTCAACCTTTTCCGCAATCAACTCCATCGCTTTCGTCTGTAGATTCACTTCCACTCTTCCCTTAATCGCAATGACAGTTCCAATCTTACACGCAGCCTTACATGATTCCGCAATCCCACGCCACAGGCGCACAGTAAAAATGTCAGACATCACTCCATTGTCCGTAAATGCACGTTGACACTCAATCTCTATCGTTGATTGATTCTCTGAAAGATTTGTCCCTTGTATCAAAGGTAACGAATGCACCTTCCCTAATAGCACAAATGTATTTAACATAATCCACCCCCATTAACTATGTACACTGTTCTATTGTCTTTCCCACGAAAAAAATCGTTGAATGATTCAACGATTCAAAAGTTGATATTTACATCTTATCATGCATACAAAATACTATGCATGTTTCTCCATTATTCCAGTGCTTGCTTAAAGTCTTCCAGTAAATCTGTAATATCCTCGATTCCACAAGACAAGCGCAAAAGTTCATCGGTGACACCCTGCTCTAAGCGCTCTTCCACACTTAAGCAAGCATGAGACATCGTTGCAGGATGAGATAAAATTGATTCAACACCACCAAGACTGACTGCTAGAATTGGAATCTTAACCTTCCTTGTAAAAGACATCAAATCATCTTTGCTCGCTAGAGAGAATGATAATACTGCGCCACCACACTTGGCTTGTGACATATGAATATCATGACCAGGATGAGAATCTAAACCTGGATAATACACTTGTTTGATCTTTGGATGGTTGTGCAAGAATTCCGCAATTGCCTGTGCATTTTCAGAGGACTGTTTCATACGTAAGCCCATCGTCTTCATACCACGCATAATTAACCAAGCATCTTGCACACCTAAGATACCACCAAAGTTCTTCCGGAATAGAACTAACTGTTTATAGTATTCTTCATTATTTGTCGCAACAACACCAGCCACTACATCACTATGACCATTGATAAACTTCGTAGCACTCTCTACAACGATATCAACACCTAACGCAAGTGTATCTTGAAATAGCGTTGTCATAAAGGTGTTATCGGCTACCGCAATCAGTCCATTCTTTTTTGCAATGGATACGATTGCACGAACATCACATACCTTTAGTAAAGGATTGGATGGTGTCTCAATATAAATCATGCGTGTCTTATCTGTAATCGCACTTTCTATCTCATCAAGATTTGCCATATCCACAAAACTAGCTGAAATTTGATAGCGCGGTAGAATCTTCGTCGCAAATTGACAAGTACCACCATACACTTCCTTTGGAAGGATGACATGTTCTCCAGCATTTAACAACATCAAAACATTCGATATTGCACTCATACCGGAACTAAAACTTAATGCATATTTGGCATTCTCAATACAACGAAGACCATCTTCTAATGCATCAATCGTCGGATTGGAGAAACGGGTGTACAAATACTTCTGTTCATCACAATACAGCTCTGTATTATGAAACGTGGATGTTTGATAGATTGGTATACTGGCAGCACCAGTATATTGATCCAATACGGTATAACCATGCAATAATTTTGTATTCTGTTTCATCTTCTACTCCGTTAATAATTATGAATCATTTTGGTTGGTGATTATTGTTGTTGAAACGCCTACTTATAGCCTACACCCATCTATGATAGCTTTCAAGAAAGCAAATAACTAGATTAACAAATAAGCAAATAGTTGAAACCAATCAAAATTATCATTTAGATACCAATAATTCCAAAAATATCTTTCACTTTATCGTAGATATTCATCTTTTCTGCGTATGTATACAACTTATTAAAATCTTTATTACGATAACGAGCATATCTTGTTATTATTTTCGAAAATAACTCAGCCTCGACTTTATTTCTATTTTTTACAAAATCACAAACCGTTCTTTCTAAATCATAGACATTTACCTTGTTTCCATAAGTCGTTTTACATTGAGCAATACCTAGTTCATATGTATCTTTATTCACATAATGAACTCTTTTATCACGTTGAATGCGGCTTGCATTATATCCTTTGTATACTGTTACTTCTAGTTCTGATGGAATGATATCTGTAAATTGAAATAGATACAAAGCAGATACATACGAGTAGATTGCAACTTTATACTTATTTTGAAAGAAATAATACTCGTCATAATCACCTTTTGTTGAAAGATATACTCCTCTTTCTTCGCGAACTAATTCTCCTGCTTCAACCATTCTAGTTAAATATATAGTTGGGATATTAGAATTCACTAGTTCACCACTTGTAATAAATCCACCCATTTTTTCGATCTTTTCTCGTATCTTCTTTTTATAATCCATTTTTGCCTCCATTTAATGTTGTAAATACGCTTATATTATCTAGTACGCATATTTACAACATTGATTATAAAGAAAAAGCCACCTTAGTGACTTATAGATTACTTCGATAATCCTAACAAGGACTTAATCTTATTTTGAATACGGATATTGCGTTGTGCCTTTTTGATGTCTCCTACCCATCTACAGGAAGAATGACAGCCAGAACTACAATCTCCACTACAGGAGCTTACTCCGTTCTTCATTACATAACGAATATCGAATGCAACGATTACAACAACGACCATTAATACTAAGAATGTTGAAATATTCATATAAACGCTCCTTTAGTTAACTATAACTAACACATTAATAGTATACTTCTTTTTTCTGATTTGAAAAGTCAAACGCAATAAGAAATTAAACGTGATGCACTAACATTGCCAAACGTATCAATTTCTCGTCTTTTTCAAAATTAATATCGAATAATTTTTCAATCTGCTGAAGACGATACTTAACGGTATTCAGATGAATATAGAGCCCTTCTGCAGTCTTCTGTTTTGAGTATTGTGATTTAACATACATACACAATGTCTCGTAATACTTCGTCTCATACTTACGATCATACGCAATGAGTTTTTGTATCTTTAAGTCAACCAATGTATCTAGTGATAATTGTTTTTCTAACTGGCTATGCAAATAGGAATCAATTAGATTCTGGAAGTTTGCCTCTTTTCCCTTTGCCTTACTAGCAGCATATTCTGCCTGTCTTGCGTATCCATCAAGATGATGAAGTTTTTCAAACTGCATACTATATCCAACATGAATATTTGGGTATTGTTTCAAATCGATATGCTTTGTGCTCGCCAATAAAAGATAACATTGTTCATTCATAATACCACCCAAAAGATTTACATCACTCGTCTGTATCTCACTTAAGAAAGAACGTAATACAGTAATACGATTTGCAATTGTAGTATCAACATATGCAAGCATGTAAGTACCTTTGACGAGATAACCAGTCTCTTGTAGTAATTGAAGTCCTAATGATTGACTCTCTTCATCCTTTTGTAGCAGTAAGGCAAATGCTTGTTCACGTTTCGATCCATGATTTGTAAGTTGATGACGTAGATAGATTGATGAAGCATCCGCAAGCAATTTAACATCCTCTTCACTAATTTCATTCTCCACCGCAACTGTTAATTTTCCAATCGACTTCTTTTTTGCAAAAATATCGATTACATAAACATCTCTTTGATACTCCGTATCAAATATACGCAATGGTTTTTGAATACCATTCTCATTGAGTAATCCTCGTTCTATCAATCGATTTACAAAGCTTCGTTTTAGTTTTGTATCTTGTAAAAACGATAAATATACGTAAGCATCTGGTACCTTAGAGCAAGTTACTAATTGATATGCATCATCCATAATCCAAATCGGATTTTGAACTAACTTCGCAGCCTTTGCCACAAATATTTCAAGTGTTGCACACTCACTAACCAAATCAAATAATTCGTCTTTTTTCATAGTTTTATTTTACCATGAATAATGCAATAGTTTTTATTAGCACTGTTTTGTAGAGTTATAGATGTATTGTTTAATACTCATATTCAATTCTAACTTCAGTCCTTCATGCACCCAAAATTATGTACTTTTTGGGTGCATTTTTTACTCTAATGAGTATAAATACTTGATTTCTTTTATTCCCCATACGAAAAGGAGAAATCTTACGATTTCTCCCGAGAGGGATTATTTTGTTGCGTATTCAGCTGCAGCTTCACCACAGATTCTTCCACCTGTTAGAGCTGTCATTAATGTAACACCTTCAACGAGTGGGTATGAGTTGTTATAGATTTCCGCAATTTCATTACCAGCTGCGTATAGACCACCGATAACTGTTCCATCTTGCTTGATAACTTCTAGATTAGAGTTAACAAGTACACCACCAATACCACCTAATGATACTGGTCTTGCCTTAGCAGCATAGTATGGACCATCACCTAGAGATAACATATACTTAGAATCTTTGCCGTATACTGCATCTGATCCATTTGCACAATCTGCGTTGTATGCACTAATTGTCTTCTTTAATGCATTGGCATCAACACCCATTGCCTTTGCAAGATCTTCCACTGTATCGCCCTTGAACACGGTACCATTTTTAACACCATCTTCTAGTGCGGATCTAAACTCTGTCCATGGTTCATTCACACTAAATAGTGGTAATGATGGTTGGTATCCAACAGCTGTTTCTACATTCAGTTCCTTAGAACCACCCTGCTCTACTTTCTTTACCATATCATCTGACATGATTGAGAAATAGTATTCACCTTGTGTTGCTGCGGCATTTGAAGATAGCGCTGTATCATAGTTTAAATCTTCTGGAGCAAATCTAGAACCACGTTGGTTAACCCAAATACTTGTTGCAAGATAGATAGCCTTTGCGATTTCATCCTTACCAGAACCTGGTTCGATTCCAGAATAAGATGTTACACCATGGTACTGTTGAATTGTCTTACCCTTACCAGCACCGATTGCTTGTGACATTGTTGCGCCATCACCTGTTTGTGTACCTGTTGTAAATGTAACGAGCGGGAAACCAACTTCCTTTTCAATAACATCTGCATTAGCACCGAAACCACCTGTAGCAAGTACAGCAGCATCACATGAGATTTCATATGTAGTATCAGAAGACTTCGCTACAACACCTGTAATCTTATTGTCTTCTGACTTTAGTTCTACTGCAGGAGTTTGGTAGTAAATCTTACCACCTGCATTTTCAAACTGCTTTAATAGAGCCTGATAGTAACCAAGCTTATTAGATTGGTCTGCATATGCATGATATGTTGGGAAACCATTTGCATGTGCTGCCTGTTCATTACCAACATATACAAGGTCCATACCATTTTCTTCTAACCAGTCAATTGTTTCACCAGAGCGGTTAGCGATGTTATAGAATAACTGTCCATCATCCATCCAACAGTTATAGGATTGCCAATGTGCAAGAACTTCCTGTGTTGTAAATGTACCTGCTACACCAGCTTCTTTTTGTTCTTTAGAGTTAATACCCATTGGTCCACCTGCAATAACAGATACACCACCAATATTCGCAGACTTTTCAAGTAAGATAACCTTTGCACCATTTTGTTGAGCTGTTAATGCGGCAGTAATACCTGCACCACCTGCACCAATAACAACTACATCAGCAGTTAACTTCTCAGTCTTTGACTCAGATGCTTGTGCACTATCACTACCAAATGAATCAGGATCACCACCAGCAGTCTTAATTGCATTCTTAACAGCATCCTTAATCGCATCAGAAGTGATTGTCGCACCAGTTATCCCATCTACATTAGGACTGTTCTTTTCAACAATCTTCTTTGGCAACTCTGTAATTGCAGTACCAGCAATTTCTGGTGTCTCTTCATTATCCTTTACTTCTACATTTGTGATCTTTCCAGAAGAAATTGTTGTGCTTACTGTAACCTTTCCGTTACGTCCATCAACTGTTTCCTCATAAGTACCATCTTTTACAGTAGTACTTTTCTTTGTTGAGCATCCAGTCAGTAGCATACCTACGCTTAAGCATGCCGCAAATAAACGTTTATTCATAGTTCTCCCCCTTTGTTTACTTGATAAAAATATCACAATATGTAAATCTACTCTTTGTCTGTTTAAGACAAATAGATAAATTAGTTTTCGTCAGAAATGAAAACGAAAATTATTAACCTAGCTTCAATCTATACAATATTGGAAGCCTATTTAGTAAGTTACAACCAAAATATCCTTTACTATTAATACTATTTCTTGGGAACAGCGTAAGTTAGGAGAATTAGGCACTACATTTACTGGTTTATCTGGTAAAAAAGCTTCCGACTTCGGTCATGGAGAAGCTTCATTTATTACATATATGAATGTTTTCTCTAATCCAGTTGCGAATCCTAATATGGTAGATAATGTAGAAATTGATCCAAAGCAAAGAGAAGTTGAAATAGGTGATGTTTTCTTTACTACATCTTCTGAAACACCTGAAGAAGTTGGAATGTCTAGTGTTTTAAAGGAAAAACATGGTGTTACATATCTTAATAGTTTTTGCTTTGGCTTTAGACCTACGGTTAAATTTAATTTAGATTATCTTGCGTTTATGTTTAGGTCTGAATTTGTCAGAATACAAATAATAATTTTGGCACAAGGTATTTCGAGATTTAATATTTCAAAAATCAAGATGATGGATATTGATATTCACGTACCGAGTATTGATGAACAAATAGCTATTGGGACATACTTTATTGAACTAGACAACCTTATCACCCTTCATCAGCGTAAGCATTTGTGGCCTTTTTAACTCAGACTTGAAAGAGAACGCATTACAATATCAATATCTTTATTTTCTAGTTCATTTATAATATGAAGATATGTTTTCTGTGTAGTAGTCATGCTTGAATGTCCAAGTCTTCTAGCTACACTTGCAATTGATACTCCTGCAAACAATAGTAATGATGCGTGAGTATGTCTCAATCCGTGAATAGATACAATTGGAATATTTGCTCCTTTACAGTGACGTTCCAGAGAATCATTTATACTTGAATTAAAAACTCGACTCTTTATAAAAATTGGTTCATCTTCTGGTAATCCCTTAATTAATTCAGAAAACTGGACAATAAGCTGCCAGTCAATTTGAATTTTTCTAACAGAAGACCTATTCTTTGTAGGCAGAAAACCTGTACAGCTTTTATAATCCCAAGTTTTGCTGATAGAAAGCGATTGGTGCTGAAAGTCAAAATCTTTTGGTGTGATTGCCAGTGCTTCTGAAAATCTCATACCTGTTTTCGCCACTAGAAGAATAAACCAATCCCAACTTATTTCTGTATTTAAATTAAGATGTGATATAAGTTTATGTAATTCAAATTGATTAAGATATTTTATCTTTTTAGGACGTGGAGTTTTGCCTTTAATAATAGCCTTTCTTGTAGGATCTCGTTCTATCAATCCTTCGTCAACAGCATCCATTATGGCACCTTTCAACTGATGATGAAAATCCATCGTTGTTTGTCTTTCATGAACCTCTGCATAGCTATTAAGTAATTGTTGGTAAGATAGTCGGTTAAGGTCACACATTCTCATTCCCGGAGCAAGACGTTCTAACCAAGTTTGTGT
Organism: Solobacterium moorei; assembly: GCF_036323475.1. Taxonomy (GTDB): domain Bacteria; phylum Bacillota_I; class Bacilli_A; order Erysipelotrichales; family Erysipelotrichaceae; genus Bulleidia; species Bulleidia moorei. Next base: position 1,818,049 of record NZ_AP028934.1, read on the forward strand.
TAGTAAATATTTATCCATCGTAACTTTCCGAATTGCTCCTGACTTATAAACTTTTATCCATTGTGAATAATACTCATAAAATAAATCTGTCTCTTTAATATTATTTAGCATTGAAAATCCTCCTTTTTATGAATATATGGCTTACGCTGATGAAGGGTGATAAGACTATTAATACTGGTGAAAAATAATGATAATTTATTTCTTTCTTTCTCTTGCACCGGTACTTGAATTACTATGTCGGACATCACATTATTCATTAGTTTTGGATTTCCTACATAAGAAACATACGCTTTTGCAGTATTATTTAGTGCTTCCGCTATCATCTGATTAGCCCTTATTTCATTAGATAATAAAACCCCACAAACATTTGTACAATAGAACTTTCCCTTTCTGTAATTAACAGTTCCTGCATTCGCACCATCAGTAGTCCAAGTAATCGCATCTTCATATAGGTAGTTACTATAGTATCCCATGAGCCCATTATCTTTTGTCTGTGAAGAATAAACTGGATATGGATTTTTATCTGATTTAGTTGGAATTGTTTGTGTAGCTGGAAGCACGTAACCACGTGTAATTCTAAACATATTTGAGACCTTACGCTGTTCCCAATCATAAAAGAGAGTTAGAAATCTTCTAACTCCCATTTATGTTACTATTCAATATTAAATCCACCTTCGAAAATAAATCTCCTAAGTAATTTATCTGCCTCAATTCGAGCTTGTCTTTTTGATAGTTCAATTTTCAACCGTTTTCCCAAAAAATTTCTAGCATCATCAATATCAATAGTATTCATAAGCTCATCGTAGCGACCATATGCATTTATATTTGATTCATCGACATGTAAATTTATCAACGCCCGTAATTTTGCTTCATCAATTCCAAGACCAGAAGCAAGCCTATGAATTTGGTCATTATGTGCATTACACATATATAAAGTAATATAATCCCTAAATGTCTTGCCGGCTTCAACTGCAATTTTACCTGTTTCGATATCATTCAAGAATAATTTTGCTAGTTTTTGTTCTTCTTGTGTCAAAGATGCAAATGATTTATGTAGGTCGTGAATCGCCTTTTCTTTAGCTATGGCATCCCCTTTATTTAGATTAATCATAAATAATTTAAACTTTGAGTTCATATAATCATCATCAATAGAATCAGTTTGAATCTCGATAATGTGTGTATCTATATCGTATGGTAAACCGCCTTCAATCCTAGTTCCTTTAAAGAGCTCTTTATATCTTTGAACAAGTATCAAATAGGTTTTTTCATCAAAGAGTATTTTCTTTGAATAAAAACTTCCGTCAGTATTCTTAAATTCATAAATTGATTTATCCCATGAGAAACCTTGTATCTTAGCAGAATCAAGATATTGATTTAATTCAGAAAATAATTTTGCAAATTTTTTCTTCCATGAAATATCATCATAATTATGGTCAAAGTCATAAATACCAACTGATTCAAATAATTCTACGATTTCTCCATATTTGAAATTCATCTGATCGATATTAATATCAAGTTTATCTACAAATATGCCAAATGGCCTATCTCCCGAATATTCTCTAACAGCATTGTCAAGATTTTCTTTCATTGTATGAGGATATCGGTACCATATTATTGTTCCATGCGGTTTATCGCTACCATAGAGTCTATTTGTCCTTGAAATTGCTTGTATAAAATTCTTCCCTTCAAGTTTTTTATCCAAATACAAAGTATTGATCCATTTCGAGTCAAATCCAGTTAATAATTGATCCACAACAATAATGATATTAAGTTGCTCCTCTTTCGAAAGGTTTAGATATGGTTTCTTGTGTGATAATCGCGCACAAACATCTTTTTTAAAACTTGCGTAATTACCTATTTCATAAGATTTACCAAACATCTCTTTATAATCAATTAAGATATCTGTTATTCCCTTCATTTTCCAAATTGATTCCTGTGTATTATCATCACTTGGGTCGAAAATTGCAGTAACTTTTAGGTTATGATTTTTACATTTGAACAATTTATAATATTGCATTGCTTCAGAAATAGAACTTGTCGCAAAGATGGAATGAAATAGTGATCCAACACTCCGCACAGTCCAGTGATTAATTATATCGTCTACTACAGCATTCTGGTGTTTTAGTGTTTCGTATTGTGCTTTTGGAATAAAGTTTTCAATTTCTGTCATCGGGCATTTCTTTTCACCCTTATTCATATAATATAAAAATATTTTTCTTGTCTCTTCTTTAGCCATTGCTCCTTCAACAGTAGAGCAATTACATTGTTTGAGTGCGACCTTTTCTCTTAGGTCATTATCTTCGAAAGTACAAACTTTATATGGGTCAAACCCAAGAACATTTTTATCTCTAATTCCATGAACAATAGTATAGCGATGTAACTCATCACCAAAAATATCCGATGTAACACCATGAGCAGGAGTTCCTGTGAAACCAAAGAAAATTGCATTGGAAAATGTTTTTTTGATATTTTGATGCATATCCCCTTTTTGGTCTCTATGACATTCATCAATTATAAATACAATATGCTTTGACTGTATTTTTTCTAAGTCCTTTTGCTTAACATCACTATCTTCTCTAATTCTGCTCATTTTCTGAATTGATGTAACAATTAGCACATCATCAGGAGAATCACTTTTTAGTTTTCCAATCAAAACATTTGTATCCTCTGTCGCTTGTATTGATTCAGATGGATCAGCAAAATTTCTATAATTAATCAGTGACTGATCACCAAGTTCCACTCTATCAAGTAAGAAAACAACTTTATCCGCTTCCTTTGAATTTGCAATTAACTGAGCAGCTTTAAAAGATGTCATTGTCTTTCCAGAACCGGTAGTATGCCAGATGTAACCACCATGTTGCTCACTTCTTGTCCAATTGGTTCTTAAAACTTTATCAGAAATAGCAGAAGCAGCAAAGTATTGGTAACTTCTCATTACCTTTAGAACCCCATCCGAATCATCTGGGATAGTGTAAAATCCTACCATTTCATGTGCCATAGGTATAGATAATAATTTCTTTGTAAAAGCACTCCATTCATTTATTATATCGTTATTATAATCTTCCCAATGAAAGTAAAAATTCGAATTAAACTTTCCATCTCTTCCAGGATTTGCATAATAAACAGCCTCCTCAGGATTCATAGCGATAAAAATTTGTACTAGTGAAAATAATCCGCTGAAAACACCATTTTCCATGTATTTTTCAATTTGAACTTCAGCTTGAGTAATAGGTACTCCCGTTCTCTTTAATTCAATATGGAAAAGAGGCATTCCATTAATCAAGAGCATTATATCTCCACGACGTGTAGGATAAACCGTATTATTAGTCTTAAACTTTGGCTGTTCTACAATTTGATACCTACTTTTCCCTCCTGCTATCTCTTTTCTATCATAAATTTTAAGGCTTACATTCTTTCCAAAATGTAACTCATCATCTTTGTTATCTCTTGTTATAGATACTGTTTTACCATTGATAAAAGTATTTAAAGCTAATGGTGTTCTCAATAAATTTACTTGAGTAATAATCTGTGCCATTTCTCCATCCGTTAAAGGACAGCCATTAAGAACATCTTTTTCTTTATTGCTATCAAATAAAATATTTGCCCAGTTTTTTATTAAATCTTCCTCAGTAGGATACTTAATAACATCAGTTTCCCAACCGCATTCAGACCAAAGCAAATTAACAACAGCTTCTTCAAATTTTAATTCATCATTAAAAGGCATATTCTTTCCACCTCTCTATATGAACATCTTGTTCAACATGGATTTCTTTATATTTTGCAGCTTTTCTAGCTTACGCTGATGAAGGGTGATAAGGTGGTCCATATACCAGAAGAAAAAACCTATCTGCTTCTGCTCGCTGACATTATATGTTGTAATGCAGTTGGCTTCTGCTAAAATACTAAAATATCTTTTATACCCTTCGTTCTGTGGCTTGTACTTTTCTAACAACGATAGTAAATAATATCCATCGGTATATTGCTGTCCCTTAACTATGCGAACACCGTCCGTTGCAACAAAAAATGGACGATGTGGTTTATATAGCGACAAAGTATGGTCACCAAAAATCACTACATCTTTATAATCACCACAAGGTGTTCCATTGGCTAAACCAATGACAGGTTCATTGCCTTGTTGAATAATTTCGTATTTACCATCCGCTTCCGGCACTTTAAGAAATTGTTTAAACGGAAGTGTTTGGAGTAACTCCCCCAACTTACACTGTTCCCAAGGGTCAGTGAAACCTGAAAAACGGATTTCAGGAACGAGTTTGCCATTTTTAGGGAACATCTTATCTAACATCGCTTTTTTAAAAGTTTTTAGCTTTTCTAACTTACGCTGATGAAGGGTGATAAGGTGGTCGATGCTTTCAAAAAACTCCCCTATCTTCTCATGTTCAGCTTTTTGAGGCAGCACAACAGGGAAATTCACGAGTATATTTTGATTAAGATGTTTTATAGTTCCACCAGTAGCTTTCTGCCCAACATAATCCATCAAAAAAGGTGCCTTCAAGTACTGGAATAAGTATTTACCATCGACATAATCTTCATCTATTATCTCAACATTAAACACACCTGCATTAAGCGTTGCTGGCAACTCCAAACCTTGAACAAAAGCGACTTTTCCTAATGTTCCGTCCTTGGTAATAAGTATACTTCCATTCTGTATTTGTATATGAGGATCCTGATTATATCTTTCCTTTTCGACATAATGACAGGTAGAGTAGTTTATTCTCCCATCATCGAAATCTGTTCCAGTGATAAGCATATAATCTCCCTGGTCTAAAAACTCTGATGTACGAAGATTTTGCCAACCGATCCTTGCATGCATTGTTGCTATCTCGGATAACTTACGCTGTTCCCAAGGGTCAGTAAAACCTGAAAAACGGATTTCAGGAACCATCTTTCTATTCTCCATCTTCTTCACCTCTTAGGAGTTTTTTAAATTCTAATATACCCTTGATATCATAGTCATTCCCGGTAAGGTTTGAAAGCATTTCAGATAAAGCATTTTCTGATTCATCAATCTGTCGAGATATATCATGCATTGTAATTTCGTATTTTTTAGTTAAATATTCAAGTTTCTTTAAATACTGGTTTATAACTTCTTTACCAAGTCCAATAAGTGATTGACACAATGGATCAATCCACTTTTTCTGTAGTAATTCTCTAACTTCTGTGTCGGAAAGGTTCTCAATCTTTGATATTGTCTCAGACTCGAGGTTCTCCTCCAAATCTTTGATATCCTTTTTGAGTTTCTTCATTCTATTATTAATATCATCAATTTTTATAATGATACTTTCATAGGAACCATCCTCAAAAATTGCACCATTTTTTTGTTCTTTTTTCAATTTTGAGAAAACAACATTAAGTTTTTTAGACACTACTTCTCCATCATCATCTACGAGTTCTGCTTTATCATTAGGATCGATTGCATCAAATAATTCATCCTTTTCATTCTTTTCAGAATCCAAATTTGAAATCAGATTTTCAAGTTTACTTTTTTCTTCTTTAAAATAAATTGCCTGAATTAGTTCGAATGGTAATATTCTGCCAATCCAACCTTCCTGTTTTTCATATAATTCATTTGTTTTACTATTTTTCTTTATTACCATCTTTGGATCAACTGCTCTAGCAGCCAATATGCCATCTTTTTGAAGAATCTCTAAATCTAAAGATATTGTTGTCCAATTATCATCAAAAATCTGATATGCACTATAATAATCTACCAATGGTATTTTACGTATAATCTTCTTCAGTTCTTCTGCTATTACAGACTCTTCCCTAGCAATTATTACTTTAGAATAATTATCAATTAACCTACTTGAAAGATACGATGGAAATGTATTAAATGCTGTTTTACATTCATCTAAATAAAACTTAACCTCTTTATTTTTTAACGTAACCTTTCTAATATCATCAGTAATAATTTGTGAGTATGGAATTTCACTGTCTGCAAATAACTCTGATTTCAAAGAAGGGAATGAACTCCACAATTGGTTTAATTCCACTAATTCATTGTTAGGTATTCCACCGAACATTGTTGCATAAATATCCCACTTCTCTTGTGATTCGCTTGAATCCACGTAGCGAGGAATATTTAGATTATAATCATTTTCTTCTATCTCTTTTTTCTCAACTAATCTTGAGTAACCATCTATAGTTTCCCTGTTAATAGCAGTATCAACTATTTTTCGAACATCTTGTGCTCTTAATTTATTCTTATTTCCATCTTTAGCAAATCCTTTTGAAGCATCAATAAATAACACGTCGTTTGTATTTCTTTGCTTCTTAAGAATAATTATTATTGTAGGAATTCCTGTACCAAAGAACATATTTGCAGGAAGACCAATTATAGTTTCTATATTGCTTCTTTCAATTAAATTTTTTCTTATAATTCCTTCATCACCGCCTCTAAACAAAACACCATGAGGCATAACAATTGCCATAATACCATCTGACTTGAGATGATATAAGTTATGAAGTAGAAAAGCATAATCCGCTTTTGATTTCGGTGCAATGCCATAGTCATCGAATCTTTTATCATTATCAGCATCATCATTCTTCCATGATTGTGAATAAGGTGGATTTGAGCAGCAACCATCAACAAAAACAGGATAGTATGTACGTTCCTTATCATTCTCATCAAAAAATGGCCAATCATTAACAAGTGTATCTCCATTTCTAACAATAACATTATCAGGTAATATATCATGCATAATTAGATTCATTCTTGTAAGGTTATACGTCTCTAGTATTAATTCTTGTGCATAGTATTTTATTTTATTAGGATTATCAACATATCTAGCTACTGATTTACCAATGTTAATAAGTAATGAACCTGAACCAGAAGTTGGATCGTATATACTAATCTCATTTCTATCCTTTAAATGATTAGCTATTATTTCACTCATTATGATAGATGCTTCATGTGGTGTATAAAACTCTCCAGCTTTTCCCGCATTAGCCGCAAAATTCTTTAAAAGAAATTCATAAACAAAACCTAATACATCATAATCTTGACTTCCATCAACCGGAATTTGTTGAATTAGATTAAGAAGTTTTCTTATAGCTTTTGTTCTTTCTGAATCACCAGTACCAAAATCATTTAGTCCACTATTAAGTGCATCAAAAATTGAATCATAAACTTTCCTATAATTAGATCCAATGTGTCTATTAAATGCTGACAATGCTGTTCGAACATCTGCAATTGTAAAATCAGATCCCTGATTAATCCAATATGAGAACAAATTCTTATTTTCAATAAAATAACCTATATTATCCTCACAGTTTTTTACAGTATCTTCATCATCTTCTGTTAATTCACTAAAACCTTCATCAAAATATAGTTTTTCTTTTAAGTACCTTTCTTCTTTTTCAGATAAATACTTATAGAAAATCAAGCCAAGCATATAGTCCTTATATGAACTTGCTGAAACCTTTCCTCTTAATTCATTTGCACCTGCCCAAATTTTTGATGCTAATTCTTGCTTATTCATACCTCTTTATCCTCCTTATTATTTTTCACAACTTCCATGATGTCTGAAACATCACAATCTAAAGCTTTACAAATCTTGACTAAAATATCAGTAGTAACATTACCGTTCTTTCCAAGCTTAGCTAAAGTCCCCGTACTTAAGCCAGCTGATTCTAACAAGTCCATCTTACTCATATTTTTATCAATTAGAAGTTTCCAAAGCTTTTTGTATGAAACACTCATATTTCACCCCCGAAATAATCTTTCTACTGATGAAAGAATAGCACTTTTATATATGAAATACCAATATATTTTTATTTTCATGAAAGTTTACTCTACAATATGAAAAATACTTAAATTATAAATCTTGCAAAAATTTATATTATAAATTAAACATTAATTACTATATTAAGAATCTTATACATGCATGCATAAAATAGTTAAACCACCATCTTGAAATCTTCAAAATATATTTAGTCTTAAAATTAAAACAGCAAAGATCACCTCTCTGCTGTCTTTTCTCTATTGAGTTTTTATTTTACTTATATACTTATTTTGCAAGTAAGATACGATCATCAGCCAGATTACTTCCTGTATTTGCATGGAAGCGTTCCATTAGGTCATATACTGACATGTTCGCTCTTTGCTCACCTTTGATGTCTATTACGATATGTCCGTCATTCATCATGATTGTTCGATCACCAACTTCGAGGGCTTGTTGCATCTGATGGGTTACCATCAAACATGTAATATGATGCTTTTTAACAATCTCTTGGGTAAGCTTCATAATTTTTGCGGCTGCCTTTGGATCTAGTGCTGCTGTATGTTCATCTAGTAATAATAACTTCGGTGGTACAATCGTTGCCATTAACAGTGTTAAAGCTTGGCGTTGACCACCAGATAGATTACCGACTAGCGTATGCATGCGATCTTCAAGTCCCATATCAAGCAATTTTAACTGTTCTTTGAATAGTTCGCGTTCTTTGTTTGTAATCCAAGAAAATGGTGATTTCTTTTCCTTTGCACTTAAGCATGCAAGTGCTAGATTTTCTTCAATTGTCATATTTGGTGCACTTCCCTTTAGTGGATCTTGAAATAAACGTCCAATATAACTTGCCCGTTGATACTCTTTTACATAAGTGATATCAGTATTATCCAAAATGATTTTTCCTTTATCTGGGATAATACTGCCGGCAATAGTATTTAAAATGGTAGATTTACCTGCTCCATTCGAACCAATGATACAAATGAATTCACCTGTTTCCACATGTAAATTTAAATCATGGAGTACATTTTTTTCGTCAATACTTCCTGAATTAAATGTAACTGAAAGATTTTGTATATCTAACATTTGTTATTTCCCCTTTCTCATTTGAAAAGAAAGTTCTTTTTTGATTGTTGGTGCTGCTACTGCAAGTGCTACAATCAAAGCCGTCACTAGTTTTAATGATTGCACGTTGATAATCTTTGTCTGCAAAATAACCGCATAAATCATTCGATATACAACATTACCAACAAAACAAGCTGTTAAATTACGTGATAATGACTTTCTACCTTGTATCAATGATTCACCAATGATTAAACAAGCTAAACCAACCACTACAATCCCAGTACCAGCATTAATATCACTTGTTTTATTGAACTGTCCAACGAGTGCTCCACTTAGACCAACAAGCATGTTAGCCATAACGAGTCCAAGTGTAATCATATTCTTAACATTTACACTAGATGCTGTTACCATCGCACGATTATCTCCTGTTGCACGTAGTGATAGTCCTAGTCTAGTTGATAAAAATAGACGTAATAGAATCATACAGAGAACTAATACTACAATTACGAATATGCTAGCATACCAACTGCCACCAATATTTGTTTTCTTTAGGATTGTAAATATTGTTGCTTGTTTTAAAAGTGATATTTGGCTTGACCATCCCATGACGAAGAGATTGATCGTATATAATCCTGTACTTGTAATAATTCCTGAAATAATGGAAGGAACACCCATACGAGTTTGTAAGAAGGCAGTTACATAACCAGCAATACCACCTGCAAGCATACCTAATAGAATTCCTAATATTGGGTGACCAGCATATGCACAAGATACAGAGATTGCCATACCGAGCACGAAGCTTCCATCTGTTGTTAAATCAGCGATATCTAACAGACGGTAACTAATAAATAAAGCAATTGATACAAATGCATATAAAGTACCTAGTTCTAAAGTAGTTTGAAAAATACTTAGCATAGTATCCCTTACTTTCCAGTTGTTTCAACTGTCATTACTTGGCCAAAATCTGCGAAGATTTCTGGATTTACAGCTAACTTTTCCGCTACTTCTGTATTTACAGTGATAATTCCACCATCTAGTGTGATAAATTCTTCTGCCTTTTTAAATCCTGGCTGTAATACCTCATAGGCAAGCTTAGCTGTCTTAATACCAGCATCTGTATAATTCACTCCACAAGTCGCAAATGCACCTGATCGAACAAAGGAATCTGCTCCTGCATAATGTGGAACATTTGCATTCATGAATGCCTCATAGATAGCAAGTTCAGAAGACATAATCACGTTATCTGTTGGTGTAAATACTGCATCCACCTTACTTGCGATAAGAGATGATGCAGCAGCGATTACTTCTTGGCTTGTATTTGCTGTCGCTTCAATATATTTAATTTTCTTTTCATCTAAAATCTTTTTCACTTCTGCAATTGGCTTTTGTGAGTTTGCTTCTGAATTTGAATAGAGTAAACCTACTGTCTGTAAGTTTGGATTTTGTTTTAACATCATATCAACAAACTGCTTTGTATTGAGTGCATCAGAAGTACCTGTTACTCTATCAATTCCTGTTAGTGAAGCTGCTTCTGGATCACTAATCGTAGCGTAGACCACTGGTATCTCTGTATCCTCACTTGCCACAACCATTGTTTGTGCTGCAAGTGTACCAATTGGAATAATAACATCTGCTCCATCTGTTACTGCTTGCTTACCAACTTGCATTAGTGTAGATTGTTCATTTTGACCAGAATAGATTTCTACTTCTGCTGTTTTGTCTAACTCTTTTAATTCGTTTTCAATTGCGACTGCAATCTCATCAATGGATGCGTGATCTAATTGCTTTACGATAACATACTTTTTCGCATCCTTTTTTGATGCAGAGGGTAAAGAACATCCAATCATCATACTGCATAATAAAACACAAATTACCTGTACTAACTTTTTCATGTGATATATCCTCCTTCTCTCTGCATTTTCAGTCATAACATACAAAAACGCCTGCCCATAAAAGGACAAGCGTTAACCTGCGGTACCACCTTTTTTAATAGTCTTTTGACTATTCTCTCTTTGAAAATGCAATCACATTCTCTGTCCTTTAACGCTGACATTGCGTCTTAAATACTTGCATAAGCTTTCATTAAGCCCTCATGGGTCCATTTGCATACCGCATGCCTGCAGGTTTCCACCATCCCCGCTCTCTAGAAGTTGCTTCTGTATGTTTGATCTCCCAATCATCGGTTTGTTATGTTGAAATAGTATGATAGTCAGTAGCTTTTGTCAATTATTTTTATTCATTCAAAACTCTCTTCTTGTATATAACTTGTTGGAAAGTTGTAATGATATACCTATGATTATGACGAAAATAATACAGATACCTGCCATTGCCATAAATGGATTCATCACTAGAAACTGTAATATAGATTTTAGTGATTCATGAAAGTAAGTAGAACATACTGCACCAATTGCAAGTAATAACATTGGTACTGCTGTTAATGTTTTTCCCTTTTTATATCCATATTTAAAATAGATTGGATACTCGATAAAAATAATGATTAATGAGATCAACCCTATACATGGTGCCGCTAGTAATAAGCTATAGAATAAGTCTTCCATAGGATATGCAATTCCTATCAGCATTGCCATAACAACACCAACCACAAGCATGATTATCACAGATACTGTTGCTAGTAAGTATCTACCTTTTACTACATCTTTTGAAGAGATACTGAACAGTTTATATAAAGGATCAATTCCAGATTCTTCACCTACCATGAAAGGGTACCCCGAGAATAATATTGCGAACATTTGTACTGTAGCTAAAACGAACGCTGGATTTTTTGATAATGCGCCATAGAGGGTTCCAAGTCCTATCAGAATCATCAAATTCTTAATCGTTAAATATGGTTTAATGGATAATAAATCCAACTTAAATACTTTTATCGCATTCATTATTTTTCCCTCCCATATAAAATCATAATCTTATCAATTGTAATTTCATCCTCTACATATTCATCTGGTATCTCATGAATCGCATCGCGCTCTACTAAGTATTCAATATTATATTTTGTTTTCTTTTGTCCTAATATTGCGGATGAATCAAGCGTATTTTGATTTTCTAAACCGCATTTCAAAATCATGAAATGGTGTATGAATTCTTCTTTTTCCAAAGCTAGTACAATTTCTCCATTGTCAATAAATACGATGTAGTCAGCAATTGTTTCAAGATCTTGTGTAATATGTGTAGAGAATAATACTGTGTGCCTATCATCTTGCATATAGTCAGAGATAACTTCCACAAATTCTTCACGCATACTCGGATCTAATCCGCTCGTTGGCTCATCTAGGATTAAGAGTTCTGCGTTGTGAGATAAAGCAATTGATAACATCAACTTAATCTTCATCCCACGTGACAATTCTTTTACTTTCAGTTTCTTATCGATATTGAATTTTTCTAGAAACTTCCAATATGCATTCTCTTCCCACTCATCATATCCAACCTTCATTGCTTGATTGACAAGTTCCATATTCCAATCTTTTGCTAAAAAGGAATCATCCATAATCACGCCAATTTTTTGATTATTCAGATTTGCTTTCTCATCACCATGTATGGATAAAATATCTCCTTGATACTAAATCAAAGATAATATTGATTTGATCGTTGTCGTTTTCCCCATACCATTTCTACCAATAAATCCTGTAACGTATCCTTCAGGAATAGAAAAATTTACATTCTTTAATGCGAAGTTGTGATAGTCTTTATTTAAGTTTTTGATCTCAATTTTATTCATCTTCTGTACCTTCTTCATAAATATAATTGAATAGTTCTGTTAATTCAGATTTACTGAGATTAATTGTTTTCGCAATCTTGCATGCTTCAAGTAAATGGGACTCGATGTCTTTTTGTTTTTCATCTTTTAATATATCTTGGTTCATTGTCGCAACAAATGTACCTAAGCCTTGTCTGATGACAATAAACCCTTCTCGTTCTAGTTCGTCATATGCTTTTTTGACGGTTAATATACTTACGCCTAATTCTTTGGATAATTGTCGTACAGATGGTAGTTGTGAATCTGATGATACTGTGTTTCCAATGATGTTTTCTTTAATTGCATTTTTAATCTGCTCATATAATGGCGTACTACTTCTGTTTATTAGAATGATTTTCATTATGTCTCCTTATATATAACACTATATAACAGTATATAACTATTTGCAATCCATAAAGAAAAGACACCAACTGGTGTCTTCACTCTTTGATATATACTTCTCTAGGTTTACTACCTTGTGCTGGACCAATGATGCCATGTTCTTCGAGGGCATCAATCATTCTTGCGGCACGGTTATAACCGATGCCGAAGCGTCTTTGTAGTAAGGATGTAGAAGCTTTTTGTGCTTCAATGACATACTCTTTAATCTCCTTGAAGAGTGGATCATCGCTGATTTCCGTCACAATACCACCTTCTCCTGATTCAATTCCATCTAACTGTACGAAGGAATCATCATAGACTGGAGATGCTTCTGAGGATACAAAGCTTGTAATTCTTTGTACTTCATCATCTGTCACAAATACACCCTGTACACGCGTTGAACCTGTTTGTCCAATTGGCATGTAAAGCATGTCACCATAACCAAGTAATCGTTCTGCACCTACGTGATCTAAGATTGTACGTGAGTCCATACCACTGGATACCGCAAATGCAATACGGCTTGGGATGTTTGCCTTAATAATACCTGTAATAACATCAACGGATGGTCTTTGTGTTGCGACGATTAAGTGAATACCTGCAGCACGAGCTAACTGTGTAATACGTTGAATGGATTGTTCAACTTCTTTACCAGCGACTGCCATTAAGTCTGCTAACTCATCGATAATAACAACAATATATGGAATCTTCTTGGGTGCTGGAGACCCATCTGGATTTGGTCTACCACCCTGTTGTTCGACCATGTTGTTGTAAACTTCAATGTTTCTTACACCTGCTGCTGCAAACATGTTATAACGTTCATCCATGATACGTACAATGACCTTCAGGGCATTGCTTGCCTTGTTTGGATCATTGATAACTGGTCCAATCAAGTGTGGAATATTACGATATGGTGTAAATTCTACCTTCTTTGGATCAATAAGCAACATCTTTACTGCATCTGGTTTTGTACGTAGTAATAGTGAACAGATAATAGAGTTCATACATACCGATTTACCTGAACCTGTCGCTCCGGCAATCAACATGTGTGGCATCTTATCTAAACGACATGTTACGGTACGTCCTAATAAGTCTTTACCAAGGAAGAACAGTAATGGTTGTGATTTATCGCTACCTACATCGTTGATAATCTCGCGCATCTTAACTGGTGTACTCTTCACGTTTGGTATTTCAATACCTACCGCATTGCGGCCTGGAATTGGTGCTTCAATACGTATGTCTCTAGCAGCTAGTTGCATCTTTATGTTATCTGTTAAGCCAAGGATCTTGGATACCTTAACATTAACATCTGGACGAATTTCAAACTGCGTAACAGATGGCCCAATGTGTGTATTTAATAACTGTGCTTCGATATCGAAGTTATGGAGAATCTGTAGTAATAATTGTGATTTCTCTCTTGCGGCGACTTCATTTTCTGGGTTACTACCCTTTGGCGGAAGTGGATCTAAGAGTGAAATCTTTGGTAATTGGTATGGACGTGTACGTTTCCTTGGCTTTGGAGCTTTAGATGGCGGATAGATATTGCTTTCTTGATCAGGATGTTCTTCCACAACTGTTTCATATTCTTCTGTTGCGGATAGGTCTTCCTCTTCTGTATCTACTGTCATTGGTGTAAAACGTGATGACTCCGTTTGACGTAAAACTGTATCTTGCATTAACGTTGTCTTCTCTTCCATGCGAGCATGGTCATCGCTTAGATCATCCACATCAATGAATACCGAATCCTTTTGCGAGATTGTCTCACCTGGAAGTACGATGATTGGTACTTCTTGGGTTGGATCATCTGGATGAATACGATTAATAACTCTAGCTGTTCTTGGTTGTTCTTCTTGCACAACTGGTAAACTTTCTGTCTTACCATCTGCCTTGATATTCTGAAACAGTGAACCAGTTTTCTCTTTTCCTTTATCAATCATCTTCCAAAGGTTTGCCGGTTCTTTTGGCTCCTCTGGTTCTTCCTTCCGCTTACTTTCTTCTACTTCTGGCATTTTAAAGAATGCGATGATAGAACGGAATGCCCTCTTATAGACTTCCATATCTACAAGTAATAACATCGCTATCATAAAGAGTACGATGATGACTAACACTGTACCAATACGATTAAACATCATCGAAGAAATCGCATATAAGAAGATACCGTAGATTCCTCCACTGAATTTTAGAGTTGAATCTGGCATAAAGTAATCTACAGTATGATTGATATAGTCATACAAGGCATCCATACCTGTTACATTTGGTACTGCAACATATGCCTCTAAGAGTAATAGTGCAGAGATTAACAGGATAATTGGTATCCAACTAATTTCTTCTTCACCCTGTTTTCTTCTGATGATATTGATTAGTAGAACAATGATTACCATGGCTATCACTAACCAGTAAAGGTTACCTGCTAGGTAACCCAATAAGTTATAGATAAATAGCCCAACAATGCCGGCTTTAGTAAAGCCTAAAATAACAAAAGCAAAGAGGATCACAATCGTGATCACTCTAAAAATGAGCTGGTTTTGTTCTGCTTGTTGTTGTGCTTTTGTCTTTCTTGCCACGTATTCCCTCGCTAATCCTTTGTGTTAATTTCGATAATCGCTGGAAGTATCATAGGTCGTTTGCCTGTTTCTTTCAAGACATAACGACTAATCTTCTCACGCGCTTCGCTACGGCAAGACATATTGTCATAGCGCTTTTCTTTGACCGCATCATTAATAGTCTTCTCCATGATGTTGCCAACTTCTTTAATAATGTACTCTGCATCCTTAAGGTAGATTACACCACGACTTTGTACATCTGGCCCACCGATGATTTCCTTTGTGACGTGATTCATCACGACACCAATAATAATTGTACCATCTGTGCTTAGGATTTCTCTATCCTTTAAGACCATACCGCTAGCATCTAAGCTATCGTTACCATCTACCATGACATCATCTACATCAACCTTGTCAAATGACTTCACCATCACACCATCGTTTAATACAGCCACTTGACCATTATCCATAACGATAATCTTATCTGCGTTATATCCCATGTTTAATGCGATATTCGCATTGGCAATGAGTTGACGATATTCACCCTTGACTGGTACATAGTACTTTGGCTTCATCAAGTAGATCATCATCTTAAGATCTTCAATACTTGCATGCATGCTATAAGCACGACGTGAGTCAATCATGAGTACACGACCTGCTTCTTTGTAGAGGTCATCTTCCATGGATGCCTCTTCTCTTTCCGTACCAGGTACTGCAGGAGAAGCAATAATTACTGTATCCGTTGGACGTAACTCAATTCTGTCATTTTCTTTTGTTGCCATCTTATGAATCTTACGGAAAATGGACTTACCAGTACCTGAAACAATCACCAAGATATTTTCCATGTCATTGCTGAAAGCAGATGGTGCCACCTCTAATCCTGCTGGAATATGATAGTATCCAAGCTTTGCCATATCTGCCATTAAACTCTTTAGTTCTTCATCGAAGATGACAACCTTACGGTTAAACTTCGTCGCTAATTCGATAATTTCAATGACACGATATAGGTTTTGATTAAATACAGTAATAAACATACGATTCTTCGTATCTTCAAAATACTGTTCAATTTGTTCTGTGATGCGATGGTGGGGGCTACTGTTGCCAGTACGGGTAGAACCTACTGATTCACTTAATAAAGCAAGTACCCCTTCACTACCTAAATCGGTAATGTTAGTAATATCAAATTTGAACGCTGCATTCTTTGTATCGTAGTCAACGATAAACTCTGATGAATATACAACATATCCATCTTCTGTCTTAATTGCGACACCAAAGCCGTCTGCGATAGACTGCATTGTACCAAAGGTACGAATCTCAGTACTGCCAATCTTAAACTTCGCATTACGACGAATGCGATGTAAGTTTAATTCTTTAATACCTGCCTTCTTTAGTTTACGCTCTAGCATCATCGCTGTTAATGGTGCTGTATACACCGGAATATCCGGAATTTCTCTTAATAGGTTTGGTAGTGCTGCCATGACATCTTCATGACCATGGGTAATAAAGATTGCTTTAATGCGTGATTGATTTTCACGTAAATAGCGGAAGTCAGGAATGATCATTTCAATTCCTAACTGATCACCATCCGGATATTTCAATCCGCATTCCATGACAAATATATCTTCGTTGTTTTCAACGACATACATGTTTTTGCCGTCTTCATCAAGGCCGCCGAGTGCAAATATGCGTATCTTACTCATAAATTATACCCTCCAGTAATACTTTTAATTCAAGTTTATTATAGAACAAACACTGGCGATTTTACAGAGCTTTACCCTCAAGATAGTAGCTATGTGTTGCGGTAATTTCGACATTTACGATTTGATTGATACAATCTTTTTCACTTGTGAAGTTTACAAGTTTATTATCTTTGCTATATCCGCTATAGACTTCGCTATTTCTCTTGGATGTGCCAATACATAAAACACTGACTGTTTCTCCTAAGAAGCGACGGTTATTTTCTTCCGCTATCTCAGTCAGTAAGTCGTTGAGTCTTGCTAGTCTTTCCTTCTTTACTTCGAGCGGAATATTATCTTCCATATTTGCTGCCGGTGTGCCTGCTCTTGGGGAATAGATAAATGCATATGCCATATCAAATCGACAATAACGCACAAGATCTAATGTAGCTTCAAATTCTTCATCGGTTTCATTTGGGAAACCGACAATCAAGTCTGTTGTAAATGCAATATGTGGTACTTTCTTCTTCAAATTATCGTATAACTGCTTGTATCTTTCGACTGTATATCCACGGGCCATACGACGTAATACTTCATCTGATCCTGATTGAACAGGTAGATGTAAGAATGGCATAATGTTTGGATAATCACGCATCGCATCGATGGTTGTTTCGCTGTAATCTCTTGGATGACTTGTGTAGAAACTAATACGTTCAATACCTGTTTTAGCAACTGCTACAAGCAGTTGTGTAAAGCCATCTTCCATCTTTAAGTCTTTGCCATAGGCATTGACATTTTGTCCAAGTAAAACAACTTCTTTACGTCCACTGGCTTTGAGTTCTTCGACTTCTCTTAGGATATCTTCCTTGCGGCGTGAGCGCTCTCTACCACGTGTATAAGGGACGATACAATACGTACAGAACTTATCACAGCCATACATGATATTCACAAAGCCCTTGGAGTCCATTGAACGTTTTACCGGTACATCTTCGACGACATCTCCTTCTTGGGAGAATACTTCCACCTTACGCTGGTTACTTTCAATCACCTCTGCTAAAAGATTTGGCATACGGTGAATGTTATGAGTACCAAAGATTAAATCTACATGTGGTGATACAGATAGAATATGTTTAACAGTCTCTTCTTCTTGGGCCATACAACCACAGATACAGAATACCGTCGTTGGACGCTGTTCCTTTAGGTAACGTAATTTATTCACATCGGATAATACACGGTCTTCTGCCGCTTTGCGGATAGCACAGGTATTGAAGAATAATACATCCGCATCATCTGGAACGTTGGTACTTGTATAGCCCATCATTTCCATCATGCCTGCGAGTGCTTCTCCATCACGTACATTAGCTTGACAGCCATAGGTATGTATAAAGTACTTCTTGCCATAACCTAGATTTACGATATCATCGCTAATCTTAAAGTTACTAAAAGTACTCTCTGTATTTTTCTTTGTTCGTTTTCTTTCTTCCGCATGAACCGGAAGGATAAAATCTTCTCTTTTCATCTTTAACCTCTATCGGTACTATTATACAGAATACTGACCTCTTATGCACAAGAAAAGGACCGCAATTAGCGGTCCTTGTTGATTTCTTTGATAAATCTTGACGCAATTTCAAGTGGACGTGTAATTGCTCCACCAACCACTACCGCAAAGGCTCCAAGTTCTAGCATTTTGCGGGCTTGTGATGGTTCATGGATTCTACCTTCCGCAATACAACGACAGTCTAATTCTTTGACGATCCTAGATACCAAATCAAAGTTTGGACCTTCTGTCTTTTCATCGCCAACATAACCATTCAGTGTTGTACCAACAAAGTCAAAGCCAATTTCTACTGCAGCTTTCGCTTCTTCAAAGTTTGAGATATCTGCCATGAGTAGTTGATTTGGATATGCTTGTTTAATTTGATGGAATAATTCTTCGCGCTTGACGTTATTTGGATGGATGCGATCTGTGTAGTCTAAGGCAATAATCTCTGTGCCTGTTTGTACAAGTGTACTCACCTCTTCAAATGTAGGGGTTATATAAATTGGTGAGTCCAAATAATCTTGCTTGATAATTCCAATCGTTGGAAGTTTTACTTTTGCACGAATTTCGTTAATATCTCGTACTGAGTTACAACGGATTCCACTCGCACCTGCTAGCTCTGCTGCATATGCCATTAATGGCATAATTCCACCCGCTTCTGTATAGAGCGGCTCTCCTGGCAGTGCTTGACAAGAGATGACAAGTTTACCCTTTAAGGCAGCGATAACTTCTTGATTATTCATCGATACCTAAGATTTCTACGATGTTGTTCTTGTAGAGGATAGCCTTCGCACCATAGATAGCTTGGATTCCTCCACCAACTTCAAGAACGTCTGTAGCACCTAACTTCTTCAGTGCATCCTTATCAACCTTCTTAACGTCCTTCACACTTACGCGTAAGCGTGTAATGCATGCGTCAACGTCTTCAATATTTTCTTTACCACCTAAAGCAGCGATAATCTTATGACTATCTTCCTTGAGTGTAGACTTTGTCTCTACCACTGGCTCAGCATCATCACTTTCTTCGCCACGACCAGGAGTCATAACATTGAACTTTGTAATGTACCATCTAAAGAATGTGTAGTATAGACATGCCCATACTAAACCAAATGGAATTTCTAAAATCCAGTTTGTCTTTGCGTTTCCTTGTAGGATACCAAAGAGTGTAAAGTCAATCACACCACCAGAGAATGTATTACCGATAGAGATATTGAGAATATCTGCGATAAAGAAACTTACGCCATCAAAGAATGAGTGAATGACATAAAGAATTGGGTTTACGAACAAGAACATGAATTCGATTGGTTCTGTAATACCTGTGATAAAGGATGTTAAGGCAACACTTAAGAATAAGCCCTTGTACTTGCCTCTTCTTTCCTTCGGTACACAGTGGTACATCGCAAGACATGCGGCTGGTAAGCCGAACATCATTGTTGAGAAACGACCAGCGAAGAAACGTGTTCCTTCTGTGTATAGACCTACATGATTTGGATCTGCTAACTGTGCAAAGAAGATCTTCTGTGCACCTGCTACAGCGACACCTGCAACAGTTTCAACACCACCAAGCTCTGTGTACCAGAACATTGGATAAATCATGTGATGTAAACCAACAGCTCCACATAGGCGCATTAAGAATCCATAGAAGAATGTTCCAACCGGACCTGCCTGTGCAATGAATGCACCTGTAGATACTAATAACTGTTGGAATGGTGGCCATACCAAGAAGAACACTGCACCAATGAAGATACTTGCAAATGAAGTAACGATTGGTACGAAACGTGAACCGCCAAAGAATCCAAGTACCTGTGGAAGTTCGATATTTTGATATTTGTTGTGTAATGTTACAGCAACTAAACCAACAACGATTGCACCAACAACACCGGTGTCAATGGCAGCACCATCTGGATTAAAAATACCTAATAAAGAAGTGATTGTAGCGTTCATTACTAAGAAACCAACAACACCCGCTAAGGCAGCAGTTCCCTTGTCACGCTTTGCAAGTCCAATACATAGACCTACGCACAATAACATTGCTAGATTTGCGAAAACAACTGTTCCCGCAGCACTCATAATTGTGAAGACACCCTGTAATACTGGATTATTTAATACAGGATAAGTCGCCACTGTTGTAGGGTTAGATAAAGCACCACCAATACCTAACAATAAACCAGCAGCTGGTAAAATTGCGATAGGTAACATAAATGCTTTACCAATCTTTTGAAGCATCTTAAACATAAATATCCTCCTTATATTCCACATGTGTAATACCCCTTACTACACATGTACGAACCATTATTTGCGATACATTACAATATTCTGTAAATGTATTGTTAGATAGCATCTTTCTCCTTCGCCGATATTGATGCCATATGTATTTTCAATGTGATCTCCTATCATGCATGCAATCTGATACGACTTACGATACTTATCATGAACAAGATCACCAATTAAGTTGTTAATTTCAACTCCATCTAATGAGCGTTTGATGGCAAACTTCAAGTGTGTTATCAAACGCTGCTTCGCCACTTCATAATCGTTGAGATTGATTTGCATTTCTCTTTCGATGATTGTGATTGTCTCTGTTAATATCTGTGCAATCATCGTAGAAAGACTGGCACTTTCACCCTGTAAGGCAGCGTGAATATGCATGCATATAAACCCAATCTCGCTATTATCCAAGTGAATACCCAAACACTCGTTAATCTTCGCTAGCACTTCCTTTGCAAATTGAAATTCCTTTGGATATAAGAATTGAATTTCATCCGTGAATACATTTTTGACTGTAATCTTTTCACGGTAAC
Organism: Solobacterium moorei; assembly: GCF_036323475.1. Classification (GTDB taxonomy): domain Bacteria; phylum Bacillota_I; class Bacilli_A; order Erysipelotrichales; family Erysipelotrichaceae; genus Bulleidia; species Bulleidia moorei. The sequence goes on from NZ_AP028934.1 coordinate 1,839,545, forward strand.
GCTTTACACTAAACTGAATATGATCGAGTAATGCCAGGTGGATACGCTTATCGTATGCACCAAAGCTATTTGTCATCTCACTGATCACTTCTTCTGTAACTTCTACTACTTCATCATCTGTGTTATGAACTAACTCTTCATAGCGTCTACGATCTTTTAAATCAACAAGCTCGTATACGTTTTGAATCTGTTTACTAGGAACAATATCATTTTCTTTCTTTTGGAAACCGATACCTTTTCCAAAGACAATATACTCTCTAGAATCTTCATCGCCACGACATACAACGACGTTGTGATTTAGTATTTTTGCAATATTATATGTTTTCACAATATGCTATCTCTTCCTTTACTTTTAGGTTACCTGCTTGTTTGATGCGTACATCCTTATGATTTGTGACGATCACAAGAACATCTGTTTGATAGCCTGCTTGTTTTAGTATAGCTAAATCACAGTTTACAAGTAAGTCTCCAGCTTTAACGCTGTCCCCTTCTTGTACGCATACATTAAAGCCTGCCCCTTTTAACTGTACAGTATCGATACCAATATGCAAAATATATTCAATATTGTTTCTATCTGTGATACCAATCGCATGTTTGGTTGGAAATACCATTGTGACCTTACCATCGACTGGAGAGTGAATATCTCCATTTATCGGTACAACCGCAAAGCCCTTTCCCATTAGTTCTTTAGAAAATACTTCATCCTTTACTTCACTTAATGGTTTGAATGTACCATCACATGGTGAATAAATCATTGATTTTTTATGAAATAAGAACATAAGAACCTCCCACGAAAAAAGCCCATCAGAAAAAATGTTTTTCCAATGAGCTAATGCCTGCTTTCCAGTAACACGCTTTTGTTATACATATCATAGCAAAGCAGAACAACTTGTCAATCACCTATAGATATAAAAAAATCGGTGGGCACCGATTTTTTTATATCTAGTTCTTTTCTGTGATAGCTGAAACTGGGCAAACTGGAATGCATGAGAAGCATGAAATACATGTGTCTTCATCGCATCCGGACTTTCCATTTTCATCTAAAGCGAGTGCTGCAACTGGGCAAACTCCTACGCAAGCACCACAACCGATACAAGTATCCTTATCAACTGTAACTGGCATTATTCGAGTCCTCCTTTATGAACATCTAAAGTATAGCACCCCACTATTTTGTTAGTAAATGCTAACCTTTCGGACGAATTTGAATCCTTTCAATTCGATTTGCTCGGTTTGTTTTTTCATCGATATCGATGACGACACCAGAGATGACTGCTGGGCCTTGTGCGGGTGTGTAACGCGTGGATTTATTGTAAATACTTCTAGCGATAACTTCCTCTGTATCTCTTCCTAATATTGATGCATATACCCCACACATTCCTGCATCTGTGATATATGCACAACCGTTAATAATTTGTTCATCAGCAGTTTGAACATGCGTATGTGTACCGATGACAGCAGTCACTCTTGGCGCAAAGTAATTTGCGAAGGTCATCTTTTCAGCAGTCGCTTCTGCATGTAGATCAACGAAAATCATATCTGCATCAATTTCTTTTAAGAGTTTTTCCATCGTGACGACAGGGTCTTCACGACAAACATCCATAAATACTTTACCGACTAGATTTACAACTGCAACACGCTTTCCATTCACTTCTTTGATAACATAGCTTTTCCCAATATGGAAAGGTTCCATATTGGCAGGTCGTATCGCACTGTTCATTGATGGAAGATGATTTAGAATCTCTGTTTTGGAGAAGGCATGATTGCCAAGTGTAATAACATCGACACCTGCTAGGAGTAATTGATTATAGATTTTAAACGTAATCCCTTTACCATGTGCAGAATTCTCTGCATTTGCAATGACAAAATCTGGTTGATATTGTTCTTTTAATACGTTTAGTTTAGCTAGAACTGCATCCCGTCCACTTTTTGCGACGATATCTCCTAGAAATAGTACTCTCATTTTACTTTCCCCTTCTTTTCAGAAAAAAGAACCGTGAACCGGTTCTTATTTCGCTAATTCTTGCGCACGTACTTCACGAATCAATGTTACTTTGATTTGTCCTGGGTAAGTCATCTCATTTTCAATTCGTTCACGAATATCATGAGCTACCTTCACCATACGTACATCATCAATCTTCTCAGGCTGTACCATAACACGTAGTTCACGTCCAGCTTGGATTGCGAATGCTTTTTCAACTCCTTCAAAGTCTAATGCAATCTTTTCAAGATTTTCTAGACGTTGAATGTAGCCTTCCATAGATTCATAACGAGCCCCAGGTCTAGCAGCACTGATAGTATCGGCTGCAGCGACTAATACAGAAATAATATCTGTTGGAGCTGTATCGCCATGGTGAGCTTCAATCGCGTTAATAACGATAGGATTTTCACCATACTTCTTAGCAACCTTAGACCCTAACTCAACGTGAGTTCCTTCTGTTTCAAAGTCTAGTGCCTTACCAATATCGTGTAATAACCCTGCACGCTTTGCGAGTGCTTGGTTTAGTCCTAATTCAGCAGCCATCATACCAGCGAAGTGTGCAACTTCTACGGAGTGTGATAAACCGTTTTGACCATAGCTATAACGGAATCTCATACGTCCTACCAGCTTGATGAGTTCACGATTCATCTTACCGATACCAAGTTTGAATACTGCTTCATTACCAATCTTGAAAATTGTCTCTTCAAGTTCATCTGTAACCTTCTGAACAACTTCCTCAATGCGTCCTGGTTGAATACGTCCATCCTTCATCAGAATTTCTAATGACTGACGAGCAATTTCACGACGAATTGGGTTAAAGCAAGAAACAGTAATAATATCTGGTGTGTCATCGATAATTAAATCAACACCTGTAGCCTGTTCGATTGCTTTGATATTTCTTCCCTCACGACCGATGATTCGTCCCTTCATCTCTTCACTTGGAAGCGTTACTGTACTAACGGTACGTTCGATTGTTTCTTCTTGTGAGTAGCGATGAATCGCTAAAGAAATAATATTACGTGCTACGGAAGAGGCTTCCGCTTCTGCCTCCTCTTGTTTATCACGTAAATAAGTAGCGATTTCAGCTTCGGTCTTCTTCTCGACAGCCTCCATCAATTCTACCTTTGCGTCTGCCTGTGACATATTTGCCACACGCTCTAGTTCAACTAATTGCTGATCAATCTTAGCCTGCAAGTCTTCTTCCATTTTAGTGATATTTGCAAGTTTCCCAGTAATCTGCTGATCTTTTTCGTCAATTTTCTTTTCTTTTCGGGCAAGATTCTCCTCACGGAAATTCAAACTATCCTGCTGGCGCATGAGCTTATTCTCAACTTGTAATAATTTATTTTGTTGATTCTTAATCTCTTTTTCTGCCTGTAGTTTTAATTCGTAAGTTTGTTGTTTCGCGTCTAATGTAGCTTGGCGCGTAATTGTTTCTGCTTTTGAATTTGCTTCTTCAAGAATATCTTGCGATTTTGTAATCGCACGATCAAGACCGTGTTTGCCAGCAACCTTCATAATACCGATGCCAACAAAAATACCTACAATAAGAACTAAAATGGTAGGAATTACAGGGTCATGAATGATATACCCCATTTTTAATCCTCCATTATTCTTAGAGATTTCTCTCTTTAGTATTATACGTTTTTTTTCACATTTTCACAATAGACACGCAAAACAATGAAAGCGTTTCTGAATCGAAGTTGATATTGTCTTAATGAACCGAAAGGGAAAATGCCCCATTTATAGAAAGGAATTGTTATGATTCATTCCATTAGATTGGATTGAATATGAAAAAGATTATATTAACCCCTATGGAAGAAAACAAATACAACATTATTAAAGAACTGGTTGATCATTCTGGCAATAAACGCCGTGCGGCATTAAAACTAAATTGTTCTATTCGTACTATCAACCGCCTGATTACACGTTATAAGTCTGAAGGCAAATCCTCATTTTCACATGGTAATCGTGGACGATTACCATCAAACACATTCTCACTGGAAACGAAAAACAAAATCATTGAACTCTATCTTAACGAGTATCTTGATGCCAACATCACTCATTTCAGTGAAATCGTCCAGATGGACCTCGGCATCTCCATCAGTGACACCACTATTAGAAACTGGTTATCAGAACACGATGTCTTGTCCCCAAAGGCCCATCGAAAAACCAAGAAACAATTAAAGGAACGTTTGACAAAACGATTAGACCAAACAACATCTACAAAGGCCAGAAACGCAATCAATGAACAAATCGAATCAATTGAAGATGATACGCCTCATTCACGAAGATCTAGATCCAAATATATGGGAGAGATGATTCAAATGGACGCTTCAAGCTACGAATGGATTCCTGGCGAGATATGGCATCTACACCTAGCTGTAGATGATGCGACCGGTACTGCTGTTGGAGCCCACTTTGATATACAGGAGACCCTACGTGGCTATTACAACGTTTTCCATCAGATACTAGTCGACTATGGCATACCCGCTCTATTCTATACGGATAAACGAACCGTATTTGAATACAGAAAGAAAACCAAGGCCTTCGACGACGAGGATACCTTCACACAGTTCTCCTACGCCTGCCATAACCTTGGTGTCGAAATCAAAACAACGAGCATCGCACAAGCCAAAGGACGCATCGAACGTCTCAACCAGACTTTCCAATCACGTTTGCCAGTTGAACTTAGACGTGCTCGTATTACTTGTATGGCGGACGCGAATAAGTTCCTAAAATCCTACCTAAAGGAATTCAATGCAAGGTTCGCCCTACACTTGAATAGTACCAATTCTGTATTTGAAGTACAACCAGATATAGAAACAATCAATCAAACATTGGCAATCATTTCATCGAGAATAGTCGATCAAGGCAACTGTATCAAGTTCAAAAACAAGTATTGGATGGCCTATGACAAGGAACACAATAGAATTCCACTAAGACCTAAGATGGAGGTATTGGTTATTGAATCATTTGATCAAAAGATCTTTGTCAATGCGATGGATACACTATACATCTTAGAAGAAGTACAAGTGTTTGAAGAAAATTCGGGTGAGTTCGATAATATCATTGAAACTCCTGAGAAAAAGAAAGTATATATTCCGCCGATATCTCACCCTTGGAGGAAGTATTCATATCAATTATTTACAAAAAAGCAGAACTATTATAGCTCCGCTAATGTTCGTTAATTTTTAAGACATTTTCATTTTTGGTTGACATAGACACGCAAAACAATGAAAGCGTTTTACTGGGATTCTATCGTATAACGATGTAATCCCGTTGAATTTAACAAATAGATATCATCAAAAACTTCCTGAATGAACTTTCGATCATGAGATATAGCGATGATTGCTCCACCAAAGTTCTTTAACTCTTCTCTTACAACCGGAGCCGATAATGGTGAGAAGTTACGCGTCGGCTCATCAAGCAGTAAGACGTTGGCACCCTCTAGATGCATCTTTAACATGAACACCTTGGTACGCTGCCCACCTGATAGCTCTGTTAAAGAATGTTCCATCTCATCAGATGTAAACTTCATTGAACCAAGATGCTGACGGATACGTGTAATATCCTCTTTATCCCCTACGGTTGTCAAGAAATCAATTGGCGAATCATACATATATAGGATTTCGTTATAGTTTTGTGGCATATATCCAATACGGATATCTTCTCTTTCAGTTAAAGATTCATGTATCTTATGTAATAGCGTTGTTTTGCCACAACCATTATCGCCAATGATACACACCTTTTGATTTCCAAATACTTGTAATGCAATATTATCCGCTAATATTTTCGATTCATCCTTTGTCATTAACCGATCTAATTGATAGTCCAGAATCTGTTTGTCACTGGCAAAGGGTTCGACATCAAAGTGAAAGAATATCGCATCCTCGCGTAGTGGAATCTCGGTCATATTCTCACGTTCTCTTTCAAAGCGTTTTCCCATCGCCTTGACACTTCTCATCTTTTTCTTGAGATTTGCGGCTGTCTGTGGCGCTTGACGTGATACGACGCGCAGTTCATGTTGGACGCGTTCATAAACCTGTTGGTATTTTTCCATACGTAGCTTGTCTTGACGACGCTCACTCTGTGCATCAATCATCTGTTTTTCAAATTGTTTATTACGTAATTCTTTATATGCGTCATAGCCAATATTCATGATTGTATGACGTGCTTCTGTTTTTCGCTTGACGAATTCTAAATGAACAATACAATTCGCAGTATTCGCTAGTAATGTTTCGTCATGTGAGATATAGATGATTGGAATCTTAGACTCTTTGATAAAATTCTCTAACCATGCAAGTGTTCGAATATCTAAATCATTGGATGGCTCATCTAACAGTAAAATACTAGGCTGTTCTAGAAGTATCGCTGCGAGTTGATACTTGATCTTCTCTCCCCCAGAAAGTGAAGACATTGTCTGTGTTTGATAATACATCTCCACGCCACTTCTTAATCCTTGTGCAATGTCATGTAATTGTGATGGCGTTGCAAGTAAAAACGCATCGCTTTCGCAGAAGTATTCGTATACAGTTTTCTCTGCATACTTATGTTCAAGCTCTTGGGGTAAATAACCTATTCTTTCGTTCTTCGAACGTATTGTTCCTTGAACTTCACAATAATTATCAATAAGTTTTTGATCTACAATACATTTGAGTAATGTAGATTTCCCATTTCCCTCTTCGCCAATGATGGCAATTTTATCTGTTGGTTTAACTGTAAGTGTAAAGTCATCGACAATCTTACGTAGATCATATCGATGACATATTGTTAAATTATGAATTTCTATCATTTGATTCCTCCTACAAAAAATCTGCTCTTTTCATGCGAAAAAAGCAGACAAAAATTCTCTGTATAGAGGTTTTAATCCGTTTCCACGCATGAAAAGATGTTTTTTAAATTCTCTTTTCATATGTTTAAATTCGGATTAAAGGCGCATGTTCTTCTCAATCACCACACATCATACAATGTGACCTTTCTAATAAGTTATATCATAGAATTAAAAAAACACAAACTTTTATAGAATGAATAGTCCAAATAATACTCCTAGAAGATATCCAATGATTACATCCAATGGATAATGTACTCCCCCTACTACACGGATGTATCCTTCTAGTGCAGCTAGCACCAATAGTATGCATGCAAATAGTGGAGAAATTGTAAAGCACATCATCGCAATGATTGAAGCCGAGAATACGTGTCGACTTGGCATTGCGTTATGTTGAGTTTCTTTTTCTAGGATTTGATCAATGGGATATTCCTCGTAAGGACGAGGACGTGCTAAAACTTTACGTAGTAATGTTACTCCAACAATTGAAAGTAATGGAATTAGAATTGCCGGTAATAACTTCTCACTTTGTTTTACAAATAGATATAACAACAGTAATGGATATACAACGTAATATGTATTTGTCACAATTTTATTACACAGACGTAATTGATTTCGCTTTGCGTCTGTCTGATAGTTTTTTGTAAGTTCTTCATAGAACCTTAGGTAATTCGTTTTCATATAGTAACATCATACAACAAATTCAATTTCTTTTCTGTATCATGCTTATTCGTTAAAAAGATACCCTTACGTTTCAGTAAGAGTACCTTTGATTATTCTGCTGTTGCTTCTGCGGAAACAGATTCTGTCGTAGGGAATAACTTCGCTTTTACAAGTTCTGTAATCTCTGCATCAAACTCTGGATGATTCTTCATATATTCACGTACAGAGTTAAAACCTTGTCCAAGTTTTTCTCCCTTGTAAGAGAACCAAGCACCTGCTTTTTCAATGATGTCGTTTTCTACTGCTAAACTGACAACTTCATCGATATGAGAGATTCCTTGACCAAAGATCATATTTACAACTGCTACCTTGAATGGAGGAGCCACCTTATTCTTAACAACTTTTACCTTTGTGGCAGAACCGATTACTTCGCTACCTTCCTTGAGTGCTTCACCCTTACGTACATCTAAACGTACAGATGAGTAGAACTTAAGCGCACGACCACCTGGTGTTGTTTCCGGATTGCCAAACATGATACCAACCTTTTCACGCAACTGATTGATGAAGATTGCTGTTGTATTAGAACGGTTCATAACACCCGCTAACTTACGCATTGCCTTTGACATCAAGCGTGCCTGTAAACCTACAGATGCGTCTCCCATTTCACCATTTAATTCTGCCTGCGGAACAAGTGCAGCTACAGAGTCAATAACCACTAAATCAATTGCGCCTGATTTAATCAATACTTCTGTAATCTCTAATGCCTGCTCTCCAGAGTCTGGTTGCGATAAGATAAGTTCATCAATATCAACACCTAACTTTTTAGCATAGAGTGGATCGATTGCGTTTTCTGCATCGATAAATGCACATCTACCACCTTGTTTTTGACATTCTGCGATTGCATGTAATGCAAGTGTTGTCTTACCCGAAGATTCTGGTCCATAAATTTCAATGATTCTTCCTTTTGGATAACCACCGATACCCAATGCACTATCAAGTGCTAAAGAACCGGATGGAATTGCGTCTACTGATACATCAGCACGGTCTCCCAAACGCATGATACTGCCTTTTCCATATTCTTTTTCAATTGCCTTGAGTGCATCCGCAAGTAGTTGATCTCGCTTATCTGCGGTAACTGTCTTTTCTTTTTTTTCTGCCGCCATAATAACTCCTCCTGATTATATGTTTGTTTCTTTTCAAATAATTCCACGATTATTTTGATTCTAAAATATCGTCTTTCATCTGCATGAAGTACTGTACACCAGAAATAAAACTTACTAGTGCTGAGAACCACAACATGATCATACTTATTGGTAATCCTAACAATTCAAATGGAAGATTGTTTAATAGAATTAACGCAACTGTAACCATCTGTAATACTGTCTTTAACTTGCCCATCATACCAGCCGCAACAACCTTACCATTGGCACTTGCCATCATACGACAACCATCAACAACAGTATCGCGTGCAATCATGATAATAACTGGGATAACCGGAATAATGCCTCTAGAGATAAACAATAGGAACATTGTCGTTGTTAATAGCTTATCTGCGATAGGATCTGCAAACTTACCGAATGTTGTAATCATATTTCTACTACGAGCGATATGACCATCAATCGCATCTGTAATTGCCGCAAGAATATAGATTAATAAGGCTGCGATATCAATTATACAGATAGATACATGTTGTATATAGAAACTTGTTGGTGTAATTCCAAAAGCACTATAAGGAAATAAGTAAACCAGAATAATAACTGGAATCAATACAATTCTAAATAATGTTAATCGATTTGGAAGATTCATGATTTCCCCTCACTTTACCGCTCTTTAGTATACCATATTCTATCATTTGTTTATATCTGCATGAGCGCAAGAAAAAACTTGATAACTTAAGTCAAGAAGAAATTTCTAATCTTTAGTGATTTCTTCTTTTTCGTTTTGTGCATTATTAAAACAAGAGAAATTATATCTCCCATTTTGCTAGATTAGGTTTATACTGTTGCTAAGAATGATATAGAGTACCATTCTTACATAGGCTATAGATTATGACCAGTAATTTATGAGCACTAGCAGTATAGGCAGCTTTAGACGACAATGGGCATTGGGTCTGCTGTCTTTTCTTTTTGGTGAATTCATATAGTGGATCTTCTTTGCGCAATCGATAATTACATTGTGCACCAAGGTATAAAAGGCATCGCAAATGCTTATTGCCTTTCTTTGATATCTTGAAATGCAGTCCATCAATATCTCCGGATTGTTGTATCTTTGGATTCAAGCCTGCATATGCCACGATAGCCGCTCTGTTATCAAATCGGCTTACATCTCCAAGCTCTGCTATGATACGGGCTGCCAGATTCTCTCCGATTCCAACAATACTAACAACAGATGCAAAATAAGGACATGTTCGTGCTATCTCTATCATTTCCTTCAATAGTGAATCGCATTTTTTCTTCTGTTCCTGCACGTTCTCTATCAAGCTTGGCAATTTGACTACTTCTATATCATCGATATCACATCCTGAATAGCACTCCTTTGCCTTCTCGTAGATCTTATGTACGATTCTTTCTGTATATCCTTTTAAATGACCTGTACGATGCCCAACGGTCTTAACGATGGTATCCTCTCTATGGCCCAATAGTAAGGATGGATGAGGATATCTTTTTAATATCTCCATTGGGAGTGGATCATACAGATTTTGATTCCCTTTAAAGGTCTTATCAATCCTTGGATATATGATATCCAGCATGGATCTCAAACTCACTTTGCGTTTCCGAAGATGAACCAACTCACTTTCATATATACGGCTCAATTGATAGAGTCTTTTGTACTCTTGTGGTTGTGCTTGATATTGTCTTAGTTCCTTCTCACAATAGTACGCTTTTGCGATATGTGCACAGTCTAATGCGTCTGTCTTATTACTATGTAGGGAGGTCTTGCGATAGGTCGCAGATAATAATGGAGAAATGATGTAGTACCTTATCTTGTGGTCTTCAAGATATTTTTGTAGTGGTCGATGATAGACACCTGTAGCCTCAAAGATAACTGGTATATCTTCTCGTTCTGTCTTAGCTTCAAGGTCTTTGATAGTTTGCCCTAATTTCTGGAAACCATCGATCGTAGCTGAAAGCTGCTTTGGTTTTCGCATTGGATGTCCATTCTCTATGAAGGGCTGGTAGTGACAGGAACCCTTTGATACATCCACTGTAATGATTGGTCCTTCCATGATGGAATACTCCTTTCTTTCTGATATGCATAATGTCTTGGTAAACTTCCCCATCCCCACATCCGACTATTTTTCTGGCTTATATACGACATATCTAACTGTTTCCTGGATTGTCATCTTGATAAAGCAGCCTAAGAATATAGGAGGGAAGCAGAACGCTTTTTATTACGGACTCAATGATATCACTGGTCTAAAAGAAGGTACGTTCTCACTTTACCCAGACCAATTCCCATACATGCCTGTACGAGAAAGGCCAGAAACATTCTAGTGTCCCTGACCTCTATATCATATTCTTCTTCTGAAGTTTTTTCTCTATGATCAGGACTAGATTATTCCTGATTTCATAATAGAAAAGGAGGAAATTTATCCTCCATAAATGCGTACAATTGTAAGCCATGTTCTGTCCTGTTTCCAGGGGCAGCCATTTATCTGTGCTTTCACACCTGCATCACGCTTCAGTTCGCCTTCTGCAGTTCCTCTACCAAATTTGAGTTTCTCGCTTGCGGGGTTTATCTCGTTCCACCCGATAGGTTTCCCTATCGGCTACGTCACTGTGACACCTTAAGGGCTTAAACCATGACCGAAGTTTTAGGCTCTCGCTCCGCCGTTATCTTTCGATACCCGGTCTTATTAATTGGGCCGGCACAAACACTACCATCATCGCAGATGGTGCGAGCATGGACTTTCCTCTAACACCATAGGTGCCAGCGACTGCCTCATGTACGTATACCATTTTCTTATTCGTTATTGTTTGAGAATACTTGTCTTTCAAGACGGCTCAGACGTTTCAGAATATCAACATTAGAAGCACCTTGTGAGATTGGATCTAGGTCTTCTTGTGCCTTGATCTTACCTTCAACTTCGATAAGCTTTGCACGTAGTGATGCGTTTGTACGTTCCAACTCTTCAGCCTTCTTTGTCAAATCTGCAATCATATTTTCATATGTCTGATAGTCTTGAATAATTTCATCTAATAGATGGTCAACCTGATCAGGATTATATCCCTTAAAATCGATATCAAGCTCTTTATCAACAATTTTCTGCGGATCTAGATTTAATTTACCAGCCATAACTACCCTCCTATGAATGCTTATTCATTATCTCATTTCACTATCCTAAAAGCAATAAAACTTCCTTATTTATGTGAACATCTGTATAATATAAACGGGAATTTTTGTATGGTCAATTATCCAAATGGAAAGAAAAAAGCATATACATCAGAACCTACTTCTGCCGGTGGTAGAGGTATGGCACTTGAAAAGGATATTAACGTAACAAATATGTTTTATCTCAGTATAGATAAAGCGGTCATCCATAAGAAACCAACACCAGTTACGATAGTAAAAGTAGATTATCCAGCACGCAGTGCTGCTAAAATTACGGAAGCCTATTTTAAACTTCCTTCTACAACTGACTACAATGGCATCTATCGTGGAAAATACGTTGATTTCGAGGCCAAGGAATGTGCTTCGCATACCTCCTTCCCTTTAAAATCATTACATCCCCACCAAGTTCAGCATTTACAAAATGTAATCAACCATGGTGCAATTGCTTTTTTAATTGTAAAATGGACAGTGTTTGACGAAACCTATTATGTAAAGGCAGAGGATATGATTCGCTTCATAAAAGAAAGCAATCGTCATTCCATTCCGTATCAATGGTTTCAAGATACCGGGTATATGATTCCCAATACATATGTAACCCCGATTGATTATTTAAAGATTATCGATCAGTTATACTTCAACTTAGGAGGAAACAATGACAAATAAACAAACTAAAAAACCTGGCGTAAAGCGTAAGATACATGGGTTTAGAATTCTAACGTTATTTATGGCTATCATCGTTGGCTTTGAATTCGTTGGAGCTGCCGTTGGAGCTATCGCAATTAGTACACTCTTAAAAGGAACTCCACAGTTTAAGTTGGATGACTTTACAAACTTCCAATCCACAATTGTATTAGATGCAAATGGCACAAAGATTGCGGACGTTGGACAGACATTGCGTGAAAACGTTGTTTATAATCAGATCCCTGAAGCGATGGTCGATGCCTTCTTATCTATTGAAGACTCACGTTACTTTAGTCATAACGGATTCGATATCCCACGTTTTACGAAGTCCATTATTGAAACTGTCCTGCGCGGTTACATGCAAGGTGGTTCTACATTTACGATGCAGTTGGTTAAGTTAACTTACTTCGAAGACGATCAAGCAGGAACTTCTAAAACGAAGAACATCCAATATAAGGTACAGCAGATTGCTTTAGCGATGGAACTTGAAAAGAATTCCTCCAAAGAAGAAATCTTTACAATGTATCTAAATAAGATGAACTTCGGTGGTGTTGGTAATATCCGTGGTGTACAGAAAGCATCCTTACAATACTTTGGTAAGAATGTTTGGGAGCTAAATCTTGCAGAATGCGCACTGCTAGCAGGTGTTATTAACTCACCATATACATTTGACCCACATAACTACCTCGATAAAGCAACTGCTCGTCGTAATACCGTATTGGATATGATGCTTTACCACGGCTACATTACCCAAGAAGAATGTGACCTTGCGAAATCCATCAAAGTTGAAGACTTATTGATTGATGCAAAATCAACAATCAATACTGATTATACTTATCAGGCATATATTGATGCGGCACTCAAGGAGGCTCGTGAAGTGACTGGCCTTGATCCAATGAACGTTTCAATGGAAATCCATACAAACATGAACCCTACTGTACAAGCACAGCTTGAAAGTATTCAGGCTGGTACAGGTGGTATCGATTTCCCTGATGACTTATATGAATTAGGCTCTATCGTTATCAACAACCAAACAGGTGAAGTCGTTGGTATCATGGGTGGTAGAAACTGGGCAAGCGGAGGATCGATGTTATTGGATCACGCTACCGAACAGTTCAACCAACCAGGTTCCACAATCAAACCAGTACTCGATTACGCATTAGCGTTTGAAGATCTAGGCTGGGCAACTTCCCATACTGTTCTTGATAAGCCTGTTACGTATGGTAACTGGACATTCAATAACTTCGACAATACAAAATGGGGTGTTGTAGATTTATCTAAGGCTGTTGGTCTTTCCCTAAATACTGTCGCAATTAACACATTACAAGCTGTTATCGATAAATCAGGTGCACAGCGTGTCACAAACTACTTAACTTCTCTAGGACTTAGTCAGTTTAAACCAGAGTTATTTGACATTAGTTTCGCTATTGGTGGTGGTAATATGCGTGTATCTGCACAAGAACTCGCAGCTGCTACAGGTGTGCTCATAAATGGTGGTAACTATATCAAGCCTCATACAATCAACACAATCTTCTACCGTAACGGTCAGAAGGAACCCTATGTCGCTCCAACAACAGGAACGTCTGTTCTATCACCACAAGCTGCTTACCTCGCCTCTTACTTGATGCGCAACGCAGTTGAGCAAGACTGGGGTAACTACATGTATGCAATCCGTAAAGGTTATCCAGTATATGGTAAGACAGGTACAACCGACTGGGGTGATGCCGGTCTTGAGTATGGCATTCCAGTTGGTGCTGCTAAGGATGAGTGGATGGTTGGTCAAACAACAAAATTCACAATTGCGGTATGGTCTGGTTATGAAAAGGCCATCGCTGGTGCAGATACATACTTCTCAAGATGGAAGTTGAATATGAATATTCCTGGTGTCATTATCAGTAATGTTCTGGATACACTGGAAGGTATCTATGGTACACCTGGTGAACTTGCAATGCCTGAAGGTATTAGTAAGATTACACACATTAAAGGTCTATATCCATATGTCGCACCTGATGATACAATTCCATCTGATTATGTTTCTACTGGTCTTGTAAAGACAGAGTACGCAAAACTTGGTACATATACAAACCTTATTACTACTCCACAAAATCTAGCTTCCTTTACAGCATCCTATGATGAGAATAACGATACTGTAAGCTTTGCTTGGACACCATATCCTGACCCAGCGAAACTCGTTGAAGAAAGTCACGATGATAAGACCTTCGATATCTCATGGATTACTGGTCCAATCACGTACAAGGCACGTATCGTACAGAATAGTGCTGTAGTCGCAACAATCAACTACACAGGTGATAAGTTATCGAAAGTCATCGATGGTCTACAGCCTGATACAGATACACAGGTATGTGGTTACTATGGATACGAAAAGAATGATACAGTCGCTTCTAACGAAGTCTGCGTAAGCTTCCGTACTCCAGAAGCAAAAGTCACCGTACCAAATTACAGTGACCCTCGCCAATACGTTGAATGGGGTAACGCAAATGGTATCACAATCAACCGTGCTGTCGGAGATACAATCGCATCCATGAGTGGTAGGGTACAAGATGTATGTGATAGTAATGGTAATAGCGTTATCGGCAAAAAAGTTAAGAAAGGCTCTACTGTTACAGTCTACATTTACTTCTAAAAGTCTTCTTCGGAAGACTTTTTCTGCTCAATTTTCAACGAAAGTTCCTTTTCAACGAAAGTTCCCCATTTTTAGGGCTAAAGAGAAGAAACATTTTACTGTAATAGTGTACTTATAAGATATTTTGTGATATTGAATATGTATAGACAGGCGATTTGGGCATACGAAAGCTCGGCTTTCAATGATGGTTTAAATTTTTTCTCATCGAAAGTTCCTTTTTGTAGGTTAGGGATATGTGCCAAATCGGCTAGTGGATGATAGGTGTAAGCTTAACTTGTTTGATGTTGAGGTGAGTCAACTTGTTAAGACTTAACACCTTTTTGTTTAGTGATAGAGCGGCGATATCGATAGGTGAATTGTAGTTTAAGGATCTACGAGGATAATTGTTTACCATGTCAGACACATAGTTGATGTCCTTCTGGGTCAATGCATTCATACTCTTTCCCTTTGGAACACATTCTCTAAAGTGTTCATGGTTCTTCTCACATTTACCTTTCTGATCACTTCTTCCGGCCTTGCAGTAGTAGATGGATATTAGTTTTTCTCCTGTATATGCATCGGTCTCTAGACTTAGAGGATCGTGGAACTCAGAGCCATTGTCAGTAAGAATGATTGGAAAGGTCATAGAAAATAGTTCAGGTCCCAGTACATCCTTGATGATTTCGAATGCACGCTGGACAGCCAACATGCTTTTTTCCTTTAACAGAAAATATAACTGTAGATTCGATCTTGTATGCAGGAGTGAAAGGACACATTTCTCTTCATCGCCTTGCTTGCCGAGTATTGTATCCATTTGCCATATATTGATGGAAACATCTTCATTCTCGATACGTTCGAGATAGTCTTCATATCTTCTGCCTTCAAGCCAATCATAGTTGATTGGTATCACGACATGTTTGCTGGAAGAGCGTGTTTTATATTTGACCTGACGCTTGAGGTCTACATTGATGATGGTGCCCATATGACGAAAATGAATATAACGATATGCGGTAGATACTGATATGTCCAACTGATTGTTGTGTATGATGATGTCTGGTGAAAGGTTCTGTTTGACGCCTTTCTCAAAGGCATCGACAATCATCTTCATTTGTGCTTCTGATTTCTTTGGTCCTTCCTTCCAACTACTGACATTGTCATCCCTCTGTTTTTGGGCAACATCGGCCATATAGAATACCTTTGGCAACTTGCAGGTTTTGGCATCTGGGCAATTGTTGCAGACATAGGGGAAACGAGATGTATGTTTGCATATTGGTGAAGAGATGAAATCGGAACATAGATCATTGCAGTTATCATGTTTACAGAACTTACAACGACCTTGTAGACAGTGAGTACATAACCTTGTGCGATTACATTGATTTTGTCTACCACACTTATTATGAGTATTGGCACGGACGACAATTCTAAGATGGTGTGTTATCTCATAGCGAATGGCCTTGGGACTCCTGTTAAGAGTAAGGGCAATCATCTTGAGCGTGATGTTAGGATCAGACAACAGATTTTGAATAATGAGTCGTTCGTCAAAAGAAAGCTGTTTGTATGTGCTAGTCATAAAATATTCCTCCTTTTCTCCACTTTCCTGGCACATATCCCTTGTGCCATTATCATAAAAGGGAACTTTCACTAAGAAAATAGTGCAAAGAGGAACTTTTAAAAATAATTGAGGAAGACTTTTTCTATGCATTCTATTTGCAAAATATTTTCTTGTGCCCTATAATCTTTTCAAGATAAGGAAGTTGTAATAATACATTTCATTTATCCTAGTAAGAAAAGGAGGTTTTTCATATTGAACTATAGAATTGAATACACAGCTATCAGCAACGGTAGTACAGTCATTGAATACGCAGATGCCAGCAGACAAGCTGAACTAGTACGTGAAGCTGAATCCGGTACAATCAATATTATTAACGAGTACCGCTATGAATCTTATGCAGAAGTTTCTGCATAATTAACCCAAACAAACACTCTAACAAAGAGAAAAATATAAAAAGCGATTCTTCATCACTTCAGTATGAAGAATCGTTTTCATTTTATCCAAGTGCTACATCTAAAATCATCATTGTCACAAAGCCTAACGAGAATAACACTGTTCCAATGTTTGTGTGTTTTCCTTCTGACATTTCAGGAATCAACTCTTCCACAACGACGTACATCATCGCACCTGCCGCAAAGCTCAAGAAGTATGGAAGTAGTGGTACGACCTGTGTCGCAAATAAGATGGTGATGATAGAACCAATTGGTTCTACTAAACCAGATAATACTCCATATACAAAGGTTTTCCACTTTGGTATCCCCTCTGCTCTAAGTGGCATAGACACAATTGCACCTTCAGGAAAGTTTTGGATTGCAATACCAAGTGCTAAGGCAAGTGCACCAAAGTATGTAATGGAACTATTCCCATTTAACCAACCTGCATAGACAACACCGACTGCCATTCCTTCTGGAATATTATGTAGTGTTATCGCAAGAATCAACTTCATAGAACGTGATAGACGATTCTCTTTTGGACCTTCTTCAGTATTATCCAAATGCATATGTGGTGTTACTTCATCTAAAAATAACAAGAAACCTACACCCACCAAAAAGCCTATAGCTGCAGGAATAAAGGACAGCTTTCCAAGTGAAGAAGATTGTTCTAAGGCAGGAACTAATAAACTCCAAAACGATGCGGCTACCATGACACCCGCCGCAAATCCAGTTAATCCCTTCTGTAGTTTCTCACTCATCTTATCTTTTAAGACAAATACCATTGCGGCACCCAAAGATGTGCCGATAAATGGTATTAATATACCGATTGTTGTACGCAATAACATATAATTCTTCTTTCCCTCAAATTACATGGGATTATAACACCAATCAATATTCCTCGTTATTCATTTGCCCAATTGCTCAATTGATTGTTTCTAGATAACTATGTCCTCGATAGATAAACTTACGACAATTTTGATCGATGTTTTCAAATAAAGTTATAGGTAATTCTGTCGATGATAATCCTGTATTTTCCAAACAACGAGCATAGATTCCTTCATAGTCTAAGCCATAGGAAAGATCATTCCATATTTCATGAAGAAGTTTGTCAACTTCCTCTTCCTTTAAATCCGTTAATTCTAATATTGTTTTCAATCGTTGTATGCCTTCTTGTTGGATATCATAGTCATATTCAAACAACATCTTTATTTCTTCTACCGTAGGAAGATAGTAGTCAAAGCGTTTTTGAGACTCGCGATATTCCTTCAACATGGTGGAATTTGGAAGTGAGCGCCAATAAACTTGGTTCTCCTTTATTGTAATCTGCACCTCTCCTACTGGAAGCTGTTGTAGAAGAGTTTGGATATCAGCATCTTCCACAAAGCAATCCTTTAATAAGAGTAACTTTTTGAACTGTTCAATTGAACACTCTCCCCAATAGTGTGTCAATACCTGTTGGCACTGTAATAACCACACCTTCTGCAAACGCTGTTGTTGAAAAGATAGATCTTTTTCACAACGTGAAAAGATTTCTTTTACCTCCTCTACGACAAAGAGTTCATCTCCTTCAAATGCGATCAAATCATAATCCAATAAGCGCTCTAAATGCAGATTATCTTCTTCCCTAATTTCTTCATCTGAAAGTACCTGCATGAATACTCGATACGTCTCATCATCCAGTATAGAAAGCCGATTTTCGATATGCTGATTCGAAAGAATGATTTCGGCCATCTTTTCATACAGCTCTTCGATTGCGATTTCTTTCGCAGCTCGAATTCCTAGATCTCTAGCGTAAAAATATAATGATTGTTCGTCGTACTGACGTAATACATCTTTTAGTTTCATATGTTCTCCAGTGTATGCAAAAAGGATACCTCATTGATATCCTTTATGTAAATGTGATTATTTAGCGTTGTCTGCTGCGCTTTGTCCAGAAATTCTACCGAATACTACAAAGTCAGCTACTGCATTACCACCTAAACGGTTAGCACCATGAACACCACCAGTTACTTCACCAGCAGCGTATAATCCAGAGATAGCTTCTCCCTTTTCGTTTAATACTTCTGCCTTAGGATTGATTACAATACCACCCATTGTATGGTGAACAGCTGGTGTAATCTTAATCGCATAGTATGGAGCTGTAACCAATGGATTTGCGAAGCTTGTACGACCAAATTCTGTGTCACTCTTAGTTTCTACTGCTTGGTTCCAAGTATTCATTGTGCTTGTGAATGTAGCTTCATCAACACCCATAGCCTTTGCGAGTTCTTCATATGTAGCACCTGTTACTGTGTAACCAGACTTGATATAACCTGCAATAACTGCTGACTTATCAACCATTGACTGGTCAACAACTAACCAAGCACTCTTTTCTGGCTGTGCGATGATTGCAGCAGATACCTTATCACGTGTAGAAACTTCATCGTAGAATCTCTTACCTTCAGCGTTAACTAAGATAGCGCCGTCTCCACGAAGACCTTCTGTGATTAAGTGTGCATTGCCATCTTCTTCAATATGTACTGTTGGATGAATCTGGATCTGATCCATATCCACTGTTGCAGCACCTGCTGCTGTAGCCATATCGATACCTTGACCCTGTGCACCTTCTGCATTTGTTGTCGCAAAGCCCTTTAATTCTGGCTTGTACTTTTCGACCATTTCAGCGTTCGCGCCAAATCCACCAGTTGCGATAACAACTGACTTCGCATTGATTGTCACCTTATGACCATCCTTACCTGTACCCTTAATACCAACTGCCTTACCATCCTTCATGATGATTTCGTTCGCTGTTGTATCAAATAAGAACTGAACGTTACGATCCTGTAAATTCTTTTCTAAAATAGGAACAATGTATGCACCAACAGCAGTTACCTTGCCATCAGCGTTTACTGGACGGTGAATTCTCTTAACAGATGCACCACCGAATGCGCCAACGTTCTTAACTTCAGCACCAATAGATGCTAACCACTCGATAGCGTCTGCAGAATTTTCCGCAAGAGCCTTAACGAGTTCTGGGTTGTTCTTACCCTTACCACCAATCATTGTATCTAATTCCATTAATTCAACAGAATCGAAATATCCCTGTGGATTTGCTTGATATGCATCCCATTGAGCCTTAACAGTAGCTACTAAAGCTGTGATTGTTGCGTTATCTGCGAACTTTTCTGCTGCTGTCTTTAATGTCTTTTCAACACCTGCAGATTCAGCGAACTCATTCTTATCTTGATATGGAGTCTTAGCGGCATTCATACCACCTGTTGAACGTACAGAGTTACCACCTGCGATTGGTTGACTTTCTACTACGATAACCTTCTTTCCTGCATCTGTTGCAGTAATGGCAGCTGTCATACCAGCTCCACCTGCACCAACAATTACAACATCTACTGTTTCTTCAATATCCTTTGCCTTTGTCGTGCTTGTATTCTTACTTACTAAGTCTGATGGCTCAAGTCCTGCTTGTTTCAAAGCTGCTGTAGCTGCTTCAATAATAGCCTTAGATGTCTGTGTAGCCCCTGATACACCATCAACATCTAAAGAGTTTGCAGACACGATCTGTTCAGGTAATGCATCAGCAGCCTTTGAACCAATACCTGCTGTTTCATGAGACGCATCAACTTCTACCTTCGTGATTGTCTTGTCCTTGATTGTTAAAGTAACTTTAACTGGATTTTCCTTGTCATGTCCATATGCTTCACCAGTGTATGTCTTAGCTGTTGAGCATCCTACAAGTGACAAAGCCATTGTTGCACTAGCTAATAATGCTGTTAACTTTTTCATTTTCCCTCCCTGTTATGAGTTATCCCTCATAAGCCATATTATCGTAACACTTTGGGTTTTATGATACAACCCATCACGATTGTCTAAATACAAAGTTTTATCACTAAAAATGATAGGTTTCCTTATTATCAAAATATGTATTATGCGTTTTTTTCAATCTCTGCACGATTTTTACCCCAGAAGAATAATGTAACTGTTCCAGGTCCTGTATGTGCACCAATAACTGGTCCGATATTGAAGATTGTAATCTTCCCTTTTGTATTTGGAAACTTCTCTTCAACTAACGCTTTTACCGCATCAGCGTCCTCTAAACAATTACTATGAGAGATAAATATTTTCCAATTATAGTCATACCCATTCTCAGCGTATTCTTCCATTTTTTCTACCATGGCACGAATCACTTTACGCTTGCCGTGAACTTTCTGGCGTACAACGAGTTTTCCTTCTGAATCCACCTGCATTAAAGGACAGATTCGCAACATACTGCCAATAGTTCCTGCAGTCTTTGAGATTCTTCCACCACGGATAAAGAAAGTTAAATCGCCTGAGAAAAACCATGCATGACATTCTAACTTGTGTGCTTCAATCCACTCATGAAGTGTATCAATATCCATGCCAGATTCCTGTAGTTCCTTCGCCCTTTCAACAAGTAGTCCAAAGCCAGAAGAAGCATTCTTAGAATCCACAACATAAATTTTGCGTTCCGGATATTTTTCGCGCATTACTTCCGCCGCCATGCGTGCAGAGTTATAGGTACCAGAGATTCCAGAAGATAATGTAAAGTGCAATAAGTCGTTTCCTTCTTGTAAGATACTCTCAAAAAATTCTTCATAACCAATCTGTTTCATCTGTGAAGTACGTGTCATTGCACCATCTACCATTGCCTGATAAAAGTTGCTTGCGGATACAGATTCAAATAGGTCATCTGTATAGGTTGTATCTGCTAGTTCATATTCAAAACATAAATATGGAATATTTCTTTCTTCAAAATATTTTTTATTTAAATCAGCTGGTGAACAAGTTGATATAACGTATGGTTTCATCATGTATGGTCCTCCTTTTAAAATAGAAATTTAAGGTCATTTTGTTTTAGGTGGTATTAAATTCTTTTGTTTTTCATGACATCCATTCACGAATGGACAACGATAACATTCTGGATTACGTGCATGGCAGAGATAACGACCAAAGAATATCATCTGATGATGGGTTTTGATCCAACAATCACGTGGAATTTTCCGCATCAGTTTACGTTCAATCTTTTCAACATCATCCTTCTGATAACAAAGACCAAGCCTTCTCGAAATCCTTGCAACGTGTGTGTCCACTGCAATACTTGGAATGTTGAAACATTCAGCCATAATGACATTAGCACACTTTCTACCAATACCCGGTAGAGTCGTTAACTCCTCCATCGTATGTGGCACTTCGCCATGAAACTGCTCTACAACACCTTGCGCAAACCCAACAATTTGTTTTGCCTTATTACGATATAACCCTAAGGATGCGATATACTTTTCAATATCTTTGGTTGGTGCTTTGGCTAAGTCATATGGAGATGGATAAGCCTTAAATAACGCAGGTGTCACGCGATTGACGGATACGTCTGTTGTCTGTGCAGAAAGGATTACCGCAACAGATAATTCATAGGGATTACGATGCGTTAATTCACAATGTGCGTTTGGATGTAATTTCTGTAGATATTCCAGAATAAATGGTACTGATAAACGCTCCATTATTTCTTCTCCAATCCTACAGAATCCGCAGTAATCTTCTTCTGTTTCCAATCAGATAAAATCTTTTCGATATAGCCTAGGTTTAAATGTTGGTAAGCACTGGCTTCACGTAGTGCCGCAATAATCAAACGTTTATCTGTCACCTTATTCCAATCACTAATTTTCTGCATTTCATTTTGGCTTAAAGTTCTACCGAATTCTGTCTCAAAAGTATCAATTAATGAACGATCTAGGATATTTTCAACTCTTGCGACATCCGTTTCAAAGAGTCCTGATAAGTCAAAGACAACTGCTCTTGCAGAAGCTTTGATGCTTAAATACTTCTTCGCACAGAGTGCGGATATCACACGGTTTAATTCCTCTTCTTGTATTCCAGTTTTTTCTTTAAGCGCATCCATTGTGATTTCGATATGATTTTGATTCATAAAATCAATGAGTAAAACAATGACTAACTCTGCACTATCCATGCCAAGCAAGCCCATTTGATCGAGTATCCAATCTCGATGATTTACATATTTTTGTTCATACCACTTCATATGTTTACTCCCTTATAACTGTTTTAATAATTCTTGGAATGCAAGATGAGATGTGACTGTACACTCTGGTTTAATGTCACTATGATTTTCTTCGTTGCTAGGATGATACCAGCAGGTATGAATCCCTGCACGAATCCCACCTGCAATATCA
Source organism: Solobacterium moorei (assembly GCF_036323475.1). Classification (GTDB taxonomy): domain Bacteria; phylum Bacillota_I; class Bacilli_A; order Erysipelotrichales; family Erysipelotrichaceae; genus Bulleidia; species Bulleidia moorei. Next base: position 1,862,836 of record NZ_AP028934.1, read on the forward strand.
CTGGTCAAAGAATCCCCGATGATAATTACTTCATCACGGTTTTGTAGTTCAATTCGATCGAACACATGATTGAAGAATTCAATCTGTGGTTTTTCATATCCAATTTCATCAGAGATAAAGATATCATCAAAGAATTCTTCAATCTTTGCCTTGGAAATCTTTTTATGTTGTAGCTGTTTTACACCGTTGGTTACGATGTATTGTTTATACTTTAGGTGTAGTTTCTTCACTGTTTCATATGCCTCAGGCATAAAGACGATTGTATCTAATAATCCATTTAAATATGCTTGATTGAATTCTTTTGCACGGGCATTTTCAATACCAATCTTACGAAAGAATTCTACAAAACGTTCTACGAGTAGTTTCTCTTTTGTGATTTCCCCCTTTTCTAGTTTACGCCAGTAGACATCATTGATTCCTTCATACATGTGTAAAAGTTCATCTGTGATTCCACCATAGCCAAACTTTTTAAATGTATTTTTCAATGAGTTTTCTGCGCTACTATGGAAATCTAATATCGTACCATCGATATCCCATAGAATCGTCTTAATCATATTGGTTTACCACCTTTCGTTTGAAAAGAAGATGTTATGAAAACATCTTCATATTTGTTACAGTGTTTCTTGTGGTTGGTCAGCCCATAAAGCCTCTAAGCGATATGTATTTCTAGCATCCTCTGTAAAGATATGTACAACCACTTCATTCATATCAATTAATACCCAAGTTGATTCCCTTTCACCTTCACGAAGACGTACATCAAAGCCATTCTTCGTTACTTCTTTTTCAACAAATTCCACAAGTGAATTTGCGTGTCTAGGATTATTTGCGGTACAGATGACATAATAGTCTGTATATGCATTGACATTGCGGATATCGATTGTAACGATATTCTCTGCCAATTTCTCCTCTAATGTATGACGTACTAAATTTAGTAATTCAGACATGTTTCCCCTCCTTTTCAAGTATATATCTTTTCGCATCTGTAAGGACATACTCTGCACCTTGCTTGAGATTTCTCTCTGCGATCTTTGTATGCATGGTCACATCATAGTGACGGCCTGGCTCAATCTTATCCGCAATGTACAAGATATGATCATACGCACTCTTACCATCCCCAAGGGTATGGTGTTCGATTGCTTGTAAGATTTTCTTGTTAAAACAGCACAGATTCTGTTTTAACCAGATGACTGCCGTATAACTATGCCATATTGCAGAATCGAATTTTAATATTGCAGGTCTAAAATGTGATAGAAGTTGATATCCTTCTTCATCACTCATCTTCTTTGTAACATCATGTAATAAACCCATTTGATATGCGAGTTGTTCATCCAGATGATGAATTTTTGCAAGTTTCAATGCAGTATGCCCAACGCGAGCAGAATGCGCTGCACGGTTAGGATTACACTGTGCTTTCGTCACTTCTTCAAAGTAGTAACCATTATCTAGAAGTATCTTACGTACTCCTTTTGCACTTAAGTAAAAATATCCTTTTCGCACTTCAGCTTCTGTTTCTGGTTGAAGTGCGATACATGTATCATCCTGTTTGATGTCTACGACATGAAGATAGCGGTATGGTTTACATGCACGCATGCATAACTTATTGCGCCTATCATAGCTTAGAATACCATCACCAACAACCGCTAGAAAAATCTGCTTCCCTGTTTGTTTATGATAGTTTTTTAACTGTTGTAATTCATCATCTGTAATTGGATCAAAGGGTGCTGTATATACGATCATGGTAAAACGATTTTTGGGTCCTTTGCCTTCTTATAGAGGACGATTTGTCTTCCGATGACTTGTACAAGTTCAGACTTTGTATGCATGCTTAAATCGAACGCTAGTTCCTTAAGGTCTTTAGTGACTGTTTTCAATACTGAAATCTTGATTAACTCTCTTGTACGTAAGCCGTTGTTTACAGTTTCTACTAGGTTATCGCTTAAGCCGTCCTTGCCAATCTGAAAGATTGCTCGTTCTGTTTGTGCAAGTCCTCTTAAATACGCTCTTTGTTTTGTTGTTAAACTCATAACATTGCCTTTCTGAATGTCACACTGACACTCTTTGGTACATGTACTATAATTGTACTGACCTCTCCACTCACACATGCCCATCCTAGTCCATCAATGACGACGTCTACCTTAGGCATGTCCTTGCGGATTGTATATTTCTTCATCTCTGCTTCAATGGCAGTTGGCACAAATAATGTTCCTACATGCGTGTTCCACTTTTCATCTGCGTAGTTACCATTGGTACGATGAACTTTAAGACGATCACTCAAATACCACACACAGCTTGCATGATTACAACCAGATAAATCAAGACGTGCAAGACCTCCTACAAAGAAGCTTTGCTCGCCGCGTAATTGGAACACCTGTGGTTTAATATTCTTGCTCGGCATGATTGTCTTTAGATCTGCTTCACTGACTTCCATTAACATACTATTCCCGATTTCAATACCTGGTGTATCGATATATATGTGGCCATCAATTTCTAATTCGTTGAAATCGAGGGTTGTGCCAGGATATCTGGATGCAGTAAGAACCCGTGTAGACATCAAGTTATTGATTAAAGTACTCTTGCCAGAATTGGCTTTTCCCATTACAACGATTTGTCTACCATTTGTGAGTTCGTCAACGCATTTTTTGATTTCTTCGACACCCATCTTCTCCTCTTTGGACGCAAGAATGAGTCGTTCTATACGAATACCCAAATCTTTAAGTCGTCCAAAGACAAAGTGTGCAATCTTCTCTTCTCCACAAGATGCAGGTAATAAGTCTCTCTTGGTCGCAATCATTACGATATCTTTATCGGCAAGCTTGCGGTTAATACCGTTGATGATTCCTGCCTCAAAATCATAGAGATCAATTACCCAAAGAATTAGCGCATCCATCTTTGCGATACGGTCAATGACTGTATCTGGATTGATACCTGTCTTCATAGAGATTGTTAAATCATCATAGTGAATCAAACGGAAACATCTTTGACAATATTCTGCGTCTGCTTTTGGACTATAACCAATCGCTTTTGAATCAGTTGTTTGTAATACTGCACCGCAACCTTTACATACTGTCATGATTAGCCTTCCTTCTCGTCAAATAGACTCAAACGTTCTACATCTTCATGTACTTCGTTATCTGCGTCTTTCGGTATATCAATAATACGACATTCATCAATACCGCGGTATAAATCCCATCCATCCTTGAGGACGAGCGGTGATCCAAATCCACTTTCACGTGGTTTGAGTGGCACTTCAGAGGCACGTAATACTTGTCTTTCAGGATCCTTAAAGATTAGCTCTTCCCCTGCACTAACTGCCTTGGCAAGCGTTACAATGCTTGGATTTGTCTTAAGACGTTTACAGATAAGATTGCCCTTCATCGGTCGATTACCAAAGACAATTTCTTCGGTATGGATACGCTTCATCTGTCCGACATTTGTCATATAGAGTACAGCTGGATCTTCTGCATTCATCACACAACCCCAAGCAAGTTTATCTCCCTTACCAAGGTTCATTGCCTTAACGCCCTTGGACTTTACACCTGTGGCTGGAATATCTTCAATCGCAAAGCGATAGGAATAGCCATCTTTACTTACCATCAAAATTTGTTGATTCCTATAAGCGATAAAAGCATGAATCATCTCTGCATCCTTACTCAGATTCATCGCAGTCATAACTTTATTGTTGCGCTCTACTTGCCAGTTATTGACTGGAGTCTTCTTGATTTGACCAGCAGAACTTACTGTCACAATCCATGCATACGTATCAAAGCTCTTGATGAGAATTGCATTCTTAATCTTATCTTCACCATCGATACGCACAACTTTATTTAAGTGCATTCCAACATCCTTCCATTTACCTTCATCAATTTGCCAAACTGGAATAGATGCGTAATTACCTTTGGATGTAAACAATAATAATGTATCGAGTGTATCACACTCTGTTGTGCCAATCAGTACATCGCCATCTTTGATGGATGTCTCTTGGTCACCGACTGCGTTATAGCTACGCATGGATACTCGCTTGAGATAACCATCCCGGCTGACTGTTACCACAACACGTTCATTAGCAATCATCGCTGTCTTATCATAGTTGATTTCCTCAACTTCAGCTTCAATACGTGTGCGGCGTTCTTGACCATACTCTTTCTTCACATTCCGTAATTCTTTGATAATCACGGAATGCAATACATTTTCATTTTCAATGATTGCCTTTGTCTCTTCAATCTGATTGACAAGTTCCGCAAACTCTTCACGTAGTGTAATGATATCTGTATTGGATAAACGATATAGACGTAAGGAAACGATTGCTTCAGACTGTGGCTCATCAAAACCAAATTCATTCATCAGGTTACGCTTCGCATCCCCTTTGTCTTGAGAAGCACGAATAATACGAATCACTTCATCTAAGATTGAAACAGCCTTCATCAAGCCTTCGATGATATGACAACGTGCTTCCATCTTATCTAACTCATAGCGTGAACGACGTAATACTACTTCCTTACGGAATGCAATAAACGCATCCAATAATCCAAGTAAGCCAACCTGTACAGGACGCTTATCAATGATTGCGACATTATTGTAGTTATAGTAGACCTGTAGGTCTGTATTCTTGTAGAAATAATTCAGAATCATATTGGCGTCGATATCCTTACGAACATCCACAACAATACGTAGACCTTCACGGTCAGATTCATCACGTACATCTAAGATACCATCGATATCTTTGGATACACGAATTTCATCCATCTTCTTTACAAGTTGTCCTTTGACAACTTCATAAGGAATTTCTGTGATAATGATTTGTTGGCAAGATTTCTCCTCGTGAATTTCACACTTAGAGCGCACAACGATTCTACCCTTACCCGTTGTAAAGGCATCACGGATACCTGCTTCACCCTGTACGATACCGCCGGTTGGAAAGTCTGGACCAGTTAAAATATCCATCACGTCTGTCAAAGCACTCTCTGGATTTTGAATACGATAGATTGTCGCATCCACCACTTCATTTAAGTTATGTGGTGGCATGTTAGTCGCGTAACCTGCCGCAATACCTGTTGCACCATTGACTAACATTACAGGGAATGGTACTGGAAGTACCGTTGGCTCATGTTCTGTATCGTCAAAGTTTGGTGCCATTTCAACGGTGTTCTTATCCAAGTCTTCTTCCATGACTTGCGTAACCTTTGCAAGTCTAGCTTCGGTATAACGCATCGCAGCTGCTGGGTCATCATCAATAGAACCATTATTACCGTGCATATCAATCAGTGGTAAACGCACCTTCCAGTCTTGGGACATACGTACCATCGCATCGTATACAGAAGTATCACCATGTGGATGATAGTTACCGATAACAAGGCCGACTGTCTTGGCAGACTTACGGTATGCATGGTCCCATGTATTTCCATCATGGTACATCGCATATAAAATTCTACGCTGTACTGGCTTTAAACCATCACGCGCATCTGGTAATGCACGCTCTTGAATAATGTATTTGGCATATCTACCAAAGCCAGCTCCCATAATATCTTCGAGTAGCTCTGGTCTATATTTTGTATTGTCAACGATTGTCTTCTTCTTAACCATTAGCCCTCCAAGTTAAATGTATCTTCTAAAGTAAATGAAACGTTATCTTCAATCCACTTACGACGTAATTCTGCTTTATCTCCCATGAGTACAGTTACACGACGTTCTGCCTTTACACCATCCCTGATACCTACTTTGATCAGTGTACGTTGGGATGGGTCCATCGTTGTCTCCCATAATTGGGTAGCGTTCATTTCACCTAAACCCTTATAGCGTTGAATTTCCACTTTACCAAGTTTACGACGTAAAGCATCAAGTTCTTGATCGCTATAAACATATTCTGTCGTCTTACCCTTCGTCACTTTATAAAGTGGAGGTAAGGCGATATATATCATTCCCTGCTCTAAAAGTGGACGCATATAACGATAGAAGAATGTTAATAACAGAATCTGAATATGAGATCCATCGTCGTCGGCATCGGTCATGATGATGACTTTGCCATAATTAGATTCCTTGTAGTCAAAATCAGGACCTACACCTGCACCTAATGTATAAATGAGTGTATTTAACTCTTCATTCTTTTCAATATCTGAAAGTGTACATTTCTCAGTATTTAATACCTTACCACGTAGTGGCAAGATTGCCTGATAATGAGAATCTCTACCTTGCTTTGCGGAACCTCCGGCAGAATCACCCTCGACCAAGAATAATTCTTTCACACGAGCATCCTTTGTCTGTGCAGGTGCTAGCTTACCAGATAGTACCTTTTCACCCTTACCAACACGCTTTCCTTTACGGATTTCATCTCTTGCCTTACGAGCAGCGATACGCGCAAGGGATGCCTTCAGCATCTTACGTACTAATGTATCAGATTGATTTCGATTCTCTTCTAACCAGAAAGACAACTTTTCAGAGACAACTGCTTCTACTGCCGTCTTGGCTTGTGGAGTTCCAAGCTTACTCTTTGTCTGTCCTTCAAACTGTAATAATCCTTCAGGGACAGATACGGAAAGAATCGTTGTAAGACCCTCACGTACGTCTCCTCCTTCAAGATTTTTATCCTTCGCCTTTAATAGACCATATTTTCTTGCATAGTCATTGATTGCCTTTGTAAAAGCACCCTTAAAACCAGCTTCGTGCGTACCACCATCACCTGTGCGAACAAGGTTAACGAAACTGTAAGTATTCTCTTGATAATCGTCAGTGTATTGGAAAGCAGCTTCCACTTGGATACCACTAGCTTCTCCACTAAACTTCACAGGGTTCATTAAGACATTGCGATCTTCATGTAAGTATCCTAGAAAGGCTGTTAATCCATCTTCGTATAGATATGTTTCGGTTTCATTTTTCTTATTGCGCTTATCGCTAACGACCATCGCAATTCCACTTAATAAGAAGGCTTCTTCACGTGCTCTTTCACACACAACATCATACTTGTACTCGGTTGTAGAGAAGATACGTGGATCCGGTTTAAAACGTACAGTAGAACCGGTACGATTGGTTTTGCCTAAATGTTCTAATTTACCAATCTTCTTACCACCATCCGCAAATTCCATACGGACGAGTTCACCATCATGTGCAACCTCTACGGTCAGCCATTCACTTAATGCATTTACGACAGATGCACCTACACCATGTAAACCACCCGCTGTCTTATAACCACCTTCACTAGAGAACTTACCACCAGCGTGGAGCACAGTAAAAATAACCTGTAATGTATTCACACCGCTGGCATGTTGACCGATAGGCATACCACGACCTTCATCCTGAACTGTGACACTACCATCTGCCTCTAAAGTGATTTGGATTTTCTTACCATAACCGTTTAACGCTTCATCGATGGAATTATCAACGATTTCCCAAATCAGGTGGTGTAATCCTCTCGTATCAGTAGAGCCGATATACATGCCAGGACGCTTTCTGACTGCCTCTAAACCTTCTAAAATTTGTATACTGTTATCATCATATCTATTCGCCATGCAAAAACTCCTAATAACCTATGTATTATATCATAATTAGGCCACTTTAATATCCTTGTCTAACGACAAACTACACGTTCATTTTACTTAATTTTGTCACAACCAAGTGGTTTTAAATCAATTTAATTTTATCTCTAAAATACTGATGTGGTAATATATCAACAGGGGGATTTATTCTATGCTAAATTTCATTAGCGTTATTATATTAAGTTATTTATTTGGATCTATTCCATGGTCACTAGTCATTGGAAAAGTATTCTTCCACAAGGATATCCGTACAGAAGGTTCAGGCAACCTTGGTGGCACTAATGCAGGTCGTGTATTAGGTAAGAAAGTCGGTATCACTGTCATTATCCTAGATGCACTCAAAGCGTTCTTTTCAATGCTACTAGCTAGCTACATTGCAAAGGATGCCATGATCTATGCTGGACTTGCTTGTTGTATTGGTCATTGTTTCCCTATATTCGCACAGTTTAAGGGTGGTAAGGCAGTTGCGACTTCCTTCGGTTTCTTCCTAGGTATCGCTACATTTATCAATCACCAATACTTCTTACAATTTTTCTTACCACTGCTCGTATTTTTGGTAAGTCTCTATCTTTGTCGTATGGTTTCCTTATCCAGCATGATTGGTTTGGGTTCTGGTATTCTCATCAGTTTTTTCATTGGAAATCCACCATCAATTACACTTTCAATCTTAGTATTATGGTTGTTTGTGGTATATCGTCACCGTGCAAATATCGAGCGTATCCAAAACGGTACAGAGAGTAAAATCAAATGGATGGGTAAATCACTATGGGAAAAATAGAAAAATTCGCACTACCAATCGAACCTTTACACCAAAGTCCTCGCAAAGTCTGGGTATATCTACCAGATAGTTACGCTACAAGTAAAAAGAAGTATCCTGTTTTATACATGTTTGATGGACATAACCTCTTCTACAATAAAACAGCTACCTATGGTAAATGTTGGGGTATCAAAAAGTACTTAGACAAACAGAAGTTAGATATCGTCGTCATCGGTCAAGATTGTAATCACATCGGTGATGAGCGCTTGGATGAATACTGCCCATTTACCGCAGAAAAGACTTTCGCAGGAATTCAAATTCAATCCTGCGGGCAGATTACTGGTAAGTGGTTTATCGAAACACTCTTACCATATTGTCAAAAACGTTATCGAATTCATACAGATCGTAAGCACGTAGGTATCGCTGGTTCTTCCATGGGTGGAATTATGTCTGAGTTTATGATCAGTGAATATAACGATTATTTCTCAAAAGCAGGTTGTGTATCCCCTGCCAACATCTTCAACTATCATGTGTTATGTAATCACATTCAAAAGAAGAAATTTAAAGAAACTCGTGTTTATCTAGATTTTGGATCAGATGAAGAACGCACAAAGAAAGGCCTTGTAAGAGAGTTAGATATGTTATTAAATATCAATCATCTCTTTACCCAAGGTGGTTGCGTTACTTATCCAAATCTTGTAGTAAATGGTACACATAGTGAAGAATCTTGGGAAAGTATTTTCCCTATCATGTTGGAATTCTTATTCCCAGAATTATATAAGAAGAAGTAATAAAATGCTGCAATCAGCTAAGATTACGGCTTTTCTTTTGGCTATATTAGCAAAACGGTGAATAAGTTCATTTACTGTACATATACGTGTACAGTAAATGAGTTGTGACTCATTATCATAATAGTGAACTCAAGGAGACTATTATGAAAGACTTAGAAATTATTGAACATTACAATTCCTTAGATCAATTTGCTAAAGATAAAATCGACAGAGAGCTGATTGACCTGGTAAATGCAAAGAAAGAATCCAGAAACTACTGTATTAAAGTGTGTCCTAAATGTGGCTCTGTTAATTCTCGTTTTACAAAAGGCGGAAAGGCAAATAGTGGTAAACCAATGCTTCAATGCAGTAGCTGTCATAAACGCTTTACTATTGATTATGGCCAGCTTACACATTATTCACATCAGGATGAATCTAAATGGGATCTGTTAATCACAGATACATTTGCACAGGTTCCTATAGAAAAAACAGCAGCTACGCTGGATATCAGTACATATACTGTATGGCGTATGAGAATGAAACTACTTCACATGTTTGAAGAACTTCTGAATACTACAGTAGTATCCGGAGAGATTGAGTTAGATGAAAAGTATCTTCTCAATTCTCATAAAGGCGAAAAGATAGCAGGTGTTGAACCTAGAAAACGTGGTGGCTCAGCTTCAAAGCGTGGATTATCTAACGAACAAATATGTTTACCAACAGCAGTGCAGAGAAACGGCACTGCTGTTTTAAAAGCTACGAATACTGCTACTCCAACCAGTAGAGACATAATGAAGCTTGCAGACAATATTGGGGAGCACAGTATGGCGTGGCTTGATGGCAAAGCAGCATATAGTTGTCTTTTAGAAGAGAAGCACTGTGAAAAGAGAATCATGAAAGATCATACATGTTATACATCCATTGATCATTTGAATAACGTAAATGCGCTTCATTCACTGATAAAAAAGTGGTACAAGAAGTATGGAGGTGTTGCCAGTAAATATCTGAACAGATATGCAGCACTATTTGTTCTTGTTAGAGAATACAGTGGATGTGATGTTCAGGAGATCCTTCTATCCATCAAGAAAAGAATGCATCAGATAACTGACTTCTTCCGTATTGTAGATATGAAATCAGAAGATGTATTCATTTATTGAATTGCTACATCTCACCAATTTGCTAATATAGCCTTTCTTTTTAACAATCACTATCTTCAAATCCTACAATCAGACCTTGATCAGATACATAGTAGGCACACACAATGGTACATGGAATAATATCAACCTTAGCCTCTGGGAAAGATTGTAGAATTAAATTCTTAATATCATTTGCCATCGATTCATTATTGCAGTGTGCAATATGAACTTTCTTTCCGTTATAGCGGTGTGCAATCATCTCTTCTACGATTTTACTTGTGGCCTTCTTTTCACCACGACACTTATGTAAAATTTCAAGTGTACCTTGGTCAGATGCCTTACCAACACAACGAATACCCAATAAACCAGATAACTTCGCAATTGCTGGACTCACACGACCATTACGAGCTAAATTGTCTAAGTTTGCGATATTAAACAATAAGTGTGTATGTTTCTTATACTCATTAATCGCATCACAGATTTCACTAAAGCTTAATCCCCGTGCAATTAATTCCTTTAACTTTTCAATAATTAATAGAATTTCTGGTCCTACAGATAATGAGTCAATGACGTAGATATTGGCTTCTGGATGTTCCTCCAAGAAGAGTGATCTACCCTGCATCGCTACCGAATAACATCCGGATAATCCGCCCGTAACTGTTACCGCAAAAATCGTATCGGCACCATCAAATGAACTTGCCCACTCATAGGCATTTGGACATGAAGTGGATGTTTTTCCCTTCGTATGTTTGAGTACGGATAAGAAACGCTCAACATTCGTGCGTTCATCATCAAAGAACTCTCCCTCATTCATAATAACTTTTAGAGGAACCGTTCTATAGTCAATATCTTCAATGTGAAAAACGTTTGAAGATGAATCTGATACAATTCTATACTTCATCGCGACCTCCTGCTTTTTAAGCTACATGCATTATAAATATTCATTTCTTTCTACGCAAAGCAATTCACAAATGTTTCACGCAAACAGAAAAAAGTCGGTACAATTCACCGACTTTTGTAACAAACCACAAAGTGATTATGCTTGTTTCTGCTTTGGTTTTCTTGTTGTTTTTGCCAGAATACCAACTGCCTTCAAGACTTCATCCACCTGTTCAACTGGAATAATTGTTAACTTCTCTTTCACTTCTGGTGCGATATCCTTTAAGTCATCTTCATTCTCTTTTGGAATGTAAACCGTCTTTACACCAGCCCTAGCAGCTGCCATCAACTTTTCAGGCAAACCACCAATTGGCATCACACCACCACGTAAGGATACTTCCCCTGTCATCGCAATTAATGGGGAAACCTTCTTCTTGGTAATCAATGAAGCTAAAGCAGTTGTTAAAGTGATACCTGCAGAAGGTCCATCTTTTTTAACAGCACCTTGTGGAACATGGATATGAACATCATGTGTCTTTAGAATCTTATCTGCTTCTGGGAATTTCGATTTCACAAGAGATAATGCAATGCGTACAGATTCCTTCATCACATCCCCAAGCTGTCCAGTCACAATTAACTGTCCACTGCCCTTTGTTAGTAGGGTTTCGATAAAGAGAATTTCACCACCACTTGCAGTCCATGCAAGACTAGTTACGATACCAGGATTCTTTTGAACTGTGAGTTTTTCATGGTGAAGTGGTTTCATATCTAGCAGTGTTGGTAAATCACTTGCTTGAATCACAATCTTTTCTTGATGACCTCTTGCAAGTTTCACGGCGATAGCACGGCATACGGAATCAATTCTCTTTTTGAGTCCACGTACACCACCCTCCATCGTATAGTCCACAATAATAGAACGTACCGCATCTTCACTAAACTCTAACTGTTCACTTGGAATGCCCATTTTCTCAACTGCTTTAGGAATTAAATGTCGTTGGGCAATCTGGAACTTTTCACTTGCTGTGTAACCTTGAAAGTCAATTACTTCCATACGGTTCAGTAAAGGTTCAGGGATAGAATCCAATGTATTTGCCGTACAGATAAAGAGTACATCAGAAAGATCATATGGAACATTCATGTAATGATCCGTAAAGGTATTGTTTTGTTCAGGATCAAGCACTTCTAAAAGTGCACTTGCAGGATCACCATTGTAAGACATACTCAACTTATCAATTTCATCGAGTACCATTACCGGATTTGATGTGCCAGCTTTCTGAATACCATCCATAATTCTTCCTGGCATTGCACCGATATAGGTACGACGATGACCACGAATATCTGCTTCATCACGTACTCCACCCAGCGCAACACGTACATATTTACGTTTGAGCGCATTTGCGATGGAGCGACCAATACTTGTCTTACCCGTACCTGGAGCACCGACAAATAAGAGAATCGAACCCAATTGACGCTTATTAAGATCCATTACCGCAATCTGTTGTAAGATACGCTCTTTCACTTTCTTTAGACCATAGTGGTCTTCATCCAAAATCTTTTCCGCAGCTTGAAAGTCAATCTTCTTTGTGCGTTCTTTCTTCCAACTGATACTTGTTAAAAAATCTAGATAGTTGTAAAGATTACCATACTCTGGAGAGTTACTGCCTTCTTGTTTTAGACGGCTTAAAACCTTATCCGCTTCACGACGTGCAGTTTCATTCATGCCAGAAGATTGGATCTTCATCTCCATCTTACGAATATCCGTAACATTCTCTGGATGCATGTCATCCAGTTCCTTTTGAAGATATTCGATTTGTTTCTTGATGGCCATCTCACGATAGGCTTTCTTATTGTCATTTTCTTGTGCAGCGGAAGCTTCGTTAGTTACATCCGTCATCTCTGTATATTCATAGATATACTGCTCAATCTTATTTAAAAGATTGGAGCGAAGATTTTCTTCTAGTAATGCATACTTTTCTTCATCCGTGATATTTAACCATTGTGCCATGGCACTGATGATATCCTCCATTCCCTTTAATTGAGAGATGAAGTTGCGTGCACCTAATGCCCATTGATAATTCGCAGTTGCCTTCACAAGTGCACTCTTAAGTTGTTCAACCCGCTTCTTTTCATCGATTGGATCTAAATCATTTGTCATCGGTTTACGGATGATAGATAAAACTTCTAAGGTTTTATCACTATGTACAACGATATCTTCAATATTGATACGTGATTCTGTCTTGATTACCACAAAACCACTATTACTAACTTCCGTAATAGTTCCTGATACACTTAATGGATAAAAATTTTCAGGACGAAATTCATCTGTAGATAATGCCTTCTTTTCAATCGCAAAGATAATACGATCACCTACAGCAGGTTCCTGTCCAGTCGCATTTTTATAACTATCACTGGTCAGATAAATATTTGTGTCTGGTAATAATACCGTGTTATAGATAGGAACGATAATTGCCATTGTTGTATACCTCCTTGTGAGTATAGGAGTATTTTAGCACTTAATAATAAAGAGTGCTAATATTTAGCACTCAGATATTTTATTCCATTGTTTCAAGAAAACGAACTACTTTTCCACTTGCCTTTGCGTACTCAATTTCCGACTTTGTACTAGAACCGATATAGCCATCAACATTGATAACAAAAATTTCATCAGCCATATCAATTTTACGTTTATGCATATTATCCAACATCTCTTTTGTCTTCGTTAGAGTGCCTTCATCCATGTTCTCCCAGACTTCGTTATCACCACTATGTCCGAATAATCCAACGCTAATTACAATATTTCCAGCAAGCGTCAAGTCTTTTTGCGCTTTCATAAATTCATCCTTAAAGCGTGTACTACCGCAAAGCGTAATCACTTTGTATTTCCCCTGCATTATTTTTTCTCCTTTTGATAATCTGTCTTACCAATTGAATTAAAGTACTGTTGGAGTTTAGCTTCATAAGCTACATCAGAGAAGTGATATAGTCTTTCATTCTTGATCGCATCTGGTAGATACTGCTGTTTCACATAGTGATTTGGATAATCATGCGCATATTGATAGCCAGCACCATTACCTAACTTCTCTGAACCTGCGTAATGAGCATCCTTAAGATAAGATGGAATCGGAAGATTACCTGTTTTTTCAACTAGATCCATTGCCATAAAAATACCATTAGATGATGCATTAGACTTTGGCGCATTAGCAACATATGTAGCCGCATTTGCAAGTATGATGGCTCCTTCTGGCATTCCAACTCGTTCAACCGCTAACGCCGCATCGACTGCAATTTGTAACGCTCTAGGATCTGCATTACCACATTCCTCCGCAGCCGCAATCATAATTCTCCGAGAGATAAAACGAACATCCTCTCCCGCCGTCAACATGCGTGCAAGGTAGTATAGCGTCGCATCCGGGTCAGAACCACGCATCGATTTAATAAACGCAGAAATCGTATCATAATGGTTATCACCATCCTTATCATAACGGATTGCCCTCTTTTGAATACATTCCTCCACAACTGACAAGGTAATGTGAATATAGCCATCATCACTATGGTCCGTTGTAAGATCTGCAAGTTCTAGCGCATTCAACGCGGCACGTGCATCCCCATCACAGATTTCAGCTAAAAACTCTGCAGCTTCATCCTCTAATATGACATTGTCTTTACCAATGCCCTTGATTGCGTCTTCAGCAGCACGCTTTAAAAGAGTCACAATATTCTCTTTCGTTAATGACTTTAACTGGAATATACGAGAACGCGAAATCAACGCTTGATTAACCTCGAAGTACGGATTCTCTGTAGTCGCACCAATCAAGATAATAGTGCCATCTTCAACATATGGTAGTAGATAATCCTGTTGTCCTTTATTAAATCGATGAATCTCATCGATAAATAAAATTGTTTTCTTCTGATACATCGACATCAAATCCATCGCATGTTTAATTACCTGTTCAAGATCTTTCTTACCCGCAATCGTTGCATTGACTTGTTGAAAATCAGCAGAGGTACTATTCGCAATCACTTGTGCGAGTGTAGTCTTACCAGTTCCTGGAGGGCCATAGAATATCAAAGAACCAAGCTTATCCGCTTTGATTGCACGATATAACAATTTATCCTTGCCAATGATATGTTCCTGCCCAACAACTTCCTCTAACGTAGAAGGTCTCATACGTGCCGCTAAAGGCTCTTCATTTTTCTTTGTCTCTTCGCTTGCATACCCAAATAAATCCATAGAAACCCCCTTTATCTACTCAATATTATACTTGTAATTACTTCATTCAGAAAGAAAAAGCTCCTTGCGGAGCTTTCACTCATGATTTTCTTCTGGTACTTTGATGATACATCCAGAAGATACAGAAAACAGTTATAAATAGAGAAATAATTAAAAGCTGTAATATGTCAGGTATCACTACTCTTAAGCCAATGACAACCGCAGAGAATAAGATACCCAAAACCAATGATAGTTTATAATTTTCAATTTGATATAAAAATGTTTCTTCTAACACAAATAATATCAACAATGATACTAAAAGGTTTTCTAAGTCAATAGGATTAAAACGATGAAGAAAGTTAGAAAATAATGAATACAGTATATTACTACCAAGCAATGCCAATAGGATACGCTTGATGCGTGGTAATATCTTCTCCTTAATAGAAAGTGGATAAAGTGAAATATTCTTTAAATCTAACTGCATTTGATACAATAATCCAGCTACATATCCTGTTCCGTATGGAAATAAATCTATCAAGATACTATAACTACGCTCTGCTCCAAGAAAGTAATACAAGCACGGAACACCAATTGCAAAACCTATCAATCCAATTAAAATATACGCCTGATAAAATGATAATTTCTTCATATCGATTCCCCTTTTCGAATTTCATACATACATGCAAGCATAAGAATGACAATAATTCCAAAACAAATTAAATTTCCATATACGATTACAGATTTACTCAATTCAAGCTGATTTCTAATCCATACAAACAATACTGTAAATATGACGAATCCAATATATCTAATATACATATTATTTGATTTTACTACCGTCATATTTTTAAAATTACGCAAGCAGTAATATAAACAAGCTACTGGTGTAACAACAAATAATAAGAACAGTTTTGTAATCATCGTATCAAACCATATCGTACAAGCTAAATATATAAGGAATTGTATTAACATAACTCTCACGTACGCAACAAAGTAATCACTCTTTCGAACTGGTAATATTTGAAGAATTGGATTCCAATTCTCATCAATCAAAACACTGATAATTTGTACCTGGAATATGAAGAAGAATATTGTTCCAATGTATTCTCTAACAATACTACTAGGTATACGCATGAGAGAAAGATAGAAAAATATTATTACACAATTCACTGCAACATTATAGAAGTTAAATAAGCGATGTCGATACAATGCATATATACCTTGCATAAAGACCCCCCTTCTACCAATCTTTATTAGTTAAGATACGAATGGATGAAATATAAGCTAGTGCATAGAGAATAGATGCATAACCCAAAAACTGAATGATAGGATGAATATTTGTTTTTGTATAAACAAGTGCAGCAACACCAATCACAACTAGCAAAATGCCCAAATGTTGGAAATAATTCCGATGCCATATCTCGACTGGCAAAATGGCCGGAATTACAATAGCCTCATTTAACACTATAATATTTAATACAAACCACATATTATTTATTTCATGAAATGAAAAATAATTAATTAAAAATCCAAGTAGAATGATGAAATTAAGTATTAGAATTTCTACAAATAGTGTATTTACCCTTGTTTTTGCTCTAATTGGAAATAATTTAATGGCATTACCTTTCATTGGCTGTTCGCATCTTGCAAAAGCGTTAATGAGTTGACTTGTAAAGAAAATCATATAAAAGACATCATGTGAGAATCTAACTTTCATCATATATAACACATAAGCAATCGAAAATATTAAGTATGCAATCGGGAAAATATATTGTTTCTTTTTTATGAACATCTCAAATTCTAATATTAACAGTGCTTTCATACTCTTAGAAATTCCTTCCTAAAATAGATTATTCTACTTTGTTAAAAATTATTTTTGGTTTTTAATATTCGAATCGAAGAAAAATATGTCAATACAATCAATAAACTCGCAAAGAATAGAAAGCAAATTCCTTTATCTAATGTTGTTTGAGTAATAATACCCCAATAGAAACACACAAGAATTACTACCATTCCAATATGTTCAAAATAACTTTGTTTCAATTTTTGCTTTGGTAATATAGCAGGTGTTACGATACTTTCAAGTACGAGAATAATTCCAATTGGGACTAGACTTGGAGTAATTATTCTCCCTAAGATTACACAATATATAACCCAACCTAGAACCAGCACAAGATTATAAATCCCTGTTTCAAAAAACAGAATATTTACACGTGATTGTGGCTTAACAGGCAGTAAGCGCATAATATCTGCATTTACTAAGTTTCCATCAACAAAGTCTTGCGCAAAAAATGTAAAATAGAGGAAACTAGGAAATGTTTGAATATATACGGCGTCTGTCCGAGCCCTAAGAGCGCCCATAATGCATAACACCAAATATAGGATAGGCGTTAAATATTTCTTTCTTTTAATAAACCTTTCATACTCAGCTATTAATAGTGCTTTCATATTCTTAACATCCCTTTACAATTGATGAGTTCACTTCGTTAAAAATCATCTTTTTCTTTGAGAATACGAATGGAAGAAAAGTATGTCATTACAAATAAGATAGCAATAAAGAACAGAAAACCGATATTCTTATCCAGTGTTGTTTGAGTTAGGATAACTCCATAATAAAAGCACGTAAGAAGTCCTACCATTAACGTATGCTCAAAATAAGGTTGGGTCATCTTTTTCTTCGGTAATACGGCCGGAATGAACAAACTTTCTAAAAAGATTAAAAAACCAGTCTCTATCAAATCTGGAAAAATTAATCTTCCAAGAACTGTGCAATAGATAAACCAACCTAGAATAATAATAAGATTATATATTCCTACTTCCAGGAATAAAAGTCTCACATAGGATTGTGGTTTAACTGGTAATAATCTAATATTCTGTGAATTGATCAAATTTCCTTTTCCAAAATCAGAAATAAACAAAAATATGCATATCAAATATGGGAATTTATCCTGAGGATTCAAACTTTTACTCGCGTAAACCCCATTAATAACACAAAGTAATAGATATATGATATATGCTATGTATCTCTTATTTTTAACAAGTCTTTCATACTCAGCTATCAACAGTGCTTTCATATGCTTAGAAATTCCTTTCTAATATTATATGATTTTTAAATAATACCTTTTACGATACCAACGAAAATTTCTTCTAACGTAGCTGGCTGTAGACCTTCTAGATTTGAAGCGTGTTTACGATCAATTAGAATCTTTACCTGGTATGGTGTTTCTTTCTTTGCGACAATTGCGCCTTCAGGAATAGTTGTAATTTCTTCTGGTGCCAAGTTCAATATTCCGTAGCTAGATAGGATGTTATCTTTTTCATCATTAATTATTAGTTCACCTGCATGCATGAATCCAATGTAATCACACATCTTTTCAAGATCTGTAACGATGTGGGAAGAAATAAGAATTGTATGATCTTCTTGACGTGTATATTCAATGAGAAGGTCTACGACTTCTGCACGAATCGCAGGATCTAATGCATTCATTGGTTCATCTAATACTAAGAGTTTTGCGTTGTGACTTAACGCAATCGCAATTGCGATCCGCATTTTGTTACCTAACGATAGTGTTTCGTACTTTTCATCTATATCAATTTCAAACTGTTTCAATAGTTTTACAAATTGTTCATGATTCCAATGTTTATAGATTTTACTAAAGACTTCTTCAATTTTATCTACTGTTAGGATATTAGGAATACCCATATCATTGATTACAAAACCTAGCTGATCTTTGAGTTCTACTTCATTGATAAAATTATTACTACCTAATACTTCAACATCTCCATAGTTTGGTTGTACAAGTCCTAGGATACAGTTGATAAGTGTTGTTTTACCTGCACCATTTTCACCAATCAAACCATAGATCGATCCTTCTGGAATCTGTAAAGATACATGATTCAAGCGAAAGTTATCATACTTTTTCGTAATATCTTTTACTTCAATTGCATTCATAAAAATTTTCCCCCAATTATTCATTTTCATCCCAAATGACTTTCATCATTTTGGTTACTTCCTCTTGTGTTAGATTACAAGAAGTGGATAGCTTTTTAATTTCTGCTAGATGTTCTTCAATGATGCGAAGATTTTGTTCTTGAATGAGTTGGACATTCTTTCCTGCCACAAAACTTCCTTTGCCTGGAATCGTATAGATATAACCTTCTCGCTCCAGTTCTTCATATGAACGTTTTGTGGTAATGACACTGATACGTAGATCTTTAGCAAGTGTGCGAATAGATGGTAAACTTTCATCTTCTGCTAAGGTACCATTAATGATTTGATCTCGTAATTGATTATAAATCTGGTCGTAAATCGGTTGTCCACTCCTGTTGTCAATAATTAGTTTCATAATTATCAACCTCCAACCTAACTGTATATATACAGTTAGTGTATTTTCGTCAATAGGTGCAAAAAGAAAAACCCAACCAATTTTGGCTGAGTTAGTTCGTTGTTTGATATACCCATTTATGAATACGTGGCTGGAGTTTCTTTGTAAAGTATCCTAGTAACGGTCCAAATGTAAATGCTAGGATGATTGTTCCTTCTCGTATTGGAAATAATGCATGGAAGAAAAACCAACAAATAAATAACAATATGATAAAGACTACATCCGCTAGCTGTCTTACTTTGCCGAACTCCATTTGAAATTTCTTTGCGAAAAGTACACATGTACTTTCAACTGCAAGTCCTATCATCCCACTTGCAGTCATCATCGCATCTCCAAAAGTACAGATGACGATAAATACCATTAATAAAACTAAGCGCACAATATAGAAATCTGAATTCATTCCTGCAAATACGATGTAATAGAAATAGTTAATTGTACCCCCCATTAGTAACGATACTGGAATCTGTAACAGAAACATCAGACGATATTTCTTTCGTAACATTAGTATTTGTATAGCAATACAGATGCAGTTACCAATTAATCCAACTGTCCCTACTTCAATAGCGGTGATTGAACTGATACTAAGTGCTAAAGCATCATAAGCACCTGTCCCTAATGCGACCTTCATAATTCCAGCAGCACCTATCGCTACAAGAATCAACCCTACAACTTCAATCAGAAGATGTTTTGCAAACTGTTGTTTTGTTATTTCCATAGGATTCTTGTTTCATAGAACTGTTGTTCAAAACCAACATCTTGAATGATTTCGTTTTTATCTATTTTTTCTGTAACACGAGTGACGATGAAATAAGAACGATGGTCATCTTTATGGTAGATAATACCACTTACAACTCCCTTGAATGTATCTAAAGGCTCTTTTGGGCCAATGACATAAGCATCTTGGAACTCTCCGCTCTTTTGGAATAGTTCTTCAACATAGCCTGTATTTACTGGATATGTTAAATCAGCGATATGTGGATGGAAGCTTCCGTATGTGTGATCGATAATAACTGTTACAGTTTTACCCAACCATTCTCTACCCACAAGATATTCCATCGGCGTGTAGTTCATTCCACCGGCTTCTGTAGATGTTCCAGCATCCTCAAATCCATAGTGATGATAGAAGTCTGCTGCTGAATCCACAACGTTAGCGGTAATTTTTGAAAGACGATTCTTATCTGCCTCTTCTTTCAAATGATTTAGCAGTGCAGTTGCATATCCCTTCTTACGCGAGTCCTGTTTTGTTAGTAACAGAATGATATGCATCTTTTCTGGATCATAAGCCAGGATGCTTTCTAATCTTTCTTCGTATAAGCCATAAACTGTGAATTGTTTCAGGCGCTCTGCCATAAATTCACTAATACTCTTCGCAGCTTCTTTACTCCATGAAACATCTGTCTCAGAAAGAATCACTTCTTTCGCAAGACTTATCGCTTCATCGAGTTCTGCTGCTGTTAATATTTTAATATCCATTAGAAACTGATGTTACGATCATACATCGCAACCGCCTCTTTGATAACATTCTTACGTAGTTCATCGTTGATGAATACAACTTCTACCGGTAAATCCTTTGCATGTGGCACAGCCGCATCATGAATCTTTGTTAAGATATCCTGTTCTGGCTTTTCAGCTTCCACAACCAAGAAGAATGCCATCGCTGGACCATAGAGTTTTGCCTTTAACCAAACTCTGCTAATCGCATTATTTGTTTCACAATAGTCATATACAGCATTTACCAAACGTGTTGGATAAACATTTGGTTCAGAATATGTCACATTCATCGGTGCTGTTGGCTGTACAGGCTTTGGTCTTTCTCTACCTGCAAGGATTGCAATAAGTGGCTTAGGAATAACGATATTATCTGTTCCTGGGTTGATGATAACACCTTGAATCTTTGTGTTTGGATCGGATAATAACGCATCGTATTCTTGAATTGTTCTTACGATATTCTTTGGTGTATCATCCTTCTCACCAGCCACCTTAAATTTTGTGGATTCTTCAACATCCGTAAATGCAGGGAAGAAAGCTTTCCCATCATTTGTATTAATGAGGAAGAACTTAATCTGTGAAGGATTTACAGTTGGTAAAACACCATTATGATCTGGCTTTAGTTCTACATCAAAATTACAAGGTGCTAGTAATCTCGCTTTCTTTAATGCATTTGATAATGCTTCTTGTCTTTCAGGGGTACTTCCGAGTTTTAAATCATTGATTGCTTTCTTTACTTCTGGATTCGTAACAGGGGCAATCGTTCCCTGCTGGATTTTTGCTTTCTTATCTGACATGATGTACTCCTTTACATTCTTAGTAATTATACCCTTTTTTTCGCTATCATTCACTAGATTACATCATATTCAAAGAAAGAATGATGCGCAGTGAGATTTGACAAACAGAAAATCAAATATTTAAATATTATACATATCCATTGCAGTAAATCAGAAGTGATAGAGGAATTGAACTATGATCTTTCATGAATTTGGTGATAAATGTTTACCACATATTATATTAATACACGGTGGTGGTAATTCATGGTGGAATTATCTTCGACAAGCACAAGTGTTATCTGAAAAATATCACGTTATTTTACCAACGCTTGATGGACATGGTGAAGAATACCAAAAAGAATATATTTCAACTGAAGCTTCCGCACAAAAGATTTTAGAGTACATAAAAAGTAATTGTGGCGGAAAGGTATTTGCACTAGGTGGCGTATCTTTGGGTGGTCAAATCGTTATCGAATTATTATCACTAGATCGTAATATTGCCCAAAAAGCGATTATCGATGGAAGTATCTGTATTCCTCAACCTAAATTAGCTAAAATTTGTGTAGGAGTTATAAAAGTATTTGGCAAACTCATGCTTAACAAATCCATATGCAAGATGCAGTTAAGCTTGATGAAAAAAATATATCCTAACATGGCATTTCCAGAAGTACTTGATAACTATTATATGGAAGATATGCCAAGGCTCCCTATTAAAACACTGGTAACTATCTACCAAACATATATGGGAGAATATACACTAAAACGCTCTATCTCCAAAAGCAATGCCGAGGTTTTATATATTTATGGTGAAAAAGAAATGCGTTGTGTGAAGGAATCCGCAAAGCACTTTAAACAGATGCATCCAAATTGCACTCTGTATGAAGCAAAGGGTTGTAATCATGGATATCTTTCTATCTATTTACCTTTAGAGTGGATAAGACTAGTAAATCCATTTTTGGAAAACTATCATTTATCTCAAGATGAAATCAAACTATAACGTATTATAATAGAGAAGATTTTAAGGAGTCATATATGAAAAAAATAACTTGGAATTCACCCGTCATCTTATCGTTTGCCCTAATTAGCTTAATCGCATTAGGACTCAACACTATAACAAACGGTACTACAAACTATCTCATATTCTCTGTATATGGAGGCTCATTACTCAATCCCCTATTCTATCTACGTTTATTCACACACGTATTAGGACACGCTGACCTATCACACTACATGAATAACATGTTGTTATTCTTACTGGTCGGTCCAATGCTAGAAGAGAAATATGGTAGCAACCGTTTACTTGTTATCATCTTGGTGGTCGCTCTTGTAACAGGCATCGCACATATCATCATCGCTCCAAACACAATGTTATTGGGCGCTAGTGGCGTTGTATTTGCCTTCATTCTATTATCAGCAGTAACAGGTTCTAAAGAAGGTATCCCACTTACATTCATTATCGTTGCTGTACTATATATCGGAACCCAGATTTACGAAGGTGTATTCAATATCGATAACGTATCACAGTTAACTCACATTATCGGTGGCATTATTGGTGGTGTCTTTGGTATGACACTGCGTAAGAGTCGATAATTAAATTCTAAAATTGCTAGAATTCTACGGAATCTATCCTTTTTATTTGTATATATTCTATGAAATTGCACATGAAATTCGATTATCATTCACACTCTCTTCACATTTGTGCTCTAAGATAATAGACGTAGTAACAAGGAGGATTGAAATATGTCAGATAACTTAAATGAAACAAACAACGAAATTAATGAATCAAATCAATCTGAAACAGTTGAAAACAAAACAGAAACTGTTGAAGAACAACATACAGAAGCCACTCAACAAGCAGCTAATGTAGATGCTAAAGAATCTAGCGAACAAGCAAAAGTAGAAACAGTTAACCATACTGTTATAACAACACCAACCAAAAAGCAGAATATATTCGGTTCAAAAGTCATTGCGACTGTCGGTAAAGGTGCACTCGCAGTACTGTGTGGATTTGGTGGTGCTTGGCTATATTCAGCACAAATTGGAAATACTGGTAAAACAGTGGTTTATCAAACAACAGAATCCGGTAGCAGTAAAACAACTTCCGTTTCTAACGAAAAAGATGGCTCCGGTTTAACAGTTGCAGAAGCTGCCGCAAAAGCAGCCCCTTCTACAGTAGAAATTCAAACAGAAATCACACAACAATCATACGGCATGTTCGGTGGAACATACACAACAAACGCTGCTGGTTCTGGTGTCATCATCAGTAAAGATGGTTATATCGTTACAAACAACCACGTAATTGACGGTGCCCAAAAGATTACAGTCAAGACTAGTGATGGAACAGAGTATGACGCAAAACTTGTTGGTACAGATGCGAAGAGTGATATTGCAGTATTAAAGGTTGACGCAAATGACCTAACACCTGCTACACTTGGTGATTCATCCAAGATTTCTGTAGGTGATACGGCCATCGCAATTGGTAACCCATTAGGTACACTTGGTGGAACTGTTACAGATGGTATCATTTCCGCAACATCTCGTGAACTTGTTGTTAACAACGAATCTATGAAGCTTATCCAAACAAATGCTACAATCAACTCTGGTAACTCAGGTGGTGGATTATTTGATGGTAACGGTAATTTGATTGGTATCGTACAATCTAAAGACTCTGGTAAATCTTCATCTGGTGCAACAATCGAAGGTATCGGCTTTGCAATCCCAGTAAATGACGCAATGGAGGTTGCAGAACAGTTAATTAAGAATGGTAAAGTTACAGACCGTGCAACATTGGGTGTTTACTTACAGACTCTTACAACTCAACAAGGTAACTACACTCCAGGTGTATATGTTACAAATGTTATCGATGGTAGTGGTGCACAAGCTGCTGGCTTAAAGGCTTATGATAAGATTGTAGGTGCAGATGGCAAGGAAGTTTCAAGCTATCCAGATTTATCCACAATTCTAAAGACAAAGAAACCTGGTGATACAATTGATTTAACAATTGATAGAGGTGGTAACCAGATTCAAGTGACAGTTACTCTTACAGGCACATTAGATACAGCACAATCCCAAAATAACAACCAACAAACTCTCCCTAACCAAGGCGAGCAAAACAACAATAAATAACAAATTTAAATACAGAGTATTCCCTACTCTGTATTTATTCTATTTCAATAGTTGACCAATTATTGACCACTACATAATAAAACCCGCTATTTAAGCGAGTTTTTTAAAATATCTATGGCGCAGGAACAGGGAAAAGATTGAGGATGTTTTTTGATGCGACAGGCTATGTTAATACTGCTATTTTACTGCATATTCGTGCATCGACATACCACGTTTTTTTAAAAAAGTTGACCAAAAAGTTGACCACAAAATTACGCATGCAAGCATATAAAAATAGCCTACCCTCGCAATGAGAGTAGGCTTTCAAATTACTTCAAATCTTCTTCAGTAGCATCGTTAGGTTCTACTTCTGGTAGACCAGCTAGAGAAGTACCAATTGATAAAATTGCAGCTAGCGCAGATGTAGAACATACTAGTTTCCAATCAACCGCTCCGATTGTTGCTGTTGTTCCAATCGTTGCGACAAATGTCTGTGCTGCTGTTTTCAGAGCACGTCTGCATGCTGCCTTTCCCCATTTTACCCAATATTGTTTGTCTTTCATTTATTATCCCTTCTTTCTTCAATTTGTCTAATTCTATCGCTTAGAAATGTTACCGATGTTTCTGTCTGTGCTAAACGATTTTCCAGAGACATGACACGATTGCTCACGTCTCTGGTAGTTGCTTTTAAATCTGTTATCCCCTCTTTCACAAAGGCAATGTTTGCATTCATTTTTCCAAGCTCGGCTGCCTGATCTTTACTACCTTTATGGATTGATGCGTTTACGCTCCATATTGTTGCTACGAGCCCAACGAGCGAAATCAGAAGACTAATGTATACAGGATTGATTCCTTCTTGCATGAAGCCACCGCCTATCTGACACGAATTGTGTTGCCAGGATAAATCAGATTAGGTTCACTAATACCATTCACCTCCGCTAACCACTGCCACGTTGTACCGTATCTCGCCGCAATTGATGATAGATTGTCGCCTGGTTGGATCGTGTAATACTCTTCACCACCGCCGAAATTACTTGCATTAGCAGAACCTCTAATTACAATCTGTTGTCCTGGGAAAATCATATTAGGATCATTTAAACGATTGATTGCCGCAAGTTCCTGCCAAGTCGTACCGTATCTCGCCGCAATTCCGGACAGTGTATCACCAGATTGTACGATATATACGTCCGGTGCTTCAGGAGCAATAACAGATGGTGCCGGAGCATAGTTATCCGGTCTATCTGCTGTTGCACCAGTACGATAGATTGATGGATCAACGAAGATAACATTTTCGTCTAGTGTTCCATAATTAGAAGTGTACTGTTGGATTGTTCCGTATGCGGAAGTGTCTACCGTATGACTTCCATCATTGTTTCCCCAAGCCGCTACCCACTTATCATATGGATCACATTCAGGTGCAAGGTATCCAAGCCAAGATAGCGATGTATAAATTCCGGTGTAGTATCCAGCAGAAGCAATTACGTCGCAGAATGCACGTGACATTGGAGCAATATTGTCATGCGTGATAGCAACCCCGCTATTTACTTTGTAATAGTCAGCATCTTCCATGTCTAGCCATACACCAAGCCCAATATCAACGCCATCAATGATGGATAAGAAGCGCTGTGCTTCTTCGATTGCCTGTGCTGTATTTAATGCATAGGAATAGAAGTACACGCCGATTGTAATTCCTAATCTTTGACACTCCGCGACGTGTCTGCGGAATGAATAGTCTTCTCGACTTGCCACGCCAGCGCGCAGAATTGCATATCCGCCGGCATATGGTGTGAAGTCAAAATTTGGTTGATGTTCGCTAACATCAGGTACGTTATAAATTCTCATTTTTCTTTGTACTCTTTCTTTCTATCTAAAAAGCGAACACTGTTTCCGGCATTCGCTTAATAGCAACATTTATTTTTCTTTGTAATAATCCCAAGTTGAGCCAAAGCCTGGCTCATTGCCCTTGTTATTATTGATGTTGGATATAAATACAATTCCACGCGCGATAACTAAGTCACCTTTTGAATAGGTTGTTTTCTCATTCCAAGGCTTTATTTCTTGCTTTTTCTTCAGCATGTTTTCGTACAGTTTTTCTGATACATCAGGCGTTTTCGCTTCCTCTGCTGTAACGTCTAATATAACGCTATACGGCACGTTTTTATAAGATACCCTTTGCCCTTTTTTGTACCGTGTTCCAGCTGCCCAAACATTCAGAAATGATATGTACTTCTTTACAACTTCAACGCTTGCCGTCTGTAAGCAATCATTGACTAATGGCTTCACATCATTAAAGTTTTTAGCATCAATGTCTTTTTGTGGTACATCAGATAAGATGAATGAGATTGTATATCCATCATCGCTTTTAGAAAACGTCATAGGCTCTGTGTACATTTTATGTGTGATGTTTTCATCGTCAAAACTTATTTCATGTATAACACCAACTTCAAAACTATCAATTAGTGGCTTTAGGTTTTCAAACACCTTACGTTGAAATGTAACAACGCTTTTATTGCCACTTGGGATTTCAGTAAATTTTAAACCATCTATAAGCATTATTTCCCTTTCTATGCAGACTTAACAAACAGTCCGCTAACAACAACTTTACTTTTTGGTGTTATATCGTTTGGCGTAGACCAGTTATATACGTGTGTCATAATTGCATTAGCACTTACATTCTTTATTGTTGTTATACACCATGTAATAGTGTGTGCGTCATAGAAACAAAGCAATTTATATCCAGCGGGAATAGTGTAAGGAACACTTATATATGCAGCCTGTTGCCCTTTTATTGCTTGAACGTCAGCCGTAAATTCTTTCACGATAAACGTATCATCACCGCCAATTGCAAGTCCGCCTTTTGCGTATGTTCTACCTAGCGTTGATAAATCACCTTCGTTGTAAATACCACATGGTACATTAGGAGTTTTTTTAATGTGAATCATTCTAAAAAGAGATGTAAACTTCCCAAATAAAGCTGTCCATTGGCTTCCTGGTAAAATGTATTCTCTTATTACAGATTGTCCATAGTAATCTGTAATAGTTAATTTGAATGTAAATTTATTTTGATAATTTAGATCATTAAACTCTTTATTGATGTTGAAATCATTTGAGTTTACAACCACATCAGTATTCAGTCTTTCATTTGGCAAATGTTCTGTTATTGCAATTAATTTATTTGACTGCCCATTGTACCATTTACCTTTTGCAACCATATATCCATGATTAGATGTTGGATTATCTCTAGTTGTAACCAAATCCGTTATTGTCGGATAGAAATACGGAACATACGTTCCGTGCCATTCTTGCGTTGTTTTAAAGCCTCTACTGTCCTCTATTACAAACTGTACATCACCATCAACCATACCTTCTAAATCAACACTATATGTATCATTGTTAAGCGCCATAGGGTATTGCTGTTTATTATGCATCACATACACATTTTTCGCAGTCGAAAAACCTCTTACTTCTGCTTGCATGGTAAGCTTCTTTTTTGATAAGTACCTAAATACTTTGTCTTCATGAATCTTTGTGTTCCCAGTTTCCTTTACAACTGCCGAACTAATTACAGGACCGTACTTCTCTTCAGGAAGGTCTATGAAAAAACTGATATTCATTGAACCAATCATCTTTGCATTTTGATCACCACTGGCATATGTTCCGACCCCTAAATATCCATAAATATATTTTCCGTCAGTCGAATATTTCAGCATTTCTTCAGTTGGTTTAAAAGTATATTCCGTATCAATATCGTTGGTATTCAACCATTTATATCCACTGTTCCCAATCACCCATACGAGCGAATGTCGATATGCAGGAACCTTCTTGTCAAGAACTAACGTAATCGTATCCGTTCCATCCATCTTGACACGGTTCTTTCCATTTTTCCAAGAAGGAACACTCGCTCGGGGAATATTAGGAAGTTCAATAGAACCATCTAAGTATGCATCTGCAGAAGAAAAGTAAAAACTTAAATTAGCATTAATACTTGTTGAGTAGTTACCATTGTTATCATGATAACTCCAAAATCCACCGCTTATCAGTGTTCCGCTACCACTCAGCGTACCACCACCTGTAACTGTATCGCATCCAGTAGCACTAAATGTCCAAGAACCAGAGTAGATATAACCAGAATTCATGGTGTAACTAACTTGGATTTCTACATAGTCCCTATTTAATTCAATACTATGATATTGCGGATTAATACGTGCAAATAATTGATAAGTTACATTTGCTGCACCAGGTGTACGTGTGGCTTCAGAAACAACTTTCCAGTTTTCACTTAATAACACCATTAATCAACATCTCCAATCCAGTACATATACGTACAATCAACTTGTCCGGTTTTAATATTACCGTTTGCAAATTCTGTGATTTCAATTTCATCAAGTTTCGCTTCTAATCGATGAGATCCAACACTCAGAAATTCTCTAACTGCCAAGTATGCAAGAATATTGTTCAGCTTATCGAACTGCGCAAGCACCTTTCCATTAGTGTCTACTACTTTTACACCACGTCCATTAATACTTGTTTGTGTTTCTTCGCCTTCTCCACCAACATGCAGACCATTTTCGTCAAGCATTGCTCGCATGAACGCCTTATAGCCTTCGTACTCTTGGCGGGTAACACTAAGAACGATGTTATCCGTGTTCTGCTCGATACGTGATGCCAATTCTCGCATGCGTCCATCTGCTGCTGTATGACGGTCTGCCAATTCTGTCAGCGTTTCAGTCAGCACTTTATTGCCAACATTAACAGTATTAGCATTGATTGTTCCTGCAGTAATCATTGCTCCGTTGATATGTCCATCCGCAGTTATCGCAGTGGTATATGGTCCTGCATATCCGTTAGAGCTAAAGCCTAGCCCACCTTGTGACCAACGCCATACATTTCTTGCTTGTTGATAGTCTGCGTTATCAGAGATAACCAACTCTGACCAATTGCCGTTTGCATCAGTTACTTTTGTGACATACCCACTAAATCCACTAATGTTAGCAGTAGCGTTACTAACTG
Organism: Solobacterium moorei; assembly: GCF_036323475.1. GTDB lineage: Bacteria > Bacillota_I > Bacilli_A > Erysipelotrichales > Erysipelotrichaceae > Bulleidia > Bulleidia moorei. The sequence continues at coordinate 1,892,878 of NZ_AP028934.1, forward strand.
CGATATTGACCATTGATTTCACAAGTGGTTGAATCGTTGATTTGGTAGCTTCTCTGATTGCTTCTCCAAATGAACGTCTTACTTCACCAAGTGTAATCTTTATATAGCGCTCATTTAAAACGTCGAATTCTGTTTTAATCACTTTCGCAACAGCATTTACACCTAGTTTGTCAAATATAACATGGACGGTATCGCATAGACTTACTCTTTCAAGTGAGACTATGTTTTTGTATTCCTCTGTTTGCCATAACTGGATAAACGATACATCAATTGATACCTTCGGAACTCCAATATTGTTCGCCTTAATATATTGCTTTGCACGTGTATTTAGTTGCTGCTTATCAGGCTTCTTTTCGAAGTCTGCAGAGCAATCTAAAACGTGGATATTTTCCTTTGGATAGTCAGCATGATTTTCTAGGTATTGAATCTCACCAACAATTACATCTTGTGTATTGTTTTCTTCTTTGTACCAGTAAGCAATCACGCCAGTTCTTACATTCTCAATTGATTCTTGTTGCTTTAAATCTGTCAAATTCTTCCCATATCGAATCGTAACCCCATTATCTCTTCCTCGGTTTTGATGAACTTTAACAGTTAATCTATCAAACTCAAGTTCTGCACCTTTCCCAAAGGAATCAAGAATAGAACCATCAGTTCCTGCTAAACGACTTCTAAATGAAGCAGGACTATTTTGCCTATATTTCCCACTTCCGGAAATATCTGTCCATACTTCAAAAGGATTAGCAATCATCGAATTAGATTTCAGTCCATTCAAAGCAGATGGACAATCATTTGCACTAAATGGAGCTACAGGGATTCCAGATAAATCATAGCTTAGATGCACAGCATAAATTTTTACAACTCCGCCAATTGGGCGAGTGATTTTAAAAATTCTAAAAGGCTGTGTTTTTTGGCCATCACTTGGCATCGCTAAAATAATTCGATTGTTTCTAATTTCATCATAATGAACGCCACCAAGAGGATACTCCATCTCTAGTTCATAGGAACCATTTCTTTCTTCGACAACAGTACAAGAAATGGCATCAGCAAGTGTGCCAATGCCATTTGTCGTAAATTGTTTTTCTGAAGACTCATACAAAATCGGTTTCATATTGTGTACCACCTTGGTTTGATTTCGACCTTAGTAATCCCATTACCAAGCGTTATTCCGTTTGTTGTATTTGGTAAAAGAGCAGGCTCTCCTATCAATTCAACATTACTGTTTCGATTGTCCGAACCCTCATATGCGTTTAATAAGTCACAATCAAATTCAATAAATGCATTCCCTGGTTTAACAATCTTAATAGCAGCAGAACCAATTTTAACAACACCTGTACCATATATTTTGATAATCGGTTTAGCGATGTAATTGGTTGGATTTGTAATTGATCCTGAAGTCTTTAATGTTGTAATTTGTTCACCACTCTTGAGAAATTTTTGTGGCATACAATCAAAAACTACATTGAATGCTGCAGTTAGTTTATCTTTCGACATCACTTCGAAAGAACCGTTATATCTAGCTAATCTAAAATACTCTGGATGAAATGTATCTTCTAGCCTTTGATAACCAGCATGACTATTAAGCCATCCAACCAAATCATTTAGTTTAGTTCGCATTTCGTTCTTCAAATAGCAAAGATATGTTATTTGGACGTTTTCAAACGAATTACTGTTGATCGGTGTTAACGTGCCATTTCTTCCTGGTACATTAATCGCATCTATTCTTCTTGCTGCAGAATTCCACCCATCACTATCAGCTACATAGGTAGAAAAAGCAGACGACTTTCGCCCACCAAATAAAAATGTATCAGCCATTGAAAGCCATCTCCTTTCTACGTTCTTCATTTAGAAGTTCATCTTTAATTCGTTCTGCCAATTCCTTTTCATCTCTGTTATAGCCATTAATATTGATCGTTACACCACCAAGTTGAGCACCCATGTTATTCTGACTAGCAATAGCACCCAATTGATTTCCATTAACTCTTGCATTCATTAAAAAATCTGACTGAATACTATTTCCTAATGAACCATTCATCATTTCAGAAATACTTCCACCCATATCGCTAACTGTTGATTTAACATCTTTAAAAGACGTTTTCAATCCACTGTTAAGTCCTTGCATAATTGCGTTACCTGCAGGTATCAACAATCTTCTATCATAGCTAAGCGGTCCTTTATGGTTAGCAATCCATGATGCAATTCCGCCAACAAAGTTCTTCACACCTTCAAAGGCAGACTTCAAACCACCTAAGAAACCATTAATAATTGCAGAACCAGCAGACCATAAATCAATACCACTTACAGAATCCCATATACTTGAAACTAATGAAGCCATTGCAGATAAAACATTTGGTAGTGCTTCAAGAAAACCTTTTGCTAACTTCCCTATTAACTCAAAACCTAGCGCTAATAATTGTGGAAGATTCTCTACAATCGCTTTTATCAAATGCCCAATAATAGAACCAATCGCTCCTAATATAGTAGGTAGATTTTTCAAAATACCGTTTGCTAATTTCAAGATGATTTCAACACCCTTTTCCAAGAACTTAGGTAAGTTATCTTTTAAAAACATTACAGTTGAGTCAATTAATGTATTAAATCCTTCCACTAATTGTGGAAGATTATCGACAAGCCCCTGTAAGATGTTCAGAAGAATATCTGCACCACCTTCTAACATGATTGGCAGATAGTCAGTAATGATTGCAAAGATATCAATCAGAATGTAGTTAAAATCATTTAATAAATCTGGAATCTTTTGAATAATTCCATTCGCAAAGTTAGAAATTAATGCAACGCCATTTTCAATAAGTGCTGGAAAGTTCGATTCTATAACTGGAGGTATATTTTCTAAAAGTTCTGCAAAGCCAGCAATAAACTCAGGATATCCAGTCGTTATTCCTTCGATTAAATTAGTAACTAACTTTGCTCCGTTCTCAATGAAAATCGGTCCTGCCGTCTTCAAGAAAGTTACAATCATTGATGGCAATCCAGTAAGGACATTAGTTAACATCGGTATAAAATTACCAAACAAGAAAGTAGCAACAGTTGATGCAAGTCCTTCTAAAGCTGGTGTAATATCCTGCCCTAGCGATAGACCACCAATAACATTAAGTGCTGCAGCCTTCATCGCAGCAAATGATCCAGTAAATGTTGTACTTGCTTCTTTAGCAGTAGTTCCTGTAATGTCCAGTTCACTTTGAATAACGTGAATTGCAGAATATACATCTGCTAGGTTGTTGATGTCATACTTAACCCCAGTTATTTTCTGAGCATCTTTTAATAGACGCTCCATCTCAGTCTTTGTACCACCATATCCAAGTTTCAGGTTATCCAACATGGTGTAGTTTTGTTTCGCAAATCCTTGATAAGCCATCTGGATAGATTCCATCGATGTACCCATTTTATTAGAGTTATCAGCCATATCAATCATTGCTGTATTAGCAGCTTCAGCAGCTGCTTCTGTATCGCCCTTTAATGACGATAGTAAACTGGCACTAAAGCCAGTCACATTTTCCATATATGCATTTGCGCTTAATCCAGTAGTTACGAAAGCATCGTTCGCATATTGCTTCATCCTATCGGCAGAACCTTTATAAAGAGTTTCAATTCCACCTAAAGATTGTTGAAGAGCAGCGCCTTCATTGATAGATGCCATCAAGGCTTTACCAATTCCAGCCGCAACAATAACCCCTTTAATTGTATCGACTAGTCTCGATCCAGTAGCCTTACCAGCGCTATCTGCTTCAGCACCTAGCACATTTGCAATCGAACCCGTAATACCTTCCGCAGAAGGTACAATCTGCACAAACGCAGAGCCTAAATTACTCATTCGTTTCTCCTCCTGCTATTCTGTTCCATTCAGATTTGAATTCTTCGATAGACGAGAATCTATTAACTTCATCATTCTTAGTCCCCATCAATTTATCTACTAGCATGCTTGGTGGATTGACACCTTTTGAACCATCTTTGGTTTTGGCCCACCATAGTAACGACAATCTATCTATCATCATTGCCATCATTAACTTATCCACTTGTACATTCGAATCCGAAAGCAACATCTTGATGCGTGAATCCTCCCTTAAACCAAAAGAAAGGGTTGCCAATGTTAAAATCGACAACCCTGTTATATCTAAAATATGATATGTTTCTGCTAAATCACAGAGCCACGCATCACGGTCTGTTTTGATCATCCTGGCAAGGGCAATTATTTTTTTACTTCTTTACATGTTTTAAAAATGTCTTCGATTTCTGCAATCACTTTATCTGCTGGAACCTTACCATTTTTATTACGGCAATGTTCATATAAAGATGCTTTTTGCTCCTTACCTAAAAGCATACCTGCAGCCTTTAGGATGTAGTGTTCTTCTCCATCATCAACCTTCATTAGAACTTCTAATAATTCTGCGTCATTGAAGTTTTCTTTTGGAATCGCAAAGTTAAAACCAGTTCTTGTTACACCTTTAAAAGTTTCATCATTTTGAATAGCAATTGTTTTCTTAATTGTCTTTGCCATAATCAATCTCCTTAAGCAGCAGTTTCCTTAATATATTCGTAATGAGTATTACCGTTATCATCTGGTAATGCTGTAACTGTAATTTCATATGCAATTAACTCATCATCTTTATATGTAATTTCTCCAACTTCTGAGATTTTACCTTCTGGAATGACAATACGTTTTGCAACGCCATTGCGTAGGATGATTTCAATTACATATTCAGCACTGTCTAGTTCTTTTGCATTTGCAGAAACCGTAATTCCTGTAGCTAGCGTTCCTGAAACATTTCCTGAACCATACACAGTAGCAAGTACATCCGTATTTAATGCTTCAATTAACTTAAACTTGAATGTATCCTTTTTTTCTTTTTGTGTTGTCGCAACAACAGCACCACCCCATGATTTAATATTGTCAGAATCAGCAGAGTTATTGTTTGTAACTCCATCTTCACCAACATAACCAAGTTCTTTAAACGCTACGTTCAATGCGGTAGTTGCATCTGCTGGTAATGCTGTTTTTAGTGGTGCTCTGTAAATTGCACCAGTGATTTTCGGCTTAGCAACCGAAACATTTTTTGTTTTTGGCATTTATTATTCTCCTAACTATTGGTAATAAACCAAATTAAAAACCGCTTGATAGCGGAATCGTTTTGTTTCTGTATCTGTAAAGTTGTAATCGCTATTTAACTTGCATTTGGCAATTTCATTAAGTTCAACAATCTCTCTCATTGCATCCTTTAACTCTTCATTCAATTTGCAAGCTTCTAATAGCGTTCCACCATATGACTTGATTGCAATTGTAGCTTCACGAACTTCTCTATCATCACCATCAGTTCGCTCAATCAGCACATATTTTTCAGGTGGTGTTTTCGGTTCGGACATGTAGGCAGGAACAGATAATTTCTTGCTTAAAAATTTATAGATTACTGTTTCTATCATTTTCTTCTAGATCCTCCCAATGCTTTAAGCAGTTTATTTTCTTTCATCGCCTGTTTATCACCCTTTTGGCTTTTGGACCCAACAACAGCACGCGTTCCTGCAATATACGTTTCAAATTCTTCACCCATCTGTCCTTGAACACGACTTGCATGCTCTTGTAGAACCTTTTGCATCTCAGTTGATTTAAGTAGTTCGCCTACACCTTTTCTATCTAACTTAAAGCGAGCCTTACTCATAGCGCTCGACCATTACCTTCTTATTCCAGCATAGTGGAATTAGCGATTGGATTCCCTCTTGTGGAATCCCAATTGTACGCCAGTCTTTTCCGAAAAAGCGAACCTTCTTGTTTTCCCAATTATGAGTATCAGTCTTAGGTATTGCAAGTGTGTATACAGCGCGTCTGCCAGTTAGATTAACTGTATTTGTAACATCTTCTGTAGATGTTGGTGCAACCAAAACATTGCTAATTTCAATTGGTGTATTTTCGACAATAGGTTCGCCAAATTCGTCCTTCCCTTTTTCTATATCATCATAGAGAATGATTGTTTTTCCTACCATCATAGTAAACTCTCCAAAGGACTATGAGAACCAAGTTTATTTCCAATACCTAGTAACTGCTTTTCTGTTTTAGCTAGGTAAAGTTCTCCAACAGAGCCATTATTCAATGTCCACGATTGAGTATATCCCAAAGCTCCAATGCTACCTTGAGTTGCTCCCATCGGAAACGTTTGCGTTTCTTGGCCATCCCCAATAGCTCTTCTGACCATTCGACATGTAACAACTTTCTTTACATCTTTTGAAGCATGAGGAGCATACGCATCGATAATGACACCTGCTTCATCAATCAGTGCTGTTGCCTTCTTTTTTTCATTTTCTTCAAATGTGCGAAAGCCTTTTTCTACATCAACTATCTCTGCGTATGCCATCCTTACGCTCCTTTCTTTCCTGACTTCTTATCAATCTTCTTTGAATCTTCCTCTGTTTCGTCTGTATCCGTATTCTTTTCTACCTCAGAAACAGTTTCATCTTCATTTGTATCTGAGGCAGGTTCATAACCCGCCTCAATGTATTCATCTACTCTAGAATCATCAACATACATTAATGTTCCAGTGATTTTATTAATAAATGCTTTCATTACGCACTCTTTGTCAACTTATTGAATACGGACTTGTCGCAACGGAAACCAATTTCGATTTCTGCACGTACAGCAAACATATTCTGCTGCCATAGATTGATTGTTGTACTACCATCTGTCAATGTTGCTTGATCAGAGATGCTAATCTGAACACCCTCTACTGTTCCATATACAGCTTGCGTCCAGTCTCCAGCAAAGCCTAATGTCTTTGGAGTACCATCTACAAATGCACCTTTAGATGAAACTGTTGGAACACTCAATAACATTGGTACAGCACCATCAGCAGCAGAGTTAACAAATAATGGACGCTTATTAGCATCTACAGCGAGTAATAATTCACTCTTCATTTGTGGAGATACTACAAATCCGTTTGTAATTCCACCGTGGATAGCAATATCAGCATCTGCAGCAACTAAGCCCTTATATACATCTGTCTTTAAATCTTGTGCTGTTGCAGTTGCTAATGTGTCAAAGTTTTCACCAGGCGCAGCAACACCGCCAAAAACTGTGTAATCAAACTTCTGTGCTAACGCTAATGGTAAACGGTCTACTAACGCTTCATATAAGGCCTCAGCATTGCGCTTAAATTGATTTGAGAATGGTACAATTACAGCTAATGTATATGCACTCATTAACTTTGTTCCTAATCCAGGCTTTGATACTTTCTTCTTATCTGTTTCTGCTACCCATGCAGCTTCTGGATCACCAGTAATTACAGGAATAGTTACGCCATTCCCTGGCAAGTCAATTTTGCGTGCTAAACGCATTACTGCTGAATTTTCTTGTAGTTTTTGAATAATATCAGATGAAACTGAAGATGGTAATTTGATTGTTGTTGTGTTGATTCCTTCTGCCATAACTTTTTCTCCTTTTATTTATTTATTGTTTCGTTAAACCAATTTGCAAACTGTTGTTTAGTGGATCCCGCTGGAATATTCTGCAATTCACCAGAGTCCTTTACCCTTGGATAACCATTTGTCTTTGCGAATGCAAGAATTGCTTGTGCTTGTTCTAGGCAAGCTTCTTCAGTTGATCCTGTTAATAAGTTTGCTGGCACCTTAGTATCAGATGCCACTTTTTCGCGAATTTCTCTGACTTCGTTCGCTTTTGTAATAGCCTCTAACTGTGCCTGCAGTGCATCAGTCTTTTCTGCCTTTTCTTTATAGACATCAATATCTGTTACTTTAGCTTTTAAATCTTCGTAATCCGCAAATTTTGCACGTTCTTTATTTAATCGTTTTAAAACGATATCATCTACTTCTTGTTGAGTAAAAGTACGTGCTGTTTTGTCCTGTGTATTTTCAATGCCCACAGTAGCATTGTTTTCCTGTGCTTCATCCACAGTGACGTTTCCCTGTTCTACAGTTTCGTTCATTTTTTCCTCCATCCTCGTTTAAGGCACGAGTTGCCAACAAAAAAACAGCTCGTGCCGTTTTATTGCTCTATCTGTGTCAACCAAAAATGAAAATGTCTTAAAAATTAACGAACATTAGCGGAGCTATAATAGTTCTGCTTTTTTGTAAATAATTGATATGAATACTTCCTCCAAGGGTGAGATATCGGCGGAATATATACTTTCTTTTTCTCAGGAGTTTCAATGATATTATCGAACTCACCCGAATTTTCTTCAAACACTTGTACTTCTTCTAAGATGTATAGTGTATCCATCGCATTGACAAAGATCTTTTGATCAAATGATTCAATAACCAATACCTCCATCTTAGGTCTTAGTGGAATTCTATTGTGTTCCTTGTCATAGGCCATCCAATACTTGTTTTTGAACTTGATACAGTTGCCTTGATCGACTATTCTCGATGAAATGATTGCCAATGTTTGATTGATTGTTTCTATATCTGGTTGTACTTCAAATACAGAATTGGTACTATTCAAGTGTAGGGCGAACCTTGCATTGAATTCCTTTAGGTAGGATTTTAGGAACTTATTCGCGTCCGCCATACAAGTAATACGAGCACGTCTAAGTTCAACTGGCAAACGTGATTGGAAAGTCTGGTTGAGACGTTCGATGCGTCCTTTGGCTTGTGCGATGCTCGTTGTTTTGATTTCGACACCAAGGTTATGGCAGGCGTAGGAGAACTGTGTGAAGGTATCCTCGTCGTCGAAGGCCTTGGTTTTCTTTCTGTATTCAAATACGGTTCGTTTATCCGTATAGAATAGAGCGGGTATGCCATAGTCGACTAGTATCTGATGGAAAACGTTGTAATAGCCACGTAGGGTCTCCTGTATATCAAAGTGGGCTCCCACAGCAGTACCGGTCGCATCATCTACAGCTAGGTGTAGATGCCATATCTCGCCAGGAATCCATTCGTAGCTTGAAGCGTCCATTTGAATCATCTCTCCCATATATTTGGATCTAGATCTTCGTGAATGAGGCGTATCATCTTCAATTGATTCGATTTGTTCATTGATTGCGTTTCTGGCCTTTGTAGATGTTGTTTGGTCTAATCGTTTTGTCAAACGTTCCTTTAATTGTTTCTTGGTTTTTCGATGGGCCTTTGGGGACAAGACATCGTGTTCTGATAACCAGTTTCTAATAGTGGTGTCACTGATGGAGATGCCGAGGTCCATCTGGACGATTTCACTGAAATGAGTGATGTTGGCATCAAGATACTCGTTAAGATAGAGTTCAATGATTTTGTTTTTTGTTTCCAGTGAGAATGTGTTTGATGGTAATCGTCCACGATTACCATGTGAAAATGAGGATTTGCCTTCAGACTTATAACGTGTAATCAGGCGGTTGATAGTACGAATAGAACAATTTAGTTTTAATGCCGCACGGCGTTTATTGCCAGAATGATCAACCAGTTCTTTAATAATGTTGTATTTGTTTTCTTCCATAGGGGTTAATATAATCTTTTTCATATTCAATCCAATCTAATGGAATGAATCATAACAATTCCTTTCTATAAATGGGGCATTTTCCCTTTCGGTTCATTAAGACAATATCAACTTCGATTCAGACTCGTGCCGTTTTATTGCTCTATCTGTTGATTTATTCAGGACTCAATGATATATTATATGTAAAGACATGGCCTGTACCCATTGGCGCGGGGTGTCTTTTTTTATTTATATCTTAGTATTCTAACAATTTCATCATCCTTAATTAGAATGATATCGGCCGGAACATCAATGCTTCCTTTTCGTGTCATTCTTTTTTCTATAATCTTAATTGCATCATCCAAATTAATATCATTTGATTCAAATTTTAAAATAATTCCACCAGGATTATCACTAATTTGTTTTAATCCATGCCGAATTGCGTGATCACACGCTTTTTCCGTAGTAACATTCTTTAAATCCCAATAATTCTCGAGCCATACGTAATCAGGATTAGCTATATGGGGTGTATTTTTCTCATTTATCAGGATAATATTCCCTCCAAATTTTCTATGCAAGAATTCTGCTGCACTAACTTCACTGGCATGCTCGACTAAATTGTATCCTTTATCATAAGTAATTGTCCCCCGAAACGGATCTGCAGTTGTTAAATATTCTTTTAATACATCTTTATATTTATAATTTAAATCAGAATGCTTACTTGCATATATCTCTCTTCTTCTTGCATTTCGTTCTTCTTTTATTTGAGGATACATCTGTCTTCTAATTGCATTCAACTTATCTAGAGATGTTTTACCATCTGCACTATCATAGATTAATTTAAATTTATATGGATCATACCCTTCCACATTACTTTTGCCATCAAAACGTATTGCAAACTCACAATCACAGTTGGCATGAATATGTTCAGCATGCTCACCTCTTAGAATTGCTTTACTAGCAGGCATCCACCCCAAAGATGATAAATGCATACAAAAAGCGCAAGTATCACCATGTGAAACCCACGCCCACTCTGCGTTATCACGTTTCGCATTTTTTAGCATCGTATCAGAAGCTGCCGTTTTAACAAGTCTCTCTATTGCCGGAATCATGTTCAGCGTCCCTTGTGTTTTCAAAAGTGCGCCAGCAACTTCATGACGATTAGCAATTGCTGCAGGCTCAGCAGGATTAACATATGCCCCTTGTGCCTCAGCTAACGCATCATACATTTGACATGCTAATTCAGAACCAGCTTCACCATATTTCATAACGAGAGCATGTGCATATGTTATAACCGACTCAATATCATTTAATCCATGTTTATCAATGTATGCTTGCAATAATTCTCCAGCTTTTGTATTGATTGCAGACAGCTTACTAACGTATTTCTGCCAATCATTCGCTGATATCTGCATTGAATTCTTCACTCAATACTTGAGTGCCTCTAGAGCGCTGCTCCTGTGCATTAATTCTGCGGATATCTGCCTGATCAAAGCCAACCATTTCTAGGAATGTATCTGTTTGACTAAAGTTTGGACGAACACTTGCAATTTTAACAGCTGCATCTGCTGTAACAGATACAGATGGCATTGCTGGATTTTTAAAATGCGGAACAATGCTTTCTTCTTCATCTGTCAGCTTATCTAGTTCTACCCCACGCACTATAGCTTGCGCCATTCTAGCAATAACCTTTAGGGCATCACTGTTAGTCGTATTTAATTGTTCCGCAAGTAAAACAAGAGTTTGAGATTGTGCAAGAATCGCATCACTAGATGTAGGATTAGCATCATTTACAACGCCTGTATCAGTGACTGTCAATCCAGTCGCAGCACTAAATTGTGTTGCCAGCATGCGTAACATTTGAACGTGCGGTTCTAATGTTCCTTGTGAAAGTTGCCCAAATTCAGGAGTTTGACCAGTATCAGGATTTGTTGTTCCAGCAATGATTGAACCAACATATGTTTTGAACTTCTCATTTATCAATGCATCATATTGTTCATCTGTAATTCCTAATAGATACTTTTGTGGAGTAGTAGAAAATTCTAATGCAATTGATGCATTTGCAACCGTTCTAACATATCCTTCAATCAATCGTCTAACTGGTTCTTTAATTCTTGATCTACCAAATGGTTTATCACTTGTAGCATTCCAAACAAGTGGCTCCATCAATGGTCTTCCCATTATATGTGGGAATTTCTCTGCCTCCCATTCATTAGAGTCTGAAATTTTAGTAAGTTCCCAAATATCAGTATCGGTATATAAATTTACATGTGAAGGTTTATACATTTGGTCTTTGTTATCAATTTTTGTATCGATAATAGCAAGTCCACAATCAATTCTTCCCTTTTCTCCATTCCAAATTGCAGAAGCAGTCAATGGTGAGTGAAAGCGAATTTTGCAACCAATATCCTCATCTGCTGATAATGTAGCGAATGTACATCCATACTTGAGCTGGTCTTTACATGCCTTCATGTATTCGGATATCAAACGATTATCACTCATTATCTTCTGTAATAAGTCATTGTTTTTTCCATTGGAACTAACAAAGCCGTCAAACATGGAACGTGCAGCTAACACATCAACTGTCTTTGCTCCCCATTCACATCCAATTTCAAGACTATTTAAACCATTTGGAAGTGCAATTCCCAAATTGACATCAGACAATCTAACATGACCACCATAATATCGATTCTTCTTATCATTGCTACTTTTATGATTATCCCAAAGTTTAATTAATTTTCTTAGCTTTACCTCTTCAACAGATGGCAGGCCATGTATTTTTCCAATTCCTAACGTGAAATTCATTTTACCTCCTAACCAATTCGCATTTTGCGTTTTGGATCTCGCTTACTTGTTTTTGCTCCCCATAACGCTAATGCACATGCCTCAATAGGGATTGAATTACTACCACCAAAGCCATATCCACCACCAATAGAACGCTTGGTTGAATTTATGGCGCTATCATTTAAATCTTCTTGGTATCGATACCACGTAAGACTATTTTCGTTAACACTATCAATTAATAGAGTTGCTGCCGAAATCATATCCTTTGCATTTGGCCTGATTATTGACGACTTTAATCTCCACGTTTCAGAGATTCTATCAATCAATAAATCAACACCATTTCGGCCATCAATCACTACACAAGAAGCATCGTGATAACGTTCGTTCAACCAATCACTCAACCACCTTGTGCTTTGTGATGTGGACTTTCTTTCAATCTGCGATATTCTTGCAGGACCATTTTCCGGAATCACAGCACCGCATAAACACACCTCGGTTCCATCAATCGAGAATTTAATTCCATATGCTGTTTTTCCTTCCGGCTTACTTTCGTCCGAAATACATTTATTCCATGCATCTTTATCGATTGCATATTCTTCTTTATTTTCTAAAATTGGAGACCACCACCCTAATCGTTCACGTGCAAACGTATCAGCATCCATCTGTTCACATTCAGAAGCAATTGTGCTTTCTAAGATTCTTCTACCAAGTGCCGGATTCGTTCTGTACCATCTGCTTCTATCGTTCACATCTCCTATTTCTTTTTCAGAGAACTCAGACCAGGATGTGTTGTCGCTCTTTCCGCTAATTGCTTTATCTCGAATCTTTCTAAAAACAGTTCCTTCGCAATGTTCATCCGGTGGAGTTCCAATATAAATCGTTTGTGGATTTTTACTTGCTGCAAGTGCAGGAAGAAATGAAGCTTGTTGTTCTGTCGTCAATTCCTGTGCTTCATCGAAAATTAAAAGGTCGCCATGAAGACCACGACCACCATTTCTTGTTCTAGCAACAAAAACAATCCTTCCACCATTTTTTAAAATAATCTGTTCTCTGCCTAAAGCATTTCTAATCTCTCTAACATACTTGCTTAATTTCGGACTTTCAAAGAGTCCTCGTAATTCCAAAAATGTCTCAGTTGCAGTTTTTTGTAAATGAGCAGTGTAGACTACCCATTCACCGAATAGAATCATGCCCGCTGCACTTCTCCCAGAAACATTTAGTGTTTTTCCATTTTGTCTAGGAACAGATAATCCACATGTAGAAGAAGACCACAGTTCTTCTTCGTTACGCCCCATCCAATCTAGCATTGCATTCTCTTGCCACGGATCAGGGCGAAGCTTACCAATCTTTAAAATCTTAACAGCATCATCACCATCTGAGTATTCGTAATCTGGAACGATTCTAACGGACGGCTCCTGACTTCCCATCAGCTTCTCTCGTTGACAAGATTTCACTGATTTCATCATCACTATCAGTCATCCCTTCTATCTGTTCTATCTCGTTGATTGTTTCTCGATACTGTTTTGCAATTGGTCCTAAATCTTTAGGCGGCAAGCCAGAATCAATCTGATCAGCAAGAACCAAAGCAAGTGCTTTGAGCATTTCCAATCGTGATTTTTTCTTTGTTATTCCTTTTAGTTTTGCCACCTAATTACCCCTTTCAAAATTTCCCTGTGTGTAAATCGGCGCTCACGGCCCTGAGTCGCCTCGCCTTACGGGAGGGGTACTACCCCACCTATTGTGGAAAACTACCAATCCCCATCTTTTATAGTAGGTTTCTTTTGTGCTAAATTCGTTGTATTTATGCCGATTTTGTCGCTTTTTAGCTGATTGCAGATATAATGTGCTGCTTGTAGATTATTCCAATCCTCTGCCGCTTCTCTTGCGCTAGTGTAACCGAACTGTTTCCACTTCGATACAGGCTTTATTTCATCAACTACAAACGACAGTGGAAACATATGGTTGGATGGTTCATCATAATGAATCGGTCCAAGTCTACCTTTGCATATTCCGCACTGGCATCCCATTGCTTTTAATCGTGCCCTGTTTTTACGTCTTAAATTGCCGTTAGCATATCTTGGATTTGTTTTCATATTTAAATTAGGGCAGTTGTCTACATAAGAGTGAATAAATGAAAGAGTCTCACACCATGCCACATATAGAAAAAGAACAGCCCTGCCCATGCAACTGTTCTTTTTCTACATTAGCATATTAACACATACAAAGCGGACATTGGCGGACACTAGCGGACACTTTCTAAAAATCTATAAAATTTTTTCCTACAACTATCCGAATCAGATGTTGAATAAATCTTTCTTGCAGTATCTTTCCACGATAATCCATTCATAAAATGCCATCTAACTATTATTTGAATCTCTGGATTATCAATGGTATCTACCCAATCTAATATTCTCTTCATTTGGACCGCAATTTCTTCAACCTTTTCTTGTAGTTCTTGGTTTAATTTTTCTATCCTGTAGAATGCCTGTCTTGTTGGGTCTCCTGGTATGTTCGACTTTGTTCCAATCTGCCCAATTGGTGGAGAAGATATTGGAAAATACATCTGTCTAATCTGTTCTTGAATTGCCTGTGCTTGCATTTGTAGATAGCGATAATTCTTTAACTCTTCAATTGTAATCATGCTTCACCCTTCTAGCTATCTTTTTTTCTACCCAACGCAAACGATCTTCCAGAACAAAGAGTTGAAATGTATTAACTTCCGCAAACTCATGTCTGCGATGCGCTTCCTTAACTCTTGCGATTTCCTTTTCTAGCTCATTTCTTTTTCTTCTAAGTAGCACGAGTTCGATTTCCTCTTTCTTAGTCATTATCATCTACACCTGCAATTCTCGTCGCTACCATAATGAATACTCCGAAGAACACTCCACATGTGAAGGATATAATAGCAACCATCATCATTTATCCTCCGGCATACATAACATAACTGTATCTCCCCAAAAGCTATTGCTGATTAAATCGTCCATAACCTCTTGTGCTACCGCTTTGTCTGAATATCTTCCCAACAAGCGATCATCATTGTCTATTGTTGCACGTACTTCATATTGAAGCTTATTGTCTATTTTTTTATCGATAACATAAAGCTTCTTAATGTTTGGATTGTAATAAATTGTGTCTTTATTTTGTGTTTGAATTGAATACATTTTTATCTCCTTTTTCTATTCGTCTGTGAGTGTAACAGAATCAGAACTATGTTACGCTCATTTCGAAGTCTGATTTTCTTAATATCGCTTATCAGTATTGACTTATCTTGATTTCTTATCTTTTTGACAGTTACATAAATCGAATGTTACACTCACGCATATTTTTTAATTATTTTTGATACATGCAAGAATGTTGTTATCTATCCCCATTTTTCTGTGTGGTTGATAGACTCTCTAACATCCTGTATGTCGGATGGTTCTAACATGATATACAACATTGTTTCAGCTGCACTCTCATGCATTAGTAGTTTTTGTGTAGTCAGTAAGTCGTGCGTTTCATCCCAGTACCATCTACCATATGACTTTCTTAAACTATGGCAGGCAACAGGATATTCAATCCCTGCTTCTTTGGCTAATTGTTTAATCACTCTCCAAGCTTGCTGGCGCGTGATTGGGTAGCCTTTTAAGCCCTGTCTAGACTCGAATATATATTCATTCATCTGAATGTTATATCGCTCTATATACTCTCTAACAGTGGCATATACGTCAGGATTCATTGTGAACTGTTGTACCTTACCTGTTTTCATCTCTTTACATGTATACTGTCCACCAGCAATATCCCTAGGAGTTAGTTCTATTAACGTCTCAATGCGATTCCCTGTGTTAACACCAAGAATTAATAGAATATAATTGCGATACCACACGCGAAACTTCCAACTGTTTGGATCGTGCTTATCCCTATGGTTCAAACAACATCGGACCATTTCATCAAAATCGCTTTTAATAAATGGCTTCACAATTTCCCTGCCATGTTTATCTGAAGTCTTACGTAGATATCCTTTAGTGCGTTGCAACCTTCTAAGCTGTCTCATCAACGTACTCGACTCCAAGTTGTTTTAACTCTTCTATATATCCATTCATTTCAGAGTTAAATTCATCTAAAATCACATTGCGTACTTTTATAGATAAATTTCCATCGATTTCAAAATTGATGTAGTTAATTCTTACGCTTGCATCATCTATTCCTTCTTCTTTTGAACGATTAAGAGTTGCAGTTTCTTTTTTTAAACATGCTATTTTTGTTAATATCGTTTCTACCTTTTCGATATCACTTGATTTCATCATTCTTCACTCCAATCTATCAGCATCTTCTTTGTGCTTATAAAATCTTTTTGGACTAAACATTATATATTCACCATATTTTGCATTTTTGGGATATACACGTACAACCTTTTGTATTTTTTCAGAAGTTTCTTGATTAAATAAGTTGGGTTGACATGTTTTTTCGTACTCACGTTTATCAATGCACTTGAAATAAATCTTGTCTATTTCATCCCAATACCATTCGTCAATTTGAATTTCTTCAAACGTCAATGAACTAATCATTTGTACTCCAATCTATTGCTTGCCCGCAACTCGCACAAAAATTAACACGTTCAGTGTATAATCTGTTGCAAACTGGACAATTGAATTCAACTGCACCATTTAGCCGTCTTTCTGCTTTCCAGTTTTTTGGCTTCTTCGGCGTTGCCTTATCAACAAGTTCCTCTAACGCTTTTCTTGCAATCTCTCTTTTGGCGTCTAACTCATCCCTATATGTTTTATCGTCAACTGTTTCATCAAACACTTGTAACGATACAGCCAAGTATTCTAACGCTTCTTGATATCTATTCACTTGAAAAATCCTCCCATATAAAGGCAGAACATGATTATTCCAAAAGCGAGCAAACTCGCCCAAAAATTATATTTACCTGTTCTTTGCTGCCCATGTTTCGCTAAATCCATGCCTAAACTAAGCGTATATAAAACAACAACTACTATTGACCATATATTCATTTTTCACACTCTCCTATATCCATATCAAAACACTTCTTACATAAGGCTCTTTCTTCTTCCCAAGCCTTTTTATACTCTTCTGTTTCTTTTGCTTTATCTGTTATTCTCCACCCATGATATGGAAAGTACCCATCTTCTTCATCACCTAACAATTCACAACAAGACTCAACTAAGCCCGACTGTTTAAGTTTTCTCAATCTATAACGTGCTTGATTTGTTGTTAAATTTAAGTGTTCAGCGATTAAACGCGCAGGAAATGGATGCCAACCATCCATGATTGAAACGTTATGTCCGCACAATTGATAAAGGACATCATTCATTCTTCCACACCTTTCAACTTGCACCATTTAGGCTTTTTAATGTTTTCTTTACATTTTGCACGTATGACTTTTGTATATTTTCCGTTTTCCGAAAAATCAATATTACAAACGTAACCATACGTATCTGGTTTGTTTTCTTTTTTATCGATTAGATCAATACGTGATCTATTTGCATAAAAAGGATGATAATAATGTAAATGTCCAAACGGGCAATCATCGCAATATTTCGGAATTTCCATCGGTACTATGTATTTGCTCATAACCCAAGTTCCTTTAAGGTGTATTCCCTATTTACTTCCATTTCTTTGTACATTGTTCCTTTTGCAAAGAGTGGAAATGTAAAGCATTCGTTTCCAAATTCAACATATATAAACTCTTTTTCATCGTTCACACAACACACTTTTCCAACGAATATCGTTCTTTCCCTGAATGGCTTTATCACCGCTGATAAATAAGCCTTTTCTTTATCTGTAAGAATTTCAGGTTTATATTCTTCTTCTAACCATCCAATCATCCCTTCCATCGCGTCACACGCAAACACTCCGCATGGATAGATTTGCTGATGAATTGTTTTTCCTCTGATCTTTAATTCAAAGAATAGTATCTTTCCATCTTTTGTTTTTGTAGAAATATCAATTTGTTGCAAATTATATTTTTCTTTATTAAGCATTCTTTCTTCCTCTTGTTACTACTTTCTTTTTCCAAATTTCTGCCACTTCAAATACTTCATTTGGTGGCTTTTTATTATACTTTGCGCGAATCTGAACAATGTCTTTTTTTCTGAATTCCATCGTATATAAAGGTCTGTCTATCTTATCAGAATTTCTAATAAATACGATCGTTGTTTCCCCAGATGCATGTTCTTCAACATAAGTACCTACGCAATGATGTAATATAGAACCTTCTTTAACTAAATCACTTGCTTTTTTCGGTAAGATAAATTTAAGACCGTTTATTTCCATTTCCATGTATTTTCTTTTCTCAATAAGTTCATTAAATTTATCTTGAAGTTCTTTATCACGCTTACGTCTAGCTTCTTCTTTTCGTTCTCGTTCAAGAGAATTAAATAATTTAACCATATCTTGGTGCGCTTTTTGTAAATCCTTAGGGCATGCATTTGTATCGTTAATTGGAACACCACACAGTTTCATCAGCTTTAGATAATCGATGTAGTATCTGAAATCTATATGATTTTTAATTGCCCAATTTTGAAAGTGGATAATGCCAACGCAATCCGGAATCTTATCGAAATTAACATGCGTTAGATACTGTTCTATACCAGGAACAATCTTTCCGTTTCTCTCTCTAATCTTCTCTTCCAAGATTATTTTTTCGAAACATATATCTGAATTTTTAATCTTATGTTTATGACTTCTCAACCATTTTTCGTTGATTATTCTCATATCACACTGGCCAGAACCATACATAACTTCTTTTGCTAATTGTTTTGCATTTATTTTTTGAAGAAACTCTATCTCTTTCCTGTATTGATAGAATCTTCTAATGTTCCATACATCAATCGGAGACTCCCAATTTATGTACTTGAGTTCCGACTTATCCCTAATAGTTTTTTCAAAGCCATTATCATAGAACATAACATTCGTATATGGTCCTGACATAGAACTCTGTCGTCTTAATCCAAACTGAAATCTATCAGGATAAAAATAGTTCTGACCGCATTGAATGTTTTTATCGTTTTCGAACAGTTCATAATTGATCAAATAGCATGATAAGTGCTGGATCCCTTCAATGTATCTAGATTCAAAAACATACGACTGAATTTCAATTTTCTTAGATGTGCATAGAATAATAGCAAAGCACTTGTAACATTCCCAGAATGTCAATTTTGTTTTCTTAGTCAACTTCTTATTGATAATCTTGCAACCATCTCTATCTGATGTAATTGTTGTGTTCTTGTTTGAAAAAATTATCGTTGGAAATTGACTATTTCCCCACTCAAAGAATGACTTTGGAACTTTTAAGCGTTTCTTTACATAGTAATCTGCGCTTCTCATAGTTCAAATAAGCTTATTCTTTCGAAGTCAGCCTTCTCCTTTTCTTTCTGGCTCGTTTTAACGTTGTTTTTAGGTGTTTCTTTCTTTTCGGCGTGTTTCTTATCATTAGTACCTTTAGAACTGTATAAATACGTTTCTTTTACCTCTTGTAATGAAGATTTGAAATAATCAACAACCCAGCCGAATACAATATCATCAGAAACCATTGCACAATCTTCATCACGATATTCAGATGATTTATTGCGGCAGTACTGATATGCATCAGCAATTGTTTTCCCTTCCTGGCATATCTTCTCGAAAAGATCATCATCTTCTTGTTCGCAAAGCCAGTTGTGAATAGAATCTATTGAACGTGAATGTTTCTGACTCATCTCTGCATTCATTTTTTCCAATGCTCGTTGTTTAATTTCCGACATCTTCAATTCCTTCCTTCTGCAGTTTCTGCAGTCTTTCTACTAACTCTTTTGAAGCTGGCGTACCTTCTGGAAGAGTTCCTGCTTCTTGTTGTCGGATGTACTCCGGCATTGATATTTTTGTTGATGATTGTGAAGCATTAATCGTCTCTCGTTCAGAGCGTGCAATCCAAGCATTGATGAACCTCATAATTCCATTCTTGGTCTTTCGCTTTGTCGGATTAGTTTTAAGCCATTGGCTCATTTTTAAAATTTGATCACGTACATCCACATCTGGATAAGCATCAACGAATTCTTTTAAATGCGTCTGGGATATATGGAATCTCGAGCCGTCTTTTAATATCAAAGCTGGCAATCCAGTATCCGGTTCGGATGCGAACGAAGTTTGCTCCGGACAGGTATTTATATATTCTTTTTCTTCTTTATTTCTTATTATTCTTATATTGTCCGCACTTTGTTCCGCAGTTTGATACGCACCTTGTTCCGCACTTTGTTGCGCATTTAGTTCCGCAAGGGTTTCGCCAACATCTTGAAATTTGTCGTAATTTACTATGCTTATGTGCGTATATTTGTTTGTAGATTTTAATGTAATCATCTTTTCATTTTCAAATATTTTTAGCCACTTGCGGATTGTGTTATCTGATTTAATGCCGGTTACGAGCATCAGATTATTGATTGATGTGATCAATTCACCTCTCTTTACTTTTCGCCCTTTAAAGTAACCATCGGTCCAATTTGCTAAAAGCAATACATGCATCCATATCGTGAATGCATAGTAGCAATCGTGATAGCGCCATTCCAATATCTGGCGGTCTATCTTAATAAAACCTTGTTTCATATATGTCCTTTGCCACACTTACAATTAGTTTGTATTTTCTGTGACATATCCTTTCTTTTAAAGCGGTCTAATGCAACCAATGCGTAAGCGTTAGACCAGTTATCGCCTTTCTATTTATTTAGTTTTGCATTGGTTGCAGCTAGTGTTCTCGCCCCTGCAAGCGAACGTAATACTTCCCGATATGTAAGCTCTCTTTTCTCTAATATTTTGTATATCTGGGATGCGGTGCGCTCGACAATGGCATCTCTTGCAGATTGATTTTCATATTCTTCTAGTGTCTGTTGTTTCTTCATATTCTTTTTCTCCTATCAACAGTTTCAACTGTTCTAATTGTTTTTTTGTTTGATAAAACTTGCATTGTAAGCATTCATTCTTAACTTCAAATACCCTGTACCCTGCTTTAATTGGTGGGCAACATTGTGTTTCTTCATTCCATCTAGTGCATTGCTGGCAATCAAAGCGTTGCTTAATCACATTGATCACTCATCTCTTTTATTTTTCTTTGAAATGCATCCAGTTTAGATAATTCAAATTGCAAAGCTGCTTCAGCTTGATCATCATTTAGAATTACACCGTCGTTATCGATAATTTCTTCTACAGGTTCACCCTTTAGCCTACGTAACTTATTAACAATTAGTGAATTCATAGGTCGATACCTACCAAGAATAAAAACACTCTTGCATATATCAACATAAAGATCAGAATCAATGCTATTTCTTCGAGTGTTTCTAATTTTCTTTTATACTTCGCTTTTAATTTCATATTCAACTCTCCTTTAATTTTTGATATAATGAGAGTGGCAATAATAAGCCACTTATCAAGCGCTCTTACTTTTGACGGACGGAGCGTTTTTCTTTTGTTCCGGGTACATATTCAATAATTCTTTCAGCGTGTATCCAATTAATTTTGCAACGGTTTTCGTTCTTACTTTGTAAGAAAAAATGTAATTGATGCCTAATTCTTGTTTGTCAATTTCCTGTGCCTTATTAAACAATGTATCTAAGTCTTTTCTCGTATAACCGGACAATCTTCCGACATCCGTTTTCTTTAGATAAGGCATTCTGACAAGTTTTGAGTTATCATAAACTTTCATCTGATAATTTCCTTTCTACCTCCTATAATTGAATTGAAAGGAGGTGAATAATATCGCTAGGGCTAATGTAAAAGTTGTTAGTCAATCTTCAACTGGGTTGAATACAAAAGTATCTGTAAATGGTCGTATAATGACCAATAATCAAGCCTATAACCAAGCAAAGCAAGGCAAGATTAACGGATACAACGGTTCTATTTCATCAAATGGAAACAAGTACATCCGTTCAAATCCAGACAAGTCAACTAATAACAATTTAGAAAAGTAATTTTCTATAGAGACTCATTCATTGATGGATGAGTTTTCTATTCCAAGTAATTTTCCATTCACAAATACTTTGTAACCATCTTGTGTGATACCAACAGAATCCTTCCCATCTGTATCTATACTTGTAATTAATTCATCATCTATATTTGCTACTTGTAATGTGATAGTTGAATTGTTTTTAATTACCTTTTTTCTTCTTGAAAAACAAAAGCACCATTTAAAGAAATTGAACTGTAGCCACGCTTCTACAATGTCATCGTTATTTTCATCGGTATATCTTGTGATGTAATGATGTAACATATCGACCCTCCTTTCCTTGTTGTGGATATTCTCTTTAGTTGATATATAATTAAACCGAAGAGGTGATTAACATGATAGATATCAAAGAAATTGTTTTGAATAAGGACGAATGGCGCTCTTTATTTACCTTTCACTTCAAGAAAAATCAGCATCGAGATGAAATTAAATGTTTTCATCGCTTGTATTGCGATTACGGTTTTTTGACCGAAAACTTATTAGATAAAGCTGATGAATTCGGCATTACCATAGGTACTGATACCTATCATCTTTCTGAACAATACGAGCGCTATTGCATCGTTCAGAGATGGAAAATATTCAATTCACTTCCAAATTGGATTGCAATTTTGATTTCCTTGATATCTCTTATCCTTAATATCCTGCTATGGCTTGAAACAAGACAGTAGCAATAATTCCTATAAAAATTCCAATTAGAAATCCTTTCTTCATTGCAGCTTTTTCTCTTTTATAGATTAGTGAGAAAAGCTGCCTTTCTTCTTTAGTGAATATTCTTTCCTCTATGGGCTTTTCATCTTTATTCATACGGCCTTCCTTTCCTTGCTATGATTCTTAATGCAACTTGGTTGCGAACAACTCATCAAGTCCAAGATTTGTATTTAAGTACTCTTTAATCGCATTACACTCTGATAATGTAAAATCCCTTTTACCATTCAACTTTAAAGAAAGAGTTGTTTCAGCAATCCCAATTTCTTTAGATAAAATCCGTCTAGTTATATTGCGTTCCTTCAATTCACGTTCTAAGATATAAAACATACGATTCCTTTCTATAATTTACTGCAAACGGTAAATCTATAATCAATTTATACCGCAAAAGGTATATTGTCAACCGTATACGGTAAATTTATTTACTTTTTTTAATAAAATTATTGAAAATATTACCTTATACAGTTATATTTTGCTTGAGGTGATATTATGAAAAATATAGAAAATATCCTTAAAGCTTTAATTGTTGATAAATTTAAAAACTTACGACAATTCTCCATCGAAGCAGATTTGCCGTATACAACTCTTATAGGAATACTCGAACGCGGAATAAATAAAGCAAGTATTCAAAATATCATTAAAATCTGTAAAGCCTTAAATATAGATACAGATGCCTTGGCGAATGGTGAAATTAAAGAAAGAAATGTAGAAGCACAAAAACTTACGTTTTCTGAATCTAGTATCATAAAAAAATACCGTAGCTTAGATGGCTACGGTAAAAAGGCTATTAATAATCTATTAGAGGTTGAATACGAGCGTTGTAACACGGTTATTGAAGAAGATATGCCACTGTATATAACAAAGCCTTATTACACTGTAGGAGCGTCTGCCGGCAATGGCGAATATTTATTCGATGATCTCGATAAAACATCAATCACGCTTCCGGATACACCTTTAAACAATAAAGCAGATCTTGTCATTGCTGTTAGAGGGCATTCGATGGAGCCGACATATAATGATGGTGATAAATTGTTAGTGAAAAAGCAATCCGAATTAAATGTTGGTGATATCGGTGTATTCATCATCAATGGCGAGAGTTTCGTCAAGGAACTCGGAAAAGATCGGTTGATATCTCACAACAAGCAATATCAGGATATACATTGCAACGACTATGACAAAATGGTTACGGTCGGAAAGGTAATAGGAGTAATATAAATTCTCGAGAAAATCCCGAGAAAAGAAATTTAAATATCCCTAATAAATAAAGGGTTTTTATCAATTCAGTATATATTTTCAAAAAGAAATCTCGAGAAAAGGTGTATTATGGAAAAACAAATTGTTGAAGACTATCCTGCTCAAAATGAATATTATGAAAAAGAAGAAAAGCAAAAGGAATAATTCAGATGGATAAAGAGAGTTATTTAAACAATCCTCAGAAAATCATTATGGTTTCCCCAGAATTATTTGACAGCGATAAATCTGATTTTATTGCTTACGCTTCTGGAAATGGAATGATTCGATCAGGTATATCCGATGGAGATACTTTGATTTTCAAAAACACTTCCAAATTAAAAGATGGTGAGATTGGAGCGTTTATTATGAAAGGTAAAGAAACCGCCGTAAAGAGATATTTCAAAAGAAACGATACTGTAATTCTTGAATTTGATGACGGAATACAACCACCAATGATTTTTAACGAAAAAGATGTAGAAATAGTTGGAAAACTAACTTATATAATCAAGAAAATATAAAAAGACAGAAAAAATAACTGAATTAAGAAGAAAGTTCTAAAGGAGAAAAATCATGGAAAATAAATTTAGAGTAATTGAAATTGTGAATAAGAAAAAACTCATAGTAAATATGGGAACCGAACACGGATTGAAAGAAAATGATTACATTGTAGTATATTCAAACGGCAGGAAAATTGTCGATAATTTAACGCATCAAACATTAGGCACATGGGATATTATCAAAGCAAAATTGAAAGTAATACAATCGTTTCAATTATTTTCAATTTGTTCTGAAGTTATCACTTTCAAAAATGCCTTTTCCGATATTTTGCATCCATCTGTCGAATACGAAGACTTTACTGATTTAGATATTGACGAAGCTGAAGCCAGCAACCAAGATGTTGCCGAAGAAAGAATAATTCATGTCGGCGACTTAATTAAAAAGATTGATTAAATTTAACACACTTTCAAAAAAATATGCTATTATATTGAAGATAACTCTGTCCTGCATTATAGGACCAGAAAAAGGCATCTTCAATATTGAGGATGCCTTTTGCATTTAGGAGAGAAAATGAATGAACACAGAAAACCACATTTATCATTTCACGAACAATTAGTTCATTTAAAAGAACATCACAAATTGGATTTAAACCCCAATTCATACATAGCTGAAGAAATTTTAAAATCTATGTCATATTATGATTTGATTAATGGGTACAAAGAACATTTTATGGTAAATGACATATATGGTGACAGTAACATCATAGATTTATTTGATTATTCATTTACCGACAGAACATTTCAAGGAATAATTTTTAAATATAGCTTACTTGTGGAAACTCGTTTTCGGTATGTCATGTCTAATGTTGTTGCAGAAGATTTTGGCGAACGCGAATCGGACTATCTTAATTTAAGTAAATATAAAATTCCACGAAAGCCTAAAAGACGAGATAAGCTTAATGAAACATTATCCGACATCAGAGGTATTTATAAGCCAAGAACCCCTAATAAAATAATACCAAATCCAACAAAACATTATATTTTAAAGTATGGATATATCCCACCATGGATTTTATTTAAAAATGTAACATTCAGCAGCTTAACTGACTTATATTCATTTATGCCTATTTCAACAAAAGTAAAAATTGCAAATGAAATGGTCCCAATAGCCACTATGGATGACTTCAAAAAAACTGAATTTCTAAAAAATGGATTAACATTAATCAGGAAATACAGAAATAATATCGCTCACGACTTGAAATTTATCAATGTTTGTAATTCTAAATATGGATTAAATAAAGAAATCTTTAATTATCCAGGATTATCTGAATTAGTAACCAAGAGCGAGCTAAAGGATGGTAAATGCAAAAATGATCACTTTGCGCTAATTGTATCAATTACGGTATTATTAAATAATATTTTTTTGCAAAATAAGTTGAAGAATGAACTACTTGATTTTTCTCATAATATTAATATTTTGGGGCTAAAAAACTCTGCCGCAAAATATCTCATTAATATGAAAATACCAAACGACTTCCCATCTAGAATACAAAATTATATTAGTATTGCTTATAAAGATATATTTATACAACACAATTAATTTAAATTATTTTTTTCAGTTTTATAATAAAAATCCCCACCACGGCTATAGCATAGCAATCCACCCTATCAACAAGTTTTTATTATGCAAAATTTTAGAATAAATGCACAAAAAGAAAGGAGATATTTGATTATGTCCGTCGCAAAAGATAAACCTACTGGGCTTTGGTATTACGTTTTTAAAGTAAAAAATCCAATTACGGGAAAAATATCATGGAAAAAGAAACGTGGCTTTGAAACGAAAAGAGATGCCTTAAATGCTGAAGCAGATGCGCAACGACTAACACAAGATACATCCGGTGAGTTAACGTTCAAAGACATTTCACACCAGTGGGAAGACTACAGACAATCGAGCAAGGCAAGCCGTAGACAGCACACAGAGCACTTCACAAAGCGATTCTCAAAGTTTTATGAACTTCCTATCAAGAAAATCAAAAGAGCGACTCTAGCAGACTGGTATAGCGCCCTATCGAAAGATACTGCATACTCTACACAAACCAAGAACGTAACAATCTCTTACGTAAAGTCTGTATATAAATATGCAAACGAAGTCTATGACGTTCCGAACATATCTACCCTTTTAAGAAGATTAAAGAAAACGGATTCTGAGATTATTAACGAAGAAATGAGCGTTTGGACTGTAGATGAATTTAATCAGTTTATTTCAAGCGTTGATACTGAACTATATAAGCTGTTTTTCTCATTCTTGTTTTGGACCGGATGTCGCCGCGGTGAAGCCATAGCTCTACAGAAGAGTGATATCGAAGAGGATTGGATCACAATTAAATACAGTCAGAGAAGTGCATTAGAAGGTCTAAAACCAACAAAGACTAAGAACACAAGAAAAATACAGATGGACAGCAAACTGTTCTCATCGTTACACCCTTTACTAGATGCTCCAGGTAACTACCTTTTCGGTGGAGAACACCCACTATCTCCGACAGAAATATCTCGCCAATTTAACAAAGGAATAGCTAAAAGTGGTGTAAGTAAGATAAGAATTCATGACTTGAGACACAGTCACGCTACCTTTTTAATCAATAGCGGTGTGAATATTGTTGCTGTTTCTAAAAGATTAGGACATACCAATATTGAGCAAACCCTGAAAACTTATACACACCTACTAGATCAGACAAACGAGGCACTAATAAATACGATAAATATTGCAAAAAGTTGACCAAAAGTTGACCACTTCATAAGAAAACCCGCTATTTATGCGGGTTTTTTAACTATGGCGCAGGAACAGGGATTTGAACCCTGGCACCGTGTTACCGATCTACAAGCTTTCCAAGCCTGCCCCTTCAACCGCTTGGGTATTCCTGCAAAGTTTTCATAGGACATGAACTATAATACCAATTATTATTCAAAAAATAAAGTATTAATGTAGAAATAATTTTCTAACAGTAAACAAAAATGGCCTATGGAAATGCGATGAAATCAAGTATTTCTCTTATATGTTCCGTTGAATAATATCAAATGTCGTAAAATTCTATCCATCTTTGGCCACAGTTCTACTGCACCTTTTACTCTAAACAGATATACAAACCAATTTAAATAGGATTGTAGATTAGTCATTCTCATCCCAATGAAGCGATAGATATACCTTTTTAGCCATGAACACATATTGTTTATCAATGCCATGTTCTCTAGATATTCTTTGTCATGTGTATTGGCTTTATAGAATTCTTCTTTCAAGTCTAATTCTTTTATCAGCTTGTCATGTGCTCTTTCGCCATCATGTACTAGTGTTGATCCGGAAGCGATATGATTCTTTAGCGCTTCAAAGATACGTGAAGCAGATGGCTTTCCATGACCACAAATAGCAACGTATGTATTTTTGTGACAATCGATTGCCACAACGATACAGAGTTGGCTCTTAGATAATCCTCTCTTCTTGTCTAGGCCATTTTTGTTTACTGTTAGAAATAATTTAACTTTCCACGTAAAATAAACATACTGGAGGTTATACAAAATGAGCGATTTGACAAAGAAAGCATTAGGCGCTTCTCTAAAGAAGATTTTATTACAGAAGCCTCTCGAAAAGATTACGATTACTGACCTTACAAATGACTGCGGTGTAAACCGTCAAACATTTTATTATCACTTCCATGATATCTATGATTTAATCGATTGGATTTATCTTGCGGAGGGTGAAGAAGCCATCGGAACCCAACGTAGTTATGACAGTTGGCAAGAAGGACTTCTATCTGCCTTCAAGATTATTGAGAAAGAAAAACACTTTATCTTAAATACAATCCACTCTCGTTCACAATCTCACATCATGCGTATGCTAGAAGATGCGGCGGAGTACTTACTATTAAATGTTATTCGTGAACTTGCGAAAAATTATAAAGTTTCTAATGAAACAATTCATTTTATGGCATCCTTCTATCGATTCAGTTTTGCCGGTGTAATATTTGACTGGATTGAAAAAGGTATGCATGATAATCCACAAAAGATTGTTGATCAAGTTGTGATTCTAATGCAAGGCACTTTCCCTTCTGCACTAGAACGTTTCGAGAAAGCCAAGATGTAAAAAAAGACCATAGGGTCTTTTTTAAAAATATCGATGATAAATCTCTAATGCAGATGCAGATTCTAAGCCTGCTCCTTTTTTTGATACAACTGCCCCTGCTATATCATTTGCGAACCCTAGGATATCCTTCATATCCGCATGCATGCATAATCCTGCAATCACAGCCCCCACATGAGAATCTCCTGCACCAATTGTATCTGCTACAGTTACTTTCTTTGATGGTGCATGCACAAAATTTAAACCATCATAACTTGTAGAACCATTTTCACCTAAGGTAACAATCACAATATTCCCTGTTCGTGTATAGAGTTCCTGTAACCCTTCGTTGATATCGTTCTTTCCACTCAAACCGAGCAATTCTATTTCATTGACATGTAGGATTGGTTTGAGTGCATAGATACGTTCCATGATTTCTTTAGAGATATGTGCATATCTTGGCCCTGGTGCGAATACGAATTGTCCATTACATGCGGCTAGGCAATCTACGATACGTGGACCATCCTTATCTTCAATTTCAATTCCACAAGCATAGATATATCCATAAGAAGAAAGATCTAATGAATCTGTCCATTCCTTTTGGAATGTATACTCGGCACCATGGTAAGAAAGGAATGTTCTTTCCCCACTATCTTCAACCAAGCAATAACAACAACCATTTTCTTGTTCAGTACGAATTGTGGTAGTAATACCTGCTTTTTGTAATTCTGATTCTACAAACTTTCCATATACACCTGTACCTACTGGTGAAAGAAATGTATATGGCAAAGAGAGCTGATGTAATATCGATACGACATTAAATGCACAACCACCAATCTGTAATGTTTGACCATAAATGTTCGCATCCTGTGCGGATGCAGGTATCGCTGGTAAGTTAATAATCACATCACAAACGGTTGAACCAATGATTAAACAGGGGTTCATGTTTCTATCCTCTATGCTTTCTTATAATGAATAATACCACCAATGTTCTTGGCATTTGTATAGCCTAATTCTCTTAACCGTAAGACAGCCGCGCCAGATCTTCTACCACTATGGCAATACACAAATAGTGGAGTGTCTTTTTCATAATGCATGTTTTCAATTTGATCAAACTCAGAGAGCGGAATATTTACACTATCAGGAATATGTTCTTCTTCATATTCATCTTCTTCGCGGACATCCAGCAATACTGCGCCAGGAATCGTCTTCATGTTTTTCAGTTCTTCATTGATGTCCGTTGGACGAAAGATATCAAATAATCCCATTTACTATTTCACCTCCATGAATTCTTCTGGTGTTATCATGAGTTGGTCTAAGTGATATGTG
Source organism: Solobacterium moorei (assembly GCF_036323475.1). GTDB lineage: Bacteria > Bacillota_I > Bacilli_A > Erysipelotrichales > Erysipelotrichaceae > Bulleidia > Bulleidia moorei. The sequence goes on from NZ_AP028934.1 coordinate 1,922,916, forward strand.
CCATGACTAAACGTGAACTTTGCAATCCCACCATTTGGCATGATGTGTTTTCCTTCTGCCTTCTTTTGTTCAGTTAAATCTGCACGATAAATGTTAAATAAATGTTTGAGTAATGTCATATAAAGTGAGCCATGTGCTACAAGTAATACATTCTCACCATCTTTTGCTCGTGATACTACAAGTTTTAAAATTCGATCAATACGTTCAACGACCTGTTCTTCGCTTTCCCCACCCACATCACTAAAATCAACACGTGGATTAAAGCGTTCATACAATTCATCCATGATAGCGTCTCGTACTCTCGCTTCATAGGTTCCAAAGTTAATTTCTCTTAAATCTCGATTTGGTATCGCTGTGATATCATGTGACTCTAAGATATACGCTGCAGTATCACGCGCTCTTTCTGCAGTTGAACAATACGCAAACGCAAAATCCACATGACGCAATGCTTTACCAGATAACTTCACTTGTTCAATTCCCTGTGCAGTAAGTGGACTATCACTTCTTCCCTGCATACGGTTATAGTGATTAAACAGTGTTTCTCCATGTCTTACATAGTAAAGGTTTACTGTCTTCTCTTCCATCTTGTATACGAAGTTCTTTGGCTCTACTGGAACCTGTTGAATTTGATATTCACCATCTTCGTATGTAAATACCATGATTCCACCATTTGGAATCATGGTGTGACCTGCCGTAATACACTCTTGATGTAGTACATCAATATCAACACCTAATAGGTACTTCATGGTACAGATTTGATACATTCCATGACCTACAAGTAGAATACGATCACCATCTTCAGCCTCATCAATAATTGTTTGTAACGTCTTGCGAATACGCGTTTCCATCATTGCTGGGGATTCACCACCAGCCCCACTATAATCTAAGCTTTCTCGACATTGACGGATTTCTTCAGCATGTGCTGTATGTCTAGCTCCTTCTAACCTACCAAAACTCATTTCATGTAATCCTGAAAGTAGAATTGGCTGAACCTCTCTACCTTTCGCTATGATATCCGCGGTATTCCAAGCACGTTCACTTGGGGAAGAATAAATATGATCAAACCAAACATCCTTGAGTCGGTTTGATGTTTCATGTGCCTGTGCAATGCCACGCTCTGTTAATGGGGAATCACAACTTCCCTGCATACGGCCTAAATGATTGAATAATGTTTCTCCATGACGAACAAGATAAAAAGTAATTTTCATGTCTGTTCTCCTAACGCATTTATACTATCATTTTCTGCTCATTATAGTAATTGTATACCGTAAATTCGCTCCAAAAAAGAAGGACTGTTTGTCCTTCTAGTATAAAAATGGATTACTTCATTACAAAGCCAACTGCAGTACCGCGACGTACAGGTGATAAGCGTACATATGTTTCAATCTTTGGATAACTGGATACTTCATGGTATTCAATCTCATCCCACTTTAACCCTGTATTGTGTGCGGTTAAGAAGTCATCTACACCAAGTGACATCTCTGGAACCGGCACAAGCGTAATTGTTGGGCTATTATCATCCAAATAGTTCCAACCACCCATGATACCTAGTGTTTCATCTAGGCTTTCATGGTACATGATACTGAGGTAACGGCTATCTGGAGTGCGTCCATGATAGTCATATGTATTACCGATGAATACCGCACCGTTTTCATCGCGATATAATACTACAACGTTTTGGTACTGATCTAATGATACTGTTTTTTTGAGTTCCATAATCAACCCCCTTGTATCAATACTATTTCATATCTTTGAGGAAAGCAACATATGCGCGATATGCTTCGTATACGTCTGCCTTAGATACTGTTTCAAATGGAGCATGCATGTTCTGAACACAGATACCTGCATCGATAACATTCATATTCTTATTGGCAAGAATATAAGCGATTGTTCCGCCTCCACCAACATCAATCTTACCTAATTCACAGGTTTGGAACATAACGTTGTTATCATCCATGCACTTACGAATCTGTGCCATAAATTCAGCACTTGCATCGTTAGAGCCAGACTTACCACGAGAACCTGTATACTTGTTAAAACAGATACCCTTTCCGAAGTAAGCCGAATTCTTTGGTTCATATACTTCAGGATAATTTGGATCATACGCAACAGATACGTCACTTGATAACATAGCACTATTTTCAAGAGCCTCATGTAAGTTTACAAGTGTTGCGCCAACTTGCTTGTCTAATAACTTTGTAACGACGTGTTCAAAGAAATCACTGTGTGCACCAGTAGCACCTACAGAACCGATTTCTTCCTTATCAACTAGGATACATACAGATGTACGTTCTGGCTTATCAATTTCCGCAATCGCACGAAGAGATGTGTATGCACATACCTTATCATCATGACCATAACCTAAGATCATAGAACGATCTAAACCATAATCACGTGCTTCACCAGCAGGTACAACTTCAATTTCTGCTGAGAGGAAGTCATCCTCATCAATGTCGTATTGTTCCTTCAAGAGGTCTAAAAGATATGCTTTAACAGGATCCTTTTCAACACCCTTCTTAGGAATAGAACCTACTAATAGGTCTAACTTTTCACCTTCTACGACAGTCGCTGCTGGCTTTTGTAATTGTTGAGCAGCTAAGTGAATCAATAAGTCTGAGATACCTACAACTGGATCACCTGGCTTATCACCAATGTTAATTTCAACTATTGTGCCATCCTTCTTGCATACAACACCAACAAGTGCCATCGCACGTGCTACCCATTGGTACTTCTTGATACCACCATAATAGTGTGTATCCATTAATACTAAGCCATCCTTTTCATAAAGTGGCTTTTGCTTGAGGTCCATACGAGGTGAATCGATATGTGCACCTAAGATATTCATACCTTCTGTTAATGGCTTTTTACCCATTACAAATAAGATAACGTTCTTACCTTTGTTTACAGCGTAATAACGATCGCCAGCCTTTAGTTTCTTCGCTGTTTCTACTGGTTTAAAACCATGTGCTTCCGCAAATGCTACAGAGTTAGTCACAAATGTGCGCTCTGTCTTTGAGTTGCTTAAGAATACACGGTAATCTTCGTTAAATGCGTGTAGTTTCTTTAACTCCGTTTTATTGAGTTTTTCCCAAACTGTGTTTCCCATTTTTATTCTCCTTTTATCTGATACTTTGCAAAGACATGTAACATCTTTTTCTCACCTGTGATTCGAACAATCAAACCATCTTGATGGTACTCTAGGATATCCATATCTAGGATTGCTTTATATGTATCGAACATGCTTATTTTATCATAGCCTAGTTTACATACAATGCTTTCTTCTGCTGGATAAATCATTTCAATGATTTCTTCCAGCAATGTATCTAAGCCTTCTTTTGTATAACAAGAGATGGTAAGACCATCTACTCTTTCTGGATGTGCTAGCTTGTCTATCTTATTGAACACATGAATCTGTGGAATATCTTCCGCATGAATCTCTTTTAAGGTTTCTTGGGTAATAGCGCTCTTTTCTTGCCAACTAGAATCTGACACATCGATCACATGGATTAATAAATCTGCATCTCTTGCCGCATCCAAAGTACTCTTGAACGCTTCAATCAGTCCATGTGGTAAGTCTGATACAAAACCAACTGTATCATACAACAAGAATTTCTTATGTTTACTTTGTACCATACGAACGCTCGTATCCAAAGTTGCAAATAACATGTCTTGTTCGAGAACTTCTTGACCCCTAGCATCCTGCATGGAAAGGATCGCATTCATCAAGGAACTCTTACCAGCATTGGTATAACCAACTAAAGCAACGCGTTTCAATAATGTCTTTTGCCGTCTTCGCTCATCCTGATAACGACGTACTTCTATCTTTCGTAGTTCTTCTTTTAAGTCGTTAATTTTCTTTTGGTATCTTGCGGCGATGACGGATGATCGCATCTCACCAGCACCACGGTTTGTGACTGCACCACCACGTGAACGTTCGTTATCATTATCCGCATGTAGTACACGTGGTAAATCATACTGTAAACGTGCCACTTCTGTCTGCAATTTTGCCTGACGACTGCGTGCACGCTTGGAGAAGATATCTAAGATTAACGCTGTACGATCAATCACATTGACCCCACAATATGCAGAGATGCGATCACTCACCTGTATCTTTAAGGGATTGAAGAAAATAATACCATCTGCACCTAGTTCTTCACACATCGCTTTTAATGTTTCTAATTTTCCTGTACGGAATGCGGTATGTGGATCCATACTCTTTGATTGTTGGGTGATTGTTCCTAATACTTCTAAGTTACATGCATTACAGAGTGCTTCACATTCTTGCATCGCACTTGTAAAACTACTACTATTTGCTTGTAAACAAACACCCGCAAGAATAATTTTTCGCATGCATGTTCCTCCTTCTTATTTATCCTCTAACTGTAAGTAATAATAACTAACTGCTAGCCATTGATTGTGTTTATAGCCAATCTCTTCAAACGTCGCCTTTTTGACAAAGCCAAATCTTTCATGTAGCTTTTCGCTTGCGATATTACCAGTTGTTACAAGCGATACGATATTCTTATATCCAAATTTTCTAGCAATATCTATCATTTCTTTCATCAGAGTTTTACCATATCCACGATGGCACGAATTAGGATCTAAGTAGATTGCTAAATCAACTGTACATGCGTATGCTTGACGACTATTAAAGTCGGAATAATATGCATACCCAACTGGTTTAGCATTTTCTTCTAAAATAATCCATGGATACTTCTCTGTAATTTTATGAACACGTTGTTTGAATTCATTTAACGTTAATTCTTCGGTTTCAAATGTTGCAGTACTATTCGTAATATACCAGTTATACCAATCTAGAATAACTGGTATATCTTTTTCTTCAATATTTCTAATCATTAGAGTACACCGTGTTACCATCCATCACTGTTAACATTATCTTTGTTTGATGGATGCTAGAAACAGGTATTGTACGTATATCTTTTTCTAATACAACAAAGTCGGCATAATATCCTTCTTGAATTGCGCCAATACAATGATCCATAAACAACATCTTCGCACCGTTTGTTGTAAAGGAAGCAATCGCTTCATCAACTGTTAGACATTCCGCTTCATTCATGCATGCATCATAAGAGATTGATTTTCTTGTGACTGCACATTCAATTCCCTTTAAGACATTCGGCATTTCAACCGGCGCATCTGAACCATTGGATGCTAGGGTTCCTTCTAATAATGTCTTATATGGATAAGAAGTACTTGCAAGTTCCTTACCGACTCTGGAAGCAAGAATCTGTGCGTCATAATCAATAAAGATGGATTGGAAATAACATGCTAGCTTCTGATCAAGAACCTGTTTGATTTGATCAGGTCTCATAATTTGGCAATGTACAATACCATGGTGTAAAGGATTACCTTCTAACACAGTACCTTTGTATACATGCAGTACATTATCTAATGCCGCATCTCCAATCGCATGTGCGATGGTTGGCATATTGAATTGGTTTGCTAAACGTACGTAAGTTTCAATGACATCTTCTTCCAAAGACGCAATTCCCTTCGTTGTTGGATCATCCGCATATGCATTCTTCATATATGCTGTTCTTGCACCTAACGAACCATCTGTAATTAACTTTAATGGACCAATACGGAAATAGTCATCACCTACATCAAAGGTATAACCATCATCTAAGAACTTTGAGAATTCCTTTGGATTATTAAACTCACACTGTTCATTGACACGTACCGTCATATCTTGTTTGTACGCCAGCGATTCGAAAGCACTCAATACAGGTTTATAGTCATGCGCAACTGCCAAGAAATCATCACTACCAACTGTTGTAACACCAAATCGATTCGCATAACTTGCACCAATGTGGATGTATTCTTTAATCTTTTCGACATCTGGTTGTGGGTATGCATTATGAATATTATTTAAAGCATTCTCTTCCACAAACCCATTTTCATAGTCAACGTTTCCACCTTCAATCTTTGTGTGTTCTGTAATACCAGCAGCTTTTAGGGCAGCCGTATTAGCAGATAAAACATGACCACACGCACGTGTTAAAGCAATTGGAACATCTGTACTAATTTCATCAAGCATCTGTCTTGTTGGCTTTTGATGGTCCGGGAAGGATTCTTCATTATAACCACGACCGATAATCCACTCACCCGCCTTTGTAGTCGAAAGCTTTTCTTTCACCTTTTCGATAACTTCTTCATTGGAATGACAATCATCCAATACAACATTAGATAAGTACATGCCAAGTTCTGCTAAATGCATATGACTATCCACAAAACCCGGGACAACGAACATACCCTTTAAGTCAACGATTTCAGCACCTTCCCCACAGAGTAATTCTTCAATCTCTTGGTTTGTGCCAACTTTAATAATATATTCATCACTCGTCGCAAAAGCAGTTGCTGGATTTTGCCAGATATTACAATTGATATAACCTTTTTTCATATGTAATGATCTCCATTTCTTCGTAAAGATTATACTATTAACCACTCATTCCTTCATAGGAAATACCTAAAAATCACCATACTTTCATATGGTGACTTCGTTTATTCGGTACGTAACGCTTCTACCGGATCTTTTTTCGCTGCACTACGAGAAGGAATTAATCCTCCAATCACAGTGATTATGATACTAATCAGAATTAATACTCCTGCAGATTCTAGTGGTAATACCGCACTTAAATCTTCTATTTTAGATACCTTTTGGATGACATTGTTAATTGGAATTAGCAGTAATAGCGCGATACCAATCCCTATGATACCGGAGAAAATACCAATGATGAATGTCTCCGCATTAAATAACTGCGAGATATTCTTTTTCGATGCACCTAGGGCACGAAGAATACCAATCTCCTTGGTTCTTTCCATTACAGAAATATAAGTAATGATTCCTATCATAATAGAAGAAACAATCAAAGATACTGCCACAAACGCAATCAGTACATAAGAAATACCATTGATGATTGTCGTTAAGGAAGATGTCATTAACGCAACATAATCTGTATAGGAAATCTTTGAATCTTCACCAACAGTATTGTTGTATTTTTCAATTGCTTTTCCTATCGCATCCTTATTCTCAAAACTATCTGCATAGATACTGATACTGGATGGTGATTCGTAGCTCACTGCCCCAAAGGAAGCGAGATTCTTCTCTAACGATTTACCGCCGATATAATCATTGTAAATCGTAAGTAACGTTGTTGTATTTGGACTATCATTGAGATAATTCTCCAACATGCTAGAAACACCACCTTGTGGATTCATGGATAGCTTTGATATAGCATTCATATCAAAACTATTTGTATCTTCATTAATTTCTTGATTTTGACTCTTTCCATCATAGTACAAAATCAACTGGTACATGTTCACCTTTTCATCCTCACTCAGATTTAACAAATACTCTTTAGTATCCTGAATCTTCTCTTCATCCGTTGTAGCATTAAAGCGTACGCCATTTAATACATTAATTTCTGGAGTATTCTTTTGTGCTTGTACAATAGCAGATTCATTTGCTCGATCAATCACATAATTGGTTAAAAGATTTGTATATGCGACCGCAGTATTGATGGTCGCATTTTTCGCATCTTCCTTCGGACGAATAATACCGGTTACTTTTAAAGGAATCGATTTATTCATCAAGCCTTCGGAATCATATTCCGGATTCTTGATTTGGCTAAAGCTACCATTTTCATTCTTCAAATAGTTTTCACTTGATGGAACTAGATAGAATGTCTTTTGTAACAGATTTTCATAACTAATTGTAAAGTCTTCTCCATCTTGTTTATTTGCAAGTTGATTTTTAGCAGCCGTGTATTGTTCCTTGGTGATAAAACCTAGTTGATACATCGATTGTACTGGGATACCATTGTTCTCATTGAGTACCATCACAACCTCGTTATAACTCGTTGGCCAAGAACCAGCCACCATATCATAACTATCAGTTACTACAGATGAAATTGGCTGCCCATTTGTACCAGCAACCATTTCAGAGAAATTCTTTGCCGATTCGTTATTTATCCCCATATTCGCAAAATTAAACATACGAGGACGATTTGAATTTCCATTTCCTCCATCTAGTTCAATATTTGTGTTAATGAGTTGTTGATTTGGATTTTTTGCATATACGCCAAAACTAATGTTATAGCTGTAGATGATTCCATTCTCACCAACGTATTGGTGAATTTCGGAAGTAGGGTCATCAAGATACTTTTTAAATTCAGCTAGATTATTTTGAATCAGATTATTTGTAACTGCATCACTTTGCTTCAATGATTGATAGTCTGCGTGAACTTTTCCATCCTCTGCTTGTGTTTCTTTTGAAGAGGATAAACCCATCATCTGCGTACGTAACTGCATAATCGAAGTAGCATCAACCGTCTGCGAAGAAATCGTAATTGGATATGATGTCATCGTTTCCTTTTGAACACGTGTTATGTACTGATTCATTCCTGTTGATAAAGCTAAGATTAAAGCAATACCAATAATACCAATACTTCCCGCAAAGGAAGTCAGAATTGTTCTACCAATCTTTGTACGAAGATTGGCAAAAGATAATCCTAAAGAAGTCCAAAATGACATCGATATACGTTTTGGATTCTTTATCAGTTTTTCTTCCACACTGTCATTTGCAATAACATATGGATCTGTATCGCTAATGATTTGTCCATCTTTTAAATTTACAATACGTGTCGAATATGCCTCTGCAAGTTCAGGGTTATGTGTCACCATGATAACAAGCTTTTCTTCAGCAATCTGCTTTAAATGATTCATGATTTGAATGCTTGTTTCTGTATCAAGGGCACCTGTCGGTTCATCCGCAAGTAAAATATCCGGATTGTTGATGAGTGCACGAGCAATCGCAACACGCTGCATCTGTCCACCAGATAATTGATTCGGTTTTTTGTGAACATGATCTTGTAACCCAACTTTTTCTAGCACTTCCATCGCACGTCTTCTTCTTTCTTTACATGAAACGCCAGAAAGTGTTAGTGCCATTTCAACGTTGGAAAGTACATTTTGGTGAGGAATCAAATTATAGCTTTGAAAGACAAACCCTATCGAAGTATTCCGATATGCATCCCAATCCGCATCTCTATACTTCTTGGTAGATATACCATTGATAACCAAATCGCCACTATCATAGCGGTCTAATCCACCAATAATATTTAACATCGTTGTCTTTCCAGAACCAGACTGTCCTAGAATAGATACGAATTCATTCTCTCTAAAATTTAAGGAAATACCCTTTAAAGCAACTTGCGTAAGTTCCCCCACCGTATAACTCTTAACAATATTCTTTAGTTGTAACATGAAAGAGACCTCCACATATACATTAAGAATAACATACTAAAATTTTACATTTTTAAAATATTTTTTAAGATAAAAAAAGCAGGTTTTTCACCTGCCCATTAGAGATTCTTATAAAGTTTGCTTAACAACAGCTTCAAGTTCTTCTCTTGGCATGAAACCTAAAGAGGAAGCTACCTTTTCGCCATTCTTGAAGCCAATCATTGTAGGAATTGACATAATTCCATACTGTTGTGCAATCTCAGGATTATCATCAACATTTACCTTCACAAACTTGATGTCTGCATAGTCCTTAGAAATTTCTTCAAGAACTGGTCCTACCATCTTACATGGTCCACACCAGTCAGCGTAAAAGTCTACAAATACTGATTTGTTATCAGCTAATACTTGGTCATATTCTGCTTTATTCTTAATAATATCCATTTTTGAATACCTCCGTGAACATATTATTGCATAAATATATTTGATACAAAAGAATTATGCCCTATTTGATTTTTGCGGCAGCTTCGTCATCTAAAATAACAGTTACATCTGGATGATCCTGTAAGATACTTGCTGGACAATCCGTTGTCTTAGGACCCTTAATCATACCGTATACCGCATCAGCCTTATTGGCTCCTGTAGCAATTAAGATAATCTTCTTTGCACGCATAATTGTGCCTAAACCCTGCGTGATTGCTAGAGTTGGAACTTGATCGATATCCCCATCGAAGAAACGAGCATTATCCTTACGAGTCTGTTCTGTTAGTTCCATTGTATGTGTCAAACTATCGAACGCTGCACCCGGTTCATTAAAAGCGATATGTCCATCAGAACCAATACCGAGCACCTGTACGTCTACTACATACTTTGCCATTTCACTTTCATAACGTACGCATTCAGCTTCAGGATCTGCTGCTTCACCATTAGGAATATGAATATTCTCTTCAGGCACATCAATCTCATTGAAGAGATTATCATGCATGAATGTATAGTAACTCTGTTCATGATTACGTGGTAATCCAACATATTCATCTAAGTTGAATGTAATAGCATTCTTATAAGATGTGCCATTTGTCTTGTGGTCTGCAATCATCTTCTTGTACAAACCAACTGGTGTAGAACCTGTTGCCAATCCTAATACTGGATTTTCCTTCTCTACAACCTGACGCATAATTTTAAAAGCTTCTTCACTTACTTGGTCATAGGAATCTGCGATAACAATTTTTAACATTTTTCTTTCTCCTTCTTTTTAGAATAGTGTTATTGAATACGCTGTTTGCCAGCTATCATTTACATCTAGCAGAATTGTTCCCTCACGTTTTTCAAACGGAACTTCATTCTTTTCAAAATCTGTATGAGAGTACCATGGTTCAATACATACAAATGGTGCATATGGTGACCAATATGCTAGCCATGGGTAACCCTGATATTCCACCTGTACACCATGTGTACCATCTGTTAATTTTGTACAGGTACTACGTGGATTTTGGATGATGATTGTCTTCTTTAATGCATCTTTATCCAAAGCAATCACATCTACTTCTTGATTGTTTAATAGTTCCTTTTGATTCAATTCTAAACGGTATGCATCAAACGTTTTATCTTTTTCAATTGGGCAATTGAATGCAGGATGCAATCCAAAGTTAAATGGCATCGCACAGGTATCTCTATTTTCAATACGATATGCTATATCTAACTTCTTACCCTCTAAAGAATACGTAACCTCGAGTCGGAAGTGAAATGGATATTGTGCCAGCGTTTCTTCACTATCACACAGTTCCATTACAATTTGAGTATCGGTATGTTTGATACATTTAAATTCACTGTTTCTAGCAAAACCATGGTTTCCCGTACGATATTCTTTACCCTGAATGTGTAGGATACCATCCCAGGTCTTACCAACCATCGGAAATAAGATTGGATTTCTTCCAGCCCAATAGGTTTTATCTCCTTGCCACATTGCCTCGATGTTCGTTTCACAATCAAAGAAACTATGTATTTCTGCTGCATGTTCATCAATCGTTACTGATGCAAATGAATTTTGAATTGTATACGTAGACATATCTTCCCCCAACTCATTGGTTTTATTATAACACTTTGCATGATTTTTAAATTTCAATCCTTTTATAAAAATACGTAAATTTATATTTTTTTCAAGATTCGGAAATTTCAAGACATATCGCAAAGTTTTTTTTGATTTTTTAGAGAAATATCTATTTTTCTATGAAAGAAACTTGGTTTTGTTACATTTTAGAGTTATTTGTATTGCATGCAGGTACATTTTATCAATTTGATACATCTTTTAAAAGACCATTATCCAATGATCTGATTTGTTTCCGGATTGTAATGTATGTATTGTTAAATAACGATATCCTTCAGTTCAGGGAACTGCAGAAAGTTCTTGTATGAACATCTCCTCTGCTGTTTGATAATCAAATAGTTTTCTTGGGTAGTTGTTGATCCATTCTTCTATCGTTTTAAACTTGCTTTCAGGATAGTTATCAAACTCCGTCCCTTTAGGAATAAACTTTCTGATCAATTTGTTTGCAACTTCATTGCTACCACGTTCACAACTTGTATATGGATGACAAAAATATAATTCCGTTCTCTTCTGTGTTCCATCTGTACAGGATCGTTCTATCTTGTCTGCATAGGAAAACTCGGTCCCATTGTCACAGGTGATCGTTCTGAAGAGTATGTTGAATTTCCCCTGTAATCGTTTTTCAAAATTGTTTAATGCATCCACAACAGCTTCAGCACAATGATGTTTCAACTTGACGATGATTTCTTTCCTGGTCTTTCTTTCCGTCATAACAAGCATACTGCTGTGGGATGTATTCTTTCCTTTGACGGTATCCATCTCCCAATGCCCGAATTCATCTCTGGTCAAGATGTATTCCGGACGTTTCTCAATACTTGTTCCTACGATCCGTTTTGCTTCCTTGTTCTTCTTTACCTTCTTATATTTCCGCTTTCTTTTCCCTTTGACAATCAAGTCTTTGTTAGTGACTCTATCAAATACACCGGCATCGATGTAGTTATACAAAGTGGTTACACAGATTGATTCTCGGAACTTCAGATTCTTACGTTTAATTTCTCCCAATACAACTGCCGGACTGTACTTGTCATCTGCAATCTTGTTTTCAATATATCGGGCAAGACGTGAATCCCTAGATATTTTCTTGGCAACTCCCTTTGACCGCATCTTTGTTTCATGACGTTGTTGTGCCAGATCAGAACTGTATGTTCTTTTATGAGAGTTGCCAACCTTTTTATAATATTTGCCATGCTTTATTTCACGATATATCGTGGATATATGCACTTTTAAGATCTTTGCTATATCCTTGATTGGTACTTTCTTCTCATATAAAGTTTCCAATTTGACCCTATCGGTCTGTGTCAATTGTTTAAAGCAACGCATGATGATCAACTCCAAAATCTTATATACACTATATGTACATTGTATAATCATACAGTCGCCATATTCAATAGTGGTGTTTATGTCAATCTCATTATCTCCTTTTCTTAACGAATGGTTGCAAATCAGGAAGAATTGATCTCATAATTAAAACGACTATGCAAAATAACTTTTCTGTCAGCAATTTTACACAGCCTCTTTTTTTGATTCTTTTTAGTTCATTTTATGCTTACTAACATTCTAACTGCCATTCACTCCATTTTGTGATATACCCTACTTTTATTCAAAGGTTTTATCCTACAATCATTTATACTACCGATATATATCAGTCGCTATCTTCCTTCTACTTTAAATCGTCCTTACACTATATCACATTTACTTAGTGAATCTAAGAATCACTGCTCTTGCATTAAATCCCTCAAAATTTTTCCAATCATCATAAACTTCCGATTGTATAGATGTCATATCCGTAGCGTCTAAATATAACAAAACATCCCCTAATGTTAAATCCCTATCTTGTTTTAGTGTATATGAGATCTCTTGATTATCTGTATAGTCTAATGATGATAAAAATTGGATATGTTTTTCAGAACCGTTTTCCATAAAATAGTAAATATCAACATCTGTTTTTGACACTACCATCTTCAATATATTGCTATTATTTAATTCAAGAATATGGCTTTCTTTCTCAATAAGCATTCCACTATCACATTCTGCATATACTATCTCTATTCCTTTTAAATTAGACTCATTAGAATATTTAAAAGTATATGTATCTATAGAATCTGAGGAAAAATACTCTATCTTATCCGATTGATTTACTGATGTCGTTTTTTTACTTTCTATGTTGCATGCAGATAATATTGCACAGAACAGTATAATAACTAATTTAATCAATATCCCACCCCCAACCGCGGTATAACGTTTGATATGATGTATATACGTTACATGAACCTGAACCAGGATACGTTTCCTCATATGAAACTACTTTAAAAGTATCATAAAATGCTTTAACTACAAGTTCTTTATTATATGGACTATCATTATACTTACTCCAGCCAATAGAGTCTCCTGCTGTATAGCTAACAGAATAACCCCAATCCAAAAATTCAGGAATTATTGAAATCGTCGCTTGATTAGACACTTCAACAGCGTATGTACTAGTTACGGTTGCTGTGGAGTAAGGAACATAAAATCTACCTGTTCTTGCCCAAATCGTAACGTTTTGATTTGATAATTTAACTATACTTCTATAACTGCCAGCACAAGTTACAATACTATAATCATTTGTATTTACTGGATCCTCCGGTTTACTTTGTTCACCATTATCGTTTGCAAAAGTAACCATTGTATTACTACCCATGAGTACAATTGTTAATATTATTGTAAAAAATTTTTTCAACATAATAGTTTCCCCTTTCTTTCTTAAACAGTTGAAATAATAAAGAGAAAACTAAATGCCTGTCTTATACCTTGCAACACATAGATGATGAATAGTATGTTCTTTCATACAATGCGTTCCCCTTTCGCATTTCTTTTACAATTTCATCATACGAATTTCAAGCAAAATTGCAACATCTAACATTTTAGAGAAAATTTGATATAATCCCATCTTTGACAGTTATAAATGTAAAAAATGCCATAAACCACGATGTAGAAAGGGTTTCTGGCATTTTCGTTTTGTTGATCTGTGTAGTGTGGGATTCTATTTTTTCGTTTCAGATATGATCTTTCTCATGGTTCCTGTTGGAACGATCTCTGTATCCGTACAGAATCCAAATTCTTTATGTAGATGATCCGTTATCTTTGTTCGCTTATATTCCGGTATGTATCCTTGTCCGTTTACCTTCAATAGCTTGTATTCTCTCAATGTAGTAATCAGTTCTGATGATGTATAGCTTGGACCTAACTTCTTTTCTAGGATGCGGAAGATCAGTAGGGCCAGATAACATATCAGGAAGTGTGCACGGATGCTGTCCTTCTTTCTGACATATACAGGTCTTGCTTCAAAGTCTGTCTTCATGATGCGGAATGCTTCCTCTATTTGCCATCTTCCTTCGCTGACCTTTAGGATGTCTTCTATCTTGTCATTTACCAGGTCGGTACAGATGGCATAGAAGCCATCATACATCGCTTCACTGTCGATCTTGTCCTGGTCTATCGCATAGTGCTCCTCGGATGCGATTTCTCCATCTGATGTGGTAGCTGTGACCCTTACGAATCTTGCAGGATCGTTTGGGTTTCTTCTTTGCTTTTGGATAGAGCCTTTGTCTACCATGGACTCTGCACGTGCAATCTGTGAATCCCGTATCTCTTTTTGATATGTCGCATATCTTGGTGAATAGGTGACAATCATCAATTGACCAGCTACCTTCTCGGTGCCATATGGCTCTTCTTTGTAATAGATGTCATCGATATGCTTGTATGGTTCTCTCTGTATCTCTTCGATATCAACTGTCGCTCCATCCTTCAGACGTTTCCATCTTTGGTTCGACATCGCTTCCTCGCGTTTCTTGCGGTTTAGCTTCTTGAGCGATTGCGTACAAATGAATGCACGTCCTTCGATGTCGTTGAACAGTCGGTTGTTTTCTGATCCTAGACCTCCATCTGTACATATAACGAATCTCTGGAAACCAAAATCCCGTATGATCTTTTGCTCTAGAGGTCTCATGGATGGTTGTTCGTTGCTTGCACCTTCAAAGAGGTCGAACGTCAGAGGAATGCCATCGCCATCCATGAACAGTCCCATCTGTACGATAGGGCTAGGACGGTGCTCCTTACTTTTGCCATATTGTCTGAAGCCATCCTCTTCTTCGATCTCGAAGTAGTAGTTCGTACAGTCATAATATAGGACACTGTTATTTCTCTTTAGGATATGATTGCTGTTCTTGTATACTTCTGCCAATATATGGTCCATCTCCTTAGATAGCGTTCCTAGTGCACGATACACATCATGCAATTCATACTTTGGCTGCTCTAGAAAGGAAGATGCCGTCTTATATGAGGAAAGTTTGCTTCCGGGATCCAGTATGCGTGCATAGACAAGGTCTGAACATATCGCATCAATGTCGAAATCAAATCTGCCATGTGATGATATGGTACGGAACACGTTCTTCATCTTTAGACCGTAATAGATGGACTGTAAGAATAGATATCCTGCATGGAAGGAACGCTGTTCATCCATAACTATCTTCTTGTCAGGAAACAATGATAATAGTACAGGAGGAGCAGAAGGAGAGTCGTTCATTTGGTCTACCTGCTTTTGTGCCCACTCCAATACCTGTTTCCTAGAAAGATTCATTTCCTTCATGAGCGAGTCTATGCGTCCAAGGCTTTTGACGTTCTCGGAACGGACACCATTCCCTTTACGAACGGAATGGCGGATGTAGAGTCTTTCGTATTGTCTGTCTTTCAGTATATGTAGAAACATACAAGATCACCTCTATCAATATTATAACACAAAGCACACCACCACACTACATAAAAATACATAAATTTTGACAACAAAAAAAGATGGATATCCACCATCAATAAAGGGTTTATTCATTATCTTGTTAAATTACAACTGTAAAACTCCCGTATTACTACCCATGAGTACAATTGTTAATATTATTGTAAAAAATTTTTTCAACATAATAGTTTCCCCTTTCTTTCTTAAACAGTTGAAATAATAAAGAGAAAACTAAATGCCTGTCTTATACCTTGCAACACATAGATGATGAATAGTATGTTCTTTCATACAATGCGTTCCCCTTTCGCATTTCTTTTACAATTTCATCATACGAATTTCAAGCAAAATTGCAACATCTAACATTTTAGAGAAAATTTGATATAATATATTTGTTGATGACAACATACACACTTATGCCGAGATAGATTACTATCCCGGCAATTTCTTTATTCTTAAATGATCTTCGTGCAAAGTTTCAGTATTTCCTGGTTCTGTTTCAACTCATCATCCGCTTTTGTACGACACTTATGGAACATCTCCCATTTACCACCTTCCTCTTCCGGATGATATACACCTATACAGCCTATATGAGGATACTTTTTAAAGTAATCACTGTATTTGTCTAGGATCACCTTCTTCTTATCCATGCTCAATTTTCAGTGAAAGCTCCCTTTTAACGAAAGCTCCCTTTAATTGGGGTGCTTTTCCATTTACAGGTTTTGAATTTATATATTTTAAGCTATAATCTAAATAGATATTGGGCATTTTGACCGCACGAAAAGTATACTTTCAAATGAAATTTTTTTGAATTTCTCTTGAAAGCTCCCTTTGAATATAAAGAGATGGTGCTGTTAGGGTCTGATGCTAATGGAGGATAGGTGTTAGATCAACTGCCTTGGGTGAAATGGGATGAAGGCGGTTTAGTTCTAACACCTTTTCGTTTAGTACTAGTTTGGCAATGCTGTAGGGTGATTGGTAATTTAACTTCCTGCGTACATAATTATTTACCTGATTTGATACGAAATTGATGTCGTATTTTGTAAGGCTGTTCATACTGCATCCTTTTGGAATCTTCTCTCTGAAGTGCTCGTGGTTCTTTTCACATTTGCCTTTGTCATCAGAACGTCTAGGCCTTGCGAAATAGATACTGATGAGTTTTTCTCCCGTTTCAGGGTCTGTCTCAAGCGATAGTGGATCATGGAACTCAGTGCCATTATCGGTGAGTATGATAGTGAACGTATCTTTGAATAAGTCGATGCCTAAGAAACTTTTGATAGTATCAAATAGATACGTTACCTCAAACATATTCTTGTGTCGTAAGAGAAAATATAATTGAAGATTGGAACGTCTGTGTAACAGGCTCAGTACACACTTCTCATCGCTCCCTTTCTTCCCGATGATCGTATCCATTTCCCATACGTTTACATCCGGTCCTGCTGTTTCTAGGGCTGCTAGGAAGTTCTCGTATTTGCGTCCTTCGAGGAAATCGTAGTCAATCGATATAGGATGATGCCTTGAAGAACTGCGTTGCGTGTAGCGTACCTGACGTTTTAGGTCGATGTTTGAAATCCCGGGAATCTGGTGCTCACGAATGTATCTATATGCAGTAGAGGCGGATATATTCAGGTCGTTAGTATGGATAATCGTATCGATGGATTGCTTTTTAGGAATATTATTTTGAAATGCCTCCACGATAGATTTCATTTCTGCTTCGCTCTTGCGAGGTCCGGACCTCCATTCTAATTTGTCTTGCGTATATTTATCCTGTGCTATTCGTGCGATGTAGAAGTACTTGGGAAGATGACATTTATGTATGTCAGGACAACCTGAACAGACATAAGGGAATCGCTCTATTCTCTCGCAAACGGGATATGAGACGAAGTCATCACATAGCTCGTTGCAGTCCTTATGCTTACAAGACTTACAATCACCGCTTATGCAATATGTGCATAAGCGATGTTTCTTACAAGAATCTTGCCGTCCACATTTGTTCGTCTTATTCGAGTGGACACGTACGACCCTGTGTGCTCTGATTTCTTCACGTACGCATTTCTGTGAATGATTGATAGAGAGTGCTATCTGTTTGAGTTTGATGTCGGAATGATTCAATAGAACTTCTATAGATTTACGTTCTTCTAAAGATAGATGTTTATAACCGCTGGCAACCATATGATTGCCTCCTTTCTTGAACTGCCAGCACCATCTCTAAAGACATCATATTAAAAAAGGGAACCTTCACCAATAATAAAATCAAAAGAGGAACTTTCAAAAATAATTGAGGTTATCTTAGAATTTACGATTTTTTCAAGATTTCAACTATATAATTGGACTTTTTTTACAGTTAGCGTGATAATTTTAATGTTCAAGGAGGATTTAACTATGTCATTTATTGACGGAATCAAAGAAAGAGCTAAACAAGATATAAAAACAATTGTATTACCAGAATCAGAAGATGAAAGAACACTTCGTGCAGCTGCTAAGATCTTAGAAGAAAAGACAGCAAATCTCATCTTAATTGGTGAAGAAGCAACGATCAAAGCAGATGCAGAGAAATATGGCGTTAACATTGATGGTGCAACTATCATTAATCCAGAAACTTCCGATAAATTAGAAGAATACGTAAGCACATTATATGAATTACGTAAGGCTAAGGGCATGACTCCTGAAGCTGCTCGTGAAGCATTATTAAAAGACCGCACAACGTTCGGTGTCATGGTATTAAAGACAGGAGGTGCTGATGGTCTTGTATCAGGTGCTTGCCACTCTACAGCCAATACATTACGCCCAGCATTACAGATTTTACGTACAGCACCAGGTGCAAAGTTAGTTTCAGGCTTCTTCATTATGGATGTTCCAAATTGTGAATTTGGTTATAACGGAACATTCGCATTCGCAGACTGTGGTCTAAACCAAGATCCAGACAGTGAAAGCTTAGCAGCTATCGCTAACGATACAGCAAATACATTCAGAACTCTTGTAGGTGCTGAACCAAAGGTTGCTTTCCTATCTCACTCTACAAAGGGAAGTGCAAAGCATCCATTAGTAGATAAGGTTGTAAATGCGGTTGAAATCGCTCACCAACAATATCCAGATTTAGTATGTGATGGTGAATTACAGTTAGATGCAGCTATCGTTCCAAGCGTTGCAGCAAGCAAGGCTCCAGGTTCCCCTGTTGCAGGTCAAGCAAACGTATTAATTTTCCCTAACCTTGATGGCGGTAATATTGGTTACAAGTTAGTACAGCGTTTGGCAAAGGCTGAAGCATATGGACCAATGTTACAAGGTATTGCAAAGCCAGTTAACGATCTATCCCGTGGATGTTCTTGGGAAGACATCGTTGGTGTAGTAGCCTTAACAGCTGTACAAGCGCAAAACAGTAAGTAATAATTCAACGTATGCTTGCATATATAAGAAAATAGAGATATCCATGTAGATGTCTCTATTTTCTTATGTTTGATAATCATTATATGAATATCATTTTAATTTTGAACTGCATTTGCAGATACGATATATATCCCGTTAGGTATGCACTGTATCGGTAGTATGCTATCTGCATCTACCCAACCCATTTTTTCACAATTATGGTTTGGACAATCAACTTTACTTACATGCCATTTCCCATCTTTCACTTCTATTGTTAAATCTCCCACATTACCCTTAACCGTATATGTAGCGTCAACACCCGAATCGAACTACTGCACAATTTCTCCACGGTATACAACTACTAGCCATTCACCTTTTGCCTGTTCATTCGGAGCTCCGTTAAGTGAATTATTTGTTCTATTGAACATTGTAGGAATAAATTTGAAAACTAGAATTAGCACAATAGATAATGTGGTAATTATTCCAAGTGCAATATATTCTCTTTTTTTTATATTTGCTCCCTTTAATATAAACGATATAGGCTTTTTATTTCTTATCCCAAGGAAGTAAGTTATCTCCCTTTACAAGATATGCATTCTCAGCGATTCTTGCAAGTGGTGTATCAGAGTAAGAATCGGAATAGAAGTTTTCAAT
Organism: Solobacterium moorei; assembly: GCF_036323475.1. Taxonomy (GTDB): domain Bacteria; phylum Bacillota_I; class Bacilli_A; order Erysipelotrichales; family Erysipelotrichaceae; genus Bulleidia; species Bulleidia moorei. Next base: position 1,943,066 of record NZ_AP028934.1, read on the forward strand.
CTTTGTATCGTTAAATACTTCACGATAGCGACGTACCTTCTCTTCCCCATGGCAGTTTAGTCCATTGTATTCACCTGTATGCATATCAACGACACTTGCCATGCATGTTTTGATGCCAACCTTCTTACAGAAGGCTTGAATTAAAAATTCTGGAGAAGCAGAAATAACTACATCATCTTCCTTCTGTGCTTCTTTATACCAATTCTTTACATGATCCAGATGACTGCTTGTATAGTCTTCGACTACTTTTTCCATATCATCTACATAGCGAAACATGCGATATAGATTTGATTTAAAAGTAAGCTTCGGTACAATGTGTAGCACATATAAAAGTCCAAACCAAATTGTACGTGGTAAATTGATTAAAGTTTTAGGGCGATGTAGCCAAAGATATTTCACAAAACCTACTGTAGAATCACCACGGTAGATTGTATCATCCCAATCGTAAACGTTCATTGTTCAGTCTCCATTCTGATTGCTTTTACAAGATAAGATATCTTGTTATAAATTGCAAGCCCTCAAAAAAAGATAGCCAACGCTATCTTTTAATATTGACCCATTGCTGGAGGTACTGGTACATCCTTTTCAGGAAGCTTTGCAATTGCAGCTTCTGTTGTGATAAATAAGCCCGAGATACTTGCTGCGTTTAATAATGCGGAGCGAGTTACCTTAGTAGGATCAATGATCCCTGCTTCATACATATCAACCCATTCACCAGTCTTCGCATTGAAACCGTAGTTTTCTTTTGCGGATAACTGTTGTTCATAGATCTCATTACCATCAAAGCCTGCATTTTCAGCTATCTGCATGATTGGCATCTTGAGTGCATCTAATACAACATTAATACCGCGTTGTACATCCACAACATCTGACTTTAATGCAGTACGTACATCTTTATACGCTTGTACTAAGGCAAGTCCACCACCAGTGACAACACCTTCTTCAACGGCAGCCTTTGTTGCGTTAAGTGCATCTTCGATACGTAGCTTCTTTTCCTTGAGTTCTGTTTCTGTTGTTGCACCAACCTTAATCAAGGCAACACCATTTGTGAGTTTTCCTAATCTTTCTGCCAGTCTCTTCTTGTCATAGTCAGACTTTGCATTTTCGATAGTTGCTTTAATTTCAGAAGCACGTTTTGCAACTGTAGCACTATCTCCTGCACCATCAATAATTGTTGTCTTATCTTTGCTTACTACTACTTTCTTAGCAGAGCCTAAATCATTCATTGTCATATCTGCCAAGTTCATATTCAAGTCCTTCGCATAGAAGTTTGCGCCTGTTAGGACTGCGATATCTGCTAATTGATTCTTTGCGTCATCGCCAAAGCCTGGAGCCTTTGTCGCTACGACATTGAATGTACCACGTAACTTATTGATGATTAATGTACTCATCACTTCATTATCGTAGTCATCTGCAATAAGAAGTAACGGTTTATTGATTTTAACAACTTCTTCTAAGACTGGTAGGATTTCTTGGATTGTATTAATCTTTTGATCCGTTACCAAGATATACGGACTATCCATTGACACTTCCATCTTGTCACGGTCGCTTACCATATATGGGGAAACATATCCCTTGTCATACTGCATACCTTCTGTCATCTCTAAGATCGTCTCGAAGGAGCGTGATTCATCCACGTTGATAACACCATCATTACCAACCCTTACCATCGCTTCTGCAATAATCTTACCAATCTCTTCAGAACCTGATGAAATAGTAGCGATATTCTTTACATCATCGTTGGTTGTGACTTGGTGAGAGTTCTTTAATAAAGCATCTGCTACAACATGTGCTGCCTTTTCAATTCCCTCACGCATGAGTACAGGGTTAGCACCCTTTTCAACTGCTTTAAGACCGGCTGTAATCATTGATTGGGTCAAAATAGTAGCAGTTGTTGTACCATCACCTGCTAATTCATTTGTATTATTTGCTGCTTCATATACTAGCTTAGCACCCATGTTTTCAAACTTATCTTCAAGTTCTACTTCCTTAGCAATGGTTACACCATCATTTGTGATAACTGGAGAGCCAAATGATTTCTCCAACACAACATTTCTGCCCTTTGGGCCTAAAGTTACCTTAACTGCATCTGCTAATTTATTCACACCATCCAACATAAGCTGGCGTGCATCTTTACTATACTTAATTTCTTTTGCCATGATTATCCCTTCCTTCTACTTTATTCAACTATTGCAAGAATATTCTCTGCTTCAATCAACAAATATTCTTTCTGATTTTCTTTGATTTCTGTGCCGGAATATTTCTTATATACAACCTTTTGTCCAACCTTTAATTCCACTGGAATGACTGCACCATTTTCTGTCTTACCTGGACCTACAGCAACAACGATTCCCTTTCCTGGTTCTTCTTTTGGTTGTTCTGTCAAAATAATACCGCTCTTTGTTTTTTCTTCTTCTTTTGCTTTTTCTAAGACTACATAATCACGTAATGGTTTCAACATGTTTATTCCTCCTTTTTAGCACTCTAATACTTATTCTGCTAACACAGTCTATTCTATGCACTTTCTATCACTCTGTCAATAAGAGTGATAATACAAATATTTTTCTAGTATAATAGAAACGGAGTATCTATTATGCAAAAACTGAGTTTATTATTCTTTTCAAATAGTGAGTTTCTGACACTACTATGTTTAACGCTATTGATATTAGGTATCGGTTATTTTCTATATCATCTAAAATTCTTTAAAGCCGAGAAGCATCACTACCTTTTATCGCTGACCTTACTAACAATCATTTATGCTGTGATTTCTTTTTGGCAACTTGGTTCAACTACTTTCCCAACAACCACATGGCAACCAGCTGTAGAAAAACAAGAGATTGTTTTAAACTTTGGAAAAATCGAGAAGTTTGATGCAATCTATACAATTTATGGCGAAGGAGATAACAACTCTAACCCACAATCCTATCAAATTGGTACCCAAGATATTCATCTCTTCGGTTCTAACGATCTACAACAATGGCAGGAAATAACGGTCCTGAAACAAGGAAATATCTACACCTATAGTATTCAAGAGGGATACTGGGAATATCAGTATATTAAGCTTGTAACCACCAATAAAAATAACAGTTTAACTGAAATTGGTTTTCGAAATCTTGCCCACTCTAATTTTCTGCCCGTCACTATTTTGCAAGACGAATATAAAAATACCAAGTATCCTGCAAAGATGTTGATTGATGAACAGGATAAACTAGTTCTATCACCAACCTACTATGACCAAGCATACTTTGATGAAATTTACCACGTGCGTAATGCATGGGAAATTGCAAATAAGCAATACATGTATGCTAGTGTCCACCCACTATTAGGAACAAATATCATTGCCCTATCCATACATCTATTTGGTATGCATCCGTTTGCTTGGCGTTTACCAGGCGCGATTGCGTCTGTACTAATGTTGCCTGTGCTCTACGGTATCTTAAAACACTTATTGAAACGTGATTATCTATCCTTAATTGGCTCGTTCTTGCTCGCTGCAGATTTCATGCATATTACAACAGCACGTATCGCTACATTAGAGCCATTTAGTATCCTGTTTATACTCTGCTCATTCTATTGGATGTTGAAGTACTGTAGGTCCAACTTCTATACTTTGCCAATGCGGAAAGGTATCCTCTATTTATTTTTATCTGGAATCTTTATGGGACTATCTATTGCAACCAAATGGACTGGTTGCTATGCTGCAATCGGTTTAGCCATCATGTTATTTACAAACTGGATTCAGCGTTTTCTTGAGTATAAGAAAGATAAAGAAACACATCAACAGTTCTTCAAAATACTACTTACAACGATGTTGTCATGCATTCTCTTTTTTATCATCATTCCTATCGTAATCTACTGTATTTCATATATCCCAGATAAGATTTTCCGTAATGAACCGTGGACTATCGCAAATGTTTGGAAACAAGCCCAACAGATGTATCACTATCATGTAAATCTCAATGCAACCCACCCATATCAAAGTACATGGTTTCAATGGATCTTGGATTTACGTCCTATGTGGTATTACGTTGGCATAAAAGGAAATGTTTTCCACACAATTTCTTGTTTTTCCAATCCGCTATTAACATGGATCGGATTACCAGCAATCCTATTTACAACATATCGCGCTCTATGCAAAAAGGATATTGTCGGGTGGTATATTGTCGTCGGCTATTTTAGCGGCTTATTACCATGGATTATTTATGTACAGCGCATCGTATTTGCATATCATTTCTATCCAACATCCCTATTTACAATCATTGCAATTGTCTACTGTATCAATTTACTTAATAACCGTAAAATGTCGATTGTAGTACCTGCATATCTTGCGGCCTACTTAGCATTATTCATTCTATTTTTGCCTGTGATTACAGGCTTCGGCACATCACAGCAGTTTGCTCGCTTCCTTGCATGGTTACCAGGTTGGTACTTCGGATGAAAAAATATCGTAATTTATTAATTGATTTTGCAATCATTCTTCTATTTACCGTTTTATTGATGTTTCCATATCTTTTGCATAGCTCACTTGCAATCGAACACGATACATTCTTTCATGTTTCTCGCATTGCACAATATGCAGAGGCAATACAACAAGGACAACTTCTCCCTGCTATCTATCCTTTAGAAAATGGTGGATATGGATATGGGAGTCCACTATTCTATTGTGATGTATTCCTTTTTATACCAGCTGTACTACACAATATAGGAATGGCACTTGTCGATACCTATAAGCTAACTGTATTTTCTGCCAGTCTTCTTGCAGGAACCACAATGTACATGCTCGCAAGTAAATTTACAGAAAGATCTTTAATCCGTTTATTGGCAGTTGCAGCATATCTTTTTAGTAATTATCATATTACAGACATTTATGTACGTGGTGCACTTGGAGAAATATTTGCCCTTATTGGCATTCCACTTATATTATCCGGTCTTTATGAAATATTTGAAACCAACAAAAAATATACATCATCCTACTTTTTTGGTCTGGTTATCATGGTACTCTCCCATAATCTAAGTTTCTTATTATGCTTTATCCTAGTGATTATCATAAGTATCCTATATTTACCAAAGTGTTCTTTGCAACGATACAAAGTACTTTTATTAGAAAGTATGCTTGCATGCTTAGCTACTGCCTTCTATACTTTACCGATGATAGAGCAGCTTAAGTCACAACCATTCTACCTCAACTATTATGCTTCAAGCTCTCAACTTGAAAAACATGCAATGGCATTCTGGCAGTTTTTTACGAATAAAACAATATTTGGTTTGTCTGGTAATCAATACAATTCATCCAATGCAATGGTCGTTAATATTGGGCTATTCTTGACCATCGCTCCTATCAGCTATCTCTTTATACCAAAGAGAGAAAGAAAAAAATTTTTAGAATGCATGTTAATCCTAGGTGTAGTGAACCTAATCTTGCCGGCAAAAATATTGCCGTGGAAGTATATGTGGTTTTTCAGAGTTCTCCAATTTCCGTGGCGATTGAACATGCTAGCATTGCCACTACTATGCATTCCCGCTGTAATAGGAATCGAACATATCTCTTATAAATTCAGGTATCTTCCAATCTGTTTGACACTGTTGTTAAATCTAGAAGCAATCTACCATTTATATCCAGCTACGAAACGTACATTTGTAATGGAGCACAATACCACTTGGCAAGAAGTATCAGATGGTAAACTCATTGATCCATATTACTCAGCACAATATAAACGAGTTGAACTTGCTGGTGGTGACTATCTACCATATTGCTCTCCTGATTTCCGCTCATATCCTCAAACCGTACAAACAATAACCGGCAATACGATTACAGTCGGAAAATTTACATATTACGGCAACTACCAATTTAGTATAACCCAAGCACAAACCGTGATTCTACCAATCACATATTACAAAGGATATATTGTTCGTAACATCAAAACAAACGAAATCCTACAAACTTATTTGAGTAAAAATGGTCTTGTCTGTGTAAATATTCCGAAACAAGGAACTTATGTATGTCATTATGAAAATACATCTCTTCGTAAGTATTCAATCATTATTTCCAGTTGTACTTTTATTATTCTTGTAGCCTTTCTCATCATACATGGCAAATCAAATAGAAAGAAATCTTAAACCAGTTTTCATTCTTTTGATTTCTCAAACCATTGAGTAGCACATTTGCTGTAACGATCTCAAACTGCATAACTATATTCTCTTTTGTATTGGTCTGTTAGAAATAATAGACCTTTTACATTTGATATATTCAATCATAATTTATCCATCTTACAAGCAATTTACCTAGCGAAAGATAGGCAGCGTTGACAATGAGTATACAGAATCTCTTCTAACCCATTTTAAAAAGGGGATTTAGCATGTTCTAAATTCCCCTTTCATCACGAAAGTATTCTTAGGTTGAAGCTTCAAAAAATGCAATTCATATCTTTTTATTGATGTTTCTTTTTAAGAAAATATGATACCGAAGCTAACAACAGCATACTAACCAAGCCTACCCCATACCAAATGATATTGTTGTAATCACGTGTTGCAACACTCTTTTCACTTTGATTGTTCTTTTGATTAGTCTGAGAACCACTTGGTGTTTTTGGCGTATTATTATCTCCCGGTTTTACAATCGGAGGAACATTCTCATTTGGCTTAGAATGCATATTGATAAAGGAATATGCTGAGAAATCATCATTTACAAACACAACTTCTTTTCCTGCAATACTCTTCACAGGAATTTCTTCCCATTCACCGTTATGTTTTTCATGAAGAATCTTGATTTGATCTGATTCTATATCGGCAAGATTCACATGAATTTCTCGTGGTTTTGTAATCTGCACGTCTTTACCATCTTCGTCTTCAAAATGAATATCATATGTTTCTAGCGTGTACCCTTCATATCCCTTTGGTACTTTATTTATCCTCTGAATCGATACATGCATCTTCTTCATGTTCTTCATCTCATCCCGTAGGTTCGTCATAGCCAATAAAATATCATAATTAGAAGGATTTTCACTTGCTAGTACTTGCTTCGCAGCTTCGATCTTCTTATCTAATTCCGCAAAACTTTCCTCTGTATATGCATCCCTGTCCATTGCATTCGCTTCTTCAAGCAATTGTGATAATTTACTCTTATCTGGCAATGGTTTATTCGGTGTAGACTTCAATCCTAATGCTCTAAATTCAGCCATTGCACTATACTTGTTATTGTCTCTTGAAAGGCGACCTAAGGTCTTTAGCGAGCGGAATTCAACATATTCTACGTTTTCGATTGGCTGATCAAATTGTACAATCTGCCATCCTTCCTGTTCAAATGTCTTCGTTGCTACCTTGCGTTCCGGTTGATCCTTCTCTTTGATCCACACCTCACCTTCCTGAATCACTCCATTGGTGCGACCACCACGTTGCAAGAAGCGAATTCCCGTAACGGTTTGTGGTTCGTGGAATGTTGCCCTAATCGTATGTTTATCCATTGGATCAGGAGCATATGCAGTGTGCCAACGAGTATCTGTTCTACCATCAACCGCAAATAATGGATTTCCTTCATCATATGCATCTTCTTCATAACTACCTGCACTGATATCCCATTTCTCCAGCGGAATATCTGCACTATCATCATTTTCAGGTGCTATATTCTTCAGTGAATCATCATGAATTGCAGCATATAGTGCATAATATGCATCTGCAAGATCGCTCTGATTAAAATGATCTTTCTCTAAAGCAACCTTAGCTTCATCGATTCGTTTCTCAATCCTATCGACTGCACTGTCTTTATATAAGTGATTTTCGATACCGTGTGTTGCTTCTTCAATCAATTGCTGCATTGTCTCTTTGCTAATATTTTGATCAATTCTTTCAACAACAAGATTATCTAAAATAAAATCCTTGTATCCGCCAAAATTCTGTTCATTACCACTGATACCAGCTTTATCATACTGTGGCCATTGATTTGTTGAATAGATGCCAAACCAACTTTGACCATCAAGTGCTCCTACTATAGTTGTTTCAAAATGTCTGGTTGTTCCTAGGCCCTTTTCAAGATCCAACAATTTCGTACCAGAACCATACTCTCCATCTCCTTGGATAAATGCATAGATACCTTCTGAACCCATTTGATAATCAAAAGAAACCTTATATGTGCGCCCTGGTTCAAGGCGAAGGTTTTGTGGAATCGTTTGGTAAACAAGGTCACTTCTACTTACTAGACCATTCGTCTTGAGCGACCACTTGCCCTCTAAGACATCATCCATGCGTTTAACATCCCAACCTGCCTGTGTGTATTTGTCATGACGTTCTGATAGGTGTGTACGATTATCCTCGACGCCTTCAATACCACCAATGACAAACGGATAGATTCCTTGTACGTTTTCTTCAAAATCTTGTTTAAATTCTGTCAACTGTCCTTTGTCGTCATACTTTGCATTTTCGGCGTTATTCTGTACAATCCGAATATCATCAAAATATGTACTTCCTTCACCTGCTTCTTTAGATAATGTCAACGTGACAGTTCCATCCTCTGGTGCCGTAAAATACACATACATATTTTGGAAATAACTTGTACCATCTACGGTAGCACTATGTGTATTATGCGTATATGCCTTTACATAGTTTAATGCGATAGACTTATTCGTATAATTTGTTGCAAGCACTTCACCATTGTGATGGATTGTTATTGATGCTTTAGAATCACTACGATTATCAACACCTACCAGTGCTGCATATTTCTTTCCTGGCACAAGGTCTGTTAAAACCTGTGATGCTGATTTTCCTTCTGCTAATTTTAACATTGGATTACTGTATTGGCTCTTTACCAACTCTGCACTACCTTCGCCAGCAAGCGTCCATGCGTCTAGATTACCACTGTTAAAGCCTGCATCAATGATGTGCATGCCTTCACTCCAGAGAACATTGATATTTTCATGTGCTGTCTTATACAGAACATACGGTGTCTCAGCATCGGCTTCAAGTGTAACTGTTCCATTGGATACAGTGATTTCTTTTGGTTCAACCTTTCCTTGATCCGTCAGCTTATAAACTGTTACAACACTTGTACCCTGCCATGTATCTGGTAATGTCCATGTTGTCGTACCACCCTGTGTGTTCCAATGGTACAGTTTTTCCTCATTTGCGCTAAGACGCTTTCCATTCTTTGCATCCCAGTTCCATGGTAAAAGGTATGCTTCTGTACCACGATTAACGCCCTGTTGAATATCCTGATTACTGCGATCTCCACGAGAAACAGCTCCGTGAGAAATTTCTACACCATTATATGTAACCGTACGGTCACGATAAGCTGGATCATTAATATCATTGCTACCACGCTTAACCACAACCACATTACCGTTATCATCCTTTAATGTAATCTCCATTTCTGGATACCATTGATATGTTTTCGACTTCGGCACATATTTTCCAGTATAGTAATCATATCCTGACCAATATATCGTGTGCGTAACTGGTGTTTCACTGTCAACCCATTTCACAACTTTAAAGTGCTGTAAGAACTTAGTCATTAAATCATGCGTATATATATTTGTGATATATGTATCATAATCATTGCGTCCCTGCCAGCCTTCAAAATCTTTCATGTTATATCCACCTAATAACGGTGCATACGCAGCGCCACCATAGTTCGGATAATCACCTACCCAAGAGTCTTTTTGATGATTGCGCAAAAAGCGCATCACTTCACTATTTTCCCCTTTCATAGAGTATCCACCGTAGGTTAGATCAGTTGCCCAATGTTGGAACGTTGCATCATATTCATTTGCTGCACCCCACTCATTTGCCATCTTCCAACCATTGTCATTAATTTCTTTCGACAATTTGCGAGTCTGCCATGAGTCATCGTCACCACCGGTCTGATTCCCCCAAATGTCAACATAAACAAAATCAAGATTGTTACCAACTTTTTCTTTTAATGCCGCAAAACGCGCCTTACGGTTACCAGTTGCTAAATCATAGACACTATCCAATCCAACTGCTTGATCAAGCCAATTCCAGCCATAGCTCAAACCACCATTGCGACGACGTACAGAATCATCCGTAAATGCTTGTGCTTCCGGATACATTTCACCAGCATTCACATGAATACCAAACTTAGCACCATATTCAGCACCTTTTTCCATTAAAGTATTCATATCTTCTTCGCCACCAATGCGCTCTCCGATATTCGCATAATCAGGATGTCCCGAATCATGTCCTTCACTTGCATAACCTTTCAGTAATACAGATTGCCCTAATCCATCTGTATGTAAAGCAACACGTTTCACATTATCAAGTGTTGTCAAGAAAGGATTCTGTGCCTGCCCACCAAAGTTCATTGCAATACGCCAAGAAACTAACTCTGGAACACCTTCACACTTATAAGGATTATTCATAATTTCACGGAAGGCAATAGCACCATCCTGCCAGTTGATAACACCATCATCATTTCGCTCACCAGTGATAATCACCTTTGTCTTAGGCATTTCTGTTTCTGAAACCATATATTTACGGCCATGTGAGTCTTGTACAACACGATGATAATACCATTTAGAACTAGATAGTCCCATTGTTTTTTCAGTGCCTGCATGATCGACATTAACCGTCACACGATAGTTATTACTACCGCCCTCTACGCCACCACGATTCGCATTGTGCTCAGAATTAGACCATAAACCTGCACTCATTTCGCTATTTGAAATAAATGCGTACATATACTCATCTGAGCCAACATTTGACTGTTTGTTCAATACCTGATAAGCATCTCCTGAGATTGTAGTGTCTGAAGACATCCCTGCAGCTTTCAGATTTGCATTGGTTTGATCGCTGCGAATCGAAACAAGACTCTGATTTGGAAATTCAATTGTTTGTACTGGATTCCCATCTACAGAATCCTCTAAATGATTCTTTATTTCCGTAATATTAAAAGCTAATGTATCGTTTTCAGCAATCAATTCTGCCGTAATATCCACATTAACATTCCGTCCCTCAGCATGCATAACATATGTTGCTTTATCTGCTGTGAAATCTGCTTTGACATTCTCCGGCTTAATGGCTATTTTCTGTTCGTTAATTAGAACTGTATTGATTTCTTTTTCTTGTCCCAAAAATTTCTTTCCCTGTAAAGAACCCTGCTTCATCTCATACGAGATTACGCGTGGAAAAGATGGATCAACATGTACATCCATAAATGGGGTTGTAAGAATTTTAGAAGTTATCTCTTTCTTACGTTGCAAAACAAATTCCAACGGTTCACCATCAGCATCTGCACGAATATGTTTTACATCAGATTCATACCCATCCTTTGTAGCAGAGATAATATAGTCGGTACCTTTCACCAAATGATTCAATTCGAATTCACCATTTGCATCAGTATATACTGCACAATTACCTTCTTTGCAAGGGTCAATGTCAATCTTCACATTTGCCAGCGCTTGATTATCTGCACTAACTTTTCCCTTTACTTGTACTTTTTCATCTGACTGTGAATCTTCTGGATTCGTTTCATTTTCATCTTCGTGATGGATATTGTTTGTCAGTTTGATATCTGTAACTGTCCCATAATATGTCCCTGCTTTGATTGCAATCTGATTTTGCAAATCTTCCAAATCTGCAAATGGAATATTCTCAAACACAGTTTCATCATCAACTTTCAATGAAGCTGTCTTGCTTGCAGTCCAACTAACCTGTACATTTACAGTTGCTTTATTCTTCGGCCATTGTACACGAGCACCCGTATAATACGGTCCATCCCCATTCTGATATTTCTGCCAAAACCAACCAGCAGCATCATAACCAAAGAACATACCATTCCCTGGACCGTTATATCCTAAATAAACACCGAAGCGAATATCATCAGCCTCAGTATTAGCAGTCAGGTCAAAGCGAATTGTACCCTCTTGTGAAAGATCAAACGTATGTTTATTCACTGCAATGAGTGGATAACCATTCTGATCCTTTGGATTATTCCCATTGTTGCTACTTGACGCAATGTGGATCTTCTTACTATCCGCTTCTACGATTTCCTCCAAGACTGCGCCAATACGATTTGTCTGGTCATCGATTTTCCAATCGGTTGTAGCCAACTCTGCTAGTTGTGGCTCTCTGGCATTTACTTTTTTTACCCCTGTTAAGATGGTTGTTAATGCCATACACAGTACAAATACACTTGAAAATACTTTTTTAATGATTTTATGCATTTTACTTGTTTGGTGATTAAAACTCAACCACTTCTCCTTTCCCTATGTTAAGTCAATCATAAAATATAAGCGCTTACATAAAAATGCATTTATTGTTTATAATTACAGATTTATTGCTGTCTTATCTTAAAAAAAGCTAAAATTTCAAAAATCATTTCAAATACCAATATTCCCTGCACTCGCTATTTTCTTATCTTATTTTTATATCCTAGCCGCCAAAATAAAAACCGATTTATACTTAACAATATCTGTCTTGTAAAATCGGTCATAAATATTTCTATACTTGATACCACTTAATTTCATTAGCTTCTAAGCGTAATGAGAAGGATGTGCCATCGCCACGATAGATGACAGTTTCTTGTGGTTCGTATGTATTATTAACGACACAATAGCTCTGTGTGGAAGGATATACATTAACATCAACATTATAGTTCTCTGAATACCACTGCTTCATTTCATCCTCACGATGACAACTGAAGAAGATTGCACGATAGAGAAGTCTTGCATTTTCAAAACTGAATGGCAATCCATTCATGTATACTGCTCTACCCTTACCATACTCATTAACTGCAAGCTTCACACTGAGATCCTCTTGCTTGATTACAGTGGTTCCTGGTAGTGCATAAACACTATTTACATTTTCTCCCCAGTCTTCATGCTCTAACTGTTCGGTAATGAAATGATTATGACATTGCCAGTTATACTTGTCTGTATGAAGTGTAAAGTCTAATTCCTTATCGACGCCAAGAACATCATAGAGTGTGAAGAACTTGCCATTTCTAGCACAAGCTGTTGGTTCACCAATACCGATGAAACCACCACCGTTATCTACATAGTGACGTAGAATTGTGATAATCTTTTCATCAAATTCTTCACCACCACTAAAGCTTGTATAACTACTACCATAGTTCAGCACAACATCAATATCATTTAAGATATCTGGATTTCCACGCAGTTCTTCAAAGCTGATGAACTTCACATCAAATGGGAAACCACTAAGTGATTCTAGAACACCTGTATAAGAATAAATCTGCTTGTAACGAATTGCGTGATGTACAAGATGAGCACCCCAACGGCGAAGCTCGCCATAGCTATTTAATACACCAACCTTCAATAGGTTGTGTGGTGTTTGCTTTCCTACATGTGCATAGAGTTCTCTAAATTCATCGCAAACTTCAGATACATATTCGATAAACTCTGGAAACTTTAATGCAAGCTTCAAGTATCCACCATAACCGATACGATCCACTGGCGAGCGTAAGATTGCACGACGTGCAGTTACCCAGTTCACTTTCGCTTCCTGTAATGGATCTCCACCTTCATGGAATGTATCTGGGAAGAAGTATGGTAAAAATCTTCCTTCTGTATACTTCACACCTTTGATATCTGAAATCAAGCGCAATGTAGAACCTGATCCAACACTACCCACAACCGCATCTAAGCCAATCTCAGAGAAGTACTTACCATATGGTTCTGTACCAATCCAATGATCTCCAAGGAACATCATCGCTTCCTTACCATAAGAATGACAGATGTCTACGAGTACCTTGGCTAATTTACAAACTTCTCTTTGCTGGAAGTCGATAAAGTCTTTATATTCCTTGGAAGGAATACAGAATTGGCTATTGTGGAAGCCTTTGTTGATGATAAATTCCGGGCGGAACTTGTAACCAACTTCCTTTTCAAACTGTTCCAAGATGTATGGAGATACAGATGCACTATATCCATACCAGTCAACGAATTTTTCACGTGCAAATTCATCAAACTGCAAAGTGAACTGGTGGAAGAATGTTGTAAAGCGTACAACATTGACATCTTCTCTTTCTCTACAGAACTTATGTAACTTCTCAATCACATGCTTTTGGGTTTCCGGTAAACGTACATCCAAGGTCATCTGATGTTCTTCATCCACCCAATCATTTGTTAAGAAATTATACATGTGAACCGGATCCCACACGATAAACGCCAAGAAGCTTACCGTGTATGCATGATAAGGAATTGCTTCTTCAATTACAACATCACCACTCACTTCATCAAAATACCAATTTGTCACAACAGTATCTGTTGTTCGATCAATCACTTCCCACCAACGATGAATATCATTTGTTGGATTTACTTTAAATTGATCCTTGTAGAAATGTTCCATAATTTTGATACGCAAGCATGTATCTTTAGCAGTAACAAAGTCACTCATCAAATACATCTGTTGCATCTCATCTGGATGTTTTTTTGCCCACGCATTATCTTTACGTGTTGTGTAATATGTAGCGTATTGCTTAATATCTATTTTTCGTAACGCTTCAGGCATATCAGTCCCATCACAATCACGAATCGCATCAGCCTTCCACTTCTTGATGATTTCGATTGTATCATCAATCACATCAATATCGGTTGGGACTGTAACTCTTCCTGTACTCATACTCATTTATTCTCCCTTAAACAATACGATTTTCCGTCTTTGGATCAAAGAAGTGTACCTTCTCCAAGTCCATCGCCAATCGGAAGGATGCACAATCCGAAAGATCATAACGGGCATTGATTCTTGCCTGTAGTTTTTGCCCTGCAAGCTTGCCATGTAAGATAAATTCGTTACCTAATAACTCACTGACATCAATTGCAAAGTCAAATACAGCACTTGGATAGGTTTCATTTACAATTTCCTCTGCGTGTAGGTCCTCCGGACGAATCCCCATCACAATTTCCTTACCTTCATATGCTTGCATGTCTTTAGTGAACTGTTCTGGCAAAGTAATGTGCATATCACCAATCGTGAATTTTCCACCAGCATATGTACCCTTTAGGAAGTTTGTGGCTGGAGAACCAATGAAGCCTGCTACGAACATGTTTACTGGATTCTGATAGATTTCCTTTGGTGTTCCAATCTGTTGAATATATCCATCTTTCATGATGACAATACGGCTTGCCATTGTCATGGCTTCTGTTTGGTCGTGCGTTACGTAGATGGTTGTAGCACCGATATTTTTGTGTAGACGAATAATTTCACTACGCATCTGTACACGAAGCTTCGCATCTAAGTTAGATAACGGTTCATCCATCAAGAATACCTTCGCATTACGAACGATTGCTCTACCTAACGCTACACGCTGTCTTTGACCACCAGATAAAGCCTTAGGCTTTCTATCTAAGTATTGTTCAATTTCTAATGCTTTTGCGGCTGCACGTACACGACGGTCAATTTCATCTTTATCAGTCTTGCGAATCTGTAATCCAAATGCCATGTTTTCATAAACTGTCATAAATGGATATAACGCATAAGACTGGAATACCATCGCAATCTCACGATTCTTAGGTGCAACATCGTTTACTAATTTATCATCGATATACAATTCACCGTTTGTGATATCTTCCAAACCTGCAATCATGCGTAAAGTTGTTGATTTACCACATCCGGAAGGGCCAACCAATACGATGAATTCTTTATCCTGAATCTCTAAATTAAAATCAAATACTGCCTGTACTTTATTATCGTAAATCTTATTGATATGACGTAATGATAAGTTTGCCATATATCGTCCCCCTATTTAAATCTCTTGTTATACATATGTATAACTGCCAAAATACCAATCAGTCCAACTACCTGAACACCAAGATTCACATAGCCAACTTCTCTTTGACCAATAATTACCATTGCTAGACTGACAACAAATAGAATTGCCATCAAGATTGATTCTGTTGTTCGATTCATATGCCCTCCTAATCCTTTAGACCACCTAAGGTCATACCTTGGGTTAAACGTCTTTGTACAAGAATGTATAAGATCAATGTTGGCAACATAACAATCACAAGTCCTGCATACATCGGTCCATAATTGGTCGCTGCTTTCTGTGCGGACATCAGATTCTGTAGTCCTACCGGCAATGTCTTAAGTGCCTTTGTCTGCACAAGTGTTAATGAAATAATGTATTCATTCCAAAATGCCAAGAAGTTAAATAGGATAACTGTGATAATACTTGGCTTGGCCATACGGAACATGACTCTGACCATGGTTGTAAAGTAACCACAACCATCGATTTCCACAGCTTCTTCATATGCCTTTGGTAAAGAACGGAAGTAGCTTGCAAGAAGATATACTGTAAATGGAATTGCCGTAGATGCATACACAAGCGCAAGAACAAAACGGTTATTCATAAAGAACTGTAGACCGCTCTTTGCAAGTGACTTATCCCAACCATTCAACATTAAGAAGATTGGCACAACAATGTAGTTTACGTTAATAAATAAGCCAGCCATGATGAGTGTGTTAAAGAACTTTCTGCCTTTGAATTGGAATCTAGCAAGTACATACGCAGCCGGTAATGAAACTACCAGTAAGATTGCTAGAGCCATTGCAGTTACAAGTGCTGAGTTCAAGATGAAATCACCAACTTGCGCAATTTGGAAGGCATCAATAAAGTTCTGAATGTTAAATCCTTGTGGTAATGCCCATGGATTTCCATAGAACTCTGCATTCGTTTTAATCGAAGCTAAGAATACCCAAGATACCGGAATGATAATGGATATCGCTAAAGAAATCAGTGCAACATATATAAAGATTTTGTATAAATCAAAATGTTTTCTCTTCATATTGCCCCCTAAATCTCAATCGAATCACGATGTGTTACACGATTGATTGCCCATGATAAGGTAAATGAGAGAATAAACACAACTGTGCCGATTGCCATACCATAGCCATAACTTGAACGATTATATGCCTGCAAGTACATGTAACTGAGTACCGTTTCACTGGCTCCATCAGGACCACCACCGGTCATGACTTGCACAAATAAGAAACTTAGATTAATGGTTGAAATGACGAAGAATGTAAGTGTTGTACGAATATTGTCCCAAATCATCGGAATCGTTACCGAGAAGAATTGTTTTACTTTTCCACTACCCTCTAAAGACGCTGCTTCATAAAGGTGTTCCGGTATTGTACTCATACTTGCCATGTACATCACCATGTAATAACCGATTGCCTGCCAAATTAATGCGGCAACTAATGCATAAACAACTAAACCAGGATCACCAAGGTACTTTGTCGTACCTGCACTACCGTTAAATAGTCCTACAAGTGAATTTAATAAACCATTTTCAGATGGATCATAAATTGCACTGAAAATTGCAGATATAACAACGACAGAAAGGATATTTGGAATATAGAATATGATTCTAAAGAAGTTTTGTCCTTTAATCTTTTCACGAACCAGAATAGACGCAAACAAGATTGCGAAAGCCATCGTT
Organism: Solobacterium moorei; assembly: GCF_036323475.1. GTDB lineage: Bacteria > Bacillota_I > Bacilli_A > Erysipelotrichales > Erysipelotrichaceae > Bulleidia > Bulleidia moorei. Next base: position 1,960,477 of record NZ_AP028934.1, read on the forward strand.
ATGATTGTTACCAATACGATGATTAAGATTGTATTCTGGAGTGCACGGATAAAGCTCATATCTTTAAATAACATCTGAAAATTCTTTAATCCTATAAATGTACGGTTATCACTTAAACCACCCCATTTAAACATCGACATCATAAACACATTTATCGTTGGATATATCATAAACAGTGTTAGTAATATCATTGCTGGAGCTAAGCATATTGTGATAAACAGCTTCTTCTCAACACTTTTTTTCATTTCATTACCCCCTTCCTTAAAATAACGACGGCTGTCCACCATCGTTATTTTAATGAATTCTAATACTTAACAGCTCATTGATTATTTATTTGCTTCGGCAATCTGTTCAACAGCCTTCACTGTTGCGTCATACCATTCATCAACTGTCTTGGAACCATTTACGATTGAGTTTACAGTTGCGTAGAGAACACCTGTATTAGCATCAGCTACACTCACACCTTCAACGATGTTGTCCATAACTTGGAAACCTACTGCATTTGACTTAGCACCATTGTCATAGATTGTGTAGTATAAAGCATTTTCGTCATCCTTACCGATGAACTTAGAAGCATCCTTAGTTGGCATTACAGCACCACCATTTTCATAGAATAACTTTGTAGCTTCATCAGAGTATAAGAATGTAATGAACTTCTTAGCTAATTCTGGATTCTTAGCTTCTTTAGGAATAAATACCTGTTCTGTAAATGTTGTAGAGTAAGCATCACCTGTAGCAGTTACCTTAGGTAAAGCTGTGAATCCCCATTCAAATCCATTGGCACGTGGAGCTTCCTTCATTTCACCTGGTAACCATGTTCCGTTAGGAACGAATAATGCCTTGTTGTCTAAGATTAATTGCTGGTTCTTCTTAAAGTTATCACCGTTAGCATTAGCTACTGTTGTTGGTTCAACATACTGAGCAAGCTTGCCCACGATTTCGAATGCCTTCTTAACTTCTGGTAACTTCCAAGCATCAACGTTATATGTCATTAACTTAGCATATACTTCTGGTCCTGCTGTTTCATTTAATAAAGCAGAGAAGAATGCATCGAAGTAGCCTGTTGTTGGGTATGTGAATAATGAGATACCTTCAGCCTTAGCCTTTTCTCCTAATTCCCACATTTCATCCCAAGTTGTTGGTACACTCCATCCCTTTTCCTTAAATAGGTTAGCATTATAGAATAGTCCACATGGGCTATAGTTGATAGGTGCTAAGTACAATTTACCATCAGCGTATGGCTGTGTAGCTAAACCTTCGTAGATACCATCGATGAGCTTATCCTTCACCTTTGTATCTTCACCTAATACTTTTTCATCAAGTACGCTTGTAATGTCTGTTAACATCTTTTCAGCGATCATTGTGTCTGTTAAGCCACCCTTAGATCCAACTGATAAGTAAACTAAATCAGGATATGTTCCAGCTTGAACTTCGCTACGTAATGTATCAGCGATATTCTTTTCTAAGCGAAGGTCAACCTTAACGCCTTCTTTTTCTTCGAAAGCCTTAACAACAGCTTCCCAACCCTTTGTGCCATATCCGCCGTCTAGACCAGAAATGTGCAATGTTGTTTCTTCACTTTCCTTCTGTGAAGAAGCAGCTTCTTTTTTACTACAGCCAACTGCGCCGACTGCGAGTAAACCAGCTAATGATAATGTTAATAACTTTTTCATATGTTCCTTTTTTCCCTCCTAAGAAACTTATTTGATAATCTCAGTGTATTGTTGAAAACGCTTTCAAACAAGAGATATATTGCTTTAAATTAGCGAAATATTGCTATCATTTATATCAAAAGCAATTTTTCGTATAATTAGCCAAAAAATAATCATTTCAAAACGCGATACATGTTATGATTAAACCAATGATTACAGCTATTTCACAAAACACAAGCGAAGATCGTTCTTTCGGTAAAATCTTGTATGTTACTCACTCTCGCTATGAAGGAGATTGGCATTCAACTCCGCACAATCATGCATGTGCAGAGCTTTTCTACGTAATCTCAGGAGAAGGCAAATTCTTTGTCGAAGGAAAATATTTAGACATTCAAGCAGATGACCTAATTATCGTAAATTCCTATATTGAACATACTGAAGTCAGTAAAGAAAACTCTCCTCTCGAATATATTGTAGCAGGTATTGAAGGTTTACATTTCCATAGTGATGATAAACGTTTCAACAGTAACTTCAGCATGCATAACTATAAAGCATATAAGAATGATATTCTCTTCTATCTCAAAACATTACTGCATGAAATGGAACATCAGGATGAATACTCTCAACACTTAGTAAACTCCCTACTAGAGATAATGCTTATAAACATGGTACGTCGTACCAATACAACATTAAACGTATCCCCAGTGAAAAAGACGACAAAAGAATGTATCTTCATCGAAAACTATATCAATGATCACTTTAAAGAAGACATCGACCTAGATAAACTCAGTGAATTAACATTCTTAAATAAATATTATTTAGTACATGCATTCAACCAATATAAAGGGATTTCTCCTATGCGTTATTTGATACAGCGAAGAATCTCTGAGGCAAAGTTCTTATTAGAGACTACCAGTTATAGTATGAATGATATCTCTGCTATTATCGGCTTCTCAAACCAAAATTACTTTACCTTTGCATTTAAACGTGAAATTGGTTGTTCTCCGAGTGCATATCGTAAACAATTCCTAAAAACAAAAGAGCAATAAACATGCATACAAAAGCCGAGCGATTACTCGGCTTGTTTTGTTATGAACGCAAGTCTGCTGATAGCTTTTCTTTGAGTGTTGCAAGAATTGCATCGTGTACAGCACGTACTTCTTCATCGCTTAGTGTATGATCAGTTGCTTGATATGTAATACGTAAGGCAACCGACTTCTTACCTGCTTCAACGTGTTCTCCTTCGTAAATATCGAATACTTCTGATTTACGAACAAGCTTCTTACCTGTACTATTGATAATCTTTAACATTTCTTCTGCTGTTACTTCTCTATCTACGACTAAGGCAATATCACGTGAGATAGATGGATAACGATCAATAGGTACAAACTTCACCTTAGAAGCACTCGTCTCATTTACAACATCCAATGATAGTTCCGCATATGTCACTCTCTTTAAATCATACTTCTTCACATAACTTGGATGTAATTCACCAAATAGACCTAATGGTTTACGGTCTAAGAGAAGCTCTGCACTGCGGTATGGATGGAAGTGTTCAACATCTGTTGTATTTGGACGTACAGTAATACGTGCGTCATTGAAACCACAACGATTTAACCATGTCATTAGGATTCCCTTTAAAGCATAGAAATCACCAACTTCATTTAACTTGTGGAGTGGATCATTTTGAACATTACCATCTAATACAACCGCAAGTCTTTCTTCTTCCTTATCCTTTGCATAAACCTTTGAGATTTCAAACAATAGGTTATCTGTATTCTGATGTGCTTCATTATATTGTACGCTTGTTAATACAGAGTTTAATAAGCTTGCACGAATGTACTTACGATTCTCTGACATTGGCATTGCAAGAGGAATTGCTTCGCCAAGTGGAGAGAGAGCTGTCTTCATTTCTTCTTCAGAGATTAATGTATATGTAACGATTTCATTGAGACCAAAGGACTTCAATGTTTCGCGTGTCATACGTCTGAGTTTCTGCTTTGATGTTAATTGACCAACTGTTGTACTCATCACTGGTAATGTAGACTTCAAACTACCAAAACCAATCAAGCGTACGATTTCTTCGTCGATGTCTGCACGACCTTCAATATCTACACGGTAACTTGGGATATGACATGTAATCTCATCCCCATTTACTTCCGGTTCAAAGTTTAGCCATGTGAGTGTTTCCTTCACTTCATCCATTGTAAATGCTGTGCCTAATAAGGCGTTACAGTGAGAGAGTGTTTCCTTTACTACAACTGGCTTATAGCCATCTGCACCATAAGTAACTGTCTCTTCAAATCTATCTGCACATGCATACTCTTGTAATAATTGTACAGAACGGTCCATTGCCTTTTGTGCTGCTAATGCCTCAATACCCTTTGTAAAGCGCTGTGCTGCTTCTGTAATAAGGTTTAAACGGATAGATGAGCGACGTACAGATGTCTTATTGAAATGTGCTGCTTCGATAAAGATGCCTTCTGTTGTTTCATCAATCATAGACTCTTCACCACCCATAATACCGGCAATACCAGTCACCTCACCATTTGTAGTGATTAGGATATCTCCCTTTTCAATCGTAAACTCTACGCCATCCAGTGCAGTCATCTTTAATGTGCGGTCATCCACAACTGTAATTTCTCTTGCCGGAAGCTTTGCAAGATTGTAATAGTGTAATGGCTGTCCTGTTTCCAACATTACAAAGTTGGAAATATCAACAACATTATTAATTGAATTGATCCCTGCTGCATGTAAGTATTCCACCATCCACTTTGGTGATGGTCCAACCTTAACATGGTTTACAACTTTACCCATGAAGAAGTCACACTTTTCAGTGTTGCTTGCCACCTTGAATGTGGATGGTGTTCCAATATTGGATTTACCAGCATAATCAGGCCACTTCACCTCACGGTGTAAAATAGCACCAACTTCCTTTGCCATATTCCACATACTAGAACAATCTGCACGATTTGGTGTTAATGATACATCTAAAATCGTGTCATCATAGCCTATGTATCCAAGTACGTTTGTTTCACCAACAGGTGCATCTTGTGGTAATTCTTCAATTCCGTTGATTTGTTTTTCTGTAAGGTATTTATGATCGATACCTAACTCACGTAGTGAGCAAAGCATACCATTTGATTCAATCCCATGAAGTGGTTTTGCTTGAATGGTAATTCCAGGTAAAACTGCACCTGGTAAAGCTGCGATTACCTTTAAACCCAATCGACAGTTTGCGGCACCACATACAATTTGAGTGGTGTCGTTTTCACCTGCACCATAGCGAACAATTGTACGGTGTAAATGTGTATCTGGAATATCTTCACACTCAATTACTTCTGCAATCACAAGACCTGTACCCTGTGCCATTGGTTCAATTCCTTCAACCTCTAGTCCAGCAGTTGTTAATCTGTCCGCTAGTTGTTGTGGCGTAATATCACTTAAATCTACATATTCCTGTAGCCATTTATAACTTAGTCTCATTGCCTTCCTCCTCTTAGTCAAAACGATCGAATATCTTCAAAAAGCGAACGTCATTTGTATAGAAGTTACGAATATCATCAATTCCATATTTCAACATCGCAACTCTTTCAAGTCCTACACCGAAGGCAAATCCAGAATACTTCTCAGGATCAAATCCATTCATGCGTAATACATTTGGATGTACCATACCTGCACCTAGGATTTCAATCCAACCAGATCCCTTACAAACGTTACAACCCTTACCGTTACAGAATGGACAGGATACATCAACTTCTACTGAAGGCTCTGTAAATGGGAAGTACGATGGACGGAAACGAACTGTTCTACCTTGGCCAAACATTGTACTGGCCATATATTCTAATGTTCCCTTCAGGTCAGCTAAAGTAATATTCTCACCAACGACAAGACCTTCACACTGCATAAACTGATGGCTGTGTGTCGCATCGTCGTCATCACGACGATAAACCTTACCTGGGCAAATTAGCTTGATTGGAACCTGCCCCTTTGCCTTCTCTAATTCACGCATCTGCATCGCAGTTGTGTGAGTTCTTAATAATGTATTTGGATCGATATAAAACGTATCCTGCATATCACGTGCTGGGTGATCCTTTGGCGTATTGGCCAATTCAAAGTTGTAGTAATCCTGTTCAACTTCAGGACCTTCCGCAACCTTATAGCCCATACTTAAGAAGAGATCTTCAATCTCCTGTTGAATCATTACAAGTGGATGTGTTGTGCCAAGCTTGTGTGTATCTCCAGCTAATGTAATGTCAATCTTTTCGGCTTCTAGCTTACCAGCAAGAGCCGCAATCTTTAATACTTCTTCTTTTGATTCTAATACTTTGGCAACCGTATCCTTACATACGTTTACTTTCTGTCCAAAGGCTGGCTTCTCCTCTTGTGGTAAAGCCTTCATCTCAGACATTAAAGCCTGAATACTACCCTTTTTACCCAAGTATTGAATTTTGACTTGTTGTAATTGTTCCAGGGTTGTTGCTTGCTCAATCGCAGCTAACGCTTCCTCTTGGACCTGCATAACTTTATCGCTCATCGACCTTTTCCTCCATAAAAAAATTCCTGCAAAATATTGCAGGAACGTTATTCACGCGGTACCATCCTGATTCGCACAATCGTGCGCACCTCAATTGATCTGTAACGTAGATATACGGGAATGATTAATCCCACTGGAAAAGTGAATTCACCAAGCGTCTTCTATAGAACCCTTTCAGCGTTTAGGTTCCTCTCTTTCTATAGCGTGTTTGGCTACTACTCTTTTCGTTATCGCTTTAATAGCCATATTATACGGCAAATCACATAAAAATGTCACTAGTTTTCACAAAATCAACAATCCACTTTTACGCCATCTTGCAATAACCATTTTGTAATATCAAACACCTTTATACCTTCTATATCATAATTTTCATGCTTCGTATTTGTGACTATAACTTTAGGATAGGAATCTTTCATTTCTTGTAATGGTTTAAGTTCTCTATTTAATGTGTCTTGACTAGTTATATCATCAGAAACCTAAATATATACTTTTTCATTCTGCTTCATAGCCACAAAATCAATTTCCTTTTGATAGAGTCTTTCAACGTAGATTGTATATCCTCTTTGCAATAACTCAAGAACCACTAAATTTTCATAGGCACGCCCATAATCCATATTACGGTACCTAACATCACATAGCGAAATCTTAAATCACTCAAATAGTGCTTATCCGATGTTTCCAAATATTATTTGCCACTATTGTGCACATTATTATCGTTGTTCTTTTCTAACCAATCGACATAATCATGTACGAATCTGATTTACTAGAACGTCATAAACCAGTAGTTATTTTTATATCAGATATTCCACGAAGACGAATCAATCAATTTAAACAATCTCTTACAATATACTTCACTATCTTTCTCCTTTCGAAACTCAAAAATTTTTAAAGTTTCGAAAATATTGTTCTCTTACCAAAAAGAAAATATACTGTCGAAACAGTATACCTTCTGGTTATTGTTGATAATACTCTGCTTGTGCTTGATAGAGTGTGTAATATTCACCTTGTTGGTGCATGAGTGAATCATGATTACCATCTTCTACTAGCTTACCGTCTTTAAAGACAACGATACGATCACAGAACTTACATGAACTCATACGGTGAGAGATATAGATGGCTGTTTTACCTCCAACAAGTTCATCAAAGTTCTCATAGATTTCCGCTTCTGAAAATGGATCTAAAGCTGCAGTAGGTTCATCTAGGATTACAAATGGTGCATCTTTATACAATGCACGTGCAATTGCTAGCTTCTGTGCTTCACCACCAGATAACTTAACACCTTCGCTGTTTAAATCCTCTAACACACAATCCATACCATTCTGACTGGACGAAAAGCGCTTCTCTAAACCTACGTCTGCGATAACCGCATTGATATCTTTTTCTTCATTATGATGACCACACTCAAGATTTTCTTTTGCGCTGATGTTGAACATACTAAAGTCTTGGAATACTGGACTGAAGATTTTTGTATAGTCATTGAAGTTAAACTTTTGAATATCAATACCATTTAACAAGATTCTACCTTCTGTCGGTTGATACAAACGACATAACAACTTGATGATTGTTGTCTTACCTGCACCATTCTGTCCAACTAATGCTAACTTTTCACCAATCTTAAATGTAAGATTCACATTGGATAATACGAGTTGTTTGCTATTTGGATAGTGGAAGCTTACATTTTCAAAACAGAATTCATATGCATTATCATTTCTCTTTTCGATTGGTAATGAGCCTATTGTACGAATAGATTCATCATGTAAGAAATCCGTAAAATGATTTAGATAATCCAATTGGAACACTGCATCACTATAAGATATAATCCAACCTGAAATATATTGAATGAGTTGTTGCATTGCACCTGCATATAAGAGAACAGAACCAATCGATAAATAACCATGCAAACTTAAGTATGCAATATAAATATATGTACATGCACCAAAGATACTTAATGCAAAATTATATACAGCTTCATATCTTCCTTTTCTCTTAGAAAAATCCAAATAAACATGAAATGTTTTAATGATATTTTTAAAATACTTTCCAAACAAATGACTCATTTGATTGATCATAATTTGTTTCTTATATTCTACATTGACCATTGTTGTGATTAGATAGCTAGACACTGAATTGTTATGAATATTTTTCGCATTTAAATCTTCGTGATACGCACTTGTGCGCTTTAAAATGATAATACCTAAGCAAATGCAACCAACTGCTAGTAATAGTAGCAGTACTAAATAGAGTGAATACTGCATTGCTTGATAAAACAGATACCCTACAAAGCATAATGCATAAAGAACGGAAAACAAGTTGGTATATAGCAGAATTATATTCCGTAAGAAAGAACCAGTTCCACCTGAAGCGTTTATATGATTTCCTACTGCACGAACTTTTGCCATACTTTCGTTATCTTCAAAAATATCGTAGCGCATGGTAAACGACATATAGTTTACTTGGCTTGTGATTACTTCGTCTGTAATAAATTCATATCCTTGTAAATAGGAGTCAATCCAATTACCGATAAAGGATAATAGATACGCACTCACTAGCATAATCGTGACAACTTGAATTGCATCTTGAAACTGGCTTGTAAGTAATAAGTCTAAGATACGTGAATATCCAAATAGTAAAATAAAGTTAGGTGTACTTCTACAGAAAGCTAATGTAATCATCTGTACATTGATGTGAGGAAATTGAACTTTTAAAAGTTGAATCAAATCATGCGTTTGTTGATAGAATTGCTTGAACTTCATCTGTCTCTTCCTCCTTGTAGTATTTTGCCTGTACATCAAACATTTCTGCATATTTACCATTTAATTTCATGAGTTGTTCATGTGTTCCTTGCTCAATAATCTCTCCATTTTCCAAGAAAACAATATTGTCACAAAAGCGTGTAGAAGCTAAACGGTGTGAAATAAATAATGCACTCTTTTCTTTTGTAATTTCCTTATACTCTTCATACATATCCTTTTCCGCAAGTGCATCCAGTGCTGCAGTTGGTTCATCCAAGATGAGTATAGAAGGATTTTTGTAGTATGCTTTTGCAAGCAATAAACGTTGTTGTTGTCCACCACTGAGGTTGATTCCATCAGATGATAGATCCGTATTGATGTAACTATGAATTCCATTTGGCAAGTGATTCACAATCGTATCTAGCTTAGAGATACATAAAGCTTCTTGTACTCGATTTTCATCGTAATCTTCTTCATGAAGACAAGAAATATTTTCGCCAATCGTCATAGAGAATAAATCAATTTCTTGGAACACGATTCCAAGTTTTCCAAAGTAATCCTCTTTATTAATATCTTTCAAATCGATACCATTGACTAAGATTCTTCCTGAAGTTGGTGTATACAATCCACTTAACAGTTTCACGATTGTCGTCTTACCTGCACCATTTACACCCACAAGAGCGAGTTTCTCTCCTGCTGTAAAGTGTAGATTAAGATTTTTTAAAACATACTTTTTACTTTCTGGATATTGGAAAGATACATTTTCAAAAATGATATCGAATGGCGCAACAACCCTCTTACCGTCCTGGTTGATAACATTTTTATCCAGTTCAAATTCATAAGTTCTCTTTGTTAGATCTAGGTTAGAATGTAATCTAGCAATCTCAGCAGTTAATGCCGTGAATCGTTGACCATAACTAATCACAATACCGATATAGAGAACAAATGAACTCATTTCAATCATGCCATGCATCATCAAATAAATTAGATATCCATAGGTAATCCCATCACGGATAAATCCTAAAATAACATCCGTTTGCGCAATCCATCCTTTGTATTTTGAAGCAGCGATAGTCTTCTGTACGAGAATATCGTTATTTTCTTGCATCTTTGCCTTTAGCAGGTCTTGCATCTGGTAGAGACGAATATCTTTTCCCTTCGCACTCTTTTGTGAAAGGCTATTAAAATAACGAGACTTAGAATAATTCTCTGCCTTTTCTTCATCTTTCTTTAAATACAATGCATAACATTTTTCATAGATTCCATAATGAAGAAAGGAAATAAATAATAGAGCTAAAAGGATTGGCAAACCAATTTGACTGATAAAAGCTGCATATAGTATCAAGCTGAGTATCGCAGATAAAACAATCACAGTATTATGATAGACACCTTCCGCGCCTTCCATATTCGAATTTAATGCACGAATTCCATTTTCAAGTTTTTCCTGAGCAAGCTTTGTTTCGTAGTAGGAATAGGTTAAATCCTGCACCTTTTTGAGCACTGGTAAGATGAATATATTTTGTCTTGGTATGACGTATTGCATACAATTTCTTGTTGCAAGGTAAACATGCCACATGCTAAAGAGTCCATACACCGCAAATAAACCAAGTATTTGTAATACCAATGTTGTCCAATCTTGGGTTGTAGTAATAAATTGAATGACAGCAGCTGGTAATAATACAGCGATAAATCCTTCTATTACCGAGATAACAATCTCTAACAACATCATTTTGATTACATGTGGGTCGCATTTCCATAATCGGTAGAGCATATCCTTATAAATATTCCATCTAGTAAGCTTCATAGCGATTACCTCCTTGCAGAAATACAATACTTCAGATCACTGATATAAATAAAAAAATGCATGAATTGTTCAAATTCATGCACGAAATGCTTATAGTGGTAATACAATCTCTGTTGCAAATACACCCGGTTCATTTTGACGGTTTAAATATCCATCATATTTCTTAACGACCTGGTCAACTCTCTTTAGCCCATGTCCATGGTCGCCTCGTTTCGTCGTGAAATAGTGATCGGTACGTTGTTTCACTGTCTCACTTGTAGCGTTTGTAATCGAGATATAGAGTTGTTTCTTTAGAATGCCAATATAAACTCGGATAAATCGTTCATCCGGATCTTTTATCTTACGACAAGATTCAATCGCATTATCTAATAGATTTCCTAAGATAACGCACAAGTCTAAATCTGATACATGTAATTGCGGTGGAATTGACGCATCACAATGAATACGAATTTGTCCTTTTTCCGCAATCGCAAGCTTCGCGTTCAATATAGAATCCAATTGTAAGTTTCCAGAATGATAGAGTGTATCGATAGAATCCAAATCTGTCTCAAGTTCATTGAGATAGTTTTTCATCTGCTCAACTTTATTCAAAGAAAGATATCCTTTTAAAGACTGTATATGGTTATGATAATCATGTCTCCATCCACGCATGGTCATGTATATGTTTTCAATTTCATCCATTTGTTGTTTCATCAGTTTATTCTGATAGACGATTGTTTTATCTTCTTCACGCTTCATAATTCTTTGCAAAAGATATTCCAACAAAACGAAAATGAGTGCACCAATACCACCTGCGACAGTACCATTATAGTAAACACCAAGGAATATGATTCCCAAATACAATAGAATGACGATAACCGAAAAGATCCGCTCTTCTTTAAAGAAGTGATAATGATTCCAAATAAAACATAGCAGTATCCAAACAGTTATCATATAAGAGAAGCGATAAACACTATATCCTATAATTCCTAGTATTACGGTTGATATAATAACATGCATGAATGTTATTTGCATCTTCTTGAGAATGGCTTCATAAAGTGCTAAACCAATCAATATGATTACCGCAATCATAAAGCACCTCGATTGGCTGCGATGAATTCCTGCATACACATTTCATAATTACCACGTGCGATTGGGAATTGTACACCATCTTCACCAATACAATCCTTCTTTGTTACACGCACGATATTTTTCATATTTACCGCAAAAGAGCGATGAATCTGTAACAAAGGCATATGTAGCATTTCGAGAACTTCACGAATACTCTGTTTGATAATAATTGTTGTTTCCTCGCTCATACCATCACTACGCAAATAAATCTTTGTATCATGACCAAGTGCTTCAACACCAATCACATCACGATGATAAATTTTATATACTTCCTTTTTAGAAGAAATCATTGAAAATTCATCTGATATATGTAGTTGCTTGATTGCCTTATCTAGTATTTTGAATAGTTGGTCTTTCTCATATGGTTTTAAAAGATAGGCTAATGCGTCTACATCATATCCTTCAAAGACAAAGTCTTTGACACCACTGATGAAACATATCAAATGATTTAGACGTGCTTGTCTCATCTTACGAGCAAGCTCAATCCCTGTCATATTCTCCATTTGAATATCCAATAAAAGTAAATCTGCGACAAGCCCATTCTGCAAATCCCACCAGAGATTATCACAATCTGTATATTTTAATGTTTCAATTTCCAAATGATGTGCTTGTGCATATTCATGAATGTACTTACACAAGATATCCATTTGAAACTGTTCGTCATCACACACAATATATTTCATGCAACTATCATACCTTTTTCATCATAGATGTCCAACTTATATTTTGTTGTTCACCGAATACCACTGCATATTTCTATATATGTTTCCCTGATATATTTTGTGGATAAATCAATGTTTCAGGATGAGAAAACTCTAATGTTATATTTTTATGTGGATTAATCAAAAGATTCAAAATAAGTGGTTCTTTTGTATGCTCAGAGGTAGTCATCATTAGTTTGCGATATGGTTGGAAGCTACATTTTTCTTGAACCCTCTTTGATTGTTGGTTAAATGCAAAATATCCACAAAGCAGAAAGTCATAGTTTAATTCACCAAATAGATACTTAATAACAGCCTTTACTGCCTCTGGCATGATACCACTTCCCCAATAGTCTTTACTTAAAACAAAACCAAGTTCTCTTCCTTGATAGGTCGCAAACTCTGTCAAAGCTTCTTCTCTTCCATATTTTTTGATTTCAAGAGAGCCAATTACTTTTTGATCTTCTTTATGGTAGATTGCAAATACTTGGTTACTCTCGATAAACATATCTAATATTTTTTGCGTTTCTTCTTTACTAGCATGATGTTTCCAACCAGCCATTTCACCGACGCCTCAACAGAAGCGTAAGCATAAAAATCATCTAAGTCCTCTTTTACAAACGGTCTTAAAATAAGTCGCTCTGTTTCTAGTTGTATTCCATTGATATGAAAATCTGCGTTCATTAACAATTTCCCCTTTAGTAGTTATACATCATAACGATAACTATCATAGGCACGATAGATATCATCTAGATGTGTATGATTTAAAACGAAGGAATCTCCTAGTAATGTAAATTCACCATCAACAATTAATAGACCACTATTCTTAGGAATTGCAACAACAGGATTTCCTGCATCTTCAATTTCGCGAATAATCGTGGATAGATGTTCTTCATCTTCGACATAATTAATATCTACATCAAAATTGGTTAGTAGCCCTAGTCCTTCTTGTAGTTCAAATGCATTGTCTGGATTTGACTCGTGAAAAGTATTGAGTTGTACAAGTGCTCCTGCATGATGACCAATTAGAATACCATCAAAGTTACACAGTAAATCACGTAAACCTAAATCTTCGATTCTCTGCATGATCCATTCACCACAATCACCAGTGATTACAATAATATCCGCAGCTTCGATTTTTGCTTTTGCGGTTGCGTAATTATCTTGGTAATAATTAAACCAACTAATTTGTTTTTCACGGATACCGTAGTTATAGAAAGGACGCACCATCATTTCATACGCTGGTTTCCCCTTTGTAAATAAGTCATCCCAAGTCACAAATTCATTGGACCAACCATCGTTATACGATAACGGCATCATCAGTACCTTCATACCCTTTTCGATGAGTTGTGATAGTTCACCAAAGCCCCAAGCTTGATCGAATGTAAATTGATTTAATAGTATATGTATCATGTTTATCACCTGCATTCATTATATGGCTTGCCCAGTAGAAAATCTATTTTGTATAATCATTATAAGGAGGATGTTATGGTACGCTATCATATTTTTGTAGAAGGAAGAGTTCAAGGTGTCGGCTTTCGCTACTTCGTTCAGATGCATGCACAATCCTACGGATTAACTGGAAGTGTTAAAAATCTTGATAATGGTTTGGTGGAAATCTATGTACAGGGAGAAAGTGATACCATTGACCTATTCCTAGCGACAATTATCAAAGGTGATGGTCGTTTCATCAAAGTTAATGACTATTCATGTAAATCAGTTCCTATCATCCCAGATGAGCGAAGATTTACTTGTCAATATTACTAGTATATATACATCATTTCCCAAGGGCAAAAAGGCCCTTTTTTCTTCCCAAAAATACTTTTTCATAAATGTAAGCGATTACTTGTGATTTTATTATCATTTGGTATTGTCTTGGTTATATAAACATGGTATTCTTGCTTTACGTGAAATAATTCACATGGAGGAAAAGGACATGGCAGTCAAAAAGAAAGAAACAAAAGTAAACACAGCCCCTGTGGAAGTTCGTGTCAAAGAAGTAGACGAAAAAGTTGCCCTTGCATTAAAGGCACTTGATGACTACGCAACATTTGACCAAGAAAAAATCGACTATATTGTTGCAAAGTGCACAGTAGCGGCACTTGATCAGCACGGTACATTAGCTAAGGCAGCAGTTGACGAAACAGGACGTGGTGTATTCGAAGACAAAGCAACAAAGAACTTATTTGCTTGCGAATACATGGTGAACTACCTACGTGATCTAAAGACAGTTGGTATCATTAGTGAAGACCCTGTTACAGGTATTACAGAGGTAGCGGAACCAGTTGGTGTTGTTGCAGGCTTAACACCAGTAACAAACCCTACTTCAACAGCAATCTTCAAGAGTTTACTTGCATTAAAGACAAGAAACCCTATCATCTTTGCATTCCATCCAAATGCGCAGAAGTGCTCATCTGAAGCAGCTCGTATCGTATATGAAGCAGCTTTAAAGGCTGGTGCTCCCGAAAACTGCATCCAGTGGATTGAACATCCATCCATGGACGCAACAAACGCACTCATGAATCATCCAGGTGTATCTACAATTCTCGCAACCGGTGGTAACGCAATGGTTAAGGCCGCTTACAGCTGTGGTAAACCTGCATTAGGTGTAGGTGCTGGTAACGCTCCTGCATATATCGAAACAACTGCAGATATCAAGCAAGCAGTTAACGACATCGCGATGTCCAAGGCATTCGATAACGGTATGATCTGTGCAAGTGAACAGACAGTTATCGTTGACGAAAATATTTACGAAGATGTTAAGGCAGAATTCAAACACTATAATGTACATTTCTGCTCACCTAAAGAAAAGAAATTACTCGAAACATACATGTTTGGATATACAGCTCACTCCAAGGGTGTAGAAAATGCAAAGTTAAACGGTGCTGTTGCTGGTAAGCCAGCTGCTTGGATCGCTGAACAAGCAGGTTTCAAAGTAGATCCTCAAACATCTATCTTGATTGCTGAATTAGAAAAGCCAGGTGTTGAAGAACCACTATCTCGTGAAAAACTATCACCTGTACTCGCAATGGAAAAAGCAAGTTCTGTTGAAGATGGATTTGATAAAGCAGAAGCTACTGTAATGTTAAACGGTGTTGGACATACAGCTGCGATTCATACACGTTCCGCAGAATTAGCAAAGAAGTTTGGCGAACGCATCAAGGCTTGTCGTTTAATTTGGAACTCCCCTACTACATTCGGTGGTATCGGTAATATTTATAACTCCTTTATTCCATCATTAACACTTGGTTGTGGATCTTATGGTCATAACTCAGTATCTGGTAACGTTAGTGCAATTAATTTGATTAACATCAAGAAGATAGGTAAAAGGAGAAATACAATGCAGTGGTTCAAGATTCCAAGCAAGATTTATATTGAACAAAATTCCATCACATACTTACGCGACATGCGTGAAATCAATCGTGCATTCATCGTTACAGACCGTACAATGGTTGATTTAGGCTATGTATCAAGAATTACTGAACAGTTAGCAGCTCGTAAGAATAAGGTACAGGTTCAATTATTCTGTGACGTTGAACCAGATCCATCCTTACAAACAGTTAAGAAGGGTTGGGAATTAATGCAGGCCTTCAAGCCAGACACAATCATCGCATTAGGTGGTGGTTCCTCAATGGACGCTGCTAAGGGCATGTGGTTATTCTACGAACATCCAGAAGTTGACTTCGCTGACTTGAAGCAGAAGTTCATGGACATTCGTAAGCGTGCATTCCAGTATCCTGAATTAGGTAAGAAGTCACACTTAGTATGTATCCCTACTACATCAGGTACAGGTTCTGAAGTCTCACCATTCGCAGTTATTACTGATAAGGTAAACAAACTCAAGTATCCATTAGCTGACTATTCATTAACACCAACAGTCGCTATCGTTGACCCAGCCCTTGTAATGAGCTTACCTGCACAGGTTACAGCTGACTCCGGTATGGACGTATTAACACACGCATGTGAAGCATACGTATCTGTAATGGCTACTGACTACACAGACGCTCTTGCATTAAAGGCTGTTCAGATGGTATTCGAATACTTACCAAGAGCTGTACACTATGGTGCGAAGGATAAAGAAGCTCGTGAGAAGATGCATAACGCTTCCACAATGGCTGGTATGGCATTCGCTAACGCTTACTTAGGTATGTGCCACTCTATGGCTCATAAGATCGGTGCTGAATTCCATACAGTACACGGACGTACTTGCGGTACATTATTACCATACGTCATCCGTTACAACGGCACAAAACCAGAAAAACCAGGTCTATGGCCTAAGTACCAATACTACAACGCTGATGAACGCTACTGCCAATTAGCTCACGCTATCGGCCTCAAGTTCAACACAGTACAAGAAGGTGTCGAAAAGTTTGCTAAGGCAGTTCACGATTTAGGTGTTGAAGTTGGCATGGCAATGAACTTCAAGTCACAAAATGTTGATAAGAAAGAATGGGAAGAAAACTTAGAGAAGTTAGCTTACCTCTCATATGAAGACCAATGTTCTCCGGCAAACCCACGTGTTCCAATGATCAAGGATATGATCGAATTAATGCGTGCAGCTTACGAAGGAACAGAAATTCATTACGAACAACACTAATGACGAAAGGCACATCGCTCGATGTGCCTTTTACTTTTGATTCTGTTGTAACTTACTGTGTACTTGATTACACCAGCCAATCCACTTCTCTTCATATTCATGAGCAGAAATAACTCTATCAACCAAATCATATGGAGAATGAATTCCCTTTTGATTACATTGTTCTACACAATAACGATATAGATTCCAATCCAGTTCATCTTCTTCATAGACTAATGGTACCGATTCTAAACCTGCAAGTATTGCCGAGACTGCCCTTGTATGTCCATCCGTCAAGATTGGAATACCATCTAATACCTTCACAGGTAAAGGTTTAAAGTTTGATAAATCATCTTTACGAAACCATGCTTGAATGTTCGATAGTTTCGCTTGTGAAATATAAAACTGGGATGGTTGTAAATCTTTTAATAAATAGTTTGGATTCTTCTGGCTCATTTTCCACTCCGATAGTAATGCATGATAATTCCACCTGCTACTGCTACATTCAAAGACTCAAAGCCTTCCATTTCAATGCGTACGCGAAAGTCAGCCTGTGCAATGATATCTTGATGAACACCTTTCCCTTCATTTCCCATAACAAATGCCATACATTCTGTTACAGGTATCTCCCTCATTATTGTGGACTCCTTTAAGGAAGTCGCAATAACTTTTACACCCTGACTTTGTAATGCCGGAATTAGAGTAGAGAAGTCTTTGCGTACAACAGGAATATGGAATAATGCGCCTTGGGTAGAACGAATTGCTTTATCGTTATAAAGGTCACAAGTCTCAGTTGAACAATACACACCATCAAAGCCAAATGAAATTGCGGTACGGATAAGTGTACCAAGATTACCAGGATCTTGAATGCCATCCAGTAATAATAGACGATTCTGTTTTGTAATATCTAACTTACGTTGACGACACACCGCAATATAATGCACATTTGAAACATTCTCAGATAACTTCGCCATAATGGCTGGGGTTACTTCTACTATATGTTCAAAATCAAATGGTGAAGTTGTATCTGTTACAATGGTTTCTACGGCATTCGCCGCCAAAGCTTCCCCTATGAGATGCTCTCCTTCTACCAGAAATAAACCTGTTTCATCACGGTATTTTTTCTTATGTAGTAGGGTCCAGTTTTTAATTTTTGCATTCTGCAATGAACTTATCTTTTCCATAGTCATAATCATATCACATCTATTTTGTAGCGACGATTTCAAACAGAGGAGTAGAAGCGTAATTGATCTTCTCCTCTTGTGTCCATACTCTTTGGTATACTTCTGTATCAACCTGAATATTTTGAAAGCCAATCTTCTCTAGTTCTACTCGATCCCATGATGGTCTATCTATTAGGGTCATCGGTAATTGTTCTGCGATACGCTCCATCTGGTCAAAGTTTGCACCGATATTATGGTCATACAAATGTGCTCGCTTTACATTTTTACGGTCCTCTTCATACGCTTTGCGTAACTCTTCAGAGAATAAGTAGTGATACCAATTCGCATCGAAGACAATGAGTTTACCTGATGGTTTTAGTACACGATACCACTCTTGATAGGCAACTGTAGGATTTTCTAGATTCCACGTTAGATTACGATTGATAATCACATCAACTGAATTATCTTCAAACTCTAGATGTTCTGCTGGTTGTTTGAGAAAACGTATTGCCAGATGATATTTTCTCGCATTTTCATGGGCTTGTTTTAACATCTCTTCTGTACAGTCAATACCAGTTACCTGATAACCTGCTCTACTGAGAAGAATTGCCATAAACCCTGGACCTGTACCGATATCTATAATCTTTAAGTCCTTCTTCTTTGGAAAATGTCTTGTCAGTTCGCTTAACCAGGCAACTGTAGATGTCCCTGCTAGTTCTTCGTTATTTTCAACGGAGTAACTCCCCGCACGATTAGTCCAATATTGGATAATTTTTTCTTGTATTGTATGCATGTCCCTTAA
Organism: Solobacterium moorei; assembly: GCF_036323475.1. Lineage (GTDB taxonomy): Bacteria > Bacillota_I > Bacilli_A > Erysipelotrichales > Erysipelotrichaceae > Bulleidia > Bulleidia moorei. Next base: position 1,979,554 of record NZ_AP028934.1, read on the forward strand.
TCCCTTATTGTGTTCTATTCTATCATAGTTCAAATAAAAACCCGAATCTCTTCGGGTACTTATCGTCTTTGTCGATATACTTCAAAAGATAATACAGCTGCAGCACTAGCTGCGTTTAACGCATTACGGAAATCATTTGCGTATGGAATGTAAATATTCCGTTCAATCTCATTACGCACTGCAGATGATAGACCCCTCATCTCACCACCGATGGCTAGTAAGCATGGCTGGCGATAGTCAGCTTCTAGATATGTAACAGCGTCTTTTCGCATGGCTGCGTAGGTTTTTATGCCTTGTTTCTTGATGTCTTTGACTAGCTTTGGCAAGTCGTCAGACATCACAATATTCATGTATTCAAAGGCACCTGCACTAGATTTTGCAATCGTGCTCTCCGCACTTGCCCAATCATGTCTAGGTAATATAAGCCCATCACAACCTGCACTATATAAAGTGCGGATAATATAGCCTAAATTAAATGGATCTTCTACCCCTTCTAGTAATACAAGAAATGGTGTTTTACCATGCATGCATTCAGATAGTTCTTGGTAGATTCTTGGACTCGCTTCCGCAACCAATCCACCGTGAGTTCTTCCAGTTGCCATTGCGTTAATTTCTTCACGCTCTAATGGCATGCATGGAATTTCTTTTTCCATTGCACGATGTAAGATAAAGTTTAAGTCTTTATCGTTTTTGTGTTTATCGTAGTAGAGCTTTTCTACCTTGCGGTGATTTCCAAGAATGGCAGCCTTGATACTGACATTTCCTTCTAACAACATTAGCGTGCCCTCCGCACTAGGTCATTTTCACCAATCTCAAATGGGAGTGGAACCTGTACCACTACCATAGGTCGTCTAGAACTTGCAAGGTATTCACCCTTTGGATCTTTGATCCAATCCACCTTGAAGGTACGCTTGTCCTTACCTGGTGAAATAACTTCTAGCATTTCACCTACATCAAAGGCATTACGTGTTTCTAAGTAAGCTACCTTTGCGTCTTTGTCATATCCTGCGACTTTTGCTAGAAAGTCATGATTCACATCCGCATCGGAATACGCATGATAAATCAACGTATTTAATCCCGCTTCGCCAGGATAGAACGCTGTCGTTGTCTGACGATTTTCAGCACGTAAGATTTCTTTTTTATGATAGGCCAATCTCTCTGGTGAAAGTGGTCCATCATTCTCTGCAATCTCATCGATGAGATGACGATATGCACTAACAACAGATGCGACATAATACTCTGTCTTCATACGTCCTTCAATCTTTAAGGAACTAACACCTGCATCCATTAATTCATACATGTAGTCAGCTGCTAGTAAGTCTTTAGAACCCATGGAATATAAAACGTCTGTATTTAATTCTTTATCATCTTGATAGACATGATATTGCCAACGACAACTCTGTGCACAGCCTCCGCGGTTAGCATCACGCAATGTCATACGATTGGATAGTGTACATCTACCAGAGTAGTTTACACACATACCACCATGGATAAAGGCTTCTGTATCCACTGGACAGTCTTTCGTAATGGCATAGATATCTTCAATTGAACATTCACGTGCAAGTACTGCACGGTCTAGCCCTAGCTGTTCATGTAAGAATTTAGCTGTTTCGACATTTGTAATACTCATCTGTGTAGAACAGTGAATTTCTAGCTTTGGTGCACATTCACGTGCAAGTTTCATAATCGATGGTGAGGCTGCGATAATCGCTGTAACACCATACTCTTCTAACTTCATTAGATACTCGCGTAAGCCCTCATAATCTTCTTCATGAGGAATCACGTTGGTTGTGACATGAATATGTGCATTATGCTGGCGTGCAAATTCACATGCCTCCTTGATATCTTCCATCGTAAAGTTGGAAGCTCTTGAGCGTAAGGAATAGGATTGTCCACCAATATAGACTGCATCAGCACCATAGCGAATCGCTGTCTTACAACGATTCAGATCCCCTGCAGGGGCTAATAATTCAGGCTTCTTCATCATAGCTTTATCTGATCGTCTTCTGTCCATAATATCCATCAGATACTGGTAATTCTGGATATTTGGAGACAAATTCCTTTCTAACACTCTCGCCATCTTCCCCATCAAGTACACGACGATACATCCGTATCGCATCCAATAATGCAGCTTGTGGAATATAGTTTCCATACATTTCAAAACGCTGAATGCCTGCGTTTGAAAAAGGCTCTAACCACGCAAAGGATTCCTGCACAAAGTCCGTATAGATCATCATACCTGCTTCGTTTTCATATGCTGGCATCATACCATCACGCTTTTGTTCGCGAAGGTACAGATGGTGGTTATGATGTAACGGTTCCTCAATATTTGCGACTTCTTGATATGCCGTTAGTAATGGGCGCTTAGAAATACTCATCAGTAAGTATCCAAATACCTGGATACCACAATGGCGTACACTTGAGGCAATCTTCAAGATTTCCTCTTCTGTTAAAAGCGGTGAAATATTTACCGAATACATTCCTGTCGATAGCCAGAACTTTGCGTCTTCTGCGGAAGTCACTAAGGTTTCTGGACTGTAAATTAACTTATCTTCCAACGATAACTCTTTAGCCACTTGATATAGACCAGGGTCTGCGATAATAATGCCATCAACACCCATCTCAAGTAATTGTTTAAGTTCTTGTTGTGCATGTTTGATTTCGCTTTGTGGAAACAGACGATTCATGAGCACAAACAGCTGTATCTGCATCAAACGTGCTTGCGTTAATAGTTCTTCAATCTGTGCAATTGAAAAAGTATGGAGTGAGCTAAATACTCCTCCTTCAAGTGCGACGATCACTTCATCTGCACCTACTTCTTTGAACAGTGCGATGTCTTCTTTTCTTTCACATGTAACTGATATTTTCTTCATACCACCCTATTATATCATGAATTCCATGCACACCATTTGACATTGCACATACTTATGCTATATTATAGACGTAATTGGCGTTAAGTGCTGTTCGGGACGGGTCCTTACAGACGAAAAGCATTGCTTGCGGTCATTACAACTCCCATTATGTGAATGAAAACCTTTCTTCACAAATGGATGTGAAAGGAAGGTTTTTTTATGTTTAACAAAGAATATTGGAATTCATCCGCTTCAAAACTAAAATCAGTAAAGTATCTTGCGTTAATGGGCGTGTTTATCGCACTGAAGATTGTGGCTTCTAAGCTATATTTCCCAGTATCCGAAAACTTAAAAGTAGGATTTGGCTTTGTACTACTCGCAATTGAATCATCGATTCTTGGTCCGGTTGCTGGAGCACTATCCGCAATTATCACCGATAACCTAGGTTTCTTCTTAGGTGGTGGCGGTGTCTACTTTGCAGGGTACACCTTAACCCCAGTACTAGCGTGTTTGGTATGGTCATGTTTCCTATACAAGCAAAAGATTACTATTGTTAAGATTATCATTGCAAAACTCATCAATTCGTTATTTGTAAATGTTTTGGTTGGATCTCTTTGGAGTTCTATGTTGTATGGGAAAGGCTATATTTTCTACTTTACAAAGAGCTTAATTAAGAATTCAGTCCTATTCCCTATTGAGGTCATTCTATTAGTGATTGTATTTAATGCATTAGTGCCTGTACTCAAGCGTTCTAAGCTCATCGATTCATCCAATACATTCCCAATTCCTTGGCTTTAATTCTAGCCTGCTGTAACATCAGCAGGTTTTCTTTTTGTATGCAGAAAATCATTGGTGTATAATTGCAATATGATAGAAAAACATTACTGGAAGATTAAGCAAGCAGCCTTAGATATTGATTTATGTGTTGTTTCCAAACATCACAGTATCGAAGAAATACAATCCTATTATGATGCAGGCGAAAGAATCTTTGCGGAAAACCGTGCCGCCGAACTGATTTTTAAGGCGGACACTCTACCAAAAGATATCGCTTGGCATTACATCGGTCATTTACAACGCAATAAAGTAAAAGAGATATTACCTATTGTTTCATGTATTCAATCACTCGATAATATCGCCCTTGCGAAAGTTATTGAGAAAGAAGCGACTAAATTAAATCGTACAGTCAATGTCCTGATTGAATTGCATTTAGCCGATGAGGATATCAATAAGAGCGGATTAGACCCAGCTGATGTGGATATGTTTACAAACTTCCTACTTCAGGAATGCCCACATATATCGATTCAGGGTTTAATGACGATGGGACCACACACAGAAGATACAGCGCGTATCCATGAAGTCTTTGCGAAAGCACAGGATATCTTCAAACATCTTCAAGAAACATTTGGCAAACAATACTTCCATACCCTTTCTATGGGTATGAGTCATGACTATCCAATCGCAATCGAACATGGTAGTACGATGTTGCGGATTGGAACATATTTATTTGAGGAGAACGAATTATGACATTTACAAAAAAGAGCGCAAATCTAACTCCAATCGCAGATACAGTATTTACTGTCGTTGCGAAAGCAAAAGAAGATAAGCGTATCAATGGTGAAGAAAATGTAATTGATGCAACGATTGGTACACTTTGTGATAACGATGGAAACCTCGTTGCACTCAAGTCAGTATTTGATCACTATGATGTAATCGACCACCGCGTAAAAGCTTCCTACGCCGCAAGCTTTGATGGAAATCCCAACTTCCGTAAAGATGTGTATGAATGGGTAACCCAAGGTAATAACCTATTGCTTGCACATAACGTTGTCGCAACACCAGGTGGCTCAGGTGCTGTCAGTTCTACCTTTACCTCTGTATTAGACGAAGGAGAAACTGTCATCATCCCAAATATTTCCTGGGGTAGTTATCGCTTGATGGCTACAGAAAACAACCTAAAAATTGCTGAATATGAACTCTTTGATGATGAAAATCATTTCAACATCGATTCTATCAAAGAAACTATACAGGAGGTAATGAAGACACAGGAACGCATTCTATTACTCATCAATGACCCTTGTGAAAATCCTACTGGCTATACAATGAGCCATAAGGAATGGAAGGAAGTTATTGACTTTGTAAACGAGGTGTCAAAAACACATCCTATCGTTTTACTGGATGATATTGCATATATCGATTATGCTTACAATACAGATACATCTCGTAAGTATATGGACATCTGGAATGGACTCAGTGAGAATGCCATGGTTATTGTTAGCTTCTCTTGTTCAAAGACGATGACTTCCTATGGCTTACGTTGTGGAGCCGCTGTGATTCTCGCGCAAAAGGAAGAACCCGTTACAGAGATGAAGACAGTATTAGAAAAGAAAGCACGTGCTACTTGGTCTAATATTCCTAATGCCGCAATGGAAAACTTCAGTTGGGTTGTTAATGAAAACAAAGAAGAATTCCTCAAGGAAAAACAATTTTATATTGATTTGATGAAAGAGCGCTCTTCTATTTTCCTAACAGAGGCACATCAAGTTGGACTAGCACATTACCCATTCCGCGAAGGCTTCTTCGTAACATTAAAAATCTATGATAACGACCTATGCAAAAAAGTCCATGAAGCGTTCCTAGAGAATCATATTTATACAGTAAAAGTAAACCACGGCATTCGCGTTGGTTTATGTTCCCTACCAAGCCATAAGATTTATGGTCTAGCAAAGAGAATGAAGGAGATTGAGGATACTATCCTCAAATAAAAAACTATGCCAGCTGCAACGACACATGTTGAATTTGCGAAGGATGTACTTCGCACAATGGATGAAGCACATGCAAGCATTATAACAAATAAAGGAATGTTTTATCTCGGCTCCCAAGGCCCAGATATGCTATTCTTCTCAAGAGCTTCCCTTTTACCAGGATCCCTTAAAAAATATGGTGATTTAATGCATGATGAAAAGTGTGCTGAGTTCATCAAATACTTTGATAAGTATAGTGAAAATGATTCTGATCTTAGAAGCTACTTCTATGGTTTCTTGTGCCACTATGCTTTGGATTCCACTGCACATCCATTAATCAATGCAGTCGCAAGAGATACACATATTCAAACAGGTTTACATGAAGGTTCTGCTCACGTCATTAGTGAAGCCAATATTGATGTATGGATGTTGCATCAGCGTGGAAGAAGGGAACAATCCTATGATGTATTCAAATATATGAAGATTGATAAAGTATCTAAGTCCAAACTTGGATTAATGTATGCAGGAATGTTCCAAAATGTATTCAATCTTGAGATTAAACCTAGCCTATGTGCAGAATCTGCTACAGAAATTGTTCGTTATACAAAGTTCTTATATCCAACAAAGCTAAAATATGACTTATTATGTGCACTAGAAAAACAAATGAAAATACCACCCGTTTTATCCGGTATGGTACTATACAACAAGAATGATTTTAAGGTAGTGAACCTTGAACATAAATCCTATCCACTTCGTTACGACCTAAGTCGAGAGATTCATGCGTCATTTCCAGAATTATATGGTAAGGCAATTAATTTTGCCAAACGATTAATTGATACACGTAGTCCTGAAGACTTCCGTATCAACTTCAATGGCGAACCATACCAAGAGTAAAGCCGATTCATCTGAACCGGCTTTTTAAATATCTGTTTCTGCCCAAGAAGGTAATTCATTACCTTTACGGATTAATACAGTCTTTTGATAATTTGTTTGATTGAGGAACCGTAATACTTGGTCCACTTCTTCCTCTGTACAACCCACAAGAACCTTTACATCTAATTCCTTGATTAGAATATCTGCCGCAACAACCAATGCACTAATCTCATATCGATTGCCACTGCCTGCATAAAGCGATACACCATCTTTACCAAAGCTCTTTGTGTCGTTGATATATCCATAATCAACCGGATAGATCAAGTTCTGAAAACGCGGATGAACTTCACCTTTTTTTCTTGTAATCTGGTATCCGCTGGATAAGTACAGCGTATCTAACTTCTGCCAGAAATAGGCATTATTTTCAAATTCAATCATTGTATACCCCTTTGTCTGTTCCATTATACTATTACGAAATATTTCTGTAAACACATCCTATTTTCTCTGAAAAAAATTTCATTAAAATTGAATTTTTGAAATGTTTATTTCAAGTTTCCTTATTCCCAGATTGTGGAATCTTTACCTGACGCAACTTCAAAGTGATACTTTGCAATTCCAATATCGGTATCTAATGCAAAGCCAAGACCCTTTTTAACATATACCTTTCCATCTCTATAACCAAAGCGATAACTATGCTGGTTTAGAGCTGACGGTGCCATAGCTACAGCCTCTACCCCTTTAATAAACCAATCCGGTAGTTCAGGATAGCCAATGGATAAGTCTTTTACCTTCTTATATTTATGTTCTCTTCCTTGGTTTTCACCATATCCAATTGCGATAATCATCAAGAACTTTTCACCAGGTTTGATATCTACGACACTTTCAATCTTTTTATAAGTACCACCTACCCAGCAGGTATTAAGACCTAACATTTGTGCCTTAAGAACGATCTTTTCTCCATAGTAGCCACAACGTTCATTGAAGGTTGCATCTTCCTTCCCTACTAGAGCGATGTAGTTTTTTACATTAGAGAATAAACCATAGTGATATAAGCGTTTAGCGAATGCCTGTGGTTCATTTTCAATCAGTTGAATATGCAGGTTTCCTTCTTGGTTACATTCTTCAATATACTTACATAATTCATTTCGTACATGTGTATCAATTGACTTATCCAAGTACGAACGTACGGAATGTCTTTGCTTGATAGCATCTAATAATTCCATCTTCATTTCTCCTTTAAAAAGAAATGACAGCAACTATCTCAGGTTGTGTCATTATCAATGGATGTATTATAACAGGATAGTTTGTATTATCACCGTTATTTCATTTTTCTATTTTTGCAAAGAAAGCGACTAGCCCACTAGTCGCTTATATGTATGCATTATCGATAAGACTTCTTCATATAGGCAATGGATATCACTGCTAGTGAAGAAAGACATAGGACAGACATATACCAAACCATTTGGCTATAATCAGCCGTCTTTGGTGTAGAGATACCTACCCATCGATAGACATGAGTAGTATCACCATTTACAGCTGTATTTGAAGAAACATATACATATCCATCAAATACTTCTGGACCAAATGTTCCATAAACTCTTTCCTTAATTGGTGTACCATCTTCTGTTACCCAATTTGTCTTGACACGGTATGTGTAGATAAAATCTAATAGATTCATCTGGTCAGACGAAAGTGTTAGGTTCTTACTTTCATAATCCACTGCATAATCTGGAATCAACTTTCCATATCTAAAGAGTACTGTAAATAGGTTATCATTTCCTGTATCTTCCTGCGCAAGAACTCTTCCTTGATCGTCGATATAGCGGATTCTCCAGTTTGTCGGCTTACGATTAACCCATTTTGCGTAGATTGTCATATCATATGCAATCGATTCATTGATATCAAAAGGTTGCGTAAATGCTGGGTCTTTATACCATCCATCAAACCAATATCCATCTTTAGAAGGAATATTTGGAATATCTTTACGAACACTAGACATCATTGGAATCGTTACAGTTGTAGGGAGTAGAGATGTAGCACCATTACTAACAACCGTAACATTTATCCTTGGTTCTTCCCATCTTGCGTATAGAAAATGGTCACGGCTAGACATTGTTGCGTTTTCTTTCAACTTAGTACCCTCTTGGAATGTATCAGTTGTATACCAACCCGTAAATACATAGTGTGATGGTACATTGCTTGGCTTAACTGGATTATTTAGGATATTTTGGTAGTTGGATAATGGCTCTCCATAATAAAGATTTAGTACTGTTCCATCTGTATTTTCTAGGTGGAGATTGTACTTATTACGTGTTTTATATAAGTGCATATATGTTTGGCCATCACCATCATAGTCGTTTACCACTTGATTATTGTTATATACAACAATCAGTGAACCACCTGTATATGCAGTTAAATCAGGGTTGGACGCATTAACATCTGTCGTATACTCATCTACCCCATTTGTCCAATAATAATATGAATAGTTAAATGTGGCTGTATTAGGAAAATATACGCTAAACTTACTGTAAGTAAGTGTATCTATATCCGAAATACGATTATTTGGATTTCTTGACCATGTACCATCAGGATTTTGCCCGTGATAGATTACATGAATCTTCTTTGCACTTGGAGCTACTGCTAATTTTCTAGCATGGAATTCCAAATGATATGGATCAACATTAAAGAATTGTTGTTCTGTAAAGGTAGGTGGTGTTTTACCATAGTGAGAACTTGCACTATTTGGCGCAGACCATAGATAGGTTAGGTCAATGCTAAAAATACCATCTGTCTTATGTCCATAGATTCCTTGATATGACTCACGTCGCTCTTCTGTATTTGTCGTGAAGTTGTAATACACAAGTGTGATTGTCATCACTGGACGATCATAGTAGACATTTACTACCGTTGAACCATCTGCTAAGACTAGCTTTGTCGCATTCTCTGCATCTGTCTTTGCCTGATTATATTTACGATAGGTCGTATCATATTGTGGACCGTTATAGACAACCGCACTATTTACATTCTGTGTCTTTGTTTCAGTACTAAATAAGGAATAAGTCTTTTGTGCATCTGTATACGATACTTCATCCGTTGCGTTTTGATACCAATAATTAACAATATATGTCGATTGGAATGGAATATCATACTCTGCATAGACATGCATATCCTCTGCCGGTTGTATCCCAGCATTCCATGTCTGTAAAGCACCTGTGCTATCCTGATATGCCCAACGAATAAATACCTTGCCTGGAATCGTTGGTTGAGCTGGTTGTGTCTGTGTACTTTCGTATAAATATGTTAAATGGAAATCTTGTGCTGGATCACCTGTATGAAAATATGTCGTTAACTTCTTTCTTGCATAATAAACAGAAACCGTAATATCTCCACTTGGTGCTATCTGTACCTGTTCAGGAATCAGAGCTTGAAACCCAGGATATGTTCGATTGGCGATTGCCTGTGTCATATCCCCCACATTACCTGTAAGAGTTTCATATTCTGCCAAGGATTCGTCTTCATAGCTGCCAGACAATGTCTGACGAATATGGCGAACGGTATAAGTTCTAGTCGTTGGAACTGGTTGTGTTGTAGGTGTTGATGAATCTGCGAATACTGCAGTAGAAATTGTGGTCACACAAATGCTACATACCATCAGCAGAGCACAAAGAAAACTAATCACTCTGATTTTCTTCATTCTTTTGTCCTCCCATGAATGATAGAGTTGTTTTAGCACGCAAAAAGGAAATTGTAATCATTTTTTGATATTGTTTTTTCTAACAGTAAACAAAAATGGCCTATGGAAATGCGATGAAATCAAGTATTTCTCTTATATGTTCCGTTGAATAATATCAAATGTCGTAAAATTCTATCCATCTTTGGCCACAGTTCTACTGCACCTTTTACTCTAAACAGATATACAAACCAATTTAAATAGGATTGTAGATTAGTCATTCTCATCCCAATGAAGCGATAGATATACCTTTTTAACCACGAGCACATATTGTTTATCAATGCCATGTTCTCTAGATATTCTTTGTCGTGTGTATTGGCTTTATAGAATTCTTCTTTCAAATCTAATTCTTTTATCAGCTTGTCATGTGCTCTTTCGCCATCATGTACTAGTGTTGATCCGGAAGCGATATGATTCTTTAGCGCTTCAAAGATACGTGAAGCAGATGGCTTTTCATGACCACAAATAACAGCGTATGTATTTTTGTGACAATCGATTGCCACAACGATACAGAGTTGGTTCTTAGATAGTCCTCTCTTCTTATAACCATCGTCATGAAGTAGAGAACTATCATAGAGATATGTCTCGTCTATCCATACACGATCTTTCAAATATAGATGTTCTTGGTATCCATCGACAGTAGAAAATACCTTTTCTCTCCATAACATAGCAGTAGGGTGTGATATATCACATATCTCTTCTGTCATTTCGAGTGGTACGTTGAATGTCATCAACGTAAGATAGATTACCCATGTATTAAAATCTTTCTTTGATGAAGAGAAGATACTATTACCCATCAAAGTATATCTACAGCCACACTCATTACACAGATATCTATGTAACCCTTGTGGAGTGTGACTGCTTGGTTTATGATCTGTGCTACCGCACCTAGGACACGATGGGATACGATTATACTTAATAGCCAGTTCTACAAAGTTAGATACACCGTATCTTTCCTTATTGTTTCGTGCAGCGATCACCTCTTGAAGTAGTTCAAAGTCCTTGTTGTCCATATTGAAAACAAGGTCAGTTAAAAATTCAGTTTTAGGCATACGACATCTCCGTACACTTAAGTAACCATCCAACCGGAGATGTCGCCAAACATTAAGTTGAATGGTTACTTAAGTATTTTAATATTTGGCTATGTCATTATACTACATTCTTATTTAGGCCATTTTTGTTTACTGTTAGATTGTTTTTTTTAAAAAAGTTGATATTAAGCTAGTAAAAAAACAACGAATATAAAGCGTATCCATTGTTCGTTTTATAACTGATAAAGTTTTGTTTGACAACGTTCTAATAATTGATAAATATCATATTCTCCAACTAGATTCATCACTGCCATGACAATTTCCAAACAACCATTCGCATCACTTAATGCATTATGGTGGTCCAGCTCAATTCCAATATAGTCACATACATCATTGAGACGATGATGCTTGAGATTTGAAAAGACGCGTTTACATAATTCTACTGTATCAAAATATTCTAATACATGAATCTTCTTACCTGTATTCAAACAAGTTTGTTTTAAGCAGTTCATATCAAATCTAGCATTATGTGCTACAAGAACTGCATCTTCAAAATATCCCGTTAACTCACGATAGATTTCTGAAAATGCAGGCGCAGCTTCTACATTTTTTGCAGTAATGCCATGAACACGAATATTGTAAGGCGAAAAATAACTAACGTTTTCTTCTGGTTTAATCAAAGAGTAATAGTGATCAATGACTACCCCATCTTCCATTACCGCAACACCAACCGAACAAACACTCGCCATTTGGTTATTGGCTGTTTCAAAGTCAATCGCTACAATTTTAGTCATCTTCTTTAATGTGCTCGTATGTCATCTGGTAAATCTTTTCAATATGTTCATCTGCCATAGAATAATAGACATTCTTGCCAATCTTCTTTGTCTTCACTAGTTTTGTTTTCTTCAACGAAGATAATTGATGACTGATAGCACTAGTACTCATCTGTAATAGTGCAGCTAAATCACCAACACAGAGTTCACTGACAAAGAGTGCATTCATAATCTTTAATCTAGTACTATCACTAAACATATCAAAGATAAGACTCATATCATCTACATCCGCTTCGCAGATCATATTCACCTTACATTTTTCAACTGCTTCAGGATTTACTAATTTCATCATACCCTACTTTCTATGATTCTTTTTCGCTTGTTTGCCTGGTGCTAAAGAATTTAACCACTTCTCAATGCGATATTTCGCATAGACTTCTTGTTTTTCTACACTACCATCTACTAATGAAATGACCAACTGATCAAAGCTTGGATTCCATTCATAATGCCAAGACACAATATCTTCGTAGTAAATAATGAAACATTCTGATTTATCGTGTCGATTATAGAGTACGATGTAGTCCTGATGAATTTCATACAGTTTACAATCCGGCAACATCAATAGCGAAAATAACGATACCATAATGACCATGACCCCGATTACCTGCAAATACGAACGTATCCATAAAAAACTAATGCCAGCTATCATTGCAACGATTAAAAATGATGTCGGTTTTACATTGGAAACGTAAAACGGAACGTCATTTTTCGGTAAATTTCTAACACGTATCTCTTTCGATTTCATAAAAACATTATAACACGCAGATGTTTCTCAGCGAATCAAAGTAATATTTGATATACTTTATAGCGGAAAAGAGGGAAATCATGAAACAACCAGTCACCTTTGAAATTACACATATCTGTAAACAATCCGGTGCCCGTACGGGTATTTTACACACACCACATGGGGATGTAGAGACACCAATGTTTATGCCTGTCGGTACACAAGCAACCGTTAAATTCGTATCCCCAGAAGAATTAAAAGATTTAGGCTCTGGTGTTGTACTTGCCAATACCTATCATTTATGGCTAAGACCAGGTGAAGATATCGTTGATCAAGCGGGTGGAGTTCAGAAGTTTATGAACTATAAAGGCCCTATGTTAACAGATAGTGGAGGATTCCAAGTATTCTCCCTCGCAGATCAGCGTAAGATTACAGAAGAAGGTGTTACCTTTAAGAATACACTCAACGGAGATACACTCTTCCTCTCCCCAGAAAAATCCATTCAAATTCAAAATAAGATTGGCGCAGACATCATGATGTCCTTTGATGAATGTATCCCTTACCCCGCAACGCGTGAATACGTTGAAAAGAGTACAGAGAGAACATTGCGTTGGGCACTACGTGGTAAACAAGCACACAGCCGTCCTGAAGAACAGGCACTCTTTGGTATTGTCCAAGGGGGTGACTACGAAGATCTTCGTAGATATTGTGCTGAAAAGTTAATTGAGATGGACTTTCCAGGATATGCGATTGGTGGCACATCAGTAGGCGAAGACAAAGAGACGATGTATCGTATGGTGAAGTGGGCATCCGATGCCTTACCATTTGATAAACCAAGATACCTGATGGGTGTTGGTGCAGTCAATGACTTGTTAGAAGCTGTTAGTCGTAACGTTGATATGTGTGATTGCGTATTACCTACTCGCATCGCAAGACACGGAACACTCATGACTAGTGAAGGAAGAATCTCTATCCGTAAGGCTATCTATAAGAATGACTTTACACCACTCGATTCAGAATGTGATTGTTATACATGTCGTAACTATACCAAAGCATACCTCAATCACCTCCAACGTACCAACGAAGGATTTGGTACGCGCCTGATGTCCATCCATAACTTGCGTTTCTTAGTGAAGCTCATGGAAGACGCAAGAAAAGCAATTAAGGAAGACCGCTTTAATGACTTCAAAGAGGAAACTCTTGCGAAGATGAAATTTGACCACAGAGGATTTTAATATGAAATGGAAAACAAGTGATTTTGATTACAACTTACCAGAAGAACTAATTGCGCAAACCCCACTGCTTGATCGCAGCTCTTCTCGTATGCTTGTCATTCACAATACAGAAAAGAAATATGAAGACAAGCACTTCTACGATATTGTAGATTACCTGCATGCAGGTGATGTTCTAGTACGTAATAATACCCGTGTTATCCCTGCTAGATTATTTGGCACAAAGGAAGAAACAGGCGCACACGTTGAATTACTCTTACTTAGACAGCTTCCTGATGATGTTTGGGAGTGTCTTGTTGGTAATGCAAAGGTCGTTAAACTTGGTGCTATCATTTCCTTCCACGATGGACGTTTACGTGCAGAATGCGTTGAAATAGGCGAAAAAGGTTTACGTAAGATGCGTATGATTTATGATGGTATCTTCAATGAAATTCTAGATGAATTAGGAAACGTACCACTACCACCATATATTAAAGAGAAGTTAAATGACCCAGAACGCTACCAGACGGTATATGCCAAGGTAAGAGGTTCTGCCGCAGCCCCTACTGCCGGTCTACACTTTACAGATGAAATCTTTACCAAGCTTAAAGAAAAAGGTGTTACGGTCATTGATGTAACACTACATGTTGGTTTAGGTACCTTCAGGCCGATGGATACAGAAGATGTAGAAGACCATGACATGCATAGTGAAGTTTACTATATGTCCAAGGAAGCTGCGGATACATTAAACGTAGCTAAGGTAAATGGTCAACGAATCTTTGCGATTGGCACAACATCCGTACGTACACTTGAGTCCGTATGGAATCGCTTTGGTAAGTTTGAAGAATGTTCTGGTGAGACAAAACTATTTATCTACCCAGGATACCAGTGGCATACAATCGATGGTATGTTAACAAACTTTCACCTACCAAAATCAACATTGATTATGATGATTTCGTCCTTTGTAGGATATGAATTTACACTAGAAGCCTACCGCCATGCAGTACAAGGGAAATACCGTTTCTTCTCCTTCGGCGATTGTATGTTAATCACCAATGAATGAGAAAGAAAAAGAAGCCTATATTGCCTATTTAAAGAATCGTAAATCTTCCACGAAGACCAACTACTATGTTGAGTCTCTTAAAGAGATGAAAAACATCAAAGCTAACACGAATGAAAAGCCAAAATTACTCTTGCATGCATGTTGTATTGTATGCGCATGCTGGCCATTGGAATTCCTTCACGAAGTCTTTGATGTAACGATTATGTATAACAACTCCAACATCTGGCCAGCCTCAGAATACGACATGCGTTTATCTGATATGAAACGGTATCTGGATGAAAGATGGCATGGAGAAATCAAACTGGTAATAGAGCCTTATAACTATGATGCTTTTGATCAAAAGCTTTTGGCGAAGCGTAAAGATGATCCAGAGGGATGGCTACGTTGTTTCTCGTGTTATACAGAGCGAATGAACGCAGCGTTCGCCTACGCAGATGAAAATGGCTATGACTACTTCACTACTGTCATGACCTTCTCACGTCAAAAAGATTCTCAAAAGCTCAATGAAATCGGCCGATCGCTTCAACAGAAATATTCCCACACGAAATATTTCTACTCCGATTTCAAAAAAGGAAATAGCCAACAACATTCTACAGAAATCTCTGATGCGTATTGTCTATACCGCCAAGATTACTGCGGTTGTAAGTATTCCTATGATTCCCGAAAAAAAGATAAGTGCGACTCCTAAGAATCGCACTTTTTCATTACTTCTCTAATACGTCTAACTTCTCGTTTAAGAGCTCAATTAATTTTTCTTTTGTACGGATGTTGTCCATCACTTCTGTATATGTACCAGACTTCTTATTGATGACAATATCGTTGTAATAGTTACGTCCTAATGTTTCATAGTACTTTGATAGTTCACGTGAGTGATGACCAATCTCTGCACGAATTTCAGCCTTCTGCTTTTCAACCTTTAGCTTAGAAGTAAGACCTTCTGTGCTTTCTGTTACAACCTTTGTAACATTTGTTAATAAATCGGAAATTGTTTTTCCTAAATCATCGAATCCATTCTTGTTATTTTCTGACATGTCCTTAGTCCTTTCCGGCCCTTTCAATGAGGTCCCAAATAATAAATGCGATTTCATCGTTACTAGCTTCACCTTGGTCAATTAATTCGACAATACCACTAATCAAGATATTTGCGTAATACTTCGTGTTATCTAATGTTAGCTCACCAAGTTGTACGCCTTCATCAAATAGCTTTGTTAAATCTGTAATTGCTTTATTCTTCGCTTCCAAGGTAGATCTAACACTTAAGTTAGAAAGATCCGCACCATCTTCGCCATTGAGTTTTTCGTGTAATACGCGGAAAGACTTCACTGAGTTATTCACGAACTGTTTTAAACGTTCTGTATAATCCTCTTTATTCATGCTTTCCTGCATCATGGCATTAAATGCTTCGTTGTATTTATTACTGATCGCTTCAATTACATCATCTTTTGACTTGAAGTAATAGTAGAATAGTCCTTTTGCTACATCCATCTCTTTTACGATAGAACTGATTGTTGTTTCTACAATGCCATTTTCTTTAAATAACTTTTCTGCCGCATCTATAAACTCATTCTTTCGTTCTTCGTTGTCTTTATTTTCAGGCATCTTTTATTACCTCCTACATCTACTATACCCACTGACTGACTTTCAGTCAAGTACTTTGTGCTATACTTTGTCTATGAAATTAATTTGTCCAATTTGTAAGTCAAGATTTACCCACATTGTTCATGAACTCGTATGTGAAAACAACCATCACTTCGATTTTGCAAAACAGGGTTATATCAATCTATATCGCTCAAACAAGCCGTTCCATGGCGATAACATAGAGATGGTAAAGGCACGTACCGCCTTTCTAGAGAAATGTGTTTACGCCTTCTTGAAGGAATATCTCATCAATCTAAATACAAAGTTACATCCAGAAGTCTTTGTCGATCTAGGTTGTGGTGAAGGCTATTACACGGAAGGTTTTATCGCACAGGAAAAATATGGTTTTGACTTATCCAAAGATGCACTAAAACACGCTTCTAAAAATGATAAATCGACACAATATGTTGTCTCTTCTATCTTCCATCTTCCAATCGAAGATGAATCCTGTGATGTAGCAGTCACTTGCTTTGCACCTGCCACAACTGAAGAATTACAGCGCATCTTAAAACCAGGTGGTAAATTTATCTTCGTTACACCTGGTCCAAAACACTTATTTGAAATGAAAGCTGTTCTCTATGATACTCCGTATGAAAATATTATGGAGGATATCAATACGAGCTTAACACTCATCCAAGATGAAATGATTGAAAATACTGCACCATTAGACCAAGAAACACTATATCAATTATTTCAAATGACACCATATGCCTATAAAACATCTATTGAGGACAAGCAACGTCTATTAAATATTCCAATGTTAGATCTTACTTGCCAGTTCCGTATTCGCGTATATGAAAAAACATCTATGCAACATGAAACATAGATGTTTTTATTGATATTCACCTTCATGATCACTTAACAAAGTTGTATAATCCGACTCTTCATCTTGTGTACGAAACTTCGTTCCATTAAAACAAAGCTCCCGTATCACCTTTCGCATCCAAGCAGGTCTTCTACGATATGCCATAAACATTTGTGCTTCCGTCTGCGTTGGAAATACATCATTGATCGGTCCATATAGATTGACACCTGTTAGATAATCCATATCCACTTTAAAATAGTCTGCGTATTTCATAATGATTTCGATATCTGGTCGAATCACACCATTTTCATACGCAGAAATCGATTGTGCTGAAACATTTAAAATATCTGCCATTTGTTTTTGGGTCATATGATGATTGATACGTAATTTTCTCATCTGGTATGTCATCAATCGCATAGAATCTTGTATTGTTTTCTTCATAACTCAAATATAGAAAATTAATACTGGTTTTAATACTAAACTACAGAAATACTAGAGTAAGATTTTTATTCCATCATTTATGGATTATCGCATTATAACTAGTATTATCTCCTATCATTTTCACCATCCTATCTCAAGGCATTCCAATAAAACTGGAATCTTTGTTTTTGATTTGAAATCATTCTTATTCAGTGGTACACTATATTAGCAGTCATAGAATAAGAGTGCTAAGGAGGTAAAATACTATGGCAAAGAAACAATTTAAAGCAGAATCTAAAAGATTGCTAGATATGATGATTCACTCGATTTATACCAATCGTGAAATCTTCTTACGTGAGTTAATCTCCAACGCTTCTGACGCTTTAGATAAACGTCATTATCTCTCTCTTACAGATTCTCGCTACGCAACAAACCAAGAGAATTTAAAGATTACATTAGAAATCAAGAAGGACGCACGCCAACTCATTATTGAAGATACTGGTGTTGGTATGAGTGCAGAGGAACTTGAAAAAAACCTAGGTACCATCGCAAGAAGTGGCTCCGCTGAATTCCGCAAGCAACTTGAGAACAATACAGATAGCGTCGATATCATCGGCCAATTCGGTGTTGGTTTCTATAGTGCGTTCATCGTCGCAAAACACGTACTCGTAGAGACAAAGTCTCCCGTTGAAGAAAAAGGTTATGCATGGTCAAGCTCTGGTGAGGATGGATACACAGTCACCGAGATCGAAAAACCTGAAGCTGGCACAAAAATTACGATTGATCTTAAGGACAATACAGAGGAAGAATCCTTTGATGAGTTCCTAGAAGAATATAAGATTCGTGAACTCGTTAAAAAATATTCTGATTATGTTCGCTACCCTATCCAGATGGAAGTCACAAAGTCTGTCCCTGATCCAACAGAAGAAGGAAAGACAATTGACACCAAGGAACTTGTAACACTGAATTCTATGGTTCCACTTTGGAAAAAACCAAAGTCTGAAGTAACAGAAGAAGAATACAACTCTTTCTATAAGTCTAAGTTTAATGACTGGGAAAATCCTCAGAAGGTAATTCACTACAACGTAGAAGGAACACTCTCCTACACAGCCTTATTATTCATCCCTTCTAGAACACCCTATAACTTCTATTATCAAGACTTTGAAGCAGGATTACAGTTATACTCCAAGGGTGTATTCATCCTTGATAAGGCAAAGGACCTCGTACCTGATTACTACCGCTTTGTACAGGGTATTATCGATAGTGATGATTTAAACCTCAATATATCACGTGAGATTCTCCAACAAGACCGTCAGGTTAAGTTACTTGCAAAATCTATCGAAAAGAAGATTCATTCCGCATTAGAAGACATGTTAAAGAACGACCGTGAAAACTATGAGAAGTTCTTTGATAACTTCGGTTTAAATCTAAAGTATGGTATCTATCAAGATTATGGTATTCATAAGGAACAACTCCAAGACCTCATTTTATTCCGTTCCTCTAAAGAAGGTAAGTATGTCACATTGAAGGAATATACAGACCGTATGGTAGAAGGTCAAAACGCAATCTACTACGCTGTGGGTACTTCTGTTGATGAAATCGAGCGTTCTCCTATCATGCCTAAGTTAAAAAAGAAAGGCTATGAAGTACTCTACTTCTTAGACCAGCGCGATGAATTCGTTTCCGGTATCATGCAAAGCTACGACGAAAAGAAGTTTATCTCCATCTCTCAAGCAAATCTAGACTTAGATAGTGAAGAAGAAAAGAAGGAAATCGAAGAAAAGACAGCGGAAAACAAGGATATGTTAACAGCGATGAAGGATGCCCTAGCAGATAAAGTTAAGGAAGTACGTATCTCCTCTCGATTGATTGATGATCCTGTATGTATCGTTGCGGATGAAGGTGTTTCCCTTGATATGGAACGCTATATGGCAAATGATCCAATGAATAAAGATAGAGCAATTACAGCCACAAAGATTCTAGAAATCAATCCAAACCACCCTATCTTTAATAAGCTACGTGAAGTATCTACATCTTCCCCTGACAAACTCAAGGAGTATACAGATGTGCTATATGATCAAGCATTATTGATTGAAGGATTACCAATTAAAAATCCAGTTGAGTTTGCTAAGAAGATTACAAACCTCATCGTAGACGCAAAAAACTAAACCAAGTGAAAAGGCGTAACACCACGTTACGCCTTTCTTTATGCCTAGAGATTATGTTTCTTTTGTGACATTTACCATGTCACGACGATCAGGAAGCTGTGCAATTACAATCGCAATAAAGATGACTACACAACCAATTAGTTCTCTTGTATTTAATACTTGATGTAATATCAGATACCCTGCCAAAGCCGCAAATACAGACTCCAAGGATAATAACATTCCCGCAATCGTAGGATTAGCTTCCTTCTGGGCAAAAATCTGTAATGTATACGCAACACAAGAAGAGAAGATACCCGTATATAGTAACGGAATATAGGCTGCTAAGATAGAACCTATTGTAGGTTTTTCAATCACAATCATCGGAATGACTGTCGCAAAGCCACCAATTAATAGCTGCCCGCAAGATAATCTTACTGGGTCAACTCGCGTACTGAAATATCCAATGATGATAATATGTATTGCAAATAAGAACGCAGCTAGAATCAATAAAATTTCTCCGATTCCAATCGCAAGATTGCCTGCCATACTTAAAAGGTATAACCCAAACAAAGCCATTGCGATACCAATCCAAACTTTCAAAGGAATCTTCTTGCCGAACAAGAGTGTAATCATTGGCACAAACAATACATATAGCGTTGTTAGAAAACCAGCTTTCGCAACCGGCACCGTCAACATCGCAATCTGTTGTACAATACTACCAATCGATAAGGCAAGCCCACATAATACAGAGCCTAATAATAGCTTCATTTTTTCTTCCTTCGTCTTAGGACGAATCACATGTGTGCGTTTCTCATCTAAGATCGGAATGATTGCTAGTAGTGAAAAACCCGCAATCAAAAAACGGATTGTTGAAAACGTCCACGGGCCAATATAGTTCATTCCCACATTCTGTGCCACAAACGCACAACCCCAAATAATCGATGCCAATATCAACAATAAATTACTTTTCGAAAAGAAATTTCTCATAGCCTACCTCGATGGAAACGAATTATTTTCGCAGATTCAATAAACTGTAGATCATTTAATTTCATCTCTAAAAGATCTCTAAAATACTCTTTCGCAAAGCTCGTCTCTTTTAGCGACTCCCCAAGCATATCATAGCCATATCCTCTCTGTAGAAAGTCACTTGTTAGAACACGATACTCCTTTTCTTCATCAAGTAGTTGTCCATCAATTGTGATTATTTGTAAACCGCAATCTACCTGTACGTTATAGCTTACCGCTATCGTACCAAGTTCTGTTCCCCGAAAGCCTGCCCAGCGATTTGAAGGCATATGAATATACGCTTCTTTTTGTGAAGCAAGTATCGCATCCTTAATCTGTTTTCCAGACCATACTAAAGTCGTTGGATTTAATGGGGATGGAGAAACTTCCAATAGATTTAACTTCGTAACCTCCTTTGTAATCCTTTTTGAAAGAATTCCATGATTGATCAAAGCCAAATCCGAAGGATACGTCTTCCACATCATATCCGCAAGTGCATTCATCGCCATGCATTCATGTTCAATTGAAAACTCTAGATTTTGTGGTAAGACGTAAAGAACTTTGCTGAGTTCTGTGATTGCCAACTTTGTTTGTTGTACCATCACTGATTCAATTTCAGGATCCTTCTCTTTCTCTACGACAATATTTTCTCCACAAGCAGACACAACATGAAACTGGTCATCTACTTCCAAAGTTAATTTACCAAGATACTTAGCCCAACAACCACTTTGGTGAATCCAAGTACCATTGATATACTCCGCATCATCCATCTCTGTATGAGAATGTCCACCAATAATACAATCTAAACCATCCACCGTTTCCGCAATCACACGGTCTTTCTTAATACCACCATGAGATAGCAGAATTGAAATATCATAATTACCCTTTTCTTGTACAAGAATATCTTGTACAAGTGGTGTTGGTTCGAGTAGTTTCACACCGCACATATCTGTAAATGCAGTGCTTTCAGGGCTCTCTCCCCAGTATGGTGAAATACCAATGATTAAAACCCGTACACCATTACGTTTAAGAATGATAAATGGCAATACACCAGGGATAGGCTCTTTGTTTAAACGGAAAAGATTTGCGGATAGTAACGGAAAGTTTTGATTTGTCATTTCCTCTAAATACTCCATACCCGCAAAGAATTCATTGTTTCCAATCGCCATCGCATCATAACCAGCTGTCTTTAGCAGTTCAATGCCACCTACTCCATGTGTACCGCTAATCATCACCGACTTCTGGTCGCAAAAATCTCCTGCATCAAGCAGGAAATCTTTTTCAATATTTACATGTTCACGAATATAAGAAACAATCAGAGAGAAATCCTCAAACTGACTATGTACATCATTTGTATGCCAAATTGTTATCTTCTTCATATCAGCCTCCTGTATACGGATGATCGAATGTAATAACAGCATAAATCTTATTTGGATACTTTTCAAAGTGACGGTCAATCTCTGCTTTGATTTGTTCATCCTCTAAATAGAAGCTATAAGGAATAACCAAATCAAATACTAGATTGGTATGTTCATCGCCTAATACAGTTCTAAAATCATGTACTGTAATTGCAGGATCAATCTGTGAAAGGATACACTTTAAATCCTCAAAATATGCATTTGTAATTGGATTGTCATATTCAATTGGATCCATATGCAATGTCATCATGACGTGTAGTGTATCTCCAACTTCACGTTCTGCTTGGTCGATGATGTCGTGAATCTTTACAAAGTTCATCTTCGCATCTACTTCCGCATGCGCACTACCAATCTTAACGCTAGGTCCATAATCATGAATAATCAAATCATGAAGACCTCGAATCTCTTTATGTTTTAAAATGATTTCACGAATTTGTTTTACCAATTCTTGATCAGCTGGCTTTCCAATTAAACGGTCAATAATTTCTTTGATTAATTCATATCCGGACTTTAAAATGAAACACGCAATTACAAGTGTCGCAACACCATCAAACGGGAATGTTGTTTTTAATTGACTCAACAACATCGCCACAATGGTAATCAGAGTTGACCATGCATCATTACGTGCATCCTGTGCAGTCGCAATCATCGCTAGATTATCAATTCTCTTTCCAATCGTATGATTGAGATAACTGATCCACAATTTAACACCAATGGATAATACCAGTATTAACATTAGCACTGGTTTAAAGAGAATCTCATTTGGTTCTATAATTTGTTGGATACCCTGTTTAATCAGTTCAAAACTTACAGTAAAGATAACAACCGCAATCACAAAACTAACCACATACTCTACTCGGCCATGCCCAAAAGGATGTTCCTTATCCGCTGGCTTACTAGCGATACGATAGCCAAGCACCGTCACAAGACAAGTCATCACATCAGATAGGTTATTAAAACCATCTGACATGATGGACACGGATCTTGTCATAAAACCAATTGTTAGTTTAACGATAAATAATAATAGATTTGCGGCAATCCCAATAGTACTTGTCAGTTTTCCATACGCAAAGCGTACGGTTTCATTTTGAATGTCATCCGCATTTTTAATATATTTGTTAATCAGATAGTTTATCATAAGTACTTTCCTTAGTACCTATTTTAACGTAACGTAGCCTTCTTATCCAAGGTATTTGCATAGACTTTTGTAAATAACAATGTAATTCCATAGGAAAAAAGTATAGGCATAAACACAATTGCGATAAATACCATTGTATAGCCAAACTGTAAGGAACTTAACGGTAATACTATAGAAATCCCAATAAGCACAAACATCAAAGATAAGATATGTACTAATAATTCTGATACTGTGTGGAAATGATACTTCACCCAATTTACCGCAAACAGTGCAGAAGCGTATGCGGATACTTCTAGCATTGGTAATGTTGTATGTAAACCAACCATACGAATCAATCCACTTAGCATAATACCTATAAATAACATCTTTATTACGCTATCCTTTATCTTTTCATATCCAATAAACTCACACGTCAAGAAACTAGATATGATACTACAAGCCAATGACGGTAGTGTATATCCATTGATTGCGTAGGCAATTGCTAGAAATAACACGGAACGATTTACGAAATATAGTTGTTTGTTTGTCATGTTCATCACCTTCTCTATATGTATTATCTTAGCAGTTAGGTATATAATTGATGTGCATATAAATGCACATCAATTAAGAATATGAAAAACACAAATGCACTCCCATTACAAATTCTTGAAATACTGTATCAATATCCAGATCCAGAGCATCTAATCTCAATGTCTGAACTACAGGCCATATTAGAGACAGAAGGATTCCCCTCCAATCGACGTACTGTATATCGAGCCATTGAGACACTACGAGAATATAACCATGATATTCGTTATGAATTTCATAAGTTTTACTCTGGTTATTATCTTGTGCCATACTTTGATGAAGCAGAGCACTTTATCCTATCAGACTATTTAAATCAACTCTGCTCTTTATCTAACAAGGAAGTTACCACAATACAAACAAAGTTACAGGCACTTGCAAGCCCTTATCACAGTCTTAAACGCAAATCTAGTTCACGCACAAGGAGTCAAGAGATACTTTCCAATATCAAACTGATTTTGCACGCCATTAAACACTCGTATCAGATTTCCTTCTACTACTTCGACTATACAATTTCTAAGGAAAAGAAATACCGCAAGAATAAAAAGCGCTATATTCTAACACCTTATGCAGTTACTTCCTACGAAGGAAAATACTATTGTATACTCTACAGCGAGAAATACCGATCCTTTACAAACTATCGTATTGATAAAATGGAAACTGTACGTCAGATTGATCAGCCAGTAGAAACAATCTCTTTTGATTTAGAACAGCACCTGCAAACATCCATGAAGATGTATGCAGGGAAAGCAGAAACGATTACTATTAAATGCACAACCGATATGGCAAGTATCATCTTAGATGAATTTGGCAGTCATATGATTATCTCAGAAGTAAAAGACAACTCCTTTACAGTAAGCTTAAAAACAGCGATTACACCAACACTTTTGAGTTGGTTAATGTTATTCTATGACCGCATCACTGTAATTCAGCCAATAGAACTGAAAGAAAAACTATTAGATATCGCAAATATGGTAATCACAACCTATCAGAAAGGAACAGTATGAACGAAAAGATACAAGAGCTTCAAGACATTATTGACCATTCAAATCACATCGTCTTCTTTACCGGTGCCGGTGTCTCCACCGCTAGTGGTATCCCTGATTTCCGTAGCACCGATGGGCTCTACAATCAGAAGTATCAATTCCCACCAGAAGAAATCTTAAGTCACCACTTTTTCAAACAACACACGGAAGAATTCTTCCGCTTCTATCGCGATAAATTATTATATCCAGATGTGAAGCCTTCTTATGTACATGCGTATATCGCCTCATTAGAGAAGCGCAATAAAAAGGTTACAGTCATCACGCAAAACATTGATGGTTTACATCAACTTGCCGGTTCAACAAACGTATTAGAATTGCATGGTAGTGTTTTACGAAATACATGCCTGCAATGTCATGCAAAGTATTCACTCGATGATATTTTAACAATGGATACTATACCACATTGTCCAAAATGTAACGGCATCATCAAGCCAAATGTAGTCTTGTATGAAGAAGGATTAGATGAAACCATACTCAATCAGTCCTTGTATGCATTACAAACTGCAGATACCTGTATCGTGTTAGGCACTTCTCTTGTTGTATATCCAGCTGCAGGACTACTACGTTACTTTGACGGTAATACACTTGTTTTAATCAATCGTGATCAAACAAGTTATGATTCTACAGCCGATTTAACAATTCACGATGACTTTATCAATGTCTTTCCAAACTTAAAATAAAGGCTTAATCAACTTCACTTCGTGTCGTTCATTAAGCTTTTAAATTTATAATTCTAATACTATTCCTTTTTTTCTCAAGTTTTCTATACACTCGATTAGATATTCATGAGTATGTTCTTTGTAAATTGGAGTATTTATATTTACTTCTTCAAGATTATTATATTCTTCTGCTATCTTCCCTCGATAATTCTTATCTCTCCATTCTGCAGAAACCTTATACCCTCTTTTTTCCATTTCATCCATGACTAAGGAATGATAACGATATAAGCAATACGGAGAGTATAAAAACACATAATCTACTGTTCTATGTTTCTTCTCCCATCCATTTCCTCTCAGTGCGCAACATTCTCTATGCTGTCCAAGAAGTTGATTTTTAGGTAATCGGTTAATCATTTGTTCATGCCACAGTCTCATCATATTCTCCTGTTAATAAAGTAGATTCTTGTAAATATTTGTTTGGATATTTCTTTAATAAAACTTTGATATATTCAATAACAGCATTCTGATTCATTTTTCCTACCATATATTTTTCTAGTATGGTAAACAATCCCTGTTTTTCAACTTCACTTGCGTCTTTCTTAAAGTATCCCCATACATGAAGAATGGCATTATTAAAATCTTTTTTACTTTCTTCAAGATCCCTTACTGTTTGTATCCTTTCTTTCAGAAATAGAATATCCACTTCTTTTGCTTTTAAATATTCTCTGATCTCTAGGTATGCTTTGTGTGATTTGCTTAACACATAATATTTATTTTTTGCCCATAGCATCTCACACTCTTTTTTCATATTTGTGCAGTTCATATTAACACCTTCTTTCAAAAGTTTTAGTCATCAATCATGTAGTATCTTGCATATTATACAATTTAACAACCTATAAATATATAGTACTATTTCATCCAGTGCATAAAGTAAAAAAGGTTATTTTTACAATAACCCAATTCCTGTCACAAATATTTCAATGCCAATGAAAATAAGAATCATCCCACCTAAGATGGATGATTTATTGGCAAAGACCATACCAAACTTCTTACCTAGTATTATTCCTATATAACAGATGACAAAAGTTACAACTGCGATAATCACAGAAGTGATGAAGGCAGAGGATAATGAGTAGTGTGCAATGGTAAATCCAACGGATAAGGCATCTATTGAAGTTGCGATACCTTGAATCAGAAGTTTACGAGTACTGGCTTCATATTCAGCTTCCCCCTCTTCCTCTTCTTCAAGTCCATCCTTGATCATCCCACCACCAATATACAATAGTAAGATCAAGGCAATCCATGGTACAGCATCCATAAAAATCGTAAAGGTAGAGGAAACTGTATGTACTGCAAACCATCCAATCATCGGCATTAAAAATTGAAATCCCGCAAAAACAACGGCAATCTGAATCATTCTAGATATTGCCATTTTCTTTTCATTCATTCCATTCGCCATTGATACAGAGAAAGCATCCATCGCAAGACCAACACCCAACAAAGCAGCTTGTATTAATAGTTTTATCATATCCATTCACTCCTCTTGAATATGGTAAGGAACATGTCAATAAAAAAAAGACCATGTATTACCAAAAAGGCAATCATGAGTCTCGCTAATTAAAACAAGCCAGGTTTTTACCAGTATGTTGACTTGCTGCACGGGCATGTGCCAGCTACTCCCTCAAATTACATCTATATTTTCGCCGAACACGTTTCTGTTAGTCAAGGCTTACTTCAACTTTCAAAGTCTTTTCGAGCCATACACTAACACTACCATCGCAACAGGAGAATTCTCCACAACCTTCATCATCAATCGTTACCGTATCTGTGCAGTGACCTAGTATATCTCTGAACTCTTTTCCCGCATGATTGGTACCGATATACATTCTCTTAGAACCACCACATCGATTACTTAGCACAACAGCCAAACCACTTCCAGTAAATTCATCACTGCCACTTCTTGTCCAACCAATTACATTTGGATGATCGAAATAGTCATGCTGTTCACCATAAGCATATAGTTCTCTAATCTTCATCAGTGTTGGAAGCTCAACTACTGCAGGAATATTCTTAGCAGGAATCCCATATAAATCCCCATAGAACACACACGGTAGACCATCTATACGCAATAAAATTAATGCATACGCCAATGACTTAAACCAAGATAAGACAAAGGATTGTAGTGACTGTCCTGGTTCTGTATCGTGATTATCCACAAACGTCACCGCATGCCATGCATCAGTTTGTACAAGTGTTCCTTGAAATATCTCTCGCATGTCAAAGTTTCCATTTGTATCGGATGCGTTTAATAACTGATAGTGTAACGGTACATCAAATAAAGACATACAATCTGATGTATCCGCAAGATACTCCTGCAGCTTACCAACGTCACCATTCCAATACTCACCTACCGCAAAGAAATTATTCCCTTTATATGCACGCATGTCAGATAACCAATTCTTAAAGAATTGATTATCAATATGTTTAACCGCATCCAAACGCATACCGTTGGTGCCAGTGATATCTAAATACCATTTACCCCAACGGTTGAATTCTTGTAACACTTCTTGATTTTTAAAATCAATATCACAACCCATCAAATAATCAAAGTTACCATGTTCACCATCTACATTTGGATTCCAGTTCTTTCCTTCAATGAGGTAGATGGCGCTTTGTTTCTTCTTTTCATCCCAATCTATGCCATCAAAATGACTTGCATTCCATGTAAACGTAGAGTACTTTTCTTTACGATTCGGAAAAGTAAATTTTGTCCACGCGGTAATCTGATAATCACCACCGATCTCTTCATTGCGATTATTTGGATCCGATTTAATGACATCTATCGTTTCTTCTGTATCGCCACCCATTTTCTGATTGAGTACAATATCCGCAAGAACTAATATATTTTCTTTTTGCAATGCACCAATCGCATCTAGATATTCTTGTTTTGTGCCATATTTTGTAGGAATCGTCCCCTTTTGATCAAATTCTCCAAGATCATATAAATCATAGACACCATATCCTACATCATGTACTCCACTAGCACCTTTATATGCTGGTGGTAGCCACACCACTGTTACTCCCAGATTAGAAAAAGAAGGTGCCAGCACCTTCAGTTTATTCCAATGTTGACTATCATCTGGAAGATACCACTCAAAAGCTTGTAATAGTGTATCATTTTTCTCCATAGTCACCTCTTATTCAAGAGATAGTTTCGCTACCTCTTTTTCGAAATATTCCTTTGTGTCTTCAATTGATAAATCTAATACAACAGAAAGTTCTTCATATAGGTATTTCTCAGCTATCTGTAAATATTCATCATCGATAGAAGCTAACTTCTTATGTTGTTCAAGACGCTCTTGATTGCGTCCATAGGAAGTCTTGATAATACGTACTAACTCACTGATATCATTTCCCTTTAACAGTGAAGCATATTGACTCTTCATATTTGCAGGCTTACTTTCAAGAGTCTCTAAATCAGGTGTATCAATAATCAGCTGATTAATCTCCTCTTTTGTAATCAAATCACGTATATGACCTGCTTTATTGGACACCGGAACCTGAATGGAAACAGATCCTGAAGTAGGAAAATAGGGTTCAAGAATATAACATTGTTCCCCCGTAAAGTCACTGCGTTTCTTTCCTGTAATGCGACATACATCTCTCCGATAGACAACGATATCTTTTACTTTATACAAAGAAATCACCTACTTTCACCATTTCTATTCTACCACAATATCCATCTTTTTTCTAATGTGTCAAAAGCCTTGAAAGAAAAGAAAGAAAAGAAGTTGCCTGTCGCAACCTCTCTATCTTTATGATTAACGTGTCCCCTTATCGTAAGGAATACCTTCCGCCTTAGGCGCTCTTGATTTTCCGCTAGAGAATCCTAAAACAATTAATACGACTAGATAAGGAATGATATTATAGAAATACATTGGTAATGGTAAGTTTTTTGTAAATGGAATCTGGTTATAAACTACACTTAAACACTTCAAGAATCCAAACATCAAGGATCCAAAGGCAACACCAAGTGGTGACCAGTTACCAAAAATCATGATAGCCATTGCCAAGAATCCCATGCCGGCTACCGCACCAGATGCTGTACCATTAGCAACTGTCGCAATGTATAAGTAACCACCAAATCCACCTAATGCACCAGAGATTGTTGTACCAAGATAACGCATCTTATAGACATTGATACCTACAGAGTCAGCAGCCTGTGGATGTTCACCACATGCACGCAAGCGCAAGCCTGTCTTAGTCTTGTATAAGAAGATAGATAGGATAATAAATAATGCAATCGCGATAAAGGTTGAAATATAAGCCTTATCAAATAGTACCGCAAAGACACCACTCACTTCCTTATTTTGGATGACATAACCAAAGTCATGACGTTGTCCTAGGGAGTCAACAGCTGTACCCATCTCTAACTGGTCTTTACTTGTAAATACCTTGATGAAGAAGAGTGCAATAGCTGGTGCAAGAAGATTTAATGCTGTACCAGCGATTGTCTGATCTGCTTTAAACTTAATCGCAGATACAGATAATAGAAGCGAGAATAATGCACCTGCAACGGCTGCCGCAAGCATCGCTACCACAAACATGATTTGATTATGATCAACAAAGAACGGAACATTCTGTCGTAATAATAATGTCACAACCGCACCAATGAAAGCACCGAAAATCATGATACCATCTAATGCGATGTTGATGATACCACTACGTTCTGCAAACATACCTGCTAAGGCAACAATCAATAGCGGAATGGTAAAAATCAATGTTTTCTGAAGAATAAAAATCATTTCTTTTCCTCCTTGCTATTTTTGATTTCTGTCTCAATTTCCTGTAAGGATTTCTTCTTTGTGCTTAATAACATACTGATATATCTTGCAAAGCCTGAGAAGTATACTATCATTGCTATCATTAATTGAGATACATATTCGTTGAAGGCAGTATTCGCCGCAAGGTTTGATCCACCCACGTTGATATACTTTAAGAAAATTGCAGTAAAGATAATACCGATAGGATTATTTCCTGCCAGCAAGGCTGCCGGGATACCATTGAATCCATCTACCGGTAATGTCTGGTATGTTTCCCACTTAAAGTCTTGATGACCATTCAGGCACCAAATAGAAGCACCCATTGCCGCAAGACCACCAGCGATAGCCATTGCTAGAAGTAGATTTCTCTTTTCGTTCATGCCTGCATACTTTGCACCATCACGGTTGAATCCACAAGCCTTCAGTTCATATCCAAACGTTGTCTTATTCATCACAACATAAAGTGCAATAGCTACGCAGATTGCTAAGAAGATACTTGCATCTGCATAGGATACAACCGAACCGCCAGAGAAGATCTTATCTAAGCCAAATGTTGCTGTTGCGATATTGTTTACTTCCGTCTTCATGATGAAGTTTACTTTTGACTCCGCGACGTTAATAAACTTAGAACCATTAAATACCCAGCTGACTACATTCGCTGCAATCCAGTTTGTCATAATACAAACGATAACTTCGTTAACATTCAGATATGCTTTGAAGAAACCTGGAATCGCACCCCATAGTGCACCTGCTAACGTACCAGAGATTAATGCAAGTAACCAAATGACTGGTGAAGGAACAGAAGCGGATGGAATAGATAATGAAACAATTAATGTTACCATCGCACCCATTAAGTACTGTCCTGGAGTACCGATATTAAATAATCCTGTCTTAAATGCAATACATGCAGATAAACCCGTTAGAATTAATGGAGTTGCATTAAACAACATATTACCAAACTGGAATAATGAGTTACCCCCACCAGAGAATGGTCCACCGAGGACGACAAGAATACCGTGTACCGCTTCTGCAAATCCAATACGTGGATTAAATACAGATAGTAATACGAGGACGACAAATCCAACAAAGATACCGCCGAAGATGCATAGTAAAGAAGCACTTAGCGACTTCAAGCCTTCAGAGGATTTTTTATTCTTATTTTTCATCGTTCTTCTCCTCCTTACCATTACGCTTCGCATCAGCCATGTATAGACCTAACTCTTGTACAGTTGTCTTCTTTGGATCTAATTCACCAACGATTTCACCTTCATACATAACAAGAATACGATCAGATAAGTTCATAACCTCATCTAATTCTAGAGAAACAAGTAATACACCTGCTCCACTATCACGGCTTTGAATAATCTGTTTATGAATATACTCAATCGCACCAACGTCTAGACCACGAGTAGGCTGTACAGCAATCAATAGATTGTGTTTACGGTCTAATTCACGCGCAATAATAGCCTTCTGTTGGTTACCACCAGACATACTACGAGAAATTGTAATCGGTCCTTGACCACTGCGTACATCGTATTCTTGAATGAGTCTTTCCGCATACTTTCTAACTTCCTTGAAACGAATCATGCCATGACTTTGGAACTCCGGTTCAAGATATCGTTGTAGAACTAAGTTTTGTTCTAAAGTGTAATCCAAAATTAAACCATGTTTATGACGATCTTCCGGAATATGAGAAATACCATGCGTATTCTTATAACGAATCGAAGTATGAGATACATCCCTCATTTCACCGTTAATATTGAGTTTTACCTTACCACCCTTAATCTTTTCAAGACCAGTGATTGCATGTACTAGCTCTGTTTGGCCATTTCCATCAATACCTGCGATACAAACAATTTCACCCTTACGTACCTTGAAAGATACATCGTGGATACTATCCTTCTTATGAATCTTATCAAAGACACATAAGTTCTCCAGTTCTAATACTTCCTCTGCAGGACTACTTTCCTTCTTATCTACGACAAACTTAACATCACGACCAACCATCATATTGGATAGTTCTTCCTTCGTTGTATTCTTAACGTCAACCGTACCGATATACGCACCTTTACGAAGTACTGAGCATCGATCTGCTACCTGCATAATTTCATTTAACTTATGCGTGATAAATAAGATAGATTTTCTTTCCTTTGCAAGACTCTTCATGATTTGCATGAGTTCTTCAATTTCCTGTGGTGTTAATACAGCTGTAGGCTCATCAAAAATCAAGATATCATTATCACGGTATAGCATCTTTAGGATTTCTGTACGCTGCTGCATACCTACCGTAATATTTTCAACTAACGCATCAGGGTCTACGTTTAATCCATAGGATTTGGATAATGCAACAACCTTCTTGCGTGCCTCTTTCTTACTAATAAAGCCAAGCTTTGTCGTTTCAACACCGAGAATAATATTCTCTAAAACAGTAAACACCTGTACTAGCTTAAAGTGCTGGTGGACCATTCCAATACCCAAATCATTCGCATCATTTGGATTGTTGATTTGAACTGGCTTTCCATTCTTATAAATCTGTCCCTCTTCTGGTTGATATAGACCGAAAAGAACACTCATCAGAGTACTCTTACCCGCACCATTCTCACCCAAAAGTGCATGAATTTCACCCTTCTTTAACTGTAAAGTGATATTGTCATTCGCGATAATACCAGGGAAAATCTTGGTAATATTGCGCATTTCAATAATATAGGGAGATTCATGAACTAACTTTTCATCCATAGTCTATCCTCCATTACCGATGATATAATAATCAAATTTTCTCTTGTTTTAAGACAATTATACATGATATTTTCGCAAGGTTATATGAGCAGTTTTATATCACGTATCTTTGATACAGGATATAAAACCGTCCTTGCGTACAACAAGAATATACAAATACAGGGATGATAGCGTTACTATCATCCCTGCAAAAAACTTATGACTTCATTACGCTTCAAAATCAATTGTTACGTTTGGAATGCCCTTCAACCAGTCAGCGTTGTTTGCGTCATCCGGTGTCTTAGAATCTGGTACGATTTCACCATCAGCAACCTTCTTGAACAATGCCTTGTATTGTTCAACTGTGAAGTTCTTCATTGACCATGTGTCTTCTGGTAAGCCTGTAGCACCTTCAGCTGCACCGAGGTTCTGAGCCTTATCAGCAAGTTCACTGTCCCACTTACCATCATAGAATTGACCTAAAATACGTTCAACAGATGAACTTAAGCCCTTCACAGCACTTGTGATAACCTTTGAACTTTCGGCAGACTGGTCAACGTCTACACCGATAATCTTCGCATTTTCATATTCAGAAGCTGCAGATAATACAGACTGGAACATTGATCCACCACATGCAAATACAACTTCAGTTCCAGATGCATACCAACCAGCAATCTGTGTCTGTAATTCTGTTGAAGCTGAGAATGTAGAACCATACTTATAGGAGTACTTGATTTCTACTGTGATTCCCTTTTCCTTCGCAGCAGCACTTGCGCCTTGAACAAAACCATAACCGAAACGGTTACATGCAGGGTTAGCACCTCCGCCTCCACCTGTATAACCTAGTTTTGTATAGCCTTCCATAACTGCAGCATATCCAGCAAAGTAACCAGCTTCCTGTTCCTTATAAACGATAGCTGTTACGTTTGGTAGACCTAAAGCCCAACCATCAACGAATGCAAACCTAACATCAGGATTTTCCTTGGCAACTGTTTCCATTGCCTTAGCCTGCAAGAATCCTGGAGCCACAATAATCTTCGCACCATTTTCGATAGCCTGCTTCATAGCATCGATACGGTCATTATCTGTTGCGTCTGCACCGTTCGCTGGCTGATAGTAATTGTGCGTTAACTTATGGTCTTCTGCATACTTTACAGCACCTTCATAAGTACCTTGGTTGAAGCCCTTGTCCATTAACTGACCAACGTCAGTAACGACTGCAACTTCAGCAGTAGCCTTGCCTGAATCTGTGTTTGTAGCGTTACTGTTCTTGGCAGTATCTCCGCCACAACCTGCCATCGTCGCAATCATTGCAAATGATAGCACAGAAGTTAATAATTTCTTCATGATAATTCTTTCCCTTTCTTTGTCAGAATTTTCTGACTCCCGTTATGTATATTTTAAAACGTAACGAAAGCGTTTACAACAGCCCAATTCTGAACTTATTCTTTTAGTTGTCAAAATTATTCTTTAATTTGCCTTTTTGTCTATTAAGAACAATAAAAGCGTGTTACGCTAAACACAGATATTGTAGAAAGAAGCTTTTTAGCAAACGAGGTCACTATGAAAGTAGAATTTAAAAAATTAGGAATTAATGGCGAAGGTATCGGTTTTATCAAGCGCAAGCCAGTATTCTGTGATGGAGTATTACCTGAAGAAGCAGCAGAAGTTGAAATCATTGAAGAGAAACCAAAGTACGTAATGGCTCGCCTCAAGCGACTTATTACAAAGTCACCAGAACGTATTGAATCCCCAAGCCCATTAGAACAAGCACATGGTTGTCCTCTCTTTATTTTGGATTACCAAAAGCAATTACGTCACAAACAAGATATCCTTGAACAAGCATTATATAAATACGGAAATGTAAAACGTTCCTTTGTGCGTGATATGCACGCAAGTGAAAAACAAGTTGGTTACCGTTCCCAATGCAAGCTACCAGTCCAAAAATCACATGATATTTTGGTCAATGGTATGTATGAACCAAAGACAAACCATTTTCACCCTATCGACCATTTCCTAATACATGATCCAAAGTTAGAAGAAATCCGTAAAGAAATCTTACGCATTCTCAACGAAGAAGGTTATGATGCCTATAACCAGAGATCACAAAAAGGACTACGCTATATCGTTCTACGCGTAATTGATGGCAAAGCACAGTGTACCCTTATCACTGGTAAAGAACATATCCCTTCCATCATCATTGATAGAATCATGGAAATTCCTGGTATGGAATCTCTATGTCAATCCTTTAATACTAATCGTAAGACAAATCAGATATTTGGTTCACCCGCAAAAGTACTCGCGGGCCAAAACACATTAACAATTTCTATGGATCAGATTCAACTACAACTTTCAGCGGAATCCTTCTTCCAGCTAAACATCAATCAAGCCGAAAAGATGTATCAGATGGCAATCAGTAAGATTGATCCATGTAAGGTATTAGTAGAAGCTTATTGCGGTATTGGTACGATGGCACTTATGGCCAAGGATAAGGCAAATGTAGTCTATGGTATTGAATCCGTTCCAAGTGCAGTCGAAAATGCCACAAACAATGCGAAACTAAACAACATCACAAACACAGAATTTATCTGTGATGATGCGGCACATGGTTTACGCAAGATTGCGATGAAGAAGACAGTTGACTGCTTATTAATCGATCCACCTCGTAGTGGTATGGATGATGAAATGTTAAATACCATCATGCATGTATTACCAAAGAAGATCATATATATCTCCTGTAATCCATCCACTCTTGCAAAGAACCTAAAAGTACTCAAACAACGCTATCATGTAGTAACTGTGATTCCATATGACTTATTCCCGCAAACACCGCTGGTAGAATCTATTACAGTATTGGAGCTAGGTTAATGAAATATCTCGTCAAAGAAAATACGATTACGATTGATCCAGAAGGAAAATATCTCAAAAAAACAGTAGATGATTTTCTAAACGATTACTATCAATCAAAGAAAAACAAATATCTTCTACTGTTAAATAAACAAATCTTATTAGATGGTAATACGGTCAAGCATGGTAAAGAAATCATTGACCACAAAACAATCACAATCACCCTCCCAGAAGAAGCAGTAGATTGGATTCCTGCAGAAACAGAATGCAAAGTCGTATACGAAGACGCATTTATCTATATCGTGCATAAAGGTGCAGGCATGATTATCCATGGTGATCCTGGAGATACAACATGCTTGAATGCTTATGCGGCTAGATACCAAATAAACCATGGCATCAAACAACCAGTACGACCAATTCACCGTTTAGATAAAGATACGGTTGGACTTGTTATCTATTCAAAGATACCATTCTTCCAACCATGGTTTGATGCACAACTTTCTAGCAAGAAAATTCATCGTCACTACCTAGCAATTACAAATGGTAATATTGATCCAAACTTCCGTATGACAATCAACAAACCACTAGGAAGGGATCGTCATAATAGTGGTATGTATCGCGTTTCTCCAGCAGGAGTTGACGCTATCACACGCGTAGAAGCACTAGGTAATTATCAATCTTATAGTTTACTAGGATGTACACTTGAAACTGGCAGAACTCACCAAATCCGCGTTCACCTTGCCAGTATTGAACATCCTATTGTCAATGACGTACTCTATGGTATTAAAACAAAAGATTTCCCTGCTATGGGCTTATGGGCAGATTGGATTGCATTTAGAAATCCAATCACCAATAAAAAACACAAGATATTCGATCAACCTAATCCAATGTATGAACCATTCAAAAAGTAGATGTCCAGCATCTACTTTTCGTTATACAATCCCTAATTCTTCTAATACCTTCGCAACACCATCATTTGCACAAGTATCCGCAATGATATCCGCGTACTGGCGAACATCATCCTTCGCATTGCCTAAGGCAACACCAATTCCTGCTTTTTGAATAAATGGTGTATCATTTCCTGCATCACCAAACGCAATGACATTCTCCCAAGTATAGCCTTTTTCCTTGAGAACGGCTTCTACGGTTAACGACTTATTGATAGAATGCAAGAATACATCAAATCCCTTCAAAGATGACCAAGCAAATACCAGCTCAGGCATCTCCTTCGCAAAACCCATAATTACATCTTCATCACCCACTAAGAACGTTCCTAGAGGATTACCATATTCTAAGTGATGCGTACGTTTCTCTGTATCATTAATGAGAAGTTGTGCCTTAACAGGATCCCCATTGACATAACCATCCACAAACTTCTGATGTGCGTTGTATGTTACAACATGATCTACAAACTTAAAGCCTAAACCAATATTATTCGCTTGTGCAAAGGCAATAATTCGCTCCATATATTCTGTTGGTAGTGGATGTGTTTCTAACACAGTTCCATCACGATTCACCAAACACGCACCATTGATCGTACCAATGATATCCATAGGTAAATCATCAAATAGCGTTGGCTGTAAGAATGTATAATGTCTACCCGTATTAATCATGACATCATACCCATTCGCCATCGCTGCTTGTAAAGCATTACGATTACGCTCACTTAACTGCTCAGAGCCACTTGGAATCAGTGTATTGTCTATATCACAGACAATCATTTTAATCTTGTCAACATTCATATTCATAACTTCAAAATTATAGCATACCGTGCTAATATATAAAGTGTTCTGTGCTCGTGGCGCAACTGGATAGCGCATTTGATTCCGAATCAAAAGGTTGTGGGTTCAATTCCCATCGAGCACACCATTCAAAATTCTTATAACCCTTTATTTATAAGGGTTTTTATTATATCAGAGTACACTTGGAGAACTTTTTGGAGAACTCACCTAATTTCAGACATAAAAAAAACAGCCTACCCTCGCAATGAGAGTAGGCTTTCAAATTACTTCAAATCTTCTTACTGTGCTTCTTTGTATTGTTTGTTCGATACATGTAAGATAGCGCCTAAGAACGCATCAATCGCCATGATTGTGCCACTTACTTGCTGTGGATAAGGCAAACCCCATAAGCCAGCAAGCGCTAAGTACAATACAGATAAAGCTGGTAATACTGTTAGCGCGATTTCCTTTAGTACGTCATAAATCTTGTTGTTTTTAATAAGCATTTTCTTTTCCTCCTATATTTTATGCCTTAAATAACTAACGATTGCATCACTTGCAGATCTGATTGCATCCGCATCACCGTTAGCAAGTGCAGCTACCTGAGCCAGCAATAGTCGGCTCATTTCTTTTAGGTCTGTAAGTTGTTCTGACATGTCTTCAATATCAGCTTCTAGTTTCAATATTCTTTTGTCGTGGTCTGCTAATCTTGCATTCTGCTCATCTTCGGGTTTTTTAAATTTTACTGACCATCTTTCTAAAATAGCCACCGCACCGCCAACAGTAATGATCAACCCACACGACCACATGATGAACGCAAGAAACATTTCAAAATCTAAATTTGGCATTTTGTCACCACCTTATAAACCATAATAAATTCGGTCTACCGCACGCTGTACCGCTTCAGGATCATACCCTGCTGCACGTAGAGCATTGATTCTATCTTGACCATTGCCGTAGTCGCCACGGTAGACCGCTTCTGCAATAGCACTCAGATTATCCAGTGGTGCGTTTGAAGCTGTATCACCTTGAAGAATCTCATTGACACGTTGCTGGACCGCTACATTGTCATATCCTGCTGCAGCTAATGCATTGATACGGTCTACACCGTTACCAAATTCACCAGCGATAACACGATATGCAATAGCATCA
Source organism: Solobacterium moorei (assembly GCF_036323475.1). GTDB lineage: Bacteria > Bacillota_I > Bacilli_A > Erysipelotrichales > Erysipelotrichaceae > Bulleidia > Bulleidia moorei. The sequence continues at coordinate 2,018,710 of NZ_AP028934.1, forward strand.
ATAGAATAGTCAATCGTAGCTGTAACACCACCATACATTTCATTGATGCGTGCTTGTACAGCACTATACATATCGCCTAACGCGGCACGTCTTGCATCACCATTGCCGAACTCACCTGCAATTGCTCTAAGCGCTAAGTCTTCAACATCTCCACCAACTGGTTGAGTTGATTGTGGTGTGTTTACTATGCCACCTGCCATAGCGGCACGAATATCATTCTCGATGACGTGGTTTACCTGCATTGCGTGAATTGTAGGACCTGGGCAATTCGTAGCTACAAACATACAATGCTCCGTCAATGTCGCGGATGGTGTCCCATCGTAATAAGGATAGATTCCGTATCTATTACAGATATCTGCACATAAACGAATTAAAGAAGTGTAAGCTGCTTGACTGATTGGCCAATCGCCACCAGTCTCGCTATTAGCAACTTCGATAGTGATTGCACGATCATCGTTATCCCAGTTAGCGGATGTCCACGGATGATTTTCTTCATCGACATAACATGCGATTCGACCGTCAGAACCGATTCCATAGTTGGATGATGCCTGTCTGTTTGGATTTAAAAAGACGTTTCCACACGTCTCGATTGAAAGATTACCAGCCATATGATGAATAGTAATCTTTGAAATTGAATTGTATCGTGAGCCTGAATGGTTAGGGCTCATGATTGCTACATTAGTTAAAGCTGAATATCCCATAAATTATTCCTCTACTTTCTCTGCTTTGTTGTTGCTTAATTCTTCTAACTGCTCTGTTGTTAAAGCTAAATCTTCATTCATGATTCATCCTCTTTCTATCTAATAGAGTAGAGTGAGAATATCTTATCCAGATATTCCTCGACCCTCTCATTGCACCGTACATACGGGTCTCGTATACGGCGCTACATTTGTATTGTTTCTACCTTTACTTAGATTGATAATATTCTAGTGGATTGATTAATCCCGGTCTGTCTTTGCTTTTCATCGATAGTACCTTTGGACTCAATAAGAATTTTATTGTGTTTCCATTTGCCTGTCGATATAGACCTAGTCTAGTATTGGCTGTACTGTAGATTCTTTCATCAGAGATATTGACCTTGAGTATCCGATTTAGACTTTGTAGGTTGGTATAGATACGTTTTGGTTTCTTCCATTGTTTTAGAATTATCACACGTATCTTGTGTCGCAACCATTCTCCAAATTCTTTTAAGAAGGTCTTCATCGAGCCAATCCTGAAGTAGTTTATCCATCCTCTCACGATTTGGTTTACTTGGGTGAATACAGTCGATAAAGGAAGTGCACTTGCCTTTTTACGGCATAGCACTTCTTTTATTTTCTTACATAGTTTTTGTTTCCTATCGTATGTAGGCATACTTTTCCATCCATCTTTGTTTTTCCAGAACGTGAAGCCAAGAAACGAACTATTGCTAGGTCTTACTACTTTTGTTTTTGTCATGTTGACCTTTAGAAATAGTTTTCTTTCTAGCCAACTTGATACAGACTTCATGACTCTGTTGGCTGACATCTCACTCTTCACGAGGATATTACAGTCATCTGCGTATCTTACGAATCTTAGCCCTCTGCTTTCCAGTTCCTTATCAAACCTATCTAGGTAGATATTGGATAATATTGGACTGAGCGGACCTCCTTGTGGAACTCCTTCTTCATTTCTGTGGATGATTCCATCTTCCATGATTCCAGCCCTCAAAAAGGACCTTACGAGATGTAGCGTTACATCATCTTTTACTTTCTCTCTAAGTATGGATATCAACTTATCATGATTCACTGTGTCAAAGTACTTTTCAATATCTAGGTCTATTACCCATTCACACCCTTCGTTTAGGTAGAAGAGTACTTCCTCCATCGCTTGGTGGGCACTTCTGTTTGGTCTGAATCCGTAACTATGCTCACTAAAGCACTCGTCATAGAGTTCACTAAACACTTGTGCCACTGCTTGTTGGATTACTCTATCCACTACAACGGGTATCCCCAATGGTCTTTTCTTTCCATTTGGTTTTGGGATATAGACTCTTTTTACTGCCCGAGGTCTGTATTTCTTTTCCCATATCGAAGTTTTGATTTCTTCTATATGTTTACTGAAGTATTCGTCAATTTCTTCCACAGACATCTTGTCAATGCCCGATGCACCTTTATTACTCTTGACTCTTTTCATCGCCTCTTGTAAGTTCTTTTGACTTAGAATCTTGTCCATTAATTCCATGGCTGCTCCTCCTTCTATTGCACAAATAATGAAATTCTCTTCTTGCCTTTTCACCATCCATAGTTACGTTCTATGGTTCTAGGTGATATCTCAATTCCAGAGTATTCATTTTCTTACATATAGTGATTTGCACTATACAAACATTAACCCCTTCAGTACTGGTGTATACCTACTATGGGCTCAGCTGACTTCTTGTGATAGACCTTTTCCGACCGATGGTACTATAGTTGTTTGAAAACGTCTAGGATTCATCGTCCACAAGACCTCACAGGGTAAGTCACATACCTTTCTCTCTTCTTTCACAAGTTCCTGATTTACTGTTTTGGTTTTACGTTTACCTTTTGGGCTTCGATTTGTAGAGCAATCTCACCCTCCATTTAGCCTTATATCAGATTTCTGTTCGTAACCTCGAAAGAATCGCTACACCACTTCCTTCACCCAAAGCCTCACGGCTTACGGCTTGTGGTTCGCTACGCTTGGCGGTAACTACCTACGACTGGACTTTCACCAGTTAGGTTTGCGACATGCCCGTCACACTCTAAAAAGGCGACTGATTAAGCCGCCTTAATAGCCTTAATTTTTTATTTATTTTCCATCCCACTCTTTCCAAGCTGAAGAAATACTTGGTTCGTGGTTTTTGTTATCGGCCCACTTCGATATCCATAGCTTGCCGTTGTGGCGAACGATATCACCGATATTGTAGATTTTGTTTTTATCGTAATCTTTGTAGGTATCTTCCACCGTGACTTCTTTGTAATAACGTAGTGCTTTTTCTGGAGGCTCATTCTTGTTCGATATAACGTCCTCTTTCACTTCGTACGGCTTGTTGTTATGTTTGAACCGCTCGCCCTTTTTGTACGGAAACTTGTACTCGTTCCACGGATCCAAAAATTCGCACCATTGGATTACAAATTTTGGAGATAAAACATTTAGACCAGCGACTGCACATAATCGCAACGCTTCGCTCTTCGCTCTCTCTTTGGCTAGGTCTATTTCACTTTGAGGAACCTCTTTAAAGAAAAGCGTTATACGATAATCTACAGCTTCTTTGTCAACATTAAAACTAAGAAGTTTTAAGTTCCCTAAAGCAGTGATTTTATTATCTCCCTCGACCTTAGCATTTGACACATTCTCTTGCGACATATCCTCTACGATTAGCTTAACATCTTCTAGTTTACATTTTTTCCCAATTTGAGTTTGGGTTAGATAATCAACGGTATAGAAGTGCCCATTATTTAACGTTATTTTTGCCATTTTTTACGCCTCCTTCTTGATAAATAGTCCATGTATTGTAACTTTTCCGCTAGGAGACGACCAGTTTGTCCACGAATTGAACACATGCACCACACAGCTATCTGAATATATAGATTTAATAGATGCAACAACGGCAGTTTCGGAATACACTCTGTAAATATCTATTAACTCATACCCTGCGGGTACAGTAAAAGGTACTGTAATATATGCGGCGATCATTGAGCCTAATGCTGGGTATGTTGCAGAAAACTCTCTTCGTACAAGAAAAGTATTTTGCCCTTTTATTCCAATTCCCCCACTTGCAATCAATTTGCCGGCTGCGTATGTGGTTCCTACCGTAGTCATGTCGCCCTCGTTATAAATTCCACATGGATTATTTCCATTTCGTCGAACCCACAGCATGTGAAAACTGGCTGTGAGTTTTCCAAGAATCATGGCCCAAAGATTACCGGAAAGTGTGTAAGTACGCTCTGTAGACTGGCCATAATAATCCGTAATAGTAAGTGTTAGCTTGTAGTTTTTATCGTAGCTATATCCACTTACACGTTGCTTAACAATTACATTATTTCCGTTAGAAGTATACGAACAATTTACGCTATGATTTTGCTCATCTTTAATTACTATTTTTAACTGATTATTCTCACCGTTAAAAAAGGTACCTTTGGCATTTGCATACCCTTCGTTAACTGTCGGATTATCTCGCTCTGCGTTGAAATCCGTTATGGAAGGATAGAAGTATGGAACGTAGGTTCCATGCCAATTTCGTATCGTTTTAAAGCCCCTACTGTCTTCGATGACAAACTGTATATCCCCATCTGTCATCCCCTCTAAATTCGTGCTATACAAGCTATCTGAGAGTGATAAAGGATACTGCTGTTTATTATGTAACGCATATACATTTTTAACAGTTGAATATCCCCTTACTTCTATCTGCATGGATAGTTTTTTCTTGGATAAATAGCGGAATACTTTATCTTCTGGAATTTTGCTATTTCCGATTTCCTTTACAGTTGCAGAGCTAATAACAGGACCATATCTTTCTTCAGGCAAATCAATGAAAAAGCCAATATTCATAGAGCCAATCATCGTGGCGTTCGGATCACCGCTAGAATACGTTCCAACCCCAAGATAGCCATAAATATATCTACCATTTGTAGAATATTTCAGCATTTCTTCTGTCGGTCTAAACGTGTATTCAGTGTCGATATTGTTTGTATTAAGCCATTTATATCCGCTATCACCAATTACCCATACGAGCGAGTGACGATATGCAGGAACTTTTTTATCAAGAACTAACGTAATTGTATCCGTTCCATCAAGCTTTACACGATTCTTTCCGTTTTTCCAAGAAGGAACACTCGCTCGGGGAATATTAGGAAGTTCAATAGAACCATCTAAGTATGCATCAGCTGCAGAAAAGTAAAAACTTAAATTCGCATTAATACTTGTCGAGTAGTTACCACTGTTGTCGTGATAAGCCCAGAAGCCTCCACTTATTAATGTTCCACTTCCATTCAGTGTACCACCGCCAGATACATCGGAACATCCTGTTGCAGTAAATGTCCAAGATCCAGAATAGATATAACCACTATTCATGGTATATGTTACTTGTGTTTCTACGTAATCCCTATTTAATTCAATACTATGATATTGAGGATTAATACGCGCTAATAATTGATAAGTTACGTTTGCTGCACCAGGTGTTCGTGTAGCTTCAGAAACAACTTTCCAGTTTTCATTTAACAAGACCATTAATTAACATCTCCAATCCAATTAATAATAGATGCATCAATCTTTGCCGTCTTAATTGAACCCCCAACAAAACTTGTAATTTCTGCTTCGATATTCTTAGCTTCGATACGATGTGCTCCTGCGCATAGATACTCCAGTACCTTTAGATATGCGAGCATGCTGTCGACTTTATCGAAACGAGCTAATAATTTACCGTCTGAAGCGACGATACTAACACCGCTTGCATCAATAGTAGTAACTGTATCTTCTTTATCAGATCCGATATGAAGACCTTTATTATCAAGTTGTTCTTCTATTTCATTGATTGTCTTATCGTACTCAGATTTCTGAACTGTTCTGTTAAATCCGTCAGCAGTTTGTTTCTCCAAAGTACTTAATCCTGTTTGCACAGTTTTAAGTTCATTTTTAGTTTCACTAGTTTGCACCACGAGATGAGTAATACTGTCATTTAACTGAGCTATGTTTGACTTGTTACTAATTGATATATCCACTAAGCCATTCAACACTTCATCTAATACACCATCTGAATATCCTGTGCTGTCATCTGTGAATATGGTTTTGTATCGTACCCATATCCATGCATCTTTTGGTTTCTCAGGTTGAGTTGTGCTCCACGTACCACCTGTTATTTCTGTCTTGGAAGTTGACAAATAGTATTCAGGATACACCTGTTTAATCCCTCTACCAGCTTTACCTGCTATTGACGGAGAATATACGTCTGATGTTGTTTTATCACTGTAGGTATATGTAATCTTAGTCCATAGCGTATAGCCTTCATTAACAAGTGGTATATTCTCTAACCACTGACCGGTTGGAGGTACTATAGAGCTCGTACTCGCTTGATACGTTAGCTTGGGATTACCAACAATCCCCCTACCTGCATCACCTTTAATGCCCGTCAGTTCAAATGGATCGTGTTTGATTTCAGAACCATTGGCCAATACATCTGCAAGCATGTACCACATGCGCTGTCCTGCTATTGATGGAGGCTTTGTGGTAGACCATGCCGAATCTGTCTTGGACGGTTTATCTTCTGATGTCGTTTGCAGATAGTATTGCTTTGTACCAGAAACTGTTCCAGCAGAAATATTTTCAACTTGTGTCTTAATCTTGTTTGTTTCAATTTGCAGATTACCTACATCGCCTTTTGCATCTTCAAGATTCTTTGCAACGATTTCAAGCTTGTTTGCATCTTGATCCACTTTAACCTGTAGGCGTTTAATCCTAACTTTATCGGAAACCTTAGTAACAACAGAATCGACATTCTTTAACGCAACCTCTCCGTCAAGTTCGACTACTGACTGTGTACCTACATACTTTCGCTTAATACTTAGGACGATACACTTGTTGCCGTCATATGTGGCCGTATCGCCTAATTTGATCGTATCTTTACCAAAGGTTTTTAAACCTGACATACCATAGAACGATTGGCCTTTATACTTCGCTAAAATTGCATCTGTATATGTTTGGCTATCGCAATAGGAATTGTTTGCATCGATGTAGATTGTCTTTCCTGCATCGTTTCCTGAAGCAATCAAATTAACGCCGTCATCATATGCAACACGTGAGATGATTATCAGATCTGTTTTTTCAAAATCTGATGTAAATTCTATATCGTGATTAGTAGCAAAGAGATTTCTGAAAATAAGCGTATTTGACTCATTTATGAGTGCGTTTGTTCCGCTTAATTCAGCAATCCAACCAATGTAATCACGCATAATAATTGTTGAGTCTATCCACTGTGCTTTTTTGTTCAGTACAGTATTTGATAAATCTGTTTTATCAATGCTGACACCAGCCAATCTAGACATCTCATCTAATTGCTGCGAGATAGTTGGATATTTATCCTTTTCATAAGTTAACTCACTTTTATACGGCTTATTAAACTTAATCATCACGTCATACAAATTCAGCGATAACTTCTTTGTGTATTTCTCTGGAGCTTCTTGGACGATGAATTCTTGTGTCGGAATTTCCCTACTATCAGCTTCTTTTAAATCAATCAAAAAGGTGTTCCCAGCACAATCACTAAGAACACCATCTGTATTGTTTAAATCGAGATCCAACATCATGCTTGGAGTGTTACCCAAAAGTCTATCCTCTTGCATGCTGTTAGACGAATCGAACGATACAACTAGGTCTGTTATTTCAACAGGTGTTGCGGTTCCTTTTTTTATATAGACTTTCATATTCTAGCACTCCGTTAAATCAAAGGTGTAGCCTTGGCTATAAATGCCATCACCGATAGCGATATACTTAAATTTACATTTACTGCAATACATTTTGTACGTTTTACGCCGCAGTGTTTTAATATCAAATGTTTCGACCATAAACTCTGGTGGTTCTAGCATATTCATTACTTCTGAAACCACTTCTAAGTCATCGATAGCATAAGCCAGCGCAATCTTCAACACACGAGAACGAATACGCATACGATGCATGATTCCTTTTTTAACATCACGCAACGAACTGTCGCTGTCTAAATCACCGTATTCAGGTTCAAACTTAGTCGGCGCAGGGAGATCTTTACCATCAATTTTAATTTTTATTAATTCATAATCAATCATGCTTTAACCTCCCTTTGCTAACTGTAGTTGTTTATTTCTTTGATCTATTAGTTTTAGCAATTTATCTCGGTCAATCACGATTCCTAGATTTTGTAGTGTCTCTAAGATTTCATACATTAATTGGATTATTACTTCTTGACCATTACCGCCTTGTGATGCCATCAACGCATCATCTATCGCGCGTTTGGTCTGTTCATAGATCTTACTCTCAGGCGAAACGATTTCACCTTCATGGCGGTTATCACCAATTAAAGCTAATCGCGGAGCATTTGCTCCAACATATCCACCTTGCGCTAATGCTGGAATATTAGGTAAATCTACTCGGAAGCCTTTACCACCGATAATAGGTACCCAATCCGGTACGGTGAAGCCTACACCGTTGATTCGATTAATTGCACCATTGACGATAGCAATTACCGCATTGATTGGTCCTTTTACCACACCTGAAATCGTACTGAAAATACCACCGAAGATATCGACAATACCCTGCCAAGCTTGTTTCCAATTTCCTGTGAATATTCCCTGAACAAAATTAATCAAGCCACCAAATATCTGTTTGATACCATCGAAAATTTGTTGTGTTCCACTGAAGAACGCCATTACGATTCCGTTGATAAACTTAAACGATGAGCTGAAATTTGTTCCGAAAACTCTATCCAAGAATCCTAAGAATGTACGAAGGATCTCCTGGACTCCTTGCATAGCTTTATCAACATCTAATGTGAAGATACCAATCAAGAAATCAGAAAAGCCTTTAAACATCGAAGTTGCGCTCTTCAACAACTCATCAACGAATTTGCCAAGAACTGCAAATGCATCTAGCATTGCTCCTTTAATGAAGTCCGCTAGTGGAGATAAGATATTGTTCCAAACCCATGCGACACCTGCTCCAATTGCTTCAATGGCAGGTTTCCAACCATTCCACACATCTACAATTGTTTTTAATGCAATGCTTAGGACTGTGACCAAGAAATTGGCTATTGGTGCAAGTACGTTATTCCAAAGTGAAAGCAGTCCGCTAAAGAGTACATCAACTGCTTTAACAAACACCTGTGCTAAGAAGGTAGCAATCGGTACGATGACCGTGTTGAATACATCTAGCAGAAATGCACCTAAAGGAACTAAAACGTTATTCCATAGTTTGCTTAGAATGCCTAACAAGCTATCCAGTGCTGTCTGTACTAAAGCTCTAAAATCGCTACTTGTCTGATACAAATAGATTAGAGCTGCAGATACCGCCGCAACAATCGCAGCAAAGAATAAAGCCGTTCCAGTTGCTGTACCAAAGACTGCCTGCAACGATGTCAACACACCTTCACCGTTAGCTATACCTGTGAAGAAAGTAGAGAACCCTGTTGCTAATGCCTTGAGCGGTGCTAAAAGTCCAGTGAAGACACCTTTAATAGCACTCCAATTCTTTATGATTCCAAAAGTCGCAAATCCTGCAAACATTCCTCCTAAAAGCGAGGTGATGATTACTTTGTGGTCTTTTAGAAATCCTGTAACTTTATCGAATATGCCCTTAACACGATCATAGATCTCATCTACTCCGCTCATGTCGATTGAGCCATCAGGAATACCTAAAGAGCCAAAGTCGGCACCACCGCCTCCAGCGCCTCCACCTCCTCCGGAGCCTGAATCCTCTGAATCGTGCAATACGTTTAAATCATCGAAGCCAGCAAGAGCTCCTTTTAATTTATCTGCGGCTTTACCTGCCTTGCCAAGTCCAGATGTTAATCCACCTGCAGCTGCGCCAGCCTTACCTATATTGGATGCTATTGCTCCTGTAGCACCTGCCGCGCCTTTGCCACCAGTGATTAACCTTGTAAAAGCGACAAAGTAATTAGCAAGTGTCTGTAGGCCTCCTAGAATGACGTTTATGACGCCGATAATTGGAGTTAATACATTTATCAAACCTTGGCCAATTGTCGCCTTAAGCTCTTCGAAACGAAGTGATAAGACACGTGTACTATTTGCCCAGCCGTCTGATGTTCTTTCGAAGTCTCCTGCAGCATTAGATAACGCATTCTGTACAAACGCCAATCGTAATGCTACCTTTTCTTGCTCTGACATCTTGGCTGTTGTTTTACCGAAGCCATTCGCCAAAGCATATTCATCAAGAGCCGATTGAGTCATAACGACACCCAAGCTCTTGAGTGATTCTGTTTCACCTGTAAATACAGATTTCAACTTAGTGAATGCCTCATCATTCGATAGGTTATAGAACGATGCTACATCACCTGTTAATGTTGTGATAGCCGAAGCCATATCGTATGATGCAGCTTCTCCGTAACCAAATGCCTGCGCCATAGAACCAAGTTGTCCCATGTACTCTTTGGCTACCTTTTGCGACATACCAATACTTGTTATTGCGTTACGTGCAAATTCGTCTACACGTTTTGACATTGTAGGGAATGTAACGTCAACAACGTTTTGGACTTCAGCAAGGTCAGAGCCCAATTGAATACATTGCGATCCGAATCTCGCTAAAGCTGTAATAGCCAATACTTTGCCAATCGTAGCGCCAATAGCATTAAATCTTCCAGTTAAGATGCTATCTGCCTTATTCGCAACTTTCGCTACATCTTTTTCAAGATTGTCGTTAAGCTTGACACCTAATTCAACGGACCCTACTTCTGTTGCCATCTAATCACCTCTCATTTCTATGAAGCCAATGCCTTCATGGCTTCTTCAAGGGCTCTCATAGACTGCATATAGGACTTGCTATCGATAGGTTTATTACTCTGTCTTGCCTGCCACTCAGCTCGTATCCTTTTATCGCTTGCAGACATATTTTTGATGCGTTCTTTATCCGTAGTGGATCTAACATCAACCACATGCCCTAATGGCGTATCACCATTCAATCCAGTAAGTAGAGTACAGAACTCTCCCCACTGCATTTCAGGCTCATATCTTAAACGGATTCCGTATTGCTGAGTAACTGAAGCATCGATTAAATCCCAATCCTCAAACAAGTCATAGTAAGACTCATCGTTATGCTGTGGTGTTACGAAAAGTCTGCTCCATTTCTTCAAATGACTTATCTGTAACAAGAGCCATCATGCCAATAAATAGTGATTGATAAGCTGTAATAGATAACTCCATTGCTTCAATTTCTTTAAAAGCCTTTTCTCCAAGACCTAACTTAATAGCCTTATCGATTCCATCTACTGAAGCTGCACCCTCACTAAGCAGTGCGTTCATCTTTAGAACTGTATTTTTGCGGTCGTCAACTTTATAAGTTTTCCCTTCTGCAACTTGTAAGAACTTAGGCTCATTTACGAGCTTTGCACTAATATCGATAATTTTTCCCATATACATTTAAAAGGGCAGCCGTCTTGACCGCCCATTCCTTTCTATTTTTTGTTTTTAAACTGCTGGAGTATAAGTTGGCTTTCCATCAGAGTTAACAGTGAACTCTAACGCTCCAACATTTGTTGAGTCTCCGCCTTCTGCAGATGTGACATCCACAATTGCATTGAAAGCTAACTTCGCGCCACTTACCATCGTCCATTCAAATGGAATCGTAGCTTCCTTGCCTGTCTTGAAAGCAAGAGAAGCAATGTAGTCGTTTCCTTCATCGCCGATGTTTCTCTTACCCTTAAATTCAATCTTCAAAGACTTGGAAGTCATCAGACCACGCTGCCAACCTTTTGTATCCATTGGATTCCAGTTTTCAATACCATTAGAAAATGATACTGAAAATGACTCCAAATCCGCTACATTAACCTTCTTTGGAGTATCTTTTGTGCCAATATCAAACTTGAATTCATTGTTGAATACTGGGAATACACCTGTATATTTTTCAGACATATGATTATTTCCTTTCGTAATATATTTCAATTTCTATGACTGATTCATAGATTCCTTTATCATCCGTTCCAACGTCTTGTGGTTCTGGGACTAGCATGTTAATAAACTGCACTTTCCAATCACCTATAGTTGGATGTTTTGCATTCATGATTGTTTCAAAAAGCGTATTTGCCGCTTCATCGGTTTCCCTGGCATTGTTGTTCCAGTGAATCAATAGTGATGCGCGTTTAACGTTGTAAGAGGACTTATTACCCAATGCTGTTATTGGACTACCAGAAGTAGACAACTGATAAACACCTATTGCCTTATCAGGCTTCTGATCCAACTTACCGATATAGTAATGTTCAAATAAATTTAATGTTTTCAACCAGTTTCTAATTTCATAAAGTCTCATTGTACTAGACATCTGCACACTCCTTAATGAACGCTTCAAAGCGTCGTTTTACCCAGTTAGCGTACTTGCCTTTCGTAGTCCACGGTTCAAACCACTTACCACCTGCGTGCTCATTGTTTTCTGTACGGAAGTTGTATTCCGGATGGAAGTAAAGCCTACGAGCGTACGGCATGGCTGAAACAACATATGCCTTATTTGGTTCTCTTGTATCATCGGGCTTTGTCTCCTCCGACAGTATACCTTTGTGAAACGGTATCACTTGCTTATCATGTACATCTGTACAGATAGCATCAGCAGTCTTATACAACGCCTGACGTAATCCATCTCGCAATGTAGCAACGTTTCTGTAATGGATTCTAACCTTACCCAAGATCTACCTCACAATAATTCACGCTACCATCAGGGTTGCGTGCCTTCTTTCCAGAAACGATGGTCCTCTTCTCTCCGAAAATAATCGCCTCACCTGTGCCAATTTCAAGCACGCTAGGGGCTATATCTCCGTTAAATAGGCAAATACCCGTCAATTGCACAAACGTCTCTTTATCGGTACGTACGCGCTTTGCAGAGCCTTGATAATTACACAAGGCATCCAACTCTAAAGCTTTGATTGGTGCTCCATCTTCATCGATTCCTTCTTGATGGAAAATCAGATGAATTGGTGTCTTGCAGAACTGTGGCAATACCAAAGATGGCCAACTACCCATAATAGCCAAACCCTCTATAGCAAAGCCCTGTCCTAAGTAGTGTTTGATACAGTTCTTCAGGCATTGCAATTCCGCCTTCTACATGTAGATTCCATGATTGGCCAAACTGCATTGAAACACCGTTAATTGCATAGCTACTTAAGTATGTTTCCAACATGCTTTCGTTTTGATAAAGAAATTCTGCTTGCCGGCATATCACCTCTTGTATAGAAGACTTACGAAAAGGGGACAGGCTGTCAAAGCCCATCCCTTCAATTCTTCCTCTACAGATAGCGTTAACTTGCCGCGAAGCAATCGTTAAATATCTATCAGCATTATCATCAGTCAAGATAATACCGTTATAGGTGTCCTTGTAATACGCTTTATCGACGTATTGCATTTACATCACCTCATTTCTTGTTGCTTTTCTTATCTGTTTCTTCGATTTCAGGCTGAATCTCCGGTTTAACAATTGGCTCAATAGGCTCAACTTGTTCAACTGTTTCTAGATCCACTTCTTTTACGAAGATTTTTCCTACTGTCTCTGCCATAATCTGTACCTCTTATTAGGCAACGTGGTGGCAATATACACCAGCAAGCTTGTTTTCATACACATCAACTAAGCCATACTTGCGGTAGCCAAAGATATAGCCGTCTGCTGTTTGGTTTTGATCAGGTGTAACAATCTTAGGAGCGACGTGCTTGTTGTACTTTAAGATTGCAGACTTTTCAACAATCATGAAGTTGATTTCCTTACCGGCTGTGTTCTTTCTGAAACCACCAGCTTCTTCGCCGCTTGTCTTACCATCAAGTAAATCAATTGTTGTATAGAAACGAGCTTGTGGAACTTCTACAACCTTTGAGAACTTGTTTAGAACAGCCTTAGACTTTGTTGTGTCTAGATCATCAATCAAGCCCTTTAATGTAGGAGTGATGTAAAGGATACGACTTTCTGTTGGAACCTGGTCTTCATCCATCTTTGTAGAGGCTGCACGTAGCGCCTTAACTACAGCTTCACCAGTAGCTAATGCACCAGTTGCACTTGAAACGCCTGTCTTACCTGCTAACTTGGCAAAAGTAAATGCATCTCCTTCAGGAGCTACCTTTGTGCGTGTGAACTCTCCCATAATCTTTGGAGCAATCACATTCATTGTTTCTTCTTCATCCATGTTGTCTACATTGAATGCACGACCACGCTCATAGTTGAACTTAACAGTTTCATACTTGAACTTAACATTGCCCTTTGTATAGCCTTCGTTACGGTCATATTTTCCTAAACCATCCATCTCTAACTTAGGAACAACGATTTCATTCGCATTTGCTCCTTCTTTAGCTAGTTCTGGATCAGATTCTAGATCGGCTGTTAATGATGCGAGTGCATAAACCTGATCTAAGAGTGGTACATACTTCTTTGCATATTCGATTGTATTTGGCATTTAATATTCCTCCTATTTTTTAACACCAAAATTTTTGGCAAGGACATCGTCTAATGATGCCTTTGAGTTGGAGCCATCTGCTCCGATTTTTGTGAAACCTTGTGTTGTCGTTCCTGCCTGCGCTTTGAAATCAGGGAATGCCTTTACAACTTCTTCGATAGCAGATTTAACGCTGTCTTCAACAATTTCCCCTTTATCGTTTAACAACTTGGAACGATCAATAAGCTTTGCTAAGAAAGGTAATTTTTCAGCACTAACGCCTTCAGCAAGTTCTGAAATCTTCTTATCGATTTCGATGTTTTGAATCTGCAGCTTTAATCGCTGATTTTCTGCAAGCATGTCTGCTTGTTCTTTTTCTTTAGATTGCTTGTCAGCTTCTTTCTTATCCTTGAACTCTTTGATTGCCTTATCCATTTCATCAGCAGATACACCCTGCTCCTTTAGATACCCTTTCAGGGCAGCATATTGAGCTTGTGATCCACGCTTATCTAAAACATCAGCAATCTTGTCGTAGTCGATAGAAACGCTTGAATTTGCTCCTTGCGCGCTAGGTGAAGCACCGTTGTTGTCATTTCCATCTCCTGTGTTTGGTTGTGCTCCATTATCAGCAAAAAACTGAATGTGAAGCGGATACTTTAATACTTCTTTCATAGTTCCTCCTGTTTTTTGGGTGTCTCCCTTAAATCAAACACGCACAGTTTTTAAGGCATATCGTGATTGGCCATAAGAAAAGCCACTACTCTTCTGCAGTGACTTCTGTTTCTTCGATGATTTCTTTACCTTCACTTACAATTTCTGCTACTCCGAACATCGTAAGAAGCTCGGCACGTTCTTGAGAACATTCAAATTGATCATCAACATTCATCAACTTATCTTGTTCTCTATCGAAATAATTCTGTGTGACTTTTACTTGCACCATTTCCCTTTCTCCTTTCATGCATGAAAAAAGCACCCTATTCTAGGATGCTTGATAAACAAACGATTTAGCCGACTATCAGAAAAAATAATCTTTGCTAGTGTATAAGCCCTCTTCGTGTCTTCTCTTTGTTTCTTCAATTAATTTAGGATAAAGTTCCAAAACCTTATCCTTAATTTCCTTAGGACAATTTTTTGTAAAATGAATATGATATCCAGGCTCTTCTCTTATCGGGAAAACAAACATATATTCTCTAGCAAAGTCTAATTCATGCCCATATGTTTCACTCATTTTAGCCACTCCTTTACAAACCAATCATACACCTTTTTGGAGGTTTCGCTATATTTTCCGCCAAAATATTGAGTTAATGCCTCTGATATCAATTCTCCAACATCTGTTGCCCGTAGACTAATATCATTTTTTACTTCTTCCATTATTTCATCAAATGATAGGTTATTACTAAAACAGTTTTCAAACATCGATATAAATAATCGTCGTTTTTCTTGATTAACGTCTGCTACTGTATGCTTTTCTAGCACCATTCCATCTAATAAACCTAGATTTTTCATGGCCAGTTGGTTTATCAAATCATGAGCTCTTTCATGAAGGCTATTTGCAAGTGCTGGATTTCCTATATCTACATTTGTTTCTCCAGGAGGCGTAGCTGCATTAACTATTCTCCTTCTAATTACATATCTATTGAATCCAAATTTATCAAACATAGAAGTATAGCTTTCGCTACCAGCGATTAATTCAGCAGGGTCGTATCCCTTAAAAATAATTGAATACTTTCTAACAACTTCATTATCAGCAAGTTTTATTTCATAATCTGTAGTAGAAGAAGACTGTTCTGCTTGTTTTACATACTTCTCATCAAGCCCTATTAAGCGTTGTTCTTTATCCGCATGTTCTCTAATTTTATCTTCGCTTAAAGAACCGACCTGCAATCTTCTTTCACGCTGAATCTGATGCTGCAGATAGTGATGTTCTTGTGAGCCGGGTGGATTTTCATATGTCGGCTGTCTTGGATCACCATCATCATCGTTATCCATACCAGGATAATAAGTGCTTAAGTGATGCTTGCAGTTTGGATGGAATAAACCACCGGATATAGCCGTGCTCAACAAAGGTAAGTTAAGTTCTTCAGCTTCTTCAGGTGTTCCTCCACTATACACATCATCAACATATACACGTCCCTGCCATGGTTGACATGTTTTAGAACACATGCCATGTGGAGACTATAGCGTTGATACAAAGAGTGAAATCGTGAAAATCCTGCATTTTAAGCAGTTTTACAAGCATTATGTCTTTAATGAAGATGGCGATGGAGGACGAAAAAAAGTCCTAAAAAATTATATTGATGTGAATGTTTGTATTGATATGGTGTGTGGAGATACAAGGAATGGATTGGAAAGTGAGGAATAAGAAATGATTAGGTGGATAATAAAAATAATATTGTTTCCAATCAGCTTGCTGCTTAGTATTCTCACTGCATTTCTAACATTCCTGCTCAGCATAGGAACAGCATTGTTATACTTGCTGATGATGTTTTGTATATTTGGAGCAATAGCATCTTTTTTGCAAAAAGAAGTTACCATTGGAATCGAAGCATTGATTATTGGATTTTTAGTTAGTCCATACGGAATACCGATGGTTGGAGCAGCAGTTATAGCATTCCTTCAAGGAATCAATGAAGCAATAAAATCAATCTAAAAAAATTCATAAAAATGGTTACCAAAGACGATAGAGTAAAAACTATCGTCTTTTTCTTTGCCAATTTTTAAGGAAGGGAGGTGAAGTGATGGACTTTGACTATTTCTATAACAGAGAAGCGGAAAGATTTAACTTTTTAAAAGTGCCTGAAATATTGGTAGACGGAGAAGAATTTAAGGGACTGTCTGCTGAAGCCATTATCCTATACTCCATGCTTTTGAAACGCACAGGAATGTCCTTTAAGAATAACTGGGTGGACAAGGAAGGTAGAGTATTTATCTATTTTACTGTTGAAGAAATTATGAGAAGAAGAAATATCTCAAAGCCGACAGCTATAAAAACATTGGACGAGTTAGACAGCAAAAAAGGAATAGGACTGATTGAAAGAGTAAGGCTTGGACTTGGTAAGCCGAATGTCATTTATGTCAAAGACTTTATGAGCATAATAGCGGTAAAAGAAAATGACTTTCAGAAGTCAAAAAACTTAACTTCAGAAGTAAGAGATTTTAACCTCAGAAGTAAAGAAAATGAACTTCAGGAAGTTCAAAATGTTGACTCTAACTATATAGAGAATAATAAGAGTAAGTATAGTAAGAGAGAATATAGTTTTGGGAAAAGCGGACTTGGAACATTTCAAAATGTCTTTTTAAAGGACGAAGACATAGGAGAATTACAAATAAAAATGGCAGGAGAGCTTGATAACTACATTGAAAGACTATCAACCTATCTTCAAAGTACCGGAAAGACATATAAAGACCATAAAGCAACAATCCTTTCTTGGTTTTATAAAGATCAGGGAAGTAAGAAAACATCCAATATCCCTACATGGGAGGAATATAACAAAGGAGTACATTTATGATTAAAGAATTAGAAAAAGTGATGATAGAAGATGTGGAATATAGCTTTGATCCTGAAAAAGAATACATCAAAGACGGACACGCCTACTGTAAAGTGTGCCATGAAAGAAAAGATGGAAAAGCATTAGAATTTTTCGGAAAGCAGATGATATTTAAGACAGCTTGTAAATGCGATAGAGATAGGGAAGCGAAAGAAAAAGAAAGACAAAAGCAGCTTGAAATCGAGAGATTAAAAAGTATCTGCTTCACATCCATGATTCAATGGGCATATACCTTTGAAAACTATCAGGGAAAAGAAAATCAGAGTCTTATCATCGCAAAGAATTTTGTAAAAGACTATGAGCTGATGAGAAAAGAAAATATCGGACTCCTGTTCTATGGTTCGGTTGGTAGCGGAAAGACCTATCTTGCCTGCTCTATTGCCAATGCACTGATTGAACAATATCAGATAAACGTCAAGATTAGAAACTTTGCTCAGATAATTAACGAACTGCAAAAAGGCGGATTTGACCTTGATAAAAACGCATATATCGAGTCCCTTGTAAACACTTCCATTCTCATCTTAGATGATTTAGGAATTGAAAGAGATACAAGCTATGCCAAAGAGCAGGTATATAACATTGTGAATAACAGGTACTTAAAGCATAAGCCAACAATCTTTACCACAAATCTTTCATACAGCCAAATTGAAAACTGTACGGAGAGTGTGGAATACCAAAGAATTTACTCAAGAATTATTGAGATGTGTATTCCTGTGATGGTGCTTGGAGAAGATTACAGAAAAGTTATTCAGGAAGAAAAATTAAAGAGGAATAAAGAAAGATTACTGACTGGAGGTGAGAGAACTTGATCAATGAAGAAATTGCAAGAAAAACGCTGAATATGGAAGTGAAAGCTGGAAAAGTAACAGCAAAACTTCTTTTGACTTTACTCAAGAAACTGATGAAAGAGGCTGAGAAACTCGGAGGACTGGAAAAGCTCGTTAGTAGCAAAGGAAATGAAGTGAAGCTCAAAGATATGGTTAAAAAGGGACAGCTTGAAGAAATTCCGGTAGAAGAAGCAGAGCTTAAAGAACTTAAAAAGGAACTGAATCGGTATGGGGTAAAGTTTTCTGTGATGAAAGATAAAGAAAGCGGAAAATACTCCGTATTCTTTCAGGCAAAAGACATGAAAGTGATGGATAAAGCCTTTAAACACGCTCTTGCAGAATCAGAAAAGAAAACGGAAAGGAAAGAGTCCATTCACAAAAATATTGAGAAGTTCAAGGAGATGGCAAAGAACACTGTTTCTAAAGATAAAGTCAAGAATAAACAAAAGGAGCAGAGCCTATGATAGATAAGATACTAAAAGACATCAAAGGCTTATTCAAAGTGCAAGATAAGGCAAAGTTTCTAAAGCAGAATATTCCCTATCTTGCATTTTTCTATGTTGGCAATATCTTTTCTCATCATGTAAGAGCCTATACAGGCGGCGATGTGATAGACAAAATCTTTCAAGGAATATTAGAGCTTAATACCATGAGCTTTATTCCGAGTATTCATCCAACTGATATTTTAATAGGCGTGGGAGTAGTAGTTTTAATTAAATTTATTGTCTATACCAAAGGTAAAAATGCAAAAAAGTTCAGACAAGGAAAAGAGTATGGATCAGCCCGATGGGGAACGAGAAAAGATATAGAGCCGTATGTGGATGAAAAGTTCCAAAATAATATCTTGCTTACTCAAACCGAGCGATTAACCATGAATGGTAGACCGCCAAATCCAAAGTATGCAAGAAACAAGAATGTGCTTGTTATTGGTGGTTCAGGCTCCGGAAAGACGAGATTTTATGTAAAACCGAATCTAATGCAAATGCACTCGTCATATTGTGTAACAGATCCTAAAGGATTAACCTCTTAGGGACAGAGAAAATAATAAAAACTTGGAAAGGAGGTAATTCTCATGTCAAATATGAATAGAACAGGACAAACAGCCCTTTATGAGCGTTTAAGTCGTGATGATGAAATGCAAGGAGAAAGCAATTCCATCACAAATCAGAAGCAGCTACTTGAAAATTATGCTAAAAGAAATGGCTTTGTAAATATCTATCACTATACCGATGATGGAGTGAGTGGAACAACCTTTGATAGAGATGGATTTCAAAAGATGATAAAAGCAGTAGAAGAAAATAAAATTTCTACTGTGATAGTAAAAGATATGAGTAGGTTTGGCAGAGATTACCTCAAAGTAGGTTTTTATACCGAAATACTGTTCAAAGAAAAGGGAGTAAGGTTTATTGCTATCAATAACGGAATAGATAGTGAGAAACAAGCAGAAAGCGACTTTACACCATTTCTAAACATTATGAACGAATGGTATGCAAGAGATACCTCAAGAAAAATACAATCCATATTTAGAGCAAGAATGGAAGAGGGTAAAAGAGTATCACCAAGCGTTCCATACGGCTATTACAGAAACCCTAAGAACAAACAGGAGCTACTTGTCGATAAAGAGAGTTCAAAGGTCGTAAAACGCATTTACAGGCTTGTTATAGAGGGATATGGAGTAACACAGATAGCAGAGATACTAACCAAAGATAAAGTCCTTATTCCGTCAGCCTATGCAGAAATACATTATCCTGAAAATAATCATAGTTCCAAGAAAAGAGGAATAGACGATCCATATTTTTGGACGCCGACAACAGTTGGCTACATTTTGGAAAAAAGAGAATACATGGGACACACTGTTCTTGGTAAAACAATATGCCTTGATTACAAAACCAAGAAACGCAGAAAGGCGAAAGAAGATGAACTAATTATCTTCAAGAACACTCACGAAGCCATTATTGATGAAGAAACATGGAATAATGCTCAAAGGTTAAGAAAAACAGTGAGAAGAAGTCCAAAGTATGGAACAACATCAAATCCACTTACAGGACTTTTAATCTGTGCAGATTGCGGTGGTAAATTAAGTTACAGAGAGCCGGCAGAACATAAAGAAAAGAAATACGATTGTGATTATTGCTTTGTATGTCAACATTATAGACACAGAAAAGGAACTTGCAGTATCCACTACATCAAATTAAAAACAGTGAATGAAATTCTCTTAAAATCAATTAAAGAAATAACCAATTTTGCAAAAGAAGATAAGCAAGAGTTTCTAAAAGTGATGAATAAGTTATCTGATGAAAAAAGAGAAGAAAAGTATCAAGGAGATAAAGAGAAATTAGAAAAACTATCATCAAGAAATGCAGAACTAACAACCCTTATTACAAAACTATATGAAGACCATGCACTTGGAAAAATTCCTGTAAAACACTTTGATAGATTATTTAATGTTTATGATACTGAGCAACAAGATTTAGAAAAACAAATACAGTATTTTGAGCAAGAAATAGAAAGCTATCATCAGAGAAAAATTGACACAGATAAGTTCCTAAAAATGATAGAGAAATATACAGACATTGAGGAACTGACAGTACCAATGATAAATGAGTATATAGAAAAAGTTGTAGTCCATGAAGCCACAGGGGGAAGAAAAGGAAAAGACAGAAAACAACAAGTTGATGTGTACTTTAATTTTATTGGCAAGTTTGAAGTGTCACAAGAAGAACCTAAATAACTTATACAGGAAGAACTTGATGAAATAGATGGGCAACGAAAAAAGAAACACGAATACAATTATATATAATTGGAAGAGGTAAAAGAAAAGACGAAAATTGGTAGTATGTAATGATGGATTTTTGACGATTTTTGAAGAATATGATAAAATATTATAATATATGGAAAGGGAATTGTTATGAGAATTTATTTAAGAAATCATCCTAAGAACAAACTTAACTCTGTACAAATGAAACCGATGAAACATTGTACAGAGTATAGCAAATAAATTACATTTAAGATTTCATCGGGAAATACAAAAAATTAGGTCATTTAGTTGGCTTTGTTTTTGTGTGCATTTCTCGATATATAAATAGAATGTAAAAGGCTATAGGCAATGTTTTGTCTGTAGCCTTTTGTTTTATAAATTATTGAACAAAAGGCAGATACTATTTTGTATTTATGCCTTTTTTTGTTGCATAAATACAGAAAATAAAATATTGAGAAGTGGAGAAATTTTAAATGAACGAAAGCAGAATAAAAATTTTGAAGGAAGAAAATATTAATACAGCACTTTTTAAATTAGGTATGCCTATGGTTATCAGTTTGTTGGTAGCTGCCTTATACAATGTTGTGGACACATATTTTGTGTCCGGACTTGGTAAAGAAGCAGTAGCTGCTGTTTCCGTTGCCTTTCCGATTCAACTTATTTTTTTAGGGATAGGATTAACATTTGGTGCAGGAGCAGGCTCTTATATATCAAGGCTACTTGGAGGAAATAATAAAAAAGAAGCAAGTATTGTAGCGACAGTTGCTCTACTAACAAGTGCAATTTTAGGGATAGTTACAGCTATTGTATTGTTTTGCTATTTAGATGGCGTTTTGAAATTTATGGGAGCCATACCATCTATTATTGAAATCTCTAAGTCTTATACAGGGATATTCATAGTAGGTGGCATTTTGGGTGCAATAAATGTAACGGTTGGTAACTTAGCTGTTGCACAAGGGGCTGCTAAAATTTCTTTGAAAGCCATGATTTTAGGCTCTATATCAAATATGATTTTAGATCCGATATTCATATTCGGACTTAATTTAGGAGTGAGAGGTGCAGCTATTGCGACACTCATAGCCAGAGTGATAACCAGTCTAATGTATCTCATTTACTTTGTAGGAGATAAAAATTTAATTGAGATAAAGTTATCTAACTTTAAACCAACAGTTGCAATTTACAAGGAGATATTAAAGATAGGTATATCCATGTTAATACTTCAAATTCTACAAACAATATCTATCAGCAAAATATCTTATGCAGCGTCCTTTTATGGAGAAGAAGCAATAGCTGCAATGGGTATTGTTCTTAGGATTGTAACATTAGGAACAAATGTTGTATTCGGATATATGAAAGGACTTCAACCGTTAGCTGGATTTAATTACGGAGCTAAGAATTATGAAAGAGTGAGAGAAGCTATAAAGGCAAGTGTTAAATGGACAAATGTATTTTGTGTAGTGTGGACTGTGATGGTTTATATATTTGCACCAAGTATATTATCTATATTTGGGACTGATGAAAATGTATTAAATATAGCAGTGCTGGCATTACGAGCAGCCGTAATTATGTTTATAACATTTGGTTTTCAGTTTACTTACTCTACCTTGTATTTGTCTACAGGAAAGGCGTTAGGGGGAGTATTTCTAAACTCATTGCGACAAGGAATTGTGTTTATCCCTATCATTTTATTGTTGCCTAAACTTATGGGATTAAATGGTGTTATATATGCTCAAACAATTTCAGATTTGATAACAACAATCATCACAATTCCTTTTGCTATTAGCATTCATAAAAAATTAAGATTAGCAATAAAAAACAATTTGTAATTAGGAATTACATCTGTTGATTAAAAAATAAGGAGGCATCTAAGTGTAGAAATAGCTAAGGAGGTAATGTGAATGAGCGTATATTCATATTTTTTAAATAGATTATGGTTGATAATGCCTTTTTGGTTCGTTTTTATATGAATATTTTCTTGAACAATTAAATAATCTAATAACAATAAGAGTTAATTTAATTGTTATTTTCGGAGGACTTTTTACGTCAAAGTGTAGAAGTCCTCCTTTTTTATTCTCAAAAAGCAAAACAGAGAACTTAAAAAAGGAGGATAACTAAGTGGCTAAAGAATATTACCTTTATGTGAAAGGCAAAGCCGTACCTGTAAGCGAAGAAGTCTACAAAGCCTACTGGAAGATAACAGAGCATGAAAAGTATCTCCAAAGAAAAGATTGGAAGTATAATGTTATATCATTTTCGGTACTGGATTATGACGGACACTTTGTAGATAACATCATAGATGAAAAAATAGACTTAGAAAAAATTGTAGAAGTAAAAATGCAAATTGAAGAACTTCATAGAGCATTAAATACTCTAACAAAAGAAGAACAAGAGTTAATGGAAGCCATCTTCTACAGAGAAGAAAGTCTAAGGTCAATCGGTAAAAAAGAAAAAGTAAGCTATCAAGCAATTGGAAAAAGGAGGGACAAGATTTTAGAAAAACTAAGAGAGATATTAAAAGATAAAATCTAAGAGTAGAAAGAGAAAGGCTATTTACCTATAAAAAGGTATTTAGCCTTTTTCGATACAAAAACATTAAAACGGAGGAAATGACAATGAAAGAATTAGATAATGTAATCAGCCAATTAGAAAAAGAAACTAAGAAAAAAGAACAAGCCGAAAACAAGATTAAGTTATTAAAACAGAAAAAAAGCAAACTGAAAAGAAGTGCCGATACAAAAAGAAAAGTAGAGAAAGGTGGAGTATTTGAAAAGTTTGAAAGACAAATAACAGGTGCAGAAGAAAATACAGATAATGATTTAATCTATGCCTTTTTAGACTATGTGTTTTCAGATAACAGATACAGAGAAAAATTAAAGGAACTAACTGAAAAGCATTTTAGCGAAAAGGGAATATCTTTAGAAGAAACTTCATATACTGAAAATGAAAACGATGGGATAGATGATGAAGAACCCCAAAAGGACTTGGAAGAATTTGAAGATGAGATATAAGCAGTCGGAAAAATTAAATAAGAAAATTAGAGCATAGCAGAGTGAAATCATTTTAACACTTTGCTTTTTTGTTGATTTGAAAAATCTACAAAAAACAAAGTCCACAGGGGTTAAGGGGGAGTAGCCCCCTTGAACAAATAAAAATGCTTTAGCGTTTTTGTTTCCTTAGCGGAACGTATAGCTTTCCGCAGGAACGCAAGGCACCGAATGTAGTCGGTGTATCTTTGCGCCCTTTGAAAAAGGGAGCGAAGATACTTCCGACATATAGAGATAAGAAAACATCTAAATAGAATATCAAAAGAAAGTAAATGAGCAGATGGGAAGAAGAAAGAAAAATAACCTATCTGCTTTTTATGTGTCTAAAAACAATTTACTGAATGTGAAAAAGGAAAGGAGCATACCATAAATGGAAGCAAAAAGTTTGCATACCCATGTAGATATAGTTACAAGGTCAAAAGGAGCAAGCGTAATTGCGAAAGCTGCATATAACGCAAGAGATAAATTGAATGATGAACACTATGGAAAAGTTCATGACTATTCTAAAAAAGAAGACCTTGTATTTTCAAAAATATTTCTGCCGGAACATATCTCAAAAGAGTTTTCTGATAGAGAATACCTATGGAATAGTGTAGAGAAAATAGAGAAAAGTAAAAACTCTCAGCTTGCAAGAAATTTACTTTTTACACTTCCAAGAGAATTAAATGAAGAAGATAGAATAAGGCTCATTAGTGAATTTATAGAGGAAAACTTTACTTCAAAAGGAATGATAGCGGACTGTAATATCCATAATCCCTTAGCAAGCGATAACGAAGAACAACCACATGCCCATATCCTACTTACTCTTAGAGAAATTGATAGTGAGGGAAAATGGAAACCCAAATGTAGAAAAGAATATATCCTTGATGAAAACGGAGAAAAGATAAAACTTAAAAGTGGAAACTATAAATCAAGAAAAGTAAATCTAAATGATTGGAATGAACCTGACAAGGCAAAAAAGTGGAGAGAAGATTTTTCTAAAAAGGCAAATGAGTATTTAGAGAAAAATGGTATAGATAAAAGAATAGATCCACGCACCTTTGAAGAACAAGGAAAAGAAGAACTTCCACAAATACATTTAGGAACAGCAAGCTATCAGATGGAGAAAAAAGGAATTAAAACCGAAAGAGGAAATCACAACCGAAAGATTATAGCTTTTAATTTGGAGTTTAAGAAATTAAAAGAAGAACTATCAAAACTTACTTTTTGGATAGGATCATTAGTTGGAAAACTTCAATCCAAGTATGATGAATATAAGCAAGAGAAAAAAGACGAACTGGAGAACAAAGCAGAACTCTTTAATCTCTATGAATACATTTCTATCTATCACGACTTACAGGGAGAAAAAGCCAAAGAATTAAAGCCTTATGCAAGCAATAAAAAGATGGCTGCTGACCTTAGAAGATTTTCAAAAGCAATCTATTATCTTAGAGATAATAAGCTACAAACCATAGCAGACTTGCAAGAAAAAATAGGCACTCTTCAATCAGAAAATAAGAACATCCATCAAGAAGTTAAAGTTAAAAGCAAAAGAATAGAAAACTTAAATAAGTGTTTTACTTATGCAGATATTATCAAAGACAACAAGGCAACCTACGATGAATGGAACAATAAAACTCTATTCAAAGATAGCTTTTACAATTCCCATAAAGAGGAAATAGACAAATACAAAAGAGCAAGGGCAATCCTTGAAAAAATAACAGGCTCATCTGCGATTAAGAGCAAAGATTGGCAAAAAGAAATGAAAAGCCTTGAAGATGAAATTACTAAGCTCAATAAAAACTCTCAAGCTATCAAAGAAGAATACGAAAATATTAACCATATCAAATATGCGGTAAAGATAGTCAATGATGATTATGGAATAGATTTATCTATAGAGATAGACAAGGCAATTAAGCGAGGAGAAAAGCCAAGTGTAATTGCACAGATTAAAAAGTACCAAGAGCAACAGGAGAAATACGAAAAGAAAAAAGAGAAAACAAAAGATTATTACAGAAATGAGGAAAGGTAGGATATTTTAATTTCATATGTAACTGTCAAGTGTTGTAGCTAATGTTATAATTAAACTAATATTTTATTTTAGAAATTTCAAAAATAAAATTTTAAAATGTATTGACCTGTCCATTGGGGGCAGTGCTATCTTTTAATTAAAGGAGGTGGCAAACCATGTTAAGAAATGAAATTCAAAACAAAACAGGTTTAACAAGAAAAGCAATTGAATATTATGAGGAGAAAGGACTTATAAATCCTCAAAAAACTGAAAACGGTTATAGAGATTATAGCGATAATGATTTAGAGGTTTTAATTAAAGTATCTTTATTTAGAAAACTTGGAATTAGTGTAACTGAAATAGAAGATTATCTATCTACTGGTATTAGTTCATTATCTTCTGTTTTAAGAAGAAAGCAACATCAATTAGATGTTGAAGAAAAAAGAAAAGAAGTTCTTGAGCTTGTAGTAAAAGGTGAAAGTCAGGAACTGATAAATGAAAAAATTAAATTGATTGAAGCAGAAGAATCAATCTATGTAAGATTAGAGAGATTATTTCCCGGATATTTTGGACAAATGTTTTTTGCAGCGTATCAACCATTTTTAAATGAATCATTAGGAAAAGATGAGGAAGAAGCATTTGAAAAATATGTAGATTACTTAGATAATTTACCATCACTTCAGTTAAGTAAGGAAGAGCAAGACTATATTGAAAAGATAAGTTCTACTTTTGATATGCAGACACTAAACAAAGTCAATGAAGATAAAATTAACGCTATTGAAAATGTTGAAGAATGGCTAAAAGAAAATGATAATGCTATTTCTCAATATGAACAATATAAAAATAGTGAAGAATATCAAAATAGCTTAATGAAGAAAATTCAAGATAAATTGCAAAACTTTATGAAGGACAACAAGTATTATGAAATCGCAATTCCTCTAATTAGAAAATTCAGCAAGAGTTATGACGAATACTATGAGAAATTGCTTAGGGCAAATGAAATATATCTTGATATGAAAAAATAATAAAGTTACTTAAATTTATGGTCAAACATGAACAGTAAATCAAGAAGATTTACTGTTTTTTCTTTGCCCAAAAGATGGAAAGGAGGACTTATGGAAGAAGAAAAAAGAGGAACAAAAGCACCGCCTAACAAACAGTTAATTATGGATATTGGAAAGACAAAATATACTGTAAACCTACATTTCAAGCAAGGAACAGGCGAAACATACAAAGATAAAATACTAAAACTAATTAAGAGGGAAGCAGAAAAGATATAAATTTATCAAAGAAATTTTGTTTATGTCCTTGACAAATCTTCCCAAAAGGAACAATAGTCATTGAGTGTGGCAAGATGCTTGAAGATAATGGCTATGAGATAAAAATCTTAAATACCATCAACTTCAAAAAGAGTATGAAGTATAATCCATTCGCCTATCTCAGAAGTGAAAAAGATATACTCAAATTAGTGCAGACAATCATTGCAAACACTAAGGGTGAGGGTGAAAAAGCAGGCGAGGATTTTTGGGTCAAAGCCGAAAAACTCTACTATACGGCTCTTATCGGCTATATCTTCTATGAAGCTCCAAAAGAAGAAAAGAACTTTGCAACACTACTGGATATGATAGATGCTTCAGAAGTCAGGGAAGATGATGAAACATATATGAATCCCATAGACAGACTCTTTGAAGCACTTGAAAAGAAAGAGCCTACGCATTTTGCGGTCAAGCAATATAAAAAGTACAAACTTGCTGCTGGAAAAACAGCAAAGTCTATTCTTATTTCATGTGGTGCAAGGCTTGCACCTTTTGATATTCAAGAGCTTAGGGACTTGATGAAAGAAGATGAACTTGAGCTTGATACACTTGGAGATAGAAAGACAGCACTCTTTGTTATTATCTCTGATACAGATGATACTTTTAACTTTGTGGTGTCTATTATGTACTCGCAGTTATTTAACCTACTTTGCGATAAGGCAGATGATGAATACGGGGGAAGATTACCTGTTCATGTAAGGTGCTTGCTTGACGAGTTTGCCAACATCGGCTTAATTCCTAAATTCGAGAAATTGATTGCAACAATCCGAAGCAGAGAGATTTCAGCAAGCATTATTTTGCAAGCACAATCTCAGCTAAAGGCAATCTACAAGGATAATGCAGATACCATTGTAGGCAACTGCGATAGCACTTTGTTTCTTGGTGGGAAGGAAAAGACCACACTAAAGGAGCTATCTGAAACACTTGGTAAAGAAACCATAGATCTGTATAACACATCGGAAACACGATCCAATGCCAATAGCTATGGACTGAATTACCAAAAGACAGGAAAAGAGCTGATGAGTCAAGATGAGATAACGGTTATGGATGGCAGTAAATGTATTTTTCAGCTTCGAGGTGTAAGACCGTTTTTATCAGATAAATTTGATATTACAAAGCATAAGAATTACAAGTTACTTGAAGATTTTAATAAGAAAAATGCCTTTGATATTGAGGAATATATCAAGCGAAAAGGGAAAGTAAAATTAAATAGAGAAACGGTTATTACAAGAGTGCAGTAAGTCTAAAGAACATAGATTTACTGCTTTTTTTATTGCAAGGAGAAGATATGATAAGGATACGAAGTCCCACTAAGGAAAACTAAATAACACGAGCATAAGCGATTGGAAAAGAAAAAACTCCAGTCGCTTTTTTTATTGAAAAGAAAAGGAGAAATTTTTAATGAAGCAAGAAATGATTAACATCAATGCCAACTTATTGGCAGAACCAACTTTTTCAAGTTTTGACAAAGATGGAGAAACGGTAGAAGTTACAAACTTTACACTTGTAAAAAAGTATGGAAAAGGCAAGGAATATATCAACTGTGCAGCCTATGGAGAAAAATCAGAAACAGCAAAAGCCTTTGAAAAGGGTGATTTGATTCATATCTTTGGCTACTTCAAGAAACGTGAAAAAGAGGGAAAGACTTACAAAAACTTTGTTGTGAAGTCATATAACAAGATTGAAAAGAAAGAAGAAAACGAGGAGGAATAAATTATGGAATTTTTTACACAGGCAGTTAATGTATTAAAGATTTTAGTTATGGCAGTAGGTGCAGGACTTGGAGCATGGGGCGTAATTAACCTGATGGAAGGTTATGGAAATGACAATCCGGGTGCAAAATCTCAGGGCATCAAGCAGCTTATGGCTGGAGGCG
Source organism: Solobacterium moorei (assembly GCF_036323475.1). Classification (GTDB taxonomy): domain Bacteria; phylum Bacillota_I; class Bacilli_A; order Erysipelotrichales; family Erysipelotrichaceae; genus Bulleidia; species Bulleidia moorei. The sequence continues at coordinate 2,048,149 of NZ_AP028934.1, forward strand.
GTATCGTCTTAATCGGATTAAAGCTGATTCCGCTTCTTGCAAATGTACTCAAGTAAGAAGAAAAGGAGAAATTAAATGTTTGGAATATTCGACAAGATAGAGGAGTTTTTCAAAGATCTTCTACTGGGCGGTATCCAAGCAAATCTTGAGTCCATGTTTCTTGACATCAACGATAAAGTTGGTGCGATTGCAACGGATGTGGGAAAGACACCGATGGGGTGGAACGGACAGGTTTTCAGCTTTATTAAAAGCATTAACGATTCCGTTATCATTCCCATTGCAGGGCTAATCATAACGGCAGTCCTTTGTATCGAGCTTATCAATATGGTTATGCAAAAGAACAATATGCACGATACGGATACCTTTGAATTTTTCAAATACATCATAAATATGTGGATTGCCGTATGGTTAGTGTCTCATGCTTTTCAGTTTTCTATGGCAGTCTTTGATGTGGCACAGCACATGGTAAATAAAGCGGCAGGGGTTATCAATACCTCTGCCGTTATCTCCGGAGATCAGATTGTAACGATGGTAGAAGGCTTAAAGGAAAAAGGTCTTGGAGAGCTTGTCATGATACTCTTTGAAACCTCGCTCATAAAGGTGGCAATACAGGTCATTTCTATTGTGATTATGTTGGTGGTTTACGGAAGAATGTTTGAGATATATGTTTACTCATCCGTTTCAGCCATTCCATTTGCAACTATGGGAAACAAAGAGTGGGGACAGATTGGAACAAACTATATCAAAGGCTTATTTGCCATAGGACTACAAGGACTCTTTTTAATGGTTTGTCTTGGAATATACGCAGTATTAGTTAAGACAATACAGATAACAGATATACACACAAGTACCTTTACGATACTTGGATATGCGGTTTTGCTGGGGTTAATGATGCTAAAGAGCGGAACACTGGCCAAAAGCGTATTAAATGCACACTAAAAGAAAGGATAGATATGATGAATAAAAGAAAAACAGTATTGATAGCAGTAGCAGTTGGAACAGGTATTTTGGCAGTGATGGATAGAATCAGGCTTCACAGCAAAGTGAATGACTTGGAAGCAAGAACAAAGGATATCGGTCGCTGCCATAATGATTTTTGTCTAATTCAGGAAAGATATAACAGAAGCACAGATGAACAGATTGCAAGTATTCAGGAAGAAATCGGCTCCGTATATGAGCATATAGAAGAGCTTTCAAAGGGTAAAGAAGATGGGAGGTAAGTTATGGCGTATGTACCTATCCCAAAAGACTTAAAGAAGGTAAAAACAAAGGTGGCATTTAACCTGACGAAAAGACAGCTTATCGGTTTTACGATTGCAGGACTGATTGGAATACCAATCTATTTATTTATGCGAAAGGTAGTTCCAAATGATATAGCAGTTATCTTTCTCATTGTGTCCACACTTCCCATATTTTTCATCACTCTTTTTGAAAAGGACGGACTTAGCTTTGAGAAATATTTTAAGTATATTTACCTTCATAAATTTTATCAGCCACAAAAAAGAGTGAGAAAGGAGGTTTACCTTGAAAGACAAAAGAAAGATTCAGCAGCTAAAGTTAGAACAAAACCAAAAGAAGTTAAGAAGTCAAAAACAGGACTTAAAGCAAAATAAGGGGAAGTCTAAAAAAGATAGGGGCGGATTACTTGACCTTATCTTTAGGAAAGAACCGAAAAGATACACAGTTGAAGATACCATTCCCTATCTTAGACTCTTAAAAAGCGGGATATGTCAGATTGATGAAAAGCATTTTAATAAGAGTATCGCTTTTGAGGATATAAACTATCAGCTTGCCTTAGAAGAAGATCGAGATTTGATTTTTAATCAGTTTGCAAATTTTCTTAATTTCTTTGGTCCAAGTGTCAGCATAGAGTTTTCATATATCAATCAGCTTGGCAGAAATGAAGAAATGAAATCAGCTATTCAAATACCGGATAAAAAGGACGGTTTTGACGATATACGCCTTGAGTTTAGAGAAATGCTGAAAAGTCAGATTGTAAAGGGAAATAACGGACTGAAAAAATCAAAGTATGTAACCTTTACGGTGGAAGCGGATAATTTAGAGCAGGCAACATCAAAACTGGAAAGACTGGAGATAGATATATTATCAAGTCTTAAAAGTATGGGAGTAAGAGCAGAAAGCCTGAACGGAGAGGAAAGACTAAAGATACTTCATGATGTTTTAAATCCCAATAAGACCTTTGAATTTTCATATAAGGACTTAAAGAAAAAGGAAAGCACAAAGACATATATTGTGCCTGATGAATTTAACTTTACACCGTCAAGGTATTTTAAGTTTGGAAAGTTTATCGGAGCGGCAAGTCATTTTCAAATCCTTGCAAGTGAGCTTTCAGACCGTATGCTTGCCGAGTTTTTGGATATAGATGATAACATCAATATTTCTTTTCACATCAAGGCAATCGAACAGTCAGAAGCCATCAAGATGGTCAAAAGAAAAAATACCGACATTGACAAGATGAAGATTGAGGAAAATAAAAAGGCTGTAAGAAGTGGTTATGATATGGACATTCTTCCAAGTGATTTAATTACCTATGGAGAAGATGTAAAAAGTCTTTTAAAAGATCTCCAGACAAGAGATGAGCGTATGTTTGTCGTAACCATTATCTTTATGAACTTTGCAAGGACAATTCAAAAGCTGGATAATACCATTTCTCAAATCAGCTCCATTGCCAATAAGCATAATTGCAAGTTAAAAAGACTTGATCACTCACAGGAACAGGGATTAATCAGTGTACTTCCACTTGGGGTAAATAAGATTGAAATTGACAGAGGACTAACCTCATCATCTACGGCAGTATTTATGCCTTTTACCACAGAGGAGCTTTTCATAAATTCGGCGAACAGTTTGTATTATGGACTAAATGCCCTAAGTCATAACCTGATTATGGCAGATAGAAAGAAACTGAAAAACCCGAACGGTCTAATCCTCGGAACTCCGGGAAGTGGTAAGTCCTTTAGTGCTAAAAGAGAAATGGCAAATGCGATTCTTACAACCGATGATGATGTGATTATCTGCGATCCGGAGGGCGAGTATGGAAACCTTGTGCGTCAGTTTAAAGGAGAAGTCATAAAGGTAAGCAGTAAGTCAAAGGACTATCTCAATCCCCTTGACATCAATATGAACTATGGCGATGGGGATGCACCACTAAAGGACAAAGCAAACTTTATTATGTCCATGCTGGAGCTTGTTGTAGGTGGCAGCGGTCTTACAGCAGAAGAAAAGTCGGTCATAGATAGATGCCTTCCTAAGATTTATGAAAAGTATTTTGAAAATCCAAAGCCTTATAATATGCCGATTCTTCAAAACCTGTATGATATGTTAAAAAATCAGGAAGAAAAAGTCGGTAAAAAGCTGGCAACGGAAATGGAGATTTATGTAACAGGTTCTCTTAATGTATTTAACCATCAGTCCAATGTGGACTTAAATAAGCAGCTTCTTTGTTTTGACATTAAGGAGTTAGGCTCACAGCTTAAAAAAATCGGAATGCTTGTTATTCAGGATCAGGTGTGGAACAAGGTGTCGCAAAACCGAGGAAATAAGGCTACAAGGTACTATATCGACGAGTTTCACTTATTGTTAAAAGACGAGCAGACAGCTTCCTATTCCGTAGAAATTTGGAAAAGATTTCGTAAGTGGGGAGGAATTCCGACAGGCATTACACAGAATGTCAAAGACCTACTGATGAGTAAGGAGATAGAAAATATCTTTGACAATACGGACTTTGTTTTAATGCTCAATCAGGCTTCAGGCGATAGAGAAATTTTAGCAAGGAAACTTAAAATCTCACAGCCACAGCTAAAATATGTAACCAATTCCAATGCAGGAGAAGGACTTTTGTTCTTTGGAAATACCATTGTCCCTTTCCTTGATAAATTCCCGAAAGACACAATCCTTTATCAGAAGATGACAACTAAGCCTGAAGAAGTGAGGTAGGCTTATGGGAAAGAAACTGAAAAAGGACTTTAAGGAAAGGCAAAGGGCAAGGATTGAAAAGGAAAGGCTGCAAAGTAATGGCAGCATAGAGCCTGAAGAAAGTAAGTTAAAGCATAACGATGATTACAGAGGGAAAATCGTCCATGACAAAGACCGTTTTCAAGATAAGGTTCATGAAAAGGTCAGTAAGAGAATTGCAGAAACTGAATTAAATGGAAAAACTTCTAAAAGAAACGCAAGGTATAGAGCTTCCGATAAGGATAGCGTAGCTTCTGTAACTGAAACAGAAGGTGTAATTTATAAAGAAATTGGAAAAGTTGATTATATTACTGAGGTTAAGGATGGAAAAATCTATGATCCTTTAGGAAAAGACCTCGACAATGATGGGATTGTAGACAGATATGACAATGACTTTAGGGACAGCGACTATTTTGAGTCAACCTATGATGTGGAGGACAATCTTCATCATAAAGTAGAAGATACAAAAGGCTTTTCAAAAAGCCAAAAGGCTCAAAGGAAAAATTATAAGAGAAAAAACTATTCCGATAAGCTCTATACCAGAAAAAAGGACAAAGAAGCCAAAGAGGAAAAGGCTGACAATAAACAAAGGGGAAAAGAAGCCATTCTGGATAGAGAAAAGAAAAACAGGCTTTCTAAAGAACAGGAAAGAACTTTTAGGGATAAGGCTTCTAAGGTGTCCGCTTTATCAGGACTTGCTAAAGGAAGTGAAACTGTAAGAGATTACTTATCACATGGAAGTGATGAAAATCAAGGGGTAGAGGCAGGAGAAAAAACAGCCGATACAAGCTCAAAACTCATTCATGGCATTAAGAACTATTCAGATAAGAAAAGAGCAAAAAAAGGATATGACCTTACGAATAAGGACTATAAAATCAGAAAGCGAAAATCCAAGTTAGAGTTTCGAGATGCCAAAGAGGAGCTAAAAAAGACACAGGAGTATCAAAAAGCAAATAACTTTAAGCGATTTCAAAAGCGAAAGCAGATGAAAGATTCCATTAAAAGGCAGAATAAGTCAAGGCTTAGAGATCGCATTAAGGAAGGGCTTATAGGAAGTCTTAAAAGTTCAAAGGAAGTTATATTAAGAAAAGCGAAGGGACTTATGATTATTTTCATAGGTCTTATTATTTTGGGAACTTTCTTTATCAACTTTGCAGGAACGGGAATGACAGGCTTTATGAACTCCACAAGTTCTGTTCTTACAACAAGCTATTTGTCAAAGCCAAATGTCCTAAATGAAATCAATCAGAACTTTTCCGCTATGGAAAGTGAGCTTCAAAACGAGGTTGATCATGTCAAAGAGAATTATCCCGGATATGACGAGTACATCCTAAATAACACAGAGTACATCGGGCATAATGTACATGAGCTTTTATCCTACATTACATCAAGGTGCGGAGAAGTAAAGAATGTATCGGAAGTAAGCTCTGTATTAAATGAGCTTTTTAAGTCCATGTATGACCTTGAGTATAAGGAAGAAGTAGAAATCAGATACAGGACAGTTACAGAAACCTATACCGATGAAGATGGAAATGAATATACCGAAAGCCATGAAGAACCTTACGAGTACAAGAAACTCATTGTAACCCTTCATAAAAGGGAAATGGACAGCATTATAAAGGAAGTCTTTGCAAACTATCCTGACAATCTGAAACACTATGAAGCTTTATTCCTTGCTCAAGGCAATATGGGAGAAGCCTTTGGTAATAGCGACCTTATTGCTTCCAATGGAGGTATCGGAGGTGGAAAAGAATATGAAGCTTCTACGGAAGTTCAAAAGAAGATTGTAAATGCTGCATACATTACGCCATCTCCGGGTGCAGGCTGGTGTGCTATGTGGGTATCGCAGGTTTATCAAAATGCAGGACTTGGATATATCGGAGGAAATGCCTGTGATATGTACCGAAACCACACCTTTACATCAGATAAATCAAAACTCAAGGTAGGAATGCTTATTGCAGTTGAAAGTAGTAGTAGTGGAAGCAGTGCAGGACTTACCTATGGTCATGTAGGCATTTATATAGGCGATGGCAAGGTAATAGATAATATCGGTCGAATCAGAGTAACAACTTTAGATGATTGGATAGCGTCTTTCTGCAAGCACCATCCAGTAGGCTTCGGCTTTCCGCCAAATGTAAACAGATAAGGAGGACACAATTTGAAAAAAGAACTGACAGCAGTAAAAAACAGAATAAAGAAGTTAAAAGATAAAAAGGCTCTAATTGATGAAGAATTGGAGCCTTTGTTCATTCGTGAGGAAGAACTTGAAAACGAAGAAATTATTGCCATTTGCAGAAAGAACAACATTACAATCAGTGATTTAATGGCAAAAGTAAACAGAGAAAAAGCAGAAATGAAAAAGGAGAAAACAAATGAAAACCAGTTTGAAAAATAAAAGAATTACAGCCATTGTTGTAGCTTTTACCCTGTTAATGGGTGGAGTTTTAGGGGTGTTAAAAGTTGGTGCAAAGACAGTGTTTGCGTCAAATGAACCGCCTGAAAAATATGAAACATATTATGAACTGAAATTTGAGGATCATACTTCAGATGACACCTTTAGAGGATTTTATCATCTCGGAAAAGGAAATAAGGAAGGTCAGCCATTGAACTTTAAATTTTTCTTATCAAAATCCTTTGAAGAAAAGGGCGGTGTAGTTCTCGATAAGTATAATGAAACCTTTACCAATGAGAATATGGACAAGGTAAATCAGTTAGATGATCTAAGATATATGACAAAGAAAACTTATCCATATTATCGAATTCATAATGTAGGGACAGGTGCTTTTACAAGTATCGTTTCTCCAAGAGATAAAGATAATTACTATATTGGAGATATTACAGAAAATGCAGAAGAACGAACTGTAAAAGGAAAGAAAGCAAATGTCATTGTCTATACCTGCCCTGTTCTACAGTTAAATAGAAATATTGAGAAAGTAACGGTTGATTATGAGGGAGAGCTTAAAGAGGAAACAAAGAACGCTATTATTGGCAGAGTAAAGGAAGCAAATCCCAATATCAACAATGTAAAAGAAATTAAGATTGTTAAAGACAAGCTGATTATTGAAACATGGAACAGATTTCATACCGGTGTACCCTACCTTGAATTACCTTTAGAGGATTTATATAAGAGAGTATCGAATGCGTCAACTCAAACAGACAATAAGGATACAAAGGATCAGGAAAGTCAGACAAAAAGTGAAGTAAAGGTCAAATATCAATATCAGGATGGAAAGGTATATAAGGAGTATTCAGCTTATTTTGATAAAAATCAGGTGATTGACGCTTCTGATCTTGAAATGCTTCCTGATAACATGAGCTTTAATGACAATTTTGTAAGCTACAAAGTAAAATGTGATGGAAGCGATAGTATTATCCGAATTGTAAAAAAGTTAGAAAGTAATGCTCAGACGCAGACGGAAAAGCAAAAAACAGAAGATAAGGGAACTCAAACAGAGCTTAGCAAAGATGATATTTCCAAAATGGAAAAGGAATCTAAGGAACTTCAGGAAAAACTTGATAAGCTAAGTCAGGAGATTAAGGACAAGGATAAATTAAGCGACAAGCAAAAGGAGAAAATCAAAGACCTTGAGGAAAAAATAGATAAGCTGAAGGAAAAACTTGAAAAGGGCAAAGACGATAAGGACTTATCGGCGGATATGAAAAAGGAGATAGACAAGCTAACTGAGAAAATTAAGGAGCTTGAGAAAAAGACGAATGAGGTTGGCAAGGCTACAGTTACGCATAATCCTACTGTAACACCAATCAGCCCTATCTCCGGAATGAAAACAGGAACAGGAAACTTTCCTCAAACATCTGTAAGTGATACGGGTAAAGGCTCATCATCACAGGATAATACAGGAAAGATTACAAAGGACACAAATGTTGACAAGACCGATGGAAAAGAAAAAGAAGTTCGTTATCCCAATAAGCTGACACCGAAACAGCCTGCCAATAACAGCGGTCAGGATTCCTCTATGGATGGTTCAAGTAAGAATGTAAATACCAATAAAGGAGTTGCTTCTGCTCCATCAAAGGCACGAGGAACTGTTACGGAAAATAAGGATAATGCGAACAAGGATTATCCGATTCATCATGGAGATAGCAGTGATAAGAAAGAAACGGACATGTATTCAGCGGACGCAAGACAGTTTGTTACCTTTACTACTAAGAATGGCAAGACTTTCCATCTAATCATCAATCACGATGAGGATAGCGAGAATGTCATGCTCCTAACAGAAGTATCAGAAGATGATCTTCTCAATATGGTTGAAAAGAAAGAAGCTCCGAAACAGGAAATTAAAAAGGAAGAACCTGAAAAAGAAGAACCTAAGCCAGTAAAAAAGGAAGAAAGCAGCAATATGGGAACCTACTTAATTCTCATTCTTGTAGTAGCAGGAGCATTAGGTGCAGGATATTATTTCAAGGTCGTTAAGAAAAAAGAAGATAAGGAGCTTGAAGGCTTTGAGGAGGAAGATGATGATTTCTTTTCAGAGGCAGAAGAAAGTGAAAATGAAGTAGATGAAACAGAAACAGAAGATAAAGAAGATGAATTGGAATAAATTTGCACCCAAAACTATACAATATTTGGTGCAAAAGACAGGGCGGGAGAGTAACATCTTCCGCCCTATTATTTTGAAAAACAGGAGGAAAAAATAGATGAATTTAGTAATTGCTGAAAAGCCAAGTGTTGCAATTTCTATTGCAAAAGTGATCGGAGCAACAAAGAAGAAAGACGGATATTATGAAGGAAACGGATATAAGGTAAGCTGGTGTGTTGGACATTTAATTAAAATGGCAAATCCGGAAAGCTATGATGAAAAGTATGCTAAGTGGAATATGGCGGATTTACCGATTATTCCAAAGGAATATAAGTATGAGATTGCAAAGTCCACAAAGAAACAATTTACGATTCTTAAAAAGCTGATGAATGATAAGGATATAGACATCGTGATAAATGCCTGCGATGCAGGGCGTGAAGGAGAATCCATCTTCAGGCTTGTATATAATCAGGCAAATTGTAAAAAGAAGATGAAGCGTCTTTGGATTTCATCAATGGAAGATAGTGCCATAAAAGAGGGCTTTGATAACCTAAAAGATGGAAGTTCTTACGATAATCTATTTGAGTCTGCACAAGCAAGAGCAATAGCAGATTGGCTTGTGGGAATGAATTTAAGCAGACTGTATTCGTGTCTATACAAGCAAAATTACAGTGTGGGCAGAGTGCAGACACCTACCCTTGCAATGATTGTAAAAAGAGATGATGAGATAGCCAATTTCAAGAAAGAAAAATATTTTACAGTGGAATTAAGCCTTAATGGCTTTACACTATCAACAGATAGAATTGATGATGAAATAACAGCGGAACAGCTCTTAAATTTAGTAGGCGATAAGATAGAAATTACCGATGTTATTCAAAAGGAAAAGATAACAAAGCCTGAGCTGCCATTTGACCTTACGACGCTTCAAAGAGAGTGCAATAAATATTTTGGATACTCAGCTAAGCAGACACTTGATTATGCTCAAAGTCTTTACGAAAAGAAACTGATTACCTATCCAAGAACAGACAGCAGATGCCTTACGGAAGATATGATTGTAAGTACGGTTAATAACATTTTAGGAAAGAATGATTTTGACACAGAGCGTATCAAGACGGTATTTAATTCTAAAAAGGTTACAGACCATCATGCGATTATACCGACAGCAAGCAGTATGAATGAGGACTTAACTTCTCTTCCGGAAAGTGAATTGAAGGTATATGAACTTATTTTAAATAAGCTACATGCAAGTGTAGGCTATCCTTTAATTGAGAATGCAATGAAGATTGTGGCTGAATTTGATAGCTTTGCTTTTACAAGCTCAGGCAAGACAATTAAAGATGAAGGTTTTACAAAATATCTTAAAGAATATAAGTCTAAGAAAAATGAAGATATGGCACTTCCTGATGTGAGCATTAGTGATGTATTAAGCATTGAAAACAAGGAAATAAAAGAAAAGTACACTCAACCAGCTAAGCATTTCACGGAAGATCTTCTCCTAAAGGCGATGGAGCTTGCAGGAAATGATGCACTTGAAAAAGGAGTAGAGGTTGAGCGAAAAGGACTTGGAACACCTGCAACAAGAGCAGGGATTATTGAAAATCTGATTTTCAAGGGATTTGTAGAAAGAGATAAAAAGAACCTTATTGCTACACATAAGGGAATCAGCCTTGTAACGATTGTCTCAGATACTTTTAAATCAGCAGGTACAACCGCTAAGTGGGAAATGGAGTTATCGGATATTGCAAAGGGAAAATCTTCAAAGGAAAAATTTTTAAAAGCGATTGAAAATGAGATAAAAGAAGTGGTTTCAACTTATATCAAGTAAGATGGCACTAATTTCAAGGTGGAAAAAATGCCCTAAAAATGATATAATATATTGATAGATTTTTTGAAAAGAGGAGGTATTATGCAGCTTTTAGATATAAAGAGAATGGCTCATAACATTCTTGAAAACCAAAATATAGAAAGCAGTTTTATTGAATATAAAAAGTCGGCAAATTTTAAAGATAAAATTCTAAAAACTGCCTGTGCCTTTGCCAACAATTATATGAACGATGAGATTGGTTTGTTGTTTGTCGGTATAGAGGAAGTAGATGATAAAGAAACCGGTGATAAGGCAATTCCCAAGAGACCGATTGAAGGGATAGCAGAATCAAAACTTGAAGGCATTGAAAATGAATTAAAATCACTTCTTTCCAACATTCATCCTAAAATCACCTATCATATTATTTCAGACACGATTGATGATAAGTATTATATCGTTGTTGCTGTTGAAAGCACTTCAGGTGGACCGTTTCAGACAAGTGAAAAGGCAGAAAAAGACAAAAATATTAGATTAAAGGCAGGAAGATATATCAGAGTCGGGAGAGATTCAAGACTTCCTAACCCTACGGAAGAATTTGAGTTATTAAAGAAATTTGCAGGCTTTTCTTTTAGCTCTAACCTCAATGATACAGCAACCATAGATGACTTAAGCTATGAGTACATGAAAGAGTATCTGCTTCAAACAGGAGCGAAAAAAGATATTAGAGAGATGTCCAAACTTGATATGGCAAAGAGTATGGGACTTGTAAGTGAAAGTGAGTACGGAGGTTATAGAGCCAAGAATTTTGCTGTGCTTATGTTTGCAGAAACACCAAATAAATTTATTCCAAATGCCCATGTTGAAGTTATAAGAGAAATTGACGGAACGGATAAAATGGAATCAAAAAGATTTGATGGGCCTGTTTGGATACAAGCAAAACAAGTCAGCAAGTATTTTGAAGATAATATCATGGCTTCATATACAATAAGGGAAGCTGATAAAATCGAGCATAAAATTATATTTAACTATCCACTTACAGCATTTGAGGAGCTTGCTACAAATGCTATCTTACACAAGGAATATGATACGCCTGAGTATGTAGGTATCTATATATACAAAGACAGAATTTCTTTTGTGAACCATAATAGACCACTCCCGCCGGTAACAATCGAAGCACTTAATAGAGATAGAAGTTTTGATAGAAGGCAATATCTTAATAAAGAGCTGAAAGATATGTTCTTTTCCCTTAACTTAATAGAGTCTTACGGTTCAGGCATAAGGCGTGCGAAAGATGCACTATTAGAAAATGACTCTCCTGAGCTTAAATTTTATCCGGAGAATGAAGAAGATAACTATACAAATGCAGTTATGGGGATCAATGTTGAATTTTTGAAAGAGTTTAATGGTAGCACTACTAAAGAAACTACCAAAGAAACTACCAAAGAAAAAGGTAGTATTCAAGCTCAGATAGTTAAACTTATGGAGAGCAATCCAAATATTACTGCTGAACAAATTGCTGAAGAAATACAAGATATTACAGCAGATGGAGTCCGCTATCATATAAGAAACCTAAAAGCTCATGGAATCATAGAAAGAGAAGGTTCTACGAAAGCTGGTAAATGGGTAGTGATAAAATAGAAGTAAACAAACACACAGAATTCAAAGGTGATTAGAGTAAAATCTAACCGCCTTTTTTGTTTGTAAAAAAGAAGGAGGTAAACATGCGAATAAATGATTTTCATAACATTTTGGAACTAATAAAACAAGATGTTCTGCAGAGTGAAGCAGAATATCTGAAGCTCTTAAAGGTTGTCGGAAACAATCAGAAATATGATTTTAGAAGTCAGTTAAGTATTTATGATAAAAATCCTGAAGCGACAGCTTGTGCCAAGTTTGATTACTGGAGGGAACGCTTCGGAAGAACCGTTATGCGAGGTCAAAAGGGTATTCCCATTTTAGAGGACTACGGCACATACAAAAAGGTGGACTATATCTTTGATATTAGTCAGACAGTTTCCAAAAACAGAGATGTCAATGAGGTAAATCTTTGGAGATTTGATAAAGAAGCTCATAGAGATGTATTAAAAGAATTGATAAAAAGTAAAGGCTATGAAGAAAGTGAAAGCACCTTAGAAAATATCTTTTCTTTAAGTAGGCTCTACGGAGATGAAAAAGTAGATAGCTTGATGAATGAACTTAGAATATCTGATGAGGACAGAATATCCTTTACCAAGTTTGCAAGGGACTCGGTGAGCTATGCAGTAGCTTCAAGATTTAAGTTAGACTATCCTATGGATAAGGAGCTGTTAAAGGAAAACTTTGCAATGCTTGACAGCATTTCTCTTATGAGCATTGGAGAAACGGTATCGGACATTAGCGGAACAGTAATTGGTGCAACCATTCAAAAAAGCAAAGAGTTAGAGCTTCAAAAAGAAGTTTTAAGAGGTAAAGAAGCAGGATATAATAAAATAAAAAAAGAAGAATTAGAGGAGGTAGAAGAAAATGTACTTCGACGAGATGATCAGGAAAGAATTAGTGAAAACGAGCGAATTTTCCGAAATGGAGAGTACGGACGAGATAATAGAGAAAATCAAAGAGAATACACTGAATCAGTTAGAGGAAGAGATGGACTTTATGAGGGAATATCCGAATCCGACATACGCAGTGATGAGGCTGGATTATCTTTCAAACAGCGAGGAGCAGAGCCACTTCGAGATGTTATTGGATCTATACAAGGAGAAGAAGCTGACAAAACACCTGATGGATACTCAGAAACAGGCGATAGAGTTTATGAGAGCAGAGAAGCCGAAACTGATGATGGCTTGGCAGATAGAGGACGAGAGCCATCCGCAGTACAAAGCGATGATTTCAGCCCTCAAAGAAATGACAATCAAGGAAATAGTGGAAATCTAAAAGAAAATACGGATAAAGAGATAAGAGAAGCTGACAAGGCTTCTTTTTCTTTACCCGAAAACAGATCAGGACAGATTAAACTTACAATACCTCTTACACAAAATGATATTGACAGTATTCTTGTAAACGGTGGAAACCATGAGGGCGAAAGACTTCCTATCATTGCTGAATTTTCCAAAGGAAAAACAGTAGAAGAATTAGGAGAATACCTTAAAGATACCTTTAGAGGTGGAAACGGATTTTACATTGATGAAAGAGAAGTATCTTCCTGGTATTCGGATAAAGGCATTCATTTAGCTTATGGAACTTCTGCAAGAGAAGATATGACACAAATTTTAAGCTGGAGCAATGCTGCAAGAAGAATCAGTGAGCTTTTAGAAACAGGAGAGTTTGCTACAAATGTAGAGCTTTTAGAAGCACAGGACTATGAAAGAGATAGAGTGTCAGAATCGCTATGGTATCTATATCACGATTTAAGTGAAAAAGGGAAAGCACAAGGCTATTTTGATTTTATAGAAAGAGGTGGTGGCTTTCCGAAAGAAACAAGACAGTTATCGGAAGCTCTTAAAAATCCTGACTATCTAAAAAATGTTATTTCCGAATACAGCCGTTTTTTAGCAGGATACAAAGAAAACAAAGATGTACTAAGGTTTCACTATCACAAGGTAGATAGCCTTTATCAGAAATTACAGGAGCTTGAACTTCCGAGAAAGGAATATGCCTCTAATCTTACCGAACTTCCAAAGGTACAAGGCTTTATTACAGAAGATGAAGTTCTTGCTACGATTTCAAGAGGAAGTGGAGTCGATAAAGGAAAAGAGCGAATTACTAAGTTTTTCAAAGAAAATCATACCTTGCAGGAAAAAGCAAATTTCTTAAAAGATGAGTATGGAATCGGAGGTCATTCTCATGCTGTTTCAGGAGCAAAGGGAAGTGATGAATGGCACGATGCAAAGGGACTTAAATTACAGAAGAATCATTGTAACGATGTATTTCTTACATGGTCAAATGTAGCAAAGCATATAGATGAGCTGCTTTCTAAAAATCTTTATATTGAAGAAAAAAATATTGAAAGCAAGGTAGAGATAGAAGAACAAAAAGAATCAAGTTATTACTCTAAAGACGATCCAAATAATCTAATGACTGATGAAATGCTTGAGCGAGTGCCTGAGCTTTATTCACAGGAAGATGTAGCCTTAGCAGACAAACAGGTTCATGCAGCATACATTATTCCATTTAGAAGTAACTGGACTTGGTATATGACGGAATATGACAGGGAAAGTAAAGATGCTTTTGGACTTGTTTTAGGTATCGAACCGGAATGGGGATATTTTAATCTTGAGGAGTTAAAGGAATTAAATGCCCAAAGACTTGTTTTAGAGGATTTTCCAAAGACCTTTAGAGAACTTAAAGACAGTGAACTTAAAAAGCAGATGGATGAGCAGGAGCTTCAGTCTGCCTTTAATGGAGAACTTAGCTTTGAAGATAAAGTAGAGCTTGAAGCACCTGAAGAAACAGAAGAAGTTAGAAGGGCTGACACAGTTCAAGCTACCTTATTTGATTATCTAAAGGAAAGAGAAGAAGTAGAGCTTAATGAAAAAGAGGAAAGTTTTTCAGATGAGTTTGCAGTTAAAGAAGGCGATACCGTCTATTTTAATCATGAGGAGTACAAAGTAAGAGAGATCTCTAAAAATCAAATCACAGGAAGAAATGATTTATGGCTTGATCCTATAAGACAAGGTAATCATCAAATACCGATTGTAGCCTTTGCAGATAATGAGGATTTATTAAAACAAGTAAGTTTTGAAAGACCTGACTTTATCATCGGTGATGAAGTGAAATATAAGGGAAAAGACTGTACCATCACAAGATTTGATGATATGGGAAATAACCTAAAGACCGTAACGGTTAAGGATAATACAGAGTATCTTGGAGGTATGATTACAGGCTCCGATGTTATTCCTTATTACAAAGAAAGTGAGCTTGATAAAATCTTTGAAAATCTTACCAATGCAAAGCCCGAAAAGACTTTTGAGGAAATAGAAATAAAGAACAATGAAGCTCACAATTTCAAGATTACAGAAGAAACTCTTCCTCAAAAGTTATCTCCAAGCGAGAGATTAAACAATAACCTTGAAGCTATCTCTATGCTTAACAGGGTGGAAAGCGGAGAACGAGAGCTTGATATTACAGCTCAGGAAGTTTTAGCAAAATATGTAGGTTGGGGTGGACTATCTGATGTCTTTGATGAAAGTAAAGAAGGACAGTGGAAAGAAGCAAGAGCTTTCTTAAAAGAAAATTTATCATCATCAGAATATGAAGCTGCAAGAGAATCGACTCTAACGAGTTTTTACACACCAAAAACTGTCATTGACGGAATATATAAGACGCTTTCAGGTATGGGATTTAAACAGGGAAATATCCTTGAACCGTCAATGGGTGTTGGGAACTTTATCGGAAATCTACCTGATGAAATGAATAAGTCAAAGTTTTATGGCGTAGAGCTTGATTCGGTAAGCGGTCGTATTGGAAAGCTGCTATACCCTGAAAGTGATATACAGGTTAAGGGACTTGAAGAAACGGGATTCTCCAATAACTTCTTTGATGTAGCAATCGGAAATGTTCCCTTTGGAGAGTACAAGGTAAATGATAGAGAATATAACCGAAATAACTTTCTTATTCACGATTATTTCTTTGCCAAGTCCATTGACAAGGTAAGAAATGGCGGGGTTATCGCCTTTATTACATCATCTGGAACAATGGATAAAAAAGATGAAAGTGTAAGACGCTATCTTGCAGCAAGATCCGAATTTTTAGGGGCAATCAGACTTCCAAACGATACCTTTAAGGGTGTTGCAGGAACAGAAGTAACTTCAGATATTATCTTCCTAAAGAAAAGAGATAGCGTATTGGAGCGAGATGAAGATTGGATACACCTTGCGGAAGATGAAAACGGACTTTCATATAACAAATACTTTGTCGATCATCCTGAGCAGGTGCTTGGTTCTATGCGTGAGGTAAGTGGTCGATTTGGAAAAACTCTAACCTGTGAGCCGATAGCCTTTTTAGGGCAAGAAAACAACATGGAGTCATTAAAGGATCGTATCAAGATTGCAGGAGAAAGAATTTCAAAAGATGCCAAGTATGAAGAAATAGAGCTACTTGATGATGAAATAACTTCTATCCCTGCAACTGATGATGTAAAAAACTTCTCTTATACCTTAATTGATGATGAAGTCTATTACAGAGAAAACTCACTTTTTATCAAAAAGGAAGTATCAGACAAGAATAAAGAAAAAATCAAGGATTACCTTGAGCTGAATGCTGCCTTAAAAGATGTGATTTACAAGCAGAAAGAAGATTTTAACGAAGAAGAAATTAAGGCTTCACAGGAAAAACTAAATGAAGTATATGACAATTTTTCAAAGAAACATGGCTTTGTAAATAACCTAAGTAATACCAGAGCCTTGAAAGAGGACAGCAACTTCCCTTTGGTATCGTCCATTGAAATCCTTGATGAAGAAGAAAACTTTAAGGCAAAGGGAGATATTTTCTCCAAAAGAACCATTACAAAAGCCAAAGTCATAGACCATGTGGATACTTCTTTAGAAGCTCTTGTTTTATCGGTATCTGAAAAAGGTTATGTGGACTTTGACTATATGGGAAGTCTTACCGGAAAAGACAGACCAACTTTAATTGAGGAGCTTCGAGGGGAAATCTACCTAAATATTAGAGAAGAACAAAACTTTTACAGACCACTTTCCTTTAACTTGGAGGATGGGGATTTACCTTTTGCTTGTGCAAATGGCAGCAATTCCTATAAGTATGGCTATGTAACAAAAGATGAATATTTAAGTGGGAATATCAGGGACAAGATTGCCATAGTAGACAGCTACTTATCAAAGCTAAGACAAACGGAAAGAGAACTCCCTTATCTTGGCTATGAAGAAAATGGAAAAGAAAAAGAGCTGATAAGCTATGAAATGAACCGTTTGGAATATCAAAAAGCAGAGCTTACAAAAGTTCTTCCAAAGGAACTTGAAGCAAGTGAAATCAATGTGCGTCTTGGTGCAACTTGGATACCGATTAAAGATATTGAGAAATTCATCTTTGAAACGCTAAAAACTCCGGGGTATGCCAAATGGGATATTAAGGTTAAATTTTCAAATCTCACAAGTGAATGGAATGTAGAAGGAAAAAGCAGGGACAGAGGAAATGACCTTGCTGAGATGACCTTTGGTACATCAAGGGTAAACGCCTATAAGCTGATTGAAGATGCCTTAAATCTGAAAGAAACAAAGGTATTTGACCAGATTGTAAATCCGGATGGCTCTAAAACTTCTGTCTTAAATAAAAAAGAAACCATGCTTGCAGGACAAAAGCAGGAGCTATTAAAAGAAGAGTTTAAAAACTGGATATTTAACGATCAGGAGAGAAGAAACCGTCTTGTAAAACTGTATAACGAGCGTTTTAATTCCATCCGCAATAGAGAATATGACGGAAGCAATCTTTCCTTTGAGGGAATGAATACGGAAATTGATTTAAGACCTCATCAAAGAAATGCCATAGCAAGAAGCCTTTATGGAGGAAATACCTTGCTTGCCCATGTAGTAGGAAGTGGAAAGACCTTTGAAATGGTGGCTTCCGCAATGGAAAGTAAAAGGCTTGGAATGTGCAGTAAGTCATTGTTTGTTGTCCCAAATCACTTAACAGGGCAAATCGGTCGTGAGTTTATGCAGCTATATCCGTCGGCTAACATTATGGTGGCTGATAAGAAAGACTTTGAACCTAAAAACAGAAAGAGATTTATCGGGAAGATTGCCACAGGGGAATACGATGCGGTTGTAATCGGACATACGCAGTTTGAAAAAATCCCCATGTCAAAGGAATATCAGGAGAAGCACATCCAAGATCAGATTGATGAAATCGTAAAATATGTAGAAGAATACAAGCATGACAGAAATCAAAACTTTACAGTAAAACAGCTTGAAAAGACAAAGAAAAAACTGGAAACAAGGCTTGAGAAATTAAATGATGATTTTAAGAAAGACGATGTGATTACCTTTGAGGAACTGGGAGTTGATAAGCTCTTTGTTGACGAGGCACATAATTACAAGAACCTTTATCTCTATACAAAAATGCGTAATGTTGCAGGTATCGGGCAGTCAGAAGCCTTTAAGTCCTCCGATATGTTTATGAAATGCCGTTACATGGATGAAATGACAGGTGGAAAAGGTATTGTCTTTGCCACAGGAACGCCTGTCAGTAACTCTATGACAGAGCTTTATACCATGCAAAGATATCTTCAGTATGAGAGCCTTAAAAAGAATGGACTGGAGCATTTTGACTCTTGGGCTTCCACTTTTGGAGAAACACAAAGCTCTTTTGAATTATCTCCTGAAGGTACAGGATATAGGGTGAAAACGAGATTTTCAAAGTTCTATAACTTGCCTGAGTTGATGTCGATGTTTAAGGAAGTTGCAGATATTCAAACTGCGGATATGCTTAACCTTCCTACACCTGAAGCTAACTATGAAGTTATTAAGACGGTGCCTTCTGAAGAACAAAAGGAAATCCTAAAGAGCCTTTCTAAAAGAGCGGATGATGTCAGAAATAGGGTTGTAGAGCCTGATGAAGATAATATGCTTAAAATTACCAATGACGGTAAGAAACTTGCCTTAGATCAGCGTTTAATCAATCCCCTGCTTCCTGATAATCCTGATAGCAAGGTCAATGTATGTGTAAAGAATGTCTTTGCCATTTGGGATAAGACAAAAGAAAACAGGTCAACACAGCTACTTTTTTCCGATATGTCCACTCCAAAAGGAGATGTAGAATTTAACATCTATGATGATATTAGAGAAAAACTTGTGGCAATGGGCATACCTAAAGAAGAAATTGCCTTTATCCATGAAGCTAATTCCGATAAGCAAAAAGATGAACTCTTTGCGAAAGTAAGAAAAGGAGAAATCCGTATCTTAATGGGTTCAACGCAGAAGATGGGAGCCGGAACGAATGTGCAAAACAAGCTGATTGCTTTGCATGACCTCGATGTGCCTTGGCGTCCTGCCGATTTGGAGCAGCGTGCGGGCAGAATCGTAAGACAGGGAAACGAAAATGAGAAAGTGAATATTTATCGTTATGTTACAGAGAATACCTTTGATGCCTATTTATGGGTGCGACATGAAGTCGCTTAATTTAACTGTTTGGCATAATGACCAAACCAACTATTCCGTTAGTTGAGCCAAGTATCGACTGCACTCAGGTGTGGTAAGCCGATATTAAAGTAGCCCTACTTGAGGTTGAACCGTGAGGGAATACCGAAACTGCCAGCAACAAGGCGGTTAGGGAGCAAGGCTTGATAATATGGCTAACATATGTGAACTACTGATAAATGCCGTTAAGGCGAACAGGCTAAAGTTGCTGACAAGCCTGAACCAAAATGGTGCGTAGTCGGATAATCCTTTCCACAGTGGGATTACACGGACAAAATGACTACCGGCAGAGAGGTAGAGCCTAAGTTATCAATGTTAATTAAGTGGAACATGGTAAGCCTGTACCGTTGCCAAAAGGCAAGGCAAATCGTAAGAAATGCTGATAATGGTGCAGGTAAAGGATAATGGAAAAAGCGAACGCCATCTTGTAATGAGATGGATAGGGGTTCAAAATTTGCCCTAACTTGAAAGAGTGCAGACTTCCATTTGGTTTTTAATCACAAGAGAACTTGTAGAATTTTTGAAAGGAGAAAGCAAATGAACAGTAAAATGTGTGCTACTACTAACAGAGCTAAAGACTGGGAAAGTATAGATTTTTCAGTAGCAGAAAGCTATGTTAAAAAACTACAAATGCGTATTGTGAAAGCGTGGAAAATGAGTAAATACGGAAAGGTAAAATCTTTACAGCATTTACTCACAACTTCATTTTATGCAAAAGCCTTGGCTATTAAGAGGGTAACTGAAAACCAAGGCAAGAAAACAAGTGGTGTTGACGGCGAACTATGGCTAACACCACAGGCAAAGTATAATGCAATAGGAAAGTTAAACTTAAGAGGATATAAACCTAAACCTCTTAAAAGAGTGTATATACCAAAGAAAAATGGTAAGAAAAGACCTCTTAGCATTCCTACAATGACAGACAGAGCAATGCAAACACTATATAAATTTGCACTTGAACCTATTGCAGAAACAACAGCTGATTTTAACTCTTATGGATTTAGAGCTAAAAGGTGTACGCAGGATGCTATTGAGCAATGCTTTACATCTCTAAATAAAAAGAAATCTGCAAAATGGGTGCTTGAAGGAGATATAAAAGGTTGCTTTGATAATATTAGCCACGAATGGATAATGAATAATATCCCAATGAACAAGAAATTATTAAAACTCTGGCTTGAGTGTGGATATATAGAAAAACAAAAACTATTTCCAACAGAAACAGGAAGTCCCCAAGGCTCACCAATATCACCTATTATTTCCAATATGGTATTAGATGGTTTAGAAAAAGCAATCAAAGAGAAATACCATAGAAGAACAGTAAATAAGAAAGCATATTTCCCAAAAGTTAATTTTGTCAGATATGCAGATGATTTTATCGTTACAGGGGAAAGTGCAGAATTGCTTGAAAATGGTGTAAAGCCAATCATTGTAAAATTCTTGGCTGAAAGAGGTTTAGAATTATCAGAGGAAAAGACACTCATAACACACATAAATGACGGTTTCGATTTTCTTGGAGTTAATATTAGGATGTATAAAGATAAATTACTAACAAAACCATCCGAAAAGAACTTCAAGGCTATTGTTGATAAAATAAGACAAATCATAAAAGATAATCCGTCAATGAAACAAGAAATTCTGATTAGAAAATTAAATCCAATTATTATAGGTTGGATAAACTATCAGAAATATAATGTTTCATCTAAAGCCTTTGAAAAACTTGATTATGAAATATATAAAAGCTTGTGGACCTGGTGCGTTCGTAGACATCCTAAGAAAGGTAGAAAATGGATAGCTAAAAAGTATTTCCATACGATTGGAAATAGAACTTGGACTTTCAGTGTAGCAACTGGAGACAGAATGGAAAATGGCGATAAATACTATCTTCGTCTTAAATATGCTACAGACACTGATATTAAAAGATTTACCAAGATACAAGCTGAAGCAAATCCATTTGATGAAAATTGGCAAATATACTTTGAAGAAAGAGAAGAGTTAAAAATACGAAACGAACTTAAAGGACGTACAGTTATAAATAGACTGTATAAAACGCAAGATGGAATATGCCCTGTTTGTGGAGAGAAAATAACTATTGATACAGACTTTAGAGTACATCAAACAATTCAAAATAACATTACCCTTAAAACTTTAGTACACCCTTGGTGTCATAGAAAATTGCATATAAATGATGAAGAAAACACGCTGGCTCTTTAATTAGGGCTTATAAAAACTTGAGCCGTGTGAGGGGAAACTCTCATGCACGGTTCTTAGAGGGGAAAGGGATAGTAATATCCCCGACCTACTCGACCAGACGATAGAAAATAAGCAGAAGTTCATTTCACAGATTATGACAAGTAAAACACCTGTCAGAGTTGCAGAAGATGTGGACGAAAGTTCATTAAACTATGCAGAAATTAAAGCTCTTGCCACAGGTGATCCGAAGATTAAAGAGAAGATGGATTTGGACAACGAAGTTACGAAACTAAAAATGCTTGAAGCAAACTATAAGTCTAACCGTTTCAGATTAGAGGATAAGGTGGCGAAAAATTATCCTGAAGAAATCGCAAGAACGGAAAAGCTCATAGAAGCTGTTAAGAAAGATATATCCGATGTAGAGCCAAAAGCGGAAGGTGAGGAAAAGTTTACTTCCATTACAATTGCGGGAGAAAAGATTACCGACAAGAAATTAGCCGGAGAAAGACTGCTTGAAGCAATTTCAAAGGTTAAAATCAATGAAAGCAAGATTATAGGCAAGTATAGAAATATGGATTTAGAGGTAAGCTATAACTTCTTTACCAATGAACATAACTTTAGCCTAAACGGTGCTGCAAAGCATTCAGGAGAGCTTGGAACAAGTGCGGACGGTAACATTACAAGACTTGATAACGCTCTTGAGAAAATGCCTGAGAAATTAAAGAGGCTTGAAGAAAAACTTATCAGCACAAAGGAACAACTGGAAAATGCCAAAGAAGAACTCAAAAAGCCTTTTGAAAAAGCTGATGAGCTGAAAACTAAGGTGTTAAGACTTGCAGAACTGAATAAGCTCCTTGATATGGGAGAAGTGGAAGAAAAGAGAAATGACAATCCTCTTGTGGAAGATGTAAAAAGAGCTATCATAGACTTTTGCAACAGAGAATATGAAGAAAACCACAGTTATGATGAATTTAATACTCTATATCCTGACTTAAAGCACATTGGCATCGCCTATACCAATACACCTGACGAAAGACACGGCATCCAATATGAGCTTAATTTAGAAGCTAAAACATGGACACAGTATATTGATGATACTCCAATCAAAACAGAGAGCTTCGACTATGAAAACAAGGGAGAAAATGAAGCTCTAAGGAATATGAAAAATGAAATAGAAATGTCCTCTTTTAGCGATTTGGTTTATGTTGATTCCGAAGATTTAAGAGCAGCAACAGGACTTGATATTGATGATGAGGGTAACTTCTATGATCCGCTCTCTAAAGACCTCGATAATGATGGCATTCCTGATAGATATGACAATGACTTTAAGGACAGTGATTATTTTGAGTCAACCTATGATGTGGAGGACAATCTTCATTGCAAAGAAGAAACTGCACAAAAATCAGAGGATAAGCCATCTATTTTAGGACAGATAAGAGCTTATCAAAATGAAAGTAAAACAGAAGAAAAGCAAAAAACAAAAGAACAGGAATTTTTAAGATAAGGGGAGGGGAACCTCCCTTTTGCCATGAAAGGAGATAAAAACATGGATTACAAAACAATGAGAAATCAGATAGAAGATATGGTAAATGATAACCATAAGGACTTTGTAAAAGCGATTATAAGCATGGAAAAAGGTATCAATGATGAAAGTGCCTTAGATAAGCTCTATGACGCTTATATGGACAATGACAGCCTTAATTTGCTGCATGAGGAATTTGACTATATGATTGAGGATTTAAGGGAACAGGGGAAGATAAAAGACCTTCCTTATGTTCAGGAAGAAAAGGATAATCTTATCAATATCGTTGGCAATATTGTAGGGGAAGTCGATTTAGTTGAAAGGGAAAATAAGAACGGAGAAGCCTTTAAGGTGGCAAATTTCTCTGTTGTTTCTAAAGATGATGATGGAAATAAGGTATATCACAACTGCTCCGCTTATGGAGAAAAGAGTGATATGCCAAAGGATTTTAAACAGGGGGATTTTGTTAAGCTCTTTGGACAAATCAGAACTTCCATTGATGATAACGGCAAGGAGCATAACAATATCAGAATACTTTCTTCAAAGCTGTTAAAGGCAAAGGAACAAATGAAAGGACAAGAAGAAAAGAAAGAATCTGTACTTGGGGCTATCAAAAAATATCAGGCTGAAGATAAGGAAAAGCCGAAAGAAAAGAAAGAAGCAAGCAAAGAAACTGAGAGATAAATTTACGGTCGGTGTGGTCTTAGGACTGCACCGGCTCTTTTTTATTTGCGAAAAAAGGAGATAAAGATTATCTCTCCATCTCCTTACCCATATAAATTCCGTAATTTTTTCGTATCTTATAAAGCTCGTCCATAGTGGATTTTGAGGAAGAATACTCTTGCATAAGGGTGTTCTTTTTTTCTTGTAATTTATCAAGCTCAGCTAAAATATCCTTTGAATTTGGGAGCTTGGAATAGGATTTTTTAAGCTCTGAGAGAGCATTTTCATATAGGGTAATCTGAGCTTTGTACTCTTCAAAAAATGCCTTGTCAGACGGATTAGCAGTATATTCCTTGTAGCACGCTCTGTACTTTTTAACGGTATGAACTTGCTCCATAGTGGTGGAAAGCTTCTGCATTTCCTTATCAATAGCCTTGATTTTCTCTTGTATATTTTGCCTTTCATCGGCTGCTTTTTGGATGTACTCATCAAGTTGCTTAACGGATTTAATACCTTGTTCTCTGAGAAAGATAACAGACTCAGCCATTGTATTAAGGTTATGTTTGGTTGCCCAATATTCGTAGCCTTTGCTTTCTTTTACTTTAACATTTGTGTTCATGTCAATAACATTGCCGATGCGTTTTTTGACGGCAGGAGTCTTGATAAACTCTCTTTCTGCAATTCGTTCTTTTAATCTTTCTTCGGTATAATCTTCTCCGATTGTTTTAGTCCTTGTAAATCTCGCCTTATCTTTTGGCTTAAAAGCAATGTGCTTACCGTATTTGATTTCATAGCCAAGATCAGCCATCTTCTTTAAAAATTCGTCCCAGTCCTTTGACTGTTTTATCATTCTGTCAATGTCAAATTGAAGCCTGCTTTTCCAAGAAGTCCCATGCTTTGCCTGTTCGTTTTCATACCAAGATTTACCGTTAATCTTATATTTTTTCTTATAGCTTTCGTAAAACTCGTCAATGACAGATAGGCTATTTTCTTTGCAGAGTTTATCACTCTGATAACGGATTTGGTGGTAGCTTTTCTTGTTAGACTGGTAGCACCTACCTGTTACCATATTTACATTATTGAAGATGATGTGATTGTGGATATGCCCCTTATCTACGTGAGTAGATAAGACAAATTCGTACTCATCTTTGAGTATCTTTTTACACAGCTCCATACCAATCTGGTGAGCCAATTCAGGGCTTGTTTCTCCCGGTAAAAAGGATTGAATGAGATGTCTTGCAAGAACGGTTCCTTTTGTTCCTGCGTCATTTCGTGTCCTTAAAAACTGAGTGTGAGCAGTTGATTCGTGGCATTTATGAGTGCTTACTAAAAGCTGCTCGTCTGTTTTATCTCCATTTACAATGTAGTCGATAGCAAGATTAAGAGTCGATTTTATTGGGTGTATTTTTGTAATAGCCATTATTATTCACCTTCCGTTTCAGATGTTCTTTTCAGAAGTAGTGAATGAATTTGCCACAGCTCTTTTGAGAAATGTTCAATCTCTTTTTTTATATCACTGATGTCCTCTTTGTAGATTACACCTGTCGAATTTACTCGCTTTGCAATCTGATTGATGTTGTTTGTTGCATTAGAAAGTAAGCCTTGTAAATCTCTGAAAGGCTCTAAATCCACTTGATAAATTTCCTTTTCCAAAACGCATTTGCGGATGAAATGGCTCATGTTTCTACACTTCGCAAGTCTTTTTTTCTCTTCAAAAAGAGCCTTTTCTTCTTCAGTTAGTTTAATTTCAAGTCTTTCGTTTCTTAATCTATTTACCATAGTCAGTTCCTCCTTTGAATGTATTTAGGGGTCTTAGGGTTCTCCCTAACAAGCTAAAAATTGATAAAAAAAGAAGCAGATCCCCAAGGGCTGCTTCGTCAATTTTCCGTAAGTGTCCGTACACTTACTGTGCTTGCTACAAAAGAATGATTAGGGTAGCAAGCGTTAAGCTTTTATTAAGTATTACATTTGTATTATACCATAAATCAATTCCTTTAGCTGTATTTATATCATAGGTTTTGTATTAATTTTAAAATATTTCTCTCCATAGAAGAACGCAGATTTGTTGATTTATATGGTGAATAATTCCAATCGAAGGACTTTTGTAATTCTTTATTATTTTGCAATAGTTTACATTCATAATAAACATTTCTTTGTTTTAAGGCTCAAAAAGTTCTGGATTAAAGATAACATTAGCATTATAAGTTTAATTTGTTCTCGTATGATTTAATTTTTAGAGTAAATTTCAAACAGGAAATTGAAAAAATGTGAATATTATTATGAATGTAAAAAAACTATTGACAACAATATACCATCGGTATATACTGATGGTATATACCGATGGTATATTGTTGATGGAGGTGTTTAAATGACTATTTCTGAGACTCAAAAGAAAATATTGGCAGTCGGCAAGAAAGAATTTTTAAAAAAAGGATTTAAGGATGCTTCACTTAGAATAATTGTCGAGGAAGCAGGATTTACGAAAGGTGCTTTTTATGGTTACTATCCTAATAAAGCGGCCTTATTTGAAGCTATTGTTTCTGATGTAGCTGATGGGTTAATAGAACAGTTCAAAGCTGCACAAGATGCACATTTTGATTTAATTCCAGAAAATAAAACTTTAGAAAGCAGAGAGCTGTCTACAAAATATCTTTTGCATTTTGTGAATTATATTTATGATTATTTTGAAGAATTCAAGCTTGTAATTTGCTGTTCTGAAGGCACAAAATACGAAGATTATATTCATGAACTTGTAGAATTGGAAGTATCCCGTACGGAAAAATATTACGCTATTCTTAAAGAAAAAGGCAAAATGGCAGGAAACGTCAGTCATGATTTACATCACATGATTACCAGTGCATATTTTACAGCTGTTTTTGAAACGATTGTGCATGATATGACAAGAGAACAAGCCATTAAATATGTTAAAGAGCTTGCAGTTTTTTTTAATTCGGGATGGGATGGACTTTTAAGGTTTAAATAAAGCGTAAAATTTTCACGCAAGGTTAGCAAAGGCTAACAACTATATTTAGAAAGGATATAGATTATTATGAAAAATAGAGAAAATATATTACTAACAAGAGATTATATTTCCATAGGCGTTTTTTCACTTATTTATTTTGTTATTGCATTTGTTATAGGCGGTATCGCACAAATGACACCTGTCACTTTTCCGTTTATGCCGATGATAGTAGCTTTATTTGCGGGCAGTGTTTTTATGTTATACACCGCTAAAATACCGAAGCGCGGATCACTTTCCATACTTGGTATACTTGCCGGAATCTTGTTATTTGTTACCGGTATGTTTTGGATGATGTCGGTATTTTTCATCGTATTTGGATTTATTGCGGACTTTATTTGCCAATCAGGAAATTTCAAATCATTCAGAAGAAATTTACTTGCCTATTGCGTGTTTGCGCTGTCTCCAATGGGAGCCTATATTCCCATGGCTATCATGCCTGCACAGTTTGATGAATTCATGCGTAGAAAAGGAGATGTTTCTTCTTTTGAAGGAATCATCAATGCTATTAGAATAAATTGGTGGGTTATCCCCTTAATGATTTTGGGGACAATTATTTGTGCCATAATCGGAGGCCTTATAGGTAAAAAATTATTGAAAAAACATTTTGAAAAAGTGGGGATTATATAAATGGCTTTAGATCCCAGAACAAAGCTGCTGATTTTATCAATAACAAGTATTTCCGTGTTTCTGAATGAAAGTATCGTTATAGAATGCCTTTTTACAGCAATCCCTATATTATTGCTCTTACAGGCGAAAGAGTTCCGTACTGCTTCAAAATACGGAATTCTCTTTATTGTGTTATTGATGGTACAGCTTTTTGTTATATCAAAATTACCTGTTACGATCGGAGGCATCATATATATGTTTGATGTCTATATAAGAAAACTTATTCCTTGTTTTATGCTCGGCACATTTTTAATACAAACTACAAAGGTCAGTGCTTTTTTAGCTGCATTCAGTCGATTGCATTTGCCTAAAGGTTTCACTATTGCACTTTCTGTTACATTGCGATACTTTCCGACAATGGCTGAGGAATGGAACTATATTAAGGACGCCATGGCTCTTCGAGGGATAACCGCTTCTTTTACAGGATTTTTACGCCATCCGGTCAAAATAATGGAGTATGTATATGTACCCATGCTGGTATCTGCTTCTAAAATCTCTGATGAAATCACACAAGCCGCAATTACAAGAGGAATAGATCATGTCGGAAGGCGCAGCTGTATGGAAAAAGTTTGTTTTTCAATCCATGATGCTCTGATTGTAACAATCTATATAGGGATTATTTGCATGATATTTTTTGATTTTTTACGAGGAGGTGTATTCCCTTGATTGAATTTATAAAACTTTCTTTTTCCTACAAGGATATGGAAAAAGCTTCTTTACGGGAATTACACTTAAATATTCCAAAAGGACAATGTGTTCTCTTGTGCGGTGCATCAGGATGCGGAAAAACGACTCTTACCAGATTGGTAAACGGGCTGATTCCTCATTTTTTTGAAGGAAAACTTTCAGGCAAAGTAACTGTAAAAGGAATGAATGTTGCCGAGACCGAAATTTCAACTCTTTCCGATAGTGTCGGCACGGTTTTTCAAAATCCGAGAACACAATTTTTCAACACAGATACAGATAGTGAAATTGTTTTCGGACTGGAAAACAGAATGCTGGAGATGAAAGAATTAAAACAGCAGCTTGAAAGGATTACTAAAGATTTGCATATAGAAAAATTAAAAGGATGCAGCATTTTTGAACTTTCCGGAGGGGAAAAACAAAAAATTGCATTTGCGTCTGTGTATGCCACGAATCCGGATATTTTTGTATTGGATGAACCGTCCTCAAATCTGGATTTTCATTCCGTGCTTGAACTGAAAAAACTGATAGAAAAAATAAAACAACAAGGGAAAACGATTATCATTGCAGAACATCGCTTGTGGTATTTAACAGATGTTGCAGACAGGGTCATCTTAATGCAGGAGGGTCAGATTTTTAAGGATATGAGTATACAGGATTTTTGCGAGCTCCCGCTTGAACAAATACAAAATATGGGGCTCAGGTGTCGAAATCTTTCTGAAATCAAAACAAATACCAATGATAAAAAATTTTCCCAACACACCTTAGAGCTGAAAGATATTCATGTCAAATATGGTGAAAAGATTATCTTGCAAAACATCTCTTTTACCGCAAATGGTGGAGAGATCGTCGCAATTACCGGCGCAAACGGAACAGGAAAAACGACACTGGCACGCACGATATGCGGACTGATAAAACAAAAATCGGGAAATATTTTTGTAGACGGCAGGAGTTTGTCTGCAAAAGCGCGTATTAAAAAATCTTACATGGTGATGCAGGATGTCGGACATCAACTTTTTACGGATTGTGTGGAAACAGAATGCACACTCGGAACAAAAACAACAGATGAGTCTGTTATTGACGAAACTTTATCGGCCTTATCTCTTTCCGAATTAAAAAACAGACATCCCCTTTCACTTTCAGGAGGACAAAAACAGAGGTTGGCAGTGGCAATCAGCTTGCTTTGTGATAAAGAAATTCTTATTTTCGATGAACCGACCAGTGGGCTTGACTTAAAAAGCATGCGGGAAGTAGGAACGATGGTAGAGAGACTTTCTGAACAGGAAAAAATCCTGCTCATTATTACACACGACATTGAATTTATAAAAACAATATGTTCCAGAGTTTTGCTTTTGTCAGGCGGTAAAATAATTGCCGATTTGAGAGGTGAAGAAAAGAAAAATATCGAAAAATATATTTTAGCAGAAGGAGATCGAAATGAAGAATAAGAAGAACAAAAACACATTGCATCGCTTATTTGAGTTTGCCGGATCATGTAAAGGCTTGCTTTTAAGTTCGGTTGTTTTTGCCGTTCTTGGTGCAGGGTTTGGAATCGTCCCGTATATTGCAGTTTCACGCATTATTATTCAAATATGCGCCGGCGATTACAGCTTGAAATCAATCATGCCGATGGCAGTAATTGCTCTTTTGGGGTACCTTTTGCAGCTTGGTCTATCAACTGTATCTACGGTGCGGTCTCACAAAGCCGCATTTACTATACTAAAAAATATTCGTACTGCACTTACGAAAAAGTTGTCACGAGTGCCCATGGGATTTGTCTTGGATACCCCGTCAGGAAAATTCAAAACGATGCTTGTAGATACGGTTGAAAAACTGGAGTTACCCCTTGCTCACATGATACCGGAATTAACAGCAAATATTATGATTCCTGTCTTAATGTTGATTTATTTCATGTTCCTTGATTGGAGGCTGGCACTTATTGCTCTTGCAACCTTTCCTGTCGGAATGCTCTGTTATATGGGAATGATGAAAGATTATGAGAAGCGTTATGACAGAGTTATTAAAGCCGCAAAAGCTATGGATGCCGCTACGGTTGAATATATAGGCGGAATCGAAGTGGTTAAGGCTTTTAATCAAAGTAGCGATTCTTATCGCAAATATGCAGAGGCGGTAAAGGAGAATGAAAATTCTAAATCGGAATGGTTCAAAAAGACGAATCCGTACTATGCGGCAGGTATTGCAATAGCACCCTCAAGTCTAATCGGAGTTCTTCCTGTCGGAAGTTTGTTTTATATAGGCGGAAGCATAAGCGCAGGCAGTTTTATATCCTGCATTATTTTATCATTGGGCTTGATTGCTCCGCTTATTCAGGCATTGCGATATACAGACAGCCTTGCTATGGTAGATGCCACCGTAAAAGAAATCGGAAGCCTTTTGGATACGGAAGAAATGGAACGCCCGGTAAAACGAGTACAGCTTAAAGGAGAAAAAATAGAATTTTCCAACGTCTCTTTCTCTTACAAGGATACAGAGGTTTTACACAGCATTTCCTTTGAAGCGAATGAAAATGAAATGACGGCTTTGGTCGGACCGTCGGGATCGGGCAAATCCACTGTCGCCAGACTCATTGCGTCTTTTTGGAATGCGGGAAGCGGAACCGTGAAAATAGGCGGTGTCGATGTGCAGAACATACCGCTTTCGCAGATAATGGAACATATTGCGTATGTTTCACAGGATAATTATTTGTTTCATCTTTCTATACGAGAAAATATACGAATCGGTAAGCCGGATGCTACAAACAGCGAAATCGAAAATGCAGCAAAAAAAGCGGCATGCCATGATTTTATTACATCACTTCCCAATGGCTACGATACCGTTGTCGGAGACAGCGGAAGCAATCTTTCCGGCGGAGAAAAGCAGCGCATTGCCATTGCAAGAGCCATATTAAAAGACAGCCCCGTAGTTATTTTAGATGAAGCTACCGCCTTTACAGACCCTGAAAATGAGTCGATAATTCAGCACTCCATCAGCGAGCTTGTAGCGGGAAAAACGCTGATTGTCATTGCACATCGATTATCTACTATCACATCAGCCGATAAGATTATCGTCATGAATGCAGGAAATATAGAAGCGGAAGGAAAACATGAGGAGCTTACCCAAAATTGTGTTCTTTACAGAGAACTTTGGAATACACATATCAGCACGCTTGATATGAAGGAGGTATCAGCATGATTCAGATGTTCAGACGACTTTTGGATTTTTCCGGAATGGAAAGAAAAAGATTGATTTTATCGTTTATTTTTCATATGTGCAATTCCGTGTTTGAGATGCTTCCCATTATGGCTGTGCTTGCAGTTTTGAACGGAATACTATTATCACTTTCAAGTGGCTTCATGTCGATTAAAACAATATGGGCAGCCTTGGGGATTATGCTTTTAAGTATTTCAGGACGCATTCTATTTACGAATCTTTCCGCTGTAAAAAGAACCCTTGGAAGCTTTTCCATGTGTTCCAAATGGCGCATGGAGCTTGGCGAAAAATTAAAACGCGTACCTATGGGATATTTTAATGAGCATCGCCTTGGAGATATTACAGCGGCAGTTACTACAACACTTGGAGATCTGGAAACCAATGCAGTTACCGTCATGGAAGCGGTAGCCGGAGGATTTATCCACGCTGCAGTGATAGGGATATGGCTTTTGTTTTATGAATGGAAAATTGGAGTTTTGATGTTCATAGGGCTTTTTCTTTCCCTTTGTGTGTACGCAAAAACACAAAAAGCTGGTATGAAATATTCTCCGCGCAGGCAAGCTGCACAGGCCGGACTTGTTACAGGCATTTTAGAATATATACAGGGGATGTCCGTGATAAAGGCATTCGGACTTGCCGACCGTTCGGACAAATCCGTAGACGCTGCAATCAATGAAAGCGCAGAGGCAAACATCGCTTTAGAAAAAGTTTTCTCCGGCTTAGCTGCCGTCTTTCAAATGATATTCAAATTTGCCAGATTCGCAATCCTTGTTGTTGCACCATACCTGCTTATGAACGGAGAAATAACTCCTGAAAAGTGCCTGCTCCTTATTGTCGCAAGCTTTATGATTTATACGACTGTGGAGCTTGCAGGAAGTACGGCTGCCGTTGCAAGAGTTGTGGATGCTTCTTTAGACAGATTGGAAACAATATCCAATATTCCCCTTCTTGATGAAAAGGGAACAGACCTTATCCCGAAAGCATACGACATAACCGTTTCAAACATTTCCTTTGCATATGAGGAAAAGGAAATTCTGCACGATGTAAGCTTTTCTGTTCCTCAAGGTACGAGCT
Organism: Solobacterium moorei; assembly: GCF_036323475.1. Lineage (GTDB taxonomy): Bacteria > Bacillota_I > Bacilli_A > Erysipelotrichales > Erysipelotrichaceae > Bulleidia > Bulleidia moorei. The sequence continues at coordinate 2,080,619 of NZ_AP028934.1, forward strand.
GTGCCATTGTAGGACCATCAGGCTCAGGAAAGACGACCCTTTGCAGTTTAATTGCACGCTTTTGGGACGTAAAAGATGGTGAGATTCTTTTAGGTGGCGTTAATGTAAAAGACTATACTTGCGATAGCCTTCTTAAGAATTTTTCCATTGTGTTTCAAAGGGTTTACCTTTTTGAAGATACCATTGAAAATAACATTCTTTTTGGAAAACCGCAGTCAACAAAAGAAGAAATAGTGTCCGCGGCAAAGAAAGCATGCTGCCATGATTTCATATCCGCACTTCCGGATGGATACCAAACAAAGATTGGAGAAGGAGGTGCAACCCTTTCCGGCGGTGAGAAGCAGCGAATCTCTATCGCACGAGCGATTTTGAAAGATGCACCTGTTGTCATTTTAGATGAGGCTACGGCAAGTGTCGATCCTGAAAACGAACGGGAATTGCAGCAGGCTATTTCAGAGCTGACAAAAAATAAAACGCTTCTGATGATTGCTCACAGGTTGAATACAGTTCGAGAAGCAGATCAAATTCTTGTTCTTGAAAATGGACGAATTGTGCAAAGAGGAAAACATCAGGAGCTGATACAGCAGGAAGGACTTTATCGACGATTTGTTGAAATTCGGGGAAATGCAATTGGATGGAAATTAGGAGGCCTGGAATGACATACAAAAAATTTTACTTCGGAAAGTTAAATGCACAGATATTAAAAAAAATAGATGCGGAACATAAAACAAAAATGAAGCAGCTCATCAAAGAAATCAATCAAGGATCATGGACGGAAAAACAGAAAAAAAGGCAAAAAAGAAGCATTATTTCAAATATAGCCCTATACCGATGTTTCATAGATAAAGGGCTTTCAAAAAATGAGGCAAAAGAATTGGTAAAGGAGTATTCATTTTATGTTGCCCAAAAGGCACATAAGCTTTTGAAAACATTTTTTTATATCCCCGGGTTTTTCAGGCTGTTCCGCTTGTTTATGAAAAAAGGGATGTCGGGCGATGAAATATGGAAAAGCAGAATCCTGTCGGATGACGGGGAATACTACCGTGTCGATGTGCTCAAGTGCCTTTGGGCGGATACCTGCAATTTTTTTGAATGCCCAGAGCTTTGTGAGATATTCTGTCTGTGTGATCATATCGTATTCGGAAATATAAAGGGATTTGTATTTGAAAGAAGTCAGACACTGGGAATGAACGGTGAAAAATGCGACTTTTGCTTCATAAATAGGAAAGGGGAAAGTTAAATGAATAGGGCTGAGGAAAAATGGTCCGGGGATGCCGGAAAAATGAAAATGTTTCTTCTTCAAGAAATAGAAGAAAGAGGTCTGGAATGGAGAGGTTTGTTAGAACGGTGTCTTGGAGATTGTCAAAAAAACAAAATTTTAGATGTCGGATGTGGAACCGGGTTTATTTCGCTGCTTCTTGCACAAATTGGGTGTGATGTCATTGCAATAGACAATAATGTCGCAATGCTCAAGGAAGCTGAAAAAATATCTGAGGAGTTAGGATTTTCAAATAAAATCACTTTTATGCTTAAAGACGCAGAGTTAGTGGATTTTCCCGATAATACCTTTAATGCAGTGGTCTCAAGACATGCCTTTTGGCTATTTAATAATCCGAAAAAAGTTTATGCGCAGTGGTACAGAATTTTGAAATCCGGCGGTTGTATGCTGAATTTAGATGCAAATTGGCTTTTCCCTTTTTGGGGAGAGGAACAGGCAAAGCTCTTTCAGTCAGATGAAAACATTTTAACAAAACGCTACGGCAAATTTCAGGATTATTATCATGATACAGATATGATGGACGAATTGAAAAAACTCCCTTTAAGTTATATAAAACGCCCGGAATGGGATTTGGAAACATGCAGAGAAACAGGTTTTAAGAACATTGAAACAGAGACACTGTTACAGGAAAAGTATTGGAATCCTTTTATGGCACGCAGGTATCGCACGATGCCGACCTTTATCATCAAAGCTCAAAAGTAATATTTACGGAGGAAAATAAATGAAAAAAAATAAAGCATTAAAATGGGAAATTAAAGATGTCATTGCGGCTGCTCTGTTGAGTCTCTTTCTCATTCTCATCCAGTTTATTGTAAATATGGTATGCATGACCAATCATTTTGTCAGTATGGTTTTATCAGTTGGTTTTACCATGTTCTTATGTGCACCTGTCTATTATCTGCTTTTGTGTCGGGTAAGGAAGCACTTTGTCAGCCTTGTTTATATGAGTATCGTCGGTATGATTTATCTGTTGATGGGGAACTGGTATCTTTTACCGTACTTTGTTGCAATTGGTATGATATGCGAAGCAATCTTGTGGAAAGATTGTTCTGAAAGGAATTCAAAACAAATTATAGCATCGTGGACTGTTGCCAGTCTTTTATATAACGGTGTCAATTTACTGCCGATTTGGTTCTTTTGGGAAACCTATTACAGCTTTGCAAAAAGCGGTGGCATGGATCAAAGCTATATAGACTCATATATCAGCTACTATAAGACTCCCGGATGGATTATATTCATTGTTATCTTTACGGCGATATGTGGGCTTGCGGGTGGTCTGGCAGGCAAAAAAATTATGGGAAAGCATTTCAAAAAAACGGGACTTCTATAATGAGAAAAATTTCTTTTGCTGTCATAACTAAAATATGGGGATTCATTTGTGTACTAATAGCCATTTATATGGGAAAAGATGTCGTTTTCAGCTGCATCCTTACAATTGCCACTTTTTTATATTTAGGTATACAAGGGAAATGGAAAATCGTATTTGATTACGGCATATTCTATATCTTATTGGGAATTTTACTCTACGCCATACAACGTTTCGGACTTCATATGCTGATTTTTTCGGAGTTTTATGTGCTGATGCTTTGGAATCTTTCTCCTGCTTTCTTGGTATCATGGGATTTGATTACAACACCGCCTGGAAAAATTTCGGCATTCCTAAGTTCCATTCACCTTCCTACATCCGTTATTTTGGGTGTCCTTGTAGTATTTAGATTCTTCCCTACCATGAAATCGGAGTTAAGGAGTGTGTATCTATCTATGAAAAACAGAAATTTGACAGGTCTTAAACAGATATTGAAAGCACCCGCAAAGACATGTGAATATGTGCTGATTCCCCTACTCGTCAGAATCTTGATGATAGCAGATCAGCTTTCCGTTTCAGCTATTGCAAGAGGTGGGGAATCACCGGGGAAAAGAAGCAGCTACTATGAGAGCAAGATTGAAATAACGGATATATTTGCCATGATTTTATGGTTCGCTTTGATATCGGGTTATTTATGGATAGGAGGCATGAGAATATGATCGACTTACAGAATGTTTCCTTTCAGTATGCGGATAGCAATTATGGTGTGACGAATATAAATTTAGTGATAAAAGCCGGTGAATGTGTGGTTTTGACAGGAAAATCAGGATGTGGAAAAACGACCATTACAAGACTTATCAACGGTCTTGCTCCAAAATATTACAAAGGAACAAAAAAAGGCAGTATACGAATTGCAGGAAAAGATATTGAAATGATGCCGTCCTATGATATCGGTAAAATTGTTGGCAGCATATTTCAAGATCCTCAAAGACAATTCTTTTCATCAGAGCTTGAGGGTGAAATAGCATTTGGATGTGAAAATTACGGTTTCTCAAAGTTTGAAATTCAAAAAAGAACAAAGGATGCTATTCATAAGATGAGATTGGAAAACATAGGAAAGATTTCCTTAGATTTGCTTTCAAGTGGTGAAAAACAACGAGCAGCAGTAGCTTCTGTATATGCAATGCATCCGGAGGTTTTTGTGTTTGATGAGCCGACTGCAAATCTGGACAAAGACGGCATCATTCAAATGAAAAACATCCTTATGCAGTTAAAGAAAGCAGGATACACATTGCTGATTGCCGAGCATCGTCTCAGTTGGACAGAAGAACTTGCCGACAGGTATTTATATATGAAAGACGGACAGATACAGCATGAATATTCTTCTTTAGAATTTAGTACAATGAATGACTTGGAACGCATTTCAAAGGGACTTCGCCGTATTATAAATAAACCTTTTACAAAACAGATTGCCCCACCCCGAACGGACAATATTGCAATACAAGGAGAAAGGCTCTCTCTCAAGAAAAATAAAAAACAAATATTAAAAAATGTGGATATTTTTGCTAATGAGAAAAGTGTTACTGCAATCACAGGCAACAATGGTGCGGGAAAAACCAGTTTAGCTTTAATTTTAAGCGGACTTGAAAAATTAACAGAAGGTAATGTTTATATTCATGGTGAGAAGGCAGGGTACAGAGAACTTTGCAAACATACCTATTACTGTTCAAATGACACAGGGACACAATTTTTTACAGAAAGCATTTCAAAAGAACTTTTGCTTGGAACAAAATATGATGCAGAGAATTTAGAAAATGCAAAAAAATTGCTTAAGGATATGTGTTTATACGAATATAAAGATTCTCATCCTGCTTCCTTGTCGGGAGGTCAAAAACAAAGACTTGCAGTATGCTGTGCGTTGTTGTCAGGTAAAGATATTTTGATACTTGACGAACCGACCAGTGGCTTGGATGCCGAAAATATGTTTTTGATTGCAAGGGAACTAAAGAAAGCTGCAGAAAAAGAAAAAACTATTTTGGTAATCACTCATGATGAGGAATTTATGGATGCTTGCTGTGAATACAGAATAAGTATCGATAAAACGCAAAAATAAAGGACAAGGAGGGTTTTTATAATGGATGTTCGTGATAAATTACTTATGGAAAATCCTTGGAAATTGATGATTCATCTTAGTTTGCCGGCAATTTTGGGTCAACTGATAGTAGGATTATATGCCTTTGTCGATTCAATTTATGTCGGGCAAATGGTGGGAACCGATGCCATGAGTGCAGTTTCGGCGGCATCTCCGTTTGTATTAATCAATAATGCGATTGCTGTTCTTCTTGGGATAGGTTCGGGCTCTGTACTTTCTCGGGCAATCGGAAAAAAAGATAAAGAAACCGTGGATAAGATTATAGGAAATCTAACTTTCTTGGTAATCGTTTTATCATCAGTAGTTATGATTATCGGTATCATATTTGCTCCTGAATTTTTACGCTTATCTGGTGCCGGCGGTGAAGTGATGGAGATGGGTGTTTCTTATTTAAGAACAGTATATCTCGGCTCCATATTCGTAAATTTTATGCAGGGTGCAAATATGGTAATAAGGGCAGAGGGTCGCATGGGAATTGCAATGGGAATCATGGCGGCTGGTGCTATTTTAAATATTATATTAGATCCTATATTCATTCTGTTTATGCCATCTCGAGGACCGCAAGCTGTTGCAATCGCAACTGTGATTTCTCAAATCAGTCAAGCTTTGGTCACCTTAATATACTTCTTGAAAAAAAGTCCGGTGGTTCGTTTTCATGGGATAAAACCTGCAAAAGATTTATTACCTGAAATTTTTTCCGTGGGAATGAGCGCTATGCTCATGCAAATTATGATGTTGGTTCAAATGACAGTTGTATATAATACGGCAGTGCATTTTGGCGGAGAAAAGCAAATAGCTCTTATGGGAGCCGCTCAAAGAGTTATGCAGCTTGCATTTGTTCCGATATGGGGAATGAGTCAAGGGATGCAGCCCGCTGTCGGAACAAATTTCGGAGCAAAAGAATATATAAGGGTTAAAAAACTTACGAATGTATTTATTATAGGTTCTACTTGTCTTGCCGGATTTTTCTTTGCCATAATTGAAATTTTTTCAGTGCAGATATTATCTGCATTTATTACCGATTCAGTTATTGTAAGTTCAGGATTATCTAATTTTAGGCTTATGTACTGCATATTTCCTACTTATGGCATGCTCATAATGACAGTCACTTATTTTCAGGCTATCGGTAAAGCAAAGCAGGCAGGAGTATTGGTTATACTAAGGCAACTTGCGCTTGTAATCCCTTTAGTATTGATATTACCTCGTTTTCTGAACGAAAATGTTCTCGGAGTATGGCTGGCGTTGCCTTTGAATGATGTCGTTATAATTTTGATTGCCATTATATTGCTAATTAGTGAATACAAGCGCATTACTAAGCTTGCACAGGAAATAAACAAGGTTAATGTTGGTGAGATATCATGAAAAAAATCGTCATTTTGAGTTGTTTCATTGCTTTTGCCTTTGTCGTTTTATTTCCGCGTTCCTTTATTTTTGCTGCGGAAGAAACTGAACATTACGAAACTGTTATTGATAAAGTTGCGGATGCGTATATAGGTAAAAGCGTTCCAGGTGCATGTGTCATTGTATCTGAACACGGAGAAATTGTGTTTTCAAAAGCCTACGGATACGCTGATTTAGAAAAAAATATACCTATGGATCCTGAAAACACAGTTTTTGAATGGGGATCAATATCAAAAACCTTTATATGGGTAGGTGTGATGCAATTAAATGAAGAAGGAAAAATTGATTTGGATGCGGATATTCGCAACTATCTACCAAAAGGTTTTTTGAAAAATTTACACTATGATACACCTATTACAATGCGTCATCTCATGAATCATACGGCGGGCTTCGAGGAGCAGCTTATTAACCTTCGCTATTTTGAAAGTGATAAGGAATTTATATTAGCCGAAGTCTTGTCCTCACATCAACCCGAACAGGTATTTTCACCGGGCAAGGTAAGCGCATATTCTAACTGGGGCGCTGCATTAGCTGCATTTATTGTAGAAAGAGTGAGTGGTCAAAATTACAAAGAATATGTAAATGAACACATTTTGAAACCTTTAGATATGAACAATACATCGATAGGTCCATTTCAAAATGATAATCCTACGATTTTGGCAAGAAAGGCAGTCGGTTATTCTTTTTTTGAAAAGGGATTCCGCAAAGAACCGAATATGTATTTAAGAATGTACCCTGCTGGTGGAATGAATGGCTCAGCTGGGGATTTGTTGAATTATGCACAAGAGCTGGCTAAAAATAATGATAAAGATAATCTATTGTTTAATAATCCTCATACTAAAAAAGAAATGTTTACAGAAACCTATCGCTCCTATGGTGCAAATTCAGGTTTATCTCACGGCTTCTGGCAATATGCGAATAATCCGGAAATGCATGGACATGAAGGTGGAACATACGGATTCAAAACACAAATATGGGTAGAACCGAAAAATGAGAGAGCAATTTTAATATTGACAAATGTAATGGAGACGGAGTTTTGCTCGGAGATTATGGAAAAAATTGCATATACAGAAGCTGATGAAAAAAAGATAAAAGAAAATTTAGATCTCAAGATGTTAAGCGGAGATTATCTTCCTGCCCGCTCTGCATTGAAAAATGTTGGAAAAATACAAGGGAAAAAGCAAATGATTTCCATTAGAGTGACAGATGGAAATCGTCTTTGTCTTACCATGCCATTTGAAGATAAAAAGCAATATTACGAACAAATAGATTCTAACATTTTCTTTTGCAAGGATGCGAGTCCTGAAGAAAAAATACTTGCTTTTAATATAAATGACGGCAAAGTACATTCTATGAGCTTTAGATTAGCTCATGATTATATCCCTGCCACTAACACACAAGGGAAAATAGCATTTTTGTTCAGCTTGGGAACTTATATATCAACCACATTATTATTTTTAACATTACTGATTATATGCATCATTTCAACGCTACAAAGGTGGAAGAGATGTATGCGACATCATATATATCTATATATTTGTGGAGCTATGCTTGGGATTTCTGGAATTACAGGAATGGCTCATTGGTTTTCAATATATGAAATTCTTGCTCATGAACTTATGATTATTATTATTGCTGGATGGTGTTTTAGTATTATAGGGATTTTATGTGGAGGGTATGCAATTTTCAAAGAAAGAAGTATCAAAAACAGTGGATTACTACTAATATTTATAGCTCAGATTTTTTCGGCATATTATCTTGGGTTTTTAACTGTTGTATAGAGGATCTTTTAAAAGAATGCTCTAATATATATTTTTCGAGTAAGGAAAATTTGATTAAATAGTGGAGGTAATTGCTATGTGTTATGTAGGGTCTGTTATTTATATAGAAAATAATAATAGACCTTTTTGATGTCAGTAATTATTATAAACAATTAAATTTAAAACATTTTGGAAGAACAGGTTTCTTCCGTTTTCGAGGACTTTTTATGCTTATGTGCAGGAGTCCTCCTTTTTTGTCTGAAAAACAAATAGACAAAAAAGAAATGGAGGAAACTTTATGGCAAAAGAGTATTACCTTTATGTCAGAGGGCAAAAGGTAAAAGTCAGTGAAGATATTTATAAAGTCTACTGGCGAGAAAAAGAACACGAGAAGTATTTAGAGCAGGTGGACAGAAAAAACCACCTGCTTTTCTTTTCCTCTTTGGATCATGATGGGAATTTTGTAGATAACATCGCTGATGAAAGCGTTGATGTAGCAAAGATTGTTGAAACACAGATGATGATTGAGGCAGTCAGAAATGCTATATCAAAACTAAACGATGAGGAAAGGGACATCATAGAGCGTTTGTATTTCAATGATGAAACGCTATCAAGCATAGCGAGAGGTAAGAAAGTGAGCTATCAAGCTATACAATGGCGAAAAAATAGCATTCTTAAAAAACTAAGTGTGCTATTGGAAGAATTTATGAAGTAATCGCCTTGTGCATGAGGGCAGATTTTCCTTGTATAAAGTGAAGGGAGATCTGTCCTCTTAATCTAATTGAAGAATTATTTTCAAGAATTGCTTAAAAGAAAATCTCTCTAAAAGCCAATAGGCACTTGTTCCTTGACAACTGAATAGACCAAGGTAGGACTTTATCTACTTGTGGAGAATTATGACTTACGCCATGACCTTTCTGCTGAAAGAAATTTTGGTTTTATGAATACTGATAAATCAAGGAAACAAGAAAGCGAGCGATAAATAAGAATACATAAAAACAGATGTGGCAATCTGTTCGTTGAAACAAGTAGTGATAATGATACTTCAATAGTTTAAGCCGGCTCGTCTGGAATAAGAGGCGGAGGTGAGATTCCTATGTTGCTGCCAAGCACCTACCAATGTCATTAAACTTAAAAATAAATTTGAATGAGGAGGAGTTGAAATGAATAATGAATTATTAAAATACAGCCTCCAATTATCTATGCTGTCTATGTTACTTTCTAAGCACTTACTCAGCGATATTGAATATAAAAAGATAAAAATTAAATTGATGAAAAAGTATAACATTCCCACAGAATTATATTTATAATGTCTTGGAAGTGTGGTATAATAAAACTGCATAGAAAGATACAAAAAAAGGAGGCGGGTGCAGTGAAAAGAGATGTAAAAGTTATTAAAGGTGATACCACACTGAAAAGAACTGCATCAGGCTGTGTAGAGCGCTCAATAAAGAGGGTAGCAGCTTATTGCAGAGTCAGCACGGATACCGAAGATCAAATTAACAGCTATAATTCTCAAGTAGAACACTACACAGATTTTATAAAGCAAAATAATGAGTGGACACTTGCGGGGATATATGCTGACGAGGCGATAACAGGAACACAGGTTGATCGAAGAATTGACTTTCAAAGGTTAATAAATGACTGTATGAACGGCGATATAGATATGATAATTACAAAGTCTATATCAAGATTTGCAAGAAATACATTAGACACCTTAAAGTATGTAAGAAAGTTGAAAGAGTTTAATGTTGCGGTCTTTTTTGAAGAGGAAAACATAAACACCTTAACAATGGACGGAGAGTTGCTTTTAACAATTTTAAGTTCAGTTGCGCAACAGGAAGTAGAGAACATTTCAGCCAATGTCAAAAAAGGTTTGAGAATGAAGATGGAAAGAGGAGAAATGGTCGGCTTTCAAGGGTGTTTAGGCTATGACTATGATCCGGAAACTAAAAGCATTTCTATCAATGAAAAAGAAGCTGAGATTGTAAGATATATTTTCAGAAGATATATTGAAGGTGTTGGCGGTATGGTAATCTCCAGAGAACTTGAAGAACAAGGATATTTATCGCCAAGAGGAAATAAAAGATGGACGGAAACAACAGTTTTAGGAATCATAAAAAACGAGAAATATAAAGGGGATCTTATGATGGGAAAGACCTATACGGTTGATCCTATTTCAAAGAGAAGATTGGATAATTTCGGAGAACAGGATAAGTTTTATATAGAGAACCATCACGAGCCAATCATTTCGGAAGAAGATTTTGAAAAAGCTCAAGGTATTAGATTAAGAAGGTCAAAAAACAGAAATACCGTTGCTAATAATGGCGGTAAGAGAGAAAAGTATTCAAGAAAATATGCTTTTAGCAGCATGCTTGAATGTGGATTTTGCGGTCATAATCTTTCAAGAAGAAATTGGCATTCGAGTTCAGAGTATACAAAAGTTATATGGCAGTGTGTCAATGCTACTAAAAACGGAAAGAAGTATTGTCCGCATAGTAAAGGGATTGAAGAAGAAGCAATAGAAAAAGCATTTATGGAAAGTTATCGTCAAGTATGCCACAATAATGTAGAAATTACCAACGAATTCCTTAAAACTGTTGAAGAAGAATTGAAAGACAATAGTTTAGCTAAAGACTTGAAGAAGATAAGCAATCAACTTGATAAAATAATAAAGAAAGAAAAAGATCTTGTTGAATTAAGGCTGAATGAGTCAATCAGCATGGATATATATCAGGACAAGTATAATGAAATAGCCATTAGCAAAGAGAAATTACTTGCAGAAAAAAGGACTTTAGAAGTAACACTTACTGATGAAAAAGCATTGAAGAAAAGGCTTGAGGGTTTTAAAAAATTACTTGAATCCAATAAATACCTTGAGGAATTTGATAGGGCAGTATTTGAAAGTATAGTAGATAAAATCATCATTGGGGGAACTAACGATGAAGGTGAAATTGATCCTGCAATGATTACTATCATATATAAGACTGGAAAAAAAGATTCTCAGGACGGAAGATTATTTAAGAGCAGAAGAAAAAATGCCAAGGAAGTTAATGAGGAAACTGACAACAAATTGTATCCTCATTCAAGCGACGAGGTTAATAATTTGTATTCCTATCCTATTAACAACACATACCGTGAAACTTTGACGGTATGCACACCTAATTCCTGACGTTTAGCGCCGTCTGCATACATGCCAATTCGCTTATTTGTTGTACGTAATGACATCTCTGAGTACGTTGCCATGTTGACGTGTCTGCCACCTTTGTACACAACACAATTAATGCCTCTAGTAAGAAAATCATTACTGGCCATATCAATTGCTTTATCAAGTGTTCCTGCGCCACTTGCTAAATACGTTTGAGCATTGTAGATGACTTTGCGGTACTCATCGTTAGCTTTACGCAGCATAGCATGTTCAGCCTTCACTAGATCACCGGTTGTCGCTTTAACTAAAGCTTGTACCTTACGGGAATGCACCCCAAAGAAGTTTGTTTCTTTTTGGCCAAGAATGCTAAGAAACTGCTCATTGATTGCTTTGAATTTCGAAGAAAAAAGTCTTGGATTTTTCTTTTTGAATTCTTCCAAAGACTTTAATTGCTCTGCCTGCCATCTAGACCAAGTGAAACCATACTTATTTTCTTCTTCATTGTGCCTTTTCCAATTTCGTTTCATAGATGAAATCAGTTCAAGCTCAATACGTCTAAACGCTTCAGCAATATCGTATTCCATTAACTAAGCATATCCATATCTGCAGGTACATTCGGCTCAGGCAGCTGCACAGCACCACTTTCTTCAGCAATGCGTTGTGCTTCTTCATCTTTCCATGCATCTTCTTTAGATTCGCCATACATTTCATCAAGTGCTGTTCTTATTGACATAACACCGCCTTGCTTAGCCTTTGTAACTGTCTCAACAACAGCTTCAAATGACGGATTGGCATACTCTCCGAAATCAACATTCACATCAAGATCAAGTAATTGTGACAAGCCTTTATTTGTCATTCCGTCTTTTACCATAAGCACACTTGCTATTAGCTTAGGGACCATTTCTGTAAAGGCTTCAATGATTGCATTTCTTGTATACAGTGTTGTTTTCTCTTTCTCTCGCTGAGCTTCAGCATTCTCTAACTTCTTTGTATCAATGCCTAATGTGGATGGACTGATCAAGCCTTGTAGGCATAGGTCCAAATAAGTAATGTAGCTCTGCAGATAGTTTTCTGTCGGAATTGAAGGCTGTACAACGCTGATTTGCTGTTTCGCATCCTCGCCAATAGCGTTTCCTGTTTTTATAAAGCGATCATCAAAATCATTTGGTAACAGGTCCATTCCATTAGCGCCTTTAGGTACTAACGAATCAGGGATATACTTTGTTGCACGACCTGCTCTGACCGCATCTGCCCATTGCGAAACAACCTCATCCAAAGCATCGTATGAGTCCTTTTTCTTATCAAAAATCGACTCACCTCGACCTTTGTACATTGTTGATTCAAAAATTGAAAAAGGGATTGCCATCATAAAGCTTCCCTTTGTTTTTGTTTCCTCGTTATACCCACCAAATTGCACGTCTGCTAGGTCCTTTGTTTCTTCCAACTCGTACAAGTCTGTCTTATCTAAGCTGTATCCATTCACGTGAAATAGCTCATACTTAACATAGCCATATCCATAGCGTTCCTTTAGTAAGTACTTACGTGTTGTTCCTTCTTGAATCTTAACCGTTTTAAAAACAATCTCCACTAATCTTCCACGTTTGTAGATTAAATCAATCTTATCTCCTGGATAAAACTCAATGATTGGCTCATCTGAAACATCGCTATCAACTGAAATCTTGAAAGCACCATCCCCAACATACAGAGTATCTTTGATTGCTTGCTTAAACAGTTTCTTCAAATTGTTATCATTTGCAATCCTCTGCCATTCGTCATTACGCTTATTGACCTCGATTTTATTCAAATCGCGAATAACAATATCCGTTAGCACTCTTACCGTTAATCCTGGCAAACCTGTATGAATCTTGTGAATCGGTGTAGACGGCGTTGCTCCCCAGAATGTTGCATTCTTATTGCTAGTACCCTTTATTTGCTTATAGAGCGCCGATAATTCTGCTGGCTGACCACGCATCCATACTCGGTTGATTCCTGCGTTAAATTCATAATCGTAAGCTTCATCAATCGTTACACCTTCTCGATCAGCAGGTTTTATTTCAAGCCATGATTGAATAGCTTGTTTGATGTTCATTCCAATACCCATTGGTTACTTTCCTCCAATTCCTATTTCTCTCTTAAATGGCAGCCATGCATACTGATTTGCATTTATCGTATGATCATTGCCGTCTTCCGGCTCATACTTGTCTTCTCGCCAGCTGTACACTTCCATCTCATGTATGTGATTCTTGCAGTGTTCCAGCACTAGGTAATCACCTTTGGCAATCCATCCTAGCTGTAGGTTGATACGGTCAATAATCTTTGTTTTCTTGTATGCCGGTATCACCTCGTAGATGCTACCGTTCAAGCGTTTGTATTTCTGCCACTCTGTGATGGTTGCTTGATCGGCCGAATCCAAGAACATGTATTTCGCATATCCCCACTTCTCTCGATTTCGTTCCGCAAAGTCCACTAGTCTTTGGACTGTATCGCTTGGCGCAATCGGAATCTGCAGATCCGCATTGTTGTAAACTTCTTCATCAAGCGTTACCAACTTGCCATTAACTGTTATTCCTTGGAACAACATTGCAATCGTATCAGGCGACTTTTGTGAGTAGGCTGTATCAACGCCTACAGTGAAAACCTTAAAGGCCTTCCTGAGCTTGTCTTTGCCGCCTATTTGAGCGATTAATCGCTCGTACGTAATAACATTCGTCTTACGTTCGAAGTTGCTAAAAACAAGCCCTGTGGCTCTTCCACGAAGCCCTTTGATTTTATTCTTCCAAAGTTTTGTACCAACAGGCACTGATTCGATGATCTGCTTTTTCTTTTCTGCAGATAATCCATAGTTATCATCAAAATTAAAAAACCAGTGTATCCAGTTTGGATGCTCCGGCTCGTTTAAATCATTTAGAATCTCTTGTGGCGTTTCCTTTGTCCATTTCTGAATAGGACGGCAACGGTTGATGTACTCCTTGTATACAGGGAGTGATGGATCGTCAGGGTTCAACGTCATCATGGTATAGTCTGCACGCATAATAGACTCACGTACAAATTCCATGTTTGCTGTGTTTACTTCGTCAATAAGTAAGCATCCATACTGGCCACCTAATGCATCCTTCCACTTCTCTTTTGTGGAATATCCAACTATAAAAACAATCTTGTCTCCAGTTGTGGCATGCACGATCAAGTGTGGCATCTTGTACTCTTTAGAGCCATTGCCGCGGTACTCAACCAAATCCCCGAAGTCATCCAAAATCCCAAGGTCTTTGTTAATCAGGTTCTTTTCTACCGTACCTGTATCGTCACCTGCGATAATGTGAAGCTTCTTAGGGGATTGCCAAACTTTTAAGATGAACTTATAAACCCCAACGGTTGTTTTACCTGCAGCAGTTGAGCCTTCAAGTGCTTCAAGTTCTGCATCATACTTTAGAAATGCTTTGAACTTAGGGGATAAAATTAATCGCAAATCGCTCATTCTTCATCAGCAACCTTCAATTGTTCGATTACATCATCAACCTTAGACTGCTTTGTTTCTAGTCCGCCTGACAGTTCGACTTTCTTTTGGAACATGCCTAGATGTTCGCCTATTAGTTTAAGAGCTGTATTAGCTCCTTTACTGTCAAAGGTAAACTCAGCATCAGAATCAATGTAGGAATGTGAATCAGAATCCCACACCTTCACAGGCGTAGCTTGCATGCATCTGTTTTTAACTTCGATAAGATCTTTAAGTACATCTGCTGCAGTTATCTTAGCTTCTTGCGCGATCTGTTCCTTCAGCTCACACACGTACGCGGCAACGTTAGCATTTGCTAGCAGTCTACTAGAATTAGCAGATGCTGTTCTATCGCTTTTACAGTTAACATACACTAACTTATAAGCACGTATTGCATTGAGATCGACCACATACTCTTCACAGAAACGCTTTTGCTTGTCTGTTAATTTCTTCATAGGCTTGCTCCTTTCTACATCGCACACACATTGGAAACTATCAGCCGGAAAGCTTAAACACAAAAGGAGTACTTATATGAATAGTTTTAGGGTGATTTCAAATGTTAAGCTGATAGCTTCGAATGTATGTACGAAAAAAACCACAAGCATTTCTGCTCATGGTTTTCGCCTACGCCCATTATACTGCATTTTTTCAATAGACATGTCTATTTTTACAAATTTTTTAATAATGATGGCGGACAAAAGATTGACGCAATAACAACTATAACAGCAATTGCAAGTAAAATTTTATTAAATGTGACTAAGCTATTTTTCTTTTTATTGCTAGATTGTGCTTCTTCCACAGCACTTTTGCTATCATTGCTGATTACACTAGTTAATAAAGCAATACTATTTACTAATATGAATGCTAATAGGTCAACTATTAACAACAATCTAAATATGCTTACATCTTTCATCGCATTTAATGTTGCTGACGAAAAGGATATTCCACCCATAAAAGCAAGTACGATTGATGCAAATATACCAAGAATCGTTATATATTCACGTTCGATTACTTTCATATCTCTGTTTACTTCTTCTATGATTTTAGCTTTTACCCTATCATTACTTTTTTCTGCTATATTCCCAGCATTTTCAATTTGGTAATTTGCCAACTGACAATGGTCAAAAATCTTCACAACTATTTTTCTGCAATCACACTCAATATTTTTCGGTAAGTTTAGAGTATATTCAAGCAATGATTCAACATTTGTTAGAAAAGTTCCTCGTACACCTTCATCCATCCCATAAACTCGATTAGTTATTTCAGAATATAGCATTCTATCAAGCTTTGTATCATTATTAATATAATTTTTGAGTATAGTCATTGTCATTGACGGCATATATTCATTGCTCTTATAACAAAGACTACTACATATTTTTTGAATTTCTTCTTTAGATATTAAGTACTCCTGTTTTTGTCTAAGCCCACATTGATCTCCTTCAGTTGTGCCCAATACATCTTTAACATCATCAGGCATTAAAATATTTCCTCATCGAATCTATTGTTATGATACGATTTCTGTACTTAACATATGTATCTTTCCATGGGGCTTGCTCATGAGTAAGTTTCACCAAATCTGTGGCACTATAATTACTATATGCATCAACCACACTATTTATTAATTTTTTATCTTCCTTTGTAATTTCTTTATTTTCTCCAAATAACATAGTTACCTGTGGTTCTGCAACAGAAATATCACTACTTCCATACTTTTTATATACTCTATAGGCCTTAGGAACTACCGGCCCAAAATCCCAAGCTTCTATTTGATCGTCAAAACATGGAGTATGGTGTTCCTTCTTAACCAAAAAATATGCCTGTACCAAATATAAAATTTTCTGCAACTTAAGATTTGAAATTCCATACTGCTTTTCATTACTGTAATTAATGATATATTTACTAACCTCTAAAACATCATACATAGCAATCTCCTACCTTCCTCTGTTTATGCACCATAAAGCAAGAAGTTTTTAGTATTATATACCAATAACTTCTTGCTTTCAAAAAACTATGTACAGTGATAATATATCATTTCTTTAACTTAAAATGTATAAAATTAATAATTTTTAGTAAATTATTCTAAATTTTTCATTATTTCCTCAATTTTCATCCGCAATGTATCCTTATTGCTACACATCACTACAGCCAACTCCCTTAAAGTTTTCTTGTACTTGTAACGTTGCTCAATTAGCAGTAACTCTTCATTCTCCAGCTTATTCAGTTTCACCTGCACTCTGCTGATCAAGTATAACAGGTCTTGCTTCTGCTTGATTAATTGGTCCTGTTCCTGGAATAGTTCAAGCATATTGATATCGCTATAAATCCTAGTGCCCTTCTGATACTTCGCTTCCTCCGGACTCATGATCCTAGGGCTACCAATTGATGTAAGCTGCGTATCGATCTCGGCAATACGCTCATTGACCATCTCAAGCTGACGTCTGTATTCGTAGTGATTTCTTAATTCTCTGTCAATCACTTGCAGGTCTTCTCTGTATGGATCTTCATTAATCATTCTTCACTCCAATCTAGTCTTAGTGCGTTGCAAACGTCTAAGCTGCCTCATCTACGTACTCAACTCCAAGTTGCTTTAACTCTTCTATATATCCATTCATTTCAGAGTTAAATTCATCTAAAATCACATTGCGTACTTTTATAGATAAATTTCCATCAATTTCAAAATTAATGTAATTAATTCTTACGCGAGCATCATCTATTCCTTCTTCTTTTGAACGATTAAGAGTTGCAGTTTCTTTTTTTAAACATTCTATTTTTGTTAATATCGTTTCTACTTTTTCTATATCAGTTGATTTCATCATTCTTCACTCCAATCCAGCGCCTGACCGCATGAGCAACAATACAGTTGTCCCTCTATTACAACTTCATTCCTACTCCCTAATTTTTGTAACTCACCTTTACAGTTTGGACAGTATCCCTGCCGAACTACCGGTGTACTTTGATTGATAGGTTTCTTCGGTGTAGCCCTGTCCACAAGTTCCTGTAAGGTTTCTAATTGTCGTATCGCATTATACTTTTGCAATTTTTTATATTGATGCGATTGTGCATAATAATATCGAATGTTCAGCAATGCTTCTTGGTATTTATTCATTTTTCATACTCCATAACTGTTTTGATAATCAAGTACACTTTGTATATAATCATCAACATATTCATCAAAATTATCTATGTGTAATCTGTTTCTAATATTATCAATGTAAAGTAATTTATCAGCACATCTATAATCCTTGTGTGTCCCCTCGGTAAACATAGCGAAATCTCCTTTTACCTTTGCACCTATTACAATCAAATCATTGTCTTTCTTCAGGTCTATATCAAAGTTTGCGTTAATTAAGTGTAGTTTTGTTTTCATACGCTTTATCCCATACCCTTTCTATTTCTTCATCTGTTAGTGGTGTGTTATCTGCGTATTCATTCCACCACTTCACTAATTCTTCTTTTGTATCAACATCATGTGTAGCAATCAGTACAGCGCAATCTAGCAATATTTCTCTTCTTGTTCTTTGCGTTCCGGCTATTGCTAGTGGTTGCTGTTTTTCTTCTAGCATCTGCCCCCACATGTATTCAGGCATTGCCATGACCTTTGATTTTAATTGTGCAGCTGTAGGAGGATAGTTTGAGTTACCACTCTTGAAGTAACTATCTAATGCTCCTGCCACAGCAATCTGATCAACATCTGCAAGTGTGACTACAAAAGAGTTAAAAATATCAATAATTTCCTTTTTTGTTTTTCTTGCGTAGTACTCTGGATATCTCAATCGCAAAGTTTTCAACAAATTTCTTACTTGTGATTTTTCCAATTTCTGAAAATCCTCCTAATATAGATAAAAGTTGCAACTTTCGTCAGCACACACTATTTATATTTCTTATATATGTATGCACTATCTATATTTCTTAGTATTCTTATACTTCTTTATATTCTTATCTTTCTTATATTCTTATATTGCTGTTAGCTCCCTGTTAGCTCCCTGTTAGCTCCCTGTTAGATTCCCTGTTAGATTCCCTGTTACCCTGTGAGTCTGTGGCTTGATATTTTGCGTAATTTACTATCGTTATAAGCCTTCCACACCCTGTTAGTTCGTCTGTTATTTCCCCTGTTGATTTTAGGTGATTTAGTGCAGTGCGTACATTCATGCATGTTAAACCTGTATTTTTAGATAGCGATGGTAAGGATTCAAGAACTTGACCTTTTTTTATTTTGATTGTTCTAAATTCTTGTTCTTCATCCAGCCAACTAGCACGCAATAGCAGATAGTGCCACAAGTGCGCAGTATTAGGGTCTTTAAACCATCGCCAATTCAGCAATGAACGATAATCCTTAATCCATCCACTATCATTTCTACTCATACTTCACCTCTTAGAACGGTAAATCATCAGAATTCACTTCCACATTAGGAAGATAATCGAAGTCTGACATTTGCTGTGGTTTTGGTGCCTGTGTTGCTTGTGGTTCATATGATGCTTGTTCTTGAGATTGTACTGTTTGCTTACTGTGCAATAAGTTAACTGAGTTTGCTAATACTTCAACCACATACACCCTCTGACCATCACGATCATAGCTGCGTGTCTGTAGCCTTCCTTCAACGCCAACTGTATCGCCTTTGTGCGCATAGTTTCCTAGAAAATCAGCGCTTCCACGCCATGCAACACAGTTAATAAAGTCTGCTGATTGCTCGTTATTGTTCTTCTGCGCTTGCGATAATCGTCTATCGCACGCAACTGTGAACGATGCAACGGATAATCCGCTTTGCGTTTTTCTGATTTCAACATCCTTAGTTAGTCTACCGACCAAAACTACACTATTAATCATTGGTGACTCTCCTTATTTATTTCTGACAATCTCACTACAACTCTAGGATTGTCATCATACGCTTTATATACATACAACTCCGTTACCTGCTTATCATCCAAGAATGCTAAGCCATTCAAGCTATCAAGAATAATCTTGGCAATGTTATCTGAATCAGGTTTAACAGTTGGCAGTAGCTTGCATGCAATCGCATCACGCTGCTTTTGTTTTGAGAATGATTTTGGAATTGGAAAGTATGCAAGTATCTGAACTTTTAATGCTGTATCAGTTGGCTCATATCCAATCGGCAATGATCCTTGTGTACAGAATCTAACTTTTCGCTCATAATCTGCAGTATCTTTTGGGGTATAAGTGAAACCACGCTTTGTAAAACGTGGTCTCCCTTTTCCCTTTGGTTCACCTGGAATGGTAATAATGATGTCATTCATGGATTTCTCCAGTTTCTGCATCGATGATTTGTGATAAGTCAATATCATTCTTAACTTCTTCCATATGATCAGAAATCGAGGATTTAACTGTTTCGTCCGTATTGATCTTCGAAACTAACTCTGTGGAAAGTGGTGCATATTTTAAAGCTTGTTTTAAAACTGTTTTCTTTGCCATGCTTTCAAAGTCTGATTGCCATGGTCCATTATTGAAAGTTTTTGAAAACTTCTTCGCATGCTCTAATACATCATCATGAGACATTACTTCAAAACCATATCCACCATTTGTATATTCAATGACCGCATAGTATGCAGTAGGGTTTCCGCGATTGCTCATTGCTGGAACATGCACTAAATCGGAATGCAACCCTAACTCATACTTAAATTCATCATTTTCATATACTGTTTCTGTACGGATAGTTTTAATCTGTCCAGAATTATATGCCAACTGTAACAATCCTTTATATCCAAGCTGGAATTGACAACTATTTCCATAAGGAATTAAGTATGCTTGACCTAAAGGTGTGTTAGGCTCTAGTCCTAATTGTGCACTCTGCATCATTGCAGATAAGAACGTTGATGGTGAACATGCCTGCAGCTTAGGATTGTTAGATACTGCAGATAATGTGATACGTGTAAAACGCTCTGGAGTAATTGTTGAAGGAAGAGCCTTCTCAATCTCCGGTTTCATGATTGTAATGTAGTCTTTAATTGTTTTATTTTGTGTTGATACTCCAGCTTTTGCTACTGTTGCTGGTGCCTTAGCTGCTTTAATTTCTGTCATAGTGTTTTCTCCTTAATTTTTGTAATTTTGAATACTCTTGATTGAGTTGTTTTTAAATATTTTTGGTAAATCTCCGGATGGTCACTCTCTAAACTCTTGGCATCAATTGATGATCTGTTTTGCGTTTTCCATGAGACTCTGTAAGCAGCTGTGAATCCGCCTTCGTGCTCACCAATCTCTGCTTTGATTTTGTTTTGATACTCCGCTTTAATTTTGTTCAAAGCATCTATCTGTACATCTACATCTTGAATTGATTGTAAGCATTGTGTGACTGTGCTTGAGTAGCTTAAATCAATCACATCTTGTGTATCATTTTGATATCGTTTCTGGAGCGCGTTAGATGTGCTTTCCGAGCCGTCTATATCTGGGGTAGTATTATTTACCACCAAATCCCAAAACGTTCTCTCTGCGCTTAATAACGCGTCTATATGCTTGTCATTTCGATCAATCTGTAGGATATGGAATTGTGTGTTGTCTTTTTTGACTGCGATGTACCATTTCTCACATCCTGTTAGCATCATGTAATGCATACACTGCCAGTAGTACTGTGGTGGTATCTCTCCATCCTGATAAGCCGTCTTATTCCATGCAGACGTTGTTTTACATTCCAAACCAGCATTTTCTCCAACGACCATACGATCAACATGTCCAGCTAAGAATGGATATTCTTTGCAAAGGTATGTCATGTTAGAACGTCGTACAGATTTGCTTGTTTCTAAGCAGAATCGTTTAGCTACGATTTCCTCTTCTTCTGTGCCAAACCAAACCTGTAGCTTATCGCTAATATCATCCGGTTCTAGTTGTCCTGTTTTCTCTAGCCATAATTCATATTGAGATTTCCACGGATTGACATTCATGATCGTTCCGGCATCGCTGCCACCAATAAACTTATGTCTATCCTTTGCTGGATCTCCGCTAAATGGCTTTTTATAAAGTGTTAATTTCTCCATTTGATTTCCTCGTATTTCTTATTCCAATTGAGTTGTGCATTCTCCATTGCTTCATCAAACATCTCTTCGTATTTATCTTCTTCAGATGTGATAAATGATGGGAAATCTTCTTCTATAATCACTAGATCACTCTTCATCTTCTGCACCATCTTCTTTTTCCTCTATATTCTCCGATGAGCAAAATGGGCATACTGGATAAGTCCGATAAGAATAGTCGTAATATCCCTTTTTCCATTTCATGTCGTCATCTGCAAATGTTCTGTGACAGTGTTCGCAATACATTTTCATTAGTCGATACCTAGAACAAATGCGATGACCTTTACAAATAAAGCCCCGTAGAAAATGCAAATCCCTAGTCTTAATGCTTCATTACTAAATTTATTTGTTTTCATTGTTCTACCCTTTCTGTGTTAAAATGGTAGTGACATTTTGTGGATGTCACTTAAGCGCTCTTGTCTTGCTGGACTGCGCTTTTTTTAGTTGTATGCCAAGTATTCTGATTTTTTCTTTGCTTCCTAGATCACAATCCGCTGTTAAACGGATAAACTCTGCATACTCTTCTTCTGTACTTAAGCATTGACTTCCATATCTGCGATAGCGCAATAGTCCAGCTTGTCTGTACCATCCAACTCTCACCTTTGTGCAATGGAGTCGATTTGCGATTTCTTCCGTATCAATCAATGTGAGATTAGGAATGTCTTCCGGTGTTAACATGTTTGCTCCCCTTTCTAACTTCCGAGAAATTTGTTGATGAAGTACTGCTGACCTTTGCCAGTAACTTTGGTTGTACGTGTAATTCGTACACTTCCGTCCGGATTGCTGAAGGTACTTTCCTTCACTTTGAATAGTCCTAAATTCATAGCTAACTGTGTTGGCATATTTCGACTTGAACCGTACTTAATTAGATATCCATTATCACGTAGCCAATCGAATAAACGTTTTTGCCCGATATCGTGTCCGTTTTGTTTGATTAGCTTTGCTAGATCTCCAATTAGTATGTTTGAGTTACTTGCTGCTACTGCATCAGCAAATAAGGCTTTAGGCTTCATTTCTTGAATAATGATTTCCTTTTGCTTTAACTGCTCACCAGCTTTCATAAGCAAATCCGCTAGTGATTGTGGATTATGTGTAATGTCATATGCTTTCTCATCTGTTAGATACACACCGTTCTTTCTGATTGCTGGCAAGACTTCTGATGTGACCCACTTTCTGAATTCCTTTGCATTAGGCTTATCACTTCGAAGAATGACCGCATATAATCCGCTTTCTGTGATGACAGTCGCTTCACCCTGACGCCCTAAGTTAAACTTAGCCCGTTCATCATCTTCTAATCTATTTGCGACTACTGTCGGATTACTGAGTTCTAAGACATCACATACGTCTTTCAATACCCAATAATGTTGATTGTTTAGTTGTACTGTTCGTACGGGTTGACTGTTAAAACTGAATGTTTGTAAATTGTTCATATTTATCCTTTCTTTGATATAATTTGGCTAAATAGTGAGGTTTAGTTAATGAGTAATTCTTTTAAATGTCCCTATTGTGGGGAAACATATCCATTAATTTCTGAAAATACCTTTTATAACAGGGGTACATATCTCTCTGAAAAAATGATTGAAAGCGGAAATCCATCTTATTCTGAAAGGATTGATTCCTATATTTATAAGTGTCCTACTTGCCATAAAGCAGTAATTTCATTTTCTGGCAGGGGAGAGCTATTACAGTTTGATTACATCCAAGTAAAGCCAAAATCATTAGCCATCAATTTCCCTGAATATGTTCCAGCGAATATACGCACAGATTATGAAGAAGCTTATGCCATCTTGCATCTATCCCCAAAGGCTTCTGCAACTCTTTTGAGAAGATGTTTACAGGCAATGATTCAAGATTTCTGGGGCATTACAAAAGGAAATCTTTATGAGCAAATATCAGCTATCGAACCTAAGGTATCTCCATCACAATGGAAAGCACTCAATGGTTTACGTAAAATTGGTAATATTGGTGCTCACATGAAAGAAGATAGCGATAAGATTCTTGTTGATATCACTGTAGACGAAGCAGAGAAACTATTAGCCTTTATTGAACTTATAATTAAGCAATGGTATATCGATCGTCACGAACAAGAAGAATTGTATGAGAGCATAGCCACCATAGCTGAATCAAAATAATTCCTTAATTCGATACCTCATCTAAAGCATCTTTGGTAAACAGATATTCTAATTTCCCATCATTGCGCTGCTCATAATACTTATGAACGTATCTTGCAAGGTCATTTTCTGTCCCCGCACCCCTAACACATAGAATTTCTATAACGTTTACTTTACGGATTCCTCTGAATCTATCATTTAGTTCTATTTCCTTCATATCTTCTCCTTTCTTTCGTACAACCCCTTTTCATATAATTAATCTGAAAGGAGGTGAATAATAATGGATTGGTTTCATTTGGTTGAGTTAGCCATCACTGCGTTGGTTCCATCATTTTTAAGTTACTTAATTGCAATTCGCGATAAAGAGATAAAAATTAAAGATATTGAACATAAATATGAAATTGAAATTAAGAGATTAGAGTCGGAACAAGAAGCCTTGAAGCAAAAACATCAGCATGATTTAGAAATGTTGACAGCACGTTCAAACGCCACAAAGGATGAAGTGATGAACAACGCAATGGCTGGAGCAATCGGAAATGTTTTCAACAAATTAGTGACAGGCGAAATCGAAATTTCAAAGTTACAAGAGTTGTCCAAAAAATTTCCTGCGAAAAAACAGTAATCTTTATTTTGGGGATTCAAGTAATGTCTTTTTTACTAAATTGAAGCAATCTTGAATTCCTTTTTTATACCCTTTTCCATAGTCATTTAGCCCTTCATCCGGAATTAGAGATTGAAGGCTTGCGACTAAATTAATAAGTAACTCTTGCTTTTCTGACATACGTGCGTTTCCTCCTTCCTTTCAAGCATTGCCGCTCAAATCATTGCGAATGTTGTTAGCGGAAAAATTCAAATCTAAATCTTTTTCATTTGTAACGATTCGAATCAATAGATGTGTTGTTTCAGAAGCACATCTTTTTAATTCGTAGCCAACAACATTTTGCAGTTCTACGTCATCAATAAAGATTCTTCCGATTCCGTCATAATCCTCAATTCTTATTTTTTGCTTGTTCATCGATATATCCTTCTCCTTTCTACTTTTGTCTAATTTATTAGTCTTTTGGTTCAAGAAAAAATATCGGATATCTTTAGATCAAGTGCATCAGCAATCTTTTTTAATGTTATCGCTGTTGTATTGCCGGCCTTATCAGATTCAAGATTTACTATAATCTGTCGAGATATTCCAGCCTTTTTCGCGAGTTCTTCCTGAGATAGTCCGAGCTTTTCTCGCCATTCTTTT
The DNA here is from genome assembly GCF_036323475.1 of Solobacterium moorei. GTDB lineage: Bacteria > Bacillota_I > Bacilli_A > Erysipelotrichales > Erysipelotrichaceae > Bulleidia > Bulleidia moorei. The sequence goes on from NZ_AP028934.1 coordinate 2,105,526, forward strand.
ACTTTGTATTGCATCTCTGTTCACCTCCTGATAAAAGTCTAATAAGTTAGACTTTAAATGTCAAGCAAATTAGTCAAAAAGATGTATAATAAATTTAACAAAGAGGTAAACATATGAAATTAGGCAAAATACTAAAAGATTTTAGAAATCTTCATAAAATAAGCATGGAAGAAATGGCGAAAAGGTGTGGAGTAAGTAAAGCCTATATAGGTTTTATTGAATCTGGAATAAACCCTTCTACCGGAAAGTCATTAGCTCCATCGATAGACACGCTCAAAAAACTTGCTAATGGAATGGGTATGTCAATTGATGATTTGATACCCCTAATGGGGGATGATGAAATCAGCTTATCTAATGAGCCCGACCCATCCAGCATCCCAGGCATTATTCCCGTTCGTAAAATCAAGAAAATTCCTATACTTGGAACTTTATGCGCAGGAGATGGTGTATGGTGTGAAGAAAATTATGATGATTATATATCTGTAGACGGCCACATCAAAGCAGATTTTGCTTTACACGTTCAAGGCGACAGTATGCTAAATGCAAACATCCATGATGGAGATATCGCTTTTTTTAAAAAGATAAACACCGTGGATAACGGACAAATAGCGTGCGTACTTTTAACAGAGACAAATGAAGTAATGCTTAAAAAAGTCTTATTTGCTGACAGCACTGCGATATTGCAACCCTGTAACGATGAATATAAGCCCATCATAACCAATGATTTTATTGTGCTTGGCTTGCTAAAAGGAATATATAAAGAAATAAATCAATAAGAGGATAGACATTATGAAAAAATTACTCGGTTTTATGGAACGACTATCCAGTAAATATAATCAAAAATCAAAAAAATACGATATGGAGACTTTGGAAGGTATCAAAGCAATTCCCGTCCCTGCAAAAGACTATAATACTGGCAATGATCTAAAGGATGCTATTTGGTATATCTTACAAAGAAAAGCTACAGAGCATAAAAGAAATGGAAAGTTAGACTTAGCAATTGCTTGTTTGAGAAAATCTAACGAGCTGTCTGATTATGAAAGTAATCCTTTCCTTTTAGAAAAAGATTACTTAAGACTACCAAAATATATTGCGCTAACAGGTGATAAAGCGTTAGCTAAGTTAGAAGAAGATAATATTTATGCTAGGCATCCAGAGTTTAGAGATCGCAGACTTACAAATCTAAAATTAATTGCAAAACAAATTGAGATTTCAAAGAAAACTAAAAACGATTTAGTCCAAGTGTTTACTCATGGCAACTGTCCAAAATGTAAAAAACTTAATAAAAAAATCTACTCATTATCCGGAACATCAAAAAAATTTCCGCTTATACCTCCTGAAATATTTATTGATGGTGGGCATAATAGCACATGCTATATCTCAGTATATTCATACTACCCAAATTTAGAAAATGACGATAAAGGGAATCCTGAAGATATAGCAGAGAAATGTTATTAAGAAAGAGAAGAAGGAGATAAATAAAAAAATCCGACTGCTACCAACAGTCGGACAGGCAGTAAACTCACAACCAAGTGCTTTTACTGTACTTGATTTTAACACGAAAGGAGTGTTATATGGAACAAATAGAAAAATATCTTGATGAAATTGAAGCAGCGCTCTACAAGATGTCACCAACAGAACGCGAGCACTTAATGGAAGTACTGCATCTAGCGTTTGCGGACTATTTTGATAATAACTATAGAAAATCTTAGGAAGGAGAAAACAAATGAAAGAGAAATGGATTGTTGAAATATCATCTAAGACTAAAGGTGATGGCTACAGAGTTGTAGCAAAAGCCTATGAATCCGGAGCTCGTAGAACGATTGACGGCGGTCGCTTCTACGCTTCAGAGTATGGTGGTGATAAGAAGTTGGCCAAGACTGCAGCAATCATTGCGCGCAACAAACTTCAGGAAGAAATTAGCCTTAACAAACATTCAAAGCAAGCTTTCTATACCGTACAAGAATGTTATGACAAAACTGCTTTTCTATTACAATTCTCGATCAAGACAAAAGAACGACACGACTGCTTGTACAGAGCTTTGATTCCTGAAGGTTTGAGACACAAAAATATACTTAAAGTAACAACGGAAGATGTCCAGCGCTCCATTAATGAATACTGCAAGACACACTCGCAGAATCAAGTAAAGCACGCTATGAGTGTTTGGAGACAAATCTATAAAGTAGCGCTGCTTTCAGAGATTCCGGTTGTTGATAGATCAGCAATGGTTGTTATTCCTAAATCAAAAGTAATCGAAAAGAAACGTGGTACCATTATCACTCATGAGAATTTTGAGAAATTTGCGGATGAGCTACTCATGTATAACTCACACACAGCTGCAGGGCGTCATCGTTCTATAGCGATTTGGTATGCATGCAGAATCATGCTGCATACAGGACTCAGGCCACAGGAAGTATATGCCCTATCGCGTTCAGACATTGATTTAAACACTATGCAGATACACGTATGTAAATCTGTTGGATCAGATACAAATACTAAGCGAATGATCATCCCTGTAAAGACAGAGTTCTCTAATGCTACGGTTCCGATTTCCAGTACATTAAAGCCTATACTCGAAAAATTATTATCCTGGTCACAAAGTCCTGATCTACTGTTTCTCGATGTTGACGGATTACCTTTTGAAATCAGTGCGGTGAGCACATATGTCATTAATGTCTCAAAGAAGTGTAAAGCAAAATATGGTTTTACGTTCAATCAGTACATGTTACGCCACCTATTCAGTAGCGATCTGTTTGCAGCCAACGTTAATCCTAAGGTCATCCAATCTTTGATGAGACACGCCACAGAAAATATGAGCTTGTATTATGCATATGCTACAGAAGAAGATAAGCTAAAAGCGATTGAAGATAGAGAACTATAATTTGGAGAACTTTCGGAGAACTATTACCGAATTTATTCAATATATTTTGAATACTTAGTTAATACATAGAATGTAAAAACATTCGATAAATACAGTCGTTTGACATCTTTCTAACATGCATGCAATAGTTTTTCTTAAGTGGTAATTTATGTCATCGAGCACACCATTCAAATCAAAGTCGAACCCTTCATAATGTTGGGTTTTTATTAAATAAATTGGCTTAATTAACTTAACGTGGACTTGTAATTTCTCTTTCAAAGGCTTCAAATACTCCACCTTTTTGTACCTTTCTTTTTGTTTCAGCATTCCTTTTAAGTTTACTTTTTTTCTGTTTTAATAGCTTAATCTTGTTTTCCGCCTGTTCTTTTTTCTTGGTTTCTCTTTCCAACTGGCTCATTACATTCTCTAACTCTTTCATTTTTCATTCCTCCGTTTCAATATTGTTGCGTTCCAAATAAAGAAAGGCTAAGCACCTTTTTTAGATACTTAACCTTTCCCATCTCTTTAGAATTTATCTTCTAAAAGTTTTCTTAGTTTTTCTAAAATCTTATCCCTCCTTTTTCCGATTGCTTGATAACTTACTTTTTCCTTTTTACCGATTGCCCTTAGACTTTCTTCTTTGTAGAAAATGGCTTCTATCAGCTCTCTTTCTTTTTTTGTGAGTGTTGCCAACGCCTTGTTTAATTCTTCAATCTGCATTTTGACTTCTACAATTTTTTCTATGTCTATTCTTTCATCTGTGATGTTGTCTACAAAGTGTCCGTCATAATCCATTGCTGAAAATGGAATTACGTCATACTTCCAATCCTTTCTCTGAAGATATTTTTCATGCTCCGTTATCTTCCAGTAGGCTTTGTATACTTCTTCACTGACAGGTACAGCTTTTCCTTTGACATAAATGAAATATTCTCTTTTATCTTTATCCACCCAGTATTCCTCCTTTTCTATTATGAAATCAGGAATAATCTAGTCCTGATTTCAGAGAAAAAACTTCAGAAGAAGAATATGATATAGAGGTCAGGGACACTAGAATGTTTCTGGCCTTTCTCGTACAGGCATGTATGGGAATTGGTCTGGGTAAAGTGAGAACGTACCTTCTTTTAGACCAGTGATATCATTGAGTCCGTCATAAAAAGCGTTCTGCTTCCCTCCTATATTCTTAGGCTGCTTTATCAAGATGACAATCCAGGAAACAGCTAGATATGTCGTATATAAACCAGAAAAATAGTCGGATGTGGGGATGGGGAAGTTTACCAAGACATTATGCATATCAGAAAGAAAGGAGTATTCCATCATGGAAGGACCAATCATTACAGTGGATGTATCAAAGGGTTCCTGTCACTACCAGCCCTTCATAGAGAATGGACATCCAATGCGAAAACCAAAGCAGCTTTCAGCTACGATCGATGGTTTCCAGAAATTAGGGCAAACTATCAAAGACCTTGAAGCTAAGACAGAACGAGAAGATATACCAGTTATCTTTGAGGCTACAGGTGTCTATCATCGACCACTACAAAAATATCTTGAAGACCACAAGATAAGGTACTACATCATTTCTCCATTATTATCTGCGACCTATCGCAAGACCTCCCTACATAGTAATAAGACAGACGCATTAGACTGTGCACATATCGCAAAAGCGTACTATTGTGAGAAGGAACTAAGACAATATCAAGCACAACCACAAGAGTACAAAAGACTCTATCAATTGAGCCGTATATATGAAAGTGAGTTGGTTCATCTTCGGAAACGCAAAGTGAGTTTGAGATCCATGCTGGATATCATATATCCAAGGATTGATAAGACCTTTAAAGGGAATCAAAATCTGTATGATCCAATCCCAATGGAGATATTAAAAAGATATCCTCATCCATCCTTACTATTGGGCCATAGAGAGGATACCATCGTTAAGACCGTTGGGCATCGTACAGGTCATTTAAAAGGATATACAGAAAGAATCGTACATAAGATCTACGAGAAGGCAAAGGAGTGCTATTCAGGATGTGATATCGATGATATAGAAGTAGTCAAGTTGCCAAGCTTGATAGAGAACGTGCAGGAACAGAAGAAAAAATGCGATTCACTATTGAAGGAAATGATAGAGATAGCACGAACATGTCCTTATTTTGCATCTGTTGTTAGTATTGTTGGAATCGGAGAGAATCTGGCAGCCCGTATCATAGCAGAGCTTGGAGATGTAAGCCGATTTGATAACAGAGCGGCTATCGTGGCATATGCAGGCTTGAATCCAAAGATACAACAATCCGGAGATATTGATGGACTGCATCTCAAGATATCAAAGAAAGGCAATAAGCATTTGCGATGCCTTTTATACCTTGGTGCACAATGTAATTATCGATTGCGCAAAGAAGATCCACTATATGAATTCACCAAAAAGAAAAGACAGCAGACCCAATGCCCATTGTCGTCTAAAGCTGCCTATACTGCTAGTGCTCATAAATTACTGGTCATAATCTATAGCCTATGTAAGAATGGTACTCTATATCATTCTTAGCAACAGTATAAACCTAATCTAGCAAAATGGGAGATATAATTTCTCTTGTTTTAATAATGCACAAAACGAAAAAGAAGAAATCACTAAAGATTAGAAATTTCTTCTTGACTTAAGTTATCAAGTTTTTATGCTCTCTGTTTTTGCTTTTTGAGAATAAAAAAAGGAGGACTTCTACACTTTGGCGTAAAATGTCCTCTTAGGTTAAAAACTAATACTTTATATGATTTTCTACTTTATTGGTTTTGATAAAATGATATTGCTATGTGTAAGCAATTACAAACATAAAAAAGGATAAATATATCTTATGTGAATAACAGAATTTAGTGTTTCCATTATTTATCCCTCCATTAATTAGCTACATATTTTTTCCTCCTGAATAAATCTTTTATAAACTTTAAATGCCATCTTTTTTGCATTTATCATTAGCAAATTTTATTTTCCTAACTACGATAACAGCTAAACCAAATGATAAAACATCTGCCACTGGTTGAAGCAAATATATTCCAAATTGCCCCAAGATATTTGATAAAATATATAATAACGGAATATAAAATATTCCTTGTCGTGAAATTGAAATTATTGATGCCCAAAAATATTGTCCAATATTTTGCATTAGCATACTACTAATCGCAAAGTATCCTAAAAGTGGCATTGTAATACATTGCATACGCAGTATCTCTGCACCGACTAAAATAACTTCATTATCATTTGACATTGTTTTAATAAGTGGTTCAGAAAAAACATATAACAAAATAGCCGCTATAATTAAAAATAAAGTACCTCCTATTACTGCAAATTTAAAAGCCTTTTTGACTCTATCATATTGCTTTGCCCCGTAATTCATCGCACAGATAGGTTGAAAACCCTGACCCCAGCCTATCATTATCATATATGCTAATGCTAATATCCTTGAGCTTATTGTTAATGCTGCTATAACACCATCACCGTATTTTGCGGCTACAACATTCAGTAAAATTAAAGCGATACTTGTAATAGATTGTCTTGAAAAATTAGGCATTCCTCCTGCCAAAATATGATATACTCTATCTTTATTTATCCTTGCTTTTTTTAAGTCAACAGCAATATTTCCATTTTTTTCTGATAAATTCGTTAATACGATGCAGCCTGTAATTTGTCCTATCAATGTTGCATATCCGGCTCCAATAAAGCCGAATTTAAACCCAAACATCAATACAGGATCCAGAACCATATTGACAACCATTCCTATCAATAATCCTATCATTCCATCTTTCACATTCCCACAAAGTCTTAATTGATTGTAAAGCGTAATAGAATAAAGCCCAAACGGAATGCTGATAATAATTACCTTTAGATACTCTACTGTGAAATTCAACAAGTTTTCAGAAGCACTTCCACCTATAAATTTTGACAGCGGTAAAACAAAAAACCATGATAAAATAGCTATTAAAATACCAATGACAATAGCAAAGAGAATTCCAATAGACGATATAATTTCTGCTTCCTTTTCTTCATTTTCTCCAATCTTTTTTGACATTATGTTTCCACTTCCATACCCAAACCAAAAGCCAATAGCTTGAATAAAACTCATAAAGCTAAACACAATACCGATAGCAGCTATCATGGATTTATTATTTAAAATACCGACAAAAAATGTATCAGTCAGATTATAAATTACCATGACGAGCATACCTATAATGGTAGGAATAGAAGTTTTCACTAATAATGGTAGAAGAGCATCGTTTAAAATAGCTTTTCTTCTAAATTCTTTTTTATTATTACTTGAGTTCATGCTACAAACCTCTAACTACACCTTTATTACCGTCTACTTGAATCATATCCCCATCTTTATATTTTGTAGTTGCAAAGCCCACACCAAGCACTGCCGGAATATTAAACTCCCTTGCAACAATTGCAGCATGGCTTAATGCCGCTCCCGTATCAGCCACAACTGCACTTGCCAGCTTAAATAACGGTGTCCACTCCGGATCAGTGAGATGGCAAACTAAAATATCGCCTTTTTGCATCTTATAAAATTCTTTCGGACTATTTATTATGCACACTTTTCCGGCTGCAATACCGGCACTTCCACTTACCCCCTTTAGGACATCACCATTTGTTTCAAAAATTAACAATTTTGATGCATCCCATACTTTTATTGCTAAAGGAAATTTTTCATTTCTCCTATTTATTTTTTCCTTATCTGATTCATTTAAGCTGCCCCTATTCATCACCTCCAGAAGTTCTTTATGAAACAGATTTGCAATCCCAACTTCATAATCTTCACTGCCAAGAAGAATGTAGTTTATTCTTTTGACACATTGTCTTACATAATAAAATAAGGTTTCCCAGATATATTGGCTTTCTTCACGAACCACATGAAAATATCTGAAATATTCTATTTGTTTTTCTATATCTTGATACTTGTTTCCATAAATTTCTTTTAGCCTTATCATTAACTTGGAAAAATCTTTCCCTTGCTTAATCTCATCACTATTTTCATCCGTATTTAATATAGGTCTTAATATATTTATTAGCCTATCAGGATCTTCAATAAATGTTTTTGCAGATAAACAATAGCAATTATAATCAGATTTAAATCCGTTATCTCGCATAAACTTATCTGTTATATCTCTAAAGTCATCATAATTTTCATATAATTCTTTATAACTTTCTCCGGATATAATAGCTCTTTTTAAAGATTCATTTTTTCTTATCTCACAAGCCATTTTATAAATATCATTTGTAACTGCTGATGTTTTGTTATCCAAATTCCAATAAAAATCAAATGATGAATAATTAGCATTTGCTTTTTTGATTATTTTAGTGAATTTTTTATCGTTTAAAACAGATGGGAATAAAGCGTATTTGAATCTGTCATAAGCCAATTTTTGCAAAAGAATGTAGCTATCTTCCATAAAATTTTTGTATTCTTCTAATGTCATGTTTTCAAAATTTAAATGCTTAATTTTTTCTATTTTAGACTCATATATTTTCATAAAATCTTTGCACTTATGATAGCAACCATTAAAATCTTTCATATTTTTTAAAATCTTAAAAAACTTAAATATATTTTTATTGATGCGCTTACCTGCGTCAGAAAAAGTTTGTATTCCATCATCATCTATAATTGGATTTCTTGGTAAAACAATTCCGCCTTCTAATAAAATATTAACTTTCTGATCATTTATTGCTGCCAGATAGTCGAAGTCAAGCGCTCTATGTGCAAAAGGCATTTTTTCTAAAAAAAATGACATCACTTCTCGTGTACTTCTATTGATTTTTTTACCCTTTGTATATTTTTGTACTAAATTATCTTCAGATATGTGATTGATAGAACTTTTCAAAGTAGTAATAGCTCTTGCCTGTAAAATATATACTTCATCATCTTTAATTGCCCACTCAATATCCATTGGCATTTTATAATGCTTTTCAATTTTCAAACCAGACTTTATTAGCTCTGATATTTCCGTATCATTTAATGCTCGTTTTTTTCGATCATTGTCATCTACCTTCACCTCTACCGTGTTTTTCTCTCCATATATAATCTGTGTTTCCTTGCTTCCAATAGCTACTTCAATAATTTCTCCATTTTTGTCAACAATATAGCTGTCTGCTGTAACTCTTCCGCTTACAACACTCTCTCCTAAACCATAACTCGCATTGATTTGCATCTCATTTTCTTTTTTGCTTACCGGATTCACAGTAAACAAAACACCTGCTTTTTCGCTTTCTACCATTTCCTGAATAATAACAGCAATCGAAACAGAGCTTTGGCCATAACCTTGATGTAATCTATAGCTCACAGCTCTGTTACCCCATAAAGAAGCGTAACAACTACGCACCTTTTCTAATACATCATCTAAGCCTCGTACATTTAAATAAGTTTCCTGTTGTCCTGCAAAACTTGCATCCGGCAAATCTTCTGCTGTTGCAGATGAACGCACAGCAACTCTTACATTATCTCCAAGATTAAAATATTTTTCTCTTATTGCATTCTCAAGTAGTGTAGGAAATTTACCGGACTTTATCTTTGTTCTAAAATCATCAGCTGCATTTAATAGAGCTTTTTCATCATTCCTTGATTTTTTAATTTCATTTTCAATAAAAATATCAATGCTATTTTCCTTTAAAAAATCTCTATAAGCATCTGCTGTAATTACAAATCCTCTTGGAACATTTATTTTTGCAGAGGTCATTTCTCCAAGATTAGCACCTTTCCCTCCAGCAATTAACACATCTTCCTTTTTTATCTCATCAAAATTCAGTATCATAATGTTCTCCCTTTTTTACTATATTTCTACATACCTGCTAACAATACTCTCTATGTAGATATGTAGTACTTCCTCAAATGTATCTTCATTGAAATGAATATAATTTGAACATAGAACAAAACTACCAACAAAAGCATTGGATAATCCTTGCTTGTCCACAGTTTTTACTGCATTATTTTTGTACCAATACTCTATTAACCTGTCTACAAAATCTCCATAAAGATTTTCTACTCTGTTTACTTTCTTTGAATCTTGACTTGCAAATATTTTAAATGCCTCTTGATAAATAGGCTGCGTTTTAATCTTCAGGATAATATCTATGGCATACTTATAAATCACATCTGAAAGAAATTTTTTAGGATTTGTTAATGAATTTGAGAATTCTTTTTCTATGTCATTCAATTTCTGTATGGATCTATATGCCATTAAATCAATAATGAGAGATTCTTTGTCCTTCCAAAAATTATAGAAGCTTCCTTGAGCTATCCCTACTCTTTTTGTCAGTTCTGAAATACTAAGGGATTTTTTCCCTTTTTCATGAAACAAATCAAGAGCTGTTTCCATAATATCTTCTTTTATTTTAATCTTCTCTTCTTCTGTAAATGCTTTTGCCATTTTAAGCCTCCAAATATTATAAACGCATCTATGAATTTTTCATTTTTTATTCATAGATATCATAGCACCAGCAAACATAAAAGTCAATGAATATTTTATTTTTTATTCATTGACTCCGTTCATCATTGCCATAAATCCCGGTCTGTCAAACTGTGTTCCGCTGATTCCGTCATCGGTAAAATGAATAATGTTCTCTAAATGATTTTTCTTTGCTTATTCTTCCAAAATTTTCTTTTGATTGATGATAGAATTGCTCTCGCCTTGTAGTTCATCATCTCGGCTCAACCTCTCATACAAAGCGGTTATTTTCTCATAATTTCTCACGATTACCTCCTTTCGCTCAAATTCTTCAATAAAAAAAAGAATTAAGCAAAACATTTTTCACTCAAGTAGTGATGAAGTGTTCTTCTTAATTCTATAACTCCTTGGATCAAATTATATATAATCATAAACATTCAACTATCACTCATACTGAATTAACAGAAAAATCGGAAAATAACAGTTTTTTATATAGACTGTTAAAGAAGTTCATTGAACCTACATTAATATTTTTAAATAGCGAAAAAGCAATCGATTGTTTGATGATTTCATTTTCGGAAATCTTAAAAAATTTAAATTTAGAGTATTCTAATGAATTAGCAACCAAATTTCTCTGTCATTCTGTAAATATGATTGAACGTGTTATAAAAAATGATACTTTCAAATATCAAAAAGTCAGAGAATTCATTGAAGAAAATAACCACTTATATAGAATAATAGAAAATTCTGTTTCTAATGTGAATGAAGTATTTGGTATTACTGTTCCAAAAGATGAATTAGCATATATTGCAGAAATATTTTTACTTTAAAAATTTCTGAGAATACTTGCAACTATAAATCCTATGCTTTAATAACTTAATTATTTCCAATATATAAAAAGACAGATTAACATGATTGATAACACCAAGATTATCTATCCACTGTTTTCTGCCTTTTTGTTATATATTGTTTTGTTCTATCTGATTTTCAAAATACTACGTTATTCTGCTCTATATATTACTGATCAGTTATCAGAATTTTTGATGAATACAAACTTTACAGTTCCTTTCATGTCAGGATGAATACCCGAAAAGTTATTATATGATTGCGCGTCTTTCATCAAATCTTTTGCTTTCTCAATGATTGGAATCAGATCATCTTCCAACTTACTTATAAGCGGTTCGATTGCTTCTTGTTGATATGCATCTAAACCATTGCTCAAAGATACAGATCCGTCATTCAACTTTGCAATACCATCCGTCAAAGTCGGTATTTTTTGTTGTAAGGCAGATAATCCTCCATACAATGTCATTGTACCGTCTGCCAGATGTGAACTTCCATTTACCACTTGTACTGTATTGTTTCCCAAAATATTCAATCCGGAATTCAACTGTACACTACCATCGGACAATTGAGATAGGCCCGGCAATAACTGTTGTTCTATACCTGCATGTAACTGCATCGCACCTGCACTCAACCGGTTTAAACCGTTTCCTGATTGCTGTGCGAAGTCATTCAATCCTTGCGAAAGTTGATTCATACCGTTTGTTAAAGCGGGATTTATCTGAGTGTTTAATGCTGTAAGTGATTGAACTGTTGTATCCATTTGCAAACTGAAGGCATTAAATGCCGGGGCAATACTTTGTGCCCCATTATTATTTAATGCTGTGTTCAATGCAGATGCTTCTTGTGACATACCATCTGCAAGTGCATCCAAGTTATTCACCAATTCTGCTAACTGTGCACTTAGCGTCGCAGTTTGGGCAATAGTAACGTTTGCATTATGCATTGTTACAGTATCCGTTAATGATACGCTTTCACTTGTTTTTCCCTGTAAGGAAGTGATTACATTCTGTATGCTTGCATACTCCGCTGATGATGAATTTAATGTACCTAGAACATTCTGTAATTCATTGATTTCCATTTGATTCATTGCCGTTACATCGATTGTCCCTGATACCGTTGCCGTTCCGGTCGCATCACCGATTGCAGAAATAGTTCCTGTCGACATCGTTGATGCAATCTGTCTTAGGCCTGTACTGAGTTGTTTCAATGTCTGTGCTTGTGTATCCATTGCCTGCATCGTTGTCGCGATCGTCTGAATGCCTTGATTCATTTCCTGAATATGATCGTGATTCGCAGATGATCCGTTTACCAATTGCTCAATCGCATTCGTTGTTTGTGCAACTCCTTGATTTAACTGCTGTACGGATTGTAACATCATCGGCAAATTACTTGCCAGTTGTGTATTCATCTGATTTAAACCGTCACTGAGTTGTCGACTGCCGGGTTCAAGTTGTGATGCAGTACTTGTATATGCAATATTCATACCGTCTTGCAGTTGTTGAGCACCGTTTAATAATGCATGTGTTCCATCACTTATTTTCACCAGACCGTCTTGCAATTGCGTCTGTCCATCTGCCAACTGTTGGCTGCCGTCAACCAGTTGCGTAATTCCGGAAGCAAGTTCAGGTGTCTTGTCATTCAATTGATCTAAGCCGTCTTTTAATTGATGTCCACCATCGACCAGTTGGCTCGTTGCATAACGAAGACTGTTTAATTTATCATGCAAACCGGTAAGATTATCCATGCTTGCAGGTAATTCCTTTGCAAATACTTCATTTGTTGCAATTACCGCAATCTGGCTTTCTTTGTAATTTTCAACATCAAATTGCACTGTTGCACTCTCCGGCAGACTAATATCATCCTCCTGCAACTTTAATGCCTGTTTAATGCCCGGTAAGCCATACGCAATCACTGCCTGTTTATCACCATCCGATAATGTCTTACCATGATTAATCGTCAAGCCATTAATTTTATCCGCTTTAATATACATGCCTGCAAGCATCAGAAACGGAATAAACTTATCCTTGGTCTTATTTTCAAAATCAAATTCAACCTGAACATGCCCACTTTTCTCCGCCAAGTCACTCTCTTTTATTTCTTTACCATCAAGAAAATACCTTACATGATATCCGACCGGCAGTTCTTTATTACTTGTACCCTGGTAAACGATATTTTCATCATCACCATTCCATGTCAGATGATTTCCGTCTTGTTTAAACGACTCATCACCCTTGACATTAACAATATTGCTGAGATTAGAAATATCCGCGATACTGTTTAAACCATGCAGGTTTTTTAATTCATCATTTACTGTTATCGATTTGGTTGTGCCATCAGCATCTGTTGAAATATACACCGTTTCATCTTTCATCGTATCTTCATTGAAACTTATATCATCGCCATAAACTGCCGGTACGACCATCATTCCCATTGCAAATGATATACTTACTGCCAATGTTCTTCTGAGTATGTGTTTCATTTTATTTACCTTCTTTCAATATTTTTCGCATTGCTATCGTTGTATGAATGATCCATTTATCAAATACCATCAACATCGACGGCAAAATGAGCAGAACCGTAATCATGCTGACGATGGCACCTCTTGCCATCAATGAGCAAAGAGATGAAATCATATCAATATTTGAATAAAGTCCTACACCGAATGTTGCCGCAAAGAAACCTAATGCAGAAACAATGACGGAATTTGTGCTGGTGGCTAATGCAATTTGCACCGCTTCTTTTTTTGTATGCCCGCCAATGCGTTCACTCTTATACCGATTTGTCATCAAAATCGCATAATCGACGGTAGCACCCAATTGAATCGTTCCGATGACGATTGAAGCGATAAACGGCAATGAAGTTTGTGTGTAGAACGGAATGCCTAAGTTAATGAAGATGGCAAATTCAATGACTGCCACCAATAAAACAGGAATCAATGCACTCTTAAATACAAACAGAATAATCAAGAATATCACTGCAATCGATAAGTAATTGACTACTTTAAAATCATTATCGGTAATCGAAATCAAATCTTTCGTACACGGTGCTTCGCCAATCACCATTGCGGTTGAATCATATTTCTTCGCGATACTGTTGATTTCATCAATCTGTTGATTTACTTCGTCAGAAGCCGTCTTATACGCAGATTGTACAATCAGTAACTGATAACCATGGCTTTCAAATGTATCCTCTAATTTTTGCGGTAACATATCTTGTGGAATATCCGGACCGATGACACTATCTTTTCCAATTACAAACTTCACACCCTGTAATTGTTCCAACTGTTGAAGCATCTCTTTGTTATCGCGATAGGATAAATCAGAACTTGTTAAAATCATATGCGTTGCGTTCATATCGAACTTATCCTTCAACTCTTGATTTGCCTGCATTGACGGCAAATCCGACGGCAAGGAATTTGTTAAATCATAATACACCGGTGTACGTCGATAACCATAAGTTGCCGGCATTAGTACAATCAAGAATATAAGAACAAATACTTTATAGTGTTTTACAACAAAATCTGCAAAATGGTCCATCTTCGGTAAGACAACACGATGCTTGGTTTTCTTAATTACTTTATCAAACACCAAAATAATCGACGGTAAGATTGTCACGCAAGCAATCACACCAAGCACAACACCTTTTGCCATCACGATTCCCAAGTCTTTGCCTAATGTAAAACTCATAAAACATAGTGCAAGAAATCCGGCAACTGTTGTTGTAGAACTTCCTACAACAGAAGATAATGTACTGTTAATTGCCTGTGCCATTGCTTCATCTCTTGCAAGCCCTTTTTCCTGTTGTTCTTCATAACTGTGCCACAAGAATATCGAATAGTCCAAAGTTACACCTAACTGCAATACTGCAGCCAATGCTTTCGTTATGTAACTGATTTGTCCCAAGAAAATATTGGATCCGAGGTTATATAGGACAGCCATCCCGATATTAAGCATAAAGAAGATCGGTAAAATCCATGCGTCCATAAATATCGCGATGACAATACATGTTAATATCACCGCTAATATTACGTAAATCGGTGCTTCGCTCTCAGATAATTTCTGAATATCCAATACAACCGCAGACATTCCGCTTACATGAACTTGTTTATCCGACAGTTTGCGAATCTGTTCTACTGCATGAATCGTTGCGTCACTGGAAGTACCTTCCTTAAAGAAAATTGCCATCAGTGATGAATCATCTTCGCTGAAATTCTCCGTAATCTTTTTCGGTAAAGCATTTATCGGAATCGATGGATCCGCAAGTTTTCCATACCAGATAACATCATCTACACCATCAATCTTTTCGATTTCTTCTTGCAGATGAGTAATATCCTTCATTGACATACCGTCCATCACTTCGATTGCAAAGCCGCCTTTACCAAAGTTCTCTTTTAATATGTCCTGCCCCTTCATTGTTTCAATGTCACTTGGCAAATACGAAAGAATATCATAATTCACTCGTGTATGCAGGTAACCGAACATGGAAGGAATGAAGAGTATCAAAGAAATAATCAATATCAGTACTCTATGCTTTACAATTCCTTTCCCAAAATTCTTCATAAATACCTTCTTTCAAAAATGACTATTGGTCATTCGACTCGATTAATGTAGTACAAAAATGACTTTTAGTCAATCTTTTTAATAAATAAATTGAAAATATGTTAAAATAATGTCATGGGAAAATTGGCAGATAACAAAGAAAAAAAACAGCGCTCTCTTTTAGAAAGTGCATATGATCTATTTTTGAACAAAGGATTCGAAAATACTGTTGTTTCGGATATCGTCATGAAAGCCGGTGTCGCAAAAGGTACGTTCTATCTGTATTTCAAAGATAAACATCAGGTACGTGATGTCCTGATTGCACGTACCGCCGAAAAGTTTTTTTTAGAGGCACTGTATGCATTGCAAAAGAAAAACATCTCCGACTTTACGGAACAAATCATTTTTATCGTCGATTATGTTTTGAACATCATGCAGAAAAACCCGTTATTGCTGAGGTTTATTGCCAAAAATCTCAGTTGGGGAATTTATCAAAAGGCAATTGCGAATGATAATACAAGTGAAAAAACAGCATATTCCTTGTTTATGGAGTTGGTACATTCGCATACGGAACTGCAAATCGACGCAATTGATACAATGTTATTTTTAATCATTGAACTTGCCAGTTCAACATCTTATCGAGCAATTCTTGATCATGATCCCATGTCCTTTGATGCACTTAAACCTTACTTAAATCGCAGCATACGAGCAATCATCAAACTACATATTCAAAATTAAAAGGATGATCATATAACATGCATTCATGCAATAGGATCATCCTGTATCTTTATTATATCAACACATTTCAACTACCAACCAAGAAAATGCATTTTCTCCGGCATCACTTCATAGGAAACTGAACTTGTTTGGTATTCAATCTCCCCGTCTGTATGAACCCAGACGGGTTTTTCTGTCTGAATATGAATGACTTTCCCGGATTTCAGATGAATGCCGGAAAACCGATCATGTGTTCCTTTCATTGCATACGGGAAGATGCGGAAGAAATCAATTCTCCCTAATCCATCAGCCACACAGATATCCAACTTTCCGTCACACGGATCTGCCGCAGGGCAAAAATTGAAGCCACCACCCTCATATGCTTCATTCATCGTTGCGATAAACAATAATTTTTTATATGTATAACTTTCGTTATCTATCTGTATCGTTGTTTTAAAATGATTATGTAAAAATATCAGATGCGCCCCGACAAACAGATAGATCAATCTTCCGATATGCAATGCATTGAGAATTTTTTTCCATGGAGATTGTTGAACCTGTACGCAGATTGCCGCATCATACCCGATACCGGAACTGATATTATAACGCCGCGTATAATCTTCATCAGATATTTTATTACCGTTTGCATCATAGCGATTATGGTATGTTAATACACCGACATCTAAATTTCGTCCAGCGTGATCATTTAAAATACGATGCAGGCAATCTATCGCACTCCCATGAATCCCCAATGATTTTGCCAGATCATTTCCTGATCCGCACGGAATCAAACCTAAGTATGTATTTTGAAAATTGACGATACCGTTTACCGCTAAATTCATTGAACCGTCTCCACCGATCAGAATAATATTTACTCTTTCTTGACTCGAAGTAAGTTCGCGCATAATATCCTTGATTCCATGTGCAAGACTGGATAAATGAACAGCATACTCTATCCCCAACGTATCCATTTCTTTCTTCACTACAGTCCAACACTCATTCGTCCTGCCACCTGCACCGGCAGGATTAATTACAATATGATAGCCATTCATTCTATTCCCCTTCATCAATGAAACGTAATATTTTTTGTTGTCCGTCTTTGGCAATGACTGCCTGTGCAAAAATTTGATGTATGACATCTTCATATACAGACGGATCTTTGATTGATGGAGAATAATGTGTAAACCACAACTCCTTCACCATCATTTTCTTTGCAAGAATTGCTGTTTCCTGCATTGTACTGTGTTTGTTCAGGCTTGCTTTTTCAATTTTTTCGGGATCGCCATACATTCCTTCACCAATATAAAGATCAGCATTACCCGCAAGTGTAATCAATTCATCGAGTGGTCTTGTATCCGTTGCATAGACCATCTTAAGACCTTGACGACTTTCACCCAATACATCATCAGGTGTATATATCTTACCATCAAACTCGATTGTATTTCCTTTTTGAAGCTTTCCCCATAGCTGCATTGGAACACCCTTTGCAATTGCCTTGTCCTTATCAAACTTACGAGTACGATCTAGTTCAAAGATATACGCATAACAAGGCACACTATGTTTGGCATGTAATGCCTTAATTTTTAGACCCTTTATTTCAAAATCTATTTGTGGTCCATCAATTTCTACAAGTTTAATTTCAAAAGGAATATAGCGAGCAACTTTATAGATACCCTCAAATAATTCCGTTAACCCTTTTGGTCCATAGATTGTTACAGCTTCTGTACGCTCAGACTTTGCCATTGTTAGTAATAAACCAGGTAGGCCTGCTGTATGGTCTGTATGGAAATGCGTTAAAAGAATTGTATCAATTGCTTTGCAAGAATATCCATGTTGATGTATGGCTATCTGTGTACCCTCTCCACAATCCACTAGTAATGTATTTCCATTCCATCTTACCAATAAGGATGTTAACCATCGGTTTGGTAAGGGAACTGTTCCACCTGTACCTAGTAAACAAATATCTAGCATAAAACCTCTTTCTACTCATCTATGGTAACACAAAAAGCCCTGCAAAGCAGGACTTAGAGTTCTTTGATAATCGCAGATAGTTTTGGTAATAACTGTTGCTTTCTGGAAATGATATTTGGATCATATCCAGAATGTTCATCAATCTGTGTTTCAATCATCTCTGATAATACATAAGACATCGGCCCATAGAAGACGAAGTAAGAACCATTACCCATTACATCCGTAAATAACATCAGTAATAGATCTAAATGACGATCCTTTTGTTCCTTCTCCATATTCTCCTTGAATGCAGGTAGTAACTTCTGTACTTCTTCGGTATGACTGTAGTTTGTCTGACCAATAGAAATCTTATACTTACCGATATCGTAGTTCTTAAGGTCACGATTGAGGATTTCATGTGGTGTAGAATCCTTCAAGGCAACAGAAGCACCCAGCATCTCTCTTGCGTATGCATCGATATCGTCAATACCCGCAAGTTCAGCTAATTTCTTGGCCACATTGATATCTTCAAGGGTTGTTGTGGCAGACTTGAAGTTTAATGTATCAGAAAGAATTGCACTCATCATTAAGCCAGCCATTGTAGGATCAGGAACGATATTCTTTTCGCAATATAAGCCATACACAATTGTACTTGTACAACCACAACGGTGGTTACGGTATTCAACTGGATGATCAGTCTGAATATCACCAATATGGTGATGGTCAATAATCGCAACGATATCTGCCTTATCGATGTGCTTCATTGTTTGGTTTGTTGCGCTATGGTCAACGAGCGCAATACGTAGTTTCTTATAGTTACGTGTATGGTAGCGCGATACGCCACCTACAACTTTACCGTTTTCATCGAGTACTGGATAACTACGTACACGTGATGCATTCATCTTTGTCGCAACATCTTCTACATACTCTGTATTCTTAAAGCAGATTAAATTTGTAGTCATAATCTGAGAAACAGAATAGCTCTCTGTAATAACAGTCGCTGTGTGCATGGTGCGATCAGCTGTCTCAACGATAGCACAACCATATTCCATCGCAAGTTCCTTCACATCATCTGCCGCATGTTCACCACAAGTTAGAACCAAGCACTTTACACCTAGACGAATTAGGTTTAATTGCTTTTCGTGTCCTTCTGACATGATGATAATACTGCCAGCGATAAAACTTTCTACTATCTTTAAATCATCTAGTGTAACAATATGTACTTCACCATTTGTACTAAATTCCTTTGGTCGCAGTGCAACTTTGCCACCAATAGTACGTGCGATATTATCTAATGTCGCAGTTGCCATTAAATCCCTTAAATCTGTGTCTTCATGAATGCGATAACGAGAAAGATCACTAGTGGAGCAGATACCACATAGATTCTCATTCTCATCTAGAACATATAAAGAACGATTCTGTGTTCTTAACATTAAATGCCATGCATGATGAACTGTTTCATCATAACGAATGGTTGTTGGAGTATCGAGATTGATATCTGCTAGACGTGCACGCGCATCCGTCATCAATAGCGGATTATCCAAATGAAATCTACGTAAGATAAATTTTGTTTCTTCATTCAAAGGTCCTTGACGACAAGCAATTGCCGTACTACCAGTCTTATTCAATAAATTCGCAAACGCAATTGCCGAGCAGATTGAATCACTGTCTGGATGTTTATGACCTGTTACATAAATATTGTGATTACTCATGTCCTTTCAACTAACCCTCCACAAATTATTTAATATACTAATAACTTAACACTTCATTACCGTTTTCTGTAATCAAAATTGTATATTCCCATTGTGCACTATCCTTGCCATCTCTTGTACTAATTGTCCAATTGTCATATGGGTCGATTACAACTGCAGCTTTACCTAAGTTAATCATTGGTTCAATGGTAAGAATCATACCTGGCACAAGCACCATTCCTGTGCCCTTCTTACCAACATGTGCCACAAATGGATCTTCATGGAATTCAATACCTACTCCATGACCGCCCAATTCTCTTACAACACTATATCCCTTGGATGTCGCATACTTCTGTATTGCATAACCAATATCCCCAACTGTACTCCATGGTTGTGCAGCTGCTAGTCCAATTTCAAGACATTTCTTTGTTTCTTCGACAAGCTTACGACGCTCTTCGCTTATATTCCCAATGCAGAACATACGGGACGCATCACCATAATAGCCATCCACAATTGTTGTACAGTCAACGTTGACAATATCACCATCCTGCAGTTTCTGAATATGCTTTGGAATTCCATGACATACAACACTGTTTATCGATGTACATACATGTTTTGGGAAACCCTCATAATGATATGGCGCACAAATACCACCATTTTTTTCAGTGAAGTCTTTAACGATATCATCGATTGCCTGCGTCGACATACCAACGTGAATATGTTTCGCCACTTCGTCTAATACCTGTTTATTTAATAATGAAGCCTTACGAATTCCCTCAATCATCGTTGGACGCTTGATATATTTTTCCTCAGGTAAAATCGCACCCTTTTGTCTTAATTCCTCCATACGTTTCAAAATATGTTCTGGAATTGGTTCATTCTGATCTATTTCTTGCCAAAGTTTTAAATCCATTTTACTACCTGTCTTTCTATTTTGTTGTACTGCCAAAGCCACCAGTTCTTACAGCACCCACTTCATCATCCACCGTAATACCAAAGGATACGAAAATACCCTGTAACATTCCCTGGCCACTTGCAATCTCAACTGTCTTATTTTCATTTGTATCATTTGTTAGTTTGCAGAAGATATGCCCTTCATTATCTGCGTGATAGTAGTCACTATCAATAATGCCCACTGTGTTATTCATCTGTAGACGGTACTTGAATCCTAGTCCACTACGTGGAAATAACATCAGTACATAATCTTCTTCCATCTTGACTCTGATACCAGTAGGTATTAATACCGTTTCTTGTGGGGCAATCTTCAAATCAATTGGTGTATAAAAATCATACCCCGCAGAACCTTTCGTTGCACGTCGTGGAAGCTTAATTGCGTTGTATATTTCTGCAATATCTCTTGTTCCATTTGGAAAAGTCTTGTGCCAATCCTTATAAAACTCTTCATAACTAACTTTTTCAAACTGTGCAATTTTATTCATTTTGTATTCCTACCTCTTCTTCCTTGATATTTTACCACGTTTATGCGATTTCTCTACATTTTCAGCCACTTTAATTAGTGATGATTAACTTATCTTAAGTTATAAAAAATCGTTTTCGCTTCGAATGGAGTTTAGAGTATAATAAGGAGTGTTAACGGAGGTCTTATGAAATTAAATATCGCAGTATTTTTCGGTGGTGAATCCGTCGAACATGAAGTAAGTATTATCTCTGCACATCAAGCAATTGAAGCACTTGATAAAAATAAATACAATGTCATTCCTGTATATGTCTCTAAGGAACGTAAACTATATGTCTCTGATTTACTAAAAGATATAAGTAACTATAAGGATCTCAAGCATTTGATTTCCCAGTGTACACAAGTTTCCATTACATCAGAGGATAATCGTGTTGTAATCCGTCCTGTTAAGCCATCCCTATTTGGTCCAAAGGAATTAGGCACAATTGACGTGGCTATTCCTGTGATGCATGGTACAAACGGTGAAGATGGCACAATCCAAGGCTTCTTTGAAATGTTAAGGGTTCCATACGCTGGTTGCGACCTCTATGGTGCAGCGATTGGACAGGATAAAGTTTTACAAAAGAATGTTCTAAATGATAACAACCTACCAATCACCAACTGGTTCTGGGTATATGGTTCAGAAATGGATACACATCAAAGTGAAATCCTCGATAAAGTACATCGCTTAATCTATCCCGTTATTATCAAACCTGCCCGTACAGGTTCATCTGTTGGTATCTCTATCGCTCATAACGATGAGGAATATCTAGCATGTTTTGATGAAGCACGTCAGTATGACGAAAAGATCATCACAGAAAAAGTTGTAAAACCAATGCGTGAAATCAACTGCTCCGTTGTTGGAGATTCCTATTCCTGTGTAGCCAGTGTACTAGAAGAAGTAAGCTCAGTCTCCCAAGATGAATTGCTCAGCTTCTCTGACAAATATCTTGGCGGTAGTAAGAGTGCAAAGAGTGAAGGCTCTAAAGGTATGGCAAGTACAGCACGTATCGTACCTGCATCACTTACAGATGAACAGACAAGACTCATCCAGCAATTAGCGAAGGAAACTTTCCGTGTACTTGGCACATCTGGTGTATGTCGTATCGACTTCTTGATGGACGCCGACACAAAGAAGGTTTATGTGAATGAAATTAACACAATTCCAGGCTCCCTTGCCTTCTATTTATGGAAAGCAGCTGGTGTATCTTTCTCTGAGTTAATGGATAAACTTGTAGAACTTGCGTTAGATAGAGAAAGAAGAAGATCAAAGATGACCTTCTCCTATGAAACAAATATCCTCAGTAACTTCTCTGCTTCAAGTGCAAAGGGTTCCAAAGGATCAAAGATGTAAGATAAGCCCACGTGTAATGGGCTTTTTAAATGTACAATAGTAAGAATAACTGGTGGAGCTCCCTACTATGTCTAAACATAGCCATTCCACATGCAAGGGCGGCGAAGGAGATTTTCCGTCTTCAGCTATCCTTGCACTGAACTTTATCACCTCATCGAAAAAATCACAATCCTACAGAATTATAAAACATATTTATGCATGTAATATCATATAAAAGCACTTCATAATGAAGTGTTAGCCTGTTGACAAACAAATAAGGAAAAAAAGCAAAAAATAAAGTATAATAAAGAAGCAGAAGATCTCCAATTCCCAAAATCGGTAATTCTTCTGCTTTTTATTTTGCAAAAAGTAATCATGGTATAATAATAACGGGAATTGGAGAGTGATTATCATGACAATGACATGCAGGAATAATATAAAACACGACAGTATAATATTTGATACTATTGATAACTTAGTACCACCAGATCACATGGTCAGAAAGCTTGAAGAAGCTGTTGACTGGAACTTTATATATCCTCTGGTAAAGGATCTGTATAGTTCTGAAGGAAGGCCATCCATTGATCCGGTGGTTTTATTTAAGATGATATTCATTAACTTCTGTTTTGGCATCAACAGTATGAGAAAAACCTGTAAGGAAATAGAAGTAAATCTGGCATACAGATAGTTTATAGGATATGAAATGTTTGAGAGTATTCCAAATTATTCTACCTGGAGCCAGAACTATATACGTAGATATGGAGATTCTGATATATTTGAACAAATATTCAATAGAATACTTAAGGAAGCTATGGATGCAGGATTTGTTGATCTCGAAACAGTGTTTGGAGACGGAACACACGTTAAAGCCAATGCAAATAAAAGAAAACATACAGATGCAGAAATAGAAATCACAAAAAAATGTTTTGAAGATTCCCTGCTTGAGGAAATAAACCAAGAAAGAGCATTAGATGGTAAAAAAGAATTTCACTCATTAAACAGAACAGAACTGGATTTTGATTCTGAAACAGGAGAAGAAATAGAGATAGTAAAAACAAAAAGAGTAAAGCAAAGTACTACTGATCCTGAATCCGGGAATTATCATAAAGGAGAACATGAAGAATGTTTTGCGTATGAACAGCAGACATTCTGTGATAAACATGGATTCGTATTGAGCTTTGATACAGTCCCTGGAAATATACATGACAGTGTTTCATTCTTTGGTGCATACAGACATCTTCAGGGAAAATTTGGAGATCAAATTAAAAATGTATGTTTAGATGCAGGATATAAAACACCAGCCATTGCCAAAGAGATAATAGATAATCATCAGCAGCCAATACTTCCATATAAAAGACCTCAGACGAAGAAAGGCTTTTTCCCAAAAAGAGAATATGTGTATGACGAACACTATGACTGGTATATATGTCCAAACAATCAAACATTGACATATACAACAGTGAACCGACAAGGGTACAGGCAATACAAGAGTAATCCATTAATATGTGCCAGCTGTCCGTTGAAAGATAAATGCACCAAAAGCAAGAATACTACAAAAGTGATAACCAGACATGTATGGGCACCCTATCTTGAAGCAGCAGAAGAGATAAGGTATACCCCATTATGGAAGGAAATATATCCATTACGCAAACAGACAATCGAGAGAGTATTTGCGGAGGATAAGGAGAATCATTGCTTGAGATTCACACGAGAAAGAGGGTTAAAGAAAAATCGACATAGAGCGTCGATGATTTTTGCATGCCATAATCTAGAAAGAATGGCACGATGGAAATGGGAAGCAAATCCATTTTTAAGCTTAATACCTCAAAATCAGTACTTTGTCTTATTGGAAAGTCAATATTATTGAAGTTTACAGACAAAATAAAAAGTGACATCGTTTAAAATGTCACTTTGTCAACACTCTGAGACCGTCTGAAGACGGTTGAGATTGCTTGTGAATGACTGTTCCTCTTCTGGACTGACATATACAGCCTTGCCAAAGATGGTCACCTATAGCAAAAAGAGGCTGTAACGTTTAAGTAAATTTTATAGATTTACTTGAGGCGTACAGCTTCTTTTCTTGTGCTATTTTCATATGTTGATGTAAAACAGTATTAAAGTAGATGTTTTATATCTATTTTGGGCACACTAAAAACAACCTGTCCCATATAAAGCTATCTTAGGATAGTATCATCCTCATCTTCTTTTGGTGATATTTCATCAGATTGAATCCCATACAGATCAAATAGAGCTCGTTTTCCACATTCTCCATTCCTCTTCTATGGATTCTGTTATATTGCCAATCATTCTTGATGACTCCAAATGTTCCTTCGGCTTGTATACATCTCTGTTGTCTTAGTTGTACTCCTGCTTCACTGTCCAACAGTTTTCTCGCATGTGCCTTCAGTTCATCAAGGATTGGATTGATATGAACTTCTCGTTTCTTGGCTTTTGTACAGTCCTTTTTGAGTGGACATCTATTACATGTCTTGCATTCCCAAACTTGTGTAATGCATGGATAGTCAGTCTTTGTATTTTCACTATCACGTTTGTATACGAACTCTCTACCTTGTGGGCATATCAATTTCCCGTTTTCTTCTCTCAACAGGTTCTCTTTTCGATAGATGTCTTTCTTGAACTTGGCTGTCTTTTCATATCGATAGTTTTGATATTTGAGATAACCTTCGATATCTTTTTCTAAACAGTACATGTAGTTGTCATAACTTCCGTATCCCGCATCTGCTACGACGATACCTGGATATTCTTGATATCTTTTCTCATATCCGTCCATGAATGGAATGAATGTCTTCGTATCACTTCTGGCATTGCTTACCATGACATGCGTGATGAATTCATCTGATTCTGCCAGTTGTACGTTATATCCAGGCTTGAATACTCCTGTATTGTTGTAGTAGTCATACTTCATATGCATAAATGTCGCATCATGGTCTGTCTTACTATAACTGTTTCTATCACTTCCACAAGTATCGATACGCTCTTGGCATTCCTTCAATTTTTCATTGAGCTTTTTGAGTTCCTCATAGGCCTTCTGTACTGGTGTCTTGTGGTGTCCTTTCCCTAGTGCGAATTGGACTTTATTCTTTGAACACCACAGGTATATTGAAACAATATATCCTCCAATAGCCTGTGTATCTTCATAGCTTTCTGTATAAAAGACACCTGTTAGTTTTGTAAGCTGTCCAATTGTCTCTGCTATTCTTGTGAGAGTCTTATCTTTTGTCTTTACAGCTGTCTTCTTCCATACGAAGCTGAACTTATTGGCATTAGCTTCCATGGAAGTTCCGTCGATGTATAAGATACGTGTATTTACCTTCATCTTCTTACAGATGACCAACATGACCTCTGTAAATATATCTGAAGCGTTGCCTTTGATTTGATTCGATATGAATCTTTGAAAGGCCATGAAAGATGGTCTTTCATCTTGGCAAAGATACATAAAGCGGATATCTGTCTTACATTTTTCTTCTATGGCTCGTAGACTATAGACATGATTCATATACGCAAATAAGATGACTCTCATCATCATGATAGGATCATACCCTTGGTTACCTTTATGAGATCGGATAAACCTCCTCAAGTTGATACTATTTACGATCTCTAGGAAAGACCACATTGGATCAAGTTTATCAATGACCAATGATAAATCTATTGGTAAACGTAATTGATATGGGGTATAATCTATTACGTGGGTTAGATTATAATTTATTGTGTTTTCCATACATAAATTATAACTAAAAATAAAATGTCCTTCCTCTTAATTTAGAGGTTGGACATTTTATTTTCTAGGCTGTTATGCGTTACAGCCTCTTATCTCTATGATACAAAAATTCATTGTTTATATTTGCGAAGCGACGTCTTCAGTGCTCGAACCATATCCAGCACAACCGATAACTCTTGGCTCGAACAAGATTGCAAGACTTCCAAGACTTCGTCATCGGTTTCTGTTCTGCTTATATACGGCCTCTCATAGAGAAGTGCATCCACATGCACCGAAAGGGACTTTGCGATGTCAGCCGCCACAGGCAAGCTCATCTTCGTGTTGCCAGTCTCAATGTGGCTCTGTTAATTCTCGTTTTACAAAAGGCGGAAAGGCAAATAGTGGTAAACCAATGCTTCAATGCAGTAGCTGTCATAAACGCTTTACTATTGATTATGGCCAGCTTACACATTATTCACATCAGGATGAATCTAAATGGGATCTGTTAATCACAGATACATTTGCACAGGTTCCTATAGAAAAAACAGCAGCTACGCTGGATATCAGTACATATACTGTATGGCGTACGAGAATGAAACTACTTCACATGTTTGAAGAACTTCTGAATACTACAGTAGTATCCGGAGAGATTGAGTTAGATGAAAAGTATCTTCTCAATTCTCATAAAGGCGAAAAGATAGCAGGTGTTGAACCTAGAAAACGTGGCGGCTCAGCTTCAAAGCGTGGAGTATCTAATGAACAAATATGTTTACCAACAGCAGTGCAGAGAAACGGCACTGCTGTTTTAAAAGCTACGAATACTGCTACTCCAACCAGTAGAGACATAATGAAGCTTGCAGACAATATTGGGGAGCACAGTATGGCGTGGCTTGATGGCAAAGCAGCATATAGTTGTCTGGTATATTCAATTTGACTCATATAGCTGACTAAATTGAATATACGTTTTCTTTCTACCTGACCTCGTATCCGTCAGGACTGTTTTTGATAGAATTGAAATCGTGAATGTGTACTTTGACAACCTCCTTGAAGCTTTGACTTCATTTTTTAGAATCTTGCCACTTCTTAATATTCAGAATCGAGATCAGTTGTATGGGTCTTTGAACTCTTATCTTTTACCAGGATCTATGCGGATACTTTGTAAGTGGAATACATATTCATATTTTACAGAAAGGATATATTTTTATGCGTTACTTTATCGGTATTGATGTAGCTAAATTCAAACACACCGCTTGTGTCATAGACACGTATGGCACCGTCCTTGTAGAATCCTTTGATTTCACTAATGATATCATCGGCTTCCAATCCTTATTGAAAAATATCAAACCATTCTTTAAAAAGAAACACCTCGTTGGTATGGAAGATACGGGACATTACGGAGACAATCTTCGCAACTTCTTATTGGAAAAACAGTATAAGGTCGTTATGTTAAACCCCATCGTTACATCTCATATCCGTAAGGCTTCCAACAAAGTCAAAAACGATAGAATCGATTGTTTCGTCATTGCCAACACGATGATGAATCCTAATTTCTACAGAGACCAACATGCACAATCTATTGATTACGCTACGGTACGTCAACTGACACGTATGCACCATACACATACGGAAGAAATCAACCGCTATAAGTATCAGTTACAGAAATCAATTGATATTGTCTTTCCAGAATTCAATTCTCTTCTCAACACCAAATATTCAAAAACCTATCTCGAGATACTAGATACCTACCATAGTGCTCATACAATCGCCAATACCGATATCCGCCTGTTACGGAATACATTGAAAAATGTTGGCGTAGGTCGTTCCGTATCAATCTCTGCAGAACAACTTAAGAAAGCTGCTAAGGAATCTATCGGTCAACACAACCTTGCGATTGAAATGGATATTCCATTTTTGATTTCTCTTATCAGAAGATTAACTTCAATATTAGGTGAAATCGATAAAAAAATAGAAGAATTCAGTCATCAACTAAACTCTCCTATCTTGGACATATCTGGAATTTCCCACTTTTCAGCTATGTCGATCATCTCCGAACTTGGTGACATTACTTATTTCTCTAGCGAAAAGAAACTCATCAAGTTCGCCGGTGTAAACCCATGCGTTTATGAATCCGGCACCTATAGTATGACACATACGCGGTTAGAAAAGAAAGGGTCAAAATACTTGCGCAAGACACTATATCAAATCATTGATGTTGTCATACGCTTCAACCCTATATTCCAAGCATTCTATCAAAAGAAGATTTCACAGGGTAAGAGTTACCGCTGTGCACAAGGTCACTGTATACGTAAACTCTTACGCGTTATATACAAGATACTTTCCACAGGTGAAAGATTCAATCCTGAAAAATTGAAATAGTCTTAATCCCATAATTCCAGTTGAAAGCCAAACTATGTAAAGATAGTTGTTTTTATTGTACACAATTCACTTTTCAAAGAACTATCGACACGTATATTTATCAAGTTATCTATTTTCAAACTTTTTCATCACTTTACTCTTGATTTACATATAGTTGTCTGTAAACGCAAAATGAGCTGCGCCAGCTTTTCTTGCTTTTCCGGCGACAGCTCATCAAATACTGTATAGAGTTCATTGAGAAGATTCCAGAATTCATCCGGTGGCTTCTCTTTCGGCGGGTGTGCTTTACAGCACCGTAGAACGTATTCCGCGACGGATATGCCGCTGCGCTTTGCGGCTTTTATTATTTTTGCTTTATCGCCCGGACGGATGCGCATTTCCAAACGGGCTGTCTTGTTATCTTTCAATATTCAGTCCTCCTTCATAGATAACGGGGTATTCAGGGGTGCCCCTGGGAATAGTCCACACCCGGTAGCGGTGTGGATTCGAGTGGATTTTGTACGGCAAAATCCGATGCTCGTTATACCTGTGGACGTGAGCCCGCAGGCATAAACAGGCGTATTTCAGGCGGTATCCTTTCAGCGGGTATAAAAACAGCTCCGACCGTAAAAGGCGGAGCGCGTTCCAATACCGGCATTAAAGTAATGCCAACCATATTTCATTACGGATAAACGCGGCATCACTTTCATGCCGTTAGTTCCCCATAAAGTCATCCATTGCGTCGAGAAGCGCCGCCTCATCTTCGGAAACCTCCGGTTCTTCCGTCTGAAATAACAATCCGCACGTATAACGTGCGGTTTTTAGGCTACCCTATAAGGGCCTTTACCACACTTCGACCCTTAAGGGTCTTGTGTAAAAGACCGACAACCGTGTTTGCACACTATGGCCTACCCTTTAAAAGGGTCTACATATTCTTTTTTACTTAGATTATCCTGTATCATATCTTCTTTTTCTTGATTTCGGATATACTCTTCTACTACCTTCGTATTCAGACCTACTGTACTTACATAATAACCCTTCGCCCAAAAGTTTCGATTGCCATATTTATATTTTAAATTTGCATGTTTCTCAAATATCATCAACGATGATTTGCCTTTCAAGTATCCCATGAAACTTGATACTGCTATCTTCGGTGGTATCTTTACCAACATATGTATATGATCTCTCATTGCATGTGCTTCTATAATTTCTACATCTTTATATGCACACAACTGTCTCAATATCCCTCCTATATCTGCTCTTAATTTTCCGTAAATTGCCTTTCTTCTATACTTTGGTATGAACACAATATGATACTTACAGTTCCATCTCGTGTGTGATAAACTTGAATCGTCATTTGGCTTTGTTGCCATTGATATCTCCTCCTTATATTTTGAATTTCGGTTGTCAGCCTTATTCAATTATATACGGAGGCTTTTTTCATCGCTTAAGCTTTTCCATTCTCATACGCATAGCGTATGGTTTTTATAGGAAACTTCGTTTCCTATAATGAAATATCCGCAGGAACGAACGTCCCTGCGGATAAACATTCCCGGATCGTCTGCCGTATCAGATCGGCAAGAGCATTTGCCTGCTCAAAGGAAGCATTGAGAGCGTCGATGACAGCCTTGTTCTTGGAGTCAGGGACGCTCTGTAAATGCTCCCACGCCTTGCGGTCTGATTCGTTATCCAGATTGAAGCGCAGACTCATTCGCTTGATATTCATTTCCCATCACCGGCCCTCAGAAGCTTTGCCTCTGCCATGCGTTCATAGCCCTTTACCGTGGCACAGATATCCTCGTTGATCGTGACTCTGTTTTCGTCGTAATCGGCAAAGTTCTTGATGAGACAACCACCGCCGCCCACCACATAGAGCTTCATCAGACGGGGATCGTATCCGTGTTCACGCAGACGGCGGAAGATGCCGTCCACATATTCTCTGGCGGTATCGGTGATTGTTTTGAGATATTCCGGATCAATATCCGCCTCTCCGAAACGGAGCACACGGGTCACGGTTTCCTCCGGCGGCTCGGTGTGGTAAAGACGCATCAGATTTTCTTTCACCTGAAGCATACACTGGTGGGTACCGAATTTCTCGGTAAAGCACTTTCGTGGATCCGGCTTTTTATCATTGATGAACATCAGATTCATCGTGCCGTTTCCGATATCGCAAAGCATATTCACGCCGGTGAATTCCTTGATATTCACATATGCCGCTGCAAAGCCCTGTGCGAAAAGTTCAATACCGACGAAACGGATATGATACTCCTTCTCACGGAAGACGAAATCAACCGTTTCGTTCTGCATCAGATAATCCCGGAAAGCCGCTTTCTGCCATAAGTTGATACATCGAGAAATACTCTTGCCGTCCAAATAGACGGGTATCATTTGCCGCGCGTTTGTTTAGAATTGAGACAATCGTGTCTTCAAAACTTTCTCCGATAGTGTGGTTGGAATCGTAGTCCTTCCAGCTAATTCCCCACACATTATGTCTATGAAGCTGAACATATGCATCATGCTCTGCCAAAAAACTCTTTCCCTTATCTGAAAGAGAGAAAGTAAACGGCCTGTGATTTGCAATAAATTCTTGATCCGCAGACGAAACGATACGTGAAATTAAATCTGCCTTTTTCCCCGTACTTGACGCACCTAACTGAGCAGTTAAAGCCTTTAATTCCGGCACCTTAAGGTACATAAACGCTTTTTCTACCGAATCTTCCTCGAGATAACCTTGCCGAATCATTTCCTCGTGATAGTATTGCGGATGTTGAATTCCACATTCATAAGTAATGTATCGTGAATACTCATTATCTTCTTTTACAGGTCCGGACGAAGATACTGCCCACAAAAATACAGCCTTTGCATAGTCTCCCTGCAATTCCGGAATTTCGCCATCACTGGTTATAACAGAAAAAGTAGGAGTAAACGATTCAATGGGATTATCAAAATGATTTACCGGCTGATTTATTGGGCCCGAAGACGTGTTACCGCGTATATGGGTCGATGGCTCTACTTTGCTGGCTTTGGGGGAATCAGAAAGAGGAATTGTATTTGCTGATACCTTTTGGGGGCCAAGAAAGCGGTATGTCAACACTGTAGCTAAAATAGAAATACCAAGCAAAAAAAGCGCATACCAATCCGGCGCCTGTAAAACGTTGTTTTCGTCAACTCCCCATATATTCGAAGCACAGATATGAACGGCTAAGAACACAACGAAAAACGCCAGAATGCTTAACGGCACCCGTCCTCTTCGCTTTTTTATTTGCCCCCCGCAAGACGAGCAGAATGACACTTTATTAGATATTTTTGTATGGCAATAAGGGCAACGCATATTTCTGCCTCTTTCTATTATAACTCGTTTAATGGAACACCAATGTCTTGAGAGATTTGAGTCATAAATGTCTTCATTGTATGTGAAACGTTATTGTCAAATTCTATTTTCAAGATATCCGAAAGATTTTCTCTTGTAATAGTAATCAAATGTGAACTGTTATTGATGATTTTTACATCGGGTTTCATAATAAACTCAATATAGCCACGAGAAAACATACGAGGTTTTTTATATGTTAGACCGGCAACACTTTTTCCGTTGAACGACGCAGTGGTTGTACCCGGGCCGTATTTTGTCATAATCTTGTTTGAAATCTTGATTTGATTGTCGGTTATGCACAATCCAATATCACTAAAGTTAAATTGTGCAAAATCACGCATAATAATATCCGGGCCTTCATCATCGTTTGCCTCTGTGTGCGGCGTTGTATTACTTGTAAATGCAGATCGATTACTTGATATGGCAGCATTATCAAAAGACTTGCTGGTTCCACTATTAATTGTTTGCCATTGGGATTTTGTAATTAGAATTTGACGCGGTTTCGCCCCTTCAAAAGGTCCAACGATACCACGTTCTTCCATCATATCAACAAGTCTCGCGGTTCTTGAATAGCCAAGTTTTAATCGCCGTTGAAGCATAGATACTGATGCCTGTCCTGTTTCAAAAACAACATCAACGGCGGTGGAGAAAAGCTCATCTTCATCCGACGCTGTATCCGTAGCTTTTGCGCTTTGCTCAACACTGGGATTATCAAAGATCTGAGCCGCCATGCTCCCAAGAGCATTGATACTATTTTTATTCTGACGTTGAATCTTTTTTATTGCTTTCTGTGTATCCTCATCGGGAATATATATACCTTGGCATTTTACCAAATTATTTTGCCACCTGAAAATCAGTTCGCCCGGAACGCTGAGATTTTCAGCACCGTTTTGCTCGATTGCAACCCGGGAATCTGCTCTTGCTGAAACACAAAACGAAATCCTGCACGGTACATTTGACAGAATATCTTTTTGAAGAATTTTTGATGAAGTTAATGAAGTTACAAAAATAAAGTGAATTCCAACTGGCCTACCATTTTTTAGGACATTCATCAAAGAAGCGGCGGTTTCGTTATCTAACTGAACGGAAGAAAAATCATCCAAAATCACAAACATATGCGGCAATTTTTCATTGCATGATGCTGCGAATTGCTTATTATATGTAACGATATCTTTAGCTGAAGACTCTGTTAACAGTTTTAGCCGCTTTTTAAGCTCTTTTGACAACCATGAAATCGCTCCTGCCGCTTTTCTGTCATCTGTTATGACAGGTATAATCAGATGAGGCATTGCATTAAAGACGGTATAATCTACATTCTTGGAGTCGTAGATAATAAACCTTACCTCTTCAGGAGGGTAATGTGTTGCTATATATGTGGTTACTGTTTGAACAAAAGATGTTTTGCCGGCACCCGAAAAACCGCATATCAAAAAATGCGGTATTTGGCTTATATCCTGAAAGAATGATTCTCCATCCGCCTTTGTACCAATAGGAGTGATGATTTCTCCTGCTTGTGACATATTTGATTGTTGTGTATTGTCTTCGTAAGCGCAATTCTGCGCCGCGCCGCCGGTGAGAAAATCATTATCCATAAGATTCAGCCTTTCTTTATAGCTTTGAAAACATCCGTTTCAGTTATAACACTTAATTCTTGGCTTGAACTTTCACTATTTTTTGAAATGCGCTTGGCTTGCTGAGTAACAACCCTTTCAAACAAGTTCCTTGCACCACGACCGTTTCCAATATCTGCAATAGAAACAGAAGAAAAATAGTCTTTTACTGCCGTTGTTGCATCCTCTGATAGTTCGTACTGATTTTTTTGGCAAAGAGAACCGAAAATATTATACATTTCTTCTGTGGAATAATCTGAAAAATGTATGTAACGATTAAATCTGGACTCCAATCCGGGATTTGAGTGAACGAAATCGTCCATCAGTTCATCATATCCGGCAACGATAACCACGAGATCATCGCGTTTGTCCTCCATCGCTTTTAGAAGAGTATCAATCGCTTCTTGACCAAAGTCATTTGCTCCGCCATTCGAAAGTGTATATGCTTCATCGATGAAAAGGACTCCGCCAAGAGCGCTATTTATCACTTCTTGTGTCTTTATTGCCGTTTGCCCTACGTATCCAGCAACAAGACCGCTTCTGTCAGTTTCCACGAGATGTCCTTTTGATAACAAGCCTAATGATTTATATAGTTTTGCTACGTAACGAGCAACTGTAGTTTTTCCCGTGCCCGGATTACCCATAAAAACAAGATGAAGAGATAATGACGGAACTTTTAGCCCTTGCGCTTTCCTACGTTGCTGATGCTGCACTACATAAATAAGATCAGATATTTCTTCTTTAACTAATTCAAGCCCAGTAAGCTCGTTAAATGTTGCAAGGATATCTTCAAGAGTCTCTTCTTCGTGTTCAGTGTCTTGACACCATGAAACATCATCTGCAGTGATTGTAGAAAGGATTTCTTCCGTCTTTTCCCTTTTAGAAGCAATTCGGGATGCTTGTTTCGATATTACATTCTCAAAGAAATTTCTTGCAGTACGGGCATTAGCAAAGCTTTCGTCATGCGATTCGCAAATTGCCACAAAATACTGCTTTATGATCTCGCTGGCATCGTCTGTAACGGTATAGGCGTTTTTGGCACAAAGAGAGTTGAAAATCCCCATCATTTCCTCGGATGTATAGTCTTCAAAATGAATAAACTTATTAAAGCGAGATTTTAATCCGGGATTTGACTCAATGAATTGTTTCATAAGGTCATCATAACCGGCAACAATAACTGCAAAATCGCCTCGGTGATCTTCCATTTCTTTGAGTAACGTATCAATGGCTTCTTGCCCATAACCTTGGCCTGTCTTATCTAAAAGGGTATAAGCCTCATCAATAAACAGCACACCGCCAAGCGCTTTTTCGATGATCTCTCCGGTTTTTATTGCCGTTTGTCCAACATAACCGGCTACCAAATCCTTTGCGGTTGCCTCAACAAGATGCCCCTTTGATAGGATGCCAAGTTCTTTATATATTTGAGCGACTAAACGTGCCACCGTCGTTTTTCCTGTTCCAGGATTGCCTGTGAAAACCAAATGGTAGGACATTTCAGATATGGGCAGGCCCCGTGTCTTACGGGCTTTCTGAACTTTGGCAAAATCGCTGATTTCCTTG
The DNA here is from genome assembly GCF_036323475.1 of Solobacterium moorei. GTDB lineage: Bacteria > Bacillota_I > Bacilli_A > Erysipelotrichales > Erysipelotrichaceae > Bulleidia > Bulleidia moorei. The sequence goes on from NZ_AP028934.1 coordinate 2,140,952, forward strand.
ACTTCCATCTTTGCCGCAGACAATCCGATAAGCTGACTCAATTCATCAAACGGGGACTTTTTGCTTGAAGACGGTTGGGTGCTTTTTTCTGATTTTTGCTTGCTTTCGGAATTAGTACGCGTGGTTGTTGCATTCGGTGCAGCAGAAATAATTGGTGAGATAACATCATCAGTATCATCCACGAAATCAAAAGGATCAATGCTATCATCATAAGCAATAATATGATGCTCGTCACAGGCCTTAACCAAATCGCCGTGAAGTTTCGTAATCATTTTTGCTTCTTCATATTCAACTGTCCCGTCAATCAAAGCAAAGGAAATAAAGACTAAGCCGAAGCATGATGCCAGTTTTCTACTATAATTTGTTCCGTCTTTCAAATCATTCTCAATGATTTTCTTGAAAAACGCTGGGACCGGCATAGAATACTGGCGTTCTGACAACTTTGACATTGCGGCTTTTACTTGATTGACAGTGAAAACTCTCTTTTTGTAATCTTCGGCAAATATGACGTTTAGGCACTCTTTGCAAGTGTTAATATCTATTGAGAAAGAGTTCCATAGATACATAGCACATGTACGGCAATAATTATCAATCAGCGTTATTGTGTCAGGCAAGATATGGGGGTACACGCGTATAAACGCTTGTACTGATTTTTGATAATTGGAATGTAATTCCTCTTTATACGTTCCCATTTTCATCCTCTTCCAAGAACATAGACATATCATCTATGAGGCTGTTATCGTTATTTGAATCGCCATCTACGCTCTCCGTCTCAAACAAATCCGAGTAAATGTCTTTCTCGATGTTATCTGCCGGAGCAGCTTCTTCATTGTCAAAAAGGCCGACACCTGCGGCGGCAACTGACGCTAAGCTACTGTCATTTTCAGGCTTGATAGAACTTATGCCATCATCACCCGCCATTGGCTGAATATCATTCACTTCATATTCTTCTACAGCATTGGGTGGCATCAACCCTATTGTATTTACATACGATTTGTAGAGCTTATAGGCGTTACCAACATTTTCGGCAATGAGTTTATTAGAAGTATGTAATTCTATGCTTAAATCTTGTTCAACCATAAAATGGACAAGTCCGTAACTGCATACAGGTATCTGGCGATTGTTGTTGAAACGCTTATCGGCAGTTCCGTTTTTATTAACATACTGCCAAGTATATCTAATAATCTCCGCATCACGAGGTACGGGATCAGTCTCTATGAAATTCGTAGTAGAGGAATACACTGTCAACTGATCATAGGAATAAGCAACATATTTTGCGCCTTTTTTAATAATTACATCGCTGGGGAGAAACAGCAGAGAGCATTTCCGACTTTTCACCAAAACCGAAAGAGCATCCGTCTTAACTTTGAAGCTGGTTCTATGCTTGGGCTTGATCTTTTTTACAGTCGCTCCGCTACGAGAAATATTACGTGAGGCACCGGCATGATATTTAGTATTTGAGTTAAGCTTTGCCGTTTCAATGATCCAGAGCTTTTTGCTGGATTTTAGCAGGTTTATTATTTCAGAATACTTATCCCATTCCAAAGAAGCGCTGCTGTCAAGATCGTATTTTATAACAGCGTTAAACAGCTTCGGGAAAACAAGTCTAACCAAAATTATTGGAATTAACGCCCACCAGGAAATTAACGCAAACAAAACAACAGACAGAATAATCCAGCACCACGTAAATGCCTTTGCGCGTTTAATGTCTTTAATAATGTTTCCGCTCAATTCAGAGGTATTTCCGGAAGAGGGGGATACTCTTATTGCGTCTGTAAAAGAATATGTGTTCTCGTAATTAAAAGTGGGAGAATATGCCTGCTTAATGCTTGCGGTATTCTTTTTAGAAGATGAACCGCCGATCTTTTTGCGATAATATATGCCGTTTCTGCCGACATTAACATAGGTTCCATTTGGCCCCATTGATAAACGAGCACCTTTAACTCCGGTGGAAACACCTACGCCGGATTTTGAAAAATTCACTCTAAACGGTCCAAAAGACTTGCTTTTCCTGAAATACAATCCCATATCGACACCTCAATTATTATCATCAATGGTAAAGTCCATAATTTCATCAACGCTGCAATTAAGTGCTACACAGATTTTGTAAAGACTTTCCATCGATATAAACTCATTTTTTCCCAGCTTGGCAAGAATGTTAAAACTGATTCCAGACGCATCTTTCAAATCTGTCCGAGTCATTTTTTATCGATTAGTTTTTTCCAAAGCTTGTCATATGAAACAGGCATTTTGATGCTCCCTTCGGATACAGGGTATAATATTACTTCTACAGTATATCATAAGTCACACGAAAAATCAAGATATTCTCATAAAATCGTGAGGGACCTCAAGTGAAAAGTTAAATTCCACTTCTAAGGTACGAAAGTTGAATTTAGTTATTCACCAAGCTCTAGTTGAATTTACTCTTACACTTCTAGTTCAATATAAGTGCCGATTCTTCGTGTTTTAGGAGGAAAACATTATGTTAACGAAGAATTCACACATGTCTTATTCAGATAGACAGATCATTGAAACTGGTATCGAAAATGGTTCTACCAAACAAGCTATCGCTACTACCCTTGGTAAAGACAAATCAACCATAGGAAAAGAAATCAAATTCCATCGTGTCCTTGCATACAAATGTAATCTGCCTCTAGAGTGTGCTAACTACAAACGCTGTAAACATGAACGCCATTGTACTCTGGATTGTATCGATTATGTCCCTTTCAAATGTACTCGCAGGGACAAGTCACCAGGAGCTTGTAATGGATGTGGAAACTATCGCTCTTGTCGCTATGACAAATATCGATACTCTGCCCTCGATGCACAGCACGACTACCAGATGACACTTACATCTTCACGACAAGGTGTCAATGCGACAGTAAATGATATCAAGCAGCTCGGTGAACTCTTATTACCATTGATTAAGAAAGGTCAGTCCATCTACTCTATTCTTCAAAGCCACAAAGAGATCAAGCTATCCGAAAAGACGATATACAACTATATCGAAAATGGTGTCTTCCAAGATGTGGGTGTATCGATCGGTGCCATCGATTTGAAACGTGTCGTAAGACGAAAGATGTCCAAACAAAAGCGCAATACATACAAGCCACGTAAAGACAATCGATACCTGACAGGAAGAAAGTACTCCGACTTCTTGATATACATGGAAAAGAATCCAAATGCCAAGGTCGTAGAGATGGATACGGTATACAACGACGTGTCCAACGGACCTTTCCTACAGACCTTCAAATTCAGAGAGTATGACCTGTTGATATGTATCTATCAAACCGTAAAGGACTCCTTACATATGTTGGATGGGATCCTATTATTGGAAAAGATATTAGGAAAAGAAATGTTCGAAAAAGAAGCCGAGGTCATATTAACCGACAGAGGAAGTGAATTCGTCCTAGCTGAAGAAGCGGAGATACGTGAAGATGGAACTCGCAGGACACGTATGTTCTACTGTGATTCAATGGCCTCTTGGCAGAAAGGTAGTCTAGAGAACCTACACCTATTGGTAAGAGAGATATGCCCAAAGGGATGTGATCTCCATGCATTGGGACTTACATCACAAGAAAAGGCAAATCTCATCAGTATCCATATTAATTCATATCCAAAAGAAAAGCTGCACGGAAGATCATCCATACAGCTGCTCCATTTCTACAACGAAGAAATGGCCAAGAAACTCTATGATTTTGGAATTACCGAAATCCCACCAGACGAAGTAATTCTAAAACCATATCTTCTAAAGTAAGAAGATAACCAAGAAGTTTCAAAATCAATTACACACGAAGGATCGGCATATAACTTTCACCAAACAACGAAGTAGAATCAACTCTTACAAATTTTTTGAACAGTAGATTCTGCCTACCTTTCATGCGCTCATTTTTCTGTTACTTCACCTTCATTCTAACTAAAATAAAATCATTTTCAACTTAAAAATAGTACCATCTTGGATTATCAATCCTTGCCAGTACTATTTCTGAATGACTTACTTCCACTTTATTGTTTATTCTTTAGAAGTGGAATTTAACTTTTCACTTGAGCAGTTTCAACATAAACGCAACACTCTGTTGCGTTAACATGTGACATGTTATCTTTATTCCTGTGTATCCGTTGGACTCCTATTTTAGATACCAGGAGAAAACATTTATGTCAGGTAAACATTTCACACTCGAAGACCGTATCAATATCCTTATGCATGTCAGACAAAATCATTCCATGCGTATGATAGCTGCCGCTTTGAATGCCTCTGCTTCTACTGTTTCCAGAGAACTTGAAAAGCATAGGATCCTTGATGAATACTCTGTCTTTCATCCTCTCGCTCCTACCTGCAGCCGAATCATGAAGGCCCCTTGGGTATGCAATGGCTGTCCTCGTTTCTCTGCATGTAAAAAAAGAAAGTATCGCTACATCCCTGCACAGGCACATAGTGCTTATGAATCTACTCTTCATCTGTCTAGAGAGAAGATCCGTACTGGGGAAAAAGGTCTGAGATTTCTCGATAATCTCGTCACACCTTTGATTCGTGACCAAAGGCAAACCGTCGCCCACGTATTCTCCACTCATGGTGAACAGATGGGAATATCCCGTTCTACTTTTTACCGCTATGTCAATGACAATAAGCTCACCATCCGCAATATAGATCTTCCCAAGCGAGTTCGCTATCCGCTCCTCAAAAAGAATATCAAACGTGGCGATAACACAATGATAGACAATCAATCGTGCCGTGTGGGACGCGATTATACTGCCTTTCAGGAATTCATTGCCCAACATCCGAAAGCTAATATCGCTGAGATGGATTCCGTCATCGGTAAGAAAGGTGTCGGCGAAAAGGTGCTTCTAACTCTACTATTACGTAAGAGTAAATTTATGTTTGCCTTCCTAAGGAATAGAAATACACAAGCTTCTGTAACAGAAGTATTCGACTACATCCAAAGGAAAATCGGCTTTGCAAGGTTCGCTACTATGTTCCATGTGGTGCTTACAGACAACGGTCCTGAATTCAAGGACCCCATTTCCTTGGAACATGGTACACGCAACGTACAGCGCTGTCGTATATTTTATTGTGATTCCCGTGCTTCCCAACAAAAGGGGCGTATTGAAAAGAATCATGAATATATTCGAAAATATCTGCCCCAAGGAACTTCCTTTAACGACCTTACACAAGAAAAGGTAAATCTAATGATGAGCCATATCAATTCCGTCAAGCGTGACTCATTGGATGGTCGTTCACCATTTGAATGTCTCACTAGAGCAGAACTCAAAACAATAAAAAAGCTTGGATTAACACCAATCGATCCAGATGAAGTCAATCTAAGCCTAGACCTAATTCAATAGGTCCCCGAAGTCCAACGGATACTCGACTTACACAAACTGAACTGTTGCGTTTAGTTGACACCTAAACCCTTCAGTTGTTTTCATTGCGCCCAAAAAGCAAGTATCCCTACATAGAAGATACCATATTACCATTAAAAAGAGTCATTATAGATTAAAAAATCATCTGATAATGACTACATTAGTTCGTTATCTGTTGCCTTTGCTTATCGTGTTGCGTTTACTTTGAAACTTAAGCAATCGTGAGGGATTCTGTGGTGGATATTGGGAATAATACGGTCGGAATGGACGATTTTTATAGAAAACGGAGGGTGAGAATACTCTCTCCCTCCGCAATGTCTACGCAAATATTAGATTGTCGTTTACTGCATCTATTGCTGACTGCCTTACTGAATTCATCCGCCGTACCCATTCCATTTGGTCGGATGTCTTGAACTTTTCCGTGATACCTGCCTTTTCGGCAAGTTCATTTACCAGTCGAAAGAACATATCCTCAGCCTGCTCGTTTAGATCGGCGAGGTAGTCATTCAACTTTCCGCTCGTCAGTAGATCGGCGTAAACAGTTTTGCGATGCTGTTTCAGATACCGCAGATGCCTTTGCCCCCATATCCCGATAGGACGTTCCTCCGGTTCATCGTCACCGGCAATGAGGTAATAATCGCCGACAAGCTCATATTTCAGCCCGGTGCGTTCATCCGTAATGTACTTCTCCATTATGCTCCCTCCTTTGTGATTACACGCAATTTCTTTGACGGAGCATCAATGATTTTGAGAATCAGTTCATTGACATCCTCTATTGGCTTATCCTCGTGAATATACTCATTACGAGCCGTCATTAGGCATCCAACAAGCAACCTGTGTTCAAAGTCATCCAAGTAAAAATATTTTCGCTTTGATTTGCGCATTGTTATTCCTCCCTCAAAAAATCTGTGTACGGAGCGTTGTCCGAAAGAAACGTGTCATGCATAAAAGCTGCTCCGAGGCGAAATCCGATGATAAAACTGTCGAGATTTCCTTCGCCGTTGACTACGCCCCAAGCGTTGACATAGGCAAGAAACTTTCTCTTTTCCTCACCTATGAGCTGATTTGTCATTTCTTCTTCGTAATCACTCAGTCTCCGCATTTCTTTTTGGGCTGCCGAATTTTGCGTTGAACTTCGTGCCTGCGGATCGATATTTCCGTAGAAGAACTCTTCAATAAATCCTTCCATTCTGATTACCTCCTTGTGCCTATATTGTAGGTGATAGCGGATGATAAATCGAATGTGCGGATATAGCAAAAGCACCATCCTGGAATTAACCAAGATGGTGCTTTTGTAATTTGTATCAGAAGGACACTTTCACGGCAAAACCGCCGTTGAAGAAATTGGTGTTCGTCCAATATACATTTGGTGGAGCTGAGGAGAGTCGAACTCCTGTCCAAGAATAGTCCCACATTTGTGCATCTACAGTTTATCTCACTGCAAAGTAAGACAATAACCACGACAGTGAGCGAACAAGTTATTGAATTTACCTGTAAATTGTCGGGTTCGCCCTACAGGCATTAGGTTCACCGTATCCATTTATTTACGCAATCAATACAGAATGGCTAAAGCATTGACCGGGTTGCTGCAACGCATCTAGCGTTCTTAGGCAGCAAAAGCGAAACTATTTGTTCTATTTGCGTTTAAATTTATTTAGTGATTAGGTCACAACTCCACTGCCGCACAAATCAAACATAAACCTGTCGAAACCATGACAGCCCCATAGTTTGTAACGCAATTGGAATATAACACGCTAAGCGTTTCATTGCAAGTATATCGCAGTACCATTTTAGCACCAACGAAATACATGTTTTTCATTAAAAGCATCGAAACCACCATGTAATGATTTCGATACTTTTAGATTTATATTTAATGAAACTTTAGTGCCTTCTCCATTGCACGTTTCGCATCGCGTAACTTCTCTGTTTCACGCTTGTCATAGAGATCTTTACCCTTTGCCAGTGCAATTTCAAGTTTGGCTCTTCCATCCTTCAAGTACATGCGCACAGGAATCAATGTATAGCCCTTTAACTTTACTTTCTGATGTAAACGGAATATCTCTAGTTTATGTAACAGCAGCTTTCGATCACGTGTTTCATCTACGTTGAAGATATTCCCGTACTTATATGGAGAGATGTGCATTCCTTTAATCCAAGCTTCTCCACGATAAATGGAGATATAGGAATCTTGAAATTGAATCTTTCCTTGTCTAACTGATTTAATTTCAGTGCCTGTCAAAACAATGCCACACTCAAACTTCTCCTTAAGGAAGTAGTCATGTGAAGCACGTCTATTTAGAGCTACTGTTTTTTCATGCGTCTTTTCTACCATGCGTCATCTTCCTTCCGGTTGATTTTCCTTTAAAGAATGATTTCTTATCACTCTGTTTTATATGCGATGGTTTTGAACCATCAAATTTACCACGTTTTTTGGGTGAGAATGGTTTTTTATCCTTCTTGTCACCGAATTTCCTATCTTCTCTTGGCATACGTGTTTGTGAAGAACGACGATCATTTGAGAAACGATCACGTCCTAAAGAGAATCTTGATGGCTTCTTTGCAATCGCAAAGTCTACAGTACCTGCATCTTTATTCGCATCAATAACTGTTATCTTAATAGGCATGCCAATACGATATGTCTTCTTACGTCTTTGACCTACAAGTTCAAAACGATCTTTATTAAACTCATAATAGTCATCATCTAAGTCCGCAACACGAATCATACCTTCTACTGTGTTTTCAAGTTTCACATACATGCCAAAGCTTGTAATACTTGAAATAATACCAGAATAAGTCTTGCCAATTCTTTCATGCATGTATTCCGCAATCTTCATATCTTCACATGCATATTCAGCATCTTGACTATTTCTTTCGCGAATGCTTGCATGTTCAGCTTGTGCCTTGCATTTCTCTAGATAAATTGTGCGTTGTTCTAAGTTATCGTTCGCTTGGAAACAATACTTACGTAACATACGATGTACGACCAAATCTGGATAACGACGAATCGGAGAAGTAAAGTGTAAATATTCATCTTCTGCTAGGCCAAAGTGTCCAATACAAGAAGCATCATATCGCGCTTTCTGCATACATCTCAATAACATTGTACTTAGTACTGGATATTCTGGAATATCATGTACAGATGCTAAATATCTCTGCAATTCATTTGGATAAATCGCTGTTTTACCTAAAACCAACTTGTGCCCCATACCCTCGGAGATACGTACAAATTCTTTCATCTTCTTTGCGGTTGGTGACTCATGAATACGATAAATGGATGGTACATCCAACCACTTCATATAGTTGGCTACAGATACATTAGCCGCAATCATGCAGTCTTCAATCATTCTTTCCGCATGACCACTCATACGTGCATGTACATCAATTGGATGCCCATTCTCATCCACTTCCACTACTGTCTCTGTGCCATCAAAGTCGATAGCACCCTTCGCTGTACGATTTACACGAATTGCATCAGCACAATCTCTTAAATCAAAAAAGAGATTGCCTAAATGCTTATACGCTTCTTGTAGTTTTTCATCACCATCTAGAATCTTATTTACATTTGCATATGTCATACGTTCTGTAGAACGGATAACACTTGGATAAATGGAGTATTCCTCAATCTTACCACTGTGATTGACATTCATCTGGCATGTGATTGTTAATCTTTCTACATATGGATTTAAAGAACAGATACCATTACTTAACTCATGTGGTAACATTGGTACAACCCTGTCTGTCACGTATGTAGAACAACCACGTGCAAGAGCTTCCTGATCCAAAGCACTATCTTCTGTTACGTAATGCGATACATCTGCAATGGAAACCTTTAACACCCAACCATTTTCAACGGGTGTAACACCCACTGCATCATCAAAGTCTTTCGAGTCATCGCCATCAATGGTAACGATTGTTTCACTAGTTAAATCAACGCGGTCTTTCTTATCACTTTCCTGAATTTCCTGGGGAATTGTTTTAACCTCTTCCATAACAGCTTCAGGGAATTGTGGATCAATATCATGGTCAAGAAGTATCGCAAGAATATCTACTCCTGGATCATCCTTGTAACCAATTACACGTTCAACATATACAACAATTGCTGTTCCATACTTCTGTATACGACAAAGAACCTTCATTCCCTCAACAGGAAGAAAATCTTGGTCATATTTTACTGTGATTAATTTATCCTGTAGCTTTTCATCATCAGGAATAAACTTTAGTCTTTTCCCACGTGGCAAAAACGTACCAATCATAAAATCCTTTGCACGTGTAATTACTCGTAATACTTCACCATAGGTTTCCCAAGGCTTGCAGCGAACAAGAACAGTATCTCCATCTAGTGCAGTATTTTGATCAGTAGGATCAATCTTAATTGACTCCTTATCTTCACGGTCTACAAAACCAAGACCAGAACGATTGATAGAAATTCTACCCGTCATGACTCCAGCCTGCTTTTGTGTTAAATATTGGTTATCATCTGCTCTAAATAATAGTAATTCACGTTCTAATTCAGATAATGCTTGGCTTACTTTCACGAAATCCGATGAGGAAGTCATCCCAAGTGCACTTAAAATATCGTCCACTCTACGATTCTTTTTTGGATGATTTTCAATATATTCTAATATTCTCTCTTTTAAATTCTCCATAATTCTTCTTTCTGTTACAGCCTGTCTTTAGCTGTATCTATTCTGTATCTTTGTAATAAGCAATATCCGATAATATTCAATGTTTCTTCGTAAGAAAAAACCGGCTTTCACCGGTTACTTAATCACTCTTATCGCGATAACTAAAGCAAAAAATGCAATTCCAAGTACCAACGTTAGATTAGAAATGACCTTTTCAGATCCTCTCTCCTTTGTGTTGGCAAATAGATTTAATCCGCCATTTCCAGTAAATGCACTAGAAATACCGTCAGATTTTCCACCCTGTAATAGTGATAAAATAATCAGCAAAGCCGATACAACCATTAATATAGCGTTAAGCATCTAAAAAGCTCCTTTCGCTTGCCACAGTATTATAACATCGGTTTATATTGATGTCCAATATCACTTTATTCCTTCTCGAAATTCTCGCCTTCTGGCACTGTAGGTTGTGGTTTAGCAACAACTCTCCTTACCCCTTGTTTCTTTTATATAAATGATGCCAAGTGTAATATCATCCGCTAGACATAGGATATATCCTAAACCAAAGCGTCCCTGACGCATTACATAGAATGGATTCCAAAGTATAAAGTAATACGTGTTGCAAGAATTGATTTTCCTAATACCTTTGCGTCCTTTGACAACACCCCGCGAATAACAACTACTACAAGAGCTACAGTTGCTAACGCAAAGAATAATTTTCTACCAAATACAGTTACCACAACAGAACTATTGATCCTAAAGTGTGATAACTGTGACGCAATTAGTGCAATACTTACATTGTTGATTATACAAAATTAATACATTCTAAATTATTCATACTAGTTTTCTACTCGAAACATGCATGCATAATTAAATCTGTGGAAAGAAAATTCGTAGTAATCTTGTGAAATCAGGTGAATCACTCTTTCCATCCTTGATACTCATTGCTAGTTGTACACTGTCTGTAATAATACCATCTACATTCGAAACCATAAATCGTATGATCGATCCAAAGGAATTTGCAGTCCATACATCTACCTTTTTACCTGCATCATGTAAATCATCAATTCTCTTTGTGGTTGCTAGTTCCTCTTCTAAGCCTATCGCATCCACTTCCATTGATTCAATCTGACCATAAGCGATATAGCAAAGATACTCCGTCTCAACATCAGGATAGGTTTTCTCAACTTGTGTAATTAGATTCGCATTTAAGCTGATAATGCGTGCTTGATTCACCATATTTCTTTCCACAAGCATTTGGTATACATCATTTGCCATCTGCATACCTGCTCTTTTACCCTTTAATTCGATATAGAGTTTGATTTCATCTTTAGCGGTATTTAGTATCTCTTCTAATGTTGCGATTCTCACCCGATGACCATCAGGTGCAGTGATTCTGAGTTTCTTGATTTCTTCTAGTGTTAGTTCTTGTATTGTACGTGGATCATTGCATAAACGTTTCAACGTATTATCGTGGAATATAACATAATGACCATCTGCAGTTCTTTGTACATCAATTTCAGATGCTGTCGCACCAGCCTCTATCGCTGCACGAATGGATTCCACTGTATTCTCTGTGGATAAGTCTCCACCACCACGGTGTGCAATCACCTCTGTTGTATATCCCTTGGAAAATAAATCATCAAAAATCATCGCACCACCATAGCCAAATATTAGTGAAGCCAAAAGACTAATGGATACGACAAAGCGGAAACTCTTTTGGAAAAGAACAGGTGTTTTAAACTGTGCTTCTTGATATCCTGCAAATGTGCATTCATCATACACACGTGTCAGGCACATCGCTTGTGCCTGAATAAATATCATTGTAAATAAGAAGATGAATATCAATCCCATAATCACTACCATGATGATCAGATAGTGATACCAGAATCTTGCTTGCATAATCAAACGTGACACATAGTACGGTATAACAACGATACTTATAACACCTACTCCAAGTATCAATACGAACATAGCGAAGAACTTTAGGTATGCCCAAACAATTTTCTTCCAGTTCTTAAAAAATAGACTCCTTGATTCATGCATGGATGTTGCCAGTGAATAGTTGTCAAATAATACTCCATGGAAAGTGAATACATGTATGATTCCAATAAAGTCTAAAACTAGTACAAGCACTGCATATGCAAGCATATATAAATGATTCGAACGTATTACAGAATAAATAAACTGTGGCACAGTATGCTTTGTTAAACGCAAGCCAATCATTGCGGTATTCAGTGGAATGATCACCGCAAAATACATTCCAATCAGACATCCTCTAAAGTTAATAAATTTTCGTGATATACGAATTGCAGTAGAGATGATTTCCTTCATCTTTTTCTTTTGATTGTATAGGATATTACGACTCAATAAAATCAGGATGATAATATCAAATGCCATATATATCGTAAATAAGATTGTGATTGTAATTAATACAGCCCAACCATACCAACTACGTAATAAGGACGGTAATTCTCCACTACTGACAGAGTAGATCCCTGTTAAGTTCATAATGGATCCTAGGATGCCCTCCGCAAAAGAAAACATCATAAACAAAATGATTTTTGCAGGAATTTGATAATACAAAATTTCTGGTAAACCATGCCAATAATAGCGAAATGAGAATACTCTATCTTGTGCTGGTGACTTCTTGGTTGTTTTCATACCTACTATTTAACCACACTATTACACCCTACGCACATGAATTATCTTTCACAAAAAGGAAGTACCCAGATGGATACTTCCTGACTTAGGCTATTTACTGCTTATTGTTCACAAGCCAAATCAAACAGAACATTTGCGTAAATTGCACAGGCAAGAATCATTGTTTCGATTTCAAAACCCTCATCTGCTTCATGTTCAGCACCAACCCATGATGCATATTCACGTGTTGGGAAGATTGGTCCAAATGCCGCAAAATTTTCAAAACTACGAGCATATGTACCGCCACCAATACGTAGAGGAGGTGTATAAGTATCTCCACTAAATGCACGATAGTGCTTCAGACATGTCTGAATAAGTTCACTATTAGGATCATTTAATAACCACTTAGAATCATCTACTAGCTCTGTATCAATATGTAATACTTCCTTGATGATATCTGCACTTCTCTTTAGTAAATCACTACCTTCACATTCATTTGGATAACGATAATCTAATGCGAAGTATACCTGTCCATCTTCAATATTTGCTTTACCCATATTGAATGTTAAAGGTCCCATGTATGCACCATCATAAGCAACCTTCAATCCAACACCATATGGATCCTTGAATAACTTCACAGCGTTTAAACTGAATTCATCGTTATAGCAACTGCCGACAAATTCAAACATCTTCACAGCCGCATTTACACCCATATAAGGACGAGATGCGTGGAATGGCTTACCATCAATATGATAATGTGCCCCAGCTTCATCCTCGTGACATTCACCAGTTAATTCATTGGCAAGTAAGAACTTCTCAAAGTATTCCTTCTCAAGTGGCTTGTCAACGATAGCATCAGCCTTACCGATAACTACATTAAACGCAGTACCGGACTTCATATACTTGATACAGGAATCAATCTTTCCCTGTGTAGCAAAATCTAAGATACCCTTTTCTGCATAGATACATGGGAAGTCCGCATCTGGTACGATACCCATAATTGGATTCTTACGTACTTTCTTATAGTAAAGAATACCTGCAGAAGTATTTTCTTCATCTGTACCTAAAATCATTTGAATATTATGTTTTAACTTATAACCCTTGTCCTTTAAAATCTTCATTGCGTAATATGCTGCAATTGCAGGACCCTTGTCATCACAAGTACCTCTACCCATGATATAGCCATCTTTGATTTCTCCACCGAGTGGATCAAATGTCCAGCCATCACCGATAGGCACAACATCCAAGTGACCTAGTACACCAACAGATTCTTCTAAATCACCATACTGAATCACACCAGCATAACCATCTACATTCTCTACTTTAAAACCATCGCGTTTACCAATCTCTAACGCTTTGTCTAAGCACTTTGCAATGTTTGGTCCAAAAGGTGCTTCTTTTGTCGCAGCAGCATCATCACGTACAGATTCAATTTTTACAAGCTGTCGTAAATCTTCAATCATATTATCTTGATACGCACGTGCTTCATCAATAAATTTCATCATTGAAATCCTCCTACACTAATAGTATCATTCAATTCTTTTTTTAAGGGAATTCACACGATAAATTGTTTGTATTTTTTCATAATTCCAAGAATGTTCTTGAAAACTATATACAATCTTTGATCTATCAAGCTTAGCTTGACAATTGATTCCATGCAGTATTACTATTTTTTATATTTTTTAGACAACTATATGTAAATCAAGAGTAAAGTGATGAAAAAGTTTGAAAATAGATAACTTGATAAATATACGTGTCGATAGTTCTTTGAAAAGTGAATTGTGTACAATAAAAACAACTATCTTTACATAGTTTGGCTTTCAACTGGAATTATGGGATTAAGACTATTTCAATTTTTCAGGATTGAATCTTTCACCTGTGGAAAGTATCTTGTATATAACGCGTAAGAGTTTACGTATACAGTGACCTTGTGCACAGCGGTAACTCTTACCCTGTGAAATCTTCTTTTGATAGAATGCTTGGAATATAGGGTTGAAGCGTATGACAACATCAATGATTTGATATAGTGTCTTGCGCAAGTATTTTGACCCTTTCTTTTCTAACCGCGTATGTGTCATACTATAGGTGCCGGATTCATAAACGCATGGGTTTACACCGGCGAACTTGATGAGTTTCTTTTCGCTAGAGAAATAAGTAATGTCACCAAGTTCGGAGATGATCGACATAGCTGAAAAGTGGGAAATTCCAGATATGTCCAAGATAGGAGAGTTTAGTTGATGACTGAATTCTTCTATTTTTTTATCGATTTCACCTAATATTGAAGTTAATCTTCTGATAAGAGAAATCAAAAATGGAATATCCATTTCAATCGCAAGGTTGTGTTGACCGATAGATTCCTTAGCAGCTTTCTTAAGTTGTTCTGCAGAGATTGATACGGAACGACCTACGCCAACATTTTTCAATGTATTCCGTAACAGGCGGATATCGGTATTGGCGATTGTATGAGCACTATGGTAGGTATCTAGTATCTCGAGATAGGTTTTTGAATATTTGGTGTTGAGAAGAGAATTGAATTCTGGAAAGACAATATCAATTGATTTCTGTAACTGATACTTATAGCGGTTGATTTCTTCCGTATGTGTATGGTGCATACGTGTCAGTTGACGTACCGTAGCGTAATCAATAGATTGTGCATGTTGGTCTCTGTAGAAATTAGGATTCATCATCGTGTTGGCAATGACGAAACAATCGATTCTATCGTTTTTGACTTTGTTGGAAGCCTTACGGATATGAGATGTAACGATGGGGTTTAACATAACGACCTTATACTGTTTTTCCAATAAGAAGTTGCGAAGATTGTCTCCGTAATGTCCCGTATCTTCCATACCAACGAGGTGTTTCTTTTTAAAGAATGGTTTGATATTTTTCAATAAGGATTGGAAGCCGATGATATCATTAGTGAAATCAAAGGATTCTACAAGGACGGTGCCATACGTGTCTATGACACAAGCGGTGTGTTTGAATTTAGCTACATCAATACCGATAAAGTAACGCATAAAAATATATCCTTTCTGTAAAATATGAATATGTATTCCACTTACAAAGTATCCGCATAGATCCTGGTAAAAGATAAGAGTTCAAAGACCCATACAACTGATCTCGATTCTGAATATTAAGAAGTGGCAAGATTCTAAAAAATGAAGTCAAAGCTTCAAGGAGGTTGTCAAAGTACACATTCACGATTTCAATTCTATCAAAAACAGTCCTGACGGATACGAGGTCAGGTAGAAAGAAAACGTATATTCAATTTAGTCAGCTATATGAGTCAAATTGAATATACCAGGAGGTTTTACAACATGAAACAACAGCGAATGAATCTTCTCTTACGTATATTATTTATTCTCTTGATGATTGCGATATCTGGTGCTGCAGTTCTTCAAATCTGCGCACCAGAATATATGGGTAGTCATGCGGCATATGGTATCTCAACAGGATGGCAAAGAGAAATTGGTTTCTGGAATATAGCAGTACTTGTAATATTAATTACTGCCTATCGTCATTATAATTGGATCTATTTACAATCCAATCTACTCGCTTTGATTCTTGGTGGTATTGGGATTGGTACAAATCACTTTATCCATTACTTACAGATGCACGAAACTGTTAATCTAGTAGGAGCTATCGAAAATTATCTACTTGTGATTGGTTGGATGATTGGATGGACTATTGAAAAAACAACTATAATAAAACGCTATTAATTACTTGGGGTTAGGCTACCTTCAAAAATAAAAACCTCTCAGTTTTTAACTTTTTGCTAAGAAAGAAACAAACTAGAGAGGAAGCCATAAATGGCTATTGATTATATTCTCATATTTACTGTGAATTTATACCAATATTAAGTTCATAGTCTATACAAAAAATCTATATTCATGAAAAAAGTTCACATATGAGTGAACTTTTTCAAATCATTCTTATTTTGAAGAAAGAGCTTTAACGTTGTAGAAAGCCTGTCTTCCACGGTATTCTGCAACTGAACCTAATTCTTCTTCGATTCTCATCAACTGGTTGTACTTAGCGATACGGTCTGTACGACTCATAGAACCCGTCTTGATCTGACCAGCGTTTGTAGCAACTACTAAGTCAGCGATTGTTGAATCTTCAGATTCACCTGAACGGTGAGATACAACTGCTGTATACTTAGCTTCCTTAGCCATTTCGATAGAATCTAATGTTTCTGTTAATGTACCAATCTGGTTAACCTTGATTAATACAGCGTTAGCTGCCTTTAATTCAATTCCCTTCTTGATATATGTTGTGTTTGTAACGAAGAGGTCATCACCAACAAGCTGAACCTTTTCGCCTAAACGTTCTGTTAACTTAACCCAACCATCCCAGTCGTTTTCAGCTAAGCCGTCTTCGATTGAGATTAATGGATACTTCTCTACCCATGAAGCTAACATGTCAATCATCTGTTCAGATGTCTTGTCACCTTCACCGGAACGTGTTAATTCATAAACACCCTTTTCAGCGTTGTAGAATTCAGAAGCAGCTAAGTCCATAGCAAAGCAGATATCTTCACCTAACTTGTAACCAGCCTTCTCAACAGCTTCAACCATTAAAGCCAATGGGCCTTCGTTACCTAATGTTTCTAATGGACCGTTGTTTCCAGGTACGCATGATGGAGCATATCCACCTTCATCACCTACAGCTGTGTTGTACTTGTAGGACTTTAATACCTTCTTTAATACATGGAATACTTCAGAACCCATACGAACTGCTTCGTGTACGCTCTTAGCACCTACTGGCATAATCATGTATTCTTGGCAGTCTGCAGAAGAATCAGCATGCTTACCACCGTTTAATACGTTCATCATTGGAACTGGTAATACCTTAGCATTGGCACCACCAATATACTTGTATAATGGCAAGCCACAAGCATCAGCAGCAGCACGAGCAGCAGCTAATGAAACAGATAATGTAGCATTTGCGCCAAGGTTGCTCTTGAATGGTGTTCCATCAAGATCAAGCATTGTCTTATCAATTAAGTTCTGGTCAAATACATTTAAACCGATAACCTTTGGAGCAATCTTTTCGTTAACGTTAGCAACAGCTTTTAATGTACCTGTGCCAAGGAAACGACCCTTGTCACCATCACGAAGCTCTAAAGCTTCACGTTCACCTGTAGAAGCGCCTGATGGAACGATAGCACGTCCCCAAGCACCGGACTCAGTTGTAACTTCACATTCTACTGTTGGATTTCCACGAGAGTCTAAGACTTCACGTGCGTGTACTTCAGCAATTGGATCAATAAAATTAGGCATCTAAATTTTCCTCCTATGATAACCTAAAACATATTCTCTCAGCTAAGCTGAGTAAGAACCTATTTTGTAGCGTCAATAATTTCCTTGAAGGATTCAACCTTTAAGGATGCACCACCGATTAACGCACCATCGATGTCTTCGCAAGCCATATATTCCTTGATGTTTGTTGGCTTAACAGATCCGCCGTATTGGATACGAACTGCTTGAGCGGTTGTTTCATCATATAAGCTCTTCACTGTTTCGCGAACTAGCTTGCAGCAAGCTTCAGCTGTATTTACATCAGCACTCTTACCTGTTCCGATAGCCCAGATTGGTTCATAAGCGATAACCATCTTGGATACTTCTTCAGCTGTTAAACCAGCTAAAGAACCAGCCAACTGAGACTTAACAACTTCTTCAGTCTTGCCAGCATCGTATTCAGCTTCTGTTTCACCCACACATAAGATAGGTGTGATGTTATCAGTGAATAATCTCTTGCACTTAGCAGCACAAGCAGCATCTGTTTCGTTGTAGTATGTACGTCTTTCGGAGTGACCGATAATGCAGTATGTAATACCGATTTCCTTTAACATTGGAACAGATACTTCGCCTGTATAAGCGCCAGAATCCTTTTCATGGCAGTTTTCAGCAGCGATTAATAAATTCTTAGCAGCCTTAACGCAAACATTTAAGTCAACGTATGGAGCACCAATACCATAATCAGCAGCTTCTGTGCCTGTCAATACTTCTTCAATACCCTTCATAAACTCTGCAGCTTCTGAAGGTGTCTTATTCATTTTCCAGTTACCGAAAATTACTGGTTTTCTTGTCATGTTTCTTTTCCTTACTTCTCAGGAATAATAGCGATTCCTGGGAGTTCCTTTCCTTCCATATATTCTAGAGATGCTCCACCACCTGTAGAGATGTGGCTGAACTTCTCTGCGAAACCTAAGTTCTTAGCAGCAGAAGCAGAATCACCACCACCGATAATTGTTGTAGCACCTTCAAGGTTAGCTAATGTTTCGCAGATAGCGATTGTACCCTTAGCAAATCTTTCATCTTCAAATACACCCATTGGTCCGTTCCAGAATACTGTCTTAGCACCAACTAATTCACCCTGGAACTTCTTAACAGATTCAGGACCGATATCTAAGCCCATAAAGCCATCTGGGATTTCTCCAGCAACGACAGTCTTGATTTCTGTTGGGTTAGAGAAGTCATTTGCTACAACTGTATCTACAGGTAAGAATAACTTACCTTCGCCCTTGTTCATGAATTCATTCGCTAATTCCATTTTGTCAGCTTCTAATAGAGATGTACCAATCTTGCCACCCTTAGCAGCTGAGAATGTATAAGCCATTCCTCCACCGATTAATACCTTATCAGCAATCTTCAATAAGTTTTCGATAACGCCGATCTTATCAGAAACCTTCGCACCACCTAAGATAGCAACGAATGGTCTTTGTGGATCATTAACTGCCTTACCTAAAACACTAACTTCCTTTTCAACTAAGAAACCTAAAGCTGAAGGAATATGTGTTGGAATACCAACTGTTGACGCATGAGCTCTGTGTACAGAACCAAATGCATCTTCTACAAATAAATCTCCTAATGAAGCCCAGTATTTGCCTAACTCTTCATCATTCTTTGTTTCGCCCTTCTCATAACGAGTGTTCTGCATCAGTACGATAGAACCCTCTTCCTGAGCAGCAACTGCTTCTTCAAGTTCAGCACCACGAGTAGCATTTACAAACTTTACAGGTGCACTCTGCAATGAAGCTAAGCAATCTGCAACGATAGACATATCATTCTTTGCATAGTCCTCTTCAGTCTTAATCTTACCTAAGTGGCTCAAAAGTAATACTTTTGCTCCATGCTCTGTAAGATAATTAATTGTTGGCAATGCTGCACGAACACGATTATCATCTGTGATTACATTTCCCTTGTGTGGAACGTTGAAGTCAACACGAACAATGACGTGTTTTCCTTTAACATCTAGGTCTTTTACAGTAACTTTAGACATTTGAATTATCCTCCTATGTACTGCAAAAATTATAACACTTGCGAGCCAAACTTGAAAATGAAGAAACGTAAATAATGAGTATTTTAAGACAATTTTCAAAGATTTTTAAGAAGTAAGCGTTTCCAAAAATTGTATCAAAATTATTTTGTGTAAAAAATAACAAGTGGTCTAATCAATCCTTCTGACTAGACTACTTATTTCTTTTGAAATATCTTACCAACTACCATTCCAAGACCCATCAAAATGCTATAAATTCCCGGATAAATCATACAGTCCCACTGCCCATCCATGCGGAAATAAATAACTGGAATAAACAAAAACGCAACAAACCACAAAATCAACCAATCAAAGCCTTGCAGCTTTCCATAAATTAGTCCACTGACAATAGAAAGAATCGGATTGATCAAAAGTAGTAGATAGATTGCTGATCCAGTATCCACTAGCATAAAAGGAAACACAATATACCAAATAACCAATAGAACAATCATGGTCACTCTACTTTTCAACATGAATCATACCTCCGATTAAGCCCTTCGAATATACTCCTTCAAATCCTCAAAATTTCCATGTAATTCATGCTCAATGTCAATCCCATTCGGATTGATCAAACAGTCCGTGATATAAAAGATATCCATACCTAATTGCTTCACCACACCATCTTCACCAACATCATTACTAACCATCAAGCATTCACTAGCCTCTAAACCTAAAGTATCTAGTATCTCTTGATAATATAAAAGATTAGGCTTGCATGCATGACTATTTTCATAAGTAGTAACCAGCTCAAAATCACTTGGCATTAGCCCTGTCCAACGAATTCTTTCCTCTGTTGCAATTCTAGGAAACAAAGGATTCGTTGCAAGCACAACTCTATATCCCTGCTGCTTTGCATATTGAATCATTTCTTTGGCAAACGGTTGAAAACCGCAAGTATTCTGTACCTTAGGGAAATCTTCACGATAGAAATCGTCAAATTTCGTACGGTCATTCTTTGTCTGCTCATCACCATACACTTCAGAAAAGCACTTCCAGAACACATCTTCGTTTGTTAGCGCTCCATCATTTTTAATGACTGCACTAATACCCTTCCAAATTGTATGAATCAACTCCTCCGGCTTATACCCAAGCCTAGCCATCCTCTTAGCTATTAGTCCAAAATACGTCTGTATAAATATATCCTGATCCATTGGTAGTAATGTACCATCTAGATCAAAGAGTATTGCTTTCTTCATATAGATATCTCCACTTCTTCTTACACAATGTTAAAAGTCAGTGCATAAATAATAAGAAAATCTTATCACTTTCAATGATACAATGTTCTTAAATCATATTCTATATTTGCTAATGGAGAGGTTACTTTATGAAGATAATTGTTTCACATTTTATAGAAGCCACAGAGAAGTTCAAATTGTCATTCTGCAAATCTTTTCTAATGACAGTGCTAGTATCCCTTGCAAATCTAGCAACCATCATCTACTTTAGACTCATTTTAAATCATATCTCCACAAGCTCAACCGAGATAATTAAATACTTAATTATTTTATGTCTATTGTTAGTATTCACTTCATTCATCAATGTTTTATGGTCAATCTCTTTAGATAAATTTGGTGGAGAGTATATTGCCTATTTGGTCCATCAATGTCAAACGTCGATTTATAACACAAAATTTGAAAATGTTGATTCATCAAAAATTAGTCATGCTTTGTACAATGATATTCTGAATATTTTCCGCGTTGTAGGGAATTTTATTCCATCATTGCTTTGCTCTGTTATGCTTATCATTTTGCTTCTAATTTTATCTATTACCATTGATCTTTTTATATCCTTATTTCTACTCTTCTCCATCATTGTAGGAATTATGATTTCGTATATCTCTAGAAAAATCATTGTAGAATCATCAACATCTACAAACCAAAAATTAAAAGAATACTATAACACCCTACATGAATATACTGATAAAGTTGAATACATAAAAACAAATAATCTATTATCCTACTTTGTAAACCTTACTCAAACTAAAATAACCAATTTCATATCTTCTTCCGTAAAAGAAGACAAGAAGATTTATTTCTTCAGTACATTCACGCAAAACTATAATTCATTGATGCAATTTATTTTATCAATGTTTCTGTCACTACCCGTTTACCAAAACTCATTACCAAATCTAGCGTTCTATATTATTCTATTTAACTTCCTAATGTCACAAGGCCAAAGAATGGAACTGCTATTCCAGCAAATTAATAGAAACAAAGTATGCTTTACCAATATTTCAGAAATCCGAAATCTTCCAGTACACAAGGGAGATAAACTTATTACTGATATTACTGCAATTGAATTAAAAGATATTTCATTTTCGTATCCAAATAAGTCAAAAAATATTCTTGATCACTTTTCTCTTCAATTAATGAAAGGAGATTTCGCACTAGTCAAGGGAACTAATGGTGTTGGTAAAACAACCCTGTTTCGAATTCTACTTAATCAATACTCTCCTACATTAGGAGAAGTATTGATTAACAATGAAAAACTTGATTCTTATAGTATGTCTTCTTATTACGATAGTATCGCTTATATCAGCCAACATGAGCCCGTATTGAATACATCAATCAAAAAATACTTAGAGGAAATTTCACATTCTACCGTCAAACCCGATACAGTAGATCAAATTATCTCTAGATTGCAAATGTCCAATCTACATCACATTAATGAAAGCGAACTTTCCGGTGGTGAGAAGAAAAAAGTATTACTGTCAAAATTAATGTCCTTAGAAGATAAAGTATCTTTAATTTTGATAGATGAAGTGGATGCTGAACTAGATGCAGAAACAAAAGATAAATTCTATTCGCACTTAAATGATCTAGCATCTAACCAAGATAAGATAATTCTTGTAATCCAGCATAATGACACAAGTCTACTGAATTATAATAAAACGATATCATTCTAAGACAGTAAAGAGGCAGGTTCTAAATCCTGCCTCTACGATTTTGTATATAAGTAAATACCTAGTCCCAGTTACAAATTGAGTAATACAACTGTTCATACTGATTCGCACTTTGTTCCCAGCTTACATCAGTATTCATTGCACTCTTCACTAAGCCCTTCCATCCGGTCTTATTGTTGTAATACTGTTCCAATGCATAACGTAGTGTGTACATCATGTCATTTGGATTCGCGGCCCAAAAACTAAAGCCATTACCTTCACCTGTATATTGATTATATGGATGAACCGTATCCTTTAGACCACCTGTTTCACGTACGATTGGAAGTGTGCCATAATGCATGGCAATTAACTGACCAATTCCACATGGTTCATAGATGGAAGGCATGAAGAACATATCACAACCCGCATAGATAAGGTGTGCAAGATCTTCGTTATAGCCACAGTAGTATACTGCTCTACCTTTATATTCAGACTCTAACCACTTAAATGCATTCTCTGCATTTGCTTCACCTGTACCAAGAATAACAAATTGAACATTTTGATCCATAATCTCACGTAACTTCTCTGTGATCATATACATTCCCTTTTGTTCTGTTAGTCGAGATACGATACCGATAAGTGCAACATCACTCTTCACTTCTAAGCCAAGTGTTTCCTGTAGAGCCTTCTTGTTCTCCTTCTTGCCAGAAACATAGTTTCTAATATCAAAGTTCTTTGCAAGATGCTTATCCGTCTTTGGATTCCAATCTACAGTATCAATACCATTTACGATACCCCAAAGGTCTCCACGACGGTAGCGTAGTACAGAATCCATACGTTCGCCATAGGTTTGTGTCAAAATCTCTTCAGCGTATGTTGGAGATACTGTTGTAATCTTGTCTGCATATACAATCGCAGCCTTCATAAAACTGATACCTGTATCAAACTTGATGGAACCATTATCGAAATAACTGTAATCCAGTCCCAGACAACTCTCCATCATTTCAACGCCAAAGTTACCTTGGAATGCCATGTTGTGAATTGTGTAGACATGCTTGATTTGTTGATAACGATAGTCATCCGCATAACATGCATGCGCAATTAATGGCATCATACCCGTCTGCCAGTCATTTTCATGAATGATATTCGGCCACCAGTTAATGAAATAAATCATATCTAATACAGCACGTTGGAAGAAAGCAAATCTTTCGCCATCATCCTCATAGCCATATAAACCATCTCTTTCGAAATATCCTTGATGTTCAACAAAGTAATATACAACCCCATCTACATCACAACGATAGAAAGTTGCTGGTTGGTCAATCCATCCAGAACGAACTTGGATTGTGCCAAGTCTTTCTAGCTTATCGTAATGTTTCTCAATAATTTTTTTGTATAAAGGCAAGGCAACACGTACATCATGTCCACGCTTTGCTAATGTTCTTGGTAAACTACCAATAACATCTGCTAAACCTCCCGTTTTGATAAATGGTAAGCCCTCTCCTGCCACAAACAATACAGATCTACTCATTGAATACTCCTCGCTTTCTAGATGCAATCTCTACGCTTTACGTAAATAAGACTATCTTCTGTTCCAACAAGTTCTTTTACTTTATGGATTGTTGCATACTTATCAACAATGACATGGTCAAGGTGAACACCCTCACCAATGATTGCCCCCGGTAAGACAATACTATTCTCAATCACAGCATCCTTACCAACCTTAACATTTCTGCTGATGATGGAATTCTTGACTGTACCTTCCACTTCACAACCATTCGCAACAACACTAGCAGTAACATCCGAATCTTCTCCAAATATGGATGGGCTAGAATTATTTGTATGCGTATAGATTGGCCAATTTGACTTGAATAAGTTAAAGGCAACCTTGTAATCCTTCAACAACATGTTGATACGGTAGTATTCATTTTGATTATTGATACATGCAACAAATCCCTTCACTGCATATCCACGGATATCTACTTCATTTACAACTTCACGTAATACATCCTTGAACCAGTATAGTGAGGAAATCTCCGCACCTGTCTTTACTAATGTAATAAACAAGTCCTTTCTCATCACATATGCTTCTAAGGAAACAGAACGTGTCTTATATTTACCACGATTCTTATCAATGGAAAGAACTCTCTTATCCTTATCCATTGTAAATGTATCACATTCGTGGAATGCTGTTTTAGCATCTGATGTATTTGTATAGAGTGCTGTAATATCTGCACCACTTTCGATATGTGCATCTAATACTTCACTAAAGTCGATATCATAGATGAAATAACTTGGTGCGATTACAACATATGGATTCTTATCCTTCTCAATGTACTGCATATTCAAGATATAGTTTGCAATATCGTGATTATATACAGGTGATGAGAATGTCTTTTCACCAAATAAGATACGTAATTTACCACGCTTAGAGTTGATGTTGTAATGACGTCCATCTCCTAAGTGCTCGATAAGATTGCGTGGCTTTTCTTTGCAATAAACCTGAACGCTATCAATACCTGAATTTGTCATGTTACTGAGAATAAAGTCAATAATACGATATCTTCCCATAAACGCTGTTGCCGGAACAGGTCGGAAATCACCAAGTCCCTCAATATTAACGGAACTGTCTTCAAATGAAATAATACCCAAAGCTTTCATGATTTCTCCTCCTACTCCGTAACATTCTTAGCAATCAATTCAATATGATCACTATCCGCTGAACCTAATACAACGCCTGAACCAATCTCTACATTATCCGCAACGATACAACGTGTAATCTTTGCGCCTGAACCAATCTTAGCGCCTGTTAAGATAACAGAATCCTGTACATCAGCACCTTCATCAATAAAGGAGTTTGTACCTAATACTGAATTGTTGACTTTACCTAACACCACGCTACCCTGCGTAATGTAACTATTACGTACAACCGCATTTTCACCGATAAACTGTGGTAGTGCGTTGATATCTTCTGTATAGATCTTCCAATCAGGATCGCCTAAGTTTAAAGCGTTGTTATTCTTCAATAGATCCATATTGGACTCCCACAGTGAATCAATTGTTCCAACATCCTTCCAGTATCCCTTAAAGCGGTATGCCGTTAGAACTTTATTATCATCTAGATATGCAGGGATGATATCCTTGCCAAAATCATGTGAGGACTGTTCATTCTTATCATCTTCAAGTAAGTACTTACGTAATGTCTTATATGTAAAGATATAAATGCCCATTGAAGCTAAATTACTCTTTGGATGTGCAGGCTTCTCTTCGAATTCCTGAATCATGTCATTCTTATCACAATTCATGATACCGAATCTTGAAGCTTCCTTCATTGGAACCTGTAATACGGCGATTGTCGCATCAGCACCCTTTGCGATATGATGCTTTAACATCTTTTCATAGTTCATCTTATAGATATGGTCGCCAGATAAAATGAGTACATATTCTGGTTCAATACTATCTAAAAAGTCAATATTCTGTGTGATCGCATCTGCTGTTCCACGATACACTTCAAAACCTGTCTGATCTCTTTCACGTGGTGGAAGTACGAATACACCACCATCATTTGTATCTAGACCCCAGAACTGGTCCTTTGCGACATAAGCATTTAATAAAACGGATTCATATTGTGTTAATACGCCTACTGTGTTAATACCTGAATTTGCACAATTACTTAGTGGAAAATCGATAATTCTATACTTTCCTCCAAAATGCACTGCAGGCTTTGCGACCTTCTTCGTTAAGTCGTGCAGACGGCTTCCGCGGCCACCCGCAAGAATCATCGCAACCATTGCATTAGATCTCATAACATCCTCCTTAATCAAAACTATGGATACGCTTACATTATAAACTAATATTGATAATCAGAACATTACCATATGCAAAATATCTCGCTTTAGTTAAGTTTCAACATAAACGCAACACTCTGTTGCGTTAACATGTGACATGTTATCTTTATTCCTGTGTATCCGTTGGACTCCTATTTTAGATACCAGGAGAAAACATTTATGTCAGGTAAACATTTCACACTCGAAGACCGTATTAATATCCTTATACATGTCAAACAAAATCATTCCATGCGCATGATAGCTACCGCTTTGAATGCCTCCGCTTCTACTGTTTCCAGAGAACTTGAAAAGCATAGGATCCTTGATGAATACTCTGTCTTTCATCATCTCGCTCCTACCTGCAGCCGTATCATGAAGGCCCCTTGGATATGCAATGGCTGTCCTCGTTTCTCTGCATGCAAAAAGAGAAAGTATCGCTACATCCCTGCACAGGCACATAGTGCTTATGAATCTACTCTTCATCTGTCTAGAGAGAAGATCCGTACTGGGGAAAAAGGTCTGAGATTTCTCGATAATCTCGTCACACCTTTGATTCGTGACCAAAGGCAAACTGTCGCTCACGTATTCTCCACTCATGGTGAACAGATGGGAATATCCCGTTCTACTTTTTACCGCTATGTCAATGACAATAAACTCACCACCCGCAATATAGATCTTCCCAAGCGAGTTCGCTATCCGCTCCTCAAAAAGAATATCAAACGTGGCGATAACACAATGATAGACAATCAATCGTGCCGTGTGGGACGCGATTATACTGCCTTTCAGGAATTCATTGCCCAACATCCGAAAGCTAATATCGCTGAGATGGATTCCGTCATCGGTAAGAAAGGTGTCGGCGAAAAGGTACTTCTAACCCTACTATTACGTAAGAGTAAATTTATGTTTGCCTTCCTAAGGAATAGAAATACACAAGCTTCTGTAACAGAAGTATTCGACTACATCCAAAGGAAAATCGGCTTTGCAAGGTTCGCTACTATGTTCCGTGTAGTGCTTACGGACAACGGTCCTGAATTCAAGGACCCCATTTCCTTGGAACATGGTACACGCAACGTACAGCGCTGTCGTATATTTTATTGTGATTCCCGTGCTTCCCAACAAAAGGGGCGTATTGAAAAGAATCATGAATATATTCGAAAATATCTGCCCCAAGGAACTTCCTTTAACGACCTTACACAAGAAAAGGTAAATCTAATGATGAGCCATATCAATTCCGTCAAGCGTGACTCATTGGATGGTCGTTCACCATTTGAATGTCTCACTAGAGCAGAACTCAAAACAATAAAAAAGCTTGGATTAACACCAATCGATCCAGATGAAGTCAATCTAAGCCTAGACCTAATTCAATAGGTCCCCGAAGTCCAACGGATACTCGACTTACACAAACTGAACTGTTGCGTTTAGTTGACACCTAAACCCTTCAGTTGTTTTCATTGCGCCCAAAAAGCAAGTATCCCTACATAGAAGATACCATATTACCATTAAAAAGAGTCATTATAGATTAAAAAATCATCTGATAATGACTACATTAGTTCATTATCTGTTGCCTTTGCTTATCGTGTTGCATTTACTTTGAAACTTAAGCAATATCTCGCTTTTATTCAATTTTTGATGAAAATCTCAAATATTTTTGATCTGCCAATCAATCCCCTCACGATTGTTTTTCTCTAGAAATTCATTTGCTTTTTTGAAGTGATTACAGCCCAAAAATCCATTGTATGCAGACAAGGGTGATGGATGTGCTGCCTCTAAAATAAGATGCTTCGTTTTATCAATCATGCATGCTTTATTTCTAGCTGCTCTTCCCCACAACAGGAAGACCACCGATTCCTTCTTTTCATTGATTTTTTGAATCACATGATCAGTAAATATTTCCCATCCCATGCCAGCATGACTCTGCGGATGAGAATCTTCTACTGTCATCACCGTATTCAGCAGGAATACACCCTGCTTTGCCCACGGCACAAGATAACCATTATTTGGAATTGGATAGCCATATTCTGCTTGTAATTCCTTGTACATATTCAAAAGGCTTGGTGGTATCTTAACCCCAGGGTTAACCGAGAAACACAAACCATGTGCCTGCCCTTTTTGATGATATGGATCTTGACCAAGAATAACTACCTTGATATCTGAATAATCACAGTGATGAAATGCGGAGAAAACCTGCCTCTTTGGCGGATATATCTCCTTTGTCTCATAGGCATTCTTCAAAAATTCCGATAGCTTCAAGAAATATTCTTTTTTCCATTCTTGATGCAACCATTCTGTCCATTGATTATCCATTCCAGTACTTGCTCCTCTTATATAAAAAATCATACCACTTCGGTATGATTTTTTACTATTTTATTGATAGTTATTTTCTTTTTTCTTACGAATGAAAACAACAACTAAAATTAACACTGTAGCTGCTAACGATACCCAAAGACCAATCTTACCTAGATTGATAAATGGCTTGTTAGAAGTAGAAGTTGTAACACTTGCACCACTAGCTTCAAGATACTTCTCTAAGTCCTTTTGCACGATATCGAATGGACGATCACCATGTGTTAATAACATACGGTTGAATTCTACTACATCATACTTCTTTCCCAGTGCGGACTGTGCCTGATCACGGAAGTGAAGATAGTATGTTAGACCAACACCATAAGGTACGATAGAACCCGGTTCTTGTGTTACAGCCGCAATTACATTTGAAGCTGCGGAAGCATTCAATCCTAGTGATTCATAGTATTTTCCTAACTTCTTCTCATCCCAACCCATACCATTTACTAAGAAATCAGCCTGTGCAGGCAAGATGTAGTTTAAGTTTGTATTGATACGGTTTTCTTCCTTGGCACCATCATTTAAGTCAGAATATGCCCAAGAAACATCTTCACAATACATTGCCCAGCCTTCTATATAACCGATATTGCTGAGCTGTGTACGTAATGGATTTGGATTTGTATTCAAGTACCAAGTAATCTGGAATAAGTGTCCAGGGAAACCTTCATGTGCTAAAGTACTATACATTTCATTTGTTGAATTTACATTATCGCCGCTAATCTTAATAACGTTGTTTACGATATCATCGATTGGTGGCTGCATGTAATACGCAACAATACCATCATTGGCAACAGAACTATCTAAGTAGCTTGCTGTAAATGTTACTTCAGGACCTTCAGGAAATTCCTGTAAATGTCCTTGTAATGTATTTAGAATCTCTGTAGGATCTTTTTCTGGTAATGCTTCTTCTAAGTCATCATCCTTCTTAGCGTTCAAATACAAAGTTCTGGCTTCATCAATTAACTTCTTTAGCTGTTCATCTGTTAATTCAAATAATTCTTGTAAAGAAGCGGATGAACTTGACTTTGAACGTAATAATGCTGCGTAATATTCTTTCCCATCTGGTAAGTCATACAAGCTTAAAGATGTACGTGTACCACGGAATGTTTCAAGTTCCTGCGCAAGCTTCTGATATTCAGGAATGTATGTGTTTAAAATAAAGTCACGATTCTTTTCTTTATATGCTGTACGCTGTTCCTCTGTCAAGCCTTCAAACTTATCTACATTCTGATTAAAAATCTGAATGAGTGGGTTGTTGTCTGTCTTCGCAACAAACTTTTCAATACCATCTAGTGTGCTATCTAAAGCAGCATCTGTCATGAAGTATCCATTCTGTACCTGTGTACGTGTTACTTCTAGTGCACCTTCAATATATGCTGGAACACTCTCTAATACAGATAGATAATCATCGATATCTTCCTGCTTGTAGAACACAAACTCCGTAAAGTTTGTAATTAAATCACTTTGAATACCATGGTTTGGCAAGAACTGAAAATCAAACATTGGGTAGTTCAAGAGTTCACGAGTACTTTCTAGGTAATACTTATATGTATCGTAATCATGTTGTTGTGCATCTGACAACTCATCATAATTGAACTTCTCCAATGCCTTTAAAGACTCCTCAATCTTTGCGATACTCTCTGAGTTATCTAAAGTTGGAGGTTCACCAATCGTTGGCTTTGGTTTTGTAATACCATATTTTTCATAATCCTTTAATGCAAAATGTAATGATGTATAATCATTTCCCATCATTTCGATGAACTCATTTCGCATAAACTGATCAAAATCAGCATTTGTTTCTTCTGCATGTACAGGTGAAATTACACAAAGAAGCGCCATAGCAATTAAGCCAAGTAAAAACTTTCTTATTTTCATCTATTCATTCTCCTTGGTTCTAAGTATAACAGAAGTAGTATTTTTGAGAAATATTACGATGTATACTCTGCCCCTCCCCACTCAACTACTGTAAAACCTTTGCGCTCTAAACCATCTAATTCTTGCGGCTCGATATCAATAGATTCTTTTAATGCTCTCCATGCCATCATAACACGAATGACTGTATCAGGTTTTGGCGTAATATCCAATAGTGCATGGTCAGTATAATTTTGACTTTGAAAAGATATTAGATTGTATGCATTGTTCTGCATCTGAGGCAACCAATAGATTATAAATTCATTTCTTTCACGTTCATTGAGACCTAATTTTGCAAGTGCATCTTCCAAGAACACTTCTGTTTCAGATCCTTTTACAACAAATCCAGTTGAAAAATCCGGCTTATAGCTTAGAGTCCCCTCCCAAAACAGACAATAATATGACTTTGTTCCATCTAAGGAACGCAATGTCCCATCGGGTTCAGCAACAATTTTCCATCCATCATTATATTTTGGATATGTTGCAATAAACTCACCATCAAGAGTAAGTTTTATATCCACTTCTGTTGTCTCTTGAGGATAAAAATAAATGACAGGTTTTTTTACTCCTCTATCAATCAGTGGCGTACAACCCGCGACAAATAGCATTGCACTAGTAAATAAAGTTTTCATTAACTTCTGCATACTTTCACCCCCCCTGTATAAGAAAGGTCTGATTTTACTCAGACCCAACCTTTCATACTTAATGATAGTTTTATTTTGTATCAGCTAGTAATGTATCAGCAGATAGCTTACCAAATACGACTGTATCTACTACAGCGTTACCACCTAAACGGTTAGCACCATGGATACCACCAGTAATTTCACCAGCAGCGTATAAGCCCTTGATTGGTTCTCCCTTTTCATTGAGTACACGTGCTTCTGCATCAATTGTTACACCACCCATTGTATGGTGAACGCAAGCCTGACGAGGAGTCACAACCCATGGTCCATTCTCAAGTTTAGTGGAGTATAGAGTTCTTCCGAATTCATCACTTCCGCTTTCAACGCTCTTATTGAATTCATCTACAGTTGCCTGTAATGTTGCAGGATCCATGTCTAACTTCTTAGCGAGTTCTTCTAATGTATCCGCGTAAACAATGAAACCATTCTTTTCTAGATATTCAAATGTAAATCCGTCACCACTTCTCCATGATGGATCTTTAATATCTTTATAACCAGCACCATCGCCACTTTCAAGAATATAGAACATCTTATCGGTTTGCTTTAGAACGCCTCCGCAAATCTGATCACGACGACCATCTTCACGAACAAAACGCTTACCTTCTTTATTGATGAAGATAATTTGGTCTGTACCGTTAACTGTACGTGCTGGGAACTTAGAAATCTGACCATCAACTAAGTTACCTAAATATAGAAGCTGTAATTGTTCCATATCCGTTAAGGAAGCACCAGCATCCTTAGCCATTGTGATACCATCACCCTGTGATGCTGAGAAACGGTTTGTTGTACCTATCTTAGAAAGATCCGGCCACTTACCTGTTGTATTGTATTCTTGAACCATCTTAGCGTTAGCACCGAAACCACCAGTAGCTAATACGACACCGTCTTTACCAGTAACTGTAATTTCTTTGCCTGTATGGTTATCTATAGCCTTAACTGCTGTAACTTTATTATTATCAAGTACAAGCTTTGTAGCTGTAGCTTCTGTTAATAATGTAACCTTATCACCATACTTTTCAAGCATATCAGCGTATACGGAAATAAAGCCTGTACCCATCTTCATTGTAGATGTGTGTGTACGTTGCCATAAGGAACCAGCACCCTGAGAAATCTTATCTTGGAATGTCATACCCATAGATTCAATCCATTCATAGCCACCAAATGCGTTATAGCATAATGCTTTAACAAGATCGAGATTGGCTACCTTATCACCATTGATCCAAGTCTGTAATGCATACCAATCTTTAGAGTCAAATAGGTCTGTTCTACCAGCAGCCTTATATGCATCCCATTGAGCTTGCACTTCAGCAATTAATGCTGCATGTTGGTCATTGATTGGAGTTTCAGCTAAAGCCTTTTCAATTGTAGTCTTAACAGCATCACTCATCTCAGCGTGCTGCTGTAATGCTGGGTCTGGTGCATTATAAATCGCACCACAAACTAATGTATCACCACCGATTTCACCAGCTTTTTCGATAATTGCTACGTTCTTACCATTCTGCAAGAGTTCAACAGCACTCGCAAGACCAGCTCCACCGCCACCTACTACAACAACGTCAGCTTCAACGTCTTTTCTATCTTCGTAAGTTACTTCTTTCTTAAATGCATCTGGATCACCACCTGCTTGTTTGATAGCATCCTTAACAGCAGTCTTAATAGCTCCTGTTGTAATTGTTGCACCAGTCACACTATCAACTGATAAGCTTTGATGCTTAACGATTTCTTCTGGAATTAATTGAACAGGTGCTACGCCCCCAGTTGTAACAACCTTTCCGTCCTTGTCAACTAGTTCCCCACCGATACCAGGAGTTTCAGCGTGAGAAGTTACCTTAACTGACTTAATTTCATTTTCTGTTACTTCTACTTCTACAGTAACATCGTCGTTCATACCAGCAGCAGAAGCCGTATATGTACCAGGCTTCATTTTACTGGACGTTGTTGTCTCAGTTGTCTTGTTACAGCCTACAAGTGATGCGGCTAAAACAAGAGTAACTAAAGAGATACTCAGTCTTTTCATTATTATGTTCCCTCCATGTGTTAAATTCATGATAGCCCATTTTTTCACTAAATAGTACCCCCCTAACAATGTTATTTTTATGATTTATATCTATACTTGTAATTTCTTTCAATTTTACGCAAGCTTTATTTCTGAAAAACATATCATTTTGATGTATCATGCATACAAAAAAACCGGAATACTGTTTGATTAGCACCCCGGTTTCCATCATGCTTACATGGCTGATTCATGATTTGTCTGAATCTGTAACAATGTAGAAACTGTCTGTTCAGAGATGTTCTGCATCATTGCATTGAAGCGATTAAAGCCTTCTTCTCGATATGCATCGATTGGCTTTACATTCGCATAACTGCGTAAACGAACACTAGTCTTTAAATGTTCCATAACATCCACATGGTGAATCCACTCACGATCTAGAATCTGTAAGAAGATGAACTTTACCATACTCTGCAGTTCTTCTTGTGGAAGCTCTGCAGTTTGTTTATGGTATATATCAATGATTGCATCCGTAATTTCTTCTTGCGATCCTCTGTGGATTGTCTCCGCATACTGCTTACCATCAATTCCTAAACCGTTTAAATATTGTGCAAGCTTCTCTTTTGCATCATTCTTGTTAGGAATCTGATAATATCCTTCCATTGCAGAAGATACATTCTCTTTCACGAGTTCATAAACAAGCGGTTCCATATCCTCAAGATCAAGTACCTTATCTCTTTGGTCATAGATCAAATGACGTTGTGCCATTAATACATCGTCATATTCAAGTGTATTTTTACGTGTATCAAAATGTAAGCCTTCTGCTCTTTCTTGCGTGCGATCAATGAGTGCTCTCATCTTATTGATATTTTCTTTATCATGTTCAAAGCGCTCAATGATACCTTCACTTTCATCTGTATGATATTCCACAATCAGATCATCATCCATGGAACAATAGAATCTGGAGAAGCCTGGATCACCTTGACGACCTGAACGTCCACGTAACTGATTATCAATACGCTTTGCCTCATGACGCTCACTACCAAGCACTACAAGACCACCAAGCTCTGCAACACCTTCCCCAAGCTTAATATCTGTACCACGACCAGCCATATTCGTCGCAACCGTTACCGCAAACTTCTGCCCAGCCTTCGCAATAATCTCAGCTTCATTTTCATCATTTTTTGCATTCAATACATGATGCGGAATATTCTGTTTCTTTAACATTTCGCTAAGTGCCTCATTGATACCAATAGATAATGTACCGATTAAGACTGGCTGTCCCTGTTCATGCAATTCTTTTGTATGTTTAACGATAGCTTCATACTTTTCATGTCTATCTTTGAATACTAAGTCAGGTTCATCAATACGCGCTACTGGTCTATTGGTAGGTACCTCATACACACGCATGTTATAGGTATTCAAGAACTCGTTTTCTTCTGTCTTTGCTGTACCAGTCATACCACTTAACAGATCATATAAACGGAAGAAGTTCTGGTAGGTAATGGTCGCAAGTGTGATTGTCTCTTGTTTGATACCAACATTTTCTTTGGCTTGAATTGCTTGATGTAATCCATCGCTGAATTCACGTCCAGCCATCTTTCGACCAGTAAATTGGTCAACGAGAATAATTTCATCGTCACCAACCACATACTCAACGTCTCTAGTCATAAGATAGTTAGCACGCATTGCATTTTGAATATAGTGAACTATGCTTGCATGTTCACCATTGTAGATGTTTTCAATACCGAAAGCACGGTCAGCTTTCTTTAAACCAGCTTCCGTTAATACAACTGTACGGTCTTCACGGTCGATTTCGAAGTCCACAGCTCTCTTACAACTCTTCGCAAAACGATCAGCCTGAATATACTGCTGGTCTAATACTGGACCTGGACCACTGATAATCAATGGTGTTCTGGCTTCATCGATTAAGATAGAGTCAACTTCATCCAATACTGCATAATGTAAACCACGTAATACACGCTGTTCCTTACGCATGACCATGTTATCTCTTAGATAATCAAATCCAAGTTCTGAGTTTGTTGTATAGGTAATATCACAAGCATACGCTTGTCGTTTCTCACTTTCTGAAAGGGAATGTAAATTACAGCCTACCGTTAGGCCAAGGAAAGTATATACACGTCCCATCCACTCCGCATCACGCTTTGCGAGATACTCATTGACAGTCACAACATGTGCACCCTTACCTGCTAGGGCATGTAGGTAGATTGGCATAACCGCTGTCAATGTCTTACCTTCACCAGTCTTCATCTCCGCAATATCACCTTCATGTAAGAGGATACCACCCAATACCTGAACACGATATGGAAACTCATTTAATACACGCTTTGCGGCTTCACGAGCATTCGCAAAAGCATCAGGCAGTACATCCTTTAAAGATGCTCCTGCCTGTATTTTTTCTTGTAGTTGTTTTGTTACTTCGCGTAACTCATCATCTGTTTTCTGCGCATAAGCTTCTTCTAATTTCAAAACTTTATCTGCGAGTACTTCAGCTTGATGAAAGTGTCTTTTTTCACTATCGAATAGATTTCCAAATAATCCCATCTTCTACCTCTTGCATACGATTAAGCTTAATGCTGGAACACATACGTGATTTGATTTAATCTCTTGGCTATTCCCATTTTCATCAAAAATAACCTGCCACTTCTCATCAAAACTATAGAAGCGATTACCAGTTGATGGATTAATCATGACACGAATCGTTTCCGCATTACCCTTCGAACCTGCAATATCATAGAACACCGTCTGGTCATCCGCAACCCAAACCTTCACTTTTTCATTGATTTCTAACGCAGTTTTCAGACAGAATTCACTTACCGATCTGCGTAGAGCGGTTGCTTTACGGAAATACTTCACAACTTCTTGATAATATTCCATTCTTTCCCAATCCATACGATTGATTTCATCTGGAGCATTGTAGGAGTTATGATTATCCTTCTTTGTATCACAGAATTCAAAACCGGCATGTACAAATGGTACACCTTGCGCAACCATTGTAATCGCAATCATCATTTTTTGGCGACGAATACGAGTGGCTCTATCTTCATTATTACAGCATGCATGCATCTTATCCCATACAGTGCTATTATCATGTGTTTCAAAACTGTTGATAGACTGATCCGGAGAGAAGAATCTCTTATAATGCGGTGTATCTAGAACATTCGCTGTTAAAGCTGCTAAACTAGCAAACGCATTGTTCCAGTTACCGGTCGCATAGCCACGTTCATACTTTTCACTTTCACTTGTCTTTCCTTTGATTACATCACGGAAGTAATCATTAAAGTGACCGATGTGAGGCATAGCACCTTGGTTATGAATGTTTGCCTTTTGTGATTCTTGTAACATCGTTGGCATATCCCAACCCTCCCCATAGATGAGTGCATTAGGATTATTTCGGATTGCCTCATTGCGAATCTTATTCATCGTTGCCACATCAATGATACCCATTAAGTCAAAACGGAAACCATCAATGCCATAAATCTGCATTAAATTACGAATAACATACACAAGATATCTAGAAGCCATCGGCATCTCTGAGGCAAAATCATTACCACAGTAAGAACCGTTAGACATATATCCTTCTTCGTTATAGCGGAAGTAATAGTATGGAACCAAACAATCAAACGCAGTTTCCGCAACATCATATGCGTGATTAAACACAACATCTAGCGTGACACGAAGATGGTTGCGGTGAAGACAAGCTACAAGCTCTTTAAATTCTTTCATGCGTACATATGGATGGTCTGGAGCAGAACTAAAACTACCCTTTAAAGATAGATACTGACGAGGATCATATCCCCAGTTATAGTTAAGCTCCGGTTTAAAATCATCAACTGTACTAAAGTCTGTTAGTGGCATAAACTGCACATGCGTTACACCCAAGGATTTAATATAGTTTAAACCAGTAGGTAGACCCCTATACTCAGTTCCATCCTCACATAGAGAACTGAACTTTCCATGTGTTTTTGTTCCTGTAAATGGATGCATTGTCATATCGCGAACACTACACTCATAGACAATAGATTCTGTCGGCGCAATTGGTTTCTCAATTGGATAATCCTTAATCTTATCTAACTCAGATAAATCAATGACTGCACTTGCCTTTGCATTGCCATTACAACTATATGCATATGGGTCTAATGACTTCACTACCTTACCATTGCGCTCTACCAAATATGTATATGTCGCATGTTTAAAGTCTCCAGGCACTTTTACATACCAAGTACCCATTTCACTAGGTTCCATTGCCTTTAGTATCTGAATACCACTAACATCCAAGGACAGTGTTACATTAACAGCTGTTGGTGCCCACACCTTGAACCATGTATGTTCTGGTGAATAATGTGATCCTAAATCATCCTTCTCATAACCATACAAAGCATTGAAGCGTTCACGCTTTACAATGAGTCTAGTAACTAACGGAGTATATCTACCATGACTTTCACGCACTTGATAATCCATACGGAAATTAGGCTCATATAGACCCTTTAGACGATATAAGATAAAACTATCGTGTGTCTCCACACCTTCGATTGACAATTCCTCGACATAACCGCCCATTCCCGTCAATTGGAAACGACTTGATTCACCCCGATAAAAACTGCGATCAATCGTTACTGCTATCTTTCCAAAATCATCTAAATACGCATTAAATATTGACATCTTTATTTCTTACCTCTGTTTTTCTTCGCTACAAACCAAATGGCCGTAAATGGCGCAAGATTCATCTTCAAGAGATTCTTTCCAGTCTTCTTAGAAGTTCGGATCGCTCTTGGATGGACCATTCCATTACCACCATAAATTTGATTATCTGAGTTCAAGATTTCCTTATAATATCCACTTTGTGGCATCTCTAACTCAAAGCTTTCATATGTTGTATTACTTAAGTTCAATACACATACAAGGTATTCATCCTTACTACTACGGTAGAAGGAATATACACTCTGTACATTATTATCCGCATCAATCCACTTGAAGCCATCATAGCTATAATCCGCTTCATACAAGCATGCATGTGATAGATATAACTCATTTAACTTTTTAATAAATAAATTGAAGGAATAGTGCTTAGGATACTGGAGTAATTCCCAATCAATTTCACGAGTTTCATCAAACTCACGGAAAGAACCAAGTTCATTTCCCATAAAATTTAACTTCTTGCCAGGATGAGCATACATGTATGCATATAAGTTCTTCGCTTGTGCAAACTTTGCATCATAGTCCCCCCACATACGGTCGATGACAGTATGCTTACCATGTACATTTTCATCATGGCTAAATGGCATTAAGAACTTTTCACTATAGAAGTAAGCCATTGAGAAAGTCAACTTGTGATGATCATAATAACGATAGATAGGATCCGTTCCATAATACTTTAATGTGTCATTCATCCAACCAAGATCCCACTTATAGTCAAAGCCCAGACCATCCTTTTCCGTAGGTGCTGTTACATTAGGGAAATCGGAGCTATCCTCTGCAATCATCATGACAGTTGGAAATTCCTTATGCATGTAATAGTTCAAACGCTTTACAAAGTAGATAGCACCGTCATTTGTACCTCTATCACGATTGCCAGCCCAATAAATGAGGTTAGAAACCGCATCGATACGGATACCATCCATATGATACATATTCACCCAGAACGCTGCAGATGACATCAAGAAGGAACGTACTTCTTCATTCCATAAGTTAAAGTTCAGCGTACCCCATTCAGAGTTTGCGTCATATTCATTTGGATATTCATATAACGCTTCTCCATCAAAGTAACGTAACCCAAAGTCATCCTTCACGAAGTGAACAGGCACCATGTCAATAATGACACCAATTCCTGCCGCATGGCAACGGTTCACAAAGCGGTTAAACTCCTGTGGATTTCCATAACGACTTGTTAAGGAATAGTAACCACTGACTTGATATCCCCAAGATCCATCGAATGGATACTCACTGAGAGGCATTAGCTCAATATGTGTATAACCATTCTCCTTGATATATGGAATCAGTTCATCCGCGAGCATGTCATACGAATATGGATGCTCACCATTACGCTTCCATCCACCAACATATAGCTCATAGATATTCATTGGCTTATCAAAGTTTAAACTACGATTATTTAGCCACTTCTCATCCGTCCAAGATAACTTGCTTAAATCAACAAGCTTACTCGCAGTATTTGGTCTTGTCTCACTATAGAAAGCAAACGGATCTGCTTTATATAGAATACTTCCTGTTCTAGTTTGAATCTTATACTTATAAACTTCCCACTCATTCAAAGATGGAACTGTGATTGTCCATACACCCTGGAAGTTCATTCTTTCCATTAAGATTTGATTTTCATCCCAGTTTGTAAATGATCCAACAACCCATACATTTTCCGCATGGGGCGCATACACTGTGAATCGAACTCCCCCGTCCACAAAGTGGGCGCCAAACACCTCATATGCATTCAAGGAATGACCCTGATGAAACTCTTCAATGATACGTTCTAAATTCATATGTGATCCTCCGTAACTACGTTACACTTATTTTAACATTGCCAGTATCGAATGAATACAGATAGATAACGAAAAACGTATAAACTAGCATAGAAAAAAAGATGCAGACATCAACCTGCATCTATCTATATTCTAATTCCTTAGGAGAATAAAGGCTTAAGTACTGCTGCTAACTCATCCTTTTCCTTCTGTGCTTCTCCCAAATCCTTACCTAAAGTTGTAAAGTATGTCTTGATCTTAGGCTCTGTACCAGAAGGACGAACAACAACTGTAGCACCATCTTCTAGACCAAAGATAAGTACATTTGCCTTAGGTAAGCCCGTCTCTTCAGGCTTGTTGTAGTCTGTTAGAGAAACAACCTTACGTCCTGCAAATTCCACTGGTGGATTTGTACGTAATGTATTCATGATACCAGCCATCTTATCCATACCAGAAAGACCATCAAACTCATAGCTATCAACCTTGTTGAGGAAACGTCCATACTGTGCGTAAATTTCTTCTAGGCGCTGCTTAATGGAAGATCCAATGCTACGATAGTACGCAGCCATCTCACAGATTAACATTGATCCAACAATCGCATCCTTATCACGTACATAAGAACCTGCTAGATAACCATAGCTCTCTTCAAAACCAAAGATGAAACGTTCTTCTTCACCGTTTTCTTCAAGTTGTGCAATCTGATCACCAATCCACTTGAAACCTGTTAGAGTATGACGTAATTCAACACCATAGTGCTTCGCAACTAAATCAGCTAGCGGTGTAGATACGATAGACTTAACCGCTACTGGATTCTTAGGCATTGTGCCCTTCTCAATACGTCCAGCACAGATATAATCTAGTAAAAGCACACCCATTTCATTACCAGATACAAGTTCATACGAACCATCTGGACACTTCATCGCAATCCCTACACGATCAGCGTCAGGATCAGTCGCCAGCATTAAATCAGCTCCAACCTTCTTTGCAAGTTCTAAGCCCTTCTCTAATGCTTCATAGATTTCAGGGTTTGGATAAGGACATGTTGTAAAGTATCCATTTGGATATTCCTGTTCAGGAACGATAGTAATATCTGTAATACCCATATCACTTAATACGCGTGTTACAGGCACAAGACCAGTACCATTTAATGGAGAATACACAAGTTTCAAGCCTGCCGTCTTACAAAGATTTGGACGAACTTGTCTAGATTCAATTGCTTGATAGAGTGCTTCCTTACAATCATCTCCAACAAACTGGATAAGACCCTTCGCAACACCTTCCGCAAAGGAGATATATTTCGCACCTGTTAATACATCTGTCTTTTGAATCTGATCATATACGATTGCAACCGCATCATCTGTCATCTGGCAACCATCTGGTCCATATGCTTTAAAGCCATTGTACTTTGCAGGGTTATGTGATGCAGTAATCATAATACCTGCATTGCAATGATAAAATCTTGTCGCAAAGCTCAAAGCAGGTACAGGCATTAGTTCATCATATAAACGAACATTGATACCATTCGCTGCTAATACAGCAGCCGCATCCTTCGCAAAAGTCCAACCCTTTAAACGGCTGTCATAGCTAATCACAACAGTCTGAGTTCCACCCTGTGTCTTAACCCAATCCGCAACACCCTGCGTTGCTTGACGGACAACCCAGATGTTCATACGGTTAGTACCAGCACCAAGAGTACCTCTTAGACCAGCTGTACCAAACTTCAAAGCTACCGCAAATCTCTCCTTGATTGCTTCATCATCATTTTCAATACTAGCTAATTCTGCATGTAAATCAAAATCGATTAAGTTTGCAGAAAGCCAACGCATATACTCATCTAAATACATAATTTATCAGCTCCTTAACCTTATTTTAACATAACGAAAAAGAAAGATGTGAAAACATCTTTCTCCCCTTATCGTTATCTATTAAGCAATAACTTTTTGAGCGCGTAATACGTCTTCAATTGTCTTAACAGCTGAATCTTCGTCATCACCTTCACAGGAAATTGTAATTTCAGACTGTGTAGGAATTCCAAGTGACATAACACCCATAATGGACTTCATATTCACGGTACGTCCCTTGTAAGATACCTTCACTTCGCTCTTAAACTTGCTTGCAGCATTTACAGCAACTGTAGCAGGACGTGCATGTAATCCTACTGGGTCAACAACTGTAACAGTAATTTCTTTCATTGGTTTATCCTCCTGATAATTTTTACTTACTATATCTGTATTTTATAACATACTTGTTTCAGATACAAGCGGTTACATATTAAGAAGTTGCAATTCGATACAATATTTCTATCTTAGAAATTTACTTATGATATGGCTCGTTATGTAGAATACGAAAGCTACGATAGATTTGTTCTACTACTAGTATTCTACAAAGTTGATGTGGAAAGGTTACCTTAGAGATACGCCAGCGGAAATCAGCACGCTGAATCAATTCATTGCTTAACCCCAAAGACCCACCAATCACAAATGTAATCTTACTTCTTGCATGATTATAACAATCCTGTATTTTATTTGCCAGTGCGATAGAATCGATATCCATGCCCGCAAGATCTAGTAAAATCACATATTCATCATCACGTATTTTTTTTAATATCCGCTGTCCTTCCACAACCTTTACCTGTTCATTTTCGGC
This sequence comes from Solobacterium moorei, assembly GCF_036323475.1. Taxonomy (GTDB): domain Bacteria; phylum Bacillota_I; class Bacilli_A; order Erysipelotrichales; family Erysipelotrichaceae; genus Bulleidia; species Bulleidia moorei. The sequence continues at coordinate 2,183,673 of NZ_AP028934.1, forward strand.
AACAGAGTTTGTCTCTGGTGCTTTTTCATCCTGTACTTCAATGACTTCAAGCTTATCATAAGGACGAATACGCTTTACATACTCTGCGACACCATCCTTCATCCACTTCTCTTTTAGTTTGCCACAGGCAATAATCTTGATCATTGTAGAACCACACCAATCTGCTTACTTTCACCGCCACGAATGATGGATACATTTACAGTATCGCCAGCAGAGTGCATGTACATTCTTGCGAGCACATCTTGATAAGAAGATATTTCGATACCATCAATCATTGTAATGATATCTCCAACCTGAAGATCATCTCCTGCATCTTTCTTCTCTACGACTGTTTGGACATATACGCCAGTCTTCATATCAATGTTAATGCCCTGCGCACTCTTTTCATACGCAAGCATACTTGATACATTACGCACCACAACACCTAGTGCACCTCGTGTTACTTTTCCATTTGTTTTAAGTGCATTGTAAATTAGTTTGATTTCATTGGCAGTGATTGCATATTCCATACGAGAATTACCTTGGAATGGTTGACTGGCAACAACACCAACGAGTGACCCATTTAAGTCAATCACTGCACCACCTTCTTGAATCGAAGTGATTGGAGTATCCATTTCTAGCATGGAAGATAACCAAGTTGTTGTGCCATTCATTCGCCAAACACCAGGTTCTGAAACAATACCACTGCTGACGACAGCACTACCAGTCGTTAGATTTCTACCACTCATCACAACCACATTTGCACCTTGTGCTAAAGCAGTTGTATCTAAAATCGTAAATGGCTTCACTTCAAAGTTTGTTGTTACCTGTATCACCGCAACTCCACTTTCACCATCATCACCAATAACAGTAGAGCTAACACGTACACCACTGTCAAACACAACATTTGGACTACCATTCTTTGTTGCCTTTGCGGTTGTTAAAATATGCACTGTTTCCTTTTCCTTCGCAATGATAATCCCACTATAATAAGAACCATCACTTTCAACCGTAACCACACTACTTCTGCTCTTTTCAATCGCACTAGTATAGTCTGATGTTGTATAGTTTATACTGTTCATATCCTCAAGGGCGCTATTACCTGTAGTATTCTTTTGCAGATTCCTAATCAACATTATTGTTAGGACTAGATTCCATACCAATAATAGCGCTAACGCTACCGGCATCAACTTCTTCATCATATATACCCTTTCTAATCATCTCATACTGTCCTGCTGCACATACAAGCAGGTTTTTATGCAGTAACCCAGAATGATTTTGTAATGCATGTACTGTTGTATCTAGTGCTTTCTTGCGTGTATTTGCTTGTTCACTCAAATGCGCAAGAATTATCATCTTTGTCTTCTCTGTCACAATTTTATCAAGAACAGCTGCACAATCCTCATTGCACAAATGTCCTGTATCACTATAAATTCTTTGTTTGGTAAACTGTGGACGACTCGTTGCCATCAACATCTGTACATCATGATTCGACTCTAACACAATATAGTCCGCATCTTTGATGCGTGGAATATGCTTCTCATTGATATACCCAGTATCTGTAATATAGACAAGTTTTTCAATTCCATTTTCAACAATATATCCAACTGTGTTTAACGCATCATGTGATAACGCAATTGGCGTAAAGCGTAAGGTTTCAATTGTAAAGGAAGAACCTGGCTTTACGTAGAAAGTATCAATCTTTGGTATCTCAATTGGAGAGTAGATTGGTAGTGATGCAAAATGCTTGATTTGCGAGATATGATCAGAATGATTATGTGTGATTAGCACTGCATCTAAATCATCTAATGCTATCTGTAATTCTTTTAGATGCTCAAATAAATATTTCTTTGTTGTACCACAATCAATCATAACTTTTGTAGTACCATCTACTATTACAAAACTATTTCCTTTTGAGCCACTCGCTAATAGTGCAAAGTCCATCATCAGTCTAAACCCTCACAATCCATTAATGCAGAACATGCATTCACCGATTCACCATTCTGCAATAAGCTAAATGTTACATGTGGTCCTGTCGCTTTTCCAGTCATACCAATCTTGCCAATGACATCACCTTTTCTTACAACAGTATCAACTTCAAGTGAACATGGTAAGTATAGATGCCCATATACACTCTGATAACCATTGTGGTGATCAATGATGACATAGTTTCCTAATTCATCCGTATAACCCTTTTCCTTGATGATTCCAGTATCAACAGCCATGACATTGCCCCATCGATTGTATCGATTGATAAAATCAATCGACTCAAAACCTGCATAGCAACCATACTTACAGATGATTTCAGGATGTTCAACCGGATAGGCAAAACTACCACTACCGATCCCTAAATCACTATTCTTCCCAATTGCCACAACTTCATCTTGTCCAACTGCTGTTACAACAGATGAAAGCTCTTGCCCCGTTTTGAGTACTCCATTCACCCATGTCTCATGGTAGAGTACATTCTTTGAACCATTTGCACCAGTTTGTCTAACAACTGTTTTACCACTTTCAACAGTATTATCCTCTAGCACAGAAGTCTTATAGAACAATGTTTCCTTTTGTAGTCTTTGCTTATAAACATACACATCAATCGGTGATGTAAAGTAAGTCACACACAGTTTTGTGCCTGCAGTTAATGGTTTGCTACTATCTTTAATGATATCTTGATTGATACGCATTAACTGTTCAGCAGTTAATCCATAATTCTGTAAACCAATTGAATCTAGTGTATCTCCTTCTTCAACTGTGTAATCCACTAGCTCCTCATTATCTCCATAGGATAAGTAATGTAATACTTCTTCTTCCGTGGTTTTAATATCCTTTACGGATGCGTACGCATCCGCAATCTGTACTGTTTCATTGATTTTAAAGCCCATTGTCATGACACCATATTCCGTTAAATTTGAAATTGTATGATGCTCGTGAATGGCTTCTAATGTATCTTCATCGATGAAATAGGAAAGATACTTTTGTAAAGCTGCCTGATAGATATCTTCTGACTTTACAAAGATTCTTGCATATTCTTTATTATCTGAGAAAGAAATTGATTTACAGGCAATACTATATAGAGAATGGTCATCTAAATACTGCATAATTTCTGCATCAGCATTTGTATAGACATTTGAACTCATTTCTTCTACAAGATACATATTATCCGCAATACCAATATGTGTATTTGGAAACATGCTTGCATACTTTTCTTTATAGACGGTCTTTAGATGCTCATCCATATAAGTCTTATCCTTGATGGTACCAATCAATTTATGATCTTCATATAATTTATAAATCTTATGCACATCAGAAGTCGTTACTTCTACAGTCTGGTTAAAGTTACCTACTGTACCAACTTCAATTCCTTCAAAAGAAGGATAGAAAAAAGAAGGCACGATGACAATTGCGATTGATAGCACTAAGCATATTGTTACAGCAATCAAGTTTTTCATGCCTTCCTCCTTCATTATTGTGGTCTATTTGGGGCAATGTTATAGAGTGCGTTTGTATCTGCTTCAAACGCTACATATACCCTGCCCGTCGCACCATTACGATGCTTTGCAAGATTGATTTCTAGACGCTCTGTTCCAGATTCTTTTGCTTGTTCTTTCGCCTCTTCGTTATAGTAAGACTCACGATACAACATCATAACGATATCGGCATCCTGCTCAATCGCTCCAGATTCACGTAAGTCACTTAACATCGGCCGCTTATCTTCACGCGCTTCAACGTTACGACTTAACTGTGATAATGCCACAACAGGTACCTTTAATTCGCGCGCAAGTGCTTTTAAACTACGTGAAATATCAGATACTTCCTGTTGACGGTTTCCACTAGAACGATCCGATGGTCCACTAATCAACTGAATATAGTCAATCATAACCATGTTTAATCCATGTTCCGCCTGTAATCGGCGACACTTCGAGAAAATTTCAGGAATCTTGATTCCTGCCATATCATCGATATAGATATTAGAAGCTTTTAATTCTGCCGAAGCTTCGTTAATACGGTTCCACTCTTCATTGGTTAAACGACCTGTCTTTAACTTATCACCTTGGATATGACTCTTCGCACTTAATAGACGCATTGCGAGCTGTTCCGCACCCATCTCAAGTGAGAAAATCGCAATTGCACCCTTTTGTGCTTGTGGAATTAGTGCAACGTTCATCGCTAGGTTTAGCGCAACCGCAGTCTTACCCATAGACGGACGTGCGGCTAAAACAATCATATCTCCACGCTGTAAGCCATGCGTAATACGATCAAAATCATTAAAGCCCGTCTTTAACCCTGTAATCTCAGATGAATTCTCCGAAGCTGCACGGATGGTCTTTAACACTTCATTTAAGACATCATTTGGATTCTTAAACTCACCAGCTTTACGATTACGAGATACATTCAAGATTTCTTTCTCAGAACGATCCAAGTAATCATTTAAATCTGTTTGTCCATTAAATCCTTCTTCCGCAACTCTTTCAGCAGCTTCAATCATACGACGCATCATCGCTTTATCACGAATCAAATTCACATATGTTAGTGTATTCGCACTCGTTACTGCTGCGTTCATTAAGTTTAAAATATACTCCATTCCACCGGACTTATCTAAAAGATCAGTATCCTTTAAACGCGTAGCAACAGTGGTGGAATCAATCTGTGTTCCTTCTTGATACAATTCTTCACATGCATGATAAATACGACGATTGGCTTCAATGAAGAAATCGTCAGCTTCAAGCCCTTCTTCTAGCGCTGTACGAGAAGAACTTGGATATACAAGCATGGTTCCAAGCAAACTAGCTTCCGCTTCAGGTGCAGAAGGCAATACACGTGGCATAATTAGTTCTCACTTCCCAGTACTTTCACAACAATCGTACCGATTACATTCTTGTGTAATTCAACTTTTACTCTTGTTGTGCCAAGACTATGAATCGGCTCCATATCAATAATCTTACGCTTTTCGATAATAATACCTTGTTTATTCAAAGCCTCCACAATCTGCTTTGTAGATACAGAGCCGAAGACTCTTCCTTCTTTACCAGACTTCACTGTAAAAGTAATCACTGTCTTTTCTAATAAGGCAGCTTTCTTGCGTGCTTCTTCTTCACGCTGTGCTTCTAGTGCAGCTTCTTCAGATTTCTGTTCTTTTAAGATTTCTAAGCTAGCCTTAGATTCCGCTACCGCAAGCCCTCTTGCTATTAAGAAATTTCTTCCGTAGCCGTCAGATACATCAACGATATCTCCACGCTTACCTACTTTTTTAACATCTTGTTTAAGAATTACTTTCATCTTCTGCCTCCTTCTTCTGTTGTTCAATAATATTAATTAACTCTTCTTTTAATTCTTTGACTGCCGCATCCTTACGCTGTGTTGCGGCAGCGGTCATATGTCCACCACCATGCATGGCTTCCATAATTGCCTGTACATTGATTTCACCATTTGAACGCGCAGAAATACTATTAATTCCTGTGCTCTTATCCTGAGCAATCACAAAGGCTGCCTTCACATCTTGGATACTTAATAAACTATCCGCAACTTGGCTCATAATAGAACGTGTAATCTTCTCATTTTCTATAGCCGCAATCACAATACCATCTGGGTATCTTTCACTTGCATTCATAATCGCACTCTTTAGTACAAACTCATCATAAGTATCTTTCAAGTAATCGTACGCTACTTGAGGATCTGCACCGAGTTTACGTAAAGCACTGGCCGCATCATATGTACGTACACCAGTTCTTTCACGCCACTTACGTGTATCAATTGTCATACCTGCAAGCATGAATGTCGCCTCTAATTCAGAAATATCTGCTTTACTAGACACAAATGGAATCATCTCCGTCAAAATTTCACAAGTACTTGATGCACCTGCCTCAATATAAATCAGAATTGGTTTCACACCCATATCTGTACTTCTACGATGGTGATCAATCACCACAATCCGTTCTGCCATCTCTAATAGCTTTGCACCATTAGATTGTAGAATGTTGTGATGGTCTGTCATGATGACTAGCGTATCATCCTTGAGTTGGTTGATTGCTTCGCCTTCCGTAACAAACGTGATATCCTCTGCAAGGTCTTTTTCATTTCGTTTCATCGCCGCATCTAACTTTTCTTCAATGCCACCAGTCTTGGCAATAATACTGACTGGCTTATTGAAAGCGGATGCCATCTTCGATAAACAGATTGCAGAACCAATGCAGTCAAAGTCTGCGTTTTTATGTCCACAGATAATAACGTTGGAAGAATGTTGAATCAGATCACGTAATGCATGCGCCATAACACGTACACGTACACGACTTCTCTTCTCGGCCGCTTCTGTAGAACCACCAAAGTACTTCACATCCTCACCAACAACCTGAATCGCAACCTGGTCACCACCACGTGTTTGGGCAAGGTCCATTAACTTCGTAACAGTCTCATCTAGCTCCGCAAAGTTTGAACTACCCTTGGCGAAAGCCATAGATAATGTGATAGATACTTCAGCCTTCTGAGACGCTTTGCGTACGATATTTAAGATAGAGAAACGATCTGCCGCAATCTCACGATAAATTTTCTCATTGAGAACTAACAAGTAACGATTGTTATTTAATCTTCTTAAGAAGACACCAAACTTTTGGAAGTATTCATTGAGTGGTGTACGAATTGTCGCATTGATATTTGCGATATCCGCATCATCCGCATACATTGTACTCTCTTCATAGTTATCAAAACTAGCCAAACCAAGTACGACATGTTCTTCGTTATACTTGCCACGATACTTATTTAATAGCGTAATATCCTTAAAGAAAATCGTCGGCGCATTTTCGCGCTTACTCACCTCATAGACATATTGATCAATCGTAACACTTACCTTTTCCGTTTCCCCGGAAATAATATCGTTGGCTTCTGGTAACCAAGTCAATAATTTAGAGCCAATACGATCAAGGCCTCTTTCCTTAAAAAGTTCGCTTTGCCATGTGATGACATAGTTTTCATCATAGTTCATCATACCGACGCCACCAACTAGATATGCTTCTGCGTAAGAACCACCTAAATATTTCTCTAGTCCAATGGATTCTTCTTCATTTGCGGATTGAAAATAATCCAGCAAATAAACCGTAATCAACGCTTCCGCAATTAATACTAGGATACCTGGTAAAATATTTATCTGAAAAATTAACTGTAATAGAATGATAACCGCAAGCTGGATAGCAAGTGCCACAAAAACAATTTGTTTAATTCGACTCATTTTTTGTTGCATGATATCCCTCCTCTACAATTCGTTTATGCATGTTTGTCGTAATATATAAAAATCCATAAAGCGCTACTGGAAATGACAACACTAACGCTAAGATAAACACTACAAATGTTAAGATTCTACGACTCTCCTTTGCCATTAATCCAATCATCACCAATAGACCAACAACACCCATCGCTGTTAGATAGAAGTAGGCAAACGTTCCTAACGCTGAAAGAATCGTCATCGCCGGTTCTGTTTTAATATAGCCAGATCCAACATATAAATACCCAATCATTCCAACTAGTGCTACATAGCCAATCCACTTTGGTGGATAGTATAGATAGAGCGGTGTCGATTCAGGCAACTTCATACGTAGTCTCTTCAATAATAGTCTAGATGAAATATGCGTTACAATTGCTTCTAATACGCCTAACATCAGTGTGCTAACAAAGAATACATTCCGTAATAGTACGTTGATATCTACATTTGCAGCTACTGTTACACCCATTGTTTTCTGCATCATATCAAAGGTTGAACGTAATTCGAGAACTAGCTGATCTAAACTTACACCAAAGATTGCTACGTTGATAACAACCGCAAGAAGTTCCGTAAGTCCACCAAGAACCATCGTTCTTAGCAATAATCGCTTACTCTCTACATTCTGATAAATGCCACATCCATATACCAATCCAATAATCGCCTCAGCGACAAAGAAAAATACCGTAAATGGACTTGCAAAGATAAAAGACACAAAGATGATAGCAACCAAAACCATCAAACTATCACGCAATCCATACTTAACTCCAAAATATACCATCGGTAATGGTAATAAGAACGCAAACGTACTGCTAAATGTCCCTTGGAATTGTCTATCAATTAACATAAATACGCCGATTAAGGCAACCATCATTGCCCCTTCGGTAATCTTTCTTACATTTTGATTCATAACGATCTCCCAAAAAGCAGTATAAAAATCGCTTTTCGCATGCCAATATTATACCATAACCAACCAAATTCGATTGCCTTAGGTTTTGCTAAATTGCTTGCATTGAAAGTCTCATCATTTTATCGCTTTCATAACAGTATTAAATTCTGCTATGATACTCCCCAAGGAGGTCGCTATGTTAACAAAAATTCTCTATTTTCTAATTGAACTCATCACTTCCATTCACAATACAATCTTGACATGGAACGATAATAACCTCATCGGATTATCTGATAAAGACTTACACTTTATAGTCATTGGTATATTAGGAATTTTAATGATTGCGATTGTATATCCACTCTTTAAATTCCTCGCAAAGCGTCATCACTACCTTACACTAACATTTATCTATGTATTTACATTGATTATCGTGATTACCTTTGCAATCGAAATCGGTCAAGGCATCACACATACCGGCACAATGGACTTTGTCGATATCGTTGCAGGTATCGCTGGTTTCCTGTTGATGTATGTCGTACTTGCGATTATTACAAGCGTCATCAGTGGTATTATCTATTTGATAAAACGACCAAAGTAATCATTTTTCACACTCCATATTTTCTTTATTTGATATAATATGCAATAGAGTATCGGGGTGTGGCTCAGCTTGGTAGAGCGCTTCGTTCGGGACGAAGAGGTCGTGAGTTCGAATCTCGTCACCCCGACCATTAAAAAAACCGTCAACGACGGCTTTTTTTGTTACCAATTTGCGTTGAATACGTATTGATTCAAACGTTCAAAAGCTTCCTGCGCCCGTGCTAAAGGCAGCGCTAGATTCATGCGAATACTATACGGTCCATGAAACATGCGTCCATCCTGCCAAGCTACACCCACACGATACCCAGCCTTTTCAACCTCTTCAATCGTTTTTCCATGTTGTTTACACCATTTTTCACAATCAATAAACAACATGTATGTGCCTTCTGGCTTCATCAGTTCTACACCCTCAAAGTGCCTTCTAATATACTCTATAGCATAATTCACATTACCAGTAATTACTTCCCGCAATTCATCTAACCATACATATCCTTCTGGTTGATACGCACCTATGAGTGCATGCATGGATAACACATTCATATTATTATAGTGGGATTTCGATGCTTTCGAATTGATACGATCACGTAGTGTCTGATTATAGATGATGTGGTATGCACCTATAAGTCCTGCAAGATTAAACGTCTTACTTGGTGCGTATAACGCTACTACATGTTCATGTGCCCATGCATTCACAGACTGTGTAGGAATATGCTTATGTCCCTCTAAGATAATATCTGACCAAATTTCATCCGAGATAACAATCACATCATTACGTTCATAGATTTCCATTGCTTTTTGGATTTCATCCAACTGCCACACACGCCCACAAGGATTGTGTGGGGAACAGAAGATTGCCACATGAATATGATTCTGTTTGATCTTCTCTTCCATATCCGCAAAATCCATTCTCCATATACCATCTTCATCTTTTACAAGCGGACTGTGGGCAATACGGAAACCATTATTATTTAAACAATGCGTAAATCCAATATACGTAGGACTATGCACTAACACCGCATCTCCAGGTGCAGCGTAAGCTGTCAAAGCAGAAACCACACCGCCTAACACACCATTTTCATAGCCGATATGCTCTTCGCTCAAGTCCATTACACCATTACGACTTTTCTGCCAGTGAATAATGCATTGATAATATTCCTCCGTTGGTGCAAAATAACCAAATGCCGGATGCGTCGCACGTTTGATGATTGCCTCCTGAATAGTAGGAACAGTTGGAAAGTTCATATCTGCCACCCACATTGGAATAACATCAAAACCCTCATCTGGTAACATTGGTCTTCCTGGTTTCCTACCCAATCCATCAATCGCAATCGCATCTTTACCGTGGCGATCTATTATTGTTGTGAAATCATATTTCATCGTATGATCCTCCTTTTATAAAACCCACACCACCATCATAATACCTTACACACCCAATTTCATTACCCCATACAAAAAAGTGAACCCCCTCAAATTCACTTCATGCGTTCTCTATTGATCGTTTTTCTTATTGAGTTCTTCTGTAGAATGATGCTCAATAGGCGCCCAATGCACCTTGGAAAACAGGGCTTGAATCGAAATCGGCAGATAAGACAATAAGAATAGCGGAAATAACAATAGATGCTTGATTTTCGACCAATTATTTGTCTCAATACGATCCCACTCCATACCAACAGTAATGGCACCAATAATCATTAACGATACCCAGAAGCCACCGATTGTCTTAAGCACAAACCATAGCATCTCTCTTTGGAAGACAAGACGCACATAGTATGGCATAAGCCCAGCTGAAGCCATGATCCATAATACAAAACCAAGAATCACAATTGTTAATAAGCTAGCTGGCAATACTGTCATCAAGATATCATAGAACGCAAGGCGCCGGCCTTTTGCCGTAAGCACACCCTTTGTCAAATCACCCAAATACCTACTATCAATCTGATAGAAGCCCTTTGCCCAACGCATACGTTGTTTCCAAGATTGTCTCCAAGTAGATGGTTGTTCATCGTATAGAATCGCTGTATCACAATAGCCAATCTTCAACTGATTAATAGTACTTACAACCGAGAATTGAATATCCTCTGTTAATAAGTAATATGGCCAGCCATCGTTATCCTTCATGACTTTTGCCGAAACAACAAAACCCGTACCAGAGATCATACACTGCGCACCCAATAACATACGTGGATAATTTAAATGCCGTGCTTCATGCATAAACCAGATAGAATAAGCCGCTGTTAACCAATTCTCATCAAAATTCTTAGAGTTACGATACGTCGTCATCGCATCATACTGCCCCGTATCAAACGTCTTATTTACTTCATGCAAGAAATTTTGATCAATGATATTATCCGCATCAAACACCATGAAAGCTTCATAGTAATTTTCACCCTTCAACGCGATTACATTATGATAGAGATAATTTAAGGCATATCCCTTCCCTACTTCTTCTTGATTAAAACGTTCAAATACACTGGCACCATGTTGGCGAGCTATCGCAGCAGTTTCATCGGTACAATTATCCGCAACAACATACATATCATACATCTCATCCGGATAAGTCTGCTTCCGTAAACTATCCAGCAATTCACCAATAACACCTTGTTCATTTCTCGCAGAGATAAAAATTGCATATCTGTGATTTTTCTTCGCTTCTGGTAGTTTTGGAACCTTACGTTTAAACATACTGACCGCAATATAAATAATCTGATATAGATATAGCAAAATCATCAGTCCAAAGATAATATCTGTGATTAATGTAAACTGTTCAAGAAATTTCATTTGACCTCCGTCCACACAACAATCATTTTTACATACTTTCTATCATTTGTGTTAATATAATTTCTATGTATATTAACATTCTACCCATGTTACCAGATTTTATCGCATTAACATGTCTATACTACTATATTTGGCTACCAAGGTGGAGACGTCTTTCACATTCCAATTTTATTTGGCATACGGTACTATACATATACATCTGCATCATATTGATGTTGACGCTCATGCCGATTATTACAAACTTACCGAATATATTCAGCGGATTTTCTGCGGAAATTAACTTCCATCCGTTTATCGACTGGCAATTACAGCGCGGTTCTTATCTGACTGAATCTTTATTAAATATATCACTGTTTATCCCGTTTGGATTCTTAATTCAGAAAACCTTAAGACTTAAACCGCTATCGGCAATTATGATTGGGATGATATTCAGCATCTCCATTGAAGTCCTACAACCACTTATCTCTACGAACCGCGTAGGTGACATCAGTGATGTCATCACCAACACTGTCGGAACATGTATCGGAATATTGCTTTATCAACTTTATAAGCACAAATGATTTTGATAATTTTTTCTTTAAAAGTAGCACCATACAACATGATTTTGTGTGAAACCTCCAAAGTCGGATATAACCTTGGAGGTTTTTATGACATTTATCTACGCAACGTATAACAAGAATATCATTTGACTTTGTTTTGTTTTTGAACATTCGAAATAACTACAACTCTTGCAAAACATAAACATCGATAAATGGCTTAAAAATCAAATATAAAATTTCGGCTCTTAAGAGACATAATAGGCGATTGTAGCCAATAACCATAGATGTGCAGGATAAAATACGTAGAAGAAATATTTACTGAAGTTTGTATGAGAACCGTGCTCTCCATTGTACATATACAAGAACGGAATTACAAGTATAAACATAAAGCCAGAATTATATGCAAGCATGGAAATCGTTGCGGCAATTGTCTCATAAGGAACAAATGATCCCGCAAACAAGATTATCGACAACACAAAATAACAAGCATTTCGAATGACAGGTTTCTTGTATGTATAATAGCTAATCAACATAAACGGTAATACTATGCTTCCACCTTCTGTAACTATAAACCCTACAGAAAACGCAGCCACGGCCATAAGATAGGAAAGTGGCTTATTCTTTATATATTTCAAAGCAGACAGCATTGTTACACCAAGCGCAAGTGTTAAAAAGATATTATTCGAAATAAGAATATTTTTTGCAGCAAACAGTATTTCCAACAATTTACTACCGGCAAACATAACTGCTGCTGCACCATACAAACGAAGAATGTATCTCTGAATGTTGTGAGAATATATCACGCCCTCTACCGCACCATAGGCAAACCAGACTCCAACGCAGCGCGTTAATACATGAAATATCATTGCAAGAGAATCCGGAATCAATCCCGGAACATGATTCAAATGGTCTGTTACCATTAATAATGCCATCAATATTTTGATTTGATATTGGTTAAATTTTTTCATTTTATAAGCCTCCTCGATAAATGCTTTTTGCGCCTTGATACGCAACGAAGTAATACCCTCCATACAGAACAAATAGAATTGAAACTGTCACCAAAATTGTTCCAAGGTATATCTTATTCTCCGGTATAAACTTCGGAATTACTGACAGAATACCAACCCCCGCATGAAATACCGCAAGTATAAGCGGAAGCAAGAAACTGAAAAAGATTTGTCTAAATATTGCTTGGTTGATCATCTTTTGATCTGCACCAAGTTTTTCTAACATCACATATACATTTCTGCTGTCTTCAATCTGTGTTAATTGTTGTAAGGGCAGAATTGTTGCACAACTCAAAATCATTATGGTTGCTACATACAACACAACAAAGATGATTGCTGTCCGTAAATCAGAAACTTCTCCATACATACCCTCTCTTGTATTTACATTTACATATGCATTGTTACGTATTACAAGAGATGCCCGTGAAATATAGTCATCACCATAGGTTTTCTCTAATGCACTTCGAAAATTATTTTCACTTATTTGATTAGCAAAGGAGAAATTCAATAATTCAAATTGAGCGGACTTCCCTTTCAAAATAGAATCATGTACCACAAGAACCTGTTTGCATAGTCCACTGTTTACACTCATGTTCCAAAGGTATGTGTTCAAGATACGATTTTGATGCCGTGTAAGATTTTTCCCAAATACGGTGATTTGCTCTTCTTTTTCAGATAAGTTCTCTTTTGTATCGTTCGAAATTACAGCAAACTCTCCTTCTTCTAGTTCAATTGCATGTTTATTCTCCATTGATAAGATTTGATTACATTCAGACTGTGAAAGAACTATCGTTGATATGCCGTTTATCGTCTGTTTATACAGTTGTGCGTGTGATTGCTTTGAACTGAATTGCTTTAAAACTAATCCTGCATCTTCAAAATATGCGCATATGCCATTCGATATTTCATGACCGCTTCTGGCAAGAATACTTACATCAAAAGGTGTACGTCCAAAAAGGTTGTTCCGAAGAGTATCATAGATTCCCAAGCCGCCGCAAAACATGGTAATCGATGCCGCTAAAAGCAGGCTGATCATTGCCATCGACCCAGATGTAGTGCGAACTCTTGCCGCAATTTGTCGTATCACCACCATGTTCAGATTCTTCAAATACCCTTTACCTCGGGTTTTGATCCACAATACCATTCCGGAAAGCGAATGGAAAAATAGATAACTTCCAATCAGTGCACCTGCACCTGCAATCAAAAGCTGTCCAGTAAAATCTCGTACAGGTAATATAACAAGCGGTACATATCCTGCAATCATTAATAAGATAGAAAACACAAACAAGATTACACTCCTGCCCAAATGAGAAATCTGCATGCCATTCTGGAAAACAATATTTTACCAATGGAAGAAGTGCTCCATCACTTAACAGACTATGTTTCCTCTGGCAGAATATCCTTCACAAATGATGCAATGTACACTTTGCCCCATTTGGATTCTTTTGAAGATATAAAACCAAATCTATTTATCAAAGTGTGTGACAAGCAAGTAGCTGCAGAGTACCTCTTAGATAAACCACATTTTGATATACTTAATCTTTCTGCAACTTTCCACATTCGCTTGGATCAATCGGAAACCTCAATATCTTCTTTTCCTGTTATGAATGAATATCTAAAAACATGGGATATTTCAGAACTTGATCTATTTAAAATGGCAATTGATGTCTGTCAGAACAGATCTCCTCTTTCAATTATTCCCTTAGGAGATATGTTAGGACTTCCATCCCCTGCTCCAATGTATGTTTGCACTGGATCACAGAAACTGAATGATGCTGCTGTACTATTTTACCCGGAAACATTAAAACATATTTCTGAAGAAGTAAAAGATAACTACTATGTTTTGCCTTCCTCTATTCATGAATTAATAGTAGTTCCTGAATCAGCAGGAATAGAGCCCCATAGATTAGAAAAAATGGTGCATAACGCAAACCGTACAGTTGTAGATTCTAAAGATTTTCTCAGTGATACAGTTCTCTATTACAACAAAGATACCAGAATGCTTATGCCTTCACGAAAACATGAGCAAAAAATTTCGAAGAAACACGCATCAATGGAGCACTGAATTATGGCGATAAATAAAAGCAATGAAGAAATTAATAAAGCATTTGAATTGATTGAAAATGGTGTTCGTTCTTTTTTAGATTCAGATAACTACAAAAAATATCTATCATTTCTGTCAAAGTTTCATGCATATTCTTTGAACAATACAATTTTGATTCTTTTACAACGTCCGGATTCTTCTTTGGTTGCATGGTATCAAGCACGGAAAACAAATTTCAACAGACAAGTCAACAAAGGAGAAAAAGCAATGCTGATTCTGGCTCCATGTCAATCTTTTATTACTCATGAAGTTGATAAAAAAGATGAAAATGGGAATATTCTCCTAGATGATTCAGGCAAACCAATCAAAGAAACGAAAGAAGAGAAAGTTCTCCATTTCAAAACCGCAAAAGTATTTGATATTGCACAGACATCTGGAGAGCCAATACCAGAAATGATTCATGATTTACGAGGATCTTCCAAAGAAATTGTTGCTTTGATTGAATCCATTCAAGAAATAAGCACAATTCCAATTACATTTAAATCATCAGAAGAAGAACCTTTGTTTAAATCCGGAGTAAAAGGCTTCTACACTCCTTCAACTGACTCTATTGTTATTAACAAGACCATGGAGAATATGCAAATTGCCAAAACACTTGTTCATGAATATGCTCATTCTCGCTTACACAAAGATTCCAATAAGACAGTAGATCAAAAAGAAATCGAAGCAGAATCGTTAGCATTTGTCATATGTGATCATTTCAACATTGATACTTCCGATTATTCTTTTGGATATATAGGTTCCTATGCACAAGAGGATACTTCAAAGCTAAAAACAATTCTCAGCAATATCAAAAATGAAGCACACGAGATAATCCAAACTATAGAACCAGTATTCCAGGATAAAGTATTAGAAATGGAAAACTATGAAGCTTTAAAAAACATTGCTTCACCTATTCTTACAGGAGAAGCAATGTATATCAAATATCAAAAGACCGGATTTATGGATCTGAACATTGAAAATATTGGTGATAATCGTATTGCAATGTCACAGAACTACGTTATGAATGGTGATCTAATGGCGGATCCAGACGTAGAAATGATTGTAGATAACAAAAAACAAAGAGTATATCCACAAACCTATCAGCAAGATACGTTAGGTATTTATCAGGCTGTAGAACATGATCCTGATTTACAATCTGATCTCAATATATTTATGAAAGACTGGCTGTCAAATATTAAAGACAATCATTTCAAAGTTTCTGAAATTCATACTGAAGAAGCAGTATTAAAAACATCTGAAAATCTTCAAAAGGTTCGTTCCTTCTGCAAGGAACATGGCATTGCTTTTATGTCTCCAAAAAACAAGGAGATAGAACGATGAGCCGATATATTCCTAAAAAACAGTTAGTAAATATCCGCAAAATATCTGCCTATGACTATCTGACTAACTATAATCCAGATATCCTTGTCCATCTCTCAAAAGATGTTTATTGTACAAAGGAACATGATTCACTTCATATTTCTCCACATGGCTGGAGTTGGTGGTCTAAGGGAATTAAAGGATTTTCTGCTATAGATTATTTCGTTTGCGTGGAAGGATACAGTTTTCTTGATGCATGTCATATCATTATGGACACCGTAAAAACGGCACCAATGATAGCGAATGAATCAGATAAATCAGTTTCAAAAAATACATTTACTCTCCCTGAAAAAGATGACAACAATTTTGAGGTATTTCGTTATCTCTGTAAAGAGAGAAAGATTGATAAAGATGTTGTTGCTTACTTCATTAGCAAAGAACAAATCTACCCGGATAAGAAGTTTCATAATGTTGTCTTTGTTGGCTACGATGGAACAAGACCAGCATATGCATTTAAGCGTTCTATCACCGGCAACTTCAAACAAGATGCGTCTGGAAGTGACAAAGCATACAGTTTTTCTTTCAAAAATCCAAAAAGTGATACAGTACATGTATTTGAAGCTGCAATTGACCTTCTTTCTTATATGAGTCTTCTCCATATGAATCACATTGATTTTCGAAAAGATAATTGCTTATCTTTAGCCGGTGCAACAAATGCTGAAGTACTTCCAATGGCATTGAAAGTTTTTTTAACAGATAACAAGAATATCAAAAACATTCAGTTTCACCTGGATAATGATATTGTTGGAATCGAATCCACAGAGAAAATGATGAATGTACTTTCAGGAACATACAACTGTATCAACAAACCTCCACGATATGGAAAAGATGTCAATGAGGAATTGCAAATCTGCTCTCTCAGAACACAAAAAATAGCATAGTAAGATAGCTAGATTTAAATTGCCTTTTATTCAAGCATTGGTAAAATCCACCAATGCTTTTCTTCTATCTGATTTTCAAAAAAGCAAATCAATAAAATACAGAAAGGATAATAGTGAATATGGAAAATAAAAATGTTGTAATTGAAAAACAAGAAGTTAGCAAAACCGAAATCGAAGATAAAGAATATTTAAATCTGTATTTTCGAAATATTAATTCTTTGATTTTGAAAACCCATTTTTTGCACAGATGTGCTGACAGGCATATAATTGTAGATGACTTCAAAATAGTCTAGAAAGTATGCTTAGGCAGGCAGCTATGTACTTGAGCGTGGTGGCCATTCATAGCTGCCTGCCTAAGCGAATGGCCACCAACCATGAAAACCGATAATCAAAACAAGTCCCGTCGGAGAACCCCATGGGATAATTTTGAGCGTACAGAAATGCAGGACTTCATACGCACCGCTCATATGCAGCTATATGCTCAGAAGTACTCGAAACTTGCAGACAGTAATGAAGCTGAATTGTTGAACTCAATAACCGTAGAAAAATGCAGGAGATGCAGTTCAGGTGACATTAAGCGCAATGGCTATACCAGCAACGGCATTGCTAAATACTACTGCAAGGAGTGCAGAAAAAACTTCACAGTTACAACAGGAACAGTATTTCAGGATCATAAGATCTCATTGAAAGAATGGATAGAATACCTTCGTAATCTATTTGGATACCTAAGTCTGACTGCTGATTCATGGAATAACAGAAATGCATTTACTACGTCTAAATACTGGTTTAAAAAGACTTCTATCGTATGTGCTGTCTACCAGGAACAGTTCACATTGAAAAGTCCGATATATCTAGATAAAACATATATCTCGGTTATCAAATCAGACATTGTCGCAAATGATGGTAAGAAATTACGCGGAATATCAAGGAATCAGATATGTATCGGAACTGCAACTGATGGCGAACATACAATCATTAAAATACTGGGGTATGGAAAGCCGACGCAGATTGCTGTTCGTGATGCCTTCATACAGTTCATAAGCCGGAATTCGCTGTTGATTCATGACAGAGAAAGAGCTCATAGGAAACTGATTAAAGACCTTGAACTTATGGAAGAAGTATACTCTTCAAAAGAACTGAAGAAACTCGAAGACAAAGACAATCCACTGGATCCGGTTAACCGAGTGCATGCATTACTGAAGAAGTTCTTCAAAGCACATTCGGGATTCAATAGAGCAGAGCTACAAGACTATCTTCATGTGTTCTCCTTCATGTTAAATACACCTGATGATGCACTGCAGAAGATTGAAATAATGCTGACGTGGGCATTGCGTAACCCACATACGCTGAAATATAGGGTTTATTACAAGCGAAAAAGCGTAAAATAAGCCTATTTTTAAACTTCATCCAGCACACCTGTGCAAAAATGGTTTTAAAAAGTTCAACTGGTTGATCTTCAAAAGACCGGACTCTACCGACAAGAAAGGACGGCTACTGTTCGATTCAAACAATGAGAAGAAGATGAACCGAAAGCTGAACCGCTATCTAAATTTCTACGACATACAACAACTTATATTAGACATTCATCCCGATTTAAAGGCCGCATGGCAACTGAAGGATGATTTAGTGGACTTCTATGACAATAACACCTACGAGACCGCACCAGAGGCACTCAAGGAACTGATCCGTGCCTTCGCTTCTAGTGACATCGAGGAAATGATAGATTTCTCTAGAACATTGCGTAATTGGCAATATGAAATCATCAACTCCTTCATCATCGTAAAGAAGACTCATAAAGTCGATAAGGATACAGGCCAAGTGGTAGTATCCGAACGAAAATTAAATAACGGATTAATGGAGAATCGTAATTCTATACTCAAGGCGATCAAGAAGTCTTCGAATGGTTACACCAATTGGGACAGATTCCGCAATCGTTGCCTATATGTACTACGAAAATCATCTGTACCAAGCCTGAACCCCATCATTCCAAAAAAGAGAAAAGAAAATTATATGAAATAGAGGATAGCCCACCTCTATTTCTTCATTTCAACTCTAAAATGGCAAAAAACCATACACTTGCGTGCATGGTTAGCGATGGTCAAAGAAAGATGGGGTCAATATTCGCCCCATCCTTCTTTACAATCTATTTTTCGACACCCCATCTAATTTTGGAGCGCCAATAAAAACAGGAAAGTATATGCTACTTTCCTGAATAAAACACTACTTTATAAAATACAAGTCTTCAAACTCATCCATTGGCCACATTGGTCTGGCAATCTTCTTGAATGGAATTCTTTCACTTCTCTGGATTGTAGGACCATCCGTCAAAGCCATGATATGGAATTTTGTTTCTGGAATCAAATATGTATCCAGGTATCCCATCTTTACTACGACGATATCATAGTCATGGAATGGTGCATTCGCAGCATCGAACTGTTCCATAGTACCATACTGCATATTGTCATTCATAATAATCACATCAATATTGGTATCCTTGATATTAAACAGATATGACTTTCCCAGATCAACTTCAAGTTCATATCTATGCTTCTGTTCGCCAATTACCTTTAACGTACCTTCCAGTGAAACAGACTTGCTGTTTTCATCTTCTTCCACGCCAACATTCAAACTCAATTTTTCTCCAACTTCACATTTGGAAATGATGTCATAGCTCTTTGAATCATTGATGCCTGCAATCAGGATTTTCTTGTCTGTCTTATGTTTCAGAAGCTCTCTCAGCACAATTGTATTCTGGCCATATCCGCCA
The DNA here is from genome assembly GCF_036323475.1 of Solobacterium moorei. Taxonomy (GTDB): domain Bacteria; phylum Bacillota_I; class Bacilli_A; order Erysipelotrichales; family Erysipelotrichaceae; genus Bulleidia; species Bulleidia moorei. The sequence continues at coordinate 2,203,822 of NZ_AP028934.1, forward strand.
GCACCGCAGTTATCTCCAGAGTCAGTAATAACGACTGTCTTCTCCGGATAGTTCAGAGCAGTTTCAACAGACTTGTCCACTTCATCAAAGTTGCCATTGAATTTAAACTCATGGCGATGATCCCATGTATACTGGCTGATCCTGTCTGCAACTTCATTGCAGTAATCCACGTCATTCATCGTATTAGGGACCACAACGATTGCAGCACCAAGCTTGTCATCATCATGTCTGATAAATCCTACATGGAAGGAAGTAGAGAATACTCTTGGATCCTTTTCTGCTTCATCAAGCAGCTGATTGATTGAACGGACAGGTTCATTTGCAGATACACTTCTTTCACCGCCAACCATGATCGGAAGCTTTTTGATGACAGGCTTCATCACTCTGCGATTATGCATCAGATCACACAGCAGCTCAGCTACTTTTCTTTCAGACTCGACAGCATCAAAGTGTGGTGATTCACGATAGCATCTCACAATATTCAGCTGACTGGACAGTTCTTCTGTCAGATTGCCATGTGGATCCATCACCATTGCGATAGGCATATATCTGCCTACGATTTTTCTCATTTCCTTCACCAGGTAATGTTCCCCGGAAATGCAGTCCAGTCCGTCTATACCGCTTGCTCCATGAAACTGAAGATAGATTCCATCAATTTCAGATAAATGCTCTTTCAATGGATTCAATATACATTCACAGATATAATCAAATGTTTCTCTGCCGATCATTCCGTTAGGGGAAACACTGGCACATACAGAAGGAATGATTTCAATATTATTCTGACTGAAGATATCTTCTATGTGCATTGCTTTAATGCAGCTGTCTCCAAACAGAAACTGGAAGTCATTATTATTTACGATATGACTAATGTGTTCATTACATTCTGCAGTAAAATGTGCAACAAAAACTTTCATTATTTATTTACCTTCTCATTTCTACTTGCGTAATAGATTGCTCCTATTATAGAGATCATCAATAAAATTGCTATCCATTTATTAACGGCTGAAATACATACATGATATGAGCAGAAACAGATAGTATTCAACTGGAATAGATGTATAAGTACTGACTATCTTTTCAATTTCCAGCTGGCTTTACCCCTGCAGTGATTCATTTATATTTCCAAAGTTGATCATAAAGAAGTACGCGCCAAGATTGATCAGATTAGGCATATTGGCAAGCAAGACTTCACTCAGAGTTTCACCTATCGTAAAAGATACAGTTTTTTCAGCATTGGTCTTGTCTGCCTTCAATACTTTTGTAATATATATTTTCTTGCAGATGACGGTAATAAAAACCAGATATGCAAAATCAGTCAGAAGTTTGATCAACAAAGAGCTTCCATCTATTGCGTTTGCAATCAGAGGATAGCAGATCACTCTGAATATCAGGTAGAAAAGCACACCTGAAAAGCAATCTTTCACATTGAAAACTGTCTTATTCCTTATGATCAGGACCATCGGCAGGCCAATACCTGCAGCCATAGATAACAAAATTAATATAATGCTCATAATACTCCAAAGGAGAGGAATTTCCTCTCCTGCTATTTAATTTTTAGGATTTGTCTGAAAAATGTTCATCTTTCCATAAAGATCTACTAATTGTTCAAATTCATCTCTGTCGTAAAAACTGATTCTCTCTTCAGTAAACTGTTTTGCAACTTCGATCGTAAATCGTGCTGCTTCAGCAATATCAACTTCATGCGATGCGCTTGTTGCACATCCAGGCACAGCTGTTTCAGTAGTTATAGCAACACCTACGACCGGTGCGTCAGTAGATGTTGCAGGCTGAAGAATACTGTTGATATGGTACATGTCATTTGAATACGGGGTTATATCCAGCTGACACAGAGGGAATACATTTGCTCTCTGGCCAGAAGTCACATGCATGATATTGACCAGATCCTGGCATACCTTCAAAATATAGCCTTCCTTTACCGTCGGAGATATAGAGAAACCCTTGTTTGTAATAATGTTATTTCCCTTTGTCGTATCAATAGTGATCACAGCATCTGCATCTTTAACGACTTCATACTGATTCATCTGATCCATGTCTACTGGAGATCCCATGAAATCAACTGGAAAGTGCGGTTCTGTCGGTGCATCCGGACAGATGTGGGTAGTGACGATGACATCGCCATCAAGTCTGTCATTCCTCACGGACATTTCTGACAGCTTCAAAGCCACAGAAAGAGCAGTAACGCATCCATCAGCATCAGATACCATTCCGACATATTTAGGTCTGGCTCCGATTCCGCCCAGCCTTCCAATGACAGACAGTGTAGGTCTGTCACCGCTGCTGGATTTCCCGTTTTTCCCTTTAATCAGGATCTTGACGAAATCTGTATAGCCCTGTTCCCCATACACCCTTTCACATACTGCTTCAGTATATGGAAAATCTTTGAACAGCTGTACTACCTTGTCTCCATTGACAAGACCGTCATCAATGACATCAATAATGTCTAATACCTGTCTCAGCATCTTACTCTTCCAGTTTTTTCATTACCTTATGAAATACACTGGCTCCATCCATTTTCCCGAAATCGATTGAGTCGATCACCATATGCTTGGTTACGCCGGCAAGTTCCTTTTCTACGGATCTGGCAGCATATCTGATCTGCGGTGCCATTAAGACGACGTCATACTTACTTGCTTCTTTTTTGATTTCATCCAGTCCAACAGCCTGGATTGTGATCTCAACGCCGCATTTCACTGCTTCTTCAGTGATCTTTTTTTTCATGATGCCAGTACTCATACCGTTCTGACATGCCAATAAAATATTTACCTTATCCATAAAGCCTCCATTTATTCACTGCCCTTTGCCAGTTCTGCTTCTTCCTGCAGCTTTTGCTTTTCAAACAGCTTGAAAAATGGGTAATACAGTACAATGTCTGCTGCAATGACTACAAGCAGTAGAATTATAGATCTGAAATCCAGATTTCCTAAGACATGTGCCAATCCGATTGGTGTCTGTGCGGATAATGACATGACAATCTTGTTGACCAAGTTCATGCTCATTGCATAGTAGCAGAGGATGATATTTACAATGTGGGAAAGAAGGAATGGAATCAGGAACATTGGATTCAGTACGATTGGAAGTCCAAACAATACCGGTTCATTGATTCCAAAGAATGCAGGAACGATTGAGAGCTTGCCAATTGTTCTGATCTGTTCAGATTTGCTCTTGAGCATCAGCAATACAAGTCCGAAAGTAGCTCCGCCGCCACCGATAGCAACATAAGTATAGTAGAAAGTAGAGTTAACGATAGTTGGAAGTGCACTTAATGGTGTACCAGCAGCATACGCATTGATATTAGCAAGCATATTTGCTTCGAGTGAAGGTGTTACTACTGAAAGGATAGCTGATGAATGGATACCGAACCACCATGCAATCTGTGACAATGTAGATGCAAGTGAGATTCCAAAAACTGTATCTACTGCCATATTCAGTTTTGAACCGATTGACATGATAAGTTCTGGGAATGGAATTCCGATGATATCGCCAAATACAGCTCTGATGCCAAGCATCAGCAAGAAAATCAAAGCAATTGGTACAAGAGTACTGATTGAACTTGACAATACTTCTGGAACACTGTCAGGGAACTTGATATATCCGATTTTCTTTTCAGAAAGAACTGTATACAGATCGATTGCAATAAATGAAATGATGATTGAGCTGAACAGACCTGTTCCGCCAAAGTAGGCTGTATCCCAGTTCCAATCAACAAGTCCACTGTTAACGATCATAAATGATACGAAAACAACGATGATTGAGTTGAGCATATGCAGATTTCTGCGCTTCGCAGCAGTATATGCAATAGAGATTGACAGCCATGCGCCCTGAGCGCCCAGTGTGATGTTGAATAAATAGCCCAGATGCTTTCCAAAGCCTTCGCTGAACATTGCCCATGCCTTAAAGAAACCGTAGAATGCATCTGTTTCAGCCATTGTAGTATAATCCATGAATGGGAATGCCAGGATCAATGCAAATGATCCGATCATGATCAGTGGCAGGATGCTCATAAAAGCACCTGAAATAATCTGTAAGTGTTTGTTTCCGGCGATCACTCCAGCTATAGGAGTCATGAATTTTTCAAGGAAACTCGCCATTTTGTCTAAAAATTTTTTCATAAACTTCAGTGATTGCTCACTTTCTCCTTTCTTAATTATCTGTTAGTAATAGTGTGACAATTCTTTGCCAGTTGATTGCGCTTGTCAGATGATCCTGCGCATGTGTCATGATCAGTGTACTTGGGATGACCTGATCATTGACTTCATCTTGAATCAATTTTGTCTGAATTAGATGTGTCTTGTTTAATGCTTTGTTACCTTCCTCCAGTCTTTTCTTTGCTTCTTCTAAATTTCCGCTCTTGTAGTCAAGAACTGCATTATAGAAACAATCCATTGCATCACCTGCATAGGAAATTATTTCAAATGCCAATTGTATAACTTCGGCTCTTTCCACAAGCCACCTCCTTCTTACTTAAATGTTACTGATTATCAAAAATGCTTACAAACATCTTTTTTCCACCCACCCTGGAAAAACAGTATTTCAAAAAAAGACTATTCGTATTAATATTATTTTGCATATGTATGATTTAAAAGACAGAGAAAGACAAATCGTATTCTATCTGTATTCAAAGCCAAATACTTCTGCAAATACTATTTCGGCTATTTTTAATGTTTCAGATAAAACTATCAGAAATGATATTAAATCAATCAATAAAATCGTTGGCGTTCCATTAATAGTTTCAACCAATCAGGGCTTTCTTGTGAATGAGCAGTATTATGATCTGATCACTCAGATACCATTGACTTCCAATACCTACAATGAGCAGAATGAAATAATTTATTATCTGCTGTCGGAAGAGAAAAACAATATTTTTGAGCTTGCAGAGAAGATCAATCTGTCTGAAAACACTCTGATACTTCATCTGAACAATCTGAAGGAATTACTGAGCAGATACAATTTATCAATAGAAAGAAAAAACAATGATATTACTATAAATGGGCTAAGTTCCAGGAAAAGACAGATTTATATTGACAAGCTGATTGATGAAGCAGGTACTTCTTTCCAGGACATCAATATTTTCCAGAAATACTTTGACAACGTTGAGATTGAAACAGTAAAGCAGGAAGTGATAAGCATTTTAAATAAATACAATTATGGAATTTCAAAATTCTATTTCAACCACTTTCTACTCAACCTGTGTGTCATTCTGAATTTTGATTTCAATGATAATATCAAGTGCAGCACAATAATCAACAACAACGTCCTGAAGATAGCAAAAGATATCGACAGTACATTGAATACTTCCGATATGCCAAGAATAAATGAAATCTACAGTACTCTGTGTGGCGTACTGAATGTAAATGAAGATGCTCTTGATTCTCTGGAAGATGAAGTCAAACAGATCACAAGCAAGGTTTTCAATGATTTTTCAATAGATATCGACATAACGGATTTCTTGCATATTTTTTCACGTCATATCAACGATATGATCACCCGATGCAAGAACAACAATCCCGTCAATTATGACGGAGGCCTTTCAATAAAGGAATCATGCTTTTTCATATATGATGTCGCTGTAGCAATTGCCAAGGAAATAAGTGAAAAGCATAATATCTTTATCAATGAACAGGAGATTTCCCTGATTGCAATGCACATTGGTTTTTTAATAGAAAACAGCATCGACTCAGAAGTAGAAGAAAACAAAATTAAAATTGGCCTGATTGCCGGTCTCTATATTGACAAGCAGAATCTGATAGACAAGATCAACAAATGCGTCCCTCATCAGACTGATGTAATCGTTATTGATGACCTGAATAATCAGTCAGATCTATCTCTTGATTTTACGATTTCCATTAACTTTTCTGAGGCTTCATCTTCATTGCCGAACTGTCACATTACTCCTCTGTTCACTAGAACTGACAAGTTAAAGCTCATTGATTTTTCAAACAGAATAATGGCGATGAAGAAAAATAATCTTTTCAAGAAGCTCTTCAAGCTGTATTTCAACGAAAAAAACTTTTTCTGTGATACGTGCCTGGACAACAGTGAGGATGTCATTAAATTCCTGACTGCCGAACTTGAACGACAGGATATTGTAAACAGTGAGTTCTGTTCTTCCGTCCTGGTAAGAGAAGCAATTGCTTCAACAAATATCGGAAATATGTATGCAATTCCACATGCCATGGAATTCACTGCCAACAGGACTTCCATGAGTATCTATATCAATCCAAAAGGCATCAGATGGAATGATTCCGAAGTCAAAATCGTATTTCTCAGTGCAATCAACAAAAAGAATATAAAGAACCTGCGACTGATCTATGACTTCATCATTGATACTGTAAGTGATCAGAAAAAATATTCAAAGCTGATACAGTGTAAATCCATAAGTCAGTTTGAAGAAGCCTTGTTTGAATTTGTATTTTGAAAAACCATTTTGTTTATTACATCCATTGAAAGCAAAAAGATATGATTTATGAACTATAATCCTTGTTTATTGATCATATCTTTTTTGTTTGATTTATTATTTAAGAATAAACCTTATTTTATCCATTTCTACATTTATTTCATTCAAAATTGTTAAGTACATTTTTGCAAATACTGTCTTTTTTTATTTTTCCTGCGTTTTATGAAAAAATTCACTCTTTCCATCGGCTATTAAGTGAAGGATTTTTCTTCATATAGAGAAAGGGTGAAAACAAAATGGCTAAAGCATATAATCACGCAGCAGAAGAGCTCAAATTCAAAAAGAAAAGAGACGCAGAAAACGAAACATGTCGTAATAATGGCATGAAAGAAGTGGCAATTCATGAAAAAGATAAGTATGATCGAAAAGATTTCAACTCTGCACGCAGAAATGCAGAAAATTCAACAATTCTTTCATAAGACTTTAACTTTGAAAATATACCTGCGCCAACAAAAAGTCCTCTTACAAATGTTAAAAATATTGATGCGTTCACGGATGCACTTACGCAGACTATATCTCCATTAGAAACAGCTTGAGAAGCATATCAAAATCGAGTAAGAATGCTAGTCTTTTATATTCATCTGGGATTTTCAGAATCAGAAGCAGCTAAAAAAATCGGAATATCTCCATCAACTGCTTCGAAAGATTTAAAAGCCTATATACTGCCTATCTATGGGCAAAAAACAAACAGATGAAGGTAATTGATAAATTTTCTTACTTTTTTTCTATTGCTCAAGTGAAAAGATAAATTCCACTTCTAAAGAATAAACAATAAAGTGGAAGTAAGTCATTCAGAAATAGTACTATCAAGGATTGATAATCTAAGATAGTACTATTTTTAAGTTGAAAATGATTTTATTTTAGTTAGAATGAAGATGAAGTTACAGAAAAATGTGCGTATGAAAGGTAGGCAGAATCTACTGTTCAAAAAATTTGTAAGAGTTGATTCTACTTCGTTGTTTGGTGAAAGTTATATGCCGATCCTTCGTGTGTAATTGATTTTGAAACTTCTTGGTTATCTTCTTACTTTAGAAGATATGGTTTTAGAATTACTTCGTCTGGTGGGATTTCGGTAATTCCAAAATCATAGAGTTTCTTGGCCATTTCTTCGTTGTAGAAATGGAGCAGCTGTATGGACGATCTTCCGTGCAGCTTTTCTTTTGGATATGAATTAATATGGATACTGATGAGATTTGCCTTTTCTTGTGATGTAAGTCCCAATGCATGGAGATCACATCCCTTTGGGCATATCTCTCTTACCAATAGGTGTAGGTTCTCTAGACTACCTTTCTGCCAAGAGGCCATCGAATCACAGTAGAACATACGTGTCCTGCGAGTTCCATCTTCACGTATCTCCGCTTCTTCAGCTAGGACGAATTCACTTCCTCTGTCGGTTAATATGACCTCGGCTTCTTTTTCGAACATTTCTTTTCCTAATATCTTTTCCAATAATAGGATCCCATCCAACATATGTAAGGAGTCCTTTACGGTTTGATAGATACATATCAACAGGTCATACTCTCTGAATTTGAAGGTCTGTAGGAAAGGTCCGTTGGACACGTCGTTGTATACCGTATCCATCTCTACGACCTTGGCATTTGGATTCTTTTCCATGTATATCAAGAAGTCGGAGTACTTTCTTCCTGTCAGGTATCGATTGTCTTTACGTGGCTTGTATGTATTGCGCTTTTGTTTGGACATCTTTCGTCTTACGACACGTTTCAAATCGATGGCACCGATCGATACACCCACATCTTGGAAGACACCATTTTCGATATAGTTATATATCGTCTTTTCGGATAGTTTGATCTCTTTGTGGCTTTGAAGAATAGAGTAGATGGACTGACCTTTCTTAATCAATGGTAATAAGAGTTCACCGAGCTGCTTGATATCATTTACTGTCGCATTGACACCTTGTCGTGAAGATGTAAGTGTCATCTGGTAGTCGTGCTGTGCATCGAGGGCAGAGTATCGATATTTGTCATAGCGACAAGAGCGATAGTTTCCACATCCATTACAAGCTCCTGGTGACTTGTCCCTGCGAGTACATTTGAAAGGGACATAATCGATACAATCCAGAGTACAATGGCGTTCATGTTTACAGCGTTTGTAGTTAGCACACTCTAGAGGCAGATTACATTTGTATGCAAGGAAGCGATGTAGTTTGATTTCCTTTCCTATGGTTGATTTGTCTTTACCAAGGGTAGTAGCGATAGCTTGTCTGGTAGAACCATTTTCGATACCAGTTTCAATGATCTGTCTATCTGAATAAGACATGTGTGAATTCTTCGTTAACATAATGTTTTCCTCCTAAAACACGAAGAATCGGCACTTATATTGAACTAGAAGTGTAAGAGTAAATTCAACTAGAGCTTGGTGAATAACTAAATTCAACTTTCGTACCTTAGAAGTGGAATTTAACTTTTCACTTGAGGCTTTTTTTCTATTTCATGAAAAAATCGGCTCTTCTCATCGGCTATATAAGTGAAGAGCGATATATTCATACTCTTCCAGATCTTTGAAAACAACATAACAACTGGCAGATACCAAACTTATATATTCGAGCTGGATCACTGAAGCGCCATGATGTAGTTTCCTACGAGCGAGATACTTCAGACTGATCAGCAGTGATTGCTGACTGTGCGATGATGGTATATAAGATAATGATACTTCCTCGATGGGCTCACGCGTAAGATGGGTTGGTGAAACTCCAATGAAAGATATCCTGCAATTATCTTGTCTGACAGTCATTCCCTGTTTCCGGGTAATCAGGCGATAAATAGGAAACACGATAAATATTTTTTCAACCGGATGGTTCATACTATCCGGTTTTACATAAGGAGGAACTTGTGAAAGTAAAACGTGGTGAAATCTACCTTGCAGATTTATCAGACGGAACTGGAAGCGAACAAAAAAGTTCGACCGGTTCTTATCATACAAAATAATCTTGGAAATAAATACAGTCCAACAACAATCGTTGCCTGTTTATCTTCCAAGACAGCTACAAAAGCAAACATACCTACGCATTACCACTTACCAGAGATTGATGGTTTACGCTATAGGTCTATGGTTTTATGTGAACAAATACGTGTTATAGACAAAAATCGTCTCATGTGTAAACTTGCTAGACTATCTAAGTCAGATATGTATGCAATCAATGTAAGACTACGCATCAGTCTGGATATGTCCAGAAGTAAAAAAGGCATAAAAGTCACTCCCTAGACTTTTATATATTGAACATGGCAGCAACCTTGATATCCCCTATGGTTGCTGCTTTTTATGTTTTGCAGGTGCAAATCTCAAATTTGAACCTGAGAAACTTTTTTCTCATTTCACTATGATTTGAAAGGAGGTGAAAACTATGGAAAGAGAACGCTTAAAGCCTGTTTACACAAACGCTCCAAAATTCACTGGCAGAAATGTAAAAATCACAGAAATCGCTAAAGCTGTCGGCAAATCGGACATGTTCTTACGCGAAGGCCTGAAACGTGGCATATTCCATTTTGGTTATATCATTCAGAAAGGTCCTGGTAAAAACTATTCATTCTACTGCCCTGACAAGCTTGTCTGGGAAGAACTTGGATATTTTAACGAACATCCAAAAGATTTGGATGATATTGGAGAGTTGGATTAATTATGGCTGGATTACCTAAAGGTTACGGTAGTGTTGTCAAGATGAAAGGCAAACGTATTAAACCATATATGATCCGTGTGCCAGATGGAACGTATTTCAACGAAGAAACAGAAAAATGCTATGTACAATACAAGGTCATAGGCTACGCAAAGACAAAAGCAGAAGGCATCAGTATGCTTGAAAGATACCACGAAGCACCATTCGATGTGGATAACGAGATGACTTTTGCAGATATCTTTAAGAAAATGTTTGATGAAACTTTAGAAGACAAATCACATTCTACACATATTGCTTACGCAGCTGCCTTTAAAGCAGTACCTGTTCTTCATAATATGAAGTTCAAGGATATCAAAGTGATCCATCTTCAGAAAGCGATAGATAAATCCGGGAAAAACTATCCAACGATGAAGAAGATCAAGGTGATGTATAACGTCATGTATAAGTATGGAATGAAATATGATATCTGCCCAAGAGATTTATCATCTTACGTAGATATTATCCAGTACCACAAAAGAAATCCTAAAAAAGAAGATCGAAATCCATTTACGATTGAACAAATCAATACTTTCTGGTCTTTATCAGAGGATATGTGGTATGACGTAATTCTGATTCTTATCTATACCGGTGTACGTATCGGAGAACTCCTCGAGTTAAAAAAGGAAGACATTCATCTGGATGAACAATGGTTCCAGGTTACACAAAGCAAAACCGAGAGCAGAATTCGAAGAGTACCTATTGCAGACAGTATCCTGCCATTCTTTCAGAAATGGTACGACTACTCGAAAGCAGATACTCTTCTCTGCACTCCGGATATGGAACCGTTCAAGTACAGAAACTATTACGACAGTTACTGGAAACCGTTAATTGAAAATCTCAATCTGAGGTACTACACCCCACATTGCACAAGACACACATGTATTTCACTCCTGACAGAAGCAAGAGTCGATCAAACAAGTATCAAAAAGATTGTCGGTCATGCAGGAGCGATGACACTGACAGAAAGAGTTTATACACACCTGGATATTGGTGTACTGATTGCTGCAGTCAATCAGATGTATGTTCCTTCTGAATACAGACAGGTGCTAAAAAATAGAACGGAAAAGACTACCACAGTTCTCCACCACAGAATTGGTGAGAATTTGCTACATGTTTTGCTACATGTTTTGCTACAACTTGTAGCAAATCCCCCTTCAGCAAGGTACAAAAAAAGCCCCAAAATATGGGACTTTTCCTGATTTCCAAACTGAATAAATTAACGCTTGGAGAACTGTGGAGCGCGACGTGCGCCCTTCAAACCGTACTTCTTTCTTTCCTTCTCACGGGAATCACGTGTTAGGAAACCAGCCTTCTTTAGTGCTGGTCTGTAATCAGCAGAAGCTTCGAGAAGAGCTCTTGCAATACCATGACGCATTGCACCAGCTTGGCCAGTATATCCGCCACCTGCTACATTGATCTTAATATCGAACTGTTCCTTAGTTTCTGTAAGTACTAATGGTGAGTTTACTACCATACGTAATGTTGCTTGTGGTAGATATTCTTCTAAAGTACGACCATTAACTGTTACAACACCTGTACCCGGAGTCATGAAGACACGAGCAACGGACTGCTTACGGCGTCCTGTTCCAACATAAGTTACTTTCTTCTTAGTTGCCATCTTGTCTTATCCTCCTTACTTTACCTTCAGCTCAACAGGCTTCTGAGCTGCATGTGGGTGTTCGGCACCCGTGTAAACAAATACATGCTTACGTTGTACATCACCCAATTTGTTATGTGGTAACATACCCTTGATAGCTTTTTCAACCCATTCAACAGTGTAGTTTTCACGCATAACCTTTGTACTCCTTGTACGAAGTCCTCCTGGATACATAGAATGACTATAGTAGAACTTCTTTGCATCCTGGTCACCACTGATCTTAATCTTGTCTGCATTGATTACGATTACATAATCTCCACAGTCAACGTGTGGTGTGTAGGCAGGCTTGTGCTTGCCTCTTAATAATGTTGCTACCTGAGTAGCTAGACGTCCTAATGTGCAGTCTGTTCCATCAACGATATACCACTGACGAACAACTTCACTTGGCTTTAACATAGTTGTCTGACGCATTTTTACTTTCCTCCATATGTAGTTTCCGGGGCTACATTGGCATGAAGTGCCATTTATCATTTTAGCCGCTGATACCTCACAAGTCAATTAGATTATTTCGATTCTGTTAAGTTCCCCTCAATTATTTTTAAAAGTTCCTCTTTGCACTATTTTCTTAGTGAAAGTTCCCTTTTATGATAATGGCACAAGGGATATGTGCCAGGAAAGTGGAGAAAAGGAGGAATATTTTATGACTAGCACATACAAACAGCTTTCTTTTGACGAACGACTCATTATTCAAAATCTGTTGTCTGATCCTAACATCACGCTCAAGATGATTGCCCTTACTCTTAACAGGAGTCCCAAGGCCATTCGCTATGAGATAACACACCATCTTAGAATTGTCGTCCGTGCCAATACTCATAATAAGTGTGGTAGACAAAATCAATGTAATCGCACAAGGTTATGTACTCACTGTCTACAAGGTCGTTGTAAGTTCTGTAAACATGATAACTGCAATGATCTATGTTCCGATTTCATCTCTTCACCAATATGCAAACATACATCTCGTTTCCCCTATGTCTGCAACAATTGCCCAGATGCCAAAACCTGCAAGTTGCCAAAGGTATTCTATATGGCCGATGTTGCCCAAAAACAGAGGGATGACAATGTCAGTAGTTGGAAGGAAGGACCAAAGAAATCAGAAGCACAAATGAAGATGATTGTCGATGCCTTTGAGAAAGGCGTCAAACAGAACCTTTCACCAGACATCATCATACACAACAATCAGTTGGACATATCAGTATCTACCGCATATCGTTATATTCATTTTCGTCATATGGGCGCCATCATCAATGTAGACCTCAAGCGTCAGGTCAAATATAAAACACGCTCTTCCAGCAAACATGTCGTGATACCAATCAACTATGATTGGCTTGAAGGCAGAAGATATGAAGACTATCTCGAACGTATCGAGAATGAAGATGTTTCCATCAATATATGGCAAATGGATACAATACTCGGCAAGCAAGGCGATGAAGAGAAATGTGTCCTTTCACTCCTGCATACAAGATCGAATCTACAGTTATATTTTCTGTTAAAGGAAAAAAGCATGTTGGCTGTCCAGCGTGCATTCGAAATCATCAAGGATGTACTGGGACCTGAACTATTTTCTATGACCTTTCCAATCATTCTTACTGACAATGGCTCTGAGTTCCACGATCCTCTAAGTCTAGAGACCGATGCATATACAGGAGAAAAACTAATATCCATCTACTACTGCAAGGCCGGAAGAAGTGATCAGAAAGGTAAATGTGAGAAGAACCATGAACACTTTAGAGAATGTGTTCCAAAGGGAAAGAGTATGAATGCATTGACCCAGAAGGACATCAACTATGTGTCTGACATGGTAAACAATTATCCTCGTAGATCCTTAAACTACAATTCACCTATCGATATCGCCGCTCTATCACTAAACAAAAAGGTGTTAAGTCTTAACAAGTTGACTCACCTCAACATCAAACAAGTTAAGCTTACACCTATCATCCACTAGCCGATTTGGCACATATCCCTAACCTACAAAAAGGAACTTTCGATGAGAAAAAATTTAAACCATCATTGAAAGCCGAGCTTTCGTATGCCCAAATCGCCTGTCTATACATATTCAATATCACAAAATATCTTATAAGTACACTATTACAGTAAAATGTTTCTTCTCTTTAGCCCTAAAAATGGGGAACTTTCGTTGAAAAGGAACTTTCGTTGAAAATTGAGCCTGTTAAGTTCCTCTGAATCGAAGTTGATATTGTCTTAATGAACCGAAAGGGAAAATGCCCCATTTATAGAAAGGAATTGTTATGATTCATTCCATTAGATTGGATTGAATATGAAAAAGATTATATTAACCCCTATGGAAGAAAACAAATACAACATTATTAAAGAACTGGTTGATCATTCTGGCAATAAACGCCGTGCGGCATTAAAACTAAATTGTTCTATTCGTACTATCAACCGCCTGATTACACGTTATAAGTCTGAAGGCAAATCCTCATTTTCACATGGTAATCGTGGACGATTACCATCAAACACATTCTCACTGGAAACGAAAAACAAAATCATTGAACTCTATCTTAACGAGTATCTTGATGCCAACATCACTCATTTCAGTGAAATCGTCCAGATGGACCTCGGCATCTCCATCAGTGACACCACTATTAGAAACTGGTTATCAGAACACGATGTCTTGTCCCCAAAGGCCCATCGAAAAACCAAGAAACAATTAAAGGAACGTTTGACAAAACGATTAGACCAAACAACATCTACAAAGGCCAGAAACGCAATCAATGAACAAATCGAATCAATTGAAGATGATACGCCTCATTCACGAAGATCTAGATCCAAATATATGGGAGAGATGATTCAAATGGACGCTTCAAGCTACGAATGGATTCCTGGCGAGATATGGCATCTACACCTAGCTGTAGATGATGCGACCGGTACTGCTGTTGGAGCCCACTTTGATATACAGGAGACCCTACGTGGCTATTACAACGTTTTCCATCAGATACTAGTCGACTATGGCATACCCGCTCTATTCTATACGGATAAACGAACCGTATTTGAATACAGAAAGAAAACCAAGGCCTTCGACGACGAGGATACCTTCACACAGTTCTCCTACGCCTGCCATAACCTTGGTGTCGAAATCAAAACAACGAGCATCGCACAAGCCAAAGGACGCATCGAACGTCTCAACCAGACTTTCCAATCACGTTTGCCAGTTGAACTTAGACGTGCTCGTATTACTTGTATGGCGGACGCGAATAAGTTCCTAAAATCCTACCTAAAGGAATTCAATGCAAGGTTCGCCCTACACTTGAATAGTACCAATTCTGTATTTGAAGTACAACCAGATATAGAAACAATCAATCAAACATTGGCAATCATTTCATCGAGAATAGTCGATCAAGGCAACTGTATCAAGTTCAAAAACAAGTATTGGATGGCCTATGACAAGGAACACAATAGAATTCCACTAAGACCTAAGATGGAGGTATTGGTTATTGAATCATTTGATCAAAAGATCTTTGTCAATGCGATGGATACACTATACATCTTAGAAGAAGTACAAGTGTTTGAAGAAAATTCGGGTGAGTTCGATAATATCATTGAAACTCCTGAGAAAAAGAAAGTATATATTCCGCCGATATCTCACCCTTGGAGGAAGTATTCATATCAATTATTTACAAAAAAGCAGAACTATTATAGCTCCGCTAATGTTCGTTAATTTTTAAGACATTTTCATTTTTGGTTGACATTAGATTATTTCGATTCTGTTAAGTTCCTCAAGTGAAAAGTTAAACCTCAATTATTTTTGAAAGTTCCTCTTTTGATTTTATTATTGGTGAAGGTTCCCTTTTTTAATATGATGTCTTTAGAGATGGTGCTGGCAGTTCAAGAAAGGAGGCAATCATATGGTTGCCAGCGGTTATAAACATCTATCTTTAGAAGAACGTAAATCTATAGAAGTTCTATTGAATCATTCCGACATCACCCTCAAACAGATAGCACTCTCTATCAATCATTCATCGAAATGCGTACGTGAAGGAATCAGAGCACACAGGGTCGTACGTGTCCACTCGAATAAGACGAACAAATGTGGACGGCAAGATTCTTGTAAGAAACATCGCTTATGCACATATTGCATAAGCGGTGATTGTAAGTCTTGTAAGCACAAGGACTGCAACGAGCTATGTGATGACTTCGTCTCATATCCCGTTTGCGAGAGAATAGAGCGATTCCCTTATGTCTGTTCAGGTTGTCCTGACATACATAAATGTCATCTTCCCAAGTACTTCTACATCGCACGAATAGCACAGGATAAATATACGCAAGACAAATTAGAATGGAGGTCCGGACCTCGCAAGAGCGAAGCAGAAATGAAATCTATCGTGGAGGCATTTCAAAATAATATTCCTAAAAAGCAATCCATCGATACGATTATCCATACTAACGACCTGAATATATCCGCCTCTACTGCATATAGATACATTCGTGAGCACCAGATTCCCGGGATTTCAAACATCGACCTAAAACGTCAGGTACGCTACACGCAACGCAGTTCTTCAAGGCATCATCCTATATCGATTGACTACGATTTCCTCGAAGGACGCAAATACGAGGACTTCCTAGCAGCCCTAGAAACAGCAGGACCGGATGTAAACGTATGGGAAATGGATACGATCATCGGGAAGAAAGGGAGCGATGAGAAGTGTGTACTGAGCCTGTTACACAGACGTTCCAATCTTCAATTATATTTTCTCTTACGACACAAGAATATGTTTGAGGTAACGTATCTATTTGATACTATCAAAAGTTTCTTAGGCATCGACTTATTCAAAGATACGTTCACTATCATACTCACCGATAATGGCACTGAGTTCCATGATCCACTATCGCTTGAGACAGACCCTGAAACGGGAGAAAAACTCATCAGTATCTATTTCGCAAGGCCTAGACGTTCTGATGACAAAGGCAAATGTGAAAAGAACCATGAGCACTTCAGAGAGAAGATTCCAAAAGGATGCAGTATGAACAGCCTTACAAAATACGACATCAATTTCGTATCAAATCAGGTAAATAATTATGTACGCAGGAAGTTAAATTACCAATCACCCTACAGCATTGCCAAACTAGTACTAAACGAAAAGGTATTAGAACTAAACCGCCTTCATCCCATTTCACCCAAGGCAGTTGATCTAACACCTATCCTCCATTAGCATCAGACCCTAACAGCACCATCTCTTTATATTCAAAGGGAGCTTTCAAGAGAAATTCAAAAAAATTTCATTTGAAAGTATACTTTTCGTGCGGTCAAAATGCCCAATATCTATTTAGATTATAGCTTAAAAACGCATCAATTCAAAACCCACAGAAGGAAAAGCCCCCAATTAAAGGGAACTTTCGTTAAAAGGGAGCTTTCACTGAAAATTGAGCGTGAAAAGTTAAATTCCACTTCTAAGGTATGAAAGTTGAATTTAATCATTCACCAAATTCTAGTTGAATTGACTCTTACACTTCTAGCTCAATATAAGTGCCTATCCTTCGTGTTTTTAGGAGGAAAACATTATGTTAACGAAGAATTCGCATATGTCTTATTCAGATAGACAGATCATCGAAACTGGTATCGAAAATGGTTCTACCAAACAAGCTATCACTCCTACCTGCAGCCGTATCATGAAGGCCCCTTGGGTATGCAATGGCTGTCCTCGTTTCTCTGCATGCAAAAAGAGAAAGTATCGCTACATCCCTGCACAGGCACATAGTGCTTATGAATCTACTCTTCATCTGTCTAGAGAGAAGATCCGTACTGGGGAAAAAGGTCTTAGATTTCTCGATAATCTCGTCACACCTTTGATTCATGACCAAAGGCAAACTGTCGCTCACGTATTCTCCACTCATGGTGAACAGATGGGAATATCCCGTTCTACTTTTTACCGCTATGTCAATGACAATAAACTCACCACCCGCAATATAGATCTTCCCAAGCGAGTTCGCTATCCGCTCTCCAAAAAGAATATCAAACGTGGCGATAACACAATGATAGACAATCAATCGTGCCGTGTGGGACGCGATTATACTGCCTTTCAGGAATTCATTGCCCAACATCCGAAAGCTAATATCGCTGAGATGGATTCCGTCATCGGTAAGAAAGGTGTCGGCGAAAAGGTACTTCTAACCCTACTATTACGTAAGAGTAAATTTATGTTTGCCTTCCTAAGGAATAGAAATACACAAGCTTCTGTAACAGAAGTATTCGACTACATCCAAAGGAAAATCGGCTTTGCAAGGTTCGCTACTATGTTCCGTGTAGTGCTTACGGACAACGGTCCTGAATTCAAGGACCCCATTTCCTTGGAACATGGTACACGCAACGTACAGCGCTGTCGTATATTTTATTGTGATTCCCGTGCTTCCCAACAAAAGGGGCGTATTGAAAAGAATCATGAATATATTCGAAAATATCTGCCCCAAGGAACTTCCTTTAACGACCTTACACAAGAAAAGGTAAATCTAATGATGAGCCATATCAATTCCGTCAAGCGTGACTCATTGGATGGTCGTTCACCATTTGAATGTCTCACTAGAGCAGAACTCAAAACAATAAAAAAGCTTGGATTAACACCAATCGATCCAGATGAAGTCAATCTAAGCCTAGACCTAATTCAATAGGTCCCCGAAGTCCAACGGATACTCGACTTACACAAACTGAACTGTTGCGTTTAGTTGACACCTAAACCCTTCAGTTGTTTTCATTGCGCCCAAAAAGCAAGTATCCCTACATAGAAGATACCATATTACCATTAAAAAGAGTCATTATAGATTAAAAAATCATCTGATAATGACTACATTAGTTCATTATCTGTTGCCTTTGCTTATCGTGTTGCATTTACTTTGAAACTTAAGCATTATTTCGATTCTTCGACTGAATTTGATACAATTCTTCCACTTTTTGTATAAATGAGAATTGGCTTAAAGTTTGCTTGCTTGCGTAAGCGTTCTTCAAGTTGTGGAAGTAGAATATTTGCTAGTGGGATTCCACGTTCTTCTTCAAGAATATGAATGCTAGCTTCCCCTTGATTAATTTCATAATATCCCAATAATTCTTGGCTGTGTCTTGTTGTCATTGCATAGAACTGATGACTAGCATTTTCTTTGATAGCTTGTTCTAAAGCAGGTAGTTCTTGGCTTGTACAAGAGATATTATCTCCCACTAAAAACTCTCGAACCATTCCTGTTTCATGTAGTGCTAATGTTTTAAAGTAATCAACATACTCCAATGTCAGTCCTTCTGCTGGACTATTTTTATGCGGGAAGCTTTTACGCTTTGCCTCTAGAATCTCTTGGATATGTGATGGTTCATACTTACGCTTCCCAATTTCAATTAGCACAGAAGCCATCATGCGAACCATATAACGTAAGAAACCCTTTCCTACAAAGGCTAATGTAATGACACCCTCCTCTTCCGTTAATGTAATGGAGCGAACTGTTCTTACTTGATCCGGATATTCTTCTAGTGAACTGGAATTTAAGGATGTAAAATCATGTGTTCCTACAAGGTAAGGTATACCTTCCTTCATCTTTTCTACATCTAGATGAATTGGACATTGGAAGGCTGTATCCTTTGTAAATACGTTGTATGGTCCATTATTGATGCGATAGTTATACTGCTTAAAGCGTACATTATATCTTGCGTGGAAACAATCATCCTCTTCTTCTACCGACATGATATGAATATCATTTGGAAGGAAAGCATTAATTGCGCCCATCCACTTACGTGCTGGCATCTCACGTTTTGTATCAAACATGAATACCTGTACTTTTGCATTTACTCCTGCATCCGTTCTACCAGATCCAATCACATTGACCTTTTCTTGTGTAATACGCTCAATCACTGCCTCTAGGATTTCCTGAATAGAATCACCCTTACGCTGTGATTGCCAACCAGAGTAGTTTCTGCCGACGTAAGATACGACACATTTATAGCGCATCATAATAAAATCGCCAATCCAATCATCACAATTAGAGTTGTAAAGGCACCAAGTAATAAGAAGTAATCACGCCTTCCCATCTTTAAGACTTTATAACGTGTACGCTTTTCTCCTGGCGCATAGCCTCTAGCCTCCATGGCATTCGCAAGATCTTCTGCACGCTGTAAAGCAGATACAAATAGTGGAACAATCAGAGAAAGGATCGCCATGACTCTCTCCATGAGTTTTCCTTCCTTCATATCGACACCACGTGATTGTTGTGCCTTCATAATACGTTGTGTTTCCTCAATTAGGTCTGGAATAAAACGTAGTGCAATACTAATTAGCATCGCAATTTCATGTGCAGGCACATGGAATTTCTTCAAAGGCATTAACAAATCTTCAATCCCTAATGTCATATCTAAAGGTTTGGTTGTGGCAGTCAGACAGGTTGTAATCATAATCATCAACATCAGTCGAATCGCAATATAGAGTGTTTGAAATACTGCTCCACTATAGATGACAAAGCTACCAAGCGTTAATAATGGTTCTCCTGTCTTCATCACAAATGCATTGATGATTAGCAAGAAGAATAACATCATTAACATTGGCTTCATCGATTTCCAAATAAAGCCAAAGCTCAGCTTTGAAATTAAGATTGTGCTAGCAGCCACGATAAAGATAACTCCATAACCAATCCAGCCCGCTGGAATAAACACCGCAATTAACATCACCAACATCGCAATGATCTTCGCGCGTGGATCCATCTTATGGATTGGTGAATCTAACGGCAGATAACGTCCAAGTGTAAAATTACCCATGTTTCTTCACCTGCCTTACAATCTCTTTCGCAAGCGAAGGAATATCATTGATTTCATCCGAAATTTCAAATCCATTCTTGCGTAAGCTATCTTTCATCTGAATAAATGCTGGCGGTAAAATATTCATACTGCGACAAAGCTCAGGGTTATCAAAGAACTTCTTCGTACTATCATGAAAGCGAATCTTTCCATCTTCCACTACAACTACTTCATCACAATACTTATATACCTGTTCCATATCATGCGATACAATCAGCACTGTCTTATTGTATTTACGGTTTAATGCATAGAACAGCTCCATCATCTGTATTGTACCGATTGGATCAAGTCCTGCTGTTGGCTCATCCAAGACAATGACCTTTGGATCCATTGCTAAGATACCCGCAATTGCTGTTCTTCTCTTCTGTCCTCCAGATAATTCCAGCGGACTCTTTTCATAGTTTTCTACACCAAGACCAACTAACTTGAGTGCATCTTTTGCCTTCTTGATGGCTTCCTCTTCCGTACATCCAAAGTTCTTTGGACCAAACGCAACATCCTTCAACACAGTTTCTTCAAACAACTGATATTCAGGAAACTGGAATACAAGACCTACATCCCCACGCAAAGATTTGAGCTTCTTTGGTGTCTCCTTTGCGCTAATCGTACGATCAAGAATATGAATCGTTCCTTCGGTTGGTAACAGTAATGCATTCAAATGTTGAATCAGTGTGCTCTTGCCAGACCCCGTCTGGCCAATAATCGCTGTAATTTTATTTTCTGTAATATTAAGGTTGATATCCTGTAAGGCATCATATTGATAAGGTGTCCCGGTGCTATAGACATGTTTTACATGCTCGAATGTAATTGGCATAATTCTTCCACCAGTCCTTCCTGTGTAATATGCGATGAAACATGCAGACCACATGCCTGCAATTCCTCACTCAACTTTAAGCTAAATGGAACATCAAGCTTCATTTTCTTTAATTTCTCTGGATCCTGAAAGACTTCCTTTGGTGTTCCTGTGATTGCCACATGACCACCATCCATTGCAATGACATAATCACTCTTGGCAACTTCATCAATGTCATGTGTGATAGAAAGAATCGTCAATTTACTTTCACCATGTAGTTCAGTAATTACACGTTTGATTTCATCCTTCCCCTGTGGGTCTAACATGGATGTTGCTTCATCAAAGATGAGAATCTTTGGTTTCATCGCAAGAACACCCGCAATCGCAACACGCTGTTTCTGACCACCGCTTAATCGTGTAGGTTCTTGATTCAGATACTTCGTCATACCGACTAGAGCTGCGTTTTCTTCGATGATATGATCCATATCTTCTTGAGGAACACAATGGTTTTCAAGTCCAAAAGCGATATCATCTCTCACCGTGGAACCAATAAACTGGTTATCCGGGTTCTGGAAAACAATACCGATATCGGAACGAATTTTGTTTAAGTTTTCTACATTTAATTCCATACCGTCCACCATGATAGAACCGGAAGCCTTCTCTAATAGACCCGCAATCAACTTTGCGATTGTGGATTTTCCACTACCATTATGTCCGATAATTGTTGTATAGGTTCCTTCCTCAATCGAGAAGGAAACTTCATCAATTGTCTTCGCACTTTCATCATATGCAAAACTGAGATTTTTTACTTCAATAATCCCCATGTGCTTTTATCTCCTGTACTTCTTACACAGCTTTTGTATCCTTACAAAGCGTGCATATTATATCATTCTTTTTCACTTACACTCAAACTACAGACCTAAATCTCGTTCATTTCTATGAATTTCTTGTAAATAGAGTAGAGTGAGAATATCTTATCCAGATATTCCTCGACCCTCTCATTGCACCGTACATACGGGTCTCGTATACGGCGCTACATTTGTATTGTTTCTACCTTTACTTAGATTGATAATATTCTAGTGGATTGATTAATCCCGGTCTGTCTTTGCTTTTCATCGATAGTACCTTTGGACTCAATAAGAATTTTATTGTGTTTCCATTTGCCTGTCGATATAGACCTAGTCTAGTATTGGCTGTACTGTAGATTCTTTCATCAGAGATATTGACCTTGAGTATCCGATTTAGACTTTGTAGGTTGGTATAGATACGTTTTGGTTTCTTCCATTGTTTTAGAATTATCACACGTATCTTGTGTCGCAACCATTCTCCAAATTCTTTTAAGAAGGTCTTCATCGAGCCAATCCTGAAGTAGTTTATCCATCCTCTCACGATTTGGTTTACTTGGGTGAATACAGTCGATAAAGGAAGTGCACTTGCCTTTTTACGGCATAGCACTTCTTTTATTTTCTTACATAGTTTTTGTTTCCTATCGTATGTAGGCATACTTTTCCATCCATCTTTGTTTTTCCAGAACGTGAAGCCAAGAAACGAACTATTGCTAGGTCTTACTACTTTTGTTTTTGTCATGTTGACCTTTAGAAATAGTTTTCTTTCTAGCCAACTTGATACAGACTTCATGACTCTGTTGGCTGACATCTCACTCTTCACGAGGATATTACAGTCATCTGCGTATCTTACGAATCTTAGCCCTCTGCTTTCCAGTTCCTTATCAAACCTATCTAGGTAGATATTGGATAATATTGGACTGAGCGGACCTCCTTGTGGAACTCCTTCTTCATTTCTGTGGATGATTCCATCTTCCATGATTCCAGCCCTCAAAAAGGACCTTACGAGATGTAGCGTTACATCATCTTTTACTTTCTCTCTAAGTATGGATATCAACTTATCATGATTCACTGTGTCAAAGTACTTTTCAATATCTAGGTCTATTACCCATTCACACCCTTCGTTTAGGTAGAAGAGTACTTCCTCCATCGCTTGGTGGGCACTTCTGTTTGGTCTGAATCCGTAACTATGCTCACTAAAGCACTCGTCATAGAGTTCACTAAACACTTGTGCCACTGCTTGTTGGATTACTCTATCCACTACAACGGGTATCCCCAATGGTCTTTTCTTTCCATTTGGTTTTGGGATATAGACTCTTTTTACTGCCCGAGGTCTGTATTTCTTTTCCCATATCGAAGTTTTGATTTCTTCTATATGTTTACTGAAGTATTCGTCAATTTCTTCCACAGACATCTTGTCAATGCCCGATGCACCTTTATTACTCTTGACTCTTTTCATCGCCTCTTGTAAGTTCTTTTGACTTAGAATCTTGTCCATTAATTCCATGGCTGCTCCTCCTTCTATTGCACAAATAATGAAATTCTCTTCTTGCCTTTTCACCATCCATAGTTACGTTCTATGGTTCTAGGTGATATCTCAATTCCAGAGTATTCATTTTCTTACATATAGTGATTTGCACTATACAAACATTAACCCCTTCAGTATTGGTGTATACCTACTATGGGCTCAGCTGACTTCTTGTGATAGACCTTTTCCGACCGATGGTACTATAGTTGTTTGAAAACGTCTAGGATTCATCGTCCACAAGACCTCACAGGGTAAGTCACATACCTTTCTCTCTTCTTTCACAAGTTCCTGATTTACTGTTTTGGTTTTACGTTTACCTTTTGGGCTTCGATTTGTAGAGCAATCTCACCCTCCATTTAGCCTTATATCAGATTTCTGTTCGTAACCTCGAAAGAATCGCTACACCACTTCCTTCACCCAAAGCCTCACGGCTTACGGCTTGTGGTTCGCTACGCTTGGCGGTAACTACCTACGACTGGACTTTCACCAGTTAGGTTTGCGACATGCCCGTCACACTCCAAAAGAAAAGCTGCACGGAAGATCATCCATACAGCTGCTCCATTTCTACAACGAAGAAATGGCCAAGAAACTCTATGATTTTGGAATTACCGAAATCCCACCAGACGAAGTAATTCTAAAACCATATCTTCTAAAGTAAGAAGATAACCAAGAAGTTTCAAAATCAATTACACACGAAGAATCGGCATATAACTTTCACCAAACAACGAAGTAGAATCAACTCTTACAAATTTTTTGAACAGTAGATTCTGCCTACCTTTCATGCGCTCATTTTTCTGTTACTTCACCTTCATTCTAACTAAAATAAAATCATTTTCAACTTAAAAATAGTACCATCTTGGATTATCAATCCTTGCCAGTACTATTTCTGAATGACTTACTTCCACTTTATTGTTTATTCTTTAGAAGTGGAATTTAACTTTTCACTTGAGCCTATTTCTTTTATTATTTTGACAAATATAAAAAATTGGATATTTTTTTTCAATTTTTTATTTCATATCTTCTGGTGTTGTGATTTTATAGTTCGAGTATTTCCCTTCAACTACTGCCACTTTTACATCAGAATACTTCTCCACTAAGGAAGTATCATCCGTACCAATAAAGTGATCTTTTTTTGCTTTATGCATGCATGTGAGTAATAAATCCGTTTCAAATGCCTGCGGAGTTTGTGCACACTGTAAAGTACTACGTTCATATGTCTCTACAACATATCCATTCTGAACATGCTTTACAGTATCCTTGCATGGAACACATAGTAAAGCTGCTTTCTCTGTTTCCATTGTCTTTTTAATTTTTTCTAATGATTCTTGATCTAAGAAAGGTCTAGCACCATCATGGACCAAAACAACATCCGCTAGCACTGCACGCAATCCATTATAAACACTATCCTGTCGTGTCTCTCCACCACTAGCAAATACAATCCTACCGTCTTTTCTTCCGTGCACTTTTTCAAAGTGTTCTGCACAATCTGTTACCAGAACAATTTGTACACAATCACTATCATTTAAAAACACAGAAAGCGTTTTATCCAAAATAGTTGTACCATCTGATAGTTTTGCGTAAACCTTATTATATCCAAGATTCATTCTTGTTCCACTACCTGCCGCAACGATTAGAGCACTGTATTGCATAACTATCTCCCTCTTTTTTCATATATTAAAACACAATCAAGTGTCATACGCATCAATAAAATGTATAATAATCAAAAAAGGAGATGCCATGCGCTATAACGGAATTATTTTTGACTTTAACGGCACACTATTCTTTGATACAGACATCCATATTCAGGCTTGGGATACTATCGCAATGAAAGTCATAGGAAAACACATGACAAAGGAAACACTTGTCCAAAAATACTGGGGTCTAGCCAATGTTGATTTAATTCAACAAATGACTAATAACACACTTTCCAAAGAAGAATGCAAGCGTTTATCTGCCGAAAAAGAAGCGCTGTATCGTAAGTATGTAAAAAATGATCCTAGCGCGACATTAGCACCAGGTGTCATTGAATTCTTTCACTACCTTAAACAGCACAACATTCCATTTACAATTGCCTCTGCATCCATCAAAGAGAACATCGACTTCTATGTATCTGAGTTCCACTTAGACCAATGGATTGATCCAGATACAATTGTCTATGATGATGGTACATATAAGAATAAATATGAGATGTATATAGAAGCTATGAGACGTCTTCATATAAAGAATCCTGTCATCGTCTTCGAAGATTCAATCAATGGCGTCCTAGCCGCAAAGGAAGCTAACGCAAAAGTAATTGCTATCTCCAGCGATTCTTTAGAAGCACACGATCTTCCATTCTTATCTGCTACAATCAAAGACTTCCAAGGTATTGTTGAACTACTTGAAACTTTACCCGAGTAATTTCATCAGTATACATAAAGAAAAAGACCTCAAAATGAAGTGAACCCAAAATGAGATCTTATCCAAACACTGCACCTAATAATCCATAGGATACTAATGTCATAATCACTGCAGCCATCGCAACTCCAATCAAAATTGATAGAGTTGCTTTTTTTAAGTCCATTTCAAATAAAGCCGCAATCAAACACCCTGTCCAAGCACCTGTGCCAGGTAATGGAATGCCTACAAACAGTGCCAAGCCCCAGAAACCATATTTATCAATTTTTGGTTTATTCTTAATGGCTTTCTGTTCCAACCACTCCGCAACCTTTGATAAATGATGTGTAGATAACCAATGAATTAATTCCTTAATACCAAATAAAATAAATGGTATTGGTAAAATATTTCCAATTACACACACAAATACTGCCTCCCACATAGGGACTCCTAGCATCTTTGCAAGTAGTAACCCACCGCGTTCTTCAATAAGTGGTAATAAGCTAACTAAAAAGATTGATAATTTAGGTGATAAGAACTTTCCAATAGTTCCTGCCCACCAGATAATAAAACCTTCCATGCAAAACCTCCGCATATCCTTGCTAACTTTACCATAGACGACTATTCATCGCAATTACACTAAGAGAAAGTCAGCTAAAATCGGCAAAAATCAACCTGCGCTCTCTGTTTCTGAGGTTTCCAAATTATTTTCCGAAAAATTACAAAAATGTGTGTCAACCAAAAATGAAAATGTCTTAAAAATTAACGAACATTAGCGGAGCTATAATAGTTCTGCTTTTTTGTAAATAATTGATATGAATACTTCCTCCAAGGGTGAGATATCGGCGGAATATATACTTTCTTTTTCTCAGGAGTTTCAATGATATTATCGAACTCACCCGAATTTTCTTCAAACACTTGTACTTCTTCTAAGATGTATAGTGTATCCATCGCATTGACAAAGATCTTTTGATCAAATGATTCAATAACCAATACCTCCATCTTAGGTCTTAGTGGAATTCTATTGTGTTCCTTGTCATAGGCCATCCAATACTTGTTTTTGAACTTGATACAGTTGCCTTGATCGACTATTCTCGATGAAATGATTGCCAATGTTTGATTGATTGTTTCTATATCTGGTTGTACTTCAAATACAGAATTGGTACTATTCAAGTGTAGGGCGAACCTTGCATTGAATTCCTTTAGGTAGGATTTTAGGAACTTATTCGCGTCCGCCATACAAGTAATACGAGCACGTCTAAGTTCAACTGGCAAACGTGATTGGAAAGTCTGGTTGAGACGTTCGATGCGTCCTTTGGCTTGTGCGATGCTCGTTGTTTTGATTTCGACACCAAGGTTATGGCAGGCGTAGGAGAACTGTGTGAAGGTATCCTCGTCGTCGAAGGCCTTGGTTTTCTTTCTGTATTCAAATACGGTTCGTTTATCCGTATAGAATAGAGCGGGTATGCCATAGTCGACTAGTATCTGATGGAAAACGTTGTAATAGCCACGTAGGGTCTCCTGTATATCAAAGTGGGCTCCAACAGCAGTACCGGTCGCATCATCTACAGCTAGGTGTAGATGCCATATCTCGCCAGGAATCCATTCGTAGCTTGAAGCGTCCATTTGAATCATCTCTCCCATATATTTGGATCTAGATCTTCGTGAATGAGGCGTATCATCTTCAATTGATTCGATTTGTTCATTGATTGCGTTTCTGGCCTTTGTAGATGTTGTTTGGTCTAATCGTTTTGTCAAACGTTCCTTTAATTGTTTCTTGGTTTTTCGATGGGCCTTTGGGGACAAGACATCGTGTTCTGATAACCAGTTTCTAATAGTGGTGTCACTGATGGAGATGCCGAGGTCCATCTGGACGATTTCACTGAAATGAGTGATGTTGGCATCAAGATACTCGTTAAGATAGAGTTCAATGATTTTGTTTTTCGTTTCCAGTGAGAATGTGTTTGATGGTAATCGTCCACGATTACCATGTGAAAATGAGGATTTGCCTTCAGACTTATAACGTGTAATCAGGCGGTTGATAGTACGAATAGAACAATTTAGTTTTAATGCCGCACGGCGTTTATTGCCAGAATGATCAACCAGTTCTTTAATAATGTTGTATTTGTTTTCTTCCATAGGGGTTAATATAATCTTTTTCATATTCAATCCAATCTAATGGAATGAATCATAACAATTCCTTTCTATAAATGGGGCATTTTCCCTTTCGGTTCATTAAGACAATATCAACTTCGATTCAGAAATTTGAAAAAAAGAAATTAAAAAGTGTTGACGATGAAAAGTCACCATGCTACTATATTAAAGCATTCGATGAAGTTGGGCCTGTAGCTCAGGTGGCTAGAGCGCACCCCTGATAAGGGTGAGGTCGCTGGTTCAAGTCCATTCAGGCCCACCATTTTCGGTAAACTCATCGAATTGATATACATGGGGTTATAGCTCAGCTGGGAGAGCACCTGCTTTGCAAGCAGGGGGTCAGGAGTTCGATCCTCCTTAGCTCCACTTATTTACAAGAATACCGTAATTATACGGTATTTTTTATTGTTTGAGAAGAAACTGAGAAGAATTGTTTATTTGTGATATCAATTCATCTTCATTTTGTTTTAATAAGTGAGTATAAATCTTTAATGTCATATTTACATCAGCATGTCCTAAACGTCTACTCACTGCAACGATATTTACACCAGAAGCGATAAGATTAGATGCATGAGAATGTCTAAAATCATGTATTCTGATTCTTCTTACTTTAGCACTATTTATTGCTGATTCTTTTACTTTATCGATGGTTGCTTGTGGTAATGGTTCTAATCTTCCAAATATAAACCATTCTTTTCTAAACCCACATATTTTTTCTTCTTTAGACAGATACTCACTGAGTAGATTGGCTATATTATTACCTAAGGATATATTCCTTATACTAAATATATTTTTGGGTTGTTTAACAATATATTTTCCTTTGTCTGTTTTTCTACTGATTGACTTACTGATATTTAGTGTCTTACCGTCGAAATCATTCCATGTTAAAGCCAATGCTTCACCAAGTCTAAGACCTGTAAAATACAGGATTATAAATAACATTTTATAGTTTTCTTTTTTTACATGCTTAATAAAGTTGTTGAATGTATCTACATTCCATATATTTAATTCTTTATTGAGTTTATTCCGTATTTCTTTATCTGATGACCTAACCTTTTTAATCACTTCATAGCAATTATTTTTTATTTCATAATATTCTTCAGCATATTTAAAAACTGCTTTAAATTGGGAAAAAATATAATTAGTATGACTTGAAGAGTACTGCATATCTACAATTTTATCTTTGAATTCTTTACAATCAATTTTTGTTATTTCATTTATGGGCTTATCCGGAATATTAGGTAAAATAATATTTTGAATAGCATTATTACTTTTTTCATAAGTACCATAAGACACCGCCTTATATCGATTTAGAATATATTCTTTTGCGTATAAAGAGTACTTTCCTATATTAGAATCAGCAACAATATTTAGCCTCATTTTAGCTTCATATCTTTGAGCTTCTACTTTTGTTTTAAATCCTCTTTTTGTTTTATTATGATACTTTATATACCATGTACCATTAGAACTCTTATATGCACTCATAACGCACCTGTTTAGCTTCTAAAAGCATTTTCTCATAATAGTAATTTATATCATGTCCTGTAACAATCAAAACTACTTCAGTAGGAACCTTTTTTGCCCCAATTTCAATATCATGAATAAGGCAATATTCGACAGCCTTATTTCTAATGATTTGAGCTTTGCTAAAGCTAACACCTCTTAATTTCATAATATCTTTTCCTGTCATTTCTTCTGTAAGTGAAAGCATATATTTTTCTGACCAACTAAGTTGTTTAATATTCATATTTTGACCCCTCTACTTTCTAAATAACTATTCACAGATTCGAATTCTTCTTTTTGGCTATAATCAAAATAAATAATTTTGTTTATTCTTCTTAAAAATGCTCTGTAAGTTTCAACTTCTTTTCGTTGTATATCTGTATATTGTGCTAATAAATCAATGTTGCTAATAATAAATACTTTGGTAAAGCAAGCAACTTTATTTGAATATCTACATGGTAAATCAATGGGATAACCATCAAGGTATGAAAGCATATCTTTAACATGTACGGACGATCTGAATTCTTCAAAGATTATGACATCTTGTAAAGAATAGCTATCAAACATATTTTTATAATCTGTAACTCGATAAACATTCTCATATCCGAAACTATCCATTACATATCTTGTTTTACCAGCACCAGTCTTTCCGTATATATAAGTGACATCAAGTTTACGAAATGTATTTTTAAATTTTTCTCTTTGAATTTCCGTTCTCACTTTTTCAATCTTATCTATATACAGGAGTGCAGATGGATATTCTGATAAGATATCTACTGTTTTTATTCCATCTTTTGCCATTTCAAATATTTCTATTAAATCTGTTCTCTTACCTTGGCTTTCTTCTGGAATGATACCCATTTCTTCAAATGTATCTTTTAAGTTTGTACTCTCTTTTTCTGTATCTGCATACTTGCCTTGCTTCAAGATATACTCTTTATTTTGTATTGCAGTTCCATTAGCTTTCTCGATATGTGCAGTTGTAAACATTGCTTTTAAAGTACTAAATCTAATAGCATTTTTTAAATGAATATATACATGTGTATGATATGTTTTTTCTTGTCCTCCAATTTCATCGCACATGCACCAATAGATTAAATTATCTAAATTACTTAAATATTCTTTTATGGTATTATGCTTTAGGTTGTGTTCAATAGGATTGTTGATTGTAAGTTGCCACTTTCTACTTCTTGTATCAGATTCACCCATAATAATCACCTCTGACACTGACACAGAAGTGTCGTAAAGGTAATACTAGCTTTACGACATTATCGAAGCCAAAAAAATATAAACTAATATGTAACATAATAAATATCATCTTTCTAACTAAGTACAATATCAGCCTACCAGTCGCACATGCGTTAGCGACTGGATTCTATTTTTATATCCCTATTTTAATTTCATTATTTTTCATTTTTGGTATAATAAATATGCTATAGAGACAATTAAATAGACTTTAATTGTAGTTATAGTTTGTGAGTAAGTAACTGTGTTCTTTGGTTGGAGGGCAGTTACTTTTATTTTAGTAAATCAAGTATTTCTTCATAAGAGAATTTAGTTTTATTCTCTTTTATCATTTTTATAATCTTATCTTTCTCATACTGATTTTTTAAATAATCTTGTAAAGCAGAATTTAATTCTTCCCAAACATTAGGATTCTTTGATAATTCACAGATTTCTGCAAAATCATCTAACGGATGTTCTGCAATATCTATATTACCGAAATTTTCATACATATACTTTTGAGCCATTGGTAACACACGAATAAGAGTATATAAGACACATCCTTTGATAGTGCTACTAATACTATTAGTATGTTGTTGGAGTTCCTTAAATAGAGCATATTCATCTTCAGTTGCTCTAAAAATAATATTTTTCGTTTTCTTTGCTGATGTTGGACGTCCTACTTTCTTATCTTTAGTTTTCATATCTTTATCTCCTTTTGTATATACATATTATATATTGTATATACAAAATATCAATAGAATGAGAAAGAAATTGAGAAGAATTAAAACAAACTAGATGAAATATATAGTGAATAAACCTTTTAAAACATGTGTTTTATCGCCTTTTATACATATACATAAACAAACCAAATCATATTTTAGAACCTCCTTAGCTCCACCTATCAAAAAATACCGTAGAAATGCGGTATTTTTATTTGCTGAAAAGGAAATGAGAATAATAAAGTAGCAAACCAAAAGCAGACTTCATGTGTGTATATAAGATCTGCTTTATTTTTATTATTCAGGCTTTGCTAATACAAAAAATGCATTACGTTCATAGTCTTCGTTTCCTTCTTCTGCGAAGAAATCATACATAGACTAGTTATAGTAAAAACGTTCAGCACCATAAATAAAGTAACCATCTTGATTATAATCGGTTGTGTCACATGGGTCTACCATGACCATTACATCATCTTGTGTTGTTTCTGCTCCCATATCATCATAACCGATTACTACTTGCCAATGTCCACCCACTCAATCTAGCAGACCACGATAGGATATCGCTTGAATTTCTTCTCTTAAGCATAACAGAGGGAAAACTTTATGTGAATCTTCTCCTACATGATCATAATTGGATTCAACGGAGAATCCGCCAACACTCTTAAATATTTCTACTGCTTGTTTTACAGATGTAACTTTGGTTATGCATGCTATCATGAGCAGCGTAAGTAAAACAAAATAAAACTTTTTTCATTTTCCCCTTTCCCAGTTCCCAACAAAAAAGGCAGTATCAGCCAATACCACCTGTATGTACTCGATTCGTCACACACTCATCTATAAAAGATTACTACAGGTACAGAGTTAATTGCTCAATATGCGGGAAATCCTAATTAATCAGGCAGTCCTTCTGTCCTACTGCATCCACGATGCAGTCCCTGCTTCTTCAGCAGGTCTTCGGATTTGCCCCAGTCGTCTGTGTAGCCTCAGTTTATAATAAGTCAGCAAGCGTGACATATTTATCACAATGATAGTTTACAAAAAGTAATACATAAAAATAAGTATATTTTATGAAATGTTGTATCATGCATGAAAAAAAAGATTCACTACATACTTGTAACGAATCTTTTCATAATGGCGTTTTTATAAAGCGACTTTTACTTGTTCGTAAACACCTTCACCATCTAGTTTATACTTAGCCATCAACTTATTGGCATCACCAGATTCAGCATATGTATCTTGGATACCAATACGATGAATCTTCTTAGGACACTTATCTGCAGCAATTTCACAGATGAGTCCACCTAAACCACCAATTACATTATGTTCTTCAGCAGTGAATACTACATCATACTTCGCTAGTAACTCAGCAATCTGTTCTTCGTTGCATGGCTTGATTGCACATACATCTACTACAGCAACTTCCTTGCCTTCTGCACTTAACTTTTCAGCTGCCTTTAAAGCAGATTGAACCATCAAGCCACAAGCAAAGATAACAGCATCCTTACCTTCACGAACTACATGAACCTTACTGAAATCAAATGCTGTATCTTCTGTATATACATCTTCAACAGAAGAGCGACCAAGTCTTACATAACATGGTGTATTTGTAGATGCGACATGCCGAATGACTGCTTTTGTCTGTGCAGCATCACATGGTACATACACTTCCATGCCTGGCACAACACGCATTAATGCGATATCTTCAATTGCTTGGTGAGATACACCATCTTCACCTACAGTAATGCCAGCATGTGTACCACATACCTTAACGTTTAAGTGAGGATATGCGACACTATTACGAATCTGTTCCCAAGCTCTACCTGTGCAGAACATGGAGAAAGAAGATGCAAATGGAATAAATCCACTTGTCGCAAAACCAGCCGCATGACCGATCATATCAGATTCTGCAATACCCATATTAAAGAATCTTTCAGGAGCCACCTTTTTCGCATTTGCTGTCTTAGTACTTCCTGATAAGTCCGCATCTAATACTACAATCTTTTTATTTTCAGCGACTAATTCAGCTAATGCTTCACCGTACGCTTCTCTTGTTGCCTTACCCATGACTACTCTGCCTCCAATTCTGCCATTGCTGCTTCAAATTGCTCTTGGTTAGGAGCCTTTCCATGCCATCCTGCATTATTCTCCATAAAGGAAACACCCTTGCCCTTAACAGTACGAGCAATGATTGCTGTAGGCTTGCCCTTTACTGTCTTTGCTTCCGCAAAAGCAGCCCGTAATTCTTCCATGTTATGTCCATCAACACAAATCACATGGAATCCAAATGCCGCAAACTTCTGATCTAATGGTTCAGGTCCAATAACATCAGATGTCTTACCATCAATTTGTAATCCGTTTACGTCAATGATTGCACAGAGATTGTCATTCTTATAATGAGCAGCAGCCATTGCAGCTTCCCAAATTTCGCCCTCTTCTGTTTCACCATCACCAATTAAGCAATAAATACGGTGGTCATTTCCCGCTAATTTATTTGCTAATGCCATTCCATCAGCCACCGCAAAACCTTGACCCAATGAACCAGTAGACATATCTACACCTGTTACATAGTTCATGTTTGGATGTCCTTGTAACTTAGAATCAATTAAACGGAATGTCTTTAATTCTTCTTCTGCTAAA
The DNA here is from genome assembly GCF_036323475.1 of Solobacterium moorei. Taxonomy (GTDB): domain Bacteria; phylum Bacillota_I; class Bacilli_A; order Erysipelotrichales; family Erysipelotrichaceae; genus Bulleidia; species Bulleidia moorei. The sequence goes on from NZ_AP028934.1 coordinate 2,238,185, forward strand.
ATACCCTTTTCAGCTAATACAGCATATAAGAGTGGTGATACATGTCCCTTCGATAATACGAAACGGTCACGATCAATTCCACCAGCATTTTCCTTATTGATATCCATCACATCAAAATAAAGCACTGTAAGAATATCCGTTGCGCCCAATGATCCTCCTGGGTGTCCAGATTGCGCTCCATACACTTGTCTTAAAATATTCTTACGAATATTCTTCGCGTGTAATTTTAAATTCTCAATTACCATTATATAGCCTCCTGTTTTTTATTCTGTTTTTATATTAACATGTTCATAATAGATACAAAAGTTCTTTTCCCTAACATTTATCAAAAGGAAAAGAAAGTATTCATTAATATGAAATATCGTTCATAAAATGTTCCATTTCTCAATAATTTTTCTATACTATTTCTATGAAGGTGCTTATATGAAAAACAGTTTATTACAAGAAATATCCATCCATGCATTCACTGAATTCAAATTAGGCAATGCCGAATACCCAGAGTCTAATACCGGATGTACAGTTATCTTAAGTGAAGCAGGTTATCCAACCGGAATCGATATCCGTGGAGGGGCTCCTGCATCTAGAGAAAGTGGGCTACTCAATCCCCTCGCAGCCAATGATGGAGTACATGCGATTGTATTATCTGGAGGCAGTGCATTTGGTCTTGATACAGCCAGCGGAGTTATGAAATTCTTAGCAGAAAGAAACATTGGTTTTCCTACTGCTGCAGGTGTTGTGCCAATTGTATGTGCTTCTTGTTTGTTTGATTTAAACGGGAATCCAACACAGAAATATCCAGATGCAAATCTTGGTTATCAAGCCTGTGAAAATGCATATCATGGAATCTTTGAAGAAGGAAAGCATGGAGCGGGTACTGGAGCGACCATCGGCAAAATCTATGGTCCTAAACAAGCCTCTCCTTCTGCCCTTGCAACCTATGCTGTACAATTAGGAGATTTAAAGGTGGGTGCTGTCGTCGCAGTCAATGCAGTCGGTAATATCTATGATCCTACTAGTGGCAATACACTCTCTGGTATTCGTAATCTGAAAGACGGTGGTTTTATCGATGCTGAAGAAGCGCTTTACACTGCAATCTTAGGTCGTGACCTATTTCATCAAAACACAACCATCGGTGCAATCATTACCAATGCAAAGCTAGATAAGACAGCACTCACAAAAGTTGCCGGCATGGCACATGATGGATATGCACGTGTCATCAAGCCGGTGCATACTACATTTGATGGAGATTCCATCTATGCAATGAGTTCTGCCACCATATCAGCAGATATCAATGTTGTAGGTACCATCGCTGCATACATCATGGAAAAAGCAATTCTAAAAACAGTCGATTTTAATAAATAGTTAGGAGCACATCAATTATGAATGAACGTTTACAAAAACAAATGGATTTTATCTTAGAAATCGATAAAGAAAAGAATATCTTCCGTCAGACTCACCTAACCAATCATGGAAGAAATGAGAATGACGCAGAACATGCATGGCACATGGCTATCATGACTTATCTTTTAAAGGAACATGCAAATGAAAAGATTGATGTCGCTAAAACAATGATGATGTGTCTTATACATGACATCGTTGAAATTGATGCAGGTGATACCTACGCATACGATGCAGAAGGTTTAAAGACACAAAAGGCAAGAGAAGATCTTGCCAAAGAAAGAATATATTCAATTCTTCCAGATGATCAAAAAGCAGAGCTTATTGCCCTATTTGACGAATTTGAAGCTAATGAAACTCCAGAAGCACGTTTCGCACATGCAATGGACAACTTCCAACCACTCCTACTAAACAATTCGAATGACGGTGGTGACTGGAAAGAACATCAAGTCACTGCTGAAAAGGTATATGGCCGTCAATTTAAAACAAGACTTGGTTCCGAAGCTATTTATGAAGTAACGGATCATATCCTTCAGAGTCATATCAAAAAAGGTAATCTAAAATAACTTGCAAGCATGTAAAAGTCTCCGTAGGCTTAGCAATCCCTAACAGAGACTTTTTTAGTTATTTGCTTAATACTTCTTTCTTGCAAAGTAGATTCCAACACCTGCAAGAGCTGTGAAAGACAATGCGGAAAAATCAATAGGTGCAACTGGATGTTCTGTACTTTCCTGAATCTCTGACAACTGCATATTAAATTCTATCGGCGGTTCAGCAAATTGAATCGGAAATTCTTGTTCCTCAATTTCTTCTATAAACTGCTTTTTAGCTTCTTTTTCTTCTATTACTTCCTCATCAGCAACTAGTTCAGTAACTTCAGCAACTATTTCTCCAGTTCCTCCATATAACCGCTCATAGATTTCATCTGTCATCGTGCCAGTTCTGCCTCTGCCAGCTCCACTTCCGTTTGATCAGTATTATATTTTTCTAACTCTAGCTTTGCCTGATTTAACATATCTTGTTTTTTTTGAATGATACTTTCATCTAATCCTTCTATAATGGCCTCTTCTAATTACTTCTCCCAAATTTTAATCTCTAAAACTATTTTAGAAATAAACGTACAATAATTTGTGTATAACTTGACGCGTCTTACAAACAATTCTTACTTTATCCAAAGTGTAGCACAAAATCATTTTTATGGACGATATTCTTTTTTTCTAACAAATTCAGTCAATTCGTCGAAATGTTTCGCTGTACAACGGTTTGTCTGCCACCTGTTAAGATTCCCAAAAACATTGGAGATATGCAACTTAATATAAAATAAATCAATGCAGATACAGAAAGTGTTAGTAACAAAATTACAAAACGCGATCCAACATTATATACAGTTACGGAAAAATTCTGCTTAATATAAAATTTGAACATACCATCCCACAAATCATTTATCAACGGTTGATGAATCGCATACATTAAAAAAGTCAAATTATATACTTTTAATAACTTGAAATTATTAAATGAAGGTATTAAGAAAAACATAAATACTGGCAACATCATTTTTGTCATAACCCCAAAAAGAGAAGGGATAAAGCCTTCTAAAAAATATGATACTCCAAGTAGCAATAATATATATCCTAACAGATTTTGTGGATGAAGATTTTCTTCATATTTACCATAAAATGCACCAACAAGATAGCACGGCAAGTAATATATAACATTATCCATTACTCCAAACTGCAGTATATCCTGAACAATCTTAAAAGGAAGCTTGTACATAACTTGCGTTAAAATTGAGACAATCATAATAAATCCCCATCCTACCTTTTTCTCTTTAAGCATTAAAAGAAGTATAGGAGAGATGAGTGCAAGTAAAAATATCGCCAAGACATACCAAAGTGGTCCATCTGAAGTGAACCCAATTTCTTGGACACGTTAATTTACAGACATGATAAGGCTTGATTCCTTGCCTGACAAGGGGTTAGGCCTTCTAATTTTGTCTGTATTCTTTCTTCGTTGTAATAGTGTATGTATTCTTCCATGGCACATTTCAATTCTTCCAATGTATGGAACTCATATTCATGTCCGTAGAACATCTCATTCTTCATCTTTCCAAAGAAGTTCTCCATCACACAATTATCTAGGCAATTTCCTTTGCGAGACATCGATTGGATGACCCCGTGTTCATGTAGAGCCTTATGGTATTGATTCATTTGATATTGCCATCCTTGATCAGAATGGAATATCAGTCCTTCTATATTTGGATATCTATGAAATGCGATATCAAGCATATTGGCAATCTGCTCATAGTTTGGATTATTAGATATATTCCAAGATATAATTTCTCTATTATGCATGTCGAGAATAGGTGATAGATACAGCTTGCCTGCAGTGATGTGGAACTCTGATACATCTGTTGTCCATTTCTCGTTAACTGTACTTGTAGAGAAGTTGCGCTTGTAATAGGTAATGTGATTCTCTTCATCAACTACCTTTTCTAGTAAGTGATTCTCTACTGTACCATTCATATTGCCTTTGTATGATTTGTATTTAGCTTTAGGTGTATTTCCAAATAGACCCATCTTATGCATAAGCCTTTGTATCGTCTTACGATTGATCGTTGGATACAGCTTTCTGATTTCCAGATAAATACGTCGATATCCGTATCTTCTCTTATGGGTATAGAAAACATTGATGATGTCATTCATTACATCATCATATTTGAAATCACTGTCTTGTTTGTCTTTCCAATAATAGTAGTCAGAACGGCTGATATGATAAGACAATTGTGTACTGGTATTTATCGTTTGGATGATATATCCAACAGGTACATGTAGTTCTTGCCTTAGTTCCGATATCGCCCTAACTATTTCTTCTTTTCTCTCTTTTCTCTTTCCGTAACTAAGGCATCTAATTTTTTTATGAATTCGTTCTCTATTAATAGCCTCAAGTTCTGCTCGCGTAGGAGCTTGTTTTCTTTCTCCAGCTCCTCGATTGTTTTCTTCTTTGGCATGTCGTCCTCGCTTCCTTACAACGACATTATATCCATTTTCTTTATATTCTTTAATCCATCGAAAGAGAAGACTATCGGTAGACAACCCTAAGTCTATTGATACGCTCATTATTGACTTATGAAGAGTCAATACTCTATAGATGGCTGCTTCTTTAAATTCAGCAGAGTAATCGTGAGAACTATGACGTAGAATATCCAATCCATGTTTATCAACTAGCCTAACAATATATTCAATTTTAGATTTTTGCATTTTCCATTTTAACTGGAGCTTAGAAAATGTGGTTCCAAGTTTTCGTTCCTTGTAGATTTGTACCTTGTCTTCAAATGTAAATTTCATAATAACAATCCGCACGTATAACGTGCGGTTTTTAGGCTACCCTATAAGGGCCTTTACCACACTTCGACCCTTAAGGGTCTTGTGTAAAAGACCGACAACCGTGTTTGCACACTATGGCCTACCCTTTAAAAGGGTCTACATATTCTTTTTTACTTAGATTATCCTGTATCATATCTTCTTTTTCTTGATTTCGGATATACTCTTCTACTACCTTCGTATTCAGACCTACTGTACTTACATAATAACCCTTCGCCCAAAAGTTTCGATTGCCATATTTATATTTTAAATTTGCATGTTTCTCAAATATCATCAACGATGATTTGCCTTTCAAGTATCCCATGAAACTTGATACAGCTATCTTCGGTGGTATCTTTACCAACATATGTATATGATCTCTCATTGCATGTGCTTCTATAATTTCTACATCTTTATATGCACACAACTGTCTCAATATCCCTCCTATATCTGCTCTTAATTTTCCGTAAATTGCCTTTCTTCTATACTTTGGTATGAACACAATATGATACTTACAGTTCCATCTCGTGTGTGATAAACTTGAATCGTCATTTGGCTTTGTTGCCATTGATATCTCCTCCTTATATTTTGAATTTCGGTTGTCAGCCTTATTCAATTATATACGGAGGCTTTTTTCATCGCTTAAGCTTTTCCATTCTCATACGCATAGCGTATGGTTTTTATAGGAAACTTCGTTTCCTATAATAAAAATGAACCTCCTAAGTTGTTGTCCAACTTTTGGGGTTCACTTCAATCTAGAGGATACTTTTGAATTAAAAACGTTCTGAATAAAAAATCTGTTTTTTCAAATATATATTGCTTTTGCAAAATATCGATAAATGTAATGATAATTTGCCATGCTACATAAGGTATTAACAATGAAAAAAACCTTCTTTTCATTTTCCTCTTATAGTCTTTTAATTCATAGTTCCGAAACAATAAGTATGCTGTTATAAAGAAGAAATAACACATTGCAAAACTTCCCATTACAGAAAAAACATTTCCAAACCCTCTTGCAAATCGTACATCCCAAGTGTTAAGAGCATAACTATCATTAATTGAAATAGTATGGTAACACACCATAAAGCAAGACATCAAAAAATTTAGGAAGATAATCTTCTCACTTGTCATTTTATTCATTCTAATCCCTCTTTTTTTTCTGAATATATAACATGTTGATTGTATCATTCTTTTACTATATCGTATATTATATCTTCCTATTCTATTCCCAAATCTGACGCGACAAAATAAACCCTCAATTATTTTTGAAAGTTCCTCTTTTGATTTTATTATTGGTGAAGGTTCCCTTTTTTAATATGATGTCTTTAGAGATGGTGCTGGCAGTTCAAGAAAGGAGGCAATCATATGGTTGCCAGCGGTTATAAACATCTATCTTTAGAAGAACGTAAATCTATAGAAGTTCTATTGAATCATTCCGACATCAAACTCAAACAGATAGCACTCTCTATCAATCATTCACAGAAATGCGTACGTGAAGAAATCAGAGCACACAGGGTCGTACGTGTCCACTCGAATAAGACGAACAAATGTGGACGGCAAGATTCTTGTAAGAAACATCGCTTATGCACATATTGCATAAGCGGTGATTGTAAGTCTTGTAAGCATAAGGACTGCAACGAGCTATGTGATGACTTCGTCTCATATCCCGTTTGCGAGAGAATAGAGCGATTCCCTTATGTCTGTTCAGGTTGTCCTGACATACATAAATGTCATCTTCCCAAGTACTTCTACATCGCACGAATAGCACAGGATAAATATACGCAAGACAAATTAGAATGGAGGTCCGGACCTCGCAAGAGCGAAGCAGAAATGAAATCTATCGTGGAGGCATTTCAAAATAATATTCCTAAAAAGCAATCCATCGATACGATTATCCATACTAACGACCTGAATATATCCGCCTCTACTGCATATAGATACATTCGTGAGCACCAGATTCCCGGGATTTCAAACATCGACCTAAAACGTCAGGTACGCTACACGCAACGCAGTTCTTCAAGGCATCATCCTATATCGATTGACTACGATTTCCTCGAAGGACGCAAATACGAGGACTTCCTAGCAGCCCTAGAAACAGCAGGACCAGATGTAAACGTATGGGAAATGGATACGATCATCGGGAAGAAAGGGAGCGATGAGAAGTGTGTACTGAGCCTGTTACACAGACGTTCCAATCTTCAATTATATTTTCTCTTACGACACAAGAATATGTTTGAGGTAACGTATCTATTTGATACTATCAAAAGTTTCTTAGGCATCGACTTATTCAAAGATACGTTCACTATCATACTCACCGATAATGGCACTGAGTTCCATGATCCACTATCGCTTGAGACAGACCCTGAAACGGGAGAAAAACTCATCAGTATCTATTTCGCAAGGCCTAGACGTTCTGATGACAAAGGCAAATGTGAAAAGAACCACGAGCACTTCAGAGAGAAGATTCCAAAAGGATGCAGTATGAACAGCCTTACAAAATACGACATCAATTTCGTATCAAATCAGGTAAATAATTATGTACGCAGGAAGTTAAATTACCAATCACCCTACAGCATTGCCAAACTAGTACTAAACGAAAAGGTGTTAGAACTAAACCGCCTTCATCCCATTTCACCCAAGGCAGTTGATCTAACACCTATCCTCCATTAGCATCAGACCCTAACAGCACCATCTCTTTATATTCAAAGGGAGCTTTCAAGAGAAATTCAAAAAAATTTCATTTGAAAGTATACTTTTCGTGCGGTCAAAATGCCCAATATCTATTTAGATTATAGCTTAAAATATATCAATTCAAAACCTGTAAATGGAAAAGCACCCCAATTAAAGGGAGCTTTCGTTAAAAGGGGGCTTTCACTGAAAATTGAGCCGACAAAATAAACCCTCTTTTAGATATTTATATAGATTCCCTTCGTTTTACTAGCATTTTATTTAAAAAGTCTACTATATCTAGTTACAGATTATATCACCAAACCTAGAAATTAGTAGACTGTATTTTAATCATATTTTGTTAAATTATACGTATTTACAACTCTAAGCGTATTTTGAACATATGTTGAACTAGTCGCATATCCTGCTTGCTTAATATAAGTCAAATACTCTTCAGGTGTTGTAGCCGTTTTAATCTTTGCATAGTTAGGAAACTTCGTAAACTCAAAATATCCACGTACCCCTTCCTCAATACTGTTATAAACTCTAAAGTTGTCACGAACATTTGTGTATGTTCCAGGAACATATTCTTCCTGCGTAGCCATATTAACTGATTTTCCTTTCCAATATGGCCCCGCCTTCAGGCCAAAATAATTATGGTACTTGGCAGATAAAGATGATCTCCCCCAATTGCTTTCAAGGATTGCTTGTGCAATAATTCCACTATTAACTTTGATACCATACTGAGCAGAGTATTTACGAACATAGTACGCTATTACTTGAATAAACTCCTCATTTGTGTAATTTTCTCTAAGCGTTTTAGGTGACGCATTCTTCCCATATATAAAATAGATTTCTTCTCCTGAATCGGTTTTCACCCAGCCATTAGCATAGTATCCATTGATTGCATATATGCCATTTACCCAACCATTTGCATAGTTGCCATCCTTATATATGCGCTCTTGTCCTGCAAATGTCTGCAAGCCTTGGGCAAGTAGACCGTTGATGAATAAATGTTCACCATTGCCATCTGTACCCATACCAGTCAAACGTTCGCCATCTTTATAGAACAGGTAATAATAGCCATCTACTGGTGGCTTATGAACTACCCAGCCATTAGCAGCAGAACCATTTAAATAATACTTATTCTTTCTAAATCCAGTAACCAAATTTCCATCTTCATATAAACGATATGCATTTGGATAATTTTGCATTCCTTGCGCAAGTAAACCGTTAATAAAGAGATGCTCGCCATTACCATCTGTACCCATACCAGTTAAACGTTCGCCATCTTTATAGAATAGATAATACTTCCCATCGATTGGCTCTTTGTGAAATATCCAACCATTAGCAACAGAGCCATTTACATAATATTTATCATTATAAGTGTTAACTACATTTCCATCTCTGTAGAAGCAGTATTGACCATTATAATAATTATAGCCTTGGGCAAGTAGACCGTTGATGAATAAATGTTCACCATTGCCATCTGTACCCATACCAGTCAAACGTTCGCCATCTTTATAGAATAGATAATACTTTCCATCGATTGGCTCTTTGTGAAATATCCAACCATTGGCAAGATTACCATCTACATAACAACGTTTTCCACCGGCATATTCTTGTAGTCCTTGCGCAAGCAAACCATTGATAAATAAATGCTCGCCATTACCATCTGTACCCTTGCCCGTTAGTCGTACACCATATTTATAGAACAGATAATACTGTCCATCTACCGGCGGGTTATGAACTACCCAGCCATGAGCATAGTATCCATTGATTGCATATATGCCATTTACCCAACCATTTGCATAGTTGCCATCCTTATATATGCGCTCTTGTCCTGCAAATGTCTGCAAGCCTTGGGCAAGTAGACCGTTGATGAATAAATGTTCACCATTGCCATCTGTACCCATACCAGTCAAACGTTCGCCATCTTTATAGAATAGATAATACTTTCCATCGATTGGCTCTTTGTGAAATATCCAACCATTGGCAAGATTACCATCTACATAACAACGTTTTCCACCGGCATATTCTTGTAGTCCTTGCGCAAGCAAACCATTGATAAATAAATGCTCGCCATTACCATCTGTACCCTTGCCCGTTAGTCGTACACCATATTTATAGAACAGATAATACTGTCCATCTACCGGCGGGTTATGAACTACCCAGCCATGAGCATAGTATCCATTGATTGCATATATGCCATTTACCCAACCATTTGCATAGTTGCCATCCTTATATATGCGCTCTTGTCCTGCAAATGTCTGCAAGCCTTGGGCAAGTAGACCGTTGATGAATAAATGTTCACCATTGCCATCTGTACCCATACCAGTCAAACGTTCGCCATCTTTATAGAATAGATAATACTTTCCATCGATTGGCTCTTTGTGAAATATCCAACCATTGGCAAGATTACCATCTACATAACAACGTTTTCCACCGGCATATTCTTGTAGTCCTTGCGCAAGCAAACCATTGATAAATAAATGCTCGCCATTACCATCTGTACCCTTGCCCGTTAGTCGTACACCATATTTATAGAACAGATAATACTGTCCATCTACCGGCGGGTTATGAACTACCCAGCCATGAGCATAGTATCCATTGATTGCATATATGCCATTTACCCAACCATTTGCATAGTTGCCATCCTTATATATGCGCTCTTGTCCTGCAAATGTCTGCAAGCCTTGGGCAAGTAGACCGTTGATGAATAAATGTTCACCATTGCCATCTGTACCCATACCAGTCAAACGTTCGCCATCTTTATAGAATAGATAATACTTTCCATCGATTGGCTCTTTGTGAAATATCCAACCATTGGCAAGATTACCATCTACATAACAACGTTTTCCACCGGCATATTCTTGTAGTCCTTGCGCAAGCAAACCATTGATAAATAAATGCTCGCCATTACCATCTGTACCCTTGCCCGTTAGTCGTACACCATATTTATAGAACAGATAATACTGTCCATCTACCGGCGGGTTATGAACTACCCAGCCATGGGCATAGTATCCATTGATTGCATATATGCCATTTACCCAGCCATTTGCATAGTTGCCATCCTTATATATACGCTCTTGTCCTGCAAATGTCTGCAAGCCTTGGGCAAGTAGACCGTTGATGAATAGATGTTCACCATTACCGTCTGTACCCATACCAGTCAAACGTTCGCCATCTTTATAGAACAGGTAATAATAGCCATCTACTGGTGGCTTATGAACTACCCAGCCATTAGCTAGAGCACCATTTACATAATATAAATTATCCACGAAGCCAGTATATCTATTTCCATCATTATAATAAAATTCTTCCCCATCATATTCCTGTAAACCTTGGGCAAGTAGACCGTTGATAAATAGATGTTCACCATTTCCATCTACACCCATACCAGTTAAACGTTCGCCATTTTTATAGAACAGGTAATAATAGCCATCTACCGTCGGGTTGTGAACTACCCAGCCATTAGCTAGAGCACCATTTACATAATATAATGGTTTTGGACTTACAATTCTTGACTGTCTACTAACATATTTAGCAACATTAGTTGCATGAACCTCATATAATTTTGCGGTTGAAGAGCAAAAAACAGATGCGATCATCAATTTCGCAAAAATGTTCATTGGTGTAATCTTTCTCATTCCTTCAATCCCTCACTTTATAAGTATTTAAATATATGCTATTACGAAAGTATTTTATTATCAACGAATCGCTGTTGTCAAATTTACCTATATAAGAATTGATTCGCTTTCCTCAATTATTTTTGAAAGTTCCTCTTTTGATTTTATTATTGGTGAAGGTTCCCTTTTTTAATATGATGTCTTTAGAGATGGTGCTGGCAGTTCAAGAAAGGAGGCAATCATATGGTTGCCAGCGGTTATAAACATCTATCTTTAGAAGAACGTAAATCTATAGAAGTTCTATTGAATCATTCCGACATCAAACTCAAACAGATAGCACTCTCTATCAATCATTCACAGAAATGCGTACGTGAAGAAATCAGAGCACACAGGGTCGTACGTGTCCACTCGAATAAGACGAACAAATGTGGACGGCAAGATTCTTGTAAGAAACATCGCTTATGCACATATTGCATAAGCGGTGATTGTAAGTCTTGTAAGCATAAGGACTGCAACGAGCTATGTGATGACTTCGTCTCATATCCCGTTTGCGAGAGAATAGAGCGATTCCCTTATGTCTGTTCAGGTTGTCCTGACATACATAAATGTCATCTTCCCAAGTACTTCTACATCGCACGAATAGCACAGGATAAATATACGCAAGACAAATTAGAATGGAGGTCCGGACCTCGCAAGAGCGAAGCAGAAATGAAATCTATCGTGGAGGCATTTCAAAATAATATTCCTAAAAAGCAATCCATCGATACGATTATCCATACTAACGACCTGAATATATCCGCCTCTACTGCATATAGATACATTCGTGAGCACCAGATTCCCGGGATTTCAAACATCGACCTAAAACGTCAGGTACGCTACACGCAACGCAGTTCTTCAAGGCATCATCCTATATCGATTGACTACGATTTCCTCGAAGGACGCAAATACGAGGACTTCCTAGCAGCCCTAGAAACAGCAGGACCAGATGTAAACGTATGGGAAATGGATACGATCATCGGGAAGAAAGGGAGCGATGAGAAGTGTGTACTGAGCCTGTTACACAGACGTTCCAATCTTCAATTATATTTTCTCTTACGACACAAGAATATGTTTGAGGTAACGTATCTATTTGATACTATCAAAAGTTTCTTAGGCATCGACTTATTCAAAGATACGTTCACTATCATACTCACCGATAATGGCACTGAGTTCCATGATCCACTATCGCTTGAGACAGACCCTGAAACGGGAGAAAAACTCATCAGTATCTATTTCGCAAGGCCTAGACGTTCTGATGACAAAGGCAAATGTGAAAAGAACCACGAGCACTTCAGAGAGAAGATTCCAAAAGGATGCAGTATGAACAGCCTTACAAAATACGACATCAATTTCGTATCAAATCAGGTAAATAATTATGTACGCAGGAAGTTAAATTACCAATCACCCTACAGCATTGCCAAACTAGTACTAAACGAAAAGGTGTTAGAACTAAACCGCCTTCATCCCATTTCACCCAAGGCAGTTGATCTAACACCTATCCTCCATTAGCATCAGACCCTAACAGCACCATCTCTTTATATTCAAAGGGAGCTTTCAAGAGAAATTCAAAAAAATTTCATTTGAAAGTATACTTTTCGTGCGGTCAAAATGCCCAATATCTATTTAGATTATAGCTTAAAATATATAAATTCAAAACCTGTAAATGGAAAAGCGCCCTAATTGGGGTCACTTCAATAAAGGGCACTTTCGTTAAAAGGGAGCTTTCACTGAAAATTGAGCATTGATTCGCTTTATCAAATTTTATTTAAATACAACATAAGAAGTGTAAATACTCAATCCCTATGAAAATAACAATCCGCACGTATAACGTGCGGTTTTTAGGCTACCCTATAAGGGCCTTTACCACACTTCGACCCTTAAGGGTCTTGTGTAAAAGACCGACAACCGTGTTTGCACACTATGGCTTACCCTTTAAAAGGGTCTACATATTCTTTTTTACTTAGATTATCCTGTATCATATCTTCTTTTTCTTGATTTCGGATATATTCTTCTACTACCTTCGTATTTAGTCCTACCGTACTTATATAGTAACCCTTCGCCCAAAAGTTTCGATTGCCATATTTATATTTTAAATTTGCATGTTTCTCAAATATCATCAACGATGATTTGCCTTTCAAGTATCCCATGAAACTTGATACCGCTATCTTTACCAACATATGTATATGATCTCTTATTGCATGTGCTTCTATCATTTCTACATCTTTATATGCACACAACTGTCTCAATATCCCTCCTATATCTGCTCTTAATTTTCCATAAATTGCCTTTCTTCTATACTTTGATATGAACACAATATGATACTTACAGTTCCATCTCGTGTGTGATAAACTTGAATCGTCATTTGGCTTTGTTGCCATTGATATCTCCTCCTTATATTTTGAATTTCGGTTGTCAGCCTTATTCAATTATATACGGAGGCTTTTTTCATCGCTTAAGCTTTTCCCTTCTCATACGCTTAGCGTATGGTTATTATAGGAAACTTCGTTTCCTATAGTAAAAAATCTAGATTAGGAACATCTAGATTCATAATACGATTTGATTGCTTTCACAAAGACAGCATTGTCAAATTCATCTCTAATTGCAACTCGTATAAATTGCTTATTGAGCCAACTTATCTTTGGCGTCAAATCTTTTATAAAAATATTCTTTTCAAGCATTGATATACACAAGTCTTTTGAAGTACCTTTCAGAACTTCTATCGTTACGTAGTTAGCTTCACTAGGAATAACTCTAAACTCCTTTACTTCTTGAAGATCATCTACAAAAACTTTTCTTGCATGCTTTATATTTTCCAAAGCGGCTGCGTAATCTTTCTTATATTTTTCGTAAATTTGCAGATAAAATTCTCCAAACGAATTAATATTCCAAATAGAAACATCCTTTTTGATATGCTCAATCAAATTAGTATTTGACGTACATAGCACACCTAATCTTACACCAGGAACTCCATATGATTTTGAGATACTCTTTACAACAATCAGCTTGTCATATAAATTTAAGTACTGCTCATCTATGAAGGATGAATCTTCTTCCTCGGCAAAATCCACGAAACTTTCATCAAGTATAAAAGTAATATCTTTTTCCTTACACCAATTCAAAAGTTCAAGTACACCAGCTTTTCTTATATAGTTCCCTGTTGGATTATCAGGGTTAATCAGCACCAATGTCTTGATATCCTTATCGGAATAAAACTGTATTAAATCACTTGCATCATAGCGAAAATCATCATTATTTGGAATATAGATAATTTCATTTAACTTATCATATCTATTTGGATATTCTTCAAATGTTGGTCTTATAAAGCCAACATTCCCTTGCAATGTTCCCATGACAGATTTAATTAGTTCTGCAGCGCCATTTCCAACCACAATCTTATCAATAGAAACCCCAAATATTTTTGCACATAATGATGAATTTACCTTCAATCCTGAAGGATACTGCTCCAAGAGAGTTTTAAAACTATACTGAAACTCGTCAATCATCTTTTGAGGAGGGAAATACGGATTTACAAGATAACAGAAGTCTAGAAGTTTTGGATATCTCCAATATCCACCATATCTTGCTTGAAATTTTTCAAGCTTCTCTTCATTTTTTGAAAAGATAGAACTTGCAATATCTAAATCTTGTTCATCATCAATTTCATACCACTTAACACTATCATCAATGCATTTCGCTTCAATATGATTCTTGCCAAGCCCGATTATTATTTTTAAAACAGCTTCATAGTAATCGTTCTTTCCATTTGTACTCATAAATGCCTCTAAAAATGGAAAATATATTTTTGACGAGAAATCTTTAGAGAATTTATAAATATTGATTGTTTTATAGTATTGATTAGCATCATGAAAGTTGAATTCTTTTCCTGATACAAACTCTAAAATTTCTTCTTTTTCGTTTATTTTGAGGCAAGTACCATCCATCCATGGTTCATATTTTGCTACTAATGCTAAATTAGCTCTAGTATCATTTAAAATTGTATCAATCATCTCATCGTTAAAGATAAGATCCGATTCTAATGTTATTGTATCTTCCTTTATCATTTCATCTTTAGCAAGATACATAGAGTAGATATTATTGGTCTTATCATAAATATCGTTGTTGATAAAAAGAATTTCTGTATTTAGTTTTAGACTGTTTATATATTGGATAAAGAAATCACTCTTATAGCCTGTAACCACAATGATTCTTGACAAATTTTTAGAATCCAAAATACGTAACATTCTTTCAATTAAAGAAATACCATTTACTTCAACCATTGATTTAGTGTTATTTTCAGTTAGTTTTTTTAATCGACTGCCCATTCCAGCAGCTAATATTAATCCTTGCATATCATTATCCTTATCTATATTTATTAAAAATCAAAAATGACGGGAATTTTGGGATGAAACATGTCGACTTAGGAGGTAGTATACATCCACTGTCTGAAAGATGAGAAAATTCTTCTAGAGATAATGCTGTAACTTCCAACAAGACATCCTTACTATCTAGATTCTTTCTCTTATTCTCTAAGTCATATTCCATCACATACTCAACATTAGAGAAATTTAAAATTCTAAACGCTGTTGAAATAATCTGTGTATTCAATCTATAAACGTCATTATTCCAAAATAAATCACCCTCTACAACTTTTAATTTTACTAAGAATGAATCATCCTGATATGTAATTTTGACATATCCTTTCGACAATTCACCATCAGGTAAAACCCCAAGCATATTTACCATAAAATTCTTCGCTTTTTCAAAAGAGGAGGCATCAACGTTTTTTATAACTCTATTGATTGGTAAAATCTTGATTTCTGAAAATCCCAAAAAGCAAGTTAGGATACTTTTTTTATTACGTACCATTGATGTTGTATATAGACGATGATGCCCATCTGCTACATACATTGTTTCAATATCATCATACTGTTCTAGTATCTTTTTTGCTTCATCACCAATAAATTTAAACAAGGTGATTTGTTCATACTCATATTTCTGGGCAAATGTCCCTGATGACACAATTTCTTTTAAATCTATCTTTTTTTGATGTGTCACCAAAACAGGTGCAGTCTCAGCGTTATAAATGTGAGAATTTGCAATCATTCCTTGTACAGTATCTGGCAGAATCAATTCATGGCATTTGATTCTTTCATCCACATACTCTTCGATTGGAAGAGATGCAACTAAACCATAAGAGCCATTACAATTAAATATATATATACATTCAAGATTCTTCTCTATGCTTTGTTCATTTAACTTCTTTTTTTTACTTTCAGAAAGAAATAGAGTATTCTCATCAAAATTTATTTTTCCATCTTTAATATTTGCTAAATTTATAAAATCTGAATCATAAATATTACCAGAGATATTTACATAACTTTCCTTTATCAAGTCTATTTTCATTTCTAATCTCCAAAAAATTATTCGTAATGATTATATCATAAATAAATGTGTTTATTGCACTTCCAACCGCTGATTTTATAGACAGTTAAGTTTCAACATAAACGCAACACTCTGTTGCGTTAACATGTGACATGTTATCTTTATTCCTGTGTATCCGTTGGACTCCTATTTTAGATACCAGGAGAAAACATTTATGTCAGGTAAACATTTCACACTCGAAGACCGTATCAATATCCTTATGCATGTCAGACAAAATCATTCCATGCGCATGATAGCTGCCGCTTTGAATGCCTCTGCTTCTACTGTTTCCAGAGAACTTGAAAAGCATAGGATCCTTGATGAATACTCTGTCTTTCATCCTCTCGCTCCTACCTGCAGCCGAATCATGAAGGCCCCTTGGGTATGCAATGGCTGTCCTCGTTTCTCTGCATGCAAAAAGAGAAAGTATCGCTACATCCCTGCACAGGCACATAGTGCTTATGAATCTACTCTTCATCTGTCTAGAGAGAAGATCCGTACTGGGGAAAAAGGTCTGAGATTTCTCGATAATCTCGTCACACCTTTGATTCGTGACCAAAGGCAAACCGTCGCCCACGTATTCTCCACTCATGGCGAACAGATGGGAATATCCCGTTCTACTTTTTACCGCTATGTCAATGACAATAAACTCACCATCCGCAATATAGATCTTCCCAAGCGAGTTCGCTATCCGCTCTCCAAAAAGAATATCAAACGTGGCGATAACACAATGATAGACAATCAATCGTGCCGTGTGGGACGCGATTATACTGCCTTTCAGGAATTCATTGCCCAACATCCGAAAGCTAATATCGCTGAGATGGATTCCGTCATCGGTAAGAAAGGTGTCGGCGAAAAGGTACTTCTAACCCTACTATTACGTAAGAGTAAATTTATGTTTGCCTTCCTAAGGAATAGAAATACACAAGCTTCTGTAACAGAAGTATTCGACTACATCCAAAGGAAAATCGGCTTTGCAAGGTTCGCTACTATGTTCCGTGTAGTGCTTACG
Organism: Solobacterium moorei; assembly: GCF_036323475.1. GTDB lineage: Bacteria > Bacillota_I > Bacilli_A > Erysipelotrichales > Erysipelotrichaceae > Bulleidia > Bulleidia moorei. Next base: position 2,255,710 of record NZ_AP028934.1, read on the forward strand.
GACAACGGTCCTGAATTCAAGGACCCCATTTCCTTGGAACATGGTACACGCAACGTACAGCGCTGTCGTATATTTTATTGTGATTCCCGTGCTTCCCAACAAAAGGGGCGTATTGAAAAGAATCATGAATATATTCGAAAATATCTGCCCCAAGGAACTTCCTTTAACGACCTTACACAAGAAAAGGTAAATCTAATGATGAGCCATATCAATTCCGTCAAGCGTGACTCATTGGATGGTCGTTCACCATTTGAATGTCTCACTAGAGCAGAACTCAAAACAATAAAAAAGCTTGGATTAACACCAATCGATCCAGATGAAGTCAATCTAAGCCTAGACCTAATTCAATAGGTCCCCGAAGTCCAACGGATACTCGACTTACACAAACTGAACTGTTGCGTTTAGTTGACACCTAAACCCTTCAGTTGTTTTCATTGCGCCCAAAAAGCAAGTATCCCTACATAGAAGATACCATATTACCATTAAAAAGAGTCATTATAGATTAAAAAATCATCTGATAATGACTACATTAGTTCGTTATCTGTTGCCTTTGCTTATCGTGTTGCGTTTACTTTGAAACTTAAGCTGATTTTATAGACAGTAAAAACCAAGTTATATTTTATCCCACGCAACATTCTCATTCTCAATCAAAAAGGATACCAAGAAATTGTATGTGCACCCACCTCGATATCCTTAACTCTACAGTTAAATAAATCACAAATGATTTTTTATGTTGATTTATTTTATAAATATATGACTTACTCTTTCTCCGCGTACAGCCGATGCAAATCTTAACCTTGTTGTTTCTAAAATCTTCTTCCATGCAGGAATCACTTCTGGGTTGTCCAATACATGCTTCAAGGCTTCATACAAGCTATCATCATCTAATTGACATACAATCCCACACTGACTATCATCAATAATTTCCTGAGCGCCACTCACGGCAGTCGATATGACAGGTATTCCTAATAATATAGCTTCTACGCAAGCTGTACTATATCCCTCACTAAATGAAGAACATATAAAGACATCCGCCTTTGACGTAAATTTATGTGGGTTGGATTGAATCCCTAACAGCTTAACAGTATCTTCTAATTTTTCTTGATTGATTTTATCTACCAACTGTTGATGTTCAACACCATCCCCAATAAGCCAAAGAGAAAATTGATATCCACCTTTCTTCAAACGATTTGCAACATCGACAAGACGTAAAAAACCTTTTTCCGGCGTTTGTCTACCTACTGCTACAAATATCGGTTTAGTAGATAGATATTCACCAATTTCTTCTTTTGATAATTCTAAAAGCTTATCTTCATCAATGATGTTGTAACAACAACTAACATTGATGGTACCATGAGACTCTTTTCGTAAACGTTCTGCATTGAATTTGGAAACACAGAAAACCTCATCAAACTTAGGATATTCCTTTCCTAATGTTAGTCCTTCATCATAACCATGCATCCATGCATAGTGTTTTGCCTTTCGATTCGTAGAGTTAGCAATCATTCTTGTTGCGAGTCCATATTGGAATGCAACTTCAATGTCATAATTTCCACCTACAATCTTTTGATATAAGAAGTGGATTGGCATTGCATTTACAATCTTATCTAATCCTCTAAAATAAAATCCCAAAGTTTTTTGTATATGTATATGTGGTTTCAATAGTTTCACAAAGTTTGCATCACATCGATAAATTGAAATAATCGTAATATCAAAAATATTTTCATCTAAAAAATTACATAGCTCCACTAAAACTCTTGCAACACCATCTGCGTATTGAAGATTATTTAATACAAAAACAATTCGCTTTTTCATGGTCTACTCCACATAGTTATATAAATATTCCGGCAATTTCTCTGCAATCTCATCTGCTTCTTTTTGGTATTGTGGATTACTGATCCATAGTTTCGTATTCTTTATAGATTTTGCTGGATCAAACCCAGATTTTGGAGAAACATGTTGTTCCTTTGTTAAACCTAACCAGTCCATAATTCTTGTTGTTGTTTCATCGTACTTATAAATCAAATCCTCAAACTGGACTAAGATTGCATACTTTGGATCATACACTTCTGTTTTTCTATGTTTTCGAATATATGCAAACCATTTACAGTATAGATCTACACTTTCACAAGGGACAACCGGATCTTTCCACATATATTTAGCAAGAATATACAAGTCACGTGGATCACGATCCACAACTACCACTTTAATATCATTAAAATATCTGATAAATCGTTTGATATTTGATGGCGGTACAATTTGATCGACCATTAAATATGGTTTGTGCTCCTTGTTCGCAATTGTTAATAACTCGTTGATATATTCTCTTGTATATGTTAAAAATTGTTCCTCGGTCGGATACGAACAATAAGTAATCTCATTTGGCAATGGGTTTGTAAAAACAACATCCTCAGGACTACCATGTAGCTTACTCATGATTTTTTCCGGAAGACGTGTTAAATAATAATAAAATCTTCCCTTATCATATAAATCATAGAACCAATATCCTTTAAAAGTAAAATCGGTCAAACGATCAATATATTTATATGATATCTTCTTGTATTGATTATCAAAGAAAGGTTCATATCTCTTATTAAACTTCGTACCTGCATTAAAATCCGTTAATTTTTTGAATCTTTTTAATGCATGTCCTGAATTATGACGATTATGATTCTCTACTAGATTATATTCTAAATCTGAGATACCATCTGGATCTTGTACAAAACGAAATTCATAATTTGTCATCGAATAGATATTATTAAATTCACTCAAAAAATCTGTAATTGCACTGGATCCTGTCCCATGATAAGAAGCACAACTAATCACCTTCATATTTTAAATCCTCCCCATCAACCTATTTATGCAGTAACTTTGCTTTTGTAATATTCAGTATATTTGTAATCATTTCTCTACTATCTTTTTGTACCCATAACATTCCAAAATAAATTATGATACATAGGAAAATCGAAAGATATAATAAGATACCATTCGATATAAAGCATCTCATAAGTAATGCCATAACGCTCATCACCATTGTTGCAATAACATAGCTCTTAATTGTCCTAAAAATCTCAAGAACTGTGATGTCTGATACCATTTGTGCAAATAAAGTTTGTACAATTGGTAATTGGATACGAACCACACAACTTGTTATCACCAATGCTACAAATCCATATTTTGCACTAATATACAGTGCAGGAATCATCAAAATTGCTTGTATCATATTATTGGCAAATAATAGTTTAGGTTCTCCTTGGGATAGAGTTATCGTTCCACTCATATCATGGAAAATAACACTCTCAGAAAGAATGAATCCCCAAAAACCAATGAGCAGATACGCTTCTTTCCACTGGCTACCTAATAGAATATTTGTAACAACATCACGATATATCAAAATTCCCGCACCCAATGGGATGACAAGCAATCCAATATACCGCAGAAATTTATAATATATTTTTTTATATTCTTCTCTATCATCCTGAAGATGTGACAAAGCAGAGAATAATACGCTAATTGTCGCTGCCGATATGATGGATGTAATCTGAGAAACCATCGTTGTAGAGGTTTTATATATACCAAGATAATAGTCATTAAAAGTTTTACCAATAATGAAGATACCAATATTTGACACCATCCATGCGGATATTGTTTCTAATAATGTCCACCCACAGAATACAATCATTTCTTTAAGCTTATCAAAACTATACACAAATCTAGGTTTCCAACTTGATAGATACGTTAATAAAACAGCATTGCATAACTCACCTACAATGTTACCAATTATAAGTGCCCAGTATGAGAAGCCCATCAATGCAAGTGGAATTGTAACTACTAGCGGTACAATTTTAACTGCTATGCGTGCATATGATATTCCCCTGAAATCTAGATGTTTACGAAATAATGCAGTCTGAATACTGCTAAATGAAGTAAGTGGTAAAATTGCAGCACCAATATAAATAACTGAACCTAGACCTGGGTTGCCAACCATTTCTGCTAACTGATTTGAAAAGATAAAAATGAATAACCATAGTAGAAGAGAAGCAGAAATATTTGTCCAAAATGCTACACAAGTTGATAAATCTTCATCTTCCTTTGTTTTAAACTGATGTTGTACTACATATTTTTGGAATCCTGCATCTGTAAAAATATCCGCAAAGGATACAATCATCGTCACTGTCGCAACAACGCCAAATTCTTCTGGCACCAGAATACGTGCTAGAATCATATTTGTAATAGGAGATATAATTTTTACAATAATTTCCGTGAAGATAGACCATTTTGCAGCACTACCGACACGTTCATTGATATTACCCATAAAAACTCCTTACTTGGTCAAGATACTCTTCTTGAAACACATTTTACTGATTTTTGTAAATAGCCAAAATATAAACACAAAGTAAAACAAATAATTAAATAACTCATAGACACCTCGTCTAGGTAAGGTAAATAGTGCATATGTCATAGACATCTGTACATAGTAACGAAATGGTGTTAAGTCGTTCTTTGTACAATTAAGCACCAATGCTACAAGAATCCCTATTATAAAGATAGTAATAATACCAAACCACGCAAAATTATAGTATGCTTCCGCCGTCAAACTATAACCAATACCAAATGTTGCTTTTGTGTACTGCGTTAGCCAACCTTCATTTACCGTATTTGTGATGGCATGTAATAATCCACTTGGATCTACAAACGTCGGAAAAAAAACCATGATAGATGCAAGATATGATAAACCGTTGGAAAAAGCAATCGAATTCGGTGTTGCACCAACAATTACCATTAGTGGAAAGCAAGACCACCCACAGCTACCAATAAAGTTAATTACTCCTCTAAAAGCTGAACTTGGAGTGCTCGCCGTAGAATCAACTAAACGTGCTTCCCCAATATAGGATGCTAAAACCATCAATCCTAAACCTGCAAAAATAATTAGTATTAATATATGTGGCTTGATTTTTTTGGCACTGTTCATTTTTAATAACATTAATGTACCTGCCAATCCTAAGCCAATGGTTCGTTGACCCACTACAAGATATGCAAGGATGTGAATAATCATCAGCAATTCATATATAATCTGCGTCTTTCTCTTATTTGAATTTAGAATCCACAGCAAAATCAAAGAAGGTGTATAAAATATAGAAATACGATTAAAAATACCTAGCTTAGCAATGAAATCTGCTGTACTTCCTATGCGAAGTGCTTCATAACCATATCGAACAGCAAACAAAACTTGTACAGAAGTCATAATAAGTGAAGCCGGCAATGAAATCCAAAAGAGGAATTTACCTACTTTTTTAAGATAATCCGTATTCATATCATCCGATAATATGAACTGTTGTTCTTTAACTCCAACAAGTATACCAGCAAGCATTAATGCCTGAATTGATAAAAGCGTAAATTTAGCTACTATTAAAACATCATTTTTTGATGCAAATTGTGAGTAAAAGGGATGCTGAAATACATAATCATATTGGACTCCTAATCCATATAGGTAGAATTGTCCAAATTGAAAAACACAAAATGAGATAAAAAACAAAGAAAACGCAGTAAAGATTTTTTGGTTAATCGCTGCATATAGAATGAATAAAATCGCACTCACAAAAAAACCATACAGCCCCCAGAAACGAAGACTATCAACCCTCAGTCCAAAGGCTATAAACAAACTGAATGCTAGTAATACTAGATTTATATACACACCTATTACACGATATTTTGTTGTATGAATTTTTGACATCATAGGTTCTTACCAAACTTTCTCTTGTGATAATAACGGATGAGTGTCTGCGGTACGAGTCCGTGAAGAATATGCTTAAACGCATAATAGTTTTCACTGACTGGCAATCCTAATTTCTTTCTCCAATAAAGTGCCAGTTTACAAGCGTCAATGCGGAATTGAAACTTACGCTTTTTCATTGAAGTACGATTTTCACGATAGTTTAAAACAATCTCATCTAGATTGTATGCCTTCTTATTTGCATACATTAGCTTACACCAAAGGTCATAATCCTCTGTACGACTTGTTAAAGGTGAAACCGTATATCCACTCACTTCAACAAGATCCTTCTTTCGAATCATCACAGTTGGATGAACAATAGGATGATAACGGTAGATATTGCGTGCATTCAACGCAACAGAACACGTTCTAACACCCCAGATGCCATCCTCATCAAATAGTTTGATGTTTGCAGATACAAGAGATACATCTGGATGAGCATCCAAATATTCTACTTCCTTCGCAAAACGCTCCGGTAATGAAATATCGTCATCATCCATGCGTGCAATATATTCGCCACGTGTATATTCAATACAACGATTTAAAGACGCAGCTAAACGCAAGTTCTTCTCATTATGAAGTACTTGGAATTTATCTGGATACTTTTCTGCATATCCCTTTAAAATCTGATACGTGTTATCCGTTGAGCAATCATCACAAACCACCAATTCCCAATCTTGAAAAGTTTGGTCTAAAAGAGATTGAATCGCATCACAAATATATTTTTCACCATTGTAACTGGCCATTATAACAGATACTTTATATTGACTCATTCAATCCTCCCTTACTTAATCTTTTTCGATTAATGAATAAATTTCTTTCATCTTCGCCATAACTGCATCTAGCGAAAAATTCTGAATAAATAACTGATTAGAGGCTTTATAACCTGCCCAATCACCATCTAACACTTTTTGAATTGCCATGAGACAACTTTGTGTCGAATGTGGATCAAACAATTCTCCCCGGCTCTCATCAATTAAATCTGAATTTCCACGTATCTTACTTACAACACATGGAAGTCCTGTTGCCATTGCTTCCATTAAACTTACTGATAATCCCTCGCGATAGGATGGGAATACAAAGATGTCTGACATCGCATAAATTTCTGATACATCTTTGCGATAACCAAGTATATGAACACGATCTGCCACTTTTAACTCTTCCGCAAGCTTTTGGTTATAACCATCTAGATGATCAATACCAACAATTGCGTAATGTACATTCTCCGGTAGCTGTGTTAATGCATGGATTACTCGTTGGTGATTCTTATTTTCATTGAGTTCTCCAACGCTAAGCAATAACGTACAATCCGTAGGAATATTTAATTCTGAACGCTTCTTTTTTACATCGATTTGCACTTTACCAAACTTATTTAAATTGATTCCTACACCAGGGATATACATCGTATGTTTTGCATGCATGTGATTCTTTGCACGCATGTAATCTTCTTGATTGATTGTAATTAAGATATCCGTCATAAATGACGCATACCACTCAGCCGGATACAGTAGTACCCAGTTTTTCTTTGAAGCACCTTTGAAAAAATGGAAACCATGTGCTGTATACATCACTTTTGTATGTGTACTACGTCCTACAAGTCTTGCGATTAAGCTTGCGATTGGTGTATGACAATGGATAAAAGAAAACTTTTCTTGTTTTACAATTTGCTTTAACTGTTTGTAACACTGATAATTTTTAGGATCGGTGATTTTACGTGAAAAAGGGATTTGGTAATATACCACATTCTTTTCTGTTAATTCCCTTTTGAAATCAGCAATCTCCTCATCAGAGATGTTATTTCCATCCACAAAATTGCACGCAACCTGTACTTCATAGCCCATCTTCTGTAGTAAATCAATTAATGGCATACAGAAGTACTTAATCATTGATGCAATTGTAGTTACAATCAATACTTTTCTTTCCATTTAATCCTCGATTTATTTTGACTTATCTTTGATAGTACCTGTACCGCCTTCAACAACCCCATCGTGTCTAGCAACACTAAAGATTGTCATAATAAAGCATTTACAGTCCATCATAAATCCCATCTTCTCAACATACTCACCATCAAGTTTTGCTTTTACAGGGATTTCTAATTCATCTCTCCCATTTACCTGTGCCCAACCTGTCAAACCAGGTGTAATATCATTTGCACCATATTTATCACGTTCTTCAATCAAATCATATTGATTCCATAAGGCTGGACGTGGTCCAATAATTGCCATCTTACCAACTACAATTTGTAGGATCTGTGGTAGTTCATCTAAGCTTGTTTGACGTAAGAACTTGCCAATCTTTGTAATATACGCATCTGGTGAAGATAATAAATGAGTTGGCCTATCTTTAGGTGCATCTGTACGCATTGTTCTAAACTTCCAGATATTAAAGTATGTTTTATTCTTACCAACACGCTTTTGTTTAAAAATAACTGGTCCTTTAGAATCTAATTTGATTGCTATGACAATCGCAATTAATAATGGAGACAATACGATTAATCCGCATACAGACAGAACTAAATCTATCAATCTCTTTATTGGTAAATAACATTTCTGTTTGAATGTAAGTGTATGTTTTTGATTCATATTACCTCCACTGGTATATCACTTATTCACTAATCTTTTGGCACGTATGTCGGCACGATATCTGAAACAATCTGCTTAATATTTGGCGATTCAGAATTCGCTGCCTTTTCCAACTCTTCTAATTGTATCATGAACTCATCATCGTCCATGGAGATTGGATGACCGATACTAATCATCTTATTTTCAGTAGTCTGCATACCTTCTTCATCCATCAAGCGCTCTTCATATAACTTTTCCCCTGGACGCAAACCTGTATACTTCACTTCAATATCAACATCTGGGATATAGCCAGACAAACGAATGAGCTTTCTTGCCATATCATCAATCTTCACCGGGTCACCCATATCTAATACGAATACATCTCCATCATATTCCTGCGCGTAGTACGCTGCTTGTAATACTAAGGCAACTGCTTCAGGAATTGTCATGAAGTAGCGTATAATATTCTTATCTGTAACTGTAACCGGTCCACCCGCTTCAATCTGTTTCTTGAATAATGGAATAACAGATCCACTAGATCCTAATACATTACCAAAACGTACTGCAGAGAACTTCGTATACTCTGTTGAGCCCTTTTCTTGTGCTAGACGACGAGAACGGCGGTTCATCATCTGAATAATCATTTCACATAGACGCTTGGAGGCACCCATGATATTAGTTGGGTTTACAGCCTTATCTGTACTAATTAATACAAACCACTTTACGTTATGGCGAATTGCAGCATCCGCAACATTGTATGTACCCATAACGTTGTTTTTGATTGCTTCGTTAGGGCTATCTTCCATTAATGGAACATGCTTGTGCGCTGCCGCATGGAAGATAATATCCGGCTTGTATTCATCCATAATGCTATCAAGACGGGACATGTTACGAACACTACCAATTAATGTGATTAAATTTAAGGAATTCCCATACTTCTTCTTCAACTCAAGTTGAATCCAATAGGCATTTCCTTCAAAAATATCGAAGATAATCAAAGTCTTTGGCTGTTTCTCAGCAACCTGACGGCATAACTCGGAACCAATACTTCCGCCGCCACCAGTAACCATTACAACCTTGCCTTTGATGAAATTACCAATCTTAGATAGGTCTGTTTCTACCGTATCACGACCTAATAAGTCTTCTACATCGACATCTCTTAAGTTCTTAATAGATACAGTGCCATTCAATAACTGATAAACACCCGGAATGGTCTGTACACGACATGAAGTAGAAGAACAGATATCTAGAATTTCCTTCTGCACTCTCTTTGGAGCAGACGGAATCGCTAGAATAATCTTGTTAATATCATATTTATTTGCTAAATCTGGAATGTCTTCACGGGTTCCTTCAATTGGAACACCATTGATATATTTCTTTACCAAGCGTGCATCATCATCAACAACGCAGAATACCTTTGCTTTTAGGGAAGTGCTATGCATATATTCCTGAATGATTTCACGTCCAGCAGCACCAGCACCAATAACCATAACTCTTTCTACAATTGCATCATCGGATACACCGTAATCTTTGAATACGCTTAACGCACGGTACATAAAACGTACCATTGTTGTAAAGCCGAAAGATAATAATCCACCAATAATATAGAAGGAAACCGGCATTTGAATATCGGTGATTAGATAGGCCACAAATACACCTGCTTGTGCAAATACCCATGCATAAACGGAACGTAATAACTCATATGCACCAGCAAACTTCCATACTGATTGGTATAGGTGGAACATGTGTAACATTATAACGTCAATTAGGATATACCAAATTATGACACTGGCATACCCTGTTGTGTAATAACGATCAATCCATGAATAATGGAAATCAAAGCGAATCATTAATGCAAAGAAATAACTTCCTGCAATGATTGCCGCATCTAAAAGAGCCATCGCAATCGATACGTGTTGGATCTTATTTAGCATGCTTGATAGTAAACTATTTTTCTTCATACTATTCTTAACAGCCTCCTTAGTTATTCATCAGACTTTTTCTTTGGATACTGATGATCAAATAACGATAAGGCAACTACGATTAAGAAAGATAATCCAAATCCCGCCATAAATCCTTTTAGTCCAAAGCTCTTCAACGAAACTGGAGTAACACGAACTTTTCCAGGGGGCGTTACAATCTTTACAGTCGCTTGGCCCTTCATTAGTTGAGAGATTTTCTCAGGTGCAACCTTAGCGAGTTCTTTGATAACTCTCTCTGTAGTCTCTGCATCCGACATACTTACAACGACCTCGATAATTTGTGTCTGTGTTTTCACTGAAGGCTTTACAGTACTACGCAAAGTCTGTGCTTCTTCTTCAGAAAGGTTTGTATTCTGAATAACCTCATTCAGAATGTCACCGCTCTTAAGTAATTCTCCAGCAGTATTTACTTTCAATAAAACATCTGCGCTTTCATTAACGGTAATCTGATTTTCATCCTTTTCAGAGATAACATACATCGAAAAGCCTGCATCATATGTTGGCTTTTTCTTAATCTTTGCAAATGCAATGCCACCAATCATGCCTAAAATAGCAGCACCAATAATCCAGAATTTCTTATTGAAAATATTGTGGATTAATGTGCGAAGATCTAACTCCATATCCTCATCCAAATCTAATATTGCCTTATTGTTTTGTTCCATAACATCCTCCGTACTGTTATTTTAGTTTTCTGTTTTATCAATTGTTTCTTGGAAGCTATAACAATCTACCAAATCAACTTTTTCATAGGTTAAATCACCGAATACCTTTGAAACAATACCTTTTTGTATATGCTTAATCACAAGATTAAACACTTTTGTAAACCAAATTTTTTTACCATGGATTTTTGCAATTGCTTCAACCATTTCCTTTGTATTTACATACTCTTTATTCTGCGGGAAGAAGATTCCTTCCATCTGATTAGTGATAGCCTGATGAACGAATTCTGATAGGTTATCTACAAACAGCATACTTCTCTTATTTGTATAGTCTGGGAAAATCGGTGACTTCAACGCAAACTTACGTAAGCTTTGATAGTTTCCTTTGCAGTCTTTTCCATAAATCATTGGCGGTCTCAAGATTGCGACCTTGAAATTTTCATCTGCTAATTTAGAAATCAGATGATCTGCTTCTAACTTCGACTTCCCATATGCATTCTGAGGATCTTCTTTTGTCTGTTTTGTAATATGGCCAATTGTCTTTCCATAAACAGACATTGTACTAAGCATAACGAATTGTTTAACACCAGCTGCTTTTGCACATTCTGCGATTTTAACTACCAAATCTCTATTAACCACATAATAAAGTTGATAATTTTCGTCCGTCTCTTTAATGTGTGCAATTCCAGCAACGTTATATACAACATCATATCCTATAAAGTTTTCTTTTTTCGGTTCATAATTCTGTGTTGGAATTGTATCAATCTGATATCCATACTTTTCAGTTAGATAAGTCTTAGCTTTCTCACCGATGTAGGAACCAGCACCCGTAATTAAAACCCTAGTACCCATATGATCCTCCGATTAATTACTCTTGAATGTTAATAATGTACCATTTTGATCAGCAACCCATTGGTTATCTTGGATACAATACCAAGTATATCCATCTGCTTGCTTTATTTCTTTTACGTAAAACTTTTGTCCATTCGTAGCAGTACCTACAACTGCACCATTAATACTTGGTGCACTTCTAATATTTAAAGCATCCGTCTTAATTGTAACTGTACCTGTTGTAGTGTCAGTTGTTTTAGGACCGGTATTTGACTCTGTATTAGATGATGACGTATTTTCAGTTGGAATTGGTTGTCCATTCATCATGAGATTATATTGATATTGATATGCATTTTTCTCAGCTTGGTCTGGATAAACAACAGATAGTAACTCGTTTGGAGCAGAGGCTGTGTATTCCATTCCATCTGTACCGCCTACATGAGCTGTAATAATCTCCCACTTAATACCCTCATCCAGTGTTTGAGCAGCTAATTGATTAATCTTAGAAATGTCAACATTTGTTAAGAATGAGCCTGCAAGTGAAGAAAGAATATCGGCAAAATTAGGTATAACTGAAGGACTCGTTAATTTTTCAATGATTGCTTTCAAGACAATCTGTTGGTGTACATTACGTCCCAAATCACCATCTGGTAAGTTATATCGCTCACGTACATATTCCAAAGCTGATGTAGAATCTAGAGTAATTTCACCAGCCGCAAAATAGTTATCTGTCCAATATCCTGTAAACTCTTCAGGGTTATAAATTGTTATTCCACCGAGTTTATCAATAATATTCAAGAATGTTGAGAAATTTACAATGAGGTAATCTTCCGCATTTGTTCCGTAGTAGTTATTAATTGTATCAACAGCATTCTGTACGCCCATGACGCCTGCATGCGTCAACTTATCGTAACCTCCTAATGCAACGTTAGGTACATAAGAGTCACGCGCAAAGGATCCAATTAAGATCTGTCGTGTCTTTGGATTTACAGTAACCATCATATTAACGTCGAAGCGACCTTCCGGCATCAACATACCATACTCATCGTTACCGCCAACAAACACTGTAAATGGAGCAGTATCCTCAGCTTTAGGCTTCTTTACTACTTCTGCTTCAATATCAATTTTCGCAAGTACAATCGTTTCATTCTCAAAATTGCTGAACTTTTCGTAATTCTTCAAAGCTGACTTATATGTTGTATTAATGAGAAGTGCAGACGCTTCATTGTTATAGAGTGCTTCAACCGCATTAATAATTGTTTTTTTCTTATCAAATTTAAGTTTTGTATCAAGCGTTTCGTCAATCCATGCAATTGCCTTATCTTGATTTTTTTGATCCGAAGCAGACTGGGCAGCAATTATCTTATCGAAGTAATCCTTTATCTTATCTGAAGTCGTTGTGTCTTGGAATATGTCTTTATGTTGTTCCTTATATTCTGATTTAAGCGCAACTATTTCATAATGTGTTGTATTGGAAGCGTTATTTGCATTCAACACATTCATCAAACTGCGATTTGTATTATAAATGTAAACTGAGGAAACAATAAATGTAACTGCCAAAATGGTATTGATTGTCAATACCACATAATTCTTTCTCGATTTCTTCTTTACAATTCTTCCATCCTCTTTTTGAACTCTTCTATATTTAAAACGTAGTAATGAAAGAATTAAAGCGAACAATGCTATCGCTAATGAAGCGACAATAATCATTGCTCTCCAACGAAGTGGAAGGAATGCTAATCTAAAAACAACTGTATCAAAGAGAATACACCCAGCAAATACAATTACCCAAGTTACTAAGGAAATATTCAGTTTACTTTTTTTCTTTTTTTCTGACATATGTATTCTCCAGTTAAATTTCACCATAGTGATTATACAACACATCACCGTATAACAAAAACCGCCTATTTATTTCACATTTTCTCACAAATTTAAGTTCAACTATGGATTACCATAGATGTATCACTGTTCTTATCCTCATTTAGATAAAATAATGTAATCCATAATATCCAAAATAATGCCTGACGATAATTTACTAAGAATGTACTTTCTACCATTATCGTTATAAAACATATCCAACTGACTGTATCTAATCTCTTTAACCGTTTCTTAAACCAAGCCATTAATATTGTAAACGGGATGATTCCATAACAGAAGAATAGATTAATAAATGAGGAATGAATCTCATTGATTGGCTCTGGATAATAGCGCTCGTAATTCCCTTCTCCTGCCCCATATATAAAATACTCTGGATAAGTAATAATCTTTTCAGCAGCACGCTCTCGTAATATATCTTTGATTCCATCTGCATAGATAATATTATAAATTTTATAGCGAATACGATTCAAAGTTGTGTATTCCACATTTTCAATGCGGAAATCTGATGATGGCCAAAAATAATAACCAACTCCACTTGCAGTCAGGATTAGAACTAAGCAAAGAATTGCTTTACTAATATGGAATTTTTCACTAATAAAACGTAGAAAAGCAAGAGCATATAGAACAGCTAATCCCAATAATGCTGATAAAGACTTACTTTGAATAATAAGGAATATACCCATTACACTTGTAATTGGAAATAAATATGTATCAACTTTTTCGTGTTTTGTTAAATACGCTAGTACAAGGGCAATAAATACATAGAAACCAAGCTGATTAGGATCCGTGAAGGTTCCCATATATCTTGTGGCTCCTGTTTCCCACAGTTCATAGTACACTTTGCCCAAACCACTAAAATAAACCAAAAATTGGATAACTACGTTTGCATATAGAATATATCGAATCTGATCTATCAATTCCTTATTAATTCCACTGTCATAGGAATAGACTAAAACTCCCATATATACAAGATATAAGGACGAATATATAAATTGAGGGTCTGGAACAACCTTGTGATAAAAAGCATTTATCATAACCGCAAAGACTAAAAAGATGTAAAATAATTTATTCTTCTTTAGATTCGGCATTAAAACTTGTGCTTTATAATCTCTATATACTATGCAAAAAAAATAGAGCATGAGAAAACCATCTGCAGGTTGAACCTGCCCCGATGCTCTGACATAAAACGGACGTAATAATATAAATAAAAGTAATAGGATATTTATCATAGTTCTCTCATTCTATCTAGTAAATTTTAGACTATTCCTAATAAATGAGCAACCGTAAATCTTCCTAACCCCGTGTTTAGAAGTTAGCACCATTAATCTTTAGGAGCACATTTTTAATAAAGTAATTCAAGTCCAGTATTGATGGGCTTTTCTTATTGTTCAAAAACTTGACAAATTCATTTTTATCTATTCCTTTTAATGGTGTAATGGTGTATTATATAGGAGGGTGTTTTATGGCTTATTTCCTTAAGGTTGCTAAACAACAAAACAATACGTATCTCGCTGTTTATGAATCTTTTTATTCTCCTGCTACCAAAGGTACCAAACATCGTTGTATCAGGTCTCTTGGTTCTGTTTCTAAACTGAAAGCTGCCGGTATTGATGATCCTGTTGCTTTCTACAAAGATGAAGTAGAAAAAATGAATCTGTATAACAAGCAAGATAAGATCAAGAAAATTACTTCCGTTTCTCCAAGAAGATATCTTGGCTATTTCCCTTTGAAATCCATTCTTGAAGATCTTGATATCAAGAAGTTTATTGATCTGTATAAATTCACTACCGATTTTGAATTTGAACTTTATGAAGTTCTTTCTCTTCTTGTATATGCTCGTTGTGTTTCTCCCTGCAGTAAATACAAAACATATTATGAAATCCTTCCTCAGCTTCATATTCCTTATGCATTCAACTACGATCAACTATTGAGTGCCCTGGCATTTTATGGAAATGACTATGAGAAAATTGTTGAACTGTTCACTTCGAGAGTCCAAGACAAATATTCCATAGATACTGCTATCACCTATTTTGACTGTACAAACTTCTATTTTGAAATTGACAGAGAAGATGACTTCAGAAGAAAGGGTCCAAGCAAAGAAAACAGGAAAGCTCCTGTCATTGGGCTGGGCTTACTGCTGGATGCGAATCAAATTCCTGTTGGTATGAAGCTGTATCCTGGAAATGAATCAGAAAAGCCTGTATTGAAAGATGTACTGAAAGACTTGAAGGAAAGACATGAAGTACACGGAAAAACGATACGGGTAGCTGACAAGGGACTGAACTGTTCAGAGAATATACTTTCAGCTTTGGCAAACGGCGATGGATATCTCTTTTCCAAATCAGTCAAGCAGCTGCCTGAAACAGAAAAGGTATGGGTTCTACTACCTAATGACTACAAAGCAATCAAGGACAGAAATGGCAAGATCATTTATTACTGTAAAGAATGTATCGATAAATTTCCATACACATATACAGATGAAAGCGGAAAAAAGAAAAAAGTAAACATCAAAGAAAAAAGAGTCGTCACATACAATCCGACACTGGCAAGAAAACACAAATATGAAATAAACAAGCTTGTAGAAAAAGCCAAAGGTCTGTCCGTATCACTTGTAAAGAAAAATGAATATGGGGAAAGCGCAAAATATGTCACTTTCAGATCTACTTCAAACGGAGAAGAAGCAGAAGATAAAGTAAAGGCCATCATCAATCAGGAAACGATAGATAATGACTTGAAACTGGCCGGTTACAATATGCTTGTCACATCTGAAACAAAGGTGGATGCCAGACAGATATATGAAACATACCACAACCTGTGGAGGATAGAAGAATCATTCAGAATCATGAAATCAGACCTAGATGCAAGACCTGTTTATTTACAGCTTGAGAATACGATCAAGGGACATTTCTTAATATGTTATCTTACTGTACTGCTGCAGAGAATATTTCAATTTAAAGTCTTGGAAAACAAATATTCCTCTTCAGAGCTGAATGAATTCTACAAAGCATTCCAGTTCGTTGAAGGAGAAGACAGTTATACAAACATATCCATAGGAACCAACTTCATTACCGAATTATCAGACATGACAGGATTACCTTTAGACAATTATTTTTTATCTCCAACAAAACTAAAAAAGGTGTTGAACTATAGATTCTAATCTGTAGTTTTACACCATTTTTTAATGTTTAACTCTAAAGTCAGGTATCATAGTTCTCTCATTCTATCTAGTAAATTTTAGACTATTCCTAATAAATGAGCAACCGTAAATCTTCCTAACCTAATCATCCTCGCGAGTAAAGATTTATAGATTTCTCAAGTTATACACTGTCATACGCGTATAACCAAAAGCCAACAAGTTACATAATAGAAAAAGCCTCAAAAATGTCCCTTACGTTATACAGAAACATCAAAAGGCTTTTGCGTGCATATCGCTAATGGAATACAACCCTCTTAGAATAACGTTCTTGTTTTTCTAATAAAACTTATTATGGTAGTACTGTTTATCCATTTGTTTCTTTTAAAAGAATTGTTTGTTTCTTATCATAAAACTTTTCAGTAATATCTGTAATGGCTTCTGATACTTTACTTTCAATATATGATCCATTTCTTTGTTTGACGATTGATCGAACAAACGAAACAAGCTCATATCGAATTCCTTCACCATCTAATTGATAGAAGTATCTCTTATTATTCTCGGCATTTTCGTATCGTATCTCAAAATAATCCGTCTTCCACCAAGGTGCTGGAACATATGCATATCCCTTTGTTCCAGAAATAATCAGTTCACCTTCAGATTTTACACGCGCACCCACCTTAACGGATGCGACCGCACCACTATATTGAAGATTAATTTTTGTAAATGCATCAAATAGATTATCTTGTGGGAACCAAGAATAAATTTGGCAATCGTTATACTCAGTCCCCAGGATTTGAAAAATAGAAAGTAATGCTGTAGGTGCCCACATATTAAAGTTACTCCAGCCAGCCTCAATATACTGTGGATCGTTAATATCCTTTAAACTTGTACATGTAGCATCCACTGATACCACATCGCCAATCTTTCCACTTTTTACCAAAAGTAGTAATCGATTATATGCTGGTGCATATGCTGTTTTGATAGCATCCATCAAAATGAGATTCTTTTCTTTGGCAATTTCTAGTAGCTGTGTATATTCCGACTTTTTTAACGTAACCGGAGATTCACACAAAACATGTTTTCCATGCATAAGTGCAGTATGAATTTGTTCATAATGGTGTTGTGGTTTTGATACGATGTAGATTGCATCACTTTGATCTAATAATTCTTCATATGTATTTACATATTCAAGAACATTATTAGAAGTGCCATTTTTTCCATAAACACCTGAAACCTCGATACCATTAACAAATTTGCTCTCATTGAAATATTTTGTTAAAACTGTCGGGTTTCCACCTACAAATCCTAATCTTATTTTTCTATCCCCAGTTCGAATATCTGTACTAGAGATTCCCTGTGTACGTTCTAGATATACAACTTTGCAGTACTCATTTAAATAGTCAAATTTACCACGCCAATCAGAACCTACAGTAAAAATATCTACATCATAACGGCGAATATCATCAATTTTCTGTCCTTCGTACTCTTCGATGATAATTTCATCCGCAATATTAAGCGCCTTTACTGCTTCCACACGTTCAATTAATGATTGTTGAACATTGATTTTACCACGAGCCATGTCAAAATCATCACCCGTTACACCAACGATTAGATAATCACCAAGTTCCTTGGCACGCTGTAATAAGCGTATATGTCCACGATGTAAACAGTCATACGTTCCATATGTAATTACTTTTATCATGAATTTATCCTTTCAGAATTATAAGATTCCTTTTTGATGTAGTTCTTTGAAGGCTGAGATAAGTTGATCATAATCCGCAATAGTAAGATTCCCTAAATGACCGACACGGAATACGCTATCTGCCATATCGCCACCATTTGGACATACCCAAATATGATATTCATCTTTTAAGATACGAAATATTTCCTTTGCATTATTTTTAATTGGATGAAGTGGTGTAACACCATTTGGTAAAGATTCCGAAATAATTTCAAGTGGAAGACCCTTGATACTATTCCTAAAATAATCAGCAAGTTTCTTTACACGTTCAACTTCACTACTAACTCCACCAGCATTTTTGATTTCATGCAAACGTGTATTAATCTGTAAGAGAATACCTACCGCTGGTGTAAACGGAGTTTGACCTCTTTCAGCATTCTTCAAAGCATCAGCCAAGTTCAAATACATCGTACAAACTTTGCTATTTTCAACTCTTTCAATTGCTTTTGGAGATAAAATAATAACAGAAATCCCTGGAGGACAAGCAAGTGCTTTTTGCGAACCTGTAATCATAATATCTGCACCACAGCTTTGCATATCAAACTTATCTGCCAAAAATGCAGATACGCAATCACAAACATATAACATGTGATTCTTTTTGCAGAAATCACCTAACATTTCAGAGTCATATAAAACTCCTGTTGATGTCTCATCAATATTAACTAACAAACCTGTATATCCACGGGAATCATATTTTTCTAACATTTTTGCTGTTAACTTCTGCCCATGTCTTAGAGTTAAAGCGGTATATGGAATACGATGAATCTCACAAATTTTTGCAAAACGATCACCAAACGTTCCACCCACAATAACAAGTACCTTATCATTCTCATCGAAGCAGTTCATTACAACCGCTTCCA
The DNA here is from genome assembly GCF_036323475.1 of Solobacterium moorei. Taxonomy (GTDB): domain Bacteria; phylum Bacillota_I; class Bacilli_A; order Erysipelotrichales; family Erysipelotrichaceae; genus Bulleidia; species Bulleidia moorei. Next base: position 2,275,131 of record NZ_AP028934.1, read on the forward strand.
TTGACCCGGTACTTGAGCAAGTCATAAACACACATTTACTATCCTTTGTTGCATTTGCAAATTCCATCATTAAACTAGCGTTATCCTTCATAACTTCAGAAAACTCTGCTGTTCTAAAATACGGAACTTGCTGTGCTCCCTGTCTACATACTTCATCACTCGACTGAACTGGTCCAACTGTAAAATTAATCATCTAGTATCCTCCGTAAGATTACTTCTTACTTATGTTCACTATCAGCAAACACATTACTATTATTGAACACCATATTTGAAAGTGCAATTATCGATAACTCTTATTTTCAATTGATGCAGTGCTAAATAATTTTTTATTTCGAATAAATCCTTAGATACTTTCCGTTATTTCTGTCTCTGCAAATAAATCTTTTCAGTCGCTGATACATTGAGTGTTAACTTATCACCATCAAGTTCATAACTGATTGTTTGATTTCCACCGGTAATCTTTCCGTCTTTCCAAGTAAAAGGTAATCTATCATTTAACATCATGAATGTGCCTGTGCCATCTTCATTGAAGATGATAAACCCTGTCACATCGCAGTTTTTAATCTCATCTTCTAAGATTGCAGTATTGTCCTTCTCTATTCTTGTTAAGATATATTTACCAACAATATCCGTATTCTTTGTATCTCGATTACATCCAGTAAGTATTCCAATCAACAGAATTACTGCCAAAAATTTTTTTATTATTTTATTTTCCATAAACACCGTTAGTCCATATAAGTAAGAACCCAAATTTTCTATTTAAAAATTACAACTTTACTCGCCACGTAGTTAAATATTACAACAAAAATATTAGAGATAAACTTTATAATCATTGCAGGAAATAAAAGCATATCCACAAATAAAAACATTACAGCTAAATAAATTATTCCAGAAATAAATCTAGCTCCAAAAAATGTTGCTATTTCACGCACAAGCACTTTTTTACCAAAGGAACGGCTCTCAAAAACCCACAACTTATTTGTTATATATGCAAATAACACTGAAATAATCCAAGAAAAAATCGTAGATAATACATTTGGAAAATCCAGAGAGATATAAAACATCCAATACGTCACAATATTGATTACTGTTGTACATATACCAAAAAATAAATACATTAAAATTGATTTATATTTTTCTAACATATTCTTCATAATCCTGTTTTCCACTCCAATTAATGTCACCAGTATTTTTAAGTTTAAAACTATTCTGCTGTAGGCTAGTCATTTTGGCAATAGATTGATTGATAAAATCAATTAAATCGAACAATCCTAACGATCCAACCATGATAAATACTGGAATATAGGTGTACAAATATCTTGCCCGTGCCTCAAACAACATTTCAAACAAAAATAGACCGAGAAGAGACAAATACATAACACTATGATCATCCTCATCATTTTTCTTTAATGATATAGCTTTAATCACCATCAATAATAAGCAAGCTGTCCAGATGGTTTGTTGAGTAGTTTTTATAATATGATAGTGATTTCCTACTTCCATTTCATAATCTCCATTGTATACAAAGCTTCTCAAAAATAGTGATAACTTATTATCAGTTGGAAATACTTCTCGATAGAAGCCCCCTTCAAATCCCCATGCAAAAGTTCCATCATTAAAAATACTAAGAGCTTTCTTTTGCATAATTTTAGCTACTCTCTTTGGCCCATATTGTTGTAATCGATCACTCAATCGAATAAGAATTGCATCCTTTTTCTCTTTTACACCATAATAAGATAATTTGTATTTCACATCATAAACATTATATCCACCATTTGCTTCTTCATTAAACCCCATCATTAGAAAGTGATATATTGGTGTTTCTAAATTAGGGTCAATTTTATATCCCATTCTTTCTGGAAGATGTTTATATGTAAAAGAAGAAACGAGAGATACAACTATCACAAGTGGTATGACTCCAAAATTACTCTTCAGTTTTTTCAACTTCTCTGGTCTCAATATAAACTTAATCAACTCAATTATTACAATGGCAATAAACACTATAAAAATCTGTGGTTTAATACGATAACCCCAGTAACTTAATAAAACAATCAATGTCCACACTATATATTTATTAAATCTATATCTATTTAAATAAATCCATAAAATCAGCGTAGGGAAAATCAAACCCATTGAATCTGAATAAGCTATACCTGTCCAACCAGAGAATACAATTAATACAACATAAATTCCAAATCCGAACCACGCAATCGCAAATGATTTTTTTAAATCATAAATGATATGGAATAGTAAATATGCTGTAATCGTACAGAGAATGCTTTGCACAATTGTTAGACCAAATACAGCATATCTATAATCTAATATGCCTATAAATTTTTCTAATTTCATGACTGTCGCAAATATATAGGTCACCAGTATATTATTCGGATACAAAGAATAGTAATACTGATTTAATTGATCTATCTTGAAGTCTCTCAAAAGATACGAATCCGTCAAGATAATATTTGAATCCCAACCTGTCAAGAAAAAAGTATTCTTAAGTAATATAATTTGAAAAATAAAAAAGAAAAATAACACTATTAAAAAAATTCTTTTATGGTTGAAGTGTATATCCAATTGTTTTATCAAAAAATAAAATAAAATGACTAATACGATGAATACAACAGCACTGATAAATATTCCTTTAGAAGATAAATCTGTTGTTACTTTACAGTAATACTCAAAATGACTGTAAAAGGTATTATTAATGATGACAAACAAGAATACAATCAGAAAAAATATTGAAATTATTTTTTGAAATGTCTTTTCCATACTATATTTCATTCTCCCATGTTCGTTCACTAATAATATACCGTGGCCGTTTTTTCACTTCCAAATATACTTTGCCTACATATTCACCAATCACCCCAAGGGAAATCAACTGCACGCCTCCCAAGAAGCACATGATTGCCAGTGTACTTGACCACCCAGCAATAGTTGTACCTAGAAAACGCGATACAATAGCCCATACTACACCAATAAAACTAATAAGCGATACGATTAATCCAAAATATGTAATTAATCGAATTGGCTTAGTACTTAAACTAGTGATACCATCAAAAGCTAGAGCAATCATCTTTGATAATGGATAATGTGATTCTCCCGCAATACGTATATGCCTTTCATAAAGAACTGAAGTACTCTTAAACCCAACCAACGGAAACATTCCACGTAAGAATAGATTTACTTCTTTAAAATTTGCGAATTCATTTAAAACTCGTGAGGATACCAATCTATAATCCGCATGATTATAAATCACTTCAGCACCCATGTAATTTAAAACCTTATAAAATGACTGAGCTGTGAATCTTTTAAAAAATGTATCTGTTTCTCTTGAACTTCTAACACCATATACAATTTCACAGCCATCATGATATGCATCTACCATCTTTTCCATGGCTGTAATATCATCCTGGCCATCACAGTCAATCGAGATCGTTATATCCGCACAATCTTTTGCTTCCATTAATCCCGCTAATACAGTATTCTGATGTCCCCTATTTCTACTTTGTGAAATTCCAATAAAATGCTGATCACTCTTCGATAAATCGTTAATAATCTGCCAAGTATTATCTTTACTCCCATCATTTACAAATAAGATGCGGCTATCATCACTAATCTTATTCTTTTCAATTAGTTTTATTAATTCTTCTAAAAATAATTTAGAAGTAATTGGTAATACTTCCTGCTCATTATAGCAAGGAATAATGATATACAATTTTTCTTTCATAATATCCCTCAAACTGCCTCTAGATTTTTATAGCACACAATAATAATATCTATTCATTTAGTACATTTTATCGGTTTTTCATACTTTTGAAAACCCGTCTTTAGAAGTTAGCACCATTAATCTTTAGGAGCACATTTTTAATAAAGTAATTCAAGTCCAGTATTGATGGGCTTTTCTTATTGTTCAAAAACTTGACAAATTCATTTTTATCTATTCCTTTTAATGGTGTAATGGTGTATTATATAGGAGGGTGTTTTATGGCTTATTTCCTTAAGGTTGCTAAACAACAAAACAATACGTATCTCGCTGTTTATGAATCTTTTTATTCTCCTGCTACCAAAGGTACCAAACATCGTTGTATCAGGTCTCTTGGTTCTGTTTCTAAACTGAAAGCTGCCGGTATTGATGATCCTGTTGCTTTCTACAAAGATGAAGTAGAAAAAATGAATCTGTATAACAAGCAAGATAAGATCAAGAAAATTACTTCCGTTTCTCCAAGAAGATATCTTGGCTATTTCCCTTTGAAATCCATTCTTGAAGATCTTGATATCAAGAAGTTTATTGATCTGTATAAATTCACTACCGATTTTGAATTTGAACTTTATGAAGTTCTTTCTCTTCTTGTATATGCTCGTTGTGTTTCTCCCTGCAGTAAATACAAAACATATTATGAAATCCTTCCTCAGCTTCATATTCCTTATGCATTCAACTACGATCAACTATTGAGTGCCCTGGCATTTTATGGAAATGACTATGAGAAAATTGTTGAACTGTTCACTTCGAGAGTCAAAGACAAATATTCCATAGATACTGCTATCACCTATTTTGACTGTACAAACTTCTATTTTGAAATTGACAGAGAAGATGACTTCAGAAGAAAGGGTCCAAGCAAAGAAAACAGGAAAGCTCCTGTCATTGGGCTGGGCTTACTGCTGGATGCGAATCAAATTCCTGTTGGTATGAAGCTGTATCCTGGAAATGAATCAGAAAAGCCTGTATTGAAAGATGTACTGAAAGACTTGAAGGAAAGACATGAAGTACACGGAAAAACGATACGGGTAGCGGACAAGGGACTGAACTGTTCAGAGAATATACTTTCAGCTTTGGCAAACGGCGATGGATATCTCTTTTCCAAATCAGTCAAGCAGCTGCCTGAAACAGAAAAGGTATGGGTTCTACTACCTAATGACTACAAAGCAATCAAGGACAGAAATGGCAAGATCATTTATTACTGTAAAGAATGTATCGATGAATTTCCATACACATATACAGATGAAAGCGGAAAAAAGAAAAAAGTAAACATCAAAGAAAAAAGAGTCGTCACATACAATCCGACACTGGCAAGAAAACACAAATATGAAATAAACAAGCTTGTAGAAAAAGCCAAAGGTCTGTCCGTATCACTTGTAAAGAAAAATGAATATGGGGAAAGCGCAAAATATGTCACTTTCAGATCTACTTCAAACGGAGAAGAAACAGAAGATAAAGTAAAGGCCATCATCAATCAGGAAACGATAGATAATGACTTGAAACTGGCCGGTTACAATATGCTTGTCACATCTGAAACAAAGGTGGATGCCAGACAGATATATGAAACATACCACAACCTGTGGAGGATAGAAGAATCATTCAGAATCATGAAATCAGACCTAGATGCAAGACCTGTTTATTTACAGCTTGAGAATACGATCAAGGGACATTTCTTAATATGTTATCTTACTGTACTGCTGCAGAGAATATTTCAATTCAAAGTCTTGGAAAACAAATATTCTTCTTCAGAACTGAATGAATTCTACAAAGGATTCCAGTTCGTTGAAGGAGAAGACAGTTATACAAACATATCCATAGGAACCAACTTCATTACCGAATTATCAGACATGACAGGATTACCTTTAGACAATTATTTTTTATCTCCAACAAAACTAAAAAAGGTGTTGAACTATAGATTCTAATCTGTAGTTTTACACCATTTTTTAATGTTTAACTCTAAAGTCAGGATTCATTTAGTACATTTTATCGGTTTTTCATACTTTTGAAAAGTGATAATTCCCTTATCATACATAGTAATACCATCATATATAGCTATTTTTAACCATACAAAAATGAAGGCAGAATATCCTCCTTCATTTTATTTATGAAACAGTATCTAATACCATCTCTTCATATTGACGTGTATAGAGTTCATAATAGTAACCTCTTTGTTTCATGAGTTCTGAATGTGTACCACGTTCAATAATCTTACCATCACGAACAACCAAGATAACATCCGCATTTACAATCGTAGATAATCGGTGTGCAATCACAAAGGATGTTCTTCCCTTGATAACTGTATCAATCGCATCTTGAATTGCTTTTTCTGTAAGAGTGTCAATCGATGCTGTCGCTTCATCCAATACTAAGATGCGTGGATCTGCTAAGATTGCACGAGCGAAGGATAAGAGCTGTTTTTCACCAGTGGATAACATTCCTCCACCTTCACCAACATCACTGTCTAAGCCCTTCTCCATCTTCTCAATCACAAACTTTGCAGAAACAAGATCCAATGCACGCATGATTTCTTCATCCGTCGCATCCGGCTTACCATAGCGCAGATTATCTCTGACTGTTCCAGAGAATAAGTGTGGTGTTTGTAAAACGTAGCCGATGTTGGAATGTAGCCAAAGCTGTGAACGCTCTCTAGCATCTCTTCCATCAATGAGAACTTGGCCCCTTGTTGGTTCAAAGAAACGACAAACTAGATTTACAAGTGTCGATTTACCAGCCCCTGTTTCACCAACAATTGCGACATTTGTTCCATGCGGTACATCAAGATTAAAGTTTTCTAAGACCATCTCATCTCCATCTGGATACTTGAAGTCCACATTCTTGAACGCTACATCACCAATAAGTGGTTCCCAATTTTCCTTCTTGGGATTGAAGGTATCTCCATACTTTGCGATAACTTCTGGTGAGTCCGCAACATCTGACTCTGTGTTTACTAATCGATCAAAGCGTTCAATATTTACTTGAATCGACACAAGTGAAGATATCGTAGTAATCACACTATGCAGTGGATCCATAATACCAAGTGCATAACTCATAAATACAGATAATGTACCAATTAACATCATGTTATTAACTGTCAGTTTACCACCCTGCCACATTACAATCGCAAGAGCGATAGAGCTCATCATCGTAACTGTGGAATAGAAGAATGCCTGATAGCGTGCAGCTTGCACAGACACATGACGCATCTGTTCTGTATCGTTTCTAAATCCATCTCCAATGATACTTTCAATCACCATTGTCTTGATTGATCTAGCACCTGTAATACCTTCATTAAAGTCGCTTGTAATTTGAGAATTTAATTCACGAATGTGACGATTGAGTTTTACGAGTCGTTTCTGGAAGAAGGCGATAATAAATACTGCAAATGGGACTAGCACAAACACCATGCATGCAAGTCTCCAACTAATTCTCACCATATTAATCATAACGAATAGAATATACGATCCATTCCAAACAACATCCATCATACGCCATGACATCAGTTCACCAATCTTACCACTATCACTCATTACTCTTGCATGAATGTAACCAACATTGTTTTGGTTAAAGTACGCAAATGATAGTTCCTGTAAATGATTAAATGAAGTATTTCTAAGATCACGATTTAAATCTAACTCTGTTTTTGATACCCAGAAGACACTAATAAAGTTCAGTATAACTTGAACAATCAATATTCCAATGTAAAGTAAAATAAATTGCCCAAGTGTATCTAGAGTATTCTCTCCAACATAGTGATTTAATGCATACTGGTTGAATAGTGGATAACATGAATCTACTAAACTCGAAAATAATCCCATCAAAATCATCGCAATGATTCTGTACTTATACTTTTTCGCAAATGGTAGAATCTTCGGAATGCCAAAGTATGGAAGTGATATATTTTTATTTTCTTCTTGCATACGATACCTCCCTACTCACCCTGTTGTGATTGCATCTCAAAGATACGCCGATAAATTCCCTGTTTCTTTAACAGTTGTTCATGTGTACCTTCTTCTACAACCCTACCTTTATCTAAAACAATAATATGATCAGCTGCCATTAAAGTTGTAATACGATGTGAAATCAAGATAACAGTTGATTCAGAAATATTATCTTCGAGACCTGCTCTAATCTTCGCATCCGTTTCGGCATCGACTGCAGAAAGAGAGTCATCAAAGATCATGATTGGTGGTTTCCGTATCAACATCTGTGCAATTGCAGCACGCTGCTTCTGACCACCAGAAAGTGTAACACCACGTTCGCCAACGTATGTGTTATATCCCTCTTTAAAATGTGTGATAGCTTCATCCAAAGATGCAATCTTTGCAGCTGTACGAATTTCCTTCATATCTGCGGACTGTTTGGCAATCTTGATATTCTCCGATAAAGAGCGAGAGAAGAGATATGGCTCCTGTAATACCATACCGATATTCTGACGGATCCACTCAGCTTTCATATCTCTGATATCAACACCACCGATTGTAATTTGACCATGATCATCAGGTAACCTATATAGACGGTCTAACAGATACATCAGTGTAGATTTACCTGAACCTGTTCCACCTAAAATACCAAATGTCGTTCCTGCTTTAATTTTGAAAGAAACATTTTCCAATACTTCAGACGATCCATTTTCATACTGATAGGATACATTTTTAAATTCGATATCCTGTAGTAAATCAGGGGTAACCGCATTTGGCTTATCCTCTTCCATTTCAGAATTCATAATGTAACGTAAACGGTCGATAGAAATACCAGCCTTTGACATATTCGCAATTGTTCTTCCCAAAGAACGTACAGGCCATAACAATAATGAATTATATGCAATAAAGGCAATATAGTTACCTGCAGACATCCCATTATTTACCGTGATGATAGCACCATATGAAATAACCACTAGCATCTGTAAATTAGAAATCATGTCAGATGACATCCAGAACGCAGATAACAGTCTCATCAAATGTGTCCACATATTTGTGTAGTGTTCATTTTGTTTTTCAAAACGTTCGCGTTCATACGCTTCACGACCAAATGCACGAACAACACGTACACCTGTTAAGTTTTCCTGGGCAATCGACGACAGCTTACCCTCTTCTTCATCCGCAACTTCAAATGCATTTCCGATCTTTGCGTGGAAGAACAAGCTATATCCGACAATAATTGGAATAAAAGCGGATGTGGCTAGTGCTAACTTTACATTGATTGAAAACATAAAGAATAGCACCAACACAATCAAGATAATGATACGCACAAGGTAGATTAACTGTTCAGATAAGAAACCTTTAATTGTATCTACATCTGATGTACATCTTTGAATAATATCACCAGTGTGATTTTCACTATGCCACTTAAATGGTAAATGCATGATATGTGTAAATAAGTCATCACGCATTGTCTTTACTAATTTCTCAGATCCCATCGCTGTAAATGACTGAAAGAAGTAACGACAAGATACCGCAAGTAACGCAACAATCACTACAACGATTGCGATTACCCAAAGGTTATGCCGTAAAAACGTTATCCCACCTATCGCATCAAGACAGTTCTGAATTAGTTCTGGTAATACAACTTCTTTATGATCGATTACTGAGTCTACAGTAAACGCAATAATTCTTGGATTAATTAATTCTAATAACGAAACAAGACAGGCAAAGAGGATAGACACACCAAAATATACTTTGGATCCCCTTAAAAAATGCCATATCATGCTTAATTTCGTCGGGAATTTATCCTTCGACATATTCTTTCCCCCTCCTTCTGATAAACTTATATTTTACCAAACATAATTTCAAATTGAAAGAAGGCTCGAGCATCCTTTTTAGGAAACTAGAATAGAACCACCAATAAATTCACGAATAATTGAATTATTCGCAATGATACCGTCATCATCAATTGACTTAAAGCAAGAAAGGAATTGTAACATCCTCTGTGCTTCTGCATATTCAGCCTGGTCAGGCTGTACTTTTTCTAATAGTGGTGTTGCATATTTCTTTAATACTGCTAGTTCATATACACACTGGCTATTAAAGAATACGTCAGCTTCCTTATTGAATGGGAAGATATACTTTTCTTCCCCATGACGTACTGATGGCCATGATGAAATGGTAACCGCACCATCGCGTCCGCGTGTACGATTATCTCGAACCATTCTTCTTAACATGCGTGCATCTGTCGTTGGGATACGATGATGCGCATCAAGATTAATCTGTGTTAAAGGACTGATATAGATTTTAAACTTCTCACTATCATCAATCCCTTCTGTAAGTTGTGGATTAAGACCATGAATGCCTTCAATCACAATTGGTTGTGAAGCATCAATGGAAATAATTCTCTTCCCGAATATCTTCTTACCAGTAATAAAATCAAATTCTGGTAAATCCACTTTCTCACCATGCAGTAATGCATTCATCTGTGTTTCAAACAGATGAAGATCAACTGCTTCAAGCGCCTCAAAATCATATTTCCCATTTTCATCTAGAATCATTTCATCACGATTGACAAAGTAATCATCTGTTCCAAGATACAACGGATTTAAACCTATCACTTTCAGCTGGATACATAGACGCTTAGCAAATGTTGTCTTTCCAGATGAAGATGGTCCTGCGATTAAAATAATTCTCTTCTTTGCGCTTTGAATTTGTTCCGCAATCATCGCAATCTTCTTTTCATGTAACGCTTCACTTAACATGATTAAATCCTTGGGTTCCTTCTTTTCAATCATGCGATTCAAATCAGATGCAAAGCTAACCTTTAATAGCTTCTCCCATTGTGTTTCCTCAGAGAAAGCATCGTACAGTGATTTCTGTTCCTCATATGGAGGAATCTGATCTGGGTAGTTTGGGTGTGGGAAACGTAATAATAATCCATTGCGATAACGACGTACCTCAAAAAATGGGATATCGCTTGTAAATGGTAATGCATGTACAAAAGACATCATCTTCTCATCCGCAAGTGTAATAATATAGACATTCTTTAAATCACTTGCGGTATTTAATAGGTCTACGCTCTTCTTATCCTTAGCATCCTGTAGAAGTTGGATGGCTCTATCACGGTCTACATACTCTTCTGTAATCTCTAGCTTATCCTCTACAAGTTCATGCATACGTGCTTCGATTTCTTTTGCAAGAGCATCTGTCACATTCCCAGCATGAATCACAGTGAATAATCCCTTGGATAATGAGTTAGCAATCGTAACTGTTACATTCTTACCCATTACATCATGAATTGCCTTCAAATATAGAAGTGTTAATGTAGATTGATAACAGGTATTTCCATACGATGCACAAATATCCTGTAGTTCAATCACGTCTTGATTGTGAACACACTCGCTAAAGTGTACGTGCTTATGATTGATGAGTGCAGCATAAATACGGTGTTCTGTATTTACTTCTTGAATAAGCTGGGCGATCGTCGTATTTTTCTTTACTTCTAATCTCAGCTCTTTTTCAGATGGAAGAATAACTGTAATTTGACATGGCTGTTGATTTAACTTCTTTACCTCTTCCATCTCAAAAGCAGTGATATGGCAATACCCATTTGGATGCTTGTCAAGATAATCCTGATGATATTCTTCAGCAGTATAAAAGTTTTTAAGTGGCTCTAATTCCACAAAGAAATGATCATACTTCATTCTTTCACTAGCATAAATTGGCTTGATATCATCAAGATCCTTCTCATCTACATAGTAAATACCTGTTTGGTATTGTGTACCAAAGTCATTCCCTTGACGATTACGTTGACGTGGATCAATACATAAGAAGAATGCACGGATAATGGTAGATAAAGAAACTACATCCGGTTGATAAACAACCTTTACCGCTTCCTTATATCCCGTTTCATTACGGCATACCTCTTCATAGGTTGGATTCTCTGTGATGCCATTTGCATATCCGGTGGTTGTTTCAACAACACCATCTAACGCTTTAAATACCTTTTCAACACCCCAGAAACATCCACCAGCAAGCACAATTGTCTTCTCATTTTGATTAAATGAATCTTGAACTAATTGTTTTGGCTTATATTCATAAACGTACTCATCCTCATCTTGTCCAAGTCTTTCATACCCATTATGTTCTAATACACGGATAGAATAGAGATTATCCACATGACAATTTGCATGTATGCATGTAATTCCATAATCATCAATCAGTTTCTTCGTTAGAAGATACACACTATTCTTAGCATATGTTTGGTGACGATACTTCTCGACAATCATATAACCGATAGAAAGTTCAGTTTCATGAATATCGTAAATCTCAATAATACCCTTTAATTGTTCATCCTCTTTACCAAAGATACCTAGAATCACTTCATCCTTATCATGGTAAGACTTTTCATAATTCTCTATTGTTTTCTCTGCTTGACGTTTTGTTAGTCTTACTTCATATACTTCCGAAAGATATTTTGCATCTTCCTGTACAAAACGACGTAATACTATAAACCCATCTTCATACTGTGGAAATTGTTCAAATATTTTCACTTCAAACACCTCAATTCTTTATGCTTATTATACCGCCTAACAAGCAAAACAAAAATGGATATAACATTTTCTGTCATATCCATAAATTCTATTGAAATAATTGTTTTGTGACGTATGTGATTCCTTTTTCTGTCAAGGAATATAACTGCTTTGAATCATCACGCACAACGTACGCACGCTTGATTAATCTTTCGATACGATCATCCGTGATTTTATTTGACCAGTTAAGATGTTGATGAATTGTTTGATAACCTAGTTCAATCGCATTACCCTTGTGACGATAGAGATGAACTAGTAGTAAATCTTCACAGAACTTTTCATGATTCACAAAAGACTTTGCCCATTGTCTTAACATGCCATTTCGATGGAAGATAATACCCAATACTACTATAATCATTCCTGCCAAACTACACATACCAGAGACGGATACATTCCACAAAATTGCGAAATGGTATCCTAGCCATGAATTGATAATCGCAAAGAGTATCGATACAAGTATTGTGATCTTTAGGTCTTTTGTAATCATACATGCGGCTGCCGCAGGTGCCACAAAATATGAAATCACTAAAATACCACCAACACTATTAAACGCCACAACGCAGGTAACGGATACCAAAACCATTAACACACGATATAAATACGTGACTGGTATTCCGATTAATTGTGCATACTCTGGGTCAAAGATTGATATCTTCAACTTTTGATAATTCACTAGTAAGAATATCCCATTCATTGCTGTAATCACTAACATCTCAAATAGCGACTTTGGTATTCCAAATTGTCGAATAAATGGTGTAAAGAGCGGATTACCCATTAATACAATCTCTACATCTAGATGGGTATTCCGGAAGAACTTCGTGATTAGTAGTACAGCTAACGCAAAGAATACAGGAAAGACAATCGCTAATGCATCATCACGTTCTACCAAACGATGACGAGATAATTCTTCCACGAGCCATATCGTAAATACACCAAAGATGGATGCACTAATCACTAACCATATGGAACGTAAATCTGGCACAAAGAAGAATGCGACTACAATACCTAACAATACGGAATGTGATAGTGCATCTGCCGTCATTGCTAATTTTCGAAGGATAAGAACGGGTCCCAGAATTGCACATCCAATGGCTGTTACCATCAGTGTTAACAATACTTCTGACATGATTTCGTATCCTTTCTACGTTTTCTTTGTGCAATCAAACCATACTTACCAAATATCATAGACAATATTGTAAATGTACCCATACAGAGTATCACCATTGGGCCTGTCGCAATTCCACTATATGCGGTTGAAAGAAAGGTTCCTATGAATGCGGAGACTCCAGCTACGCCAGCTGCGATACATAATACCTGCTTGAGATTTCTAGAATGTTGGTTTGCACAGATACACGGCATTGTTAAAAATGAAGAAATCAAAATTGCACCAATGCACTTTAATCCAACAACGATAAACATCACCATCATCAGTAACAAGACACCACTGACGATAGGCATCGAAATCCCAATCGAACTTGCAAATTGTGGGTCAAAGATACTAGCCACTAATTCTTTATAGAATAAAACCAATAATACTGTTGCGATGATTGCACATATCGCAATCATGATAATATCTTCCTTCATGATAAATGCTGCAGAACCAAAGATATAGTTCTTCAATCCTGCTTGCGATGCACGCATGTATGAAGAATTTCCTTGTAAGTAACTCTTTAATACCATTCCAAGTCCAAAGAAACCTGTAAGGGTAATCGCTAATGCCGCATCGAAATCAATCACACTGTGTTTACGAATCATCTGAATTGTAAGATATGCAAGAATACCAACCACCGCAGCACCTAGTGTTAGTATCACAGAACTACGTATCGAAAATAACATAAACGCAATGACTACCCCAGGATAGGATGCATGCCCTACTGCATCTGCCATTAAACTTTGTCCCTTATAAACGCTAAAGCATCCTACAATCGCACTTGGAATCGCTAGTAATACTGTACCAATCGCCACAACCAAGAAATCATAAGAGAATAGTATCTGTGTTATATTTTCCATTTTGATACGTCTTTCTAATGTTTTCTTCTGTCAATACATCATCTATTTTGCCATTTGCTATAACATATTTATTGATAAATACGACATGATCAAAGTATTCCTTTAGTGTATGTAGGTCATGGTGTACACAAACAATTGTCTTACCAGCTTTTTGTAGTTCCTTGATTTTATCCATGATGATTTGTTCACTGGTTTGATCAACCCCTGCAAGCGGTTCATCCATCACAATCAAATCAGCATCATGACAAAGTGCTCTAGCGATAAAGACACGTTGTTTCTGTCCGCCGGATAGTTGTGATATCTGACGATTCTCAAACTCTTCGATTCCCATTTCACAAAGGGCTTGGTGTGCCAGTTCCTTATCTTTTTTACGCGGCCATTTCAGCCATCCAAGACTAGCGTAGCGTCCCATTAGAACTACATCTTTTACACGGATAGGGAAATTCCAATTGACGGCAGATACCTGTGGGATATACGCAATCTGTTTCCGCACATCCGCAAGACTTTTACCATCGATTGTAATCACACCTGAAATAGACTTTATAAAACCGAGAATGCATTTCAATAACGTCGATTTCCCTGCACCATTTGGGCCTACGATTGCTGTGATTGCATTTCTTTCGATATCAACATCCACATCCCATAGTACAGGACTTTCTCCATATGAAACCGTTAAATCTTCGACATGTATATAGCTCATATAGATCCTCCTTTACTTGAGGTTTGATACGATAAGATCAACATTGAAACGATACATATCAATATACGTATCTCCAGGCTGTCCCTTAGGTGCTAAAGAGTCACTGAACAATTCCTTCCCCTCACCACCTACTACCTTCACATCAAATCCCTTTGCCTTACACGATTCCTTTAACTTCTCCATGCGTGCAGGGTCAGTTGTTGTTTCCGCAAAGATAGCCTTTACCTGATGTTCAACGATATACGCCGCAGTTTCTGCCATATCACTATTGGATAATTCCGCATCTGTACTAACACCCTGTGGTGCTTTTACGGTAATACCATAACGGCGTGAGAAATAGTTAAACGCATCATGTGGTGTAATTAGAATTCTACGATCTGCTGGAATCTGATTGAGTTGTTCACGATTATACGCATCTAATTCATCCAACTTCTTAAGATATGCCTGCAGGTTCTCTTCAATTTCATCTTTTAAATCTGGCAGTTTATCCTCAAGTGCTTTTGCGGCCTCTTGTGTTGCTTGTTTGTATAAGTCGATATCAAACCAGAAGTGAGGATCAATAATCGTTTCTCCATTTTCTTCCATTCGACCAACTTTTGATTCGTCAAAGTTCTGTGATACGGACACCGCACCAATGGCTTCAAGCAGTTCAACCATCTTTCCTTCAAAATGTAATCCATGGTATAACACCAAATCCGCATTTTGTAATTTTGTATTATCTTCAGGCTTAGCCTCGTAGGTATGTGGATCTTCTCCTGCCGGGATAATGAGTTGTGTATTAACCTTGTCTCCCACTAGCACATTTACCATGTCTTCCAAGAATGAAGTTGTCACCACAACATTTAGTTTATCTGATTCCTTTGTAGAACCCGTTGTCATACTTGGTTTATTTCCTGCACACGCAGTCATCATAGCAACCACTATGATTAACAATAATTTTTTCATCATAATTCCTCCATGAGTTAGTTATTGCTAACTACAGTTAAAGGATACTTTGTTTTTAAGTTAGTGTCAACTAACTTGTTTATATTCTTTTATGAATTAAGAAAAAGATGGATACTAATTACATCCACCTTTTATTACTTATTTACCAAATCTTTCCTTAAGACGTGCTAAAGCGTCGTCCATGGAGATTTCTTTCTTCACTGGCTTGTTTTGTTTTGGTCTTTGGTTGTTATGTTTTCCACCAGTTGCTTTACGATGACGATATGCCGCATCACGCTGTTCTAATTGATCTAGCGGTAGTAAGGATAGCTGCACACGATTTCTCGCTTCATCAATTTGATATACCCAAACCTTAACAATATCATTCACCGCTACACACTCAGATGGATGAGAGATTCTCTTCATCGACATATGAGATAAGTGAACTAAGCCGTCTTCATGTAATCCAATATCCACGAAGGCACCAAAGTCTACTACATTTCGAACTGTACCGGATAATTGGTCCCCTACATGTAAGTCTGAAATATTGAGAACATCACTCTTTAGAAGTGCACCATCAAATTGGTCACGATAGTCACGTAGTGGTTGACGAATTGCTTCCTCGATATCCTTGAGTGTATATTCATCAATACCAAGTTCTGCTGTCTTTTCCTTAGGGAAAGAGATATCCGCTTCGCCAAGTTTTGTAATACCACATGCCTGCATAAGCTTACGAGCAGCTTCATAACTTTCTGGGTGGATTGATGTTTGATCGAGTGGTTCATCACCATCTGTAATACGCAAGAAACCTGCACACTGTGTAAATGCCTTTGGACCTAACTTCTTAACCTTGAGTAATTGTTTGCGGTTAGTAAAGCGTCCATTTTCATTACGATAGTTTACAATTTCTTGTGCTGTACCACTATTTAAACCAGAGATATGTGTGAGTAACTCTAAGGAAGCTGTATTCAAATCTGCACCGGTACGGTTTACTGACTTCATTACAACTTCATCCAGTCTTTCTGTTAGTGCCTTCTGTGGAAGGTCATGTTGGTATTGACCAACACCGATAGATTGTGGATCAATCTTAATCAACTCCGCAAGTGGATCAAGTAAACGTCTTCCAATCGATACTGCGGAACGCTCTTCAACTTCAATATCTGGGAATTCCTTACGTGCAGCTTCTTGTGCTGACCATACAGAAGCACCTGCTTCAGATACGATTGCATAGGAAACATCTAACTTCTGTTCATGAATGAGTTCTGCAACTAACTTCTCACTTTCACGAGATGCAGTACCATTACCAATAGCGATAATCTGCACATGATACTTTTGAATGAGTGCTAGTAACTTCTTCTTAGAAGTTTCAATATCTTCACCCTTCTTTGAGAATGGAAAAATCTTACTAACAGTTAGCATCTTACCAGTTTCATCAATTACCGCTAACTTACAACCATTGAAGAAGCCAGGGTCAAATCCTAAGACAACTCTTCCCTTTAATGGTGCCTGTAATAGTAATTTCTCTAAGTTCATGGAGAAAATTTCAATGGACTTATTCTGTGCTCTTTCACTTAATTCAGAGCGAATTTCACGTTCAATGGATGGGAATAACAAACGATCACAACCATCTACAACTGCTTCATTTAGAGTCTCTTCAACAATTGTATTTTGACCCTTCAGAAGTGTCTTTAATGCATTCTTCTTTAACTGTTCATCATCAAAGACAAAGGAAACTGTAATAACCTTTTCTTTCTCTGCACGATCAATCGCCATAATACGGTGGTCAGCGAGCTGAGAAATCTTTTCGCTGCGATCGTAGTACATTTCATAGACTTTATTTTCGTCGACAGCATCCTTCTTTAACTTTGTCTGAAGAATACCTGCCTGCATGATTGTATCCTTAAATGCCCAACGCTGTTTAGCGTTATCACTGACAACTTCAGCGATAATATCCTTCGCACCCTGTATCGCATCCGCAACTGAAGTCACCGTTTCTGATAAGTACTTCTCCGCCTCAGCTTCTAAAGAACCTTCGGTAGGTAGCGCAAGCATCCAATCCGCAAGTGGTTGTAGACCATTCTTGATGGCTGTTGTGGCACGAGTCTTCTTCTTTTGTGCATATGGACGGTAGATATCCTCTACCTGTGATAGTTTTGTACATTCGATAACAGACTGTTTAATTTCCTCTGTTAACTTACCCTGTTCTTCAATTAACTTCAGAACATTCTCTTTTCTTTCAGCTAATTTCTGTTGATATTCGTATTGCTTCTGGATATAGAAAATCTGTTCTTCATCTAAGCCCTTTGTAGCTTCCTTACGGTAGCGGGCAATAAATGGAACTGTATTTCCTTCCGCTAATAAAGATAGCGTATTTTCGACCTGACTGAGTTGAACCTTTAACTCCGTCGCAATCGCCTGAATGATATTTTCGTTCATGATGTGACTCCCTTCATCTCTACTATCTTATCACCGATTCACTTTATTTTAAAACTCTAACAGAGAAACCCTATAATGGCTTTCTTTCATTTTAGATAAAAGGTTTTAGATAAAAGTGAATAAATGTCCTAATAATATATTGACTTGTGGTCAAATTTTGAGTACGATTATGTCATGGATAAAACTATTATCCGTCACCCATAAGGAGGGGATATTAAAATGGAACTCATTATTATTCCAGTTATTTTCTTTATCTTAGCTGTCGCACTTGCAGTATCATGTGCAAACATCGTTCCACAGGAAAACGCATATGTTATCGAACGTTTCGGTAGATATCGTACAACTTGGGATGCAGGTATTCACTTCAAATTCCCATTTGTAGATCATGTTCGTCGTAGAGTCCTTCTAAAGGAACAGGTAGCTGACTTTGCACCACAGCCTGTTATCACAAAGGATAACGTAACAATGCAGATTGACTCCGTTGTGTATTTCAAGGTTATGAATCCACATGATTATGCATACGGTGTAGAAAATCCAATCATGGCGATGGAAAATCTAACTGCTACTACATTACGTAACATTATTGGTGATATGGAGTTAGACCAAACACTAACATCCCGTGAAGCAATCAATTCTCAGATGTTACAAACAATTGACTTAGCAACAGACCCATGGGGAATCAAGGTTACTCGTGTTGAATTAAAGAACATCCAACCACCAACAGCGATTCGTGAATCTATGGAAAAGCAGATGAAGGCTGAACGCGAAAAGCGTGCTGCTATCTTAACTGCTGAGGGTCAAAAACAAGCAATGATCCTTGAGGCAGAAGGTAAGAAAGAATCTGCTGTGTTAAATGCTGAAGCTGAAAAGCAAGCTACAATCTTAGCTGCCGAAGCTGCTCGTGAAAAGGAAATTAAAGAAGCTGAGGGTCAGGCTGAAGCAATCCGTGCTATCCAAGAAGCTACTGCGGATGGTATTCGCGCTATCAAGGAAGCAGGCGCTGATGATACAGTTATTCGCTTAAAGAGTTTAGAAGCTTTCGCTGCTGCTGCAGATGGTAAAGCAACTAAGATTATCATCCCTTCAGAAATTCAAAGTCTTGCAGGTCTAGCAAAAGGAATTACAGAAAGTATTAAAGAGTAACTATTATGTCAGATGGTTTCTTCCCTTTAGTTCTTCTGATGGCTATTACATTTGCCCTTTTAGCTGGATTTTCCAATAAGCTACAACAGGCGAACAACCGACAGAAAAAAACTTTCAACAATGACTATATTCCACCAAAATCACCGCTAGATATACCTGTACGCACAGCACCACGTCGTGTGCCAAATATTATGGAGCCAAATCATACCGATGATATTAATGGTAGAAATATCATTCATCGTGACGCTCCTGAAAAAGGATACGTTGTATTAAATGGTGTAAAGCGTAGAATTCACGAGTGTAAAAACTTATAACAACATAAAAACTAGTATGCATGCATACTAGTTTTTATTGTAGAGATGGAATATATTTTTGAAGTGCTTTTGCGATACCATCATGATTATTATCATCTGTCATATCATCTGCGATTGCCTTTACTTTCTCTTGTGCATTTGCCATCGCAACACCAACACCCGCAAACTCCAACATCGTTATATCATTGCCTGCATCCCCAAATGCAATGCAGTCTTTGGCTTCAATCCCAAGCTTTGATAATGCACTCTGTAGTGCTGCACCTTTATCAATTCCTTGAGATGTCATCTCATAGAAGAAGTTAGAACTAAACATCATAGAAAGCTTTCCTTCAAACGGTGCAGAGATAGCCTTATAATTTTCGCGTAAATATTCAGGCTGACCAACCACCAAAATCTTATTGATTGGAAAGTCTACATAACTTGCAAGATCACTTACCTCTTTAAGTAAGTAGTTATTCATGCGTGCTTCATACTGAAATCCGTTAAATGTATGTCCCTTATCAGTAATCATGCAGTCATATACATCCTCAACTACCATATACTCATTTTCTACAATAATCGGATGTACATCAAACTGTTTCAAGTGTTGAAGTGTCTTCGTAACTAAATCCTGCTGCATCGTTGTATTGACAAGTACTTCACCTGTTTGACAATCGATTACCTTCGCACCGTTGAAACAAAGGAATAAACCATGATTCTTATCCATTTCTAGCAGCTTGCCATACTTTTCAATTCCCTTTGCAGGACGACCACTCGCAATAACTAAGCGAATACCCTGCTCTTGTGCTTTCATTAGTACTCTTCTCGTTTCAGGAGTAATTTCCTTTTGGTCATTTGTTAATGTACCATCAACATCTAATAAAATCGCTTTCATCATTAACCTCCCTTAACGTATTTCAGGAAATCCTTTTGTCACAAAATAAATCCATACCAACATCATAATTGGAACCCCAATCTGAAACTTCAAATGCTTTGTTTTATGATGAAAAATACGCATTCCTAAATATGCACCATAGGCTCCCCCAATTGCGGCAGCCCCTAACAATGTCTTCTCTGGAATTCTCCACATATTGTTCATCGCACGATATTTATCTAAACCATATAAACCAAATGTGATGATATTGATAACTGCTAAATATGCTAAAACTGCTATTGACATCTATATACCCCTCACTTTTCGCATGGTTATCATATAGTATCCTTCCATAAATTAGAAGTAAATTTTTTATTAACACCACAATGAAGTGTTATGATTAACACAACAATAGATTGGAGATTAACAATATGCCATGTACAACATTACTCGTCGGTAAGAAAGCTAGTTATGACGGTTCCACATTAGTGGCTCGTAACGAAGATTCCGGCGCTGGCGATTTTACTGCCAAGAAATTTATCGTAGTTCATCCGAGTGATCAACCAAAAGTGTATAAATCCGTTTTATCTCACGTAGAAATTCCACTTCCAAATAACCCAATGCGTTACACCTGCATGCCAGACGCATTAAATGATAAAGGCATCTGGGGTGCTGCAGGTGTCAACGAATTAAACGTATCTATGACAGCGACTGAGACAATCACTTCAAACGAAAGAGTTCTCGCTGCAGACCCTCTAGTAAAATATATCCCTGCCAAAGGCAAAGAAGGCGATGTAGATTATACCCCAGAAGTCGTTGGTGGTATTGGGGAAGAAGATATTGTTACACTTGTACTTCCTTATATCAAGAGTGCCCGTGAAGGCGTTCTTCGTCTTGGCGAAATCTTAGAGAAGTACGGTACATACGAAATGAATGGTATTGCCTTCCAGGATATCGACGAAATCTGGTGGTTAGAAACAATCGGTGGTCATCACTGGATTGCAAAGCGTGTTAAAGATGATGAATATGTTGTAATGCCAAACCAGCTGGGTATCGATAGCTTTGATTTAAAGGATGCCTTCGATAAGCAAAAAGAACACCTATGTTCTAGTGACCTTGTAGAATTCATTGAGAAGAATTATCTCAATCTAAATCAAGATAAACATTTTAATCCAAGATATGCTTTTGGTTCACACTCAGATGCAGACCACGTATACAACACACCACGTGCTTGGATCATTGGTCGCTACTTCAATCCAACAACCTATCGTTGGGATGGTCCTAAGGCAGACTATCGTCCTGATTCTGATAATATCCCTTGGAGCCTTGTGCCAGAACACAAGATTACAGTTGAAGATGTGAAGTACGTCTTATCTCACCATTATCAAGGCACACCATATGATCCATATGGAAAGCATGGTGATTCCTCACTACGTGGTTCCTTTAGACCAATTGGCATCAACCGTAACAACTTCCTATCATGCGTACAGATTCGTCCATACGCACCGGAAGAAATTCGTTCTATTGAATGGATTGCCTACGGTTCAAATACATTTAATGCATTTGTGCCATTCTATGTAAACGTCGATGAAACACCTATCTATACAGCGAATACAAATAAAACTGTATCAACAGATAACTTCTATTGGTCTAACCGTATTATCGGCGCTCTTGCAGATGCACACTATAGTAATACAAGTTCCGCAATTGAGCGTTATCAAAATGCAGTACAAACAAAAGGTCATCAACTCATAAACAAGTATGATGCTTTATTTACAAAAGATGTAGACCCTGTCACATTTTGCCAAGCAGCGAACCAAGAAATTGCAGATATGGCAAAACAACATACAGATGCCCTCTTAGATAAAGTTCTCTTTACTGCAAGCATGGGTATGAAGAATAGCTTCTCTAGATCAGATGCTTAGCCACCAAAAAGGCTCGTAACACACGAGCCTTTTATTGTTTTATACGTATGTATACATAATATGCATGCATATCATATTTTGATTATTGTTTTGAGAACAATACTTCCTTACAAACCTTAAAGAAGTTTGGTTTATTACCATAGTTCAATGTTCCCCAACGATAAATACGGATGGATAGTCTTGCGAATAAGTAAATGAATACAATCGTAAGTACTGTTGATCCAATAACCTCGTATATCGCAACGGTTGTAATCGCATTTCGAATCGGCATTACCATGACAGAGAAGAACGGAATCCATGAGGCAATCTTTACCAATATAGATTCTCCACTCTGTAAAGCAGACATCGCAATCATATAACTAGCGATAAACAGGAACATAACTGGGCTAATCGCATTGCTTACATCTTCCATTCTGGATACGACAGAACCTAAAGCCGCAAAGATAAACATATACAATAATAGACCGAGGATGAAATAGAAGATATACATACCCAGCATCGATAGATCGAACATCGACTTTGCAATCAAGAGAAACATCTTTGGATACATTCCCTTAAAGATAAAATAGGAAATTAATCCAGAAGTAAAGATGATGCCACATTGAATCACAGACGCGCATGTTACTGCCAGCACCTTACCAATGATAAGGTTCTTTGGATCAGTTGTCGTAATTAGTAGCTCCATTGTTCTACTATCTTTTTCTCTTGCGACTGCTGTAGCTACGATAGATCCAAACATTAGGATAACAGCATATAATGTGATGACATACGCAAACGCAAGTAGATATTGTGTTGATGTATCTCGACCTAAAACTTCTTCTTCCGCATTGATCTTCACGTCATTTAATGCCTGATATTCAGCGATGCTAATACCCTTCTCATTAAATTTTTGTGTCACAATGTGATCTTTTAAAACTTCATTTAAAGGATCGTCCCTTCCACCTAAGAATCCCTTATCGTGGAAGTATGTCTTATAGTGATCATAATCATAGATTGCATATCCCTTTGATTCTTTACCACTTTTTACCGCTTCTTTTAGTGCATCTTCCGTTGGATAAAGACTGGATTCATCAATGTTTAATGTTTTTGCAATCTCTTCATTCGATACAAAGTATCCACCAGGGATGCTGTCATTGAGATAAGACGCTCCCTCAGAACTATCAAACTCAGTTGGCTTGTTAAAATGGTTGATGATACCCGGTGCTGCTGCACCACCGAAAGCGACAATTGCTAGTAGTATCGTCGACACGATAACTGCCTTCTTCTTTATTTGTTGGAAGAATTCAAATTCAAATACAGTTCTAAAGTTACGCATTTGTCTCACCTCCTACCTTGTTTACAAAAATATCTTGTAAACTAGGACGATATTGTCCAAAGGACACAACTTCACATACATGATTTAATAACTCCTTCAAAATTTCATTCGAAGTATGTTCTGTATTCTTTGTAATCAGGTACTCGCCATCTACAATATGAAACTCTAAGCCAAATTTATTCTGTAAAACATCCTCTACAACCGCAGTATCCTCAGGATTTACACGAAGTACTAACTTATCTTGTCCCTCTTTCTTCTTAATTTCCTCTAAGTCACCAGAGATGATGATATTACCATGGTCAATTAATGTAATCTCATCACACATCTCTTCAACATATGCCATCTGGTGTGAGGAGAAGATAACTAGTTTACCCTTCGCAACTGCTTCTTTGATCGCATCCTTAAAGATTTGTGCATTGACTGGATCCAAGCCTGAGAATGGTTCATCAAGAATAATGATTGCAGGATCGTTAATAAATGCCTGTGCAATTTGAATTTTCTGTTGATTACCTTTAGATAATGTTTCTAGCTTTTTATTTGTATACTCTTTTAATCCAAAGTAATCAATCCAGTACTCTGCTTCTTCAGCAGCCTTTTTATTATCTGCCCCTTTTAACTTCGCAAAGTATGCCAATTGATCTTTTAGAGATACTTTAGCATACATACCACGTTCTTCTGGCAGATAACCAATATGGTTTTGATTCACATCAAATGGCTTACCATCCAACAAAAATTCTCCTTCTGTTTGTTTGAATACATTCATCAAGCAGCGGAATGTTGTTGTCTTACCAGCACCATTTCTTCCAAGGAAGCCCATCGCCTTACCGCTTTGTACAGTAAAACTGATTCCATGGAGAATTTCCGTCTTGTCGAAGGTTTTTCTAATTCCCTTTACTTCTAGTATCATAAATACCCCTTTCATTTCCAAGGAAATACAATTGTTAAAACAGGAACATCCGTATAATTTTTATACGAGTGCTTCTTTATGATTCGATTATATTCTTTGTTTGACCAAAGGTCAATATATATTATACAAAACTCTATATTTGTCGTTACTTCAAAATTCTCCTCAATTATTTTTGAAAGTTCCTCTTTTGATTTTATTATTGGTGAAGGTTCCCTTTTTTAATATGATGTCTTTAGAGATGGTGCTGGCAGTTCAAGAAAGGAGGCAATCATATGGTTGCCAGCGGTTATAAACATCTATCTTTAGAAGAACGTAAATCTATAGAAGTTCTATTGAATCATTCCGACATCAAACTCAAACAGATAGCACTCTCTATCAATCATTCACAGAAATGCGTACGTGAAGAAATCAGAGCACACAGGGTCGTACGTGTCCACTCGAATAAGACGAACAAATGTGGACGGCAAGATTCTTGTAAGAAACATCGCTTATGCACATATTGCATAAGCGGTGATTGTAAGTCTTGTAAGCATAAGGACTGCAACGAGCTATGTGATGACTTCGTCTCATATCCCGTTTGCGAGAGAATAGAGCGATTCCCTTATGTCTGTTCAGGTTGTCCTGACATACATAAATGTCATCTTCCCAAGTACTTCTACATCGCACGAATAGCACAGGATAAATATACGCAAGACAAATTAGAATGGAGGTCCGGACCTCGCAAGAGCGAAGCAGAAATGAAATCTATCGTGGAGGCATTTCAAAATAATATTCCTAAAAAGCAATCCATCGATACGATTATCCATACTAACGACCTGAATATATCCGCCTCTACTGCATATAGATACATTCGTGAGCACCAGATTCCCGGGATTTCAAACATCGACCTAAAACGTCAGGTACGCTACACGCAACGCAGTTCTTCAAGGCATCATCCTATATCGATTGACTACGATTTCCTCGAAGGACGCAAATACGAGGACTTCCTAGCAGCCCTAGAAACAGCAGGACCAGATGTAAACGTATGGGAAATGGATACGATCATCGGGAAGAAAGGGAGCGATGAGAAGTGTGTACTGAGCCTGTTACACAGACGTTCCAATCTTCAATTATATTTTCTCTTACGACACAAGAATATGTTTGAGGTAACGTATCTATTTGATACTATCAAAAGTTTCTTAGGCATCGACTTATTCAAAGATACGTTCACTATCATACTCACCGATAATGGCACTGAGTTCCATGATCCACTATCGCTTGAGACAGACCCTGAAACGGGAGAAAAACTCATCAGTATCTATTTCGCAAGGCCTAGACGTTCTGATGACAAAGGCAAATGTGAAAAGAACCACGAGCACTTCAGAGAGAAGATTCCAAAAGGATGCAGTATGAACAGCCTTACAAAATACGACATCAATTTCGTATCAAATCAGGTAAATAATTATGTACGCAGGAAGTTAAATTACCAATCACCCTACAGCATTGCCAAACTAGTACTAAACGAAAAGGTGTTAGAACTAAACCGCCTTCATCCCATTTCACCCAAGGCAGTTGATCTAACACCTATCCTCCATTAGCATCAGACCCTAACAGCACCATCTCTTTATATTCAAAGGGAGCTTTCAAGAGAAATTCAAAAAAATTTCATTTGAAAGTATACTTTTCGTGCGGTCAAAATGCCCAATATCTATTTAGATTATAGCTTAAAATATATAAATTCAAAACCTGTAAATGGAAAAGCACCCCAATTAAAGGGAGCTTTCGTTAAAAGGGAGCTTTCACTGAAAATTGAGCACTTCAAAATTCTAGAGCCTAAATAAATACAAATTCCATCATATAGATATTTTTTAATGATACGTTGTAGAGATGTTTCTTACGCTAAAGCACGATAATCATATTCCTTTGTGCGATATACAAAAGTGAAGCTATCTCTAATACAGTCATAACCTTCTGAAGCATTAAATAATTCATAGAATCGATATATTCGACTCTTTTGAAACAAGTTTATAAATTTAAGGACTTAAGAGCCAAGAGTCACAAACGGATATATTGACTGATGAAATAATTCTTCAGCACTTTCAATCAATCACAAGCAATTAACCATCTGTGTTTTATTCACATATCCAACAGTTCATCAAGCTTCTGTTTCAAACTGACACTTGTATCCATTACGATCATGCATGCATAACATTGCTTGTGATACCATTCATCATTGATATCGTAATACGATATAACACTGTCTATGTTCTCTTTATTCATATAGATCTACAATCTTTAATAAATCATCCACGACAATTGTATCTTCATAGAGTGGTGTAACAGGAGTGTTCTGGTCCAAGAATAGGGTACATTTGATTCCTGCTTTCTTTCCAGCTTCTTCATCTAAACGACGATCACCAATATATGTACAATACTTTGGATTTAACTTAAATTTATCTAACAGATAATGAATACCTTCTGGATCAGGTTTTTTCGCAAAGCCATCATCACCTGTAATGATATAACTCATATACTCCGCAATTCCTAAATCTTCCAAAACTTGTTTTGCGGTTTGGTCTTTATGTGTGTATACATAATTTCTAACACCCTTACGTTTTAATACCTGTAGCGTTTCTTTAGCGTTCTTGATTAACTTTACTTTATCATTATCCGCATCCTGTAAGGTTGTGTAATACTGATACACCGTTTCAAACTGTAAGCCTTCTCTCTGGGCAAATTCACGAATGAATTGATGCACAGAATTAAGTATGACATACTCACAAAGATATTCGCGGTCATATATATGACCGTAATGTGTCATTGTTTCCTGTAAACTATCTAGAATAACGTCATAGGAATCTAGTAATGTCCCATCCAAATCCCATATACATGCATGAATCGGTTTGATTGGGAGTCTTGTATATACCTCTTCCTCATCATCATGGTGGATATAGGCACCGTTTGCGAGTTGGACATGTAGAGAGGCTGGATTATCCTTGTGAGAAGCCATATAGATTTCATCTTCGCGGATAATTTCTTTTGCGATATTCAATAACAGTGCTAAACCCCTCTTTGCATAACCTTGATTTCGATATGCCGGTAAAATAGCATATCCGATATGGCCAGATCCATTTCGTAAATGCTCATTTAGATAATGTCTTAACTTATATACACCAATAATATGATTATCTTTCCATAGGAAATAATATGTTTGTGGTACATACCCTGGTTTTAAATTGATACCATTTGCAATATCAATTAGTTTTTGCATTGTTTCATGCATGAATGTTTCTCTATCAATTCCATAGTATTGATTCATAAAACCATTTTCATCTTCTGGTAATTCTTTGAATACTTGGTAGATAGCATCCACATCTTGCCAATTTAATTCTCGTATTTCTAACATGTTTATTCCTCATTAATCACTTTCGCAACTGAGCCATGGCTACCATGTAAATCTTTGGTCACGATAATTCCTTTATGGATACGTTCCTTTAACTCTTTGACGTGCGAAATAATACCTACCAAACGATTTTCTCCAGACAGTTTCATCAGTGTCTGTATTGCGTTATTGAGTGAATCTTGGTCCAATGTACCAAAGCCTTCATCAATAAACATTGTATCAATTTGAATACCACCTGCTTGGGATTGTATTTCATCCGACATTCCTAACGCCAAGGCAAGAGAGGCAATAAATGACTCTCCACCAGATAAGGAACTCACTGGGCGGATTGAGCCATTGCTAAAGTCGATTACATCTAAATCTAATGCTTCATGACTTCTTTTATCTTTAGTGCCAGCACTGCGTACAAGTTGGTATTGTTGATTGGACATTGATAGATAACGCTCATTTGCCTTATGAATCATACGGTCAAGATATGCAATCTGAACATATTCTTGTAATGTAATTTTCTCCTTGCTAGAGCGACCATTCCCCATTGCGACATCCGCAAGTTCTCGCAAACTACTATAGCGAGAAAGCTTTGTTTGATATGTATCACTTTCAGACTTGATTTTCTTCTTTGTATCTTGGGCGTCATTTTCATACATCTGTGTATCATGAATACTCTTAAGTATCTCTTCCTGCTGTACTTGTAGATTTTCAATTTCAGCCTGAAGTAGCCCAAGTTGGTTTTTCTGAAGTGGAATCTCATCAATGGATGACTCTACCTTTTCCTTTAACATATCAATCTGCGCACTCACATAAACCAGTTCATCCATTGCCAGTTTGCTTTCATTTGCCAATTGATCGATTTGTTGTTGGTATTCTAAGATTTGCTTTGCAAGGATAGCTAAACGATTCTTCGCTTCTGTTTCCGAAGAATACTTTAGCTTTGTAGTAGTCTCTTGTACTTGTTTTTGAATCTGCTCATGTTCAACAGATAGCTTTGCCTGTGTAATTTCACTTTGACTTGCTTCTTCAGCCAAAGCAGTTAATTTTTGTTGTAGTTTTGGAATCATCTTTAGTAATTCTTGATAGCGCTTTGATTGCTGTTGAAGTTGCTTGATACAAGTTGAAATTTCTTTCTGTTCTTTCTTTAGCTGCGTTGTATGTTCATCAATGAATGTCTTTACATTTCCGAGTGGAATTGTTTGTTCTGTAACAGACTTTAATACTAGCTCCAACTCGTTCTGTAAAGTACTCATCTTTAGATTCGCATCCACACACGCTTTACTAGCAACCTGATATTCTTTTTCAACTTGATCTGCTTTCTTTTTATATTGATTAATTTCTTCTTGTGTGACAAGCTGGTCACTATAACTAGCAGGACGCGGATGTTCTATAGATCCACATACAGGACATGGTTCACCCTTAATTAATCTTGAAGCTAGCAAACCCGCCTGATTTGCGAAATAAGACAATTGCGCATCATCATACTGCTTTTGAAGCATTGCTTTCCTATCAGTACTTTCTTGGAGAAACTGTGTTTTCTCCTTCAAATTATCAACTGCGTTTTGATAATTACTTTGAATCATGCTTGCGTGATAAAAAGCAGAAATCTTCTTTTCTATTTCTTCTTCTTTTATGAAAAGCTTATTCAAAGATAGTTCACTATCTGTTAATATCTGTGCTTCCTTTTGTTTCAAAGTGATATCTTCATCCAACTGCTTCTTGAGGATTGTTTTTGTTTCTAAATCCTTTAATACAGAAGAGCTCTGTTTTTTAATCTCGGCAAGTTTTGCAGTGAGTTTTGTTAGTCCTGCATATTCAGGTAACTCATGTTCAATTTGTGCTTGTTCCTTCTTTAACGCATCGATTTGAATACGATACTTTTCTCCATCAGTCTTCAATCTTTCTGTGTAACGATTTGCTTTCTCTTCTTTCACTGGCTTTTCTTTTAACAGTTTTTCAAGTGAAAGAAGATCTTGTAATTGTTTCGTTTTCTCTGTTTCTTCTTTGCGAGATTTCTGAAGTTGCTTTTGAACTTGTTCCTTTTGTTTCTGCAGGTTTTCTATACTTCCCTTTGCGCCAATGATGATATTATCCAATAAATCATATACTGGTTGAATATCATTCATCGCAAACGTTTCTAGCGTTTGTTCATATTGTTCTTGTAATATTTCTGGTACACGTATATCACTGATGATCTGTTGTAAACGCAGCTTTGCGTCATTCAATGCAATGGAACTTTCCTTTGCCATTTGATTTAAGCGATCCATAAGGACAGAGTATTTACTTGTCGTAAATACTTTTTCAAATAACTTTCCACGTTCTTTTGTATCTGCGTTTAAAATTTCAAGGAAACTTCCTTGAGCTATCATAGCAATCTGGCGGAATTGATCTCTCTTCATACCAAGTAATTGTTCGACCTGTTTGGTAACTTCTGTTGGTTTTACAATACGGTCTCCATTTGGCAGGATGAGATATGCATCTGTTGCTTTACTACGCTGTTTTACTTCACCATTTTTTTGTACATGCGTATATGTATATTCAGGACGTCGATAGATATGATATTCCTCATCATGATAGATAAAATCTAATTCAACATAGGTTTCTATCTCCTCATTTGCATATTCACTTCGTAATGTCTTTACATCACGAATATCTCCACTTGGTTTTCCGAATAGAGCGAATGTAATCGCATCAAAAATGGTTGTCTTACCTGCACCGGTATCACCAGTAATCAGATAAACTCCATTTTCACCTAACTTTGAAAGATCAAGTTCAATCTTGGAGGCATATGGGCCAAAGGCGGAGAGCACTAATTTAATTGGTCTCATTCTTCATCCCCCTCTTTCCATATTTTCGTCACAAGTTCATCTAATATTTTCTCTTGTATATCATCGAGTGCATGCCCTGTATATTGTGCAAAGAAATCCCCAAAGATTTCTTGTGGTGTTTGATTCTTTTGTTTTGTATAACTGATGCCTTGTTCGCTTTGTTCATAAGCTGAATTTGGATATGAAATTCCAAGAATATTCGGATAACGTAAACGTAATGTATTCATCGCATCAAATACCATACGTTCATCTTGTAGTTGGAAGTATACATAATCATCATTCTTTGTGTTCTTTCTTTGTAGAATGTTCGCAAAGGTATCTTTGATAACCACTACATCATGTAGTGGTTTTAAATCAACAGTATAAACCGTTGTATGTCCCTTTTCTTTCATATCAATGATCGTGACTGATTTTGTTGTATTAGCTTCACCAATAGAATATTTAAGAGGTGTACCACAATAGCGCATTGTCTCTCGTAAGATAGTTTGTGGACGATGGATATGTCCTAATGCGACATAATCAAAATCATTAAACACATTTCCATCCACATTATCTGTACCACCAACGCTTACCTCTGAACCCTGTTCATCAGTTACAGAGCCTGTAATAAATTGATGCGATAGGATTACATTACGTTCCTGTTGATTCAGTTCAACTGTTTGTAATGCATGTTTGATAGCTGCTGTATATCCCTCCACAGCTTCTGTCTCATCTAAATACTGGTTTACATAGATTGGACGTATATACGGAAGGCTGTAGAAATGGATGGGTCCATATGCATCCTCTATCGTTGTACTTGCAAGTATACCTGTATATTTCCCAGTAATATGAATATTGGAATCCGCAAATATCTCAGCTCCATATGAAAGTCTAGTCCCGTTATCGTGGTTTCCTGCAATTATAATCACATGGATATTTAAGTTCTTTAACTCCAACAGAAACATGCTTAAAAGAGCGACCGCTTCTGAACTAGGGTTACCAGTATCATAGATATCTCCAGCTAATAATACTGTAGTCACTTTTTCTTGTTTTAGAATTTCTATGATTTGTCGCAAAATGTACTTTTGATCTTCAATCAATGAATATTCTTTGAGCCTTTTTCCTAGATGCAGATCTGATAAATGTGCAATTTTCATATAAATAACTTTCTATACTAACTTCTCTGTGCATTTGTGATTGAGAATACAATTGCATTGATTACGGCATAAATCGATAAATTATCTTCCGCATAATATTGCAATAGAATCATGCATGTATGTAATGATCTTGTATGATTATAGAATTTACCATAGTCTTTCTGCATTTTTAGGAAAGCAGATACTTCCTCATAATCCTCCAAAACCCTTTCAAAAGGAACGGATATATTTGCCAATACTGCTGGTAATATGAAGTAAAGGTAGTTAATTGAACGATCCCATCCATTTGTAATTGCCTGTAGTAGCTCCATTGCACGTCTTACCTTTACAGTTGCAGTACCCTCACATAGCGCTAAAACATAGGATAATCTTCTTGCATAATCACCGTCCAAATGATATTCATTCATCAATAAATCATCCATGATGACTAACTCATCCACAACATCTTCTTTTAAATGTGGTGTCATTGCCAATATACCGGCATAAATAACATCCTGATCATTTGTTAAAAAACGATGCAGATCTTTCATCCGATTATAAATCGATAATGCTGTATAGTATATCGGTTGATATTCTACCTGTTGGATCTCTGCCGCAATGAACGCCAATACCGCAAGTCCATTATTCTTTGCGAAACTACGATTAAATTGTTGTTCAAACGCCATCACTCTAGCAACTACTGTATCTGGATCCTGCTGGGAAACAGCCATCATCGCTGCATATATTCTAGGATGAGCTTGCCTATATGGGGATGTAAATGAAAATGCTTTCTTTACTATCCATTCACATGAACTCAATGCATCAAAGTTAATTTCCTGCTTATGGTACATATAAATATATGCAATCACTGCATTTTCATCCAGATTTGAAAAGAAATTTTTTTGCCGCAATGCTTCTTTTTTATCCATAAAGGTTATGCATTTTTGTAACAATAAATCATCCATATCAGTTACCTCTTCTATCTAATATTATAAGCAGAATATGACTTTCCCTCAATTCAAAGTCATAAAAACAAGCCCTCTAAGACTTGTTTAACATGACCTGCGTTGGACAAGTGCTTTTATTAATGCAATTGTATAAAGAATCGCATTTGTCAGTGTATAAATGGAAGTATTATTTCCAACATAGAAATTTAATAAAATCATACATGCATGTAAAGAACGTTCCGGTTTAGAGAATAGACCGTATTGTCTACTCTTTTTTAAATACTGCATCACTTCATCATAATCTTTTTGGATTGTATCAAGCGGAATTGAAAGATTTGCAACTACCGCATGAAGGACATAGTAGATATACCCTACATGGCGATTCCATTTACTTGTACAAGATTTAATGAAGTCCATCGCATTCTGAACTTTCTGTGTTGCGGTACCATCACAGAAGGCAAGTGCATAGGAGAGTCTTCTTGAAAAATCCTTAGGAAGTCTATATTCATTCACAAGTAGATCATCCATGATAACTAGTTCATCCACAACATCTTCTTTGATGCTTGGAGCCATCGCTAGAATACCTGCATACACCACATCCAAATCATTCGTTAAAGAACGCTGTAAATCCTTCATCTGGTTGTAAATTGTAAGTGCCTTGTAGTAGATTGTTTGATATTCTACCTGCGATCTTTCTGCAGCGCTAAAACATAGTACTGCAAGCCCAATCGTATCCTTAAATGTACGATTGAATAGTTCTTCAAAACTCATCACACGATTGACTACGATATCTGGTTCAATATTAGACACATCCATCATAGCAGCATATACCTTGGTTAAGAATCGGTATTGAAATGAAACGAATGGAAATGATTGGCGGATGACATCTTCACAGTATTCCAACATTTCAAAGTTGATTTCTCTCTCATTAGACATGTAGATAAACGCAATATCCGCAATTCCTTCAGGACTATATAAGAAATATTTACGACGTAACGCTCTTCGATTATCAAGGAACGTATTACATTTTTCTAATAGCAAGTCATCCATCAAAATCACCTCTTATTTTAATATTGTATGCATAATTATCTTTTCAAGCAATCCATAGCCAAAAAACAAGCCCTCACCACTGAAGACCTGTTCATTGTGATTCTAATTAACGAAGTGAGAATACGCCTTCCCCTTCATCTTCTAAAGTGAGGGAGAAGAAATGTGACATTGCTTCTACAAGATACTCTGTATCCTTTGCGCCTGCTGTTTCATAAGATGAATGCATTGCAAGTTGTGCAAGTCCAATATCTACTGTATTCAGTGATACATGGGCATTAGAAATATTACCCAATGTCGAACCACCTGCCATATCAGAACGATTTGTAAATGTCTGTACTGGAACATTTACCGCTGCACACACTTCTTTAAACACTGCAGCAGAGACCGCGTCTGTTGTGTACTTCTGATTTGCGTTGTACTTGATGACAATCCCCTTGTTCATCTGTGGACGGTTGATTGGGTCCGCCTTTCCCACATGGTTTGGATGTACAGCATGCGCATTATCCGCAGATACCATAAAGCTAGATGCAATTGCACGTTTTGCTTCTTCTGGCTTCTTACCGCAGGATAGCGCAATTCTTTCCAATGTATCTTCTAAGAAAGTGGAATCTGCACCTTGCTTTGTACCTGAACCAACTTCTTCATTATCAAAAATTGCCACAACAGGAATACTTTCACTATCACTTGCAGCTAAGAAACCATATAGAGAACCAAATACACATTGTAGGTCATCTAAATGACCTGCAGATACAAACTCATTCTGATAGCCCCAAACGGTACCCTTTTCACGTGTATAGAGATATAAGTCATGACTGAGGATGTCTTCCGCCTTTACACCGATAGATTCGGCTACAACCTCCATAAACTTACCCTTGGAATCTTCTGTACCAAATACCGGCAACATATCTACCTGTGCGTTATAGGTCGCATTTGTATTTGCTTCACGATTCATATGAATCGCAAGATTAGGAATTACTAATAGATCCTTATCCACACGTACAAGCTTCGTAACAAGCTTCCCATTTTCCTTTACGATGACTCTTCCCGCTACAGATAATGGACGATCAAACCACGGTGCACATAGCATACCACCATACTTTTCAACGTTTAACTTCACAACACCATTCCCAACGATTTCTGGGTTTTCTTTTACTTTGAATGTTGGAGAATCACTGTGTGCTGCACCAATCATATATCCCTTATAATCTGTTGTAGGGATGCGGAAGGCGATAATACTGGATTGGTTTCTCACCGTAAAGTATCTTCCATCTATCTCAAGATTCCAACAATCTGCCTCTGACAATTCATGATATCCTTGTTTCACTAATATCTTCTTTATCTCATCGATTGCGTGGAAACAAGTTGGACTCTTGTGTAGAAAATCTAATAATTTTTCATTGATATCTACCATAAACTCTCCTTATACAAAATTACTTACTTTATTATAGACGAAAACCACCATCATTGATGGTTTCCTTATCTAGATTACAAAATTTCCAT
Organism: Solobacterium moorei; assembly: GCF_036323475.1. GTDB lineage: Bacteria > Bacillota_I > Bacilli_A > Erysipelotrichales > Erysipelotrichaceae > Bulleidia > Bulleidia moorei. Next base: position 2,310,746 of record NZ_AP028934.1, read on the forward strand.
TTCTAAATACTGGCACAACCGTACCATCTTGTTGGATACCATCAATATTCATTTCCTTCGTACCAAACATAAAGTCTTCATGTTGAGATGATTCGTTTGCACCTGCGGCCTTGAGTTCTTCTTCACTCATATGTGCTCCACCCTTTACGTTTTCAGGATATGGCATACCTAGCGCTAAGTGACACGCAGCGTTTTCATCAAATAATGTATTGAAGAATAAGATATTTGAATTTGAGATCGGTGAATCATATGGCACTAAGGCAACTTCACCTAAGTATCTAGAGCCTTCATCAAAGTATAATAAACTCTTCAGGGTTTCCTCTTCTTGTTTTGCACCAAAGTCGACAACCTTGCCATTTTCAAAACGGAACCAGAAACCATCAATGACCTTACCACTGTAACTTAAAGGCTTTGATGCGTACACGATACCATTAACACCAGTCTTCTTAGGCATTGTGAAGCATTCTTCTGTTGGAATGTTTGGATCAAAGTAAACTTTCTTCGGTGTCATATCTCCACCACCAATCCATACATGGTTATCTACAAGCTCTACTGTTAAATCTGTTCCAAGTTCGCTTGTAAAATGCAACTGCTTGAAGTTTAATTCCGTTAACTTGCGTGCATGTTCTACAAGATTACCATCATGAATACGCCAGTTTTCAAGTGGATCACTATCCTCCGTAACACGGCTTGTCATAAAGATTGCATCTTCTAACTTCTCAAAAGCTTTCTCCTCAGAAAGATTAGGGAATACAACCTTTGCCCACTCTACAGAAGGAATACCTATTACACACCATTGTCCTTCGTTATTCATTGTGTACTTGCGTAAGTCTTTCATCTTCTTACTATAAGCCATCTGGTATGCACGAACCTTAGATTGGTCTACATCCTTTAGCGCACCTGGCATATCAGAACTAATGCGTAAATAGCACGCACCTAAATCGTGTTCACGCTTTACACAATCATATTTCCAATCTGGGATATCAGCTAATGTCTCTTCACTTTGATATGTATAATTTAATTTTGCTAATTCCGTATCCGTCCAGTTGATAATTACTTCTCTAGCACCTACGGCATACGCTTCTTTGGCAACCATGCGTACAAACTCATAATCACGTACGGATGCAGTAATCACTAGTGGTTGATTAGGCTGTACATTGACACCACGTACAATTGCTAATTTTGCTAATTTTTGATACATTGCTTTACTTGCACTCATAAATCCTCCTGTTTTTTAAATAATCCGTCATAACCAAGAACCCCTTGAATATGACGCATAAAATCTTTGGTAATAATGAACGACTTTGGTCCAAATGGATTGATCACAATAGAGTCATATTTCGCTGGTATTAAGTGAAAACATTCCTTGATGTTACGAACTTCCATGTGAATCTCATCCTCTTCAAATATGTTACTATAACGCAATAGCGCATTCCAATCTGTAAACAATACCAATACAGCTTTATCCGGATTGACATTTAGACGAACAGACATAAATCTTTCATCATCGACGTTTTCGTTTGTGTATTTAATGAGATAATACTCGCTCATACAGATTTCATAGACCAGTGTGCCAATATACTCTTGATCCATAAAGAACTTCGCATACTCACGCAAAATTCCACTTAAACCTGGATTTTCTATAATACTTGGATCTGCACCAGTTTGAATACTACTGATAACACTGTACTTCAATAAGAAATCTTTACAGGAGTGGTCTAGTCTGATTGTTACCATCTGATGCTTTGCGGAAGATACTTGTTTATCATCACAGAGTATCTCCACAATCGTTGCGTTGATATCACCTTTATCACTACAGTGAAGACATATCGTATCATTCACTTTCATCTCACCATAGACAAAACCAGTACAGATTGTATCTTGATCACTTTCGACAACCATCATCGTATAGCGTCTTTCGCCATTCAGGATCGCATTCTTTTCAAATTGTTTTAATTCCCTTTGATGTTTCATTTTTGTGTACTGTTGTTGTGTAAAGATAACAGCCGCAATGCCTAACGCAATCGCTGTTAGATAGATCTGTGTCAGCTCTCTACTTGCATTTGCCCCTGATTGACTTACAACAATGTATGTCATCACTACCAGACGTGCAATTAATACACCAACAATCCCAAAAAAGAATAGATTTTTTGCCCATGGTGAAACTTTGAACCGAAAATAAACCTCATTTCGACAAGATTTTCGATACATGTATTCTGCCATGGCAAACGTTAAGACTGCTAAGATACCCCAAAGAAGTGGAAACAATCCCTGCGCAATCATCCACGGAGATATTGTAATCTCTCGAAACATAAAATTCAGATTATGAAAGAAGCCATATAGTCCTACTACATAACCAATCATTGATATCAACATTACTAGAATCAATAGATACTTTTTCATCGACCCCCTCCAATAGAACAAGTTTATCACAATCCCCAACTGAGGCTATCAAAATAACCACAAAAAACCAATAAAAAGGATACCGAAAGAAACGGCCCAAACGCAATACAATTTTTCTGATGAAAAACCATCCACGAAATTGCAAGTATACATGCAATGGATAACACAATCCAAATCTTTTGAAACGAAAGAAATAAACTCATACAAGATAGAAGCTTTAAATCTCCACCACCGATACATTCCTTATGAAACAACTTCTCACAAAGAATAAATATGAAATACCCACAAACAAACATAACCAACATACGTATCCATGGTTGTATATTTATCTCATTTATCATACATGCATGTATGATAAACAGAATTATCATACCGATATGTATCTCATTCGGTATCTCCATGATGAGATAGTCGATATAACATACACACCAAAGTAGAGAGAATAGAAGAACCCTCATCATTATATCCCACTTGAAAGTATCAACGTTCCATACAACTAACATACACAAAAACCCTGTCAGTATTTCCGCAAGGATATATTCTTTTGAAAATCTTCTACCACAATAACGACATCTTCCCCTTAAACAAATATAACTTAGTATTGGTATTAAATCATACCAATGTAGTATATGATGACATGCATCACAATGGCTACGTAAGGTCGATCTTTTCCGAAGATAACCATGACACATACACAACAAAAAGCTTCCTAAATGGAAGCCGAATACTCCAATCCATATCCGATACATTTTATCACCCCATAAAATATACAGATATTATTTCTACTTTCCTTATAATTTCTCCAGAATCTTGTCTTTGTTAAATAAGATGACCACAACAGAAATTACTTGAATCGCTACAGCAAGTGCAGATACGATATAGTTTCCTTCTGCTAAGAAGTGACCTGAGATACAACTTAATAAAATCTGTATCCAACTAGAACACAATATCGCTAGAGAGAAATCTTTCAAACTGATTTTGGCATGTGCCGCAACATAAGGGATGATTCCATTTGGTATCCCTGGCAACATACATGACACAGCCACAACGAAGATTGGTTTTTCCTCATTAATCTTCTTCATTAACCAGTTTTCTTTTAGTGTTGTATTATTCATCGCAATACGGATAGATTTACCCACACCACGCAATATCGCAAACACCAATACATTACCAGCAGTAAATCCAAGCCAACACAGTAGGAAAGCTCTCCACCAACCAAATAGGAAAGCACCCGCAAACTGGATAATGACGCCTGGTAAAATAACACTGACTACCTGGAGTACACTAATCATAAATAGTGCAATGTAGGCACCATAATGACCCTGTCCTTGGATATATTCTGCTAGTTCTGACTGATTTCCAGACTGTAATATCTGCCATACTTCTTGAACCATCGGTCCAAAAGCTCGATATACTAACCATCCAATGGTCGCAATAATCACCAAGATTAATAGTATAATCGCAGACTTTCTTAGTCGCTTGATTTTTCTAACCATGTTCCCCCTGTAATGAAATACAATTTAAAACAATAACACATTTTAAAAAACACGCAACTATATTTTCTTTAAATAATCCGACTTAACACTATGTTCCTTCAAGAAGTTTCTTACTTCATCAAACTGGTCTTCTTCAAAGAATAATGCTGTTGTAATCTTATTTCTCACAAAATAAATACTATTATCCGAACGCGAAAGCGTTACCTGTCCTGCCTTATGGAATTTAATCAATGACCCCATCATCACAATGCCCTCATCTGATAATCCAGACTTCATGAAGTAGTACATCATTCCTAAAATAATTGGAATGACGAATTGCACAATACGAAATACACCCTCATAACGTACAAAGCCAATAATCGCAATCACAATAAATAAGACAGGAATCATCCACTTCATCTTATTACCAACCTTTGTTTCTATCTTTACAGTATTTGATACCATCAACATTCTCGCAAACGCGACTAACATCACTGCATCGAATACATATAAAATCAAATTCTGAATATCCATAAGATCCTCCGTGTTCTTTATTCTATCATAAAAGGTTCTGCACTTGCAGAACCCTATTTCTTCTACTTCAACCAAACAACAGTTTTACCTTCTGCGGTTGTTTGAACAACATTGGTAATATTAAATCCAGCGTCTTGTAAGATCTTTGTCATCTTATCTACTGCAACTTCACCTGTTGCCTTAACAACAACCTCAGAACCACGGTCTGTATGATATACAGCGATATTCTCTACGTTGGCATTTTCTTGTGCAAATAGCTTCGTTACCTGTGCAAATACACCTGGCTTATCATCAATCAACATGACAAATCGTGTGCCTTGACGTTTTAATCCCATTAAGTCAACGAATGTTAAGAAGATATCCTTTTCTGTAATAATACCAACCACATGATTTTCTTCATCCACAACTGGTAATACATTGACAGCATTCTCTAGCATCACTTGCGCAGCTTCTTCTAAGAAGACCATTGGAGAAATCGTGTGCACATCACGAATCATGATGTCCTTTGCCTGTGTACGAGATAACAGGTAATTCAATTCATAAATGGATAAGGACGTTGCGTTCTTTCCAGATGCGTCGTTGACCAAACCCTCTGTAATCAAACCAATCAGCTTATGATTCTCATCCACAACTGGTAAGCGGTGGAAGTGATTCTTACCCATGATTTCTAGCGCTTTGGATAACGGTGTATCCGCAGTAATTGTAATGGGATTTGCTGTCATATGATCTTTAACGTACATTGCTTTATCCTCCTAGATAAACTTTCTGAACTTGCTCGCTAGCAGCCAACTCTTGGCCACTACCCTCTAATGTTATTTTACCTGTTTCTAGTACATATGCACGATCAGCAATCGCTAATGCCATCTTTGCATTCTGTTCTACTAGTAATATTGTAGTGCCTTGTTTATTAATTTCCTCAATAATTCTGAAAATTTCTTTTACAAGTAATGGCGATAAACCCATGGATGGCTCATCCAATAATAGAATCTTTGGTCGAGCCATTAAAGCTCTACCCATCGCAAGCATCTGCTGTTCACCACCAGATAAGGTGCCAGCTAATTGCTTCTTACGTTCTTTTAAACGTGGGAATAATGTATAAACACGCTCTAAGTCTTGTACAATTCCTTCTTTATCTTTTCTTGTAAAGGCGCCAAGATCAAGATTTTCTTCAACGGTCTGTGAAGCGAATACTCTTCTACGTTCAGGAATCTGTGCAAGTCCCATCGTCACAATTTTATGGGCTGGAATCTTTGTAATATCAACCCCATCTAATAAGATAGAACCTTCTGCCGGTTTTAATAAACCTGAAATTGTATGCATGGTTGTTGTCTTACCAGCACCATTGGCACCAATCAGTGTAACAATTTCACCATCATTGACTTCAAAGGAGATACCTTTGATAGCTTCAATCATTCCGTAACGTACAACTAAATTTTCTACTTTCAGCATATCATCACTCTCCTAAGTATGCCTTTACAACATCTGGGTTTATACGGATTTCCTCCGGTGTCCCCTCCGCCAGCAACATACCATAATTCAATACAGAAATCTTTTCACAGATACCCATGACAAGCTTCATATCATGTTCAATTAGTAAGATAGCGATATTGAAGCGATCACGTACAAGACGAATCGTTTCCATGAGGTTCTTTGTTTCCTGTGGGTTCATACCTGCCGCAGGCTCATCCAACAATAACAATTTCGGATGTGCACCTAATGCACGAATGATTTCTAACTCACGCTGTTTACCATACGGTAGATTCTTCGCAAGTTTATCTGCATCCTTTTCTAGACGGAACACTTCTAATAAAGACATGGCTTCTTGATCCATATCTTTTTCCTGTTTCAAGGAATTTGGTAACTTAAACATTCCAGAGAATAATCCATAGCTTGCTTGTGTATCTAAAGCTACTAAGACATTCTCTTTCACCGTCATATCTTTAAACAAACGAATATTTTGGAATGTTCGCGCAATTCCCAAACGAGTAATCGCATATGGCTTCATACCATTAATCTTCTTACCCTCTAGTTTTACTGTACCATCCGTTGGTGTATAAACACCTGTTAACATATTAAATACAGTTGTTTTACCAGCACCATTTGGGCCAATTAGACCGTAGAGCTGACCTTCTTCAATCTTCATTGAGAAGTTATTTACAGCACGCAAACCACCAAAGTTAATACCGAGTTCATCAACTTCTAGAATATATTTCTTCTCACTCATGAATGAACCTCCTTATTCCTATTAAAACGATGGAAAAACGTCTGCATTTGTGGTGCATGTTTCACTAACATCATCAAAATTAGCACAACAGAATATACCAGCATACGATAATCACTAACACTACGTAATACTTCTGGCAATAATGTTAGAACACTCGCGGATACGATAGAGCCAAAGATATTACCCATACCACCTAATACAACCATTACCAAAATCTCAATCGATTTATCTAATGTAAATACGCTAGGCTGTAAGAACCCCATGTAATGCGCGTATAAAGCACCACCTACACCCGCAAAGAATGCAGAGTATAGGAATGTGATAATTTTATATTTCTGCGTGTTGATACCAGAGGATTCAGCCGCAATCTCATCCTCACGAATCGCAATAATCGAACGACCATGTCGAGAATGAATTAGCGATAACGACAAGAACACCGTAATCGCAGCTAAAGCGAATGCCCATGTAAATGTAGTATTCTTTGCGATTGCCGAATAACCACCAGCACCACCCAATACTTTCAAGTTGATGAGTACATTACGTACAATTTCACCAAAGGCTAATGTAATAATTGCGAGATAGTCTCCACGTAAACGTAGGGTAGGTAAACAAACAAGAAGACCTAGAATCATCGCAACAATACCACCGATGATAATCGCAACCGGAAATTCAATGATAGGTAATAGACGCATCGACTTTGTAAATACTGCAGAAGCGTAGGCTCCAGCAGCCATAAAGCCCGCGTGTCCTAACGCAAGTTCACCAAGGAAACCCGCCGTCATATTTAAAGAGACAGTCAAGATTACATTGATACAGATGGTAATCAAGATACCTTGCCAATAACTCTTTAATACACCTATACGCATTAATATAACCAACAAAATATATCCTAGTGCAGTAATACCAAATTCGAGTAGGAGTCTGTTTTTTAAATTGAGTTTCTTCATCACTTACACCTTCTCCTTTACATTTTTGCCTAGAATACCAGCCGGTTTAAATACCAACATTAAAATCAAAATCGCAAATACAATCGTATCTGTTAACTGAGAGGAAATATATGCCTTAGTCATGGCTTCGATCATACCAAGGATAAACGCACCAATTACCGCACCTGGAATTGAACCAATTCCACCAAGTACCGCCGCAATAAACGCCTTAATACCAGGTAAAGAACCGAGTGTTGGGTTAATCATCGGATAACAATTCGCATAAAGAATACCCGCTATCGCCGCAAGTGCACAACCAATCGCAAACGTTAAGCTGATTGTGGTATCGACGTTAATACCCATTAGCTTCGCAGCACCCTCATCTTCCGATACAGCACGCATAGCCTTACCCATCGTTGTCTTATTCACGAATAGCGTTAATAAGATCATCAGAAGTACAGACACACTAAATGTAATATAGTAGTTTGCCTGAATTGTAATACCACCTAGATTTAATGCTGGTAAAGCAATAAACGCATGATATGGTTGTGGATTTGCGCCAAAGATCAATTGGAACAAATTCTGTAGGAGGTAACTAATACCAATTGCAGTAATCAATAATGAAATACGACTTGCATTACGTAAAGGCTTATACGCAACCTTCTCCATCACCACACCTAAAACAGCACATACGACGATAGAGATAATGACCGCAAGCCACCATGGTAACCCAAACTTCATACTGATAAAACTAATATACGCACCAACCATGATAACATCACCATGCGCAAAGTTAATTAACTTTGCAATACCGTATACCATTGTATAGCCAAGTGCAATCAGTGCATAAATTGAACCGATGTTTAATCCATTGATAAATTGCATAAAAAACTGATTCATGCATGTTCCTCCTTACCACAAATAACGAAATAGGGAGTATCGCCTCCCTATCTCAAATCACTACTTCTTATAAGTTGTATATTGACCGTTCTTGATTTGAACAAATACCGGTTCCTTGATCGGATCCCCATTACTATCAAAGGAGATACTTCCTAAGATTCCCTTGTAATCTGTAGATGCAATGCCCTTTACAATATCACTCGCCTTAAGAGAGCCAACCTTTTCAATTGTCTGTAATAGTAACATTGTTGAGTCATATGCGTTGATACCAAATGAGTTAATATCTGTGCCAAACTTTCCCTTATACTTCTTCATGATATCCTGAACGCTTTCCATATCTGGTGAGTATTGGTTGATAAAGATAACACCTTCAATTGCGGAAGCGTCGTTACCGGCTACACTAACAGCACCATCCCAACCATCAGCACCAACAATCTGTGCCTTGATGCCAAGATTTCTTGCTTGCTTTGCAATCTGTACATCCTTTTCATAATAGTTTGGAACAAATAATACATCGATATCTTCAGCCGCAATTTTTGTTAACTGAGAACTGAAGTCTTGGTCAGAAGTAGAAAATGCTTCAGATAGAACAACCTTTCCACCCTTACTTTCAAACTCAGCCTTGAAAGCTTCCGCTACACCGGTTGAGTAATCATCATCACTGTTATAAATCATAGCAGCCTTCTTTAAACCTAATGTTTCATATGTAAAGTCAGCTACCTGCTTTGCCTGCTGTGGGTCTGTATAACATGCACGGAACACATTAGGTCCACCTTCATCCGTAATATTCGCAGCAGTGCCACTAGGTGTAATGATAGGAACACCAGTATCCTTACTCTGTACTGCAATCGCATAAGATTCACCTGAAACAGTACCACCGATAATACCTGCAACCTTTGTATCAGAAACAAACTTGTTGTAGATATTTAACGCCTGTGTCTGATCACCTTGAGAATCCTGTACATCTACCTTAATTTTTGTACCATTAGCAGCGTTGTAATCCTCAACCGCAAGTTTAACTGCATTTGTTACAGCTAAACCGTATACTGCATAGTCACCCGTTGTTGGTCCTAATGTACCAATCGTATATGACTTCAAATCTCCAGACGCAACATAATCAGAAGTTGTTTCTGTTGATGTAGATTTACCAGATCCTTCGGATGCTTCACAAGCTGCTAGTGATAGAGCCATGAGTGCCACAAGGCCACCTTTTACTACTTTCCTGAAACTCATCATTTCCACCCTCGTTTTCTAATCTCTTATTTAAGATGTTCTTATTATATTGATGTAAAAATCTAAAATCAACTATATTCAGAATATTTTTACACATTTCTTTCACATTTGATGTAAATTTCTTTCAAAAATATAGATTATTTTTTCAATGTATAAAATTTATTCAAATTCACAAACCAATCATTTGTTTACATCTAACACAATACATACAATACACGTAGGAGGATAACGCAATGCACGACACATGGAATCCTTGGCATGGGTGTAAGAAGATTAGTGAAGGATGCACAAACTGCTATATGTATTTTCTCGATCAAATGCGCGCTCAAGATGGCTCACTCGTCCGCTTAACAAACAGTATGAAAAAACCCTTAGCGAAAAATCGTAAGGGTGAATATAAAATCAAGAGCGGTGAACTCATACGTGTATGTATGACCTCAGATTTCTTCCTAGAAGAAGCAGACGCTTGGCGCACACAAGCTTGGGACATCATGTGTATCCGTAGTGATGTAAAATTCTTCCTATTAACCAAACGACCAGAACGTATACTCTCCTGTTTACCGTCTGATTGGGGAGATGGATGGGAAAACATCATGATCAATGTCACAGCCGAAAACCAAAAGCGTGCTGATGAACGTATCCCTATCTTATTAGATTTGCCCTTTAAACATAAAGGGATTATGTGTGCCCCACTCTTATCAGAGCTACACATTGAGCAATACTTATCCGACAAAATCGAACAAATCATCGTCGGTGGAGAAAACTATAACGGCAGTAGACCTTGCCATTACGAGTGGGTTAAAAGCCTCTATCACCAAGCCACCAAACACGATATTACATTTGCCTTCATCGAAACGGGAACACACTTTATAAAAGATGGTAAAACGTATCATATCCCATCCAAAACCATTCAATCTAAACAGGCCTTTCGATCTGGTTTACAACACCAAGGAAGAAAACCCAGCTACATACTCGTCGACCAATTTAATAACCACATACCAGAGGAACAGAGATACCAACGTCAATTTGATATCGACTGTACAGAATGTGGTTCTAAACTCATATGTAATGGGATTGAACTAGGATAATGTACGAATTCTACTCAAAAGTAGAAATAGAATCATACTTAACATTAATAGAATACTCGCTACCAGATACATTGCGAAATAAAGATTCATTAATAAGCTAACCGAAAGTAGTATAGGCAATCCAACCATAAACAAACTAGTCAGCATCGTTAAACCAACTTGCAAATTTTGCTTAATTGGAACAACTTCATTGTCCCAACTATAATTTGCAAATCGATAGTCTAGCGCAAATCCCAAAATTGCAGTAAAGATAGAATATGCTAATGGAATAAGTAACACCGCAATCATCTGTTCAACTGATAGCGAAAATCGCAAGAATACAGCAATGATTGCGCAAACATATCCTATTAAATGTAAAGACAATGTCACCGATATCTTACTGAATATAATATCTAACATCTTGACAGGAGCAGTCTGAATAATCCATAGATTCTTCCCTTCTAATGATAAGGAAGAAGCCGATGGGAATGTGAACGCCAGCATCCCTGCAATCACAAGCGGAATATAATCCACCACATTTACAGGAATTTGCGACACTTTCAACATGGAAAACAGTACTGTTGGTGGCACAAACACCAACAAAACACTCCCTATCACCAACATAATGACACCAAACCCCTGATTGATTACTGCTAAATATGAACTAAAGAAACGTTTCATTTCTTTTTGATATAACGCATGCAATGCTGAACGCTGATTGAAAATTGCATTATGATATATAACTCTACGTTTTGTGGAAAGCTTATGAAGGACTTCATATTTCCATGTAAGCATATAGAAGGTTAAAACAGAAGCAATGATTGATATGCATGCATATAATAGGTTAGACTTCAAAAAGATTAAGGATAGTGGGTATATCTGTATCATTTGTAATCCTATCGTAGTAGATAAACCGCCTACACTTTGAAGCAGAAAGCTTCCTACCATCAAACCAATAAACAATAAAACAGATAATAGTACTTTTAATACTATTGTATGTTTAGCAAAAGATGCTACATAAAGAATGCCCACACCAAAGATGATTGCAATTCCTATCGGCATCACCGGAACAAACACAAGGGAAACAATACCGAATACAAACTGTATGTATGCATGTGTACTAAGTACATGCACCACCATACCCGGTAACATCATTACACAGGCGAAACAAAGCGAAAAGATATACACAATCAATAGTTTACTTGCAATAATATCTCTTTTAGAAACAGGTAATGACTGCAACATTTCATAATCATTGCCTTCAAACAATAATGCATTCAACGTAAACAATAATAATGTTATTAAAACAATACTCGTTAGCGACAATAAACTTGCATACACATATTCCACAAGTTCTGCATGCATCAAGTTTATTGTTGTCGTGACAGAGAATGACCCAATATTTATTGCCATATAAACAATCATGACAATGAATAATACGGCTATATAACGCTTTTGTTTATTGTTTCCACAAAGATCATTTATAGGCAGTGTATTTAAGAGTTTTGCTTTTGATAGATGAATGATTTGATTCATTATGCATCCACCTCCATAAAGAACTCTTCTAATGACTTTGTTCCCTTTACGGTATTCATATCGCCACATGTTATAAGTTTTCCTTTATGGATAATCGCAACTTTATTACATAGTTTCTCTGCCACATCTAATACATGCGTTGAGAAGAAAATTGTACATCCTTTCTGCGTCATCTCTTTCATAATATTCTTGAGTTCAAATGTAGCTTTAGGATCCAATCCAACAAATGGTTCATCTAAAATCAATATCTTCGGCTCATGTATAAGAGCCGCAATTATCGCAGTACGCTGTTTCATACCATGTGAATATGAGGAAATCATATTTCCCAGGGAATCTGTCATATCGAAGAGATTTCCATATGTTTGTATACGATTTTTTCTATCTTCAGAAGATACATTGTATAAATCAGCGATAAAGTTAATGAATTGATACCCCGTTAAATGTTCATATAAATCAGGATTATCCGGTATATATGCCAATTGTTGTTTACATAAGATTGGCTCACTTTGAATAGAATGACCATTGATCAAAATATTACCTTCATCAAAGCCATGAATACCAACGATTGCTTTAATAGTAGAAGTTTTCCCTGCACCATTAGCTCCAATAAAACCATAGATATCTCCATCAGAAATAGACAAAGATAAATGCTCTACAGCAACTTTTCCGTCATACTTCTTCGTTAAATTTTTAATTTCAATCATAAGTCTTCCTCTCGTAAGGTTTCTACACAGAACCTTTTTTTATTACAACATGGACAAGTCAACCTTCTAGTATGATACGTGTGTCTCGCCCAAAAAACCTCTTTTCCATTTGGCCTAAAAACGGTATGACATTCAGGACAGATATAGGCAACAATATTCATATATTTTTTGAATAAAATCGATCCAAAGATAATTATCAATATCTCAATAACAAGATATACCCACCACTTTCCGCTAAATAGCGAATACACAAAAGATGCACCTTGTATGATTCCAACTATGATCCCAATAACGAAAAGCTGTATCCGGTAATGTTTTAATCGTTCTTTCCGTTTCAAAATATACGCAATATTTGACATTGAGGCTGGTGTTATCACTGGTAGCGCCTTTAATTGTTCACGAAAAGATTTCGCATCTTGAAGTTTTATTTTTTGTTCCTCAACTTCTTTCTCTATCGCAAATATACGTTCATCAATTAAAGCCTTTATTATATTCTCGCCATTATCTTGCTGATAAATACTGGCAATATCATCAATGGATAATCCTAGAGAACGCAAGTAAATTAATAATCTTAATTTTTCTACATCTTCGGAAGTATACATGCGTCTACCACCTTCACTTAGTTCAGTAGGAATTAGTAATCCACGTTGATCATAGTATTGAACAGTACGGACTGTAATACCACATAATTTCGCAATCTCACCTGTCGAATACATCTTTTGTTTATTTCTTTCGATAGTATCACGCATATCACTCACCTCATAATAACGATAGTTTATCACGCAACGTCACAAGCAAGTTATTTTTGATTTTTTTCTGTAAAATTGCGAAAAAAACGTAAATTCTAAGATAAATGCGAAAAGAGTGGTATAACTCAAATCGCATAGAAACATTAAACAATGTGATTAAGAGAAATATAACTCTTGGTCGCATTGTTTTTATTTTGAGAAAGGAGGATAAGCTAATGGCATTGGAAAAAGTCAGTAAAAAGATCGTTAAGAAAATAGAAGAGTTGCATATACAAAACGTTGATCCAAATGTCATTGCTGGAGTTTTGGATATAGCCGAATCAACCGTGAAAAATGTGATTGCCGGAAAATATGTACGCACATCACTTACGGAAGCAGATGATAAGAGAATCCATGCACTTTGGGAAGAAGGCTTATCTGTTAAAGAAATCCGTGAAAAAACCGGATGGACAGAGCCGACAATCGCAAAGGTATTAAAGGATGTAAGAAAGCAGGTTCATAAGATCAAAGATGATGAACATCAATATATCCGTCAATTATATCAAGAAGGGAAAAAGCCGGCACAAATTGCAAGGATAACAAATCATAGTATTCCGGTAATCATGCTACATCTGGAAGGGCTTGTAGAACGTTCTACATTTAAGCGATTAACGCAAGATGATAAAGAATCTATCTTAGCGTTGAATAAGCAAGGATATAGCAGTAAAGACCTTGCAGAACGATTTAAAGTACATCTGGCAACGATCTATCGAATCATTAAAGAAAACAAAAGAGAATAAAAAAATCACATGAACATTTACCCATCGCCTACCAAGCTAGAGTGTTCTGTGATCAAGGGAGAAGGTTAATAGCCTTCAATATAGTGCATATGTAGAGGACTCAGATACTCAGATACTATCAGTATGACCTGACCGACCTCTTTGCATATATAAATATATAAGATTTAACTAAAAAAAGCAATTTTATAGATGTTAAAGATTTATTAAAAATCACAAATAAAATAAAAAAACAACATAGGAAACCTATGATGTGTAGTTAATTGAATGAAGGAGCTTTATGGAAACATTTTTTAACAGGACAAATATTTATGATGATCTGCAGTCTGTGTTCAGTATTAGTGATTGGATTACCGCTTGCACTGGTGATGTGGTAGTGGATTCCACGGTTACGGATCTTGGCTGGCAAGAATTCTTCTGTATGTTGGAAGAATTTGAGATAAGTAGGGCAGGCAAGAGAGCATCCACCTTCAATATCCAGGCAAAGTCTTTAGAGATTTTGCTACCTACCGGAATAACGGATGTCAAACATTGTGTACATGTCATCATGCATGAATTGTTTGGTCATGAAAAGCATCTACCCTATGCGGCATGGTTGGAAACAAGAGGAAAGGGGAAGTATATCAAAATACTTATTTCTGAACGATATTACAGTAAAGAAGAACTTATCTATGAAGATAGATGGAAGTCGGATAGGTTTCAAAACAAGCTCACAGGGAAACTATGTAAAGCAGACGATCCTCAAGCCAGAAGAATTGTAAAGGCAGGTGACATTCGGAAGACTTGGATATCACACTTCAGCCTAAAGAGCCGAATGTTTACGGCTGATGGATTTGCCAGAAAGCATTCAAACAGAAAAAAGAGAATTGGCTTTGATAGATTGCTAAGCCATATACGCCAGTGTATTGCTGCAGCATTTGTTAAATTGAAGATTCAGTTTAACAAAACATTCCTACTTCCAAAGCTGAAACGTCATGATTGGCTCAATAAGTATCAAAACATCAATCTAACCAGGATAAATTCAGCCATACAACATATAGAACAGGAACTGCAGATGGAGTGGATTGCACTCAGGGATGGTTATTTCCTACAAGAAAGGAAAACATATGACCGATTCATGGTGATTGCACAGAGATACTTAAATCGTTTCAAAAATGGTTTTTTCAATAAAAAAGTTGGAGGAAACAGAAAACTAAAACTATCATTCTCACCGTTCATGAATGTGGTGAGAGTCCAGGAGAATCTGGACAGTTTGGTCGAAGATTTTAATCAGGAAATTGAAGAATTCCGGATGAAATACCGGTATGGAATCTAAGGAGAAGAGAAAAATGGATGAGATGTTGATCAAAGAGTATGACGATGTTCTTAAAAAAGTACATTCTGAATGGAAAGCATTGCCGGAATCACGAAAAAAAGAAAAACTATTTCAGTTATTCCAAATGATGTTGAACGTACAAACGAAATTACATGTTTATTGGCAATTTGAACAAAATATGGAGGGTTAGTTTATGATCACAGCAATACTAAACATCAAAGGTGGTTGTTCCAAAACACTGTCAGCTGAAATGCTTGCAAGGGGATATGCAAAAGAAGGTAGAAAAACATTAGTAGTAGATGCAGACGGACAAGGGGATATTACTTCTTCTTTAATGCCACACATCAATTTTGATCAACCTGAAAATGTTGGGGGCGTTACGCCCCCGGAAAAGGGAACCATTGTGGACTATCTGAAAGGAAACAAAAAGATAGAGGATTGTATCTGGCATACAAAGATCGAAAACATTGACTTGATCCCATCCAGTATGGACTTGTTCACTGTCATCTATGAAATGCAGGGAAGAGGTGGTGCAGATTTCTTGTTGGGAAATGCATTAAAGGGATTGGACTATGACGAGATCATCATCGACAATAACCCTTCCATCAATAAGATGACCTATAACTCCATCTATGCGGCAGATGTAATCATCTGTCCTACAAATATTAGTGAAAAGACATTGAAGGGAGTTATGAATACACGTGGTGTATGCGTGCAAGCATTAGATGCATTGCCATTTAGCAAGCCTTTAAACTTCAAGATTGTCCTTACAATGATGACACGAAACAATAACTGTAAAGAAGGAGCAAAACAGTTAAGAGCAGCATTTGGAAAAGATGTATTTGATACACAGATTCGATTCCAACAGAAGCCAGTGCAGGATGCAGAATTTAGTAAGAAGTCCCTATTAGACATGAAAGCTGGTGTAGCTGAAGACTATAGAAATTTGACAAAAGAAGTAATTCAAAAGGATGAGGTGCATGCATGACAAATTTAGATTTAGGAAAGATGTTTGGGGACAGCAATCAGGAGATGCAGAAAGCAGCTGCATTAAAGACATACTTAGTAAAGTTGAATAAAATTCTTCCATCAGAGGAGAATCCATACGAAGTAGAAGAAGAATCCGTTCAAAGATTGGCTGAGAACATTGAACAATACGGACTGTTCCAGGCACTTACTGCACAGAAAGAAGGCAGTGAGATACGGTTGATCTCCGGAGAACGCAGATATACGGCATTGAAATATCTTGTGAATCAGGGACTTACATATTCTTACAATGGTGAAGATATAACTGGATATGCTCCAATTTGCTACATCAAGCAAACTTCAGGAGATACAAAAACAATGTTTATGATTTCTGCAAATGCTCATAGAGATTTACAGTCAGATGAAAAAAATAGAATCATAGACACAACCTTAGTAGCTTTAGAAAAGCAGGAGATGAGTGGAAAGTTCTCCTGGGAAGGCAAACGCAAGGCAACGGTAATCTCTTCGATCACAGGAATTAAAGAACATTATGTAAAAGATTATTTAGCAAGTAAAAATAGAGAAATTAAATTTGCTGAAGAAGATCCGGAAACGCTTGCGAAGATCAGACAATCCAAGCAAGTATCGGAAGAAGAGAAAGCCTATAAGGAACTGCTCAAACAGATCAATAAATGCATCAAGAAGTTTGAAAAACTGGACAGTTATGTATTAGCAACTTTATCTGAAGATGAATTAAATACATTTCAAAGCAAATGCTTTGAACTAAGTCTTCATCTACAAGAATGCACAGCAAATGGTGAAAGAGAATTAATGTCATAGAAAAAAAGTAGTAGGTGTTGTTCTGGGGGCGAAACGCCCCCAGAGGAAAGGGGAGCAAGATGATCCGCAATAATCAACAAAGCGTGGATGCATTGGCTGAATATGTCGAGGATGAAATGTCCATATTGTGCCGACTGAATGCAACAAATATCAGAATGAACGAAAGCATTCCGATAGCGGATTGTTTTGATCCAATCTGTTTGTTTGAATCCAGGATGCTGATCTATGAAATGCAAAAACGTATTGCAAGTAAAGATGAAGAAAATGAGTTGCTGAAACGACTTGTACTGCAAGAACTGCAGAGCTGTTCGATTAATGAAATAGATTTATGGGTGGAAGAATTACGCATGCAGGGTTTATCGATGACAGTTGGCAGCCTGAGTGAAAAGATCAAATCCAATTCTTTAAGACCGGAAGAATATACGATCATCGCAAAATGCATATTGAATAAAAATGCAGGAGGTACAGATGGATAGATGGGTAAAAATCGTTGAAATGCATTGTGATCCGGAAGAAAGGTTGAATGAGTTTATGGGTTTGCTGCAGGACATCAACGCATTGTACAGCAATCAAAGATTCTATTTTAATGATCAATGCATTGCAAGATTTGATAAAGAAGTATTCCGATTGAATCGGATCAAGGTTGGCGGTTCGATAGTTAAAATTCCGGAAGGAAACTGCGAATATGATGAAAGATATTCTGCTTCCATGATGTATGACTACGAAAATAAAATGCTGAGTTATGGATCATTAAGATATTTCAATGTATTTCTTACGGAAATTGAAAGACATGCGATTGTGTGGAAATGGTTTAAAGCAACCAAACGGATCAGCAGAGAATATCTTTTAAAAAAGTTCCAAATTTCATCTAAGACTTTACCTAAAGTATTAGCAAGAGCAGAAGAAAAACTGATTGAGCTATGGGCATTGGACTTTTATGGTCGGGCATGTGACAGTGGAGAGATATTGGGACGTGATGCACGGAACTGGTTGCGAGAAACAAGAACTGGGATCTATGGTGGCTATTTGGCAGAGTATCCACAATGGTACTTACATTTCTATCCATCTGAAGAGGAAACGAAAATGATTTTAGAAAGACATGGATTGTTAGATCTTAGTAAATTTGAGGGAAAAACGAAATGAAATTAATATGTTAGCATGCTTGCAAAGAAATTTTTATCTGATCGGATCTTAGATGAGATTTCATTAATAAAGGAAATCTTTGAAGGGTTGGATGCACCACATGGTTTTCATTTGGCAATCAATGAAGATCTATCAATATTTGTCTTGGATGGAAATTTGTACTTATATAGCGATGAGTATGCGCTAGGTACAAAGTTTAAGGAGATTGCTTTGTCTGAAGCTTCAAGAGATTAACCAACTATAAGTTTGTGTTTTGAGAAAGAAATAGTCTGGGGGCGTTTTGCCCCCAGAAGGAGGAAGTAAATGATCATAATGAAAAATCATGAATATAAGTTAATTAAAAGAGGAGTATGCCGAAAGTGCGGCTGCACAGAAAATAGTGCTTGTTATGTGTCCGGAATTGGCACTTGCTGGTGGGTGGATGATACGAAAACACTATGCAGTCATTGCTTTTATGGATGTTGTGAGCTGTCATTAGAAGAGAGTGTCGGTGAACAGAATGGATGATGAGATCATGGTTATTCTTTCTAAAGATAACAGGGCATTTGAAACAGCATGGTTCACCAATATGCATGCAGCCAAGAAGTGGGCGGACAGAATCAGAGATAAAAGTGATTATCTGGTTACGATTTTTAAGGGTTCAAATGACAATCCAGTTGAACAATATCAGGTAATGTAAAAGTCTGGCGTTTCGCCCCCAGAGAAAGGAATGCGAAAGCGCTAATATGTTATCAAATAAAATTGAACAATTAAGAAAAGAAAAAGGATACACTTTTGCAAAGCTATCTGAACTAACAAGAATCAGTACAGGAAGACTATACGATCTGGCTACAGGAAAACGAAATAATCCAACTATGGATACTCTTATAAAATTGGCAGATGCACTAGATGTAACACTAGATGAATTGGTGGGAAGAAAAGGAAGATAATGTCTGGGGGGGCGTTTCGCCCCCCCAGAGAAAGGAATAAGATGAAAGAAAAATTCTATACAAGATATTTACTTTTAAATACATTGTTGCTGATATTGAGTCTGGCATTTTGGTTAGTGATATCTGATCTATATATGAAATGTTTTGTTTTGGCAAGTTTATATATTTTTAGTGCAGTAGCTCTACTACGAATAATGTGTGATGACAAGAAAGTATATATATCTCGTTTGCTTTTGGTTACTGTAACTATGGTTATATATGCGATTGTAATGACGATTTTATTTATGAAAGTGTATCCTTTAATTTTTGAATTTTGTGAAAATTATCCTCAAAGGTGATTATGGAGATATGAAGAAAATAGAAATATTATGAAAATAGAGTTACTAGAATATAGAGAACAGAAGCATCTTACTTTAGCAGTACTGTCGAAAATGACAGGTCTAGGTACTGGAAGGCTTTCAGAAATTGAAACAGGCGTAACGTCTGATCCCAGAATTAGTACACTCATAAAAATAGCGGATGCATTGGGTGTATCACTAGATGAATTGGTTGGTAGGAAGAAACAATAGGTATGGGGGCGAAACGCCCCCAGAAGAAAGGATAAGGATGTGAAAATAATATTACTTGGCTTACTTGTTACATTACATTTTGCAATCGCTGCACCAAAAATTACTGATACAAATGATAAAGTTGCAGAAATTTTTATTGGAATAACAAAATTATCAATAATCTATCTATTATTTATGAATATTGATATGCAGATTATTAAATATACATTTGGAAAGGAAGGAGAATATATAGCAAATATCATTTGTTATACAGGCTCGATATTTTTGATACCAACATACTGTATCTGCTATGCATTAAAACTATTGTTTTTAAAATGGGAGAAGAAACTGGAAAACAGATGGAAGTGCTGCAAAGAGCAAGACAAGGATCGGGGATAAGCAAAACATAAAATACACTTTGTAAATTTTCTTTAATTGATTTGGTAAATTACTATATGTACAAACTGCGTGATTATAAATGCAATACGAGAAAAAGAAAATAATAATGATTGGAGATATAAGGAAAAGTGGCAGAAAGGATACTGTCGAGAAAATTTGACTACTGGGAATTGATGATTCATATGCGAATGATGATACAAAAAAGAACAAAGTGCTAAGGAAAGGAATATTATATGCAAATACTTTTCGTAGAGAAAAATTTCTTTTTTTGAAATGTATTATGCGGATAACAAGGATTGTGATTACTAAAAGTGCCAGAATGATGTTAAGCAAAATTGTTCCTTTTTCAAAGCGTCGGAGCCATGTTAAATTCGGATATATGAGATTAAGTATTTTTGTAAGCAGAAGTTGAACAATGAGAGTAAACACTAAAACGAAAAATAATAACAACAATGATGATCTGTCAGACATATTTATGTTTCTTGATATTGGATCGATGTTTGAGGAGGAATTATTAACATAGAAATTATAGTTATTATTTATAACGGTTTTGGCATCATTATCTTTTTTGAAGTGGTCTTCAATAGAAAACAGATTTGCAAGTAAGGATATTAAATTGAAGAGAAAATCCATAAATAAAACCTCCGAGATATGTAATCAAATTATACTTCATAAATATGAAGTTAGAAAGGGAACCAATGAATACAGAAAGCTTTAAGCGGATAAAGAAAGAAAAAGGAATAAACAATTATGAAATACATAAAAGATCAGGTGTGCTTGAATCGACCTTATCTGAATTTGAAAAAGGAAAGCATACAGATCTACGCATAAGTACACTTATAAAGATTGCGGATGCATTAGATGTAACATTGGATGAGTTGGTAGGTAGAAAAAGGAATTAATGTTTGGGGGCGAAACGCCCCCAGAAGAAAGGGTGTAAATATCCGGTGTTGGATGACGAATTTTCAATGTTGATATAATTAACTAAGAAATTGT
This sequence comes from Solobacterium moorei, assembly GCF_036323475.1. Lineage (GTDB taxonomy): Bacteria > Bacillota_I > Bacilli_A > Erysipelotrichales > Erysipelotrichaceae > Bulleidia > Bulleidia moorei. The sequence continues at coordinate 2,332,409 of NZ_AP028934.1, forward strand.
TATAATATTTTTAATACATGGCGTGTTTTTTGCTGATGCAGAATTCGTATTATAAAAAGGGGATAAAAATATGAATGAAAAAAACTTAAATAAAACAATAATGCCGAAAGTTATGACGGAAGAGAATGATAGACCGCAGGAAGCAGGCAATCTAAAGGAAGGTAAAGAGAAAACACTTGAACAGTCAGAAACTGACAATAAAGGAAATGACCTAATCAATAAAGTAAAAAATATGGTCATGCAGCATAAGAAAATTGCTGGCGGTATCGCAATACTGCTTTTATTGAGCATAATCATTGCGGTCTATTTTGGATCACAACCTAAGAAACTATCAGACATGCTGAAGATAGATTTCAAAGGATATGATGGATACGGTGAAGTTGAATTCAATCATGGTGAATTAGATAAAACAGTCACCGAAGTAATGTATAAAGAAGCGGGTCTTACGGAAAAGGATATCAAGGATGCGGAAAAAGGTTTGGATGGTCTGCTTAACGCAGTTCCGAAGTATTTAAAGGCTGAACAAGAAAAACAGAGAGTAAGTTACAGTTTTGATAAAACAGATCATTTGAAGAATGGAGATAAGATCATCTTTACCGTGACGTGCAGCGGTGAAAAATGCCCGTTTGCAAAGGAAACAAAAGAGTATGAGGTAAAAGGACTTCAGGAAACCGAGAAGATCACAACCGATGATCTTGAAAAGGAATATCCGATTACTTTTATCGGATACAACCATTTTGGAAGAGTTGAGTTTGATGATACTATCTATGACATTAATACAAAGATCAACGATACCATAACGAATGATTCTGAAATCAAAATAAAGATCAAAGATTCGGCAATCGAAGAACTTGCTAAAAAAGGAAAAGTTATTCAGGACAATATCAGTGAATATAAAAAGAAAGTGACAGGATTACCGGAAGTATCAATGATCAGTGGGTTAGATGAGTTGTATGACAAAGTAAATACCTACATGCAAACGGAAACACAGAACAGCGATACTGATTTAGGAACCACTACGTATACAGTTGAGAAACAAAAAGATTATTTGGAATACAAGGCACCATATAAAGCAGCTTATGTAGATGATGATCTGGGCGGATATATAAATGTCAGAACGGTTTATAAAATCACCAAAGTGTTTGAAACGAAGTTTAGATATTTAGAATCCAGTGAGAAAACATATTACACATATTTTGGTTATGAAGGAGTGGATGTTGTTGACAACAAGGTAATTCTGAAAGACAAGAATTCCGGCAAGATGCATTCATATAGTACATGGGATAACTTGGAGTCCATTGAGGCAGAAATCAAAAATGATGGATATATGGAATATAAAACGCAATAACGAAAGAAATATTCTATTTCAAGACAGTAAAAAGAGTAGTTTTATTTGCATTATTTAGTAAATGGTTTATAACTTTCGGTAAGATAAGAGATATATGACATTAAAAAAATCGCATAAATAAAGGACTTTTCAAAAAATGACGTTTTTGTTTCCTAAAGCACCCCTTGAATGGAAACAAAAGAGGGTACTAAAATATCTATACTTGATAAAAGTATAAGAAAGAGGAAAGTTCTTACAGTTTAGTAAACTTGAATTTTCCTCTTTTTCTTATCTTGAAAAGTTTGAGGGGCGACACCGTAGGCGTGCATAGCAAGCCCCCAAAGGAGAGAACAAATGAAAAACTTATTCAACAGATTAAATGATCGACAAAAGAAGTCAGTCAAAATCATTGCTGCTATATTGATAGTTGCAGTGGTACTATTTGCAGTTCTGCATGTTTTACCAAAGCCAAAAACCAACAATTCAGCAAAGCACGAAACTAGCACTGAAACTTCTTCATCCAAGGAATCATCTAAGAAGAATGACAATAAAAAGAATCAAACTTCTAAGAAAGATGATAAGAAGAAGGATGACACTGGTAAGAAGGAAGATAAGAAAGAAGATACTTCCACTACATCCGAAACGTCTGTTACACCAACTACAGATACAACTAGTACTGAGGTACAGAACAATAACAACAATTCTTCAGTAATAAATACTCCAACTACGAATACAACTCCATCTCAACCAGAACCACAACCGATCTATGAAACGGTACATCACGATGAGGTGGGGCATTACGAAACACAAGTCGTGTCTGAAGCCTGGGATGAACCGGTGTATGAACCTCGTTCATATTATTTGACAAGTGATGGTGTTAGATTTGATGATAAATGGGCTTTAATGGAATATTGTGATGAAAATGATGTTTCATATTCTGTACAAACGGAACAAGTCCAGACCAGTTCTATCCACCATGACGCTGTTACCCAGCAGGTCTGGGTAGTCGATCAGGCTGCCTGGGACGAGCAGGTGGTAGTCGGATACAGATAAAATCAAAAACATATAAAAATTCCCTTTCCGAAAGAAGACGGTAGACGTTGATCTATCGTCTTTTTCTTTTGGGAAGAACAAAAATAACATTGCCCGTTTTGAAAACTCTGCTAAAAGCGGGTGATGAGATATATTGCAGCACACGACAAGCTTCATACAATGCAGAGTATTTAAGATCTTAAAGGAGGATTTATGAATTTGAAAAGTTCATTGAAGAAAACGGCCACCATCGCACTCAGTGCCTTGATGGCTTTTTCTTCCTTCCCTTTGACTGCATATGCAGAAGGGGAAACAACAGAATCAATAGATGTTGATACAAAAGAAGTCAGTGAAACAAGTCCGGATGTTGAAAAGACGGAACTGAATCTGGAAACATCCAAAACACAGCCGGAAGCCGTTTCGGAAGAGACTGCTGAAGAGGGGCAGGAAACACCGGCAGAACAGCCGGGTGAAACTGTGACAGACACAAACAGTCTGATCATGGATGTTGCCGGAAATGATACGGTCTTTGTATCAAAGAACGGTGAAACGGAAGCGTATGTCGGAGGAGATTCTGCACGCTATACGATCAGCTACGTTGAAACAGACAGTTTAGAGGTTACAGCAGCGAATGCATCATACTTTGTTGTCTGGAGAAATGACGGCACGACAGAAAGTCATTTTAATGAAGATGTCATCTATACCGTGCAGCCGGGTGATGCGTATATCTCCGTTGGACAGGGACTGCAGGCACAACGGCGCTCAGGCAGAAGAAGACGCAGCACTGCCAGTCTGGACACACTGGAGGTAGGTGATACCTTCTCTGGAACACTGGGAACGTCCAATACCAATCCGGATATAGGAAATGAGACTTTCTATATCGACTACATTGACGGATTGCTTGGCGGGGCAGCCGGCCAGATCTTAAACAACCTGGCGGTTTACTGCTTAGAGCCGGGATATATCGGTCTGACATACAGAACAGACTATGAACTGCCCGGTAATCCAAAGACCTATTATCCGTACAATGCGACAGTAACAGCAGTACAGCCTGACGGAAGAGTAACGATCCATATTGATGTACCGAGATACTTAAATCCTTATACAGGACAAGAAGCGACAGGATGGAATGCTCAACTGGGAACAGTTCCGTATCAGAACTGCGGTGCCGACTGGACAATTCAGACCGCTCCACGTAAGAAGATGATGTATGTGGCAGTGCAGAAGAAAAACGGTAATCCGGCACTGACAAAAGGAAACAGCTGCTATGCAAGTGATTTAAGCGGTGCTGTATATGGCGTTTACAGAGATGCCAACGCAACGGATAAGATCACTGAGATCACAACAGACGCTGAAGGAAAAGGTAAGTCAGAAGAGTTTGAAATTGGACCTACTGCTACAAAGGTGTATGTCAAGGAAATCAAAGCTCCGAAGGGATTTGCACTGGATCCGAAGGTATATCCGGTTGAGTACGATGGGGACAGCTGGACGATCGACTCGGTTGATCAGCCAATGAACGATCCGCTGGTTATAACTTTAAATAAAATAACCGAGGATGGAACAGTTGTGGAAAATCCTGCAAGTTTGGCAGACGCTGAATTTACAGTTAAGTATTATGACGGGCAATACACAATGAATAACCTTCCTGCAAAGCCTACAAGAACATGGGTAATTAAAACTGTTAAAACTCAAACAGGAAAGTATAGAACTATACTTGATAAAGATTTCTTGGTTTCGGGAGATCCTTTATATGAAAGCGAAGGTAAAGCAACTATTCCTCTTGGAACAATTACAGTTGAGGAAACCAAGGCTCCAGCCGGTTATACACTCAATAATAAGACTTTGAGTATCGGTGGAGCAGTAATAACAGACGGTAAAGCTCTGTTTAATATTGTGGACATGAATGGTATTGGTAGAATTCGGAGTGGTAATGAATATACCGTAGTTGAAGGTGTTGTACGTGGTGGGTTGGAGATTCAAAAGAAAGATGCAGATACAAATGAAAATGTAGGTACTGCAACATTCCAGATTGTTAATAAGAATAACTATGATGTAGTTGCTCGAGATAAAAATGGAGATGTTGTAGCTACAGCAGCTGCTGGTGAAAGTTTACCATATACAATCACAACAGATGCTAACGGATACTGGAAATCAAACGATAGTTTCCTTCCGGCTGGAAAATATGAACTTGTAGAAACCAAAGCCCCTGAAGGATATTATCTGAATACTGATCCAAAAGCATTTGAAATCAAAGATAATAAAACAATTGTTGGCATCGATTATGAAGATGCAAAGATCGTCATTGACGTAGCTAAAGTAGATGATCATGGAAACAATGTTTCAGGTGCCATTCTCCAAGTAATTGAAAAAGATACCGGTAATATTGTATTTGCATATACAACAGGAAATAAACCGGTAGATATCAGCAAATATGTCGAAGGTGGAAAAAAATATATCCTTAGAGAATCTGAAGCACCATTTGGTTTTGAAAAATTTGAAGATATCGAATTTGAAGTAACAGGTACAAGACAACATGAACAAGTTGTGATGGCTGTAGATACACGTAAAGTGTTCTACGTGAGTGCAATCAAGGTAGATGCTATGGATAACTCAAAGAAATTAAAGGGTGCTGAATTGACGTTATTTAAAGCGGATGGCACGGTTGCTTTAGATAAGGACGGTAAGGAGTGCAAAGGCATCACTGATGGTGAAGGAGTTATCACTTGGGCTGTAGAGTTCGCCGATGACTTGGGTGGTTACTATGTGCAGGAAACAGCAGCACCTGAAGGTTACCGAATCAATAATGAACATCATCAAGTTGTATTGAGTGAAGATTATGATTTTGCAGTGAATAACGCTGTACAGGTAGTAGTTAACGATACAGCTTTACCAGCAGTTAAAACAGGTGATACATTCAATGCAGCATTGTTTGCATGTATGTTGATTGGTAGCTTGGGTGCAGCAGTGTTCTTATTTCTTAAGAAGAAGGAATTGATGAAGTAAAGACATAAAAATGCTGGGGGCGAAACGCCCCCAAGTTTTTTAAGATTAGAAGAAATGTTGTAAAGAGAGGAGAACAAATATGTGGAACAACAGAGTCATTTTATCAGGAAATTTAGTGAAAGACGTTGAGGTAAAAGTAACGGAAGGAAAAGATAGTAAACACGTTACGAGTTTTACAGTTGCGGTTCATCGTACACGATCTAAAGAAGATACTGCAGATTTCATCAATTGTGTTGCATGGGGCGTACAAGCCGATTACCTTGGAAACTATGGAAAAAAGGGATCACGTATTGAACTGGAAGGGCAACTACATGTGAGAAGCTATGAGAAGGACGGCAAGAAGATATACGTAACGGAAGTATACGTGGATGATTGCCATTTACAGAAGAAAGCAACTGTAGAATCAGTCGATATAGGATTTGAATCTGAAGCACCGTTTGGTTTTGAAGAATAATCGATATAGTAACGAAATGATTAGTGGCGTTCACTAAGGTACGCCTACAGTAGCGATTTCTTAGTAAAACTGTCATAAGGAAAGGAGGTGTAAATGATCATGGAAAAGATAGCAATCGAATCAACGGAAGATTTTGAAGATATGGAATTTAAGCAAGACATCAGTATGACAAAGGATATTGTTAATCAAGATGGCACGGTCGGGATGATCAATAATTATTACAGGATCGTCCATATCAAAGATGGTGTATTAAGACCGATACAGGATGATATTTTTACAAATAAGAATGACGCAGAAGAATATGCAAGATCACTCAATGATAAAAAGTTGGTCAGTTATGAAGAAATACTAGATCAGACGGATAAAAGAATCGCTGTTAATACAATGGTGGAAGAAATTAAGAATCAGTATGATGCAAAAAAACTTTCTGGGGGCGAAACGCCCCCAGAGAATGCAGAAGAAAAACAGCAGTTCAATCATCAGAAATTTGCCAAAGCGGTAGCCCATTCCATAGTAGAAGCAAACTGTTTGGAAAATGCCGCTAAAGCCGTTTCCGAACTTAGATGGACATATTCAGAATTTCTTGATGAGGAACTGCAAGATGTTTTAGAAAATATTGGCTATCGTATATCAACATTGCAATCGTCAATGCAATGGGTATCAGATAAAATGATAGAAAAAGCTACGAACACATTGCAACAGGATCAAGGAAAACAGCTAAAAACTTTAGTGGACGATGATTTAGTCAATCATGAAACGGAAAAGGCATATTTCATCAAAATACCAAAAGCAGTTATGAAATCAGATATGGATGGATTATGGGTGCCAAAGAAGATTATGAAATGGAATGCAGAAGCAAATGCCTATGAAGTCAATCATTATCAAAAATTTCAATTTACCGAATATCAATATTCCAAAGAAAACGGTAAATTAGGCAATATCATTGATAAGAAGGTGATCAATGGAGCTGAGTTCAAAAACTTGATGCTTGATGCAAGTATGTATATGGATCACTTACGAAATCTGGAAGAATCTCCCAGTATCGTTCCAAATCAATCTGTAATGGAAGAAAATACTGAAGAAGAAAGGAAAGGTAGGAAATTATAAATGGATAAAGAACTGATCAAAATGATTGAGGATAGTCAAGAGGGCTTTTCTGAAGAAGAAATGCAAGAGATGTGCGCAGAAATGAATGGGGAATTTACCGGAAATCAAATTAAAAATAAGATCAATGAAATGAACGACGGTGAAATGATCACCGTTATTTTAAACAGCGGAGCATAATAATATGACGGATACAGGGAAGACATATACATACAACGTTCCAGATAAACATAAACTATATGAACTGAAAGAAATCAAGGTACGTTTAAAACCGGAAGATGGTGAAAGTTTACTTAGTAATGAGATAATCGATTCTCCGGATGCTGTGATTGGATTGATGCAAGGATACCTAAACAATCTTGATAGAGAAAAACTTGTCGTGGTCAATCTGGATACACAGAATAGACCGTTGTCCTATCATGTTGTATCGATTGGTGATGTAAATAGGTCGCTTGCACCAATACAGAACATGTATAAAACGGCAATTCTAAATAATGCTACCTCTATCATGCTGTTCCATAATCACCCTTCAGGAAGTCTTGTGCCAAGTAGAACAGATGATATTATTACAGCTAGAGCTGCATATGTGGGACAAATCATGGGTATCAATATTTTGGATCATGTGATCGTCGCCAATAACGCAAATGATTATTTTTCGTATAGATCACAAAAAGGTGAAATCCTGGAAACACCACGTATCGTGCTGGATAAGATCGATGTTGCGGGTGTTGCTGAAGAAACAGAAAACTATCATGTCGAAGAAAATATCATGCATGCAAATGATACGGAAGCAGGTCAGATAAAATCAGATGACACAAAAGATACAAAACCTAAAAAGAGCGTGCAGGATAAAGTCGATGAATACAGAAAACTTGTTGCAGATAAGTTCTTGAAACTGTTGGATGCGGATAATCCCGTTCATTCAATGGACTGGATGAAAGAATGGATCTCCATAGATGAACCTGTCAGCATGATCACCGGTAATGGGTACAGAGGAATTAACGCATTTATGCTCTCACTGATCGCCATAGATAAAGGATATAAAGACCCACGCTGGATCACATTTCACGGATTGAATAAATTTGATGATGCAAGGATAAAAAAGGGAGAAAAGTCATCACAGATCCAGTATTGGATGCTTTCGGATCTTACCAAAAAACACGGTGATAAAAATAAATTTATTACCTTTCAAGAAGCGGCAAGATTGATCAAGGAGGAAGGCAGAGAAGAGAAGGATTTTGCGCCGGTCGTAAGATATTCCAATGTATTCAATGCGGAGCAGTGTACAGGACTTCCGGAGCTGGTTCAAAAAGAACAAGAACAACAAATTAATCAGAATGAGTACGTGACAAAGATCTCCGAGAAAATGAAAGTTCCTATTCTGAATGACGGAGGAGCATTTTACAATCGTAAAAGTGATGCGGTACATCTTCCGGAAAAGAAGATGTTTTTCAGTGAGTATGCATACAACGCCACGGCACTTCATGAATTGGGACACGCAACCGGGGCAGCGCATCGTCTGAACAGGACAAAGGGAAAATCTTTCGGAGATGCAGATTATGCATTTGAGGAACTGGTTGCGGAGATGACAAGCTGCTTTACCGCATCAAGGCTTGCAGGTGATGAACAAAGCATTGATAAGTATCTCAAGGAAAATGCAGAAAATCATATGCGTTATGTCAAAAGTTGGGCAGAGGAAATCAAAAAGAATCCGAAGTGTCTTGAAGACGCTGTGAAACTTGCACAGACTGCTACGGATTTTCTGGATCTGCATGGCGGTTATTTGTCATTGAGCGAATATAACCGGCGACAGCAGGATAAACAGGTTGAGTTGTTTAATGATGAATTTATCATGAAGAACGCATTACACAGTGATACCATTGCAGAACCGGTAAATATTCAAGTGAAATCGGAGGTACAGGGAAGGGGAATAAGCGTATGAAACTAAAGAAGGTATTATTGATTGCACTGACAGGTTTTTGCTTGTTGGATGTACCGGTTCAAAGGTCGTGACAGAAGACACTGATCCGGTTGAATCGATTGCCGGTGAACCATTCAGTATCAAGAAAGACCGGGTTCTTGTAAATTGGAAGGGCATTAAAGTTACTACCCTTGGATATGATGAAACGGACACTCATGAATGGCATAAAGTCGATTTCAGCAAAGTATATCAGGGTTTTAAGGTGAAGATTGAAAATAAATCAAAGTATGATATACGGGTAGAACCATCCTCCATATCAATCAATGGATATACAGTGAACGACTTTCTCAAAGATTCAGCAAGTACATATGTTTCCTCCGGAGAAGAAGGATCTGCTAAAGTTATGGCATTTCTTGAAGAAGAACTGGAAGATATAGGGATCTTAAATGTCGGAAGAATAGGAGTTGTTTTTAACATTTACAATGCAAAAACATCAGAGCTGCTGCATCGTAGTGAGACGCTGTTTATACGGACGAGCGACTATGAAAAGATGGATGCGGAAGCTGCTTTTGAATCACAGGAAGTGTATGATGAATCCAATGTAGCGATCGGGGCAGCTATGGTCACGTATCATACGAGTTTTTTATATACGGTGGTTGAAAATAAAACGGATCAGGAGTTGATCGGAGAAGTCAAAAATATCACGCTCATCGATCAGAAAGGAAAAGAAGTTCCTGTTCCGGATGACAGATATCAGCTTCTGATCGCTCCTAAATCCAAAGCGATCATATCTCATGTAATCGATTATTCTGACGGTGTCAGGTTTACGGTCGAATTAACCGATAGAGAAACCAATGAAAAGATTCTTCCAACGGATGAACTGTTTATGGATCTTCATGTGGATGGAAGTCAAATGTGGCAGGATATTGAAGCCGAAAAGGCTGCACTGTATGAGAAGTAATATTGTTGAAAAGCAGTAAATATGATATTATTTCTATGTCAAATATGGCGACGGTGTTAGATATACATAACACTGAATTTGTGTCCGAACGTCCGAAGACATACAGCCGGTTGCTTTAGCACTTTCTAAATTTCTTATATATCCGGAACTTATCTAAAGTAAAGGCAAACAAAAACTATAGGCGATGTTTCATTCAATTTGTGTCCGAACGTCCGAAGACATACAGCTGGTTACCATCAAAATACTGATTACCGGATAAATCAGACGATGGCAAACGCAAACAAAAACTATAGGCGATCTATTCATTATATTTGACGAAGGAGAAACCGATTGGAATTTATCTGATCGGTTTTTTTCATGTCTGAAAGGAACATATATGAGTTTTAAATTTTATACGATCTCAACTAAATTGAGGGACAGCATCGACAGGAGTCTGGATCGTGGTTTGCATAAAAAAAAGATACGACCATATTTTCTGGGTTTGAAATATGACGGTTATCATGTACTGTTGCCGCTTAGGAGTAATTGTCCCAAAAGATATAGTGTCGCAATCGATCATCCCGATCCAACAAAGGAGAACCATGGGATCGATTGTACGACGATGCTGCTGTTGCGTAACAGAGAACTAAATACAATGGCAAAGGAAATACAATTACATCCTTATGAAGTGGCAGAAAATGTAAAAAATAAATATTCCCGGATACACGCAATGGCGATGTATACGATTTCACAATATAAAGCCATTCAGGAAGAGAAAGAAAAAGGTATCCAACTAACAAAAGATGATGCCTGGCTTGATCATCGCTGCACGCTGAAGAATTATCATGCGGAACTTGGAATAAAGCCATATATTCAGGCAGAAGAAAGCAGGCAGCAGGATTTGGAGAAAGCGAAAAGATTGATCAAAAGGTATCGTAAAACCCAGAAACATCAGACTGATTTTTCAGATATGAAACATGTGCTGATTAATAAGTTCAGTACCCGGGACGGAGGAAATTATTCCGTAGAAGCAAACCTGGAAAAAGCAAAGATCACATATTACCAGGATGCAGCAGTAATTAAAGAATATCAATTTCATAATTTGCAGGGGATGAACAATAAATTTTTAGCAAATTTGGATCGCAATAAGATGGCTGCCACTTGCTTGCGTTTTTCCAAGTCACAGGTGGTGACAGTACATGTTGAAATTGGTAATCCAATTCAAAACGTACAATCCAAAGGTAGGAAACTGTAGTCTGGGTACGGTGCCATCGTTACACCGTGAAATGTCCTAGAGATAAAAATCCAAAAAGAGAAAGGGGGTGATAAAGGATGAATTATTTAAAGGAAGTTGAAAGCAGGGGGTTAAACGGTTTCCAAATGGCGGAGGTCAGAGAAGGTTTAAAAACATTAACTACCGATCAGGTAGATGTATATGCAAGACCAGAATATGATCACATGCAGATGCAGGAGATACGGCTTGGGTTGGAACATGGACTTAGCGCAAAAGAAATGAGCGTATTCTTGGATCCAGGAATCAATTATGAAGCGATGAACCATGCCAGAATCAAGATCGAAAATGCAAACGTGATCGATGAGCAGGCAATATCTAAACTGCATGCGAAACAACTGAAAAATCTATTTATGGTCTTGTTAATTGTTGTTGTAATCGTAGGCGGAGTTGCAATCGGTTATTTCGGCAAAAAATACTTTATGCTTTTTAATCAGCCGATGGAGATCAAATTAAAATCCGATCATATTGAATTGAAATATGGAGAAGTATTTAATCCTATAGATTATATCGAAGATTATACAAAAGCAGATGGTATACAGTTGATACTTCCGGAAGCTGTTGAAACAAAACAGATTGGTGAAATCAAGGTCATCTACACTCTTAAAAATCAACTGAAGAGCATATCTAAGGAGCTAACAATCAAAATACAAGATAAGACAGCACCAACGATCACATTAAACACAAAAGATGTAACGCTCACTCGAACGAAGGATACCTTTCATGGTAAGGCTTATCTATCTAGTGCTATGGATGATGTTGATGGAGACGTTACAGATAACGTTACGTGGACAAATCCAGATGAGAGTATAAATGACCAAATGATTACATACAGCGCTAAAGACAAGGCTGGAAATGAGTCACAGAGCATTTTAAGTGTACATTACAAAGACCCAGAACCTACACCTACACCAGAGACGATCGTTATCTATCAACCAAGTGGAGGTGGTGGAAATACTTCTGGGGGCGAAACGCCCCCAAGCACAAGCACGTCTCATGGAACACAGTATTTTATGTTCTCGGATGGGTATAACTTGGATTCTGGATACAGTGCGTGCATTGCTGCTGGTTCAGCTTTTGGAGCGTATTCATGTGAACCAATCATGGGTGATGATGGGCTATATAAAGGGTATAAATTAACGTACTAGAAGGCTGGGGGCGTTTCGCCCCCAAAGGAAAGGAGAGACGAATGGAAAATAAAGTCTTGGAAGAGAGAATGAATTACAAATGTACGATTGCGGCGTTACTGATCATTCATAAATCATTAGGTGCTTTGCCGGTCGAAATATTTGAGATCCTAGCAACGGCGATAAAGCATCTAGTCAAAGAAAATTTGATCGAATATGAAAATGTTGGTGCCAATGCGTTATGCTGGAAGTTTTTGATGAATTACTCTTTTCGACAGGATGACAACAACAAGAATATTTATTACATCGATCCATTCATGTTGGACAAGCCACAGATGATCGTTGATATAACGATGCCAGATATGGTCTTTAGCGGTATGACATTACAAGGTGATAGTTATGTATGATCTGATAGGGACATATCTGCCAGATAAATATTTTCGATACAAAAAAGTTGATGATGAATATCATATCTATTTTCCGGATGATAGCTCAATGAAAGGGCTGTTTTTTATTGTGTTGAAAAGAGATGTGCAGGAAGAAACGGATGGATTGAAAATACAGATCAACAATAAAACAACGACCTTCGTATTGGATATGGAAAAAAAGATCTTCAATCGGTACGAATGGATAAAAATCAAAACTTATGTAGAAAGATACGTACGTATCAAGGAGAGAAAAGTAAGATGAAAAAAATAAATAGAACAAAGATGATTATTAAGACAACAATACTTGTATGCATGATGGAATTAATGACACTGCAGACACATGCGGACGGAGTCAATGAAGCAGAGTGGTGGAATTGGTTCAACAGTTATTTAGCACCGGCAACAAGAATCATGTATGGCATCATTCCGTTGGCATTGGTCATTTATTTATTGCTCAAAGCGGTAGATTGGTTTAAGAAGGACGCACAGGGAGAACAGGTTCCATCCTATTGGTCGACCGTTTCAAAAGGCGTGACCGTAGCGATCGTGGCGGTATCGATCAATACTATTCTGAAGATCGTATCCATTGTTACCGAATGAGAAATGATAAGGGAAAAGAAGGGAGGAAGAAGATATGGGTATCTTTCGATCCGTATTATGGATATTTACAAGTTTGGCTCTTGAGATAACGGATTACATTTATAAGATCATCATGAAATTTTTTAGTTTGAATATCAATCAGTTTCCATTTATCAAGAGTTTCTACATCATCATAATCAGTGCGGTAGGTTTCTTTATGATGTTTCGTATCGCAGCAATGTTTGTACAAGGAATATGGGGCGAAAACAAATTGGACAAATTGGATGGAATGGAACTAGCACGACGGATCATTGTAGCATTGGTCATACTGTCATTCATTCCATTTATGATGCCAAGATTAAATGATTTTGCGGCTGAATCAGCCAAGACTTTCCCAAAGATGATCTCAATCGGAGAAATACTACCGAGTGATGTGATCATCGAAGCAGGAAATGCCGAGTTTATTGGCAATAGCAGTTCTACCGGTGAAAAAGCAACATTAAAGACAGTTACCGAAAAGACAATCAACGATAAAAGCAGAGGGGAGTATGTCTATTTCAAAAAGACGGAAGGAATTGTACTTGTTTTGGTGTTGGCTGGAATCTGTGCATACACATTTCTGAACGTGGCAATCCAGGTGATCATCCGCATGATCTCATTATTATTAAAAATGGTACTTGCACCATATGCGGTATCAGGTCTGGTCGATCCGGATGATCAGGGGACGAATACATGGTTCAAATTATGTTTTTCCGATTATCTGGCTATCTTCTTTCAGGTGGTAACGATGTGGATTGCAATGTTGTTTGCGACAAAACTACCGGCAGATTGGGGCGGTTTTGAAAAAGGAATCGCATTTGTGGGTGCGATCTTTGCAATCATCAATGCGCCTAGTGGTATTGCACAAATTTTAGGTGCAGATATAGGTACACAAGCCGCAATGTAATCCTTACAATCCATACAAATGATGACAGGAGCGATTAGTACCGGTGCTGGGCTTGCCAAAGCTGGGGTTGGAATGGCAGCAGGCGCTGCATTAACAGCGGGGAAATTAGGAAAGACTGCCGGTGCATTGGGCATCTATGGGATAGGCAGAAAACTGGGTGCTAGAAGCCTGAATCCAATGAATGTTGGCGGTGGAACAGGGAGTTCCGGTGGGTTTGCGGGAAAATTAGGGAACGGTGGTACGGACCAAATATCGGAGACCTTTGCGAATGGAGGCGACGCAGGCATAGATTGGAATGCAGAACCATCTGCTTCACGATCATCCGGAAGTGCTATGGCAAGTCCGTATATCAATGAGCGTGGTTCTGTACGCTATGCTGATAATCGAGTAACTGATTCAGATTCAAGACTGGGACAGATTGGACAAAACAGTCGAGCAGGTGGCATGGCTGCCTCATTTGCTTCATACATGTATAAGAAGTCAGCCGATCGGCTGTTCATGTCAAATATTCAACGAAAACATCTCAATGACACAAAATCAGTTGGCTCTACGATAAAAAATGTAGGGCAAGGTGTGCGATACTTCGGGAATGCGATACGCAATGCCGGCAGAAATGGAGATCTGGCAAATGGAACAGAATAAGCAGATTGTTTTTACGTCACCAAGAAATTTTAAATACGGAAGATTGATCATGAACCGCTTCAGATTGAGTGATCTGATCATAGTGATCGCAGGTGTTGTATTCAGTTTTCTTGGATTGATTATTTATGTTGGTTTTTTGAGCCAATTCAACATATGGATTGTATTATTGCTGTTATTGCCGGCGGTGATCACTTACTTCTTGACACTGCCGGCAGGAATCTACCACAACAATATAGAGTTTTTAAAAGTGATTGTAAGGTATGTCATGACAAATAAAAAGTATATATGGGAAGGAATTTACAAACATGATTCGATTGAAGAAAAATAACGGTCGTGCGATGACACGCCTGGAGAGAGCGGAATATAAAAAATTGAAATCATCACAAAAAGCAGCCCAAGCAATCAAAAAGAAAGTAGCCACTTCGCTGAGATGGATGGATTTGCAAGAAGTCAAAGATGATTGCATGATTGTTGGTAAAGATAAAAAATATATCGTTAGAGGCATCAAACTGGAACCGCATGATATTTTTATTGACGATGAAGGAAAACAGCGTGCGATTCTGAATAATATCCGTCTGGCACTCAATCAGATGCCTGATGAGGTATGGTTTGAGTTTCCGTACTCACCGGTTAATGCAGATAACTGGATCAATGATCTGAATCGTCAACTGCGTGGAGAAAGCGATCCGGTCATCACTCGCATGATCGAAGCGGATCTGGAAAAAATTTATGACTTTCAGAAGTATCACAGAGAGAAAGAATTCTTTTTACTGATACGTGATACGGATGAGAAAAGACTTCATAAGAACCTGGAGGATTTGTATCGTCATTGGGCAAATGCCGGATTTGATCCTAAGGTATTGAATAAACGTGATTATTATTCATTGGTATCCTTTTATTTTGAAAACAATATGATCAATGATTATACCTTCAGCAGAGGTATTTTTTCATATCTGAATGTACAGATGCAGCTGAATCAGCAGAAAGATGAATATGAAAAGATCGATCATACAGAGGACTTTTCACAGTACGGTGGTGAGCCGATATTAAATATCAAACCTTCAGAAAACCTGATTCAGCGTTCCAAGATCGCTCCGGTTGGCTTGCTGGTAAAAAACCGGTATTTGGAGGTTGGTGATAAATACGTTCAGAATCTTTTGGTAACGGAACTTCCGGATGTCTTTAATCTTGGACTTATGTGTGATTATTTGACGGATCCGAACATCAAAGTGTTCATGAAGGCGAAACGCTCCAATAACGATCTGACAAAGATGCTTAATAAAGATCTGCGGACTCTGAAGGAACGATATCGTAGATCAAAGGACGAGATTGAAAAGGAAAAGATTCTGTCTGAAATCGAATCGCAGGAAGTATACATATCGGAGGTTGTAAGAAAAGCAGATCGAACACATGAGCTGACCGTTATATTCCAGATCGTCGCCGATGATGAAAAGGAATTGAAGGACAGGTTTGAACGGCTTCGCTCCAGATTGACATTGGATAAGTTTAAGGTTAGTGCTGCGCCGATGATACAAGAGCAGCTATTTAAAATGGCAACGCCGTTATTTGTTTCTTCAGGACTCAATCAGACGATAGAAGAGAATATAGGCGCACCGTTAACATCAGATGCGGTGGCGGGCATGTATCCGTATGTATTTGAAACACTGAACGACTTGTACGGTTTTCTGTTGGGTGAAGAAAGAGCAAACGGCGGTAAAATCTTTCTGGATCCCCAGTTCTATCTGCATCAGCCAAAACAGGCTGCCATCACCAATCGTTTAAACGGAAACTTTGTTATCGTCGGTACTGCCGGTTCAGGAAAAACTACTTTAACGGCATTGGTAATTAGATGGCTGATACGAAAGCGTATCTTTACAATATGGGTGGATCCAGAGAATAAGAATGAGATCCTTACAAAGCGTTACAATGGAACTTATGTAAGCTGGGGACAGTTGGGGAATGTTATCAATATATTTGATTTAAAGCCAAATTCATCTGATGAAGGTGAAGATGATTCGGCAATGTGGAATACGGGATTGGCAATCAACCGAGTAATTGAGGATGTTACGATTTTGTTTAAATTCTTATTCCCGCAGATGGAAGAGGACGCACTGTCTTTTATCGGCGGTATCGTTAAAATGACCTATGCGGAAGTTGGCATTAAAGCGGATGAAAATGGTATGTGGAAATCATTTAAAGATCTTACAACGGAAGATATGCCGACATTTGAAACATTTAACACATGTTTATTAAGAGTTTTGAAATCCTATCAAAAGATGGGAAGCGGACATGTAGAAGATGTAAAACTGCTTAGTTCCCTAGTCAGAAAGATGCAGCGTATCTTGACGGAATGGTCTGTTTATTTCGTCGGACATACGACCATCAAATTAAAGGATGATGGCAGAAACATCATTTCTTTTGGCACCAAAGAGCTATTCAATGCTGACCAGGAATTAAAGAATGCTTTGTATTACTTGATGTTTAACTACTCTTGGTCACTGTGTTTGGATGAAAATGTAGAGTCAGCATTCATTGTTGATGAGGCACACGATGTTATTCAGACATCGCATACGGCAAAAATGGTCGCTCAGTTCGTCAGACGTTCAAGAAAATATAAAAATCTGATGTTTCTGATTACGCAAGAGCCACAGGACTTTGCTGTTGATGCGGTCATCATGCATACAAGAGCAATGTTTAATAATTCTGCGTATAAGATTGTGATGAAATTAAACAAGGCAGCTGCAGAAGGTTTTGAAAAGTTGGAATCTGTCAATGAGAATGAAATGTACTGGGTAAAACATATATTCTCACAAGGTGATGCGCTACTGTTGATTGGGGATCAAAGAAGAATTCCGATCCATGTCAACGCAACGCAGAATGAGTTATGGGAGATGGGAGCGATGTTTACAGGGAAATGACAAGAGAATTAGGAAAACTGAAGAAGTTTATAACGATATTTGCGATATCGGTTTTACTGTTGCCGCTTTTGTTTTCACTATTGGCTGCAGCAAGTGTTGTGGCGGCACCAATCATCGCCCTGGATGCGGCAAAGACCTGGATTGTTGGTTGGTTTGAAGACGAAAATACAGCAACTGATCTGCTATCAAAATGGCATGCAGAAGTATATCCGAATTTTGAAGACTATGGTTCCCATGAAGAAGTCGGTTACGCTGAAGCAATATCTTGCTACTATTTTTTGGAAACGGGGGAAGATATCAATACAAAGATCCCCATGCGGGAGTATATGAATTATTTTACCGGAGATGAACAGCTCGAGCAGGTCTATACAAAGATTGAAGAAATTACCGGATTTATTTTTTCGGAAGAGAAAATCTCCAGGATTAAGACCTTAAAGACACAGATCGTCAGTAAAACGATTAACAGCATGTCGTTAGGAAGAAGTGAACTGGTTGCGGCACCGATCGAAGCGGCAATCGAATGGGGAACGGCTATCGCTAACGATAATAGTCATGGTTACTCTCAGATCACTCGATACGGGAATCCGAACTATGATTGCTCATCATTGGTATGCTATGCGATGCAAGCTGCAGGATTCAACATTGCTATCACTTCGACCCATAGTATGAAAAATATGTTCTTGGCTGAAGGGCATTGGGAATGGATTCCAAGTTACCAATTAGGTGATTTATCAAATTATGGTGTCCTTAGCGGTCAATCATCGCTTAGAAGAGGTGATATATTATTGAATGAACAAAATCACACAGAACTATATCTGGGCGGTGGAATGAGCCTTGGAGCGCATTGGGATTGGGATGGAGTAAATGGTGATTCATCAGGTACGGAAATCAGTGTTGCGCAATACTGGGACTCCAACTGGGATGGCATTTTAAGATATACTGGTTCATAGCGCTTTAAAGTCTGGGGGCGACACCGTAGGCGTACCTTGGTAAACGCCCCAGAGGGAAGGAAGTGAGGAAGTGAAACAAAAGAAGATTATTTTAGGATGTTTGATTGCCGTTGTTTTAACGGGATTATTTGCATATGGTTATAATCAAAGAAGGAACAGATCAAAGGAAAACGTGGCACAAGAACACAGCAGTAATGTCGAAACGAAAGAAACATCGGTCGAACCGGAAGAAAAGCCGGATGATAATCCATATATTGCTGCAGATGATGTTCCGGCGGAAGAGGAGCATCCAACGATTACCTACAACAACTTCACATGGGATGCTGGATATGAAGGTGCGTTTGAGAACACCAGAAGGCATATGCGTGAATTAACGGAAGATAATTATGACATTTATGGATGGATGTTATGGGATACCGGAATGGTGCAGGAAGAAATCATGAAGACGAATGATAACGAAAAATATTTGGATCATGCAGCCAATGGTGGAACGACCGATAAAGGGCAACCATTCTTTGATAAAGCTGCAGATCTGAAAAATGATCAAGTCATTACGGTCTATAGTTATAGTACCGGAGATGTTGCTAGACTTGGCTATGTAGCAGATATTCTTGGAATTCAGGAAAACTATGAACACAATAAGACGTTCTTGGTCGAATATGATGATTTTGCAGATTGGTTTCAGGTCGATTGTGTATTTGATTTGAGTCAAGTTCCGGAATTTGAAATCAATAAACGCAATTTCAAAAATAAGGAAGATTTTAAGAATTGGTACACTGCAGCAAAGGAAGCTTCAACAATCGATTCCGGTCTGAAGGCAAATGATCAAAATCATTTCATGGTGATGAGTCTTCAGACAAGTAAAGATAAAAAATTCATTCTGTTAGCAAAAAGATTGAAACGATATTATTACAAAGATTTTGAAAAAACACCACAATAGCAATTTGTTTTCGGCTTAAACAAGCAGCACACTCAACCATTCAGGTTTCATGTGCTGCTTTAAATACATGGATGCCTTCGCAGAATACAATCTGCTCAGGCTTCCTTTTTTTATTGCAATCTGTTTTAACAAACAGACTGCTAGATTAATTCTGATTTATCTTTCAAAGATCCTTGGCACTCCACGCTTTTCGCATAGACGAGATACAAAACAAGGATACGAGTTTCTGACGAAACTCTATCAAGCAGCTTCCAGATATTATCTGTCGCTGTCCTTTGTTTTTTATCTCTTGGCGTTACGCATTACGAACAAGATCTTATGGGTTGACCCTTGACCTTTTTGAATCCTGTGACAGCCAGCTGTCAAGGACGGCGCACTCTGTGCTTGCAAGTTCAAAATACTCAAGGGCTACGGTACAAGTACCTTGCAAGTCAACCGCATTTCATTTGCTAGGTTCTTCATGCTGCACTTTTCTATGCTTCATTTTGGGCGTGCCAAGGATAAGGCATTAGAAAGTGCTACCCTAAAGGTAGATAAGGAAATTCAAAATGAAACACTACTACAGATTTATTCTCAACTACGATGAAGATGAAACACGGATCTTCATCAGTCCAAAAGAATTAAAGAAAGATGACGTTGCTGTTGTTCATTCTTATGGCAAACAATTTGCAATCGGTACGGTTTTAGAGCCGGTGAGTGAACTGGAAGCGTTAACCGGTCATCAACGCAAATGTATTGAAGATGTTATCTGCTTGGTCGATGTTACCAATTATCTCAAAAAGCAACAGGCATTATCAGAGCGTTCTAAACTTGAAGAATTGATGGACGAAAAAATGGCAGAGTTGAAGTATGAAGACCAACTCAAAAAGACTGCTGATAGAAGCGCAGATTTCAAAGTTCTCTATGAAGCATATCTCAAAACATTATCACCGGTCACAGATGATGTGAACGAAATTCTGGACGAAGAATAAATGCGTGAGTGAGTGAGTGGGAAGAAAAAATCTTTCCACTCATCTCAACACTGATGAAAGGAAAAGGCAATATGAATTATTTGGAAATTATTAGCAATTACAAAGTGCTACCGAAAATTTTTGATGGACTTTCCTGCATGTACAATGGAAAAATCAAATCATGAATTTCAAAAATTTTGAAACGAAAAACACGCAAAGTCGTATTGAAAAAATTCAAGACAGCAAAAAATTTTAATCGAAGAAATCGAAAATTCTAAATCGGAAAATCGGAAAAATGAAATCGGATTTTTCTAAAATCGAAAATGGAAGTTTGCGGAAAGTTTGAAATTTTCTCAAAATATCTTAGAGAAACAGGGTAAGGAAGTGTGTGTCCACAAAATTGTGTCCACAACTTCACTTTGGATAAATGGGCAATGCCCATTTTCACGCTTTATAAGCGGCTTTTTTGATGTGTACACATTGTGTCACAGTGTGGACATACATACCGATTTTTTGTGTCCACATGTTGTCCACGTTGTGTCCACAAAATGAATGACAAAAAATGATGTTTAAAAATTCGTTTTTTTGTTTTTTCGGTAAATCTTTTTCGGTGTTTTTTAAGCAGAAGGGAGCAATATAGTAAGAATATGGCAAATGGAAAAGAGATACACTTCAGAGCAGAAGATGAGTATATATCCATGCTTGATTTTCTGGTAACACAGGAAGAAACAGATGCAATTACCGCAAACAGAATTGCATTAAATAAGACGCAGATCATCAAACAGGCGATCAAAGATTACTACATTAAGCGCACAGACAAGAAAACTTCCAATGCATTTTCCGAATCAATTCAAATTACTTTGGAGAGTGTATTAGAAGATTACTTTAATAAAAATAATGCAATGATCACAGGCAAGTTAAAACTGTTGCAGGACTTTGTTAAAGAAATAAACATAAAAGAATTGCTCATGTTAAAAGTTTTAATGTACAGTGCAAGTGCAGAAAAACATTTAGATAGTGTGCAAACTGCAGTTGATAACAATATGAAGTTTGAAGAGATCATTACAGAAAAAGTAAAACAGATTATGGGAGGAAATGAAAAATGAATTTACAACAACTGAATAGCAAGTTAGAAAAAATGGAAGCTGTCTTAAAGGCAAATGAAGAACAGATTGCAGTCTTGAATGAACAAAACGGAATCCTGAAATCAAACATTTCTGAAGTGAAGAAACTGCAAAAGAAATATGAAAGTATCGAAGCAGATTTGGAAAAGAAGATTGAAAGTTTGAATCTGATGGATCTTGATCTGAAACCAAAACGCAGAACGAAGCCAAAGAAAAAAGTGCAGGCAGATGTTACAGAAAATGCAGTAGAAGAAAAAAAGACAGATGATGAAGCAGACATCAGCAAATACTTTAATCACTAAGGAAGAGATGTAAAATGGGACATGCAGATGTAATCGTTGATGTGGCATTTCTGCAATATGGTAAACACGCACCAAGCAATTCCGGGTTCAAAGGAATCGTCACAACAGAATCCGTATTTGGCGGATTTGTAAATTATCTGGTACGTGACAAAGCCATCAGCAATTCAATGGATGATGAATTAGTACGAGGTAAAGGAGAGCAAGCAGAAAAAACTGTAAGCTCTCTTTTACATTCCGAACATGGACTGGATGGTTCACTGATGGATTATACAAGCAGAGAAAATGCAACGAAAAATTCAAATGATAAAGCATACTTTACGATGACAAACGAAGGAAAGATTTATTCACAAGAACAACGTGAAGAGTGGATCAGAAATTCAATGAAGTCATTTTCCAAGGATGGCGATCTTATTTGGACACTTGTCGTTTCATTGGATAATTATGATTTGTTAAATGAATATGAGCTAAAGACGCAGGAGGATTTTGCAAGTACGACGCAAAAAGCGCTGAACAAAACATTTAAGAAGATTGGACTTGATCCGAAGAACATGATCTGGTGGGAAGATTTTCACACCAATACGGATCACCCGCATATGCATATTACGTTCCTTGAAAAAGAACATACAAGAGATCGAGGAAAGTTTACTGAGAAAGAAATCGATAAAGTTAAAACTACAATCATCACAGAAATTGCGGCAAGAAAAAGATATAAGGAACTGTATCTGCAGGAATCAGAAGATGCACTTAAAATGATCAATCCACTTAAAAAAGAAGTCATCAGTCAAATGGAAACTCTTTCTTATAAGACGTTAAAGGATGTATCCAATCTCTATTCACAACTGCCAAGAAGCGGACGCTTACAGTACAACTCCGCCAACATGGCACCATATAAAAACCAACTGGATAACATCGTGGAACAGATTTTGAAGAGTGATGAACTGAAAGGGACGTATGAACAGTTTGCGGATCATCTGAAAAAGTTTGATAACAATATGAATGCGATCGGCAACGAAAAAATATCTCATATGATGGAAAGAGAAGATACAAAACTGCGTGTGATGATCGCTAATGAGATACTCAAAGGATTCAAAGAAATCAAACAGGATCCGACTGAAAAAGCAAATAAAGTGCATACCTGGAAGATGGATCACGGTACGCAGCTTTTGTGGAATGCATTAGAGCAGATAAAAACAGATGATCTCTTGCCGGAACAAAAAATTGTGGTTCAGGAACTAAAGGAGCAAAACTTTGTGGCGGCACAAATGGCGATTAAGAATCTTGGCAGCTCTGCTGTGGATCAATATCTGAAGGGAAGCGTGATTGTGATTGCTTCTAAAGAAGATGCAGAAAAAGAAAGAGGTATCGAATATCTACATTCTGCATCTGAGCAGGGAAACAAACAGGCAAAGAAGTTTATGAACTTTTTTAACAGAAGTGTCAGTTTTACAAAAAATGAGTTCCATGGATACAAACAAAGATTTGGAATGCGGTTGCCAAAGTTTTTTAAACGCATGTTGAACAATCGAAAGAGAGAAGTTGAGGAAGAAATTGATGAGTATCTGAAGCAGAATCAAAAGAAGATATATGAAAAAGAGTCTGGAGAATATCCTAGTTATAAAGTGAAAAGAGGTGAACAGAAGATATGATTGTTTTGAAGAAAATATTGAAGTCGATCATTTGGGGGATTGCCTATGTGATTGTTGCATACTTTCTTGCTATGCAGATAGCATGGCTTTTATCTTACAGAGATGATCTGATGGGATTTATTGATGCGATCAATGTGCGGCATGTCTGTCTGGATCCGGCAATCATGTTCTGGCAGGGGAATGCAGAATACTTCCGCCTGGTAACATATCTGATTCTGGCCGGACTGCTGTACTTTTTGACCATGTCATTGCGGCCGTCTAAGACAGAAAGAGAAATGCGTGCGATGAAGCGGCGATTGACGCATGAAGAAATGGATTCATATACACATATTGCAAGCAGGCACGAGGCTAAAAAAGGATTGCAGCGCTTCCGCTTCGATGCGGATGGAAGACAGGATCATAAGTTTGTTTCCGCCAAAAAGTATTATAAAGATGTCCGGTGGTGGTTTGGCAATGCGGCATTTTTGATTCAGTTTGTATCAGCAGTGGTCATTGTTATGATCACAATAAAAAATCTGATCAACCGGATAGGTCAATATATTCCGTCAAACATGCTGCGGATTCAATTAACACTGCCGGCAGTTTTGGATCATATGTTCTTTTATATTGTGATCTTTTTGGGACTGCTAATCCTGGAGATTCTGATCAGCTCTAATGTATGGGAAAAATCAGCCCGGAAGCTGTTCAAGGATAAATTAACGATGATCAAAGATACGATTCGGCAGCGAAGAGAGCTGAAGCAGCTGATCAAAAGCGGACATATTCAACAGATCGAGGCGAATATGGGAAATTGGAGAACAGATCTGCTGTTGAGATGGAATGCGGTATATGTACTGCTCAGACCGCATATCAAAGATTATGCTGATTTTGTATTCAACCCGCAGAAACACTTGTGGAATAAACTGGTACAGCGTTTGAAGCTCTCCGATAAATGGAAAGTAAATGAATACAGATGGTTTAATATCAATGGGGAAGATACGAATCGAAGATGCGGCTTGCCGATGGAAACATCAAGATCATGTACTTACGTGGATCCGGATGATAATCACAGTCTGGTCATTGGTACAACGAACTCCGGTAAGACAACTACGGTAGTGCATGGCTTTATTGAAGGTGTGCGCATTGGCAGATCAAACATGTTTGTCAATGATATTAAAAAGAATCTGTTACAGGCGCATTACGGACGCTTGAAGGCGGACGGGTACAATGTTATTGTTCTGGATTTTGTGGATCCGGCGAAATCTGAATGCTGGAATCCTTTTGGAATCGTATATGCAAAATACCGGGAAGCACAGCAAGCAGCGGATCAGTGCTGGAAAAATGAAAATGAACGGGGAAATTACCTAGAGATAAAGAAACAATACCTCTTGCTGCAGGCAAAGATGCTGCAAGTAAATAAAGAATTTGCCAAAGACCTAGATTCGGAAGACAAAGATCAGCAGCAAAAAGCCAAGGCGGCGATCGATCCGGTCGAAAAACGATATAACCAGCTGAAGAAACAAAAGATGATGATCGAAGAATCACCGAACTTTCCAAGACCGGATCTTTCTGATGCCAATGAACAGTTGACGGATATTTGCCGGACACTGTGTGAAGAAAAAACATCAAAAGCACACTTCTGGCAACAGGCACAGCGGCTCATGGAAGGATGTGTGTCTTTTCTTTTGGAGTATGAGTATGTTGATGATGACGGGAACATTTGCCAGTTGGATGAAGATCAGATCAACTTCCCGAATATCAATGCACTTGCAAGCGAGGGTTTTTCTACCGTTGATACACCATCCGGAAGGATGTTCCTGTTAATGTGGTATCTGCAAAATCTCCGTAATGTGACAGATCGATCTTATGAAAGACTGATCACGATATGTTATACGGGTGCAGACGAAAGAGGATCCATTCTGTCTACGTTCTCCAATAAAATGCAGATAGGTATGATCAATGAACGTGTCAGAAAGATGACCTCAAAGACTACCTTCAGCTTTAAAGATATGGTTACTAAGCCGACGGCGATATTCATGATTACCAATGATGAAAAAACAACATATCATCCTTTCGTAAGCCTGTTTGTTACACAGCTTTATAACGAGTTGGCAGCTGCTTCCAGACAGTATCCGGATCAAAGATTGCCTATCCCCTGGGACATCATCTGGGATGAGTTTGGCATATCACCGGCATTGAAGGATCCAAATACTGTCTTTGCGGCATCCCGCTTCAGAGGAATCAGATGGCATATCGTTGTTCAGGAATACTCTCAGATTGATGAGAAGTACGGTGACAAGATGGCGGAAACGATCAAAGGAAATATCATGAATACCATTTATCTGTTGGCAACCAACAATAAAACCGTCAAGGAGTTTTCTAATCGTGCCGGCAAGAAGTTGAAATGGAATAAAGAAACAAAACGCTTTGATACCGTGCCGGTCATTACTGAAGACAGATTGATGCATCTGTCACTTTCCGAAGCAGTCATTTTAAGGCAGCGAAAGATGCCGATCATTACCAGGTTCTATCCGAATTTTTGGTATATCTATAATCGATCGGCGTATCTGTATAAAGATAAATTTCAGATTGAAAACAAACTAAGCGAATTACATACTTTCTCACTGACGGAAGAATATAAAAAATTGTTTACACATAGGGTGGAAACTGAAAAACGGGAAGTAAATGATGAAGATGACGGATGCGGAAACCGGGGAGATTCTGGATGTCAAACCGATCAATAAGAAACAAAGAAAACATAAAGAAAACAGCAGAGAAACAGATATGCAGCTTACGATGAATTTTGAGGAGGAAAAGTAAAGTGAAATATGTAGAAGAAAGAGCGTTGAAGGAACAATTTTGGAAGAAATATGGATACAGATCAAATATTGTTTCCTATCAGTTTGAGTGCAAGGCTCGAACCGGAGGTGTTGATCTATTGACTGTAGAAAAAGTAAAAGATGATAAAGGATTCCATATTGAATTATGTAGTTTTGAATTCAAACTGGCAGATATTGATAAGGCATTTTCTCAGGCATATCTGAATTCTGACTTTTGCCATAAGAACTTTGTGGTAGTCCCAATGGATAAGAAAAAAGTAATCCTGGATAAGTATAGCGATTACTTTAAAAAGTATCCTCATATAGGTTGTATAGGTGTATATCATCCCGAAGAGGAAGGTGGTAAATGGGAGATGTTCCATAAGTGTCGTACAAAAGCGGATGAAGAGTTGAAACAGAACCAGGAAATACTGAAACTTTGCACGAAGATCATTTAAGAATAAAGAAATTGCCGAGATAGTAATCTATCTCGGCATAAGTGTGTATGTTGGAGCTATTGCAAAAGGATATGCAACCCAGAAAGTTGCAGAATATTTGATGTCAACAAAGATTAAAAACGCCGTCATCGATGCTGGAGGAAATCTGAAAGCATTATCAGAAAAATATAATGGAAAAGAATGATTGATTCTAATAATTTGATTCCTAAAAAGTTAAGTTAAACATTCTGCGCCTAAGGCTATACAATGTACATATAAGATTTTGGAGTTGATTATCATGCGCTGTTTTAAACAATTGACACAGACCGATAGGGTCAAATTGGAAACTTTATATGAGAAGAAAGTACCAATCAAGGATATAGCAAAGATCTTAAAAGTGCATATATCCACGATATATCGTGAAATAAAGCATGGCAAATATTATAAAAAGGTTGGCAATTCTCATAAAAGAACATACAGCTCTGATCTGGCACAACAGCGTCATGAAACAAAGATGCGGTCAAAGGGAGTTGCCAAGAAAATATCTAGGGATCCACGTCTTGCTCGATATATTGAAAACAAGATTGCAGATGACAAGTACAGTCCTGCAGTTGTACTGGGTGAAATTAAACGTAAGAATCTAAAGTTCCGAGAATCGATCTGTGTAACCACTTTGTATAACTACATCGATGCCGGTGTATTTGATAGAGTCACTAACAAAGACTTGATTGTCAAAGGGAAAAGAAAGCGGAAATATAAGAAGGTAAAGAAGAACAAGGAAGCAAAACGGATCGTAGGAACAAGTATTGAGAAACGTCCGGAATACATCTTGACCAGAGATGAATTCGGACATTGGGAGATGGATACCGTCAAAGGAAAGAATACATCCCACAGCAGTATGCTTGTTATGACGGAAAGAAAGACCAGGAAAGAAATCATCGTCAAGTTGAAACATCATTGTGCCGAAGCTGTCGTACAAGCATTAAACAATCTTGAAAAACGATTACAGGGGAAATTCAATATACTCTTCAGAACGATCACCTGTGACAATGGGACAGAGTTTTCCTATGTAGAAAAGATAGAACGATCCTGTACAGATGAAACACAGAAGAGAACGGAATTATATTTTTGTCATCCATATACAAGTTGTGAACGTGGCAGCAATGAAGTTGCAAACAAATTGATCAGAAAGTTTATTCCTAAAGGGACGGAGTTTGATGACTATTCTGAAAGCAAGTTTAAGACGATAGAAGAATGGATCAACAACTACCCAAGAAAACTATTTGATTATCGAACGGCAGAGGAGATGTTCATACAGGAACTTTCCGCAGTTCCCTGAACTGAAGGATATCGTTATTTAACAATACATACATTACAATCCGGAAACAAATCAGATCATTGGATAATGGTCTTTTAAAAGATGTATCAAATTGATAAAATAAACCTGCATGCAATACATATAACTCTAAAATGTAACAAAACCAAGTTTCTTTCATAGAAAAACAGATATTTCTCTAAAAAATCAAAAAAACTTTGCGATATGTCTTGAAATTTTCCAAATTGCGAAAAAAATCAAACGAAAGAAATTTATCTTAAAAACCTCTTGCAAAGATAAAATTTAAATTATATAATCATAAAGCATTGAGCGAGATGGTTTCT
The DNA here is from genome assembly GCF_036323475.1 of Solobacterium moorei. GTDB lineage: Bacteria > Bacillota_I > Bacilli_A > Erysipelotrichales > Erysipelotrichaceae > Bulleidia > Bulleidia moorei. The sequence continues at coordinate 2,360,927 of NZ_AP028934.1, forward strand.
TAGCTCAGTTGGTAGAGCAACTGACTCTTAATCAGTGGGTCGAGGGTTCGAGCCCCTCAGAGACCACCATAAACAAAAGGGAAGTTCCGAAAGGTTCTTCCCTTTTATTTATGAGTAAGCAATATTTCAATTATATATGCATGAGCATTGAATGATATTATCGCCCATAAATCCAGCATTCACCTCGCTTCATTAACTTATGGATTCTATCATTAAAATATGATGTATAATAATTGCAACAAATATAAATGTTTATCTGTATTAAAAGGTGATAGCCTTCGTATTTTAAAATCAACGTTCCCAATAATCAACTCACAACATTTTCATTATCTATCACCAAATATATTCAAGCACACGGAGGTACTATACTACAATGCAAGAGTTAACAAAGAGTATTACATGCAATAATATTAGCAAAAAATACAATCATTCTAGGATTTTTAGCGATTGCAGATCTACTATCGCTCTTGCAAATATCACTTTTTCTGTTTCCCGTGGTGAAATATTAGGAATTATAGGGAAAAACGGTGCAGGTAAAACAACACTCATTAAAATATTGTCAGGTATTATGGTTCCCGACAGTGGTAAGGTAGAAGTAACGGGAACCAACCCTTTTAAGAGAACTAAATCATACAGAAATTCCGTAGCAATTATCATGGGACAAAAAAGTCAAATGGACGAAGATATTTCCATATATGATAATGCGCTGTTTATGGCTTCTGTATACGGGATTAATAGAGAAACTGCGGACATTCGCATTTCCTCACTCTCATCTAAGCTTGGACTTACTACCCAATTAAAACAACAAGTAAGAACATTATCTCTAGGCGAGAGGATGAAGGGCGATTTACTTATTGCTTTTTTACATACTCCAACAATCATCTTTTTAGACGAACCAACGATAGGCTTAGATTATTCGACTCAATGCTCCGTTCGTTCATTTCTGAAAGAATATGTTAAACAAAATAATGCATCTTTGATTCTAACCAGTCATAATATTGATGATATCAAAGAACTCAGTGACAATATATTGATTCTCAACGAGGGCAAGCAATTATTCCTAGGTACAATTAGGGAATTATATATGATTGTTAAGCCCAAAAAATTTTTAGAATTTAAGATGGATGATGAAACTATAAAACAAGTAGAAATACAACAAGATAACCAAAAATTCCTAGAAACCATAGGAACAATACCTTCTGATAGATTGAAAGAAATTAACTTAGTTGATATGGACTTGAATGAGGTAATAGAGGAATTATATAGAAGGAGTAAATAGTGATTACAAGTTTGCTGAAGAATTCATTCAAACAATATATCTCGTATCCTCTCTATTTCATTGGAGAAGTACTGGGATCTGTACTTTTCCCAATTGCGATTAATTGCTTTTTTATCATCAGTATTATGTCAACTACTGATATTAAAGCATATACCAATAGTGGGATAATCCTATATGTTATTATCTCTAATTTAACCTACGTGGTAATTACCATGGATGTATCCAGAGAAATTGCAAAAGATATCAAAGGGAATGGTTTAGGTCAAAAGCTACTCTTACCAAAATGTTACTTTATACTAGTTATTTTCAAAGCTCTAGCAAAAATGGCTGTCCGCATTATTTGCGTATATATCCCGATTTTTACAGTAAGTATATTTGCATTGGGAACTTCTAATATACTCGCATGCATGCTAAAAGCTATTCCATTCTTACTATATGCATGTTCGATTAGTATTTTGATTTCTATCCTAATTGGATTATCCGCTTTCTATTTCACAGAAATATGGGGGTTAAAAGCATTTATTTCATTTATATCTTACGTTTTATCCGGATCATTATTCCCTTTTGACTTGACTCTCAAATCAATTCAAAAAATACTTTTATTGACGCCATTCCCATACATTAGCTATATACCAACAAAAATTATTACCGATTCCAATTTCTTAATTGAGTCATTTATGTTCATAATTCCACTTATTTATATCATAATTTTTTTAATCATCTCCATATTTATTTGGAGAGATGGAATAAAAAAATATCAAAGTTGCGGAGTGTAATATGTTTCAATATATAGTATCGTGCTTACAATTCTCATGGAAAAAAGCCACCGTTTATAAGGCTAACTTAGCAAGCTGGGTGCTTGCCGATTTAGGCATGTATCTTTCTACTATCTTTGTATACCTTTTATTAGGAGGAACTGTTTTCCTTTTTGCTGGCTACAACAACTCCCAAATGCTCTTGTATATTAGCAATAGTTTTCTCATTAACAATATCTATTCAATTTTATTTTCGGAGGCCATTGATACTATATCTATTGATATTCGCAATGGCAAAATGTATTATTCGCTTTTAAAACCTGTACCTTTAACAGTATTTTATATTGCAAAAAATCTGAATTTGAAGTCTCTTGTTATTACTCCGTTTTTAATAGTTTTTAATGTATATTGTCTTTACCTAAATCACCTTTCGCTTCATATAATGAATTTCTTATTGCTTCTGGTAGCAGTATACTCAATGGGTGTAATATTTCTATTAATTATTTGTCTTGATTTTATAGGACTTCGATCGGAAGCTATTAATCCAATTATGGTAGAATTACTAGAATTACGAGATAGACCTGATAAAATTTTTAATACTTTTATTCGTAGTATTTTCATCTATATCATACCTATTTATTTAACAAGTGCTATTCCTACTAAAATTATGATTGAAAACTGTAATCTGATTGAAAGCATATACTTTTTCCTTTTTCCTGTGATTGGAACTGTTTTATCAACAGTTTGTATTAAAAAATCAATTAAATACTATACCTTCGGGACGGAAGAGGTATAAATCTTCACAAGAAATTAAACCAGCAATTCACTAAAAAAGATCATCTATGAAAATAAACGATACCTCAACAATCTGTTAATTTAAAGAATGAAATACTATGCTTATTTCGTTTTTAAATTTAATGTTTATTGTTTCCGCACAATTTTCACGTGATCTTTTTTACTTCATTAAAATATCTGCGTTAGCTTCATTGTGAATCTGTTCTGAGATATCACGCATCGTGATAATCGTTACTGGGATTAGATAGAGTACCGCTCCAAGCCATGCACTTTGATCAGCCCATGTAATCGCATTGTATCCAAAGTCTGCCACTAAGAGTACACAGACAGCTGTTCGGCAAATCATCTCAACAACACCACAGTAGATTGCACGCATTGCATATCCTAATCCTTGAATACTCATACGCACAACATTCAAGATGCCTAATAACCACCAAGCATATCCCATTCTTCTTAAATAGAGAGCTGCTGCAGAAAGTACTGTTTCATCGCCTGTAATAAATAATGTACTGAGTACTTTCCCAAATAGAATCATGAAGATTCCTGATAGTACTCCATACGCAACACCAACATAGGTACCCTTCCGTAGACCTTCTTTGATACGGTCTTCCTTCTTTGCACCATAGTTCTGTGAGACAAAGGTAGAAACAGCAGTAGCTAGGGCATCAAATGGACACAACAAGAACTGCTTAATCTTAATACCCGCAGTAAATGCAGAAACATACACTGTTCCTAGAGAATTATTGGCAGATTGCATAATCATTGAACCGATGGCTGTGATTGAATATTGTAGACCCATCGGAATTCCCATTATCAATAGTCGTTTTGATAGTTCTGGATCAAGCTTTCTTTCTTCTGAATGAATATGTAAGATTGGAAATCTCATCACAATCAAAATTAAGCATAAAACACCTGATACTGCTTGCGAGAATACAGTCGCAATAGCTGCTCCCGCAACACCCCACTTCAAGTTAATAATGCAAAAGATATCCAAAAAAATATTAAGTACAGCCGAGATTGCCAAGAAGATAAATGGTGTTTTAGAGTCACCGATTGCACGTAAGATACTCGATAAGTAGTTGTATAAAAGTGTAAACGGCAAACCGATAAAAATAACAATAATATAGTTATATGTATCCTGATAGATTTCAGATGGCACACGCAATAAATCCAAGATTAGCGGACAGAAGAAACAGGTTGCGACAGTTAAAATCACCGCAATAACGAATGTCCAAACACAACCTTGAAATTCAAATCTCTGCATTCCCTTTGGATCATTTGCACCAAAGCGTTGGGCAATTGGTACCGCAAATCCTGCCATTGTGCCGATACAAAATCCCAAGACCAAAAACTGAACACTACTGGTCGCACCGACAGCCGCTAAGGCTTCAGGTCCTAGTGTTTGTCCTACGATTGCAGCATCTGCCACATTATATGTTTGTTGGAAAAGATTTCCTAATAGGAGCGGAATCGCAAATTGTAGTATCAGTTTTAAAGAGTTTCCCTCGACCATACTTTTTCTCATCACGTATCCCTCCCTTCAAAGAATACTGTTCATTATATAACAATTCAATAGAGTAGAGTGAGAATATCTTATCCAGATATTCCTCGACCCTCTCATTGCACCGTACATACGGGTCTCGTATACGGCGCTACATTTGTATTGTTTCTACCTTTACTTAGATTGATAATATTCTAGTGGATTGATTAATCCCGGTCTGTCTTTGCTTTTCATCGATAGTACCTTTGGACTCAATAAGAATTTTATTGTGTTTCCATTTGCCTGTCGATATAGACCTAGTCTAGTATTGGCTGTACTGTAGATTCTTTCATCAGAGATATTGACCTTGAGTATCCGATTTAGACTTTGTAGGTTGGTATAGATACGTTTTGGTTTCTTCCATTGTTTTAGAATTATCACACGTATCTTGTGTCGCAACCATTCTCCAAATTCTTTTAAGAAGGTCTTCATCGAGCCAATCCTGAAGTAGTTTATCCATCCTCTCACGATTTGGTTTACTTGGGTGAATACAGTCGATAAAGGAAGTGCACTTGCCTTTTTACGGCATAGCACTTCTTTTATTTTCTTACATAGTTTTTGTTTCCTATCGTATGTAGGCATACTTTTCCATCCATCTTTGTTTTTCCAGAACGTGAAGCCAAGAAACGAACTATTGCTAGGTCTTACTACTTTTGTTTTTGTCATGTTGACCTTTAGAAATAGTTTTCTTTCTAGCCAACTTGATACAGACTTCATGACTCTGTTGGCTGACATCTCACTCTTCACGAGGATATTACAGTCATCTGCGTATCTTACGAATCTTAGCCCTCTGCTTTCCAGTTCCTTATCAAACCTATCTAGGTAGATATTGGATAATATTGGACTGAGCGGACCTCCTTGTGGAACTCCTTCTTCATTTCTGTGGATGATTCCATCTTCCATGATTCCAGCCCTCAAAAAGGACCTTACGAGATGTAGCGTTACATCATCTTTTACTTTCTCTCTAAGTATGGATATCAACTTATCATGATTCACTGTGTCAAAGTACTTTTCAATATCTAGGTCTATTACCCATTCACACCCTTCGTTTAGGTAGAAGAGTACTTCCTCCATCGCTTGGTGGGCACTTCTGTTTGGTCTGAATCCGTAACTATGCTCACTAAAGCACTCGTCATAGAGTTCACTAAACACTTGTGCCACTGCTTGTTGGATTACTCTATCCACTACAACGGGTATCCCCAATGGTCTTTTCTTTCCATTTGGTTTTGGGATATAGACTCTTTTTACTGCCCGAGGTCTGTATTTCTTTTCCCATATCGAAGTTTTGATTTCTTCTATATGTTTACTGAAGTATTCGTCAATTTCTTCCACAGACATCTTGTCAATGCCCGATGCACCTTTATTACTCTTGACTCTTTTCATCGCCTCTTGTAAGTTCTTTTGACTTAGAATCTTGTCCATTAATTCCATGGCTGCTCCTCCTTCTATTGCACAAATAATGAAATTCTCTTCTTGCCTTTTCACCATCCATAGTTACGTTCTATGGTTCTAGGTGATATCTCAATTCCAGAGTATTCATTTTCTTACATATAGTGATTTGCACTATACAAACATTAACCCCTTCAGTACTGGTGTATACCTACTATGGGCTCAGCTGACTTCTTGTGATAGACCTTTTCCGACCGATGGTACTATAGTTGTTTGAAAACGTCTAGGATTCATCGTCCACAAGACCTCACGGGGTAAGTCACATACCTTTCTCTCTTCTTTCACAAGTTCCTGATTTACTGTTTTGGTTTTACGTTTACCTTTTGGGCTTCGATTTGTAGAGCAATCTCACCCTCCATTTAGCCTTATATCAGATTTCTGTTCGTAACCTCGAAAGAATCGCTACACCACTTCCTTCACCCAAAGCCTCACGGCTTACGGCTTGTGGTTCGCTACGCTTGGCGGTAACTACCTACGACTGGACTTTCACCAGTTAGGTTTGCGACATGCCCGTCACACTCCAAAAAAGAAGAGTAGATTTTGAATTTCTACTCTTCTGTTTCTGCTTCAACTTCCTTGATAATACATTCATCACCTTTTACAAGGTATGTCTCTTCACTACCACAATATGGACATATTCTTCCATGCTTTACTGTCTCATATTCTTGTTTACACAATTCACAAAACGTCACAGCAGGAATTGTCTCTAACTTTAATTCGCACTCTAGTAATAGAGGATATTTTACTTTGAAATAATTCCAACAATCTACGAAGTAATCTGTCATAATACCAGATACTTCACCAACCTCTAGGGTTACTGAACCATATTTTGTGACCTTGTTTTCTTCTGCCATTTCTGTGAGAGTTTTCGCAAGGTGTGTAACAATCCCCATCTCATGCATGATTATTTACTCTTCTTCTTGAATAAAATCTTGAGTTTGCGTTTTGCGGCGTAAGGAAGAATAGCCTTGATCTTATCTTCACAACGATACATTCTAGACGCATCTGGTAAATCTCTTTGTAGATGAATCGCATCAAATTCACAACATGTTGTACATAGACCACAACCGATACACTTATTAAGGTCAACAAATGTCGCACCACAGCCTAAGCAACGTTTCGCTTCTGTACGAACTTGTTCATCTGTAAATGCTAGACGCATATCGTTGAATGTAGCCCTTGGATTTCCTTGTTTATGTCCAGGAACCTGTCGCTTGGCTGTATCAAATTCTTCTAATACAACATCATCCTTATTTAATTCAATGAAATGACGTAGGTCACGGTTGATTGTCATGGATTGTCCTGGATGAACAAAACGATTAATGGAGTCTTCTACAATTCTACCAGCCGCAATCGCATCAATCGCAAATCTTGGACCTGTGTATACATCACCACCCACAAATATATCTGGGTCAGCAGTCTGTAATGTGACTGGATCAGCCTTAGCAGTATTGTTGCGGTTAAGTTCAACCTTTGTGCCTTCTAAGAGCTTACCCCATTCAATCGATTGTCCAATAGATAGTAATACATTCTTGCATGGAACTGTGATGGTTTCATTTTCATCGTATTGAGGATTAAACTTGCCATCCACATCCTTAACAGACAAGCACTTCTTAAATACAACGCCTGTAACATTTCCATTTTCAGTTAGGATTTCCTTTGGACCCCAACCATTCATAACAGAGATGTCTTCTTCCTTGGCTTCTAGTACTTCATCTGCAGCAGCAGGCATTTCCTTTTCATTCTCAAGACATAACATTGTGACTTTACCTTCTGTTAAACGAACAGCAGTACGTGCTACGTCAACTGCAACGTTACCACCACCGATAACAACTACATCACCTTCTAATCCATGTCTTAAAGCTTCGTTATTTGCCTTACGTAAGAACTCTACACCTGTTTGAACACCGTTAGCGTCTTCACCAGGAACACCTGTCTTACGTCCACCTTGAGCACCAATCGCAATATAGAATGCTTTATAGCCTTCACTGCGTAATGCAGGGATTGTTGTGTCCTTACCAATTTCAACATTGTATTTAAACTCAACACCCATCTCACGCAGTACATCGATCTCAGCTTCGATAATATCTTTCTCTAAGCGGAAGGATGGAATACCATTCAGTAACATACCACCTGCACGACTTTCCTTTTCAAACACTGTTACAGGATATCCATGCATACGGAGGTAATACGCTGCCGAAAGACCAGCAGGACCAGCACCGACAATCGCAATCTTATATTCATCAGACCACATTCCACCATCATCCTTTTCACATAAAGGAACGAAACGTGTTTCTGCGTTTAATTCTTGTGCAGCGATGTATTTCTTAATTTCATCAATTGCGATAGGTTGATCAACCTTACCACGTGTACATGCGTCTTCACAACGACGATTACAGATTGCTCCACATACTGCAGGGAATGGATTATCCTGCTTGATTAGTTTGAGGGCATCCATGAATCTTCCTTCAGAAGCCATCTTTACATAACCCTGCACCGCTAAGTGAGCAGGACAAGCCGTCTTACATGGTGCTGTACCTGTGTCATAGCAGTTGATCTTAGAAGTTTCACGATAATCCGGATTCCAATGATCTTCGCCCCATTCTGTTTCATCTGGTAATAATGTTGTTGGATACTGGATTGCACCTAAACTTGTGCATAACTTCTGACCAAGCTTCGCAGCTCCCACTGGACAAACTTCAACACACTTACCACAGGCAACGCACTTTTCTTTCTCGACATGTGCTCGATATGCGGAACGTGATAGGTTTGGTGTATTGTACAACTGTGATGTGCGTAACGCATTACATACACCAGGTGCACAGTTACAGATACCTACAATCTTGCCTTCACCATCAATATTAGTAATTTGGTGTACAAAGCCATGACGTTCACCACGTTTCAAGATTTCTAAGACTTCATCATAGGAAACATAACGTGCCCTACCACGATCGACCTGATATTCAGCCATGTCTCCAACACCAATACAGAATTCACCATTGATTTCGCCAGAGCCTTCGCCACGCATCTCCTGTTGGCGACGGCATGTACATTGGCTGATTGCATACTTGTCGTACTTATCTAACCAATGGTTCAAATGCTCTACAGATACTGATTGATTTACATGTTCAATTGCCTTCTCCACCGGAATAACATGCATACCAATTCCTCCACCGCCAAGTGGAACCATTGGCGTTACAGGTTCTAGTGGCATCTGTGTCATTAAGTTAAAGAATGTCGCAAGTTTTGGATGTGCTGTTGTAAGTTCTTCATTCATCATCATAAATTCAGCAGAACCTGGAACGAAAATAGGCACATTATATTGTTTCTCGTTCTCCGGATTTTCACGATTCATCTCTATCAAACCAATCCAACATAGATGATCAATCATCTTCTGTGTTTCTTCTAGCGTCATATTATTTTTCTTCGCTAGAATTTCTGGTTTATATCCTACACGTGTCTTCTTGAATGACAACATGAACTTCACTTCTTCTTTTGTAAGTAGTTCATCTAGCATCCAGTATTCAGGATCTTCTGTTTTAACAGAATGTGTTAACTTTGCCTTGATACGGTTGGTAATCATGCATGCAAGGTCTAGTAATAGTTTTTCCTTTTCTGGATCTACAGCTACATAATTTGGATCCGGAACGAAGTCACGTTCATTCGTCATTCTCTTCTTTGGGGCAGTTGTCATAATTATTATCTCTCTTTCCACTCAGCTACTTCTTGTTGTAACCAGTTTAGCCACTCTTGCATTCCCTCTTTGGTTTTAGCACTCACTGGGAATATCTGAATATTTGGATTCAAACGCTTTACACGTTCGATACAAACATCTAAATCAAAATCAAAATATGGTAGGGCATCAATCTTACTGATGACGAGGGCATCACTCTTTTCAAACATCAATGGATATTTGAGAGGCTTGTCATCACCTTCTGTCACACTTAGAATCATGACATTCTTTCCAGCACCTGTATCATATTCTGCAGGACAAATCAGATTTCCTACATTCTCTAAGAATGCAAGGTCGATGTCGTCTCCCTTCATCGCATCGATGCCTGTCTTTGTCATTCCCGCATCCATATGACACATACCATCTGTATGTACCTGTACTGCTACAGCACCTAACTGTTCGATTCTTTCCGCATCGACTGCAGATTCAATATCTGCTTCTAAAACCGCAATCTTTATCTCAGATAACATCTGTATCGTCGAACTTAGGAGTGTGGTCTTGCCAGAACCAGGAGAGCTCATTAGGTTGATGAGTAGTGTTCCCTGTTTTTTCATCTGTGCACGTAGTGCATCGGCATCCATGTCATTTGATGCGGTAATACTCTTATGGAGTTCTATGATTTTCATTCTACATTCCTCCACGCTTCGATACGCTTGCGTATAGCATTTATCATGTCATCAAAGCCTTCACCAGTTTTCGCACTAATTGGATAGAATTCCATATTTGGATTCAACTTACGAACATGTTCCTTGCATCGTTCTTCATCGAAGTCAAAGATTGCCTTGGTATCGATCTTATTAAAGAGTAAGATATCGCCCACCTGAAACATCAATGGATATTTCAGCGGCTTATCATCACCCTCAGGAATGCTTAGAATAACTAGTTTTAAATTCGCACCAGTATCAAACTCAGCCGGACATACCAAGTTGCCAATATTCTCTAGAATTACAACATCTAAATCTTCAATGTTAAGTCTTTCCATTCCACGAGCAGTCATGTCTGCTGTCATATGACAGCTACCACCTGTATGCAGTTGGATTACCTTGACACCTAACTTAGAGATTGTCTTTGCGTCCACATCAGAATCGACATCCGCTTCCATCACACCTACGCGGTAATCCTTCTTCAACTCCTCTATCATTCTTACAAGTGTTGTTGTCTTACCTGCACCTGGCGAAGCCATCAAATTAATTAGATATACACGATGTTCTTTTAATGTATTACGTACTTTTTGGGCTTCCAAGGTATTATCTGCACTCAATCGTTCTTTTGTCTCAAAAATCTCGTACATGTTTACTCCTTGTTGTTTATTTTTATTTATTTTAATATTTAATTAGTTTTTTCACAATATAACACAGCACTACAAAATCCCATGAAAGTCTAAAAAAGAATGCCATTTATTGACATTCTTTTCTTGTATGCATGGTTTGATAAAACTAACTAAAAAGATATCGATGAGTATCACCGATATCTAACTGTTATTCGATTCCTGTAACTGTATAATCTTCCGCTTCTACAGCTTTACGTAACTCTTCATTTGGTACTTCTTTGTTGAGTGTTACGATAGCCTGCTTACTAACATGTGATACTTCGGCAGATGTTACACCATCAATCTTTTCTAGTGCACTCTTTACAGCCTTCTCACAATGACCACACATCATACCTTCAATCATAATCTTCTTTTCCATTTGTTTTTCCTCTTTTCTTTCTGTATGTTTTTCTCTTTGAATATTTTTTTCTTCAATATCTTTATCAATCTTAAATAGGTTTAATCTTAAAGCATTCATGCATACTGTAACACTTGATAGGGCCATCGCTGCTGCACCAAACATCGGATTCATAGATAAACCCAATAAGCCAGCGGCTAATGGAATACAAATCAAGTTATAGAAGAATGCCCAGAATAGATTCTCTTTGACATTACGTAGTGTTGCACGACTGAGTCTGACTGCTCTAACGACATCTGTTAATGTTGAGTTAGACAATACGATATCCGCGGAATCAATTGCGACATCTGTACCTGCACCAATTGCGATACCAATATCTGCTTTTGTAAGTGCCGGCGCATCATTGATACCATCACCAACCATCGCAACTTTTCCTTGTTTCTGAAGTTCAGCGATAACTGCCTCTTTTCCATCTGGTTTTACACCAGCGACGACACGGTCAACACCTGCAACCTTCGCAATCGCATTGGCAGTACGCTCATTATCACCCGTTAACATCACTACCTGCATACCCAACTGCTTTAGCTTTGTGATTGCATTATGAGAATCTTCCTTGATTGTATCTGCAGCGGTAATCATACCAATCAGTTTTCCATCTTGCGCAAAGAATAATGGTGTTTTACCTTCGCCTGCATATTGATCTGCTTTCGCTTGAATATCTGATGATATATCTGCGATTGTACGTATATAACTCATTGATCCTGCTTGCATCAGATGATTGTTGAGTGTTGCTTCGATACCACTACCAACAACATTCTTGAACCGTTCTGTTGGTAGTGCTTGAATATTTTCCTGTTGAGCCTTTTCAACGATTGCTTTTGCAAATGGATGTTCTGATTTCTGCTCAACAGAATATGCGATTTGTAGTAACTCGTTTATACTCATATCTCCAATTGGATTAATATCTTTTACCTTTGGCTGTCCTGTTGTAATGGTTCCCGTCTTATCTAGAGCGATGATATTCATCTTACCCATTTCTTCTAACGCTTCAGAGGTTTTAAATAGGATGCCATGTTGAAAGCCCATTCCATTTCCAACCATAATAGCAACTGGCGTTGCTAGGCCTAATGCACATGGACAAGAAATAACCAATACAGAGATTGCACGCTCTAGTGCATATACAAAGCTTGCCCCTGCAAGTAACCAACCAATCATTACAATAATGGAAATCACAATAACCGCAGGCACGAATACTGCAGAGATTCGATCAGCTATCTTAGCGATTGGAGCCTTTGTGGCAGCCGCATCACTTACCATCTGAATAATCTTAGATAGTGTAGTATCTTTACCTACATGTGTAGCCTTTGCATGTAAATATCCAGAGATATTTAAGGTGCCTGCACTAACCGTATCATTTACACTCTTATCGACTGGTACTGACTCACCTGTAAGAGCAGATTCATTGATGGAACTATCCCCTGAGATAATCACACCATCTACCGGAATACTTTCCCCAGGTTTTACAACGAAGATATCACCTAACTTTACTTCATCGATATTGATGATTATTTCAATACCATCTCGAATGACTGTTGCTTTCCTAGGTGCTAACTTCATCAAGCTCTTTAACGCATCTGTTGTCTTACCCTTGGACTTTGCTTCTAACATCTTACCAATTGTAATGAATACCAGTATCATTGCGGCAGATTCAAAATACAACTGATTATGATAGAGCGGCATTAATTCCATATTCGCTACACCATCTGTAATCTGCACTGTCATTACATACAATACATAGACTGACCACACAAAGGATACAGAAGAACCTAATGCGACTAATGTATCCATATTTGGAGAACCATGCATGAATGACTTGAATCCACTGATAAAGAATTTCTTATTAATAACCATCACAATCAAGGTTAGAAACATCTGTGTTAGCCCTAACCCAATATGATTGTGATTTAGGAAGGATGGCAATGGCAAACCTAACATACCATGACCCATCGTGATATACATCAGTACTACTAAGAAGCCTAATGAATACCATAGACGTTTCTTTAGCTTCGGTGTCTCATGGTCCTGCAAAGCTTCCTCTTCTGCAGAAATACTTTCTGTATCCGTCTTTTGTGTATTTGTTTCTGACTGTAGCTTTGCGCTGTAGCCTGCATTCTCAACGGCTTTTATAATTGCATTTGGATCTGCACCACCTTCAACACCCATTGAATTTGTTAGTAGACTGACTGCACAGGACTGTACACCATCCACCTTGGATACCGCTTTTTCAACTCTAGCTTGGCAAGCTGCACAAGTCATACCTTCTACAATATATTTTTCCATAAAACCTCATTTCTAATTACTTCATTAATTTCTGAAGTACTGTTACGAGTTCATCAATAGACTCATCTTTTCCTTGTCGTATATCCGTTGCGACACAATCACGAATGTGGCATGCCAATAACTCTTTATTAAAACTATTTAGTGCACTTGTAACAGCGGATACCTGAACTAAGATATCTGGACAGTATAAATCATCCTCCACCATCTTCTGTATTCCGCGCACCTGACCTTCAATACGCTTTAATCTAGTAACAAGTTTCTTCTGCTCATCTGCAGTTCTTTTTTTATGTCTTACTTCACATTGATGCATCGTACACCTCCGTTTTACATCTCTGTTGTATACCCCTATAGGGTATAAGTCAAGTGATACTATCCCAAGAAAAAAAACGCAGATTTCTCTACGTTTAGAATTTCGCATTAAATCTTCCCATATATGCATGGTAATCACTAATTACTTGATCACACCATAAGTCAAAATCAGGATCTTCAATTCTTGATTCACTATGTTCCCAGATATATTGTGTATAGAGTTCAATTCCCTTATCTAAATTGATCAGACATTTAAAGTCAGGGATTAATGTATCTCTTACGATATCTGTATATAGATTGGAGAATTGCTTATCTCCTGCAATCTGTTCTGAAAGAGGATACTTTGTACTCATCGCAAGCATTTCAGATGCGATATGCACTTTCTGTACTTTGCGATTCAAAGCCTTTCCTAATGAATCGTAAATCATATCCCATGTTACGATCTCTGGATTAATAAGGTTGATAGAACGATTGATTGCATTCATATTTCCAATCAGTTGGATAAAGTTATACGCAAAATCATAACTATGCATCATATGCCAAATGGATTGACCATCTCCATGAATAATCACCGGTTTATCATTGAGAATTCTTGATACAACACTCCAACAATTCTTACCCTTTACACTTAACGGAAAACAATCAAAGCCATACGTCTGTGAAGGTCTAACGATTGTGATTGGAAAGCCCTTCTTCGCAGCCTGGTTGAATACATCCTCACAAGCCGCCTTATCTCTTCCATACTTTGATAAACGGTTCTTCTGTACAGAATCTTCATTGAGAATGAAGTTACTTTCATGATTGAATACCACAACAGTGGAGATAAAGATATATTGTCTTGTATGGTTTTGAAATAGATATACACGATCTCTTGCTTGATCTGATTTATAAACTACAAAGTCAATGACCGCATCAAATACAGTATTACCGATAATCTTCTGCATCTTTGCTGTATCATTGGCATCACAGATAATGTGATTGGCCATCACAGGTAATGGACGATGTCCACGATTGATAACGTATAACTCCGTATCACGACTCTTCGCCAGCATTCCTAATACAACTGAAGAAATGACACCAGTACCTCCGATAATTAAAATCTTACGCACGCTCATCCTTACCTCCCCACTATCTAAAACTAGATACAATTATTATATAAGAAAACCCCGTAAAGTTATCATCAAACATTGCAGGGTTATCTTTTAATGTGTCGTAGATAGCCAAGGGTTATTTGGATCTGGATCTGTTGGATCCCAACCACGATTTGGACTTGTCTCATCAATCTTCGTCTGCTCAGGAATACCTAGCGGTCCCGGATTCTGTGCATCATCATAAATTTCAACCGTCACACCTAATGGACAGTAATCATAAATCCACTTTACATCCTTCACCGAAAGACGCACACAGCCCAGTGAAGCTGATGTACCTAGCTTATTAAACTCTTCATATTCCAAATCGCTTGGATTCTGCGTAAAATACGGAACAGAGTGGAATAGAATATCATTTACAATATCTGTTACATACTGACCATAGACATTACCATACAATGGACGCCAACGGCTACGATTAAAGGTATGGAATACACCCGCAGGTGTTTCTGGCCCCACTGAACACAACATTGCCTTAACAGGAATTGTGCAACTACCTGTTGCTTGGTCATATGCATAAATCGTAACCGTATTGAATACACGATTGACACGGATCATATATGGCGTACTGATTGTAGAATCTACAACCGTTACATAAGTTGTATTACTAGCTTCAAGACCATTCTTATCCTTTGCGGTTACGGTTATAGGGTATGTACCCATAGTATTTGTATCCACAGTTCCACTGATTGTATATGTACCATTTGATAACTCAGTACTATACGATAAGTTTCCATCAACAGGATCACTTACAGCGCGTACGATAGTGGAGGTCTGGAAGGTTTCTCCACGATTCACTGCAACTGCAGTATCCACAAGTGTGATACTTGGGGCTGTATGGTCTTCTACCGTAACACTATATTTAAATTCCTTTTGAACATCTTTGTCTTTTAAGCGGTATATAATCGGATAACTACCTACCTGATTTGTATTTACCGTGCCTTCAATTTCCAAATCCCCAACAGAGTCCAAAATAATCGCCTTTGGATCAAATGTAGAACCATATTCCACATTTAACTTTGATTCATCAATTGATAAGGTAATTCCCGTAGTCATTCTACGGAATGCATCATAGACGAAAGATAATCCATATAACAAGACACTACCCACTGCCACGAATAACATCACAACAGCGACCAGCACTAATATTAACCTTTTAAAGTCCACTTTCCTCTTTTTCATACCAAGTATTGTAACATCTATCGTTTTATTTCGCATCGTCAGCGATTTCTCTCACATTTTTTCACAAAAAAAACCAAGAATACTCTTGGCATTTATACTACATTTCTTATTTATCAACAAACTTCTGAATTTCCTCAAACCCAATGAGTTGTTCAATTCCATCTTCATGATGAACTAACATCGTCGGCGCAATCATAATTCCTAAATTTCTACAGAGTTTCATATTCTTCTCTGCTTCCAGAGCTTCATACGCAAAGTTTCTTTGCACCATGTACTCCTTGATAAGTTTACACTTTGGACAATTCTTTGTTGTGATTAATTGTGGAAGTTTTGTCATCTTTCGTTAACAGCCTCTTGGTACAGATAACCTTCGATTGGATAATCACGATTGCATGTATTCAATGTGATATATGGAATTGTATAGTTTTCCATAATACGCCCTAAGAGTACCGCAATGCCTTTTGCGTCATACTCATTCTTCGCAAGACGCACATTGAAGATGGTTCCACCAGTATAGATTTCCTGCATACGATTCTGTATATCTAAGCGAGTAAATAAATCTACATTTCCATCAATTGGCAGCTCTGTACTACCTGTGTAGTATGGTGTATCCCCCTGCATCGCAATCACCATATCAGGATATTCTTTTTGATCCTTTAGCGCAAAACGATGAGAAATATCACCTGCAGCCACTGCCTCAATACTGAAGAGTTCATGATAATCCGCCTGATATTCCTTTAGACGCTTACGAACATGCATGAGCACATTCTCCGCAAAGTCCTGTGCCTCTTCTGTATCTAAGCCCTTTCGAATCCACTTTGCATTCATGCATGCTTCATTCATTCCTACGATTCCAATCGAAGAGAAATGATTATCAAAGCTACCAAGATAATGCTTTGTATAAGGATAAAGTCCTGCCTCTAACAAGCTAGCAAGAACTTGACGCTTTGTACTTAAAGAACGAGCAGAGATATCTAATACCTTATCTAAATGCTTCAAGAAATCTTCTTCATCTTTTGCAAGATAGGCGAGTCTAGCCATATTAATAGATACAGTCCCAATCGTTCCTGTATTCTCTCCATACGCAAATAAACCACCTGTCTTTTTAAATAATTTCTTTGCGTTAAAGTGAGTGCCACTAAAGATACTACGTGCATTCTTCTGCTTTAAATCTCCATTTATAAAATTTGCAAAGTATGGAAGACCTGTCTTTACCGTTACTTCTAATAACAATTTTGCATTATCACTATTCCAGTCAAATTTCTTAGTAATTGCATATGTTGGAATTGGGAAGGAGAATATATTTCCTTCCGCATCACCCTCTAAGATGACTTCAAGGAAGGCACGGTTAATGATTGCCATTTCATCCTGACAATCACCATATGTAAAGTCTTGTTCCTCACCACCAACAATTGCTGGACGCTTTGCAAGATCTTCAGGGGCCGTCCAATCAAAGCATATATTCGCAAACGGAGAAATTGTTCCCCAACGGGATGGTGTATTTAAACTATAAATCAATGTCTGCATACTCTGCTTTACGTCATCAAATGATAAATGATCCATACGTACAAACGGAGCTAGGTATGTATCAAAGGATGAGAAGGATTGTGCTCCTGCCCACTCATTCTGCATAATCCCAAAGAAGTTTACAATCTGATTACAGATGGTAATGAGATGCTTTGCAGGAGCGGAAGCAGTCTGCTTAGCCACCCCACTCAAACCTTGCTGGATTAATTCTTTCAAGGACCAACCTGCATTACATCCTGTTAACATATTCAGATCATGAATATGGATATCCCCATCGCGATGTGCAGTGGCAACCTCTTCATCATATACTTCACTCAACCAGTAATTGGTGGTGATAGAGGCTGAGTTTGATAAAATCAAACCACCAACAGAGTAGGTTGTATTACCTTTACTGTGCTGATTTCCTGTATTGATATAATTGTCCACAACAGAATGATAATCAAATGTTGTATTTGTAATATTACGTACATTTTCACGCTGTTTACGATAGAGGATATACGCCTTTGATACATCCGCATATCCCGATTCACTTAATACCTTTTCTGCACTATCCTGAATCTTTTCTACGTCGATTAAACTATTCTGAATTTTAGGTTCAAAATCACTGGTAATACGTAGTGCAATCAAATCAATCACGCTATCGGTGTATTCACGATCACATGCATCAAACGCTTTGCGAATTGCACTTGCGACCTTCTTGATGTTAAACGCTGCAGTACTGCCATCTCTTTTCTTTACACGATACATCACTTACACCTCCTTCGCTAATCTTAATTCTACATTCTTCACATATGGTTCAACTGCATTCTTCATTTCTTCCATCTCTTCTGCAGTATATGCATGCAAATCAGGTTGAATCACCGTATCCGAAGACACAAATTGTTGTAATACATAACGAGCATCACTACCAATAAACTTGGCAATCTCTATCAAATCATCGACCGTATGGAATTCTTTTACAACGGTTGTTTTAAATTCATGTTCTATTTTATATTCTTGCAGCAGACATACGCTTTCTGTAATAGGATGTTTGTATTCCATATCCGATTTTAGTCCACTGGTTAATGGATACTTCTCGGCACTATTCTTTATATCTAATGACACAAAATCCAACAAGCCTTCTTCCAATAATATTCCAAGCTTCTCATTGTTTGTGCCATTAGTATCCAGTTTCACTGCGTAGCCTAGTTCTTTGATCTGACGAATAAATGGAATAAGTTCTTCTTGTAATAATGGTTCACCACCACTAATGACTACACCATCCAATAACCCACTACGTTGATTGAGGTATGAAAGGATTTCTTCTGGTGCGATATAGCGATATTTCTCTGGAATAAACACAAGATCTTTCTGATTGCAGAACGGGCACTTCATATTACATCCAGCCGTATAGATTGTCGCCGAAACTTTTCCAGGGTAATCCGTAATCGTTGTCTTTTGTAGGGCACCAATTTTTAATGTATGGAACGCATCCAGTTCGCTAGATAAAATATTACGAGAGTTTTCACAGGCAACGTTTAGCATCTCCTCAAACCGGTCGAAATCTACACCACTGGCTAACGCAGCACGACACTGATTACGGAAATCATATACAGCTGTCATCATTGTGGATGCTTTATCCGTAGTGTGTAAGTGCTTCATACGATGGTCTTTTTCGTCCTGTACCGCACTTACATATCCCTGCTCAATCAGACGCTGAATACTCTTCGTTGTTGTACCTTTATCCACTTCACTGATACGTGTAACGTCTTGCATTGTGATGCCTTCATTCTCATTGATAATCAATAAAAATGTTAATTGGCCGGAGCCAATATCATATGGCGCCAGCATCTTATCAAAATATTTTTGTGTATTGCGAAACAATACTGATAAATTCAAAATAAAATTACTCGTATCACTCATTCCGGATTGGAGCTCCTTATAGTTAGTATTTTATCATATTATTCTCTATTCAAAACCTCGTTCAAATGAAAAGTTCCTAAACATTTACTGTTCTTCGGAACTTGATTTACTATTTGGTATAAAGTGTTCAAAAACAAAATAATCAAAGTACTTACAGTTGTCCTCTAACTCTTCTTTAGAGCGTATTGTCCAAGCAACCGCGGGATTTTTAAATAAGCAATGGCACAACATGCGTGAAAGGTTATGACGATTATGATGGTTATACGCAATAAAGTTCGGTCGGGTAATGAAATTTGTCAAAAGATACTGCATAATCGTCGTTGCGATACACATTTTTCCTTTTGCTTGTGCGTTAGGACGTTCCGCAAGCTGACCACGAATAATCTCTGGACGATTCTTACGATACCAGTTTACACAAGCAGGATGAAATGACTCTACACAATATAAACCATGATACTTCTGCAATAACAAATCTGCTTTACTAGATAAACCATTTGTATCAGTAGATGAATTGGCCACCTTTAGTTCCACAATCAAAGGTACCTTTCCATCCACTAATTTCAGTACATCTTCAAACAGAGGAACCTTCTCTTCACTTGCTAGTAAGTGGTATCTCTCTAATTCTTCTAGTGTTAGTTCTGTTAGTACTTTATTAACGACTGCACCTTTTTCATCCCGTAATAATCTACCTGTCTTTCCATCGTGAAAGATAACAGGTATGCCATCTTTGGTTAGTTGAACATCTAGTTCGATTCCATAACCATTCTCTACTGCTTTTAAAAAAGCAGCCATTGAATTTTCTGGAATATTACTTTGTGAATCATGTAAACCACGGTGAGCGTAATAGTAATGACGAAATCCTTCCCACTTTTCATCTTTAAGATTCTGGGGATGAATCATCCATAAATAGAGTAAACAAATACTGGCTAAGATAATAATAACAATCATTTTATCTTACTCCTGACCGATAAATACAAAATGAGTAGCATTTGAAAGTTCTTCCGCATAGCGATAGTGTTCACTAAATTTCTTGATGTCTTCCGGATCTGTGATGTGATTCTGTGCCATATACCAAATCATATCTCCACGTGCCATCTTCGCCTTGGTTGCCTTTGTGATTAGCTTTCCATTCTTAAATTCACCAAAGACAATATTGATCATTCGATCACTTTCTTGAAGATACTCTTTGATACAACGTGAATACTCTTCTGATGCAAGATTAATAATCACATCATCATCCAATTCATGATAGAGTGCATCATCCCAATAGTCATATAAGTTACTACCATCTGGAAACACCGATAACATTTCCAAACGATATGGTGTAATACCATCCATTGGCTTTAGTACACCATAGAAACCAGAAAGAATACGGAAGTGCTCTTGCAGATAGTCTAACTCATCCTGGCATAGGGAAGTCGCAGATAAATGTTGAAACGCAAGGCCGCTATAGCTAAATAACGCAGGCGAAAGATTCTTATGTAGGTTCATCGTTTCAATACGTTTGATATTTTCAGCCAAGATCTTATCATTGCAACGA
This sequence comes from Solobacterium moorei, assembly GCF_036323475.1. GTDB lineage: Bacteria > Bacillota_I > Bacilli_A > Erysipelotrichales > Erysipelotrichaceae > Bulleidia > Bulleidia moorei. The sequence goes on from NZ_AP028934.1 coordinate 2,382,093, forward strand.
TACATATGTTGTAGTTGATCGGCACTCATTCCACGCAGTTTTTCTAGTAAGGCTTCTGTCTTTGAAAGGAAAACTGGTGTTGTTTTTGGAGCTAAGTCTTCATCTTGAATCATCTTTTTTGTTGGAGAGAATATTATTTTCATGTTCCTATTATATAATAAATGCAGAAATGGTGAGGATTACATGCAAAGATTTAATTCATTAACAAATACAACTGTAGATACAAAACTAGAAAGCCTTCTCACACAGCGCAAAGCGCCTCTGAGTGAAGATGGCATGAAAAAGATACTAGAAGAGTTAACACTTTATATGGCTGGTGATCGTCGATTCTATATTGCTTTCTATCCAAAAGAAGACGCAATCACAAGCAATACCATTCAAGCATCTGATATTGACCGCGTCGATTTAATGCAGGCAACTGACGACGAAAAGTATCTTCCTATATTTTCTACATTAGAAGGACTACGAGTGTTTAAACCAACATTGCAGAAAGATGAACACATCTATGTTGTCACAAAACAAGATGTATTAGATTTCTTAAATATGAACGCAAAGGTTGCAGCAGCTGTTTTAAATCCACTTGTGGATGACTTACTACTGTATCGTATGCAACTACAGAATCTCATTCAAGTACAGGCAGAACAATTATAAAATAAGCTCGGGATAAACATCCTGGGCTTTACTTTAATATTTATTTTCTGTATCCATGTATGCATGAAAATTACGGAATATATCTTCTTGGAAAGATTCATCCACTTGGCTGATTTCATCCTGTCTTGCAAAGAAGTTTTGTTGTGCATATTGAAATACTTTCTGTTCAAAACGTATGACTTCTTTGGATACCTGTGCATTTGGAAATCGTGTATCAAACATGTGGAAACAACCCTCATCCTCTTTTAACATGATTGTGACACCTGCCTTATACAGATGTTTCATATAGGTTACGGTTTCTTCATAGAATGGCCCTGGTGTACCTACAACTGTAAAGGTTGGCGGCAGATTTCGAAAATCCTTTAATCGTGCTGGTGCACAGTACACCGGTACATCCTGTAGATTACGTTTATATAACTGCCAATGGAAATACTTTTGTGAAGTAGTCCAAGCTAATGTTTCATTTTTATTTTCACTTGATGGACGATCATCAATCATTGGATATAGAGGCATCTGGAATGCAATCTTTACTTCATTCATATCACGTACATACGCAGATAACGCAGCCACTAAACCACCACCTGCACTTTCACCACCCACAAATAGTTGATGAGGATTGATATGTAACTTGCATGCATGTTTCTTCATCCACTTAAGTGTCAGATAGGCATCTTCTAAAGCTGCAGGATATGGTGCTTCATAACTCTTGCGATAATCCGGCAACACCATGACTACGTTTCCGTTTACCAGGAAACGTTCCGCATATGGATAACATTCTTCCGGCAATGCTGTTCCATATCCACCACCATGAAGCCATAAAAGATCTACTGATTCTTCCCCAGTCAATCGATTTGGATAAACAATACAGATACGCAAAGAAGATCCATCATTTCTGAAGCGAACCCCAAAAGTTGGACAACAACTTAGGAGGTTCATTTTTATTATGAAATTTACATTTGAAGACAAGGTACAAATCTACAAGGAACGAAAACTTGGAACCACATTTTCTAAGCTCCAGTTAAAATGGAAAATGCAAAAATCTAAAATTGAATATATTGTTAGGCTAGTTGATAAACATGGATTGGATATTCTACGTCATAGTTCTCACGATTACTCTGCTGAATTTAAAGAAGCAGCCATCTATAGAGTATTGACTCTTCATAAGTCAATAATGAGCGTATCAATAGACTTAGGGTTGTCTACCGATAGTCTTCTCTTTCGATGGATTAAAGAATATAAAGAAAATGGATATAATGTCGTTGTAAGGAAGCGAGGACGACATGCCAAAGAAGAAAACAATCGAGGAGCTGGAGAAAGAAAACAAGCTCCTACGCGAGCAGAACTTGAGGCTATTAATAGAGAACGAATTCATAAAAAAATTAGATGCCTTAGTTACGGAAAGAGAAAAGAGAGAAAAGAAGAAATAGTTAGGGCGATATCGGAACTAAGGCAAGAACTACATGTACCTGTTGGATATATCATCCAAACGATAAATACCAGTACACAATTGTCTTATCATATCAGCCGTTCTGACTACTATTATTGGAAAGACAAACAAGACAGTGATTTCAAATATGATGATGTAATGAATGACATCATCAATGTTTTCTATACCCATAAGAGAAGATACGGATATCGACGTATTTATCTGGAAATCAGAAAGCTGTATCCAACGATCAATCGTAAGACGATACAAAGGCTTATGCATAAGATGGGTCTATTTGGAAATACACCTAAAGCTAAATACAAATCATACAAAGGCAATATGAATGGTACAGTAGAGAATCACTTACTAGAAAAGGTAGTTGATGAAGAGAATCACATTACCTATTACAAGCGCAACTTCTCTACAAGTACAGTTAACGAGAAATGGACAACAGATGTATCAGAGTTCCACATCACTGCAGGCAAGCTGTATCTATCACCTATTCTCGACATGCATAATAGAGAAATTATATCTTGGAATATATCTAATAATCCAAACTATGAGCAGATTGCCAATATGCTTGATATCGCATTTCATAGATATCCAAATATAGAAGGACTGATATTCCATTCTGATCAAGGATGGCAATATCAAATGAATCAATACCATAAGGCTCTACATGAACACGGGGTCATCCAATCGATGTCTCGCAAAGGAAATTGCCTAGATAATTGTGTAATGGAGAACTTCTTTGGAAAGATGAAGAATGAGATGTTCTACGGACATGAATATGAGTTCCATACATTGGAAGAATTGAAATGTGCCATGGAAGAATACATACACTATTACAACGAAGAAAGAATACAGACAAAATTAAAAGGCCTAACCCCTTGTCAGGCAAGGAATCAAGCCTTATCATGTCGGTAAATTAACGTGTCCAAGAAATTTGTACCGACCCCCAAAAGTTAGACCAAGAATCTAACGAATGGAGGTCGGTATTTTTATGACAAAACATAGTTTTGAATTCAAGAAAAAAATAGTTTTAGAATATTTGAATGGTAAAGGAGGAATTCTATATCTTTCTAAAAAATATGGATTAGGCTCTAAATCCCAGCTACACAAATGGGTGAAAAACTATAAAGCATTTGGAAATGATGGTTTATTGCGCTCACGAGAAAATGAAGTTTATTCTTTCGAAATGAAACTTTCTATTGTAGAGTTGTATTTAACAAGTGAAATCACATATCAAGAGTTAGCTATACAGAATGGCATTAAGAACCCAGCTACGATTGGCAACTGGGTTAATCGCTTTCGTATAGCAGGTCCTGATGCGTTAAAATCACGCCGAAAGGGTCGAAGGAAAGCTATGGATAAGACAGATAGAAAGACTCAAAACAAACTCATGGAAGAAGCTTCTGTTAATACAAGTGTAGAACATATAAAGAAATTAGAAGATGAACTTCTTCGGTTAAGAATAGAGAATGCATTTTTAAAAGAACTGAGGAGGCTGCGTTTAGAGGACGAGGAAAAAATGAGAGAATGGCACTCGTCATCAACAGTCTCCGACAAAAGTTCAAACTAAAAGACCTTCTCTCTTATACCGGAATGCCAAAAGCGACATATATGTATTGGCAAAAGAGATTTGATAGAGAAAATCCTGATAAAAAGCTTGAAGAAAACATACAAGAAATTCGTATAAATAATAAGGATTATGGCTACCGTAGAATCGTTGGAGAACTTCGCAACAATGGATATACCATTAATAAAAAGAAAGTACAGAGAATCATACAAAAGCTTCACTTACAGGTAACGTCTTATACTCGCAAAAGCAGAAAATACAGTTCTTATAGAGGAACAGTTGGAAGAGTTGCGCCTAATAGAATTCACAGACGCTTCAAGACACATATACCGCATCAGAAAATAACAACTGATACAACTGAATTCAAGTATTATGAAGTCGATAAAAAGGGTCATATGACAATACATAAGCTTTATCTAGATCCATTTATGGATATGTGTAGTGGTGAGATACTTAGTTACGAAATTGGTAAGAGACCTTCTGCAGAAAACGTGATGAATGCCTTGGAGAAAGCTATTACAATCACTACAGACTGCCCATATAGAAGAACATTTCATTCTGATCAAGGATGGGCATATCAGATGAACGCTTATACACGTAGATTAAAAGAAGAAAGAATCTTCCAGAGTATGTCTCGAAAAGGAAACTGCCTTGATAACTCAGTTATGGAAAATTTCTTTGGACTGATTAAACAAGAAATATACTATGGAGTCATGTACTATAGTTTCGATGAACTGAAGTTAAAAATAGAAAGATTTATAAATTATTACAATGAGCAACGAATAAAAGAAAAGTTAGGATGGATGAGTCCTGTTCAATACAGACAACATCTTCTAGCTTCATAAAAACTTGATAACTTAAGTCAAGAAGAAATTTCTAATCTTTAGTGATTTCTTCTTTTTCGTTTTGTGCATTATTAAAACAAGAGAAATTATATCTCCCATTTTGCTAGATTAGGTTTATACTGTTGCTAAGAATGATATAGAGTACCATTCTTACATAGGCTATAGATTATGACCAGTAATTTATGAGCACTAGCAGTATAGGCAGCTTTAGACGACAATGGGCATTGGGTCTGCTGTCTTTTCTTTTTGGTGAATTCATATAGTGGATCTTCTTTGCGCAATCGATAATTACATTGTGCACCAAGGTATAAAAGGCATCGCAAATGCTTATTGCCTTTCTTTGATATCTTGAAATGCAGTCCATCAATATCTCCGGATTGTTGTATCTTTGGATTCAAGCCTGCATATGCCACGATAGCCGCTCTGTTATCAAATCGGCTTACATCTCCAAGCTCTGCTATGATACGGGCTGCCAGATTCTCTCCGATTCCAACAATACTAACAACAGATGCAAAATAAGGACATGTTCGTGCTATCTCTATCATTTCCTTCAATAGTGAATCGCATTTTTTCTTCTGTTCCTGCACGTTCTCTATCAAGCTTGGCAATTTGACTACTTCTATATCATCGATATCACATCCTGAATAGCACTCCTTTGCCTTCTCGTAGATCTTATGTACGATTCTTTCTGTATATCCTTTTAAATGACCTGTACGATGCCCAACGGTCTTAACGATGGTATCCTCTCTATGGCCCAATAGTAAGGATGGATGAGGATATCTTTTTAATATCTCCATTGGGAGTGGATCATACAGATTTTGATTCCCTTTAAAGGTCTTATCAATCCTTGGATATATGATATCCAGCATGGATCTCAAACTCACTTTGCGTTTCCGAAGATGAACCAACTCACTTTCATATATACGGCTCAATTGATAGAGTCTTTTGTACTCTTGTGGTTGTGCTTGATATTGTCTTAGTTCCTTCTCACAATAGTACGCTTTTGCGATATGTGCACAGTCTAATGCGTCTGTCTTATTACTATGTAGGGAGGTCTTGCGATAGGTCGCAGATAATAATGGAGAAATGATGTAGTACCTTATCTTGTGGTCTTCAAGATATTTTTGTAGTGGTCGATGATAGACACCTGTAGCCTCAAAGATAACTGGTATATCTTCTCGTTCTGTCTTAGCTTCAAGGTCTTTGATAGTTTGCCCTAATTTCTGGAAACCATCGATCGTAGCTGAAAGCTGCTTTGGTTTTCGCATTGGATGTCCATTCTCTATGAAGGGCTGGTAGTGACAGGAACCCTTTGATACATCCACTGTAATGATTGGTCCTTCCATGATGGAATACTCCTTTCTTTCTGATATGCATAATGTCTTGGTAAACTTCCCCATCCCCACATCCGACTATTTTTCTGGTTTATATACGACATATCTAGCTGTTTCCTGGATTGTCATCTTGATAAAGCAGCCTAAGAATATAGGAGGGAAGCAGAACGCTTTTTATGACGGACTCAATGATATCAATGGTCTAAAAGATGGCACGTTCTCACTTTACCCAGACCAATTCCCATACATGCCTGTACGAGAAAGGCCAGAAACATTCTAGTGTCCCTGACCTCTATATCATATTCTTCTTCTGAAGTTTTTTCTCTGAAATCAGGACTAGATTATTCCTGATTTCATAATAGAAAAAAGAGATGACCAAAGTCATCTCGTAAAAAGTCTAACTTTTAGGGGTCACCTCAATTGGGTTCACTTCAAAATTGGGTTCACTTCATTCTTAGGATCTCTTTTTCTTCCATATGGGTATTTCTACCAAACCACTTCCCATAAAACTTACGTTTTAGATTTCTATCACGTTCCCTAATTGCGGTAATAGAATTGAGTGATGGTTGATTATTCAACACCATGCTTGCGTATTTACGTAAATCACGATGTATCATATCTATTGTTATTTTCATCATTCCCCCGATAGCGTATTTATTTTATCATAAATTGCTATCTCAAATGATGTCTTTCTCCTTGTCTTAAAAACATCTTTAATTCTGCCAGTCTCTTCATCGCTGTTTTACGACCTTCCTCGTAAACTGCACGAATTCGCTTACGGTCATGTTCAATTCTGCCAATGTTTAATTCCGCCTCTGGTTGAATCACAAACACATTATTTTTAGCAACCTCTTCTTTGATATACGCAATCGTATCATTATAAGTTTCATGACGTAACTCTAACGCACGCACCATATTTGGATATTTACGATACTTTGCACGAATAACCTTCATCATTTGCTGTGGTTTTTTTACATAATTCTCTGGTTGTGTTAGGATAATCACATTCTTTTCATATCCTATCTGTTGAAACTTCTTGATTGGGATAGAGTCAGAGATACCACCATCTAAATAAATATGTCCATTGATATGTACTGGACTTGCAAATACTGGCATTGACGCAGAAGCACGCACAAAGTCCAACGATTCATTATTAATATCTTTGGCATCGTAATAATAAGGCTCTCCACTTTCGATGTCAGTTGCGACCAAATAGAACTTCATTGGATTCTGTGAGTAAGTTGTGGCATCCATTGGATCTAACTTTTCAGGCAATGTATGATAGCAGAACTCCGCATTGAAAAAGTCTCCGGTTTTAATCCAAGATTGAACGCTTGCGTATCTTGGATCCTTTGCATATTTCATGTTATAGCGGAATGTACGACCAATCTGCTTACTCTTTAGATTTACACCAAAACACGCACCAGCAGATACACCAATCGCGCCATCAAATGTAATATGATTTTCCATTAGTACATCGATGACACCTGCCGTAAAGATGCCTCGCATCGCACCACCTTCAAGAACTAGTCCTTTTTTCATACTTCATCACCTCAATGCGGTAAGTTTATCATAATTTTTTCTGATATCTTTTTGTTAGACTCAATATTCACAAAAATAACATAATTCTTTGCTTCTATATAAATTACAATAACAAATATTATCTTAATTTACTTTTCGAATATATCACTCGCATGCATATTATCTAGAACAATATCATCTTGATCCATTTTAATTAAACATAGACCCAAGCTAATTAAACGAATTAATTTTTCACTCTCATGGGCGTCATCTATATGAAACATTTCTTTGATTTTTCTTAGACGATAAACAACTGTATTCCGATGTGTAAATAACTCTTGTGCAGTTTCAATAACTGAATGATTTTTTAATTCATAATAATATAGTGTTTCGCAATATACTGTATGATTTTCTTTATCATACTCGTACATTCTTTTATATACATCAGGTACTAAATCAAACCGACTTTTCACCTGATCCAACATCATACGCAAACGATAGCCTTCCGTATAGAATACTTTAGCTGAGAAAGTCTTATTTTGTAATAATGACGTAAACTCTAAAATTTGTTTATATATCTTAGGTAACTCATAGATATCTTTTATAACACTAGAGATAACGACAAATACCTGAAACTCTTTCGCAATATTCTCAAGTATTTCGACTTGTCTTTTTTCATGTACAAACAGCAAAACACTCTTCTGATATAAGAATGGACGTGATTCTGCTAACGCAGCTTCTAGCTTTGCATCTAATAATCGATATGATATTTGTAGATTTGTTCTATTTGATACATCAATTAGCGCAAGGTGCCCCTGATCCATCTGCTCAATCCATGTATTAGATATCTGTAGCTTAAATAAAGCAGGATTCTGATAATCCCCATCTAATAAGTGTGTTAAAATCTCTTCTTCTGTATTCTTCGAAAGAAATTGATTTTCAATCTGTGCTAAATATTGTTTTGCTAGAATCATTTCAATTTTATTCATATCATTATCATTTACTTGTTCTAGCTGACCTTCTGCATCTACACAAAACAAATAACCGATATTTTTATGTTCTGCTCTCAGCGTTGAGATTCTACGTCTCCATGGGCTTTCTTCGATTGTCAAAAATACTGGCTCCTCTAAATTTGGTTGCCAGTTTAAATTACGCACGACTTCATAGGTAATATGTTTGCTCTCTATTGTTGAATCAAAAGGGATATCATGAAAGCCTTCTGATTTATAATAAGAAACTACATGAAATGCATCATCTAATATTAATAATGGGCATTTTAATAATATTGATGATATTTTTATCAGCCCATCTAAGTTAACGCCTGATAAAAACGCATCCACTAATTTTGAAATATCCATCTACCCCTCCGATTATGCTGATAGCACAAAAAGAATACTCACTATTATATGTTCTGAACGGTTCATTATCAAATAAAAAGTTATATATTGATTACGTTGTTTTTTAAAGGAGCATAGTTATGTCAGAAGAAAAAAAGAACGTTAACATCTGGAAAGCCTTACAGAAGGTTCCAGCAGGAACAATGTTTGTTCCATTAATTATTGGTGCAATCATCACCACAATTGGTCAAGGACTCTTCAATGTAGATATCTGGGCTGTATTAGGAAATCCTATGAAGGATATGTTCTCATCCTCTGGTCAGATGTTAATTATTGGCTTGATGTTATTCTTTACAGGTACTGGTGTTAAGGTTTCAGATTTGAAGTCAGCACTTGGTAGAAGTGTTCCACTCATTATTGTTCGTCTTGTAGTCGCATATGCATTATGTGCACTATACTATGTATTATTTGGATTTGAAGGTGTATTTGGTATTCCGTTCCTAGCTGTTGCATGTGCAATCACAAGTGCTAACGCTGCACTATACATGGGTATTATCTCTCCATTCGGTGATGAAGCTGATAAGGCAGGATTTGGTATCATGTTGATTTGTTCAATGCCTCTATTACCAATCTTATTCTTAGGTTTCTATGGAACATCTGGATTTGGTGTCCTCAGGTTATACAGATTATCGCATTATTGATTCCATTCATCTTAGGTATGATTCTCGGTAGTCTTGATGCAGATATTCGTAAAGTATTTGCTGGTGGTAATGCAACAATCTTACCATTCTTAGGATTTGAATTTGGTTCTACAATCAACTTATTCAAAGCACTTGGTATGATTCCACAAGGTATCTTGTTAAGCATTGCATACTTCATTATTGTTATTGGTCCATCTTATTTCGTAGAACGTAACATTCTACATCGTCCAGGATATATCAGTGTTGCTTCTGCATCTCTTGCAGGTGTTGCACTTGCTATCCCTGCAATGGCCGCTTCTAGTAATGCAGCATTTGAACCATTTGTTTCACCAACGATTGCAATCTTAGCATTCGTATTAGCAATTACAAATGTTACAGCACCATTCCTTGTTAAAGCTGAATTACAAAGACATCCAGCTGACAACATGGCGAAATAAAGAAAAGAAAGAAGGAAATTATTATGCAAAAGGTTTTACAGGTTTCTACATTAAACGCATTAATGTTAGGTGATTTTAACGGCACAATGACAGTCAAGGATCTATTAAGTGATTGCGATACAGGTATCGGTACATACGAAGGTCTTGATGGCGAAGCACTCATTGTTGATGGTGTCGCTTATAAAGGAACAGCTGATGGAACAGTTGTTAAGATGGCTGATACAGATAAGTTAGCATTCTCTACAGTTACTAAATTTGATCACTCTGTAAAGGAACAGACAATCACAAATGTTGAAGATATTAAGACATTAAAGGCAAAGCTACAACCTATCGTTGATCAAAACAAGAATATCTTCTACATGTTCTTAGCACACGCTAAGTTCTCCAAGATGCATGTACGTAGCTGCTATAAGTGCGCAAAGCCATATCCTACACTTGCTGAAGCAGCTTGCGAACAAAGAGAATATCACTATGAAAATGAAGAAGGACAGATTATCGCAATCTACTGCCCTGATTATGTAGAAGGTATCAACCTACCAGGCTGGCATTTCCACTTCTTATCAGATGATAAGACACATGGTGGACATATCTTAGGACTAAGCGCTGATGAATTCACATTCAAGATGAACGCTATTCCTGAATTTGATCTAGTTCTTCCAACAGATTCCGACTTTGGTAAGTTAAATCTAACAGAAGATCTATCCGAAAGTACAAACGCTGTTGAAGGAAACTAACCCCCCTTATCTTTCGACATGAATGTTTGACCCTGTATAAAACAGGGCTTTTTATGCATGCATGAAAAAAACTTTACGGCTATTGCTTCTCCATAAAGTTCTTAATTAACTCACGATATTCTTCAATGATTTCCTTCATCTCACGAAGTGAAGAGATAGAAGATAAACGGTTCTTATACTCTGAAGCATGTGGTAATCCTGTAATATACCAACCTGCCATACCACGCATCATGCAGATACCATTTCTTTCACTCTCATATTCACAGAGCTTCTCTGCATAGTGATATGCAAGATTTAACTTTTCATTATAATCAGGCTCTACATATGTACCACCATTCAGATATGCATCTACTTCCTGCAAGAAGAATGGTCTTCCTAAAAGTCCACGACCAATCATAATCGCATCACAACCCGTTTCCTCTAACATACGTTTCGCATCTTCTGGTATACGAATATCACCATTTCCAATGACAGGGATATTTACTGCATCCTTTACTGCTTTGATATATGCATTATTAGAATGGCCTGTATACTGTTGCCCACGTGTACGACCATGTACTGCAACTGCACTAACACCCGCCTTCTCTGCTAACTTTGCGATTTCTACACAATTAATGTGGTCACTATCCCAACCCGCACGCATCTTCACTGTCACAGGACGATCTGTATGTGTTACCACTGCATGCATGACCTCATACGCAAGCTCTGGTTTCTGCATCAAATAGCTTCCAGAATGTGCCTTTACAACCTTCTGTACAGGACATCCCATATTAATATCAATCATATCACAGTTTGTATTCTTGGTTAGATACTCTGCTGCCTCAGCCATTGTAATAGGATCACTACCAAATAACTGTAAAGCAACTGGATGTTCGCCCTCACTGATACGACACATATCCTGAGTCTTTGCGTTTTGATAGTGCAATGCTTTATCACTAATCATTTCACTTACGACTAGACCTGCACCATAATCGTGCATGATTTCACGATAGACAGGATTTGAGATACCCGCTAAAGGTGCTGCGACAATTTGATTCTTTAATTCTATATTTCCAATCTTAAACACGCTGCTTTAACTCCAATACTTCTTTTAATTCTTCTGGTGTAAATCGGTACTCCTTATTACAGTATTGGCAATGAATATCCGCACCCTTACCATCTTTAATCATTTCCTGTAAATCATGATCAGAAAGTGTCGCAAGTGCATCCTTATAATGCTCATGTGAACAACCACAGTACCAACGAACATCCTTATGTTCTAAGATATTCGCATCTTCGAAATACATATGAATAATGTCCTCAATAGACATTCCTTCACTGATCAATGTGGATACAGGTCTCATCTTTGCGGCAACCGCTTCGCATGCGCTGATGACTTCCTCTGTTGCGTTTGGAAGTAACTGTAAGATAAATCCACCTGCAGCCAAAATACTACCATCAGGATTTACAAGAACACCTACATTTACAACAGAAGGTGTCTGTTCAGAGACTGCATAGTAATACGCAAAATCATCGCCAACTTCACCTGTCTGAATATTCACCATACCAGAGAAAGGATCTTTTAGACCCATATCTCGCGTCACTGTTAATGTGCCGTTTGTACCAATTGCTTTACCTACATCCAAATGTCCATCCTCACGCACAAGATAGATTGAAGGATCTCCAATAAAGCCCTTCACATTTCCACTACCATCCGCTTGCGCAAGAACAGTGCCTGCTGGCCCATGTCCATTAAAGATACAGGTAACTTTTTCATAGACATTCTTTAAATCACTACCCATGATAGCTGTAACTGTTAAGGTTCTACCTAAAGCAGCCGCAGAAGTAGCCATACAGTGATGTAGCTTTCTAGCTTCTTCTACGATATCTGTTGTATCAACTGCGTGAATTCTAACACTACCACCCAGCGCTTCTGCGATTACAATTTGCTTTCTCATTTCTTTAATCTCCTCATGCATCGTTGATTTAGATTGCGAATTCTCTTTTCATCCAACTTCACAATTTCTCTATCCGCTGTCATAATACCATTGCACTCATCTTCTACATCCGTTAACTGTGTAAATACACAAGCAGTTAACCCCTTTGGAATATTACGAATAATACTATCTTCATATAACTTTCGAATCGCCGTGTTTAACTTTAACTTATCTGTGATTTTTTTGTAACCATAAAGCTTTTGTGCAAGACTATGTCCTAGAATTAAATAAGAATAGCCTCCAAACTCAGATAAGATTGCCATTCTCTTTTCATGATTCTGTGGATTTGTATAGGTATGGAAATACACATGACGACTGTAGAAATCCCCAGCCCCTTGATCATGCCAACCACTAGCACTATCCACAAAACGTGTCAAATCCATCAATTGAATATGCTTGGTTACCTTAGCACTATCAAACTGTCCCCAACCTTCATTGAAAGGAACCCATGCAAAGATAGATACAACATTATATAAATTATGAATCATCGCGTTTAACTCATCATAGTATGCTTTCTTACTCCAGTCATCACATCTACCGAGATGTTTTTGTTTCTGGTCATTCATACGCGTGATATTTAAGTGTGGCAAGTATAAAGTTGTTAGTTTACTTGGTTGGCCACCATTAGGCATATCCTGCATGACAAGCATACCTAAACGATCCGCATGATAATACCAACGACGGGATTCCACTTTGACATGCTTGCGTATCATGTTAAAGCCTAATTCTTTTACCTTTTGAATATCGTAAATCATCATCTCATCATCAGGATAAGTTAAATTTCCCTCTGGTGTATAACCTTGATCCAATACACCACTTAAGAATACTGGTTTATGATTTAAGCAAAAACGAGGATAACCTTTTCCATCCTTCTCACAAGTAAAACAACGCATTCCAAAATAACTCTTAACAATGTCATCCTCTGTTTCAATATACAAGTCATATAAAAAAGGATCTTTCAGTGTCCATGGATGCATATCTTCAATAAAGATCTCATTACGCATCTCAGCAGTCATCTCATGATAGATCATCTTCCCTGCTGCACTGATGGTAATTGTCGCATGATTAAAGTCACCTTCCATCTCTAGATAAACAGTCTGTCTATCATAATTCGGTGTAATCTTTAATGCATGGACTCCATGTAGAGGTATATCTTCTAGCCATACCGTCTGCCAGATACCTGATATTGGTGTATACCACATGCCACCATGTTGGATTTTCTGTTTTCCGTATGCATACTCACCTGTGTCACTTGGATCAGTGCACTTTACAAGTAATGCATTCTGATACTTGATATAACTAGATACATCAAAACCAAACGGCTCATAACCACCAATGTGTCTGCCAACTTCAATACCGTTTAGATAAACAATACATTGTTGATCAACTGCTTCAAAGTTTAAATACGTATGATATTCTCCCGGTTTATAAGAGAACTGTTTCTTATACCATAATACTTTCCCAGGCAATAAAATCTCATCACTACCAGAAAGCTGTGAACCCAAAGGAAAAGGAACGTTGATTGGCTTCCAGTTATTTCCCTGCGGTATTTGATTCGTATCTGTAATTTGATATTCCCAACGGCCGTTTAAGTTCGTATAACTGCCACGCTGTAACTGCATACGAGGATATTCCTGCAAAGGGCTTTTTAGATTTACATTCTTGCCCCAACGACTCATCACTTTCATGCCAACCCCCTTTTTCTCGCTATTATTTCTTTGTTCGATAACCGATAAACGCAGTTACTATAGCTGCTAAACCATGCACCTTTAGAATATATGCCAAGATTGTTTCAAACATCTTCATTGGCTCTGTATATTGTGCAACACTATTCGCGACGGTCCATCCATAGATTAGTGATAGCACAAGGGAAACTGTAATCATCCCTAAGGATATCGCTGTTGTAGGAATTTTATAATTTCTTAAAACAGACCATAACTGCGGTAATGTCACTAGCAGAACTAAGCCTATCATTCCATTCACAGATAATATTTTGAAGTTACATAGAATCATCAAAAATGATGTCACTACCATCATCAAGATTCCAGACACAAGTGTAATTAATACTTTTAAAATAATACTTTTACATAGTTCTTCCATATTTTCTCCTGCAACTCATTATAGCATAGTCACCACCATCCCTCACTTTCCATCTATGCATAAAAACTTGATAACTTAAGTCAAGAAGAAATTTCTAATCTTTAGTGATTTCTTCTTTTTCGTTTTGTGCATTATTAAAACAAGAGAAATTATATCTCCCATTTTGCTAGATTAGGTTTATACTGTTGCTAAGAATGATATAGAGTACCATTCTTACATAGGCTATAGATTATGACCAGTAATTTATGAGCACTAGCAGTATAGGCAGCTTTAGACGACAATGGGCATTGGGTCTGCTGTCTTTTCTTTTTGGTGAATTCATATAGTGGATCTTCTTTGCGCAATCGATAATTACATTGTGCACCAAGGTATAAAAGGCATCGCAAATGCTTATTGCCTTTCTTTGATATCTTGAAATGCAGTCCATCAATATCTCCGGATTGTTGTATCTTTGGATTCAAGCCTGCATATGCCACGATAGCCGCTCTGTTATCAAATCGGCTTACATCTCCAAGCTCTGCTATGATACGGGCTGCCAGATTCTCTCCGATTCCAACAATACTAACAACAGATGCAAAATAAGGACATGTTCGTGCTATCTCTATCATTTCCTTCAATAGTGAATCGCATTTTTTCTTCTGTTCCTGCACGTTCTCTATCAAGCTTGGCAATTTGACTACTTCTATATCATCGATATCACATCCTGAATAGCACTCCTTTGCCTTCTCGTAGATCTTATGTACGATTCTTTCTGTATATCCTTTTAAATGACCTGTACGATGCCCAACGGTCTTAACGATGGTATCCTCTCTATGGCCCAATAGTAAGGATGGATGAGGATATCTTTTTAATATCTCCATTGGGAGTGGATCATACAGATTTTGATTCCCTTTAAAGGTCTTATCAATCCTTGGATATATGATATCCAGCATGGATCTCAAACTCACTTTGCGTTTCCGAAGATGAACCAACTCACTTTCATATATACGGCTCAATTGATAGAGTCTTTTGTACTCTTGTGGTTGTGCTTGATATTGTCTTAGTTCCTTCTCACAATAGTACGCTTTTGCGATATGTGCACAGTCTAATGCGTCTGTCTTATTACTATGTAGGGAGGTCTTGCGATAGGTCGCAGATAATAATGGAGAAATGATGTAGTACCTTATCTTGTGGTCTTCAAGATATTTTTGTAGTGGTCGATGATAGACACCTGTAGCCTCAAAGATAACTGGTATATCTTCTCGTTCTGTCTTAGCTTCAAGGTCTTTGATAGTTTGCCCTAATTTCTGGAAACCATCGATCGTAGCTGAAAGCTGCTTTGGTTTTCGCATTGGATGTCCATTCTCTATGAAGGGCTGGTAGTGACAGGAACCCTTTGATACATCCACTGTAATGATTGGTCCTTCCATGATGGAATACTCCTTTCTTTCTGATATGCATAATGTCTTGGTAAACTTCCCCATCCCCACATCCGACTATTTTTCTGGCTTATATACGACATATCTAACTGTTTCCTGGATTGTCATCTTGATAAAGCAGCCTAAGAATATAGGAGGGAAGCAGAACGCTTTTTATGACGGACTCAATGATATCAATGGTCTAAAAGATGGCACGTTCTCACTTTACCCAGACCAATTCCCATACATGCCTGTACGAGAAAGGCCAGAAACATTCTAGTGTCCCTGACCTCTATATCATATTCTTCTTCTGAAGTTTTTTCTCTGAAATCAGGACTAGATTATTCCTGATTTCATAATAGAAAAAGAATATCTTCAGCTTCCTAAAGATATTCTTATACTTCTAAAAGATTTGAATTAGTTAAGCTTTGTAGCAGCTTCAATAGCTGTAGTTGTAACCTTCTGTAGAGAATTAACACCAATTGTGCATCCTGTCATAAGGTCCTTATCAGCTGTCACAGTCTTACCACCTTCATTAGTAGTAACTTTCATATCAGCGATTTCCTTACCAGTCTTGCCAACTGTCCAGTCATCATAAGCCTGATTCTGTTCGAACCATTCCTTGCCGATAGAAGAAACCTTCTTCATGCCATATTCATCTTTCTTTTCACCCTTTGTAGCGATAGCAACTGCTTCTCCATCTACAACACCAGCTGTTGTGAATTTCACAGCGTTTTGTGCTTCATCAGTCTGTGTGAATACAGCCTTACCATCCTTATCTAAAGCAACTACACCATATGTAGAGCTAGCCTTTGCTTCACCACTCTTTTCAGCACTTGCATCCTTACCAGAAACTTGAGTCAAGATTGCAGAACCTACAGATGCTACATCTTTCACTTCAACAGCGTTCTTAGCAGCCTTATCTAAAGCCTGTTGGAAAGCAGTAACCCCGATTGTGCATCCTGTCATAAGATCCTTATCAGCCGAAACTGTGTGCTTTTCATCCTTCTGTGTTGTAGGCATATTTAATACTTCTTCAACTGTCTTACCAACAGCCCACTTCTCTAAAGCCTCAACCTGTTCATACCATTCCTTCTTAATGGAAGACTTGTCCTTCATTCCATACTTATCACCTAATGCCTTCTTAGATGTAGAAGCTGTATTGTCAGAAGTAACGTGACCAGTCGCATCATAAGTAACCTTATCCTGTGCTACATCAAAGTATACATACTTGATTACATTACCCTCTAATACAACTGATGCAAATGTTGTATCGAACTGTGCTGCTGTATCAGAACCTTCCTTCGTCTTGTTTGATACATTAGTAACAGAACCTGTACCAACCATTACAGTAGCAGCTGTTTCTTCCTTAGTAGAAGCTGTATTTGTGGAAGACTTCTTGGATCCTCCAGCTGTGCAACCTGCCAGCATTGCAACAGCGCATAAAGTTGTTAGAATCTTTTTCATTTTCAAATTTCCCTCCATCTAACTTAAGTCTGCTTGTTGATAATAACTATCAGTATCCGGTTAGTCAACACAAAGATGATAATCCTTTCACAAAAATACAAAATTGTATGGTATCTATATCTATTCAAGTAATTCGATAAGAAAACCGGTAGATTCTTCTACCGGCATGCATGTAAAATACTATCATTTATCAACTTATAGTAGCGCTGCTGCAATTGGATAACCAACAAGCGTAGTTATTATTACCGCCACAACCATAATGATGAATCCATATGCCATCATCTGCTTTGTATTTGTCCAACCGCTCGACACCGCAATTGCCACACAAGGCATCGCTGGAGGTGTCGCAAAAGCAAATGCAGACATCATTCCAATGTTTACAATTAGAGCCGCTACATTCACCGCTGTGATATTTGCTGTTACCGCAAGAGCAGCGGCAGACACAACTGTAGCAGTTACCATATTACTAGATAAATTTGTTTGAAACGCAGCCCAAAGAATAAAAATTAATACCATGATCATCACAGGTAAATGAGATGTAATCGGCGATAATCCTCCAGATATCCATGCAGTAATACCAATATCACTATTGGTGATTGCTGCACCAAGAGCAGTTGTACCAGCACACATAATTAACGATGGCCAAGATACACCCTTACTCATTGCTTCACCAAAGTTCAACAAGGGCTTTCCTTCATCTGTCAAAATAGATAATAGAACAATACCAACTAATGGTGGAAATGCTGTGCCTAACTTATCTAAATATTTTAAACCAACGAAGATAGGTCCATCTTTAATGATATGCATGCATAAGTTTGGTAATACCCACATACATACAACAAGAATAAATACCGCAAGCACAAAATTTTCGGCTCTTGTTGGTTTCTCTTGATCTACATAAATCTTCTTTTTCTCGTAATTCACAAACGAAGAAGTATCTGGATTTATCATATAACGGAATACTAGTAGTGTTATGAATGCCGTTAAGATACCCACAGGAATCGCTGCTAGCATATAACTGCCGTAATGGATGACACTTCCATATAATTCAGTATATGCATTCATGGCAATCACAGGAAATACATGCGCAATCGGTGTCATGCCAGATGAAATACCACACATAATCACAGTTCCCATCATTAACACAGACGCAAACTTATCTCCCTTTTTTAGTTTTAGTAATACATAGATTTCTTCTAAGATTGGAAGATACACAAAGAATAGCACTGTAGGTGAAATGAAACTACCTATCACAAGAATACTTGCAAAGTACAATGCAATAAACATCCACGGGCCCTTCATCGCAAGATTTGAATTAATAAATAATAACGCAATTCTTTTGATATATGACGTCTTCGAGAGTGCGTATGTTACCACAAAGGTAAACATCAAGAATACAACGATTGTCCCACCATACGCACCAGATAATATTGTACCAATCTTTAATTCAGGTACAAATGCAAGCGCACCAATTAATAGAATTGATGGCCAATCAATCGCAATCGTTAACCACAATAATAAAGTACCTGCAAAGATTCCCAATACCTGCATACCAGACGCAGATAAACCAGGTAATGCAGGCAGAAACCTCATACCAAACATCAATAACATAGATATGACGATAATTATGTTTCTTTTTCTATTACTCTTATTCATCGAGTTAAATTCTCCCCTGTAAATCACTACACCAACTAGTATAACGCAAATTACGGGTTTTGCTTCATAGAAATCACACAGAAAAAGGCACTCAATGAGTGCCTGATATAAGTAATTGAATTACTTAACGATTTCTGTGATAGAACCAGAACCTACAGTACGTCCACCTTCACGGATAGAGAACTTAGTTCCTTGTTCTACAGCGATAGGAGCTAATAGAGTTACATCCATAACTACGTTATCGCCAGGCATGCACAATTCTGTGCCTTCTGGTAACTGGATAACACCAGTAACGTCTGTTGTACGGAAGTAGAACTGTGGACGGTAGTTAGATACGAATGGTGTATGACGTCCGCCTTCTTCCTTAGTTAATACGTAAACCTGAGCCTTGAACTGTGTGTGTGGAGTAACTGAACCTGGCTTAGCTAATACCTGTCCACGTTCAATTTCTTCACGGTTAACACCACGGAGCAATGCACCGATGTTGTCACCAGCCTGAGCGAAGTCAAGAGTCTTACGGAACATTTCGATACCTGTTACAACAGTCTTACGAGTTTCCTTAATACCTACTACTTCTACTTCATCATTCAAGTTTAACTTACCACGTTCTACACGTCCAGTAGCTACTGTACCACGACCTGTGATTGTGAATACGTCTTCAACCGCCATCATGAATGGCTTGTCAAATTCATGAACTGGAGCTGGGATGTAAGCATCAACAGCATCTAGTAATTCCTTGATTGCTGGTTCCCACTTTGGATCGCCTTCCAAAGCCTTCAATGCAGAACCACGAATCACTGGAGCGTTATCTCCATCAAATCCATATTCAGAAAGAAGTTCACGTACTTCCATCTCTACTAAGTCGATCAATTCTGGATCGTCAACCATGTCGCACTTGTTTAAGAATACAACAATCTTAGGTACGCCTACCTGACGTGATAATAAGATGTGCTCACGTGTCTGTGGCATTGGTCCATCAGTAGCAGCTACTACTAAGATAGCACCATCCATCTGAGCAGCACCAGTAATCATGTTCTTAACATAGTCAGCGTGGCCTGGGCAGTCTACGTGTGCATAGTGACGTGTCTTTGTCTGGTATTCAACGTGTGCTGTGTTGATTGTAATACCACGTTCCTTCTCTTCTGGAGCTCCGTCAATCTGATCGTAAGCTTCGAATTGAGCCTTACCATCTTCTGGGTGTGTTGATAAATACTTTGTAATTGCCGCTGTTAATGTTGTCTTACCGTGGTCAACGTGACCGATAGTACCAATGTTAACGTGTTCGAGCGACCGGTCGAAATGTTCCTTTGCCATAATATTTTTTCCTCCTGGTTTTTTCTACCTTTATAAGCTGTTTCCATTTTATTAGAAACAGTACTTATTTACAATCATTTTTACTACTTAGTTGTGTTTTTCTCAATAATTTCTTTAGCAATGTTCTTAGGTACTTCTTCATAGTGGTCCATTTGCATAGAATAGATACCACGACCCTGTGTAAATGAACGTAAGTCTGTTACGTATCCAAACATTTCAGCTAATGGAACGAAAGCACGTACCTTAATTGCATTACCTGTTTCTTCTTGTTCACGAATTTGTCCACGACGCTTTGTGATATCACCCATGACAGAGCCCAAGTAATCAGCTGGAGCTGTTACGTCAACTGCCATGATAGGTTCAAGAATTGCAGGATCGCACTTCTTAGCTGCTTCCTTTAAAGCAAGTGAAGCCGCAATCTTATAAGCCTGTTCAGATGAGTCGACATCATGGTAGCTACCGTCGAATAAGACAGCCTTGATGTCTACGATTGGATAACCAGCAACTAAACCATTGTTTAAGGATTCTTCCAAACCTTGTTGTGTAGGCTTAATAAATTCCTTAGGTACTGAACCGCCGACTGTTTCATCAACGAATTCAAATCCCTTACCTGGGTTAGGGCTAAATCTAATCCAAACGTCACCATACTGACCGTGACCACCAGACTGACGAACAAACTTACCTTGTACTTCAGCTTCCTTACGGATTGTTTCACGGTATGCTACCTGTGGTGCACCTGATGTAGCTTCAACCTTAAATTCACGTCTCATACGGTCCATGATGATATCTAACTGCAATTCACCTACACCAGCAATAATTGTCTGACCAGTTTCTTCATCTGTATAAGTTCTGAATGTTGGGTCTTCTTCAGCAAGTTTAGCTAATGCTTCATCCATCTTCTGTGAGTCACCCTTTGTCTTAGGTTCTACAGACATCTGAATAACTGGTTCTGGGAACACCATGGATTCAAGAACGATTGGATGTTCTTCATCACATAATGTATCACCTGTAGTTGTGTTCTTAAGACCAACTGCACCAGCAATGTCACCAGCATAAACTTCTTCGATATCCGCACGGTGGTTAGCATGCATGCGAACCAAACGTCCGAAACGTTCACGCTTTTCCTTAGAAGCATTTAATATATAACTACCTGCCTTCGCAACACCGGAGTATACGCGGAAGTATGTTAAACGACCTACGAATGGGTCAGTAGCCACCTTAAATGCTAAGGCACTAAATGGTTCATCATCAGAAGGATGACGTTCGCTTGGTGTGCCATCTTCTAATGTACCCTTAATAGCTTCAATATCTGTAGGTGCAGGTAGGTAATCTACAACTGCATCTAGTAATAACTGAACGCCCTTGTTCTTATATGCAGAACCGCACATAACAGGGAAGAATTCGGAAGTCATAACACCCTTACGGATAGCTGCCTTCACTTCTTCAACTGTTGGTTCTTCACCATCAAGAACCTTCATCATCAATTCATCGTCATAGTCTGCAACTGCTTCTAGCATTGCTAAATGCATTTCTTCAGCCTTTGCCTTGAATTGTTCATCAATTTCACTAACTTGAATATCTGTACCGTTATCATTTGTGTACATGTGCTGCTTCATTGTTACTAAGTCGATGATTCCACGGAATGATGATTCAGCACCGATAGGCATCTGAATTGCAGCTGCCTTAGCACCTAAACGATTTCCAATAGAAGCAACGCTCATTTCAAAGTCAGCACCAGTCGCATCCATCTTGTTTGAGAATACGATACGTGGTACGCGGTATTCAGTAGCCTGGCGCCAAACTGTTTCAGTCTGTGGTTCTACACCAGCCTTAGAGTCTAATACTGTAACTGCTCCATCCAATACACGTAAGGAACGCTCAACTTCAGCTGTGAAGTCTACGTGGCCCGGTGTATCGATAATGTTAATCTGGCAATCTTGCCAGTGGCAAGTTGTAGCAGCGGAAGTGATTGTAATACCACGTTCCTGTTCCTGAGCCATCCAGTCCATCTGAGACGCACCTTCGTGTGTTTCACCGATCTTATGAATCTTACCTGTGTAGAAAAGGATACGTTCAGTTGTTGTAGTTTTACCAGCATCGATGTGCGCCATGATACCGATATTACGAATCTTATTAAGCGGGAATTCTCTAGCCATTGATTGCTCCTTCCCCGATTAGAAACGGTAGTGAGCGAATGCTTTGTTCGCTTCTGCCATCTTATGTGTATCTTCTTTCTTCTTTACAGATGCACCTGTACCGTTTGCGGCATCCATAATTTCATTGGCAAGACGCATTTCCATTGTATTTTCATGGCGAAGTCTTGCGTAGTTAACAATCCAACGTAGAGATAATGTCAACTTACGTTCAGCAGATACTTCTACTGGTACCTGTAAGTTTGCACCACCTACACGACGAACCTTCAATTCTAACTGAGGCATTACATTGCC
This sequence comes from Solobacterium moorei, assembly GCF_036323475.1. GTDB lineage: Bacteria > Bacillota_I > Bacilli_A > Erysipelotrichales > Erysipelotrichaceae > Bulleidia > Bulleidia moorei. Next base: position 2,405,015 of record NZ_AP028934.1, read on the forward strand.
GAGAGCCTTTTCGAATACTTCCATTGGGTTCTCACCTGTCTTCTTCTCAATCTGAGCGAATGCATCATATAAAATTGTTTGAGCTGTACCACGCTTACCATCAATCATAATCTTGTTGATCAACTTAGTGATTAACTTTGAATTATAAATTGGATCAGGAAGTACATCACGCTTTGCTATATAACCTTTTCTTGGCATGTTCTATTCTCCCTTCTCTTATTTAGCAGCCTTTGGCTTCTTTGCACCGTATAATGAACGGCTTTGATTACGGTTTGCTACACCGGCACAGTCTAATGTACCGCGGATGATGTGGTAACGTACACCAGGTAAGTCCTTAACACGTCCACCACGGATCATAACAACACTATGCTCCTGTAGGTTGTGTCCAATTCCTGGAATGTATGCTGTTACTTCTAATCCATTGGATAGACGAACACGGGCATACTTACGTAAAGCTGAGTTAGGCTTCTTAGGTGTCATTGTACCAACACGAGTACATACACCTCTCTTCTGTGGACTGCTGAGTTTTGTTACACGCTTCTTGAGTGAGTTTACGCCTCTGTTTAATGCAGGGGACTTTGACTTGTAAACTTTATCAGTACGACCTTTGCGTACTAACTGGTTTATTGTAGGCATTTCAGTTTCTCCTTTCATTTTATGCACACATTTCCAAGTGTGCCAAACCTTAGTCTAAATATAAGCCTTACTTCCGTAAAGCCAGTTTTTTCGCTAAGCGTAATAATGATACCTTTTTATATCTTTAAAGTCAATATACTTTTCGCCATGTTTTTCAATGATTTTGCGGCCTCAAGTGCTCTATAGATACATTTGATATTTGTTCACATGAGTAAAATGTAGTACCACTCCAATAGTTTACACCATTCACCATTTGGGGCACTTCTGTCCCTTCTGATGGGGTTGTTCCCATATAATTGGCAATATCATCTTGTGAATAAGTTGTACCATATAAGTATGTTGAAATCATTTGCACACTGGCATGTCCACAATACCAACTTTGTTCTTGATGAAACAACGGAACCGGCAAATACCTTTGCTCAGTAGTATAAGAACGTAATCCTATTTGTCCATAACTATAGTTTATTTGCTGTTTCTTCAGGTGGATTTCCGAAACCATTCATTCCTTCACCATCCGCATAAACAGACATTGTTAAACACATTGTAGTACAAGCAGCAATTATTGCAGATAAAATTATTCTCTTCTTCATCATTTATTCTCCCAATATATACTTATCGATCCAAATCATATGCTCCTTGTAATCTGCCCAATACACATAAATTTGATTATCTATATTAGATATTTTAGGAAATACAAACCCTTTGATCTTGCCATTCGTATATTGATAGTTCGTTAACACTCCCTCATTATACCTCACCACATCCTCATCATTAGTATGGAAAACACCGTTTCCAATGCTCGTAACCCGGTTGAATAGGTGATTGAATCTGTCTTTCTTCTCACCGTTTTTATCTAACAGAAAAGCTTCTGAACGCTTCGCATCGGAAGTGATATATTCATCCCCTTTTGACCATACGACTTTGCCAATCGGAAAATCGACTTCGATCTGTATCAATTTCTCTTCATCAGCATTCCAATCGCAGATAATATTTTTGCCGTTTTCTTCAATACCGTACGTCAGATGATGTTCAGATATTTCCAAGGTATAATCGGGAACATCCTTTACTGAGGCAAAGTGTTCCGTCAAAACCCGATCTTCTCCTGTTTTAAGATCAATTTTTTTCAAAGCAGTCCATACACCTTTATCTTCTCTGTTGGTAGCATAGGAAAGATAAAAAAATATCGGTACCTATCTGCTTGAAAATCGGAATCTGAAATTCGTTGTCGATCTGATTTCTTTCAATCTGCTTTGTTTCGTCTCCATTTTTATAGATCACTTCGTAGAAGCCGCCATTAAATGTTGACGCAAGAATCACATTATCATCAGCCACATAATCCCATATCCGTAAATCTTCATCAACAAATGAAGCTATTTCATGGTAGCTGCCATCGACTAAACTGATATATCCGATTGAATTTGTAAAAAAGGCTGTTGTACTATTAGCAGAAATTCTCTCTAAAGAAATGTATGCTTTATCATCTTCTACCCGATGAAATTCGGAACTATCACTTTCTCCGTCATTATATGTAAATTCCTCTTGAAGTATCAGGTTCTTTTTTTCTTCCTGAACTTCAAATTTATCCACGCTTGATACAGAAGTGTTTGTACACCCACCAATAAATAATATGGCACAACACAAAGAAGCTATGAAAAAAGGGTTTCTCATAAACGGACTCCTCCTATCCACTATAGAAATCAAATTTATGATCTGTTTAAACTCCTGTCTTGTACTTTGCAACACATAAATTATGAATATGCTTGGCTTTCATATAATGCGTCTCTTTTCGCATTTCTTTTACAATTTCATCATACGAATTTCAATAGAAATTACAACTTCTAACATTTTCACAAAAATTTGTTATAATAATTCTATTGTAGAAAACAACGTTCTGAAATATCCTCTTATCTTGGAATATTTTTTTATTTTGATTTAAGTTTAATTCCCTTCCGGAATCGTTAACTTTACTTTTGCTGTTTTTCCATCGATGCCGCTTTTCTTTAATGCTTCCAGAAACTCATTTGCATCTTTATATGTCAGAAATTGAAATGGGCAGCCTTCGCTGTCCACCAATACTGTCCCTTCATCATTCATAATCTCATAACCGTCTATAATCAAATTACTATGTAAATCCATCATCTATCCCCCTTTCCAACAAGTAGCACATTTAATCACCTTGCCTGCTGCTTTCTTACAATTTTTATCTGATATAATAATCCCGGAGGTGAGTTTATGACCTCTGATAAGGATATATCATCAGTAACTTGTATCAACTTACAATATGAATTTAGAGAATATTATTTCTCTTATTCTGTTGTACCTGATAGTTAGAGAATTAAAATCTACTCCTAAAGAGTAGAATTTCAGAGTGTTGACAAAGTGACATTTTAAACGATGTCACTTTTTATTTTGTCTGTAAACTTCAATAATATTGACTTTCCAATAAGACAAAGTACTGATTTTGAGGTATTAAGCTTAAAAATGGATTTGCTTCCCATTTCCATCGTGCCATTCTTTCTAGATTATGGCATGCAAAAATCATCGACGTTCTATGTCGATTTTTCTTTAACCCTCTTTCTCGTGTGAATCTCAAGCAATGATTCTCCTTATCCTCCGCAAATACTCTCTCGATTGTCTGTTTGCGTAATGGATATATTTCCTTCCATAATGGGGTATACCTTATCTCTTCTGCTGCTTCAAGATAGGGTGCCCATACATGTCTGGTTATCACTTTTGTATTATTCTTGCTTTTGGTGCATTTATCTTTCAACGGACAGCTGGCACATATTAATGGATTACTCTTGTATTGCCTGTACCCTTGTCGGTTCACTGTTGTATATGTCAATGTTTGATTGTTTGGACATATATACCAGTCATAGTGTTCGTCATACACATATTCTCTTTTTGGGAAAAAGCCTTTCTTCGTCTGAGGTCTTTTATATGGAAGTATTGGCTGCTGATGATTATCTATTATCTCTTTGGCAATGGCTGGTGTTTTATATCCTGCATCTAAACATACATTTTTAATTTGATCTCCAAATTTTCCCTGAAGATGTCTGTATGCACCAAAGAATGAAACACTGTCATGTATATTTCCAGGGACTGTATCAAAGCTCAATACGAATCCATGTTTATCACAGAATGTCTGCTGTTCATACGCAAAACATTCTTCATGTTCTCCTTTATGATAATTCCCGGATTCAGGATCAGTAGTACTTTGCTTTACTCTTTTTGTTTTTACTATCTCTATTTCTTCTCCTGTTTCAGAATCAAAATCCAGTTCTGTTCTGTTTAATGAGTGAAATTCTTTTTTACCATCTAATGCTCTTTCTTGGTTTATTTCCTCAAGCAGGGAATCTTCAAAACATTTTTTTGTGATTTCTATTTCTGCATCTGTATGTTTTCTTTTATTTGCATTGGCTTTAACGTGTGTTCCGTCTCCAAACACTGTTTCGAGATCAACAAATCCTGCATCCATAGCTTCCTTAAGTATTCTATTGAATATTTGTTCAAATATATCAGAATCTCCATATCTACGTATATAGTTCTGGCTCCAGGTAGAATAATTTGGAATACTCTCAAACATTTCATATCCTATAAACTATCTGTATGCCAGATTTACTTCTATTTCCTTACAGGTTTTTCTCATACTGTTGATGCCAAAACAGAAGTTAATGAATATCATCTTAAATAAAACCACCGGATCAATGGATGGCCTTCCTTCAGAACTATACAGATCCTTTACCAGAGGATATATAAAGTTCCAGTCAACAGCTTCTTCAAGCTTTCTGACCATGTGATCTGGTGGTACTAAGTTATCAATAGTATCAAATATTATACTGTCGTGTTTTATATTATTCCTGCATGTCATTGTCATGATAATCACTCTCCAATTCCCGTTATTATTATACCATGATTACTTTTTGCAAAATAAAAAGCAGAAGAATTACCGATTTTGGGAATTGGAGATCTTCTGCTTCTTTATTATACTTTATTTTTTGCTTTTTTTCCTTATTTGTTTGTCAACAGGCTGAAAATCTACTCCTAAAGAGTAGAATTTGATTCTTGGGTTACTGATGATGAAAAAAGAGGAGTTCGCTACTCCTCTTTTCCTTTGGGCTTTCAGTAACCCATATCAACTTACATCTACAGTATAACGAACTTCATTATTTTTTTCAAATGCCCTACACTATTTTCGTGCAGAGTTTCAGAATCTCCTGGTTTCGGCCTCCCTTCCATATAATTCCCACACAAAAAGTTCATTCTTATATCATGGAATATCGTTGCTATATGTATTATAGTAATAGAAAGTACGATATGTATTTTAATATTGCTTTTTATTCAAGGAGGTTCCAATGGCAAACAAAGTATGTGATTTCTGCCTAAGTGAAGGAAAAGGTCTTTTTAACCAGCCTAAGAAAATAGAAGATGGTCATTACATCTGTAAAGACTGTCGTTCCATATTAACTTCTTACAATCTTCCTCTCAAGTATGATATCTTCCAGATACTCGTTACGGCACAAGAGAATATGCGCGATATGATTATGGAATCCTACATCAAGAATCATAATATTGATGAAATGATGGCGAAGTTCTATCCTTTCGACGATATGCCACTGCACCCTGGGGAACATTGTATTTCTAAGGTCAAGGCATACCAAACAGTCACAAAGGATTCCATCCCTTATACACGTGCTGTTTCAAAAATCGCTGAGATTTCCAAATCCACCATTCAAAATATCGTCGATTCCACAACGCGTACCAACTCTCATAAAGTAGAAGGCATTCTCTATGAAACAGATGTGGCGTTCTACTTCTTATCTCCAAACTATGTTAACTGCCACCGTTTGGGATATGCATTACGCAATCGTAGCGACACAGATCGTATTAACATTGTTACGCCAACTGCACGTTACACATACATGCTAGAAAACTCTGATTTAATTTTCATGCGTGAACGCTTCTATCAGAAATTAAACGCTGCTAGGAACAAAAAGGATACACACTTAATCTATATGTCAGATGATAACCTCATTCGTATTACGCCTGGTGTATACGATATTCCAAAGAGCTTACGCCCTGGTAAGTATGTTGTTACCGCAATTCGCGATGCAGGTCTTCACATGAAGGATTCTTTGGGCAGAGTTAAAGACTACTATGAAAACGAAGAAGTCATTGATCTCAGCGATGGTGGTGTATTAGAGTGCACTGGTGAATACGAACTAAAATGGATTAGTCACAAATAAAGGGACTGTAACAATTAAGTAAATTTTATAGATTTACTTAAGGCGTACAGCCTCTTTTCATTTAATGTGAAATATTTGATTATCCGAAGTAATCACTTCGTTAAGTAATATCAGAAAAACAAAAGGTACCCGAAATTTCGGATACCCTTATATGGCGCCTTAAACAGGGCTCGAACCTGTGACCTAGCGGTTAACAGCCGCTCGCTCTGCCGACTGAGCTATTAAGGCACGTGACTATATTACCATTTCTATATAATCATCGCAACACCTTTTTCATTATTTGCAGAAAAAGTTGATTTAAAATATTTGAAATTATTTATTGACTAGCGGTCAATTCAATGCTAATATATAGTTGTACAGTCAGAAGACTATAAGGAGGAACTTATATGGGTCTCATTTCTACTGCTTTATTATCCGCTAGTTCAACACTTAGCGATTCTTGGAAAGAGTATTTCTATTGTGATGCTATTCCATCTGATGTATTTGTTGTTAAAGGTATCAAGAGAAACTCCGGAGGATTCTTCAGTGGCAATAAGGGAAGCGACAACATCATTACAGATGGCTCGGTAATTGCAGTTGCTGATGGCCAAGCGATGATCATCGTCGAACAGGGACAAATCGTTGATATTTGTGCTGAACCTGGCGAATTCAAATATGACTCTTCTACACAGCCATCTGTATTCACAGGTAGCCTTGGTGAAGGCGTTAAGAGAATGTTTGAAGAATTTGGCCGCCGCTTCACATTTGGTGGACAACCTGCTGCAGACCAACGTATCTATTATGTAAACACAAAGGAATTAGTTGGTGTGAAGTATGGTACTCCATCCCCAATCCCATTCAGAGTTGTTGATGCACGTGCAGGTATCGATATTGATGTATCAATGAAGTGCTTTGGTGAATACAGCTTGCATGTATGTGATCCAGTATTATTCTATACAAACGTTTGTGGAAACGTATCAGACAGCTATAAGTTAAGCGACCTCAACGACCAGTTACGTACTGAATTACTCACTGCTTTACAACCAGCATTCGGTAAGTTAAGCGAACAAGGTATCCGTTATTCTCAGATTCCAGCTCATACAACTGAGTTAGCTGCTGCGCTTAACGAAGAACTCAGCAGTAAGTGGAGAGAAAAGCGCGGTATCGAAATCGTATCCTTCGGTGTATCTTCTATCAAGGCTGATGAGGCTGATGAAGAAATGCTCAAGCAAATGCAACGTAACGCTGCATACACAGATACAAACTTAGCTGCTGCAACTCTTGTTGGCGCACAAGCACAAGCAATGCAAGATGCTGCCAAGAATGCGAATGGTGCTGCTATGGGCTTTGTAGGCATGAATGCTGCACAAAGTGCTGGCGGTATCAATGCTAATGCACTATACCAAGCAGGTCAGGCACAAAAAGCCACAAACAGCGGTGATAAGTGGTTCTGTCCAGAATGTGGTAACGAGAATCATTCAAACTTCTGCTCTCACTGCGGAACAAAGAAACCTGAATAATCATCCAAAACGATAAGAACCCGTTCTATCGGGTTCTTTTTCTCAAATGAAAGGGGAAAATCATGGCAAATAACGCTTTAACAAATTTCCAATGTCCAAATTGTAATGGTCCTCTTACCTTTGATCCAGGAAGTCAGAAGTTAAAATGTGGTAACTGCGGTAGTGCTTTTGCACCTGCAGAAATCGAGGAACACTACGACAAACAAGTAGCTCTATCCATTGAAGAAGGACAAAAAGAATATAGTGCAGAAGATACGCTACAGTGGAGTGAAGAAGATGCGCAAAACTTGCGTGCATATAACTGCCCTTCTTGTGGAGCACAGTTAATCGCAGATAAGAACACTGCTGCGACAAGCTGCCCATACTGTGGTAATCCCACGATTGTGCCAGCACAGTTTAGTGGGGTACTAAAACCAGACTATGTGATTCCTTTCAAGATGAATAAGGATGAAGCTATCAAAAAATTGTCTGACTTCTACAATGGAAAACCACTCTTACCAAACGCTTTTAAGGAACGTAACCATATTGAAGAAATCAAAGGTGTATATGTTCCCTTCTGGCTCTATGATGGCACAGCAGATGTAGACATGGCCTTCCGTGGCACAATTTCACATTCTCATCGTGAGGGTGACTACACTGTTACTGTTACTGAAAACTACTCTATCCTACGTCAAGGAACCGTACAATTTAATCGTGTTCCTGCTGATGGATCAAGTAAGATGCCAGATGAGTTCATGGACGCAATTGAACCATATAACTATAACGAAATGATTCCGTTTGAAATGGGATATATGACTGGATACCTTGCAGATCGATACGATGTAACTGCAGAACAAGACCGTAATCGTGTCAATACACGTATGCGTACATCTTCAGCAGATAAAATTCGTGAAACTGTTAGAGGTTATCACACCCTACTCCCACGTCGTTCAAATATCTATATTCGAGAAGATAAAGTACACTATGCATTCTTACCAGTATGGATGCTTACCACAAAATGGCAAGGTAAGACATACATGTTCGCAATGAATGGTCAAACAGGAAAGATGATTGGTGATGACTTACCAATCGACACTGGAAAATCGGTTCTTTACTTCTTTGGCATCCTACTCATCGGTATGATATTGACTGGCATACTGCTATTTGTGGTATTTTAGGAGGTACGCATTATGAAGAAAAAATTACTAGCACTCGTTGCGGCATTTACTTTCTTGCTATGTATGTTACCAAGCTTATTTCTACCAACAAGAGCTGATGCAAATGATTACGTTGTTGATGAATATGGCATATTAACAAATTCAGAAATACAAGCACTCAATAACATCGCAAAAGAATACAGCGATAAATATAAGATTGGTTTTTACATCCGTATTATGAATTCTCACGGTTCACAGACAATCGAGCAATACTCTGAAAGTATCTTCAACTCAGAAGGTCTTGGAATTGGTGACGAAAGAGAAGGCATTATGCTAACTCTTACGATGGAAGATCGTAAGTTTGATATTACAGTACACGGCACAAAGGCAAATAAGATTTTTGATGCAAGTGCAAGAGAAAATATTGCAAGCGCTGTCGTATATGACCACTTAAAATATAACGAGTATGGAGAAGGTGCAAAAGTATTCCTTGATGAATGCTCAAGCACAATCGTTACACCTTATATTGTTAAGGGTAGTATAACTGCAATTGTTCCATTGATTATTTCTATCGTCACAATCCTATTCTTTAGAAGTAAGCATAAGACAAAAGGCATTTCCCATGAAGCGTATGCCTACATACCACAAGGCGGGCTAAAGCTTCAAAGAGCACAAGATATGTACTTATATCGCTCTGAGACACGCACCTATAATCCTCCTGCTAAGAGTAGCGGTGGAGGAGGCGGTTTCCACTCCAGTAGCGGTGGTGGATTTGGTCATACAAGCGGAAGCTTCTAATACACCAAAGGCTTATTCAATTTGGATAAGCCTTTTATTTTACCACAGCAATAGCGATGCCATCTCCCACATCAAGGTGGAATGCTGTCTCAAAACGAGAATCTGTTTTGAGATATTCACGGAACTTTAAAATCTTGCGAGTCAATTGTACTGTAGAACGATTTTGCGAAAGTTCAGGACAGTCTACAATGCCATGAAACTGCAAGTTATCAAAGAAGAAAACCGTACCCTTTCTTGCATTTTTGAAAAAGTGTTCCATATACTTGCGATACTGAGACTTCGCAGCATCAATAAAGATTAGGTCATAGATCTTCTTTGTTTCAAATTGATATGCATCCTGTAAGTATGCATGCACTCTATCCCGCAAACCTGCATGCATGATATTATTTACGGCCTGTTCATACATATCAGGATTAATTTCCACTGTATCGATTGTCATATCCCAACGCAAACTCGCCATCTGAATTGCCGAGTAGCCTACCGCTGTACCAATCTCTAAGATATCGCGTATCCCTTCATGACTACGTATATATTCCAACAAGAATTCCATCCCATCATCTAACATGATTGGGATATGCTCCTTGCGAGCTTTATCGTGTATTTCCTGTAATCTAGCTTCATCCATATAGACAGTATAATATATTATTTCAATACGGTACATGTTAGAATGAAAGGATAAAGAAATGGAGGGATATATGTTAACACTTGAGTTTGTACGTGCTTTTATTGGTGAGAAAATGTTTACCAAAGGTATGCAGGAGTATACTGAAGCAAATGTCTTTAACATGGAAATTATCGAGAATGATGAACATTACAAACTGATTACAGCCAATGTTCAAGGTGAAGAGTATTACAGCGTTCATGTTGTTAACATAGAACTCAGCCCACAGAACGAATGGATTACAAAAATGACCTGTGATTGCGAGTATTTCGATTATCGTCATACCCCTTGTAAACATATCGCAGCTGTACTCATCGCCTATGTAAAACGCAATGATGCACAACCCGAACCTTCCTTACGTAAAAAACATACTGATAAATCATTTAAAGAGTTCTTATCTAGTTATCAAGCACACACAAGTAACTTTACCAAAAGACCTTTGAACATCATTTTAGAACCAGAAATATCCCCGAAGTTCCGTACTGACATGCTTGAAGTAGGATTTAAGATTGGTTTATTAAATGAACATCTCTATTCAATTCAAAACATCACGGAATTTGTCGAGAATTTGGATGGTGAAAAGAATAAGAAATATGGAAAATCTTTGGAGTTTACGCACACACTCCAAGCCTTCCATCCACGCTATCACCCTCTAGTACAGTATTTAGTTGATTATGTACATGATGAAACTTCCTATTCCCTTTACCAAAGTATCCCTGGATATCGTATGATGCATGCGGCTGATTTACCACGTCGTACAATTACCGTAAAATCCTATGCAACCGATATCTTCTGGGACACCATCAAGGATCTTTCATTCAACATCAAAGAACATTACGGTATCTTGCGACCATATACTTTAGTAGCTGGGCAGCCATTCATGAGCGCATCCATCGAGAAAGTAGATGATGGATATCAATTTAATACAACCGTATTGCCATATATTACTGGCAAGAAACACAGCTATTTCTTTGATGAAAGTCGACAAATGATTTACCGTGACGTAAGAGCTTCACAATCCTTCCGTAAATTAATCGACTATTTTCATAGTGCTAAATCGGCGAATATCTTTATTGCGGAAGACGATATCGCAACCTTTGCAAGAAATGTGTTCCCAATCTTGCAAAAGAATTTGACCGTTCAAACAAAAGGATTTAATCCGACACAGTATCTTCCTGAGATTCCTACTTTTGAAATATATCTAGATATGCCACAGGATAATCTAATTACAGGTGAACTCTTTGCTATTTATTCTCACGGTAAATACAATGTATTCTTACCTAGTGAAAATGCAGTGAATCGAGATTTATTTTTCGAAAAGAATATGGAGTATTTCTTCTCCCCTTGGTTTAGTGCCTATGACCCAACAAACTCTTGTATGGCGCTAACCGACGACGATGACAAGGTATATCGTTTTGTCAAATTTGGCATCCTAGAAATGCAGGCTAAAGCCGATGTATTCATCTCAGAATCTCTCAAGAAGCTAAAGCTTCACAGCCAAACACGTATCTCCATTGGGGTATCCGTTAATCACGATCTACTACAGTTAAATCTAATCAGTGATCAAATTAATCTCAAGCAACTCAATGAGATTCTCAGTAAATATGATCCAAAGAAGAAATACTATCGTCTTAAGAGTGGTGAGTTTGTGGATATCGATGAAAACATTCAAGCCCTTGCAAGCTTCAAAGACGCAATGAATCTTAGTAATTCGCAATTTACAAGTGGTTCCATTGATGTCCCAGCTTATCGTGCATCCTATCTTAATCAATTAGCAGAGACTTCTATCTTAGATATTCAAGCAAAGGAAAACTTTAGACAACTAATTCGCAATATGAAGGATATCGAAGATATTGAATACACTATTCCCCAGGAAATCGAACCAATCTTGCGGCCTTATCAGAAGAAAGGTTTCCGGTGGCTTTATGCACTAAAAGAGAATCATCTAGGTGGATTACTAGCAGATGAAATGGGCTTAGGTAAATCTATTCAAATCATCTCATTGCTTGCGGCTTGGAAAGATCGCAAACGTACGCTGATTGTATGTCCATCCTCCCTTGTATACAACTGGGCTAATGAAATCAATAAATTCATGCCAAATATGCATTACACAATGATTTCAGGATTCGCAAATATTCGCAAAGAACTCATTCATACTTCATTAGAAAATGATATTCTAATTACTTCTTATGATGCTCTCAAGCGTGATATTGATGTCTATCGTACGATGGAATTCTCTTGTCAGGTTATTGATGAGGCACAGTATATAAAGAATGCATCCACACTAGCCGCACAATCAGTAAAGGAAATTAACAGTCACTTCCGTATCGCCTTAACAGGTACACCTATCGAAAACCGTTTGAGTGAGCTATGGTCTATCTTTGATTTTATCCTACCAGGATTCTTTGGCTCGTATCAAAAATTCCGTACAAACTACGAACTTCCTATCGTACGTGACCAAGATGAGTTCTTAGAAGCAGAACTGCAAAAGATGGTAACGCCATTTATCCTACGTAGACGCAAGAAGGATGTATTGCACGACTTACCAGATAAGATTGAAGATGTATATTATGGTCAACTCGAAGATGAACAAAAGGATCTCTACAAAGCGCGCGTTCAGCGTCTCAAGTTAATGTTGCAGAAACAAAGTGATGAAGAATTCAAGGAGAACAAGATTGCAGTATTAGCGGAGTTAACGCGCTTACGCCAACTCTGTTGTGACCCTCACTTAATTTATGACCACTATAAAGGCAACTCTGCCAAGAAAGAACTCTGTTTAGATATCGTAGAAAATGCAATTGAAGAAGGACATAAGATATTACTCTTCTCCCAATTTACTTCTATGCTAGATACTCTAACCCAGGAGTTTGATAAGAAGGGAATTCGTTATCATAAGCTTGTTGGATCCACTCCACAGTTCGAACGTGCACGAATGGTAGAATCCTTCCAAACGGATGATGTACCTATTTTCTGTATCTCATTAAAAGCAGGTGGCACCGGCCTAAACCTTACCGCAGCAGATATCGTTATCCACTATGATCCTTGGTGGAATACAGCAGTTGAAAACCAAGCAAGTGACCGTGCACATCGTATCGGTCAAACAAATGTAGTAAATGTCTTCCGTTTAATTATCAAGGATACCATCGAAGAGCGAATCATTCAGCTACAAAAAGAGAAATCTAATCTAGCTGACCGTATTCTATCTGGTGAAGGTGTTTCCAGTGCTACATTATCCAGACAGGATTTATTAGAATTACTCTAAATCAAGCAAAAGAGACTGCGAGGTCTCTTTCATTATTTCCGATATGTTAAGAACTGATTGTTCTTGTCTGCAAGCCACTTGTTTTTACCAATTTGATACCAAGTGTAATCACTTGTCTGTTCAACAGAAAGTACTGTAAACTTCTCTCCACGCTTTGCGCTTCCCACTACATCAAAGTTTGTGCCTGCACCTCCACGAATATTCAAGGAGTCAATTACAACTTCAACTTCACCTAGTGTCTCTGGCGTGGGTTCTGGAGTTGCTGGTGTAGCAGTAGGCTCTGGTGTCGCATCAGAGTTTGCGACTACGCTAGTTGTCTCATTCTTTGATCCAAAAAGTGATTTGAAATCAAACTTTCCACCCATTGAATCATATACAATCCAAGCTAGCCCAGCCAATAACATTAATGTTAGAATCACAATTAAGAATTTTACGAAGAAACTTCCACCCTTGGATTCCTCCTCTTCAATATCCTCAACCTCTCCATCATTCTCATCAAATAAATCTTTCTTGAGAACTTGAGTTGCAGAGGACCGCACCTCTTGTTCATGAGAAATTGGGGTCGGTTCTTCCTTCTCTGTTGGAAGTGATAATGTATCCTCAATTTCATCAGATCCTGATGTGGATGGTAAATCTGGAAATTGCACTTCCTTACTCTTTTCTTGTGGAAGAGATGGTGTCTCTACTGGCTTCACAGTTTCTTCCGGTTGTGCAAATACACCACTGAGAATATCATTCTCTGCTGACTGTAGTGCAAGGTCATCTTGCATCTTCAAAACCAATGCACGCGATGATACTGGATTTAACTTATCCATCAATACGATTAATGTTCCTAAGTTGAAACCTCCACTCATCAGTGTATCCTTGGCTTCCGTTAACCAACTCATTACAGATTGAGGTGTTGTCATCAATAGCTTTGCACTTTCCTCAATGGACAAACCATCATATAAGTGAAGTGCTAAAGCAGCTCTAGCTCCCGTGCTAAGCTTATCCATCATCTCTAATACTTGGTACTTCTTTCCTTCAACTGTTTCAGGTAAAACTGCCATGTAGTTAGGGATTTCATCTGCTTCCGTGTACATGTTGCTGTTGGTTGTAGATTCTTTTAATGGTAATACGTGGGCGATAGCTTCCTTACGAACAATTTCTGCTGCCCAGCACTCAAACCATTCCGAATTCGTTACTTCCTTTAGATTTGAGAATACCTTCTTTAGCCCAGCCTGTTCTACTTTTCTAGCTTGCTCGTGATCTGCCACATATAATCTCGTAATAAAGTACATCTTATCTGAAATACGTCTGAGTATCTCCTTTGCGGCCTCAATATCACGTTGTTTTGCTTTTGTTAGTAATTCCTGTATTGTCTGATTTTCTAACATAATTCCCTCCAGTATTAATTCTTCAAACTATGTATCGGGGCCGGAATTCTTCCACCACGATTGATTAGTTTATCTGCTTTTGTCATCTTCACTGGCATGATTGGTCCTTCACCTAAAAGACCGCCAAATACTAGTTTATCCCCTGCATCCATGCCAATTGCTGGTATCAATCTGCATGCAGTTGTCTTATTGTTAATCATACCGATGGCAGCTTCATCTGCAATTATAGCAGATAGTGTCTCTGCTGTCGTATCACCAGGCACAATAATCATATCTAATCCAACGGAACATACCGCTGTCATTGCTTCTAATTTTTCAATTGTTAGGATTCCTCGCTCTGCTGCTGCAATCATCCCAGCATCTTCTGATACCGGAATAAACGCACCAGATAAACCACCTACACTTGAGGATGCCATGACGCCACCCTTCTTCACCGCATCATTTAACATTGCAAGCGCTGCAGTTGTTCCAGGACCACCACAAACTTCTAGACCAATCTCTTCTAGGATTTGCGCAACGGAATCGCCTACCGCAGGTGTTGGAGCTAATGATAAATCAACAATCCCAAATGGAACATTTAATCGCTGTGACGCTTCACGACCAACAAGCTGTCCCATACGCGTAATCTTAAATGCAGTTTGTTTTATGCATGCCGCAACTTCATCCATGCTCGCATGCTCTCCTAATTTTTGTAAAGCAGCACGCACTACACCAGGACCTGATACACCAACATTGATAACACAGTCTGGTTCAGATACGCCATGGAAGGCACCTGCCATAAATGGGTTATCTTCTACCGCATTGCAGAATACAACAAGCTTTGCTGCGCCAAAGCAGTTATTATCTTTTGTGACCTCCGCACATTTACGAACAATCTGCCCCATCAGTTTAACTGCATCCATGTTAATTCCAGCTTTAGTAGAGCCAATATTAACACTCGAACAAACAATATCTGTTTCCTTCAAAGCTTGTGGAATTGACATAATCAGCTCACGATCACCCTGTGTCATTCCCTTTTGAACTAAAGCAGAATATCCGCCAATAAAGTTAATGCCAATTTCTTTACCCGCTTTATCTAGTGTCTTCGCATATTTTACACAATCACCACCAGATACACTCTGTAATAGTGCAATTGGGGTTACTGATACACGCTGGTTGATAATTGGAATCCCATATTCACGTGAGATATCCTTTGCAACTTTTACAAGGTCTTTTGCTTTTGTTGTAATTTTTTTATAAATCTTTTCGCATGAGCAATCAATGTCTTCATCTGCACAATCGAGCAGGGAAATTCCCATTGTAACTGTGCGAATATCTAGACAATCCTCCTCAATCATATGAATCGTTTCTAGTATATTATCACTTTCAATACGCATAGATTCACCTATATTGTATGCATGCTATTGAAGATATCTTCATGCATGACATGTACTTTGAGATGTTGTTCATCTCCAGCGCTTTCTAAATCATCAGCGACTTTACGGAAATTCTCTAGATTACTTGGAACTTCCACAATCATAATCATTGTAAATAAATCCTGTAGTACTTTCTGTGTTACATCAACGATATTGATTTCTCTTTCAGCACATTTTGTTGCGATATATGCTAGAATGCCTGGCTTATCTTTGCCAACAACTGTAATAACCGCTCTCATATATTCTCCTTTATTCAGCTTGTAGTTTTTCTAATGATAAACCACAGTAATACAATTCCATCCGTAAGAATAATTTTGTCTTTTTGACAAACTCAACAGTGCTATCTTCACATGTTGATGTTTGACTATTATTCACAAAATCATACTGACATGCACCTAAACTACCATTATCACCCTTCCAACTATATACATAAGTGATCGAGCGATTGCTATAGGTAAATGTCTTATTCGCAAAATCAATGCGATAACTTTCATTCTCATTGAATTTATTGCTATATACATCTTCTGATTCCTTCGTGTAGTTTAAGCGTGATACCAGTCTCTTCTTAAAGGTTGCTGTAACAGTATCCTCTGGAGAATCATCATCTGTTGTCACTGTCTGAATCGAGTTTGTATCGATGTCCTTGTAATATACGTATGCACTCTCAGCTTGTTTTGTTTCATCACTGATAGATACCGTTGTTTCACCAAACTTTAGATAGTTAATTTCACTTTCATATTTGACATTTACTGACTGTCCATTTGTTGTGATTGTAGTATCGAATAGTGCCGTTTCTTTCACGTAGTGCTGGTCTTCATCAAATGTCACATGAATTTCATTACTTGTGATATCAAATGAATCAAAGTTCTTTAAACCATAGGAATCATATCTACTTAAGAAGAGTTCTTTTGCACGCTCTGCTTGGAGTTGAATCGTATATTCATTTTTATCTTTCGTTATGGAGGCGATATCTCCAGCCTCAAATACATATGGATCTAGTGGAACTAACATCGTCTTCTTTAGATTACTAAAGTCCATATCTTCATAGTAATTGACAGAGTTATATGTGTTATACAATCTACCGCCGTAATAATCTCCATTTAGCTCTGATAACATTCCATCCGCATTGATGTGTTGTTCATAGTGAGCACTATCACCATCTGTTTCTAACACTCCATCCATGAGATAAGTATCTAGTGTTTTATCGCTATATGTCATCGTATATTTTGACTGAACGCTTACTGTCCAAGAAGATTCAATCTTACGATTTTTAAGGGTTGTAGTATATTCTCCTAATGTGGAATCATCTGTCTGAATCGTCTGCTCTATACTGGATTGTTGTTGTGCTGTACGCTTTCCGCATCCTACTAACAGTAAAGCGGTAATACATAATATTTTTATCATTTTCATATGTTATTATTATATCAATCTTTAAACTCTTATACGATAGAAAGCCATAAAATCTTCATACAAAACTAATCTAAGCTTTAAAAAACCAGAAGATTAATCCTCTGGTTATTATGGTTTAGTCTAATCCAAGAATATCTTTTACAGCCGTTGTAATCGCATTGACATGTACACCATAAATAATCTGATAACTCTTGCCATTATGTACACAGCCAATAGCCTCTAAGTATTTTTGCCAATCCTCATCATCAACGACTTTTGTTTCATCTTTGACTGATACGCGTAAACGTGTTGCACAGCATGTAACACTATCAATATTATCTGCACCCCCAAAGGCTTCAACAATTCTCGCCTCTAAGCTATCGTTATTTATTGTACCATTTTTGATTTGTTGATATTCCTTCTTACTCATCAACTTAATATCATCATCTCCTCTTCCTGGAGTCTTAATATTAAATTTTTTAATCATAAATTTAAATGCTGCATAGTATGTAACAAATGTCAGTGGCAATAGATAGAGTAATGAGAAGATATGTACCTTATTCGGTTGGAATAAGTTTGGAATCATGAAGAATAATGCATTGCCATTGATTGACACCTTTGTTAACTCTGTCAATACATAGCATAATCCGCAAAGTGGAGCATATACTAACCAATATAGTACTGGTGATGCAAACAAGAATGTATATTCAATTGGTTCAGAAATTCCTACTAACGCAAGTGTAAGTACAGCAGGGACTAACAATGAAGCTACTTTCTTTCTATTCTCAACCTTTGCACACTTATACATCGCAAATGCAGCGCCAGGTAGACCTGCAAGTTGGAATAAGATTCTTCCTGTTGTAAAATTACGCACAATATATCCAGTTGCACTAGCAGATCCTGCTTGACCAACAATAATATTTTTTACGCCTTCATAAACAGTTCCGTCAATTGTCATTGTTCCACCTACAGCTGAATATTCGATTGGAAATGCAATTAGATGGTGAATTCCAAATGGTAATAATGCTTTGTCAATAAATCCAAACAGCCATGTTCCAAAATATCCTGATGTTGTAATCAAATGTGTAATAGATTGCAATACGCCGGCAACAACTGGCCATACATAGTAAGTCAAAATTCCTAATGGAATTGCAATAATTGTAATCATAATAATTACAAATTTTGTTCCTTGGAAGAATGCAAACATGGAGTTGAACTTTGTTTCGCAGAATTTATTATGAATGAGGCCTGCAGAAACACCAGCAACAATGCCGCTAAATATACCCATGTTGAAAGTAAATACGCCGGCAACAGTATCCCATAATGCATTAAAGTTTAAAGCAGCTTCTTGTGTATATCCAATTTCGATTAAATGTTCAATTGTAACTGTATCTGCTGTCCATCCCTGTGCCTTTGCAAATGCGCCAATACATGTGATGTAGCAGAAGAACATAACGATACCACCAAAAGCAGCCCAACCCTTCTCCTTTTTTGCTAAAGTAAATGAAATGCCAACCGCAAACCATACAGGTAGATAATTCATAAACATAAATCCCATCCTTGTAAACATTGAGAATAATGTATTTATGATATTATCCCCTGGCATGATGTAGTTTGTTACGGCAGCACCAATACCTACATAAAAACCAACTAGTACCAATAAAATAATTGGAACCATCATTGCTCCCGCAAATGATTGTAATTTTTCCTGAATATGTTTCATTGTATCCTCCTGGATTTAGTTTAACAAGGAAAACGCTTACATATTTTATTTTGAGATAACACTTCATTGTGGTAATTATATACAAACATAAGTATTCATGCATATAATGATAAAAACGGAGAACATCACCAACATGCCAATAAATATTGCTAATATCGCTATCGCAATGCTAACTGAAAAAGACTTATTTACTTATGAAACCATTTCTCAAAAAGTCAATTTATCAAATAAGACTGTTCGAAATAATATGCCAGATATTATCTCACTGTTCCAAAAATATAATATTAATATCCAAAAAAGCCCAGGTATTGGTATTCGTCTCTTTGGGAAAAAGGAAGATATTCTAAAGTGCTATAAATACTGTGAAAGTATGATTCATAAAAGCACTCAGATTTCATCAAAAATTCGTCAGAATAGTATTACATTTCTTTTATTAACAAGTTTCCGTAAGGTAACCATATCTTCGTTAGAAAGAAAATTATATATTACACGACCAAGCATTTATAATGATTTAAAGAATATTATAGCTTTTTTATCAAAATATAGTATTGTACTTACTAAAAGCAGAAAGAATGGCTTGTGCATTTCTTCTGGAGAAAAACGCGTTCGCCATTGTTTATTAGATTTAACATTCCACATGTTAGAATCCAATCTATCTTCATATTCACTAATTCCGGAGATATATCAATATTTATCTAATGTATCAAGATCTACCGATATACAGAAGATTCGTAAATTTATTCTTACAACTGCCAAAGAAACATCTACCGAAATTACAGAAAGTGATTTATTTCGGGCTATCTTATTTGTTTATATTGCATTCTATAGAATGCAGAATCAGCATTTTACTTCTCTAAATACAAGTATTGAAAAGAAAATAAAAAATAGTATAGTACGAGAATATCTTGCCAATAATTTAAAGAATCTTTCACGCTATTTTGGAGTGCAATTATCCGAAGAAGAAGCAATTTATATTACTGCACAGCTTTCTGTATATTTAAGTTCGAAAGATGAGTTTGTTTACCATGATTACACCAATCAGATATCTACACTTGACTTTACAAAGCAATTTACTGCATATTTAAATACAATTATAAAAATAAAAAATACTAGTGCATTTGAAAAGCAACTATATCCTTTTTTAGAAAAAACAATCCAAAAGTTTAATTTTGATTATGATTGTTATAATCCAAATACTAATCTAATTATACAGCAGTATCCTAAACTATTCGAAATCGCAAGTTCTATTAATACATTTACCGAACATTCCATGTATGTCACCTTGCCAAATGATGCTATTGCCACTATTACTTTATTACTCGCTTCTGTACACGAAAAGCAAACTGCCACCATTATATGTGGTTTTTGGTCACAAGTTCATCCATTTAAGAAAGAATTATTTTTAAATATTTTGCATACATCAATACTCAACATGAAATTAGTAGACTTGAAAAATGAAGTTGAACTAAAATCTTTTAAAGGTGATTTGATTTTGAGCACTGCTGACCAACTACATACTACGATAGAAGTAATTCCAATCCCAGAATTAATTAATCAAGAATTTATTCATTTACTAAATGAGAAGATACAGGATATTAGAGAAAAAAAGAGAGCTTCTTTCTTTAGATAAAGATCAAACTCTCCATTCTCCATTTTCCATTAATAGTATTTCTTCATTATTGTTTGAACTAGCTGTAATTGTTACTCTAGAATCTCCAAACATTACATCCACGTGATAATTAGAATAATTTATACCCAACCTTTCGAACTCTTTTCTTCCATACTCTATCTTGTGATTAATACTGCATGGGTACGCGCAACCAATTGCTAGATGGCATGCTGCATTCTCATCAAGTAATGTTGTCTGAAAAATAATGTTCGTTTTAGATATTTCTGTTTCTCCTGGCAAAATGGCAATTTCTCCAGGATATCTATTGTTTTCATCTAAATTGATAATTTCATCGAGTATAGATTTATTATCTGTTGCACAATAATCTAATATTTTACCCTTTTCAAAATGTAAACTAAACTCATTGATAAGCCTACCGCTATAATTCAGTGGCTTTGTATTATGCATTATACCAGTTATCCCAGTTTTCTTTGGCGCTGTAAATATCTCTTGAGTTGGAAAATTAGGCATATAACGAATTCCTTTTTCTGTAATTTCGCACCCTCCTGTCCATTTATGATTCTCTGCTAGCTCCACATATAATTGAGTTTTATCTGTTTTAAAGTATAGTGATTTAAATTGTTGTTGATCAAGATACTTTACCCTTTCTTGAATTTCATTTATTCGCCGGTTCCATATTTCGACAGCATTATCAAAATTTGCTAATGTAATTTGAAGATATACTTCCCATAACTTATCTAATGGTCGTAATTCTTCAGGGAAGATACATTCTGCCCAATATTTTGTTGGTATGACAGTTTTGCAAGATGCAATATTTCCAACTTTTCTTTTTTCATTTCTAAACTTCAAGTTATATTTCTTCTCAATCTGTTTCAACTGCTGTAATTCCTGCTTTTTCTCTTCGTCAAAAAAATCTATACCTCTCTTAGCCTCAAAAAACACACAGTTTTGTTCCAACAGACTTAACTTCTTTGATGTAATCTCTGATAAATAACTATCATAGATTTGATAGTTATTTTTATATTTTTCTAGTAATTGATTATAGTCATCTGTAAATTGATATATAACCTCCATACCTTTCAATTGTTTAGTTTTCTTATCAAATATATCTTTTAATGATATATATTCGGATGGAATTGTTACATATAGCAATTGATTTGGCTGAATATTAACACCGACTCTCAACCATACATCAACTAGATTTTCAAGATATTTATACATTTTTCTATTCTCCTAATATAAACATTATACATTTCGGGTGTATTATGATAATTAATTATTACCACATATTATAGGAAAGATATTACAAGTCTCTTTAACCTATAGCAAATAACGCATTTATAGTATTCCTCTTTGTATAAAATTACCACATTCAATGGGTATGAATTAGCAAAAACAATTATATATTTTCTTTTATAATTCTTTTATCAGGAGGTGCTATGGAATTTGTAAATTATCAACCCACTAAAATTATCTTTGGAGAAAACAAGATTGATTTACTAGAAACCTTGATTCTCCAATATGGTAAAAAAGCATTTATTATTGGACCTATTGTATGCGATGCGATTATACCCTTATTTAACCGAATTGAAAAAAATATATCTAATAAAATCTCATTTAAGACGTTTTATAAAGTTGAGTCAAACCCATCTATTAACACAGTCAATTCTGCTCTTAGGGCAATTCACAAATTTGACCCCGATATTATTATTGGTATTGGAGGCGGTTCTGTACTCGATGTTTCAAAAATCTGCTCTATTCTTTATAATAACCCACATTACACTTGGGAGTATATGTTTAATACATTTACGGACTTCCGTAAAGATTATGAACAAATCAATAATAAATTGCCTATGATTGCAATTCCTACAACATCTGGGACAGGATCGCAATGTACACAAGCCTGTGTATTGACGGATATTGACAATCTCAAGAAGACAATTTTTCATCAAAACTTGTATGCAACCATAACCATTTTAGATCCAACACTTACTTTATCACTCCCACATACCATAACTAGAGCAACAGCATTTGATGCTTTCTCACATTGCCTAGAATCATTTTTGAGAAGTGATAATCCTATATGTAACCTTCTTGCAAAGGAAGGTATCAAAAAAATCATATATAATCTACCACTTGTATTAGGCTCAAATAATATCGAATATCGCAAGGAACTAATGCTATCTGATACATTTGGGGGTATATCCCTGAGCAACTGTGGTGCAATGTTGCCACATCCACTCTCAGAAATAATTGGAAGCTATACAAATATATGTCACGGAGAAGCCTTGGCACTTGTATATCCATCTTTCTTACGAAATACAAGTCAAAAGTATTCCAAAAAATATGCCGAATTAGCAGATTATCTATTTCCTTCAGAAGAATTCGTAGATGATGTTGAGGCCGCAAATTATTTCATCAAAAGTATAATCACATTCATGCATGAATGTGATTTAGAAAAGAAAATTTCTGATTACGCAGTGGACAAAAAAATTATTGATCGAATATATAATTTTATTACTACTATACATTTACCAATGGAATCCACAGATACTATCGACACTATTTTAAATGAAATATTATATGAAAAAGGAGAATAAAATATGAAACACATTAAAATAGCAGCTGGACTTGCTCACATTAATTATGGAAAATTAACACAACTTGTAAAAGAAGCAGAAGCAGCAGGAGTTGATTACATTCACTCAGATGCAGCCGACATGCATGATCTACAGAATATGAAGTTAATGGGTGGCTGGCAAATTATTCAAGCTATTCGTCCTGAAGTAAAAATTCCTGTTGAATGCCATATTTACACAGTTTCAATGGACAAAATGTTTATCGAACAGATTCATTCTGCAGGCGCAAATATGCTCATTATCCCTGCCGAACATTTCATTGGTGCTCAGCTCACATATATCATTAATTGGTGCAGAGAAAGAAAGATTAAAGTAGGTTTGACAATTGGGTGTTATACGCCCCTATGCTTTGTGGAAGAGTCCATTTATGATATTGATCGTCTCCAGATTGTTACGCATGGTGTTGATGAAACTGATGGTGCTGATAACTGGGGCTGGAGAAGAAGTGTCACTGACCTTGTTAGACGTGCGCGTAAGTTAATTGATGAAAAAAATCCAAAATGTGAACTAGCCTTGGATGGTGGGTTACGTGTAGATAACATGGAACCATTAATTGAATGTAATCCTGATGTTATAGTTATGTCTTCTGCTTTATTTAAGGATCCAGATGGAATTACGGCTGCTGTAAAGAAATGTCGTAAAGTTATTGATGATGCTGCAATAAAGTATAACTTAGAGTAATGTCAAGAATATCTTATAAAGAAATTATATATTTGGCTGTTTCTTCATTCTTAACAGTTCTTGCGGTAAGATTATTCTTTATAGAATATTCTCTTACACCTGGGGGAATAACCGGACTTTCAATTACCTTAAGTGCAATACTACGGTTGCCAATCGATTTGATCTCTCTTTGTATTTCAGTTCCATTACTGATTGTGAGTTACTTTATTCTTGGTAATAGATTTGCATTTAAAACTATTTTTGTAACAATTACAATTCCTCTATTTCTCCGTATTGTACCGCAAATACATCTTGTAAATAATATTTTACTTGCTGCAGTTTTGGGAGGTATTCTTGTTGGAATATCCATTTCCATTGCAATTTGGAATGAATGTGCAACTGGAGGAACTGATACAATCGCTTATCTAATTAGATATATTTTTAAAAATTGGGAATTATCAAAAATCATCTTTACAATTGATATGATTATCGTCCTATCATCATTTGCTATCTCAAATAAACTGTACACATCTATTTACTCAGCAATTTCTTTAGTTTTTATAGTAATAACTATACAATTATTAACAAAATCTAAATCATAAAAAGCGTCCACATATCTTACAAGATGATATGTGGACGCTTTGGTCTATCTTCTACCTTGCTAACTTATCTTCAAAGAAGTCTACAGTATTTTCTACAACAATTCTTTTTACATATGCTTTATCACTATAAAACCCATAACTGTGTCCATCTTCTGGAGTCATAATTATTTCAGAACCCAATTCATTCGCTACAGACTTACTTACAGAAGGTGAAACCGCTGTATCATCTACTGCATAGATCACCATTGATGGGCCGTTATATGACAGCTTAACTTCCTGCATTAATGTTGCAAAATCTTTTTCCTCTAAATCCGCAAACCATTTTTTACTTAATTCTTGTTTCTGACCATAAAGCGTCGTGAAGTCTGTATATCCATCTTTCGATTCTTGCGCCGTTTTCTTTAATAATTCCCAATTTTCCGCTCCACCAAATAATTTCTTTAAATCTTCCGTATCTGCTGCAGGTGCTAGTAGGCACACTGCTTTAAAGTTATATTTCTTACTCGCTAGCATTTCCAGAGAAATTCTACCTCCCATTGAATAGCCGAATATACCAATAGAATCTTTATTTACCGCGTAATGATCGTTCATATATTTCATTGCATATTCGGTATATTGAATCATATTTGTTAGGGTATTATTTCTAAACTGTTCTTTTGAATCACCACATCCTGGATAATCCATACGAATACTCGCAATTCCTTTTTCAGCTAAGCCTTGTGCAATCGCATCAAGTCCGCCATTTTCACTTCTTGTTCCACCATGTCCATGGCAAATTAGAACATATGGTACCTTTTCTTTGGTTACAGGCATGGTAACAGTCGCATGTACATCTATACCTCCAGATTGGTACGTAACATCTTCCTCAGTATACTTCTCATCCATTGTTTCCTGTGAAGACATTTGTGTAGATTGCTTATGATCCTCCTTTTTACATCCTGCTAGACTAATTAGTAGAAAAACTGTCGAAAGAACACAATAAAATTTTTTCATATATTATCCTCCTGGTATACATGATTGATGAACTTCTTTGTAAGTTCATTATTGTTAATCTTATTATATTGATATTTCACATATAAATACAATATAAAAGAGGTAATTCCCATTTGAATTACCCCTCAATTATTTTTAAAAGTTCCTCTTTGCACTATTTTCTTAGTGAAAGTTCCCTTTTATGATAATGGCACAAGGGATATGTGCCAGGAAAGTGGAGAAAAGGAGGAATATTTTATGACTAGCACATACAAACAGCTTTCTTTTGACGAACGACTCATTATTCAAAATCTGTTGTCTGATCCTAACATCACGCTCAAGATGATTGCCCTTACTCTTAACAGGAGTCCCAAGGCCATTCGCTATGAGATAACACACCATCTTAGAATTGTCGTCCGTGCCAATACTCATAATAAGTGTGGTAGACAAAATCAATGTAATCGCACAAGGTTATGTACTCACTGTCTACAAGGTCGTTGTAAGTTCTGTAAACATGATAACTGCAATGATCTATGTTCCGATTTCATCTCTTCACCAATATGCAAACATACATCTCGTTTCCCCTATGTCTGCAACAATTGCCCAGATGCCAAAACCTGCAAGTTGCCAAAGGTATTCTATATGGCCGATGTTGCCCAAAAACAGAGGGATGACAATGTCAGTAGTTGGAAGGAAGGACCAAAGAAATCAGAAGCACAAATGAAGATGATTGTCGATGCCTTTGAGAAAGGCGTCAAACAGAACCTTTCACCAGACATCATCATACACAACAATCAGTTGGACATATCAGTATCTACCGCATATCGTTATATTCATTTTCGTCATATGGGCACCATCATCAATGTAGACCTCAAGCGTCAGGTCAAATATAAAACACGCTCTTCCAGCAAACATGTCGTGATACCAATCAACTATGATTGGCTTGAAGGCAGAAGATATGAAGACTATCTCGAACGTATCGAGAATGAAGATGTTTCCATCAATATATGGCAAATGGATACAATACTCGGCAAGCAAGGCGATGAAGAGAAATGTGTCCTTTCACTCCTGCATACAAGATCGAATCTACAGTTATATTTTCTGTTAAAGGAAAAAAGCATGTTGGCTGTCCAGCGTGCATTCGAAATCATCAAGGATGTACTGGGACCTGAACTATTTTCTATGACCTTTCCAATCATTCTTACTGACAATGGCTCTGAGTTCCACGATCCTCTAAGTCTAGAGACCGATGCATATACAGGAGAAAAACTAATATCCATCTACTACTGCAAGGCCGGAAGAAGTGATCAGAAAGGTAAATGTGAGAAGAACCATGAACACTTTAGAGAATGTGTTCCAAAGGGAAAGAGTATGAATGCATTGACCCAGAAGGACATCAACTATGTGTCTGACATGGTAAACAATTATCCTCGTAGATCCTTAAACTACAATTCACCTATCGATATCGCCGCTCTATCACTAAACAAAAAGGTGTTAAGTCTTAACAAGTTGACTCACCTCAACATCAAACAAGTTAAGCTTACACCTATCATCCACTAGCCGATTTGGCACATATCCCTAACCTACAAAAAGGAACTTTCGATGAGAAAAAATTTAAACCATCATTGAAAGCCGAGCTTTCGTATGCCCAAATCGCCTGTCTATACATATTCAATATCACAAAATATCTTATAAGTACACTATTACAGTAAAATGTTTCTTCTCTTTAGCCCTAAAAATGGGGAACTTTCGTTGAAAAGGAACTTTCGTTGAAAATTGAGCCATTTGAATTACCCCCATCATATTTATACAATTTTATACAATCTTACTTCTTTGCGTATTCAGCAGCTTCTTGACCTACTAATCTACCAGATGTTAAGGAGAATCCAAGACCTACACCTTCAACATTTTGATAAGCTGCTACACTTACACCAGAAACATTGTTTCCTGTAGCGTATAGACC
This sequence comes from Solobacterium moorei, assembly GCF_036323475.1. Taxonomy (GTDB): domain Bacteria; phylum Bacillota_I; class Bacilli_A; order Erysipelotrichales; family Erysipelotrichaceae; genus Bulleidia; species Bulleidia moorei. The sequence continues at coordinate 2,432,622 of NZ_AP028934.1, forward strand.
TTTAATTACTTTGTAATCATCTGTTAATACTTCAAGTTTATCTGTTGTATTTACCCCACCTAAAGCACCAAGTACACCAGAGTGTCCACAAGTTACATAGAACGGACCATTTTCAACAGTATATGTTAAATCCTGTGGATCCTTAAAGAAATCTGTATCACTACCATTCTTAACAAAAGTATTATATTTAGCGATTGTTTCCTTCAATGTTTCCTTATCGCAACCGATAAATTCAGCTACTTCATCTAGAGTCTGACAAATCTTACCAGCATTAGCATCTTCAAGTGCTTTCCAATCTGCGTTCCATGTATCCTTATCAATTGGCGCATGATATAGTGTTGGCTTACCATTTTCATCCTTGATACCGAAACGATCCCAGTAATGTACCCATGACCCTGTATTAGGTTGCGTAGTATCTGTCCAACGCTCTGCTGTTGTCTGATCGAAGATTGTATATGCAAGACCACCTTGTGCTACTACTGATGATGAAAACTCTACTGTGTCTTTTAACAAGTCTTCATTCATGAAACGTTGACCTTGGCTATTTACCCAAAGGATAGGTGTATTTAAACTCAATTGAGATACTGTTTCTTCTCCTGCACCCTTGGTCACTACACCATGATTCATTGTAAGAAGTTCACCCTTTGCAGCACCTTTATCCCACATCATTTCAATGCCTGGTAATTGGTTACCTTTAATAACCATAGCATTATTGTATACAGTATCACCTAAAGTTTCTTTCATAAGCTCCTGATTAGCGGCGAAAGATCCTGTCGCGACAATAACAGATTTTGCATTGACTGTTAACTTGGCACCATCCTGCTTTTCACAGATAGCTCCTACAACATTACCATCTTTATCTGTGATAAGTTCCTTAGCTGTTGTATTATATTTTACTTCAACACCATCTTTTTCAAGTTGTTCTGCAAAATGCTTGAATGGTTCTGCACCGCCCCAACGATGATAGATAACATCTGTATTAAAGTGTGCAATCTGCTGAGGCATTTCAGATAGATAGAACTTTACACCTTTCTCTAAACAGTACGCAACTGTATTCTTAGCTTCTGACACAAAGCGACGAATCAAACTACTATTTCCTAATTGGCTGTTATGATCTTGCATAAACTCATACCAGTATTCTTCATTTGTCTGCATATGATCACCATAACGCTCTTTTTGTAGTTCTGTACCAATCGCAAACATACCCTGTGCCGCATTACCAAAACCGCCAAGAACATCAGTTGCTTCAACACCAATTACCTTTGCACCTGCTTCACTAGCTGCTAACGCCGCAAGAGTTCCTGATGCTCCCATACCAACAACTAATACATCTGTATCTACAGTTTCATCTTCTCCTTTTTTAGCTGCAGTATCCTCAACTTTTAGTCCAGCTTGTTCGAAAGCAGACTTAGCCGCTTTGATAATTGCTTTACTGGAAATTGTTGAACCAGACACTACATCCACATTAGGACTCTGCTTTTCTTTGATTTCCTTTGCTAATTGTTCCGCTGCAGCTCCACCCTTATCAGGCGTTTCTTTTGATGCATCAATTGTTACATCTTCTACTTTTCCACCACTAACCTTTAGTGTGACCTTGATATCTCCACCAAATCCTTTTTCACTTGCTGAAAATTCTCCGTCTTTTGCTCCACCGGCTTTCTGGGTACATCCAAATAAGCTACATGCGAGCATGGCAGATAACATTAACTTGCCAAACTTCTTCATTATTCCCCCCCTGAGATTTATACATAGATAATAGTATTTTGATATTTTTATCACAATGTGTATTTCTTATTTAAAAAGTGTTTTAATCTTAGGTGTATAGGAACAAACATCATGATAAATAAAGATATTCAACTATTTAAATCCTCGAATGGTAAGACATCTACAATATCGATGCTATATTGTGATGAAGACACCGATATTCATCTTAAAAATCGTAATTACCAAATGTATCATGGAGATATCGTCCTCTGCCATCCTGATATCACGTGGGCATCGACCAATAAGATAACTATTATTTCTTTTAATGAATCTTTTTTTGATTCTCTATTTTATAGTCAAATTGCAGACTGTAAAATTATTTATGATTTTATCACTACAAGAAATTCATGCGAGCATGATTATCTATTCTTTAAGGCGGATACCTCCAACGATTTCAAAAATCTGTTCAAGTTCTTAAAACGTGAGATTCGTCATACGGATATCTACTCAGTGAAGCTTCAGCATTTACTTGCAGTGGGACTATTTACCCTACTTGATCGGAAACGCCCTACAAATCTTGTTGTGCAAAATTCTACAATGATTGCTAAAAATCGTTTTGGAAAGATTCTAAAGTATATGGGAGATCATTTTGATGAATGTACTCTACAAGATATTGCGTCAAAGTTCTCTTATAACCCTGATTATCTTTCTTCGATGTTTAAGCGTATTACAGGTTTCTCTTTCTCAGAGAAATTACTATATATCCGGTTAGAAGAATCTTGTCGTCTTTTGAAAACATCTGATTACTCAATTGAGGAAATTTCTTCCTTAATTGGATTTAAAGATAAAAGTTATTTCAATCGTAAATTTAAAGAACAGTATCAACTCACGCCAGCAAAATGGAAAAAGTCTCAATCAAAAAAATGACCGTATATCATCGATATACGGTCTATCTTTTTGATTAAACTAATTCGATATAAGCCATTGGAGCAGCATCGCCACGACGAACACCTGTCTTAACAACACGTGTATATCCACCCTTGCGATCAGCATACTTAGGAGCTACTTCTTCAAATAACTTCTTTAATACCGTCTGTCCTGCCTTTTCATCAGCTACAACATTTCTTACGAAAGCAGCAGCCTGACGACGAGCAGCTAAATCACCCTTTTTACCTAAAGTGATTAACTCGTCCACTACAGATCTCATATCTTTAGCTTTAGCTTCTGTTGTTTCTACCTTGCCATACATAATGACAGAAGTAGCTAAGTTTCTCAACATAGCTTTGCGGTGATCAGCATTTCTGCCGAATTTACGATTCCACATAAACGTTCCTCCTGTTAATCAAAGGACTTGAAGCCCAAACCAAGTTCAATGAGCTTATCCTTAACCTCTTTTAATGATTTCTTACCGAGGTTACGGACTCTCATCATTTCATCCTCGGTCTTTTGTGTCAGTTCATCAACTGTCTGAATTCCGGCACGTTTTAAGCAGTTATAAGAACGTACAGACAAGTCAAGATCTTCAATCATCATCTGTTGTCCCTTACTTGGCTGCTCTGTATTACCTTCCTTAAGTACTTCATCCATTTGTAGTACTTCATCGTTAATACCAGCAACGATATCTAAGTGATCCATTAAAATCTTAGCTGCCATTGCAATCGCTTTTTGTGGATTGATGGAACCATCAGTCCAAACCTCGAGTGTAACAGCATCATATTTAACATCTTCACCTACACGTGTTGGTTCAACGTTGTAAGCAACTTTTTCAACTGGTGTGTAAATAGAGTCAGTAAATACTGTACCAATTCCTTGAGAGGAACCCTGGTTTAGTTGCTTGTTTAAATCAGCACTAATATAACCACGGCCATTCTTAGCCTTTAATTCCATCTCTAATGTTACGTCTTTTTCTAGGTGCGCAATCTCCAAGTCTTTGTTAATAACTTCAACTTGAGCTGGGCAAATAATATCACCAGCAGTGATTGTGCATGGTCCCTTCGCAGAAATCTGTAATGTATAGACCTCATCGTCCTCAATCTTCATGACTAATTGCTTTAACTGCAAGATAATCATGGAAACGTCTTCTCTCACACCTGGGATAGATGTAAATTCGTGGTATACGCCATCAACCTTGATGGAGAATACTGCAGCTCCCGGTAGGGATGAAAGCAGGACCCTGCGAAGCGCATTCCCGATTGTTGTACCAAATCCTCTCTCTAATGGAGAAAGAACAAACTTACCATAATTTTCAGATTCTACATATTCCTGTACTTCGAAATCGGCGCGTTCAAATTTTTGCATGCTTCAATCCTCCTGTTCTAATGATTATCCACGCGGTCTCTTTGGCGGACGACATCCGTTATGAGGGATCGGAGTTACATCATTAATAACGGTAATCTCTAAACCTGCTGTCTGTAAAGAACGAACTGCTGATTCACGACCAGCACCTGGTCCCTTAACATTTACTTCTACGCTCTTCATACCCTGTTGAACAGCTGCTTTACCAGCTGCTTCAGCGCATAACTGTGCAACATAAGGAGTAGACTTACGTGAACCCTTATAGCCTAATGCACCAGCTGAGCTCCAAGAAATAACGTTACCTGCTTCATCAGAAATAGTAACGATTGTGTTGTTGAATGTTGAATGAATATGAGCAATACCTTTTACTACATTGCGGCGGGCCTTCTTCTTACGAATCACAGCGCCTTTTTTCTTTGTGTTAGCTGCCATTATACCCTCCTATTACTTCTTCTTATTAGCGACAGTACGACGTGGACCTTTTCTTGTACGAGCATTTGTACGTGTACGTTGTCCACGAACTGGTAATCCTCTTCTATGGCGGATTCCACGGTATGAACCGATTTCCATTAGTCGCTTGATATCTAATGCTCTATCACGGCGGAGGTCACCCTCAGTCTTAATAGCATCAATCTTTTCGCGGATTGCAGTTTCCTGAGCTTCCGTTAAGTCGTTTGTACGTGTGTTTTCGTCGATTCCACAAGCAGCAAGGATATTCTTAGCTGTTGTAGGGCCGATTCCATAAATGTATGTCAATGATACGCCGATAACTTTGTTACGCGGAATATCGACACCAGCAAAACGTGGCATATTTAGTTATCCTCCCTTTAATTAACCCTGTCTCTGCTTATGCTTAGGGTTTTCACAGATGACCATAACAACGCCCTTGCGCTTGATCACTCTGCACTTATCACAAATTGGTTTTACAGATGGTCTTACTTTCATTTTTATTTGCCTCCTGGACAATTCTACCAAAAACTTTTACTTATGTCTGTAGGTAATTCGCCCACGTGTTAAATCATATGGTGAAATTTCAACGGTGACCCGGTCTCCCGGTAAAATGCGAATGTAGTTCATACGGATTTTACCAGCAACGTGGGCACGGATCTCGTGACCATTTTGAAGCTTCACTAGGAAATTTGCATTAGGAAGGGTTTCTTCCACAATGCCATCAATTTCAATAACGTCCTGTTTGCTCATCTTACTCACTTTCTTTATATGAGTTCTGGAAAGGGTTTAAATCCCTTTCCAACTCAATATTTTTAAGCATTCTTCTCAAGAGCTTTTTTAATATCTTCAAATACTTTATCCGGTGTTTGTGCAGCATCAATATGTGTTACTACACCTTTTTGTTCATAATATTCAATGACCGGCTTTGTGCTTGATTCATAACCTTCCATACGAACTTTTAATTGTTCGACTGTATCGTCTTTACGCTGCTGTAGTTCACTTGCGCAAACATCACATACGCCTTCAACTTTACTTGGGTGATTATGAATATGATATATTGCCCCGCACTTTGGACAGATGCGACGTCCGGTAATTCTTTCTTCTAGAATTTCGAACTTCACCTGCAAGTCAATAACAGTATCAACTTTTTTTCCAATCTTCTCAGCAATCTTGTCAAAGACTTCAGCCTGTACTAATGTACGTGGAAATCCATCTAACAGATAACCATTTGCACAATCCGGTTGTTGAATACGATCTTCAACCATTGCGTTTATTAAATCATCTGGTACAAGTTTGCCTTGATTCATATAGCTTTGAGCCTCAAGGCCTAAAGCTGTGCTGTTACGCACATTCTCTCGTAGCATATCACCAGTAGAGATGTGTGCAATATTGTATTCCTTTAGGATTAGGTCAGACATTGTGCCTTTTCCTGCTCCTGCAGGACCCATGATCAGAATATTCATATCTTATTACCTCTTCCCAAACTTATCTCAAGAACCCCTTGTACTGCTTCTGTGTTAATTGACCCTTCAATTGTTTAACAGTTTCCATTGCGACACCGACAACAATGATGATACCAGTTCCACCTACAGCAGTTGCTTGGGATAGTGGAGTAAACATGGTTAGTAAATAAGGAACTACAGCAATTAGTGTCAATCCAATTGCGCCAAGTACTGTAATTCGGTTTAATACCTTATGCAGATATGTCTTTGTCTCATTCCCTGGACGAATACCAGGGATATAAGCACCAGACTTACCAAGGTTTTCAGCAACCTTTTCTGGATCTACCTGCAAGTCAGTATAGAAGAATGTGAACAGGATTGTTAATAATGCATAGAGTCCAAGACCGGTTGGTGTACTCAATGAGAGCCACTGGCTTAGTTTATTATACAGGTCAGTATTAATAAAACTAATTACAATCTGTGGAGCCATCATAATACTCTGTGCAAAAATGACAGGGATTACAGATGCACTATTAATTTTGAGTGGCAAGAATGTAATATCACTACCACTACGTGCTGCGGAACTGTTTGTATACTGGATAGGAATCTTACGTACTGCTGTTTCCATAATAATTACGAATACAATAACCGCTAGATATAGGACACAATACAATGCGAACTGTAGAATACCATTAAACAATTCACCCTGCGTTGTTCCACCAGCAAGAATCTGATATACCTGCATGAATGCTGCTGGCATATTAGAAACAATACCCGCGAAGATGATAATGGATAAACCATTACCGATACCCTTCATCGAGATACGGTCACCAATCCAGATGAGGAACATGGATCCCGCAGTCATGACGGTTGCAGTATATAAGTATCCTGAAACATTTGCATTTGTCAGGACTCTATACTGTTTATCGAATCCATATACCAAGGAATATGCCTGAACAAATGCCAACACAACTCCCAAGTATCTAGTAATTCGTTCAATCTTCATTCGACCTGTTTGTCCAGACTTTGTCATTTCCGTTAATGACGGAATAACATCCATGGATAATAGTTGAATGATAATACTTGCAGTGATATATGGTGTAACACCCATCGCAAAGATGGATAGTCTTTCAAGTGCACCACCACCCAGCATATTCATTATGCTGAGTAGTGAGTTATTTGCAAGTGATTGAGCTAGCGTTTCCGTATTTACACCCGGAACAGTTAGAGCAGCTCCGACGCGATAGATCAGCAGCATTGCTAAAGTAAAGAATATTCTATTGCGAGTTTCCTTATTTTTAAACAAGCTGACGAACGTATGCATCATATTAGAGTACCTCTACTTTTCCGCCTGCTGCTTCAATAGCACTCTGTGCTGTCTTTGAGAACTTCTCAGCCTTAACAGTGAGTTTCTTCTCAAGTTTACCGCAACCAAGTACCTTAACACCATCGAGGTGCTTCTTAACAAGGCCTACAGCCTTAAGAGCTTCGTAGTCAACTGTTACGCCATCTTCAAACTTGTTTAAGTCCTCAACGTTAACAATTGCATACTCCTTACGAGTATAGTTTGTGAAACCTCTCTTAGGCATTCTCTTGAAGAACGGAGTCTGTCCACCTTCAAATCCGATCGCAACACCACCGCCGCTACGAGCGTTCTGACCTTTGTGACCCTTTCCGGAAGTCTTACCTGTACCGGAACCTTGGCCACGACCGATTCTCTTTCTGTTAGAACGGGAACCTTCTGTATATGTTAATTCATTTAGTTTCATCAGGACCCTCCTTATCGAATCTCAGCGACTTTCTTATCGCGAGTCTTAGCAATTTCATCTACTGTACGCATACCCTTTAATGCTTCTAATGTTGCATAAACCACATTGACAGGTGTGCGTGAACCAATAACCTTAGAAAGGACATCAGATACACCAGCAAGCTCTAATACGGAACGTACTTCACCACCGGCGATAACACCAGTACCAGGTGCAGCTGGAGCCAAGAATACAGTTGTTGAACTGTGCTTGCTCTTAATTGCATGTGGAACTGTACGATAGTTATCAACAAGATTAACTCTGAATACATTCTTTGTAGCTGCTTCTGTAGCCTTCTTGATAGCATCTGGAACTTCGGCTGCTTTACCCATACCAAATCCGATTCTACCCTTCTTATCACCAACAACAACTAGTGCTGCAAAGCGCATTCTACGTCCACCCTTTACGGTCTTGCTGACACGGTTAATGGAGACTACTACTTCTTCGAACTCTTTTGGTTCGCGTTTCTTGAAACTCTTCTTATCGTTCTGCATTTCGTACTCTCCTTCCTTAGAACTTCAAGCCAGCTTCTCTAGCTGCATCAGCTAAAGCCTGGACTCTTCCATGATATACATAACCGCCACGGTCGAAACGTACTGTTTCAATCTTAGCTTCTTTGCACTTATTAGCGATTGCTGTGCCAACCTTCTTAGCTGCTTCAATGTTACCGCCATTCTCTAGCTTCAATTCAAGAGAACTTACAGCACATAAAGTTGTACCTGTTGTATCATCGATTACCTGTGCATAGATATTTGCATTGGAACGGAATACATTTAGTCTTGGGCACTCAGGAGTACCGTTTACGACGTTACGTACACGCTTATGACGACGAATACGTTCTGCATTTTTATTTGCTAATTTAATCATTACTTAGTCTCTCCTTTCCCTTACTTCTTGGCAGCTGCAGTCTTACCTTCCTTACGGCGAACAACTTCGTCAACATAACGAATACCCTTTCCACCGTATGGTTCTGGCTTCTTAGTAGCTCTAACTACTGCTGCAAACTGACCTACAATCTGCTTGTCAATACCACTTACGTTGATAGATGAAGCATCTGGTACTTCAACCTTAACATCTGATGGTACTTCAAATTCTACTGGGTGTGAGAAACCAACGTTAAGAGTTAGTTTATTACCTGATAAAGCTGCACGGTAACCAATACCTACAATCTTCATCTTCTTAACAAAGCCTGTGTGAACACCTTCAACCATGGAAGCTAGCAAGGCACGAGTTGTACCATGTAACTGCTTTGTATGTTTCTCTTCATTTGGACGCTTAACTGTAGCGACACCTGCGTCCACACTGATCTCCATTAATGGAGAGAACTTCTTTGTCAGTGTTCCCTTAGGGCCTTTTACAGTCACCTCATTACCTGCACCGATAGTAATTTCTACGCCAGCAGGAACGGTAATCGCTTTATTTCCGATACGTGACATTTTTATTTCCTTTCTCTAATTACCACACGTAGGCGATAACTTCACCGCCAATGTGTAATTTGCGTGCTTGTTTATCTGTCATCATTCCATTTGATGTGGAAATGATAGCAATGCCTAATCCGTTTAATACCTTAGGAATTTCATCACCCTTAGCATAAACGCGAAGACCTGGCTTAGATATTCTCTTGATGCCACTGATTACGCGACCATCTTTGAGAGTAACAACGATCTTCTTTTCAATTCCTTCGCCTGTTACAGCGTAGTTATCAATATAGCCTTCACTCTTTAAGATCTTAGCAATTTCAACCTTAACCTTTGAAGCTGGAGCTACATCAACTGTTGTCATGCGTGCTTGAACTCCATTACGGATTCTTGTAAGCATGTCAGCAATAGGATCTGTCATATTCATCTCGTGCTACCTCCTTACCAGCTTGCCTTCTTAACTCCAGGAATCTGGCCCTTGTAAGCCAATTCACGGAAGCAGATACGGCATAATTTGTACTTTCTTAATACTGAATGTGGACGTCCACATCTCTCGCAACGTGTGTACTCGCGTGTGGAGAACTTAGCAGGACGTGACTGCTTAACTTTTAAACTTGTTTTTGCCATTCTCAGCTCTCCTCTTTCTACTTAGCAAATGGCATGCCCATTCCTTTGAGCAATGCATATGCTTCTTGATTAGATTGCGCAGTTGTTACGATAACGATATCCATACCACGAACCTTGTTAACCTTATCGAAGTTGATTTCAGGGAAGATTAACTGTTCCTTAACACCTAATGTGTAGTTACCACGACCGTCAAATGCTGTAGCACTTACACCACGGAAGTCACGTACACGTGGAAGAGAAATATTGAATAACTTATCTAAGAATTCATACATTCTTTCGCCACGTAATGTAACCTTACATCCGATAGGCATATCTTCACGAAGCTTGAAGTTTGCAATAGACTTCTTAGCCTTTGTGATTACTGGCTTTTGACCAGCGATTAATGTTAATTCTTCAACAGCTTCGTCGAGAAGTTTTGAATTAGCAATTGCATCACCAACACCCATGTTGATAACAACCTTAACGATCTTTGGTGCCTGCATTGTACTTGTATAGTTGAATTCCTTCATTAAGGAAGGCTTAACTGTTTCCGTGTACTTTTCTAATAAACGGTTCATTATTTCTTGCCTCCTTTAACTTCTGCTCCGGACTTCTTGTAAACGCGAACTTTCTTACCCTTGTCATCTACCTTGATAGATACGCGGCTAACTGCCTTTGCCTTCTTGTCATAGAGCATTACATTAGAAGCATCGATTGGTGCTTCCTTTTCAACAATGCCACCCTCTGGGTTCTGCTGTGTTGGCTTCAAAGTTTTCTTAACAACATTAACGCCTTCAACGATAACCTTGTTTGTCTTTGGATTAACTGCCTTAACTTCAGCAACAGTTCCCTTGTAGTGGCCGCTGATTACTTTGACTGTATCGCCTGTCTTGATTTTCATCGATTCGGCCTCCTTATAACACTTCCGGAGCAAGGGAAACAATCTTCATAAATCCCTTATCACGGAGTTCCTTAGCAACCGGACCGAAGATACGTGTTCCGACCGGTGTGTTGTCCTCTTTGATGATGACAGCCGCATTGTCGTCAAACTTAATGTAACTGCCGTTTTCGCGACGGATACCATAGACTGTACGAGCAATTACACACTTAACAACCTGGCCCTCCTTAACGGATCCGTTAGGTGAAGCCTTCTTAACTGCACATACAACGATATCACCGATATTAGCGTTCTTGCGCTTACTGCCGCCTAAACATCTGATAACCAATACTTCTTTGGCACCGGTGTTGTCAGCAACGTTCAATCTGCTTTCATTCTGAATCATATTTTCTCCTCCTGTGCCTTAAAGAATTACTGCTTTTTCAATAATCTTCACTAAGCGGAAATACTTATCCTTACTTAATGGTCTTGTTTCCATAACTTCTACAACGTCGCCAATATGAGCTTCATTGTTTTCGTCATGAGCCTTGAAAGTATTAGAATACTTAACACGTCTGCCATATAAAGGATGGCTCTTTGTAGTAGCGATTTCAACGACAATTGTCTTGTCCATCTTATCGGAAACAACTGTTCCGCGAAGGACTTTACGTCTATTTCTTTCTTCCATTTTTAGCCCCTCCTTTATTTAGCCTGCGCACTTGCGCGTTCTGTTAATACTGTCTTAATACGAGCGATAGTCTTCTTGATATCTCTCATTCGAGCAGGATTCTCGAGGTTTCCTGTAGCCTGTGCAAAGCGCAGAGTATACAGTTCTTCCTTCAAAGATGTGACTTCCTTCTCGAGTTCTTCATTACTTAGATCTCTGATTTCCTTCACATTCATGATGTTTATTTAGCCTCCTCTGCTGTCTTCTTTATAAAGCGTGTCTTTACACAGAGCTTGTTTGCTGCAAGACGTAATGCCTCACGAGCAACTTCTTCGCTTACACCAGCAATTTCAAATAGGATTCTTCCCTTTTGAACTACCGCTACCCAATGGTCTGGAGAACCTTTACCGGAACCCATACGTACTTCTAAAGGCTTCTTTGTCTTTGCGAGTTGTGGGAACACCTTGATCCAAACCTTACCACCACGGTTCATATAACGTGTCATAGCGATACGCGCAGCTTCCAACTGGTTACTGCTTACATAAGCGCCTTCATCAGCAACTAATCCGAATTCACCAAATGCCAACTTTGTGCCAGCCTTTGACTTTCCTTCATAACTTAAACGATGAGGTCTTCTGTATTTTGTTCTATTTGGCATTAACATATTTATTCTTGACCTCCTTTAGCTTCTTCTGCTACAGGAGCAGCTTCTACTTGAGCAGGACGTGCAGCGCGATTGCCTGCCGGCTTTCTGTCATTACGGCCACCACGTCTGTTATTTCTGCGGTCATTTCTTGCTGGACGGCTAGGAGCCTCTGGTTCCTTAACCATTTGCCCTGGAAGAACTTCACCACGGCAGATCCAAACCTTAACACCTAACTTACCATAAGTTGTAGTTGCTTCTTCAGCAGCGTAGTCAATATCACTTCTGAGTGTATGAAGAGGAACAACACCTCTTGCATAACCTTCCTGACGGGCGATTTCTGCACCGCCTAAACGGCCCTTAGCCAATGTCTTAATGCCCTTAGCACCAGAGCGCATTGTCTGTTGAATTGCCTTCTTCTGTGCAATACGGAAGGACTGACGTGCTTCCAACTGTTCACAGATACGACGTGCAACAAGACGAGCATCTAAGTCAGGATTTGCTACAGCAATTACGTCAACCTTAACGTTCTTGCCACCTGTTAACTTAGATAACTTCTTCTTCAGAACTTCCATCTTATCCTTGTCGCCATCTTTTCCAAGCATAGCACCTGGACGAGCACAACGAACGATAACCTTAACGTCCTTCTTGCTTGTACGTTCAATCTCTACGCGAGAGATATATGCATCCTTTAATTCCTTTTCCAAGAAATTACGAACCTTGACATCTTCGTTCAGAAGATCTCCGAAATCAGCTTTATTTGCGTACCATCTAGAATCCCAGTCACGGATTACGCCGACGCGCATGCCGATTGGGCTAACTTTCTGTCCCATGTTCTGACCTTCCTCCCTTACTTCTCATCCGAAACCACAACTGTGATGTGGCTTGTTCTCTTTAAAATCTGTGCCGCATTACCCTTAGCTCTAGGCATGAAACGCTTAAGGACTACGCCTTCATTTGCATAGCAAGCCTTGATATATAGGTTCTCTGCATTTAATTGATTGTTATTTGTTGCGTTGGCAGCTGCGCTCTTTACAACCTTAGCTACTGCTGTAGCTGCGTGGTTAGGAGTGAACTTTAAGATTGCCAATGCTTCTTCAACGCTTCTTCCACGTACCATGTCTAAGACAAGACGAACTTTACGAGGAGTGAAACGAACTGTCTTTGCTGTTGCTCTTACATCCATGTTATTTTTCCTCCTTACGCCTTCTTGTCGTCGCCATGACCGCCGAACTTACGTGTTGGTACGAATTCACCAAGCTTGTGTCCAACCATGTCTTCTGTTACATAAACCGGAACATGTTCCTTACCGTTATGAACAGCGAATGTGTGCTCAACGAAGCTAGGGAAAATCGTTGAACGGCGAGACCATGTCTTAATTACTTCATTTTTATGTGCTTCATTCTGTGCTTCAACCTTCTTTAATAAGCTAGCGTCACAGAATGGGCCTTTTTTCAAACTTCTTGACATTTTTTATGTTCTCCTTTCAACTATTTTCCATTACGTCTTCTGACGATGTACTGGTTACTCTTGTTCTTTGGCTTGCGAGTCTTAACACCCATAGCCTTCTTGCCCCATGGTGTCATAGGTGACTTACGTCCAACTGGTGCTCTGCCTTCACCACCACCGTGTGGGTGATCAACAGGGTTCATTGCAGAACCACGTACTGTAGGACGGATACCCATCCATCTGGAACGACCAGCTTTACCTAAACTAATTAAGTTATAATCACCGTTACCAACTGCGCCAACTGTTGCACGGCAGTTGCTATGAACACGGCGAACTTCACCAGATGATAAACGAAGAGTTACGAAGTTTCCTTCAGAACCAAGGATCTGAGCAGAACATCCAGCAGCACGTGCCATCTGTCCACCCTTACCAGCTGTAAGTTCGATATTGTGAACTACAGTTCCGTCCGGAATGTTCTTCAATTCCATCGCGTTACCAATCTTGATATCCACCGCTTCACCAGAGATGACTGTGTCACCAACATGTAAGTCCGCTGGACAGATGATATAACGCTTTTCACCATCTAAATAGTGCAATAATGCAATATTTGCATTTCTGTTTGGATCATATTCGATTCCAGCAACTTTAGCAGGAACATTATCCTTGTTTCTTCTAAAGTCGATAATTCTATACTTTTGCTTAACGCCTCCACCCTGATGACGAGTAGTAATGCGTCCTGTGTTGTTGCGTCCACCCTTTTTGTTTAGTGGCGCAAGCAGGCTCTTCTCTGGAGTTGACTTTGTGATACGGTCATTACTCAGAGTGGACATATTTCTACGTCCGGCACTGGTAGGCTTGTATTTTACGATTGCCATTTTCTTTTACTTTCCTTTCGCAATTTTCCGGAGATAGCGAATTCCTCCGATAGTTGATTCTCTTATTTCTCGCTATTGAAGATATCGATTGAAGCACCCTCTGGTAATGTAACAATTGCCTTCTTATAAGCAGATGTTGTACCTTCGTAGCGGCCCATTCTCTTCTTCTTAGGATGAACGTTAACGATGTTAACGCCTTCTACTTTAATGTTGTAGATTTCCTTGATTGCCTGAGCAACAGAAACTTTGTTTGCGTTCTTAGCAACTTCAAACGTTACCTTGTTGAAGCTGTCTTGAAGCTTCATTGTCTTTTCTGTTACGAGTGGTCTAACAATAATGTCACGTGCGCTCATTATGCAAATACCTCCCCAGCCTTTTCAGCAGCCTTTTCTGTGAAGACTACCTTATCAGCATTTACAATGTCATAAACGTTTAAGCTTGACACCGTTACAACTAATGCATTTGGAATATTTCTCATTGAAACATATGCATTGTCGAAGTCTTCATCAGCTTCAGCCACAAATAATGTCTTGCGGTCGAATCCGAAAGCATTCATTAAAGCTACAGCCTTCTTTGTCTTGATCTCATCGAATGATAAATTCTCAAGAACAGTTAATGAACTCTCCTGAAGTTTTTCACTCAACGCAGAACGTAAAGCTAACTGACGAACCTTGCGATTTAGCTTGAAATCATACTTACGAGGTTGTGGTCCAAATGCGATACCACCATGTCTCCACTGTGTAGCGCGTGTAGAACCCTGACGAGCACGACCAGTACCCTTTTGACGGAATGGCTTCTTGCCTGTTCCGGATACTTCAGCTCTAGTTAATGTAGCGTGTGTTCCCTGTCTTAAACCAGCCTGGTAGACGAGGATCGCATCATACATTGATTGCTGATTTGGTTCGATACCAAATACAGCATCAGATAGCTCGATGGACTTAACAGCCTTAGCTTCCTGATTGAATACATCAATTTTAGCCATTGATCAAATCCTCTACTTTCCTTCAGCTTCTGTAGCTACAGGTGCTGCAGCTAATTCAGCTTCGATTGTTTCAGAAACCTTTTCTAGTTCCTCTGCAACAGAAACGCCTTCATAAGAAATTAATTCAGGAACTGCAACTTCTTTAACTGGCTTAACTGTTGTCTTGATAACAACCAATCCCTTACGTGGTCCTGGAACATTGCCCTTTACAAGGATGTATCCTTCTTCAGCGTCAACCTTAACGATTGTTAAGTTCTGATTAGTTGTTGTGTAAACACCTTCTTGACCAGGCATTACTGTACCCTTGTTAACTACGCCGTTGTTACGACCATTAGTTGCAAGAGAGCCGATATGTCTGTGATGGCCTGAACCGTGTGTCATTGGTCCACGAGCAGCGTTGTTACGAACGATGGTTCCGCTGTAACCCTTACCCTTACTTGTTCCCTGTACGTCTACAACGTCACCAGCCTTGAACAAGTCAGCCTTAACTTCAGCACCTACTTCAAGGTTCATCATTTCATCAGCTCTGAGTTCCTTGATGTAATGCTTAGGAGCTGTATTAGCTTTCTTAGCATGTCCGATAGCAGGCTTGTTGGAACGTTGTTCCTTAACATCCTCATAACCTAGCTGAACTGCTTCGTAGCCATCAACTTCCTTTGTTTTCTTTTGTAGTACAACGTTCGGTTTTACATCGATCACTGTTACAGGAATCAGAGTTCCTTCGATCGTGAATACCTGGGTCATACCAAGCTTACGTCCTAAAATACCCTTCATTTGTATTTACCTCTGTTCCTTTCTACAACTTGATTTCGATATCAACTCCAGAAGGCAAATCCAATCTACTTAATGCATCGATTGTTTCTGCGGATGGGCCGATAATTTCGATCAATCTCTTGTGTGTACGGATTTCGAATTGCTCACGAGCATCCTTGTACTTGTGGACAGCGCGAAGTACTGTAATCACTTCACGCTCAGTAGGCAGCGGAACAGGTCCAACGATTTTCTTTGCGCCGTGGCTTGTAGCTGTCTTAACGATCTTTTCGCTAGCAGCGTCTAAGCTTCTGTTCTCGTAAGCCTTCAGACGAATTCTTACTGAGTTCTTTGCCATGAATTTTTCCTCCTTATATTCACTCCGCCATCTTGTGGCGGATCGCTCCGTGGAAGTTCCCTGGTTATCACACCATGCTGTGACAACGCACATCGGCGTGCCAGCAATCTTCCACATCTACACGAGTGCTTCAATATAGTAACACTACTAAAACCCTTTTGCAATCACTTTTTTTGATATTTTTATACATTTTATTTCGTGATGATTTTTGAAGGTTTTTGAACAAAAATATGTTTGTTTTTATATGAAAGCAGTTGCATTTCACTTTTATTTCATGGGTAAACCTAAGCTGTTTTTGTTTTATATATATTATATTGTTAGAAAAAGACCTATTATCAGGCCTTTTTAGCATATATTTTCAATTATTTACTGGTTCCACTCTGTATTTACAAGGAACATATCACGGATTTCATCATAGTTGCTTACCTGTTTCACTTCATACAGGGAGATACCACGATGCTCATAACAATACCAAATCGGCATCATCCCAGCACGTACCGCACCTACAATATCAGTCGCAAAGGTGTCTCCAATAAACGCAATTTCTTCACATTTTAAACCTAGATCGCTAGCTGCCCTCTCGTAAATGGATACATCTGGTTTATGAACGCCAAATGCACCACTGATAATTACGGTATCAAAATATTTACGCATATCTAGATAATCAATCTTCACAGATTGAGATTGTTCAGCACCGTTTGTGATGAT
Organism: Solobacterium moorei; assembly: GCF_036323475.1. Lineage (GTDB taxonomy): Bacteria > Bacillota_I > Bacilli_A > Erysipelotrichales > Erysipelotrichaceae > Bulleidia > Bulleidia moorei. Next base: position 2,449,651 of record NZ_AP028934.1, read on the forward strand.
ACCTATCTTATATTTCTTTTTTAATTCCGTCAGAACTTCATAGGAATGTGGCATTTCAACTTGGAATTCATGGAATGTCGTATACCATTTTTCCTTCCACACCTCCACATCCAAATCAGGCACATAATGTTTCTTTAACAGTTCTAATACATGTACTTTGTTAATCGTTCCGTATTCATCCCACAACATACAACGCTGTACGATTCTTTCAAACTCTATATCATACACATCCATTTCCGGTAACATCTCATGTACCATCCAACGATACATAAAGTACGCTGACTCAACACGGTTACTAAGTGTACCATCAAAATCAAATAATATTCCCTTGATCATCTTATTCCCCTTTCAAGCGCAGCTGAAGAATTGTAATATCATCGGTTGTTAAAGAACGGTTCTTCTGTATGTATTTTTCAAAAACAAGACTATCAATATCATACCCATTCTTCATCACAGCTTTATCCCGCAATACCGTTGACATTCCATCACTATAAAGATAGATATTCTTGATATTCTCGATTGCAACACTACCCTGTTTCCCATGCATACATCCAACTGCGTCCAATGATCCTATCCAATATCCCTCTGGATGCTTTTCATTGTTCAATAACATCCTTGTCTCACGATGTAATGCCAACTTATCAGCGACTTCCTTTTGATTACGTTTGTTGATTCTATCAAAAGATTCATCACGATACACTGTATCATGCATGTATATCTCACAATCACCCAATCCATACCATTCAACAGTATTATCATTCACTCTAACAATAACCACCGCAAAAGTAGGTAGTTTATATTTCTCAATCAAATCATATCCAGGAATTGTTTTACGATATTCTTTTTCTACAGATTTGCATGCATGGTATAAAATATCCGCCAAAGAATCTTGATTATTCACAAACTTCTTGAGCGCGTTCGATATCTTTCTCACACTTTTCTGTACATCATTTCCACCAAGAAAATCATCACCAAAAAGAGGCGTTGCGCCATCGATGACCCATGCCATATTTCCTTGCCAACCAAAGACATCTTGGTTGACATGCTTTGTGCCTTCCTGTGTATATGCTTTTATCATAGCTTCTCCAATATCAAAAAAATGTTTTTTATACTGATATATCTATTATATCCTCTAAAAATGCAAATTCATTAACAATTAATTCATCCACCCTGTTGTATAATTTAATTAGGAGGATTTTGTCATGAGAGAACATCCATTAAAACACATTGTTCGTTTGCAGAAACAAGGTAAAGCTGTCGGTATTTACTCTGCTTGTACTGCAAATGAGTTGGTATTACGTGCATGTATGCAGCGTGCGAAAGAAACTAATTCCGTATTGCTTATTGAAGCGACAGCTAACCAGGTTGACCAATATGGTGGCTATACCGGTATGAAACCTAAAGATTTCATGCAATTTGTTGAAGAACTTGCAAAACTTGAAGACTTGCCTATGGACCGTATCATTTTGGGCGGCGATCACTTAGGCCCATTAACATTCGTGCAGTATGATGAAGAAAAGGCAATGCAAGAAGCTTCTGAATTAATCCGTCAGTTTGTGCTTGCTGGCTTTACGAAGATTCATATCGATACATCAATGAAAGTCGCAAGTGATGACCCAAACGTTCGTTTAAGTGATGAAGTCATTGCTAGACGTGGTGCAGAACTCGCTGTTGTAGCAGAGGAAGCTTACCAACAACTTCTGAAAGATAATCCTGACGCATTGCATCCTGTTTATATTGTTGGTTCTGAAGTGCCTATCCCAGGCGGCTCTCAAGAGGCAGTAGAAACTGGTCTACAAGTCACAAAGGTTTCTGACTTCAAACAGACAGTTGCAACATTTGAGAAAGCATTCCATGATCATCAATTAGACGAAGCTTGGAAACATGTAATTGGTGTTGTTGTACAACCTGGTGTTGAAGAAAAAGATGCTGGTTGCACACCATACGACCGTTCTAAAGCAGTCGACCTAATGGCTTCCATCAAAGAATATAATAATCTTGTATTTGAAGGGCATTCTACCGATTATCAAACAAAGATCAGTCTTCGTGAACTAGTCGAAGATGGGGTTGGTATCTTAAAGGTTGGTCCTGGTCTAACCTACATGATGCGTGAAGCCTTATTTGCATTAGCATATGCCGAAAAGGAGCTATTAAAAGATCAGCCTGAAAAACAGAGTCACTTCATCGAAGTACTAGATGACGCAATGCTCAAGAATCCAAAGTACTATATCAAGCATTATCACGGTACACCTGAAGAAATTGCATACAAGCGTAAATTCTCCTTCAGCGATCGTTCCCGTTACTATATGCCAGTCGATGAAGTTGTAGCAGCACAAAAAGTTTTATTTGAAAACTTTAAGGATGGCGTACCTCTTGGTCTATTGAGCCAATTTATGCCAATCGCATACACAAAGGTACGTGAAGGTACTTTACATAATGATCCAGTATCTCTTGTCAAAGATCGAGTTATCTATACTGTAGATGAGTATATGTACGGCTCTCACCAAGAGGAGATTACATTTTAATTAGACCTAGGATAATCCTTAAGTCTTCTCTATAGAAAAAACTGTGTAACTCTTGAGACTATTTATCAAGATATTACACAGTTATTTTTATGAAACGATTTGTACAGTGATGACACCAACATCATCTTTCGTGATGGCATTATACCAATATCTTCCTGGGAAATACTCGCTAAAGATATTCGTAATATATCGATAGTTCTGTGACAATAATTGCTCAACAGCTACTTGGAAGGATGCTTGATCACCAATCTGGAATGAAATCTTTTGGTATGGATCTTCATACAGCTTCTGCAACACATAGTCTCTAATCGTATAGTAGTCATCTGTTTGGAAATACGCCCCATTTTGAACATAGTATGAGAGAGAGTTATCTGTACACTGTGGGAATTTGAACGCTTCAAACGAAGAATCACCAATTACAACTGTTCCATTTAAAGAATAATGTGTACGGAATAACACTTCGTCCGTTACCATGAAGTAATAGTAAACAAGTGACTAGCTACCATCATCATTGATCGGATCTCCCCAAGTCACATCAATCCAGTAGTACTTACCATTTAACTCTACAAAGTTCCAAGCATGCGCTTAATTTGTTTGACCACGAACGGTCGCACACTTGATGCCTGCCTTCTTACAGAGATACTGGAAGGCTCTTGAATAACCAGCACAGATACTCTTTCGGAAGAGGAACACGCTTGTATAATTCTGGTCACATTTATTGTCTTCATAAACTGTCCAGTTGATAATCCAATCGTAGAAATACTTGATCTTCTCGTAATCACTTGCGCTTGCGACAGCCCCAACTACATTATCTACAATTTGGTCAACTTGTGCTTGTGTTTCAGCGTAGTCTTCGGGAACTTGGAATTTGACCTTCTTAACTTTTCCATAATCATCCGTCAAGTAACGATAGTCCCACATCCAGTAAGCTTCAGGGAAGTCATAGTTGAATGCTAGAATTGCCGTCGCAAAGTCTTCCTTCTTAACAAGTTTCTTGAATGAATACTCGGAAACCGGCTTCTGAAGTACATCATAAAGTTCCCCATAAATTGCCTTCTGTGTACTTGATAGCTGATCGTAATAATACAAATAGAGTGATTTCGTATTTAGTTTATTTTTATCTTCTTTATCTTTTACAGTGAAGCCATTTTTGTTTTGTGCCTGATTCTCTGTTGTAGTATTTGTATTTTCATAATCATTTTTATAAGAATTAATTGTTTGATTTTGGTTATCGTCTGTTACAAAGTCTAATACAGTACAGCCAGATAGGCATAACACTAACAGTATTGATATAATCTTTTTCAAAAATCCACCCACTTTCATGGCCGAAGCCACAACTGACCAACGTTCAGTTATGCATATATAATATCATATATTTAAGTTTGTTTTTAAGAAATCTTTAAATTTCTTATAATTTGAATACAATCATCAGTTGCTAAATATTCTGCTTAATACATACTTACCCTTCGAAAACTTGTTGTGCTGTGGACTCATAATAAAAGAGAAGAGATTCAGACATTTCTGTAATTCTTCTCTATTGAACCCCGCATGTTCATGCCATGCATTAAATTTTATATTTTAAGACATCCATAAAATTACGTGTTTGAATCATTTTTTGAATCTCTGGGTAATATGTCGTATCCTTCAACTTTTTTGCTGCGTGGTTTAGTGCACGCTCTGCACGATCTTTATCATCCTTTAAACAATAAGATTGTGCAGCTCTTAGATAACATACACCAGCAGGTACAGCATCTGCAATCGTATCTCCACGTTCCATTAAATCCGAAGCATACTTACCATCATGCATGACATGGATTGTATAGGGATATTCAACCTCTCTTAGGATTTCAGAATACTTCTCTTTCTGCTTATCTGTTAACTTATCATATGTCTTATGAATTGCTTCATAGGACTGTACTGCCTTCTCATTTTCCTCTTGTGCGATATGGAATAATAGTTCCTTCTGTAATACTAGTACACGATCAGAAGAACTGAGTTTATATGCTGTTGCTCTTTCAAACAATTTATTGAGTTGTTCCTTATCACCCTTGATGAGATTTGCATCAATTGCCATTAGTGTACGTAGCTTCTTATTAAAGAACAAGCGACTGGATAAAGAATTTAATTCTTTAAGATAACGATCCGCATCACCTTGACGATATAGCAGTAAAGACATATACATCACTTGTCTTTGTGCAAAAAACACCCAAACAACATATAGGACAATACCAATGATCAATAAAACACCAAACACCAATAAACGTTCCCCCATAAACAACCTCCGTATTTTAAGAATATCATGAAAAACACTGTTATAATAGACGCATAAGGAGCTAATGCATACCTATGTCTATTTCCGCAACAGTAATTGCCTTATTCATATTTATCGCAGTCATCGTTGGATATGTCATCCATAACAAGAAACGTAATCCGAATGAGAAACTTCCCCTCAGCGATGACGTACAAAAAATGTATTACGATAAATATGAACAAGAATTAAAGAACCAAGATAAACAATAATCTATATTTAGAACAAAAGGGACAACCGATAAGGTGTCCCTTTCGTTATTGATTACTTATGCCAAACGATGAATGAACCTAGAAGTTCTGGAACCTTATAGTCTCCAGCCCAAATTCCAAATATGCATCCAACGATACCGATAACTAATAAGAGCATAATGCACTTAGTTGGTGACCAACTCTTTTTCTTAATTAAGAAATAGCACATTAATGTCAACCCTAAAGGAATAAGTGCAGGTAAGATACCATCTAACATTGCTTGAATATCAATATTAACATCTTTTAATTGTTCAACTTCTTTTTCGACTATATTGCCATTCTCGATAACAAGCTGTTTGACTTTTTCGGCTGTTTGTCCATTAGGAATCACCATACCAAGTTTTGTAGCACCATAATTGCATGTCAATGCACCAACTACGAATACGCCAAGCATAGACGCAGCGTGTGTAAATTCACGAGCATTAGCAGTTAATACCTCGATAGCCTTTGTACCCATGTCATATGACCAGTACATTAACCAGTAACGAAGAGCCATCTGTACACCGAATGTAATTAAGAAATAAATGATTGGTCCTATCAAATTACCAGCAATCGCCATATTCGCTGTAATACCAGCTGTAATAGGAACTAATGTAAACCAGAACAATGCGTCACCAATACCACCTAAAGGGCCCATAGCTGCTACACGAACAGCACGGATTGAGTTGATATCAGCCTTCTGTTGTTCCATAGATAATACGATACCCATAACGAATGTTACTAAGAATGGGTGAGTATTAAAGAACTCAAGGTTGTGAGTCATAGATGTGGATAAGTCATCCTTGTTTATGTGGATAGCTTCCAAACCTGGTAAAATACTCCATAACCAACCGGCAGCCTGCATTCTTTCATAATTGAAGGAAGCCTGTAAGTTTAGAGAACGCCAAACCATCTTATTTAAAACTGCTTTTGTAAGTGGTTTAGCAGGAGCAGTGTCCTTATATGCTAAATTGAAATTAGATTCCATCTCCAGCACCTCCATTATTAGATGTTAATTGCTTGATCTTAACATTTGTATTGTAGTCGTACATTGCAATTGCAAAGCCGATAAATGCTACAAGAATTAATGTTGCGCCTTTTGTAGCCTCAATATTTCCAAGAATAGCAGCAGCTGTGAAGCCTGCGAAGTAGATACCCCACATGTCGTTTGCAAGCATGATCTTTAGTAATACTGCGAAACCTACATAACGCATCATTCCACCAGCAGCACCCAAGCCACCCATGAACCATGAAGCATTTTCAGAGAAACTCTTTAATGCTTCGCTAGCAGCATTTCCACCGAAGAAAGCAACAAGTGCTAGAACCGCGAAGAGACCACCTAAGATACACATAGAAAGAATGTTTACACCAGTGATTCCAGCTGGGTCTGCATTTTCAGCAGCCTTATCAGCCTTAGCCATAATGTATGACATAAATGTGAATGTAAATGTAACTACATACTGTCCAAATACAGAGAATACAACTGCTAGGCCTAAAGCCTGATCAACAGGTAATCCCGACTTAACAGCGAAGATCATTGCTACAATAGAACCTAATACAGCGTTTGGTGGCTGTGCTCCACCGACTGGCATGTTACCAACCATCATCAGTTCATATGTACCACCGATGACAAGGCCAGTATTTACATCACCTAAGATCAAACCAATAATTGGACAAGCGATAATAGGACGATATAAAAGCTCCGTCAGTGAGAATTGGTCAATTGCAAAGATGAATGTTGCTACAGCAAGTAATAATGCTTGTAAAATCATTTGATTCAATCCTCCTTAAAATAGTTTTTGTAGTGAAACGGCTGTAATGATTTTTACCCAAAGAGCTTGCTGATGTCTTCAGCGTGTTCCTGCGGCACTCTGCGGATTTCTAACTCAACACCGAGTTCCTGTAACTTTTTGAATGCTGCTACATCTCCATCATCAACAGCAACGCTAGTAGCGACCTGACGTTTTCCTTCAGCCATGTGCATGTTACCAATGTTTACCTTCTTAATTGGAACACCGCCTTCAACTAAACGTAATACGTCAGTAGGTGTCTCACAGACGATAAAGATGTGCTGTGATGGAGAAGCCTTGTGGATAGTTGTAATCGTTTTTTCAATTGTCCAGTAACGTGTCTGTGCATATGAAGGTGCAGCCATATCCATCAATCCTTGACGGAATGTGTTTGTAGCTACGTCATCATTTGCTACCAAGATTAAGTTAGCGCCAATTGAACCGGACCATTGTGTTGCCACCTGTCCATGAATTAGACGATTGTCAATTCTAGTTAGTACAATATCTGGCATTTCCTTACTCCTTTCTCTTTGAGTATATGCGCTATCATCAAATCAGAAAGCGCTCTCATGGATATATATTAACATTAAGTCTCACATAATATTTACATTTTTGCTCAAAACTAGTGTACTTTTCGGTAACAAAAAATATTCTTTTGTTGATTTTTCATTTCTTTCAACTGCAAAGTATGCTATTTTACAGGTAAGGAGATGGTGAAATATGATTAGTAAGACTACTAGTTCCAATTTCGTTAAATTTGGTACAATTGTCCCAAATATTCCAGACGAAGATTTCATTGTTGAAGAGTTTACAATTTCAACAAAGGAAATTCATGCGCTTCATTCCTATAATCAATCTGTATATTTAGAAGCATCTGAAGGAATGGCCATGGTTGGTATTGTCCGCGTTCCTAAGGTTGATTCAATTGAAAGTTTTGCACTACATCGCCGTGTACGTATTGAACCTGATGTTTATTTCAATCTCACCTCAATGAGTGAACACATTGTTTATCGCTTGTATATTCCAAAACACGCAACAAAAACAACCTACACATTACCAAAACCATTTGTGTATGAAAGTATTTCACCTAAGATTCGTATCTCTGAAATCATTGCCTATTATTACGTTGTAAAACGTCCTGCATACTCCTTTTTAGGAGAGACACATAATTATTATGAATTAACTTTCGTTGATCAAGGCTCTTTGGATACGACTGTTGATGGTAAGTCTTATACGATTGGTATGAATGAATGTATGTTATATATGCCTGGTCAATTCCATGACCAAAAGGTATCCTCGGATAATCCTTGTTCATACTTAACAGTTATCTTTGCGGCAGATGGTGTACATACTGATTTAGTTTCGAATCGTGTTATCAGTTGTACACGTGAGATGCAGGATGATATCAATCGTTTTGTATCAACTTCTGAACAGGCTAATCCATTCAAGTACGATGGAATGATTTCCTGTTTAGAACAAATCTTAATTTCATTCCATATGTATGCAAACGCAAAGAAGATGCCTAAACCTATCACACCAGTTAATCAACACTTTGAAGATCGTCTTGTGGAGGAAATTCTTGAGTATATCCATAAACATATCCTAGAACCACTACCAATCGAACAAATCTGTGACCGCTTCGCTATCTCACGTAGTACTCTACAGAACTTATTCAAAAACAATCTTCAAGTTCCACCAAAACAATATATCAATACTGCAAAGTTGAATCAGAGTCGATTACTCATTCGTAAAGGAGATTACACGATTACAGAGATTGCGTCCATGTTGAGTTTCAATTCCATTCACTACTTCTCTCGTAAATTCACACAGAGTTATGGCATCACTCCTAGTGAGTATGCCCGTAAGATTTACGACCAAATTGATTAATCCATTTCTGTCATATCTAGTGAATCTAGATATGACTTTTCTTATGGATTATCTCTGATATTTCGCCAATCCTTTTTCTTCAATCATCACAATGGGTATATACTAATACCGCATAGGAGATTTAACTTTATGAATGCACATGATATTTTGAATAATCCTTTCCTAAATAAAGGCACAGCCTTTACAATGGAAGAACGTAGTAAACTTGGACTGGTTGGTCTTTTACCACCATATGTTCAAACAATTGAAGAACAGGCAAACCAGACTTATGCACAGATGCAGACAAAGGCAAATAATCTAGAGAAACGTTTGTTTTTGATGCAGATTTTTAATACAAACCGTACACTTTTCTACTATATGTTCTCTCAACATCTAGCAGAATTTAATCCTATCGTTTACGACCCAACGATTGCGGATACAATTGAAAACTATAGCGATCTCTTTATCGATCCACAATACGCAGCATATTTGGATATTAACCATCCAGAAAATATTGAAGCCACATTAAAGAATGCGGCTGGCGAGCGTGAGATACGTTTGATTGTTGTTACAGATGCGGAAGGTATCTTAGGTATTGGTGACTGGGGTACAAATGGTGTGGATATCTCCGTTGGCAAGTTGATGGTTTATACAGCTGCTGCTGGTATTGATCCATCTATGGTATTACCACTTGTCATTGATGCTGGTACAAACCGTAAAGAATTACTTGAAAATCCTAACTACCTAGGCAACCGTCATGAACGTGTTCGCGGTGATCGTTATTACGACTTTGTAGATCAATTCGTGCAGACTGCTGAACGTCTATTCCCTAAACTATATTTACACTGGGAAGATTTCGGTCGTTCCAATGCCGCAAATATTCTTGAAAAATATCGTAATCAGATTCCAACATTCAACGATGATATTCAAGGAACAGGTATTGTAACGCTTGGTGCTATCTTCGCTTCCCTCGCTATCACTGGTGGAAAGTTATCTGAGCAGACATATCTTTGCTTTGGTGGTGGTACTGCTGGGGCAGGTATCGCTTCCCGTGTACTACGTGAGATGGTATCCGAAGGTATCTCTGAAGAAGAAGCGTATAAGCATTTCTTTATGGTTGATAAACAAGGTCTTCTTTTTGATGACATGGATGATTTAACACCTCAACAAAGACCATTTGCTAAGAAGCGTTCTGACTATCCTAACGCAAAAAAGTTAACTAACTTATTAGAGGTTGTTAAGACTATTAAACCAACCATCTTAGTTGGTACTTCAACACAACCAAATACATTCACAAAGGAAATTGTGGAAGAAATGTGCAAGATTACAGAACGTCCAATGATTTTTCCATTATCAAATCCAACTGTACTAGCTGAAGCAAGTGCCAAAGACCTCATCACTTGGTCTGATGGTAAAGCATTTGTCGCAACAGGTATTCCTGCAGATACAGTCTCTTATAAGGGAGTTGACTACGTAATCGGCCAAGCAAATAATGCATTAATTTATCCAGGACTTGGACTTGGAATGCTTGCATCGGAAGCTAGTCTTTTAACAGATGAAATGATTGGTGCTGCTGCACATTCCTTAAGTGGTATCATTGACCAATCTCAACCAGGTGCACCTGTATTACCACCATTCAAGTATGTCACAGATGTTTCTATCAAGGTTGCGGAAGCTGTTGCTAAAACCGCACAACAACAAGGTCTTGCACGTGTGAAGGAAACAGATATGGCAAAGGCTGTTCGCGATTTAAAGTGGTATCCAGAGTATCGTTAAACAATCGATTTAATAACCATGTACTTCTTGGTAGTGGTCTGTTAGTGATAACAGACCTTTTAATTTTAGAATCTTCTCACTGATGATTCTTCCTAGTCCACCTTTGGCACTGATAAGACCTCCCAGAGTAAGGCATATATCTTTCCTGTCATCTACCCGCCTCAATTGAAATTCGTGACCATCGGGTCAACAGTTTGTCTAGTTCTTCCTTCCGATTCCACCTCACGATGGACACCCTTGAATTCGGCTCAACCTTAGGGACTACATCCCTTGGTTAGAGGTACCTTTCAACCCCCAAGATGTATGCCATGTCTAGCACACCACCAAAAAAATCGATATAGTTCATTCACTATACCGATTCTTATTTTTAGATACCGTCTTCAGTTTCAACTTCTTCGTGTTGAACAAGTTCAAAACGCATAACTTGTGTCTTACCTGTCTCAATTGTTTGAGCAGCTAAGGCGTCAATGTCATTTGCGAAGCTTCTTGTTAGGTTAGCTTCCACAATCATTCCTAAGTTTGAACCAGATAATACAACAATCTTGTATTGTTCCTGTAGCTTCATTGAGAGTTCAACAGAAACCTTAAATGGTGAACCACCAACTAAGTCTGTAAATACGAGGATTCCATCTGTGCAATCCTTTAAGGAAGCGAAGGCTGCTTCTAATTTCTTTTCGAGATCATCTGTAGAATCTTCTTGAACGAAGTCTACCGCATGATAATGTTCTGGTTTACCACCAATGAGTTCTACTGAACTTGTTAGACCACTGGCAAAATGGCCATGTCCTGTAACAACAATACCAATCATATTATTCCTCCTTATTTAGAATATGGATATAAGATTACACCCTTTACAACGCGGTTAACCTCACCTGTTGGACATGGGTTATCCGGTGTGAAGTGATTGCAAATTGACGCAAATAATGCCATCAATTGCGCAACTATGATAAAGTCTAAACCTACAAAGACATTATCCTTCGCTGGTGTATCAAAACAATAATAATAGTTTGCAAGAGATTTGGCTAGTTCGCATGGTGTGTTACATACGACCATAATGCGATTTTCTTTGCGCTGGCCTGACATTTCTTTCAATAGGTCAAGTTCATATTGTCTTTGGTATTCACCATCAGAAAGATATAGAACTGTTAATGTTGTGTTATCAATGATGGACTTTGGACCATGACGGAAACCTAATGGTGTATCATACATGGTCACAATCTTACCAGCATTTAATTCCAGCATCTTTAGTGCAGATTCTTGGGCAATACCCTTCAATGTATTTGTACCTAAGTATACGATTCTACCGTAATCAAACGCATCATCAAATTCCTTGATAGTAGACCAATCTTCTTCAACAAGTTTCTTTGCGGCTCCAATCACTTCGTTTACAGCAGCGACTGTTTCATCATAGTGATCTAAGCTAAAGCAGAGTAGTGTTGCTAGATACATATTTGTAAAGCTGGATGTCATCGCAAAACTCTTATCCAATGTTTCAGGAGTTAAGTTGATTGCGAGGCAACGGTCGCCCTCTGCATTAGCACGCTTGCTTAAAGCACCATCCTTATTACATGTAATGAATAAGTGATATAGATTGTCATTTACTGCTTCTACAGACTGAATTGCACCTACAGATTCGGGAGAGTCACCTGAGCGACCATAGCTGATTAATAAAGTAGGCTTATGTGCAGATACATAATTCTCAGGTGTAGCTGTTAAGTCTGTTGTGGCGTAGCTCTTAACCTTGTAGTTTAATTTACGATTTAAATAGGAATATAATGCATTCCCAACAAACTCACTTGTGCCTGCACCCGTCAAAATTACATCGTAATCTTCTTGATGAATAACTTTAGCGATAAATGCCTTAATCTCTTCTGCACGAGAACGTACCTGTTCGATTGTCTTCTCCCAAGTTAAGGGCTGTTGATGGATTTCTGTGGCTGTAAATGTTGCCTTTAATGATTCTAATTCTTCATTTGTATAATTAAATATGGACATTGTTTCCTCCTTTTGTACCTGTCTTATCTAATTTGTATTATAACAATCAGAATTCACGATTAGAATAAATTAACTGAAAGATGTCAAATCATTATTAAAAAGTATAAGTGTCAAAAGAGATAAATAAAATCAATAGTGCTATGATAAACATAGAAAGTAATTCATGAGGGAATAAAAATATGTTTATTAAAAGTAATCGTGTATGGATAGCCGGTGACTTTATCCCAGCTGTCATTGAAATTTCTGAAGGTAAGATTAAAGGGATTTACTCTGCTGATGATCATACTGCGGATGTAGATTATGGAAATCGTCGTATTGTGCCAGGATTTATTGATATCCATTGTCATGGTGCGTATGGCTATGATACAAACTATGCAGAACCTGAGGGACTTAAGAAATGGGCAAAAGGAATTCCAAGTGAAGGTGTTACTGGCTTCCTTTCCACAACAATCACTGAATTAAACCCAGTACTAACAAAAGCTGTTAAAAACGTAGCAGCTGTAAAGCGTGAACACGTAGCCGGTAGAGATGGTGCTGATATCATTGGTATCCATTTCGAAGGTCCATACCTTGATATGAAATACAAAGGAGCACAACCACCAGAAGCTATCGTTCCACCACGCGTAGACGAATTTATCCAATACCAAAAGGACGCGGAAGGTCTGATTAAAGTGATTACATTAGCACCTGAGCACGATCCAGAACTTGCACTTACAAAATACTGTAGTGCACATAACGTTGCAGTATCGATCGGTCACTCCGGTGCAACCTTCCAAGAAGGTATTATCGCTGTCGCAAATGGTGCAAAATCTATCACACATACATACAACGGACAATCACCATTCAACCACCGTGCCAATGGTGTAACTGGGCTAGCTCTACGCCTTCGCGATATGTATAGCGAAATTATCTGTGACTGCAACCACTCAACACCTGAAGCACTAAATATCTTCTTTAATGCGAAAGGCAAAGACCATGCAATCATGATCTCTGATGCCCTAATGGCAAAAGGATTTGAACCAGGTTCCAAGTTTATGTTTGGTGGACATGAAATCGAAATCTATCCAGATGGAAGTGCACACCTAACCGAAAGCGGAAGTCTTGCAGGTTCTACAATGCGGATGAACGAGGGACTTAGAAACTTAGTTGAAAGAGCTGGTGTTCCGTTCGATGCGGCCCTCAACTCTGCCACAATTAACCCTGCTACACTATTAAACTTGCACGATCATATTGGTAAGTTATGTACAGGATATGATGCGGATATCGTTGTATTAAACGATGACTATAGTGTTGAGGAAACCTACTGTAAGGGTATTACACAGCTTCAAAAATAGGTACTTCTATGATAAAAAGCCCAAAGAAAAAAAGACCATCCATCTTTGATGATGGCAATGCACAAAAGCGTGGAGCGATTGCTGGAAGAAATATATACATCGACGATAAAGGTCAAACCATCATGTATATTTCCCGAACAAAAACAGGATATATTCTAAAAGAGAAAAATGCGAAAAACTTCAGCCTCTATCACAATCGTATCGCACTTGGTATCGCAGTAGCGATGTTACTGATGAGCCTAACAAGTGATTGGAGAATCTCCATAATTGCTGGTTTTGTACTGTTTGGTGTACTACAATATCGCTTTGTAAAATCTTGGCTACCAACATTACCACAGATTCCTAACTTTAAGCCAAAACAGAAAAAATCATTCATTGAAGGACTTATAGAAACAAATAACAAAGGACGTTGTGCTCTACTTGCCGTATTGTATGCTTTGCTAGGCATCTTACTGGTCGTAAACGGAATCATCATCAAGAGTGATATTATTGTAATTATCCTTGAAGTATCTACTATGCTTGCATGTTTATATATGAGTGCGCAATATATTATTGCAATCTCGAAAATGAAATCATAACCACGCCTAAAAGACGTGGTATGCTCTCGCCCTATAAGGGCATTATGTTGCGGTAAACATTCGTTTTCTGAAGAACTGAAAACCGCAACTTTTTTTTCTATCACTGCAAAGGATTCTCTGATTACCTTCTCATTTTTACCCACTGTATCGACAAAATATCCTCTTGTCCAAAAATGCCAGCTTCCATATTTGTATTTCAGGTTCGCATGTCTATCAAATATCATCAGTGTTGATTTGCTTTTCATATATTCCATGAATTCTGATACTAAATACTTTGGCGGTATCTCTATCAGCATATGAATATAATCAGAACACGTCTCACCTTCTATCCTACGACTTGGAATTTTTATACCATTCTATCTCAACGCTAAAGCTATTTTATTAAACGCCATTGCAGGCATTTAATAAAATGTCCTTCCTCTTAATTTGGCGCTCTAAAATTACTTGGGGTTGGGGTACCGCAATGAGAAGACTTGGGGTGCCTTTTTGATACTTCTTCAGAAAACTTGGGGTACCTTCAAAAATAAAAAAACCTCTCATGTTATTATCTTTTTGCTATGAAAGAAAATGTCTTGAGAGGAGGCCATAAATGGCTATTGATTATATTATCACATCTGCTTTGAACTTGTCCCAAGATCAAGTTCAAAGTCTATCTACATATCGCAATCATGATACCTTGAATATTTATCTTCTACTGATAAATAAACACCCCATTTGCCCTTACTGTGGTGCTGATACATCTAGCAAAGGACTTCTAACATATACATTCAAAACGCAAGACATCGCTGGTCTAAAAACGATTGTCAATTGGAAACGTAGACGATATAAGTGTCGTGACTGTCATCGTACTTTTAGTGAAGACAATATCTTTACCCCTGATGGTATGCACTCCACCTTCTCTATGGTCGATCAAATCATGAAAGATCTAGGTGATATCTCCATTAACTTAAAGACAATTGCACTAAGAGCACATGTATCTATTCCTACGGTAGAACTCTATGCCGATAGTTACTTGAGAATTCCAAGGCAGTTCTTACCCGAGTATCTAGGAATTGATGAACTATATTCTGACATGGCGTTAAAAAACAGTTCTTACTTATGTGTCATGGTCGATAATAAAGCTCGTGTTCTAAACGAAGTCATACAGTCTCGTTCAAAAAAGGAACTCAGCACTTACTTTGAAAATATCCCATTAAGTGAGAGACAAAGAGTGAAGATTGTGACCATGGATATGTGGCAGCCATACAAAGATGTTGTAAAGAAATATCTGCCCAACGCCATCGTCGCTGTAGATCCTTTCCATGTCATCGAGCATCTTACATCTGGATTCTCACGTCTACGTATCGATATCATGAATCATTATGAAAAAGGAAGTAGAGCTTATTATCTTCTTAAAACATGGCATAAATTACTGGAAACCGACTACAACTTAGATAACGAGCCGAAATATAACAGTTTCTTTAGGCAAAAATTGAATTATCGAAATTTATATGATCAGTTATTGGAGATTGATCCAGTTTTAACGCTTGCCTACCACTTAAAAGAATTATTTCGCAACTTTAATAGAACTGCTATTTACCCATCTTGTACAATCGAAATTACCTCCATACTAGATGCGTTTATTTCTGCTGATATACCTGCGTACGAAGACTTTTTGACATCTATCACAAACTGGAAAGAGGAGTATCTCAACTCGTTTAGAAGACCGTATGATGACAGAAAACAATCGAATGCACTATCAGAATATATGAATAGTAGATTACGTGTACTGATCAATGTTTCTAATGGTCTTTCAAACTTTCCAAGATTCCGTGCTAGAGTGCTCTACGCGTTAAACAGAAAACTATATTACACAATTACGGATCACCTTCAATCCAACAAAAGGATTGGAAAGAAGCGTGGTTCATACAAAAAATAATTAACAATAAAACATTTCTTTCTTAGCACATATAAAAGGTAGAAATCGTAGACAAGAGACATTATTCTCATCTACAATTTCTACCTTTTTACCCCCATGTAATTTTAAAGCGGTTTTTTCTAAAACCCCAAGTTATTTTACATTAGGAAATTATGTAAGTACTCTCTTTTCTATTTTCAGACTATTTCAGACGCACGGCGGTGGGTAGGGATCCCTACCACTGTTTTTTGTATTCTTGGCAAACTGGGTTTTAAGCTTTAGTTATTGGAATCCATAACTCCATTTTGTAATCAGGACTATGCATATCACCCTCATAGTAATATTCAAAGTCAGGCTTTCCTGAGTGAACATAGCCATGCTCGGGAAAGAATACTTCCATCGCATATTTCCATCCGGTATGAATGCAATCTGGAACACTTCCTGTTAACTCTACAACGGCATACTCTGCTTCATCAACTTCTAAAACATCTAAGCCCATGCTTCTTGCTTTGTCTACATCATTAACAATATAGCCTGCCATATAGTTTATTGTGCTTGGGTTTTCCACATCATGGCAAACGCCAACACTTTGACCGTTTCCCAAACTTGCAAGTTCATCGTGGCTATATTTTTCATACAGCTTATCCCAGACACTTGGACATAATGATGAATTGATGCTTTGTTCATTTACCCCTGCGACTGCAAAGGCTTGTTTCTTTTGAATTGTAATATTCATGCTTCTTCCTCCTCTTACACTGAGTGCTAATTGCACCCGTGAAACTAATTTGAATGGTTTCCCATTTCTCACCTCCGAAGGAGTAAAACCATGAAAATTTTTAAATGCTGTTCCAAATGAATCTGATGACTCATATCCGAATTTGAATGCAACATCAATAATCTTTTCGTCCGTATCTCTTAATATCATGGCTGCTTCCGTCAATCTTCTGCTTCTCAAATAGTCTGAGAGTGTTGTTTCGGTTAGAATAGAAAACAAGCGGCTGAACATCGAATAAGAGTATCCGGATAACTGAGTTACTTTCTTTTCATCAATTTCATCATCAAGAACTGTTTCAAGATAATCAATCGTATTGTTAAACGACTTGATAATATTCATTTTGATTCCCCCCCTTTCGTTCGGCATATTTTAGTATAGAGAAAGACTTCTTTTCTTACCCTACAGTATTCGTACGAATTTTATAGGTTTCATTTCATAGAAATTTATAGCTTGCTAAGTTCGACAAACTGAAGCTTGTTTGCCTCATTTAGCTTTCTTAGGTTTCTTTTCGTGCAATTCCGTATACATACCTTCCAGTAGTTCTGTAATCAAATCCGTATCCTCCAATCTGTCGAATATATGCATCAATGTCTTTGAACCTTCATCGGTTCGGTCCCTTTTTATACACATGCATTTTCTTTGCGTATATCGAAAGATTCTGTAGGTTTTTTCTTGGTGTGTCAGACATGGCATATATCTTGGAGGTTGAAAGGTACCTCTAACCAAGGGATGTAGTCCCTAAGGTTTAGCCGAATTCAAGGGTGTCCATCGTGAGGTGGAATCTGAAGGAAGAACTAGGCAAACTGCTGGCCCGAGGGTCACAAATCTCAATTGAGGCAGGTAGATGGTAGGAAAGATGTATGTCTTACTCTGGGGGGTCTTATCAGTGCCGAAAAGTGCATAGTTATTAAGTTGATTGTTTAACCATAATTATAGTTTAAATAAGATTCCAATGATTGCGGCTGCAATAATAAATAGTATTGGATGTGTCTTTGGTTTAAAGTGATAAACAGTTAACATGCATGCAAATATAATAATAGGCTTCCATCTAAATAAACTTAAAAGTGATTTGGTTGTTTTGAATGTAGTGATATCGAGTAATGCCAGTAAATAGATACCTATCACTGCAGATGTGATTAAACCAACAACCGCTGGTCTTAGACCCATAAATGCATTTTGTACAATCACAGAGTCTTCAAACTTTTGAAGTGCTGTTGCGATCAGAATAATTGATAGAAATGCTGGTGCTGTAACGGAGAGTGTTGCGGCAATACCACCGAAGAAGCCGTATATATGATTTCCTACATAGGTCGCCATGTTTACGCCCATTGGACCAGGTGTAGATTCGCTGATAGCTACCATGGTTGTTAAGTCTGTAAGGCTAAACCAACCATACTTTAGCGACATCTCTTGTAGGAAGGGTATTGTGGCTAGACCTCCACCGATAGAGAATAAACCTGTTTTAAAGAACTCCCAGCATAACAATAAAAAATTTGCCATGATGATTACCTCACTGGTATCTTATCACGACAAATTTTGTTGTAAATCAATTATTCTGCAGAATCTTCTTCGCGAGTTTTGACGCCCCAGATAAAGTAAATCATATGAAATAACCATACGACTCCAAGAATTGCACATGGAATATATAGAGATTTGCGTATCATCATCACAAAGCCAAATAACATAAATGCACTAACGGTGCACATTACACGAATTTTTGCGGCTTTTGTCATGCCTTTGCCATTGAGATGACTCTCTAGGTTGTTTTTATATATTTTTGTATTGATAAACCAGTTGTGTAGTCTTTCAGAACTCTTACTATAGCTAAACGCTGCGAGTAGTAGGAATGGAAAGGATGGTAATAGTGGGATGAATGCTCCAATTGCACCAACCCCAAGGCTAACGCAACCTAGCACAATCCAAAATATCTTTTTTGAATTCATTTCTGTTTCTCCAGTTTTCTTTTTTCTTTGATGCTTTCAATCAGATGACGAATTGTTGCGAGTGGATAATACAACAACATTCTAGGACCGCTGAAGCGCATCACAGTTTTAATTCGTTCTCTCATTTCTGGTTTATAGCAGTGAACACGGCAGTTTGCACAAAATGTTTTTGTTTCCATAAATGGGCAATGACTACTACGCATGGTTGCGTAATCAAGTAACTCTTTGCATTCGGGGCAAAGGCCATCTTTTGTATCGTGTTTCTTTCTGCAATAGACTTCAATCATCTTTGTGACGATTGAGATTTCACGTTGACGTTTTTCTTCAATTCTGCTCATGCATGACACCTTCTGATGCACGATAGATGCGGTCAGCGATTGCCATTGTAGATTCACGATGGGATACCAAAATAATGCATTTATCGTGTTTTTGTTCTTTTAAGGATTTGAGAATAATACCTTCGTTGATACTATCTACGTTACTTGTAGGTTCATCTAATAGGATTAGCTTACTACCACGAAGGAATGCACGTGCTAAACCAATACGTTGTTTTTCACCTGCAGAAAGATTATCTCCAAGTGTTCCAACTTTACTTTGATAGCCATTTGGTAGTGTCATGATGAAATCATGAACAGATGCGTTGCGGCATGCATTCTCGATTTCATCGATTGTAGCTTCCGGTTTTGCGATACGAAGATTTTCTTCAACAGTATCATCAAAGAGATACGTTGTTTGACTAACCATTGTAGCGTTAGACAATAAACTTTCTGTATTGATTTGATTGATATCAATGCCGTTGTAAAGAATATCACCTGTTTCTTTTTGCCAGAAGCGGAGTAATAGTTTTAGGAATGTAGATTTACCACAGCCTGATTCACCAACAATGCCAACGATTTCTCCGATATTTGCATGCATGGATATATCTTTTAGCACTTGTGCTTTTCCATCATAAGAGAAGGATAAGTTATTTACTTCTAAGTTTTCGAATGTAAAGTCTTTACCACATACAATTGGAGTAACAGCTGGCTTTTCAGATAATAGATTCAGTACACGGTCACCAGACGCAAATGTCTGTGTTAAGTTTCCAGGCAGTGCAGAGATAGCGATGACGGGACCGAAAGATCCAAATACTGCTGTTACACCAATTAACATCTTACCGATTGTTAGACTGTTGTTTGCGACTAGGATAATACCTACGATTAATGTGAGGATGATAAAGATAGAGACACTCAGTTCAGTTTCAGCAGTAGCTCTCGCTGTATCATGCTTCATCTTCTTCGTTTCAAGAAGAAGGGAATCAGAACGCTTATTTACTTCATCTTTACGCTGATCTTGTGCGTGCATGAGCACGATATCCTTAATACCCTTGATACTATCTAAGAAGTAAGCGTTAAAGGATGAAAATTCTGCACGGTAACGTACACCAGATTCCTTTAATCGACTAGAGGAAATCATTGGGACAATAATACCAATTGTTAGATAGCCAAGTAATGCGATGAGCGCAAGATACCAGTTTACGGTAAATCCAACAAATAAAGTAACGCAGGTAGATACGATCACCGCAATACAGATTGGAGAAATCGTATGTGCGTAGAATACTTCTAATGTTTCAATATCGGCTGTAATCATGGAGATAATTGCACCTTTTTGTTTGCTTTCAAGTTTTGCTGGGCAAAGAATACGCAGTGCGCGGAAAATCTTGTCGCGTAATACTGCTAGTAACTTGAATGCGATGTAGTGATTGCTGTATTGTTCTAGGTAACGTAAGAAACCACGTAATACACCAAAGCCAATTGTTAAGGCGATGATTGCTCCATAAGATAGAGGAACTGCTTCACCGAGTGATTTTGCAATACCAACTGCACCCATGAGAGTAACACCTATCGCAACGATAAAGCCTACGGAACCGTTAATAACGGCAAGAATCATAATATATGCAAGCGAACCTAGTAGGGTAATCAAACTTGCCATAATTTTAATGCCACTACGGCGGATGTATTTTTCATTTGTCATGCGATTACCTCCGTATAGCCTTCTTCTAAATTCTTTTGTGTTGTATATAGCTTTGCATAACCTTCATGCATGTTCATTAGTTCTGCGTGAGTACCGTGTTCTTTAACCTCTCCATCTTCGATGTAGTAAATGGTATCAGCGGCGATGACATTTGCTAGACGGTGAGAAATAACAATAACGGACTTCTCTTTTGATAGTTCCTTAATGTTGTTCATGATGATAGCTTCACTTTCAATATCAATATTGCTTGTGGCTTCATCGAAGATGTAGATATCTTTGTTTGCGACTAGGTTGATTGCAAGTGCTAGTCGTTGTTTTTGGCCACCAGAGATGTTTGTGGCGTCTTCTGTAATGATTTTATCTAATCCACCGTTTCCAATGATGAAATCATAGAGATTTACTTTCTTAAGCGCATTATAGATTTCTTCATCTGTAACATCAGCTTTAGCAAGCATAAAGTTTTGACGAATTGTTTCGTTAAAGATATAGGTGTTATAACTTACAACTGAAATATGAGAGTAATAGGCTTCT
The DNA here is from genome assembly GCF_036323475.1 of Solobacterium moorei. GTDB lineage: Bacteria > Bacillota_I > Bacilli_A > Erysipelotrichales > Erysipelotrichaceae > Bulleidia > Bulleidia moorei. Next base: position 2,471,212 of record NZ_AP028934.1, read on the forward strand.
CTATTTAATGTCTCTAGTGGTTTATTGCCAACAAGGATAGAACCTTGTTGAGGATGATATGCACCTAATAGTAGGTTAACGACTGTAGACTTACCGGAACCGGATTCACCAACGATTGCATGCATGCCAGTTGAACCAAAGCTCATGGATACATGTTGTAATACATCACGTGTTCCATCATAAGAGAAGGTAACATCTTTTATTGCAATTTTCGTACTGTCTACTGTTCCATTACCCCATACTGAATCTGGTTGAGCAAGCAATGAAAGAATCTTATTCCCTGCACTTGCACCATTCATCGCAATATGGAATGCAGAACCAAACGCACGTAGAGGTAAGAAGAAGTCTACCGCAACGAGTATTAAGAATAGCGCTGCGTAAGCAGATAGGGTTCCATTTACGACTGCGAGCATCGTTAATGCAATACCAAGGCCTGCGCCACCATAGGCAACCATGTCCATGATTGTTGTACTAGCTAACTGCATTACTAATACTTTCATCGTAATCTTACGGAACTCTTCGCTTGTCTCATTCATTTTAATATTTTGTGCAGCATCAGCTTGGAAGATCTTTAATTCTTTTAAACCTTGTACACTATCTAAGAAACTATCTCCCATGGATGTATATTTACCCCAGTACTTCGCAAAGATTTTCTTTGCGTAACGGGATACTGCAATAATGGACATAGGAATTAGCGGTACGCATGCAAGTAATACAAGTGCGACTGCCCAATTGATACGTACAGTGACTACAAACAAAATGATTGGTGCGATCATCGCATAAAAGAACTGTGGAATGTATGCGGAATAATATAGGTCTAACTGTTCAACACCCTCCATGGATAGCTGTGTTAAACCTGCCATACTCATGTTGTCAGTTGTACGAACACCTAGCTTGATAATCTTGTCATAGATGCGTTGACGCAAGTTCTTCTTCACATTTCTTCCTAATGTATCCTTCAAGTCACCGATACTACGAGAAGTTATATAACGTATTGCCATCGCAATGATTACAATCACCGTTGGTAGGATAAATCCTTGTGCATTACTACCAGAGGATGCATATTCTGCTGCATATTGAATGGCATAGCAGATGGAAGCGGTGATTGCAAGATTAGCGAATAAACCCACAATCATAAGACCAACTGTATAGAATATATATTTTTTATTTCCCCCTAAAAGGGCTAAAAGTTTCTTATCTATCATTACTAGAATTCCTTTCGCACAGACTATTTTACACGATAAGTTAGTTATATATAACTAAAATACTATAAAAAACAACAATCTTTGAGATTGCTGTGAAAAGGCACAGATTATTTGAGGTGAATCTTATTTTTGTATGTATAGAATACGTAGCCAAACACCGCGGCTAGTATTACCAATAGTACAGTTGGGATGTTTGTAAAGTATGCTAGCAAGAATGCAACAAGACAGATGAGTAGACTAGGAATATCCACAATGCTTGTTTTAAATAGGTTTTTGACTGCACCAAACATCAACACACATACAGCAATCTGAATTCCAGCGAGTGCGTGTTTTACAACTTCTAATGAAGAGAAGTTAGATAAGAAAGCCGCGATGATACTAATGATAATAATAGATGGTGTAATAACCCCCAGTGTAGAAATAAGCGCCCCAAAGAAACCATCAATTTTTCCGCCGATGAATGTGGATAAGTTGACAGCGATTGCGCCTGGTGTACATTGGCTAATTGCATAGTAATTTAGGATATCTTCCGCCGTTACCCAACGGTGTTTATCAACAATTTCTTTTTGAATCATCGGAATCATTGCGTATCCACCACCGAAGGTAAATAGACCAATTTTGAACCATGAAATATATAGTTTTACAAATTTATTCATATTACCTCGTATTCTCGTTTTCAACACTAGCATTTTTCTGGTGATTCGTAAATGAAATGAAGTATGTAGAATGCGATTGAAGAGATATAAAAAATCGTGTAATATGCTATAATTCACTAGTGAGAGGTTATAAAAATGAGAAACAGAAAGAACTCTGATTTTGGTTGGATATTCTTCTTAATATTTTTTCTTGGCGGAGGAACATTTATACCTATGTTAATTATTGTTGGTATCGTATTTGCGATTGTAATGGCAGCGGTAAATGCCTCGAAGAGAAACGAGCAAAGATCAAACCCATATGCTAGCTATTCGTCATCTACATACTATGCTAGAAATCGTGCATCAAATATTTCTGCATCACAGATGGCAAAGAATAACATCTTCTTACGTAAGTGGTTTAGAACACATACTGCGTTAAACGTTAGTACAGGAATTGAACTACGTGTACGTAACGGTGAATATAAGTCACTATCTAATTTAGATGTATATCGTAATGGTATCTTGGTAAGTGGACTAAATGTATTTGGTGCTAACTATCCTGAATCTTATGAACAGATTTTAAGAGAAGTTTCTAAGCAGGCAGATGACTATCAGAATACAGATGTTATCGATGTACAAGCTACACCAACAAATATGAGGAAGGAAGAGGTTAAGGCTGAAGAACCATCCTCCAGTGCACAGACCTATATTGACCAGATTAATGCATTAAACGATACAATCCCAGATGAAGAAATTTCAAATGGATTATTTGAAACATGCACACTTCTAAAACAGGCACAGAAGTTAGAAACAACCTTCCCTGCATCCAAAGGAAAGCTTAAGAAGTTGTATGAATACTATTTGCCAATCCTTGTTCGTATTCTAAAACAATATGATGCTCTTCAGACTGCACAGACAGACCCTAACTACGAAGAAACAAAAGAGAAGCTAGGCAAGACGGTCGTATTAATCAATGATGCGATGAAGAATATGATTGCAAGTTACACAGACCAAGACTTTATTAATCTATCTGCTGATATGGCTACTTTAAATGCTGTATTAAAGAAGGATGGTTTAACAAGCGATGGCATGTTTGAAGTTGGACATAAAGGAGGCGAGTAATGTCGAAAGATCGTAGAACAGAGGAAAAAGAAAGACTTTGGAATGAGGTCTTAGGCAAAAAGCGTGCTTATGAATCCACAGATGCGTCTGAACAAATTACATTAAGTATTGATAGTAATGAACAGAACCAGAATTTAAATATTCTAAAACAGCCAGATCGAGCAATGCAGGAATTGAATGCAATTTTGCGTAAACAACAAAAAGATTTAGAGAATATGCATGCGGCATTGCAGAAGAAGGATGAACCTTTAGATATCTCCGCAATGAGTATGGATGTATTAGAGCGTGATTTAAAGCGCGACTATGGTTTAAGCGAAATTGAACAAAAACCTACAGAGAAGAAGGAATTTAATTCACAGAAACTGTTCGATGATATCTACAATGTCATCATTTCAAGGGTGATGGGTCAAAAAGACGCAATCCATCAGATGGTAAATGCGTTTAGAAGACCATATTTAATGGGTGAAGAAGCAGGAAAAGCGAAGAATGTCATTCTTGTCTCTGGCCCTGTGGGTTCTGGTAGACACGAAGCAGTTACGCAGATGGCACGTTCTTTATATGAACGTCAAGTATTTATCAGTGATGAAGTATATACGATTGATATGGGTCGTTATACATCATCAGGGCAGGAACAGATTTTCTTACAGGACTTATATGAGGCAATCTCTGGTAATGGTTCTGTTATCTGCTTTGAGAACTTTGAAAATGGTTTCCCAGCATTCTTACGTATGATTAGTTCGCTGGTTACGACAGGTAGCTGTGTATTAAACAAGCGCTATGTTTTAAATAAGGGTGTACTTGTAGAAAATCAAACCGGCCTTGTGAAGGATAGCGTTGATACTTTAAGCGTTGGTGGTAAATATCTTGTATTTATGACAACTGGTAGTGTATCGAAGGTCCAAGATGCCTTTGGTGCAGACTTTATGTACCATGTGTTGGATACTGTTACATTAAAGAAGTTAGATGATGAAAGTATTCGCTCGATTGTTCAGGTGCAAGCAGCGAACTTAATCAAGAAAGCAGAAGAAAACCTAAAGATTAAATTAGTGGTTGAAGATTCTGTTCAGGAATGGGTAATTCAACACTTTAATAAGGATTTAGGTGCTGCTTCTATTAGTTCTAACTTCTATGATTTCTATGTATCTCTAGGACAGGCGGTATTAGACCATTCCCTGGGAAATATGGAAGAAATCAAGATGACAGTGAAGAATGATATTCCTGTTATCACAATCAAGGAAGAAGATATTCAGATGAGTCGCTCACGGAATAGCAGTGAGGAACTAGAAGAAGTAAATCGTGAATTAAGTGAGATTATTGGCCTTGATGAAGTGAAGGCTTATATCACTTCCTTACAATCCTTGGTTGCGATGCAACAAAAGCGTCGAGAGCAGGGTATGAAGACTGCGACACTTTCCAAACATATGATTTTTACAGGTAATCCTGGTACTGGTAAAACAACGATTGCGAGATTGATTTCTCGTTATATGAAGGCAATCGGTGCATTAACACAGGGACAGCTTGTGGAAGTATCGAGATCAGATTTGGTAGCGCAGTATGTTGGACAGACTGCTCCATTAACGATGTCAGTTATCAAGTCTGCGATTGGCGGTGTGCTTTTTATCGATGAAGCGTACTCTCTACATCGTGGAAAAGATGACGCGTTTGGATTGGAGTGTATCGATACACTTGTAAAGGCAATGGAAGATAACCGTGATAACTTAATCGTTATCCTAGCGGGATATAAGAAGGAAATGTCTGTATTCCTAGAGTCTAATTCTGGTTTAAAGTCACGTTTCCCAAATATCATCAACTTCAAGGACTACACAGGTGAAGAACTCTATCAGATTGCTTGTCTACAAGCAAAGGGCAAAGGCTATCATATTGATGAAGCTCTTGCGGATAAGTTGACAGCGTACTTCAATGAAGTACAAAGTATCAATCCAATGGAAGCTGGTAACGGTAGACTTGCACGTAATATGATTGAAGATGCAATCTTACGTCAATCCACAAGGTTAGTGTCAAATCCGGATAGTGATATGAGTGAACTTGTTGAGGCTGACTTTGATTTCACAATCAAGATTCAACCTCCAAAGACAAGTGATTCTCCTACACTAGAAGATTTATTAAAGATGTCACAGAAATAGTATTAAAAAGTGCTAGGTGGAAGTTTAGCACTTTTTCTATATACATGCATGCACGTTTGTATGTATAAAATAGTTGAATATGCAAGTATTTTTTGAAAGTGATTTATATATATTATGCATGCATGTTTTGATACAATAAACATTATGGTAATTTTGTGTGAAAATTGAGCATTTTATGCGCTAAATTTGACGTTTTAATTAATTTTTGTGTATGATTTTTATATGAAATATAGATTGCAAATGATGACAAAGAAATTTCTTGCGTTTGGTTTGACTGCTTGCATGGTAGGTGGTACGGCACTTAGTTATGTGCTCGCAAGAAGAGACTATATGAATAAGCAGATGTTATTATCACAGGCTAAGTTATATGATTCATTAAGACTTAACATGAGCGGTATTACGACAGCTGAGTATGGAAGTACATTTGATGTACACACACTCGTTGCGGAACATACTGGTGATTTAAAGATTGATGGACAGATTGATGCTAGTGCAATTGGATCATATCCAATCAAACTGATTTTATCTGGTAAGGAGTCTAAGTTTGGTTTAACAAATTCCAAGACATTTACAGCAAGTGTAAATGTTGTGGACACAAAACCGGCAGAGATTACTTTAGCTGCTAGCAGCGTTGATATTAAGGCTGGAAGCTCCTATGACCTTTTCTCAAATATTGTCTCAGTCATTGATCCGATTGATGGTAGCTTAACTGCTTCAACGGAAAACGGAAAGGGCAACTATACAGTTGCGGTCGATGGTGATATCTCAAAAGCAGGAACATATATAGCGACAGTAACTGCGACGGATAAGAACGGTAATGTTTCTACTGTCTCTTATACAATTAATGTCACAAGAGCGTATGTATCCTCTGGTCCAGTAGATACTTCTGGCAACTATCAGACAATCTACTCTTACTTAACAGGTACACTTGGATTGTCTAAGGCTGCAGCTTGTGGTGTTCTTGCGAACATGTGGCAAGAATCCAAGTTTAATCCAACTGCAGGCTCATCCTATTACGGTTTATGTCAATGGGGTGGCGGTAGATATACGAACTTAGTAAACTATTGTGCAAATAATGGACTCGACTACACAACAGTTGAAGGACAGCTAGCTTTCTTAACACATGAGTTAACAGGTGCGTATAACAGTACTTTTGTTGGATTACAGAATGTTGCGGATTCAGCAGAAGGTGCAGCTGAGGCAGCTACAATCTTCGTTACAAGATATGAAGGTGCTTCTCATACAGCTGGACGTGCTGAAAAGGCATATGCATATTATTTAGAAGGATAAATATATAAAATTATGAAAGAATGGGGTTTCCTCATTCTTTTCATAATGCAAAATGATATAATCTAAAGCGCAGAGGTGCTAGCAACATGAAGAAATTTTTATTAAAAATTATAACTGCAATGACAGTACTGACAAGTACGATTTCCACAGTTGTATACGCTGATGAAGAACAGACATCAAATGATAGTTCGACGGTACGTATTCTATTTACGCATGATTTACACGACCATATTGATTCTTATCGTGTAACGAATACAGAAACAAGAGAACCAGAAGTGATTGGTGGATATGCGCAATTAGCAGGAGCCATTGCGGCAAATCGCAACGATCATACGGTACTAGTAGATGCTGGTGACTTTTCAATGGGAACTTTTTATAATGCATTATTTGAAAAGAGTGCACCTGATTTATCTTTATTAGGAATGATGGGCTATGATGCGACGACCCTTGGAAACCATGAGTTTGATTATGGTGTCACTTCTCTTACAAAGATGATTGAAAGTTCTATCAACACACCTCCAATCCTCTGCAGTAATCTTACATTTGGCGAGGATGAAAAATCACAGGCGCTGAAGAAAGCTTGGGAAGATCATGGTGGTGCAGAATATAAAATCATTGACCGTGGTGGGTATAAGATTGGCTTATTTGGGGTAATGGGTGAAGATAGTGTCTATTACACAGCCGCTGGAAATAATACATTCCCAGATCGTATTGAAGCAGCCAAGAAGACGGTACAGAAGCTAAAAGAAGAAGGTGCACAAGTGATTGTCTGCCTTTCTCATAGTGGCACAAATAAAGATCCTAGTAAATCAGAGGATGAAATCCTTGCGGAGAAGGTAGATGGCATCGACGTTATTGTCAGTGGTCATACCCATACCGTGTTAACAGAACCGATCCATAAGAATAAAACGTGGATTGTATCTGCGGGATGCTTTGGCAAGTATCTTGGCTTGTTAGATATCAACGCTGAGACAAAAGAGAAAATCGATTATCAATTGATTCCAATTACGGCAGAAAGCCCAGTCGATCAAACGATCAACGCAAAGATTCAAGAATATAAAACAGATATAAATGAGAATTATCTCAAGCAATATGGATATACAATGGATCAATCAATTGGGTATACTAATTTCCCACTAACAGATGTATATGAAGACTACCCAGCCTTTACAGGAAACTCCATGGCAGACCTCATTACAGACGCCTATGTATATGCAAGCAAGTTAACTACAAAAGATACTTCATTTACGATAGGCTTAACCGCAAAAGGTATTATCCGTTCTGGACTTGTGAAGGGCGATATCACAGTTGGAGAAGTATATGATGCGGTAAATCTTGGCAAAGGAAATGATGGTTTACTTGGATATCCACTGATTCGTATATACATGAAGGGTTCTGATTTAATCAAAGTTGCAGAATTAGACCGCAGTGTGGGTAAGGACATGATGGTGGATGGACAGTTATTCTTTAGTGGTATGCAGTATCATTACTCCGATTACCGCTTTATCTTAAATCATGTAGTTGATGCGGAAATTCGAACGAATGCAGGTTTCTATATACCTGTAGAAAAAGATAAGCTATACCCTGTGGTAACGAACTTATATATCGCAAATATGTTGCCATCGGTAGTTAAGAAGACATTCAACCAGTTAGATATTCATACATACGATGCCTCAGGCCATGAGATTAAAGATTTCTCGGATATGATCCTATATAATGCAGATGGCACAGAGCTAAAAGAATGGCAAGCAATCACACGCTATATCTTAGATATGGGCAAAGTAAACGGAGTATCTGAGATGAAAGCACAATACCAAACCGCAAGAGTACAGAAGAATAAGGATAAGCATTTCAGTTTCATACGCTTCTTCCAAAACACCTCAGCCTTTGGCTATCGCATCTATCTAGCAATCATTATTGCAATCACAGTACTGCTAGGAATTATTAGACTTATTACATATCTGATTCGTAGACAGCGCGAGAAAAAATGAATATCAATTGAAAAACAACGTGGTATACTAAATCTATATGACAGAAGGGGAATGACATGAGCGAGAATAATACAAATCAAACACAAACACAGGCACAGGCACAGACACAAACAGAGCCAGAAATCACTCTTACGCTAACGCCTGATGAGCTTCAAGAAGAAAATCAAAAACAGTTAGCTGACTTAGAAGAGAAAAAGGCAGCTGAAGAAGATGAGAAACTAAAATCTATTGACCCAATCGAGGCAACAGAATTCAGTGATGCAGAAAAAAAGACAATCGATACCTTCTCACAGAAGATCGATATCATGGATTCCAATACAGTTCTCCAGTATGGTTCTGCTGCACAGAAGAAAGTAACGGATTTCTCAAATACAGCATTAAAGAATGTACGTACAAAGGACTTAGGTGAAATCGGAAATATCCTCACAGATCTTGTTGTAAATTTAAAGAATACATCTGACTCTGATGAGAAGAAGGGATTTTTCGCAAACTTATTTGATAAAGGTAAATCAAAGGTTGAAGAGTTTAGAGCTCGCTATGACAAGGCAGAAGCTAACGTTGAAAAGATTGCAGGTGTCTTAGAAGATCATCAGATCCAATTGTTAAAGGATATCGCTTTATTAGATGAACTCTATGAACGCAACCAAATAAACATCAAGGAATTAAGCATGTATATCGTTGCTGGACGTAAGAAGCTAAAGGATGTTCGTGCAAATGAATTACCTGCATTAATCGCAAAGGCAAAGCAGACAGGCTTACCTGAAGATGCGCAGAAGGCAAATGACTTAGAGCAGGCTTGTGTACGCTTTGAAAAGAAGCTCTATGACCTTGAACTAACAAGACAGGTTTCTATCCAGATGGCTCCACAGATTCGTTTGGTACAGAACAACGATACTCTTATGACTGAGAAGATTCAGAGTACTCTTGCGAATACAATTCCACTTTGGAAGAATCAGATTGTATTATCTTTAGGTATCACACACTCTAAGCAAGCAATGGAAGCGCAACGCGAAGTTACAAATATGACAAACGAACTTCTCAAGAAGAATGCGAAAACATTGCACCAAGCAACTGTTGAAACAGCGAAAGAGAGTGAACGTGGTATTGTTGATATCGAAACATTACAGCACACAAATGAACAGTTAATTTCTACATTGGATGAAGTATTGAGCATCCAGAAGGAAGGCCGTGACAAGCGTGAAGCTGCACAGCTTGAATTACGTCGTATTGAAAACCAATTAACAAATAAGTTATTGGAAATCAATGCAGAAAAAGATGTCACAAAGAGATAGTTCTATCCCAAGGCATGAATTTAAACGACACCCATATTGAGGATAGGGATAGCAAAACACTCTAATACATGAGAAGAATAAAGTGAACTCCTAAAAGTTGGACAATGACTAAGGTGGTTCACTTTATTTCTTATTGTATAAGTCGATATAACTGATTTTGTGTTTAAATACTTGAATTAGATAATCCAGAAGTTATTTACACAAATATAGCCAAAAGCGATAGTTTCTGTTTCTTTTCAATGAACAAAATCAGATTATCTTATCAAGTCGTTATTGTGGTTCACTATATAACGGCTTTTATTCTTATTGGCAGAAAAATACCATGCTTGCAGTCAGGTAATGAGTTATCAAAATATATTCATTCGTTTTCATCTATTAGTTCATTTCAATCCTCGTAAACATCTCCAAGCGTTGCACATGCAATGATAAAAAATATCAAGGTATATACAAAGTCTCAGAAAGACATATCTAGGTCATTATGCGATCCTTCTTCATTGGTGCGAGAAAGATGAGGGAGAATTACAAAAGAAGAAAAATATATCAAAATGCTAACGGACGATTTACCAGTATTTCATGCCCGCATTGGAATCTTGCAAGAAGAGTTATATGTGATTCTAAGTATCTTTCGTCAGATATATATTGCAGTGGGAACCGGCAGACGTGAAATGAGTTAGCATACATTCTAACACGACTACTGTATTTTAGTTACAATGTTAAAACAAAAACCATGCTAGAAGATAGTGAAATCATTTCTGGAACGTTAGAGGAATTACTAAATTACATACGTCGCTAATTGGAATGATGAATATAGTGTTATAATAAAAACCAATTACGGAGGTACCAAATGATTTGTAGGGATTGTGGAAAAGAAATATCTGACAAAAGCAAGTTCTGCGGCTATTGCGGCGCAAAAACTGTAGAGCAGCTGGTACAATCACAGCCTCAGGCTGTGAAAGAAAGTATATTTTCAAGGTTTCATTTCTGCAAGTTCGATCTTATTACTCTGTGGAAAGTCGTGAAAAATCCTTTTCAAGGTAGTGAGTTATCATTTCCGGCATCAGTTGTCATTGTAGTATTGAATCTGATTGCGAATATTCTAATCTTAAGATGTATTATCTGTGGAATTGGACTAACAATCGCTGTTGTAGGTAGTATTTATACGTATTGTTACCTAAACCGCCGAGAAGGACAAAAACCAGAGGATGTATATTGTAACGTAGCGAAAATTATATTTGCTCCAACAGTATTTATATTACTCACGGGAATATTTATTTTATTCCAAACGCTTGCAGCACTATGGGTATGGGCAATACTTCTATCGATGTCATTTTGTGTGGGTTCTCTTTTTGCGACAGTCAAAAGAGGGAATCGTTTCTCAACATACGCTTGGAAAGCTCTTCAATCCAGTTTCATTGCTAGGATTTAGACAGATGTGGTAATTGATGAGATACTATCGTAGAAAGAAAAGAGTAAAGAGAACGTGGGCCATCGCTGCTGCGGTGGTAATCTGTTTTATATTAATGACGATTCGCAATATTTATATGCAAGCATATCGGGCAAGACAATTCTTGCAAGAGGAACAGCTTGTTGAGACTGATCCAAACATGCATACATATAACTGGAATAACTTGACATGGAGAAATGGGCTTCCAGCCTATGAGGATGATACATATACATCTGTGATTGGTATCGATGTTTCGTCACACCAAAAATCAATTGATTGGGCAGCTGTTAAAAACAGTGGTGTGAAGTTTGCGATGATTCAAGTAGGATATCGTGGATATGAAACAGGTGCTCTCATGGATGATGCGTACTTTGAAGAGAATATCCAAGGCGCAATAGAAAATGGAATTGATGTAGGTGTTTATTTCTTCTCCCAAGCGGTTTCCGCGGAAGAAGCGCGTGCAGAGGCAGATTTTGTCTTAGAACGTGTAAAGAAATACAAGCTACAACTACCAATTGTATTTGATTTAGAAGAAGTAAGTAATGCGAAAGACCGTGTAGAAAGTACCACTTCTGAGGAGCGTACGCAAGCAGCTGTTACATTTATGAACCATATAAAAAATGCTGGCTACCAAGCAATGGTATACAGCAGTTCTCAATTATTTGGGACAGTATTCGAGATAAACTATCTACATGATTATGATTTCTGGGTAGCGGATTATTCCTCTGCACCAAACTTTAGTTATCATTTTAGTATTTGGCAGTATACTGATGCTGGAACTGTAGATGGTATCTCAACAAACGTTGATATGAATATCATGTTTATAAAGAAATAGTTATTCATTGACAGGTTCTTCATAAAGAGTGGAGCCTGTCTTTTCTGTTTCTGCACTTCCTTTTGTTAGATCAGAGAAGATAGCTTGCAGATTTTCTTCGTTACTTGCAAAGTACGCATGTGCATTGTCATCATAATCAAAACTAGCATCACTTGTATGATTGCGTATCCAGTTTTCTACGCTGCCGATATACTCATATGGATATTTTACATGCCAGGTAGCGATAGACATGTCTATTACTTTATAGGCTTCTTGTAGAACTGCATTGGTTACACCACCATATGCACGAATTAATCCACCGGCTCCAAGTTTTATTCCACCAAAGTAACGCACGACGCAGACTACCGTATCAGATAGCCCTGCTTTGCGAATCGCTTCAAGGATAGGGATACCAGCTGTACCTGCAGGTTCATGATTATCATTGGATTTTTGATACGCATCGTTTTCTCCGACGATGTATGCGGTACATACATGCGTCGCATCACGGAATTCATCACGGATGTAGTTGATGTATGCTTTGGCTTCTTCTTCGGTCTTTGCGACGGTTGCACAGGCGATAAATCGTGATTTTTGGATAACAGTTTCTTTGCGGAATTCATTTTTTAGACGCATGATAACCTCTTTCACAAATCATTATAGTATAATATACGCAGGTAAAAAATATGGGAAAAATTAAACAATTAGATACATTAACAGCGAACATGATAGCGGCTGGTGAAGTCGTAGAAAGACCAATGGGTGTCGTTAAGGAACTTGTGGAGAACGCAATCGATGCAGGTAGTACTCGCATAGAAGTGAATATTACAGAAGGTGGCATCCAACGATTGAGTGTCATTGATAATGGTTGCGGTATGGATGCACAAGATGCACAACTCTGTTTTGGTCGTCATGCGACATCTAAGATTCAATCACAGAATGATTTATGGTCAATTCATACATTGGGCTTTAGAGGTGAAGCACTACCATCAATCTCTTCTGTATCTCGAATGGTATTAAGTACATCAGATGGAAAGGATGCGACAAAAGTTGTTGTTGCCTATGGCAATGTGGAGAGTGTTGCACCATACCCATGTAATCAGGGAACAGAGATTTCAGTAGAGGGTCTATTCTATCAGACACCTGCACGTCTAAAGCATATGCGTTCAGCTGCATATGAAGCATCCCTGATTCAAGATATCGTTTCAAAGTTTGCATTATCACATCCAGAGATTGCGTTTATCTTACGCAGCGATGATAGAGAATCCTTCCGTACAAGCGGACAGGGAAATCTCTTAGAAGTTGTATATCAGGTGTTTGGTAGAATGGCTGCAGAGAATGCGATTCCTGTAGACTTTAGTGACTTTGATTATACAGTGAAGGGTTATCTCATTAAGCCAAGCATTACACGTGCTAGCCGTACAGGAATGAATCTATTCTTAAATGGTAGAATGGTAAGAACGTATAAATTATATAAAGCAGTTCAAGATGGATATGAGGACTTCATCGTAAAGGGTAGATATCCAATCTGTGTCTTAGATATTTCAATGGATCCACATCTTTTAGATGTAAACGTACACCCTTCAAAATGGGAGGTACGTTTATCAAAGGAAATTCAATTAGAAACACTCATTAAAAATAATGTTGCAAATATGTTACGTGGTACGATTCTTGCGCCTGCGGCGGAAGTTCGCGAAGCAAGACAAGAATATTATCAACCAATTTCTTTCGATACTGATCGTTTGATTCAAGAGGCGGAGTATCGCAAGGAACAACAGCGTAGACAATCTATTGTTGAAAAAGTTGCTTCTACACCACAAGAGGAAAAGGTGGAGAAGCAGGAAGTGACATTAGAACAAGAAATTGCGGAAACGGAAGCCGAACTCAAGCGAGTCTCAACACAGTTTGAGGAGGAATATCCAGAATATAAACCCCAACAGCAAGTTTTCCCACCGATGGAAGTCATCGGTCAGCTTCATGAGAAATTCATTCTCTGTGCAGCGGAGAAGGGGCTTGTCATCATTGACCAGCATGCGGCACAAGAACGTGTACATTACGAAGAGTACAAAGCAAAGTTAAACCAAGATCCTGTGATGATGGATTGTTTAGTGCCAATTACAATTCATGCAGGTAACGATCTTGTAAGACGGGTTGAAGAAATTAATGCGGCAGTAGAAGATATCCATGTGGTATTTGAACCATTTGGGAAAGATACATTGGTTGTACATAGTGTACCAGTATGGATGCAGGATATTGAAGAAATACAATTCTTGAATGATGTGATTGACCTCTTTAAAAATGATCGTGATATTAAGTATGCACGCATGGAAAAGAAGAAGATTGCGACAATGGCTTGTCATCATTCCATTCGCTTTAATCGTAGTCTAACGATGGATGAAATGAAGGAGGTAGTGCGTCAATTATCTCTATGTGAAAATCCATATCATTGTCCACATGGCAGACCAACCTTTATCACACTGGATGAAAAGACCTTGGTAAAGGAATTTTTACGATGAAAAAAGTAATTGTCATTGTTGGCCCTACTGCAGTAGGAAAGAGTGATTTTGCGATTGAACTTGCGAAAAAGTTAAATGGTGAGATCATCAGTGGAGATTCGATACAGGTTTATGAAGGCTTGGATATTGGCTCTGGTAAGGTGACAATCCAGGAGATGGATGGTGTACCACATCATTTGATTGATATTTATACAACTAAGCAAAGTTATACGGTTGCGGACTTTCAAGCAAAAGCGAGAGACCTAATAGACCATAGTGATAAGCCGATGATTATCTGCGGTGGTACAGGTCTCTATATAAAGGCATGCCTGTATGATTATCAATTCAGTAATGAAAGTGGTGCTGGTATTGATACAGATTTAGAAAACTATACCAATGAAGAACTGTACCAACAATTATTAGAATTAGATCCTACACAAAGTGAGAAGATTCATCCAAATAATCGTCGACGTCTGCTACGGAGCTTGACCATTGCTAAACGCAGTCCAAAAGTACAGAGTGAGATCATAGCAGAACAAGAACATCGTATGTTATATAATGCACGTATTATCGGCTGTACAATGCCACGTGAAGAACTTTATGCACGTATTAATGCACGTGTAGAAAAGATGTTTGAAGCAGGTTTACAACAAGAAGTAGAAAGCTTATTACAGCAAGGAGTATCCTTTACAGACGCATGTATGAAGGGGATTGGCTATCGTGAATGGGAAGCCCTTTTCGAAGGGAAGAAATCCCTTGAAGAAGTCAAAGAAGAGATCCAGAAACATTCTCGCCAATTCGCAAAGCGTCAGTACACCTGGTTCCATCATCAGATGAATGTAGAATGGTTTGAAAATAACAACCCTATACAACGTCAAGCAATGCTGGAAGACTTGACACATTGGTATCAGAATCAAGAGTAAAAGTAAAAAGGTCGTAGATTATCGAGTTTGACTTTAGGTCAAAGTATCATATAATAATAGTGTTAGGAGGACTTAACAATGAGCGAATTTGACAGACAAAATGTTTATGGAGCTTATAACGAGGAAGCTGGCCTCAAAGCTTATATAACAAAAGTATTTACACACATGGGAATTGGTTTAACGATAACATCAGCAGTTGCGTATCTTTTCTACCACTCCCTAGTCACAAGAGGAACATTAGCACGTATCGTATTCTATAGCGAATCAGCACTATTCATCCAGATTGGTTTATTGATTTCACAGTTTGTATTAGTAATTTCTCTCAATGCGGCAATCACACGCTTATCAAAAGGTGCATGTAATGCATTGTTCTTAACATACGCAGCAGTAACGGGTGTTACATTTGGCGTCATTCCACTTGCGTATGGAGTTGGTGTAGTATTCCAAGCATTTGTATTTGCGGCAATCTTATTTATCAGTTGTGCTGTGATTGGCCATGTTACAAATGTTGATTTAACAAAGTACCAAGGAATCTTAGTTGGAGGGTTATTTGCATTAATCATCGCAAGTATTGTATCCATCTTTATTCCGGCATTACGTAATAATCTATTGATTGCATATCTAGGACTATTCATCTTTATGATTTATACAGCATTTGATATTCAACGTATCAAGCAGTTCTACTATATGTCAGCTGATGGAACGGATCAAAGAGAGAAGCTTGCAATCTATGGTGCATTGCAGTTATATCTAGACTTTGTCAATATGTTCCTATACTTATTGAGAATTTTAGGTGGTAGAAGAAGACGTTAATCATAAATCAATGTTAAAATAATGACAGGTCATAAAGGCCTGTCATTTTTCACCAGGAAGGAGGATTGATGGATGAGAGTCGCAGAACTAAATTTTACAGTCATGTATCAGAAGTATATTACGATTGAAGCGGATGATTTAACAGAACTGTTAAAAGATAAGATTGAAGTACATCAAGATGATTGTTACGCGGTGTGTTCAGCGTACTGTACAGAAGATGGGATGCTGATGTTTAATGTGCTATCAATCGGTAATTCATGGGAAACATGTCTTAGAGGAATGGATGATCCAGAGATGCTTGGCTTTTTTACGATGGAACAAGTATTTAACCGTGAAGTAAGAGTTGTAAACGAAACGGTTCAAATGGTGAAGAAGAATGCGTCATGGATTGAAAAAACAGAGACAAAGGACGAAGACCTACGACGTTTACGGAAAGATGAGCGATTAGACGCATTACGCGATCCATTCTATCCGGATACGGTATTAGCAGGTGTCATGCATGGTTCTATCATCCGTGAGATAACGGTACGCTTAATAGGGATTCATGGTCCATTTGTGGTGGGAGAAGTAGATGAAGAACCGGGTCAAGAAATTGGTTTACACTTTACAGATAAAGTATGGGCAATCCCATATTACACCAATGATGAAGCACATCTGATTATCTTATTCGGTGGCGAAACACTCAGTGAAGAAGAGTCAGAAGTACTCGAAAAAATTGTGAATGAAACAGAGAAGCTAGGAATTGATTTTTCTGGAATCTCTATGAAGAGCTAGGAGAATAACATGAGCCAGAGTCAAGATATTAGATATACATGTCCTTATTGTCATAAGGAATTCGATACAACAATTTATACAGCAATCAATGCGGAACAAGATCCAGACTTAAAGGAAGCTTGTATTAGTGGGGATATTTTTAGACATACGTGCCCTCATTGCCAGCATGCATTCATGATTCAGCCACCGTTGGTGTATTCTGATCCATCTAGAAAATTCTTGATTTGGCTTAGTCAACAAGCTCCTGCAGAGTCTTTAAAGCAGTTAGCACTGCCTCTTGCAAAGCAAGGATTTAAGTTAAGGCGTTGTGCGACAGTACAAGAATTCGCTGAAAAAATACAGATTTTTGAAGATGGTGTAAATGACATCATGGTAGAACTTGCGAAATACGACAGCTTTATTGAGTATATCGACAATAAAAAAGGAACTGCTGAAGATGTGACTGGTATTGAATATCAACATACCGAGAACGATGTCATGAAGATCAATGTAAGAGCAGATGATAAGGGAATGTCATTCCTAATTCCAGTTAGTGTTCTTGAAGAAGAGATGAAAGTAGATAAAGATCGCTTCGCAATTGATGAAACAGACTTTCCGCGTATCAATAATGATTGGATTATCAGTGCTTATACAGAAGCGGCTGGCAAGGCTTAGAAGCTCTTATAATACAAGATATCTGAAGTGCATGCATGTTTATTGAAAAACATGCATGCACTTTTTGAAAATTTTTCATACAAATGTTTAAAAATACATAAAAAACGAAATTTATTTTAGTTAGCCTATGTAAATTATTTTGATAATATTTATAATAGAACTTGTCGGTATGTAGTGACGGTGGTAAGGTGCCACTCATTCGAATGATAATTAAGAAGGGAAAAAGGAAAAATGAACAAAAAGGGTCGTGATTTCGTGATTGCAACAAATGCATTTAGCCATTGCATTCAAGCAATTAAGGCGGAAGAAATCAAATCAACAAAGCTTAAGGGCGCAGAAACAATGCTACTATTATATTTGGGCTTTAACCCTGAAGGCTTAACAAACACAGAATTAGTTGAATGTAGTAAGATGGACAAGGCGGCGGTTTCTAGATCGCTTGCTGATCTAGCAAAAGGAAAATTCATTCGTTTTGAATATCGTAATGGTAAGAGCAGATATGGAGCACATGCTGTATTAACTACAACTGGTAAAGAAGTTACAGAACACATTGTGGAAAGAATCGGTAAGGTTCTCACAAAGGCACTTGGTCATTTAAGCACTGAAGAGAAGAAGTTTTTTGTGGCAAATATGGCTACAGTTGCATCTGCTATGTTAGAAATAGTAGAATAGTTATGGTTAAAATAAGATAGAGTCATCTATCTCAGAGTGTTGACAAAGTGACATTTTAAACGATGTCACTTTTTATTATAGGAAACGAAGTTTCCTATAAAAACCATACGCTATGCGTATGAGAATGGAAAAGCTTAAGCGATGAAAAAAGCCTCCGTATATAATTGAATAAGGCTGACAACCGAAATTCAAAATATAAGGAGGAGATATCAATGGCAACAAAGCCAAATGACGATTCAAGTCTATCACATACGAGATGGAACTGTAAGTATCATATTGTGTTCATACCAAAGTATAGAAGAAAGGCAATTTACGGAAAATTAAGAGCAGATATAGGAGGGATATTGAGACAGTTGTGTGCATATAAAGATGTAGAAATGATAGAAGCACATGCAATGAGAGATCATATACATATGTTGGTAAAGATACCACCGAAGATAGCAGTATCAAGTTTCATGGGATACTTGAAAGGCAAATCATCGTTGATGATATTTGAGAAACATGCAAATTTAAAATATAAATATGGCAATCGAAACTTTTGGGCGAAGGGTTACTATGCAAGTACGGTAGGACTGAATACGAAGGTAGTAGAAGAATATATCCGAAATCAAGAAAAAGAAGATATGATACAGGATAATCTAAGTAAAAAAGAATATGTAGACCCTTTTAAAGGGTAGGCCATAGTGTGCAAACACGGTTGTCGGTCTTTTACACAAGACCCTTAAGGGTCGAAGTGTGGTAAAGGCCCTTATAGGGTAGCCTAAAAACCGCACGTTATACGTGCGGATTGTTATTTTGTCTGTAAACTTCAATAATATTGACTTTCCAATAAGACAAAGTACTGATTTTGAGGTATTAAGCTTAAAAATGGATTTGCTTCCCATTTCCATCGTGCCATTCTTTCTAGATTATGGCATGCAAAAATCATCGACGTTCTATGTCGATTTTTCTTTAACCCTCTTTCTCGTGTGAATCTCAAGCAATGATTCTCCTTATCCTCCGCAAATACTCTCTCGATTGTCTGTTTGCGTAATGGATATATTTCCTTCCATAATGGGGTATACCTTATCTCTTCTGCTGCTTCAAGATAGGGTGCCCATACATGTCTGGTTATCACTTTTGTATTATTCTTGCTTTTGGTGCATTTATCTTTCAACGGACAGCTGGCACATATTAATGGATTACTCTTGTATTGCCTGTACCCTTGTCGGTTCACTGTTGTATATGTCAATGTTTGATTGTTTGGACATATATACCAGTCATAGTGTTCGTCATACACATATTCTCTTTTTGGGAAAAAGCCTTTCTTCGTCTGAGGTCTTTTATATGGAAGTATTGGCTGCTGATGATTATCTATTATCTCTTTGGCAATGGCTGGTGTTTTATATCCTGCATCTAAACATACATTTTTAATTTGATCTCCAAATTTTCCCTGAAGATGTCTGTATGCACCAAAGAATGAAACACTGTCATGTATATTTCCAGGGACTGTATCAAAGCTCAATACGAATCCATGTTTATCACAGAATGTCTGCTGTTCATACGCAAAACATTCTTCATGTTCTCCTTTATGATAATTCCCGGATTCAGGATCAGTAGTACTTTGCTTTACTCTTTTTGTTTTTACTATCTCTATTTCTTCTCCTGTTTCAGAATCAAAATCCAGTTCTGTTCTGTTTAATGAGTGAAATTCTTTTTTACCATCTAATGCTCTTTCTTGGTTTATTTCCTCAAGCAGGGAATCTTCAAAACATTTTTTTGTGATTTCTATTTCTGCATCTGTATGTTTTCTTTTATTTGCATTGGCTTTAACGTGTGTTCCGTCTCCAAACACTGTTTCGAGATCAACAAATCCTGCATCCATAGCTTCCTTAAGTATTCTATTGAATATTTGTTCAAATATATCAGAATCTCCATATCTACGTATATAGTTCTGGCTCCAGGTAGAATAATTTGGAATACTCTCAAACATTTCATATCCTATAAACCATCTGTATGCCAGATTTACTTCTATTTCCTTACAGGTTTTTCTCATACTGTTGATGCCAAAACAGAAGTTAATGAATATCATCTTAAATAAAACCACCGGATCAATGGATGGCCTTCCTTCAGAACTATACAGATCCTTTACCAGAGGATATATAAAGTTCCAGTCAACAGCTTCTTCAAGCTTTCTGACCATGTGATCTGGTGGTACTAAGTTATCAATAGTATCAAATATTATACTGTCGTGTTTTATATTATTCCTGCATGTCATTGTCATGATAATCACTCTCCAATTCCCGTTATTATTATACCATGATTACTTTTTGCAAAATAAAAAGCAGAAGAATTACCGATTTTGGGAATTGGAGATCTTCTGCTTCTTTATTATACTTTATTTTTTGCTTTTTTTCCTTATTTGTTTGTCAACAGGCTGAGATAGAGTAATCTATCTTTTTAGTTCATGGAGGAAATATGAAAGATTATACGATTTTAGGAAGAGTAGCAAATGGACTAGGTATTGCATATGATAAGGATGCGGTTGTAGCTTGTGCTACAGAAGCTGGATATACATATGCATTAACAACATTTCAAAATATATACACAATTATTGCAAAGTTCAGTCTTGTTGACCAAGACAATCGTAAACCAAATGATTTAAATCTACGTGGTCTTGTAAGTGCTGTAAAGAAGGTTGGCAGTGCAAAGGCAAACGGAAATATTGTTACGATCAGATTTAAGTCTGCAATTACTGCCAATGGTAAAGCGAAGAATGTTATTTCTTCAATTCCAGAAGTCATTAACTGGTTCCGTATGAATGGTTATTCTAATTGTGCAGAAGCAACCTTAGAGCCTGCAGAGACTAAAGTATTTATCAACCATGGAGTAATTCACTTCTATACAGAAGAGGTTGCGAATCAGATGTTGATAGAACATGCAGAGGAACAAGCAACAGCACCTGTTGTGGCTGAAAACTATGCCTTAGGAACAGTATTTGCTTTAGGTGGTGTCATTGTTGGTGCAATTCTCATTGTTATCATCGGACAATTAGGATATATCTCGCTGGTTGCTGGTGTTGCGATGGGATTTTTGACACTAACTGCATACCAAAAGGGTGCAGGTAAAATGAGTAAAATCGGTATCGCAATCTGCTTCGTATTAATGTTGATTGGTGTTTATTATGCACTTAGCGTTACAAGATTCTTCCATGAAAATGGATATTCTGATATTCGTATGATGGATGCGTTTGGCGTTATTCCTGAGATGATGGAAAAGGGTATTATCGAGAGTACCGATTATTATACAATGTTCGCATTCCAGTGCGTAGCTGCTCTAGGTGGTGCAATATCTCCACTTGTAGCATTATTACAAAAGAATAAAGCTGCTAGCATTACAAGAATTCTTGGATAGAACATCACATAATTTTACAAAATCTTGCCATATTTAAATGACAATAAATTTGTACTATATAAGTGCAGATAGGAATATCTGCACTGAATGATTGCTCCCCTTAGCAAGCATCAGTGAAATTCTATCCCCTTATTAAATAAAAACAAGAAAAGACCATGCGGAGGTCTTTTCTTGTTATAGGGGGTAGTATCATCCAATATAGGCAAAAGGCGTTAGCAAGTAAGTTAACGCCTTTTGTTATATAGTACTTATAGTTGTTTCTCTAACCAATCGGATAACACTTTATAGCGATTGGTTAGATTTTCATGATGTCCAAATTCATCAAGTACAGAAGTAATGCTATTTAACTGCTTACGAATCAAAGCGTGGATTTCCTCTGCACATTGTGGAGCTGTATCTAGAATATTGTGGTGATGAATACCTTCTGTTTTGCCGTTACATAGGTAAACGCTAGCATTTTGATTGATAACGGGATTCTCTTTACAGAAGTTAACGAACCTTGGATACCAGAAGGATCCACAGATAGAGAATACTGCACTAGGAATGTTTGTTCGATACAAACTATATACGGCTGCTAATCCTCCTAAGGAATAGCCACCATAAATGATTTCGTTTGTATCGATAGAATATCTACTTTGAAGTTCTGGTAGAACGTTATTGAATAGTTCATTGTGATATTCATCTGCTTGTCCACCAAAGTTTTCTGTGCCTGGTCTGATTGCTTCCGCATGCCAGGGTGTATAATCCGTTAATCTATTTTCTGGTAGTAGTCCTACGAGAATTGCTTTTTCTTTGGCTATATTAGCAAATTGGTGAGATGTAGCAATTCAATAAATGAATACATCTTCTGATTTCATATCTACAATACGGAAGAAGTCAGTTATCTGATGCATTCTTTTCTTGATGGATAGAAGGATCTCCTGAACATCACATCCACTGTATTCTCTAACAAGAACAAATAGTGCTGCATATCTGTTCAGATATTTACTGGCAACACCTCCATACTTCTTGTACCACTTTTTTATCAGTGAATGAAGCGCATTTACGTTATTCAAATGATCAATGGATGTATAACATGTATGATCTTTCATGATTCTCTTTTCACAGTGCTTCTCTTCTAAAAGACAACTATATGCTGCTTTGCCATCAAGCCACGCCATACTGTGCTCCCCAATATTGTCTGCAAGCTTCATTATGTCTCTACTGGTTGGAGTAGCAGTATTCGTAGCTTTTAAAACAGCAGTGCCGTTTCTCTGCACTGCTGTTGGTAAACATATTTGTTCATTAGATACTCCACGCTTTGAAGCTGAGCCGCCACGTTTTCTAGGTTCAACACCTGCTATCTTTTCGCCTTTATGAGAATTGAGAAGATACTTTTCATCTAACTCAATCTCTCCGGATACTACTGTAGTATTCAGAAGTTCTTCAAACATGTGAAGTAGTTTCATTCTCGTACGCCATACAGTATATGTACTGATATCCAGCGTAGCTGCTGTTTTTTCTATAGGAACCTGTGCAAATGTATCTGTGATTAACAGATCCCATTTAGATTCATCCTGATGTGAATAATGTGTAAGCTGGCCATAATCAATAGTAAAGCGTTTATGACAGCTACTGCATTGAAGCATTGGTTTACCACTATTTGCCTTTCCGCCTTTTGTAAAACGAGAATTAACAGAGCCACATTTAGGACACACTTTAATACAGTAGTTTCTGGATTCTTTCTTTGCATTTACCAGGTCAATCAGCTCTCTGTCGATTTTATCTTTAGCAAATTGATCTAAGGAATTGTAATGTTCAATAATTTCTAAGTCTTTCATAATAGTCTCCTTGAGTTCACTATTATGATAATGAGTCACAACTCATTTACTGGTAAACGCTAAACCAGTTGTACCATATAGATAAAATAAAATCGTATTTGAGATAGTGTTGTAAAGTATCTCAAGTACGATTTTTATAAATGTTATCTGGTAGTTCTTTTGACCAAGGTAGTAATCTATCTGGTACCTCCACCGTTAGGTCATGTATCGTTTTAGGAAGTTCTTCTAACAGATAGCGAATATATTCGTATATCTTGATATCATTTGCTTTACATGTTTCTACGATACTATAGAGTACTGCACTGGCCTGTGCTCCTTTTATCGTATCGATCATGATCCAGTTCTTTCTTCCTACTGTAAATGGTCGTATCGCTCTTTCTGCCGCATTGTTATCTAGAGGTATTCTTGCGTCCTTTAGAAATTCTCTGAGATAGGATTCTTGATTCAGGGCATAGGTAAAGCCTTTTCCTGTTTCTGATTCTCTTGATACATTCTCCCAATATCTTTTTACCCATGTGAAAAATTCATCCACTAGGGGTGCTACTTTCTCTTTCCTCTGTCTTAGCTTTTCTTGTTCGCCCAATCCCTTCAATTGATTATCTTCGTGATAGATTCTATTGATCCTATCTACCGCTTCCTGGGCAAGTGTCTGACTCGTCTTCACTGCTTTGATGAGCGTCGTGAACTTTCTTTTGAGATGGGTCCAGCACCCAGCTACGGTAAAGCTTTCGGGATCTTCCTTGGCCAACTGGTGATAAGCACTGTAGCCATCACATACAAGTGTCCCTCTAAATCCCTCTAGGAATCTTTGCGGATGTTCATGGGACCTCGTACGTCGATAATCATACAGGACGATCCGCTTTTCTTCCTCATGTGCCCCTGTACGATATACCCACATATAGGACTTACTGCCAGCTTTTCTGCCATCTTTGCTTACCTCGAATGGTGTTTCATCCACATGCAGTATATCCTGTTTGATCATTTCTTCTTTTAACCTATCGTAGAAATGTATCAAATAGTTGTCGGATGCTTGGATCATCCAATTGGCCATGGTGGATCGTGAAATGTTGATCTGGTTTTCTTGGTATGTCTTTTCTTGTCTATATAACGGTACGGCATTGACATATTTGCCCCATATGATAGATGACACCAGTGATGGGGTAGCGATACTGTTTGGCCATAGTTCTACAGGCTTCTGTGCTCGTATGATTGTCTGGTTATCCTTTGCGGCATATACACCAATTTTATAAGTGACCGCTTCGAAAGATGCTGGTATATGTTCCAGTTTCGTTATGATCTGATATGGCAGTCTCTTCCATCCGCTCTTGCCAAATCTTTCATTCAATTCTTCTTCGGATAGTTCGATATATTCTTCACGGTGGTTCGTGATCTTCTGGATGTCTGATGCCCGCTTTCCTTTTGCCTTCTTCCTTGGTGCAGCTTCCTCTAACGTTGGCTCTGGTTGTAGTAAATCAAACAATACTTCAGGTTCATTAAAACCGAGTTCCAACTGTTCAAAGATTCCAGAACTCTGTTTCTCTGTACTTCTGCCAAAGCTTCTTTGATTCATGATCTTGATCTGTTCACTAAGAAGTTTGATAGTAGCTTCTAGACTTTCTACACTGCTTTGCATACTCATAAAGAGCTTTATGATGATGTCCTTTGGCAGGCTTTCTACTTCTTCCTCACTTAGTTTTTTCATTTCCATAGCTTATGTATAAACCATTATGAGGGTGCCGTCAAATGTGGAAAACTTTGATTTTCCACACAAATATTTTACTGGTACCAGCGCATATCTATGGCGTAATAAAAAGGCACGTATCAAGCAGTTTGGGGGCTGGAGTGTAGAAATTCATCTACTGCTTTTTATGTGCCTTATACGCCATCTATAGGCCTATCTTCTTAATAAAAGTTGTGGATAACTTTTTTACAGTATCATCTTTCGTTCTACTTTCTGAATTGTCTTCCTCTGTATGATTGCCATGCCTTCAAACAGCCAATGATACTGTTCGATACTAATGTTCTCTATGTCTTCTGTCTTTCTGGGCCATTGGAATCTTCCTTCCTCCAATCGTTTATACAATAATAGGAATCCATCTGCCTCCCAAAGCAGTCCCTTCATACGATTAGTCTTTCTTCCACAAAACAAGAATAACGTTCCTTCATCAAAAGGATCTAGGTAGAAATGGTTCTGAATGATCGAAGCCAACCCATCTATTCCATTTCTTAGATCTGTATATCCACATGCAATATAGATCTTCTTAAAACCACAATACTCTTTAAGCATGGGATACCGCCCGAATGATCTTTAGTAATAGCTCATCTGAAATATCTTCACCGATCTCTATCTGATGATTGCCCAATTGAATGTGTGCAGAACCATGTCGAATAGGTTTCTTCAATTCTTGAAATGTGACATCTGATGATGGCGGTAAAGTTGCAGGAAAGATATCCATATGATTACCGACTTCTTGCGCCAAGTGGTTACGCAACTTTCGGTGATAATACCAATATTGTTTTTCGTTGATTCCATGTTCGTTACACCACTGTAGAACAGATTGACCACTTGTCTTACATTCCATAATGATCGATACCCATCGCTGTGCCTTTAGCTCTGCCGCTGTCATTATCATAAAATAATCACCCCCAAACCCTCACGATTCTTAAGGGTTCTAGGGTGATTATGACATGACTTATGATTAATATACAGGTACTACCTATTTAGCGTTTACATTTACTGTACACGTATATGTACATTAAATGAACTTATTCACCGTTTTGCTAATATAGCCAAAGGATTTAGCCAAAGCTGCACAGATGGATGAAGCTCATTTCTCTTATAAGTTCAACAAAGTCTATCATATCCGTCCAATTGACTATCTGATTCGTTTGCGATTAAGAAAAGCAGCCAATCTATTATTGAAGGGCTATTCAGTAACAGAGGCTGCTTGGAATGTAGGATACCAAGATCCATTATATTTTAGTCGATTGTATAAGAAACATTTTGGAATACCTCCAAGTCATACCTATCGGAATGAAGAAAGAGATATTGAATATCGAAGACAATCGAAAGAGAACTAACCTAAGATGTGGAAGGCACTGCGGATATCTTTGTCTTTCCCTAATACCAATAAGGATTCTTCAGAGTTGAGTATGTGGGAAGCTCCTGGTGTGACAGATACATTGTCATCCTTCTTAATCGCGATGATATTGATATTGTAGTGTTTACGTACATCAACCTGACCAATTGTCTTACCTAACCATTCATTAGGTACAGCAATTTCGAATACTGCGAAGTCTTTACCGATTTGAATGTAGTCAAAGATATTATCACTGCTATAACGCATTGCGGTTAAGTTACCCATTAACTTTTCAGGGTATACAACTGCATCTGCACCATTGCGTAATAAGAACTTTTCCTGTGTATCACGTGCTGCACGTGATACAACTTTTCTTGCGCCTAATTCTTTGAGGTAGGATGTAATTTCAAGAGAAGCTAAGAAGTTATCACCAACCGCAACGATACATACATCAAAGTTTTTAAGACCTAATGTCTTTAAGAAGTCTTGGTTTGTTGCATCACCAACTTCAGCGTTTGTGACATAAGGTAATACTTCTCTTACCTTTTCTTCATCATTATCAATACCTAATACCTGAATATCTAAATCATTTAACTTGCGAGCAATGTGACGGCCAAAACGACCCATACCAATAATTAAAATCTGTTTCATACTCTCTCCTATTTAGCCTACGGCTACGTTTTCTTCAATATATCTACCTAAGCATTGATTGCGGAATGGGAACATACCATAAATCAAGGTGAGTCCTCCAATACGTCCAGCGAACATTAGGAAGATTAAGATTATTCTTGAAACAATCGTTAAATCACGTGTGATACCCAAGGTTAAACCTACGGTAGCGATTGCGGATGCGGTCTCATACATTGCGGTTACCATTGGAACATTCTCAATGACACTGATAACCATTGCGGCACCTATACATAATGAGATATATAACATCAAGATTGTGGCCGAGTTGCGTACGATTGTCTCTGGGATGGTTCTACCAAAGCTCTCTGTACGAGAACGGTTTCTAAAGATTGCCATACTTGTTGTGACTAATACGAAAAAGGTTGTTATCTTCATACCACCACCAGTAGAACCTGGTGCAGCACCAATCAACATTAATATAATCTGTAAGAAGATGCTGGATTCAGACATTTTTGTAAGGTCTACTGTATTAAATCCAGCAGTACGTGGTGTTACAGATTGGAAGAAGGATGCTAGGATTCTTGTGCCTAAAGGCATGCCTGTAAAATCCACAAAGAAGAAGTAGATTGCAGGGAATACGACCAAGATTGCGGTCATCAATAAGATGATCTTAGACTGCATGTGGTAACGGTGTAGATTAAACTTATATTCCTTGATATCTGCCCAAGTGGAGAAGCTCAATCCACCAATCAGGATTAAGGACATAATTGAGATATTAATAATTGGATTGGAAACATAACTTGTTAAGGATGAGAATGGTTCACGTACACCCATTAAGTCAAAGCCTGCATTACAGAAGGCTGAGATGGAATGGAAGATACTATACCAAACGCCCTTTATGAGTCCAAACTCCGGTATGAACGTAAATGACATTAGTAAGGCGAAGAAACCTTCAACCATAAATGTAATCTTACAGATAAACTGTAGTAAGCGGATGATTCCGCCAACTGCTGAGATTGAGATGGAGTTTGCTAAAGTAGAACGAGCAAGATATCCAATTCTTCTACCAGTAATAAGTGCAAGGGATGTGATAACTGTCACAACACCAAGTCCACCAATCTGGATCAGAATAATAATGACAAGCTGTCCAAAGAAGCTCCAATATGTGGCGGTATCGTAAACAATCAATCCCGT
Source organism: Solobacterium moorei (assembly GCF_036323475.1). GTDB lineage: Bacteria > Bacillota_I > Bacilli_A > Erysipelotrichales > Erysipelotrichaceae > Bulleidia > Bulleidia moorei. Next base: position 2,499,594 of record NZ_AP028934.1, read on the forward strand.
TACACAAACACATGACGTAGATGTGAATAGTGCATTGATAAATGGTGTCCATTGACCAGATTGACTAGCAAATGGTGTCATCAGTAATAATGCACCGAATACGATAATCGCACCAAATCCCAAAATAATCATCTGTGGATATGTTAGATGTAGTTTATTTCTAAGAAAATTCATAATACCCTTTCAGAATGTAGTATATACGTATATGATACTATCATAACGACTAAAATATTATAGTATTCTCAGCGTTTATTACCAACACTATTCGTGAAAAATAAGAGAAAATACAAAGAATTGGAGTATAAAACACATGGAATTGAAATTTTACTTTGTTAGACACGGGAAAACTTTATTTAATCTTAAAGGTCGTATGCAGGGCTGGTGTGATAGCCCACTGCTAGATGAAGGCATTCAACAGGCAAAAAATGTTGCATCTGCACTCAGAAATATGCCGTTTAATCGGGCATATTGTTCCACCTCTGAAAGAGCTTGGGACACCGCCAAAGAAATCTGTAAATATCATGACATTCCATTAATCCTTACCAAGGGCTTGAAGGAGTTCTCTTTTGGTTCTTTAGATGGTGCACGTAAGGAAGAAGTTTTGGATTCTCCATTCTTTGATGATTGGTCATCAGAAGGTGGTGAAACAAATATAGGATTTGCGCAAAGAGTTCGTGAAACGATGCAGGGTATCGTTGAGGAAGCTAATGATGGCGATACAATTCTATTGGTTGGCCATGGTGCCTATGCAGTGCGTATCTTAGAAATTTTGTTTGGAATGGATCTAGATGAGTATGTAGATCGCTGTAAGGCACAGGATCGTTGGCTAATGCCAAATACGGGCATGTTAATATTTCATTATAAGGATGGAGAGTTTTCCTTGGACCAAGAGCCAATTGATGTGAGTGAGTATCGTCAAATATATCATCCAAAGACAATTGATATTTATTTGATGCGCCATGGCGAAACAAGATTTAATATCCAAGAGCGTATACAAGGCAGATGCGATAGTCCTTTAACTGAAAAAGGAATTCAGGAAGCACAAAAGGCAGCTGAAAAGCTAAAGGATATACATTTCTCTACCATGTATGTTTCAACAGCGGAAAGAACGCGTGATACAGCAGAAATAATCGCTCAGTATCACCCAGGAAATATTATCTATACAAAAAAGATTTGTGAAGTCAGTTATGGTGATCTTGAAGGTATGACATTCAAAGAAGCAGATTCTAGTAGCAAACGCTTTATGGACACGCACTATGGTGATGTCGGTGGAGAAGAATATAGTGATGTCATAAAGCGCATGAATTCTATCTTCCAGGAAATCTATGATACACACCAAGACCAAGATAAAGTATTATTGGTTTCTCACGGAGACTTCTATCTTGTATGTCTTGAAGCGTTATTTGGACTAAAAAAGGAGGATATCTTCCAGGAAGCCTCCGAGTTAGGAATCCATCCAGTTCCAAACTGTGGAATCGCACACTTTAGAATAACAAGTAATCAGTTTGAACTCATTCAAAAGATGAGTGATTGATAAAGATATAGGACAATATGTGACGTAACATATGTTGTCTTTTTGTAACGCGTTCGAAATTCAAAAATAAATTGAGAATTTTTTTATCTAACAGTAAACAAAAATGGCCTAGACAAGAAGAGAGGATTATCTAAGAGCCAACTCTGTATCGTTGTGGCAATCGATTGTCACAAAAATACATACGCTGCTATTTGTGGTCATGGAAAGCCATCTGCTTCACGTATCTTTGAAGCACTAAAGAATCATATCGCTTCCGGATCAACACTAGTACATGATGGCGAAAGAGCACATGACAAGCTGATAAAAGAATTAGATTTGAAAGAAGAATTCTATAAAGCCAATACACACGACAAAGAATATCTAGAGAACATGGCATTGATAAACAATATGTGCTCGTGGTTAAAAAGGTATATCTATCGCTTCATTGGGATGAGAATGACTAATCTACAATCCTATTTAAATTGGTTTGTATATCTGTTTAGAGTAAAAGGTGCAGTAGAACTGTGGCCAAAGATGGATAGAATTTTACGACATTTGATATTATTCAACGGAACATATAAGAGAAATACTTGATTTCATCGCATTTCCATAGGCCATTTTTGTTTACTGTTAGATTTTTTTACAAAAAAATGATAATCTTTGTGTCAACCAAAAATGAAAATGTCTTAAAAATTAACGAACATTAGCGGAGCTATAATAGTTCTGCTTTTTTGTAAATAATTGATATGAATACTTCCTCCAAGGGTGAGATATCGGCGGAATATATACTTTCTTTTTCTCAGGAGTTTCAATGATATTATCGAACTCACCCGAATTTTCTTCAAACACTTGTACTTCTTCTAAGATGTATAGTGTATCCATCGCATTGACAAAGATCTTTTGATCAAATGATTCAATAACCAATACCTCCATCTTAGGTCTTAGTGGAATTCTATTGTGTTCCTTGTCATAGGCCATCCAATACTTGTTTTTGAACTTGATACAGTTGCCTTGATCGACTATTCTCGATGAAATGATTGCCAATGTTTGATTGATTGTTTCTATATCTGGTTGTACTTCAAATACAGAATTGGTACTATTCAAGTGTAGGGCGAACCTTGCATTGAATTCCTTTAGGTAGGATTTTAGGAACTTATTCGCGTCCGCCATACAAGTAATACGAGCACGTCTAAGTTCAACTGGCAAACGTGATTGGAAAGTCTGGTTGAGACGTTCGATGCGTCCTTTGGCTTGTGCGATGCTCGTTGTTTTGATTTCGACACCAAGGTTATGGCAGGCGTAGGAGAACTGTGTGAAGGTATCCTCGTCGTCGAAGGCCTTGGTTTTCTTTCTGTATTCAAATACGGTTCGTTTATCCGTATAGAATAGAGCGGGTATGCCATAGTCGACTAGTATCTGATGGAAAACGTTGTAATAGCCACGTAGGGTCTCCTGTATATCAAAGTGGGCTCCAACAGCAGTACCGGTCGCATCATCTACAGCTAGGTGTAGATGCCATATCTCGCCAGGAATCCATTCGTAGCTTGAAGCGTCCATTTGAATCATCTCTCCCATATATTTGGATCTAGATCTTCGTGAATGAGGCGTATCATCTTCAATTGATTCGATTTGTTCATTGATTGCGTTTCTGGCCTTTGTAGATGTTGTTTGGTCTAATCGTTTTGTCAAACGTTCCTTTAATTGTTTCTTGGTTTTTCGATGGGCCTTTGGGGACAAGACATCGTGTTCTGATAACCAGTTTCTAATAGTGGTGTCACTGATGGAGATGCCGAGGTCCATCTGGACGATTTCACTGAAATGAGTGATGTTGGCATCAAGATACTCGTTAAGATAGAGTTCAATGATTTTGTTTTTCGTTTCCAGTGAGAATGTGTTTGATGGTAATCGTCCACGATTACCATGTGAAAATGAGGATTTGCCTTCAGACTTATAACGTGTAATCAGGCGGTTGATAGTACGAATAGAACAATTTAGTTTTAATGCCGCACGGCGTTTATTGCCAGAATGATCAACCAGTTCTTTAATAATGTTGTATTTGTTTTCTTCCATAGGGGTTAATATAATCTTTTTCATATTCAATCCAATCTAATGGAATGAATCATAACAATTCCTTTCTATAAATGGGGCATTTTCCCTTTCGGTTCATTAAGACAATATCAACTTCGATTCAGATTTTTTACAAAAAAATGATAATCTTTGTTGACAGGATGGTTAGCGTTTGCTAACATACAGTTAGCACAGGCTAACTGATGTCTCACTCTTTCCATCACACACTCCTTTATACATCAGTACCTGCGTGTTCCGGAACCCTTTATTTACAAGTCATGGGCAGACTTGTAAAAAATCTAATTGGCATAATGTCCGGAAAAATCCATGCATATCCGTGTCCTCCTCAAATTACACTGGAATATGCGAAATAATGAAGAATATTGTAAGGACGGGGCATCCGAGCAATATTCTTTTTTCTTTCGTTTCGAAAAGTGATATGATTAGACTCGTGAACAGGGGTGCATGCATGCTGAGAAAAACCCTTATCACCTGATCTAGGTAAAGCTAGCGTAGGGAGTTCAGTTTTTTAATTCCTTACGCCTTCAAAATGGAGGTGTATTTTTTATGAAAAACGATCAGATTAAAAAGATTGCATTCATGGCAATCTACATGGCGTTATATGTAGCGCTGAAAATGGTAGGAAATATGATACCTTTCCTACAGATGCCAAATGGTGGATCTATTGAACTGGAGTTAATTCCACTTATGATTGCATCGTATCATCTTGGTTGGAAGTATGGAGCTCTCTGTGGACTAGCTTCATTCTTACTAACAATTGTATTAGGTTTTCCAATGTACTTTGTTCAACCAATACAGGTTGTATTAGACTATGTACTACCAATCAGTATTGTTGGAATGGTTTCATTGTTTAAACCATTTGAACATGCAAGCAAACCAATTGTATTAACTGTGGTATCTGTAATTGGTTTAACTGCTTGTGTTGCTGTGTATTACTCTTATGGTATGAATCTAATGGCTTTGGTGGGTGGTGTCATACTAGCTGCCTTAGTGATTGCATTAGGTCTATTCCTAACGAGCACAAAGGGGCACTTTGGTATTGTGATTGTGATGATCATCAAATACTTCTCTACAGTTATTTCTGGTGCCTATTTCTGGGCAGAGGGCACTGCGGCAGGAAGCTTACCGGCGTGGACATTTTCCCTAGGCTATAACCTCTGGTACAACTTAGTGACGATGATTGTCTGCTTATTGATGGTTCCAGTACTAATGAGCAGAATTAAAAAAGCAAATATCCAAGGAATGTAATAGATTGGCACATGCCAATCTATTTTTTTGGCTATAATAGAGGCGGAGGATTTGATATGACAAAATATATATTCCTAGATATTGATGGTACTTTATATAGTCCAACAATCAATGAAACACCAGAAAGTGCTTTACATGCAATCCATAAAGCAAGACAGAATGGTCATAAAGTATTCTTATGTACAGGAAGAAGCCTAGCGGAGATTGTGACATATCTAGAATATGATATTGATGGTTATATCCTTGCGGCTGGTGCGAAAGTTTACGCCGATCGTAAATGTATCTATGATAATCCAATTCCAAAAGAAGAACTGACGCACCTAAAAGATACGATTAATGGAATGGGAATAGGATATGGATTGGAAGGAAATGCAGGCGCGTATGGAAATAAACTAGGCTATGCGTTCCAACTCAAATACTTCTCACTACCGAATGCAAATCATGAGGAGAAAGTACAGAATGCGATGGCAAATTGTATCTATCCAGAAGAAGCGGCGCATGAAGATGATGAAATCTACAAAATCTGCGTATACAGCGAAGATGGACATGAATTTGACCAATTAGAAAAAGTTCTACACAGTCAATATACCCTCACACGTGTTATTGAAGACCCTATCAAGAAATTCTATGGGGCAGAAATCACAAATAAAGATATCAATAAGGGGACTGGCATTGAGAAGGTTTTAGAACATTACCACGCTAATCGTAGTGATGCGATAGGCATTGGAGATAGCGGAAATGATATTCCGATGTTGTCCTATTGTGGTACATCTGTTGCGATGGGGAATGGTGCAGAGATTGTAAAGGCTATTGCGGATTATGTCACAACAGACATTTTAGATGATGGTATTTACCATGCATTCAAACATTTTGAGTTAATCGGCTAAAGGGAGAAAAATCTATGAAAGTTGGTATCGTTGGAAATGGAATGATAGTCCCTATCGCAATTGAAGCAATGCTACGAGCTGAGATTGGAGTAACAGCGTTATGGTGTCGGAATGGATCAAAGGGAAAACCAATTGTTGAGAAATATCATATACAAAATCAATATACAGATTATCAAGTGTTCCTAGGTGATGATTCATTTGATACGGTCTATATTGGTTTGACCAATACACTACATTATCAATATGCAAAGGACGCAATCCTTGCAGGAAAACATGTCATCGTAGAAAAACCTTTTACTGTATCTGTAACAGAAGCGAAAGAACTACAAGCTCTAGCATTAAAATATGGGTGCATGTTGTTTGAGGCAATCCTCTCAAGATATAGTCAAAACTATGAACATCTACGAGAAGAATTACCAAAGATTGGAAATATCAAACTAATACAAGCTAACTTTAGTAAATACTCTAGTCGCTATGATAAATTTCGAAAGGGTATCATGACACCTACCTTTGATAAAGCATGTGGCGGTGGTGCCCTTATGGATTTGAATGTATATAACATTCACTTTGTTGTAGGTTTATTTAGTATGCCCAAGAAGGTGCAGTATTATCCAAATCTAGCAGAAAATAGTGTCGATACATCAGGTATATTGATCATGGAGTATCCTGACTTTCAAGCAGTATGTACTGCCGCGAAAGATTCTTCATCTGATCCATTTGTGATAATTCAAGGGGAAGAGGGTACAATTGTGTATCCCGAAAGACCAGGATATGTACGATATGGAGAGCGTCATGATCGTCTTACAAATCTCACGGAAGAAATTGATGTTGTTGTAGAGGAAGATCCAATGAAAAATGAATTCCTATATATGCAGGAAATCATAGATACAAAAAATACAGAACAGATGAACGCATGGTTAGAGAAATCGATTGCGACAGTGGCTGTTTTAGAACAAGCATTACAATCCATTTCACAGGGTTAGATAATCGTATCTAGCCCTGTGTTAATTTATTAACGCATTTCTTGCAAGAAGAAAAACATGAGCGTATAATTCAGTTAGTTAAACTAAACTAACTTTAGAAAGAGGACAATGTGAGATACAGGATTAATCCGCTTGTTTTAATTTTCTATAATATATTGATCCCATGCATTTTAATGTTTGCACATGATAGATGGATACCTTTATATTTCTTTGTTGTAAGTAGTCTATTTTTGCTTTACATGAAGAAATATAAAAGACTATGTAAGACTATCGTAATTACAATTTTATTCTACTTTGGAGAGCAGCTTTTGATGTTGAGTAACGTTGAGGTAATGCAGTTTGTCTCGATGCTATTTATGATGGTTGTTCGATTGATGCCAACGTATATTGTGGCTCTTATTTTAATATATGATTATCAACCGTCTGAGGTAATCTCTGCCTTACAGAGTATCCACGTGCCAAGAGCGTTCATTATAGCGCTAAGCATTACACTGCGATATATACCAACATTCTTTCGAGAATTACGTTATATCAATGAGTCGATGCGTCTACGTGGTATCCGTTTTGAAATAAAAAATATAGTAAAGAGTTTTGGATATTTTGTAGTGCCACAGTTATTCCGCTGTTTGATTTTGGCAGATGAATTAACATCTGCTGGACTCTGCAAGGGGATTGATTGTACAGAAAGAAGAACGTCATATTACAATATTCGCTTTGGTATGAAGGATGCGCTCGTTACAATTGCGATTTGTTTGGGGCTAGTAGGAGAGATGCTATGGATTCGTATATTGTAGAGGGTAAGAACATTTCATTCCAATATCAAGACAGCTCTGAAGGAATTCAAGATATCCATTTTTCACTAAAGCCTGGTGAAACCATCTTGGTAACTGGTAATAGTGGTAGTGGTAAATCTACATTCCTGAAATGTCTTAATGGACTAATACCGCGTGTCGTAGAAGGAAAACTACAAGGAGAAATCTTACTCAATCATCAAAATACAAAGGATATGAGTATGGCAGAGATTAGCCGTCATATCAGTTCTGTATTCCAAAACCCACGTAGTCAATTCTTTACAACGAATACAACCTCCGAGCTTGTATTCAGTATGGAGAATTATGGTTGTAAGAAGGATATGATGGAAGCACAGCTTCAGAAAGTCACTGCACTTCTCAAAATTCAAAAATTATTAAATCGTGATATTTTTCAATTATCCGGAGGAGAGCGTCAGATGGTTGCGATAGCCTCCGCGATGATGTTGGGACAAAAAATCATCTTGTTAGATGAACCATCTGCCAATCTTGATTATCACAATACCTATGTATTTAGAGGGCTGGTTGAGAAATTAAAACAAGAAGGCTATACCGTCTTGATTGCAGATCATCGTTTCTATTATCTAAGCGGACTCATCAGCCGTGTTTTTCTATTTAATGATGGAAAGATGCAAATCTTCGATAGTGAGCAGATGTTTAAAAATTCAAACTATGATACGCGAAGCTTTGATTTATTTGCAATGGATATTCCATTTCAAACACCTAGTGTGAATAAAGAAAAAGTTCTTTCGCTAGTGGATATTTCATACAAGGATATCTTACAAGATATATCGCTGGGTTTCTTTCCCAACGAAGTCACCGCAATTGTCGGTACAAATGGAGTTGGCAAGACAACACTTGCAAGATTACTCTGTAAGAGTATTGCATGCACGCATGGAAAGATAATCGGAGATATGCCATTCTATATTATGCAAGATGCGGATTACCAACTGTTTGGCACATCCGTACAGGCAGAGCTTGAAATCGCAGATCATACGATCAATCAGAAAGAGATTCAGGATGTGATGGATTATCTACAACTTACAAAATATGCAGATACACATCCATTCTCTTTGAGTGGTGGACAGAAACAGCGTATACAGGTCGCATTGGGAATCTTGAGCAATCGTAAAGTTATCATTTTCGATGAACCTACCAGCGGATTGGATCTTTCATCCATGCGTAGGGTCGCAAGAGAGATTCAAGAATTAAAAAAGAAAGCATGTGTCATCGTCATATCTCATGATTATGAGTTTATTCGCTATATCAGTAATCGTGTTGTGTATTTAAAGGATACGACAGTGAAGAAAGATATTCCGCTAAATGCAGAACATCTGTCCGAATTCAATCAAATTTTTATGGAAATGAGGGATGAATTATGAATTTGAAGATGAAGGATTTTGTATTACTTGCTTTACTAACAGCCTTATATGTAATCGTATACTTTGTGGGAGCGATGTTGATATCGCTGATAGGGCCATTTGGTGATTCGATTAGCGCAGGTGTATGCGGACTACTATCAGGGGTCATACTTGTATTTATCACTCGCAAGATTGGTAAGATGTGGCAGTTTGCCATCATGGAACTTATCGTGATGGCTGTATTCGCACTCATGGGTTCAGGCTATTTACCGTGGTTTATTACATCCATGGTTGGTGCTGTACTAGCTGATGTTATCGCATCTACATCAGAAAAGCCTAGTGTATTAAAGATTGCGATTGCGTCGGGTATTCTTCATGTTGGTAATGCTTTAGGTGGTATCATTCCTGCATGTTTCTTTGCGGAACAATATATGAATGAATGGATTGCAAGAGGACAAAAGCCAGAACAAATGCTAGCAATGGTAAAAGCGGCTCAAGGTACAATGGGTATTCTTGCGACAATCATTACCTTCATACTTTCCGTGATTGGCGTATACATTGGCTATTCAATATTAAAGGGACATTTAAAAGAGAAATAATAGAAACGGTTTTATAGAAAAGAGGGATAAACAATGCGTTTGAAAATGAAAGATTTTGTATTACTTGCTTTACTAACAGCTTTATACATCATTGTATATTTTGTGGCGATGATGTTAATTTCGCTTATGGGCCCATTTGGGCATGCGATTAGTCCAGGTGTTTGTGGTTTGTTATCTGGTGCAATCTTAATATTTATTAGTCGTAAGATTGGTAAGATGTGGCAGTTTACACTAATGGAGCTCATCATTATGGGCGTATTCGCACTGATGGGAGCTGGCTATCTGCCTTGGTTTATTGCATCAATGGTTGGTGCAATATTAGCAGATGTTATCGCATCAACGTCTAATAAACCAAGTGTACTAAAGGTTGCAATTGCGTCAGGTCTTATTCATGTAGGCAATGCTTTAGGTGGTATCATTCCTGCATGTTTCTTTGCAGAGCAATATATGAATGAATGGATCGCAAGAGGACAAAAGCCAGATCAAATGTTAGAGATGGTAAAAGCAACACAAGGTACCATGGGCATTCTTGCGACAATCATTGCATTCATTTTATCCGTGATTGGCGTATACATCGGTTATTCAATATTAAAGGGACATTTGAAAGAGGACTAAATGGAAATCGAAGAGAAAATAAAAGAAGATGTTAAGCGGTCTATAGAAACGAAGAAAAAAGATGCCATTAATCCAAGCATGGTTAAAAAATGGTTATTCTCCTTCGCCCCACAGCTACAAGGCAAAATGCGTTTATCGATTATACTTGCATGTTTTGGTGAAAGCTTAAAGTTCACATCGTATTTCTTTGCGGCATATGTCGCAAATGCTGTTATTACAAATCATATTGATTTACAAAAGATTTACTTATATGGAGGATTAACACTGCTGGCACTTGCATTACAATGTACACTAACATGTTTATCTAGCATGAAGAGTCATCGAATTTCATTCGAGATTCTTAGAAGCATCCGAAATAAACTAAGTGAGAAATTAGAACGGGTTCCACTTGGGTATGTTACATCAACACCAATCGGATATTATAAAGCGCTAATCGTCGATCGTGTTAGTTCTTTGGAAGATTGGATTGCACATGTCATGCCAGAGTTTCCCTCTCGCTTATTACACCCAATCCTAGCAACCATCTTGTTGTTTGTTGTGGATTATCGCTTGGGTTTAGCATGTTTTGTGAGTGTTCCATTTATCATTCTTGGATTTATGCTGATGTATTACAAGAGTGAAGAGCGTATGTATACTTGGTTAAATTCCAATCAGGATTTAAATGCTAGAATCATTGAATATGTAAATGGGATTCATGTTATTAAAACATTTGGACAGAGTAGACGTAGTTATCAAAAGTTTACAGAATCAGTAAACTACTACTTCTCCTCTACATTAGACTGGTGGAGACAGAGTTGGATTGCGATGGCTTTACTATTTGCGTTTGTAAATTCGCCAATCCTTGGAACATTACCGGTTGGCTTATATTTGTATTCACATCAAATCATCAATATGTGGCAGTTAATGCTAGGCTTAATCCTACCGTTATCGATTATTCCAAATGCATTCCAATTAATGATGAGTATGGAAATATATTCTTCGATTGAAACAGGCTTCCGTATGATTCGCAAAGTACTTACAATGCCAGAGCTTGTAAGACCTAGTAAAGATGTAACGCTATCAGATAAATGTTATCAATTTGAGAATGTATCCTTCTCTTATGAAAAAGGAATTGAAGTATTACATGATATCAACTTTGAAGTAAAACCAAACTCTGTATTTGCGATTGTTGGAGAAAGTGGAAGTGGTAAGTCCACAATTGCGAAGTTAATGGCTGGATTCTTTGATGTAGATGCTGGAACAATTTCCTTTGGCGACCAAGATGTTAAAAATATACCTACAGCACAACTCATGAAGCATGTTGCATATGTTGCACAAGACAATTTCTTATTTGACACAAGCATCCGTGAGAATCTAAAGGTTGCAAAAGCAGACGCAACGGATGAAGAAATTCAAAGAGCCTTACAAGCTGCCAACTGTCTAGAACTGATTGAGCGATTACCAAATGGCTTAAATACAAATGCGGGTGATTGTGGTAAGTTTCTTTCAGGTGGTGAAAGACAACGCATTACGCTTGCAAGAGCGATGCTAGCAGATGCGAAGTGTATCATCCTCGATGAAGCTACCGCATATGCGGATGTTGAAAATGAAGCGAAGATTCAGGAAGCGCTGAGTCGATTAATGAAAGATAAGACATTGATTGTTGTGGCACATCGGTTGAATACAATTGTTGGTGCCGATCAAATTATGGTATTAGACCGTGGCAAGATTGATAACATCGGCACACATCAAGAATTAATACAAAATTCTTCTGTATATCAGAAACTATGGCAGAGTTACAGTGGCAAGGAGGTGGCCGAATGAACTACTTTCGTAGATTATTTGAATTAGTTGGAAAAGATAAAGTGAAATTTATCTTTGGCTTATTCTTTGCATTCTTTAAGAATTTCAGTTTTATGTTTATCTTTGGTGCTTTGTATATTGCATTCTTAAACATACATGCATTAACAGCTACTGTAATATGGAATTGTGTAATGATCATGATAGGTGGTATCTTATTCCACTTTGTATTCCGTTACTTGGAAGATATCCTTGTTTCAGCTGAAGGCTATGTCATGTTTAGAAATTTCCGCCTGCAGGTGGGAGATGAGTTGAAGAAAGCACCATTAGGATATTTCGATGACGCAAAACTAGGTAATATTCAAGGTGCTATGACAACATCGATAAACGCACTTGAAAACTATACGATGATGTTAGTTACCGGTGTGATTGCCGGATTTGGAATTTCAATCTTATTAACAATTACGATGTCAAAGATGAATGTGTCGTTAGGATTATTCATGATTCCAGTGTTAGTGGTACTATCGTTTACCTTAGGGAAGCTTTATAAAATCGCAATGAGAAATGTTCCGCTACAACACAAAGTTGAACAAGAGATGAATTTTGCGGTAATCGATATGATTCGTGGTATGTCAGTTCTACGGACATATCCGATTAACGAGGATAGTCCTGTTAAGAATATGATTCAAGAGAAGGCAAAAGACCTTTATGCAGAGAAAAAGAAGGTAGATATCCATTGTGAAGTAGAATTTTCATGGCGTGCTAAGGTTTATAGTTTTATTGTGAATGCAGCAAGTGTTATTTTGATTATTCTTACAGTTCATTTATACATGCATGAACAGATTACCTTTGCGAATTGTATGACGATGTTAGTGGGTTCCTACTTAATATTCTTGGGACTTGCGCCACTAAGCGATACAGCCTTCCTATATGCAAAGATTCCTGGTCAACAAAAGTACTTGGATGATGTATTCCAAATCCCTCAATTAGCAGAGGGGAATCAAACTACAATCAATGGACCTTTAGATATTCACTTTGACCATGTATGGTTTGGATATCGTAAAGATACGCCTGTGATAAAAGATCTCAGTTTTAAAATCAAACAAAATGAAAAGGTCGCAATCGTAGGACCTAGTGGATGCGGTAAGACGACAATTGTCAATCTTCTCTCTCGATTCTGGGATGCAGATAAGGGTGCGATATATCTAGCTGGAAAGGATATTCGCGAGTATACAGTAGAGACATTATTTAAACAGATGTCTGTCGTATTCCAAGATGTGTATTTATTTAATGATACGATTATGAATAACATCCGTTTCGCAAAACCAGAAGCGACAGATCAAGAAATCTATGATGTGTGTCAGAAAGCGCGCTGTGCTGAGTTTATATCAAAACTTCCACAGGGATATGAAACTGTCATTGGCGAAGGTGGTGCAAATCTCAGTGGTGGTGAAAAACAACGCATCAGTATCGCTCGAGCATTATTGAAGGATGCACCTATCATTCTGCTGGATGAAGCCACATCAAGTGTAGACCCAGAAAATGAGGCAGAAATTCTAGCTGCGATTGATGCGCTATGTAAAGGGAAGACAGTGATTTCGATTGCACATCGTATCAGTACAGTAGAAAGTGTAGATCATATACTTGTCATTGATGATGGTTCTTTACAAGAAGAAGGAAAACATGCGGATTTAATTCAGAATGGCGGAATCTATGCCGGGTTTATCAAATCTCGTAAAGACGCAAAAGGTTGGCGAATAGAGAATTAGCCAATATGCATGAATGGTAGATAATCATATTGTTCAATGTAGCTTTTCAGACAATGTCTTTGTTCAATCAAGCATTACAGTTCATGCAAGGGGTAGATGTGAATATCTGCCCTTTGTTAATTTGTTAACTTAGTTCTTGCAATGAGTATTACATGGGCGTATAATTCGGTTAGTTTAATAAAACTAACTTCTGAAAATGAGAGTGTTGCACGTGCTTGCATGTTATCAAGATTATTAACTAACATTGTTGGAATTTCAAACAAAATAGGGTAAAATTCACAAGTAAAAAAAATCTGATAATATCATTGGACGTATAAACCGCTTTCATTTACAATAAAAAATGTTAGGTAGACGGAGGAGAAAAAAATGCTAGATAATGAAAAATGGCAAGTCTTCCAAGGAAGAAACTGGAAGGAAGAATGCAATGTTCGTGACTTCATCCAAGCAAACTACAAACCTTATGATGGTGATGAGAGTTTCTTGGCTGACGCAACAGATGCGACTAACAAGCTTTGGAGCAAATTACAGGAATTGCAGAAGGCTGAACGTGAAAAGGGTGGTGTTCTAGACGAAGAGGCTGATGTAGTATCAGGCTTAACTGCATATGGCCCAGGCTATATTGATGAATCCTTAAAGGATTTGGAAAAGGTTGTAGGTCTTCAGACAGATAAGCCTTTAAAGAGAGCGTTTATGCCTTATGGCGGTATCCGTATGGCAGAAGAAGCTTTATCTACATATGGCTATACACCAAATCCAGAATTACATAAGATCTTTACAGAGTATCACAAGACACATAACCAGGCTGTATTTGATGCGTATACACCAGAGATGAAGGCTGCTAGAAGTAGCCATGTTATCACTGGTTTACCAGATACATATGGACGTGGACGTATCGTTGGTGACTACCGTCGTGTGGCTTTATATGGTATTGACCAATTGATCGCATGGAAAGAAGAAGATAAGTTAAACTGTGGCAATGGCACAATGGTTGATGATGTCATCCGTCAAAGAGAAGAACTAGCTGAACAGATTCGTGCATTAGAAGGCATGAAGAAGATGGCAGCTGTATACGGATATGATATTTCTGGTCCAGCATCCAATGCTAAGGAAGCAGTTCAGTGGTTATACTTCGGTTACTTAGCAGCTATCAAGACACAAAATGGTGCTGCGATGTCTGTTGGACGTATTTCTACATTCTTAGATATTTATATCGAAAGAGACTTAGAAGCAGGCACATTAACAGAAAGTGAAGCACAGGAATTAATTGATCATATCGTTATGAAGTTCCGTATGGTTAAGTTTGCTCGTATTCCTGCATATAATGAATTATTCTCTGGCGACCCAGTATGGGCAACACTAGAGGTTGCAGGTATGGGTATGGATGGTCGCTCTATGGTAACAAAGAACGACTTCCGTTTCTTACATACATTAGAAAATATGGGACCTTCACCAGAACCTAACTTAACAGTATTGTACTCATCCCGTTTGCCAGAAAACTTCCGTAAGTATGCAGCTAAGATTTCTGTCACAACAAGTTCTATTCAGTATGAAAATGACGATGTAATGCGCCCTGAATGGGGAGATGATTACAGCATCTGCTGCTGCGTATCTGCTACACAGACAGGTAAGGAAATGCAGTTCTTCGGTGCTCGTGCAAACCTCGCAAAGACACTTCTATACGCTATCAATGGTGGTGTAGATGAAAAGAGTTTAAAGCAGGTTGGGCCAGCATATCGTCCAATTACATCTGAATACTTAGACTACGCTGAAGTAGAGGCGAAGTATTTACAGATGTTGGATTGGTTAGCAGGTTTATATGTAAACATCTTGAACCTCATCCAATATATGCATGATAAGTATTACTACGAAGCAGCTGAAATGGCTTTAATTGATACAGACGTTAGAAGAACATTCGCTACAGGTATTGCAGGATTCAGTCACGTTATTGACTCCCTATCCGCAATCAAGTACGCAAAGGTTAAGACAATTCGTGATGAAAATGGATTGGTTGTTGATTATGAGATTGAGGGAGACTTCCCAAAGTATGGTAATGATGATGACCGTGCAGACGAAATTGGTGTATGGTTATTAAAGACATTCATCACAATGATTAAGAAGCATCACACATACCGTAACTCTGAAGCTACAACTTCAATTTTGACAATTACATCAAATGTTGTTTATGGTAAGTACACAGGTAATATGCCAGATGGCCGCCGTGCTTGGACACCATTAGCTCCAGGTGCTAACCCATCTTATGGTGCAGAACAGAATGGATTACTTGCATCACTTAACTCATTAACGAAGCTTCCATATCACTGGGCATTAGATGGTATTTCTAATACACAGACAATGGATCCTAATGCATTAGGTCATAGTGATGTTGAAAGATCTAACAATCTTGTAAATGTATTAGATGGTTACTTTGACCAAGGTGCTCACCACCTCAACGTTAACGTCTTCGGCAAGGAGAAGCTCGTTGATGCGATGGAACATCCAGAGAAGCCAGAATACGCTAACTTCACAATCCGTGTTTCCGGATATGCAGTTAAGTTTATCTCTCTAACAAGAGAACAACAGTTAGACGTTATCGCAAGAACATTCCACGATCATATGTAATTGTTCTTGTGCAAAACAGGACTATAGTTTGGTAAAATGACTCTGTTATCTACAGAGTCATTTTTATCAAAAAGATATAAAGGGGTGAGAACATGAAGGGACGCATACATTCATTTGAAACCTTTGGGGCAGTTGATGGACCCGGAGTACGATTTATCATATTTTTAAAAGGCTGTAATATGCGTTGCAAATATTGCCACAATCCAGATACTTGGGAGATGGCTGGAGGAGAACTCTATACCGCAGAAGAAGTATTACAGAAGGCGCTACGCTATAAGAATTACTGGGTCAATGGTGGTGGAATCACTGTATCTGGTGGAGAAGCTCTATTACAAATGGATTTCATGATTGAACTGTTTGAATTAGCACATAAACAAGGTATTCACTGCACTTTAGATACAGCGGGCAATCCATTTACATACGAGGAGCCGTTTTTCTCCAAGTTTGAACGATTGATGAAAGTAACAGATTTAGTACTCTTTGACTTAAAAGAGATTGATGATAAAGTGCATCGATATCTAACAGGTGTATCGAACGAAAATATCTTAGAATGTGCAAAGTATCTTTCAGATCGTCATATTCCAATGTGGATTAGACATGTTCTAGTTCCTGGAATTACCGCAAACAAAGAAGATTTACAGAAGCTGAGAGAATTTATCGACACGTTAGATTCCGTTGAGAGAGTGGAAGTGTTACCATATCATGTATTAGGTATTCCGAAATACGAGAAGATGGGAATCAGTTATCCTCTAATGGATACGCCACAACCTACAAAAGAACAGATTGAAACTGCAGAAAAGATTTTGGGGGTAAAGAAATGAGTGATATTCTCGGCATTGAAAAGAAAAGAAACTTACGCGATCTAGGTAGTTATCAGACACAGGATGGTAAACATGTTAAGAAAGGATATTTTTTTCGTAGCAGCCGTTTAATGGACTTTGATAAAGAAGAATTAGAAATCTTAAATTCTCTGCACATCAAGAAAATTTATGATTTACGTTCAAAGGAAGAAGTTAAAGATGCACCGGATCCAGAATTAAAAGGAGCCGAATACATTCATTCATCTGCTGCAGCACGTGCGGATGGAACGGAAGTAAACTTTTCTCCAGCTACACTCATCGCAGAAAATGTTTATTCCAAAGAAAGCAATGATGAATTTACGCATAAGGTGTATGGTAACTTACCATTCTCTTATGCATATAAGAGAATATTTGAAGATATTGTAGCAGGCAATGTACCAATCTTATTCCATTGTTCCGCTGGAAAAGATCGTACAGGAATTGCGGCAATCTTAATTCTACTAGCACTTGGTGTGGACGAAGAAACAGCGATGTATGACTACATGTTAACAAATGAATACCGCAAGGAATATATCGATCACTTCAAGACGGTTTTCCCACTTACAAGAATAGATGGGGAGCTTGCGGGTATGTTACTGGCGTATGAGGGAGTAACATATACCAACGCAGATTATTCGCTCAAGCGTATTAAAGAGAAGTATGCAAGCTATGATGAATACTTTGAAAAAGAATACAATCTTGATAAATTTGCATTACAAAGACTACGAGATTTATATACAGAGTAAGCGGCAGAAAAATCTGCCGTTTTCTATATGTTGTTTTGTATTATTTTGTGAAAGGTATATGATTACATATGGAGAAATACAATGAAATTATCAAAGAAGCAGAAGAACTTGATAGCAAAGATATTAAAGAATGGAATACCGATACTAGTATTGTTATTTTTTCTGAACTTCTTTTATCAAGAGACAAGAAAATATGACTTTGTAGGGGTTTGGTTCCCTGATTATGAAGATGATATTACGATCCAGTTTAATCCAGATTATTCAGGTGTTTATTATGATGATCTTACAAAGACTGCCTTTCGCTGGAAGAACTACGGTAATCAACTTGAGATGACAATGAATGATGAAAAGAAAGTCTATCACTATACGATAGAAGGAAAATATATCCACTTACAATCCGATAATGAATCCTTTATCCTATATAAATACGGAAATTAATTAGCAATTATTAAATACTTGTGATAATGATAAAAAGCCTTTAAATATAGGATTTTTATATATTCTAATTATAATATCAGAAAAATAATCAAAATTTTTAGCACTTATGTATTGACAGTGCTAAAAATATGAGTATATTAGTATGTGTAAGGTGAAAGACCTTAGGAGGTATATGATATGAAATATATGACAACAAGAAAGAATGATTTATTTAATGATATGTTTGATGATGTATTTAGAGCTCCAGTATTCACAGGAAATAATATTTTAAAGACAGATGTTCGTGAGAAAGATGGAAAGTACATCTTGGAAGTAGAGGTTCCTGGATATAAGAAGGATGAAGTATCTATTAGTTTATTCAATGGTAATCTAACAATCAGTGCTTCTCGTTCATCTACAGAAGAAGAAAAGGATGAGAAGGGTAAAGTATTACGTCAAGAAAGATTCAGCGGTAATACATCCCGTACATTCTATGTAGGTGATGCAATTAAGGATACAGATATTCACGCATCTTTCGATAATGGTATCTTAAAGATTGAGTTACCAACAGAACAAAAGAAAGAAGAAGAAACAAAGAAATTTATCGAAATTCTATAACTGGAAGAAATTCCAGTTTTTTTATGCATATGAAGAAAATAGATTAACTAATAATTTGTGAATTATGCATAATACAAACGAAATGATTACTATTAACTGATTTGATCGAGTATCAATTGAGCAATTAATAGCGAAACAAGTTTTGAAGAATGTTGCGTTACATCGGTGTCTATCTCGTTTGCGTGAATGTAAATTGAAATATTATTGGCTATTGAAGAGTTTAATCTACTATTACTAATCCAAACAATTTTTGATTTATTTTTACTGAAATTGTTAATAACTGGGAAATAAGCCTTATGCATATGTTCTGTAAACAGAATAATTAAATCGTTTTCTGTAGAGTTATTTGAAAGTGGTAGGAGGACATCTTTCCACTCAAGAAGTATTGACGGATAGTCGAGGGACATCAACACTTCATGCATGTATTTAGCGGGAACAGATGACATGTTTCGACCGTAAATATATATGGCATTTGATTTTTTTATAAATTCACAAATTTTCAAAATTTTTGAATTATCTAGTGAATCAAAGATGGCTTTAATTTTATCTTTTGCATGATGGGTGTTGTATATTTCTTGAGTAGTATTTGTATATAAACTTTGTTTAATAGAATATTTAAAATCGTTATAGGATGCATATCCTAGTTTTTTTAGTAATCTGATAATACAAGCATTTGAACAGAAAGCTCTCTTTGCAAG
Organism: Solobacterium moorei; assembly: GCF_036323475.1. Taxonomy (GTDB): domain Bacteria; phylum Bacillota_I; class Bacilli_A; order Erysipelotrichales; family Erysipelotrichaceae; genus Bulleidia; species Bulleidia moorei. The sequence goes on from NZ_AP028934.1 coordinate 2,519,182, forward strand.
TTTGGATATTCCCATGTTAGGTATTAAAGAAATGTTATCAAGAATAAATTTATATGCTTGAATTTCTGTTGCTGAGAGTGCCGAAATATTAGCTGTTTCTAACATAAGTTTATTTCCTTCCTAACTTCTCGCGATATAAGTTCAATAAAATATCGATCACAAAGAATATAACAAATCTCGATGTATATTCTGCCCCATTATTGTCTTTTGGTGATGTAAAAAAGCGAATATTATATTGACAACTATTCGATAGATCGTTTTGCGAAAAAGGTGAGATTGATATACACGTAAGGCCGTGTGTAGAAGCGTTTTTTGCAAGTTGTGCAGTTTTCATAGAAGTGCCTGATGCACTGATAAAAATAAATATGGTATCTTTTTTTACTATTGGAAAAAGGTGGTTGGCGGTTTTTGACGAATGAACTTGGAAAACATTATGGCGCCCGCAAAGAAGTAACTGTCGCTCGAGATAATCCAAAACGGTATCCGTAATACCGCTAGGGTAATATAGGTATAAATCTCGGTTAGAATCTAAGAGAGAAATAATACTGTGAATATCATCTGAAGTTGTAAAACTTAAGGATCCTTCTATGTCGGTTAGAATATTCTTTGTAATATTTTCTAATGATGTAGCCTTCTCTCTACAACTGGATGAGTTAGTGGACTTGGTGCGGATATTATATTTTAATTCTGAGAACCCAGAAAACCCTATCTTTTTGCAAAAACGTAGAATTGAGCTTGAAGATATATGCACGCTATTTGAAAATTGTTGGATGGTTTGGCGTGCAATAGCAGATGAGTTTAAATAAATAAATTTTAGTAAATCTAATTCCTTTTGGTTGAGTGAAGAAAGAATGTGCTCTGACAAATTGAAATCAATCATATAATTTTCCTCTATACTGTATATTATATAAGATGATATAAAATATAGAGAAAAAAATTCCATAATTTGGAATTTTTTCTAAATATGGAATTATAATCTATATAACTTGGAATTATTTACAGTGTTAGTTTATTTGACTATCCTTTAACTATACATACATGAATGTAAGAAAGAAGGAGAAATTATGAAGAAATATAATGTGTGCATTGTGGGTGGTGGAAGTACATATACACCAGGTTTTTTAAAATCGTTTGTACGTCTTAAGGAGGAATTTCCAATTGCGAAATTAGTTTTGTTTGATAATAATGCAGAACGACAAGAGGTAATTGGAGAATTTGGAAAAATTTTGTTTGGAGAGCGATTCAAAGAACTGGAATTTTCTTATACTACAGATCCAAAAACAGCTTATGAGAATATGGATTTTGTATTCATGCAGATGCGCTCAGGCGGATTGCAGATGAGAAGAGAGGATGAACATATTCCCTTTAAACTAGGTAAGATTGGACAAGAAACATGTGGTGCAGGTGGAATGGCTTATGGATTACGTTCTACGATTGATATGATTATTGCTGTTCGTCAGATTAGACAATATTCACCTAATGCATGGATATTAAATTATTCAAATCCAGCTGCAATCGTTGCTGAAGCATTAAGAAGAGAATTCCCAAATGATAAGAGAATTTTAAATATTTGTGATCAGCCTGAGAATGTTATTCGTTCTGTCAGTAGATTGTTAGGATGCTCATGGGAAGATTTGGATCCAGTATATTTTGGACTGAATCATTATGGATGGTTTACACATGTTTATGACAAACATACAGGTGAGGACTTATTGCCAAAAATTCGACAAATCGTAGCTGAGAAGGGTTTTTTACCACAAGATGCAGAGCAGAGAGATCCATCATGGCTAGAAACATATGGATTTGTGCAAGATATCATGAATGATTTCCCAGACTATCTCCCAAATACATATGATGGATATTATTTATATCCTGAATATAAATACAATCATTTGGATCATGAGTATACTCGCGCTGATGAAGTAATTGCAGGAAGAGAAACGCGTGTTTTCAAGGAATGTAGAGAAGTTATTGCAAATGGAAAATTAGGTGAAGGCTTCCATAGTATTTCTGATGCACATGCAGAAATGATGATTAAAGTTGCAGAAGCAATTGCATTTAACAAGAATACTCGTTTTATTGTCATTGTGGAGAATAATGGTGCAATCAATAATCTTCAAGATGATGCAATGGTAGAAGTCGTATGCGAATTAGGAATTAATGGCCCTAGACCAATGGCAGTTGGTAATATTCCTCAATTCTATTATGGTCTATTAGCTCAGCAAGTATCGTCTGAGAAATTACTAATCGACGCGTATTATGAGAAGTCATATCAAAAGGCGCTTCAGGCATTAACATTAAATAGATTAATTAATGATGCTAAGAAGGCAAGAGAAATATTAGATGCATTGATTATTGCAAATAAGGATATGTGGCCAGATTTACATTAAAACGATGAGGGGGAAATAATAATGAAGGATAAGATAATTCAATTCTTTTCAAATCTGGGAAGAAGTTTGATGATGCCAATTGCTGCATTAGCCGCATGCGGTATAGTATTAGGCTTGACATCTGCTTTATTAAAAGCACAAGTAGTTGCTGCAGTTCCATTTCTTGGCTTTGCGGTAGTTAAATTTGTTATTTTAGCACTAAATAAACTATCAGCTGTAGTATTCACGCTAATCCCAGTTTTATTTGCTATATCAATATCTTTGGGATTAGCGAAGGAAGATAAAGAAATTGCTGCCTTTGCTGGTTTTATTGGATATTATGCCTTCTTGGTGGGTAGCTCATTAGTTATTGCAACTGAAGTCATTGATTTTAGTGCGATGAAGATATCCACAATTCTAGGTGTACAGACTCTAGATATGGGAGCAATCGCTGGAATTATCATTGGTCTACTAACAGCACATCTACATAATAAATATCATAAGGTAGAATTCCCTGCTGCAATTGCTTTCTATGGCGGAAAGCGATTCGTAGCATTGGTTGTTATTTTGTGCTCGGGTCTATTGGGCTTGGTAATGCCATTTATTTGGGCACCAGTATCAAGTGGTATAAATGCATTGGGTGGTTTAATCGCTAGTTCTGGGTCATTTGGAGTATTCATCTATGGCTTACTAGAAAGACTACTAATTCCTACTGGACTTCATCATGTGCTTAATGGACTATTTAGAACGACAGCACTTGGTGGTGTTTACGAAGGTGTTGAAGGATGTTTGAACATTTTCCTTCAATTCATAGATAAAGTTCAAATTTCTGATTTGGCACAGTTCACAAAATTTTTAGGACAAGGGAAAATGCCATATATGATGTTTGGCCTACCAGCTGCTGCCTATGCAATTTATAAGACAACTCCACAAGAGAAAAAAGGAAAAGTTAAGGCATTAATGATTGCTGGAGTGGCAGCTAGTGCAATTTCAGGAATTACAGAACCTCTTGAATTCTCATTTATGTTTATTGCACCACAACTGTTTTTGTTCCATTCGATTATGGGTGGATTATCCTTTATGTTGATGTCGCTATTAGGCGTTGTAATTGGTAACACTGGTGGTGGTTTAATTGATTTCTTTATTTGGGGTGTATTCCAACCTGGATCAAATTGGTATTGGGTAATTGTTGTTGGTATTTGTTATGCAGCTATCTACTATTTTGTATTCTATTCTTATCTGAAGAAAAAGAATATTTCTATTGATGTAAGTGTAGATGACGATAGTAAAGTAAACGAGCAAACAATTCCAGATAATGAATTATTTAATACGGCAAGAACTATTATTAGTGGACTTGGTGGGGTTGAAAATATTTTAGTTGTAAATAATTGCATGTCGCGTTTGAGAGTTGACGTAAAAGATATGTCGAAGGTTGATGATAACGTATTAAAATCAACTGGAAGTATCGGTATTATTAAGCCGACTGATGGACATATACAAGTTATTTATGGGCCAAAAGTAGAAAAGATAGCTGATAAAGTTCGAGAGCTATTAAAATATTAAAATCAAAAAGCTATGTACTATTTCATTCCGTTTGGGATATAGTGCATAGTTTTTTACTATCTATATGATTAGTCTCTTTGAGAAAATATATCCACTAGCGATAATGTCAACGAACATCATTCCAACGTGGGGATAGATGTTTGTATTATCACCTGTCTTTGGTGTACTAGTATTCTTTGATTGCTCTGTATTTGTGATGGTGAAGCCTGTTGTTTCTTTTACTTCATAGGTACCTTATACTAAAGCTTCAGCAATAACGTTCGTCTTAGTCCAACTGATAAGAACTGTTAGTGTTATGCACGAATGGACTATTATATACCTAATCAATTGTAACAATTTTAAAGTGCTCTTTAAGAGTTCCCTTGCTCTATTTGTGTATAAATCAACAAGTATAAAAACAGCCTAGATTAGGCTGTTAGTGAAAGTCGATGTCGCCGGCATTTGTTTTGATGAGAATCTCACCTTTTCCATCACCGACAATATAGTTTTTATGACGGAGCTTTTGATATGGTAAATCATCGTCAAAATCAATATCTCCGAAGTTTGTGGAGAGACTTGCGCGGTAGTCTTTTGTTTCTGTTGTCATATCGATATCACCGGCAGTAGATGTAACTTGGATATTCTGGATTTCTCCACGAACATTTAAATCAATATCACCTGCAGTTGTTTTTACTTCAATGATAGGAGAGGATACTTCCATATCGATATCACCTGCAGCAGCAGAGAGTTGAATGACGTTTGCGGCGTGCTTTTGAATATCGATATCACCGGCTGCGATATTGGCATATAGATTACCTGTTGTATTTGTTAAGTCCACATCACCAGCAGATAGCTTCATGCCGATTTCATCAAAGTTTGAATCAGAAATATCTAAGTCACCCGCCAGCATCGTAAAGTCTGCGCGCTTCATTTCAACACGGCTAAGAGAGACATCTCCAGATGTGTTATGGCAGTTAAATTCATCAAGTTTGATATCATTGACATCCACATCACCAGCAGGTGCTTCCATTGTGATTGTTGAAATACCGGATGGAATTTGTACAGTTAAGTCACCACTGCCAGTCACAAGAATCGTAGCGGTATTATCACTTACCTCACAACGAATGCCATCAGCTGTAGGATTTCTGAAGATACTTTGTGACTGCGTAAATTCATAGCAGAGTTCATTTCCTTTTTCTAGAGTGATATCTAGGGATGACATTAATGTTTCACTATGAATCACTAAGTGAGCGATAGAGCTTGGGAGTGTTTGAGTCTGTGGCTCTGTATAGTAGTGTGCTGTATTCTTCTTACGGTCCATATTAGCCGTGAAGTTTTTCGCATGCCCGAGTGCTTCATCTGCGATGCGTGTAAACGCATGGAAGGCTGTAGATAATCCTTCTTTTAGATCTTGGTAGTCTTTGCTCTTCTGTTCTTTATGAACGGTTTCTTTTTCACCGCCCATCATATGAATGTTTTCTAGTACATCATCAATTGTTCCGAGATCATTCATGATTTCTTCTTCGCTTCTTCCTTCGCTGATTCCTTCTTGAAAGTGTGCTTCGAAGGCGTCAAGAATGTCTTTCTTAAAACTTGGAGAGTAATTTGCGAGAGCTTGATTCAAAGCTGCTAAGTATTCATTTTTTGTCATATCAATTTTTCCACCTTTTGAACGAACGTAATCCATTCTTCTTTCTGTTGTTGTTGATAAAGTTTTCCTTCTTCTGTTAAATGATAGTATTTTCGAGCTGGGCCGCCAGATGACTCGACAAGATAGGTTTCAAGATAACCATTATCTTTTAGTCTTTTTAGTATTAAATATAATGTTCCGGCAGTTACGGACATTTCTTGGGAAATATCTTCAGTCAGTTCGTATCCATACTTATCATCTTTTACTAACCTTGAAAGAACGCATAATTCTAAAACACCTTTTTTAAATTGTGCATCCATTGTTTTTCCTCCTTGCAAGTAGAATATAACACATACTATTCTGTAATGCAATATAGTATGCAAAAAAATATACTCCGTTTGGAGTATATTAGAGTAAATGTATTTGATGTGCTTCGCATTCATCGGCCATATCTTGTGGCCAGATGGAAGCTTGTACTTCGCCAACGTGAGCCTTATTCAGCAGTAACATGCACAATCTAGATTGTCCAATACCACCACCAATGGTATATGGAAGTTCACATTTTTGAATCATTTGGTGATATGGGTAATGGAGGCGTTCTTCCGCATTGCGGATACGGCATTGTTCTACGATGGAGTTTTCATCGACACGAATACCCATGCTGGAGATTTCTAATGCACGCTCTAGGGATGGTAACCAGAAGAACAAATCTCCATTGAGATTCCAGTCATCATAGTCAGGTGCACGTCCATCATGTGGTTTTCCACTACGCTTCAGAGCGTGACCAATTCGTTTGATGAAGACGCATTTCTTTTCTTTTGTGATTGCATCTTCACATTCTTTTGGCGAAAGGTCTGGGTACATGTCTTCTAATTCTTGGGAATCGATGAAGAATACATCATTTGCTAGATGGCACACTGCGTGTGGGTATTTATACCAGATTTCATGTTCCATGTGTTTGATGACTTTAAAGATCGTACGTACTGTTTCCTCTAGCATCGCTTCTGTACGTTCTTCTTTCGTGATGACTTTTTCCCAGTCCCATTGGTCAACGTAAACAGAATGTAAGTTATCAAGCTCTTCATCACGACGAATCGCATTCATATTTGTATACAATCCATCATGAACTGCAAAATTATATTTCTTCAGTGCGAAACGTTTCCACTTGGCAAGGGATTGTACAACTTCGATTGTTTCGTTTGGCATCTCTGCAATATCGAATGATACAGGGCGCTCTATACCATTCAGGTTATCATTCAAACCAGTACTCTTTGGAACGAATAATGGAGCGGAGATTCTAGATAAATGCATCTCTCTTCCAAACTCCTTTTGGAAAGTATCACGGATATATTTGATGGCTTCCTGTGTCTGTCTAACATCAAGAACAGGATCATAGTCTTTAGGTATTACTAATTGCATAACATCACCTCATAGTGCGTTTAATTTTAACACAGAATGAAGGGCATGAGATAGAGAGAAATACTGTAATTTGATAGCTTTTTGAATATGGAATTGGCGATATAACATGCATACATGCAGGCGGTGTGTATATTCCTTGAAAAATTTAATTATATTTCATACAATATAACACGATTAAGGAGCGTTATGATGACACGTTATGATATAGCAATTATCGGTACTGGCCCAGCAGGACTAGAGGCAGCCATTACCGCAAAGGTGCGTAATAAAAATATTATCTTATTTGGATCAAAGGACTTGAGCCAAAAGATGCAGGTGGTAAAACATCCAATTTTAAACTACTTAGGTTTACCATCAAAGACAGGTGTAGAGATGGCTAATGTATTCCAACAGCAGTTGGATGAACTTGGAATCTCGATTACAGAAGAGAAGGTTTCAAATGTTTATGCGATGGGTGAATACTTCGCATTACAGTTAAATAACAGTGAAATGGTTGAGGCGACATCTGTTATCCTAGCAATCGGTGTTGTGGCTGGTAAGCCATACGCTGGTGAGGAAAACTTCTTGGGTCGTGGAGTTAGTTACTGTGCAACTTGCGATGCACCTTTATATAAAGGAAAGGTAGTTGCGGTTGTAGCAGGTAGTCAGGAAGAAGAAGCAGAAGCTGATTTCCTTGGTGAAGTATGTGAAAAGGTATATTACTTCCCACAATATAAGGATGAACCACAGTTAAATAGTAAGAACATTGAAATTCATCACGAAAAGCCCGTTGAGATTACAGGTATGATGAAGGCAAATACGCTGAGAACAGATCAAGGTGAATACATAGTAGATTGTGTATTTATCTTACGACCAACACAATTCCCAGGCTCGCTTGTGCCAGGACTTGAAATTGCAGGAAATGCAGTCAAGGTTGATTTACAGATGAAGACAAACTTACCAGGCTTATTTGCGGCAGGTGATATTACAGGACAGCCGTATCAATATATCAAGGCGGCTGGTCAAGGAAATGTTGCGGCATTATCTGCAGTAGCGTACGTTGATGAGTTAAAGAGAAAGAAACAATAGGTGATTAACATGGCAGGACAGAAAATAGACGCACTTAAATTAGAAAATCAATTATGTTTTCCACTCTATGCGGCTGCTAGAAAGATTACAGCAGCGTATACTCCTATCCTAAAACCGCTTGAGATGACATATACACAGTATATTGTATTCTTAGTATTATGGGAGAAGGATGATATCTCCGTGGGTGAGCTGTGCGAAAGATTATATTTAGATAGTGGAACAATCACACCATTACTAAAGAAGATGGAAGATAAGAATTGGTTAACAAGAACTCGTTCCAAGTTAGATGAGCGTGTCGTAATGATCAAGTTAACAAAAGAAGGCAAGAACATGAAGAAACAATGTGCAGATATTCCTGCAAAGGTTCGTTCTTGTGTATGTCTTAACCAGAGTGAAGCACTTGATTTGTATAAAGTACTGTATAAGCTTCTAGAAGAGAAAAAATAAGCTATGTCAATCGACGTAGCTTTTTTGTGCATGCATGTAATATAAATTATTTCTGATTGTGTTTCTCTTTGATTTCTTTCTGATAGTCTTTTGAAACTTGCATGGTATAGCGATACCAAGATTCAAAATAATCAGAAAGACAAGCATCCTGTAACAGTGCTTTTGTGCGCAGGATATTTTGTTCCTCGCGGCCTGTGTCTAGAATTGGAAGTTGGTTAGCTAGCTTGTATTGGATAATACTTTCTACAGCATGCATACGCTGTTCAAATAATTGAACCAATTGAGTATCAATATCATTAATTTCTAAGCGTTTTTCATCTAATAGTGTCATACATACCTCGTATGTTTATCTTAGCAGATATGAAAAAAGGGCTCAACGCCCTTTATTCCGCTTCTTCACTAAATTGTGAATTGTAGAGATTTGCGTAGAACCCGTTCTTAGCAAGTAGTTCATCATGGGTACCGATTTCCACAATATCGCCATGATCCATGACTAAGATCATATCTGCGTTTTTAATTGTGGATAAGCGGTGTGCGATGATGAAGGATGTCTTACCTTTCATCAGGTTTTCCATACCTTTTTGAATTAAGATTTCTGTACGTGTATCCACGGATGAAGTCGCTTCATCTAGAATTAAAATCTTAGGATCACTCAAGAAGGCGCGTGCAATTGTTAGTAACTGTTTTTGGCCTTGTGAGATGTTTGTGGATTCTTCATTGATAACTGTTTGATATCCATTTTCAAGTGTACGAATGAAGTGGTCAACATAGGCTTGGTCTGCCGCATGCATGACTTCTTCGTCGGTTGCGTTTAACTTGCCGTAGCGGATATTGTCCATAATTGTGCCAGAGAATAACCAAGCATCTTGTAATACCATACCGAAGCTATTACGTAACTGACCACGTGCAATATCCTTTGTGTTAATACCATCAATGAAGATATCACCGCTATTTGTTTCGTAGAAGCGCATCAGTAGTTTGACGATTGTTGTCTTACCAGCACCTGTTGGTCCAACAATCGCTACCTGTGCACCTTGTTTAATATATGCGCTGAAGTTATGGATGATTGTCTTTTCAGGTGTATATCCAAAGACAACATTCTCGAATGTAACTTGACCCTTAAGGGTGCTGTTTCCGTTTTTATCCATGATATTGACGGAATTCTCTTTATCAGGAGTTTGTTCAGGCTCTTCTAGGAATTCAAATACACGTTCAGCGGCAGCTGCAGTAGATTGTAGTACATTCATAATCTGGGCAGTCTGTGTAATTGGTTGATTAAAACTACGTACATATTGGATGAAGGCTTGAATATCACCGATTGCTAAGCCGTTATGAAGGGATAAATATCCACCGAGTACACAACATCCAACATAACCAATATTTCCAATTAAACTTGTAATCGGCTGCATTAATCCACTAATAAATTGTGACTTCCAAGCAGATGTATAGAGCTCTTCGTTCATCTTGTTAAATGTACTGATGGAACGCTCTTCTCCATTGAAGGCTTTCATGACGATATGACCACCATACATCTCTTCAATATGACCGTTGACTTCACCAAGTGTCTTCTGTTGTTGGATGAAGTACTTCTGTCCATTTTTGACAACAGACATTGCCGCAACAGCAGAAAGCGGCACAATAACCAATGCCATTAACGTCATCTGCCATGAAATGGTAATCATCATGTATAGGATACCGATGATGGTAATCAACGAAGTAAAGATCATCTGTATCGATTGTGTTAATGACTGTGACATCGTGTCAACATCATTTGTAATACGAGATAATACTTCACCATGTGTTTGTTTATCGTAGTAGTTTAATGGCAAACGATTGATCTTCAAAGAGATTTCTTCTCTTAAACGATAGGTTACCTTCTGTGTAACGCCTGACATTATCCATGCTTGAATGTAAGAAAGAATGCCAGAGAGTACGTATATACAAAGTAGTAAAAGTAATGTGTGTTTAATACCATCGATATCGATGGAACCTGTCCCACTGTATTTGGCAATTAATCCTTGGACTAGCTTTGTGGTCGCATTACCTAAAATTTTAGGACCGATAATTGTGAAGATGGTTGAGCCAACCGCAAAGATAATGACGAACACAATTGCGATGCGGAATGGCTTTAGATATTTCAATAAAGTAGATAGTGTTTTCGATAAGTTTTTTGCTTTCTCGTTGGAAGCACTCATCATTCCATGTTTTTGACTCATTCTCCCAACTCCTCTCTACTTAACTGTGAGTGTGCGATTTCTTGGTATACTTCACAGCTCTTTAATAACTCTTCGTGTGTTCCAATACCAGCCATCTTACCTTGATCTAAAACAATAATCTTATCTGCATGCATGATGGAACTAATACGTTGTGCAACAATAAATACCGTTGCGTGTTTCTTGGTGATGAGTTCTGCAAGGGCAGCGCGCAGTTTCGCATCCGTCGCATAGTCTAATGCACTAAAGGTATCGTCGAAAATATATACCTGTGCATCTTTCGCAAGTGCTCTAGCGATGGAGAGACGTTGTTTTTGACCACCAGATACGTTTGTGCCACCTTGGGCAATTGGTTCATTCACTCCATTTGGCATGCGGTCTACGAATTCCTTCGCTTGCGAAACGGATAGTGCTTCTTCCATCTTTTCATCACTTAAACTTTCATCTGCGTAGCGAAGATTTGATGCGATTGTTCCACTAAAGAGAATACCTTTTTGAGGAACATACCCAATACGATCACGTAATTCCTTCTGTGATACATCGCGAATATCGATATCTCCAAAGCGAATCGTACCTTCAGTTATATCAAAGAAACGAGGTAATAAGTTTACCAGTGTAGTTTTACCAGAACCAGTCGATCCGATAAAGGCAACGGTCTCTTCTGGGTTAGCGGTAAAGTGAATGTCTTCCAACACATTTTCTTCTGCGTTGGCGTATTTGAATGAAACGTGGTCGAAGGTGATTGGTGCGTTTTCTTTTGGTAAGTGTTTAGGCTCAACTGGGTCATGGATTGTAGGTTCTGTTTCGAGAATTTCAAAGATACGGTTTGCGGAAACGGAAGAACGCGGAACCATGATAAAGATCATTGCAATGATCATAAATGACATTAAAATTTCAGTTGCGTATTGAAGGAATGCCATCATATCACCGATTTGCATTGTTCCTGCGTCTACTTGGTTTGTGCCAATCCAGATAATTCCGACAGATAATGCACTTAACGCAAAGGTCATAATTGGCATTGGTAATCCCATTATTCGATTTAGGAATAGATTCAGTTTTGTAATATTATCATTCACTTTTTTGAAACGTTGTTCTTCATACTTCTCATTATCAAATGCACGAATGACTAACATACCTTCAAGTTGTTCACGAGATACACGATTTAATTGGTCTACAAGCTCCTGTGACTTCTTAAATTTTGGCATTGTGAAGGAGAAGATGGCAATCATGAGTGTAATCAAACCTGCAACACTCCATGCAAGCAAGGAAACAAGAGAAGAGTAGTGAATGACTTTAAATAGGGAAGTAAATCCCATGAATGGTGCAAATAATACAATTCTTAAAAACATTGTTAGAATTGTTTGTACCTGTTGAACGTCATTAGTTGTACGCGTGATCAAAGATGCGGTTGAAAAACGTGAGAATTCAGCAGAAGAGAAGGTCTCGACTTTCGCAAATACATCACGACGTAAATCACGACTGGCTGCGGTAGCAGTGCGTGAAGAAAGGTATGCAGAACCAATCGCTGAAATTGTAGCGAGTAATGATATCGCAAGCATCCAGAACCCTTCCTGCATGATATAGCGGTTCTGAATGGCTGCTGTATCCATCTGTAGGTCTTGATAAACTTTCTTGACCGCTAATATTTGTGCTGCAGTTAGATTCGCATCGGTATATTTCGATAACATCGCATCAAACTGATTTACTATCTGTTCCTTCAATTGTGGCTGTAGTGCTAGTGCTTGATACAACTGTGAAGAACTATCTAGCTTGAAGCTTTTGAGAATCTCTTCATTTTCTAATAATGATGTCATTAGTAAAGGCTTTTTAATCGTATCTTCAAGGGAACTATCAGGATGATCCTTTAAAACATAGATATCTTCTTTTTCTACTAGAGGATATTTCTTAGTATAAGAAGTGTCACCCTGAGAAACTTGAACATAGTTATCTTCTAGGATTGTTTTACTTTCTTCATCCATAAAGACTTGTAGGTGGTTGTAAGTCTCCTCAGACATCGCAGAAGGGATAGACTCTGTAATTCCGCCATACTGAATACCGTAGGTAATAATCTTTGACATATGGTCTGGTAAAGCAAGCTGTGCTTGTACTTGGGCAAATACCAATACAATGACAGCTACTACCGAGATCCAATAGGGCTTTAAATAACGAAATGCTTTTAACATATTGTTTTCTCCATCATAATAGCAATCTTATTTTAACATTTTATATATTTGAAATAGTGATTTGAATGCTAACTAAAATAATGATTGGTGTGATATTGTGTGAATTATAAGAATGATGTTCCTATATAAATGGATGGCATCCATTACATTATTATGCAAGTTATTTATAATTTCTAGTTTAAATATAAAATGCCTTGATAAAATGCTTTGAATACCTATGTTATTTTAAGTTCAAGTAAAAAGTTAAATTTTCACTTGAGGCACTTGAGGTAGCTATTGAAAATTTCAACAAATATTGATATTATGTGTGAAAATTGTTAGAATATTATAGAATTTTATCAGTTTAATTTTATAAAATTAAATATAAGGGAAGTGATTGAAAATCAAATAAGTAACTAAAACATATGAAAGTTTTAACTCATCCGCTATCCTAACTCTAAAATGGAATGCTCATTAGTAGATTGTTGGAGAAAACGATACATAAATTCCAATCATGATCTAAAGAGTACATAGGATAATAATCAAACAACTAACTATATATGTATGAAAAAAATATATTTGTTACACTAGCATATTAAGGGGGATAAGAAAATAATGAAAAGCAATCACATTTTAATGAAGGGTGTAATTACGACTGCTTCACTAATTTCTGTAGGGGCACAAGTAACAACAGTAATGGCTGCGGAAGAGACTCTCACACCTGGACAAGTTGGGCAAATGTCCCAACAAGAAGTTGACAGCCGTATACCCCAAGAAGAACAGAGATTACAAGAGGTTAACATAAAAATAGCTGAATTAAACAGCCGGATTGGGCAGTATGCTAATGAGCGTGCTGAACTTGAAAAGCAGATTGTAGCGAAGAAAACTGAAGTTGATGTGGATAAAGCGGCATTAAGTACGAAGGAGTCAGAATTAAAAGCAACTGCAGAAGCTGCAATTCAAGCGCAAAATACTGCACAGAGTACAGTCGATAAAATCCAAGAGGAACTGAAGAAGCTAGAAGCAGATAAGAAAGCGTTAGAAGATAAAATTAAAAGTTTGAAGAAGGAACAGGCAGAACTATCACCTAAGGTTGCTGATATTGCTCCATTAGAGGCTGACGTACTTGCAAAGACAACAGAGCTAAATAATATGCAGGCAGAATTAACAAATCGTCAGAATACACTAAATGATGTCACAAAACAGTTGAGTGATTTAAAGGCAGATAAGGAAACCTTAAGCCAAGAACTTGAAACAAAGAAGGATGAATTAAAAGTCTTAGAAAATAACAAGAATCAAATTGAAGCAACTGGCACAGAAAAGACGGAAGAAAAGAACACGCTTGATAAGCAGATTGCAGATGTTACACAGGCTATTACAAATAAGCAGTCTGAAATTGACGCATTGGGTGTAAATGAAGCGAGTCTTACAATTCAGAAACAGAACCTTGAAAAGAACGTAGCAGATATTACAAATGAAATTGCTACAATCGAACAAGACTTAACAACTAAGCGTAATCGTTTAGCAGAAGTTACATCTCCTGAATTAAAGAATCAAATTCAGGGCAAGAAAGATGAAGTAGCAAATCTTACAAATCAGATTGCGGCTTTAGACAACACAATCAACGAACAGACACAGGCTAAGACAAATGCTGAACAAGCAAAGACTACAGCAGAACAGGCTAAGTCAGCAAAAGAAGCAGAAAAGACAAATATTCAAAATTCTATTGACTCTAAGACAACAGAGTTAGCACAGTTAGAAGCCAAGCAAAAAGAAGTAGAGAAGAAAATTGCAGAGGCAACAGACAATTCTACATTCTTAAACTTCTTAAAGGCTAATGGTGGTAGTGTTCCAACATTAAAAGATGGTACTCTTAATTCAACAGCACAACAACCACAGACTTGGGATGAATACTTAGAGTTCGTTATGAACACACCTGTTAAGATGGTTGTCAAGAACAGTAAGGACTACGGTCAAGTTAAGACTGTACGTGAGTGGTTAAAGGGTGATGAAACAGCATTAACATCTGCTAAGGATAACCTAATGCGTATGGTAAATACTGTTACAGAACTTAACAATCGCCGTAAGGCAGCAGGTTTAGAACCAGTCAAGGTAGATGTTCGTGGTATGTTGACAGAAGCAATTGCAACAGCAATCGGTGCAAATAACTACTGGTATCATACTTATGTAAATGGTGCTGATAACTTATTTACTTTAACAGGTAAAGAAGAATGGATTGATAATGGTTCTACATACGAAAAAGAATCCATGAAAGGCTGGTGGGATGAAGAGAAGGACTCAAATGGTGGTCACTACAAGTGGTTCTCTGACCAGTATGGTAAGTTACATGCGATATCACCTTACATGTTTATTAGAGAGGGTGTTAACCAACGTGAAAACATTGGTAAAGATAAGACACCAACATTCTATTCTGGTGTAGGCCTTGAAATTGCAAAACAATCAAACACATCATACGCTTACTCTGATAAGAACCATGCGATCCCTCTATATCCACCACACGATGTCAAGACTGACGAACAGATGAAGGCATATATGACGGAAGAGAACGGTTACTACACAGAAGAGCGTTTCCGTGAGATTGCTACAAACTGGGTAAACAAGGTAACACCTAAGAAGTTGGCAGATGAACTTGAAAAGGCTAAGGCCGCAGTTGAAGCAAAGAAAGCAGAAAAATCACAGGCTGAACAGAAGTTGGCAGAAATCAATAAGGCTATTGATGAAACTGTAAAGACAATCAACGCTGAACAGGCTAAGATTAATAGTGCTACAAACGCTATCAACACAGCAACTTCAAGCAAGGCAGATGTGTTACAGAAGAAGCAAGAAGCAGAGAAGAAGTTACAAGAACTTGAACAGATGGCTGCTAATGCATCAACAGAAGCACAAAAACTAGCAACTGAAATCAGCACACTAGAGAATAACTTAAGTCAGAAGAACACGGCATTAGAAAATGCGAAGAAAGCATTAGAGCAATTCAACGAAACAAACAGGAAGTTTAATACATTAACGGCAGAAAAGAATGCTCTTGTAAGTGATAAGAATGCAAAACAAGCAGAACTCAATAAAGTTATTGCAGACCTAGCTGATAATGTAGCTGAGTTAGCGGAAGTTCAGAGTAAGATTAATGCCAAGAATGGTGAAATTGCAACTAAGGCATTTGAAGTAACAAGCAAACAGAATGCAATTACTTCTGCTGAAGCAGATAAAGTTGCTAAAGAGAAACTTGTAAGCGACCAAGCTAAATTAGTTGAAGATCAGAAGAAGTTAGTTGAACAGGCAAAGCAATTACTAGATAGTCAAAAGAATATCAATAGCAGAGTAAATCAAATCAATAATGAACTGCCAACATTAGATCCAACAATGTATGATGCAGATATTGCTGCACACAGAAATGACTTAACAACTGCAAATGCAACACTAGCAACAAAAACTGGTATTGCAAATGTAGAGAATGGAAAGTTAGCAGCATTTAGAGCAGAGTATGATGCCCGTAGCTCAAGTGATTATGCAACAATTAATGTTCTTGGTCAACATGAAGCTGAATACAACGTTTTGATGAATAAGTTAAATGTAATTCTTAATCAGTTAAATAAGTTAAACAGCTCAAAGGCAGAATTAGAAAATGATTCCCAAGTTGTCGCAAACAACATTTATTTATTAAATAAGGCAAAAGAAGGTTTTAAGGCTATTCTTGCAAATCTTGAGTATTTAGAGAACCAGAATAAACAAAAAAATCCAAATCAACCTGCTAAGGGATCTGATAAGAAGAATCAAGAATCAAAGGATAAAGAAGATAAGCCTAAAGATTCTAAGAAAGATACCAAGGAACAAGAAAACAAGCAGTCTACTTCAGAAAACACTCTAGGAAATAGCGAAGATAAGGAAAATGGTATCAGTCCTCTTCTTGTTGCTGGTGGAACTGTCTTAGCGGTATCTGGAGGATATGTTATCTATTTAGTAGGAAAGAAGAAAAAAGAAGAAGAATAAACTATTTTAACTAAATATATATTAGAGATTGCTGGCTTAAGTAAACTCAGCAATGAGTTTTGAAAAAGCAAAATAGGATGGCTATAGAGTGTCGGTAATGACATTCCAATATAGTCATCCTTTTCCGTTAGCCATTTTAAGATTCTAAAATTAGGATTGGATTATAGATTGTTTCGAGTTTTACAATAGAAAAGATCTGTCAATTCTGACAAATCTATCAAAAATATGGCTTAATTAACTCATAGTGGACTTAATATCATTGATGAGGGTTCATATGCACATCAATATTGAAAATGCATAATAGATTAGTTTCATTATAAAGGAGAAATCTATTATGCATGAAACAGAATTAATCACTAACTTTAATAAACTTTAATAAACTAATACAATCACAACAGGACCGTATCCAAAGATATTATACAGGATACCTTCAAAAATAACATTACACAACGCTCTATCATCTACACAGACGGAACGGATCGTTATAACTCTTTGGCAGAATGTAAGAATTGTAGAGTAGTATATTAACCGATATGCCGTATTGTTTGTATGTATGCGTAGGTTTATGGAGATGGATCTTAATGAATTATATGAAAAGCTTTCATGGATGATACGTTATCCATTTGTGATAACTACAAAAGTATTACAGAACCACAATTTATTTAGTTTCTCAATACAATAACGAATTACAAGTCCACAGTAAGTTAATTAAGCCAAAAATATTTTTAGTCTCGTTGAAGATGAAATGAATATAGATAAGCTAAGCAGCTAAAGTGTAGAGTGTGTGAAACAGGCTTATTTTACTAATCTTTTGAGTGGTAAACGTGTATGTAGGATGACTGCCATAATTGCGCCAAAGCTAGCCTGAATAATTTGGAATGGCAATTTGATTATTGCGACCTTTGGACTTGCGTAGAAGAATGAGCGACCTATCGTATATCCACTAACCATGATAATCGCACCAACAGTTACCGCAAGAATATAATCCTTTAAAGCAGGATGTTCCTTCTTAGAAATGAGTAGGGAAATCACGACTGCTTGTAGACCGTGAGTAACAAGGGAAACAAACATTGGTGTTGGATAGAAGAACAAATCACCAAGGAATGAACCAAGACCACCAACGATGAAAGCCTCAACAGGATTTAACATGAGTGCGGCCGTTACGATGACCAAGTCGTTGAAGTATAGATGTCCACCTGGTACCGGAATACTGAATGAAGATAAAACTATCGTCATCGCTAGTAACATTGCGATTAAAGTAAATCTTTTTACTGAAATATTCATAAAAACCTCCAAATATGTGTATATTTTAAACAGTTTCTGGTTATCTGCATATACCCAGAAATGTTATAATTTATATGACCAGATTGGAATGAGATATGAACAATAAAACCAAAGCATACATGGATCTATACCTAAAGATTCGTAATGATATTATTCGTGGTATTTATCAAACAGGGGATAAACTACCTTCGAAACGCATTTTAGCAGATAAAGAAAATGTCAGTGTGATAACAGTAGCACATGCATATGAATTACTAGCGTCAGAAGGATATATCACTTCTCGTATGAGAAGCGGATACTATGTAAGTTATCTTGAGAAAGATTTTTTTAGTGCTAAAGAAGATAGTAGTATCGAAATCTCACCGGAAATACAGATTACAAATGATAAACTGTTTTCTTCCAATGTATTTGCGATGGCTGCACGTAAAGTATTAAGTATGCGACAAGATGTATTACTAACAAAATCACCATGGAATGGACTCGTATATCTTCGTAAAACAATTACGTCATACTTAGCACGTGTTCGTGGTATCTATGTTGATCCAGAACAGATTATCATTGGTTCTGGTTCAGAATACTTTTATGGAATTCTAGTGAGTATGATTGGACGCGATAAGGTATATGCAATTGAAAACCCATCTTACGAAAAAATCTCACTTATGTATGAAACAGAGAATGTAAGGCTAATACGCATGAAGCTTGGTAAGAATGGTATTTTAAATTCAGAACTACAAAAGAATCACGCAGATGTATTACATGTGACGCCATATCATAGTTATCCATCAGGTAGTACAACAGATATTAATAAGAGAAAACAATATATTCACTGGGCAAATGAAAATCATGCATGGATAGTAGAAGATGATTATGATTCTGAATATACCTTAGGAATGAATGGTAGAGAAACACTATATGCTTTAGACGATGAACAGGTTATTTATCTAAATACTTTCTCCAATACCATCGCACCATCCGTTCGAATTGGATATATGATATTACCAAAGAAGAACTTAAAACAATTTCAAGATAGAATCTCCTTCCGCTCCAATACAGTTTCAACGTTGATGCAGTATATCGTTGCGGAGTTAATACAGAATGGAAGCTTTGAAAGACACATCAATCGCGTACGAAAGAAGATGCGTAAGTAATGCTATGCATGTATGGTGGGATATATGATAAAGAAGATTGCTATATATGTAGTCGCTATTGTTATTATTATTTCTGCATTTGCCTATAGGCATTATCAAAATCCATCTATCAAACGACCTACAGGTAAATATCAAGTCAAACAGTATCATAGCAATAACGATCAAGATAATGATGGTATCGATGACCAAGTAGATATATTAGAAAATGCGCTAGAATACATTTCCACAAAGCCAAAGTATCAAAGCAAGTACTATAGTACAGGGTATTCGGACGATGAATACGGAGTTTGTACAGATGTTGTAGCACATGCATTA
Organism: Solobacterium moorei; assembly: GCF_036323475.1. GTDB lineage: Bacteria > Bacillota_I > Bacilli_A > Erysipelotrichales > Erysipelotrichaceae > Bulleidia > Bulleidia moorei. The sequence continues at coordinate 2,538,787 of NZ_AP028934.1, forward strand.
AAGAATGCTGGGTATGATTTAATGACATTAATTCAAGAAGATATTCAAAATCATCCTAGTGATTATGCAATTGATCAGCCAGATATCAATATTGATTTTAGGAGAGTTAGAAATTTAAAAGTATATTTTGATCATACTGCGCAGATACTTACGACTGATGTAAAAGATTTTGAAGACTGGCAGGGTGGAGATATTATTGTATTTCGCAATCATATTGGAATCGTATCAGACAGAAGAAATGAGAGAGGAGTACCATATGTAATTCACCATGATAGTCCATGGCAGTTGGCATATGAACAAGATATCTTAGAGAAACGTAATGATATTGTCGGACATTATCGTATTAGTAAATGAGAGATACATTAAAAATGGAAGATGGTGCATGTGTATGAAAGAGTATATTGCAAATTTAGAAAAAGAATTAACTTTAATAGAAAATGGTTTTAAGGAACAGGAAAAAAGAGCACTTGCTGACTATCAATCGAAAGGTATGGACTATATCAAGAAGTTGGCGTTTTCTGCATACTCATCTAATGTCTACCAAGTAAAGATGTACGCTGTATTTCTCTTTGGATATTTATCGGAGTACGAAGATGTATTAAATTTTATGAGAGATGAAGTTTCTAAAGACGAAAATTGGAGAGTTCAAGAAATTTTAGCAAAAGCATTCGATGAATATTGCAAGAAAAAAGGATTTGAAGAAGCGCTACAAGTAATTGATCAATGGCTGCATAATAAGAATCCTAATACTCGAAGGGCAGTCACGGAAGGATTGAGAATATGGACAAATAGGCCGTATTTTAAAGAACATCCTGATGAAGCAATTAGAAGAATTGCAGCTTTGAAGGATGATACAAGTGAATATGTAAGAAAGTCAGTAGGAAATGCATTAAGAGATATTAGTAAGAAATATCCTCGACTAGTGGAGATTAAAGTTGATGGTTGGGATTTGGAAAATAAAGAAATCTATCAAGTATATAAATTAGCGAGTAAATTCTTAAAAAAGAATAGGAAATAATTAGCGAAATGAGTGCTCTAAATAATAAAAGAATATCTAACAGTAAACAAAAATGGCCTAGATAAGAAGAGAGGATTACCAAAGAACTAACTCTGTATCGTTGTAGCAATTGATTATCACAAAAATATATAGCTCGTTATTCGTGGTCGTGGAAAGCTATCTGCTTCACGTATCTGAAGCACTAAAGAATCATAAAAGTTTAAAGATTATTCATGATTTAGATTTTTATTGGATTGAATAGTTATAAAAAATGTTTCACTTTGAAAAGGAATGACGAAATAAAAACTGTATTAAACCTTTGGCTATTCGACCGTAGGTTTAACACAGTTTTTATATTTCTCCAATGATGTGATTAAGAATGGCATTGCCTGTTCGAAGTTGACGCCATAGATATTATGATTTTCTTCTTCCAATGTTTTATGGATAGATTCCTTCACATAGTCACAGGCAAGTATCATTGCTTGTAGTAGGGATAAACCTTGCAAGAGTCCACCGCTGAAAGCACTTGCCCAAATATCACCTGTACCGTGGAAGTGTTGTGGTTCTTCTTCATTGAAGTATGTTGTGTAGGTATCTGTATCCTTTTCATATGCATACGCACCGATACGACCTGGTTCAAATGTTACACCGGTGATAATTGCGGTATGACATCCAAAATCTGTTAGTTGACGTAATACATGTTTGATATAGTCTTCATCATACTTTTCCTGATATGGAATATCTAATAAGAAGGAAGCTTCTGTTAGGTTTGGTATGATGATGTCTGCGATAGCACATAAATCACGCATCTTTTTGGTAAATGGAATGTCGAATCCTGTATATAGCTTTCCATTATCTGCCATACATGGATCTACAATTCGAAGAGCGTGGGTTCCAAATTCTTCGAATATCTTTTTTGCAAGATCGATTTGTTCGAAGGAACCAAGATATCCTGTATAGATTCCATCGAATGTAAAGCCTTCTTTTTGCCAGTGAGCGAGTATTGGATTTACTTCACTTGTTAAATCATGGAATGTAAAGCCTTGGAACATGGTATGTGTTGATAGTACGGCGGTTGGAATAACAGCAGTTTCAATGCCCATCGCAGATAGTACTGGTAAAGCAACTGTTAATGAGCATTTTCCTACACAGGATATGTCCTGCATTGTCACAATTTTCTTCATGAGAAATCTCCTAGTCTATAATTCTCATTATAGAAGATACTAGAAAAGAGAAAATTACCAGATTGATAGAAAATCATATAACCAGATATATTATTTAACTATTCATGCGTGCATGTTGCTTACGATATTGGTTTGGTGTCATGTTATATTCTTTTAAGAATAGGCGGTTGAAATAACTAGGTTGTCCAAATCCACAAGCAAATGATATTTCAGTGATTTGTTGAGAACTGTTTGCCAACTGTTCTGCGCTGACTTGTAGACGGTAGCTGTTTAGAAAATCGATAGGAGACTTGCCAGTGTACTTGTGGAATAAGCGTATACAAGTACTCTTACTAACTTGTCCAGCCTCCGCAATATCGTCCAAACCGATTTTAGCGCTATAATTTTCGTGGATGTAGCTAGTCATATTTCTTTGAATCTGTACATTAGCATCATACGTAGTATGAATGTTTTGCTTGCTAGATTCATAAGCGAGATATAAATAACGAATAATTTTATAAATCAAAGAATATTCTTCGAGTTCATAACCAATTGGTTTTTCACTTTCTAACACTTCAACTTCTTTCATTAAAGAATAGATATCCAAACCAATACCTTTGTTGATGTTGAATTGGATATGCGCAAACGCATCCTTTTCAAGTAATGGACGTATATATTTTTCGTAGATATGTTGATCTTTAATAAAGTAATCTGGATTGAAGATAATTGTTTTCTTTCTACACTTGAATGTATCATGGTTTTCTGTGTAGATATGATGCATTCTACCGCGGTTGATAATACAGATATTACCTTTATTAATTAGAAACTCTGATCCATCAACATTGCAGTAAAACTTTCCTTCTACAACTTCAATTAATTCAAATGAGTTATGCCAATGTGTTAACTCATCTTGCTTATAAGTATCGAAGCTTTCGCTTTCTATAATGAGTGGAAGTTCTTGATTCATATGAATATTCTCCTATATTGATAATATTATACTATTTTGTGGATTAATAATACTATTGTATACATATATTTGATTATATACTATCAATGTCAGCTGAGGAGGCTGTAGAAAATATTGAAAAGGAGATTATAAATTATGAACAACAAGTTAAATGTATTATTATCTGACCTAGTCGTTTTCTATCACAAATTACAAAATAAGCACTGGTATGTAAGTGGACAGTCATTCTTCCAGATTCACCCAGAACTCGAGAATTTATATGATGCTGTATTACCACAGGTTGATACAGTTGGTGAATTAATCTTAATGAATGGTGGTAAGCCAGTTTCAACACTAAAGGAATTCCTTGCGAATGCAAAGCTTGAAGAAGGCACAGACGCATATGTAACAAGTGTTAAGACTTTATACTCTGAATTATTACCAGACTATCAGTACCTATTAAAGAGTGTTACAGAAATCAAGGAAGCTGCAGATGCAGAGAACAACTACCTCGTATCTGCGAAGATGGATGAATTTATCGCATCTTACGCTAAGACAATCTGGATGTTAAGCCAGGCCTTACTATAACCATCAATCGTATTAACATGTTATCCCTGCTAGAGTTCCCCCTACGACTAGCAGGGATTTCTTTTTGACAAAGAAATAAATCGGAACTATAATTTCTGACGGAAATGGGGTTTTCCAAGATTATAAATCTAAACCGCTATAAGTGCTGATAACTCCTGTAACTTCTTTTTGTTACGGGTATCAGCATTTTTATATAAGGAGAGTTATGTTATTTAGTTTTGCGATGATGATTTTAGTTAGTGTAGTATTTGCGATGATTATGCGTAAGGTAGGTTTACCAAATTTATTAGGGTATTTACTAACTGGAATCATATTAGGACCCTTTGTATTCAACGTAATTGATACAACAACCTTTCAGATTTCATCTGATATTCGCCAGATTGCGTTAATGATTATTTTGATGCGTGCCGGTTTGAACTTACAGATATCAGATTTAAAGAAGGTTGGATCGTCTGCGTTGCTGATGTGTTTTGTGCCAGCTAGCTTTGAGATTCTAGGACTGATGATTCTAGCGCCAATCTTTCTGCATTTAGATCTGTTGAATGCCGCAATACTTGGAACCGTATTAGCTGCGGTATCTCCTGCTGTTGTTGTACCACTTATGTTAAGACTAATGGACGAAGGATATGGCACAAAAGAGGGTATTCCTCAACTAATTATGGCTGGTGCTTCAATGGATGATGTGTATGTTATTGTACTATTTACATCATTATTGACACTTGCCAAGAGTGGAGAGTTCAATGCGCTATCCTTATTACGTATTCCAACATCAATCCTATTTGGAATTGTTTCTGGTATTGTCTTGGGGTATGTACTTTGTAAGCTGTATCGGCTATTGAAGTTACCTACTGGGATTGAACTTGCAAGCATGTTTGCGATCGGGATGGTACTTATTACAATTGAAAGAATAATGACGGGTATGATTGGATTCTCTGGTTTACTTGCTATTATGGCTTTAACAGCTACGATACGTCATATCAAACCAGAGATGGCGGATAAATACTCTGCTGTTCTTGCGAAGCTATGGCAGCCTGCTGAGATCTTCTTATTTGCGTTAGTAGGTGCGAGTGTACGAATTGATTATGCATTATCTTTTGGACCTGTTGTTTTGGTTGTCATTATTCTAGCACTAGTATTCCGTATACTTGGTGTATATCTGAGTATCATGAAAACAAAGTTCAATATGAAGGAAAGGATATTCACAATGGGGGCATATCTTCCAAAGGCAACGGTACAAGCTGCGATTGGAGGACTTGCATTAGAGGCAGGTCTTGCTAGTGGGGAATTAATTCTGACGGCTGCGGTCACCGCAATCCTATTTACTGCACCGCTTGGAGCTATCTTTATTTCACTTACCTACCGCAACTTTTTACAAAAAGTGTAGAGTAGTATAGGAGTTTTACAACAATTCTTGTTTTCTTCTATTTTTCATCTTTACTTCTAGTCCCTATTTGTTATGATAGTTACGTGTTTTATGGTTTGGTAACGGATGTCTTTGGGACAGGAAGGATGGAGCTATGGCTTTAGGTGTTGTGACTCTCCGAACAATAGAATATATTGTCGGTACTTCGACAAATACATTTCTGATGGCGGTTTTCTGCGCCCAAAAATGTGGAAAGAATGTTTTTTGAATACGATCTGTGGAGAAATCTCCACGGATTTTTTGTTTTATTAGAAAATGGAGGAAGGTAAGATGAAAAAAGTAGCGATTTTAATGGGCAGTGATAGTGACTTTGATGTGATGTCAAAGGCAATTTCGGTGTTGAAGAAATTCGAAATTCCGGTAGAAGTACATGTATATTCTGCACATCGTACACCAGAGAAGGTTGCAGAGTTTGCCTCAAATGCGAAGGATAATGGCTTCGGTGTCATTATTGCGGGAGCTGGTATGGCAGCTGCCTTAGCAGGTGTAGTAGCAGGACATACAACGCTACCAGTCATTGGTGTTCCTCTGAAGTCCAATGCGTTAGAGGGCGTAGATGCATTATTATCTACCGTTATGATGCCTAGTGGTATCCCAGTTGCGACGGTAGCAATTGACGGTTCTAAGAATGCAGCATATTTAGCTGCACAAATTTTAGCTATCAGCGATGAAGAACTTGCGAAGAAAGTATTAGAAAGTCGTCAGAAACAAAGTGCAGCAGTATTGGCGAAAGATCAAGAACTTCAAGAAAAAGCACAGGCATTATAAATATACTAGGAGAGAGAACATGCAGGATATGATTCATGAGGAGTGTGGTGTTTTCGGTATTTACGATAAAAACATGGTGAGTGATGTAGTATCCGATACTTACTATGGTTTATTTGCCTTACAACATCGTGGACAAGAAAGCTGTGGTATTGCGGTCAATGACCGAGGTGTTATCACAGCACATAAGGATGTTGGTTTAGTACGTGATGTATTTGATCAACATGAATTAGATAAACTAGGTAAGGGTCAGATGGCAATTGGTCATACTAGATATTCAACATTTGGAACTGTAAATCATACCAATGCACAGCCTTTACTGGTTCGTCATATTAAAGGGCAACTAGCGATTGCACATAATGGAAATCTAACAAACGCAGCCGAGCTACGTGAGGAGTTAGAACAGAAGGGTGCGATCTTTCATACAACAAATGACTCGGAAATTATTTGTTATATTATCATTCAGGAAAGATTAAAGACATCTTCGATTGAAAAGGCAATTGAAAATACAATGAATCGCATTGAAGGTGCATATAGCCTTGTTGTGATGTCACCTGAAAAGCTAATTGCTGTAAGAGATAAAAAAGGATTCCGACCATTAGTTATGGGAAAAGACAAGGATGGACGAATTGTATTTGCGTCTGAGACCTGTGCGTTTGCGGCTGTTGGTGTGGATTATGTTCGTGATATTGATGCGGGTGAGATTGTCGTAATCGATCATGATGGTGTAGAACATTCTATCCGTACACACTGTAAGGAAAAGCCTCATATGTGTGTATTTGAATATGTGTATTTTGCACGTAGTGATTCTATTCTCCAACATCAACCGGTACATGAAGCTAGACGTAATGCAGGTCGTATCTTAGCAAAGGAACATCCAGTAGAAGCGGATGTCGTAATTGGTGTGCCTGATTCTGGACTAGATGCGGCGCAAGGCTATGCGGAAGAATCGGGTATTCCTTATGGTATGGGCTTTATCAAGAATCGTTATATCGCACGTACGTTTATCCAACCAACACAGGGACAGCGTGAAAATGCAGTGAATATGAAGCTTCACGTGATTTCTTCTGTTGTAAAGGATAAGCGTGTCATCATGGTAGATGATTCTATCGTACGTGGAACGACAAGTGCTCGCATTGTAAAGTTACTTCGTGATGGAGGTGCTACAGAAGTTCATGTACGTGTATCTGCACCACCATTTATTTCACCATGTTACTTTGGAACAGATATTGATTCCAAACAGAACCTAATTGCATGTAAAATGAACTTAGAAGAAATATGCGAGTCTATCGGTGCAGATTCCCTAGGATATTTAAGTGTCGATGGTGTAAAGAAGATGGCAGTGGATGCGGATTGTGATTTCTGTACGGGATGTTTTACAGAGAAGTATCCTGCCCCAATTCCTAAGCATTCTGAAAAATCAAAATTTGAAATGAAAATCGAAAAGAAGGAGAATAAACATGACGAAGAGCTATAGCGATGCTTATAAGGCTGCAGGGGTTGATGTAACTGCTGGATACAAAGCAGTAGAACTCATGAAGAAGCACGTATCTCGTACCACAACAGCAGGTGTATTGGATTCCATCGGTGGTTTTGGTGGATTATTTGCACCAGATATGGCTGGTATGAAGAAACCAGTACTTGTATCTGGTACAGATGGTGTTGGTACAAAGCTAAAGCTTGCGATGTTACTAGATAAACATGATACGGTCGGTATCGATTGTGTAGCGATGTGTGTCAATGATGTAGTTTGTGCAGGTGCACAACCACTCTTCTTCTTAGACTATATTGCATGTGGAAAAAATAATCCGGAAAAGATTGCAGAGATTGTAAGGGGGGTCGCAGATGGCTGTGTAGAAAGTGGCTGCGCACTCATCGGTGGAGAGACTGCAGAAATGCCAGGCTTCTATCCAGAAGATGAATACGATTTAGCAGGCTTTACCGTTGGTATCGTGGATGAAGAGAAAATCCTTGATAAAAACAATGTTAAAGTTGGAGATATGATTATTGGTTTAGCTTCTAGTGGTGTACATTCCAATGGCTTCTCTCTTGTTCGTAAAGTGTTTGATATCGATGCAGGTACTACACTACAGGATTACGCAAATGTATTAGGGAAACCACTAGGAGAAACATTATTAACACCAACAAGGCTATACGTAAAACCAGTACTGCATGTACTCAAAGAGGTGAATGTGAAGTCTATCGCACACATTACAGGTGGAGGCTTCTATGAAAACTTACCACGCGCTTATGGCGAAACACTAAATGCAAGTATTACAAAGGGAAGCTGGCCTATCTTACCAATCTTTCATCTCTTACAGGAAAAGGGTAATGTTCCTGAACATGATATGTTCAACACCTTCAATATGGGAATTGGTATGGCAATGATCGTATCACCAGAAGATGTTGAAAAAACAATGTCTATCTTAAAAGAGAATGGTGTAGACGCATACCAGATTGGTGTAATGGAAGAGGGCGACCATTCGGTCGTTATCCACGAATGAGTAATATTGCAGTACTTGTCTCGGGTGGAGGTACTAATCTACAAGCACTGATAGATGCCCAAGGAAATGTATTACAGCACGGCAAAATTAAGCTGGTTATTTCATCAAAACCAGATGTATATGCATTACAACGTGCTGAAAAAGCAGGTATTGATCACTGTGTTATCGCCAAGCGTGATTACATAACACAGGAAGAATTTTCAACTGCATTATTAAAGAAAGTACAATCATATCAAATTGATATGATTGTACTAGCAGGATATCTTTCGATCTTGGATGAGACAATCATTCGTGCATATCCAGATCGTATTATCAACATTCATCCATCCTTGATCCCTTCCTTCTGTGGGAAAGGATATTATGGATTGAAGGTACATGAAGCAGCGCTTGAATATGGTGTAAAGGTAACAGGTGCTACCGTACACCTTGTCAATGAGATTCCTGATGGTGGAAAGATCTTACTACAAAAGGCAGTAGATATCCTGCCATCAGATACACCAGAGGTATTACAACAAAGAGTCATGGAAGAAGCAGAATGGATATTACTTCCACAAGCGACGGAAATGATTGCGAAAGAAATAGAAGGGAAATAACATGCAGACAAAAGACTTATATGAATACCTAGGTAGTAGAAGCTATCCTGGAAGAGGAATTGTAATCGCACGTACACCATGTGGAAGAAAGATGCGTATCGCATACTTCATTATGGGACGTAGTGAGAATAGTAGAAATCGAATCTTTACAGAAACAGAGGATGGTATTCGTACAGAAGCGTATGATATTTCAAAGCTAGTTGATCCTTCTCTGATTATCTATTCTCCAGTTAGAAAACTTGGGAATACATTGATTGTCACAAATGGTGATCAAACAGATACAATCTATGAAAACATGCAGGCAGGTAAAACTTTTGAAGAGGCTTTACGTCTACGCACTTTTGAGCCAGATGAGCCAAACTATACACCGCGTATTTCTGCAGTGGTGAATGGGTTTGACTATCAGATGTCGATCTTAAAGAGTGCAGAAGGTAATCCAAATAGTACATGTCGCTATTTCTTTGATTATACAGAAGAACTACCAGGACATGGTCATATCATTCATACTTATCAAAATGATAAAAATCCACTTCCTTCATTCGAAGGGGAGCCAGTACGCTTCAAACTAGTCAAAGAACCATTCGAAGCTTTTGCACAACATGTATGGGAAAGCTTGAATGCGGATAATAAGATTTCACTATATGTAACACAGATTGAACCAGGTAGTGATGAAGTAAAGACAATCATCTTTAACAAGAATCAATAGGAGAGTGCATTTATGACAAAAGAAATTGCGTTAAAGTACGGCTGTAATCCAAATCAGAAGCCGGCGCGTATTTACTTAGATGATCAAGAGCTACCAGTAACTGTATTAAATGGCAAACCTGGATATATCAATTTCCTTGATGCGTTAAATAGTTGGCAACTCGTTAAGGAGCTCAAAGAAGCCACAGGCTATCCAAGTGCCGCAAGCTTCAAGCATGTAAGTCCTGCAGGTGCCGCAATTGGAACACCATTAAGTGAAGTAGAAAGAAAGATCTATTTTACAGGTGATGAAGAATTATCTATGCTTGCATGTGCATATGTAAGAGCACGTGGTGCAGATCGCATGAGTTCCTATGGTGATTTTGCGGCCTTATCTGATATTTGTGATAAAGATACAGCATTACTATTAAAGAAAGAAGTCTCTGATGGTGTTATCGCACCGGGTTATACAGAAGAAGCGTTAGAAATCCTCAAAGCAAAGAAAAAGGGTAACTATGCTGTAATTCAAATCAATCCAATGTATGTGCCAAAAGAAATCGAAAGAAAACAGGTATATGGAATCTACTTTGAACAAGGCCGAAACAATGTACATATCGATGAATCATTATTAACAAACTTTGTGACAAAGAATACAGAACTAACAGAACAAGCAAAGCTAGACTTACTAATTGCAATGATTACACTGAAGTATACACAATCTAACTCCGTTGTATACGCAAAGGATGGACAGGTAATCGGTGTCGGTGCAGGACAACAATCCCGTATTCACTGCACAAGACTAGCAGGTAGTAAGGCTGATAACTGGTGGCTTCGTCAACACGAGAAAGTGTTGAATTTACCATTTAAAGAAGATATACGTAGAGCAGACCGCGATAATACAATCGATATTTATCTTTCGGAAGATTATGAAGATGTATTACAGGATGGCGCTTGGGAGCAGTTCTTTACTAAACAGCCATCTGTATTTACAAGAGAAGAAAAGAAAGCTTGGATCAAGCAACAGCACGACGTAGCGCTAGGCTCAGATGCGTTCTTCCCATTTGGGGATAATATTGAAAGGGCGTATAAGAGCGGTGTGAAATATGTAGTACAACCAGGTGGTTCAATTCGTGACGATCATGTTATCGATACTTGTGATAAGTACGATATCGTCATGGTATGTAATGGAGTACGTTTGTTTCATCACTAAGAGGAGGTAATCTATGAAGGTTTTGGTACTTGGTTCCGGTGGTCGTGAACATGCGATTATTCGCAAACTAAAAGAGAATCCAACGATTGAAGAAATTATCTGCGCACCTGGCAATGGCGGTATTGCGGCAGATGCCAAGTGCGTCAATGTCAGTGCAATCGATTTAGTCAATATGGTTGACCTTGCTAAAAATGAGAAGGTTGATTTCTGTGTGGTAACACCAGATGATCCTCTTGCGATGGGCATGGTTGATATTCTGGAGATGGAAGGAATTCCTTGTTTTGGCCCAAACGCAAATGCAGCAATCATTGAATCATCAAAAGTATTTGCGAAAAACTTAATGCAAAAATATCAGATACCAACTGCAGCGTATGCAATATTCTCTGATGCTCAGGAAGCGATTCACTATATCCGTACAGAGAACCGTTATCCAACGGTATTAAAGGCAGATGGATTGGCACTTGGTAAGGGTGTATTGATTGCACAAACAGAAGAGGAAGCTGTCCAAGCAGTCAATGAATTGATGGTAGACCAAGCGTTTGGACAAGCTGGTAAACAAATCGTTATAGAGGAGTTTATGACAGGGCCAGAAGTATCTGTATTAGCGTTTACAGATGGACATGTTGTAGTACCGATGGTATCTTCCATGGATCATAAACGTGCATTAGATAATGATGAAGGCTTAAATACAGGTGGTATGGGCACGATTGCACCATCCCCTTTCTATACAAAAGAGATTGCGGAAACATGCATGAATACAATCTTCCTACCAACTGTTGAAGCGATGAATCAGGAAGGAAGACCCTTCAAAGGTTGTCTATACTTTGGCTTGATGTTAACACCAAAAGGTCCAAGAGTTGTGGAATATAATTGTCGCTTTGGAGACCCAGAGACACAGGTTGTATTACCTCTATTAAAGACAGATTTGTTAACCATCATGCGTGCAGTACACGATGAGAAGTTATCCGAGGTTACGATTGAATGGGAAGACAAAGCCTGTGCTTGTGTCATCCTAGCAAGTGGAGGATATCCACAGAAATATCATAAGGGATATGAAATCAGCGGCTTGGATGATTATGGACAAATCGAAGGTGTAACAATCTATCATGCAGGTACTGCATGGAGAGACGGTAAGTACTATACAAATGGTGGTCGTGTATTAGGGGTAAGTGCAGTCAGCGATACGTTAGAACAAGCACTTCAACTCTCTTATGATAAAATTCAAGAAATTCATTTTACAGATATGCACTATCGTACAGATATCGGCAGAAAGGTGGTAAAACAATGACAGTATTCCGTTGTTTTGTGGAGAAGAAACCTGCATACGCAGTAGAAGCTAAATCCATATTAAATGATTTACACGTTGCCTTACGTAACCAGAAGGTTGAAGCTGTACGTGTTTTAAATCGCTATGATTTAGAAAATGTAGATGAAGAAGATTATATTGCCGCAAAGTATACAATTCTTTCAGAACCACAGGTAGATTTCTTCTATGAAGAAGCGCCTACACCGGATTATGATGAATATATTCTTGCGACAGAATATTTACCTGGACAGTTTGATCAACGTGCAGATTCTTGTGCACAGTGTATTCAACTCAGCTCCATGAAACAAAAGCCTGCTGTAAAGACGGCACGTCTTTATTACATCAAGGGTAAGTTTACAGACGAAGAAAAGAAGTTGATTGAAGAAACTCTGATCAATCCAGTAGAAGCACGAATCGCAAGCTTAGAGAAGCCAGAGACTATCATTATGTCTTTTGAAACTCCAGAGCTTCCGCCAGTCATTGATGGTTTTATCAAACTGGATGAAGAAGGCTTAAAGAAATTCCTCAAGGAACATGGACTTGCGATGGATTTAGAAGACCTCAAGTTTATGCAGGAATACTTCCAAAAAATTGAATGCAGAAACCCGACGATTACAGAGGTGCGTGTCATCGATACCTATTGGTCAGACCATTGCCGACATACAACATTCCATACAGTTATCGATGATGTAGAGATTCAACCTGAATATGTAAAAGATACGTATTTAAATTATCTAGATTTACGCAGTCATATCTATGCCGGTCGTACCTCCAAACCAGTATGTTTAATGGATTTGGGTACGATTGGAGCCAAAGCATTAAAGAAATATGGTAAGTTAACAGATTTAGATGAGTCTGAAGAAATTAACGCATGTTCTGTAAAAATCAAAGTTGATGTAAATGGTGAAGATAAGGATTGGTTATTGATGTTTAAGAATGAAACACATAACCACCCTACAGAAATCGAACCATTTGGCGGTGCTGCGACTTGCCTTGGTGGCGCAATCCGTGATCCATTATCAGGACGCAGCTATGTATATCAAGCAATGCGCGTAACAGGTGCTGCAGATCCGCTAAAGCCAATTAGTGAAACGATGAAAGGAAAGCTGCCACAGCGTAAACTCGTAACAACTGCAGCTGCTGGTTATAGCTCTTATGGTAACCAAATTGGTTTAGCAACAGGGCTTGTACGTGAAATCTATCATCCAGGATACGTTGCGAAACGTATGGAAGTTGGTGCTGTGATTGCGGCTGCTCCAGAAGAGAATGCTGTTCGTTTAAGACCAGAACCAGAGGATGTAGTCATCTTATTAGGTGGACGTACAGGGCGTGATGGTTGTGGTGGCGCAACAGGTTCTTCAAAGTCACACAATATCGAATCATTAGAAAGCTGTGGGGCAGAGGTCCAAAAGGGCAATGCACCAGAAGAGCGTAAGCTACAAAGATTATTCCGTAATCCAGAAGCCGCAAAACTTATCAAACGCTGTAATGACTTTGGGGCTGGCGGTGTAGCAGTAGCTATTGGAGAACTCGCTGATGGATTAGTGATAGATTTAAATAAGGTTCCAAAGAAGTATGAAGGCTTAAATGGAACAGAACTAGCGATTAGTGAGTCCCAAGAGCGTATGGCTGTTGTCGTCAGAAAAGAAGATGCTGAAAAGTTCCAAGAACTTGCAAGCATAGAAAATCTTGAGACGACAATAGTAGCAAAAGTTACAGAAGAACCACGTATGATTATGACCTTGCAGGGAGAAGAAATTGTAAATATCTCTCGTGAGTTCTTAAATACAAACGGTGCAAGTAGACACACATCCGTTGTGGTTGGTGAAGACCAACCAGAAGAAGAGGTTCAAGTAGAAAGTCTTCGTGCAGGTATGGATAAGCTCGTAGAAGATTTAAATATCTGTAGTCAAAAAGGCTTAGCGGAACGCTTTGACACAACGATTGGTAGTGGTACTGTATGCATGCCATTTGGCGGTAAATACCAAATGACACCAAGCCAGGTAATGGCTGCTAAGATTCCAGTATTAGATGGTGAAACAGATACGGCATCGCTCATGTCCTATGGCTATGATCCAGAGTTATCCTCCTTATCGCCATATAAGGGTGCGATGGCTGCGGTCATTGAAGCGATGTCAAAACTCGTTGCGGCTGGTATTGATCCTAAACATGCATGGTTATCGTTCCAAGAATACTTTGGACGTACTGGCGATAATCCAGAGAAGTGGGGCAAGCCATTTGCGGCATTACTTGGTGCACTCAAAGCCCAAGCAGAATTAGAAGTTGCGGCAATCGGAGGTAAAGACTCCATGTCAGGAACATTCGAAGATATCGATGTTCCACCTACACTCATTGCCTTTGCGGTATCTACGGCAAAAGCTTCTCATATTATCACAAATGAGTGGAAGGCTAAAGACCACTATATCTATGCAGTGATGCCAGAATATGATGAGAATGGTATTGTGGACTTTACGAGTGTGCGTGCGGTATTTGATAGAGTTTACTCTTTAATTGGCTCAGGTTGTGTGAAGTCTGCTTGTGCACTCGAACATGGTGGCACAGCAGAAGCACTTCTCAAGTGTAGTCTAGGTAACCGTATTGGTTTTGCATTAGAAGAAGATGTAAATATCAATCAACTCTTTAAGAAGTGCTATGGTGGGTTCTTGTTAGAAACAGATAAAGAAATCGAAGGGCTTGAACTGCTAGGTAAGACAATAGGAGAGTTTGAATTACGTACAAAGGATGAAGCTATCTCCTTAGATGAATTGCAAACTCGCTATGAAGAAAAACTAGAATCTGTATATCCTTGCAATATCAAGCAGAGTGAAAAGGAAATTGAACCTGTATCTGTGGAACGTAGATTTGACATGCATGCAAGTTATGCGGTTGATACTCCACATGTCTTAATTCCTGTATTCCCAGGAACAAACTGTGAATATGATACAGCACGTGCATTTAAACGTGAGGGTGCTGAAACAGAAATCTTCGTAATCAAGAATCTAACAGCACAAGATATCGAAGATAGTGTGGAAAGATTTGTGGATGCGATTGGTCGTAGTCAAATCATCGCACTTCCAGGTGGATTCTCAGGTGGTGATGAACCAGATGGCTCTGCAAAGTTTATCGTTTCCTTCTTCCGTAACCCAAAGGTAAAAGAAGCAGTAGAAGACTTACTCAATCATAGAGAAGGTTTAATGATTGGTATCTGTAATGGATTCCAAGCTCTCGTAAAACTTGGACTTGTGCCATATGGCAAGATTATGGAACCGGATGAATTCCGTCCAACACTGACATTTAACACAATTGGAAGACACCAATCCAAACTCGTTAAGACGAGAATCGCATGTAATCAATCCCCTTGGATGAAATATATGAATGTTGGAGATATTCATACAGTAGCGATTAGCCATGGCGAAGGAAGATTTATCGCAAAAGATAATGTTATTCAAACCTTGATTGATAATGGTCAAATTGCGACACAGTACGTTAACTTTGAAGGACAACCAACATCTGATATTCATTTCAATCCAAATAATTCTGTCTATGCGATTGAGGGAATTACCTCACCGGATGGACGCATTCTCGGTAAGATGGGACACTCTGAGCGTAATGGCGAAAACCTTTATAAGAATGTACCAGATATTGAAAACCAACAGTTGTTATTTAAGGCGGCAGTTGAATACTTTACAAAGTAAGTCTAGAAAAGAAGGGGCTGTAACGCATAACAGCCTAGAAAATAAAATGTCCAACCTCTAAATTAAGCCTAATGTAAAATAACTTGGGGTTTTAGAAAAAACCGCTTTAAAATTACATGGGGGTAAAAAGGTAGAAATTGTAGATGAGAATAATGTCTCTTGTCTACGATTTCTACCTTTTATATGTGCTAAGAAAGAAATGTTTTATTGTTAATTATTTTTTGTATGAACCACGCTTCTTTCCAATCCTTTTGTTGGATTGAAGGTGATCCGTAATTGTGTAATATAGTTTTCTGTTTAACGCGTAGAGCACTCTAGCACGGAATCTTGGAAAGTTTGAAAGACCATTAGAAACATTGATCAGTACACGTAATCTACTATTCATATATTCTGATAGTGCATTCGATTGTTTTCTGTCATCATACGGTCTTCTAAACGAGTTGAGATACTCCTCTTTCCAGTTTGTGATAGATGTCAAAAAGTCTTCGTACGCAGGTATATCAGCAGAAATAAACGCATCTAGTATGGAGGTAATTTCGATTGTACAAGATGGGTAA
The DNA here is from genome assembly GCF_036323475.1 of Solobacterium moorei. GTDB lineage: Bacteria > Bacillota_I > Bacilli_A > Erysipelotrichales > Erysipelotrichaceae > Bulleidia > Bulleidia moorei. The sequence goes on from NZ_AP028934.1 coordinate 2,555,218, forward strand.
ATAGCAGTTCTATTAAAGTTGCGAAATAATTCTTTTAAGTGGTAGGCAAGCGTTAAAACTGGATCAATCTCCAATAACTGATCATATAAATTTCGATAATTCAATTTTTGCCTAAAGAAACTGTTATATTTCGGCTCGTTATCTAAGTTGTAGTCGGTTTCCAGTAATTTATGCCATGTTTTAAGAAGATAATAAGCTCTACTTCCTTTTTCATAATGATTCATGATATCGATACGTAGACGTGAGAATCCAGATGTAAGATGCTCGATGACATGGAAAGGATCTACAGCGACGATGGCGTTGGGCAGATATTTCTTTACAACATCTTTGTATGGCTGCCACATATCCATGGTCACAATCTTCACTCTTTGTCTCTCACTTAATGGGATATTTTCAAAGTAAGTGCTGAGTTCCTTTTTTGAACGAGACTGTATGACTTCGTTTAGAACACGAGCTTTATTATCGACCATGACACATAAGTAAGAACTGTTTTTTAACGCCATGTCAGAATATAGTTCATCAATTCCTAGATACTCGGGTAAGAACTGCCTTGGAATTCTCAAGTAACTATCGGCATAGAGTTCTACCGTAGGAATAGATACATGTGCTCTTAGTGCAATTGTCTTTAAGTTAATGGAGATATCACCTAGATCTTTCATGATTTGATCGACCATAGAGAAGGTGGAGTGCATACCATCAGGGGTAAAGATATTGTCTTCACTAAAAGTACGATGACAGTCACGACACTTATATCGTCTACGTTTCCAATTGACAATCGTTTTTAGACCAGCGATGTCTTGCGTTTTGAATGTATATGTTAGAAGTCCTTTGCTAGATGTATCAGCACCACAGTAAGGGCAAATGGGGTGTTTATTTATCAGTAGAAGATAAATATTCAAGGTATCATGATTGCGATATGTAGATAGACTTTGAACTTGATCTTGGGACAAGTTCAAAGCAGATGTGATAATATAATCAATAGCCATTTATGGCCTCCTCTCAAGACATTTTCTTTCATAGCAAAAAGATAATAACATGAGAGGTTTTTTTATTTTTGAAGGTACCCCAAGTTTTCTGAAGAAGTATCAAAAAGGCACCCCAAGTCTTCTCATTGCGGTACCCCAACCCCAAGTAATTTTAGAGCGCCCATAATTTAGTGCTCTCTTTTGCCTTTACTTTCATTTTGAATACTCCTATTTCTAAAATAGACAAATATTCTAATTCAATTTTGTCTTGATGGGTATCAATAGAATTAATGGTTTAAATGTAAACGCTAAACCAGTTGTACCATATAGATAAAATAAAATCGTATTTGAGATAGTGTTGTAAAGTATCTCAAGTACGATTTTTATAAATGTTATCTGGTAGTTCTTTTGACCAAGGTAGTAATCTATCTGGTACCTCCACCGTTAGGTCATGTATCGTTTTAGGAAGTTCTTCTAACAGATAGCGAATATATTCGTATATCTTGATATCATTTGCTTTACATGTTTCTACGATACTATAGAGTACTGCACTGGCCTGTGCTCCTTTTATCGTATCGATCATGATCCAGTTCTTTCTTCCTACTGTAAATGGTCGTATCGCTCTTTCTGCCGCATTGTTATCTAGAGGTATTCTTGCGTCCTTTAGAAATTCTCTGAGATAGGATTCTTGATTCAGGGCATAGGTAAAGCCTTTTCCTGTTTCTGATTCTCTTGATACATTCTCCCAATATCTTTTTACCCATGTGAAAAATTCATCCACTAGGGGTGCTACTTTCTCTTTCCTCTGTCTTAGCTTTTCTTGTTCGCCCAATCCCTTCAATTGATTATCTTCGTGATAGATTCTATTGATCCTATCTACCGCTTCCTGGGCAAGTGTCTGACTCGTCTTCACTGCTTTGATGAGCGTCGTGAACTTTCTTTTGAGATGGGTCCAGCACCCAGCTACGGTAAAGCTTTCGGGATCTTCCTTGGCCAACTGGTGATAAGCACTGTAGCCATCACATACAAGTGTCCCTCTAAATCCCTCTAGGAATCTTTGCGGATGTTCATGGGACCTCGTACGTCGATAATCATACAGGACGATCCGCTTTTCTTCCTCATGTGCCCCTGTACGATATACCCACATATAGGACTTACTGCCAGCTTTTCTGCCATCTTTGCTTACCTCGAATGGTGTTTCATCCACATGCAGTATATCCTGTTTGATCATTTCTTCTTTTAACCTATCGTAGAAATGTATCAAATAGTTGTCGGATGCTTGGATCATCCAATTGGCCATGGTGGATCGTGAAATGTTGATCTGGTTTTCTTGGTATGTCTTTTCTTGTCTATATAACGGTACGGCATTGACATATTTGCCCCATATGATAGATGACACCAGTGATGGGGTAGCGATACTGTTTGGCCATAGTTCTACAGGCTTCTGTGCTCGTATGATTGTCTGGTTATCCTTTGCGGCATATACACCAATTTTATAAGTGACCGCTTCGAAAGATGCTGGTATATGTTCCAGTTTCGTTATGATCTGATATGGCAGTCTCTTCCATCCGCTCTTGCCAAATCTTTCATTCAATTCTTCTTCGGATAGTTCGATATATTCTTCACGGTGGTTCGTGATCTTCTGGATGTCTGATGCCCGCTTTCCTTTTGCCTTCTTCCTTGGTGCAGCTTCCTCTAACGTTGGCTCTGGTTGTAGTAAATCAAACAATACTTCAGGTTCATTAAAACCGAGTTCCAACTGTTCAAAGATTCCAGAACTCTGTTTCTCTGTACTTCTGCCAAAGCTTCTTTGATTCATGATCTTGATCTGTTCACTAAGAAGTTTGATAGTAGCTTCTAGACTTTCTACACTGCTTTGCATACTCATAAAGAGCTTTATGATGATGTCCTTTGGCAGGCTTTCTACTTCTTCCTCACTTAGTTTTTTCATTTCCATAGCTTATGTATAAACCATTATGAGGGTGCCGTCAAATGTGGAAAACTTTGATTTTCCACACAAATATTTTACTGGTACCAGCGCATATCTATGGCGTAATAAAAAGGCACGTATCAAGCAGTTTGGGGGCTGGAGTGTAGAAATTCATCTACTGCTTTTTATGTGCCTTATACGCCATCTATAGGCCTATCTTCTTAATAAAAGTTGTGGATAACTTTTTTACAGTATCATCTTTCGTTCTACTTTCTGAATTGTCTTCCTCTGTATGATTGCCATGCCTTCAAACAGCCAATGATACTGTTCGATACTAATGTTCTCTATGTCTTCTGTCTTTCTGGGCCATTGGAATCTTCCTTCCTCCAATCGTTTATACAATAATAGGAATCCATCTGCCTCCCAAAGCAGTCCCTTCATACGATTAGTCTTTCTTCCACAAAACAAGAATAACGTTCCTTCATCAAAAGGATCTAGGTAGAAATGGTTCTGAATGATCGAAGCCAACCCATCTATTCCATTTCTTAGATCTGTATATCCACATGCAATATAGATCTTCTTAAAACCACAATACTCTTTAAGCATGGGATACCGCCCGAATGATCTTTAGTAATAGCTCATCTGAAATATCTTCACCGATCTCTATCTGATGATTGCCCAATTGAATGTGTGCAGAACCATGTCGAATAGGTTTCTTCAATTCTTGAAATGTGACATCTGATGATGGCGGTAAAGTTGCAGGAAAGATATCCATATGATTACCGACTTCTTGCGCCAAGTGGTTACGCAACTTTCGGTGATAATACCAATATTGTTTTTCGTTGATTCCATGTTCGTTACACCACTGTAGAACAGATTGACCACTTGTCTTACATTCCATAATGATCGATACCCATCGCTGTGCCTTTAGCTCTGCCGCTGTCATTATCATAAAATAATCACCCCCAAACCCTCACGATTCTTAAGGGTTCTAGGGTGATTATGACATGACTTATGATTAATATACAGGTACTACCTATTTAGCGTTTACGTTTAAATGTAAATAAAAGAGCCATAATTATCCACTCTTTCAGCGCTATTGAACATCTTCTACTGTACGTACCTCATATATTCCATCACAGTATAGTCCATTTACTTGATGTCCAGCTTTTAAGGTATAGACAACTATATGTAAATCAAGAGTAAAGTGATGAAAAAGTTTGAAAATAGATAACTTGATAAATATACGTGTCGATAGTTCTTTGAAAAGTGAATTGTGTACAATAAAAACAACTATCTTTACATAGTTTGGCTTTCAACTGGAATTATGGGATTAAGACTATTTCAATTTTTCAGGATTGAATCTTTCACCTGTGGAAAGTATCTTGTATATAACGCGTAAGAGTTTACGTATACAGTGACCTTGTGCACAGCGGTAACTCTTACCCTGTGAAATCTTCTTTTGATAGAATGCTTGGAATATAGGGTTGAAGCGTATGACAACATCAATGATTTGATATAGTGTCTTGCGCAAGTATTTTGACCCTTTCTTTTCTAACCGCGTATGTGTCATACTATAGGTGCCGGATTCATAAACGCATGGGTTTACACCGGCGAACTTGATGAGTTTCTTTTCGCTAGAGAAATAAGTAATGTCACCAAGTTCGGAGATGATCGACATAGCTGAAAAGTGGGAAATTCCAGATATGTCCAAGATAGGAGAGTTTAGTTGATGACTGAATTCTTCTATTTTTTTATCGATTTCACCTAATATTGAAGTTAATCTTCTGATAAGAGAAATCAAAAATGGAATATCCATTTCAATCGCAAGGTTGTGTTGACCGATAGATTCCTTAGCAGCTTTCTTAAGTTGTTCTGCAGAGATTGATACGGAACGACCTACGCCAACATTTTTCAATGTATTCCGTAACAGGCGGATATCGGTATTGGCGATTGTATGAGCACTATGGTAGGTATCTAGTATCTCGAGATAGGTTTTTGAATATTTGGTGTTGAGAAGAGAATTGAATTCTGGAAAGACAATATCAATTGATTTCTGTAACTGATACTTATAGCGGTTGATTTCTTCCGTATGTGTATGGTGCATACGTGTCAGTTGACGTACCGTAGCGTAATCAATAGATTGTGCATGTTGGTCTCTGTAGAAATTAGGATTCATCATCGTGTTGGCAATGACGAAACAATCGATTCTATCGTTTTTGACTTTGTTGGAAGCCTTACGGATATGAGATGTAACGATGGGGTTTAACATAACGACCTTATACTGTTTTTCCAATAAGAAGTTGCGAAGATTGTCTCCGTAATGTCCCGTATCTTCCATACCAACGAGGTGTTTCTTTTTAAAGAATGGTTTGATATTTTTCAATAAGGATTGGAAGCCGATGATATCATTAGTGAAATCAAAGGATTCTACAAGGACGGTGCCATACGTGTCTATGACACAAGCGGTGTGTTTGAATTTAGCTACATCAATACCGATAAAGTAACGCATAAAAATATATCCTTTCTGTAAAATATGAATATGTATTCCACTTACAAAGTATCCGCATAGATCCTGGTAAAAGATAAGAGTTCAAAGACCCATACAACTGATCTCGATTCTGAATATTAAGAAGTGGCAAGATTCTAAAAAATGAAGTCAAAGCTTCAAGGAGGTTGTCAAAGTACACATTCACGATTTCAATTCTATCAAAAACAGTCCTGACGGATACGAGGTCAGGTAGAAAGAAAACGTATATTCAATTTAGTCAGCTATATGAGTCAAATTGAATATACCAGGAGGTATTTTTTAGTGTTTCGACCTTATAACAGATTGAATAGAAATAGTAAGTTATCACTCGATCACTAGCCGGTACATATTGTACTCTTTCTAAATCGAGAGAAATTTGTAGTTTGGTATTAAAACCAATTACCTTTTGCAATATTGACTGCATTTGAACATTATCATTTTCGATATTTGTTGTATAGTCCGTACCAAATATCGTAATTATCTCACCCGTCTTTACTCTAAAATATGTAGTAATTTGAATTGGAGATAGTATTACTTCGCTAAGAGAGATTTGTTAATCATCAATTAAATAATTTACATAACGTTTGAATGATAACTCACCCGGATTAATCGGATTGCATTCCATATCATAAAACTGTGATGTATCAGAAGATACTAAATCATTCTGATTAATTTCATGTAGTTCTGATAATTTGTATGCATACCCAGATTCTTCTTCAACTTGTGTTACTTCATTACTCGAAGTTACTTCTTGGCTTACTTGTCTTCGAGTAGAACAACCTGCTAGCGAACATGAAAATGATGCAATTAGTATTATCGGAATCGCCTTTTTCATAGTCACCTCCAAATGATTCTTCATTTACTGACAAATCCGTAAAGTCCTATGATTTTATCTGTAATTACATTATAGCATTCCCCCCATAATAAAACCCTGGGACATATGCCCAGGGAAAGATGGGGAAACCACAATAATTTTTATTTTTCTTTGCTAGCTTTAGCACTTGCTTCTGCGAGATCTTTTTCGATTTCAGCAATCTTGGCGATATCTTCTTCAAGTGTTTTTAATTCTTCAGCGGAGAATTGAGACTTATTTGCTTCAACCTGTGCCTTTAATACTTGATCATATGGCATATTTTGAGTCTGTTCAATCTGGTCTTTGTTCATTGTTGCAAACACCTTATTCCATAGATCTTGGTGTGCAGCAAATACTTCATTTTCTTTTGCTGTAAGAGCTGCTAATTCATCATTGCTACCAGTTGCTTGTCCTTCTTTTACTTGTCCCTGTGTAACAGTTGATGAAACACTATTTCCAGCCTTCACTTGTTCAATCATCTTGATAATTTCTTCTTGCTTCTTTTCATCTTCAAGATTACCTACGATTGGATCGCCGATAATATTTCCCTTCTTATCAACCATTACTGTTGTTGGGAAACTAAAGATCTTAGCTAAGTAAGCCTTTGCTTCATCTCCACTGTTGATAACAATATTTCTATATGTAGCACCTTGCTTAGCAAGAATATCTTTTGCATCCTTAAGTGTTGCTTCGTCTGATGCTTCAACGTTTGCACCGATGAGTTCAGCACCATGCTCCTTTAACTTCTTGTTAAACTTTTCAAGTGCTGGCATTTCGTTTACGCATGCTGCACATCCATTGAACCAGAAGTTGACAAGTGTTACATCATTCTTACTGAATAAAGACTCATCTACATCCTTACCATCAAAGTCTTTACCTTTAAACTTAGGGAATGCTTCTGATTTTGCTGTTTCTGTTGTAGTTGTAGTGTTTGATGTTTGTTTTTCTTCTTTCTTGTTGTTGCATGCTGCAAGTGTAACTGCCATAACTGCAGATACAGTAAGTAGGGTAAATCTCTTTAATACGTTCATTTTCATTTTCCTCTTTTCATTTTATACATTTTGTAATTTCTTGTTTGTTACTTTTGAATTCTTAGCTTCGCTCTTTTTCTTTACGCCAATATAAGTGCTAATTGCTTGCGTTGGACATGCTGTAATACACTCTCCACATCGGATACATTCCAAATCACCGGTATTCTTTGTGATATCAACATTCATCTTACAAATTCTTGCGCATTTACCACAGGATACACACTTGTTCTTATCAACATGATAGTTGAAGATTGCGATCTTATTAAATAACGCATAGAATGCACCTAGCGGGCAGATCCATTTACAGAATGGGCGATATATAAATATTGACAATGTTGTAATTGTAACAAGAATTGTAAACTTCCAATTGAATAATGTGCCTAGTGTTGCACGAATGTTTTTATCTACGATAGAGAGTGGAATTCCACCTTCTAAGATACCTTGTGGACAAATATATTTACAGAAGTAAGGTAATGCAATACCTGCTTTATTTGTCATGATAATTGGTAACGTAATTACCGCAACAGCTAGGATAATAAACTTCAAATATGTTAAGAATCTTAATTTCTTTGTACTGAATTTCTTTGTCGGGATCTTGTGTAGTAAGTCTTGATACCAGCCAAACGGACACATAAAGCCACAAATCAATCTTCCGACCATTACACCAAAGAAGATTAGAATTCCGCTGATGTAATATGAGAAGTTATATTTTGATGAACCCACAACTGCTTGGAAGGAACCCACTGGGCAAGCTCCTGTAGCGGCTGGGCATGAATAACAATTCAATCCCGGTACACATACCTGCTTAATTTTCCCATTGTAGAGAACACCTTTTAGAAAATTAGGTATATGCATGTTTGTCAAGAATGTGGCAAACATTTGAATTGTATTACGTCTCTTCAGGAATTTTAGAAAAGATTTTGATTTAGGTGATGTCATACTATCCAATTCCTACACACTCTAAGCAAAGACGAATTGCTTTACCGAATACACTCTCAACTTCTCCTCGAGAAGCACCAACGCAGATAAATACAACTGCTAATACAACCAGGAATGCTTGTGCGGCTATTCTAAATTGCGTTGGATATTTGCCAATAAGACTCATCGAATCGTCCTCCTTTACACTCAATTTCTATCTGACGTGAAAAATATAACAAAGCTGATATAAAATTTGTGTTAAGAAATTTAACAACTTATTTTTTCTAATTTAATTCACATTCATGCGTGCATAAATACAAATATATGGTTCGCGAGTCACTTGAAATGTTTCAACATGAATATGCTATACTGAGTGCAGATATGCTCAATTTCTGACAGTTTAATAGCATTTCGAAAGGAACATTATTGCATATGAGATTATTAGTGGTAGAAGACGAAATCACTCTTTGCGAAACAATCGCAAAGGGCCTACGTCTTGATGGATATGAAGTAGATATATGTTACGATGGTGGCACCGCTTGGAATATGGCCATGGATGAAAGCTATGATTTAATCATCCTAGATTTAAACTTACCTGTTATGGATGGTATGGAAGTACTACGTAACATTCGCAAAGAAAACTCAGAAACAGCGGTACTAATTTTATCTGCACGTGGACATTTGCAGGATAAAATTGATGGTCTCGATAGCGGTGCGAATGACTACCTATGCAAGCCATTCCACTTTGAAGAATTAGAAGCGCGCGTTCGTAGTTTAACAAGACGTCGTACCGTACAAAATAATGTCATTCTTTCTTGTGGAGAACTTTCTTTAGATACCAAGAGTCGCACTGCCATGGCTAGAGGTGAAAAACTCCCATTAACACGTAAAGAGTTGGGTCTATTGGAATACTTGTTATTACATCAAGAACGTCCAGTTCCACAAGAAGAACTCATCCAACACGTGTGGGATAGTAGTGTCGATAGCTTTAGTAACTCAATCCGTGTACATATTTCTGCTTTACGTAAGAAGTTACGTGCAGCACTTGGTTATGATCCAATCGCAAATCGCATTGGACAAGGTTATGTGATTGGAGGACAACAGGATGAGTAAACGTCATTCTCTACAATGGAAACTAACTGTCATTACCGCAATCATCGTTATCTTATCCTGTCTTGCGATTAGCTATGCAATTAGTAAATCTGCGATTGCCTCTATGAGTAAAATCGAAGATTCTGCCGTTGCGATTTTACCAGCTAACCCTGCAACAGATAATACAGGAGAAGTTGTTCAATTACAGATTTCTACTAAAGATGTCATCTCTGATATGGCAAAAGGAATTCAAGCGGACTTCTGGAAAAGCAGTTTACTCATTACAATTATTATCACCGTCGCAAGTAGCTCTATGATGTACTTCTTCATTGGCTATGCATTAAAACCACTACAAAATCTCGGTGAACAGATTGAAGATATCCAAGCGAAAAACTTAAAACACCTTGTTGTAAGTGATCAAAGTTCTATTGAAATCGAACAACTAACAAATGCATTCAACGAGATGTTAGAACGTCTCAGTAATACCTTCGCAGCACAACGACAATTCTCCGCAAATGCTGCACATGAATTACGTACACCTCTTGCGGTAATGCGCACAAAACTAGAAGTATTTGAGAAAAACAATAACCCTAGTGCTGCGGAATATCAAGAAACCGTCCATATGATTCGTATGCAGACATCACGTCTATCTCATGTCATTGAAATTCTTCTTGAGATGACAGATCTACAATCTGCCCAAAAACAAGACCATATCTCATTAGCAGATATGACAGAAGAAGTGATTTGTGATTTAACAGCAGTCGCTGATAAAAAAGAAATTACCATCATCCAAACCCCAGGAACTGCTGAAATCATCGGTAATGATACCCTCATCTATCGTGCTATCTATAACCTTGTAGAAAACGCCATCAAGTATAACCATACAGGCGGCAACGTAACTGTATCCATCAAGGAAGATAGTGAATTTGCCAGTGTTATCGTCAGTGATAATGGACCGGGTATCCAACAAGAAGATTGGCAACACATCTTTGAACCATTCTTTAGAATTGATAAATCACGTAGCCGTGATATGGGTGGTGCAGGGCTTGGACTCGCTCTTGTAAAAGAAATTGCCCACCAACATGGTGGCGATGTATATGTCGTACAAAGCTCAAAAAACGGAACAGAAATCGCACTCAAACTACGTCGAAAGTAACAAATGGTCGCTTTATTGGCGACTTTTCATTTATCTGTTCCAGTTGAGCATATATGCAGGGCAGTAGAAGAATGGTATAATAAAGGCTATGAAAACTGGATTATTTATTACATTTGAAGGACCTGATGGAAGCGGTAAAACAACCGTAAGTACTGCTGTCACAAACATGCTAGAAGCAGATGGCTATCAGGTACGTTATACAAGAGAACCAGGTGGTTCCAATATTGCCGAACAGATTCGTCACGTGATTTTAGACCCTAAGAACACTGAGATGGATGCTAGAACAGAAGCACTACTCTATGCCGCAAGCAGAAGACAACACCTTATAGATAAGGTTTTACCTGTGCTTGAACAAGGTGTACATGTCATCAGCGACCGCTTTGTGGATAGTTCCCTAGCATATCAAGGCTGTGGTCGTGAGATTGGTATGGATGAAGTTTATGAAATCAACCAATTTGCGATTGAAAACCATATGCCTGATAAGACAATCTTCCTACAGATTGATGCGGAAACAGGTTTAAAGCGCATTCATAGAGGAAGAGAAGTATTAGATAGACTTGACCAAGAAAGTGTCGAATTTCACCAGCGTGTTCATGAAGGCTATCAGAAGGTTATTGAGAAATATGCTGACCGTATGATTATCGTGGATGCGACTGCCGATGTCGATACCGTGATTCAAAAGTCCTATGAAATCGTGAAAGGATTATTAGATGCGCAAGGATGAGCTACAGCAACAACAACCTCTGTTTTATCATGCGTTAGAAAATGCATGCATGAATCATAGAGTTGCGAATGCTTATCTTTTATCCGGCCCCTATGGAACCCTTAAGCATGAAGCTGCTCTTTTATTCGCAAAGAGTATCTTTTGCGAGCAACACCACGGCATCGCTTGTGAAGAATGTAATACATGTCGGCGCGTAGAAGAAGGCTTGTATGCGGACATGGTTCTACTAGATGGTTCCAAGAGTGCAATCTCCAAAGATGATGTAGATGCGATTCAAGAGAAATTCTCAAAGACCGCACTCGAAGATGGAAATGGCTCTCGTGTATACATTCTAGAAAACGTGGAGAACGCAAGTATCTCTGCACAGAACAGTATGTTGAAGTTTTTGGAAGAACCAGCATCTGGTGTTGTCGCTATTCTTACAACTGATAACATCGATCGTATCTTACCAACCATTGTTTCACGCTGTACGTTAATTCCCTTCTCTCCATTATCAGAAGACTATCTACTTTCCAAAGCGAAAGAAGCCGGTGTACAAGACGTAGATGCTTACTTCATCTCTCATCTTGTAAAAGATATCAACCAAATGAAGGAATTTGCGGACAGTTCTATCTTTGAAACCTGCAAGATGATGTTCAAACAGTACTTTAATCTTGAAGGAAGTCGCGAAGAACTGTTGGTAGATTATGATATCTCCTATCGTTCAAGCGAAAAAGACAGTGCAAAAGCAAAGAAAGAAAATATTTTATTACTTAATGGTTTCTTCGATTTCATGTCATTATTTGCTCACGATGTTGTATGCAAGCATATTGAAGGGCCACATTGGTACAAAGAACTACTACAACAAGAAATATACAAACAGAAAGAATATGGAGAATTGATCATTATCTTACAAGAACAGAAAGATAAGATTAATCGATTTATTGATTTAAATCTATTAATGGATCAAACCTTCTATAGATTGGAGGAATTCAACCATGAACATGGAATGTGAAAATGGTTTATGCGGTTGTCCTATGCACCAAGAGCAGGAACAACCGGCAGTGAAATATGCCTATTCCGTCGCTGTGCGATTTAAGAATGCAGCAAAACCGTATTCTTTTGGCTGCGATAATGCAGATATTAAAAAAGGAAGCTGGGTTGTTGTAGAAACAGCACAAGGAATTGAAATGGGTGAGGTAGATGCGGATGCACTATCAATTGATAAATACAATCTGCATATGCCAACAAAACCGATTATTCGTATCGCTACAGAAAAAGATCAGAAGATGTACGCTGAAAATACCATTGCGGAAAGTGAAGCGTATCGTATCTGTAACGAAGAAATTCTACATTTGAATTTAGATATGAATTTGATGAGTGCACAGTATACACTTGATCGCTCAAAGGTTCTATTTGTATATCTCGCTGATCAGCGTGTCGATTTCCGTGAGCTTTTAAAGGTGTTAGGAACACGTCTACACTGCCGTATTGAGTTACGTCAGATAGGTGAACGTGATAAGGCAAAGATGGTCGGCGGTATCGGTATGTGCGGTATGGAAACATGTTGCAGCCGATACAAGAATCACTTTGATGTCATTTCTATTAATATGGCTAAGACACAACAGCTTGCCCTTAACGTAGAGAAGCTCTCCGGTATGTGCGGTAAGTTAATGTGTTGCTTGAAATATGAAGAAAGCGACTATAAGGAACTCACTGCAGGACTTCCTAAGATGGGATCGCAAGTTGAATATGATGGCATGGTATACCGCCTAACAAGCATGAATGTCATGAAACAGGAAGCCAAGCTAGAAAACCGTGAACAAGTACTCTTTATTTCCTTGGAAAATTTACGCGAGAAAGCAATCCCACGTAAAGGATTTATTCAACAGAACAACCAAAAGAGCGATAAACCTGTACATCGTACAATGGTTCATGAAGGTGTAGCTATACCAGTGAATAAAGATAAAGCAGTACACGTTTCAACAGACTTACCAACCGTTAAGGTAGAGTCATCTAAGCCACAAAATAACCGTTCAAATAATAAAAAAACAAACAGAAATCATTCCAACAAGCAGAATCAACCACGTCAAAACGCAGGAAAGAATACTGCTGAACATAAGAAGGTCACTGTACGTACATTTGGGCGCAAGAAAAAAGATGAGGGCGATAACGCATGAACCGCCAGAAATCCTTCGAAAATGAAAAACCAACGCTATATTTAGTACCTACTCCAATCGGAAATCTCAATGAGATGACTCCACGTGCTATCGATGTCTTAAATAGCGTCGATGTGATTGCGTGTGAAGACACACGTAATAGTGGGCAGTTACTAAAGCATTTTGATATTTCAAAGCGTTTGATTGCTTACCAAAACTTTAATGAAGCCTCCAGCACAAAAGGCATTATTAACTTACTCTCTCAAGGAAATAATATTGCCTTGATTTCCGATGCTGGATATCCACTCATCAACGATCCAGGCCAAAGAGTTGTCAGTGAAGTGACAGCCCTTGGATATAACGTTGTGCCAATCTCAGGCTGTAGTGCTTTCTTAAACGCACTAGTTGCATCAGGTCTTATTGCACAACCATTTATCTTCATTGGTTTCTTACCACCTTCCACACATGATTGTGTTAAGAAACTACGTCTGTACCAGTCATATCCGATGACACTCATTATGTATGAAGCTCCTCATCGCATTGAGAAGATGTTACAAAGCTGCTTAGATGTGCTAGGTGATCGGCATATCTGTATCGGTCGTGAATTAACAAAAGTACATGAGGAGTTCATCCGTGGTACAATTTCCGAGATATTACCAATTGCTTCAGAGCTAAAAGGTGAAATGGTCGTTGTAATCGAAGGCAATCAAGATGACTATGAAAAAGATATCGATATGGGGCAAATCCTAAACATGGTGAATACTTCTATTGAGAGTGGAATGTCCACAAGTGCCGCAATCAAAGAAGTTGCCAAACAGACAGGTATCCCAAAAAATCAGATCTATGATTTAGTTCATGGAAAAACTGATCAGAAAGGTGTGTGCTAACGAATGTTAAATCAATATGGACAATTGTCCTTAGAACAAACACTGTTCTATGTTACGATTGCGGTTTTCCCTGCTATCTTCTTCATGATTTATATCTATCGCAATGATAGTAAAGAAAAAGAACCACCACTCTTATTACTAAAGTGTATTATTGGTGGTCTACTCTCTGTACCAGTCGCAATTATATTAGAAATGATTTCTGAACAAGTTGTCTTCTATCTTTTAGAAAATGTAGTGACTGCTACACGAGTCAATTATGGTATCCTAACCGCAATCTTTGTCGGACTTATCGAAGAAGGCTCAAAGTTCTTCTTCCTCTATCGATTTACTTGGAAAGACAAAGCATTCAACTACCGCTTTGATGGTATCGTTTATGCAGTATTCGTATCACTAGGATTTGCGGCATTAGAAAACGTCTTCTATGTATTTAATTATGGAACAGGCGTCGCATTACAACGTGCACTTCTAACTATTCCAGGACACATGAGCTTTGCGGTATATATGGGCTTATACTATGGTCACGCAAGAGTAGCTGAAGCCTTAAACATCCCAGATGTAAAGTCATTAAATCTAAAAGCTTCTTATGCATTTGCGGTATTACTACATACAATCTTTGACGCAACACTCATGGTTGAATCAGAGATTGGACTAATCTTCTTCCTTATATTCATTGTTATCCTAGATATCATCGTATATCGTACGATTCGCCTAGAGTCTAAGAATGATATTCCTATCGTTCCACCAACAGAAGAAGATATCTACGCAGAAACACAATTACCGCATCCTTCCCCAATCATTGAAATTACGCACAATGTAAGTGAACGTGAAAAAATGTAATGTTTGTTGTATTATAAGGTTAACTATATTAGTAAGAGGAGTAATTTATGTTAAGTGATCCAACAATTGTCAAATTGATTATCATGGGCTTAGTAGGCACAAACGTTGTCTTACTTGCGGCCGTTATCTTCTTGGCATTTAAGAAAAATACATATTATGTAGATGCGGATGGAAACGATGTTGGTACAACAAAAAAGCCACAAGTTAAGAAAGTTATACAAGCTACACCAATCGCTCCAAAGCCAAAACCAGTACAACAACCAAAGCAGAATGTAGAAGATTCACTCGCTGCGACAACAGTTCTTACTGACTTAGAAAGACCTGTTATGCCAATATCTCCAACAATCAAACCAATAAAGGTTGATTCCTTGGATACACCAATTCGTGAAAAGAATAATGATGATTCCGCAACATTATTCGAAGAAATCTTCTCTACAACAAATCTAGATGAAGCTGACCCAAAGATTCTCGTTACAATCAAAGTAGCAGGACAAACAAAGGATCATACAATCAGTAAATTACCTTGCTTGATTGGACGAGAAGCTGCTAGTTGTGACCTTGTTATCAACGAGCCAGCAATCAGCCGTAAACATGCTCGCATATTAATTGAAAGTGATACATTCTATTTAGCAGACGTTTCCGAACATAACGGAACATACCTAAACGGAATCAAATTGCCACCACTTGGTAAAGCTCGTATCCACGAGGGAGACCACATCAATTTAGGCCGTGCAGAAATCGTCATCAACCAAATTATTGACTAAAGATGCTTAGGGCATCTTTTTTCTCTGATTCTATATAATAATGATGTATGATTAACGGGTATGGAGGTTCAGTATGAATTTAGAACTAAGCAACAAGCTACACGGATTTGTCCTTGAACAAATCAAAGATATCGAAGACGCAAAAGGAACTTTATATATGTTCCGTCACGAACAAACAAACGCAGAACTCTGCTGGTTAAAACGTGATGATAAAAATAAGACCTTTGCGATTACATTCAAAACAATCCCTGATAACGACACGGGTGTTTTCCATATTCTTGAACACAGTGTTCTAAATGGTTCAAAGAAATATCCTGTACGTGAACCATTTGTAGAACTATTAAAGAGCAGTTTACAAACATTCTTAAATGCCTTTACGTATCCGGATAAGACAATGTATCCGGTAAGTAGCCGCAACAACAAAGACTACATGAACCTCATTTCTGTATATATGGATGCGGTATTCCAACCAGCAATCTATACAAACCCAAATATCTTTCTTCAAGAAGGTTGGCATTATCAGATTCATGATGTAAATGAAGAGATGGAATACAGTGGTGTTGTACTCAATGAGATGAAGGGTGCCTTCTCCTCTGTTGATGAAACAATCGTAGACGAACTTAACCGTATGTTATTCCCAGATAACTGCTATAAGTATGTATCTGGCGGTGACCCACGTTATATTGCAGATTTAACTTATGAAAAGTTTATCGAAACACATCAGAAGTTCTATCATCCATCTAACGCACGTGTTTGGGTAGATGGTGACCTAGATATTGATGAAGTACTTCGTTTTATCCATGAAGAATACTTTGTTAACTATCATAAGGAAGAGATGGATTTCGCAATTCCTATGCAGAAGATTCTACCAGCTGTGCATAATCATATCTCCTACGAAGTGAATGAAAATGAACCTACCGAGAATCGCTCCCACATCTCTTTTGCGAAGATTATTTCTACCTATGATTCTTATGTACAGAATATTGCATGGTCCGCACTCTCTTCTACACTTGTAGCCAACAATGAATCACCATTAAAGAAGGCTATCCTCGATAACAGCCTCGGTGAAGATGTTGACTTAGATTTATATGATGGTATTCAACAGCCATGGCTTGTCTTAACCATTCGTAACACCGATGCAGACAAGTATGACGCAATCCGCAAAATATTACGTTCTACCACTAGCAAGCTTGTAAAAGATGGCTTAGATCATGAAGAATTACAAGCAACCATCAACCAGATGGAATTCCGTTACCGTGAAAGCCATGAGCCTGCAGGTTTAATGTATGGACAACGTGCAATGGATAGCTGGCTATATGGTGGTGATCCAGCAGAACCATTATCCAACGGAAAGCTATTCGATATCTTACGTGAAAAGATTGAACAAGGATATTTTGAAGAACTCTTATCATCCTTCTTATTAGATGAAGAATATCTTAACTCCTTAACAGTTGTGCCATCCACAACAATGGGAGCTAAGCGCGTCGCAGATGAAAAGAAACGTCTAGCAGATATTAAGGCTTCTAGTAAAGAGAATGTTCTAAAGTATATTGAGCAAAACAAGGCACTAGACCTATGGCAACAGTCTACTGATACAAAGGAACAACTAGCTACTCTACCTAAGATTCATCTTTCAGAGATTGATGAAAAGCCAGAAGACCTTCCACTACAAATCGAAAAAGTACAGTCTGTTAAAACACTGATTCACCCTACCCAAGAATCCGGTATTGTTTACCTCTTTTTCTACTTCTCACTTGCAGGAATTACAATCAAGCATTTACCAGCAGTTGGTTTATTTACCGATTTACTTATGAACCTACCAACTACGAAGAAGACAGTTCGTGAGTTACAGCGTGCTGTACGCAAGGACCTCGGTTCCTTGAATATCGTTACAGATGTATACTCACCAGACAACCGTTCTGATGCATGTATTCCAGTCCTTGCGGTATCCTGTTCTGTACTAGAAAGAAACGTAGATAAAGTTGTACCGCTGATTTTAGAAGTTATCAAAGATACGAAGTTTACAAAGGAAGAAATCTTACCTATTCTCAAACAAGGTAATGAAGGCGCAAGACAATCCATCATCATGAATGGACATTCCTTCGCAATGCGTCGTGTATCTGCACACCATAGCGCAGAAGGTGTATTCCGTGAATATATCGGTGGATATGAAAATGCGTTATTCAGTAAGAAGTTAGAAGATAACTACGATGAGATGATTGATGAAGTGATCAATGAGTTTGAAATGTACCAAGAAGTATTATTCTCCAAGGATCGTTTGATTGCGAGTGTCACTGGCGATCATTTGGATGTCGTAGAAAAATTCATTGCTGGTATCAATCGCATTGAAGCACAAGGAAACATTGTGCACTACCCACTCTTACAAGAACCTAAGGAGGCACTTCAGATTCCAGCAGGTATCTCCTACTCTGCCGCAGGCACCAACATTAAGACCTTCGACTTTGAATATGATCCATGCTTGCAGGTAATCGCACATCTATTAACCTATGATTATCTTTGGACAGAGGTCCGTGTAAAGGGCAATGCATATGGAACAGGCTTCAGTGCGAATCCAAATGGAAATATCGCCGCGTACTCCTATCGTGATCCAAGCCCACTACATTCCATTGAAATCTATCGTGATATCTACAAACGTATCAAGCAACTAGCTGAAGATGAACATACTGACTTAGCAGGATATATCATCGGCACAATTGCGGCGGCAGAGCCACTCTTAGCACCGGCTGCGAAAGTTCGACTAGCAGATATTCGCTACTTCCGTAACACCACATACGAAAACCTATGTGCTGCACGTAAGGAAGTCCTCTCTATGAAGAGAGAAGATCTCGCAAGATACGTAGAACTCTTCGAGAAAGCATTACAGGCACCAACATCCTGCATTGTCGCAAATGCAGAAACGATTGAACAATGCAAGGAAGAAGGATATACAATCCTTGATTTAATCTCTTAAAATGGCACAAATGCCGTTTTTATTGTGCAATTGTGTCTAACTTTCATAAAAATGAAATATTTTCAGGTTAGTTAGTTCTAACATGCGAAAAAATCACAAACTTCTTTGTGCAAAGGTGTTGAATTCAAAATAAATTATTCTATAATGATAATAGTTCTCAATAAGTGGTGAATATGAAAAGAAGACAGACTTATCAAAAACAAGAAATATTAAGTATTATCCAAGGAATTGGAACGCATATGACTGCGGAAGAAGTTAAGTCTGCTTTAGATCAAAAGGAGACCGGCATTGGTTTAGCGACTGTATATCGCAATCTTAATCTTCTCGTCCAAGAAGGTGTGATTCGTAAGTATACAGGTGAAGGCTACAACTTCTATGATGGTAATCCTGCTCCACACGATCACTTACGTTGCACAAAATGCGGTAAGATGATCGACCTTGGTGAAATGCCTTATGATTCTTGCCCAGATGAAAAGGTAGAAAAATTCACCGGTGGAAAAGTATTCAGTCATGTCACTATTTTTGAGGGAATTTGCAAAGATTGTCTAAATGAGGAGGACACAAGCAATGGAATTAAAGGGTTCAAAAACCGAAAAGAATTTAAATGATGCATTCGCTGGCGAGTCAATGGCTCGCAACAAGTACACTTTCTTCGCTGAGAAGGCTCGTGAAGAAGGTTATGAACAAATCGCAAACATCTTCTTAGAAACAGCACGTAACGAACAGGAACACGCTAAACAATGGTTCATCGCATTATGCGGTGGTGCTATCCCAACAACTCATGAATGCTTACAGATGGGTGCTGATGGTGAAAACTACGAGTGGACAGACATGTACAAGAGAATGGCTGAAGAAGCTCGTGAAGAAGGATTCACACGTATCGCAGCTCAGATGGACATGGTAGCTAAGGTTGAAAAGGACCACGAAGAAAGATACGAGAAGCTAAAGGCTAATATCTTAAACGCTCAAGTATTCGAAAAGGACGAGCCAGTAGTATGGCAGTGCGAAATCTGTGGTTACACAATTGAGTCCAAGAAGGCTCCTAAGATTTGCCCACTCTGCAGCTACAAGGAAAGCTTCTTCGAAGTTAAGAAGGAAAATTACTAAAATAAAATGGAAGCCAAATTACTATAATGTAAGGCTTCCTTTTATTTTGATACCGAAATACTAATTATAATTTCTATATTTGATCGCTTTCAAACGTTTATTTGATTGCTGAATTTACATCGTAATTGTACTAAAAATTGGGAAATGGTTTCCTAATATAATTACAACTTTCCATATTTTCGTTCATAAGCAATCAAATATGTCGTTTTAATACCACATAAGGGTAATGAAACTATTATGAGTGTGCCGTCAAATGTGGAAAACTCTGATTTCCCACACAAATATTTTACTGATACCAGCACATATCTATGACCTATCTTCTTAATAAAACTTGCGGATAACTTTTTTACAGTATCATCTTTCTTCCATAAAACAAGAATAACGTCCCTTCATCAGAAAGGTCTAGGGGGGATTATGACATGACTTATGATTGATATACAGGTACTACCTATTTCGCGTTTACGATTAAAGTGCTCTTTTATGTCAGAAACTTACATATGTTCATACATTAAAATCATTAACAAAATGATTACTGCAAAACAACCCAAAACAAATAATATCTTTCCTTTTTTAGAGTGGAACATCTTAATTTTTTTGGGATTATTCTTGATTGAAAGAATATATGTAACAATTGATACAGCCAACAATCCAAAAGATCCAAACATAACAAGGATATCAAATCTTTCGTATTTACTAAAAAATGTCCCGATGGCGTAGGAAATCATTAAACTTATACCTGAAATGATTTCATATTTAGTATGTTTCTTTATCTTAAAGTCTCGTAGCATTTTCCAATACCCCCAAAATCTACCTAATTGATTTCTAAATACATCATTCAAAATATATCATTTCTTCTTGTTATAATTCCACATAATTATTCAATAATATCAACTCTATGTTTTCCACTAAATTAGAATACTAAACTCCAAACATCTCTATTATGAATATAACAGAAGATATTTCATAAAAGCGGTATGAAAATACCATCTTTTTCTTTATGATTATCTTAGTGAAAAAGAGGAACATCATATGTCACAAGAAATCTATGTTAAACCCAAGAAAGTTACACCCTTAAATATCCTACTTATCTTGATAGGATCATCCTTATATGCATTATCCGTAAACTTCTTCTTAGTACCTTTAAAGCTTTACTCTGGCGGAGTCCCTGGTACAGCTCAGATGTTAAGAACATTATTCTTTTCTAATGTTCAAAATGTAGATACTGCAGGTATTATCAACCTTGCATTTAATATTCCACTCTTTCTTCTAGCTTTAAAGAAGATGAAGAAGCGCATGGTCGTAGGAACCGCGTTATCTGTTGCCTTACAGACAATCATCTTTACTTATATCATCGCCCCTACTGCACCTATTCTCGATGATAAACTTGCATGCATTGTAATCGCTGGACTATTAGGTGGCGTTGGATGTGGATTAATTCTTACAAATAGCGCAAGTGCAGGTGGCCTAGATTTATTGGGTTTATATCTAAGTCATAAGTCAAAGAAGATTTCTGTAGGACTATTCAATGTACTTTATAATATTGTTCTCTATACATTAATGGCAGTACTTTTTGATGTTTCAACTGCGTTATACTCTATTATCTATATTGTTGTATTCTCTGTTACGATTGACCGTTGGCATTATCAAAACATTGAAGTTGAGCTGATGATTTTCACACATGTCCCTGAAGTGAAAGAGATGATCATGCATGAATATGCAAGAGGTGTTACTTGTTGGGATGGTAAGGGTGCTTATACCAATCATCAAACCGAAGTACTCGTAACAATCGTCGCAAAAAGTGAGGTTTCATCTGTCCAAAGAGAGATTCGAAAGCTTGATCCAAATGCCTTCGTAATCGCACATACACGTGTCTCTGTGTCTGGAGGTTACCAAAAACGCCTTGTTTAGCGCTAAAATGCGATTAGTAGTGGATTTGTTTTTTCTTTGTGATGCATTTTGTAATAAATATTCCTAAGGTTGAGCACCTTCTGTCATGTCTGATGGTAAACTTCTATGGAGACCTCTTTAGAGGAAACCGTATATTAGCCGCAAAACTTGAAGAAGTTCTTACGCAGAGATCTCCGACAGATTCTAATTAATTTAATAGAGATAAAAGATGGAGATTACAAATTCTCCATCTTTTTCTCTTATTAAATTTCTAAAGCTTTATCATGATGTACTGACCATGCATATGCATCAATTGTTTTATTTGGGTAAATTAGCTGTAGTGCTTTTCTATATGTATTGATCTGTTCTGTATACAACGATTTAATCTTAGATAATTCTGCGTTATCCGTCTTAAAATCAATCAGAATAATTCTATCTTCTAAGATTGACACAAAGTCCATGATACCATGTATCTTTTCTTTCTCTGTTTGTACATAGAAAGGATACTCGTGATGAATTTCACCTTCTACAGCTTGGTGATATATATCTGAATCACCGAATGCCAGTAGATGTTTTAACTCTGTTGAAGAGAGATTTAGGAATGTTAAATCATCTGCGTTAAATAATCTTGTTGGTATTTGTTCAAAGCATGCATGAATGTGTGTTCCATATTCTCTTCCAGCATTTGTTTCTGTTAAATCTAATGCTGGTAAGCTACTGCCAAACTCGGTAGAACTTGGTGTTAATATTTCCTTCTCTTCTACACTTGTGTATCCATAGTGAGGAAGTTCTGTGACAGTCTCTGTTTCTTTATGTTCTAGGTATACATTCCATGATGGATCAATATCAACCCGTTTCATAATTGGTTCGTTTGCCATTGTGCTAAGGATTAATCCTGACATACCATTACGGATGAGTAAATCACCTAACATAAATTTCTTTCCACGATATGGAATTGGTTTGGGTAGTGCGTCTACGATATAGAGTCTACGTACTGCACGTGTAACTGCTACATATAAGATACGAATAAATTCTTCCGCATCTTCTAAGTTTGCTTTGTATTCAATCGCACGTTTATGAATTGTCTTTCGTTTCGCACGATATGGATTCGCACATAAGAAGTTTAATCCAAGATAGAGATCATCATCGACATTGACTGCTTCTGCACTATCTCTAAACTGATTTATTGCATTACTCCACAGGAATACATACTTATACTGCAATCCTTTTGAATGGTGAATCGTTGTGACGGTAACGATATCATCTGCTGAGCCCTTAGAGACAGCTTCATTGGATACTTCATCTTCAACTGCTTTTAAGGAATTTAAGAATTCCGCAACAGAGTGATACTTCGCAGATACTGTCATTTCAAATAGATAGTCAAAGTTTGACTGTTGACTGATATTTAAACGATTGAAGTAAGCGTTATGATTCGCAAGCTCTGATAACATTCTTGGAATACCATAGGTATCCGCAATCTCTTTATACATCTGTAAATCATCATAGATGCCAAACTCTTTGGCGACTGCCTTTATTGAACCTAGTCTTATCTTTGCCTTTGCAATCTCTTCATCACTATAGTTATAAAGATTAGAAACCATGCATGCAAATAGAGCAGAGTCTGCTTCTTCGTCTAACATAGCAGTACATAACGCAATAACTGTTTGACATAGCTCTGAACGATAGAATCCTTCACGTGTATCAATGCTGTAAGGAATTCCCTTCGCTTCAAAGGCCGCTTTGAGATATGCTTTATCACCATGACTTCGTAAGAGTATCGCAAAATCATGGAAAGATGGTAGCTTTGTATCGTTCTTTTTTGCAAGTTCGAATTCTTGGTTATAGGTATCAATAATCTTATTGGCAATCCAATTCGCCTTGATCATCTTGATATCCTCATCTTCGTCCTCATCATCACTGACAATCGTTGTTTTATTCTTCGGAGTATAACTTGCAAATTCAATTAACGCATCTGGACTATCATTCTTTGGGAACCAGTCAACGATATCATCCTCACCATACTTTTCTGTACTCTCTTTTACATTCATAATCTTTTGAAAGAGTATATTTGTAAATTGAATAATACGTGCATCTGAACGATAGTTTCTAGAAAGGATGATCTTCGCAGACTGCATAGATGTATCGATGGTTTCTTCAGTAATCTTTTCTGACTCATTTAATTTGGAACGCATTAGCGCAGGCTTCGCCTGACGGAAACGATAGATAGATTGTTTCGTGTCACCTACACGAAAGATACAGTTAGGACTTGCAATCATTTCAATAATTGTGTCCTGTAGTTTACTTGTATCCTGGAACTCATCAATCATGACTTCTTGTAAGTTATCGCGGATTACCTTTGCAACATTTTCATGTTTTAGAATTTCATATGCATAGCGCTCCATATCAGAGAAATACATTGCGGTATTTTCTTGTTTGATACGTATACAATTTTGATATGTATTCTTCGCTAGGTTAATGAGTGCCGTATTGATGATAGAGGCATCTCTTGCGTCTGAGACAAAATCATCTTCATTCAAGCGTCCCTCTGCCATATTCTTGAGTATCTTTTTCAAATGATCCATTGCACGTGCATGTTCCGGATAATTCTCTTTCTTATAACTAGAAAGCTTTGTATCATCCATCATTTGAATCTGTTGTTTATAGTTTTGATATATCGCAAAAGTATAGGCAGAATGTTCATCTTCTGGCATCAGTTCAGCCTGTAATGTTCGAATGATATTTAAGAATGTATCAAAGGCTACAGAATTATCGATTATTTTTCCACGTCCATTGATGGCTTCCGGTAACTCTTGCAAGATTTCAATATCGCGCTGTAATACTGCTAGCTGTCCATACAAAGACGCAAAGAAATACTTACGGATATTGATATCGAATGCATCAAATGATGTAAAGTTATTTGAACTTGTAGGATCAAACTTCTTTGGATACATCTTTAATGCATGTTGGTACCATTCATCTGGATCAACGGATGATTCCGTATGACGATTGATTTTCACAACCGCATTATATAGTCCATCATAGTCGTCAGCACGACTAGAAAAGTACGAAGCTAGCATAATGGTTTCTTGTGGGCTTATTTGATAGGCATACTCTAATGCACGCATAAACGCATCACGCTGAATATTTTCATTTTGTCCACTTGAGAGAATATTTTCTGTCGTTGCTGGATCTAGACCGATAATGTTGTAATACTTCTTGATAATAGATAAACAGAAAGAGTCGATGGTTGTAATATTTGCACTTGCGAGTGCGATAATCTGATCATCGATATACTGAATTAATTCTTGATCAACAGGTTCTTCTTTTTCTGCTAACTGTTTGATTTCATTTAACTCTTGGGCAACACGCTTCTTCATTTCACTTGCGGCTGCTTCGGTAAATGTTAAGGCGAGGATACGTGATAAAGGTACACGTGGGTTATCCTCAATACATCTTTTTACCAAACGGGATACGAGTACTTTTGTCTTACCTGCACCTGCAGAGGCGGAAACGACGATACCCATCCCAGAAGAATTACAGGCAACGGACTGTTCAGCAGATAATTGATTTTTCTCAGAGATTCTCATCTTCTTTTGCCCCCTTTGCCGCAACTTCTTCTTTCTCTAATTTAAATGGAATTTCCGTTGGAATACCTTCCACCTCCACTGCTGTTGGAATGCGATATTTACCATCAAAGTGATACATCGCCATATATGGTAATGTTGTATTCTCAATTGGAGAAAGTTCAATATTTCCGCTAAGTACATGTTCATGGAAGTTTGCATAGATTCCTTCAATGTATGCTTGAATCTTATCAAAGTCGTAGATATTCTTTGGACTCTTGATATGTCTTGCGCCTAAATCCACATCATCACGATGTTCGTTGAAAATCCATACGGCACACTTTCGACTCTTGATGAAATCCCCTTCTAAGCTATTTAACAATGCTTGTTTTGGCATATCGCCACATTTGTTGTAGATACGATTCAAATCAATCGTTTCATCCTTCATAGAGATATACTGTACAGCTGTTGGATTGTATTTCTTTCCTTGCAGGTTATTTGCTACAATCATCATGTACGTTAACATCTGTAGACGTAAGCCCTGCTTTACTTCCGCTTCACCAATAGATAATACCGAAGATTTGTAATCAATGATGCGAATCAAATCCTGGTATAGATCAATACGATCAATAATACCGTGGATATTCACATTACCAATTACTGTTTCAGGTAAACGATACTCAAAATATTCTGGAATAAAGCTTGTATCTTCTTCTAAATCATGCATGAATGTCATAAACTTAGACAATGAATCTGCCAATCTTTCCAAAGAGATATCGTATAGATATTGTTCATTTGGATGTGTTAGCTTGAGTATATCAAAATATGGTCTTAGTAGCTCTTTGATTTCGGTAGATGTTAAAATGTTCTTTCCATCTTCTTGTAATGCATACTGTTTACGCTTTACGCTTTCATGCATGTATTTATTTTTATAAGAAGATAGTAATGTATACATGAAATGATGTTGAATATTTCCAATCGTGATTGGATCAAGCTCCGAGAATTCTTGGTCCATAATTCCTAACCCCTTTTGGATAAAGTATCCATATGGATTGCGGTAATATGACTCTACCGTACTAACAGAACCATTTAATAAGCCCTTTTCATCTAAAAATAATTGTTGTGCAGTTTCTGGTGTTAATTCATGTTTTACTTCCATATGATTATCTACAATCAAAATTGGCCATGGGATGTTTTCTGTCTTCATGTCCACTTTTGATTGCACTTCGTATGCTAGCTGCATTTCTTTGCCTTGGTAGTCATTTGTAGAATATGAATAATAGATTTCTTCTGCAGAGGAATCAATCCACCTAAGTGCGTTCATATAGTAA
Source organism: Solobacterium moorei (assembly GCF_036323475.1). Classification (GTDB taxonomy): domain Bacteria; phylum Bacillota_I; class Bacilli_A; order Erysipelotrichales; family Erysipelotrichaceae; genus Bulleidia; species Bulleidia moorei. The sequence goes on from NZ_AP028934.1 coordinate 2,581,902, forward strand.
CCATAGCGCTTATTCATACTTGGATACGCCGGTATCTTTGCAAGATAATCTTCATCAAACAAACCATTATGAACTGGAAAGCCTGGATAATTCTTACCACTACATCCAATTACATAAGTTACTTCTTGTTTCTTAACCGGATAAGTTAAATCTGCTACAGTACAGATCGCGTCTGTAAACACAGCACTATCCGAATGAATTCCCTGTAACATATGCATGACAAAAGGAATATTTTCCACAGTCAGTTTCTCACTTGTTAAAATAGACTGTAAAATATTGCGTAATTGTCTTCCTTCTTTGAGTTCATGTTTATTCTGCAAAATCTTTTGATTACGGATAATTTCAAATGCATTCATCAACATTTCTTCAAATGTAGATGCTTGCATTAAGCTATCTAAAGCCTGTTGAATACTATTGAATAACTCATCTGCACGCTCTTCAAAGTATGCATAACGTGTAGCTTCCTTTTTGAATACTTCTGATGCCTCTAGAGATTGCGATAAATGTTTTGGACATTCAACATCTACCAATACTTGGTCTAGATATTTGAGTACTGTAAATAGTGAACTACTCTTCTTTTGGTCATCTACACCAAATGCATCTATATATAAAGCCTTCATTAACGCTTCTTTATTCTTTTGATACGCAAGATTGACTAATGCGATATAGCGTTGAATCAATCTGGCAGATACATCATGATGAACTGTTGAAAATGGTATCTCATATCTTCCAAATACTTGTTGTACAACAGGGTATTGTGTTTTCCATGAAGTAAGTACTAAATTACATGGTCTTCGATATGTTGCGATATCCTGTGCTACCGCCTCAATTTCACGACGCGTACTTAATGCATAGCGTAAATGTTTTTGACTAGTTGTTGTGTCATTTGTTTTTGTTTTGTCTTTGAGTTGTTCTAGAATTTCCACATAGTATGGATCTGCCTCAAAGAAAGGATATACTTCTACATCGTCCTGCTGCAATTTCTGAATTGCAGTTCCCTTATTTTCTACATTCTCTTTTTCCACAAATGGAATTTCTAATAGAATACGAATGATTTCTTTTAATTCCTTTTCTTGTTCATTTGTCTCAGGTAGAGCATCAACTTGAATATCGCGTTGAATACACTCTAATACAAACTGAAAAATCTCCTGAATGAATGCAGGATAGTCAAACATCTTTTGATAAATGGGAAACTCATCACTTCTCTTTTTTAATGTATAAGAGATCTTCAAAAGTGCTACATGCTTGTCTGTATGTTTTTCTCCTAGCGCAACAGAAAGTGGAACTGCTAGTACATTTTTGACAACGCCATGATTATGTTTTGCAAGATCCTCATAAATATACTCTTTTTGGTAATTTGCACATAAAATTGTTTTCATATTTAGATTTTATCATAGGCAATCCTGCATATTTGTTAAAATATCCTGTTTTATACAAAAAAATTGCGTAATGTTACTGGATTTTTCAAAATCTGCATGCCTATAATTACATCGACAAACACTACATAATCATCAACTAACAATATAAAATTGAATACAATTACTTGGAGGAAAGTATTTATCATGGCAATCTGTGCTATTCTTGGCCAGAAAATAGACAGTAGGAAAGACGGAGACGACTGTTTATTTAACGGTTATTTAGAAGATTATCTCAGTCTTAGGGAAAATGAGATTGATGATAATTTAAAAGAATCATTTGAAAAAGTATTAGAAGTAGAACCAGACACAAAGATTTGTGTGGATTTACACTGCGCCGTCAACATTGAAGCAATTAGCAACCAAATCATCCGCTATAAAGACATCTGCAAGCTTAACGGGAAACCACTTGTAATTCCTTACATCTTGTATTTTCAACATGATGATGAAGATAGAGCTATCATCATTTATGACTGTAAGCAATACGGATATATCTATGCGAAAGGTCTTTACTACTGCATGACTGAACCAGCTGGCGAATTTATCAACTGCAAAAACGAAATTGTTGCGATTTCTTCTAAACAAGAAACAATCCTAAAAGTTCTTAACCAATTATTCACTGTAAAAGCAGGCTCTATTCAGCGTAGTATCGATCACGAACTTTTCCACAATTATGAAGAGTTAAAAACTGCATCCAAAGAAGCTGCGAACGCTCTAAAACTAGAAGCGATGGAAAAACTTCCTGAATTAGAAGATCGTACACACGCAATCTGCCATTATGTAACAAACTGGTTTCTTTTAAAGAAGGTTCTCTATGTACAATATATGGTAAATAAGAATATCTTATCTAGCGTTCACGAAAATAATATTAAAAAACAGAGAAATCAAGCAAAGATGAATTCTGAAGAAATTGATATTCTCAGTTTCAGTGAAATGTGGAGATTACCAAAACAGGAAACCGCTGTATAATATTGTGTCGTTGCCTTATCCATAAATGGGTAGGGTTTTTATATGTTCATCAAAGCGTGCTTTGCCAAGTTCCTTTTTTGATGCTTTCTCTGTTTCATTTTGAATAAAGAAATAAGACGATAGTGTTTTAATTTCTATCATCTCATACCATAGATACTTAATTCAGTTAGTCAAACTTCATCAAAGAAACTGAGTTGCTTTGAAATATTCTTTCCTTCAAATAAATTGAGGTAGTTAAATATCGCTTCATTATCATGAACGATGTTATTCAGCTCACAGAATTCATGAAACAAATTCATTAGTTTTTTGTTGTTTACACTGTTTGCTACATAATTGTTTCCGTATCCTCTGATGTATCGTTCTTTCAGCTTTGGAAACTTTTTATCCAACTGCGAATAAAAATATTCTCTGTTTCCCTCTCTGAGTGTAAGTCCCATACCAAAGCATATTATTCCAAACACTTTTACTTCCTTGCAATAATTTAAAATACCAATGATGTTTTCCTCCGTATCGGTAATAAATGGTAATATCGGAGTCAGCCAAACTACTGTTGGTATTCCCTCATCACGCAATATTTTTAATGCTTCAACCCTTTCTCTTGTTGTTGAAACATTAGGCTCTATCTTTTTACAAAGCTCTTCATCATAAGTTGTTAATGTCATTTGAATTACACATTTTGATTTTGAATGTATTTCCTTAAATAAATCTAAATCCCTTAAAACATTAGCTGACTTTGTTATAAGTGTTATACCGAAGCCATATTTATTTATTATATCAAGTGCCTGTCTTGTATAATTTAGTTCAAGTTCCTCTTTAATGTATGGATCCGTCATAGATCCCAAACCAATCATACATTTTTTTCGCTTTCGTTTTAGGCTCTCTTCCAAAAGACTGATGCCATTTTCCTTTACTTCTACATCTTCAAATTTATAGTTCATTTGATAACATTTACTTCTTGAGTCACAATAAATGCAGCCATGAGTACAACCCCTGAACAAATTCATTCCATTTTTTGAAGATAGTATTCCTTTTACTTTTGTAAAATGCACGTTACTATCCTATTCCAATTATTTTTGATTTACATTTTTCTGATGCGCTTTAATCTTTTTCATTGCCCAATCATAATGACTTGCAGTTGCACTTACAAAGTATGAACCAAGCACACTTCCTCCGACCCATTTATAAACACCTTTTGAAAAGAGTTCTTCATTTGTAAATTTTTCAGCTAACGCTAATACATCACTATGTGATTTATGAACTATTTTAATTGCGTCTTCAAGAGAAGTATTTTGATGTTTCTTCCAAAGTTCCACATTCATATCTCCATAAGTTTTCCAGTTATATGGTTCAGGTAAAAATGGGTTTTCTTCTCCCTCTTGATTGGAATGTACCCAATTCAAAATAAGCTGATGCCATTCATAGAGATGGGTTAGAATATCTCTTAAGTTTTTATCTCTTTTCCAATGAGCTTCTTTTTTCTTTTCATCTTTTGAAAAATCAAAGGGCGTATTTAACTCTTCCTCTGTCATCTTTGAAATAAGTAAATTTAACTTTTCATAGTTTTCCTTAGCAGCAGTCATTAAATCATTTTTTGTCGTTGGTCTTGACATAACACTTTACTCCTATTTCACTGAATATCTTAATATAGTTTTTTGTTTTTCTTCTGATGTCCTGTTTTTATTACTTAGGTATATTTCTTTATGAAAATCACCTATTCTTCTAAGATCAAGTTTTCTTGCAAGTTCATTTAGCTGTTCAAATGATTTTGGTTCATCATCATAACTTCCAACATGTAAAATCTGAATGGATTTACCTTCTTCTATTTCTCTAAAACTCATCTCATCATACAATGCATTAGGCTTTTTCTTTTTTATATTCTCAAGTGCCTTTGTGAATATCTCTTGTGTAATAAAATCAGGTTGTTTAATCATCAATGTGTATTCCAGTTTATTTTTATCAAGCTCTGCTCCATTTACTTTTTCCCATAATCCCTCTAATGGATATACCGTAAAATCTGTAATCTCGTTATCAGTTTTATTTTTCATTGCATTTTTAAACAACATTTTAATGGCATAAGCAAGAGAATATAATGCGGATATTCTGTTTGAGAAATCTACTTCATTCGGATTTCCTTTACCTTTTACCAAAACAAATTTTTGCTTTGGAACATTTACAATAATTGGCATTTGTTTTACGCTGTAAAGATTATTTTCTTGTTTTCGCCATTCATATTTCATCATCTAATCCTCCCTTTATATTTGGCTAATTTTATTATACAGAAGGATACTTGACATCATTTGTCATGTTATATATTTTTCTGCCATTTTATTTATCATTTCTTTAATCTGCATTCGTATCTCCTTTGGCTCTAATACTTCTGCTCCATCTCCAAAAGAAAAAATATAATTATATAGGTTATAGTCATTCGACATTTCTATTTCAGCATATAAATTTCCATCATCTCCTTCTATGATTTCTCCATTTAACTCATCATATACTCGAAAAGCAACTTTACGATCAAACTTAACTTTTATATGCACTGTGTTCTCGTGTGGCATTTCTTTCTTGAGTATTGCATCTTCAAAGCTGTCATCAAACTTTTCGGTATGGATGTCTAAATTCTTTATTCGGGACAACTTGAAATATCTAAAATCATTTCTGAGCAAACACAAGGCATATAGATACCAATCCTGACTCTTGAAAAGTAATCTCACGGGTTTAACGATTCTGTTTGTCTCTTCTTCATTGCTGCTAAAATATGTGAATGAAACAATGTTCTTACTTAAAATTGCAGACTTAATACCATTAAATGTTCTTTCATACATCTTATTGTTTTGCCAATTATTAAAATCAACTTCTATCCAATTGGTATTTTTCATTTTAAAGAGTGCAGAAAGTTTTGTTAGAAGTTCATTCTCATGTTGTTTTGTTGTATTATCCAATCCTTGAAGAGCTGACATAATTTGCTGTTTCTCGTTTTCAGACAGTAGTAATTTACTAAGAATAAAATCTTCAGCAATTTCTATTCCACCACCTTTTCCTTGCAACGCATAGATGGGAATACCCGCACTGCTAATAGCGTCAATATCTCGATATATCGTCCTGACTGATACCTCAAATTTATCCGCAAGCTCATTAGCCGTAACTTTTCCATTTTCTAAAATGTAATATAATATCCTAAATAGTCTATTATCTTTCATGATTTTAACATCTCCTATTATTGATTATAATGCAATAGCTTGACGTCAGTTGTCATAGTATAGAATGTTTCCCAAATTCTGCTGATACTACTTATCTCTCGTTTAGCATAATAAAAATGTACACCTAAAATTTACTTCAAAAATTATATCTCTCTGTTTCACTTTTATAGAATCATTCAAAGTCCATGGCTTCTTCTCTTCTTTAGAAATTGGCAAGAAAAAGACGATAGATAGACGATTGAACTGCTGTCGCATTATATCTTCAATATTTAGTTTGATTTCCTCTGCAAACTGGGATTTGTCTTTCTTATCTCGCTTTCGTGGGTTTCTTTTTCAGAAGTTCTCCAGAAGTTCAGCATACATACCATCCCAAAAGTTTCAGAAATAATGCCTTATTACGCGATATATGGTAACATTTTAAAGTAAGAGGTGTTATATGACAAAGAAACTAGCTGCAGCAGCACTGCTCATGTTTCTGATTATCGCTACTTTAATTGGTAGTACTTTAATCAAGAATGATTTCTTGAATCCAGAAAAAGAGCCTATAGTTACTACAACAGAAGATAAAAAAGAAGAGAAGAAAGAAACTCCTAAGCCTGAAGTTGATCCCGAAACAGATACACGCTTCAGTGATACAAACAGTATCCTACTTCTTGTTAACAAAAAGCATAAGCTTGAAGAAACATATGTTCCATCTGACCTAACAACAGTTAACGTTAGTACAAACGGCACTGAATGGACTTTACGCAAAGAAGCTGCCAAAGCTCTTGAAGAATTATTCAATGCTGCTAAAGAAGATGGGATTCAATTACGTTTAGGAAATAGCTTCCGTTCCGGCTCCTACCAAGGGCAGCTATACCAGGCAAGTGTTGATCGTATTGGAGAAACTAGCACAAACAAAACAACTGCGAAAGCCGGTTATTCTGAATTACAAACTGGTCTAGCAGCTGCGATACTCGGTGCCGATACAACCACTGATTTTAATAACAGTTTTGCGAAATCTGATGAATACAAGTGGCTCCAAGAAAATGCTTATAAGTACGGCTTTATCTTACGCTATCCAGAAAACAAAGAATCTATTACTGGTTATCCCTATATGCCATGGCATTATCGTTATGTGGGAAACGATACAGCGGAACAGATTCACGATGCTGGTGATGACACAACATTCGAAGAATTCTTTGGTTTAAAAGGTGGAGACTACGAAAAGACTAGTTCTTAATTTACAGAAAAATATTTAAAAGGTAAGTGTAACAACAAATACACTTACCTTTCATTTATAACATCAAAACACAAGTTGAATTAATACCATATAACAAATCGTTCCACCTGGAATTGAAATTAGCATATTACGCTTCCATACATGTAGGATAGTGATAACTAGTATAGAAATCATCTTCGAAATGCCATAATTTCCCTGTAAGAACTGAACATCCTTCAGACAGTATATAACCAACATTCCAAATACTGTGGATGGAAGATATCTATCAATACAATTTACAAATTCAGGTATTTTCCTCTTTACACTAAAAATGATAAACGGCAAAAATCTCGTCAACATTGTGCCAAATATACATAGAGCGATTGTTATAATCTGCTGTGAGATTATCATTTCTGCACATCCAACGATTCCATTCTTCTTTTCGATAACGTTAGCGTGATAACGATAACTGCCATCGTAGGTATCATAAAGGAATTTAAGCCAAAAATGATTAGATATATTACTGACGCTATAATACCAATCATGGAGGTAATATGATGCTCTTCTTTTAACCATTTTTCTAAGAAGATTACAGCAAACATTGCAGTTATTACAAAACCAACTCTATTCGCATCATATAGATTCCATATGCAAAACCCAAAAATAGAAAGCCAGTAAGAATCGGCAAAGTGTACAGAAATGTGGCTTTGAATACTTTCAGCTTCATAGAAGCAGTACGTCCTTCTTTAAAATTTGAATGAACCCATTATAAACCAATCACTCCATTCTTATTTATAAATATTTCATCTTGATTAGTAAAAAAATCCCCTACGGCAATGGGATCTTTTATTGTTTATTCTACGAATAACTTTGTTTTATCTAATGCTTTGACTAAGAAGTAACCAATGACGACTGAGATTAATTCTCCGATTGCGACGAATGAACCATTGATTAATGTTCCTAATACAATTTCATTTGGCATAAATAGGCATGCAAGTTCTGCACCTACGAAGAAGAAGTTAAAGATTACAGGCATTAAGCAGGCAAGTACTGGGATACCATTTACTTTCTTATCTTTTAATACCCACGTGCAGTAAGCTGCACCGAATGTTGCGATTGTTCCGACGATCGCATCTAAGAATCCAGTTGGATTAACGCCTAACATCGCTCCAATTAAGTTGGTTAAGAAACAGCCAAGTGTTACCCCCCAAATGGATGGTTTGTAAATTAATGGAAGTAGTGTTAAAGCTTCTGCGATTCTTACTTGTACATTACCATATGTAAATGGTGCTAGTACTAATGATACGACGGTGTAGATTGCCGCAATCATCCCAACCCTAGTTAAGGTCTTCATGTTCATAAAAATATCATCTCCTTATTTTCATTTAACGTCAGGTAGCCGCTACTGACGGGATTGTGTCCGGTAATTTATTTTACGCTTTTATTACATTACGTCAACTCAAAATAGTATATATCAAACTAAAGGTTATTTTATATAAACATGCAAGCATGCTAAATATACAATAAATAAACTGAGTATACCAAAAGATATATACTATTTTATTCAAGTGGCTTTGCTTTCCAAACCAATGTAAAAGGTTCCGTCATCTTGAGCAAACTTGAAGATACTAATAAAATGCATGTATTTGCTCTGCTACTTTTTGACATTCTAGAGCGAAATGTTACATAAAAACAAATACAGATTATTGCTTGTTTCAAATTGTACTAGCGTAGTATGGATTGGATTGGTATTTGAATTATAATTTATATTACACACCTAGAGATATGATAGTTTAAGTAATTCTTATAATAAATCACGGATAATTGTTTATTCTGTGATAATTTTCTTCTGCCCAGCTTCTCTATCTTTATGTATCATACCTTTCCATATCAACAAGTGAGAGGTTTCGATATATAATGTCATCTCTTGTCGTAAATCCTAACTTCTCCCAAAAGACATTTGCTACAACATTGCTTGCAAATGCAACAAGAGCTACTTTGCTAATTTTCATATTCCGTAAAACATCACATGCATATTGAACCATATCTTTTGCAATATTCTTTCTACGATAGTCGGGATGAACTGCTGTGTGATAGATATATGCTCGTCTACCATCCGTCCCAATGAGTATTGCTCCTACAATCATATTATCTTTTATCACCTTAAAGCATGTATCTGGATTTCGTTTTAAAAATCTTGCGATTCCTTCTCGACTATCATCCACACTATTTAGTCCCATGCCAGAGCAACTCATCCAAAGTTCATATAATTTATCATAATCATCAAGTTTTATTGATTCGATATCTGTCATTTTATATTTCACCTCTCTTCTTCATCTGACATAAATACATCGCCATTGAAACTGTCTTCGCATCAGGGATTTTTCCTTCCATAATAAGTTCAATGAGTTCCTCTAAACGATATTTATAGATTTGAATCTTTTCATCTTCATCTAAATGTTGACCAATATATTGATCTACCTTTGCATAATATAAGTCGATGACTTCTGTATCATATGCAGGCGTTGGATAGATTTTGCCCATGTATATCCAATCTTTTCCTGCATATCCTGTTTCTTCTTGAATCTCTCTTTTCGCTGTTGTGAGTGAATCTTCGCCTTCTTCTTTTTTACCAGCAGGGAATTCCAGCGTTTCTTCTTGTTGTGCATATCTCCACTGCTTGACGAAGAAGAACTTACCATCTTTATCTTCAAGAGCGATCCCAACACCACCAATGTGCTGTACAACCTCTCTTTCAACCGTTAGATTGTCTTCTATTTCAACAGTATCCTTATATACATGTAATATATTTCCTTCAAATATTTCTTCTCTTGTTAGTAGTCTATTCATAATATTATGCCTTCTCCATGCGGATATCATACAACAGATAAATTCAAAATACCGTGAAGAATTGATGAAATACAACCAATCATCCATAGCTATTATTGAATACATTTTATAGAATTACATGCATGCATATTGATATAATTATGAAAATTATTTTCTGTTAGAAATGATAGTTTATTACATCTTTTTCAGTATATTGTTTCTATCGTTTCTAGCAGTATAGAAAAATGTAAATATTTCATCTTATTCTTAGGCTCATGTTTTCCATTTTGTTCTATAATTAATATGTTCTATATGGGAGGAAAACTATGAACATCAAGAAAGCATTGGCTTCAGTTTTGACACTTGCTTTATTAGCAGGTTGTACAGGCGGTAACTCAACAGCTTCAAACACTACAGCTTCAACAAATGATAATGGTCGTAAGCAACCTGCAGAAACAGGTTCTAAAGATATCGACACATTGAAGTTCCAATTTGTTCCATCAAGACCTGTTGATGAAATTAAGGCAACAACAGAAGGCCTCGATAAATTAGTCATCGAAGCAATGAAGAAGAGAGGATACAACATTAAGAATCTTGAAATCTCTGTCAGTGATTCTTATGAAGCCGCTGGCGAGGCTTTATCCGCTGGTTCAGTAGACGTTGCTTGGTTACCAGGTGGTACTTATGCATTATATTCAAATGAATCAGATGTTATCTTAACAGCTACACGTGCCGGTTTATCGAATGACTCTGAAAAACCTGCTGACTGGAATGGTGATGCACACAAGACAGTTAATAAGGATACTCCAGTTACATATTACAAAGGCTTAATCTATGCAGGACCATCCGAATACGGACAAGAGCTTGCAAAGAAAGTAAATGCTGGTGAAAAATTAACTTGGGAAGATTTAAACAAGGCTAAGTGGGCTGTAAGAGATGTTACAAGTTCTGCTGGTTATATCTATCCTACAATGTGGTTAATGGACAACTATGATGGCAAGTCCATCAGTGATTTATCTAACGTTACAACATTAGACTATGCTGGCGAATTCATGCAGGCAGCTGCCGGACAGATCGACGTTATCGTATGTTACGCTGATGGTCGTCAAGACTATGCGAAACAATGGCAAGAAGAATGGGGTCGTAAGGATTCTATTTGGAATGAATTAAATGTTATTGGTGTTACACAGAATATCTATAACGATACTGTTTCTGTAACAATGGCTAAGGAAGATATCTATAATAAGGAATTCATCGAAGCAATGCAGGATTCCCTCATCGAAATCGCAAATACAGATGCAGGCAAGAAGATCTTCGGTATCTACAAGCATACAGGCTATGCTAAAGCTGAAGATTCAGATTACGATGGAGCTCGTCAGGCTTTATCTGTAATTGAGAAATAAGATACATAAATTTATGTGGGCGATATTCAAAATATCGCCCATTTTATTTGATTTTTAATGTATGATTATTGCGTAAATAATGAATACATATAGTGATGGAGAATAGACATGATTGAATTTAAAAATGTTTCTAAGACCTACCCAAATGGCACAAAAGGTCTACAGAATGTAAATCTAAAGATTGAACAGGGAGAGTTTGTTGCGATTATCGGTTTATCTGGTGCAGGTAAATCTACACTGATTCGCACAATCAACCGTATGATTGACATTACTGAAGGTGAACTTATTGTTGATGACACCAACGTAAGTGAACTCAAAGGAAAATCATTACGTCGCTTTAGAAGAAAGATTGGTATGATCTTCCAATCCTTTAACTTGGTAAGTCGTTCAACCGTTATTCGTAACGTTCTAACAAGCAACGTTCCAGATATGCCTTGGTATAAGGTTCTACTTGGAATCCATTCCAAGGAACAAAAAACACATGCATTAGAAGCTTTGGATAAAGTTGGTATTTTAGATAAAGCCTATAACCGTTGTGATGAATTATCTGGTGGACAACAACAGCGTGTCGCATTAGCACGTACACTAAACCAGAATCCTTCTATTATTCTTGCGGATGAACCGGTCGCTTCATTAGATCCTATCATGGCTGATGTTGTTATGAGTGACTTTGCAAGAATCAATAAAGAAATGAATATCTCTATCCTGTTAAATATTCACCATGTCGATCTAGCTTTAAAATACGCTACTCGTGTTATCGGTGTTCGCTCTGGTCATATTGTTTATGATGGTCCAACCGATAAGATCACAAAAGAAATTCTCGATGAAGTTTATAACGGTAAGGCAATTCCTACTTCTAAGGATGACAAAAAGGAAGTTGAAGGCAAGTAAACATGGCGAAACAGAAAATGTTAAAAACGCCACTGTTTGACAGAGTCTTCAAACCCGAACTCATTACACTGCCAAACGGGCATACCGTTGAAAGACCTCGCAGTAGAACCCCTCTGATTCTTGTGCTATTTACGATTGTTGTCATTATCTCGATTCGTGCGACTGGTTTTAATTTATCAACCATTATTACACGTTCAAAAGAGTTAACTGTGATTCTATCTAAGATTTTCCGTCCAAATTTCAAATACTTTTCTAAAGTAATCTCACCACTCATTGAAACCATTCAGATGTCCATTGTCGGTACCATCATTGGTTCTTTGATTGGTTTACCACTCGCAATTCTCGCATCAAGTAATATCAATAAGAATAAACCAACACTACTTGTATGTCGTTTCATCTTATCTGTATTACGTTCAATCCCTACTTTGATTTATGCGTATATCTTCGCTTTGATCTTTAGTTTAGGACCACTTGCAGGTACGGTCGCTATCGCTGTATTTACGATTGGTATCGTTGCGAAGATGCTATATGAGAGTATTGAAACAATCGATATGGGGCCATATGAGGCCATGCAATCATTTGGTGCATCAACACTTCAGTCCTTCTGGGCTGCGTGTATGCCACAAATTCTACCTACATACTTAGCGGATTGCTTGTACTGCTTTGAAATCAATGTACGTGCATCTTCCATCCTTGGTTATGTAGGTGCTGGTGGGCTTGGTATCTTAATCCGTGAACGTACTGGATTACGTGCTTACTCTGACCTCGGTATGATTCTCATTACATTATTCGTTGTCGTTTGGCTCATTGATATGATCAATGATTACCTGCGTTCAAAGTTATCTTAAACAGGAGGTCATATGTCAGAAAATATTATTGCCAAACTAAATGAAGAACCTAAAACCATTTGGGTTAGACTCATAACAGTTGCGATTGTTGTTAGTCTTATGACTTGGGGTTCTCAATCTCTACACTTTACTGGATTTACAGATTCTGGATTAAATGTCGCAAAGGGTCTTGTGAATGGTCTATTACATCCGAATGTCTCTCTTATCTTTGATATGAGTGATAGCGGTATCCCATTCTTACTCTTACAGACAATTGCGATTGCGGTACTTGGTACTATCATCGGTGCAATTCTTGCGATTCCTGTTAGTTTCCTAGCATCCACAAATATTGTACCTAAGCCTGTCGCTATGTTATTCCGTGCACTCATCCTGTTGATTCGTACAATTCCTGCACTCATTTGGGCTCTTGTATGGATTCGTGTTACTGGACCTGGTCCATTCTGTGGTGTTGTAACACAGTCAGTATGTTCCATCGGTATGATTTCCAAGATGTATATCACAGCCATTGAAGATTTAAATACAGGCATTCTTGAATCACTTGATGCGGCTGGTTGTACAACATTCCAGAAGATTCGTTGTGGCATTTTACCACAGTTAAGTGCTTCTTTTATCTCCACTGCAATTTATCGTTTCGATATTAACTTAAAGGATGCGACAATCCTTGGTATCGTTGGTGCAGGTGGTATTGGTTCTCCACTCAATAACGCAATCTCATCTGGTAAATGGTCTAACGTTGGTGCGTTCCTATTAACACTCATCTTGTTAGTTATCTTGATTGAGTATTGTTCTACAAAGGTTCGTGCTCGTTTAGCACACGGAAGAAAATAGATAGTAAAAGCACCTGCATGCAGGTGCTTTCTTTATTCTGTATATAAGCTTCTTAACCGTTGTAATTCTTCTTGATTGATATTAAATTCTTTCTCAAAGTATTCTTCAAAACTTCCATACGCATTGTATACCGTATCAAGTACGATATTACCAATCTCTTTCGTTACACCAAATGTCATACGATCTAACTCTTCACGTTCTGGATGTGCGAGAATAATGTCTTTATCTTCTTCCAGCTTCTTTTGGATGGCGTTACGTCGATATACATTCGTTAAAAGATAATCTTCTAATACAGTTTCTCGATCAACACCTAGTGCAAGTAATATTAACATGCACGCAACACCAGTGCGATCTTTGCCGCTAGCACAATGGATCAAGATAGGCACATCACCCTTTTGGATATGCTCAAACATAATACGGAAAGCTTGGTTGTTAAATGGCATGCGTGCATAATACTTCTTGAGTAATGCAAGCTGTTCTCTACCACCTTCCCCAATACGATTCATTCCTTCAGTTGAGAAGTTAATTTCTTCGCCACCTTCAGAAACAGCTCCACTATGTTTAATCATCAAGATATTTGGAAGTTCTGGATCTGGTCTTTGTGAGATTTCTTCGTTAGAACGAAGGTCCATAATGGCACATAACCCTAATTGCTTGAGTGCTTCAAGTTCTGATTCATTCATGCGAAAAGGTGCACCACTACGATAGAAAACATTTTCTTTTACAGTTCTTCCCTCGGCTGTCATATAACCACCGAGCTGCCTAAAATTTAATGTATCTCGAAACCTAGTATCTTCTATCATCGTTATCTATCCTCAATGTTATGGTATCATACCATGATTTATGAATCTAACATATTTTGATGCTCAACATGTGATAAAATAATGTGGCAATAAAACAAACAATAGAAATGAGGTTTTCATGACAGATCGAATTCGAATTTTAGCCACTTCTGATGTGCACGGGTACATCTATCCCCACAGCTACGCTGATGGTTCCAGTAAAGATATCGGTTTAGCTAAAATCAAAAGTTTAGTTAATATTCTTCGTGATGAGAATACACTCGTATTAGATAATGGTGATGTTTTGGAAGGTTCTCCTTTGATGTACCACCACTTCATAACGACACCAGATGAAATCAGTCCTATCACACGTGCCATGGCTGATTTAAACTACGACTATATCAATGTCGGTAACCATGACTTTAACTATGGGGAAGAAGCTTTGATGATGCACCTACAGAATGCTGGTGCACCATGTATTACTTCTAACTTCTTCTATCACGGTAAACCGTTTGGCCCTAACTATGTTATCCGTCAGGTTGCCGGAAAGAAGATTGCGATTTTTGGTATTGTTACCCAATATATTCCAAATTGGGAAAAGAAGTCTCATATCAAACATATGCGTTTCGTTGATGCGTATCTTTCTGCCGAAGCGACCGTGAAACTCATCAAACGTCTAGAGAATCCTGATTATATTATCTGCATGTACCATGGTGGATTTGAACGTGATTTAGTTAACGGAAGATTAACTGAAGATGAAACTGGTGAAAACGAAGGCTATAAGATTCTAAGAAGCATTCGTGGTATTGATGTCATGATTTCAGGTCACCAACATCGTACAGAAGCTGGTAAGTTATATGATACCTACTATACGCAGACAGCAGCCAACGGTGCTGAGCTTGCATGTATTGATATCTATCCTGACAATAATACAATTGAACCACGTATCTTAAAGGCAGATATTGACGCTGATCCAGACATGTTAAAGCTCTTTGAGAAAGATGAAGCTACTTGCCAAGCGTGGCTAGACCAAACACTTGGCACAACAAATGTTGACTTACGTGTTACAGATGAATTTGATGCACGTCTACACAAGTCACAGATCATCACCTTCCTCAATAAAGTCCAACAAGAAAAGACAGGTGCTGATTTAAGTTCTAACGCCCTATTCCTTGGCGCAACTGGTTTTGCAAAAAATATTACAATGCGTGATTTAGTAAGTACATATGTCTATCCAAATACAACAGTTGTAAAGAAGATAACAGGTAGGATTCTACGTGAATATCTTGAAAAAACAGCTGAGTTCTGGATGATTCATAATGAACATATCATTGTAAATCCATCCTATGATTGGCCAAAACCACAACACTATAACTATGACATGGTTGATGGAATTGAATATACAATCAAAGTTTCTAATTCCGTAGGTCATCGTATTACATCCCTCACATACCAAGGTAATGATGTAACAGATGATATGGAATTTACGATTGCAATGAATAACTACCGTGCAACGGGGGGTGGTAACTACAATATGATTAAAGAAGCACCTACAGTTTCTACAGATCTTTCCAGCATGGTTGAACTACTTGCAAATTATATTCAAGAACACAAAGTCATCGACTTTGAACCAGTTAACAATATTACTGTAATTAAATAAAGAAGTGACGATCTTTGTCGTTAGGAACAAAGATTGTCACTTTTTCTGATACCAATTTATTTAATGTTATGAATAAACTTCTCAATCAATTGATTCATGATGTCCGGTTGATCTGCATTGGAATTATGTCCTGCATTGTCAATCCACTCTACAGACTTTCCTGTATATTTCTCATACGCTTTTAAATAACGTATACACGAGCCTGCATGATCTTCTTTTCCACAAATTACTAGATTTGGACATTGTGGTTCATACGATAAATTCTTTTCCACTGCATCAGCCAAACATTGGTATCCATGTGCAGCGAGGCTAGCATATCGTTTTTTATCACCATCATACACTTTCATCATTTCGAGCATTAACTGCTTTCCATATGTCATCGTGGAAACACCATCTGAACCAACTTTTAACAATGATTTCCATGGATAAATCTGATAAATAGGTCCTACAACTTTTAATAGCCATAGTTCAATTACAGTATAATACCTTCTTTGTAAAGATGGTGAATCTATCATCACAAGTCCCTTCAATTTATGGGGAAATAATTCAGCGTAAATTTGTCCTAAATATCCACCCATTGATTGACCAATGATAACTGGATTTTCAATTCCTTCTTTATCCAATATTTCATCTAGCCACTTTACTTCGTTAAATAAATCAAAATCTAGTTCAAAAGGATAGGATGCCGCGTGTCCAGGCGCATCCCAAACAAATACCCTATATTTATCTTTCATATACTCTAGTTGCTGCTCAAATAATCTATGGTCTGCTGTTAATCCCGGCAAAAAGACCAGTGTATATTCCAACTTAGACTTATTATCATTTATCCAATAATGGATATTTCCTGATCTTGTTTCATATATTTTTTCAATCATCACTATGCCTCTATATTTTGAATGCTTGTAGCTAATAAAAAGAATGGATCATTTATTTGACTCATTCTTTTTCTTATCTGTTTTATCTGGTAAGAAGAAGATTTGTTCTCCATCCTTAGAGAACATGTAGTTAGAACGTGCATAACTCTCTACATAATCTGGGTCTTGGAGTTTTGTCTTTTCTTCAACCAGCAATTCGTTTTCTTCTTGCATTTGGGCAAGCTTTTCCTTTGCTTCTGCCATTTGTTTACGTAACTGTAGCGTTGTCATGATTTCTCTTCCAACTGCCAGTAACATAGCCATCGCTAGACCAAGTGCGATTAATGCGACGAATTTCGAATTTAGTTTCTTTTTTTTCTTCTTTGCCATGTCTTCCTCAATACAGTTTTTATAACACTATTCTGTTTCCACTTCAAGTGGAGAGGCTATCTTTTCCTCCGAGATAATCTCATAGAGTTCAGATGCGTCTTTCTTCTTTTTGACTTCTTCGATAGATAATACACGTACTGTGAGTTTACGATTTCCAAATGTAATCGACACAATATCGCCCGCCAACACTTCGTGTGCCGGCTTTACAATGCGCCCATTGATTTCGATACGTTGATTAACTGCCAGTTCCTTAGAAACCGTTCTACGTTTGAGGATACGTGATACTTTTAAAAACTTATCAATTCTCATTTCTCATTGACTCCTTTGCAGCATAAATAATCTTTATTGCCAGGGAAATATTTTGTGCATTCTTTGGTAGGATGACGATAATTGTGCCATTGGTATAGCGTAAGGTCGCATCCTTGGATATCTTTGTAATCTTTTCAAAGAGTTTTACACCATCCGCTCTTTGTGAAAATAGTGGTGAGAATGTTAATTCTGTCTGTCCTCGAATCTCACGATAGTTCTCAACGATTGGCTCTTCTAATGCTATGTCTAGTTGTTTCTTTAAGAATAATGTACTGACTTCCATTGGTAATTTACCATACTGGTCTATAACATCATTCTTATAGGCTTCTAACATCTTCTCATCTTTGATTGCGTCAATACGTTGATACATATCTAACTTATCAAAGTCATCTGGTGCAAACTCTTCTGGAATATAACTCGTTGTTTGGATATTGGCCTTTGGTCTTGGTGTAAGTTCTTCTTGTTTGCGACCATCTTTCTTGGCTTGGATTGCCTCTTCTAGCATTTCAATATACATATCAATACCGACAGTATCAATAAAGCCTGATTGGTTTGAGCCAAGTAAATCACCCGCACCACGTATTGTTAGATCTCTCATCGCAATCTTATATCCACTACCAAGACGTGCAAATTCTTTGACTGCGGTTAATCGCTTTTGTGCAACCTCAGATAACTGTCTACGTGGTGGAATCAGTAGATACGCATACGCTAAACGATCACTACGTCCAACTCTTCCCTTAATCTGATAAATCTGTGCTAAACCAAAGTCTTGGGCATTATCCACAAGAATCGTATTCACATTCGGAATATCAATTCCGTTTTCAACGATTGTTGTACATACAAGAATATCGAATTCCTTCTCGATAAATCTTTGCATGATATCCTCTATCTCTACTTTGCCAAGCTTACCATGGACAATTCCAACTCTGGACTCCGGCACTAGACTTTGAATATTTCTTGCAATGTTGTAGATTTGATCAATATTGTTGTGAAGATAGAATACCTGTCCATTACGAGATAATTCTTTTTGTATTGCATCACGGATTAAATTCTTATCTTTTTCTACGACATAGGTCTGTACGCTATATCGATTTAATGGTGGTGTTTCTAATAATGATAACGAACGAATTCCTACGAGTGACATTTGTAAAGTGCGTGGAATTGGTGTAGCACTCAGTGATAATACATCTACCCCATTCTTTAATTCTTTTATCTTTTCCTTGTGCTCAACCCCAAAACGCTGTTCCTCATCTACGACTAGTAGTCCAAGATCTTTAAACTTCACATCCTTGGATAGTAAACGATGAGTACCAATAATAATATCTACTTTGCCTTCTTCCAGTTCTTTTAGTATTTGTTTTTGTTCTGCTGGACTGACAAAACGATTTAGAACTTTTACCGTAACTGGAAATTCTTGGTAACGTTTTTGGAAGGTATGAAAGTGTTGTTCCGCAAGGATAGTAGTTGGACATAGTACCGCAACCTGCTTATTATCACAAATCGCTTTAAAGGAAGCACGAATTGATACCTCTGTCTTACCAAAACCAACATCTCCACAGATAAGACGGTCCATTGGTTTATTGCTTTCCATATCTTTCTTGATTTCCGCAACTGCCTTTTCTTGGTCAGGCGTTAAATCAAAGGAGAATGAATTTTCAAACTTCTTTGTCATCTCGTTATCTTTTGAAAAGGCAAAACCAATATGTTGTTCACGATTGGCGTAGAGTGATAATAAACGTTCTGCGATATCTTCAACATTGCTTTGAAGACGTTTTTTTGTTTTCTCCCAATCACCAGAACCAAGTTTATTTAACTTCGGTACTACCCCTTCTCTTGATACAAACTTACGTACAAGACGGAATTGTTCTAGCGGTACTAATAACTCTGTATTACCACGATAGATAATCTTTAAGAAGTCTCTTTTAACCTTTTGAATCTCTCGATTTTCAATACAGATATATTGTCCAACACCATATTGGGCATGGACAACATAATCACCCGATTGAAGCTCATCATAACCATGAATGACTTCTGCATTACGGAACTTATTCTCATATCTACCTTTATGGTGATGATAGGCAAAGATTTCCGTAGCCGTATACACCTTTAGATTTCCATCGACGAGGTAGAAGCCTTGCGCAAAGGAATTTGTATAGATATTGATACCTTCAACAGGTTCCTCATCATCTGATAATAAATGATATGGTAATTTTATCTCTACACATTTATCAATAACTGTTACAACTTCTTTTTCCGATAATGCCAAAACAACCGGCATCGGCTGATGAATCAGTAATAACTTTTGTTCGAGGGTTTCATTTGGAATATATAATTCTTCGATATTGACTACATTCTCTGTGAATGGATCTTCTACAACTTTCTTACCGTGCTTTGAAAGACTGTGGATATCATGCCACATCGCAAACTTCGGTAGCATTTTCTCTTCTTGAACCATCTCTTGAATGTAGGTCACTGTTTCTTCATTCAATTTCTTCGCTGAATCAAGAATGAGCTGTTCATCGGAATAAACAATCAGCGGATTTTGCATGTAATCCCAGATACCTGCTGTCTTTGACAGTAGTGACATATAGGAATACATATAGGATGAAAACGCCTTCTCACGTAATGCATGTAAGTCTGATTCAATTTCAGCAGCTAAGATTGGCTTATTTTCTTTTGATAATACTTCTTCAGATTTACTACAGATTTCTTCAATTTGTTCATCCGTAAAGAATACATCGCCTGCTGGAATGATAGTAACTGCATCAATCTTTTCAACTGTTTTTTGTGTAGCTACATCAAAGAAGCGAATCGATTCAACTTCTGTATCAAAAAACTCAATACGAATTGGGGAATCATAGTTGATAGAATATACATCGACGATACCACCTCTTGCGGCGAAGGTTAATGGTTGGTCAATGTGAGACGTTTTCTGATATCCACCAGATAACAGTTTTTGTTTAAATGCATGCATGTCGAGCGTATCACCAGTTTGAATAGTGATACAGCAAGCTTTAAAATCTTCTGGAAATGGTAATTGTCTTAACAATGCGGATGGACAAGTAATCACTACTTGGTTTGGATTCGATAATAGTCCTGCTAAGGTCTCTACCTTTTGGGCAGTTAATTCAGGGCTAGAGGCAATCGCTTCTACGCGTAACGATTCATCCGCACCAAAAAGAGCACAATCTTTTTCATCTAAGAGTGTCGCGACCCTCTCATATAAACGTTGTGCTGTATAGAGATTCTGTTTTACAACCAAAATTGGCCGTGGCCTTTTTTGGAAAGAAGTCGCAATGACTAACGCTTCTTCTATCAAAGAAGTATACGGAATTGGGGTCTTTGCGTAATCTAGCAGTTTAACCGCTGGATTATCCACCATTCTTTTATACAACCAATTTGGAATTTTCTGTAAAGTACTTGTCAATTGATCTCCTTTTTGTGTCTTCTTATTCTATCATTATTACTCTTTGAAAAACAGAAGAACACTTAACTAGTCTTTTTCATAGACTTAAAAAATTGCCACACATCATGGCAATTTTCACTTACTCTTACTTCTTCTTTTCTTTAATGTTGAATTTATTCATCACTTTATCTAAAGGTTCATTGACCCAAGCAACAGCAGCATCTGCAGCAATAGAGATGATACGTTCAAATTCTTCTCGCTCTGCCTTTGGAACTGGGGATAATACCCAATCAGGAACCTTCGCATGATTTCCTGGCTCACTATGGCCAACACCGATACGTACACGTGCAATCTGATCCGTTCCAAGGGCGTTGATAATAGACTTCATACCCTTCTGTCCACCACCAGAACCATTCTTGCGAATACGTAAAGCACCTACTGGAATATCCATATCATCATGTAAAATCAGAATATCCTCTGGTTGTAGCTTATAGAACTTCACTGCCTGTGAAATTGCGCTTCCCGATTCATTCATATATGTAAGTGGCTTCATAAGGGTTACTTGTTCGCCATTGATTCTAACACTAGCGACAAGTGCATTCCACTTTTCAGATGTAATGGATGTTCCTAACTTCTCAGCTAATTTATCAACGGCTAGAAATCCACTGTTGTGTCTTGTCTTTTCGTATTCCTTGCCAGGGTTTCCTAAACCTGCAATTAGCTTCATTACTTCTTATCCTTCTCTTCTAAATCAGCATCTGTTAATCGCTCTAACACCATAGTCTCGGATAGATTTTCAGATGGTTTTTGTTCTAAATGTTCAATATCACTATCTGTTAGCTTCTCTAATACCATTGTTTCAGATAAGTTTTCTTCAGAACTATCTTTCTTATTTTCTACAACTTCTGTTTTAGCTGGTTCTTCTGTTGTACTATCTAAAGTAATATCTAGGCTTTGAATCCATCTCTTACCAACGCCAGTTTCCGCAAACTTCTCTAACATTGGTTTCATATCTTCTAATTGATCGAACTTTGCTTGGTCTTGATAAATCTTATAGAGTGTAGCGTTTGCGAGATTCTTATAGATACCAATCATTGTGCGTGAATAGATATATCCTTCATAGTCACCTTCGAGTAACTTTTCAAAGAATGTCTGACCACGGTTATCTACAGAATCATAATATTTATCAAACTGATCGGATAATGCCTTTGTTAGTTGATTTCCTAATAGTTCTTCATATGGTTGTAGCTTTGCATGCATGGTTGTGCGTAAATCATCTCTACCTACATGGTGTAATACATTTGGAATTGCTAGATATAGATAGAAGAATGAGTCTTCATTTGTGTCAATTGATTTTACACCCTTCTTATCTTCAATTAAAGAATCAATGTCCAAGTCCTGTAATGTAGAATCAAACTCACTAAAATCTTGGTGATATGCACATCCCCAAAGTTTTAATACACGACCTTTATTGGCAAACTCTGGATCATTTACGGTTGAAATCAATTGATCAACGCGGTTAAAGAACACCTCTTTCTCATCGATTAAACGCACTGCATCAATAATCATCTTATTCTTGCCATTGCGCTTTGATGAAATAAACATCTTAATTACTAAATATGCCATTGCAATATACATTGCGATTGTCACAAATCTTGCTGGGCTCATATATTTTATCCCTCCCGTACTTATATATTATACATTTATGTACTACACAAATATATATTATACAGAATAATCCTATACTTGTTCAAAATTTGCGAATCATTTGTTATATGGTAAAATACCTATGCATATTAATATATAAATATAAAGGAAAACGTCATGGAAAACGAAAAGAAGATAAAAACGAGATTTCTCAGTGTTCCAACACTGCTTAAATTCTTATTACTTGTATCTGTATGCTTATTCTCCGTAGCTATCTATGTAAATAGTCATCCAGAATTACTAAAGCAGGTAACCCCTACTCCAGAGCCTACAGCAGCGGCCTCAACAGTTGAGCCTACTGCGTCTGCTTTACCTGCCCATTTAACAGATCCAAACAGTGTTACGGTATTGGTTGATAAAAATCACTCCCTTTCACGGGACTTTGTACCAACAAATCTAGCTACTCCTTATTTACAGAGCACTGCGGATGTCATCCAAATCCGTCAAGATGTTGGTGATGCGGCTAAGTCTATGATTTCCGCTGCAGAAGCTGCTGGTATTAAGCTTTATGTAACAGCTGGATATCGTTCTTATGATGACCAACAGACACTTTATGAAGATCGTGTTAGTAAATTAGGTGAAAAAGAAGCTTCTGATACAACAGCCAAAGCTGGTTATAGTGAAAATCAAACAGGTTTAGCACTCGACTTTACAGATACAGCAACTGGTACAAGTTCTGTAGACTTTGCAAATACACCTGCTGGTAAGTGGTTATATGAAAATGCACATTCTTATGGATTTATCCTACGTTATCCTGATAAGAAACAGGATATTACAGGATATTCCTATATGCCATGGCACTATCGTTATGTTGGAACAGATGTTTCCAGCGCAATGTATGAACAAGGCGGAGCCGATTTAACATTTGAGGAATTTTATCAGATAACAAAGTAGAAAATCTCTACTTTGTTTTTATATGTGTAAAAATTAACAAATGATTTTTCATCTATTTTCATTCTATCGTGTCAACCAAAAATGAAAATGTCTTAAAAATTAACGAACATTAGCGGAGCTATAATAGTTCTGCTTTTTTGTAAATAATTGATATGAATACTTCCTCCAAGGGTGAGATATCGGCGGAATATATACTTTCTTTTTCTCAGGAGTTTCAATGATATTATCGAACTCACCCGAATTTTCTTCAAACACTTGTACTTCTTCTAAGATGTATAGTGTATCCATCGCATTGACAAAGATCTTTTGATCAAATGATTCAATAACCAATACCTCCATCTTAGGTCTTAGTGGAATTCTATTGTGTTCCTTGTCATAGGCCATCCAATACTTGTTTTTGAACTTGATACAGTTGCCTTGATCGACTATTCTCGATGAAATGATTGCCAATGTTTGATTGATTGTTTCTATATCTGGTTGTACTTCAAATACAGAATTGGTACTATTCAAGTGTAGGGCGAACCTTGCATTGAATTCCTTTAGGTAGGATTTTAGGAACTTATTCGCGTCCGCCATACAAGTAATACGAGCACGTCTAAGTTCAACTGGCAAACGTGATTGGAAAGTCTGGTTGAGACGTTCGATGCGTCCTTTGGCTTGTGCGATGCTCGTTGTTTTGATTTCGACACCAAGGTTATGGCAGGCGTAGGAGAACTGTGTGAAGGTATCCTCGTCGTCGAAGGCCTTGGTTTTCTTTCTGTATTCAAATACGGTTCGTTTATCCGTATAGAATAGAGCGGGTATGCCATAGTCGACTAGTATCTGATGGAAAACGTTGTAATAGCCACGTAGGGTCTCCTGTATATCAAAGTGGGCTCCAACAGCAGTACCGGTCGCATCATCTACAGCTAG
Organism: Solobacterium moorei; assembly: GCF_036323475.1. Taxonomy (GTDB): domain Bacteria; phylum Bacillota_I; class Bacilli_A; order Erysipelotrichales; family Erysipelotrichaceae; genus Bulleidia; species Bulleidia moorei. The sequence goes on from NZ_AP028934.1 coordinate 2,606,400, forward strand.
GTGTAGATGCCATATCTCGCCAGGAATCCATTCGTAGCTTGAAGCGTCCATTTGAATCATCTCTCCCATATATTTGGATCTAGATCTTCGTGAATGAGGCGTATCATCTTCAATTGATTCGATTTGTTCATTGATTGCGTTTCTGGCCTTTGTAGATGTTGTTTGGTCTAATCGTTTTGTCAAACGTTCCTTTAATTGTTTCTTGGTTTTTCGATGGGCCTTTGGGGACAAGACATCGTGTTCTGATAACCAGTTTCTAATAGTGGTGTCACTGATGGAGATGCCGAGGTCCATCTGGACGATTTCACTGAAATGAGTGATGTTGGCATCAAGATACTCGTTAAGATAGAGTTCAATGATTTTGTTTTTCGTTTCCAGTGAGAATGTGTTTGATGGTAATCGTCCACGATTACCATGTGAAAATGAGGATTTGCCTTCAGACTTATAACGTGTAATCAGGCGGTTGATAGTACGAATAGAACAATTTAGTTTTAATGCCGCACGGCGTTTATTGCCAGAATGATCAACCAGTTCTTTAATAATGTTGTATTTGTTTTCTTCCATAGGGGTTAATATAATCTTTTTCATATTCAATCCAATCTAATGGAATGAATCATAACAATTCCTTTCTATAAATGGGGCATTTTCCCTTTCGGTTCATTAAGACAATATCAACTTCGATTCAGAATTTTTCATCTATTTTCATTCTATCGTTGACATTTTTCACTTCAAAAAGTATTATTTATGAGCATATGTTCAATATATAGTAATTTGGAGGTGGCATGAATGAAGAGAACATACCAACCAAGCAAGAAAAAGAATAAAGCTACACACGGCTTTAGAGCCCGTATGGCTACTGTGGGTGGACGTAAAGTTATCAACAGACGTAGAGCTAAGGGAAGAAAGGTCTTATCTGCTTAAGAAGCCACCATTGGTGGTTTTTTTTCTTACTGTAGAGGTTAGAAATGAAAGTAAAGAATCGAATAAAAAAATCGGAAGAATTCCAATCTATGATCAAAAAGGGGACAAAGGTCGTCAATCAGTCTTTTGTCATCTATTATCAGTCTAAAGAAAGAGATGAAGCTCGTATTGGAATCTCTGTATCTAAGAAGTTAGGAAATGCCGTACATCGTAACCTATATAAACGTCAGGTTCGTATGATGTGCCATGAATTGGTTGATTTTCAAAATACAAATTATGATATGGTCATGATTATCCGCTTCAACTATTCTTCTCTTAGCTATGAGGAGAATAAAAATAACTTGGAAAAACTATTAATAAAGGCTAAAATTAAATAGTTGAAACATAAGGAGAAAATATGAAATTTACCCCTCGTACAAAGAAACTACTTGCCTTGATGGCAATCGTGACAATCGTAGTGACAGCTACAGGTTGTACAGCTCCAAAGGATGCTAACGGACACATTATTTTGATTTCCGAAAGCACGACTTTTGGTGACATCTTCCAAACTGAAAACTGGTTTAATGCTTTATTTGTTTGGCCACTTAGCTGGGTACTAAACAAATTAGCACCAGTCATCACAGTAGGTGGTGCAATCGCTATCGTTACTGTGGTTGTAAATGGTTTACTAGCAATATTTACTTTGAAGTCTCAGATGGGCATGCAAAGAATGCAGATGTTACAGCCTGAATTAAACAAGATTCAACGTAAGTATGAAGGTCGTGACGATCAAGCATCTAAGATGCGTATGGCTCAAGAACAGCAGCAGTTAATGAGAAAGTACAATGTTAACCCTGGTTCTATGATGCTTGTACAGTTCGTTCAGTTACCAATTATCATGGCAATGTTCATGGCTATCCAGCGTGCTGAAGCAGTTGTAAATGGTACATTCTTAGGAATGAACTTACAGGTAAAGCCTAGCGAAGCATTTGGTTTATTATTTAAAGGTGATTTAAGTGGTTTACCATACATCATTTTATTCTTATTGATGGCTGTTACGCAGGTTGTCTTGGTATTATTACCAATATACTTCCAAAAGAAGAAGGCTGCTGCAGAAGCTGCGAAACATCACCGTAAGCCAGAATCTACAAATAACCAAAACATCATGATGCAGATGTATATGATTGTTATGGTACTTGCATTTGGTTTAATGTGGCAATCAGGTATGTCCTTATTCTGGTTTATCCGTAATATCGTAGATATTATTAAGACAATTATTGTCCAAAATATCATGGAGAAGAATTCACAGAAAGAAGGCTTAAGATAATGCAAATCTATACTGCTAAAACACTTGAAGAACTTCTACAAAACGCTGCTGAAGAAAAAGGTGTTACAATCGATGAATTAGAATATACAATTGTGGAAGAGAAAAAAGGATTATTAGGAATTGGTAATTCTGTATCCGCAAAGGTGTTTAGTTCTGACGATGTAAAAGAATTTATCTTTGATTACTTAGGTGAATTCTTTACACATATTGATTTAGATATTGAAGTTGCGTTAGAAGAACTAGATGATAGTTATGTAATCAATCTAAATTCTGATAACAATGCCATCCTAATCGGTAAGATGGGTAAGACATTAGCTGCGTTCAATACTGTATTACGTGCTGCTGTAAACTCTGAATTTGAAAAGCGGATTGACGTGTTGATTGACATCAATCACTACAAAGAAGAACGCTACTATAAGATTCGTTCAATGGCAAAGCGTATCGCAAAACAAGTACAACGCTCAAAGGTTGATGTTGAGCTAGATCCAATGCCAAATGATGAAAGAAAAGTCATCCACAAGGTATTAGGTGATTGGCATAATATTAAGACAGAATCAGAGGGTGAAGGAAGTTATAGACACATCTGTATTCGTTACGCCGCTGATGAACCACAGGAAGAAATTCCAAACATGTCTGAATAAGAATTCCTTAATTGGAATTCTTTTTATTTGTTGTCATATATAAAATTTTAAAGTGAAATACATATTTCTTGTTTGATAAAAGTGTTAGGTTTATAATATCCCATCTTTGACAGTTATAAATGTAAAAAATGCCATAAACCACGATGTAGAAAGGGTTTCTGGCATTTTCGTTTTGTTGATCTGTGTAGTGTGGGATTCTATTTTTTCGTTTCAGATATGATCTTTCTCATGGTTCCTGTTGGAACGATCTCTGTATCCGTACAGAATCCAAATTCTTTATGTAGATGATCCGTTATCTTTGTTCGCTTATATTCCGGTATGTATCCTTGTCCGTTTACCTTCAATAGCTTGTATTCTCTCAATGTAGTAATCAGTTCTGATGATGTATAGCTTGGACCTAACTTCTTTTCTAGGATGCGGAAGATCAGTAGGGCCAGATAACATATCAGGAAGTGTGCACGGATGCTGTCCTTCTTTCTGACATATACAGGTCTTGCTTCAAAGTCTGTCTTCATGATGCGGAATGCTTCCTCTATTTGCCATCTTCCTTCGCTGACCTTTAGGATGTCTTCTATCTTGTCATTTACCAGGTCGGTACAGATGGCATAGAAGCCATCATACATCGCTTCACTGTCGATCTTGTCCTGGTCTATCGCATAGTGCTCCTCGGATGCGATTTCTCCATCTGATGTGGTAGCTGTGACCCTTACGAATCTTGCAGGATCGTTTGGGTTTCTTCTTTGCTTTTGGATAGAGCCTTTGTCTACCATGGACTCTGCACGTGCAATCTGTGAATCCCGTATCTCTTTTTGATATGTCGCATATCTTGGTGAATAGGTGACGATCATCAATTGACCAGCTACCTTCTTGGTGCCATATGGCTCTTCTTTGTAATAGATGTCATCGATATGCTTGTATGGTTCTCTCTGTATCTCTTCGATATCAACTGTCGCTCCATCCTTCAGACGTTTCCATCTTTGGTTCGACATCGCTTCCTCGCGTTTCTTGCGGTTTAGCTTCTTGAGCGATTGCGTACAAATGAATGCACGTCCTTCGATGTCGTTGAACAGTCGGTTGTTTTCTGATCCTAGACCTCCATCTGTACATATAACGAATCTCTGGAAACCAAAATCCCGTATGATCTTTTGCTCTAGAGGTCTCATGGATGGTTGTTCGTTGCTTGCACCTTCAAAGAGGTCGAACGTCAGAGGAATGCCATCGCCATCCATGAACAGTCCCATCTGTACGATAGGGCTAGGACGGTGCTCCTTACTTTTGCCATATTGTCTGAAGCCATCCTCTTCTTCGATCTCGAAGTAGTAGTTCGTACAGTCATAATATAGGACACTGTTATTTCTCTTTAGGATATGATTGCTGTTCTTGTATACTTCTGCCAATATATGGTCCATCTCCTTAGATAGCGTTCCTAGTGCACGATACACATCATGCAATTCATACTTTGGCTGCTCTAGAAAGGAAGATGCCGTCTTATATGAGGAAAGTTTGCTTCCGGGATCCAGTATGCGTGCATAGACAAGGTCTGAACATATCGCATCAATGTCGAAATCAAATCTGCCATGTGATGATATGGTACGGAACACGTTCTTCATCTTTAGACCGTAATAGATGGACTGTAAGAATAGATATCCTGCATGGAAGGAACGCTGTTCATCCATAACTATCTTCTTGTCAGGAAACAATGATAATAGTACAGGAGGAGCAGAAGGAGAGTCGTTCATTTGGTCTACCTGCTTTTGTGCCCACTCCAATACCTGTTTCCTAGAAAGATTCATTTCCTTCATGAGCGAGTCTATGCGTCCAAGGCTTTTGACGTTCTCGGAACGGACACCATTCCCTTTACGAACGGAATGGCGGATGTAGAGTCTTTCGTATTGTCTGTCTTTCAGTATATGTAGAAACATACAAGATCACCTCTATCAATATTATAACACAAAGCACACCACCACACTACATAAAAATACATAAATTTTGACAACAAAAAAAGATGGATATCCACCATCAATAAAGGGTTTATTCATTATCTTGTTAAATTACAACTGTAAAACTCCCGTGAAATACATATTTCTTGTTTGATAAAAGTGTTAGGTTTATAATATCAGTGAAATTAATCACAAGTATTTACCGGTGATACCTATGATAATTCCATAAAATTCATTTGAAAAAGGCTTAATTAACTTACCGTGGACTTGTAATTTCTTACTGTATTGAGAAACTAAATAAATTGTGGTTTTGTAATGCTTTTGTGGTTATCGCAAATGGATAACGTATCATCCAAGCAAGCTTTTCATATAATTTATTAAGATCCATCTCCATAAACCTACGCATACATACAAACAATGCGGTATATCGGTTAATATACTTCGTTGACACTCCTCGATATTGGGCCAGTTTATTCTTGATGACAGAGTGAATATGGTTTACAACATTTAGATGTTCTACTTGATTGTAACTTTGGTGTCCTTTTAGATGTACTACTTTGCAATTCTTACATTCTGCCAAAGAGTTATAACAATCTGTTCCGTCTGTGTAGATGATAGAGCGTTGTGTAATGTTATTTTTGAAGGTATCCTGTATAATATCTTTGGTTGGTCGGGATTGGCCAACTGCTAAGAATATCTCGTGTGCATTTCTATCTGTTGTGGTGACGATACATATTTGTTCATGGGATATTCCTCTAAACCTTGAAGGCTCGCCTCTATGGCGGGCTTTTCTGTGCTTCAAGGAAGAACCTTTGGAAGATTCAAGAACGTATGTCTCATCACACTCTATCGTTCCAGATAGTTGTATCTTTTCTGATTCCAAATACTTTTCAAGCATGCTAAGAAACTTATGACGATTTAGAAATACACATTTGATAGAACGATTTAGACGTGCTGCAGTCTTATGGATAGGAACCATCGTCAAGGTATCGATACAGATCTCTATAAACTCATCTACATCGATCTTCAAAAAGGAAGTTATCATATGTGAATCATAGGTAAACTTATGCTCACACTCCATACAGAGATATCGCTGTTTACCACGGGCAAAGCCCCTCTTGATCATCTTTGTCTTCTTGTGACAATAAGGACACTGATATGGTCTATTATCACCCAGGCGATCATTTAGATTACAGAAATCGATAATTTCTCTTTGGATACGGTTCTGTTGTGATTGTGTTAGTTTATTAAAGTGAGTGATTAATTCTGTTTCATGCATAATAGATTTCTCCTTTATCATGAAACTAATCTATTATGCATTTTCAATATTGATGTGCATATGAACCCTCATCAATGATATTAAGTCCACTATGAGTTAATTAAGCCTTGAAAAAAAGGAGATAAAATTTATGTCTGAAACGCAAAAGGAGACTGTAAGTTCATTCATTTTAAAGGTCTTAAACGGCGCAACAATCGCAATTGTTGTAGCGTTAATTCCTAACGCAATTCTCGCAACATTCTTAAAGCCATTCGCTTCAAATCCATTATTTGCTAATTGGTTACACATCGTTCAAGTATTCCAATATTTCACGCCATTAATGGCTGGTTACCTAATTTCCATGCAGTTTAAGCTCAATCCAATTCAAGCTTCTTGTGTGGGTGGTGCAGCCTATATCGGTTCTGGAGCTTGGAAATTAGTAGAAGTAACAATGGATGGAAATGTTACAAACATCTTCCGTTTAGCAGGTATTGGCGATGTTATTAACACAATGTTAACAGCAGCTCTCGCAATTCTCGTTATTCGTTTAATCAGTGCTAAACTTGGTTCTCTTAACCTAGTATTCCTTCCAATTATTGTTGGAACAGGCGTTGGTTGGGTTGGTACTTTAACACTTCCATATGTTTCTATGATTACTTCTCTGATTGGACAGGGAATCAACTCATTTACAACATTACAACCGATTTTGATGAGTATCTTAATTGCGATGTCATTCTCACTCATTATCATTAGTCCACTATCCACTGTTGCGATTGGTTTAGCAATTGGTTTAACAGGTATTTCATCTGCTGCTGCAGGTATGGGTGTAGCTTCCGCTGCTGCTCTACTTGTATGGGCATGCGCAATAGTCAATAAGCCTGGTGTTCCTATCGCCATTGGTTTAGGTGCGATGAAGATGATGATGCCTAACTTCTTAACAAATCCTATTATCGGATTACCAGTTGCGATTACAGCCGCAATTAGTTCTCTGAGTGTACCAATCTTCCAGATGGTCGGAACTCCAGCATCCGCAGGATTTGGATTTGTAGGTCTTGTATCTCCATTAGCAGCACTCAACGCAGGAAATATCAATGTTGTAATTATGTTAGTGGCATGGATTGTTGTTCCATTCGTAGTCGGATTTATCGTTAATAAAGTTTGTTGTGATGTATTACATCTTTACAAGAAAGAAATCTTTACATTCAAAGGATAAAGGAGGAAATCAAAATGTTTGTTTATATCGCAGGTGCAGGCGCAATGGGTTGCCGCTTTGGTTATCAATTGCATAAAGCAGGAAATGAAGTCATTTTATTGGATATGTGGAAAGATCATATTCAAGCAATTAAAAATGATGGTTTAAAGATTGTTGGTGATACTGAAGATTGTGTCAAAATGACTATCATGGAGCCAACAGAAGCTACAAAAGAAGCTGAATTAATTATCTTATTTACAAAGGCTATGCAACTACCAACGATGTTACAAAGCATCAAACAAATTATTGGTAAGAATATAAAAGTACTTTGTCTATTAAATGGTTTAGGTCACGAAGATGTGATTAAACAATACATCCCTGAAGAAAACATCTTGATGGGTGTTACTGTATGGACAGCTGGATTAAAGGGTCCAGGTGTAGCAAAACTCATTAGTAAGGGCTCTGTAAACTTACAATCTATCGATAAGAATGGTGAAGAAGCTGCTAAGAAGATTGTAGAAGTATTAAATCAAGCAGGTCTAAACGTTACATATGATGAAGATGTATTACCATCTATCTGGCGTAAGGCTTGCGTCAATGGCACAATGAACTCTACTTGTGCATTACTTGATTGCACAATCGGTGAATTCTTCGCAAGTGAAGAAGCTATCCGTGTCGTAGATACTATCATTCATGAATTTGTAACGGTTAGTGAAGCCACAGGTGTTAAGTTAGATGAACAAGCGATTAAAGACTATGTTATGAAAACATCTGTAGCTGCTGCACATTATCCATCAATGCATCAAGATCTCATTCAGAATCATCGTCCAACTGAGATTGACTACATCAATGGTGCAGTTGCTAAAAAGGGTGATGCTTTAGGCATTTCTACACCATATTGCCATATGATTACAGATTTAATTCATGCAAAGGAACATGTATTAAAAATTAAGTAAATAAAAATTATCCCTGTGTATTTTATTGTACACAGGGAATTTTTTTACTTCACATCTGTTGATTTAGGATGATTTGGATTAAAGAAATGTGAATACGAATTAAAACGAATAAAGAAATAAATACAAACCATCATAACCATTACTGTCTCGAAGAGACGATTAAACATTTGCGGATCATGGATATCAAAGAGAATTGCTTTCAGTAAGCCTAATGGTAACGCTAATAACCAAAGATATTGCTTTTTATCTTTGATAACGATCCAATTAAAGTAAGTTTTCATACTTTTTCCCTAAATATATCCTTTCTAATTTCAATATAATACGAATTGTTTAAAATTCAATCTTTTTTAATAGTTTCTTGGGGATAACTACTTTTTTAAATGTATAAAGTATTGGGTTATCAACAGCTTGTTCACATCCCACAATCATTGGTTATCCACAATTGTGGATAACTGTTGAAAAGTATAAATTATCCTTTATTTATCGTATGTTTTTTTAAACAGTATTCTGTGTATAACCTATTTTTTATAAAAGTTATCCACTTTTTTTCTACTTATCAACATTGTTTATAACTTCTCCACACTTTTATCCACATCGAAAATTGTGGAAAACTGTGGAAAACCTCTATATTTCCTATCTGTACTATATTTTTTAA